>NZ_CP032616.1:0-2400000 GCF_003626975.1 Pseudomonas sp. DY-1 | reverse complement strand
CAAGGCCGGGAGTTGGATGAAGCGGATTGGGATTTCGTTTACGCCTGCTATGCCAACACCTACCGGGTGCGGGGCCAGGCGCCATACCTGACGCGAACCTTCTTCAGCCTGCTGGCGGAGCGGATGCCGCAAGCCATTCACGTGGTGTTGGCGCTGCAGGCAGGCCGGCCAGTGGCCATGGCATTTTCGCTACAGGGCGGAGACACCCTCTACGGGCGATATTGGGGTTGTCTGGCGGAGTTCGACAGGCTGCATTTCGAAACCTGTTTCTACCAGGGAATCGATCAGGCGATAGCCACGGGTCTGCAGCGCTTCGATGCGGGTGCTCAGGGCGAGCACAAATTGATTCGGGGATTCGAGCCAGTGATCACCCGCTCCTGGCACTGGCTCGCCCACCCCGGCTTGCGGGCTGCTGTGGGTGATTTCCTAGTGCAGGAGCGGGTTGGCGTGCTGGCCTACGCCGAGGAGGCGCGAGGCTTGCTGCCATATCGGCAGGATTGATCAGCCGATCTGGGGGAGGTCGGGAGTGGCGGTGCTGCCACCCCACTCGAGGAAGCGGAGCTTGTGGACTTCGCCCTCGCTGTCTTCGTAGACGAGCGTGACGGGCACTACACCGGTCTTCTGGGAGGTGTCGGTGCGGTGCAGCACTTTCTGGATATCGACTTCCATCCCGTAGTGGTAATCCACCGGCGCGATGCCGGAGCCTTGATTCTGGGGGCCATCCTGGGCGAATACGCTGGGCGCGAGGCTAGTGAGCAGGGCGCTTACAACCGAGGCCATTTTCATAAGGCTTGTTTTCCTCTGTTGGGTTTCGCTTACAAGGGACTTAATCTGACCGACTGAAAACGGTTAGTTCAGCGCCCACGATCCGAGTGCCTCGTCTGAGCGTTTTTTGATCATTCGCAATTGCCCAAGCTTGAGGGGTTGCGACCGTTTGTCGCAGTTCCTGAAAAAATTGATCGTGGTCTACCTCGTACCGCGGTGCCATGTACGAGAAGCCGGGTACCCGGAGAAGGGGCGCCCGGCTCATTTTTCTCAGCTGTTGCTGGTATGGCTGCCCCATTCGAGGAAACGAACCTTGTGCAGGTCGCCCTGGCTGTCCTCGTAGACCATGGTTACCGGAACCACGCCTGCACGCTGTGTTGCGTCGGTGCGATAAAGGACGCGCTGCACGTCCAGTTCCATGCCGTAGTGATAGTCGACTGCGGGAATGCCGGCGCCTACGTCACGATGGTGGTCCTGGGCGAACACACTTGGAGCGAGGCTGGCGAGCACGGCGCTGACGGCGGATGCGATCTTCATGGGCTGATCCTCTCGGGTTCCATGGTGGGTTTGAGGTGAAACCGGATACGGGGTCCATATGACCAGCCAGATGCGCCAGGTTGAAA
This sequence comes from Pseudomonas sp. DY-1, assembly GCF_003626975.1. Classification (NCBI taxonomy): domain Bacteria; kingdom Pseudomonadati; phylum Pseudomonadota; class Gammaproteobacteria; order Pseudomonadales; family Pseudomonadaceae; genus Pseudomonas; species Pseudomonas sp. DY-1. The sequence goes on along the minus strand of NZ_CP032616.1, from coordinate 2,398,612 downwards.
TCGAAGCGCCTTGTATTAGAGATCAGCCGCGTCGATGGAGCGACGCGGCTGGTACTCATTCCACGCCGACGAACCCTCCGGTCTGGTGCTGCCAGAGCCGCGCGTAGAGACCACCGCACTCCAGCAACTGCGAGTGACTGCCGCTTTCCACTATTCGCCCCTTGTCCAGCACCACCAGGCGATCCATGCGCGCGATGGTGGACAGACGGTGGGCGATGGCGATGACCGTCTTGCCGTGCATGAGCGTTTCCAGACTTTCCTGAATGGCGGCTTCCACTTCAGAGTCCAGTGCAGAGGTGGCCTCGTCGAGGATCAGGATGGGGGCGTCCTTGAGCAGCACGCGGGCAATGGCGATGCGCTGGCGCTGGCCGCCGGAGAGCTTTACGCCGCGTTCGCCGACATGGGCGTCGAAGCCGCGCCGACCGTTGGCGTCCGAAAGCTGTGGGACGAATTCGCCGGCGCGGGCCTTTTGCACCGCATCCAGCAGTTCGGCATCGCTGGCGCCGGGGCGGCCATAGAGCAGGTTGTCGCGGATCGAACGGTGCAGCAGCGAGGTGTCCTGGGTGACCATGCCGATCTGAGCCCGCAGGCTTTCCTGGGTTACCTGGGCGATGTCTTGGCCGTCGATGAGGATGCGTCCGCTTTCCAGGTCGTAAAGTCGCAGCAGCAGGTTGACCAGGGTCGACTTGCCGGCACCGGAGGGGCCGACCAGACCGATCTTCTCGCCAGGCCGCACCACCAGGTCCAGGCCCTCGATCACTCCGCTGCCCTTGCCGTAGTGGAAGGCGATGTGCTCGAAACGCACTTCGCCTCGCTCTACCCGCAGCGGTGCAGCGTTCGGGTGGTCGGTCACCTGGCGCGGCACGGCGATGGTCTGCATGCCGTCCTGTACCTGGCCGATGTTGTCGAAGATGCCGGTGACCACCCACATGATCCAGCCGGACATGCTGATGATGCGGATCACCAGCCCGGTGGCCAGGGCAATGGCGCCGACGCTGATCAGACCCTGGTTACAAAGCCACAGGGCCAGGCCGCAGGTGCTGACGATCAGCAGGCCGCCCATGATGGTCACGGTGGCGTCCATGGCGGTGATCACTCGCGCCATCGCCTGGCTCTTCCGGGTTTGGTCGCCGATGGCTTCTCGGGCGTAGTCCTCTTCCTCGCGGGTATGGGCGAAGAGCTTGAGGGTGGCGATGTTGGTGTAGCCGTCGACAATGCGCCCCATCAGCCGCGAGCGGGAATCGGAGGATTCCACGGAGCGCTGCTTCACTCGCGGCACGAAGTAGTAGAGCGCATAGAGGTAGCTGGCTATCCACAGCACCAGGGGAATCATCAGGCGCCAGTCGGCCTCGGCGAACAACACCAGGGAACTGATCGCATAGATCAGCACGTGCCAGAGGGCGTCCACCGCTTGCACCGCCGAGTCGCGCAGGGAGTTGCCGGTCTGCATGATGCGCTGGGCGATGCGCCCGGCGAAGTCGTTCTGGAAGAAGCCTAGGCTCTGTTTCAGCACGTAGCGGTGGTTCTGCCAGCGGATCAGGTTGGTCAGCCCGGGCGTGATGCTCTGGTGCACCAGCAGATCGTGCAGGCTGTTGAACAGCGGTCGCAGGATCAGTGTCACCACGGCCATCCAGGCCAGTTCTGCACCATGCCGCTGGAAGAGTTCTCCCACCGGCGTGGCCTGGACCAGGTCGACGAGGCGGCCGAGGAAGCTGAACAGTGCCACTTCGATCAGGGCAACGATCAGCCCCACCAGCAGCAGGGCGCTGAAGATCGGCCATACCTGGCGCAGGTAATAGACGTAGAAGCGCAGGACGCTGCGCGGCGGCATTTCGTCTGGCGCCTGACGAAAGACGTCGATCAGACGCTCGAAGCGTTGGAATAGCATGGCGAATCCATCCGAAGGATAAGCGGTCGACCCGGGCTTCCTTCCCGGGTCGAGAGCGTCAGAGCCGCTTGGCGGAGAGAATCACTACCGGCTGCAGCGGTACGTTCTGGAACATGCCGCGATTGCCGGTGGGCACATTGGCGATCTGGTCCACTACATCCATACCACGCACTACCTTGCCGAACACCGCATAGCCAAAGTCGCGGCTGCCGTGGTCGAGGAAGGCGTTGTCGTTGTGGTTGATGAAGAACTGGCTGGTGGCCGAATTCACCGCCTGGGTACGAGCCATGGCGAGGGTGCCACGCAGGTTGCGCAGGCCGTTGTCGGCTTCGTTCTTGATCGGGTCACGGGTGTCCTTCTGGCTCATGTCGGTATCGAAGCCGCCACCCTGGATCATGAAACCAGGGATCACGCGATGGAACACGGTGCCGTTGTAGAACCCGGCATCCACGTAGTCGAGGAAATTCTTCACGCTGACAGGGGCCTTGTCGGCTTCCAGTTCCACCTCGATTTCCCCAGCACTGGTGGTCAGAAGCACATGGGGCTTGTCGGCGGCCATCAGGCTCAGGGAGACGAACAGGGCGCAGGCGCCCAGGACGAGTTTCTTCAGCATGGGATTTGGTCCTTTTTGCGCTCCACTTCAGCAATGAAGTCGAGCAGGGTGGTGTTGAAACGTTCGGGTTGATCGAGTGGGGTGGCATGGCGGGAATTCTTGATGACCACCAGGCGCGCGTTCGGTAGTTCCTTCACATACGTCTCTTTCTTGGCGACCGGGGTGTAGTCACGGTCGGCGGTGATCACCAGTGTTGGGCACTTGATGCGCTGCAGGCGATCGCGTACGCCCCAGCCAATGATGGCGTTCAGCGCGGAAAGGTAGGCGCGTTTGTCGTTCTGCGGCCAGCGTTCTTCGATCTTGCGGCGCAGGTCAGCCTGCTCGGGCAACGGGAACAACAGGCCGCCGAGAGCCTTGGCGATGCTATCGAGGCTGAGCAGGCGCGAAAGGGTCCAGCGCTTGGCGATTTCCAGGTACTCCTTCGGCGAGTGGGGTTTCACCTCGGGACCGCTGTTGACGATGGTCAGGCTGCGCAGCAGTTCCGGGTGATCGACGGCGAGCTGGAAACCGATCATCCCGCCCATGCTGATGCCGACCAGATGCACGTCGATCAGCTTGAGGTGCTCGATCAGCGCCGTCACGTCATCGGCGAAGGCGGCGATGCTGTAGCGCTCATTGGGCTTGTCGGAGCGGCCGTGGCCGCGCACATCGATGACGATTACCCGATAGTGGGCGGCCAGGGCAGGGACCTGGTATTCCCAATCGCGGGTGCTGGAGCCGAGACCGTGAATCAGCAAGACCGGCATGCCGCGGCCGTAGTCCTCGTAGTGCAGTTGGCAACCGTCGTTATCGAAGTAGGACATGCGTGGACTCCTGTCAGACGCTGGAAAGTGGCGCGGCGAAGGGGGCGTCCAGCGGCGCGGAGTCGAAGGTCTTGATCAGTTCGACCAGGATCTGCGACGCCGGCCCCAGGGCCTTGTCCTTGTTGGCATATAGATAGAACGCGGGGTGGCGGCTACCGCCCTGTTCCATGGGAAGCGGCTTGAGCTGCCCTTCCTTTATTTCCCGTTCGATGAGATGTCGTGGCAGCCAGGCGAAACCCAGTCCGCTGCTGACGAAGTTGGCGGCCGTGGACAGGCTGCCAACCGTCCAGCGCTGTTCCGCGCCCAGCCAGCCGACGTTGCGCGGCTGGGTGCGGCCGGTGTCGCGGATTACCACCTGCAACTGGCTTTCCAGGTCCTGGAAGCTGATCTCCCGCTGCAAACGATGCAGAGGGTGGTCTGGGTGAGCGACGGCGACGAACTCCACCGAGCAGAGTCCGGCCCCCAGGTAGCCCTGGATATCCAGCGTGGTGATTGCGAGGTCGGCTGAGCCTTCCAGCAGCACTTCCTCGACGCCGGACAGTACTTCCTCGCGCAGGCGCACGCGGCAGCCCCGGCTTTGCGGCATGAAAGCGGTGAGGGCACGCACCAGGCGGGCGTTGGGATACGCTGCGTCCACCACCAGGCGCACTTCGGCTTCCCAGCCCTGCTCCATATGGTGGGCGAGTTCTTCGAGCTGGCTGGCTTGCTTGACCAGTTGCCGCGAGCGGCGCAGCAGCACTTCGCCGGCTTCGGTCAGCACCGCCTTGCGCCCTTCGATGCGCAACAGGGGCACACCCAACTGCTCCTGCATCCGCGCAACGGTATAGCTGACCGAGGATTGCGAGCGGTGGGTCGCTTCGGCTGCCTGGGCGAAGCCGCCGTGGTCCACGACCGCTTGCAGGGTTCGCCACTGGTCCAGTGTCACGCGCGGGGCTTTCATGCGGAGCTGCTCCTCTAGCTGCTTATGCCGGCAGATTGCGCGCGCTCATGGCGCTGATTCCGCTTGCGGCGCTCTGTTAAGCTGGCGTTCTCTGCACTGGAGATCGCCCATGAAAAAACTGTGCTGTGCCTTGCTCGTCGTGTTGCCAACCCTGGCTTTCGCTTACCCCATCGAAGTGGAGAAGCAGTACAACGGCGCCGAGCTCGTCTACGACACCACGGACATCGACAACAACCTGGCCGCCATCAACATCCAGAACGTCGGTGGAACCACGGCAGAGTGCAAGGTGGTGTTCGTCAACGGACCCGAGACTCCCAAAGTGCGCAAGGCTGTCATCGAGAGTGGCAAAAGCGCCTACCTGACGGCCAACTTCAACCGCGCGATTATCAAGCTGCGGATCAAGCTGACCTGCAATCCCAAGTAGTCGGGGCGCGGATTCGGGCACAGCAAGCAGCCTAGTGCCCTTCCTGCTACAAATCAAATTTCTTGATACTTAGAAGCGGATATTTACGCTTTTTAATCGATTCTTGTCGAAATAATCTGCGCCCCATCGACGCAATCAACCCCCCGATGGAGGTAGCCCCAAATGTCCCGTGTACTCGTCATCGAAAGCAGCGCCCGTCAGCAAGGTTCCGTTTCCCGCCAACTCACCCAGGACTTCATCGCCAATTGGCAAGCCGCCCATCCGGCCGATGAAATTACCGTTCGCGACCTCGCCGTCGATCAGGTACCGCACCTGGACGCCGACCTGCTGGGTGGCTGGATGAAGCCCGCGGACCAGCAGAGCGACAGTGAGAAAGCCTCCCTGCAGCGCTCCAACCTGCTGACCGAGGAACTCCTGGCTGCCGACGTACTGGTAATGGCCGCTCCCATGTACAACTTCGCCATCCCCAGCACTCTGAAGTCCTGGCTGGATCATGTGCTGCGCGCTGGCGTTACTTTCAAGTACACCGAAACCGGCCCGAAAGGCCTGCTCACCGGCAAACGCGCTTTCGTCCTGACTGCTCGCGGTGGCATCTACTCCGGCAGCCCCCTGGACCATCAGGAGCCCTATCTGCGCCAAGCCATGAGCTTCATCGGGATCCATGACGTGATCTTCATCCATGCCGAAGGGCTGAACATGGGCAACGAGTTCCAGGAGAAAGGCCTGGCTTCGGCCAAGGCGCAACTGGCCCAGGTGGCCTGATTCACCGCGTCGCTCCTCGCTCCCTCCAGGTGCGCTGACGCTCCGTGCGCGCACCTTGCCTGCCCGGCCTGATACAGGTCGGGCTTTTTTGTTGGTGTCTGGGGGAGGTCGTCGGCCTCGATGGCGAATGAGTTCGCCTCCACCGGTAGGGCGCAATGCCGTTTTCAACAATGCGGGCGGCGGCCCTGCCCGGATGGTCAGATTTCGCCCTTGATAAGCTTCCGCTCGCGGCAAGGAAGGCGTATGTTCGCCGGCTGCTTTGCGAGGCCCCAGATGATTTCGCTCCACTCCCTTTCCTGCCTGCTGAGGCGGCCATGAGGCTGTCCGGTCGAGGTGTTGCGCTGTCGCTGACGGCGTCCGTCCTGTTTGCCCTGATGCCCGGATACGTGCGGGAGCTGGCGCCGCTCGATGGCGTGCAGATTTTCGCCCAGCGCGTGCTCTGGTCGATTCCGGTAGTGCTCCTGATGCTGGCGCTGACGCGCCAGTGGTCCACCTTTGTCAACGTGCTCGGGCGTCTGCGTCGTGAACCCTTGCTGTTGGCGTCGTTGCCGCTCGCGGCGGTGCTGATCGGCCTGCAATGGGGGCTTTTCCTCTGGGCGCCCCTGCAGGGGCGGATGCTGGAGGTTTCCCTTGGCTATTTCCTGTTGCCCCTGGCGATGGTGGTGGCAGGGCGAGTGTTCTATGCCGAGCACCTTCGGCCGCTGCAGTTGCTGGCGGTGATCTTTGCGTTGATCGGGGTGCTGCACGAGTTCTGGCTGACGCGAGCGTTTTCCTGGCTGACCCTGGTCACCGCCCTGGGTTATCCGCCGTATTTCATGCTGCGTCGCTGGATGAAGCTGGATGCATTGTCCGGTTTCATCCTGGAAATGGCGGTGCTGGCGCCACTGGCCATCTGGCTGATCCTGAACTTCTCACCGCCGGGTGCTTTCAGCCAGGCGCCGCAACTCTGGTGGCTCATTCCCGGTCTGGGGTTACTGGGCACCCTGGCTTTTGCGGCGATGATGGCGTCCAGTCGACTTCTCCCGCTTGGATTGTTCGGGATTCTCAGTTACGTGGAACCGGTGCTGCTGTTCGCGGTGGCAGTGGCCTTCCTCGGTGAACCGTTCAATCCCGCACAGCTCTGGACCTACCTGCCGATCTGGCTGGCAGTGCTGCTGATTGGCTGGGATAGCGCCAAGCTGTTACGCAAGCAGGCCCGACAAGGCCTGTAGCACGTGGTCCCGCAGCAGTGGGGCGAGGTTCTCCGGTTGAGGCTCGCCGGGTTCGAACCAGGCCAGTTCTTCCAGTTCGGCCGCCGCTTCCACGCCGTGGGGCAGACGGGCGACGAAGATTTCTGCGTCCACCCAGGTGTTCGCTTCGTTGGCGGCTGGCGCGTGGAAACGGCCCAGTGGATTCAGGGCTGATGCGTCAAGTCGCAATTGCAGCTCTTCCCATAGTTCACGCTGCAGCGCCTGCAGCGGACTTTCGCCGTCCTCGCGCTTGCCGCCCGGCAACATGAACGCATGGGTGCCACGCTTGCGCACCAGCAGCAGGCGGTCTTGTGGGTCCAGCAGGCATGCGGCGGCGATATTCAGGGTGGTCATGGTGTCTCGGCTTCCGGCAGGAGTTGGTAGTGCAGCTGCACCACGCCGGTGGGAAAGCTGCGCTGCTCGCGAAGCTGGAGGCGGCGCCCGAGGCCGGTGGCGAACATCGGGATACCCGCGCCCAGAAGCAGCGGTATGAAGCTGACCACCAGTTCGTCGAGCAGCCCGGCAGAGTAGCAGGTCCCCGCCAGCGAACCACCTCCCACCAGCCAGATTCGTTTGCAGCCGGCGGTGGTCAGTTGCTCGATGGCCTGGGCTGGCGTGTCGTGGCTGATCTGCACCGCTGGCGCTGCGGGAGACATGTCGCTACGGGTCAGCACGATGCAGGGCTTGCTCGGGTAGGGCCAGTCACCGCCGAAGGCCAGGATGGTTTCGTAGGTTGCTCGTCCCATCAGCAGGCCGTCGACGCTGTCGTAGAACGCCTGGAAGCCGTGGTCGTCTCCCGAGGCCTCGATCGGTTCCAGCCAGTCGACGCTGCCATCGGGACGGGCAATATATCCGTCAAGGCTGGCGGCTACGTAGTAGATCAGCGCTGCGCGCATGACGAGGCTCCGGAAAACAGGTGGGAAAAGCCTATGCCCGCTTGGCGATTCCGTCGCTGTATCGCTCGGAAATCGGGCGTTTGCTCGCAACTCCGGGTAACCTATGCAGCTGTTTACGCTTTCGATCGAGGTAGTCCTGTGTTTTCCCAATTCGCCCTGCACGAACGTCTGCTCAAGGCCGTTGCCGAACTCAAATTCGTCGAGCCGACTCCGGTGCAGGTGGCGGCCATTCCGCCTGCCCTGGAAGGGCGCGACCTGCGGGTGACTGCCCAGACCGGTAGCGGCAAGACCGCCGCCTTCGTCCTGCCGTTGCTCAACCGACTGATCGGCGAGGCCAAGCCGCGCGAACGCATCCGCTCGCTGATCCTGCTGCCGACCCGCGAGTTGGCCCAGCAGACCTTGAAGGAAGTGGAGCGTTTCTCCCAGTTCACCTTCATCAAGTCCGCCCTGGTTACCGGCGGCGAAGACTTCAAGGTGCAGGCCGCGCTGTTGCGCAAGCTGCCGGACGTCCTGATTTCCACCCCTGGGCGCCTGATCGAGCACCTCAATGCCGGTAGCCTCGACTTGCGTGAAGTGGAAGTGCTGGTACTGGACGAGGCTGACCGCATGCTCGACATGGGCTTCGCCGAAGACATGCAGCGCATCACCGAGCTGTGCAGCAACCGCGACCAGACCCTGCTGTTCTCCGCCACCACCGGCGGCAACGCCCTGCGCGAAGTGGCCAACAAGGTGCTGCGCGATCCGCTGCACCTGCGCCTGAACAGCATCGACCAGCTCAGCGAAGGCACTCGTCATCAGATCATCACGGCCGACCATCCTGAGCACAAGGAACAGCTGGCGCGCTGGCTGCTGGCCAACGAGACCTACCAGAAGGCAATCATTTTCACCAACACCCGCGTCCAGGCCGATCGCCTGTACGGCCATTTGGTGGCTGGCGGTTACAAGGCCTTCGTGCTCCATGGCGACAAGGACCAGAAGGACCGCAAGCTGGCCATCGACCGCGTGAAGCAGGGCGGCACCAAGGTGCTGGTGGCGACGGATGTCGCCGCCCGTGGCCTGGACATCGAAGGCCTGGACCTGGTGATCAACTTCGACATGCCGCGCTCCGGCGACGAGTACGTACACCGTGTTGGCCGTACCGGTCGTGCCGGTGGCGAGGGCCTGGCGATCTCGCTGATCTGTCACAACGACTGGAACCTGATGTCCAGCGTCGAGCGTTACCTCAAGCAGACTTTCGAGCGACGGGTCATCAAGGAGCTGAAAGGCACCTACACCGGTCCGAAGAAGGTCAAGGCATCCGGCAAGGCCGCTGGCGTCAAGAAGAAAAAGACCGACAAGAAGGGCGACAAGAAAGCGCCTGCCAAAGCCGCCGCGCCCAAGCGCAAGCCGAGCAAGCCTCGCGAGGAATCTCGCGTGGTCAGCAACGACGGTCTGGCGCCGCTCAAGCGCAAGAAACCGGCTGCGGAGTAACGATGCGTAGGGTCGCCGCCTTGGCTTCGCTGCCCGCGGCGATCCCGGCATCGGCTGAGGTCTATCGCTGCGTACAGCCTGATGGGGTGGTGCAGTACACCGATCGTGGCTGCGCTTCTCTAGATGCTTCGCAACCCTTGGCGAGCGGCGATCCGGGAGCTGTAACGGGATTGCTGCAGCATGCCGAATCCAGCGTTCGCCAGGTTGTTCCATGGCTGGATGGCCTCAGCCTGTGGCAGCTGCTACTGCTCACCTACGCGCTCATGAGTCTGGTCTGCTTCGTTGCCTATTGGCGCGACAAGCGATTCGCCAGGGCCGGAGCGCAACGCACTCCCGAATTCCGCCTTCACCTGTACGAACTCCTCGGCGGCTGGCCGGGCGGCCTGCTGGCCCAGAGGTTGATCCGCCACAAGAACCGCAAGGTCGCCTACCAGGTGAAGTTCTGGCTGATCGTGGCCTTGCATCTGGGATTGCTGGGGTGCTGGGCGTTGCATTGAGGCGAGCCCGGCGGACCTGCGGCCCGCTTGGCGAATGAATTGGCCCCTACAAGCAAAGCGTCGAGGTGCGGGTAAGGCACGTACCGCGCCCTCGCCCACTAGTGGGGAGAGGGCTTGGGCGAGGGGGCGTCTTAGGGCACCAGCACGATCTTCCCGTCTCGTTCGCCCGCGGCTGCTGCGGCAACGGCTTCCTTGATCCGGCTGATGTCGTAGGTCGCGGCAATTCGCGCCTTGAGCTTGCCGGTGGCTATTAGCTGGATCAGTTCGCCGAACAACTGCATCTGCTGCTGCGGGGTCGCCTGGCGGAACCAGCGAGCCAGCCAGAAGCCCTTCAGGGTCACATCACGGAACACGAAGGAACCGGGGTTCACCTGGCAGGGCTCGCCACTCATGCGACCGTAGTTCACCAGCACGCCGCCTTCGGCCAGGCTGGCCGCGAGGTGGTCCGTGGAGGCGCCGCCTACCGCGTCGATGCCCAGTTTCACCGGTGCGCCGCTCGTGGCTTCACGGACGCGCTTGGGCAGGTCGGGGCCGTCCACCAGCACCACGTCACCGCCTTCGGCCTGCACGCCGGCCACCGCCGATTCGCGGCGTACCACGTTGATGGTTTTCAATCCGCGAATCTTAGCCAACTGGACCAGGTAGCTACCCACTCCCGAGTTTGCGGCGTTCTGGATCACCCAGTCGCCCGGCTGCAGGTCGACGAAGTCGCGCAGCATCAGGTAGGCGGTGGGCGGATTGACGGTGAGCATCGCCAGTTGCTGCGGATCGGCACTGGGCAACGGGATCAGTTGTTTGGCGTCGGCGACCAGATGCGTGCGCCAGGTGCCGCAGCCCACCGGCAGCAGCACGGTCTGGCCGGGCTTGAGGCCCGTCACGTCGGCGGCCACTTCGAGCACTTCGCCAACGCCTTCGTTACCGCCGATGGCGGGCAGTGGTGGCAGCATGCCGTATTCCCCAGTGAGGGTGAGCACGTCGGACGGGTTGATGGGGGCTGCCAGTACTTTCACCAGCGCCTGGCCGGCGGCCACCGGCGGGAGTTCCAGTTCCACTGCCTCGATCACATCCTGAGGCACCGGGCCACGGGTCTTGTATTCGGCTTTGAGCATGACGCTTCTCCTGGCGGCTTGAGGGGAGGTTGAGTCTAGCCGCAGGCGGGCGAGGGCGACTGAATCCAGCATTATTCCCACGGCTGATTGGATGGCGCGATGAAGACGCTGGAGGTCGTTCTGAGGCTGGCCACAGGCAGCGCCTTTGCTAGGTTCGGCGGCGAAGCAGGATTCGGGGCTTCCTCACGCTCACGCAAATCATCGAGGGAACAAGAAGATGAAGATCGCCAAGACACTGATGTCCGTTGTGCTGTCCATAGGCCTGGCTGGAGCCGCCCAGGCCGCCACCGAGTTGAAGCACTGGCCGGAGCCGGCCGCCAAGCAGTTGGATGCACTGATCGCCAAGCATGCCAACCAAGGCAACTTCGCCGTGTTCGACATGGACAACACGAGCTATCGCTACGACCTGGAGGAGTCCCTGCTTCCGTTCCTGGAGATGAAGGGCGTGCTCACCCGCGAAAAGCTCGATCCTTCGCTCAAGCTGATCCCTTTCAAGGACGTGAAGGGCCACAAGGAAAGCCTGAACAGCTACTACTACCGGCTCTGCGAAGTGGACGATCTGGTCTGCTATCCCTGGGTCGCCCAAGTGTTCTCCGGTTTCACCCTGCGTGAACTGAAGGGGTACGTCGATGAGCTGATGGCCTATGGCAAGCCGATTCCCTCCACTTATTACGAAGGGGATGAGGTGAAGTCCATCGAGATCAACCCGCCGAAGATATTCACCGGGCAGAAGGAGTTGATGAACAAGCTCAGCGAGAACGGCATCGAGGTATACATCATGACTGCGGCCCTCGAAGAGCTGGTGCGCATGGTCGCCTCGGACCCGAAGTACGGCTACAACGTCAAACCGCAGAACGTCATCGGCGTCACCACCCTGTTGAAGGACCGCAAGAGTGGTGCCGTGACCACCAGCCGCATGCAGATCACCGATGGCAAGTATGACGAGAAAGCCAACCTAGACCTGGAACTGACCCCGTATCTCTGGACTCCTGCTACCTGGATGTCTGGCAAGTACGCGGCCATCCTCAGTTACATCGACGAGTGGAAGAAACCCATCCTGGTCGCTGGCGACACGCCGATCAGCGACGGCTACATGATGTTCCACGGCACTGACGTGGCCAAAGGCGGCATCAACCTCTGGATCAATCGCAAGGCCAAGTACATGGACCAGATCACTGCGATGCAGAAGCGCAATGCCGAGGCCCAGGCCAAGCAAGGGCTGCCGGTGACGGCGGACAAGAACTGGGTAGTGGTGGTGCCCGAAGAGATCCAGTGACAGCCAGTTCACGATCATTCTGCAGCGGCCGCCTTCGGGCGGCCGCTTCGTTTCATGCACTAGAGTCACTCCTGTCGGCTTGATTGGTGAATCCGCCTGTCCTGCCTGGACAGTGAAGCCGTGTGGCATGGCTGCTACCCTGCCGGGCCTTGCTCGAAATCCAGTCACGGAGTGATCGATGAAGTACCTGGCGCTCGCGCTCAGCCTGAGCCTCCTCGGCTTGCCATCCACCGCCATGGCCTGGTCCAACCATGCCCTTGGCACCGCTCTGGCGCTGGCCGGCTTGCCGCAGGTCATGGACGCGCCGCCGGTGCAGGTGGAAAGCCTGGAGTCTTTCCTGGAAGAGGAGGGCGTTGCCCTGGAGCAACTGCTGGACGAGCAGGAGGAGTTCTTCCGGGAAAACCTGCCGGACTACCCGGCTCGGCCCGACGACCTGCGCTGGATCCCAACCCACGGAGGCGACCATCGCAAGGCCTTCCTGATGGCGCTGCGGGTGAACCCGGAGATCAAGCTGGCGTACTTTGTCCAGGCCCTGCCGGGCATGGACTGGAGCGGTCGGACGTCCCTCGATGCCTCTGACGTGCTGGTATTCCGCAAGCTCAGCCTGTGGCGCGAATGGCGTTTCTACCAGGTGCAGCCCGGCGAAACCCTGCCGGCCCTGGCGGTGGTCGCCAGTGCTGCCGATGAACCGGACTACGGTCACGACATCAACCTGTTCAGCGACAACCCCGGTGAAGTCGGCGCCCGCTACAACTTCGGCAAGCAGCCGTTCGGCGATGCCCGTTTCGAATACTCGTCCCAGGCGCCGTTCCACATCGGTTATTACCACGAGGATGAACTCATCTATCGGGCCGCGCCGTACCTGTCGCGCACCTACCCCGAGGTGCGGGTCTACCAGTACCTCGGACTGGCGCGCTTCGCCTTCGAGAGCGGCCACCCGTACTGGGGCTATCGCTTCCTCGGCTGGGGCCTGCATTACATTCAGGATCTCACCCAGCCCTATCACGCCAAGGCATTGCCGGGGCACGGTACGCCCCGTCTGTTCTGGATCGCCCTGAAGGCTGCGGTGGGTCTGGACAGCGACAAGCTGGCGGCCATCGAGCAGGTGGCCAACCGGCATACCCAGGTGGAGCAGTACCAGGCCGACTGGCTGCGTAAACTGCTGCGCGAAGGCAGCAACGACAATCCGTTGCTGCGCGCCTATGCCGACAACCGTACCGACGATGACTACCCGCCCTTCGATGGAGAGTCGCTGCGGTTGGTGGTGTCCCAGGAATCCTACGATGCTGCCGATGACTTCGATGAGCGCATTGGTCACTGGCTGGCGAGTGGCCAGGCGCAGTCCGGGTTCAGCCAGGGCAACCAGCTCGCGCCCCTGCCCGAGGACGTCCAGCTCAACCAGGCGCTTGTGCGGCTGATCCGCCACTTCGGAGCGCACAGCCGCAATGCCACTCGCGCGACCTTGCCCTGATCCACCTCAGAGGCGGATCACATGGCCTTCGTCGGCGGCCACCCGGCCGTGGAAGAGGTTGCCGATCAGCTCCTGAGCCGCTTCGTAGCCCTGGCCCTCGACCACCCGTAGCCAGGGGCGGGGCGAGCGACTGACCTGCTCGTAGAAGTTCAGCAGCCCCTCGCCGATGTGCCGGCTGACCTGTTCCGGCCCCCACTCCGCATTGCGTTTGCGGATCTGTACCGGGGCGAAGAAGAACTCCGGCTGTGGGCCAACGGGGCAACTCAGTGCGTTGGCTTCCGGAGTCTGGGCGGAGCCTGCGAAGCAGCTGTATACGAGGCTCGATCCAAAGTGCCGGTGTACCCGGGCGCGCAGTGCGAGGTCGCCGGAAAAGTCGACGTAAAGGGTGGGCTGGTCCGTCGTCAGGCTCTCCAGTTGGTCATAGGTGCAACTCTGCTGGTAACAGCCGAGGGCGTTCACGAAGTCGCTGTTGCGTGGTGACGTCATGGCTACCAACTGGCGACCGGCGTGGTGTCCAAGGCAGGCGGCGGTGCCATAGGCGGTCTTGCTGGAGGCGCTGGAAAACACCACCTGACGGGCGCCGAACAGATCGTTGTCGCCGAGGAAGTCCGCCAGCATGGACGAGGTCAGGAACAGCGGCTTGAGCAGTATCTGCAGCGCCTCGGTCTCTGGGCTGTAATAGCTATCCCAACTGCAGCGCGTGTACTGGTTGTAGGCCGAGGTGAGGTTGCGGCGGTGTTCTGCACCATCGTAGAAACCCCGCGGCGTAACCCGTTCCGGCTGCATGCGGACATGGCTGGCGATGGGGAAGTATCCATAGAAGCGCTCGCCGATTTCGATGCCCGCTGCTTTTGAGTCCAGCACGTCGGCAAAACCCCACACCGGCATGTGACCCCAGCCTTCTTCATGTGTGGGGAAGAACTGCCAGTACTGCATGGAGTCGCCAAAGGCGGCGTAGGTGATGTTGTTGGTGGTGAGGGAGAAGAGGCCCAGGCGCAGGACGATCTCGCCATCGGCCGCTTCCAGGCTTTCTTCCTTTTGCACGAGGCGTGTCTGATCAAGTGCACCCTTACGGGTGAACAGGCGTGATACTGTGCTGCGATTCGACATTTCCGGCTCCAGCGTTGGTGGGGTTGGAACAGGCTAGCAAGAGCCTTCCAGGCTCGGGTTCGGAAACCGCAAGAGATCCCCATGGAGTCCGCAAAGCCCCGCAATAAGCCGCTCAAGCGGCCCTCGCAAGCACGCGCCCGATTCACGGTTGAGGCCATCTACGAAGCCTTCGTTCGGATTCTTCGCCAACGCGGCTGGAGTGGCGTGACCACCCGCGCAGTCGCGCTGGAAACCGGCGTTGCCGTAGGCACGCTCTACGACTATTTCCCCAGTAAGGAAGCCCTGCTTTCCGGCTATGTCCGCCACCAGCTCGACCTGCTGTTGCAGCGTCTGGAGCGGGAAGTGGTGCTGGCAACGGGCGTCGACTGGCAGACCCGCGTGCGACGTCTGGTACGACTTTCTTGTGGCCATTCGCAGGAGCAGGCGAGGCCATTCTTCGATAACGAGCTGATGGAGTTGGAGCGCCTCATCGCCGAACCCTGGCACCACCAGCGCGTTTACCAGGAGCTGGCGGGCAAGTGGCGCGAAGCGGTGGCGGCCTGCTCCGACATGCCGCGCCAACCGCGTCCGGAAAGCATTGATGCGCTGTTCGTAGCCGTGTGGGGCGGGCGTCGTTACGGTCTCACTGCACAGCTTACGGCGCAGCAGGTGGAGGCCTGGTTGGTGGAAATGGAAGAACTCTGCTGCGCGCGCATCCTGATGGAAACGGCCCGTGCCGAGTCGGATTCAGCGCCACAGGTTTCGTTCTGAGTTCAGGCGGCAATCAGCATGAAAAAAGGGCAGCCAAGCCGCCCTTCCTGTGAGCCCGATTCCGCAACTCAGTGATACTGCTGCAATCGCAGTTCGGTGCTTTCCGGCAGCACCGCGCGCTCCTCACCCGGAGTCTCCAGCTCGCTCTCCATCGCATCCTGTTGGCGTGCAAGCAGGCCGAAGAGGGTGGTAATGGGGTGCAGCGGGCGCTTCTGTGCCACTTGACCGTTGCTTTCGGCGGCTTGGGTGGGCGGCGGCAGCGGTTCGGTGCTGACCCGGAAGTCGCTGATCTCGATCACGCCCCGGCCTTCGGCCAGCAGGTGGAAGGAGAAGGCCTTGCGCGCTTCGGGGTTGTCGAAGGCGAAATTGACCTTCAGCGGCTTACCCTGTTTCAGCAGGGGCATTTCCGGGATCGGCAAGGCCACGTCGCGCTCGAACTCCTTGGCCTTCAGGCGCAACTGGGCTCCCTGCTTGTCCATGCGCAGCACCTTGATTGTCATCTGCACGCTGGTGCGGCTGTCCTTCGGCAATTCCATGTACTGGGCGCCGATCAGGTTGTCGGCCCAGTCATCCTTGGCCTTCTCTTTCAGGCGAATCCGTTCGCGGGTCGCGAACTGGTATTCCTGTCCGAGGTTGCCGCCTTGCAGCGACTGGTCAAGCATTGTCGCGCGCTGGGAAATCAGGCGGGCCTTCTTGCCGCTGTAGCTGCCCTGGTAGCGGGCCTCGTCGGCGATGAAACCCTCGCTCTGGTAGCGTCGGCAGACCTGACGGAAGTCGCACTCGGTGAAGGTCTGCTTGCCGTCGTGGTAGCGCAGCTTGCCGTTGGTGTAGGACATGATCTCGCGGCCTGTCTCGTAGTCGCGGAAGAGCGAGCGACCGGAGAGGTTCTGCGGTACCCGGTAGCCGAAGTAGTCGAGAATCGAGGCGGTCAGGTCGACATGCCCGTACACGCCGCTCTTGATTGGCGGTAGCGAGGCCTGCTCGGGAGCCAGCACCAGGTTGAAACCCCACGCCGAGGCGAGGCGAACGTTCTCGATGCCGTGGGATTCATCCGAGGTGACGATCACCAGGGTGTTCTTCAGGACACCCTGTTTCTCCAGACCTGTGAGGAATGCATCCACTGCGTCGTCCAGGTAGGCGATCGCCGCCTTCTTGGCGTCCGGATAGCGCATGAGGTATTCGGCCGGGGCGGAGTAGGGCTGGTGGGTGCCGACGGTAAGCAGGGTGAGCATCCACGGCTTCTTCTGCTGGCGCAGTTGCTTCACGTAAGTCTGCGCGCCTTCGAAGAAGGCCTTGTCGTCCATGCCCCAGGGGAATTCCAGATAGGCCTTGTTGCGGAACCAGTCGCGCCCCAGAGTCTTGTCGAAGCCCATCTGCGGCATGATCTTGTCTTTGGCCATGAAGCGCAGACCGGCCCCCTGGAGGAAGTGGGTGCTGAAGCCGTGCTGGTGCATTTGCGCGGGCAGGCAGGCCTTGGCCCGGGCCGGGTTGTTCAGCAGCTCCAGGCCCTTGGGCGTGCCCGAGTCCAGTTTGCTGTAGTCGCCGCAGAGCATGGCGTACAGACCGCGGATGGTCTGGTGGCTGTGCAGCACATAGTCCGGCGTGGTCATGGCGCGTTCGGCCCAGGCGCTGAGCTTGGGCATCAGCGAATCCTGGTAGCTGCTGTTGATCGCGGCACGGTTGGCAGCGATGTAGGTGCCGGGGATGCCTTCCAGGGTGATCACCAGCACGTTGCGCGCACGACCGGGGCCTGAGAGCAGCGGCGTGCCGCCCAGGTCCAGGCGCGCCAGCCCGGCGATGTCCGGCGGAACGTCGGGCTTGTCGCCATCGAGCCAGTCCTCGACGGCAAGCTGGCCGACATTCACCGCACTGGCCATGAGCTTGTGCGGCAGGTTGAATTGTTTCCACTGGTCGGCGTCGCTGGGCTGCACGGATTGCAGGGCGACGTGCCCCATCAGCAAGGCCGCTGGCGTGGCGAACCACTTCCAGTTCAGCGGGCGGTGCCCGCGTCGCCAGCACAATAGGCAGGCCAGCAGGCTGGCACCCAGCGCAAGGCCCAGGTACGGGTGGGTGATACCGCCGCCCTGGGTGGAGTGACTGACGAACTGCGGGTCGAGCAGGTATTTGAGGTCGCTCGTTTCCGGCATGCGCCCAACGGCGCCGATCAACTCGGCATTGCCGAGGATCAGCATGCACCAGAACAGCATCAACGGGAGTGCCAGCAACAGTGAACGGCCATAGAGCAGCACGATCAGGAAGCTGCCGAACGCGAGGTCGGAGAGATAGCCGAAGGGATTGGACCAGCCCAGCCAGTAGCGGCTGGCGAGGGGAATCACCAGAAAAAGCACGCCAAGTGTTGCGAGCGAAAGGGATTGCGACAGCCAACGGCTGAATGGGCGCACAGGAACTCCTGAGATGTGACAGTGAGAATCCGTCTAGTGATGCCGGAATACATGGTCGCGCTTGCGACGACACGATTTTGAAACATCGTTGTGCTAGCGACCAGTAGACAGTTTTGCAGAATGAAAATTCAGGGAGCTTTCTACGACGCATCGGGCGATGAAAGGCTGTTTTGCCTGGCTTCGTGGTGTCTGCTCCAGACTACGCCACTCGTGGTCCGGCGGCCGGCCAGCAGGTAGAATGCCGCCTCGACTTACAGAGGTTGCGAAGATGGCACTTATCGGGCGTTTCAATTCACTTCAGGTGGCCAAGCACACCGACTTCGGGCTGTACCTGGATGGCGGCCCGGACGGCGAAATCCTGCTGCCCAAACGCTACGTGCCCAAGGACCAACCCACCGAAGTGGGTGACTGGTTGAATGTCTTCCTTTATCTGGATAGCGAAGACCGCCCGGTAGCCACCACCCTCAAGCCCAAGGTGCAGGTCGGCGGTTTCGCCAGCCTCAAGGTGGCCGAGATCAATCGCATAGGCCTGTTCCTCGACTGGGGTCTGCCCAAGGACTTGCTGCTGCCCCACTCGGAAGAGAAGCGCCCGCTGCAGGTTGGCGACTACTGCGTGGTACACGTCTACCTCGACAAGCGTACCCGCCGCATCACCGCAACCGCCCGCCTGGATCGCTACCTGGACATCACCCCGCCACACTACAAGCCTGGCCAGGAAGTTGACCTGCTGGTGGTCGAGAAGACCGACCTGGGCTACAAGGCCATCATCGACGGCAAGCACTGGGGCCTGCTGCACAAGAACGAAGTCTTCAAGTTCGTGCGCAATGGCATGCGTGAGAAGGGCTACATCCGGGAGGTCCGTCCCGATGGCAAGATCAGCCTGAGCCTGCAACCGGTGGGCGTGGAGGCGGTCAGTGGCCTCGGTGAGCAGATCATCGCCGCGCTGCGCGCGGAGGGTGGGGTGCTGAAGCTTTCCGACAAGAGTCCGCCGGAACTGATCAGCCAGCGTTTCGGCGCCAGCAAGGGCAATTTCAAGAAGGCCATCGGCGGCCTTTACAAGCAGGGTCTGATCCGCATCGAAGACGACCGTATCGAGTTGCTCTGAATTACCCGGAGGCCGCGCTTGCAGCGGCCTTGAATACAAAGCCCCCGGTCAGGAGTTCGCTTCTGTCGGGGGCTTTGCATTTCAAGGGTCTTGCAAATTGCACGCTGAAATCCCCCCGAATCGTGCGCAATGCATGGAAAAAACTGTTCAAAAAAATTGCAACCGACTGATTTATTTCGTGTTTCCGTTGTCATAGCGCTGGCATGCACGCTGCAAACTGGGTGCAGGAGCAATCATTTTTTCTGGGAGAGAAGACATGGATCTGGATTTTGACAAGCTGATCGGCGCCTTTCCGGAATACGAATTGAGCACCAAGCCTCGGCCAGATGGGGGCTTTGTGCTGACGCTGGAGCGCGAGGGGAAATTTTTCCAGCGCGTGGTGGCGGCAACGGCGCAACTGGATTGGCTGGTCAGTACGCTCCGGCGCGACCTGGCGCTGGAGCATGGTGAAGTTCCGCCGGTGGAGTCACTGAAGGTACTTCATAGGAAGCCCTTGCCGCGCTACCTGCGCGCTTGAGGCCGGTAGGCCGCGACAGGGAAATCGCGGCCGGATTCGCCAGGGATCAGGTCTCGACGCCGGAGGGTGGCAACATGGCGTCCTCTTCCTTGCCCTCATTCTTGTTCGATGGCGCACGCGGTTGCTCTTCGCGGGCTTCGTCCTTCTTCGGTTCACCCAGCAACTCCTTTGCCGAGGCCTGGGCTTCGTCCACTTGCTTGTTCAATTCGTTGACCGCTTCGCCGATGGCTTCCCGGGCGATTTCCTGGGCGGCTGCCTCGGCTTTCTCCGCCAACTTGTTGGCCGACTCCTCGGCCAGCTCGCAGCCGGCGAGGCTGACCAGAAGTCCGGCACCGAGCAGCAGGGCGGTGAGGCGGGGGGCAGGTTTCATGCGATGTTTCTCCAATTGCGACACGCGGCGGCCATCATTGCCTACGGCACGCTCTGAGGAAACTAGCGGACCGGGCGAATCTGTATACGGACGTTTCTGACCTTTCGCGCAGGGGAAAGCCCCGGGGTCCACAGCGGCGACTGATTAGAGCCCGGGGCTTGGGGTCGGCACACGCCGGCCTCGAATAGACTGACCGGCGGATTGGGTCGGGGTTCCACGCGGCAGCGCAAAGTGGGTTGTTTCACTAGGCTTAGCGAGGCAACCAACGCTGAGGCTCGGTCGAGATGGGCAAGGTCCTGGGGCTGGTCAAGTTCTGCTCGCTGATGCTGGCTCCGCTCCTGGCCCAGGCACAGGAGGTGAGCTTCGACGATATCCAGCCCATCCTCCAGGCGCGCTGCGTGATGTGCCATTCCGGCGATGGAGCTCCGCTCGGCCTGCGCCTGACAAGCCTGGAAGAACTGCTCAAGGGCAGCAAAAGTCGGCAGGTGGTAGTCAGTGGCGATCCGGCAGGCAGCGAACTGATCCGCCGCCTCAAGGGGCAGAGCCAGCCGCGCATGCCGATGACCGGGCCGCCTTTCCTGAGTGACGGCGAGATTGCGCTGGTCGAGGGCTGGATCGTCGGCGGGTTGCAGCCTGGAAGCCGGCCGGCGGATTCGATGGTCGAGCCCGCGCCATTGCAGCGTCCGTCCGAAGGGCGGCCGGTGACCTACGAACATGTGGCACCGATCTTCGCCAGCCGCTGCGTCAAGTGTCATTCCCCCTACGGCCTGATGGGCTCTGCCCCGGAAGGCCTGCTACTGAACTCCTACGCCGCCATCCTCGATCGTCACGAGCGCTTGCGCGTGGTACCAGGCGCCTCGGGAGCCAGTGAGCTGGTACGGCGGGTTCGTGGCCAGTCGCAACCACAGATGCCCTACGACGGGCCGCCCTTTCTCAGCGATGAGGAAATCCAGTTGATCGTCGACTGGATCGACCAGGGTGCCCGCGATACCAACGGCCAGCCGGCACCCAGCCCGGTGGGTTCGCGGGTGCGGCTGCAGGGCGTGCTGGGAGAGGGTTGGACCCTGGATTCTTTGCAACTGGTCGTCGGACCTGGCACTCGTATCGACAAGTCGCCAGGTGTCGGGGACTTCGTGGAAGTGCGCGGGCGTCTGGGGCAGGACGGCCAGGTGCTGGTGGAACGCATCCGTCGGCGCTGAACGCCGTCTCGAAGCCGCTTTCCCAGCGGCAGTCAGGCCTCGGAAGTGGCCAACGCCTTGCGCTGCCGGCGACCGCGTAGCAACTCGGCGCCACTGACCAGCACGATGCCACCCAGCACCAGGGTGGCGCCAATGGCGAAGGACAGGTCGATCGTCTCCCCTAGTACCAGCACGCCGAAGGTCACGCCGAACAGCGGGGTCATGAAGGACAGCACCGACAGGCGGGTCGCCAGGTAGCGGCGAAGCAGCCAGAACCAGGCCAAGTAGCTCACCAGCGCGATAACCACCACTTGGAACGCCAGGCTGATGACTGCCTTATGGGTCAGTTGCAGATCGGTCTTGCCCGTACTGAAGGCCACGACAGTGAGCAACAGGACTGCGCCGAACAATTGGTAGAAGAGTGTTTTTACCGGGTTGGCCTCGGAAAGCGACGAACCACGGATCACCAGGGTCGTGGCACCCCAGGCGACGGCTCCACACAGCGCATACGCATCACCCAGCAATACGTTGCCGGGGGCTCCGGATGGCTGGCCGAGGAAGGCCGTGGCGATGCCGCCGAAGGCCACCATCACGCCGAGCCACTGTAAGGGGGAGAGGCGTTCCTCCGGCAGCATCAGATGCAGGCCGAGGGCGGCGAACATGGGGGCCGTATAGAGGAACACCGACAGGTGCGAGGCGCTGGTGTGGTTGAGCCCCTCGCCAATGAACAGGAATTCCAAGGCGAACAGCGTGCCAACCGCGATTCCGGGCAGCAGGGTTCCATCGGTGAAGGCGCCGCGACCTTCTTTCCACAACACCAGCGCGCCCAGCACCAGGGCAGCACCGCCGGAGCGGACGGCCAACTGCAGGATGGAGGGAACGTCGTCCAGGGTCAGCTTGATCGCCACCTGCTGGAAACCCCAGCAGATGCAAAGGACGAACATCAGTCCACAGGCGAACCAGTCCAGGGGAAGGCGGGAGGGTTTCATCGTTCGACTCACAAGGCAAAGGGGCACGGCAGAGGCCGCCAATGGGCGCAGGATCGGTCCTCGGGCGCCTTGCATTCAAACGATGATTTGTCATCATGCTTTGACTTGAACTCAAAGCGAAGCCGCCATGCGTCTCCCCTCGCTCATCGCCTTGCGCACCTTCGAGGTCGCCGCGCGAAGCCGCAATTTCACTGAGGCCGCCCAGGAGCTTTCCGTAACGCCGGGAGCGGTGAGCCGACAGATCCGGCTGCTGGAGAGTGAGCTGGGCGTGAGCCTGTTCGACCGCACGCGCAATACCGTCACGCTCAATGACAATGGACACCGCTTGGCCGCCACGGTCACCCAGGCGTTCGAGTTGCTCACCCGTGGCGCGGACGAGCTGCGCGGCCAGGACGAAGGCCCCATCCACATCACCTGTGCGCCGTCCATCGCCAGCCACTGGTTGATGCGTCGACTCAACCAGTTTGCCGCCAGCAATCCGGACATCACCCTCAGCCTGGAGGCTACCGAGCAACTGGTGGACCTGGAGCGCGGCGAGGCCACCCTGGCCATCCGCTTCACCTCCACCGATATGCCCATGCCCGCCAGCGAGTTGCTGTTTCTCGAAGAATTCTTCCCCGTCTGCAGCCCGGCTTACCTGGAGCAGTTCGGCCCGATACGCGAGCCTCGAGACATGCTGGGTGCAAGGCTTATCCACACCCACTGGAAAAACTCCGCCAATCTGCATCTGCCCAGTTGGGAAGACTGGTTCTCCACGTATGTTGGCGAGCCGGGGCCGATCAAGGGGGGAATGCGATTCGGCCTGATCGGCCACGCCATCCAGGGAGCAGTGAGTGGCCAGGGATTCGCCCTGGGGTCAACTGCCCTGGCTTGCGACGATATCGCCAACGGGCGGCTGGTACTGCCTTTCGGCGAGAGGGGGCGCTTGCCGACGCCCTGGGCCTATCGGCTGGCGTGGAGTCGCCGGTCGCCACCGGCGGAAAAGGTGCGGCGCCTGATCGACTGGCTACTGGCGGAAGCGCGCGCCAGCACGGTGCCGGATCAGGGCTGAAGGGATAAGGATTGAAGCGGCGGATGACGCCGAGCGTTGCATCCGCCGTCGCGAGGAAGGTTTACATCATCTTGCGCAACTGATGCAGACGGTGTTGCAGAACCTCGGCCCAATCCGGCGTGGCCTGGCCCGTGCCAGCGGTCCTGAGCATCGGGTGGTGGCTGACGACGCGGGCGAGGATGGGCTCCTGGGTGGGTTTCACGTCGACGAAGAACACATGCTTGCCTTCGTCCAGCGTGCGCTGGAAGCGCTTAACCACGGCATTGGGTGTCTGTATTCCGAACAGGCTGCCTTCCCAGACACTGAAGCCGAACAGCGCGATCGCGAGGAAGATGAAGGGAATCCACCCGGCCGCCGTACCGGTCCAGCCACTGAGCCAGGCCACCAGCATCACCAGGGCCGCAAGTGCGAGGCCGATGCCGACACCAATCAGGCCGGAGTGCACCATGTCACGCTTCATCACGGAGGAGACATCGTGCAAGTGGTAATGCTCCAGGTCGGCATCGCGTTCGCTGAGCACGTGGATCTGCTCGTGGTCGATGCCCTGGGCCTCGAGCTCGTCTTCGACCTTTTCCAGGTCCTTGAGGTTGTCGCTGATGTAGTAGTGCCGCTGCATGGGACACCTCCCATCTGGCTGGCGCCGGGCCCCCGTCCGACCGTTACCCCCGGTTTCCGGCCGCTGCCGGCCTGTCTGGAAGTTTAGTCGGGTGAGTCTTGCTGCAAGCGGCATCCGCCCATCGGCAGGGCGGTGGCGCCGGGCGGAAGGTCTTGCACCTGTCCGCCCCGGGGCGCCCAGAGGGTCTTACTTGTTGCCGATGCGGATATGGCGGCTCGGCGCGACCTGGGCGCTGACACCCTTGGCGATTTCCTGGATCTCGCCACCCTTGTTCAGGAAGGCGGCAATCTGAGCTTCCAGGGCTTCGCT
Organism: Pseudomonas sp. DY-1; assembly: GCF_003626975.1. NCBI lineage: Bacteria > Pseudomonadati > Pseudomonadota > Gammaproteobacteria > Pseudomonadales > Pseudomonadaceae > Pseudomonas > Pseudomonas sp. DY-1. Next base: position 2,374,837 of record NZ_CP032616.1, on the reverse strand, counting down.
GCTGGTGGTTGCTGCCGGCGGCTTGGGGGTGCTGCTATGGGAGGTCTTGATGCGCATTTCACTTTCTCTGTACGTGGTGGCCGATGGTTGGCCATTCGGAACGACTGAAAAAAAAACCGGCCCGAAGGCCGGTTCTTTTATCGGCTTGTGCTTACAGCACTTGCACTTCGTCGGCTTGCATGCCTTTTTGGCCCTGCACAGCGATGAAGGAGACCTTCTGGCCTTCCTTCAGGCTTTTGAAACCGGCGCTTTGGATAGAACGGTAGTGAACGAACAGGTCCGGACCGTTATCGGTGGTAATGAAGCCGAAGCCCTTTTCATCGTTGAACCACTTGACGGTACCGGTTTGGCGCTCGGACATTGGAATGTCTCCTAGAAACTGAGTTATTGCTGGGCTGGACCGTTCCAGCCTGTCACTGAGTGCAGAGAGTCGGCAACCGATGAAGAAGGGACCGCTAAAGTACAGACCGTTTCCCGGTGACACATGCATCACAGCGCTCGACACAATACCTGTGCTTTCGAGGAATGCCTAACCTTTTATTCGCCAGCCGTCTGATCAGGTCGCCCAGGCAACCCTTCTGCGAACACGCAAGGATCGATCGACGAATGGCACAACATCCGCAGGTGTCGCAAATCCGTCACTCCACTCCGGGGAACTCTGCGTAGGGCATCTGCGGTGCGTGCCCTGGTGGCACGTAGGCCGGCGCCACGCTGCCGGCCGGGCCCAGGTTGCGGATGTAATGGAAGATCGCCGTGAGGTCGCGGTCCTCCATCCGGCGCAGGTTGAACCAGGGCATCGGAGGTCGCCATTCCCGCCGGGCATGTTCCAGCCACTGTGCCTCGCTGAGATTCTGCGCCACCAGGCGCAGGTTGGACGCATAGGTGGTGCCCCAGGGACCGCGCCAGCCCAGTGGGCTACCGGTCAGCCACTGGCCTTCGGCCACTTGCCCGGACGATTCCATCCAGCCTGCCGTATGGCAGTCGTTGCAGCCGGAAACCTGGATCAGGTAGCGCCCGCGAGCGACGTCATCGCTCTCGGCCATGGTCGGAAACACCAGGAAGGCGAGCGCGGTGGCGAACCATCTAATGAGACGAACGCCCAAGGCGCCGAACTGCGCCCAGGGAGTGGCGAAGGGCAGGGACATGATGGCATCCACAGGAGAAAAGCGACCCCGAAAACGATAGCAGCACCGATGTGGTTGCGATGGACGGCATCGCACCGGGCGGGTTGCTTGATCCGCATCAAGGCAATCGGGCCTTGGCTGATCGAGGGCATTCCCGATGACCTGTAGCCGCTCTGGCTGACCCTTAGCGCTTCTTGCGTGGTCTTCTTCTTCGCCTCAGAGCTGCCGCACAACAACTTCAGATTCATTGTTCGCGAAGCGCTTGGAGAGTTCGAATTCGCCCGCCTCGGCGGTGAAGGGTTTGGTGTCAACCTCTGGGACATCACGCATGAAGAGGTCCAGAGGCGCATGCAGGTGCTCCTGACGACGGTGCGGGAAGCACCGGCAGCCAACCCGGTGATGATTAGTGTCGGCGTGGGCAGGCTGGACGCCGGCGACAGCCTCAATCAGGCGCTCATCAAGGCCGACCAGACCCTCTACGACTCCAAGCACAACGGTCGCAACCGCTTTACCTACGCCCCCTGAGGCGCGGCCTGTTCCTGAACCACCAGTTCCAGCCACTCCATGAACGCGCGCACGCGCCGGGGGAGCCGGCGGTGGGCGTAGAGCAGGGTCACTTCCAGTGGCGGCGCCTGGAATTCCGGCAGGAACGCTACCAGTTCGCCGCTTTCCAGGAATTCGCGCACACCATGCCGCGGCACCTGGATCAGCCCCAGCCCGCCCAGGCAGGCGGCGCTGTAAGCTTCAGCGTTGTTCACCGTCAGGCTGCCGGCCATGGGCAGGTAGTGGACCCTGCCACTGGCGAGGTACTCGAAGCCCGGGGGCCGACTGCCCAATATCGACACGTAATGCACCAGCCGATGGCCGGCGAGATCTTCCAGCGAGTGCGGTACGCCATGGGTGGCGAGGTAGGCACGGCTGGCGACATTCACCACCGGGAAGGCTCCCAGAGGGCGCGCTACCAGCGATGTGTCCAGCAGAGGCCCGACTCGCAGCACCAGGTCGAAGCCTTCGCGCACAAGGTCCACCCGGCGGTCGGTACTGCTGACTTCCAGCTCGACTCCCGGATGCAGGTCGGTGAACTCGACCAGGCGCGGCATCACCACCTTGCGTGCAAGAACAGTGGGCATGTCCACCCGGATACGGCCAGATAATGCTGTGGCGTCCTGGCGGAACAAGCCCTCCAGTTCGTCCATCTGCGCCAGCAGCTCGCGACTGCGTTCATGCAGCAGAAGACCGTCCTGGGTCGCCCGGACCTTGCGTGTGGTGCGTTGCAGCAAGCGCGTGCCCAGGAGTTCTTCCAGCGCCTGTATCTGGTCAGACACGGTGGAACGGGGCAGGCCAAGGCTGTCTGCGGCCTGGGTAAAACTTGACAGTTCGCTGACCCGTACGAAGGTTCTCAGTAGCTCCAGCTTGTTCATCCGTGTGGCGCCTCTTTCCGGATTATTCGGGTTTGCCGCTCAGTGATTCCGATAGCGGATTATTTATCGCATGTAAGCCGGACAATAAGCTCCTCACCACATCCACCACCTGCAACCAGGAGCACTGCAATGACCCGCAAGATTGCACTCATCACCGGAGCCAGCCGAGGCCTCGGCAAAAGCATGGCGCAGCACCTGGCGGCCCAGGGTATCGACATCATCGGCACCTACCACAGCAAGCTGGAGGACGCCGAATCCCTCAGCCGCGAGATCATGGACCTCGGCGGACACGCCGCCATGCTCCAGCTGGACGTGAGCAAGAGCGCCACCTTCGAAACCTTCACCGCCAGCCTGGGGCGCTTGCTGAAGACCGAGTTCGGCCGCGACAATTTCGACTTCCTGGTGAACAACGCGGGCATCGGCATCCATGCCAGCTTTGCCGAAACCACCGAGGAACAGTTCGACCAACTGGTGAACGTCCAGCTCAAGGGGCCGTTCTTCCTCACCCAGAAGCTCCTGCCTCTGATCGCCGACGGTGGACGCATCCTGAATATTTCCACGGGGCTGGCGCGCTTCGCGCTGCCGGGCTATGCCGCCTACGCGGCGATGAAGGGCGGCATCGAAGTGCTGACCCGCTACCAGGCCAAGGAGCTGGGCGCGCGTGGGATTTCCGTGAACGTGCTGGCCCCCGGCGCCATCGAGACCGACTTCGGCGGCGGCGTGGTGCGCGACAACTCCCAGGTCAATGCCTTCATCGCCGGCAATACTGCTCTCGGCCGCGTCGGCCTGCCGGAAGACATTGGCGCAGCCGTGGCCATGCTGCTCTCTGACGCGGGACGCTGGATCAATGGGCAGCGGGTGGAAGCGTCGGGTGGGATGTTCCTCTGAGGGCGTGCGGCGCAGCGGCTCATCACGGGAGAAGGCCTCGCCCGGCAACTTGAATCGGCTCAATGCGTGCTTATTCCTTCCGGGCCTTGATCAGGAATCAATCGGACTTTACCCCGCGATGACCTGCCTTGCCCGGCGAGGCAGGGAGGCCATACTCCTGACCACTGAGGACGTCGGCAGCCCCGGCTGCCGGGCGTTCGTCCCATGACTCGGCAATAGAGATCAGCCCGCACTGGCGTTTCCGCAACCGGAGGACGATTGCCATGCGTTCGGTTAAGAAAATCCTGGTCGTCATCCCCCTCGATTCCGAGTCCGAAGCCCTCGAGCGGGGACTGCAGATTGCTCAGAAGCTTGACGCAACCCTCAACCTTCTGCTTTGCGATCCGAGCGATAGCTCCTCCGGGGTACTCGACCAATACCTGGTCGGGCTCCTGCGCTCGGGCGTGCATGCGCGAGGTACGGTGGCACGGGTAGATTTTGATCGTGCGAGTAACGCCATCCTGGAAGCCTGTCGCACCCAATCGTGCGACCTGGTAATCAAGCAACACCGTTCCGCTGGACGCCTGAGCCAACTGCTGATGACTCCCGATGATTGGCAGCTGTTGCGCCAGGTACCCACACCGCTGCTCCTGATCCGGGGGGGACGCGTCTGGGAAGGCGGCACCGTTCTCGCTGGCATGGATGTCGAGCACCAGGACGCGGCACACGTCGCGTTGCAGGGCAATGTAATGGAACACGCCAACTTCCTCCGCGGCCTGTTCGGTGCCGCCTTGCATGTGGTGAGCGCCTATTCGCCGGCCAGGCTGCCCCAGGCCGACCCGGAGCAGACCCTCGACCAGGTCATCGCCCGCCATTGCCATGAGCAGTGCCGCTGGTTCATGGAGGAATACGAGCTGCCCGAGCATTGCCTGCATCTTGGCGAAGGCCCGGCCCGAACATTGATTCCGCAGATTGCCCACCAACTCGAGGCGGGGCTTACCGTGCTGGGCACCGTCGCCCGTCAGGGGCTGGCAGGCGCGCTGGTGGGCAACACGGCGGAGGCCGTGCTCGATCGGTTGGAGGGCGATCTGCTGGTGATCAAGCCAGAGGCTGCGTTGGAGGAGGCGGCGCCCGACGGCCATCGCGCAGCCTGACCCAACCCATAAAACGACGCCCTCCATCAGGAGGGCGTCTTCGTTGCGCTGGAGGGTTCAAGGATTCGGCGCATGACTGCCGAGCAGGCCGGCACCGGATTTCTTGCTGCGCTTGGCAGAGCGTTTTTCCAGAAGGGTCTTTTGCGGCTTTTTCTTCGCCGCGCGTTTTGCATCGAGACCTTTGCTCATGATGGTTACTCCGCGAGAGGGTGAATGGATCAGCGCATCCCTGCCTTGAAGCGCTCAATGGCCATTACCACCTCCTGGGCTGCACGAGCCGGTTGGTTTACGGAACCGATGAAAACAGCATAGCCGCCTGGCACTCGGCTGCATGCCTTGGAAAATGTTCGACTGCTTAACACTTCATCTACCGGGCGGTGACATCGACCGGCCGCCGCCGCATCATGCGGGACCAACGCTTGCCGGCAACCGAGAGCCCAATGTCCGAACGACTGGGATACGCCGCGCAGTCCATCACCGGCTGCGTGCGTGAACACAACGAAGATGCACTGCTTTGCGCCCCGGAGCTGGGGCTCTGGGCCGTCGCCGATGGTATGGGCGGCCACCAGCGCGGCGAAGTGGCCAGCGCCGTGGCGGTTTCCACGTTGCGGGACGCAACCTCCGCCGGGCAGGACCTGGAGGCTGCGGTGCAGCTCGCCCACGCCGCCGTCGTGGCGGCAGCTGGCGGTTCTGGCATGGGTACCACCCTGGTCGCAGTGAAATTCGACGGAACGGCATTCGACCTGGTCTGGGCCGGCGATAGCCGCGCCTACCGGGTGAGCGCTGCCGGAATCGTGCGGCTGAGTCACGACCATAGCCTGGTGCAGGCGCTGGTGGACGCCGGCGAACTGACCGTACAGCAGGCTCGCCAGCATCCTCGGCGCAATGTCGTGACTCAATGTCTGGGCCAGGTGCACCAGGATCTTGAAGTCGGTCGCGTGCTGGGCACGTTGGCGCCCGGCGAATTGCTGCTGCTGTGCAGCGACGGCCTGAGCGGCGAACTGGACGACGAACAGATCCAGGCCCGATGCGCCCACGCCGAAACCCTCGACGAACTGGTCGCGCAATTGCTGGAGCAGGCGTGCGATGCCGGTGGTCGGGATAATATCTCCTGCATCGTGATCGGCCTGATGCCGCCGGAAACCTCTTTGCCTGCAAGCAGGTCCAATTCGTTCCTGAGCCGGTTGCTCAAATCCCGAAGACCCTGAACATGACTGACAATCTTCTCGATATCCCCGGCTATCTTGTGCACGGACGCCTGGGCAAAGGTGGGATGGCCGAGGTCTACCTCGCCACCCAGGAGTCCCTCAATCGCAAGGTTGCGGTGAAAGTACTGGACCGGCTGGACGACGAAGCCCTGGTTGATCGCTTCGTCAGGGAGGCGCGCATGCTGGCCTCCCTGCGCCATCCGTCCATCGTCACCATCCACGATATCGACCACCTGCCCGATGGCCGGCCCTATCTCGCCATGGAGTTCCTTGCCGGTGGCGAACTCGGCCGCCACAAGGGGCACGAGCTGGAGCCCCTGGAGGCCCTGCGCATCGTCCGACAGATCGCCGGCGCCCTGGCGGTCGTCCACGACAAGGGGCTGGTACACCGCGACATCAAGCCGGCCAACATCCTCTTTCGCGACGATGGCACGGCGGTGCTCACCGATTTCGGTATCGCCAAGGACCTCGAGCTGGATACCGAGCTGACCCAGTTCAACGTCGCCGTCGGTAGCCCTGCCTACAGCAGCCCGGAGCAGGCCCAGTGCCAGCCGCTGGACGCTCGCAGCGATATCTACAGCCTGGGCGTGATCCTCCTGGAGCTGCTGACCGGAGAGAACCCGTATCGCGGCGCAAGCTACGCCGATACCGTGCTCAACCACGTGCAGATGGACCCGCCATTGCTGCGCCGGGGGCTGTCCGACTACCAGCACCTGATCGATCGCATGCTCGCCAAGGACCCGGAAGAGCGTTTCGCCGACTGCCGGGTGTTGCTGGAAAGCCTGACCGAACTGTGCGATCTCGACCTCGATTTCACCCGCATTGCACCCGTTGTATCCGTAGGCGCATCTGCGAAAAAGTCAGCAGCACGCCAGCGCTACCGCGGCCTGCTCTGGGGGCTGGCCGGCCTCATGCTGCTGGTAGTCTCCACGGGGGGCGGTTATTACGTCGTTCTGCGCATGAAGATCGCCGACCTGCTGGAGCTGGGGGAGCAGCGACTGGCCGAAGGCAAGCTGATGGAGCCGACGGCCGACAACGCCGACTTCTACTTCCATGAAGTGCTGCGCCTGGACAACGACAATGCCAAGGCCGGTGACGGCCTGCAGCGTGTGCTTGCCGCGCGCGTCGCCAACATCCTGGCCCTGGCCGAGCAGCGCCTGGCCGAGGACCAACTGGTGCAACCCGAGCAGGATAACGCGGTGTTCTATTACCAGCAGGTGCTGACTTTGGCTCCCGGCAACGAACAGGCGCTGGCTGGGCTGGAGAAGGTCGCACAGCGCTTCGTCGATCACAGCGAAGAAGCCTACCAGCGACGTGAGTTCGCCCTCGCGCTGGAATACATCGATGCCGGACTGCAGGTCGCGCCGACGAACCCGACGCTGCTGGAGTTGCGTGCCGTTCACGACCAACGCGTGCGCAAGGCCAAGGCAGCTCGTGTGGCCGCGAGCCGCCAGACCCGGCCGCAACAGCAGGCGCGCCAGCAGGAAGAGAGCAACCCCATCAAGAAGTTCTGGAACCGTCTTTTCAACTAACTGCCAACTCCAGCAAGGTCAGGATTGCAGGCACATGGCTATCATTGCCCTGTGCCCTGCTTCCAAGGACCTCAAATGCTACGAATTCACTTCGCGGATAACCGCCAGGCGCCCATCTGGCTGGTGGATGAGCGCTTCACCATCGGTCAGGACAGTCGCAACAGCCTGGTGCTGGCGGACCCGGAGATCAGCCTGTTCCATGCGGAGATCCGCCAGGATCACGGCCAGTACTACCTGAGCGATTGCGGCACGCCTGGCGGCACCTTCGTCAATGGCGAGCGTATCGGTGCACGCTTCCAGTTGCGCTCCGACGACCTCGTGCGTATCGGCCAACTCGAACTCCTGCTGGTGGACCCGGCCAAGGCCAGCCCCAAGGCGCAAGCCTCGGCACGCTGGTTCCTGCAGGTGATCAAGGGGGAGCACGAAGGGCAGAAGTACCACGTCACCGGCTCCCTGACCTTCGGGCGCTCGGTGAAGTGTGAGCTGTGCTTCAGCGACCAGGAACTATCGCGCCGGCACTGCGAGTTCTTCCTCAAGGACGATGTGCTGGAGGTCAAGGACCTCGCTTCCGCCAACGGCGTTTTCGTCAACCAGCAGAAGGTCAGCACCGCCGTGTTGCAGCCAGGTGATCAGATTCGCATGGGCTCTGTGACCCTGCTGGTGATCGGCCCCAAGGTGGCTGCACCGCAGGTGGTGGACGAGGACGCCACGCTGTTCATGCCCGTGGCGCAGATCCCGAAGGCTACGCTGCCACGCCCGGCAGCTCGTCAACAAGTGGCCAACCCACTGCGCGCGGCGGCGCAGAACAATGTCGCCCCCTCTGAAGCCGTGCGACAGTCGCCGAACAAGGTGCTGATTGGCCTGTTGGTGCTGGTGATCGCTGCAGCCGCGGCCTATGCCGGCAAGGTGCTGCTGTAGGGGCGCATTCATCCGCCAAGGGCCGCACAGCGGCCCGGTAGGTTGGCGCTGAGCCTGCGAAGCCCAACGCGTCGGTTGCCTTGGGCCACGTTGGGCCGCGCTGCACTTGGCGCCAACCTACGAACGTCTGCGCGGATCAGGCGGTGATGCCAAACACTTCGGCCAGGTGCTCTTCATAGCGCTTCACATCCTCCTCGATGCTCGGACGCTTCATCACATCCACGCAGAGGAAGGTGGGCAGGGTGCTCATGCCGAGGAACTGGTTGGCCTTGTGGAAGGGGAAGTAGACGGCGTCCACACCCTTGGCCTCGAAGAAGTCGGTGGGGTCGTCAAAGGCCTGTTGTGGTGCGTTCCAGGTCAGCGACAGCATGTACTGTTTGCCATGGATGAGGCCGCCGCTGCCGTACTTCTGCGAAGCGTCCGAGCGGGTGCGGCCGTCGTTGGCATAGAGGCTGCCGTGACCGGCAGTGAACACCTCGTCCAGATAGCGTTTCACGGTCCAGGGAGCGCCCATCCACCAGCCGGGCATCTGGTAGATCACGACGTCGGCCCAGAGGATCTTCTGCACCTCTTCGGCAACGTCGTAACCGGAGTCAATCTGGGTTTCCTTGATGTCGAAGCCGGCGCGGTCGAAGAAGGCCAGCGCGGCATCGTGCAGGGTGGCGTTGTAGCGGCCGTCCGAGTGGGCGAACTTCTTGCCGCCGTTGAGCAACAGAATCTTTTTCATGGCAGTAGCCTCCGTAAGTCGATGTGGCGGCAGACTACCGGTCGCACCCTTGCGGAAACACCGCCCGGGGCGCAATTGATACTTGCGGTAAAGTCATGAATTGATGGGTGTGCTTTGCGATAGGGTTGATAAAAATCACGTCACCCGCGAGGCCGATGCCATGAGCCAACCCCACGCTTTTATCCTGCATGCCCATACACGTCCCGAGAAAGCCGACGAGTTCGAATCGCTATTCCGCGCTTATGTCGAACCCAGCCGGGCGGAGGAGGGCTGCGTCGAGTACCACATGCTGCGTGATGCCCAGGACCCGAGCCTGTTCATCTTCTTCGAGGTCTGGCAGAGCCGCGCCGCCTTCGACTTTCATTGCGCGTTACCGCACATGCAGAGCTTCCACGAAAACCGCATGGACTACCTTGAGCGGGACTTCGATGTCCGCGAAATCAAGATGCTCAGTCCGTCGTCCGCCAAAGCCTAGATTCCGCTGCGAATCAAACTGAGGTACTCCGGTCGGCCGCCAATGTCGTTGTGGCCGGCCCCAACGATCACTTCCCTCCGCGCCACGCCCGAGCGGAACTGGGCGAAGAGTTTTTCGCTGCTCCAGCGCGGGATGACTTCGTCGCGCTCCGCGACGATCAGCAGGGTGGGCACGGCGATGGCCGGGACGTAGCGCCAGGACTCGTACTTGTCCTGAAGCATCCAGCGAACCGGGAAGATCGGGAATTGCCGCTGGGCCAGCTCCAGGATGCTGTTGTAGGGCGTGACCAGTACCAGCCGCGCGACCCGGCGCTGGCTGGCGAGGTGAATGGCCACGCCGCTGCCCAGGCTGCGGCCGACCACGGCCACTTCGCTGTGCAGAGCGCTGACTTTGTCGAACAGCTTCAGGGCATCGTGCAGGATGGCGGCCTCCGTGGGCCGTCCGGTGCTGTCGCCGAACCCCCGGTAATGCAGCAGGTAGAGCGCGTGATCGGGAAAGGCTTCGGCGAAGTCCGGCAGGCTGCGGGACACGTCCTCGGCATTGCCGCCGAAGTAGATCAGCGCCTTGGAGCTGGCCAGCGGACGCACCGTGACGGCGATCTGCTGGTCCGTCACAGGCAGCATCAGGAGCCGGTCCGGACCGCCAATGGCACGGGGTTGCGGGAAATACAGCAGCGAACGCTGGAATGCGAACAGCAGCGTGCCGGCTCCCAGATAGAGCGCAATGGCGAGCAGGACGCCGCCGATCAGGCTGCGCCGCATGCTGATGTCGGAACGCGATCGGCGATGGGGCTCTTGAACACAGTGGATGTCCTCTCTGCCGCGGGGCGGGTTCATTCACCTTAGTCGAGGCAGGCTTGCCTAAGCTGAAAGGGCATGCCCACGCGAGGTATTCCCATGGAACGCAAACACGGTCTTGAAACCTACAAGCGCCTGAAGAAACAACACCCGGCGTACTTCCAGGCGGTGGAAACCCTCGGCGCTGTGGTGCGCCAGGCCGGCCCCCTGGATGAACTCAGCCTGCAACTGATCCAGCTCGCCGCAGCAGCGGCGATCCATTCCGAAGGGGCTGTCCACAGCCATACCCGGCGGGCCCTGGAGGCCGGCGCCAGTCCGGCGCATATCCACCATGCCTTGCTCGCGCTGACCAGCACCATCGGTTTTCCTACCGTGGTCGCGGCCCTGAGCTGGGCGGGGGATGTGCTGGAAAGCGAGGAATAGGGCGCATTGCTTCAGGTAGGAGCGAGCTTGCTCGCGAAAGAGCAGACTCAGCAAGCTCGCTCCTACAAATGCTGCCTCTATGGGATGGGGCTCACCTCCGGCTCCTGCTGCTGCAACATCCACATCTGCGCATAGGTGCCGCCGGCTTCCAGCAGCTCGCGGTGAGTGCCTTTTTCTAGCACGCGGCCGGCGTCGATCACGAGAATCTGGTCGGCATCCATCACCGTGGACAGACGGTGGGCGATGACCAGCGTGGTGCGGCCGACCTGGATGCGGTCCAGGGCGGTCTGGATGGCCTTTTCCGACTTGGAGTCCAGTGCCGAGGTGGCCTCGTCGAAGATCAGGATGGCGGGGTTCTTCAGCAGGGCGCGGGCGATGGCCACACGTTGCTTTTCGCCGCCGGAGAGCTTGAGGCCGCGCTCACCCACGGGGGTCTCGTAGCCATCGGGCAGGCGCAGGATGAAGTCGTGGATATGCGCGGCGCGGGCGGCGGCCTCCACCTCCTCGCGGCTGGCGCCGGGGCGGCCGTAGCTGATGTTGTAGTAGATGCTGTCGTTGAACAGCACGGTGTCCTGGGGAACGATGCCGATGGCGCTGCGCACCGAGCCCTGGGTCAGTTCGCGCAGGTCGTGGCCGTCGATGCGGATGTGCCCGGCATCGATGTCGTAGAAGCGGTAGAGCAGCCGGGCGAGGGTGGACTTGCCAGACCCTGAATGGCCGACCACTGCCACGGTGCCGCCGGGGGGAATCTCGAAGTCCACGCCGTGGAGTATCTCCCGGCGCGGGTCATAGCCGAAGTGCACGTTCTCGAAGCGCACCCGTGGCCGGGTGGTTTGCAGCGGGGTGGCGCCCGGCGCGTCCTGCACGTCCTGGCGCTCGTCCAGCAGACCGAACAGCCGCTCCATGTTGGTCAGCGCCTGCTTCACCTCGCGGTACATCATGCCGAGCATGAACAACGGGGCGGACAGCTGCAGCAGGTAGGTGTTCACCAGCACCAGGTCGCCGATGGTGAGTTCGCCGGCCACGACGCCCGCGGCGGCACGCCACATCATGGCCGTGACACCCATGGCGACGATGGAGGTCTGGCCCAGGTTGAGCAGCGCCAAGGACTTGGTGGCCTTGACCTTGGCGTTCTCCAGGTGGCGCAGGTTCTCGTCGTAGCGTGTCGACTCGTGGGCTTCGTTGTTGAAGTACTTCACCGTCTCGTAGTTGAGCAGCGAATCCACCGCGCGCTCATTGGCGCGGGTGTCCGCCTCCACCGCTGCGCGGTAGTAGCGGGTGCGCCATTCGGTGATGGCGAACGTCCAGATGCCATAGGCAACCAGGGTGGCGAGGGTGATGAAGGCGAAGCCCCAGTCGTACGCCCAGACCAGCACTGCAGTGACCAGCAGCACTTCGAGCAGGGTCGGGACAATGGTGTACAGCGTCCAGTCCAGCAGGTCGGAGATGGCACTCCCGCCACGCTCGACGTCACGGGCGACGCCGCCGGTGCGCCGGCCCAGGTGGAACTTCAGGCTCAGCCCGTGGAGGTGCTGGAACACCTTGAGGGTGATCTGCCGCGAGGCCCGCGCCATGACCCGGGCGAATACCACCTGGCGCAGTTCGGTGAACAGGGTGACGCCGATGCGCGAGGCGCCATAGGCCAGCAACAGGGCAACCGGCAGCACCAGGAGGCTGGGCTCGACATTGAGCCCATCGACGATCTGCTTGAGGGCGATCGGCACGTAGAGGTTGATCAGTTTGGCGGCGAAAATCAGCCCCAGCGCCAGGGCGATGCGGCCGGTGTAGGGCTTGAGGTAGGGCAGCAAGGTGGCGATCACGGCGGCATCGCCACGGGTGCCGGCCTTGCGCGCAATGGGAGCGGAACCGTCGTTCTTGTTACCGGTCGCGTCCTGCGGAGCCGGGTTGTCATCCAGGGCTGCCATCGCCCACCTGCCTTCTGTGATCAAGATCTGGCGACGATACTCCAGAGCCGGGTCTGGCGCGAAGCCACCCGAGGGCTAGCGCGCGATGGAATCGGCCACCTGCTGGACCTGTTTGCGGAACCAGCGGCGCAGCCGGTCGGCGTCGGTCCGTTCATGCCAGATCTGCATAACCTCCACCCGTGGCAGCGTCAACGGCAGCGGGTGCATGCGCAGGTCGGGGTCGCGATCCACGGCTTCTTCGGCCAGTGAGCGCAGGCAGGTGAGCAGCAGGTCGGTGCCGCGAATCAGCCGGGTCGGTGCGATGAAGCTGGACAGCCCGGCGGCGACCCGGCGGCTCAGTCCCCTGGCCTGCAGGGCCCGATCCACCAGGCCATCGAGGTCACCGGTAAGGGTAGTGAGAAGGTGCTCGCAGGCGAGGAACGCGTCCAGGTCCAGACCGTTGGCCAGGCGCGCGTTGCCTTGGGAGGCCAGGACCACGAAGTCCTCGCTCAGCAGGCGCTGCTGGTGAAAGGTGCCTGGGAGGTCGGTGTAGAAGCCGGCAATCGCCAGGTCGCAGGTGCCTTTCTCCAGCTCGTCGCGAGGGAGCTGGCCACGGGTGTTGTGGGTGACCAGAACCAGGTTCGGCGCCTGGCTGCGCAGCTTCGGCAGAAGCTTCGGCAGCAGCGTCTGTTCCACATAGTCCGTGCTGTAGAGATGGAGGCGCTCGGCGCGGCCGAGGAAGTCCTGTCCGTCGCAGAGCTCGTAGAAGGCTTCCAGCTCGCCCACCAGGCGCTGCACCTGGGGCGCCAGCTCATGGGCGCGGGGCGTGGGCGTGAGACCGCGGGGGGCGCGGACGAAAAGCGGGTCGCCGAACTGGTGGCGCAGCTTGTTCAGCTTGTGACTCAAGGCCGGTTGGCTGAGGGCCATGCGCTCGGCCGCCAGCGACGCATTGCGTTCCTGGTAGAGCACGTGGAAGACCAGCAGCAGGTTCAGGTCCTTCTTGGTGATATTCATTTTTTGGATGCCAGAAATAGAAGCTTTCGAATTATCGAATCTTAGTGCCTTGCCTAGGATGGCGGCCACTGACGCGCTGATATCCAGGAGACCCCATGACCATCAGCATCTTCGCCACCATCAGCCCCAGACCCGAGCACCGCGACGCGGTGGAGCGGGCCCTGCGAGTGATGGTCGAGCGCTCCCGGGCTGAGCCCGGCAACCTGCGTTACGACCTGTTCATCCACGAGGGCGAGGTGCTGGCTTTCGACCTCTTCGAGCTATACGCCGATGAGGCTGCCGTCGAAGCCCATCGCCAGAGCGCCCATTACCAGGCGTATCGCGCCGCCACTGCCGACTGGCTGGCCGCGCCCACCCAGGTACGCCTCGCCCGTCCGCTGGACTTGGCACCGTTCAACTGATCAGGAGATTCAACATGACCAAGGTTTCCACCCTGGCGCTGGCCCTTGCCGGCGCGATGCTGGCCGGCACGGCCAATGCGGCGCCCAAGGGCGAGGTGCTGGTGCTGCTTTCCAGCGAGAACCAGTTGCCACTCAAGGACGGTAAGCAGTACCCCACCGGCTTCTACCTCAACGAGTTCGGCGTACCCGCGGACCACTTGCTCAAGGCGGGCTACGCGCTGGTACTGGTGACCCCCAGGGGCAACGCACCGAGCGTGGATAAACGCTCCATCGATCCGCAGTACTTCGGCGGAGACGCAGCGGAAATGAAGCGCATCCAGAATGTGGTCGAAGGCCTGCCAGGCATGAACGACAGCCTGTCGCTGCAAGAAGTACTCGCCGGAGACCTGGACCGCTATGCCGGGTTGCTGATTCCCGGTGGCCACGCGCCGCTGATCGACCTGGCCAACAACCCCGAAGTGGGAGCGCTATTGCGTCACTTCCACCAGGCCGGCAAGCCCACCGCTGCCATTTGCCACGGGCCCATTGCGTTGCTCTCGGCCCAGGACGATCCCGCCAGCTACCAGGCGGCCCTCGCCCGTGGCGAGAAGCCGGCGGCGAGCAACTGGCTCTACCAGGGCTACCGCATGACGATCTTCGCCGACCCGGAAGAGCAGGTATTCGAAAGCTCCCTCAACGGCGACCGCATCCTCTTCTACCCGGCCAAGGCGATGGCAGGTGCTGGCGGCGACATGGCCTACGCCACGGCCTGGAGTCCCAACGTGGTGGTGGATCGCGAGTTGATCACCGGCCAGAACCCGTTCTCCGACCATGCGCTGGCCAAGGCGTTGGTGGAAAAGCTGGGGGTGCGGAAGAGCGAGTAACGCGCTACGCCGCTCTGGCCAGTTGGCGCCGGGCACCGACTTGCCGGGCAGCGTTCCTCAATGGAGCGCCGCGCGGCAAAACCTGCTGCGCGGTGTTTCACGCCATCGGCGGCAGCCGTCGCTTCACCGGGGTTTTCTTGACGATGGCGGTGCTGGTTTCGGCATAGACGTTGATGCGGTCCAGCAGCGTGTCGAGCTGTTCCATGGAGCGCACGCACAGCCGTGCGATGAAGCAGTCGTCGCCGGTCACCTTGTCGCACTCGGTGAACTCCGGAATGTCCTGGATCTTGCGTTCCACCACCTGCAACTGGCCGGGCAGGGGACGGATTCGCACGATGGCTTGGAGCTGGTAGCCAAAGGCCTTCGGGTCCACCTCCACCGTGTAACCCGTGAGCACACCGCGTTCTTCCAGCTTGCGCAGTCGCTCCGCGACGCTGGGGGAGGAAAGGCCGCTGATCTGCGCCAGGGCCTTGAGGGAACGGCGCGAGTCTTCCATCAAGGCGGAGATCAGCAACTGGTCGATGTCGTCGGTCATGGCGGCCTCGTTAGGTGAACGGATAAAAGTGCCTTGATAGTAAAGGTAGATGGCGAAATTAGCCTTTTCTATCGCATGGAATCTGCCCGTTGTGGCTCGTCATACTGTGCGCCACACAGAGGAGCCCATCATGGACAAATCAATACATCGCGGTTCGTTGGAAATGGTCGCCGCCATGCTCATCTCCGGCACCATTGGCTGGTTGGTGATGCTTTCCGGGCAGCCGGTGCTGGATGTGGTGTTCTGGCGCTGCCTGTTCGGCGCATTGACCTTGCTGGTCATCTGCGCGGCGATGGGCTTCCTGCGCCCCGGCATCCTTACCCGAGCCACCTTCCTCCTTGCGGTACTCAGCGGCGTGGCCATCGTCGGCAACTGGGTATTGCTCTTCGCCTCCTACTCGCGAGCGTCTATCTCCATCGGCACGGCGATCTACAACGTCCAGCCGTTCATGCTGGTCGGGCTGGCAGCACTGTTCCTCGGTGAGAAGATCACCGTGCAGAAGCTGGCTTGGCTTGCCGTGTCGTTCTTGGGAATGCTGGCCATCGTCAGCGCCCACGGCGGGCAGGGCGAAAGTGGCGGTGATTACCTGGCGGGCATTGCCCTGGCCCTGGGCGCGGCGTTGCTCTATGCGATTGCGGCGCTGATCATCAAGCGGCTGAGCGGGGTGCCACCGCACCTGATCGCGCTGATTCAGGTCACCACCGGGGTGCTGTTGCTGGCGCCCGTGGCGAATCTATCCAGCCTGCCGCAGGGCACTGATTCCTGGTCCATCCTGCTGACACTCGGCGTGATCCACACCGGCGTGATGTATGTGCTGCTCTACGGCGCCATACAGAAACTGCCGACGGCCCTGACTGGCGCACTGTCGTTCATCTATCCGATCGCGGCGATCTTCGTCGACTGGTTCGCCTTCGGCCGACACCTCGAACTGTTGCAGTGGGTGGGCGTGGCGGCGATTCTCGTTGCGGCGTTGGGGATGCAGCAGGGCTGGAGCTTCAGCCTGCGCCGGGCGGTTCAAACCCAATCGTAGGCTGGCACCAAGCGGAGCGCGGCCCAATGTCGGATTCGTTGGGCGCCGATGCGCTCAATGCAGCTCTTTCGATGCCTGGCCGAACTGGAGGTCCGCCGTATTCAGGCGTTCCAGCTCACGACGCACCATATTGGCGAAGGCCGACGGCTTGAGGTGGTACAGCTCTGTGGCTACCCAGGCGAGCCAGCGCGGGCCCATGGCGTCGCGCTGCGCCAATAGACGCAGCGCTTCGTCACGGGCCTGCCCGGCATGCTCCTCGTGGAACTGCCGGCGGCTTGCCGGATCAGTTGGCTTGCAGGCCGACATAGACGTTCTGCACGTCGTCGTGGTTGTCCAGCGCGTCGAGGAAGGCTTCCACTTCTTCCAGCTCGGCACCGGACAGGCTCACCGGGTTCTTCGCCTTGTAGCCCAGGTTGGCCGATTGCACGGTGAAGCCGAATTCCGGCAGCGCCTTGCACACGGCGTCCAGGTCAGTCGGGTCGGTGTAGAAGAGGGTGGCGCCTTCATCGGCGGCTTCGAAGTCCTGGGCACCGGCCTCGATGGCGGCCACTTCCACGTCGGCATCGGCGCTGGCAGGTTCTGCCTCGATCATGCCCAGGTGGTCGAAGTCCCAGGCAACCGAGCCGGAGGTGCCCAGTTGGCCCTTGCGGAACAGCACCCGCACTTCGGCGACGGTACGGTTCACGTTATCGGTCAGGCACTCGACGATTACTGGCACGCGGTGCGGGGCGAAACCTTCGTAGAGGGTGCGCTCGTAGTTGACCACTTCACCGGAAAGGCCAGCGCCTTTCTTGATGGCGCGCTCCAGGGTGTCTTTCGGCATGGAGGCCTTCTTGGCCTGGTGCACGGCGAGACGCAGCTTGGGGTTCATGTCCGGATCGGCGCCGTTACGCGCGGCGATCATGATCTCTTTCACCAGTTTGCCGAAGATCTTTCCTCGGGCGTTGGCGGCGGCTTCTTTGGGTTTGGCTTTCCACTGGGCGCCCATGGCGGCTCTCTCGCTGGTTCGTTGGGGGAAACGGGTGGCGATTCTACTGGGGCGACGGGGGAAGCTGCCAGCCAACTCGTCAGCCCGCCCGTGCGGAGAATCTGGCACCAATTGGCCATTATGGTTAGATTGCATATCACCAGGCCAATAGGCGCCAGGTGGTGTAGCAGCCCCTGCGAGGCGGAGTCCGAATGCAGTTGCCCAGCAGTTCCAACGCGCCGGAAGGCGCCAGAGATGAGCGATTCGACGGCCTGGTCCGCATGGCCAGGCGACATTTCGGCGTCAGGGCCGCGCTCCTGACCACTGGCAACAGGGGGCTCCAGCAGGTTTGCGCCTGTGACGGCTGGACACTCGTCGACCCATTGCCGGATGGCCACCTGCCTCTTTTTCACGTCACCCAAACCGATGCGCTGCTCGTGGTGCCTGATATCCACAGGGACGAGCACTTGCGCAATCACGACCTGGTGAAGGTCTTGCCCGGCCTGCGCTTTCTCGCTGCCTGCTCTTTGCCGGGGGCGGATGGCGCCCTGTTCGGCGTGCTCTACCTGTTGCACGACCAGCCCCGAGATCTGGATGTCGAGCAGCACCAGGGGCTGCGCGATCTCGCTGAACTTGCAGCTGGGGTGCTGGTACGTGAGGAGTCGGATCGACGGGAGCTGGAGCGTCTGCAGGAAAGCGAGCGGCGCCTGGCGCCAGCCATCGCCGGAAGTGGAACCGGAATCTGGGATCGCAATGCGGTGACCGGCGAAATCCACTACTCCACCGGCTGGAAAGCCTTGCTGGGGTACGCGGACCACGAGGTCGGCAATCGCATCGAGGAGAGCTACACCCGCGTCCACCCGGACGATCTGGCTTACGTGCAGGCAACCATTCAGGCCCACTTCGAGCGACGTACCGAAGCCTACGAAGTGGAACACCGGCTGCGTTGCCGGGACGGAAGCTACAAGTGGGTGTGCAGTCGCGGCAAGGTGGTTGAGCGCGATGAGTTCGGCAAACCGCTGCGCATGGTAGGCACGACCACCGACATTACCGCCATGCGGGCACTGTCCGAAAAGATGCAGCAGACCGCTGCGTTGATGACAGACCTGACCAACGAGATTCCGGGCATGGTCTTCCAGTACCGGCGACGGCTGGATGGGCACTCGTACTTTTCCTATGTCAGCGCCGGGGTTCGCGAAATCTACGGGCTGACGCCGGAGCAACTGGAGCAGAGCGCGGACGCGCTGCATGCGATCATCCACCCGGACGACCTCGCGCTTTACCTCGGATCGCTTGAGACTTCCGCGCGGGACCTCAAGCCGTGGCACCTGGAATACCGGGTTCAGCTCCCGGGCTGTGGCGCGTCCTGGCGGCAGGGTGATGCGCGGCCCAGGCCCCTGGCGGACGGCAGCGTGCTCTGGCACGGATTTATCACCGATATTACCGAGCGAAAGCTGATCGAAGCCGAACTGCAGGTATTCGCTACCACCGATTCGCTGACCCAGCTCTCCAATCGCCGACATTTCATGCAGCAGCTCGAGAGCGAACTGGCGCGTGTGCAGCGCTCGGTCGGCTATTGCGCGGCAATCCTGATGTTCGACCTCGATCACTTCAAGTCAATCAATGATCGTTGGGGCCATTCCGTGGGAGACCTCGCGCTGCGGCACTTCTCGGCGATTCTCTGTGCCCAGTTGCGTCGCACTGACGCCGCCGGGCGTATGGGCGGCGAAGAGTTCGCGGTGGCGCTGAGCAATGCCTCCGTAGGCGAAGCCATGATCTTCGCCCAACGTGTCCAGCAGGAGCTGGACCGCACACCGCTGCCTCACGGCGACGAGCGCCTGGCCCTGGCCGTCAGCGTTGGTATTGCCACTATCCACCCCACCGATGTCAGCGCCGAGGCCACCTTGTCACGCAGCGACATGGCGCTCTATCGCGCCAAGCGGGGCGGTCGTAACCGCATCGAATGCCATTGAAAGATGCGGGCCCGTCGCGGCGACCAGGATCCTGGCCAGCTGCCGGTCCCCTCTCTCTGCAAGCTCGCGCTTCTGTCGAATGCCACCTCCTGATTTCATCTCCCCAGCTCCGCCATTCTCGGTGTGCCCAGTCTTCATGCTCTGGAGCCGGCGCACGGCTGCTTGAAAAGGGGGAACTGGAGGGCGGCATCGAGTAACAAACCCTTATTCAGGGCATTGCAGGACGAGTAACCACATGGCGGATTTTCTTTTACCTGCGCGCCGCTAATTGCCACGGAGAGTGCACAGGATGGGGCGGAATCGCGCATCATTGAGCGCAATCAGCTTGAGGGAGGTTTCCATGGAGGTCATGTCATCCGTTCTGCGCCTTGGTGTGCTGTCGCTGGGACTGGCGCTGGCCAGCACCGCGGTGGCGAGTGAGGAGACGCAACTGGTCGATTCCATCAATGTCTATCGCGGCCAGGTACAGCCTTGTGCCGGCCAGGCGTCGATGGAGCTACCCCCGCTCAAGGCTGACCCGCGCCTGATCCTGCCGGCCGGCAGCATTGGCGACCTCCAGCAAGCGCTGTCGCGAACGGCTTATCCCCTGGTCAACGTGCAGGCCATCAACCTCTCCGGCCCGCGTGACGCCTCGGCGGCCATGAAGGCCTTGAAGGAAAGCTTTTGCCAGGTGGTGCTGGACCCGCAGTTCGTCGATGTCGGTGTGAGCCGCGAGGGTCAGGACTGGCGCATCGTGCTGGCGCGGCCATTGCTGGCCGGCGGGCTGGGCGACTGGCAGGCTGAAGGGCAGAAGCTGCTGGCGCAGATCAACACCGCTCGCAACCAGGCCCGCCAATGCGGCACCCAATCCTTCGCCGCCGCACCGCCGCTGACGTGGAATGCCACCCTGGCCGGTGCCGCGCTGGAACATACCCGCGCCATGGCCAACCAGAACTTCTTCGACCACAAGGACCGCGATGGCCGTACCCCCGGCGACCGCGCCGAGCTGGCCGGCTACTCCGCCCAACTGATCGGCGAGAACATAGCCGCCGGCCTGGACACCTCCAGCAAGGTGGTAGACGGCTGGCTGGCCAGCCCCGGCCACTGCGCCAATCTCATGAACCCGCAATTCCGCGAACTCGGCGCCGCGTACGCGGTGGACCCGAAGAGTGACGCGGGCATCTACTGGACGACGATGTTCGGAGCGCAGTGAGTGCGGAGGCGGGTATCAGTTCAGGCTGTTCTTGATGCGCTCGCCGAGAATGAAAGCCTTGCCCAGGTCGGGGGCGACCACCACCGGTAGCAGCGAGTAACTGTCCTGCGGATAGTTGCCGCCGCCGCCGGCGCCATACTGAATGACCAGCATCACCTGATAGCGACCGTTTACGCCTTCCTCTTTGAGATCCGAGCCATCGGGTGCCTTGGCTATCCATGCAGTGATGGGGATTTTCGGATCGCCGTGGGGCTGAAACGCACTCGCCATATCGCCGTCATGAATCTCGACAACCGGCTCCCCGTTGCCCTCGTATTCGTAGGTGCCCTTGATGGGGACCGGCAGACTGGGGCTCACGCTGTAATCCACACCATTGACCGTTTTAGTGAGCAGGCCATTGGCCTGAGCCGGGGCAGCAGGCGTCGCGGCCAGCGCCGGGTCGTCGGTGCTTGCGGGCGCTGGTCGGCTGGCGGCGTTCTCTCGCTCGACCTGGGCCAGTATCTCGGCGGCCTGGGCATTCACTTCTTCCTCGATGCCCATCTCCTGGATCATGGCTGTGTGCTGGGCCATCAAGGCGGCCACCTGGGCGTCTTGTGCTGCGCTGTCCGTGCTGTCGGCAACAGCTGAACTGGCCTGGGTTTCGGCCGATACCGAAGGCGCGGATTTGACGGCGGTTGTAGCGGCGGTCAGGGCTGAATGAACTTGATCTGCGGAGGGGGTCGATTGCCCTGTGCTGGTTGCTGTCGGGGGCGGGGCAGCGTGTTCAGCGGTGGGCTGCTGCGCGGCAGGTGCCGGCGGGGTCGTTTGGGCAGTCGACTGCGTGGGGGCGTTCTCCTGCGGATAGGGCGTGGAGAACAGGACTTTCGTCACCTTGCCCTCTGCGCTCGCTTCGACGATCTCATGCACATAGGCGCCATCGGGGGACTGACGGATGCGGTAGGGCGCGACACCGAGAAACAGCACGGAACCATCGGCTTCGAGCGTGCCCTCCCATTCGACGCCGTTCAGGTTGCTGATCAATTGTCCCGCGCGGGAGCCGCGGCGAACGGTGCGGCTGAACAGCACGTCGCCGGCGGAGCTTCGCGCCGTCTCGCGGATTTCCTGGCCAGGCGTGCTCCAGGAAAGCTCGTAGCCAGGTACGTCCTGCTGTTGAGGTGTGTAGCGATGCCCCACGAGTGAGGCGTACGCGCCCCACACGGCGGGGTCTGCGTTGAACTGGATACTGAAGTCCGCCGGAGGCACCGCTTGCGTGAAGTTGGATTGGGGCGGCAGGGGCGCACAACCCGCCAGCAGGCTGACCACGAGCGAGAGGGCAAGGCCGGATGCAGCACGGGCCGGTAGGAAGGCCCGTAGCGATGTCGTGGTTTTCATTGTTGTTATTTCGCTCCTGTCCATCATCGGGGGTGCTCCACGCTACCCGAGTGTTTTTACCGGAAGCCTCGATGGATGGACAGGGGCAGTTCAGGGCGCAGCAAGCGCCCCTTCATCAGTCTTGCAGAGGCGATTCAGTCCTGGCCGAGATGGGCTGCGAAACCGCTCTGGCTCGGGGCGAGATCGGGGCGCAGGGTGAGGGCGGGTATTTCGTAATCGCCGGCGTTCTGTTTGCGGTAGGGGATGGGAGTCGTCTGCCAGAGCGTGTCCAGGCGCTCACCCAGTTCCTCGCGCACGGCGGCGAAGCGGGCTTCGTCCATGCGGCTGGTGCGGTAGACCAGGTAGGGCGGCAGTACATCAAAGCCAGGGTAGTGGAGGATTCCATGCTGGATGGGGAACAGCAGGTCATCAATGGGGCCGTTGATCCCGCGTGAACTGTAGTGGGAGTCCCAACCGCCGGTGGTGACGATCAGCATGGCGCGCTTGCCGGCCAGATTACCCTCGCCATAGCGATTGCCCCAACGGCTGTCGGAGTGCTCGCCCACGCCGTAGGCGAAACCATAGGCGTAGACGCGTTCGACCCAGCCCTTGAGGATCGCCGGCATGGTGAACCACCACATCGGAAACTGCAGGATCAGCGCATCGGCCCAGCGCAGTTTTTCCTGCTCACGGGCGATGTCGTCGCTCTGCCGGCCATTGGCGAACGCCTGCCGGGAGTCCCCGGACGGGGAGAACGGCACGCCCGGCTGGTAGTCGAGGTGATCATCGGCATCCAGCGTGGCCTTCCAGCCCATTCCATAGAGGTCGCTGACCTGCACCCGGTGGCCAGCGGCTTCGAGGCGTTGCACGGCGAAATCCCGAAGGGCGCCGTTGAGGGAGCGAGGTTCAGGGTGGGCGAATACGATCAGGACATTCATGGGGAAAACCTCCAGTGCGGGATGGGCGCAGGATGGTGCTCCGCCAGGTATATTGGAAATGAATATCCAGTATTCCAGGTATTGCAATGAATAATCTCAGGCGGCTGGACCTCAACCTGCTGGTGACCCTCGACGTGCTGCTGGCCGAGCACAACGTGACCCGCGCGGCGGAGCGGCTGAACTTCTCCCAGCCTTCGGTGAGCGTGCATCTGGCCAAACTGCGTGAGGTCTTCGACGATCCGCTGCTGCTGCCCGGGCCACGTGGAATGCGCCCGACGGCGCGCGCCGAGGAATTGCGCGAGCCCTTGCGGCAGGCGCTGGAGTCCTTGGAACGGGCGGTGGCACCGGCCACTGCCTTCGACCCGGCCGAGGCTCAGCAGACCTGGCGTGTGGCGGCCACCGACTACGGTGAGTCGTCCATCTTGCTGCCGGCCCTGGCCGGGCTACGGGCGCGGGCACCGGGTACCCGGCTGGCCGTGGTGGAAATGGCGCCGACGCGCATCGCTCGGCAGGCGGAGCAAGGGGAAATCGACCTGGCCTTCCATACGGTCGAAGGCTCGCCGCACAACCTGCGACGCCGCACACTGTTTGCCGAACGCTATGTGCTGGCGGGTCGTATCGACCATCCGGGGCTAAAGCGACGACCGACGTTGAAACAGTTCTGCGCCCTGGAGCAGGTGATCGTCTCGCCTGATGGTGGCGGCTTCCATGGCATCACCGACGAGACCTTGGCGGAGCATGGGCTGGAGCGGAGGGTGGTGCTGTCGGTGCCGCATTTTCTCTTCCTGCGCTCTGTGCTGGAGAGCACCGACCTGGTGGCCATGCTGCCCGAGCGTCTGGTGCGGGGCAGCACCGCCCTGCAGGTAGTGGAGGCCCCCCTGGAAGTACCGGGCTACGAGATGGCCATGTTGTGGCACGAACGCTCCCATCGCGACCCGGCGCACCAGTGGTTGCGGGAGCAGATCGTTCAGGCGGTTTGAAACGTGTAGGAGCGAGCTTGCCCGCGAACCTTCTGAGCCGACCTTTCGCGAGCAAGCTCGCTCCTACACAAAGTGCAGTTATGCAATTCATTGAAGGCAGAAACGACGACGGGAGCCCTTGGGCTCCCGTCGAGGTGAATCATCAATGCGGCTGGTTCAGGGTCAGACGCATGTGGCGGTTCACATCCTTGTACAGCAGGTAGCGGAAGCGACCAGGGCCACCGGAGTAGCAGGCCTGCGGGCAGAAGGCGCGCAGCCACATGAAGTCGCCGGCTTCGACTTCGACCCAGTCCTGGTTCAGGCGATACACCGCCTTGCCTTCCAGCACGTACAGGCCGTGTTCCATCACGTGGGTTTCGGCGAAGGGGATCACGCCGCCCGGCTCGAAATTGACGATGTTGACGTGCATGTCATGGCGCATGTCGGCCATGTCGACGAAGCGGGTGGTGCTCCAGCGGCCTTCGGTATCCGGCATCACCTTCGGCTCGATGTCCTGCTCGTTGGTGACGAAGGCTTCCGGCAGCGGTACGCCATCGACTCTCTGGTAGTGCTTGCGAATCCAGTGGAAGCGAGTGTGCTGGCCGCTGGTGTTGCGCAGTTTCCAGTCGGCACCCGGCGGGATGAAGGCATAGCCGCCCGGTTGCATGGTGTGGACCTGGCCCTGCAGGGTCAGGCTCAGCTCGCCTTCCACGATGAACAGCACCGCTTCGGCGTTGATGTCCTGCTCAGGCTTGTCGCTGCCGCCGTTGGGGGCGAGTTCGACGATGTACTGGGAGAAGGTTTCGGCGAAACCGGACAGCGGGCGGGCGATGACCCACATGCGCATGTTGTCCCAGAAGGGCAGGTGGCTGGTGACGATGTCACGCATCACGCCTTTGGGGATAACGGCATAGGCTTCGGTGAACATCGCGCGATCGGTAAGCAGCTCGGTCTGTGCCGGGTGCCCGCCGTGCGGCGCGTAGTAGCTGGATTTGGACATGGGGCATTTCCTCATTGTTGTCTTGCTGCCTGGCGCGCATGGCGCCGAGGCGACAATTCGTGCAGATCGGTGCGCTCCGGGGAGGGTGCGACCGTCGCTGAAAACCACGATATCCAGTGGCGTGTTCATGCACAAATTAAATGTTGGAATCCGCCGTATTCATATTTCGAATGTGAATTCGGCCGCCGCTCAGCCTCGAGTGTCCTGGGCCAGGACCCGAGTCAGCACGCGGGCGAGCTCCTGCACCATCGGGTCCGCCGCAGGACGATGGAGCAGGGCGACTTCGAACACATCCACCGATGGCAACCCAGTGTTCTTCGGCACTACGGCGTGGCCTGCCGTCACCGCGCGCAGCGGCAGCAGGCCGATGCCCATGCCGTCGGCGATGGCCGACTGGATGCCGGAGAGGCTCGAGCTGGTGAAGCTGATGTGCCAGCGCCGGCCCACGGATTCCAGGGCGCTGATCATCTCGTCGCGGTAAACCCCGCGCGGCGGGAAGGTGACGATCGGGAGCGGGTCGAGGTCGATGCAGGGGTTGTTGGCGCTGTCCACCCAGCGCGTTTTTTCCGGCCAGCAGGCCACTGCTTCGCGACTGTTCTGACGCTGCTTGAGGAGCACCAGGTCCAGCTCACCACGGTCGTAGCTGGCGCTGAGATCACGGCTGAGACCGCTGGTGACCTCCAGCTTCACCTGCGGGTAGCGCCGGTTGAAGGCGGCCAATTGCTCGGTGGTACGCCCGGTGGCGAAGTCGTCCGGTACGCCGATGCGCACCGTCAGGGCAACCGTGGCGCCGGACAGCGCCTCGGCCATTTCGTCGTTGAGAGCCAGCAGGCGCCGTGCATAACCCAGCAGGGTTTCGCCGGCATCGGTGGGCAGCACATCTCGGTTGCCGCGTTCCAGCAAGCGATGCCCGGCCATTTCTTCCAGGCGGCGAATCTTTTGGCTGATGGTGGATTGGGTCGAATGCAGACGGGCGGCAGCGGTGGTGAAGCTGCCGCAGTCGGCCACCGTGACGATGGCCCTCAGCAGGTCGAGGTCGAACAGGCGGCTATTCGATTTTTCACTTTCGCTCATGGCGGTATCGGCTTTATGAATGACGATTCCGCTTTTAGCAGCTCACCTTCGCCTGGGCAATCCACTTCGCGCAGAGTGCTCGGAGGCAGGTGAATGGGGCACGGTTTTAGGGGGAAACAGCGAAGGCCTGGGCACCTTGGTGCTCCAGGCCTTGGTTCCGGCAAGCTCAGCGGGATTCGATTCTGGTGAGCGAGTGGCCGGCGACGAAGATGGAGGCAGCGAGCAGTCCGATGTCCTTGAGGAGGAACTGGCCAGGCGCGACGCTGATGCCGGGGAAGCCGACGCTGGGCTCGATCACACCGGGGGTCGAGAACATGAAGCTCAGCGTGGTGAAGAACAATCCGGCGGAGAGGGCGCCGCCCACCAGCGAAAGCTTTGGCGACAGCAAGCGTCCCGCAATCAGCAAGCCGATGGACACTTCGAGGAACCCGAGCAGGGTGGAGAAGGTTCGCACGCTGAACACGTCATAGAGCCAGCCCAGTAGCGGGCTGTTGCTCACGAGTGGTACCAGTCCTTCTGCTTCGTATTGCGTGAACTTCATGCCACCGAACCAGAAGTAGATGACGGCGAGTGCGAAATAGATGCCGTAGATGCCGACCGCCGTGATGGAGGTCCCGAGCGAAAGATTGGTCGTTTGGGTGTGGTTTGCTTGGCTGGTGATATCGAGAGTTTTCATTGATCTGGCTTCCCGTAACTTGGCTAAGGGCGTCCCGGCGAATCTGATTGAGTGGCCATGGGACGAGGGTTCAACGTGCAACCTGCGTGAGAACAACCGAGTCGTTGTTCCGTGCCCCTCACGCCAGGGGCCATCAGTTTCCGATCACATTCGAGCCGTTGATGAGTCATCTCCTCCTGATCCCTCGCGGACTGCGTGGGGTGTGGAGATAGTGTTGCCGCCGGCGCTTGTCCTTTGGGTACAGAACGTACGAATTTCGATGCAGATCGTCTAAAGCCGCCCGTGATTTTCCCGCCTTCTGGTTGGAAGCCCCAAACCGGCAAAACCTCCTGGCGCAGTGCCCGGCCCTGGTCTTCGCTTTCCATCAATGGGACCGGCGGATCGGCCCCGTATTGAGAGGACCATTGTCATGAATGGGCAGGACAGCGAATTGCTGGAGCGGGTATTGACGGCCCATGGCGGGCGGGAGCGCTGGCGCGAATTCACCAGGGTGGATACCAGCATCGTGACCGGTGGATTGCTCTGGGGCATGAAGGGGCTCACCCAGGACAGCGAGCCGCGCCGCATGACCGTCTGGTTGCATGAGCAGAGAGCGTCGGTGATACCGTTCGGTGCGCCGAACCAGCGCACGGCGTATGTGCCGAGCCGGATCGCGATTGAAACCACCGATGGGCAGTTGCGGGCGGAGCGTCTCGATCCTCGGGCTTCGTTCCAGGACCACGGGGAAACGACAGTCTGGGACCCGCTTCACCGCGCCTACTTCAATGGCTATGCGCTGTGGAATTACCTGACCATGCCATTTCTCTTCACGCTTCCGGGGGTGAAGGTTGAAGAGGTCGCGCCCTGGGATGAGGGCGGCGAGCAATGGCGGCGCTTGCGGGTGCACTTCCCTTTCCCTGGGGGCGTCGCCACCCACTGCCCGCTACAGGACTTCTATTTCGGTGAAGACTTCCTGCTGCGTCGCCACGACTATCAAGTCGACGTGAGTGGCGCATTACCCGCCGCCCAGTACGTCCACGATTACATCGAGGCCCAGGGGCTGCGCATGCCCGGCAAGCGAAGGGCCTACCGTCGCGATGCGAACAACCGGGCCATCGAAGAGCAGCTGCTGGTCGCCATCGATATCAGCGAGTTGCGCTACTCATGAGAAGTCGATGCTCTGGTCCCAGGGGTCGCTGCTTTTGCCGCGTCTGTTGGTTTGCCGGCGGTCCGCCTCGAAGCGGATGGACTCGCGGCGCTCCCCCATCTTGCGTCGATCACCGCCTTGACGCGTTTCGATCTGGAACTTCGCCTTGCCCCTTGCGGACGGCGTTGGTTCCGATGGATCGATGGGTTTCAGGCTGAGCTTGTCGAGGTTCGGTTTTTCGTTCGTATTCATCGCTTCACTCCGGTGGATCGACAACAACCAGAGGTTAGATCGGGTACTGCCCCCACACTTGGGGGATGGAACGAACGGCCATAGATCGCAGGATGGGTGGAGCTGCTCAACGTGTCTCAGGTGGCGGCGAGGGGTTGCTCGTGGCCGTCTTCGGTGACGACCCGATTGCGTCCGGTGCGCTTGGCGGAATAGGTGCGTCGGTCCGCCACCTGCATCAGTTCGTCGAGCAATTCGCCGTCTTCGCCAAAGCTGGCAACGCCGGCGCTGAGCGTCATGGGCAGCGGCCGACCTTCCAGTTCCAAAGGCGTGGCAGCCAGGCGTTCGCACAGGCTGTGGGCGATGGTTGCGGCTTGCTCGGCGCTGGTGTTGGGCAGCAGCACGGCGAACTCCTCGCCGCCCAGGCGACAGAACAGGTCTCCGCTGCGCAACCGCCCTGACAAGAGTTGGGCGAAATGGCACAGGGCCTTGTCGCCTGCCTTGTGGCCATAGCGGTCGTTGATCAGCTTGAAGTGGTCGATATCCAGGAATACCAGCGCGAGCGGTGTGCGATTGCGCTTGGCGTGGTTGATTTCGCGTTCGAATACATCGGCCAATCTCATCCGGTTGGCCAGTCCGGTCAGACTGTCAGTGGTAGCCAACTCGGTCAGGCGCTGCTCATTGCGCAGGCGGCTGCGCTCGTAGATGTGTGAGAACAGCGTTACTGACAGGGCGGCCGCGCCGAGGTTGGCGAGGATCAGGATGTTGGTCACCTGGTTGTCCGAGGTGAAGCGCTGGCTGAAGGCGAACAGACCTATGCCGATGAACAGCAGCGACCCCCACAGGCCCAGGCGCAGGCCGAGCAACAGATAGAAGATGATCGGAATGGTCTGGATCCAGGCGAATACAGAGAAGGACGTGCGCGGCTGGAAAAGGATCACCATCATCAAGGTAAAGAACGGCACGAGGTAGATGATCGTCAGCGTGCGCAGATTCTCGCTGCGGTTGATGACCAGCAGGCAGTACAGCGAGATGAAGGAGTAGGAGAGCTCTAGCACGGCGAGTATCCAGTTCTCGCGCATGATGTTGATCGCCGAGAAGCACACGCCACCGAACAGGGTGAGCCAAAGCAACGCCTTGAGCACCAGGCGCCGGTGTTGATCGCTGTGATGATGGGAACTGGACATCGAGACGTTCCTTCTTGTGGTTTTGGCGATGCTGCACGGTGGCAAGGGTATCGTCCCGGCAAGGCGCTGTGCAGTCGTGATTCCGTTCAGGCCCGGGGTCGCAATTTTTGCATCTGGCGGGGTACTGGCCGATGGCTAGACTCATCAGGTACACGCCTCGTCCCCTGGCGTGCCGTCGTCACTACGACCGGGTCATACCGGGAGGAGGCGGGCGTGAAGAAACATTCATCAGCAGGCATCTCGCGGCGACATTTTCTCGGCGGCGGCGCGGTGCTGCTGGGAGGCGGGTTGCTGGCAAGGTCTGTCTTCGCCGAGCAGGGCTGCCCGGTGACCCAGGGCGATATTCTCGGCCCCTACTACCGCTTCGGTGCGCCGTTCCAATCGAAGCTGGCTGGGCCAGAGGAGCCAGGGGAGCGCCTGGTGGTGACTGGTACGGTGTTCAGCGCCGATTGCCGTACTCCCATCCCGAACGCGCTGGTGGAGGTCTGGCAGGCCAACGGTGCCGGCCTGTACGACACCGAGAAGCCCGGCAACTACACCGACAAGGGCAACTTCAAACTGCGCGGCATGCTCTATACCGACGCGCAGGGCAAGTACCGCATCGAGACCGTCATGCCCGGTCGCTACCCCGTGCCGCCAAACCTGCCGGGGTTGGAAAAATACGGCGGGATCATGCGGCCCGCACACATCCACTTCCGGATCATGGAATCGCTCCATGTACCGGTCACCCTGCAGCTTTACTTCAAGGGCGACCCCTTTATTGCCGGCGACCCCTGGGCCCACGATCGCTTCACCAACACCATCGAGCTGGAACAGGACGGCGAGCTGCGGCGTGGCGTGTTCGATATCGTGCTGGCGCGGGGCTTTGCGTGACTGATGACCTGGGGACGTCCCATCGACAGGCTCACCAACCGCCCCATGCCTTGATCTTGAGCGGGCCGATCATGTCGAACAGCAGATCCAGGTCTATCGTCACGCCCTGTCCGGCCATGAACTCGACGAGCCAGTTTTCAAACCGGCCATCCTCGTACAGTGCGTTCCAGTTGCCGATCCCCTTGTTGGTCATCAAGTCGAACAGACCTGCGTAGCCAGCCTTGTCCTTGATGGCGTCGGGACTGAAGTCGCACTCGCCGAGGAACGGGCTGAAAATGCCCTTCGCGAGCCTGGTTACCCGTTCCAGATTGCGTATTCCCCTGCTAAACGCCGCAGTGTTGGCGTCGTTCTCCTTCCGGAATAGCACCAGACCCGCGCCGAAGCCGAGTGGCCGGTCGTCGTCTCCGATGACCTTCAGAAAGGAACGGAAACCCAGGTAGCGGTACTTGGCAAAGTCGGATTCCTCCCCGGAACGGTCTGCGCCAATGGTTTCGCCGAAGATGCCGTGGTGGTTCAGACGTCCCCAGACCTCGTCGTAAGGGAAGTTGGAGTCGGGGCCCTCGGTGATGCCCATGTAGTCCTTGCAGAGCACTACGTTGTAGCGGGAGGTGGTGGAGCGTAGCCAGTCGGTCGTACCCGCACAGACGAAGCAGAGCCGCTTCCTGATGTTGGGCGTTCGCGGGTCGTACACGTGGTAGCGCCGACCCGGCAACGCATTTTCCCAAAACCCTTCCTCATAGCCGTCGACAGCCAGACGGACGCCAGGCATGTGGGGGGCCGTTCCCTGGGTAAGCTCGTTGATGAGGGTGTCGTAGTTGACGCCCTTGCCCATTTCCGGATCGACGAGGTAGAAGGCGTCGCACTTGTGCCAGAACAGCCAGAGCGAACAGCCAAGGTCATTGCCCGCCGCCAGATACAGCATCCGGCGTTCCACCCCGGAATAGACGCGAAGCAAGGTATTGCGGGCCACCGAGAGCCTTTGGGTCTCCATGGGTTCTCCTCCTTGAGTGACATCCATGCGGACTCGCTGAGCTGTCCGACGCTCTATCCGCGACTCGGAAGTGTAGTCACAGCTCGCGGACTCGGATGGGACCACTCATAGGATGGCGCGGGCGGCGTCCCGCTAGGGTAGAAGCCAAACCATCGTGATTTGGCTGATGGGTACCGCAGGCTCCACCCAACCTGCGTGCTGGTTCGATGAAGCGGTCGCGGGCTGTCACACAATTACGTACCGTGGCGCTCGAACTCGAGTAGTTTGACGCCGTTTATGAAATCGAGAGTTGAACCATGGATATCTTCGACCGTTTGAAAGCCGCCGCGACAGCCGACTGGAACAGCTATGTGGATCACGCATTCGTGCGTCAGATGGCAGCGGGGGCACTGCCACAAGCTGCGTTTCAGACGTATCTGGTGCAGGACTATCTGTTCCTGATCCAGTTCGCCCGGGCCTGGGCGCTGGCCGCATACAAGAGCCGTACCCCGGCGGACATTCGGGCGGCTCAGGCGGGGCTGGCGGCAATCCTCGACGAGACCGACCTGCATGTGCGGTTGTGCGCGCGGTGGGGCCTCTCGCAGAAAGACATCGAGTCGGCGCCGGAGCATCAGGCGACCGTGGCGTATACCCGTTTCGTGCTTGATTGTGGTGCTGCAGGAGACCTGCTGGAACTTCATGTGGCCCTGGCCCCCTGCGTGATCGGCTATGCCGAGATCGGCCGCAACCTGACGCCCGATGGCGTTGCGGCGCTGGGTGATCATCCCTATCGCGAGTGGATTGGCGAGTACGCAGGCGAGGCGTATCAGGGCGTGGCCGCAGCGGCACGCAAACACCTCGACGAACTCGCGGCGCGCAGCATGACGGAGCGGCGTTTCGAGGAGTTGGTGGAAGTGTTCGCCACTGCGTCGCGCCTGGAAGCGGACTTCTGGCAGATGGGCTTGGCGAGCGCAAAAGCCTGACCGTTGCACCAGGAGGCCCAACGACTTGTCATCGTTGGGCCTCGCTTCGCTCGGACCAACCTACGGTTTAGCCAATCACCAAAAGCAGGTGTCGGAGGAGGTCCGGGCAATCGCCCAGGTGCAGCCATGCCTTGCCCTGCCAGTGCAGCACTTGCAGCTGCCGCTCCTGCCACTGGATCACCTCGCGATAGGGGCGCTGGGCGTCGAAGCGTTCCTCTCCCGCAAGCGTGGAATCATCTCGCGGGTGAGCCATTGGCGTATGCAGCGGTTTTCCGGGTGGTAGTCGAGGATCAGCACGGCGTAGACGCCGGACTCACTGATCAACATTGCCTGCTCGACATCGCCATGGCTGTTGCGCATCCAGGCTCGTTGCAGCTCGTCCTTATCCAGGTTGCGCGACACCCGTTCGGGCAGTGGCGAGAGGTTGATCAGTTGAGCGAAATCACTGCCGGCAAACCAGGGTTCCTTGTTCAGTAGTACGGCGCGCAGTTGGTGCTTGTGGAGGCACATTCGGACATTTGATTAATTGGGCGTCATAAAAATGGCAATAAATTTTTAATGTTATTAATTTCTCTATAACTAATTGATTTGTTTCCTGATATTGCTGAGTGGCACATTGCCAGACAGGCGGTCTGCCCCACGCCGGTAAAGCTGCTTTTACTGAATGATGAGACATCATTCGCTCAACAAGAAGCGAACATGCAGTGCTGAGATTTGGCGCAGGGGAGAGGATATTCAACTAACCGTGGCTAGGGCGGTAAGAGAGGGCGTGCGTTGAGGATGGGGTGATGGAACAACCAAATGCGAACCAGCAAACGGAGCAACAAGGGCAATTTCCCAGGACAGCAGAACAAGGGCGACACAGCCCGGCGAACTTTTCTCAAACTATCAGCGGCTGCCTTGGCGGCGCCATGGCTCCCGGCCAGTCAGTCTGGCCAGGCGGTCGAATGGGTGACCACGCCACAGCCGATCTTTCCGCCCAGCCCAGCGACCCGGCCCTGGATGGAGGAGCTGCCGCCGGTCATCGTGCCGGTGGCGCATACCGAGGCGTTCACTCCTGCGCCGACCATCGAGCCCAACACCGAGGCAGGCGAGGCAGGACGTGACGCGCATCAGCGTTACGAAGAGTTGACCGGTGTTCTAGGGGCTCCCGAGTTGTACGAGCTGCGCGTGGTACAGAACGCTGAATGGGTAACCCACCCCGATTTGCCCAAACAGAAAGTCTGGGCGTATCGAGGGAGCAATCCCGACGCCACCGTTCCCGCAACCATCTTCGCCACTTACGGGCATCCGGTGATATGCCGCATCTATAACGATCTGCCTCAAAATCATGTCGGCTTCGGTACGCCGGAGATTTCCACTCACCTGCACAATGGACACACGCCCTCGGAGAGCGATGGATTTCCGGGGGACTACTACAGCCGGTATGAGGCGGGGCCGACGCTGAGCAGGTCAGGTTCCAGGCAGGGGAGAGGGACGTTCAAGGATCATTTCTACCCCAACATCTACGCTGGGTACGATGAGTTGCAGAACGGTATCGGTGACTATCGAGAGGCGCTGGGAACGCTCTTCTACCATGACCACACCTTGGACTACACCGCCCCCAACGTGTATCGAGGGCTGATCGGCTTCTACCTGCTGTTCGATCATATCGACTCAGGCAATGAACGCGATCCAAGCCCCAGTGCCCTGAGACTTCCCAGCCACCCTTACGACTATCCATTGGCCTTCGGCGACCGTCGCTTCACGCCGATGCCTGACGGGCAGCTGTTCTACGACCAACTCCATGCCGAAGGCGTGTTGGGCGACAAGGTGGTGATCAACGGGAAGATCGAGCCGGTACTGCGGGTTGCGGCCCGCAAGTACCGGCTGCGCTTGCTCAACAGTGGCCCCAGCCGGTTCTACGACCTCTACCTGGTGAATTCGAGCAATGTCGTCCAGCGGTTCACCTATATCGCCAACGACGGCAACCTGCTGCCCGAAGCGCTGTTCAATTTCACTCATGTCAGGCTGGGGGTGGCCGAG
Source organism: Pseudomonas sp. DY-1 (assembly GCF_003626975.1). NCBI lineage: Bacteria > Pseudomonadati > Pseudomonadota > Gammaproteobacteria > Pseudomonadales > Pseudomonadaceae > Pseudomonas > Pseudomonas sp. DY-1. Next base: position 2,340,923 of record NZ_CP032616.1, on the reverse strand, counting down.
CGGGCCGATATTGTTGTCGACTTTTCCCGGTACCCCATCGGCACCGAACTCTATCTGACCAACCGGCTGCGCCAGGACAGTACGCGAAAGCCCAGGGACTCCAGAGCGCCCGGCACCCGCGTGATGAAGTTCATCGTTGATCGCCACCCGCCCGAGCAGGACCTCAGCCAGGTACCCCGGTTCTTACGTCCGCTACCGGATATCCCTTCACCCGAAGAATTGGAGAAGCTGCCTGTAAGGCGGTGGGAGTTTGATCGGCGCAATGGGCTGTGGCAGGTCAATCGGCAACTGGTAGACGTCAACCGTCCCAAGGCGCGGGTTCGCCAGGGGAGCGCGGAAATCTGGGAGTTCGCTAGCACGGGAGGTGGGTGGTCTCACCCGATTCACTCGCACTTAGAGGAAGGGATCATGCTCAAGAAGCTGGTCGATGGCGTCCAGGTGCCGATTCCCATACATGAGCGAGGTCGCAAGGATTCCTTCGTGCTCGATCAAACCATGACCATGGTCGTGCTGTTTCGCTTCCGGGATTTCAAGGGCAAGTACGTCATGCACTGCCACAACGTGATCCATGAGGACCACGCCATGATGGTCCGCTGGGACCTTGAAGACGACCAGGACGAAGAGCCAAATGCTTAGGAGTGTCGCCTCATGAACACGAGAAGAAATCTGCTGGTAAGCGCCGGGCTCCTGGGCGTGGTTGGCGTGGGAACAGCGCTCGGCTTGAGTGTTTCCAGTGGCGGGAGGACCGATCGCCCCAACCGTACCGCCAGCCAGCTGCCCAACGTGCTGCTCACTAATCAATACGGCAAGTCAGTGCGTTTCTACGATGACCTGATTCGCGGAAAGGTGGTGGCGATCAACATGATGTACACCTCCTGCGCCGGCATCTGCCCTACCGCCACCGCGAACCTGCTGCAGGTGCAGCGGCTTCTGGGCGCGCGTCTCGGACGACAGGTGCATCTGTACTCCATCACCCTGGCGCCCGAGCTGGATACACCACAAACCCTTCGGGAGTACGCCGCGCGACATGGTGTGGGGCCTGGCTGGTGGTTCCTGACGGGGGCGCCGGCAGACATCGAGCGGGTACGTTTCAGTCTGGGCTTCTACGACCCGGAGCCGGAAGTGGATCGGGACAAGAACTCGCACTCCGGCATGCTGCGCATCGGCAATGATCGCATTGAGCGCTGGACCATGGCGCCGGCACTGGGTTCGCCCGAGCAGATCCTGGGCACTATCGATCATGTGGATCCGGAGTTTTCCTATCGGCATCAGGCGCTGCAGAGTCCAGGCTCGAGGTTCTTTACCTAGGCAAAATGAGCTGGTGCGTCATCCGTCCCGGTCAAGCAATTCACGTGTTCAGATCGGAGAGTTTGAGGGTGGCGCGCCACAAGCCCGATCAATGCCAGAGGCTGCTGGCTGCCAGTGAGATCAGGCAGTTCGCTAACTCAGTTCAGCTGCCGCACCTACGCACGTGGACAAGCCCAGGTGACGCAGCAGCGACGGAAGGATATGCGCGGCGTCCGTTCCGACGCCGCGCAGGGTGGCGGACGCGAAGTTGCGCTGTCGAGGCAGTCCCACGAAGTACAGGCCGGGCACTTCAAGCGCCATGCCTTGGCGCTGGAGGATGTGGCCGTCCTGAGACAGCACCGGTAGTCCATCCAGAAACGGCACATTTGGACGGTAGCCCGTGGCGAAGATCAGGCTATCGATTGCTTCATGTTGTCCGTCTGCCCACGTCACCCCATCAGGAACAACGGCAGTGAACATCGGCTTCCGGTGTAACAAGCCCGTTCTCAAGGCCCTGCGGTAGGTGCCGTCATCCAGTACCGGCGTGCTCTGGTCGCTCAGCCAGCGGGTCTTCTCCAGGCCTGTCCACTTCAACCAGGCGTGGAAATCGATCCCCAGGAATCGCTGGGGGACGAAGCGGATTGCCTCGCGTGTCGCCAGCGTGGTGTTGGCTACCTGAGCCAGCTCGTAGGCAATCTGCACGGCCGAGTTTGCCGCGCCGATCACTACCACCCGCTGACCTCCCAGGGGCTCGGCTTTTCGATAGTCGGCGCTGTGCATCTGGCGGCCTTGAAAGCTGTCGAGCCCCGGTATGGCAGGGGTGTACGGGCGGCTGAATGCCCCTGAGGCAACGATGACGGCTTTCGCGCTGAAGCACTCATGCTCTGCTGACCTCACCTCGAATTCGTCTCCCAAGCGCTGCACCTGCCTCACCTCGGTGTTCTGTCGAATGGGCAGCTGGAACCGATTCGCATAGTGCTCCAGGTAGTGCACCACTTCGTCCCGGCTCGGGTAGCGCGTGGGGGTGCCAGGAAATGGCAGGCCAGGCAGAGACGAATAGGCCGCTGGCGAAAAGAGCTCCAGGCTGTCGTAGTAGTTGCGCCAGTTGCCGCCAGGGTGCTGCTGCTGATCGAGAATGAGGAACTTGAGTCCCCGCTGTTGCAGGTGCCATCCGCATGCCAATCCCGCCTGTCCTGCACCGATGACGATCACGTCCTGAGTTGAAATCTTTGTGTTCATGTATGCGTACTCATGCACCTATTGATGCAAATAGAAAGGCCTACGATCCACCAGGGCAGCACAGCGACGTAATGCTTCGGGTGTGTTGGAGGATGGTTTCCAGGCGAGTGACGATGGCCGGGCCGTCTACCTCGTAGAACACCTGCCGTCCGGCCTTAGTCGCCCGTACGATATTTGCGTCCAGAAGTACCTGGAGATGGCGGGATACCACCGAGCGTTCCTGGGGAAGGTCAGCGGCGATCTCGCTGACGTCTGCGCGGCCAAGTTGCATCACGCGCTTGAGCACGGCCACCCTGGAAGGTTCGCAGAGGGCTTTGAAGAAGGCGCCATCCAGCGACTCGATGGCTGCTTCGATGGCATGGGAGCGGGTGATAGTGGGCGTTTGCATGCCGAGAATATATGTGCACAATCATGCACATGTAAAGCTGTGACAGCTCATGAGAAGTGCGCATGGCTCCCACGCATTCCGTCCTGTAAGCCTTTACCGAATATTCGAAAAATCATATATTCGAAAAAACATATATGAACAGGGTATGGCCATGAGATCCAGGACCCGCGTGCTGTTCGTCTGTGTCGCTAACGCCGCCCGTGAAATCAACGAACGCATCAAGGTGTTCGTTCTGGTGAAAACCAAACGTTGAGAGCGCCATGACCGACCATCTGACCCCGACCACCGTTTTCAAATGCCTTGCCGACGAGACCCGAGTGCGCGTGATGCTGCTCATTACCCGCGAGGAAGAGCTGTGTGTCTGCGAACTCACCTGTGCCCTGGATGAGAGCCAACCGAAGATTTCTCGTCACCTGGCCCAGCTCCGCACCTGTGGGTTGCTGGCGGATCGCCGCCAGGGCCAGTGGGTGTACTACCGCCTTCATCCCAATTTGCCCGATTGGGTGCATCGCGTGCTTACCACGGTGCTGGACGCCAACAGGCAATGGCTGAGCCCTGACTCGGAGCGCCTGGAAGGCATGGGCGACCGCCCCGAACGCGTTGCTGCTTGTTGCTGAGGATTAGATCCATGACCGACGACCACATACCGAACCTCGATGCCGACCTGGTTGACCTGCCGACCCTGGACAAGCTGGGCAGCATGCTGTCGGCCACACATAAGCCGCGCATCCTGCTGCTCTACGGATCGACCCGCGAGCGCTCCTTCAGCCGCCTGTTGACGGAGGAGGCCGCGCGCCTGCTCCAGCACTTCGGCGCCGAGACACGCATCTTCGACCCGTCCGGGCTGCCGCTGCCCGATGACGTGCCGGACAGCCACCCCAAGGTGCAGGAGTTGCGTGAACTCGTGCTCTGGTCGGAGGGGCAGGTGTGGTGCTCGCCAGAGCGCCACGGTTCGATGAGCGCGGTGTTCAAGGCACAGATCGACTGGATTCCTCTGGCCATGGGCGCGGTGCGTCCGACCCAGGGCAAGACCCTGGCGGTGATGCAGGTCTGCGGCGGCTCGCAGTCGTTCAACGTGGTAAACCAGCTGCGCGTGCTGGGTCGCTGGATGCGCATGTTCACCATCCCCAACCAGTCCTCGGTGCCCAAGGCCTACCTGGAGTTCGATGAGGCGGGGAGGATGAAGCCGTCCTCTTTCTACGACCGTGTGGTGGACGTCATGGAGGAGCTGGTGAAGTTCACCCTCTTGCTGCGTGAGCGCTCGGACTACCTGGTCGACCGCTACTCCGAGCGCAAGGAGTCGGCTGAAGAGCTGTCCAAACGCGTCAACCAACGTTCCATCTGATCCAGCATTCATACGAGAGCACGAGCATGAGCATCAAAGTCGGTATCAACGGTTTCGGTCGTATCGGTCGCCTGGCGCTGCGGGCGGCATGGGACTGGCCGGAGTTTGAGTTCGTCCGCATCAATGACGTTGCGGGCGACGCCGCCACCCATGCCCATTTGATCAACTTCGACTCGGTACATGGTCGCTGGCAGCGCGAAGCCAGCGCCGAGGGCGACGGTGTGATGATCGACGGCAAGCGCATCCAGGTCACTGCCAACAAGGCCATCTCCGACACCGATTGGTCCGACTGCGATCTGGTGATCGAGGCCAGTGGCAAGATGAAGACCGTCGCAGTGCTCCAGGCTTACCTGGATCAGGGCGTGAAGCGCGTAGTAGTGTGCGCGCCGGTGAAGGAGCAAGGCGCGCTGAATGTGGTCATGGGTGTCAACCAGCATCTGTTCGACCCGGCGCAGCATCGCATCGTCACCGCCGCGTCCTGCACCACCAACTGCCTGGCCCCGGTGGTCAAGGTGATCCACGGGAACCTCGGTATCCGTCACGGCTCGATCACCACCATCCACGATCTGACCAACACCCAGAGCATTCTCGACCAGCCACACAAGGATCTGCGCCGCGCCCGTGCTTCGGGGATGAGCCTGATCCCCACCACGACGGGTTCGGCCACCGCCATCGCTGAAATCTTCCCCGAGCTGCGTGGTCGCCTGAATGGTCACGCAGTACGTGTACCGCTGGCCAACGCATCCTTGACCGATTGTGTATTCGAAGTGGAGCGAGCGACTTCGGTGGAGGAGGTCAACCAACTGCTCAAGGCGGCTGCCGAGTATGAGCTGAAGGGCATCCTCGGCTACGAGGAACGTCCGCTGGTGTCCATCGATTACCGCACCGACCCGCGTTCCTCGATCATCGACGCGCTATCGACCATGGTGGTCAACGGCACCCAGGTGAAGCTCTATGCCTGGTATGACAACGAATGGGGCTACGCCAACCGGGCCGTTGAACTGGCGAAGTTGGTTGGTCTGGCAGGTTAAGAGGGAGCAAACGGCGATCATGAAGGTGCTGTCAGGCCTCTCCACTGAAGTCCGCCAGTACCTGCTGGTGACCGGCAACTACTGGGCATTCACCCTCACCGATGGCGCGCTGCGCATGTTGGTGGTGCTGCACTTCCACACGCTGGGCTACACGCCACTCCAGATCGCCGCGCTGTTCTTGTTCTACGAGATCTTCGGCGTCATCACCAACCTGGTGGGTGGCTACCTGGGTGCCCGCCTGGGCCTTAACCGCACCATGAACATCGGCCTCGGCATGCAGGTCATCGCGCTGCTGATGCTCGCGGTGCCGCCGGCCTGGCTCACCATCCCATGGGTGATGGGCGCCCAGGCGTTGTCGGGTATTGCCAAGGACCTCAACAAGATGAGCGCCAAGAGCACGATCAGGCTCCTGGTGCCGGACAGCCAGCAGGGCACGTTGTACAGGTGGGTGGCGATCCTCACCGGCTCGAAGAATGCCCTGAAGGGCGTGGGGTTCTTCCTTGGCGGGGCGCTGTTGGCCCTGTTGGGGTTCGCGGGGGCGGTACTGGCCATGGCGACGGTGCTGGCGCTGATCTGGCTCGGTAGCCTGGTCATGCTGAAAAGGGACCTGGGCAAGGCCAAGGCCAAGCCGAAGTTTCGCGACATCCTCTCCAAGAGCCGGGCGATCAACATTCTCTCGGCCGCGCGGCTGTTCCTGTTCGGTGCCCGCGATGTCTGGTTCGTGGTGGCACTGCCGGTCTACCTGAGTACGGTATTCGGCTGGGACTTCTGGCTGGTCGGTGGCTTCCTTGCCGCCTGGATCATCGGCTATGGCATCGTCCAGTCCCTCGCCCCGGCGATCACTGGCAAGCAGCATGGTCACGTGCCGGATGGCCGCGCTGCCTTTGTCTGGGCCAGCATGCTGGCAGCGATGCCGGCAGCCATCGCCATCGGCCTTTCGGCAGGCTGGTCAGCGCAGCCGGTGCTGCTTGGCGGCCTGATGCTGTTTGGGGTGCTGTTCGCGGTGAACTCCTCGCTGCACAGCTATCTGATCGTCTCCTACGCCAAGGAGGATGGTGTGTCGCTGGACGTGGGCTTCTACTACATGTCCAACGCCCTCGGTCGTTTGCTGGGCACGCTGCTTTCCGGCTGGATCTTCCAGGCCTATGGGCTGGAGGCCTGTCTGTGGGTATCTACAGCCTTTGTGCTGCTGGCTGCCCTGATTTCCATCGGCCTGCCCAGGCATGCTGAGGTCATGGATCCATCCGCCTGAGGAGTTCTTGGCGTCGCATTAGGGGGGCGACGCCGATTGAATGCCTCGCCAGTCGCTTCGATTAGCGGAAAGTGTGGTCTGTTTCGGAACTGGTGGGCAGGTAGTCAAAGAGTGATGGAGTGCCGTTGTTCCGGCAGGCATCTCCGGTCTCTGCGAGCAGTCCGCTCCTGCCCCTGGATCACTTCGCGATAGGGTCGCTGGGCGTGGAAGCGTTCCTCTTCCCGCAGGCGAGGAATCACCTCGCGGGTGAGCCATTGGCGGATGCAGCGATTCTTCCCGGTGGTAGTAGAGGATCAGCACGGTGTACACGCCGGACTCGCTGACCAGCAACTCCTGCTCGAAGTCGCCATGGCTGTTGCGCATCCAGACGCGCTGCAATTGATCTTCATCCAGGTTGCGAGACACCCGCTCGGGCAACGGCGCGTGGTTGATCAGTCGGGCCAGATCGCTAGCGGAAAACCAGGGTTCTTCATCCAGCAGCACGGCTCGTAGCTGGCGCTTGTGACGGATGAAGGTGGCGGGCAGGAGGACTTCGGCGTCCGGGGGAGGGGCGGGGTGAAACTGGGGAAACTCGGGAAACTCGGGCATATCCATTACCTCTGTGTGAGCAGCTTTCTTAAGGCTGTTGGCGTCGGGAGTTAAGAAACCCACACAGAGGCCGGGCGTATTCCCCTTACGGGTCTTGTATTAGCCCACTCCCGACAGAGCAGAGGTTTTGTGCGGGTGCGAGTATGCCGCGAGCACAAAAAAGCCGCTGAGCTTTCGGGAGCGGTTGGTCCGCTGTGTGAGTAAGCGTTTCTTAGGCGCCGGGGACAGAGGCTATGGGCAGGGTGGGGAAGCGGCAATGCAGTTGGGGTGTGGGATTTGGCTGAGTGGAGTTGGAGAAGTGTGACCCTGCAAGGGTGGATGACGCTCTTTTCATCCACCAATGCGCCGGGCTTCATCCACCCGTTCACTCCCTCCAACGCCCGCCCTCGGCGTCCGATTCATGCCCTGCCCAATCCGCCGGATAAATCCCGTCTTTCACCGCGCGATCGAAACTCGAAAACGGCCATTCCTGCGCATGCCGCACATGGCCATGCTTCACCGGGTTGAAGTGGATGCAATCGAAGTGCCGTTGGTCATTGAGGTCGTCGCGGATCAGGTGTTCCCAATAGCGCCGCTGCCAGATGCCGCGTTCCCCACGCTTTTGTTGGGTATCGGTGCGAGGTTCGGCGTTGGTCAGGCGTTTGGGGAAGGCGAACTTGATGGCTTTCCAGCGTTCGGCATAGGCCCGATCGCCGGGAGGTAAGTGAATCGCCCTGGGGGGATGATCATGCGTAACTCGGTGATTCTGATCGACCAGGTGCAGATCGAGATTTCGCAGGGCCGTGACCCGTGGAATGCGGTGCTGGATGCTGCCATCTGCCGGGCCCGCCCGGTGATGCTGACGGCGCTGGCTACCGTGCTGGCAATGATCCCGCTGACGCGCAGCGTGTTCTGGGGGCCGATGGCGATTGCGATCATGGGCGGCCTCACCGTGGCGACATTGCTGACAATCTTCTTTGTCCCAGCGCTGTATGCCGCCTGGTTCAAAGTGCGCCGCCATGCGGGTGCCGGTGACCAGCAGATGACGGCCGATGCCGCGCTCAATTCCTGAGTGACGGCGCGGCGGCATTACGCCTCAACCTCCGCGACACAGGCTGATCGGGTGTGATCAGCCTGTGTCGCCTCGAGGCCGGGGCTTGGCCGTGACATTGCTGAGTTGCGTTCGACTGGCAGCCAGCCAATTGCGGATTCCACCGATGGATGCAACGGATTGGCTAAAGCATTCAGCGGGGCTTTGCGTCGACCAATTGAATCCACAGCCGAAAGCTGCCAGTCCCGAATGTCAGCTACCGGCCGATTCTGTTGAAAAAGTGGGTGTCGTCCAGGCTCGCTCACGCAAAGCCGAAAATCGCACGATTGACGTGTCGCTACGCAAAAACTGGGGCAGTTCAGTGCCGGAATTTGGCTCAGATTTCAACGTAAGGAGCCTACTTTCTCGGGCAAAAATTAAGGTTGGACTTTTCCAACAGAATTGGCCAAAAGCGGACATGGCATAAGGCAGGCTGCTCCGGTTATCAGCGCACACGCGCTCATCCTAGCCCCTCCTAGCCCTCCAGATCACCGTTGCGTATGGCAAAGCTGATGGCCTGGGCCGTTGTTGCAACGCCAAGACGGCGACGCGCCGAACGCAAATGGTTTTCCACCGTACGCTCCGACAGACCGAGCGTTGCGGCAATATCCGCCTGACGTTTTCCTGCAGCAATCCACGCTAGGACTTCGCGCTCACGCTCGGAAAGTTTTCTGTATACCTCGCCCACTGGCGACTCCAGCAACCGGCGAGCGGAGAAAAACGCAGCCGTGGCCACGATGCTCAGCGCTAGGCGAACTCGATGAGTCGCATCCACCCGCTCTCCGCCAAGGCTCATGGCACCTTCAAGCCCCAGTGGACCGAATACAGGTATTTGCAACCCATGAATGCCGGGGCCCACCGGAGTGCGAACCACCCGGTAAAGCTCGCCGCCGTTGCCCTTCACCTTGCTCCAGTAAAAGGGCTCACGGGCCTCAAGGATATGGCGCGTTACCGGACAACGCCGGACATAGGTCTGTGCGTCGACCGTAGCCTGGTCATCGAACCAGTTACCCTCGACCCAGTAGATGCGTTCGACCACTTCGTCTCGTGCCGATGTAGCGGAAAACAGGACGAAGCGGTCGTAACCAAACGGCATGGCAGAGGCGCGGACTGACTCCTGGATCACCGAAAGCGTTTGAGCACTCTCGATCGCAAGGGCGGCTCGAAATGCCGCCTCGGCCATGTCCTGAGTCACCCCGCTGCGACCTCTTTCAGCAACGCGGCGGCCGCCAGCTTACCCAGAGCGTTGCCCGCGAGCGGGCTGTCGCCGGTGAGCAGCTTCCGGTCCTGGTGGGTTGCACCCGAGATGTCCTGGTTGATGATCTCAAGACCCAGCGCCTTCAGTTCCTCCCCGAATTTCCAAGTCAGATGGCCGGGCATGTAACCGATGTCAGGGGTCTTCGCGTCCAGATCATCGGGAAACGCGCAGATCTTGTAGCCGTTGTAGATGCAGGTGTCCCGGCTTTCACCGATGCCTGCTGCGAGCAGAGCCGCAGGGCCATGACAAAGGGAGATCACGAACTTGTCGTTTGCCGAAGCCCATTGAAGGACCTTTTTCACATCTTCGCTCCTGGGCAGACCGATCAAGGCCCCGTGTCCGCCAGGAATGAACACGCCGATATAGTCGGAGTCTTCGCCCAGCTTCTGCTCGATCACATCAGCCAGTTTGAGCGGGGTCTTGAACTGGTCGCGATACTTGGCGTACTGCCCTTTCACCTCGGCGTCTTCGGAGGGCATGGCCCAGAACTCGAATTTGACCGGGTTTCCGGACAGGGTCGCGATGTCGAAGGCAAACCCGGCTTTATCCATATGGTACATGGGCAGCAATGTCTCTACGGGGTGGTTTCCCGTCGAAAACTGGGTGCCGTTGTCCGTCAGCAAATAGCGCTCATCGGCCCCGATCATCAAGACCTTCCAACGCCCTCCGCGATAGGGGGTCGGATAGTCGGCTCCACTGAGGTCGGATTTGGATGACGTGAACTGGCTGAGAGAGTACGGCGAAGGGAAAAAAGCATTGTCCTCGGCCGGGTCAGGGGTCGGGCGCTTGTCGTCAGTCGGTACGGTAGTCATGATTCTTCTCCGTCGATCGGGTCGATTACCGAGAGCAATGCTAGAAAGGTGCAACACCGCCAGACAATGAGGGATTTCCCTCAACGCCTACGCTGAGCACGCGAGGCGGATGCCAATCTGAAGTTCAATCAGTAAGACTAGTCGCTCAGCCTAAAGTCCTTCAGGCTGATAGGTCTCTCGATGACGTGAAGGCTAGGCCTCCCCAAACAGTCGGGGGCAGACCGCGACAATGAGGCTGCTGAGGGGCAATTGCTTCCGCTGCTGAGAGGCAGCTCCCGGCCGATTCTGTTGAAAAAGGCGGTTCTGCGGCAGCCAGCCGGCGAGGTGTGCCAGCGTTCGAAGTGGCTACCAGCCACTCCAAGTTGCCTTTCGGCGTTTCACTGAGCCACCGGGCTCAGGTTTGCGGGTTAATTCGAGGGTTTCTGCTCGCAGTAGGCGTACCTATCCCGTGAGCAGTGGCCCTTGAGGCAAAAGCTTTGCCATGCGTCGCAGGTTTTGCACCGTCGCGGCCAAGGTGAACTCGTCAGTCGCACCCGTCAGGCCACGCAGCCGTATGTGGTCGAGTTTCATGATCCGTTTGAGGTGGGCAAAGAGCATCTCCACCTTCTTGCGCTCGCAGCGGGAGCGGAGTTATTCCGGCGTCTTGGCGATGCGTCGCGCTACGTCGCGGGCAGCTTCATGGATGCTGCGCACGACCTTGCGGATCAGCGTATTGGGACAGCACTTGGCTTTCAGTGGGCAGGTGGCGCAGTCGGCTCGGCTGGAGTGGTAGATGATGGTGTTGGCCTTGGTCACCCGCGATCTCTGTTGGGTGAAGGTGCGCCATTCACTGCGTAGCGGTTTGCCGGTTGGGCAGCGGTATTCATTGGCCTCCTGATTCCAGTGAAAGTCATTGCTGGAGAGGCTGTCGTCCTTGCGCTCGGTCTTGTCCCACACCGGCACATGCGGCTTGATGTCCTTCTCTTCGACCATCCAGGCCAGCATCGGGACAGTGCCATAGGCGGTATCACCGATGAGCCGTTCCGGCGTGAGGTCGAACTGCGCTTCGACGCGCTCCACCATCGTCCTGGTCGACTCGACTTCGGCGGTCCGATGCGCCGGCGTGGCTTCCACATCCAGGATCACGCCGTGCGCGGTGTCGAGGGTGGCGTAGGCAAAGAAGGCTGGGCCGCCTGGCGCGGCGGTCCACCGCGCCTGCGGATCGGTGAGCGAAATCTTCTTGGGCAGGGCCTCGGCCAGCGCATCCTCATCGAGGGCTTCGAGGTACTCGCGCACGGCGCGGGTGCTGAGCGCCGAATCGCGCCAATCGATCTCATCGCCCGGCACCCCGCGTTGCCGGCTGGCATCCGCCTTGATGATGCTGGCGTCGACGGCGAAGCCTTCACCTTTGACCAGCCCAGCGGCCATTCAGCGCCGGAGCACCCCATTGAACAACCAGCGGAACAGGCCGCTGTCACGGAAGCGGCCGTGACGATTCTTCGAGAAGGTCGAGTGATTGGGCACTTCGTCCTCCAGGCCCAGCCGGCAGAACCAGCGGTAGGCCAGGTTCAGATGCACCTCTTCGCATAGCCGGCGCTCGGAACGGATGCCGTAGCAGTAGTCGACCACCAGCATGCGCACCATCAACTCCGGATCAATCGACGGTCGCCCAATGGGGCTGTAGAAATCCGCCAGGTGGGCGCAGGTCACTGAGATCCAGGCACTGGTCGATGCTGCGCAGGAGGTGTTGGGGCGGGAGGTGCTCTTCCAAGTTGAACGAGTAGAACAGGCGCTGCTGTCCTCCCGGTAACTGTCCCATCATGCTGCCTGCCCCCACGCTCACTGAGCGCGTGATTTTGCCGGCGGCATGGGGCGGCAGCTACTTTTTCAACAGAATCGGCCAGAAGCGGACTCAGGCAATGCGTCGATGATTCGACTATCCGCAACCTTTCCCGTTCAGCTCCCAAGTGCTACGGAGTGCAGTGCGTCACCCGCGCCGATCACTGATGGCCCACGCTTTCCACCGCCTTGAGAATCACCGCGGCGACGTCGGCAGGTTGCGATTGCTGCGGCACATGGCTGCTGTGCAACTCGGTCAGCTGGGCGCCGATGCGCTTGGCGGACGAGCGCTGGACATCCGGGTGAATCATGCGATCTTCGCTGGCCAGTACGTACCAGGACGGCTTGGTCCTCCATGCTGCAACGGTGGTTTTGTCCTCGAATGCGGACGCACGAATCGGCCCTTGAGTCGCAGTCATCACGGCCGTCTGTTCAGCCGGTAGGTCTTGGGCGAAGTCTTTGGCCATGCCTTCCGGCGTCAGGTAGAGAAACCCGTTGGCATCGGGCTTGATCTGGCTGATACCTGGCGGGGTCGGTGCGCCTTTGCCTTGTTCGCCACTGATCTGCCCGGCGTCGGGTGCGAACGCGGCGACGTAGACCAGCGCGCTGACGTTCTGCTGGTTGCCCGCTTCACTGATCACGGTGCCGCCCCACGAGTGGCCGACCAGCACCACTTTGCCTGGCTGGTTGCGCAGTGCGCGTTGGGTGGCGGCGACGTCATCGGCGAGGGAGGTGAGCGGGTTCTGCACGACGGTCACCGCAACGCCTTTGGCCTGTAGTAACGGAACCACTTTGGCCCAGTCCGAACCATCGGCGAATGCGCCATGTACGATCACCACGGAAGGCAGGGTACTCTCGGCGTGGCTGACGCCTGCACTGAAGGTGGTAGCCAGGGCGAGGGCGACGGTAGCGAGTTGAGCGTTGATTGTTTTCATCGGGATGACTCCTGTGTAGGGAGCTCCAGTTTGCTGACGGGCCTGCACTGCGGGTATCGGTCATTTATCCGAGCCAGGGAGTTTTCATGGATAGCACGCATCGATACGACATTTCCTTAGGCGCGGCACTGGCGGCCATCGCCCAGGTCGGTGATCTCAGCATGGGCCAACCGCTGGGACACTCCCTACGCGTGGCTCGCCTGGCCAGGCAGCTGGCGCAAGCGAGACAGGCAGGCGCCGAGCAGATGAGGGTGGTGGAGCAGGTGGCCTTGCTGCGCTGGTCGGGCTGCACGGCCAATGCCGACGGGTTTGCCCACCTGCTTGGCGACGATGTGGACGGCCGCCGCGCCATGCTGGACGGCACGTTGAGCGCCGCCGACATGAACGCCGTGCACAAAGCGGCGCCGCTTGCCGTGGTGCACTGCGAAGTGGCCGGCGAAATTGCCAGAACGCTGGAGCTGGGCGACGCAGTGGAGACCGCGCTGTGCCGGGTATTCGAAACCTTCGATGGCAGCGGCCGGCCACTGGGGTTGACCCATGAGCACATCCCAGAGGCGGCCTACCAGGTGGTGCTCGCCGGGGATCTGGACATTCTCAGCCGCGCCCATGGGGTGGAGGCGGCGTTGAAGTGGATCCATGAGCAGGCTGACCGGCGCTACCCAGCCGACCTCGCGGCGTTGCTGGTGAACAATGCGAAGGGCTGGTTGGCCGGGTTGGACGCCACCGCTGACACTCAGGGCGTCTCGGACAGCGAACGCCCCGTTTGCCTGAGCCTGGTGGGTGATGTGATCGATTTGAAGCTGCCGTGGCTGGCGGGGCATTCGCGGCAGGTGGCCCATATCGCCGTAGAGGCCGCTCGCTTGTGGGGCGTGGCCGAGTCCAGACGGGCGGAAATCGGTAAGGCCGCGCTTATCCATGGACTGGGCCGGGCCGCCGTTTCCAACCACGTGTGGAACACCGCCGGGCCGCTGCCCTACGGCGCTGCGGAGCGTGTGCACTTGGTGCCGTACTGGACGCACAAAGCGACTCGGTCGATCCGCGAACTGAGCGCGCCGGGCGAGATCGCTTCCTATGTTTACGAACGCCTCGACGGCAGCGGCTACTACCGAGGCACAGCGGCGGAGGCACTGTGCGCCGAGAACCGCTTGCTGGCCACTGCCGTCGCTTGGGTAGCGTTGCGCGGTACCAGGCCTTGGCGTGTCGCGCACAGCGAAGCCGATGCTGCCAGGCTGCTTAAACAGGAGGCCAGTCGCGGCGTCTTCGACGGTGAAATCTGCGATGCGGTGATCGCCGCCGCCCGTGGCGAACGCACCCTCACCCAGCCCAAGAACCCGCTGCTCACCCCACGTGAATGCCGCATCCTTCTGGAGATCAGTCAGGGCGCCAGCAACAAGGAAGTTGCGCGCAATCTGGCCATCAGCCCAAGTACCGTGCGCACGCACATGGAAAGCATCTTTCGCAAACTGGGGTGTTCCACCCGGGCGGCGGCGACGCTGAAAGGACTGACGCTGGGTTTGATTGCCTGATACCCATCGCGGACTAAACGCCCGCACGGGCCAGGGCAATGAAGGCCTTGAGCGCGGCCGACGGGTTGCGGCGGTTGGCGTAGTACAGGCACAGGGCGTCGCGCGGCGGGGTCCAGGCTTGCAGCACCCGTTCGAACTGACCCGTTTCGATTTCTTCCATGACGTCCTGCTCCATGAAAAAACCGAGCCCGATGCCTGCCTGCACCACGGCCTTGGCCACGCCAGGTTCGTCCAGGGTGAGCGGGCCGCGCACATCCAGGCGGATAACCTCGCCATCGCGCTCGAACTGCCACGGGAAAATCGCCCCGTTGGGTAAACGGATACGCAAGCACGGATGCTGGAGCAGGTCTGTTGGGGTGAGCGGCCGGCCATGGGCGGCAAAGTAGGCGGGTGTGCCCACCACCGCGTAGCGTTGCGGTTGACCCAAGGCGATGACGATCATGTCGCTGGGCACCAGATTCGTCGCCCGCACGCCGAGGTCAAACCCATCGGCAACGATGTCGACCAGGCGCCCCTCTGTGACCAGGTCGACGTGTACCTGTGGATAGCGTCGCAAGAACTCCAGCACCAGTGGCAGCAGCGCAGCGCGGGCGGCGCTGGCGAACGCATTGATACGCAGCACACCCGACGGCCCGGCGTTGTGCGAGCGCACCGCGTCCAGCCCGGCACGCACATCCCGCAAGGCCGGCCCCACCTGTTCGATGAACATCTCGCCCGCTTCGGTCAGCGACACGCTGCGTGTGGTGCGATTGAAAAAGCGCGTTTCCAGGCTCGCTTCCAGCTTGGCGATGGTGTGGCTCAATGCCGTGGTTGAAATTCCGAGGTCGATGGCCGCCTGGCGAAACGACGCCCGGCGTGCAACGGCCATGACCGCTTCCAGTTCGTTGAGGCTGACGCGCGGGTCCGACATGGGATTGTCCTGAATTTTGGGATTACTCGTTAACCGTTGTCCCAGTTGAGCAAACAATTTATGGCGCGCCAACATTGCTCTCGTTCAATCCAACAACCCAAGCGAGAGGAGACAGGCCATGAACCTTGATCTGAGCGGCAAACGAATTCTGGTTACCGGTGGCACCAAAGGCGTTGGCAGCGCTGTTGTAAAACTGTTGCTGGAAGAGGGTGCCCAGGTGCTGACCTCGGCACGGCAAGCCACCGAGGACACGCCGCAGGCGGTGTTTTTCGCCGCGGACCTGACAACCGCGCAAGGTTGTGAGGCGTTGGCGGCGGCTGTCCGGGAGCGCCTGGGTGGCGTGGATATCATCGTGCACGTGCTGGGCGGCTCCACCGCTCCCGGCGGCGGGTTTGCCGCATTGGGCGAGGATGAGTGGCAGAACGAACTGAGCCTGAATCTGCTTCCGGCCGTGCGCCTGGATCGTGCGCTGCTGCCGGACATGCTGCAGCGCAAAGCCGGCGTGATCATCCACGTGACGTCCATCCAGAGCCGCCTGCCGTTGCCCGAAGCGACCACGGCCTATGCGGCGGCCAAGGCGGCACTTTCCACCTACAGCAAAAGCCTGTCCAAAGAAGTGTCGCCACAAGGCGTACGGGTGGTTCGGGTGTCGCCTGGCTGGGTCGAAACCGAAGCATCGGTGGCCTTGGCCGAGCGCCTGGCGCAGAACGCGGGCACTGACTATGAAGGGGGTAAGCAGATTGTCATGGACGCATTGGGCGGCATACCTCTGGGCCGACCGGCCAAGCCACTCGAGGTGGCCGAACTGATTGCCTTCCTGGCTTCGCCGCGCTCGGCGTCGATCACAGGCAGCGAGTTCGTGATTGATGGCGGCACGGTGCCGACGGTTTGAGTCGCCGGCAGCCATTCACTTGGGTGGGGCCACATTCATAGCTGAAATGTGTGGCATGTCGCCGAAGGGTTTTCCCTGCCTCAGCGCGCTGGGCCGCAAGCGTTGATCGGTTTGCTGGTGGTGGCGTTCAGCAAGATTAGCCAGGCCATGGAGCAGAAGCAGTAGCCTCCAAGCCCGCATGTTCCGGTCAGTGTTCTTCACTGCACCGCACGTCCTTCGAAGTGATCATCAGCGCTTGCTGCGCCGTTGATGACGATCAGGCTCCGCGAGGAATGTCTGATCGCCGTCAGGTCAGAACTTGGCGCGCGGTGTTATCGATACCGCTCGTGGGTGACCCAAGATATTGCAGCCCTGGAAGGCAGCTATTGGCCGAGTGCGACCGTCCGCTATGGGGAGGACTACTGCCTTGGTGGCTGGCTGCTGTCGGCCGAAGTCGGAGCTACTCACCAATGAAAAAGGGCCGGTGAGCATTACCCACCGGCCCTTTCTCGTACTCCTTCGACCCCAGTTCCTTTGGGGTTAATGGTCTTGACCGTACAACGAGGCCATCCTGGGATGGCCGGCGCCGCTACCCTCCCCAGGGCATCGACTGTGCACCTTCTCGGTGCATCCGTTTCAACATTCAGTGAAAAAGTTTCAGTGTTTGTTGAAAAACTACGTGACCCGGATTCAATCCCAGCTCAGCGCGCCGCCGGTCTGGTACTCGATGACGCGCGTCTCGAAGAAGTTCTTCTCTTTCTTCAGGTCCATGATTTCGGACATCCATGGGAACGGGTTGGTCGCGCCCGGGTATTCCTCTTTCAGGCCGATCTGGGTCAGGCGGCGGTTGGCGATGAATTTGAGGTAGTCCTCCATCATCGCGGCGTTCATGCCCAGTACGCCGCGCGGCATGGTGTCGCGAGCGTATTCGATTTCCAGCTGGGTGCCCTGCAGGATCATCTGGGTGGCTTCGTCCTTCATCTGGGCATCCCACAGATGCGGGTTCTCGATCTTGATCTGGTTGATCACGTCGATGCCGAAGTTCAGGTGCATGGACTCGTCACGCAGGATGTACTGGAACTGCTCGGCGGTGCCGGTCATCTTGTTGCGGCGGCCCATGGAGAGGATCTGGGTGAAGCCGCAGTAGAAGAAGATGCCTTCCAGTACGCAGTAGTAAGCGATCAGGTTGCGCAGGAACTGGCGGTCGGTCTCTGGGGTGCCGGTCTTGAACTCGGGGTCGGAGATCGAGCGGGTGTACTTGAGGCCCCAGGACGCCTTTTTCGCGACGCTCGGAATCTCGTGGTACATGTTGAAGATCTCGCCTTCATCCATGCCCAGCGACTCGATGCAGTACTGGTAGGCGTGGGTGTGGATCGCCTCTTCGAACGCCTGGCGCAGGATGTACTGGCGGCACTCGGGGTTGGTGATCAGGCGGTACACGGCCAGCACCAGGTTGTTGGCAACCAGGGAGTCGGCGGTGGAGAAGAAGCCGAGGTTGCGCATCACGATGCGGCGCTCGTCTTCGCTGAGGCCGTCCTTGCTCTTCCACAGGGCAATGTCGGCGTTCATGTTCACTTCCTGCGGCATCCAGTGGTTGGCGCAACCATCCAGATACTTCTGCCAGGCCCAGTCGTACTTGAAGGGTACGAGCTGGTTGAGGTCGGCGCGGGCGTTGATCATCTGCTTGTCGCCAACCTGCACGCGCGCGGCGGAGCCTTCGAGGTCGTCCAGGCCTTCCTGGATGTCGAGGGCGTCGAGGGCCTTCTTGGCGCGGGCTACGGCGTCGGAGTCGTCGGCCGATACGGCGCGGGCGTCTTCAACGGAGCCAGCGGCTTCGTCGTCGAGCTTGTCGATGTTCTTGGCTGCGGCCTGGGCAACGGCGGGGGCTGCCTTGGCTTCGGTGGGGTCTTCTTTGTCGAATTCGTCCCAGCTGAGCATTGTTCCTCTCCTGGTCTGCGGACCGGTCTATGCCGGCCTGGGTGTTTGGGTGCGTGGATGGATGCACGCGAAAGCGTTGGATCAAGGACGGGGCGGTGGATTGCCCTGGCCTGTGCACACCCGGTTTGTGGATGTGATTGTTCGAATATCTGTGCTGCCTGAGGTTTCCCTCACCCCGGCCCCTCTACCAGTGGGAGAGGGGAGGGGAATTTCACTCCCGGTCGAGCGTGGTGCTGTGCGAGTGACCGCTAGGCGCCCGGTTGGCTGGAACCCCTGAGCGTACGTATGTACGTGATGGGGGCCGGCCAGCCGGGCAACAACGCGGACGCCGCTCAGCGACGCGCGCTTATTGGCACGCTTCGCAGTCGGGGTTATCGATGGAGCACGCGCTGGGCACCGGAGCCGGAGCCGGTGCTGCAGCCGGAGCGGCTTGCAGGGTTTCGCTGCCACCCGCCGATACGGCGTTCAGCTTGCCGGTGTTGATGGTCGACTTCTCGGTGCTGGTGGCGGCCAGGGCGCGGAGGTAGTAGGTGGTTTTCAGGCCACGGTACCAAGCCATGCGGTAGGTCACGTCCAGTTTCTTGCCCGAGGCGCCGGCGATGTAGAGGTTCAGGGACTGGGCCTGATCGATCCACTTCTGACGGCGGCTGGCGGCGTCGACGATCCACTTGGTTTCGACTTCGAACGCGGTGGCGTACAGGTCTTTCAGGTCTTGCGGGATGCGCTCGATCTGCTGCACGGAACCGTCGTAGTACTTCAGGTCGTTGACCATGACCGGATCCCACAGGCCACGGGCTTTGAGGTCGTGTACCAGGTAGGGGTTGATCACGGTGAACTCGCCGGAGAGGTTCGATTTCACGTAGAGGTTCTGGTAGGTCGGCTCGATGGACTGCGATACGCCGGTGATGTTGGCGATGGTCGCGGTCGGCGCGATGGCCATGATGTTCGAGTTACGAATACCTTTCTTGACGCGTTCGCGAACCGGGGCCCAGTCGAGGGACTCGGTCAGGTCGACGTCGATGTACTTCTGGCCACGGGCCTCGATGAGGATCTGCTGGGAGTCCAGCGGCAGGATGCCCTTGGACCACAGGGAGCCGTCGAAGGTCTCGTAGGCGCCGCGCTCGTCGGCCAGGTCACAGGACGCCTGGATGGCGTAGTAGCTCACCGCTTCCATGGACTTGTCGGCGAACTCGATGGCAGCGTCGGAGCCGTAGGCGATGTGCTGCAGGTACAGGGCGTCCTGGAAGCCCATGATGCCGAGGCCAACCGGGCGGTGCTTGAGGTTCGAGTTGCGAGCCTGCGGGACTGAGTAGTAGTTGATGTCGATAACGTTATCGAGCATGCGCACTGCGGTCTTGACGGTCTTCTCGAGCTTGGCGGTGTCCAGCTTGCCGTCGATGATGTGGTTGACCAGGTTGATCGAGCCCAGGTTGCAGACCGCGATCTCGTCCTTGTTGGTGTTCAGGGTGATCTCGGTGCAAAGGTTGGAGCTGTGGACCACGCCCACGTGCTGCTGCGGGCTACGCAGGTTGCACGGGTCCTTGAAGGTCAGCCACGGGTGGCCGGTCTCGAAGAGCATCGAGAGCATCTTGCGCCACAGGTCTTTGGCCTGGATGGTCTTGAACAGCTTGATCTTGCCGTACTGGGTCAGGGCTTCGTAGTACTCGTAGCGCTCTTCGAAGGCCTTGCCGGTCAGGTCGTGCAGGTCCGGTACTTCGGACGGCGAGAACAGGGTCCACTGGCCATCGTCGAACACGCGCTTCATGAACAGGTCGGGAATCCAGTTCGCGGTGTTCATGTCGTGGGTACGGCGGCGGTCGTCACCGGTGTTCTTGCGCAGCTCGATGAACTCTTCGATGTCCATGTGCCAGGTTTCGAGGTACGCGCAGACGGCGCCCTTGCGCTTGCCACCCTGGTTCACGGCTACGGCGGTGTCGTTCACGACTTTCAGGAACGGAACCACGCCCTGGGACTTGCCGTTGGTGCCCTTGATGTAGGAGCCCAGCGCACGGACCGGAGTCCAGTCGTTGCCCAGGCCACCGGCGAATTTCGACAGCATGGCGTTGTCGTGGATCGCGTTGTAGATGCCCGACAGGTCGTCCGGCACGGTGGTCAGGTAGCAGGAGGACAGCTGCGGACGCAGGGTGCCGGCGTTGAACAGGGTCGGGGTCGAGCTCATGTAGTCGAAGGACGACAGCAGGTTGTAGAACTCGATGGCGCGTTCTTCTTTCTGCTTCTCTTCGATGGCCAGGCCCATGGCCACGCGCATGAAGAAGACCTGAGGCAGTTCGAAGCGGATGCCGTCCTTGTGGATGAAATAACGGTCGTACAGGGTCTGCAGGCCGAGGTAGGTGAACTGCTGGTCACGCTCGTGGTTGATGGCCTTGCCCAGCTTTTCCAGGTCGAAGGTCTTCAGCTGCGGGTCGAGCAGTTCGAACTCGACGCCTTTTTCCACATAGGCCGGCAGGGCCTTGGCGTAGAGGTCGGCCATCTCGTGGTGAGTGGCGCTCTCGGCAACACCGAGGAAGCCCAGCGCTTCGGCGCGCAGGGTGTCCATCAGCAGGCGGGCGGTGACGTAGGAGTAGTTCGGCTCGCGCTCTACCAGGGTACGGGCAGTCATCACCAGGGCGGTGTTGACGTCCTTCTCGGCTACGCCGTCGTAGAGGTTCTTCAGGGTTTCACGCTCGATCAGCGAGCCGTCGACTTCGGCCAGGGCTTCGCAGGCTTCGCTGATGATGGTGTTCAGGCGGCCCATGTCCAGCGGCTGCTGGCTGCCGTCGGCGCGGGTGATGCGGATGCTCGGGTGCGGCTGGGCTACGTCGCTGGAGGCGCTGCGCTTGGAGCGCTCCTGGGCGCGGGATTCGCGGTAGATCACGTAGTCGCGAGCGACTTTCTGCTCGCCGGCGCGCATCAGGGCCAGTTCGACCTGGTCCTGGATTTCCTCGATGTGGATGGTGCCACCGGAGGGCATGCGACGCTTGAAGGTCGCGGTGACCTGCTCGGTCAGGCGGGCGACGGTTTCATGGATACGCGAAGAAGCAGCGGCAGTACCGCCTTCCACGGCGAGAAACGCTTTGGTGATGGCAACGGTGATCTTGTCGTCGGTGTACGGGACGACAGTGCCGTTGCGTTTGATCACGCGCAGCTGGCCAGGCGCAGTGGCGGCCAGATCCTGGTTGGAATCTGCTGCCTGCGGCGCTGCGGCCTGCGGGTTCTCGCGAGTGGTGTCGGTCTGCATGGGGTTCTCCATGTTCTGATTTATGTAAGAGCGCCCGAGTCGCCTTCATTCCCTTTCACAACGCGATGCGCACGGCGGGACGCCGAACGCGAAACGTGGAGCTACGAGGCAGAAGGACAGGACTCAAGTGCCTTCCTGGCCCTACAAGTCAAACGTCACGGTGTTAAACCGCCGTGACAAACACAATACCTAGTGGTGGACGCTACTCACGTCGCACCTGCTTCCGGCCCCCAGTCACGTTCTTTGTGTCCTGGGCCGGCACCGCTCGCCTGAGGCGAATGGTGGGTGAATTACCGCAAATGACGCACCGGTGGTCAGGCCCTGAAAAAGCCTTTAGCGCTTGATTCTAATTGTGTCCGGTGGTACGCCCTCACCCCAATATGTAGGGGCTGGGCTCGATGGGGGTACAAGATAATGCGCTGTTGGGGGTATTGCAAGGCGACCCACAACATCTAGCCTGTGGATAAGTTGTGGGTGATTTGTGGGTGACTGCGGAGTAACGGAGGCAAAGGCCCGGTGGCTCTAGGCTCTGCCGTTCGTCGCCGCCGAATGGGCGTTTTTCGAGGTGTGGCGGCGCTGTCGATGGCGTCGCAAGCTAACACAATATCTTGTGTTTCCGTATCTGATTGGCATGCGCTGTGCTATCGGTCCGGCATTGATACAATGCGACCCTTTTCATGATGGTCTGGACGCTGTCTACGGGAGTGCGTGGTGGAGCAAGAAGCCTGGCGAATCCTCATAGTCGAAGACGATCAGCGACTGGCCGATCTGACGCGAGAGTACCTGGAAGGCAATGGCCTGCAGGTGGCCATCGAATCCGATGGTGGCCAGGCCGTGGCGCGCATTCTGAGGGAGCGCCCCGATCTGGTGGTGCTGGACCTGATGCTGCCGGGCGAGGATGGCCTGTCTATCTGCCGCAAGCTGCGTGGCCAATATGAGGGCCCGATCCTGATGCTCACTGCGCGCACCGATGATATGGACCAGGTACTCGGCCTGGAGCTCGGCGCCGATGATTACGTCTGCAAGCCGGTGCGCCCGCGTGTGCTGCTCGCGCGCATTCGCGCCCTGTTGCGGCGAAGCGAGGCGGTGGCCGAAGCGCCCGTGGCGGAAAACCAGAGACGGCTGGAGTTCGGCCCGCTGGTCATCGACAACGCCATGCGCGAGGCCTGGCTCAGTGAGCGCAGCATCGAATTGACGAGTGCCGAGTTCGACCTGCTCTGGCTGCTGGCGGTGAATGCCGGGCGCATCCTGTCCCGCGAGGAGATCTTCAACTCCCTGCGCGGCATCGAGTACGACGGCCAGGATCGTTCCATCGATGTGCGCATTTCGCGTATCCGCCCAAAGATCGGCGACGACCCGATGCACCCGCGCCTGATCAAGACAGTGCGCAGCAAGGGCTACCTATTTGTAAGAGAGGCTGCCGAAGGCCTCTGACGGGCCGGTTGGCGGCCCGCTGCGTCCGGGCGACAGTCCATGAATTCGATCTTCCTGCGTATCTATGGCGGCATGCTGGTGACGCTGGTGCTGGTGGCGCTACTCGGCGTGTTCACCATTCACCAGGTCAACGAGGTGCGCTCCGACCAGTACCGCGAGAGCCTGGCACGCGGCACCTTCCGCCTGATGGCGGACAACCTCCAGCCCATGAACAACGTGGAACGCCGCCGTGCGGTGGTGCTCTGGGGGCGCCTGCTGGGCATTCCCCTGGAGCTGGAGTCCATGGACAACGCGAAGCTGGACAACAGCGCACGCAGCCGTCTGGTACGCGGCCAGGTGCTGGTCGAGCAGACGGGCCCCCACGCCGCGAGAGTCTACGGCCTGGTCAGCATGAGCGAGCGATTGTTGCTGACCGGCGAGGTGGAGCAGATCAGCGAGCAATTGGCGCGGGCCACCGTCTACCTATTGATGGATGAGCTGGTGCGTTTCCCGGTGAACGAACAGCCCCAACGCCTGGCGTCCCTCAAGGAGAACAAGCAGTTCGGCTTTGATCTGCGCCTGATCCCGTTGAGGAGCGCCGACCTCGACATCGACCAGCGCCGCCGGGTGGATGAGGGCGACACGGTCATGGCCCTGGGCAAGGATGGCGATTCCATCCGTGTTTTTGCCGGCATGGTGGACACTCCCTGGGTACTGGAGATGGGCCCGCTGCACCAGATGAATCCCTATCCGCCGCAATTGCTGGTGCTGATCGGTTTCCTCGGCCTCACTCTTATCGGTCTGACCGTCTACTTCCTGGTGCGCCAGCTGGAGCATCGTCTGATGGGCCTGGAAAGCGCCGCCACCGATATTGCCCAGGGCAAGCTGGATGCACGGGTACCGGCCAGGGGCGCGGATTCCGTAGGGCGTCTGGCAGCAGCGTTCAATGGCATGGCCGAGCAGTTGCAGCGCTTGTTGATGCTGCAGCGGGAGCTGATCCGCGCTGTATCCCATGAGCTGCGTACCCCGGTGGCGCGGCTGCGCTTTGGTCTGGAGATGATCGCCGACGCCGAGAGTGAGAGTGCCCGGCGCAAGTACATGGATGGTATGGACGGTGACATCCAGGAACTGGACAAGCTGGTGGACGAGATGCTGACCTACGCGCGCCTGGAACAGGGCTCGCCGGCCCTGCATTTCCAGCGAGTGGACCTGGATGCCCTGTTCGACCAGGTGATCGCCGAACTTTCCCACCTGCGCGCCAATGTGCGCATCGAGCGTGGTCTGTGCCTGAATGTTGGCACTGACGGCGCCTGGGTCGAGGCCGAACCGCGTTACCTGCATCGCGCCCTGCAGAATCTGGTGAGCAACGCGATGCGCCATGCCGAATCGCGGGTTCAGTTGAACTATCAGATCGGCCACAAGCGTTGCCGCATCGACGTCGAGGACGACGGCCCGGGCGTGCCGGAAAGCCAGTGGGAAAAGATCTTCAAACCCTTCATGCGCCTGGACGACAGCCGTACCCGCGCCTCCGGTGGCCACGGTCTGGGGCTGTCCATCGTGCGACGCATCATTTATTGGCACGCCGGCCGCGCGCAGATCGGTCGCAGCGAAACGCTGGGTGGTGCGCGCTTCAGCCTGGTGTGGCCGCGGCGGCAGAGCGAGGCGGAGACGTTGTAAGACGGCCCGTGGGGCCACATTCTCTGTGGGCGAATTCATTCGCCCACAGAGGTTTTTTGCCAGCGGCTCGTCTCAGGCGGCGACTGCCACCAGGCTCAGCACTCGTCCCTGGAACTCGCAGTGCCAGCCTTCGAGTTCACTTCCTGCCTTCCATTCTTCCGACAGGCCGATCAACAGCCTCAGGCGTGCTCGTGCGTTGTCGCAGCCCAGCAGTTCGGCATCGTGGAAGTAGAAACGTTTTTGCACGATGGGGTAGAGGGCCTTGAACAGGCTTTCCTTGATGGAAAAGGTCAGGGTAATGCGCTGGGCCTGCTGGTCGGGCGTAAGGCTATCAAGCCGTTGCAGTTCGGCAGGGGTGAGGATTTCTTCCGCCAGGCGCAGGGCACGCTCGGCCTTCATGGGTTCTTCCAGGTCCAGGCCCAGGCCGCGCCACTGGTTGTGATTGGCGACCAGCGCGGTGGCCAGCCCGTGGCTATGACTGATCGATCCGGTGATGCCGGCGGGCCAGACCGGTGCGCGGTCCTCCCCAAGGGCAGGCACGTCGGCACGGCCAGTCAGGGCGAGGAGGGCAGTACGGGCGCAGAGGCGGCCAGCGAGGAATTCTGTCTGCCGCTTGGCCACCGAGCGCTGGATATTGGTGGGCGCGGGGACGGCGCTGCGCGGAAAGTCGTCGGCGCTGAGCAAGTCCGGATCGAAGCGACAGGAGCGCATGACTACGCCCGGCAAGGCTTCAGAGAAGGGCCAGGTCGAGTCGAAGGGGCTGCAGCAGGCGGGGTGTTTCGGGTTCATGGCGGCATTCTGCCCGGCGCCGCTGGAATGGGCCAGCGGCCCGCGCGTTTACATATGTTTGCAAATGGCAAACAAAGCGAAACGGAAGCCCGCCCCAGGTTTTTGCCAGACTACGCGGGCGTTTCTTCTGGAACGCAGGTGAGGTTGTAGTCTGGAAACCTGGCAGTGCCGGTTCCGGACATTTTCTCTGAATTGAGTGCGGGAGCCCGGATGGGCTCCCGTTTTTTTTGTCTGCGATTCAGGGGCTGAGGGCTAAATGCCCGCCGACGAGGCCAGCGGAAAGGGCTTCAGGAGGGGTAAGAAGTTTCGTTCAGCTCAGGTTCAAGAAGGGTTCAGCGGCGGTTCAGTGGCTGGTGGGCAATCTAGCCCCCGAGTTCAGCAACTACACGACCACTCGAAAAGGAATCCCACCATGAACCGTACCTTCAGCCATATCGCCCTCGCTTCTGCCCTGGCCCTTGCTGCCGCCGGCGCCCAGGCCGCGGACAACTTCGTCGGTCTGACCTGGGGGCAGACCAACAACAACATCCAGAAGTCCGATTCGCTGAACGCGAACCTGAACAATCCCAATCTGGACAAGGTCATCCACAAGACTGGCACCTGGGGTGTACGTGCCGGCCAGCAGACCGACGGCGGCCGCTACTACATGACCTACGAGAACTTCTCCGATACCAATAGCGGCTACAAGCTGCGCCAGCAGAACCTCCTCGGCAGCTACGATGTGTTCGTGCCGGTGGGTGACTACAACACCAAGCTGTTCGGCGGTGCGACCCTCGGCCTGGTCAAGCTGGAGCAGGAAAGCAAGGCCATGAGCCGCGACAGCAACATCAACTACGCTGCCGGTCTGCAGGCCGGTATTCTCCAGGACCTGAGCAAGAATGCGTCGATCGAGGCCGGCTACCGCTACCTGCGTACCAACGTCAGCACCGACATGGGTGAACACGGAGGTCCGCGTCTGGGCTCCCTGGATCTGCATAGCAGCGGCCAGGCCTACCTGGGCGCCAACTACAAGTTCTGATGCGTTCCATGCAACGGGCCGGGCATTTGCCCGGCCGCCTCATTGATACGGAGAGCGGCCCATGAAACTGCTGGTTGTGGAAGACGAGGCGCTGCTGCGCCATCACCTCTACACCCGTCTCGGCGAGCAGGGACATGTCGTGGATGCGGTGCCCGACGCCGAGGAAGCGCTATATCGCGCGGCGGAATACAACCATGACCTGGCAGTGGTTGACCTCGGCCTGCCGGGCATGAGCGGGCTGGATCTGATCCGTCAGTTGCGCAGCCAGGGCAAGAGCTTCCCCATCCTCATTCTCACCGCCCGTGGCAACTGGCAGGACAAGGTCGAGGGGCTGGCCGCCGGGGCTGACGATTACGTGGTCAAGCCTTTCCAGTTCGAGGAACTGGAGGCACGGCTGAATGCACTGTTGCGGCGTTCTTCGGGGTTCGTTCAGTCAACGATAGAGGCGGGTCCGCTGCTACTGGACCTGAACCGCAAGCAGGCACAACTGGACGGTGAACCCGTAGCGCTCACAGCCTACGAATACCGCATCCTCGAATACCTGATGCGTCATCACCAGCAGGTTGTGGCCAAGGAGCGGCTGATGGAGCAGCTGTATCCGAATGATGAGGAGCGTGATCCCAATGTGATCGAAGTGTTGGTCGGTCGCCTGCGCCGCAAGCTGGAGGGCGGCAGCGGATTCAAGCCGATCGACACTGTGCGCGGCCAGGGCTACCTGTTCACCGAGCGCTGCCGATGACCAAGGCATGGCGGAATTTCTACCGCCCGATGGGATGGTCGCTGCGCCTGCGACTTATGCTGGGTGCCGCCGCGATGGCGGTGCTGTTCATGCTCGCATTGCTGCCAGCGCTGCGGGGCGCCTTCGTGATCGCCCTCGACCAGTCCATCGAGCAGCGGCTGGCCGCCGATGCCAGTGCGCTGATCGCGGCGGCCCGTGTGGAGAACGGCCAGCTGGAGATGCCCGACAAGCTGCCCAACGAGGAGTTCGACAACCTGGAGGCCAGTCAGCTTGGCTACATCTACGACAGTGAAGGTGCCAAGGTCTGGCAGTCCCTTTCATCGCGGGATGAGCAGGTGACCTACCGGCCGCGCTACGACGGCCAGGGCCACGAGTTTCTCAGGGTCGCGGATGCCAAGGGGCGCGAGTTCTTCGTCTACGACGTGGAGGTGGACCTGCTGCGCGGGCAGCGCGCCGCCTACAGCGTCGTCACCATGCAGCCGGTTAGCGACTACCAGTCCATGTACGACGGATTCCTCCAGCAGCTCTACCTCTGGCTGGGGGGAGCGCTATTGGTGCTGCTGGGGTTGCTCTGGTTCGGCTTGACCTGGGGCTTTCGCAGCCTGCGCGGGCTCAGTGCCGAGCTGGACCAGGTGGAATCCGGCAGCCGTGACAGCCTGAGTGACGACCACCCGCGTGAGCTGCTGCGCCTGACCAAGTCCCTCAATCGCCTGCTGGATAGCGAACGCCGTCAGCGCGAGCGCTATCGCAATTCGCTGGACGACCTTGCCCATAGTCTGAAGACGCCGCTCTCCGTGCTGCAGGGCGTCAGCGAGAACATCGCCGCCCGGTCGGACAACCGCGAGCAGGCGCGGGTGCTGCAGAGTCAGATAGAGCGCATGAGCCAGCAGATCGGCTACCAGCTGCAGCGGGCGTCACTGCGCAAGAGTGGCCTGGTACGTCACCGGGTGCGTCTGGCGCCGCTGCTGGACACCCTTTGCGATGCGCTGGACAAGGTCTATCGGGAGAAGCGTGTGCGTGTGGAGCGGGATTTCGACCAGGACCTGATGATCCCTATGGAGCAGGGAGCCTTGCTGGAGATGCTCGGCAACCTGCTGGAGAACGCGTTCCGCCTGTGTCTGGGGGAAATTCGCGTCAGTGCCCGTGTGCGCGGCGGTCATTGCGAACTCAAGGTGGAGGACGACGGCCCCGGCGTGCCGCTGGATCAGCGCGAGCGCATCCTCAAGCGCGGCGAGCGGCTGGACGCCCAGCATCCGGGGCAGGGCATAGGTACGGCGGTAATCAAGGACATCATCGAAAGCTACGACGGCGAACTGTTCCTGGAGGAGTCCCCGTTGGGCGGGGCGGAGTTCAGGATTCGGTTTCCGTTGCTCTGAAATCGGCTGAAGCCCACCCTGCGGCAGAACTGCGTTCTGCTTGGCGGATGAATTCGCCCCTACAGCCCATCCACATTCCGGGCCGATTTAGGTCTCCTGCGCCCGATACGCCCCCGGCGTCAGTCCGGTCCACTTCTTGAACGCCCGATGGAATGCCGATGGTTCGGAGAAGCCGAGCTGTTCGGCGATGTCCTGGATGGAGAGTTCATCCCGGCCCAGGTGGTAGATGGCCAGGTCGCGGCGCAGGTGGTCCTTCAGTTCCTGGAAGCTCGAACCCTCCTCCCGTAAGTGTCGACGCAGGGTCTGCGGGCTGATGTGCAGGTGCTGGGCCACCGCTTCCAAGTCTGGCCAGGTACGGCAGTCGCGGCCAAGCAGGCGGCGGATCTGGCTGGTCAGACTGTCGCCGCCATCGGGACGGGCCAGCAGGTCGGCCGGGGAGTGTTCGAGGAAGTGCTTGAGGGTGCGCTCGTCTTGTAGCAGCGGCATGGCCAGGTAGCGCGAATGAAAGCGCAGGCTGATGCGCGGCGCCCCGAAGTGGCGGCTGGTGGGGAAGAGCAATTCGTACTCGGCCGCGTGGGCCGGTTTGGCATAGCTGAAGGTGGCTTCCTCCAGCCGGATGCGCTGGCCAATCAGCCAACTGCCCAACCGATGCCAGATAACCAGCAGGCTTTCCACCAGGAAGTGGTCCGGGTCGCGGAGCAGCGCGTCGTCCACCGTCAGGACGGCGAAATCGCCGTCCCGTTCCAGCTGGATGCGCGGGGCATCAGGGAACAGCCCGTAGAAAAGGGTACCCCTCACGAGGGCCTTTTCCAGGCTGCGGCAATGGATGATTGCGTGGCACATCATGGCGAAGGTGCCGCGCTTGCTGCGCTGCTGGCCGAAGCCCATGTACTCGTCGTCGAGCACTTCCCAGAGCAGCTGCATCAGTCGCGCGAACTGTTCAGGAGCCACGCGGGCCCGCGGTTCGTCCAGCAGGGCCGGCTGAATGCCGGCGGCACGCAGCAAGGGGGTGCAATCCACGCCATGGTGCATGGCGCCGCACAAGGCGGCCCGGACGAAATGGCTGGCGATTGTGCGCTCGCGCATGGGGCTGATCCGTGGTCAGGGAGGCCGATGTTAGGGCGTGGCTGGAGGCGGCCACAAGGGCGCAAGTGGCGGAAATCCCCCTGGGGTCCTGGCGGAAATCCGCCCAAGGGATGCGTTGGGCTGGGTTTGTTTCTCTTTCAAGTCATTGAAATATAAGACTTTATTAAAATCAGAGGACTTGGCACAACGGCTGCTATGGAGAGATTGCCGTCCATTCGACTGGACCGCACAACAACAAAAGTCTCCCAGACAGGGAGATATGTCGATCACAGTGACGCCAGGCCTTACGGAACAGGTCGGGATCACTTGAAAGGAACACTGCCATGTCCCGCCAACCGTTCTACAAGAGCCTGTACGTCCAGGTCATCGTCGCCATCGCCATCGGCATCCTGCTGGGTCACTTCTATCCGGAGACCGGTGTTGCGCTCAAACCCCTGGGTGACGGCTTCGTCAAACTGATCAAGATGGCCATCGCGCCCATCATTTTCTGCACCGTGGTCAGCGGCATCGCCGG
Source organism: Pseudomonas sp. DY-1 (assembly GCF_003626975.1). Classification (NCBI taxonomy): domain Bacteria; kingdom Pseudomonadati; phylum Pseudomonadota; class Gammaproteobacteria; order Pseudomonadales; family Pseudomonadaceae; genus Pseudomonas; species Pseudomonas sp. DY-1. The sequence continues at coordinate 2,310,806 of NZ_CP032616.1, read as the reverse complement.
CATGCAGGACATGAAGGCAGTGGGTAAGACCGGCGGCTACGCGCTGCTGTATTTCGAAATCGTATCCACCATCGCGCTGATCATCGGCCTGGTCGTGGTCAACATCGTCCAGCCTGGTGTCGGCATGCATGTCGATCCGGCCACCCTGGACACCAAGGGCATTGCCGCCTTCACCGCTGCCGGCGAACAGCAGAGCACCATTGCCTTCCTGCTCAACGTCATCCCCAGCACCATCGTTGGCGCCTTCGCCTCGGGTGACATCCTGCAGGTGCTGTTCTTCTCCGTGATCTTCGCTTTCGCCCTGCAGCGCATGGGTGACTACGGCAAGCCGGTGCTGGAATTCATCGATCGCATCGCCCAGGTCATGTTCGGCATCATCAACATGATCATGAAGGTCGCCCCCATCGGTGCCTTCGGTGCCATGGCCTTCACCATCGGCCAGTACGGCGTGGGTTCGCTGGTGCAGCTTGGCCAGTTGATGCTGTGCTTCTACATCACCTGCGTGTTCTTCATCCTGGTGGTCCTGGGCGGTATCGCCCGTGCCCACGGCTTCAGCATCCTGCGCTTCATCCGCTACATCCGCGAAGAGTTGCTGATCGTACTCGGTACGTCTTCTTCCGAGTCGGCCCTGCCGCGCATGCTGAACAAGATGGAAAAACTGGGTGCCAAGAAGTCCGTGGTCGGCCTGGTGATCCCCACTGGCTACTCCTTCAACCTGGATGGCACTTCCATCTACCTGACCATGGCTGCGGTGTTCATCGCCCAGGCTACTGACACCACCATGGACATCACTCACCAGCTGACCCTGCTGGCTGTGCTGCTGATCGCATCCAAGGGCGCCGCCGGCGTCACCGGTTCCGGCTTCATTGTGTTGGCCGCCACTCTGTCCGCCGTTGGCCACCTGCCGGTTGCCGGCCTGGCACTGATCCTCGGCATCGACCGCTTCATGTCCGAAGCCCGTGCCCTGACCAACCTGATCGGCAACGGCGTTGCCACCATCGTGGTCGCCAAGTGGTGCAAGCAACTGGACGAAGACACTCTGCAGCGTGAGCTGGCTTCCAGCGGAAAGTCCGAAGCTCCTGCCGCTCCGCAGACCGCTGCCTGATCGACGACTGCTACAGCGTTCTCCTCCCCGCGAGGAGACTTTCTCAAGCCCGGCTCCCCGTAGCCGGGCTTTCTTTGTCCTGCCGAATGGCTCTTCGACTTGATCTGGGTCAAGCCCGGTGCGCTGGCGCCAAAGGAACATTCTCGCCCTTCACGGGGTGGGTGCCTGCAGGCGCTGTGCCTCTTTCTGCGCCGTTTGGTACTAAGGACAACACCATGAACAGCATGAATCTTGCCTGGTCGTCGGATTATTCGACCGGGATCTCGATCATTGACGAGCAGCACAAGCGTCTCTTCGACTACTTCGCCGAGATCGAGGAAGGGGTCGCCCGCGACGATTCGCAGGGGCTCGAACTCGTAGTGCATGGCCTGATCCACTACGCCATTTCCCACAACACTTACGAAGAGTCGCTGATGGAGCAGGCTGGATATCCGATGCTGGAGGCGCATCGGGCCACCCATGAAAGTTTCAAGGCGCGGGCCCAGGACCTGCTCAAGAAGCTTGAATCAGGTGAGGCTCCCGCCAAGGTAGCGGCCAAGGCAAGAATCTTCATCGGCCTCTGGCTGGTCAGCCACGTCAAGCAGGAAGACCAGGACTACGTGCCTTATGTGAAGAAACTTGGGCGCAAGAGCCTGATGTCGTCGCTTTTGGGCAAGCTGTTCGGTTGAATGCGTATCTGGTCGATTGAGTCAATTCGCTCTGAGCGCTTGCGTCATTGAGGGCGCAAGGCGCTGGCGCCTAACCTGCGGCACGACTTCGGCCCAGGGAGGCAACCCCATGCAGCGCATTCATTTCGAGACCGAACACAATCTGTTCCGCGAGGCTTTCCGAGCCTTCCTGCAAAGGGAAGTGGTTCCGCACCAGGACGAGTGGGAAGCGGCCGGCGTGGTCGACCGCAGCGTGTGGAAGAAAGCTGGGGAGATGGGCTTCCTGCTGCCTTGGGCGGACGAGGAATACGGTGGTTCCGGGCTCAAGGACTTCCGTTACGAGCAGATCATGTGCGAGGAACTGGCCTACATCAACGAGCCGGGCTTCATGATTCCTCTGCATTCGGCCCTCTGCGGCCCCTACATCGCCGAGTACGGCAACGCCGAGCAGAAGGCGCGCTTCCTACCGGGAATCATCCGCGGCGAAACCATCCTCGCTGTGGCCATGACCGAACCTTCCGCTGGCTCCGATCTGGCTGGCATGCGCACTACCGCAATCGACAAGGGTGACCATTACCTGCTCAACGGCTCCAAGGTGTTCATCTCAAACGGGCTGCTGGCGGACGTGGTGATCGTCGCCGCCAAGACCGACCCGGCGAACAAGCACGCCATGGGTCTGTTCCTGGTGGAGCGGGGCATGGAGGGTTTCGAGCGTGGTCGCAACCTGAAGAAGCTGGGCATGAAGAGCCAGGACACTGCCGAGCTGTTCTTCAATAACGTGAAGGTGCCGAAGGAAAACCTGCTGGGCGATGCCAAGGGTGGCTTCTTCTATCTGATGAACATGCTCGCTCAGGAGCGGCTGACCAATGCCTGCGGTGCAGTGGCCGGCGCCGAGGCCGCGCTGCTCACCACCATCGACTACGTGAAGGAGCGCAAGGCCTTCGATCGGCCCGTAGCGCACTTCCAGAACACCCGCTTCAAGCTGGCCGAGATGCGTACCCAGATCGACGTCGCGCAGGTGTTCACCGACCGCTGCGTGATGGACCACAACCAGAAGAAGCTCACTCCCGAGGTGGCCGCCGAGGCCAAGCTGTTCACCACAGAACTGCTGTGCAAGGTGGTGGACGAAGGCGTGCAGTTGCATGGCGGCTGGGGCTACATGTGGGAGTACCCGATCTGCAAGATGTACGCGAACGCGCGTATCCAGCGCATCTTCGCCGGCACTTCGGAAATCATGAAAGAGATCATCAGCCGCGGGATGAAGCTCTGAGGATGGCGGGCGGTGCGCGTGGCGCACCGTACAAATGTGCCCCGTAGGGTGTGCCGTGCGCACCTTGAACAGACACTATTGAGGCAATCGTCATGACTCACGCAAAAGGCGCCATCGATGCCTGGGCCCAGCTTGCTACTGGCCGAACCCGCGAGCTGATACCCGAGGCAGTGCGGCTGTTCGAGAAGTCCGGAACCACGTCCCTGCTCGACAAGGGCCTGAGTCCCGAGCAAACCGTTGCCGAAATGGACCGTGCCGGCATCGACAAGCTGATGGTCAGCGCCTGGTGCCGTCCTGAACGCTGGGTAAGCACCAACGAAGAAGTGGCCGAATACACCCGCGCCTTCCCCGATCGCTTCGTCGGGGTTGCAGCGGTGGACATGAGCAAGCCCATGGCCGCCCTGCGCGAGTTGGACCGCGCCGTGAATGAGCTGGGTTTCAAGGCGCTGCGGGTAGTGCCATGGCTGTGGAAACTGCCGCCCAACCACCGGCTCTACTACCCGCTCTATGCGAAGTGCATCGAGCTGGACATCCCCTTCTGCACTCAGGTGGGCCACACCGGCCCGCTGATGCCCTCGGAAACCGGCCGGCCCGTGCCGTACCTGGACGAGGTGGCGCTGGACTTCCCCGAGCTGCGCATCGTCGCTGGGCATATCGGCCATCCCTGGACCGAGGAAATGATTGGCGTCGCCTGGAAGCACGACAACATCTATATCGATACTTCTGCCTACCTGCCGCGCTACTACCCGCAGGCGTTGATCCAGTACATGAAGACTTACGGCCAGGACAAGGTGCTATTCGGCAGCAACTTTCCGCAGTTGTCGCTCTCGCGTTGCATGGAGCAGGTAGAGGAGATGGGGCTGTCGGAGGATGTGAAAGGAAAATTCCTTCACGGCAACGCACGAAGAGTGTTCAAGCTCTAGAGTGATGGGCCATTGGGCAGCGAGCCGATAACAACAATAAGAGGGGCGAAGGATGAGCGAAGCATTGCCGTTGCAACGTTTCACCCACTGGGTGGCGACCACGCCAGACCGCGTCTGGCTGCGCCAGCCGGTGGCGCGGACCTGGCATCCCATCACCTGGCGCGAGGCCGACGACCGCGCCCGGCGCCTGGCCAGCGCACTGCGGGCCCTGGGCTGCGAGCCGGGCGACCGGGTGGCAATACTTGCGAAGAACTGCGCGGAATGGATCCTGAGCGACATGGCGATCATGCTCGCCGGACTGGTCAGCGTGCCGCTCTACCCGCTGCAATCGGCCGAGAGCATCGAGTACGTGCTACGCCATTCCGCATGCAAGGTGATCATCCTCGGCAAGCTGGATGATGCCGAGCGCCTGGAATCCGGCATTCCCGACAGCGTGGCACGCATCGCCATGCCCTATCCGACGCTGCGCGCCGAACATGCCTGGGGCGATTTGCTGTCGCGTTACGAACCCATGAGTAAAACCCATGAGCAGCGCCCGGACGAACTGCTCAGCATCCTCTATACCTCCGGCACCACCGGCCAGCCCAAGGGCGTGATGCAGACGGCGCGGGCGTTCGCCTTCGCCTCCAGCCGCTCGGTAGGGGAAATGGGGCTGGGGCCGGACGACCGGTTCTTTTCCTACCTGCCGCTGTCTCATGCCGCCGAACGCTTCCTGGTGCAAACCAACAGCCTCTATTGCGGCGGTGAAATCGCTTTCGTCGAATCCCTGGAAACCTTCGCTGAAGACCTGCGTCAGGTGCGACCAACCCAGTTCTTCTCGGTTCCACGCTTGTGGACGCGCTTCCAGCAGGGCGTACTGGAGCGGCTACCCCAGGGGCGACTCGACCGCTTGCTGGCCATTCCGCTGCTGGGGGCTCTGGTGGCGTGGAAGATCCGCCGCGGTCTGGGGCTGGACCGCGCGCGAGTGCTGGTGAGCGGTGCGGCGCCCATTCCGGTGGCGTTGCTGGAGTGGTATCGGCGCATCGGCCTGACTATCTGCGAGGGCTACGGCATGACCGAGAATTTCGCCTACGGCAACTTCAATCGGCCGGGGCAGGTGCGCTTCGGCACGGTGGGCCGGGTGATGCCGGACAACGACCTGCGCATCGCCGATGACGGAGAAATCCTCTACCGCAGCCCATCGCTGATGAGCGGCTACTACCTGGAGCCGGAGAAGAGCGCAGAAACCCTGCGCGATGGCTGGCTGCATACCGGCGACAAGGGGCATGTCGACGACGACGGCTACCTGCGCATTACCGGTCGGGTGAAGGACATCTTCAAGACCAGCAAGGGCAAGTACGTGGCGCCGGCCCCCATCGAGGGCGAAATCGCCAAGAATCTCTGGGTCGAGCAGGTGTGTCTGATGGGCAGCGGCCTGGACCAGCCGCTGGCGTTGATCGAGCTGAGCCCGGCCGCCCGCGAGCAGGCCCGCGCCCAGGTGGAGGCGGACCTGCTGACCACCCTCGAACAACTCAATGACCGGCTGCTGCCCCATGAGCGCGTCAGCCATCTGCTGCTGGTGCGTGAGCCCTGGACGGTGGATAACGGCTGCATGACCCCGACCATGAAGATTCGCCGCAACGTGCTGGAGGCCCGTTACGCCCCGGCGGTCGACCGTCTCGATGCACACCAGGCGTTGCACTGGGAATGACCGCCAGAACATACGCATCAGGAGTTGCCATGAAAGGCCCTTTGTCTTCGCTGAAAATCCTCGACTTCTCCACCCTGCTGCCGGGGCCCTTCGCCTCGTTGCTGCTGGCTGACATGGGCGCCGATGTGCTCCGGGTGGAGTCGCCTACGCGTACAGACCTGGTGCGTGTGCTGCCGCCCCACGACGGCGGCCAGTCCACCAGCCACGCCTATCTGAACCGCAACAAGCGCAGCATTGCCCTGGACTTGAAACGGCCGGAGGCGGTGGAGCTGGTCAGACAACTGGTGCAGGAATACGACATCGTCCTGGAACAGTTCCGTCCAGGCGTCATGGAACGGCTGGGGCTGGGTTATGAAGCGCTGAAGGCGATCAACCCGAAGCTGATCTATTTATCCATCACCGGCTATGGCCAGACCGGCCCCTATCGCGACCGTGCCGGACACGACATCAACTACCTGGCCCTGGCCGGTATCGCCAGCTACACCGGACGCCGCGACAGCGGACCGCTGCCGCTGGGCGTACAACTCGCGGATATTGGCGGCGGCTCCCTGCATGGGGTGATGGGCCTGCTCGCGGCTGTGATCCATCGCCAGGTGACAGGGGAGGGGCAGCACGTGGACGTCAGCATGACCGACTGCGCCTTCGCCCTGCACGGCATGGCGGGTGCCAGCTATCTCGGTGCGGGTGTTGAACCGGCCATGGAGAACCAGGCCCTGAATGGCGGCAGCTTCTACGACTACTACCGTACCCGTGATGGCCGCTGGTTCTCTGTAGGAAGCTTGGAGCCGCAGTTCATGCAGCAGTTCTGCGCCGCCCTTGGCCGTCCCGAGCTGGCAGCGAAGGGGCTGTCGCCCAGGCCCGAAGACCAGCAGGAGCTGAAACGGGCCATCGAGATCGAATTCGAAAAGCGCGACTTCGCCGAGTGGGTCGAGGTCTTCGCCGAGCTGGACGCCTGCGTGGAGCCGATGCTGCCGCTGTCCGAGGCGGTGGATCATCCACAGATCAAGGCCCGCGGCCTGGTGGTGGAGGTTCCGCGCGAAGGCTTGCCTGCGCAGAAGCAGATCGGCTGTCCGATCAGGTTCTCTGCCGGCCTGCCCGCGCCGCGCCATGCCGGCGGCCCGTTGGGCTCGCATACCGCTGAAGTGCTGGCCGCGCTGGGGCTCAGCGCCGAGCAGATCGAGGGGCTGAAGGCGGCGAAGGTGGTGGGTTGACGGGGCGAAGCAGGAACCTTGTGGGGGGCGAACTCATTCGCTGAGGACCGCATGGCGGTCCCCGGCCTCCGGTGGGCAGGCCTTCGGCCTGCATGGCGAATGAATTCGTCCCCACAGGTCCGCCACAGGTCCTAAACCTGGCTTTGTTCCCCGCTGAACACCAGAGTCACCTGGCAGCGCCGACAGTAGTAGCGGCGCCCGCGCGTCACCAGGGCGTGGCGCTGGGCGGAGAAAGGATGGCCGTCGGGGCAGGCGCAGCGGTACAGGTAGCGCGTCACCTTGCGCCGGTTCACCTCATAGGTGTGGCAGCGGTTTGGGGGGAGTTCGTAGACCCCGCGCATGATCAGCTGCCATTCCTCGCCATGGGGTTGGATTCGGGGGCCGAACAGTTGATGGGCTACCAGGTGCGCCACTTCGTGGGCGACGGTCTGGCGCAGGAAGTCTTCCTGGTTTTCGCGGTAGAGCTGCGGGTTGAAACGCAGCTTGTTTTCGTCCAGATGGGCGACGCCGGCCTTCTGCCCGCGTAGCTTGAAGCTCACTTCGGGGCGGGGAAACCGGCATTTGAAAAAGGCTTCGGCCTGCTGATAGCAGGCCTCGACGCGGGCAAGTAGCTGCTCGGGCATAGGGCACTCCGTTGGCGCGGAATTATGCCGCAAAGCGTTTGCTGCCCAAAGGTGGTGACGCCGAGCGGTCATTCCCGGCCAAAAGAAAAGGCCGCCCGCAGGCGGCCTTCTGGTCAACGAGGGTTTTCAGCTGGTGTACACCGGCCCCAGGCCGAAGCCCCAGAGGATCACGGCGGAGGCGATCATCGCCACGAGCACCACCAGGCCCACTGCCAGCACCGAGCTGGAGAACAGGAAGCCTTCGTCTTTCGGAATGTTCATGAAAGTCGGTATGCCCACGTACAGCAGGTAGACCGTGTAGCAGATGGCTAATGTGCCTACTGTTGCGCCGAACCAGAGGTGCGGGTAGAGCGCCGCGAGACCGCCGATGAACAGCGGGGTCGCGCAGTAAGCGGCAAAGACGATGCACTCGGTAACGCTAGGATTGGCGTCGTAGGTGCGCGCCATCCAGTGGATGAATCCGCCCATCACTGCCACGCCGGCGAGCATCGCCAGATAGGACATGATGGACATCTGCAACGCGCTGGCCTGGGTGAGCATCACGGGATCGCCCTTGCCCAGTACCCAGCCGACCTGGGTGGTGCCGATATAGGCAGAAATCACGGGAATTGCAGCAAGGATCAGGACGTGGGTGAGGTACATGTGGCTGACGCTTTCCTCTTCGCCACGGATCTCTTGCCACTCTTGATCGGGATGGGTGAAGAGCCCCCAAACGTGGTGGATCATGCTGAACACCTCCTCATTATTATGAGGTCGCCCCCCAGCGAAGCGCCGGGGGCGCGTAGCCAGCGCCACCCGGTGCCCGGCCGACCTATGCGACCTTATGTCGCAGTATAGGCAGGCGATTCGGCGACGCCTTAGAGCGAATCGAAGATTCAGCGTCAGCTGTAATAGCGTTGGAGTATTTCCATGGCCTTGTTGATCGATTGCAGGCGCGAGGTGCTGCCGCCGCGATCGGGGTGGTGCTGGCTCACCAACTGGCGGTAGCGCTGCTTGATCACCGCGAGGCTGAGAGGCTGGCTGCCGCTGTGCAGGCCAAACAGCTCCAGTGCCGCGAGCTTCTCTTCACTGCCCTGCATGCGGGTCCAGAAACTGGCCAGCAGGCGTTCCACATCTTCCTCTGTCGTGTGCCGCAGGTTACCCAAGTCCAGGTAATAGTCGCGCAGCGGGTCCAGCTCGCTGAGGGCCGAGGTGGCCCCAGCCTCATAGGGCAGCAGTTGCACGCACAGCGGACTGATGGCCAGCTGCGCAAGGCCGGTGCCGTTCAGCTGGTCGCGCAGGCGGTAGAGCGCGTTGAAGACCAGGAAGTGCGTACGGAACAGCACCAGCTTGTCGGTAAGTTCCAAGTGCGGGATGTGGGTGGAGTGGCGGGCCTTGAGGACCTGGATCAACTGGTACTCGCTCAGCCCCTCGGGGGCCCCGCGCAAGAGTTCGAGGAGCTGGTCGCTGAGGTCCAGGGCGGGATCGAGGTCACTGTTCATCCGCCGGAGCCTAGCACAGGGCGATGATGGGGCTGGGGTCGCGCTCGCTTTGTGCGTAAAATAGCCAGCTTTTCGCATTCCCCCCGGATTTCAGAGCACCATGGGCACCCTTTCGGTCAACCAGAACAAACTGCAGAAACGCATCCGCCGCCTGGCCGGCGAAGCCATCGCCGACTTCAACATGATCGAGGATGGCGACAAGGTCATGGTCTGCCTGTCCGGAGGCAAGGACAGCTACACCATGCTGGACGTGCTGCTGTACCTGCAGAAGGTCGCGCCGATCAAGTTCGAGATCGTGGCCGTGAACATGGACCAGAAGCAGCCCGGCTTCCCCGAGCATGTCCTGCCGGCCTACCTGAAATCCATCGGTGTGCAGTACCACATCATCGAAAAGGACACCTATTCGGTGGTGAAGGAGAAGATTCCGGAAGGCAAGACCACCTGCTCGCTCTGCTCGCGCCTGCGTCGTGGCACCCTCTATACCTTCGCCGACGAGATCGGTGCGACCAAGATGGCCCTGGGTCACCACCGCGACGATATCCTCGAGACCTTCTTCCTCAATATGTTCTATGGCGGCACCCTCAAGGCCATGCCGCCGAAGCTGCGTGCCGACGACGGCCGCAACGTGGTGATCCGTCCGCTGGCCTACTGCAATGAAGCCGATATCGAGGCCTACTCCATTCTCAAGGAGTTCCCGATCATCCCGTGCAACCTCTGCGGCTCCCAGGAGAATCTGCAGCGTCAGGTGGTCAAGGAAATGCTCCAGGAGTGGGAGCGTAAGTCGCCGGGGCGTACCGAGATCATGTTCCGTGCCCTGCAGAACGTAGTGCCTTCGCAGCTGGCTGACCGCAACCTGTTCGACTTCGCCAGCCTGCGCATCGACGAGACCGCGGCACCGCGTACGCTGGAAGTGATCAACATCTGATCGTGCCCTTGCAGGAGAAAGGTTGCTCGCGAAGGTTCGCCAGCAAGCAGGCTCCTACAGGGAATCGTTTCCGCATCGAAAGGACAACGCATGCGCGACTACCGCTGGCTCCACGAATACTGCCTGAACCGCTTCGGCTCGGCCGAAGCCCTGGAGGCACGCCTGCCGCAGCCGCTCGGTGACGCCGAATTGCGTGCGCTCAGCGATGACCGCTATCTGTCGCTGATTGCTCTTCGCGTCTTCCGTGCGGGCTTAAAGCACAGCCAGGTGGACGCCAAGTGGCCGGCCTTCGAGCTGGCCTTCTTTGGCTTCGATCCGCAAAAAGTGGTGCTGATGGGCGCCGAGCATCTGGAGCGTCTGATGCAGGACGCGCGACTGATCCGCCACCTCGGCAAGCTCAAGAGCGTGCCGCGCAATGCCCAGTTCGTGCTGGATGTGGCACGAGAGAAAGGCAGCTTCGGCGCCCTGATCGCCGACTGGCCGGTGACCGATATCGTTGGCCTGTGGAAGTACCTGGCCAAGCATGGCAACCAGTTGGGCGGGCTGTCGGCGCCGCGCTTCCTGCGTATGGTCGGCAAGGACACCTTCATTCCGACCGATGATATGGTCGCGGCCCTCAAGGCCCAGGACATCATCGATAAGGCGCCCACCAGCCAGAAAGACCTGGCCCAGGTCCAGGCAGCTTTCAACCAGTGGCATGCCGAAAGCGGTCGCCCGCTCTGCCAGCTTTCGTGGATGCTGGCCCACACCGTCAATCACTGAACCGTAACGGGCGCTCGGCGCCGGCCGGCAGAGGAGGGGAGCATGTCGGATATCCAGCACGTGGCATCAGCCATCAAGGCGGCCGAGCGAATCCTGGTGATCACCGGAGCCGGGCTGTCAGCTGATTCGGGGTTGCCCACTTATCGTGGATTGGGCGGGCTCTACAACGGCGTCACGGAGGAGGGGTTGCCTATAGAGGAAGCACTCTCCGGGCCGATGCTGCGGCGCAACCCGGCCCTCTGCTGGAAGTACCTCGCCCAGCTCGGCCGCGCCTGTCTGGGCGCCCGGCCGAACGCCGGTCATGAAGCGATTGCACAGTTGCAGCGGCTCAAGCCCGAATGCTGGGTATTGACCCAGAACATCGATGGCTACCACCGCCAGGCGGGCTCGCCGCCGGAGCGGCTGATCGAGATCCACGGCGAGCTGTCGCCGCTCTACTGCCAGTCCTGCGGGGCGGAAAGTTCTGACCTTGCCCGACATCTGGCAGGAGAAATGCCTCCCAAATGCCATGAATGTGGTGGTATTCTCCGCCCACCCGTGGTGCTGTTCGAAGAAATGCTCCCAGAGCAGGCCATCGACAGTCTCTACGCCGAGCTACGCAAGGGATTCGATGCGGTGATCTCGGTGGGAACCACGGCGAGCTTTCCTTACATCATCGAGCCCGTCATCCGCACCCGCCAAGCAGGCGGTTTCACCGTGGAAATCAATCCGGCGCTCACCGACCTGAGCCCCGTCGTCGATGTCCACCTCAGAGGAAAGGCCTTAGATGTTTTGCAAGGACTGCTGAGTCACATTTCGGGCGATTAAATTTGCAAATGGATTTGATAGAGGGCATAGTCGCGCCTTCATCAGAAATCATTCGACACGGTCGTGCCCATGCTGAAGCGCTTCGCACCCCTCGTGCCTCTTACCTTCGCTCTGTTTCTCGCCGCTTGCGCAGGCAATGTGCAGCAGCAACCGCAATCCCAGGCCCAGGCCCCCGTAGCCGACGGCGCACCCGATTCGCTGCTGGCGGATCGTGGGCCCACCGCCCTGGATCTTGCCAACCTCACCGACGACGAGCCCTACCAGATGCCGTCCCTGGCCGATGGCCTGCTTGAGCGCGGTTTCGAGCTGGTGGGTACTCCGTACCGCTTTGGCGGCCGTTCTATGAAGACCGGCTTCGATTGCAGCGGTTTCGTCGGTTACCTGTTCAAGGAAGAGGCTGGTATCCAGCTGCCGCGTTCCACTCGCGAAATGATCAACCTGGATGCTCCGGTGATCGCTCGTAGCGAGCTGAAGCCCGGCGACATCGTGTTCTTTAACAATCGTGGCCGTGGCCGCGTCAGTCACGCCGGCATTTATATCGGCGATGACCGCTTCATCCACTCCAGCAGCAGCCGCAGCGGTGGTGTCCGCGTCGACAGCCTCGACGACCGCTACTGGAAGGCCAGCTACATGGAAGCCAAGCGCGTCCTGGCCATGAATACCCCGACTCGCCACCCGCTGCATCGCTGATCCAGTCGGATTCGAGTCGAAACAGCCGAGGCGGCCCTTAGTGGCCGCCTCGGCTTTTTTCTGTCCGGGGTTTACCTGAATGCAAAAAAAATCGCTTTCCGAGTGTGGTCAGGGAACTTTTTCTGTTCGGGTGTGTAGCTTTCTCTTGCAATATCACTGTGAGATCAGCAAATTAGCGTGCATTCCTCAAGTCAGGACTGACTTGCCATGCTCGCACCGAACCGCCTCGCCATTCTTGCCCTGGCCTCGTTGCTCACCGCTTGTGCGAGCAAGGCGCCGCCGCCTTACTCTCCTCCTGTCATTGCCGCGCCCTCCCAGCAGTTCTCCCCTGCGGCTGAAGACGTGCTGTTCCGTGCCCTGGGCCTGGTGGGCACGCCCTATCGCTGGGGCGGCAACACCCCGGACAGCGGTTTCGACTGCAGTGGCCTGATCGGCTACGTCTACCGCGACGCCGCGGGCATCGCCCTGCCGCGCTCCACGCGCGAACTGATCTCCATGCGTACGCCCAGCATCAGCCTCAATGCATTGCAAAGCGGCGATCTGGTGTTCTTCGCCACCAATGGCGGCGGGCAGGTCAGCCATGCCGGCATCTACGTGGGTGAGGGGCGCTTCGTACACGCGCCGCGCACGGGCGGAACGGTGCGTCTGGACAGCCTGTCGAACAGCTATTGGCAACGCAGCTATCTCAGCGCCAAGCGCGTAATCTTCGATCCACGCCTGGCCCAATCCCACTGAGGTTGTCATGACCAACCGCACGCTGAACCTCGACGACGCCCTTTACGGCTACCTCCTCGATGTTTCGCTACGGGACACGCCGCTGTTGCAGCGGCTGCGCGCCGAAACCGCCGCCATGCCCATGGCGCGCTGGCAGATCGCGCCGGAGCAGGGCCAGTTCATGGCCTTGCTGGTCAAGCTCACCGGCGCTCGTCGCATTCTCGAAGTGGGCACTTTCACGGGTTACAGCGCCCTGTGCATGGCCGCGGAATTGCCCGTTGACGGCCGGATGATCTGTTGCGACCTGCCAGGTGACTACAACGCTATCGCTCGTCGCTATTGGCAGGAGGCGGGGCTGGCCGAACGCATCGAACTTCGCTTGGCGCCGGCACTGGATACCCTGGCGAGCCTGGAAGATGGCAGCCTCGACCTGATCTTCATCGACGCCGACAAGGCCAACTATCCGGCCTATCTGGACGAGGCCCTGCGCCTGGTGCGCCAGGGCGGGCTGATCCTCTTTGACAACGTACTCTGGAGTGGCCGCGTGCTGGAGTCCGAGCCGGACGACGTCGACACTCGTGCCATACAGGCCCTGAACCTGACCTTGAAGACGGATGAGCGTATCGACCTGTCGCTGCTGCCCGTGGGCGATGGCCTGACGCTCTGCCGCAAGCGCTGACGGGCATGCCCGAACCGATCCGCCTGCCGCCCCAGCCCGACGCCTGCGAGTTGTGTGGCCGGGCTGCCGCGCTCACCCGTCATCACCTGATCCCCAAGGCTCTGCACGACAAGCCCTACGTGCAAAAGCGCTACGCGAAGAACGAGCGCATCACCGCCACCCTCTGGGTGTGCAGGCCCTGCCACAACCAGATCCACAAGCTGTTCAGCGAGAAGGAGCTGGCCCTGAACTACAACAGCCGGGAGGCCCTGATGGGTGACGAGCGCCTGCGCACCTTCGTCGACTGGCTGGCCGCCAAACCCGCCGGCTTCAATCCGAGGCACTGAATGGCACGTGTCCGCTAGCATTTGACGCTACCCCGCGCACCCTCTAACCTTCGCCGCTGCCTCAGGTGCCCCTCGGCTATTGCTGAAGGGGTGAAACAGGGAAGCCGGTCCATTCCTTCGAAGAATCCGGCGCTGCCCCCGCAACGGTAGGCGAGTAGAACGCCGCAATCGGCCACTGTGCCCCAGGCATGGGAAGGCGCGGCACGGGAGTTTCGGCTCCACTCGCAAGCCCGGAGACCGGCCTGTCGCAAGCAGGGCATCGCGGAGTCGTCCGCATGCAGTTCCCTTTAGAGATGTCGCGCGGGTGGCACGACGGAGATCCATACCTTGATTCGCAAGCCTTTCATCAGGCCGGCGGCGCTTGCGCTGCTCGGCAGTTCCTCCATTTCTCCCTTGCTGGTTGCAGCGCCCCTGACGCTGGACGAGCAAGTGGTTACCGCGACCCGTAGCGAACGACCGGTGCGCGCCAGCCTGGCCGCCAGTACGGTGATCGACCGCGAAGAGATCGAGCGCAGCCAAGCGCGTTCGGTGCCTGAGCTGCTGCAAAAAGTCCCGGGCGTGACCCTCAGCAACAACGGTGGCCCTGGCAAGAACACCACATTGTTCATGCGCGGCACCGAATCCGACCACGTGCTGGTGATGATCGATGGTGTCAAGGTGGGCTCGGTCAGCGCCGGCCTCACCGCCTTCCAGGACCTGCCGGTTGAGCTGATTGAACGCATCGAAGTGGTTCGCGGCCCGCGCTCCAGCCTCTATGGCTCGGAAGCGATTGGCGGTGTCATCCAGATCTTCACCCGCAAGGGCGGCAAGGACGGGGCCAAGCCCTGGTTCTCCGCGGGCTATGGCACCCACGACAGCTATGAAGGCAGCGCCGGCGTTTCCGGTGGTGACGACAAGGGCTGGTACAACCTCGGCGTCAGCAGCCAGGACACCGACGGCATCAACTCGCGCCGGCAGGTCAGCGACTATTACGAGCCCGATGCCGACGGTTACCGCAATCTTTCCGGCAGCCTGCGTGCAGGCTATCGCTTCGAGAACGGCCTGGAACTCGATGGCACGCTGATGCGCGCCAAGGCCCACAACGACTACGACGATATCGACCAGTTCGGCTACTTCCACCCCCTGGGCGGGCACAACGCCAATGCAGACAACCGTCAGGAGCTGCTGGGCGGCCGCGCGCGTTTCAGTCCGGCGGAAATCTGGGATGTGACCCTGCAGGCCGGTCGCAGCGAAGACAAGACCACCAGCCGCACCGACGGTGTCTTCGATGCGCGCTTCGACTCCAAGCGCGACAGTGCCTCATGGCTCAACGACCTGACCCTGGCCGAAGGGCACGTACTGACCCTGGGCTACGACTGGCAGCGCGACCGGATCAGCAGTTCAACCGTATTCGACAAGGACTCGCGCCTGAACAAGGGCTGGTTTGCCCAGTACCTGGGAGAGCACGGACGCCAGGACTGGCAGCTCAGCCTGCGTCGTGATGACAACGAACAGTTTGGCACCCACGACACCGGCAATGCCGCCTGGGGCTATGCGATGACCGATGCGGTGCGCTTCAGCCTGAGCTATGGCACTGCCTTCAAGGCGCCCAGCTTCAACGAGCTTTACTACCCCGGATATGGCAATCCCGACCTGGACGCAGAAACTTCGGAAAGCTTCGAGGCCGGCCTTGCCGGGCAGCACGAGTGGGGCCACTGGTCGATCAATGCCTATCGCACTCATGTGGACGACCTGATCGCCTACGATTCCACCCTCGGTCTTTATGGTGGCCCTAACAACATCGGCAAGGCGCGCATCGACGGACTCGAACTGGTGCTGGGCAGTCAATGGCTGGGCTGGAGCTGGAACGCCAACGCCAGTTTCCTCGACACCGAGAACCGCAGCGCCGACACCAACGCCGGCAATGAACTGCCGCGTCGCGCCAGGGAAGTATTCAATCTCGATCTGGACCGGCGTATCGGTCAATTTGGCGTCGGGGCCACTGTGCATGCCGAGGGTCGCAGCTACAACGACCTGGCCAATCGCGAACGCGTCGCCGGCTATGCCACCGTCGACCTGCGCGGTGAGTACTGGCTGACCGAGGAGTGGCGCCTGCAGGCCAAGGTGACCAACCTGCTGGATGCCGACTACGAAACCGCGCTGGACTACAACCAGCCGGGGCAAGCTGTTTACTTCACCGTCCGCTATCAAGCCCTGTGACGAGGTACTCACGATGACCGAATCCGCAGACCGCGACGCCCGCCACAAGGCGCGCATGCAACGCAAGAAGGCCGTGGTCGACGAAAAGATCGCCCAGGCCCAGGACGAGTACGGCCTGCTGCTGGTGCACACCGGCAACGGCAAGGGCAAGAGCAGTTCGGCATTCGGCATGGTCGCCCGTGCCCTCGGCCACGGCCTCAAGGTGGGCGTGGTGCAATTCATCAAGGGCGGTATGTCCACCGGTGAAGAGAATTTCTTCCGTCGTTTCCCAGAAGAAGTCAGCTACCACGTGATGGGCGAGGGCTACACCTGGGATACCCAGGATCGCCAGCGTGATATCGAGAAGGCGCGCGCCGCCTGGACGGTCGCGCGCGGACTGATGGACGACCCGCAGATCGGCCTGGTGGTACTGGATGAGCTGAACATCGCCCTCAAGCATGGCTACCTGGAGCTGGACGACGTGTTGCGCGACATCGAGTCCCGCCCCGAACACCAGCATGTCGTCGCCACCGGCCGGGGCGCGCCCCAGGGCCTGATCGACGCCGCCGACACCGTTACCGAAATGACTCTGGTCAAGCACGCCTTCAAGTCCGGTGTGAAAGCCCAGAAGGGTGTGGAGTTCTGATGTCAGGCACTGCCGCTGTTTTTACCCCCTCTCTATTCAGGGAGAGGGAAGGGGAGAGGTTTTGCCATGTCTGACCTCACTCGGAGCTGCCCCGCACTTCTGATCGCCGCCCCGGCCTCCGGCCAGGGCAAGACCACCGTCACCGCAGCGCTCGCTCGCCTGCACGCCCGCGAGGGCAAGCGGGTGCGGGTGTTCAAGTGCGGGCCGGACTTTCTCGACCCGATGATCCTCGCCCGCGCGTCCGGCGCACCGGTCTACCAGTTGGACCTGTGGATGGTGGGCGAGGCGGAAAGTCGCCGCCTGCTTTGGGAAGCTGCCGGAGAGGCTGATCTGATCCTCATCGAGGGCGTGATGGGCCTGTTCGACGGCTCGCCGTCCGCCGCCGACCTGGCTCGCCATTTTGGTGTGCCGGTACTCGGCGTGATCAATGGTGCCGCCATGGCGCAGACCTTCGGTGCTCTGGCTGTGGGCCTGGCCACCTACCAGCCGGACCTGCCCTTTGCCGGTGTGCTCGGTAATCGCGTCGGCAGCCAGCGCCACAGCGACCTGATCCGCGACAGCCTGCCGGACTGGATTCGCTGGTATGGCTCGCTGCCGCGCAGCGCGGATGTGGAGCTGCCCAGTCGCCACCTGGGGCTGGTGCAGGCCGAGGAACTGGCCGACCTGGATGCACGCCTGGACGCCGCCGCCGACGCCCTGGCCGCCAGCGCAGAAGTGGCGCTACCGCCAGCGGTGAGTTTCGCCGCACCCGAACTGCAGTCGCTCGGCAAGGAACTGGCCGGCGTGCGTATCGGCATCGCGCGGGATACCTCCTTTGCTTTCCTCTACCAGGCCAACCTCGACCTACTGCAGCAGCTTGGCGCCGAACTGGTGTACTTCTCGCCACTGGCCGATGAGTGCCTGCCCGAGGTGGACAGCCTGTACCTGCCGGGCGGCTACCCCGAGCTGCATTTGCGCCAGCTGGAGGGTAACCGCGCCATGGCTGAGGCCATCCGCGCGCACCACGGCGCTGGCAAACCGATCCTCGCCGAATGCGGTGGCATGCTTTACCTGCTGGACGCCCTGACCGATGCAGGAGGTGAATGCGCCGAGCTGGTTGGCCTGCTGCCCGGCCGCGCCACCCTGCAGAAGCGCCTGGCGGCCCTGGCCCTTCAGGAAGCGCCACTGCCGGAAGGCAGCCTGCGCGGCCACACCTTCCACCATTCGTTGCTGGATTCGCCGCAGGAACCCTTGGTGCGCGCCCTGTGCCCGAACGACAAACCGGTGGCCGAGGCGGTGTTCCGCAGTGGCCGACTGACCGCCTCCTACATTCACTTCTACCTGCCGTCCAATCCACGGGCGGCCGTGGAGCTGTTCCGACCATGAGCGAGCATGCCTTCAGCCCTGACGAACGGGCAGCGGTCTACCGCGCCATTGCCGAACGCCGCGACATGCGCCACTTCAGCGGCGGTGAGGTTCTGCCCGAGGTACTGGCCCGGCTGCTGGAGGCGGCGCACCATGCGCCCAGTGTCGGGCTGATGCAGCCCTGGCGGTTTATCCGCATCACCTCGCAAGGGCTGCGCGATGGTATTCACGCGCTGGTGGACGCCGAACGGATAAGCACCGCCGAAGCCCTGGGTGAACGCTCCGACGAGTTCATGAAACTCAAGGTAGAAGGCATTCGCGATTGTGCCGAACTGCTGGTGGCCGCCTTGATGGACGGCCGTGAAGCCCATGTGTTCGGCCGCCGCACCCTGCCGGAAATGGACCTGGCCTCGCTTTCCTGCGCCATCCAGAACCTCTGGCTGGCGGCCCGCGCCGAAGGCCTGGGAATGGGCTGGGTGTCGCTGTTCGAGCCGGATGCCCTCGCCGAACTGCTGGGCATGCCGGCGGGCAGCAAGCCTGTTGCGGTGCTTTGCCTTGGCCCGGTGAATGCGTTTTATCCGGCCCCCATGCTTGCGCTCGAGGGCTGGGCCAAGCCACGTCCGCTGGCGGATCTGGTATTCGAGAACCAGTGGGGGGAGCGCCCATGAGCCTGGGTTTCCTCACGCTCGGCGCCGTGGCGCTGGATGCCCTGTTCGGTGAGCCCAGGGGCTGGCACCCGCTGGTGGCCTTCGGCAGGCTCGCCAACCGCCTGGAGCAACGCTTCAACACGGGCGGGCGTGGCTGGCGCAGTCATGGCGTGAGTGCCTGGGTACTTGCCGTGTTGCCGCTGACCTTCGCTGCCTGGCTGCTTTCGGAACTGCCCTATATCGGTTGGCTGGTGGGCGTCATTGCGCTCTACGCCGCCATTGGCCTGCGCAGCCTCAACGAGCACGCAGAGCCGGTAGCCAACGCACTGCAAGCGGGGGACTTGCCGGAAGCACGCAAGTGCGTCGGCTACATGGTCAGTCGCGAAACCCGCGAGCTGGACGAAGGGGCCGTGGCCCGCGCCGCTACCGAGTCGGTGCTGGAGAACGGCAGTGACGCCGTGTTCGCTGCGCTGTTCTGGTTCGCCGTGGCGGGCGCGCCCGGTGTGGTGCTGTACCGCCTTTCCAACACGCTGGATGCCATGTGGGGTTACCGCAACGAGCGATACGAGCGCTTTGGTTGGGCTGCTGCGCGCATCGACGACGTCCTCAACTACATCCCGGCCCGGCTGGTGGCCCTGACCTACGCCGTGCTCGGCAAAACCGGCCTGGCCCTGCGTTGTTGGCGCCGGCAAGCGCCGCAGTGGGATAGCCCCAACGCCGGGCCGGTGATGGCCGCTGGCGCGGGCGCCCTGGGCGTGGCCCTCGGTGGCCCGGCGGTCTATCACGGCGAACTGCACGACCGCCCGGTACTGGGCGAAGGTCCGGCCGCTCGCGCCGAAGACATCCGTCGTGCGATCGACCTGGTGCGCCAGGGCGTGATGCTCTGGCTCGCGGCGCTGATCATCGGAGGCTGGCTCCTTGCTTGAACATGGCGGACGACTTCGCGCGGCGGCGCGGCGTTACGGAATTGCCGAAGCGGGCTGGCTCGATCTTTCCACCGGCATCGCCCCCTATGGTTGGGAATTGCCGGCCATTCCGGTCGCGGCCTGGGCGCGTCTGCCCGAGCTGGAGGACGGCCTGGAAGACGCGGCCCGGCGTTACTACGGCTGCGAGTCGCTACTGCCGGTGGCCGGTTCCCAGGCCGCGATCCAGGCATTGCCGCGCCTCCGTGAGCGCAGCCGGGTAGGGGTGATCTCGCCTTGCTATGCCGAGCATGCCCATGCCTGGCGCCGTGAGGGTCACGAGCTGGAGGCGCTGGATGCGCAAACCGCCGAGCGTGAGCTGGAGCGTTTCGACGTGGTGCTGGTGGTCAACCCGAACAACCCCACTGGCGAGCGACTGACGCCGCAAACCCTGCTGGGCTGGCGCGCTCGTCTTGCCGAGCGGGGCGGCTGGCTGCTGGTGGACGAAGCCTTCATGGACTGCACGCCGCAGCAGAGCCTGGCGAGTCATTGCCCGTTGCCGGGGCTGGTGGTGCTGCGTTCCTTTGGCAAGTTCTTCGGCCTGGCGGGAATCCGCCTGGGCTTCGTCCTGGCCGAAACAGCGTTGCTGGATCGACTCAACGAATGGCTCGGCCCCTGGGCGGTCAGCGGTCCGGCCCGGGCCCTGGCCAAGGCGCTGTTGCAAGATGAAGCGGGACAAACGGTTCAGCGGCAAACCTTGCTGCGCGATGGTTTGCGTCTGGAAACGTTGTTGCGTGATTGCGGCCTGCCTCCCGCTGGCGGCACCGCGTTGTTCCAGCGCCTGCTCCGCGACGACGCTTTGGCCCTGCACGAATTTCTCGCCGCTCGCGGCATTCTTACCCGGCTTTTCACCTCGCCACCCAGCTTGCGCTTTGGTCTGCCGCCGGACGAAGCCGGCTGGGCACGCCTCGACCGGGCTCTGACAGATTTTTCCAAGGAGCGCCCATGACGACCCTGATGGTGCAGGGCACCACGTCCGATGCGGGCAAGAGCACCCTGGTGACGGCCTTGTGCCGCTGGCTCAAGCGCCGGGGCATCGCGGTGGTGCCCTTCAAGCCGCAAAACATGGCGCTGAACAGCGCGGTGACCGCCGACGGTGGCGAAATCGGTCGTGCCCAGGCGGTGCAGGCCCTGGCCTGCGGATTGGCGCCGCATACCGACATGAACCCGGTGCTGCTCAAGCCCAATACCGATATTGGCGCCCAGGTGATCATCCATGGCCGCGCCGTCACCAGCATGAATGCGGTCGCTTATCACGACTACAAGAAGGTCGCGATGGCAGCGGTGCTTGAGTCCCACCAGCGCCTGAGCAGCCAGTATTCCGTGGTGATGGTTGAGGGTGCCGGCTCCCCGGCGGAGATCAATCTGCGCGCCAACGACATTGCCAACATGGGCTTTGCCGAAGCGGTCGACTGCCCGGTGATTCTGGTAGCCGACATCGATCGCGGTGGCGTGTTCGCCCATCTGGTGGGCACCCTGGAGCTGCTGTCGGAAAGCGAACAGGCGCGGGTGAAGGGCTTCGTCATCAACCGCTTCCGGGGTGATATCGCCCTCCTCGAGCCGGGCCTGGACTGGCTGGAGCAACGCACCGGCAAGCCGGTGCTCGGCGTTCTGCCCTACCTCACCGACTTCCACCTGGAAGCCGAGGACGCCATCGACCAGCGGCAGTCCGCCAAGACTGGCGATGTGCTGCGGGTTGCGGTGCCGGTGTTGCCGCGCATCAGCAACCACACGGACTTCGATCCGCTGCGATTGCACCCACAGGTACAGCTCACCTTCGTCGCCCCCGGCCAGCCCATTCCGCCAGCAGACCTGATCATCCTTCCCGGCTCGAAGAGCGTGCGTGCCGACCTTGCACGGCTGCGCGAGCACGGCTGGGATCAGGCGCTGCAACGTCACTTGCGCTATGGCGGCAAGGTGCTCGGAATCTGCGGCGGTTTCCAAATGCTCGGACGCACCATCGTCGACCCTCACGCCCTGGAAGGTCCGGCAGGGGAGAGCGTCGGCCTTGGGTTGCTGGACATCGACACGGTGCTGGAGCCGGAGAAGCAGCTACGCAATGTCGCTGGCACCCTCCGCCTGGAAGACGCGGCGGTGAGCGGCTACGAGATCCACGCTGGCGTCACCACCGGCGTTGGCCTGGAAAACCCCATGGTGGTGCTGGACGACGGCCGCACCGATGGCGCCCGCAGTGTCGACGGCCAGATCATGGGCACCTACCTGCACGGGTTGTTCGAATCCTCCGCCGCCAGTGCCGCCATCCTGCGCTGGGCCGGTCTCGCCGCTGTCCAGGCGGTGGACTACAACGCACTACGCGAGCGCGATATCGAACGCCTGGCAGACCTGGTAGAGCAGCATCTGGATACGCGGAGGCTGCAATTACTGTGCGGATTGTCCCTGTAGGAGCCAGCTTGCTGGCGGACCTTCGGCGCAACCTTCGCCAGCAAGCAGGCTCCTACGGCCGTGCTCCCTATCTAGGGCCAGCCCCACGAACGACGAGGTTTAACGATGCTTGAACTCATCCTCGGCGGTGCCCGCTCCGGCAAAAGCCGGTTGGCGGAAAAGCTCGCTGCTGAAAGCGGCCTCAAGGTCATTTATATCGCCACCAGCCAGCCGCTGGACGGCGAGATGAGCGCGCGGGTCGCCCATCATCGTGCCCGCCGTCCGGAGCACTGGGGGCTGGTGGAAGAACCGTCGCAACTCGCTCGAGTGCTGCGCGAGAGCGCCGCCGACGATACCTGCCTGCTGGTGGACTGCCTGACGCTCTGGCTGACCAACCTGCTCATGCTGGACGATCCGGCGCGGCTGGACGAAGAGCGCGAAGCGCTGCTCGGTTGCATCGCCGGGCTTCCCGGTCGCGTGCTGCTGGTAAGCAATGAAACCGGCCTGGGCGTCGTGCCCCTGGGCGAGCTGACCCGTCGCTATGTCGACGAGGCCGGCTGGCTGCACCAGGCCCTGGCCGAACGCAGCGAACGGGTGATCTTCACCGTCGCCGGCTTGCCCATGATCCTCAAGGGAGATTCCCTATGACTCCGCTGCACTGGTGGCAGGCCCCCTGCCAGCCCCTCGATCCCATCGCTCGTGCCAAGGCCCAGGCCCGGCAGGATCAGCTGACCAAGCCCCGTGGCGCCCTCGGTCAACTCGAGGACCTCACCATCACGCTCGCCGCCCAACAAGGGCGCGAGCGGCCGTGCATCGATCGCCCCTGGTTCGCGGTCTTCGCCGGTGACCACGGCGTGGTGGAAGAGGGCGTGTCCGCCTATCCACAGGCGGTGACCGGCGAGATGCTGCGCAACTTCGTCCGCGGCGGTGCCGCCATCAGCGTGCTGGCCAAAAGCCTCGGCGCAACCCTGGAACTGGTGGACCTGGGCACAGCGTTGCCATTGGAACCCCTGCCGGGTGTGCTGCACCTGCACGTGGGCGCCGGCACCGCGAATTTCGCCCGCGAACCGGCAATGACCGCCGCCCAGTGCCTGATCGCCCTGCAAGCCGGCCGCTCCAGCGTCGAGCGCGCCTTGGGCGCGAGCGCCGATCTTTACGTCGGCGGCGAAATGGGCATCGGCAACACCACCACCGCCAGCGCCCTGGCCTGTGCCCTGCTGGACCTGCCCGCCACCGCGATGGCTGGCCCAGGCACCGGTCTCGACGGCAAGGGAGTGGCCCACAAGATCCAGGTCATCGAACATGCCCTGGCGTTGCATCGCGAAGGCTGCGACAGCCCGCAGGAAACCCTGCGCCGCCTCGGCGGCTTCGAAGTAGCGGCGCTGACCGGCGCCTACCTCGCCTGCGCCCAGCTGGGCCTGCCGGCGTTGGTGGACGGCTTCATCTGCAGCGTGGCGGCGCTATGCGCCGTGCGCCTGAACCCCGCCTGTCGCGAGTGGCTTCTGTTCTCCCATCGTTCCGCCGAGCCGGGTCACGTCGCCGTGCTCGAGGCACTGGAGGCTCAGCCGCTACTGGACCTGGGCCTGCGCCTGGGCGAAGGCAGCGGGGCCGCCATCGCACTGCCGCTATTGCGCCTGGCCTGCGAACTCCATGGCGGCATGGCGACCTTCGCCGAAGCTTCGGTTTCGGACCGGCCGGAATGAAGCTCGACCTCCTGAGGCATGGTGAAACCGAACGGGGCGGCGGCTTTCGTGGCAGCCTCGACGACGCCCTGACCGACAAAGGCTGGACGCAGATGCGCGCGGGCATCGTCGGTGCCGGGCCATGGGACGTGCTGGTGAGTTCGCCCCTGCAACGTTGCGCCGCGTTCGCCTGCGAGCTGGAGCTGCAGCTTGGCCTGCCGCTGCATTTCGATTCCGACCTGCGCGAACTGCACTTCGGTCAATGGGAAGGCCGCAGCGCCGCCGAATTGATGGAGGATCACGCCGAGGGGCTTGGCCAGTTCTGGAATGACCCCTATAGCTTCACCCCGCCGGACGGTGAAACCCTGCTGGACTTCGAGGTTCGGGTGCTGGCTGCCGGTGAGCGTCTGCTGGAGCGCTTCGCCGGAAAGCGGGTGCTGCTGGTCACCCATGGCGGTGTGATCCGCATCCTGGTGGCCCGCGCCCGGCAGTTGCCGCGCACCGGGTTGATGCAGGTGGAAGTGGCCCATGGCGAGCTGTTCCGCCTGACCTTCGACGTACACGGTCTGCGGGAGCGCCCATGACGCCCCTGCTGATCGCCCTGCAATTCCTCACCCGTCTGCCCGTGCGTCTGCCGGGTATGCCGGAGCCGGCGCAGATCGGCCGGTCGCTGCTCTGGTATCCCCCGGTCGGATTGCTGCTCGGCGCACTGCTGTTGGGCGGTGCCTGGCTGCTGGACGGGCATCCGCCGCTGTTGTCGGCGGCCCTGTTGCTGGCACTCTGGATCGGATTGTCGGGCGGCCTGCATCTGGACGGATTGGCGGACACGGCCGATGCCTGGGTAGGTGGCTACGGCGACCGCGAACGCACCCTGACGATCATGAAGGACCCACGCAGCGGGCCGATCGCGGTGGTGGTGCTGGTGGTGGTGCTGCTGCTCAAGTTCGCTGCATTGACGGCCCTGTTGCAGGCAGGGCAATGGCTGCCCCTGTTGCTGGCGCCCTGGCTGGCGCGAGGGATGTTGCCCCTGCTGTTCCTTACCACCCCTTACGTCCGTCCCGGCGGCCTGGGACAGGCGATTGCCGAACATCTCCCGCGCCGCGAATTGCCGATGTGGTTGGCGGTTCAGGGGGCACTGATTCTGCTGCTGGGCTGGCCCGCCTGGATCGCCCTGGTGGCGGCGCTGGCGCTGTTTGGCTGGCTGCGCGGGCGGTTCATGCAACGCCTGGGTGGCACGACCGGGGATACGGCGGGAGCGATGGTGGAGTTGGTGGAGGTGGGGGTGTTGGTGGGGGTGGCGTTGTTCGCCTGATCTGCCCTCTCCCCCGGCCCCTCTCCCTGAAGAGGAGAGGGGCCGGGGGAGAGGGGATTGCCGGGAAATGCTTCCTCCGCTGCCAATCGGATGGCTTCGAGCACGGCTTCAGTTTCCTGCAGCACTTCGTGGTTCCAGAACCGCAGGACCCGGAATACCCGCACGACGAACCAGGTGTCTCGCGCTTCATTGGACTTACTTTCCGGGTGCTGCCCGCCGTCCACTTCAATCACCAGCATCCGTTCCTGGCAGATGAATTCGACGATGTAGGGTCCAATGGGTTTCTGCCGCCGAAACTCCATTCCGAGTAACCGCTTTGCGCGCAGATGCTGCCAAAGCCGCTGCTCCGCATCCGTCTGTTCTACCCGAAGCCGCCTGGCAAACTCGAGCCTTTCCATGGCCTTTCCTCTGATGTGGAAAGGCTCGATCTTCTATGCAATCAGCTTCGTTGCCTTCCGAAAATTCCCCGCGATTCCCCCGATCTCACTCAAATACAAAATGCTCGCCCGCCAGTCCCATCACCGTCCCAGTCGGCTTCAGCATGGCCGTCGCGTGCCCTTTTGCGCGAGGTAGCAGGCGGGCGAAGTAGAAGTCGCTGGTGGCCAGTTTGGCGCGGTAGAACTCGGCGGAGTCCGCGCCACCTTCGCGCAGCCGCACGCGGGCCGCGCGCTCTTGCAGGGCCCAGGCATAGGCCAGGGCGGCGTAGCCGGAGTACATCAGGAAGTCGTGGCTGGCGGTGCTCACCAGGTCGCGGTCCTTGCGGGCGCGCAGGGCGATGCGCAGGGTCAGCCAGTTCCATTGCGCGGCCATCCTGAGCAGCACCAGGGCTCGTCCGCGCATGGCGGGTTCGGTCTTCAGCAGTTCGATGGCGAAACGGGCGAGCTCGCCTGTGAAGTCACGCACGGCCTTGCCTTGGGTCATCAGCAGCACCTTGCGGCCCAGCAGGTCAAGGGCCTGGATGCCGGTGGTGCCCTCGTAGAGGGTGGCAATTCGGGCGTCGCGGACGATCTGCTCCATACCGTGTTCTCGGATGTAGCCATGGCCGCCGAACACCTGCATGCCGAGGTTGGCGCTTTCCAGGCCCAGCTCGGTCAGGCAGCCCTTGAGAATCGGCGTGAGGAAACCGAGTTTGTCATCCCAGTGGGCGTACTGCCGTTCGTCCTTGTGCAGGATGCCTTCGATCATGCGGTCGGCGTACTGGGTAGCGAGGTAGACCAGCGCACGGCCACCTTCGGCCACGGCTTTCTGGGTCAGTAGCATGCGTCGTACGTCGCCGTGGACCATCAGTGGGTCGGCGACGGAGTCGGGTTCCTTGGTGCCGGACAGGGCGCGCATGGAGCGGCGTTCGCGGGCGTAGGCGAGGGCACCCTGATAGGCCAGTTCCGCGGTGGCCACGCCCTGGATGGCAGTCCCGATACGGGCGCTGTTCATGAAGGTGAACATACATTCGAGGCCCTTGTTCGCCGGACCGATGAGAAAGCCGGTGGCACCGTCGAAGTTCATCACGCAGGTGCTGGAGGCCTTGATGCCCATTTTCTTCTCCAGCGCCCCGCAGCTCACCCCGTTGCGCTCGCCCAGGCCGCCATCGGTGCCGGGAAGGAACTTGGGTACGATGAACAGGGAGATGCCGCGCGTACCTTTCGGCGCATCCGGCAGTCGGGCGAGCACGATGTGCACGATGTTCTCGGTGAGGTCGTGCTCGCCCGAGGAGATGAAGATCTTGGTACCGGTCAGGGAATAGCTGCCGTCGGGATTGGCATCGGCGCGGGTCTTCACCTGGCCAAGGTCGGTGCCGCACTGGGGCTCGGTCAGGCACATGGTGCCGCCCCAGCGGCCTTCGGTGAGAGGCACCAGGTAGGTCCTTTTCTGTTCCTCGGTGCCGTGCTGCATCAGGGTGTTCATGGCGCCGAGGGAGAGGCCCGGATACATGGAGAACGGCCAGTTGGCGGTGCCGAGCATTTCCTGCTTAAGAGCACCGAGGCTCATCGGCAAGCCCTGGCCGCCGTATTCCACCGGGTGCGACAGGCCTTGCCAGCCGCCGGCGACATAGGCGTCGTAGGCTTCCTTGAAACCCTTGGGTGTGCGTACCTCGCCGTTTTCCAGGTGGCAACCTTCCTCGTCGCCGCTGTGGTAGAGCGGGGCGATCACTTCTTCGCAGAGCCGTGCGCATTCGCCGAGGATGGCGTCGACCATGTCAGGGGTCGCTTCGCCGCCATTGGCCAGGGCGCGGTAGTGGGCGGGAAAGTCGAAGACTTCGTTGAGCAGGAAGCGCGTGTCGCGCAGCGGGGCTTTGTAGCTGGGCATGGTGACCTCGGCGTGCGTTGATGGCCCGGTTTATACGGGGCAGGCCACGCGAGATCCTTGGCAGCGGCTACGACAGCCTCTGGCAATTGGGACAATCACCTTCGGCCAGCGGGCGTCGAACGGCAGGCTTGGATTGACGATCAGGCAGTTGCGGGTATATACACGTATCTCATGTTGCCGACCCAATGCCTCTGTACCAAGCTGCGCCGCGTCACGCGAAGCGTGACCCGGCTCTACGACGATGCTCTCGAGGGCGTTGGGGTGAACGTCGCCCAGTATTCGCTGTTGAAGAACCTGGCGCGGCTGGATCAGCCCAGCATCACCAGCCTGGCGGAAGCCCTGGGTCTGGATCGCAGCACCCTCGGGCGCAATCTGAAGGTGCTTGAAGGCAAGGGGCTGGTGCAGTTGGAGGGCGGTGAGGACCAGCGCAATCGTCTGGTTTCGCTAACCGCTGCCGGGCACGCCAGGCTCGATGAAGCGCTGCGGGCCTGGGAACAGGTACAGGTGCAACTGGGGCAACGCATAGGACTGGAGAAGCGAGCGGCGCTGATGGCGCTGCTGGATGATCTGGAACACATCAGCTGATTCTTTCGATGGAAAGCGGGTATGTACCCGTAAAGGATTTTCTATGACATCGGTATGGCGTACGAGTGGCTGGGTTCTTCTTGGGGCGTCACTGATCCTGGCGCTTTCCCTGGGCATTCGGCATGGCTTTGGCCTGTTCCTGGCGCCGATGAGCAGCGAGTTCGGCTGGGGCCGCGAGGTATTCGCCTTCGCCATCGCCCTGCAGAACCTGATCTGGGGTCTGGCGCAGCCCTTCACCGGGGCTCTGGCCGACCGCTTCGGCGCGGCGAAGACGGTGATCGTGGGCGGCGTGCTCTATGCCTTGGGCCTGGTGCTGATGGGGTTCGCCGATTCGGCCCTGTCGCTGTCGTTCAGTGCCGGTCTGCTCATCGGTATCGGCCTGTCGGGCACCTCCTTCTCGGTGATTCTCGGCGTGGTAGGGCGCGCCGTGCCTGTGGATAAGCGCAGCATGGCGATGGGCATCGCCGCAGCCGCCGGCTCCTTCGGCCAGTTCGCCATGCTGCCCGGCACCCTCGGGTTGATCGGCTGGCTAGGCTGGTCGTCCGCGCTGTTGGCGCTGGGCCTGCTGGTGGCGCTGATCGTGCCGCTGGTAGGGCTACTCAAGGACAATCCGCCGCCGCCCCAGGCCCATGAACAGAGCTTGGGCGAAGCCCTGCGCGAGGCGACATCGCATAGCGGTTTCTGGCTGTTGGCCCTCGGTTTCTTTGTCTGTGGCTTCCAGGTGGTATTCATCGGCGTGCATCTGCCGGCCTACCTGGTTGACCAACACTTGCCAGCTTCGGTGGGCACCACGGTGCTGGCGCTGGTAGGGCTGTTCAACGTGTTCGGCACTTACATCGCCGGCTGGCTGGGAGGCCGTCACGCCAAACCGAAGCTGCTTACCGGGCTTTACCTGCTGCGTGGCGTGGTGATCGTGGCGTTCGTCTATTCGCCGCTGAGCATTTGGAGCGCCTATGCCTTCGGTATGGCCATGGGGTTGTTGTGGCTGTCTACAGTCCCCCTGACCAATGGCACGGTCGCGACCCTCTTCGGCGTGCGCAACCTGTCCATGCTCGGTGGTATCGTCTTCCTGTTCCACCAGCTCGGCGCCTTCCTCGGCGGTTGGCTGGGTGGCTACCTCTATGACCACACGGGCAGTTATGAACTGGTATGGCAGATTTCCATCTTCCTCAGCCTGCTGGCCGCCGTGCTGAACTGGCCGGTGCGCGAACAGCCGGTGGCGCGCCTTCAACCCGCCGGGGCCGCATGAGCCTGTACCTGGGCTGGGCACTTGGCGCCCTGCTCGCGGGCTCGCTGCTGGCCTTGGGCTGGTGGGGCTGGGAGCAGGGTGGGCTGGCGTTGATGCAGCTGGGCTTCAATTGCTAGGCGCTGCACTTGGCAGTAGCTTAAGCGGATCAATCGACCTGCGCCGGAGTCCGCCATGAAAGCCTCGCCCATCCTCTTCCTGTCGCTTGCCTTGCTCGGCGGCCAGGCCATGGCTGCCGAATGTCCTTCGCTGCTGCAGCACGAGCTGCCGCAACTTCGTTCCAAGAACACCATCGACCTTTGCCAGCGCTTCGCCGGCAAGCCGCTGGTGATCGTCAACACCGCCAGTCACTGCGGTTTCACCCCGCAGTTCAAAGGGCTTGAAGCGCTCTACAAGCGCTATAAGGACCAGGGGCTGGAAGTGCTCGGCGTGCCTTCGGACGACTTCAAGCAAGAAGCCGCCAGTACCGAGGAAACCGCCAAGGTCTGCTACGTCAACTATGGTGTGACGTTCGCCATGACCCAGCCGCAGCACGTCACTGGTGACGAGGCGACACCGCTTTACAAGGAACTGATCGCCCAGTCAGGGCAGAAACCGCGCTGGAACTTCTACAAGTACGTGGTGGATCGCCAGGGCAAGGTGATTGCGCACTTCTCCAGCCTGACCAAGCCCGACGACCCTGATCTGCTGAAGGCCGTGGAGCAGGCGTTGGCAAGCCGGCCGTGATTGGCGAACCATGAAAAAAGCCCGGACAAGTCCGGGCTTTTTTGTGGCGCTGATTCCTGCTTAGAAGCGGTAGGTCAACTGCGCACCCAGGCCGTGGGCACTGTTCTGGAAGGTGGCGCGATAGGCCCCTTTGGAGGCGCTGACCTGATTGATGTCGGCGTCATCTTCCTTCAGGTAGGAGTAGGCCACGTCGACGGTCACGTCGTCGTTGGGGCTCCAGGCGGCGCCCAGGCTGAAGATCTTGCGATCATTGGTCGGGATGCGCGGCGAGCGGTGCTCATTGCGGGCCGGGGACTGGTCGTAGGCGAGACCTGCACGGAGGGTCCACTGCTGGTTCAGCTTGTAGGCCGCACCTACGGCGTAGGACCAGGTATCACGCCAGTCCTGCTCTTCGGTGATGGTGCCGAGGGCCGGTGCCAGCAGTCCGCGAATCCCCTCGTTATCCACCTTGATTTCTTCCAGGCGGCTCCAGCGGGTCCAGGTGCTGCCGGCGTAGAGGGTCCAGGCGTCGTTCAGGTCGTGGGTGACGGAGAAGTCGACCGATTCCGGGGTCTCCAGGTCCAACGAGGCATCGTACTTGCCGGCGGAGCTGGCCAGTACCGGGCCACTGCCGGAAACGGTGGTGTCGCCCTTCAGCTTGTAGTCCACCTTGGAGTGGTAGGTCAGGCCGAAGCGGGTGCGCGGGTCCAGCTCGAAGAGGATGCCAGCGTTGAAGCCCAGCGCGGTGTCGTCGCCCTTGACCTTCACGCGGCCGTCGTTGCGGCCCGGGGACAGCGGGTTGAGCACGGAGGAGGTCAGCTCGCCGTCGATGCGGTTGATGGTGGGGCCGAAGCCGACGGACAGCTGGTCGTTGATGCGATAGCTGACGGTGGGCTGCAGGGTGATCACGCGCACTTCGCTCTTGTCGCCGTAGTAACGGCCGGCGAAACCGGTTTCGTAGTCGGTGATCAGGCCGAAGGGCACGTACATGCCGAGGCCGAAGGTCCAGTTGTCATCGATCGGCTTGACGTAATAGCCCATGGGAACGCCCACGGTGGGAACCATGTCGCCATCGTTGCTGCCACCGAAAGTACCGCGAGCGTCGTCGATATCGGTCTTCGCGAAGATGGCGGCGGCGCCGACGCTGACCTGCTCGCGCTTCAGGCGCGACATGCCGGCGGGGTTGCCGTACACGGTGGTGGCGTCGTCGGCGGAGGACGAACGGCCGGCGAAGGCGGTGCCCATGCCACTCACGCTTTGCTCGTTGAGGGCGAAGCCAGCGGCCAGGCTGTAGCTGGAAGCGGCGCTGACGGCCAGGGCGAGGGCGGTCTTGAGGACTCTGCTTATCACGGTGAACTCCTGATCGGTCGTGCAAAGGGCGGCACGCTAACAGGAATCCACCGGCCTGGCCAGCTTGGAAAAGTACGGCAATAAGTATTGTAAGATTGTCGAACAAAAGGCAAAACGATGGCATTTTCGTCGATCGTGCAGAGCGCTTGGTACGCTTGTTCCTGACTGGTTGGTCAATGATCAGGCGACCTGGCAGAGCCCTCCGACATGGCGCTGCCAGGCGTCGATGAACTCCCGTGGACTGCCGTCGGGCTGGAAGACCTGGCGCCAGATCATCGCCATGCCGATCAGGTCATCTGCGGCGGGAAGTACTAGAACGGTCGATTCCACCAGCATCCAGGCGATAGCAGTGGCGTAGCGCAGGTTGACGATCAGTTCCAGGTGCGGAGCGGTGAGAAAGGCATGCTGGCTCGCCAACCCGCGTACCTGGCTGGCGAGTTCCGGGTCATGGGCCAGGTGCTGGTCCCAGAGTTGCTGGTGGCGTTCGTCGCTGATGCGGTAGAGGCCGCGTCCCGCACCGCAGTCCAGGGCAGCGCCGAGGGCGGATTGGCAGGCGGCGGCGCCCAGCAGCAGGCTTTCGGCGGTGGGGGAGGGGCGCTGCAGGTAGAGCAGCGTCGGTCGTATCACATGCTGGCGGAGATCGCTGGCGGCAATTCCCATATGGCCCTCGCGAAAGGTGCCGGCGGGGCCGGGGCGTTTTGGCAGCTTCTCATCGTTCTAGGAAAGAGCCCCACCGGGAGCGGAGTTAGCCGCTCGATTTGAAGTCTAGTGCGATATTCCTGCTGTAAAGGCCTGTTTTTAAACTGTTTCAGGCTTCTGGTTATTGTCTATATAGCTGCCTGTGATTAAAAAACAGCCAGCGCACAAGGGCCGCCAGGTCCCTTGTGCGCTGGCATTCAGGGCTTATTCGCCAGTGGCCAGCGGCCGCGAAGGCTGGGTGATCCACTCGCTCCAGGAGCCGGCGTAGAGCCGTGCGAGAGGGTAACCGGCGAGGCTCAAGGCGAAGAGGTTGTGGCAGGCAGTGACGCCAGAGCCGCAATAGGCCACCAACTCGTCCAGTGGACGATCACCGATCAGGGTGGCGAAGCGCTGCTTGAGGGCGTCGGCCGGGAGGAAGCGACCATCGCTGCCGAGGTTATCGGTGAAGGCGGCGCACTGGGCGCCCGGAATATGGCCGGCGACCGGGTCGATGGGCTCCACTTCTCCCTTGAAGCGGGGTAGCGCGCGGGCGTCCAGCAGGGTCAGATTCGCATTGCCCAGGCGCTGCTGGAGGTCGTCGGCGTCGACCAGCAGGCTGGCGTCGGGTTGCCCGGAGAAAGTGCCGGCCTGCGCCGTTGGTGTTACGGCGGTCAGCGGCAGTTCTGCATCTCGCCAGGCCTTGAGGCCGCCATCCAGGAGGAATACGCCGTCGCGTTTGCCCAGCCAGGCCAGTAGCCACCAGGCGCGCGCGGCGAATGCGCCGGGGCCGTCGTCGTAAAGCACGATGGTGCTGTCGGCAGCGATGCCCCAGTCGCGCAGTTTTCCGGCCAGAGCCGTCGGGTCCGGCAGCGGATGGCGGCCGGTCACGCCACGGATCACTGGGCTGGAAAGGTCACGTTCCAGGTCGGCGAAGCGGGCCTTGGGAATGTGGCTCTCGTTGTAGCTGCGCTGGCCGTAGGCCGGATCGTCGAGGGAGAAGCGGCAGTCGAGGATGATCAGGCCCGGTTCATCCTGGCGGGCACTGAGTTGGGCAGGGCTGATGAGCTGTGCGAGCGACATGGCGGGTTCCTTGTCGTGACCATTGTTGTGGCAAGCATCATAAGGACGCCCGCACTGGCTGTCGCGCGCTATTGGCGGCGGCGCGGAGCCCGCGCCGCCCGCGGGGTCAACGGCAGATGGCGCGAAGACGCTGGAAGCCAGCGTCAAGGTCGGCGATCAGGTCGTCCGGATGCTCCAGGCCGATGTGCAGGCGTATCAGCGGGCCGTCGGCCTTCCAGGTCGTCGCGCTGCGATGGGCGCTGGGATTGGTCAGCAGGATGAGGCTCTCGAAGCCGCCCCAGCTGAAGCCCATGCCGAACAGGTTCATGCCGTCGAGCATGGCGCGCACGGCTTGCTCTGGCATCGCCTTTAACATCACTCCGAAGAGACCGCAGGCGCCGCTGAAGTCGCGTTTCCACAGCTCATGGCCGGGGGCGCCGGGTAGGGCGGGATAGAGGATGCGTTCCACTTCCGGCTGCTCGGCCAGCCACTGCGCGACCTTTTCCGCGTTGCGCTGGTGGCGTTCCAGGCGCGTGGACAGGGTACGCAGGCCGCGCAGGGCAAGGTAGGCATCGTCGGCGCTGACCGACAGGCCGAGCTGCTTGTAGAAGCCGCGCACCTGGGGGAACAGCGCCTCGGTGGTCATGATTACGCCCATCAGCACGTCCGAGTGGCCGACGATGTACTTGGTGGCGGCGTGGATGGAGATGTCTACGCCGTGCTTGAAGGAAGCGAAGTGCACCGGGGTGCCCCAGGTGTTGTCGAGCATCACCAGGGCACCGTGGGCATGGGCGACCTCGGCTATGGCCGGCACATCCTGTACCTCGAAGGTCAGGGAGCCAGGAGATTCGAGGAACACCACACGGGTATTCGGACGGATCAGCTCGGCTATGCCGCCGCCGATCAGCGGGTCGTAGTAGGTGGTCTCGATGCCGAAGCGCTTCAGGGTTTCGTCGCAGAAGGCGCGAGTCGGGTCGTACACCGAATCGGTCATCAGCAGGTGGTCGCCGGGCTTGAGGGTCGCCAGCAGGGCGGTGGTAAGGGCGCTCAGGCCGCTGGGGGTGAGCATTGCCCCGAAGGCGCCTTCCAGGCCCGCCAGGGCATGTTCCAGGGAGCGGGTGGTGGGGTTGCCATGGCGTCCGTAGGTATTGAGGGTGCCGCTCTGCGCGTGCAGGGCTTCCACGGTGGGGAAGAGCAGCGTGGAGGCGCGATAGACCGGTGTATTGACGGTGCCGCCGACCCGGCCCCGTTCGCGACCTTCATGGGCCAGGAGTGTTTCAAGGTGCAGCTTGCGGTCGTCCACCTGGTGTTTCCTCTGATTCCGGATAGCGAAAAGTATGCGCCTGCCTGGCGATGGCGGCGTCTGGAGTGGAAGAAAGATTACGGGTGGGGGCGGGGAAATTCTTTGCTTTGATTTGCGAGAGTTGGTTTGCGTGTAGGAAATAAATCTACAAAATAGGAGAATTTGGAAAAATATTTCCAGTCATGCATCCGGATCGGGAAGGCAACCTTCGTTCTACAGCGCCAGGTGGCCGAGCGGCAGTGCCGTGGTGTGCTTGATCACTTCCATGGCGAAGCCGGAGCTGACGTCGGACAGGTCCGCGACGCGGATCAGGCGCTTATATACCGCGTCGTAACCCTTGATGTCCGGTACCACGATTTTCAGCAGGTAGTCGACATCGCCGGTCATGCGGTAGATCTCGACGATCTCGGGAATGTCGCGGGTGCCTTCGATGAATTGTCGGGTCCAGTCGTCGCTGTGGCGGCTGGTGCGGATAGTGACGAATACCGTGACCCCTAGGTTGAGCCGCTCGGCATCGCAGAGCGTCACCTGTTTACGGATTACCCCGTCCTCACGCAGTTTCTGCAGGCGTCGCCAGCAGGGCGTGGGGGAAAGATTCACCGCTTCGGCGAGCTCCGCAAGGGAGATGGAGGCGTCCTGCTGCAGGAGTTCGATGATCTGCAGGTCTTTCTTGTCCATGGGGGCGGGTCCGTGGCGGAGGCGTTTGGTCAGGAGGCTGGCGTGCCAAGTGTGTCGAAACGATGACAATCGGCATCATAAGGTCACCCGCGCATGAAGTCGCCCGGGGAGAAGATGGGAGAGCTAAATGCCAAGCCTGCAAATTCTGAGTGAACGTGCCTCGCTGATCCGCCGTCTGGGCGTGATCCTGGGGACTCTTTCGGTGGTCTTCTACTACTGCTGCCTTGTGCTGATGCGCGCGCCGCTGGGGCGCCTCGACCGCGCCTGTGTGGACCGCTATACCCGTGCCATGTCACGCCTGCTTCTGCGCCTGGTGCGCATGGACCTGTCGGTGCACGGCGCGATACCTGATTTCAATGATGGCCGCCGCTATCTGGTTCTTTGCAGCCATTCCAGCCATTACGACATTCCGGCCAGCTTCGTCGCGCTGCCGGGGTCGATCCGCATGCTGGCGAAGAAGGAGCTGTTCCGCATTCCCTTCCTCGGCCCGGCCATGCGTGCGGCGGAATTCCCCTCCATCGATCGGCACAACCGGCGCCAGGCCCTGGCTGATCTGGCCACCGCTCGGCAGATGATGGAAAGCGGCATCGTCCTCTGGGCTGCGCCTGAGGGCACCCGATCCGCCGATGGCCGTCTGCTGAAGTTCAAGAAGGGCTGCTTCCATCTGGCGCTGGATACCGATGCGGTGATCATTCCCGTGTCCATCCGCGGCATCCACCGCGTGCTGCCGGCCCGCACCTTCCGCCTGAACCTTGGGCAGAAGGTGGAAGTGCACGTGGGCGAGCCCATCGATGCCAGCCGGTACGGCCCGGAGCGGCTCGGTGAGCTGATGGCCGAGACTCGCGAGCGGATGGAGGGGTTGCTGGGGCAGCAGCTCGGTGACGCCACGAATCCTGACGGGGTGACTTCTTATCCACCTCCGGCGCGAACCCTGTAGGGGCGAATTCATTCGCCAAGCAGGACGCAGTCCTGCCGTAGGTTGGTGCTGAGCGTAGCGAACCCCACCAGCCCCTCTCCCTGAAGGGCGAGGGGTGACTTCATGCCCGCCCCCGGCGCGAACCTTGTAGGAGCTGGCTCGCCAGCGAAACGGGGTCATTCGCTGGCAAGCCAGCTCCTACGGGCAATGCAGCTGCTTGCAATATGCAATGCAGACATAGCCATTTCATTCGCCAAGCAGTGCAAGGCTCGCCTCGGTGTTCAACGAATCTTCAATTTCCCGATCCGGTCATTGTCGAGGCTGCCGAAATACAGGTAGTCCCCCACCGGCTTGACCGACGTCACCATGCGCAGGTGGGTGCCGCTGGTGTCGTGCAGGCTATGGACGATCTCGCCCTTCTCGTTCAGTTGGATAGCGAAACCGTAGGACACCGGTTTGGGCCAGAACATGCGCGGCAGCTTGGCGATCTGCGCCTTCAGCCAGGGCTGGGTATGGAGGAAGTCGGCATCGGACTTGCGCGGGGTGGGCAGGGCGACCCAGAAGGTGCCTTGGTGATCACCTTGCAGGTTGTCCGGAAGGCCCGGCAGGTTGTCGATGAACACGTCATGGGTGCCGGCCTTCTCGCCGCTCAGCCAGTAGCGGGTGATGCGATAGCGATAGGTTTCGTTGACCAGCACGAAGTCCTCGTTGGCGGACAGCGCCACGCCGTTGGCGAAGTACAGGTCCTTGAGCAGCACTTCGGTGTTGCCTGTGGCCGGGTCGAAGCGCATCAGCCGGCCGTGGGGGCGGGCCTCGAGCAGGTCGAGCAGGTAGTCCGGTTGCTGGAACTTGCTGGAGGCGTCGGTGAAGTAGATGCGGCCGTCCTGGGCGATATCCAGGTCGTCGGTGAAGCGGAACGGCACGCCTTCGGCCTCGGTGGTCAGCACGCTGATCTTGCCTTGCGGGTCGATGCGCAGCAGGCCCTTGTAAGCGTCGCCGACGATCAGGTTTCCGGTTGCGTCGAAGTCCATGCCCAGGGGGCGGCCGCCGGTTTCGGCGAAGGTTTCGATCTCGCCCTTGTCGCTGATACGCACGATGCGGCCGTCATGCAGGCCGGCATAGAGGCGTCCCTGGGGATCGATGGCGGTGTCCTCCGGGCCATGGATCTGACCCTGGGCAATGAGCTCGGCCTTCATCAGTGTGTCGTTGGGTTCCAGTACGCCGGTCATGGTCGGTGCCTTGGGGGCCTCCCATGCCTGCGGATCGATGGGGGAGGGGGTAATCGCGAGATAGACCGTCAGGGCGACGATCAGCAGGGCGAACACGCCCAGCAGCTTCTTCATCTTCTTGTATCCATTGAGGTGGGATGGCGGCCGGAGCCTTGTTCTTCTGCGCGGGCTTTTTTAGCAGTCGTCTGCCACAGGCGCCAGGGCTGAATGTTGCCGCATTAGACAGAGCGCAGTTGACAGTGCCGGGGCCGCCTGCGCAGTATCTGGCCCTCGCTGCACTCACCCGAGCATTCAATGCCTGCCATCGCCTTCTTCGCCGCTTCTGCCCTGGTCTTCCCGGCCCAGGCGTCGGCTATTGGCGTTGCCGCAGGTAAATCGAAGAAACAGTCGCTCATTTGACCGGGGCGCGCTGTCCCGTCAGATGGGCTGACAGGACAGTAGGCGCGAAGTAGGTCGATCCTCCCTCGAATTTCCTCCCTGTATCCCTCCGACGGTGACTTTGACGGTCAGCCAATGGAGATCTGCAATGCCTGTGTTTTCTGGAATCTGGGTTGCCCTGGTAACCCCCTTCAACGATGGCGCCATCGACTTTCCGGCCTTGCGCCGCCTGGCCCGGCATCTTCTGGGCGAAGGCGTCGCCGGTCTGGTGGCCTGCGGCACCACGGGAGAGGCGGCCGCGCTGTCGAAGGTGGAGCAACTGGCGGTGCTGGATACGCTGCTGGAAGAAGTGCCTGGTGACCGACTGGTAATGGGGATGGCAGGAAACAACCTGGCGGAGGTTCTCGAGTTCCAGAGCGAGGTGCAACGGCGGCCAATTGCCGGCGTGCTGGTTCCGGCGCCTTATTACATCCGTCCATCCCAGGACGGCTTGTTGGCCTGGTTCGGTGCCATCGCCGATGCCTCGACCGTGCCGGTGATCCTCTACGACATTCCCTATCGCACCGGCGTGCGCATGGAGCTGGCGACCCTGCGCCAACTCGCCCGCCATCCCCGCGTGGCAGCCATCAAGGATTGCGGCGGCAACCCGGAAACCACCCAAGCGCTGATCGCCGATGGCGAGCTGGACGTGCTGACGGGCGAAGACGGGCAGATCTTCACCACCCTTTGCATGGGCGGCCGCGGTGCGATCTGCGCATCGGCGCATATCCATCCGCGACAGTTCGTGCACATGGCCGAATGTATAGGCAAGGGTGAACTCGAGGCCGCGCGCGCGATCTTCCAGAAATTGCAGCCGCTGATTCGCCTGGCCTTCGCCGAGCCGAATCCGGCGCCGGTGAAAAGCCTGCTGGCGATTCAGGGGTTGATCCAGGATGAGTTGCGCCTGCCCATGCAGCGCAGTTCCGAAGCCTTGCGCCAACGCCTCGGCGCCGAGCTGGCCTAGGCGTTTGCCCGCCCCGCGCAAATGGCAGCGGCGGGGCGGGGGCGATGCAAGGCGCGAAGCGAGCAC
Source organism: Pseudomonas sp. DY-1 (assembly GCF_003626975.1). Classification (NCBI taxonomy): domain Bacteria; kingdom Pseudomonadati; phylum Pseudomonadota; class Gammaproteobacteria; order Pseudomonadales; family Pseudomonadaceae; genus Pseudomonas; species Pseudomonas sp. DY-1. The sequence continues at coordinate 2,272,300 of NZ_CP032616.1, read as the reverse complement.
GCTGCGCGATATATACTGCGCGCCACTGATTCAAGGAGAGCCCTGTGGCCATCGACATTATCTGGATCCGCGACGACGCTGCGCTGGCCAAACACTGCGCCGAGTGGCGTCGCCTGCCCTTCGTGGCCCTGGACACCGAGTTCATGCGGGTCGACACCTTCTATCCCAAGGCCGGCCTGGTGCAGATCGGTGACAGCGAGCGGGCGTACCTGGTCGACCCATTGCTGATTCGGGACTGGTCGCCTTTCGCCGAGCTGCTGGAAGATCAGGCGGTGCTCAAGGTGCTGCACGCCTGCAGCGAGGACCTGGAAGTCTTCCTGCGCCTGACCGGTGCCATGCCGCAGCCTCTGCTGGATACACAACTGGCTGCCGGCTATCTCGGCATCGGTTATTCCATGGGCTATTCGCGTCTGGTGCAGGCGGTGCTCGGCATCGACCTGCCCAAGGACGAAACCCGTTCCGACTGGCTGCAGCGACCGCTCACCGACATGCAGGTGCGCTATGCCGCCGAGGACGTGCAGCACCTGGCCGAGCTCTATGCCGCCCTGAAGCCGCGCCTGACCGAGCCCAAGCGTGACTGGGTGCTGGAGGATGGTGCCGAACTGGTGGCCAACCTGCGTCGAGAAATCCTTCCTGAAGAGCTCTATCGCGAGGCCAAGCTGGCGTGGAAGCTCTCCCGCGCCCAACTGGCCGTACTTCGCGAGCTCTGCGCCTGGCGCGAGATCGAGGCCCGCCTGCGCGACCAGCCGCGCAACCGGATCCTGCGCGAGCACAGCCTATGGCCGCTGGCGCGCTTCCAGCCGGACAACCTCGTGGCGCTGGCGCGAATCGACGACATGCACCCGCGTACCGTGCGCCAGGACGGCAATACGCTGCTCAAACTGATCCGCGATGCCGCCGAGACACCGCCTGACCAGTGGCCCGAGGCACTGCCCGAGCCGTTGCCGCCCGAGGCTTCGGCGCTGCTGAAAACGCTGCGCGCTGTCGGTCAGGCCGAGGCAGAGCGCCTGGGGATGGCTCCTGAACTCATGCTGCGCAAGAAACACCTGGAGGCCCTGTTGAAAACCGGCTTCCCCAACGGCCCCTATACCCTGCCTGAAGGGCTGCGTGGCTGGCGCCGTGAGCTGATGGGCCAGGCCCTGCTGGATACCCTGGCCGCGGCCGGCCAATGAACCTTTCCGCCGTGCCTCTCGCACGGCCTGCCCCACGAGCCCGATCATGAAACGTATCTGCTCCATCTACAAAAGCCCGCGCAAGAACGAGATGTACCTCTATGTCGACAAGCGTGAAGCCCTGAGCCGCGTGCCCGAAGGTCTGCTCACCGCCTTTGGCGCCCCGCAGCACACCTTCGACCTGGTGCTCAGCCCCGAGCGCCAACTGGCCCGTGAAGACATCGGCAAGGTGCTGGAGAACATCGAGAAGCAGGGCTATCACTTGCAGATGCCGCCGGCCCAGGATGAGTACATCGAGCACCTGCCGGAAGAACTCCTGCGGATGAACGACCCCATCTGATGAAGATCCTCATCGCCGAATCCGAGTTCGCCCTCTACGCCGACCTGCTGCGCACCGAGTCCGGTCTGCAGCTTCACGGCGGCAGCGAGGTGGAGCGCCTGCTTTACGCCGCGCGCGAGTGCACGGTGTGGCTGGGCGAGCCCGACCTGATGGCTGAGCTTCTGCGCAAGGGCTGCAAGCCGGAGTGGATGCAATCCACCTGGGCCGGCATCACCCCGCTGCTGGCCACCGACCTGCCCACGGATTATCGGCTGACCCGTGCCGTTGGCATCTTCGGCCAGGTCATGGCCGAGTACGTGCTCACCTACCTTCTTGCTCACCAACGGCAGCTCTTCTCGCGGGTTGCCGCACAATCCGAGAAGCGCTGGGACAACCGCCTGCCACGCAGCCTGGAGGGCAAGCGGGTGCTGATCGTCGGTGCGGGGGACATCGGGCAGAGCGTTGCCGGGTTCCTCGAACCCTTCGGCATCGAACTGCATGGCATCGCCCGCGAGCCGCGCCAGTTCGAACCTTTCGAACGGGTCTCCGGCATGGAGGCACTGGCCGAGCAGGTGGCCTGGGCCGACTGCGTGGTCAACCTGCTGCCCGACACCCCGGCTACCCGTGACATCTACGACGCCAGAATCTTCGCCTGCATGCAGCCGACCGCGTTGTTCATCAACGCCGGACGTGGTGTGGCGGTCGTTGACCATGACCTGGTGGCGGCGCTGGAGGCCGGCCAACTGGCCGGGGCGGTGATCGACGTCTGCCGCGAAGAACCCTTGCCCGCCTGGCATCCGTTCTGGGGCGCGCCCAACCTGCTGGTCACCGGCCACAGCTCTGCACCGACGCTGCCCAGTGCCATGGCCCGGCTGTTCGTCGAGAACCTCAGCCGCTATCGCTCCGGCGCGACCCTGCGCGGACAAGTCAACTTCGAGCGCGGCTACTGACGAGCCGCGCGTCAGCTCTGCTTGGCCGACACCCTGGACGCGACTAGAATACCGCCCCCCGAACCAACCCCCCCGCATACCATGGCCGCCAAAGTCGAACCCTTCTGGAAGCGCAAGACCCTCGAACAGCTCGATCAGGAGGAGTGGGAATCCCTCTGCGATGGCTGTGGCCTGTGCTGCCTGCAGAAGCTCGAAGACGAGGACGACGGCAGCGTCTACTACACGCGTATCGCCTGCAAGTTGCTGGATCTCAATACCTGCCGCTGCACCGACTACGCTAATCGTCGTCAGTTCGTTGCCGACTGCATCCAGCTCACCCCGGCGCAGGCCGACGAGTTCCGCTGGTTGCCGCCCACTTGCGGTTACCGCCTGGTGGCCGAGGGCAAGGACCTGCCGCCGTGGCACCACCTGATCTGCAATGACCCCGAAGCGGTGCACAAGGCAGGTATTTCCCAATCCGGTCGCATGCTGAGCGAAAGCAGCGTGGCGGAGGATGATTGGGAGGACTACCTGATTTTCCGCGCCGGCTAGCAGGCGGTTGAAAACGGGCCGACTCGCTCACTTTTTCAATGAGCCGCCGGGCCGGTCACGGATCAAACCGCCGTCTTTCGAGTCTCAGGGACTGACCGTCACACCCACCAAGGAAGCCATCCTCGATGTCCGCCCGTTCCCAGCTTCTGCTGTCCACCGTCCTGCTGACCCTGAGCGCCCCGTTGTGGGCGGCCAAGAAGGTCGATCTCGACTATCAGGTTCGCTTCTTGCCCGAGAGCGACCAGGCCGAAGTCAGCCTGGTGCTGGATAAGGGCGACGGCGTGCGTGGACTGCGTTTCGACCTGGGTGACAAGGGCTACTACAGCGACTTCAAGGCCAGCGGCGACTGGAGCCAGGAAGACCCCGGCCATGGCACCTGGATACCCGGAAAGGGCAAGGCCAGCCTGAGCTACAAGGTACGCATCAGCCATCCTCGTGGCGACGGCCGCTTCGATGCCCGCATGACCCCCGACTGGGCGCTGCTGCGTGGCGACGACCTGGTGCCTGCCGCACGCCTGGACCTGGCGGACGGCGTCGACTTGGTGGCGCGCCTGCAGTTCGATCTGCCCAAGGACTGGGAATCGGTGGAAACCGGTTGGCCGCGCATCGGCAAGAACCGTTTCCGCATCGACAACCCCGAGCGCATGCTCGACCGTCCCACCGGCTGGATCCTGGCCGGCAAGCTGGGAAGCCGCCGCGCCACGCTGGGCAATACCGACGTCACCGTGAGCGCTCCGGTGGGCGAGGGCATGCGGCGCATGGACATCCTGACGATGCTGACCTTCGTCTGGCCCCATGCCCAGGAAGTTTTCCCCCGCGAGCCGGGCAAGTTGCTGATCGTCGGCGCCAACGACCCCATGTGGCGTGGCGGCCTGTCGGCACCCAACTCGTTATTCATGCACTCGGCGCGTCCGCTGGTGAGCGAGAACGGCACCAGTTCGCTGGTGCATGAACTGGTGCACGTACTTAGCCGCATAAGCGATACCGACCGCAGCGACTGGATCAGCGAAGGCGTGGCCGAGTACTACGCCATCGAACTGATGCGCCGCGCTGGCGGCCTGGGCGACGATCGCTACGAAGCCATTCGCAAGCAACTGCGCCAGTGGAGCAAGAAAGTAGACAGCCTGCGCGGCGAACACGCCAGCGGCCCGGTCACCGCACGCGCCGTCCTGCTGCTTCAGGACCTGGACAAGGAAATCCGCCTGCGCACCGACGGCCAGCGTTCCATGGACGATGTCGCCCGTGGCCTGATGCGCCTGGACAAGGCCAGCACCAAGGACTTCATCGAGATCAGCGAGAACATCATGGGCGGCGCGTCGGACGTGCTGGATACCAAACTGTTGCGTTGATTGTTGCTTTACATCGTGGGAGCGAATTCATTCGCGAATGGCCGTGCTTGGCGCAGCCTGTATCGCGAATGAATTCGCTCCCACAAGCGCCCCCTCGCGGGATGCCTATATCTCCCCCCGTCGACCGCTCAATAGTTCCAGAATGGCGGCCGCCGTCGCCTCGGACGATGCCGGGTTCTGCCCGGTGATCAGGTTTCCGTCGGTGACCACATGGGGCTGCCAATCCGCCACCTTGGAGTAATGGCCGCCTTTCTCCTTCAGCGCGTCCTCCAACAGGAAGGGCACTACCTCGGCCAGGCCAACGGCGGTTTCCTCGGAGTTTGCGAAGCCGGTTACCGCGTTGCCCTGTACCAGCGGCGCGCCGTCCGGTGCCTTGGCATTCAGCAGTACGGCCGGCGCGTGGCACACGGCACCCACCGGCTTGCCGGCGGCGTAGAAGCTTTCGACCAGCACGATGGAATGGAGGTCGTCCACCAGGTCCCACATCGGGCCATGGCCGCCAGGATAGAAGAGGGCGTCGTAGTCAGCCGGCGCCAGCCCGGCAAGCATGTGGGTATTGGCCAGCGCACGGCGCGCTTCGTCATCCTCGCGGAAGCGATGGGTCGCTTCAGTCTGCGCCTCCGGGTCGTCGCTCTTCGGGTCCAGTGGTGGCTGCCCGCCCCTGGGCGAGGCCAGTACCACCTCGGCGCCCGCGTCGCGAAATGCGAAGTAGGGCGCGGCGAACTCCTCCAGCCAGAATCCGGTCTTCTTGCCGGTATTGCCCAACTGGTCGTGGGAGGTCAGTACCATCAGGATCTTCATCGTGATCTCCTTGTGGACTCGGTTACGAACGGCCCAGCGGGCTATTCCTCGCGCTTCAACAGGTCGCCAATGTCGGCGAATGCCTTGTAGGTGGCACGCGGCCCTTGCCGCGCACCGGGTTTCTCATCGTTTTGCCACTGCTGGTCGGTGTAGCGGGCGTGCTCGTTGTCATGGCAGTAGAGACAGAGCAGCTCCCAGTTCGAACCATCGGGCGGGTTGTTGTCATGGTTGTGATCGCGGTGATGCACCGTTAGTTCGGAGAGGCGCTTGCCACTGAACTCGCGACCGCAGCGGCCGCATACCCAGGGGAACAGCTTCAGTGCCTGCTCGCGATAGCTGTGTTCGCGCCGTTTGCGCTCGTCGGCGAGCAGCTTGTCCAGCTTGTTTGCTGAGGGGGGCGTACTCATCGCCAGCTCCGGTGCCTGCATCTGAGAAAAGTCTAGTTCCGGGCGCGGTCGATCGCCGACAGCCCGTCGCATGGGGGAACACCCCGGCGTGCGGGGATTAGACTGATCAGGGTGATGAGCAGGAGGCCGGCACGATGATCCGTTCCCGAGTTCCACTAATGCTGGCGCTGGCCCTGATGACCGGTGCGGCAACGGCACAGAACCCACCTCTGCTGCGGGCGCCGCTGCAGGCGCCGGCAGGGGCGCCCGGTACCGTCAGTCCGCAGCCTTATCCCCAGGTGGTGCCGCGCGCGGTTACCAGCCCCGCGCCGCAGAGTGGCAGCCCGCAGATGATGAAGCGGCCGGACCAGGAACAGCGCCTGCGCGAATCCATGGAACAGCGCGATCAGTCGATCCCGGTGCTGGAGCAGCAACTGGAACGCAACTCCAGGGGACTGGGCACCGGCACAGGTAATCCCTGATTACTGCGGGAGCAGGCCAAGCACCTTCAGCAGGAACGCATATTCCAGCGCAACATCGCGTAGCGCCTGGTAGCGGCCGCTCATTCCGCCATGTCCGGCACCAAGGTCGGTCTTGAGCAGCAGGGGGTTGCCGTCGGTCTTAGACGCGCGCAGGCGGGCGACCCACTTGGCCGCTTCCCAGTACTGCACGCGGCTGTCGTTATAGCCAGCCACCACCAGCATCGCCGGATACGCCTGGGCGCGAACGTTCTCGTAGGGCGCGTAGCTCTTGATGCGCGCGTATACCTCCGGCTCATTCGGGTCGCCCCATTCGTCGTACTCGGTCACTGTCAGCGGCAGATCGGGGTTCTGCATGGTGTTGAGGACGTCGACGAAGGGGACTTCGGCGATGGCCGCGCCGAACAGGTCGGCGCGCAGGTTGAGCACGGCGCCGATCAGCAGGCCGCCAGCGCTGCCGCCGCTGACCGCCAGTTGTGCCGGGGTTGTGTAGCCCTCGGCGATCAGGTGCTCAGCGCAGGCGATGAAGTCGCCAAAGGTATTGGCCTTGTGCTCCAGCTTGCCGGCGCGGTACCAGGCCTCGCCCAGTTCGCCTCCGCCGCGCACATGGGCGATGGCAAAGACGAAGCCGCGTTCCAGAAGGCTGAGGCGCGCATGGGAGAACCAGGGATCGAGGCTTTCGCCGTAGGCGCCGTAGCCATAGAGGTAGAGCGGGGCGGGCATGCCCAGGCTGTCGCGGCGGGCAACCAGGCTGATGGGAATGCGTGTGCCGTCCGCCGCCGTGGCCCAGAGACGCTGGCTGACGTAGGCGTCCGCATCGAAGGGACCCTCTACCGGGGTTTCCTTGAGCACCACCTGCGCTCCACTGGCCAGGTCAAGCTGGCGGACCTGGGCTGGGCGATTCAGTGCCTCATAACGCAGACGAATCACCGGGCTGTCGAACTCCAGTGTGTCCTGTACGTAGAGGCTGTAGGCGGCGTCCGGCAGTTGTAGTGGGTAGGGTGCGCCGCCTTCAGGGTGCACCTGGATCAATGGCAGGCCACCTTCACGCAGGCTGAGGGTGTAACCACCGGCATTCAGGCTGACGCCTTCCAGCATGCGTGTTTCGTCGTGGGCGATCAGTTCCTGCCAGTGGCTGCGGGCGGGCGCGGCCTCCGACGCCTTGTACAGGGCGAAGTTGATGCCGGTCTGGTTGCTGCGGATCAGCCAGGTCCACTGTCCGTCCAGCTTGCCGTGGTCCGCGTAGTACTCGTGGTCCTCTTCGCGGGGTGCCAGGCAGGTCCAGGCACCGTTCGGGGTATCGGCATCCAGCACCCAGGTTTCGCTGGTGGTCTTGCTGTTCAGCAGCAGGATCAAATGGCGCTCGGAGCTGGCGCGATAGCAGTGCAGGAAGAAGCGCCCGTCGCCCTCCTCGAAGACCTGCTCGGCGCTGGCTTCACCCAGGCGGTGGCGGTGCAGGCGATGCGGTCGGTGGGTTTCGTCCAGTTCGCCGAAGAACAGCGTGGCGCTGTCGTTGGCCCAGGTCATGCTGCCGTCGCACTGCTCGAAGGGCAGGGCGGTCACTTCTCCCGTACCCAGGTCCTTGACGAACAGTTGGTAGATTTCGTCGCCGCTGGTATCCAGGCTGTAGGCCAGGCGCGAATGATCCGGGCTGACGCTGAAGGCGCCGAGCGAAAGGAACCCGCCGTTCGCCAGCAGGTTCGGGTCCAGCAGCAATTCCTCGGCATCTTCGTCCAGGATCAGCGAGCCGTCCGCTGGACGCGGACAGCGGTAGTGACGGGGGTACTCGTCGCCAGCGGTGGTGCGCTGATAGTAGAGCCAGGGGCCCCAGGGCACTGGTAGCGACAGGTCGGTCTCGCGGATGCGACCCTTGATTTCCTGGAACAGCGCTTCGCGCAGATCCTTCTGTTCGGCCAGCTCGGTTTCCAGCCAGGCGTTCTCTGCTTCGAGGTGGGCGAGTACGTCGGGCGCGTCGCGTTCCTCCAGCCAGCGGTAGGGGTCGTCACCGGGTTCGATACGGGCGATGGGGGCTTGGGGCATGGGCACTCTCGAGGGCAGGCGGTACGGCGACGGCAGGAGCGCCGGAACCGCGAAAAGCGTTTATCATAAGCGCCCTTTTGCCAGCCTTGCCACGGACGCCAATGACTGAAAACGACTACCTGCTCGCCTGGGCCGCCTACGGAGTCGCCGCGCTCGGCTGTCTGCTGGTCTGGTTTCGCCTTACCGGCTGGATGTGGCGCTGGCTGCGCGAGCCGCTGCGCCTATTGGTAGCGGTGTTGCTGCTGACACCGACCATCGTCGACCCGGCCAAGGACCTGTTCGCCCCGGCTGTGGCCATCACTGCGCTCGACGTGGTCTTCAAGGTCGGCAACAACGCCTGGAAGGCGACCCTCGACCTGACCATGTACAGCATCATTGCCCTGGCCTTGTACCTGGTATTCGCCGGTATCCGCTGGCCCATCGAGAACAAGCTCAAGGCGCGCCGCGCCGAGCGAGAAGCCGCCCAGCAGGCCGCTGACGAGCCGACCTTGCGTGAGGTGATGCGCGATAGCCGACCTGACGCGGACACCCGCCTCGACCAGAATGGCGACCGCCGACTGCGCATCGAGCCCCGCCTCTGACCTGCCGGACCTTGCGACTCGGCCACAGGGCGTTCAGCATGGGCCACCCCGGCCTGGAGCGCTCTGATCGACTTCCCGGCCCGGGAAGTATTTCCAATCCCCAGAACGCCTGACGCCAGAGTCCTGAACCATGTGCGAATTGCTCGGCATGAGCGCCAACGTCCCCACCGATATCGTTTTCAGCTTCACCGGCCTGATGCAGCGCGGCGGCGGCACCGGCCCGCACCGCGATGGCTGGGGCATCGGATTCTATGAAGGACGAGGCCTGCGCCTGTTCCAGGACCCGTCGGCGAGCGTGGAGTCCGAAGTGGCGCGCCTGGTGCAGCGCTACCCGATCAAGAGCGAAACGGTGATCGGCCACATCCGCCAGGCCAACGTTGGCAAGGTCTGTCTGTCCAATACCCATCCCTTCGTGCGTGAACTCTGGGGGCGCAACTGGTGCTTTGCGCATAACGGCCAATTGGCCGGTTTCGAACCGCCAAAGGGCTTTTACTGTGCAGTGGGGGATACCGATAGCGAAGCCGCCTTTTGCGACCTTCTGAACCGCGTGCGCGGTGCTTTCCCCGAGCCGGTGATGGCGGAAATTCTCCTGCCGGTGCTGATCCAGGCATGCTTCGAGTATCGCCAGAAAGGCGTATTCAACTGTCTGCTCAGTGACGGCGACTGGCTGTTCAGCTTCTGCTCCACCAAGCTCGCCCACATCACCCGCCGAGCGCCCTTCGGTCCGGCACGCCTGAAGGACGCCGACCTGATCGTGGACTTCCAGGCCGAAACCACGCCCAACGACGTGGTCACGGTGATCGCCACCGAGCCCCTGACCGACAACGAAACCTGGAACATCTACCAGCCGGGCGAGTGGATCCTCTGGCGCCGTGGCGAGATCGTCACCCAGGGCCGGGCCTGACGCGGAGAATCAGGGAATGTTGCGAAGCTACCTGCGACTGGTCCTCTTCACTCTCGGCCTGCTGATCGGCGTACAAGTGCCAGGTTTCATCGATGACTACGCCAAGCGCGTTGACGCCCATCGACTGGAGGCGGAACAGGGGCTCAAGGGGTTCCGCGAGACCGCACAGCGCTTTTTCCAGGGCGACCTCAACGTCCTGGTGGAGCATTACCGCGCAAGCACGGACGAGGTCATGCGCAGCGATGCCGACAGCGTCGCCCACCTTGTAGCTCGCAATGACCTCATGCAACGGGAATGGCAGGCTCTGCAAGGCCCATGGTACCAGCGCGCCTGGCATGTCCTGGCCACTGCAAACCCCGAACTGCGTCAGGAAACCCTCGCGGTCTACAGCTACCAACTCCTGCTCAAGCCCGAAGCCATTGCCTGGGGCCTCAGCTCTGGAGTGCTGCTGGCCTGGGTGGTGGAAAGCATCCTGCTGCTTATCGGTGCCGCAGCCGGTGTGGGCCGCAACAGGAACGTGCAGCAGCGGCACAGGCTCTGAGCCCTGCACACATTCGGACGATGGGAGCGATTTGAATCGCGAATGAGTTCGCTCCCGCTGCCAGCATGGAGCGGTAGGGTGGACTGCGCACCACCCGTCCACCATTCGAGGCCCGCTGTAGCGCTGCTGGTTGCGGGCTTGTCCCGTCCGACAAGCAAAGGTCAACGCTGCATCGGCTGACTAATGCCGGTGGTCGCCTGTACGCAATGCGAACAAGGCGAATTCGTAGATGATTCCCAATTTGATTTAATATGCCCGTCCTTTAGATTGAGGCCAGCCTTTCATGGATGCTCTCTCGCATGCCTATGACCGTCTGGCCGAATGGGTGATCGACCCGGTCGTCCAGCAATTCGCCGGCATCTTCGACCTGAATGGCCGCTTCGGCGTGCTGTTCCTCGGCATTTCGTACTGCATCGCCTATGCGCTGTTCCGCTTCAGGAAGCACCGTGGCCTTACCAAGGCGAACTCCTTCTGGCAGTTCATCGGCGGTCGCCAGGTGTACTTCCACCGCTCGGCGCTGCTCGACTACCGCTACTACTTCGTCCGCGGCATCCTCAAGGTCGCCGTGGTCCTACCCATAGTCGGGCTGGTCGACCCGCTCATACTCCGTTCTGGAGACTACGTCGCCTTCTTTACCAACCTCTGGGGGGCGCGCCCGCAACTGGGCGAGAACCTTGGGCTTTCCCTGCTATTCGGGCTGGGCGTATTCCTGGTGAAGGATTTCGTGCACTACTGGGCTCACCGGGCCTTTCATTCCCGTTGGCTCTGGGCCTTCCACAAGGTTCACCACTCGGCGCCCGTGCTGGTGCCGGCGACGGCGAGCCGCGTCCACTTCGTTGAGAAGATTGTCGAGAAAGTGGCCACCGGCGTGGTCCTGGGCGTCTACATTGGCGCCTTCTGGTACACCTGCGGCGGCGAGATCAGCCGCTACACCTTGTTTGGCGTCACCTACCTGGTGTTCATCTGCAATGCCTTGGCGGCGAATCTGCGTCACAGCCACGTCTGGCTGTCGTTCGGTCCCGTGGTCGAGCATGTGCTGAACAGCCCGGCCCAGCACCAGATCCACCACAGCGACGCGCCCCGGCATTTCAACAAGAATTTCGGCACCAACCTGTCGATCTGGGACTGGATGTTCGGCACGCTCTACGTCACCACCTCCAGGCCTGAGGATCTTCGCTTCGGCACCCTGGAAAAGGACCACGACCGCTACCTGACGATCTACAGCCTGATCGTTACTCCATTCGTGGATACCGCGCGCAGGCTCGCGAGGGCGAAGCGCCCGCAGCGATCTCCGCTGCGCAATGGCTGAGCCGGGGCGACGCCTTTGGCTGACTCCGCTGGGCTCCCGCGTTGCTCAAGACTCGCGACTATGGGCCGAGGCAGCCAGTTGACCGGTGTCCACCCGGACGAATACGGAATCGCCAACGGCGGTCAGCAACTCTCCCGCATAAACCTCGCAGATCACCCGGGTCTTGCGGCCCGCTTCGCCCTCCAGCCGGGCGCGCAGCAGCAGCGGCACGCCCATGGGCGTCGGCTTGATGAACTTGATGCCGAGATTGCCGGTGACGCACTCGATGCGCGGCAGGCTACCGGGCTCGCGGCCCTCGGCGCGGTAGTGGTAGGCCATGGCGGTCCAGTTGGAGTGGCAGTCCACCAACATGGCGATCAGCCCGCCATACACCAGGTCCGGCCAGCCACAGTACTTGGCATCCGGCATGTGTTCGGCCACGACGTGTACGCCGTCCTCGTGCCAGTGGCTCTTGATTTGCAGTCCATGATGATTGCGACCGCCGCAGCCATAGCAGACGCCGTCCGGCGCGGCGGTGTCCTGCAGGGAGATGTCTTGCATGATCGACTCGTTTCGAAGGAATACGCGCCAAGCCTAGCGGCTTTGGCAACAAAGCAGAACGGGCCCCGCAGGGCCCGTTGCTCATTTGGACAGAAACTTCATCCCGTCCTCCAACCCCTGCAGGGTCAGTGGGAACATCTGCTCGTTGATCAGTTCGCGGACGATGTTGGTGGAGGAGGTGTAGTTCCAGGTGTCTTTGGGGTAGGGGTTGATCCAGATGAGCTTCTTGTATTTCTCCATGAAGCGTTTCATCCAGACGTAGCCCGGCTCTTCGTTCCAATGTTCGACGCTGCCGCCGGCCTGGGTGATTTCGTAAGGGGCCATGGCGGCGTCGCCGACGAAAACCACTTTGTAGTCGGGACCGTACTTGTGCAGCAGGTCGAGGGTGGAGGTGCGCTCGGAGGTGCGACGCAGGTTGTTTTTCCACACTGACTCGTAGATGAAGTTGTGGAAGTAGAAGTACTCCAGGTGCTTGAACTCGGTCTTGCAGGCGGAGAACAGTTCTTCGCAGACCTTCACGTGGGCGTCCATGGAGCCGCCGATATCCAGCAGGAGCAGCAGCTTCACAGTATTGCGGCGTTCCGGGCGCATCTGGATGTTGAGCAGGCCGGCATCCTTCGCGGTGTGGTCGATTGTGCCTTCCAGGTCCAGTTCTTCTGCCGCACCTTCGCGGGCGAACTTGCGCAGGCGGCGAAGGGCGACCTTGATGTTGCGGGTACCGAGTTCCACTTGGTCGTCGAGGTTCTTGTACTCACGCTGATCCCAGACTTTGACGGCCTTGCCCTGGCGCTTGCCGGCATCGCCCACGCGAATGCCTTCGGGGTTGAAGCCGCCGGAGCCAAAGGGGCTGGTACCGCCGGTGCCGATCCACTTGTTGCCGCCGGCATGGCGTTCCTTCTGCTCTTCCAGACGCTTCTTGAACTCTTCGATCAGCTTGTCGAGGCCGCCCAGGGTCTGGATTTGCGCCTTTTCCTCGTCGGTCAGCATGCGTTCGAACTCCTTGCGCAGCCATTCCTCGGGAATCAGCGCCTGGAGGTAGTCGTCGAGCTTTTCCAGGCCTTTGAAGTAGGCACTGAAGGCTCGGTCGAACTTGTCGAAATGGCGTTCGTCCTTGACCAGCACCGTGCGGGCGAGGAAGTAGAACTCGTCCATGTCGGCGAATACCACGTTGTGCTTCAACGCGTTGATCAGATCCAGCAGCTCGCGGACCGAGACCGGCACCTTGGCTGCACGCATTTCGTTGAACAGGTTGAGCAGCATGGCTGCACCCTCGTTGTTTATCTGTAGGGCCTCAGGAGCGGGGCTCCTGGGGCAGGCCGTCGGCGATGGCGTACCAGTCGGCCTTGGATTCCGAGTAGATGTGCTTCTGCGGGATGGGGCTCAGCGGTGAATCCAGCGTGCCCAGCGTGACGCCAACCCAGTCGGGGTTGGCGCTCTGGCTGTACCACTGCAGGGTCGACCCACACTGCCGGCAGAAGGTCCGGGTCACGCCGGGAGAGGAGTGGAACTCGCCAACCATGTCCTCGCCTTGCACCCAGCGGAAGCTGTTCCAGTGCACGGTGAAGTAGGTGCCGAAGGCCGCACCGTGGCCCTTGCGGCATTGGCTGCAATGGCAATGGGTGGCGGATTCGATGGGCGCGTCGATCTCGTATTTCACTGCGCCGCACAGGCAACTGCCGTGGTGCATGGCTTCAATCTCCTGCGTTCGGCCGGGCTTCCTTCATCCCGACCCTCTCCGGAGGGAGAGGGGGGAATCGGCACTCAGCGGCTGGCGCGGCGGCTCATGAAGGCCAGTCGTTCCAGCAGTTGCACGTCCTGCTCGTTCTTCACCAGGGCACCAGCCAGCGGCGGGATGGCCTTGGTGGGGTCGCGTTCGCGCAGCACGGCTTCGCCGATGTTGTCTGCCATCAGCAGCTTCAGCCAGTCCACCAGTTCGGAAGTGGAAGGCTTCTTCTTCAGGCCAGGGACCTTGCGCACATCGAAGAACACGTCCAGGGCCTCGGCCACCAGCGAGTTGCTGATGTTCGGGTAGTGCACGTCGACGATTTTCTGCAGCGTGTCGCGGTCGGGGAAGGCGATGTAGTGGAAGAAGCAGCGGCGCAGGAAGGCGTCCGGAAGTTCCTTCTCGTTGTTGGAGGTGATGATGATGATTGGGCGCTGCTTGGCCTTGATGGTCTCGTTGGTCTCGTAAACGTAGAACTCCATCTTGTCGAGTTCTTGCAGCAGGTCGTTGGGGAACTCGATGTCGGCCTTGTCGATTTCGTCGATCAGCAGGATGACGCGCTCTTCGGATTCGAACGCCTCCCACAGCTTGCCTTTCTTGATGTAGTTGCGAACGTCGTGGACCTTGTCGGAGTCCAGCTGGGAATCGCGCAGACGGCTCACCGCGTCGTACTCGTACAGGCCCTGGTGAGCCTTGGTGGTCGACTTGATGTGCCAGGTGATCAGCTTGGCGCCGAAGGCGGCGGCCAGTTGCTCGGCCAGCATGGTCTTGCCGGTACCCGGTTCACCCTTGACCAGCAGCGGGCGCTGCAGGGTGATGGCGGCGTTCACCGCGAGCTTGAGGTCGTCGGTGGCGACGTAGGACTGGGTGCCTTCGAACTTCATCAGTAAATCCTCGGACGTAAGACTCCGGTTGGAATACCGGACGGTTCAGTATTTGGTAAAGAGCTGAATATAACGCGCGCACGAGTCGACTGTGAACGCAGAAGCTTCATTCAGTCACTGAATGGCAGGAATGCCCTCGAACCGGCTTGGCGGGGCGCTGGACGCTCCAATGTCACGGCCTTAGGCTTGGGCACTTTTCCGCCATGACAAGGATTCCGCCATGAGCCGTATCTACGCCGATAACTCGCAAGCCATCGGTAACACCCCGCTGGTTCGCATCAATCACCTGGGCCCGCGTGGCGTGACCATCCTCGCCAAGATCGAGGGCCGCAACCCCGCGTATTCGGTGAAGTGCCGCATTGGCGCCAGCATGATCTGGGACGCGGAGGCCTCGGGTCGACTGAAGCCCGGCATGACGCTGGTGGAGCCCACATCCGGCAACACCGGTATCGGCCTGGCGTTCGTTGCCGCCGCGCGTGGTTACAAGCTGATTCTCACCATGCCGGCCTCCATGAGCCTGGAGCGTCGCAAGGTACTCAAGGCACTGGGGGCCGAACTGGTGCTGACCGAGCCGGCAAAGGGCATGAAAGGTGCTATCGAGAAGGCCAACGAACTGGCGAACGCCAACCCCGGGCAATACCTGCTGCTGCAACAGTTCGAGAATCCGGCCAACCCGGCCATCCATGAGAAGACCACGGGCCCGGAAATCTGGAACGACACCGAGGGCGCGGTGGATGTGCTGGTGGCGGGCGTGGGCACCGGCGGTACCATTACCGGCGTGTCGCGCTACATCAAGCAGACCTGCGGCAAGCCAATCCTGTCCGTAGCGGTGGAACCGGTGACTTCTCCGGTTATCAGCCAGACCCTGGCCGGCGAGGAAGTGAAGCCAAGCCCGCATAAGATCCAGGGCATCGGCGCCGGCTTCGTGCCGAAGAACCTCGATCTGGCCATGGTCGATCGCGTCGAGCAGTGCACCGATGACGACGCCAAGGCGATGGCTCTGCGCCTGATGCGTGAGGAAGGGATTCTTTGCGGTATCTCTTCCGGTGCTGCGATGGCCGTCGCTGCGCGCCTGGCGGAACGCCCGGAAATGCAGGGCAAGACCATCGTCGTGATCCTGCCCGACTCGGGCGAGCGCTATCTCTCCAGCATGCTGTTCGATGGCCTGTTCACCGAGCAGGAGCTGCAACAGTAGGTTGGTCCGAGCTTCGCGAGGCCCAACATTCAGGCTTTGGGCCTCGCAGTGTCGGGCTTCGCTGCGCTCTGACGTAACGCCGCCTGCACCAACCTACGTCTGCGCAGGTTCATAGCTCCCCGACTCATAGCTCACTCCGTGGCGCACGCGAGGCGGGCCATCGCCTTCGTGCAGCATGGCCAGGTTGTCGATGATCGCCTTGTCCGCGATGGTCAGGCGGTCGAGCATCCGCAGGTGCTGCAGCCAGTTCTCCACCACCATGGTTTCCTGCCACAGCTCCGGTTCGCTGGCATCGCGATAGAGCGCCCAGCGTTCGGCGCCGTTGCGCAGACGCAGACGGCGAAGCGGGCGGCTGGCGCGGACGAAGTCGCGGGTGCGTTCCTGGGGAATGCGGTATTCGATCGTCACCAGCACGGAGCCCCGATCCGGATCGAATGAGAAGCTCGGTTGGCCAGGCTGCGGGCTGTCGGCGTGGGCGATGCTGGAAGCGTCCAGCTCCGGCAGGCGGCGTGGGTAGAGCAGGAAGGCGCAGGCGATCATCAGGCAGCCGGCGCTGAACAGTGCTCCCTTCACACCCATGCTTTCCGCCAGGTGGCCCCAGAGGTAAGAGCCGAGCGCCAGCCCGCCATAGATCGCCGTCTGGTACAGCGCCAGGGCGCGGGCCTTGACCCAGTCCGGCACCAGAATCTGCACCGCCGAGTTATAGCTGGCCACTGCTGCGATCCAGCAGATGCCGCCCAAAAGCAGGGCTGGGAAGATCACCCAGAGGCTGTCCAGCGAGCCCAGCGCCAGCATCACCACGCCAAATAACAGGCCGGCCAGGCTGATCAGCTTGCTGGTACCGATCAGCAGGCGTCCACGGTTGACCAGCAGGCTGCCGCTGATGGCGCCAACTCCAAGGGCGCCGAGCATGTAGCCGTATACCGTGGCGTCGCCATCCGGGTTGCGGTGCGCCAGCAGCGGAAGCAGTGCCCAGACGGCGCTGGCGGAAATGCCGAAAGAGAACGAGCGCAGCATGACCAGGCGGGTGACGCTGGAGTACTGGGTGAAGCGCAGGGCCGCTACCACGCCCTGTATCAGGCCTTCGGGTGGCAGGGAACGAACGGGAATGCTGCGGCGCCACTGCCAGATCGCGCCTATCAGGCCCAGGTAGCACAGGCAGTTGAACAGGAACACCCAGGCCGGGCCCACGGCGCTGAGCATCAGGCCGCCCAGGGCTGGGCCTGCGGCGCGGGCGACGTTGTAGTTGACGCTGTTGAGCAGCACCGCATTGCCCAGCATTTCTCCTGGCACCTGCTCGCTCACCGCCGCCTGCCAGGCCGGGATGGTGATGGCGCCGCCAATGCTGATCCAGAGGATGGAGACGATCAGCAGGATCGGGTCCAGATAGCCGAGGAACGCAATGGCGCTGAGGAAGATGGCGCCGCTCATCTCGAAGCAAAGTCCGGCGAGCATGATCTTGCGCCGGTCGTGGTTGTCTGCCAGCACGCCTGAGAGGATCGACATGAGCACAAGGGGCAGGGCCGAGGCGACCTGAATCATCGCGACCAGCAAGGGACTGGCGTGCGCCTCGGTGACCACCCAGGCGGCGGCCACCGACTGCGCCCAGGTACCCAGGTTGGCGAACAGGTTGGCGATCCAGATGATGCGGAAGGCGGCAATGGTGAAGGGACTGAACAGGCCCTTGCGTGGAGTGGCTTCGGGTTCGGCGTCGAGGGGGAGATCGTTCTTCGGTGAGACGGACTGGAGCATGGCGACCATCCTTGCGCTGCACGGCCCCAGGCAGGCGGGCCGGTCAAGGCAGAAGTGTAGACGCCGCCAATGGCCTGGTTTTGCTCCAGGTCAGGCTTCCTCGCGGGCACGCTGGGACTTGCCGCGCATTGTCACTGGTGGCGGTGATGGAGAAGCTGGAAGCCCCGCACGACGGGGTCTCGATCCACAAGCAGCCAGGACAAAAAGACAATGACACGTTCCTTCGCGCCCCTCCTTCTGACGCTGGCCATGTCCGCCGCCGCCCAGGCGGCCGATACGGTGAAGATCTACAACTGGAGCGAGTACATCGCCCCGGACACCGTCGCCAACTTCAGCAAGGAAAGCGGCATCCAGGCCAGCTACGACGTCTATGACAGCAACGAGACCCTCGACGGCAAACTGATGACCGGCCAATCCGGCTACGACGTGGTGGTGCCCTCCAACCACTTCATGGCCAAGCAGATCCAGGCCGGCGCCCTGAAGAAGCTGGACAAGAACCAGCTGCCCAACTGGAAGAATCTCAATCCGGTGCTGCTCAAGGCGCTGGAAGTGAACGACCCTGGCAACCAGTACGGCTTCCCCTACCTCTGGGGCAGTACCGGCATCGGCTACAACGTCGACAAGGTCAAGGCCGTGCTGGGCGACAACGCCCCGGTAGATTCGTGGGACCTGTTCTTCAAGCCGGAGAACATGGAGAAACTCGCCAAGTGCGGCGTCGCCGTACTCGACAATGGCCCGGAGCTACTGCCCATCACCCTCAACTACCTGGGCCTGCCGCACCACAGCCAGAAAGCCGAGGACTACAAGACGGCGCAAGCCGAGCTGATGAAGGTGCGCCCGTACATCACCTACTTCCACTCCTCGAAGTACGTCAGCGACCTGGCCAACGGCGACATCTGTGTGGCCGTCGGATTCTCCGGCGACATCCTGCAGGCCGCCACCCGCGCCAAGGAAGCCAACAACGGTGTGAATATCCAGTACTCGACGCCGAAGGAAGGCTCGCCGATGTGGTTCGACATGGTCGCCATGCCCGCCGATGCGCCCGATGAAGCGGCTGGCTATGCCTTCCTCAACTACCTGCTGCGTCCGGATGTGATGGCTGGCATCAGCAACTCGGTGCACTACGCCAACGGCAATGCCGCGGCCGACTCTCTTGTGGAAGCCGAAATCAAGTCCGACCCGGCCATCTACCCGCCGGCCGACGTGATGAAGAACCTCTTCGCCCTGGAGTCCATGCCACCGAAGATCGATCGCGTACGGACCCGTGTTTGGAGTGCGATCAAGACGGGGCGTTGATCCTGCCAAGGTGAATGTGTTGGGGGATTCACCTTGTAGGGGCGAACTCATTCGCCCCTACAGAAAACTATCCCGCCGATTTCACCGCAGCCGGCACCGGCGCCGGCTTGAGCACCAGCCACAACGCCAGGGCGATCAGCACGCCGCCTTGCAGGTGCGCCATCGACACCGACTCATCGAGCAGCAGCACGCCCCAGAACACGCCGAACGGCGGGATCAGGAAGGTCACGGTCATGGTCTTCACCGGGCCGACGTTGGCGATCAGTCGGAAGTAGAGGATGTAGGCGAACGAGGTGCAGATGAATCCCAGAGCGGCCAGGGCCAGCCAGGTGACAGGTTGCAGGAGGGGCGCCAGCGGCATGCTCGGCGCATCCCAGGCGAACACCGGCACCAGGCAGAGAGTGGCGCCGATCTGGCAGCCGAGGGCGACCATTCCGCTGTCCATGCCGCCCGCTTCGGTAATCCAGCGCTTGGTCATGAAACCGGCGAAGCCGTAGCAGGTGGTGGCCACCAGGCAGGCGGCCGCACCCCAAAGCAGCTGGGCATCGAAGGCCACGGGGCCGGTGCGGGTCAGCACCGCTACCCCGGCCAGGCCCATCAGTACCCCGAGGGCTTTTGTGCCGGTGAGCTTCTCGCTGAAGAACAACGCCCCGATCAGAACACCCATCAGCGGCGTCGTTGCGTTGAAGATGGCCGAGTAGCCGGCCGGCAGCACTTTTGCCGCCAGGGCATACATGGCCGCCGGAACCCCGGAGCTGACGATGCCGATTATCAGGGTCTTGCCCAGCTTGCCGCGAAAGTCCCAGTTGCTGCGCAGCACCGCGAGGAGCACGGCAAGACCGATAGCCGACAGCAGTACCCGCAGGAAGGCCGTGGGTAGCGCTCCGATTTCCGGCACCAGCATGCGGATGAACAGGAAGCTGGCACCCCAGATGGCGGCGAGGCTCAGCAGGCGGACGAGATCGGCGGGTTTCATGACAGGCTCCAGGCATTGGAGCCGGCACGATGCGCCGCCTCGGGTGGCGGCGCAATCTACAACTTGCTTTCAAATTGGCGGAACAGTTTGGGGATGTACCGGCTGGGGGGCGCTCCCTTTGTAGGGGCGAAATCATTCGCCAAAGGCAGCGTAGCTGCCTCCTCCGTCGGACTAGGGCGAACCTGCGGTACGTCTGGCGATTGAAATCGCCCCCACAAGAGCCATCAGAAGGTCTTTCTCGCGCTGGCCACCCAGGTTGCAGTGCACACGTCGGTGAATCCGTAGTTGCTGGCGCATTCGGACTCGGACAGGTCGGTGTCGATGTAGGACAGACCCCAGGTAACCCCTAGGAAGTCCCGGGTCAGCTTCGCCTCCCACTCGTGGTAGCTGTCGGTGCTGTCGCCACCGGTGGACCAGAACATCGGGTCCTTGAAGTCCATGCGCCCGTAACGCAGTTCCAGCTCGACCTCCAGGGGCAGGCTGGTCTGGTAGCCGGCATAGCTGTAGAGCGCGTCCTGGTCTTCGCCGAACACGGTCGATGCGTCGTTGGAGTAGAAGGCGGCGAGCTTGAAGCCATAGGCACCGAGGATGGCGTAGACCTCGCTCTGGTTGAACTGGCTTTCCTTCGGATAGCTGTACTTGATGTAACCGAGGTCCAGGTTCACCTCGTCTGTAGCCTGCCAGTACCAGCCGGCGTAGTAGTCCACTTCCTGGCGGGTCTTCAGGCCGAAGCCGTAGTCCACGTTGGAGGTCCAGGCACCTGCATAGAGGCCGCTGGAGTGGAGCAGCGTCGCGCCGGCCTGGGCGGCCGGGTCGTTCTGGGTCTGGGAAATGCCACGGGTGCGGTAGTCGCTGAGCACGGCCAGGTCGACTTGCACGGAAAAATCATCGTTCAGTTGCAGGGCCTGGCAGGCGAGCGGGGCCAGGGTGAGGGCGAGGAGCGTGATGCGGCGCATGGTGATACCCGTTGTTGTGATTGTTCTGGCAGATGCGGGCAAGGCTCCGCCCGGCCCCCGCCTTGGGGCGGGAGCAGAGCGGGGAGCGGGTGGTGCTGGTTGTCAGAGCGCCGCGTCGAAGACTTCGCGGCCGCCGAAGTAAGTCTTGAGGACGCGGGTTTCGGCCAGGTCCTTGTCGTCGACGCTGAGCACGTCGCGGTCGAGGATGATGAAGTCGGCCTGCTTGCCGGGCGCGAGGGAACCGATCTGTTGTTCCAGGCCGATGGTGCGGGCGGCATTCAGGGTGTAGGCCTGCAGCATCGTTTCGCGGTCGATGCGCTCGTCGGCGTTGAGCACGCCCTTGGGCCCTTCACGGGTCACTGCCTGGTAGATGGCCTGCCAGGGATTGGGCGAGGAAACCGGCCAGTCGCTGGCGCCGGCAATGGTCGCGCCCTGTTGCAGCAGCGAGTGGGCCGGATACTGATAGCGGAAGGCGAACGCGCTGACGTAGGGCTTCACCAGGTCCAGGGTGTAGTCGTCGCCTGAGGCCCACAGCAGTTGCATCGAGGCAATCACGTTCAGCGGCTTGAATCGCGCGAATTCCTTGGGGTTTACCAGTTGCAGGTGGGTAATGGAGTGGGTGACGCCGCTCTGGCGGTCCCTGCGCGCCTGCTCGATGCCGTTGAGGGACTCGCGCACGGCGCGGTCGCCGATGGCATGGATATGCACCAGCCAACCACGGGCGTCGGCTGCGCTGACCAACTCACCGAAGTGCGCCGGGTCGATCAGCAGCTCGCCTTTCTTCTGCGAGTTGTTGTACGGATCGATCAACGCGGCGCTCTGGGCCGGGTACTCCAGCACGCCATCGGCGAAGACCTTGATGCCGGGCAGGCTCAGGTTGGAGATGCCCTGGAACTGCTTGCGCACCTTGTCGAGGGTATCCAGATCGGCGGGACGGCTCTTCGGGTTGGCCACCAGCAAGGCGGCGACATGCGCGTTCAGCTCACCCTTGTCGGCCAGCGCCTTGTACACCGGCAACACGCCGACGGTCTTTTCCGTGGGCTTGAGGGCGAACACCGCTTCGCCCGGCGCAGCGTTGGCTGCCGGGTCCATCCAGGCGGTGATGCCCTGGCTGTTGTTGTATTTAACGGCGGCCTCGCCAGCTCGCAGCATTTCTTCTGCACTGGCCGACGGCATGGAGGCGGCAATGCGGTCCCAGCCGGCATCCACCGCGAAGCCGTTGGGTTTGCCATCCTTGTCGATGCCCAGGGGGCCGCGTTCGGCTTCGGGCAGGGAGGCGACCAGCTTCGCGTCGATGCCGGCGCGATCCAGCATGGCCTGGTTGGCCCAACCGGTGTGATGATCGCTGCCGCTGAACACTACCGGCACCTTTGTCCATTCGCCGTTGTTGAAAATGCGGCGAAATTCTTCCGCACGGCTCCAGTACGCCGAACTCATGCCCGCGATGTTCAGCACATCGCCATGGCGGGCACTGCCATCGTCACGCCAGGTTCGCAGGCGTTTTTCCAGCTCGGCAGGTTCCACCACCTCGTCTTCCATGTTCGCGGAGGTCATCTCCAGGCCACCGAAAATGGCATGGGAATGGGTGTCCACCAGTCCAGGCAGCAGGCGCTTGCCGGCCAGGTCGATGATTTTTGTGGACGCATCGGCCAGCGCCTTGATCTCGGCGTCGCTACCCACCTTCAGCACCTTGCCGTCCGCCACCGCCATGGCTTGCGCAGAAGGCTTGGAGGGATCGGCGGTGTAGAGCTTGCCATTGAGTAGCACCAGGTCGGCGGCCGCCATGGACTCCATCGAGGAAAAAGCCAGCGCCACTGCCAGCAGGGTGGGCTTGAAACCTTTCATTGGTGAACCTCTTGTTTTTATTGATCTGGCAGCGAGACTAGCGACTCGACAGGGCTGGCAGAACGCCCGAAACGTGCAAAACCTTTTTTCCTGAATGGAAAAACCATGGACAAGTTCGGTGCCATCACCATGTTCGTCGCCACGGCGGAGTTCGGTAGTTTCAGCCGCGCCGCCGAGCAGCTCGGCAAGACTCCCTCGGCCCTGACCAAGGCCGTCAGCCACCTGGAAGAAGAGCTCGGCGTGCGGCTGTTCGAACGCAGTACCCGGCGCACCGTGCTGACCGAAGCCGGGCGGGTCTACCTGGAAACCGCGCGCCAGGTACTGCAGCGCCTGCATGAGGTGGGGGAAGAGGTCGGCCAGTTGCAGCACGGTCTTTACGGCAGCCTGCGATTGACTGCGCCACTGGCTTTCGGTCGCGCTTTTCTCGATGAGGTCTGCGCGGGGTTCCTTGCCGAGTACCCGCAAATTCGGTTGCGGGTGGATCTTTCCGACTCATTCATCGATCTCGTCGATGCGGGCTACGACCTGGCCTTGCGCGAAGGACGCGGCGACCAGCCCGGGCTGATCGCCAAGACTGTCGGGCGCAACTGCCTGGCCTTGTGCGCCAGCCCGACTTACCTGGCCCGCAATCCGGTACCGGTAACCCCGGCAACCCTCGACCAGCACGACTGGTTGCTCTACCGGCACGCGGCGTTGAGCCGAACGTACTGGTGGGTGGAGAAGGACGGCCAGCGGCTTAGCCTCCTGCAGCCCGCCGCACCGCGTCTGGAGAGCGACAACTACGACCTGTTGCTGGCCAATGCGCTGGCTGGCGGCGGACTGTTTCACGCACCTCTGTGGAGTGGCGCCCCTTACTTCGCCGATGGCCGCTTGGTGCGGTTGATGGCCGACTACGAGATCGACCCGGACGCCTTTGGCCCGCAGATTCTCGCGGTCTACCCCAGCCACCGCCGTGCCACCGGCAAGGTGCTGGCGTTCATCGACTACCTGGCGGGCTTTCTGGAGCAGCGTGGGCTGGCGTGAACGGTTGAATACGAATTGCCGCTGGGGGCGGAGGGTGGGATTCGCAAAGGTGGATCATGCTTCACCGATCCTCCATTGGAGTCTGGCGCGGAACTGATGGCGGCAATGAAGAGCGATCTTCGCCCTGCGCACTGGTTGTAGGAGCGAATTCATTCGCGAAGGGCAGCAACGTTGCCCCATTTGGAATTGAGGGGCAGACCTGCGGCCTGCTTCGCGATTGAAATCGCTCCTACAGGGAGACCTCACCCTGACCTAGAAATGCTTGCTCACACTCGCCACCCAGGTCGAGCTGCACACATCGGTGAAGCCGTAATAACTGGTGCATTCGGACTCGGACAGGTCGGTGTCGATGTAGGCGATGCCCCAGGTGACACCGACAAAGTCGCGGGTCAGCCTGGCTTCCCACTCGTGGTAGGCATTGGAGCTTTCGCCGCGGGCAGACCAGAACAGCGGGTCCTTGAAGTCGTTGCGCCCGTAGCGCAGCTTCAGGCCCACATCCAGGGGCAGGGCGTACTCGTAGCTGACGTAGCTGTAGAACGTGTCCTGCTTTTCGCCGATCAGGTTCTTCGCGTCGTTGGAGTACTGGGCGCCGAACTTGAAGCCGTAGGCGCCGAGGATGGCGTAGGCCTCGCTCTGGTTGAACTGGCCTTCCTTCGGAAAACTGTACTTGATGTAGCCGAGGTCAAGGTTCACTTCATCGGTGGCCTGCCAGTACCAGCCGGCGTAGTAGTCCACTTCCTGGCGGGTCTTCAGGCCAAGGCCAAAGTCGACGTTGGAGGTCCATATCCCGGCGTACAGGCCGCTGCTATGGAGCAGGGTGGCGCTAGCCTGGGCAGCCGGGTCGTTCTGGGTCTGGGAAATGCCACGGGTGCGGTAGTCACTGACCAGCGCCAGGTCGACTTGCAAGGAAAAATCGTCGTTCAGTTCTATGGCCTGGCAGGCGAGCGGAGCCAGGGCGAGCGCAAGGAGCGTGAAGCGTTTCATCGAGGGTTTCCCGTTGTTGTGATTGTTCGGGCAGACGCAGGCAAGGCTCCGCCCGCCCCGCCAGATGGCGGGGACGAATGCGGAGCAGGTGGTTTCTTGTGTTTAGAGGGCGGCGTTGAAGACTTCGCGACCGGCGAACCAGGTTTTCAGTACCTGGGTGCCCTGCAGGGCTTCGGGTTCGACCTGGAACACGTCGCGGTCGAGGAGGATCAGGTCGGCCTGCTTGCCGGGCGAGAGCGAGCCGATCTGCTTTTCGAGGCCAATGGTGCGGGCAGAGTTGAGGGTGTAGGCCTGGAACATGGTTTCCCGGTCGATTTCCTCGGCGGCGTTCAGTACGCCTTTCGGACCCTTGCGGCTGATCGCCTTCCAGGGTTCCGGCGTGGTTACCGGCCAGTCGCTGGCGCCGGAGATGGTGGCGCCGTTCTTCAGCAGCGAACGGGCCGGGTACTGGAACTGGAAGGCCATGGCGCTGATGTAGGGCTGCACCAGGTCGATGCTGACCTCATCGGCGCTGGCCCAGTAGAGCTGCATGGAGGCGATCACATCCAGCGGCTTGAAGCGCGCAAACTCCTTCGGGTTGACCATCTGCAAGTGGGTGACTGAATGGGCGATGCCGCTCTGGCGGTCTTTACGCGCCTGTTCGATGCCATTGAGCGACTCACGCACTGCGCGGTCGCCGATGGCATGAACATGCACCAGCCAGCCGCGGGCGTCGGCCGCGCTGACCAGATCGCCGAAGTGCGCCGGGTCGATCAGCAGTTCGCCACGTTTGTTCGAGTTCTTGTAGGGATCGAGCATCGCGGCGGTTTGTGCCGGGACCTCCGCCACGCCGTCGGCGAAGACCTTGATGCCGGGCAGGGTGAGGTTGGGCACGCCCTGGAATCGCTGGCGCACCTGGTCGAGAGTGTCCAGGTCGGCCGGCTTGCTCTTCGGGTTGGCCACCAGCAGGGCGGCGACGTGGGCCGTAAGCTCACCCTTTTCCGCCAGCGCCTTGTAGGCCGGCAACACGCCGAGGGTCTGGGCGGTGGGCTTGAA
Organism: Pseudomonas sp. DY-1; assembly: GCF_003626975.1. NCBI lineage: Bacteria > Pseudomonadati > Pseudomonadota > Gammaproteobacteria > Pseudomonadales > Pseudomonadaceae > Pseudomonas > Pseudomonas sp. DY-1. The sequence goes on along the minus strand of NZ_CP032616.1, from coordinate 2,246,729 downwards.
ATCGAACAGGGGCTCCCCCGGCGCGGCGTTGGCCGCCGGGTCCATCCACGCGGTAATGCCCAGGCTGAGGTTGTAGCGCAGTGCCGAGCGCGCGGCCTTCAGCAGTTGCTCGGCCGAGGCGGGTGGGAGTTGCGCCATCACCGGGTCCAGCCCGGCATCGGCAAGGAAACCATTGGGGCGGCCATCGGGATGGTGGCCAATGGTGGCCTGTGCTTCGCCCTTCAGGCCTTTCACCTTGGCCGCATCGATGCCGGCGCGCTTGAGCATGGCCTGGTTGGCCCAGCCGGTGTGATGGTCCCAGCCGAGGAAAAAGATCGGCACGTCGGCCCATTCGCCCCGGTTGAAGCGCTGTTCCAGTTCAGCCACTTGGCTCCAGGCAGCTGACGGCAGACCGCTGACACTGAGCGCGTCGCCATGCCGCGCCTTGCCGTTGTCGCGCCATTGGCGCAGGCGCTGCTCCAGTTCCGCCACGGGAATCAGCTGGCCGCCCATGGAGGCCGAGTCCAGTTCCAGGCCGCCGAAAATCGCGTGGGAGTGTGAGTCGATGAAGCCCGGCATGAGCACTTTGCCGCCGAGGTCCATCACCTGGGTGCCGGACTCCTTCAGGCGCAGGATTTCGGCGTTACTGCCGACGGCGCGCACCTTGCCGTCTTCCACGGCCACGGCCTGTTGCAGGGCCTGGCCGGGTTCGGCGGTGTAGACCTTGGCGTTATGCAGGATGAGATCGACCGCCGCGAAGCTTTCCATCGAGGAACAAGCCAGTGCGACGGCCAGGAGTTTAGGGGCGAAGGTTTTCATCAGGTGATTCCGGTTCTTGTTGGTCTGCCGGAGAGCCTAACCAAGCCGGTGAAGCGGCAGAATGCTATGTTCTCGCACAACTTTTGTGCCGATCCGGAACAGATCAATGGACAAGCTCAGCGCGCTCAACATGTTCGTCGCCACTGCCGAGTACGGCAGCTTCAGCCGTGCCGCGGAGCAGATCGGCAAGACGCCGTCCGCGCTGACCAAGGCAGTGGGGCACCTGGAGAGCGAGCTGGGCGTGCGCCTGTTCGAACGCACCACCCGTCGCATGGCGCTGACCGAAGCCGGCCACATTTACCTGGAAGGTGCCCGGCAGGCGCTTATGCAACTGCAACTGGCCGGGGAAGAAGTGGACCAACTGCAGGACGAATTGCGCGGCACCCTACGCCTCACGGCGCCGCCGTCCTTCGGCCCGGCCTTTCTCAGTGAGGTGTGCTGCCGCTTCATGAGCGAACATCCGCAGGTGCGCCTGGACGTGGACCTGAACGACGCCTTTGTCGACCTGATTGACGGCGGCTACGACCTGGCCCTGCGCGACGGGCCCACCGACCTGCCTGGGCTGATCGCCCGGCCGTTGACCAAGAACCGCATCTACCTCTGCGCCAGCCCCGCCTATCTGGAGCGCAAGAGGCTTCCCGTGTCGCTGGACACCTACCAGCAGCATGACTGGCTGATCTTCCAGCACCCGCTGCTCAACCGACACTACTGGTGGCTGTGGCGTGGTGAGGAACGCATCCGTGTATCGCAGCCCACGCCGCGAATGACCAGCGACAACTACGACTTCCTGCTCGCCTGCCTGCTAGGCGGTCATGGGTTGCAGGTGGTGCCGCAATGGAGTGCGGCACCCTACCTGGCCAGTGGCCAACTGGTTCGGGTGATGTCCGACTACGAGCTGGAACCTGACGCCTTCGGGCCCTGGGTCCATGTCCTCTATCTGGCCCATCGCCGTCGCACCCGCAAGGTGCGGGTGTTCATCGAGATGGTGGAGGCCTGCCTGCGGGAGAGGGGAATCGCCTAGGTAGGCGAGAGGACTCCTCTAGGGGCGATTGCAATCTCCAGGCAGGCCGCAGGTTTGCCCTATACCGTCGCTAGGGGCTGCTACGCCGCCCTTGGCGAATGAATTCGCCCCTACAACGGGCACTTTTTTCTGGCTAAGCTCGGCTTTCCCGTTTCCGCAGCAGAGAAATCACCATGGCGCAGCAATGGCCGGCCGAAGGCATCGCCCGACTGATCCTCGATGGTTTCGATGATTACCGTGAGCATTTCCGCCAGATCACCGATGGCGCCCGTGCCCGATTCGAGGAGGCACAATGGCAGGCAACGCAGTTTGCGGCGGCCGCGCGGATCGCCCTCTACGAAGTGAAGGTTGGCGAAACCAGCGAGCGGCTCCGTGGGGCCTATGCGATGGACGAGTTGCTGGATGTACAGCTCTGGCCCCTGGTGAAGAGCGCCTACATCGGTCTGATCGACGTGCGCTTCGACGACGAGTTGTCCGAGACCTGGTACAACTCGATTTTCTGCAGCCTGTTCAGCCATGACCTGATCAGCGACGGCTGCATGTTCATTCACACCACACGGCCTTCCTTGCGCGTACATGAACGCGCGCCCCAGACCCGCAGCTATCGCCCCGAGGGCCGGCTGCATGCGGCGCTGTCGGCGATACTCGACGACTTCCGCTTCGATGTGCCCTACGACGACCGCGCCGGCGACATCGAACGCCTCGAAGCCCAATTGCGCGAGAACCTGCCGGACTGGGTGTGCAAGGACCCGGAGCTGTGCATCGAACTCTTTGCGTCCCCGCTGTACCGCAACAAGGGCGCCTACCTGGTCGGCCGCATCTATACCCGCGACGAGCAATGGCCGCTGGTAATCCCGCTGCTTCACCGCGAGGGGCGTGGCATCCAGGCCGACGCCATGATCACCGACGAAGCCGAAGTGTCGATCATCTTCTCCTTCACCCGTTCCTACTTCATGGTGGATGTCGCCGTGCCGGCCGAGTTCGTCGGCTTCCTCAAGCGCATACTGCCGGGCAAGCACATCGCCGAGCTGTACACCTCCATCGGCTTCTACAAGCACGGCAAGTCGGAGTTCTATCGTGCGTTGATCAACCACCTGGCCAACACCGACGACCGCTTCATCATGGCGCCCGGTGTACGCGGCATGGTGATGAGCGTGTTCACGCTGCCGGGCTTCAATACCGTGTTCAAGATCATCAAGGACCGCTTCGCCCACGCAAAGACGGTGGATCGCAACACCGTGATCGAGAAGTACCGCCTGGTGAAGAACGTCGACCGGGTAGGGCGCATGGCCGATACCCAGGAGTTCGCTGACTTCCGCTTCCCCAGATCCAAGTTCGAGCCGGAATGCCTGGCCGAACTGCTGGAGGTCGCGCCGTCCACCGTGGCGCTGGAGGGCGATGTGGTACTGATCCGCCACTGCTGGACCGAGCGCCGCATGACCCCGCTGAACATCTACCTGGAAAGCGCCAGCGATGCCCAGGTGCACGAGGCGCTCTATGACTATGGCCTGGCCATCAAGCAACTGGCGGCGGCGAACATCTTTCCCGGCGACATGCTGCTGAAGAACTTCGGCGTCACCCGTCACGGCCGCGTTGTGTTCTACGACTATGACGAAATCTGCTACCTCACCGAGGTGAACTTCCGCGTCATTCCGCCACCGCGTTATCCGGAGGACGAGCTTTCCGCCGAACCCTGGTACTCCGTGGCGCCGAACGATGTGTTCCCCGAGGAGTTCCCGCGCTTCCTTTTTGCTGATATCGGCCAACGCCGCCTGTTCGCCAAGCTCCATGGCGACCTCTATGACGCCGAGTACTGGAAGACCCTGCAGGTGGCAATCCGCTCCGGCAAGGTGATCGACGTTTTCCCGTACCGGCGCCAGGAGCGGGAACTTACCGAGGCAATCCAGTAAGGATCATGGTCGAGCACACGTTCTCCCGCGCCACCTGGCTCAACTCCCTGCACATGTCGGCGCTGACCGCCGCGCTGTTGCAGGAGGAGGGCATCGAAACCGCCGATGTACTGGCCGGCAGCGGCATCAGCGAGCAGGACCTGCTCGAGTTGCAGCGGCTGATCAATCCGGAACAGGAGCAGCAGGTCTACGCCAACGCCGTGCGCCTGATGCCGCGCCCCGCTCTGGGCCTGACCCTCGGACTGCGCACGCGCATCTCCGCCTATGGCCTGCTCGGCTACGCGATGCTTTCCGCACCGACCTTCGGCGATGCCTTGCGCGTCGGCCTCAGTTACCCGGTGCTGCTGGGCACCTACTTTCGACTTGCCCTGGAGCAGGACGGCGACACTGCGTGGCTCAGTGCCTGTGGCTACAGCGAAGATGAATCCCTGCGGGCGTTCAACACCGAGGTGTGCCTGGGCTCGCTCAAGGTCACTTTCGCCGACCTGTTGGGGCAGTCTTTGCCACTGCGCGCAGTGCAGCTGGATTACCCCGCCGGCAGTGGCATGGTGCGACCCTATGCGCGTGGCTTCGGCTGCCCGGTGAGCTTTGGCGCCACTCGCAGCGCCATGGGGTTCGATGCTGCCTGGCTGGCACGCCGCCTACCGCTCGCCGACCCGGTGACCCACAAGGAAATGCTCGAACAGTGCCGCCGACAGAATGTCGAGTTCGCTGCCCGCCGCGCCTGGCTGGAACGCGTTCGCGGCCTGCTTGCCGCGCGTCTGCAGGACCCGCCAGGGCTGGAAGAGCTGGCCCGGCAGATGAACTGCTCCTCGCGCAGCCTGCGCCGTCACCTGGCCCAGCAGCAGACCAGCTACCAGCAACTGCTGGACGAACTGCGCTTCACCCGTGCCAAGGAAATGCTCCAGCAAGGTGACATGCCCATCTACCGCATCGCCGAAGAACTCGGCTTCAGCGAAACCGCCAGCCTGCGCCATGCTTTCCAGCGCTGGAGTGGGCAGCCGCCGAGTCATTTCCGGGGGTAGATGGGGGAGCAGGGTTCAGCGCCGCACATTCAAGACATCAGGCGCGAGTCACCCCTCCCCACTTCAGGGTGAGGGGATGGGAGAGAGGGTGTCCGGCCAGGAAAGTTGGCCATATCAATCCCCTATTGGCCGTCCTTGCCACTGCGCAAACACCCCCGGTTCCGCACAGAATCCCCCCATCAATAACAAGACCGATAAGGTGCCTCCCATGCTGACAGTCTATAGCGACGATCACCGTCTCCATTTCGGCCAGTCTGAACTGGTCGACGGCAAGCTCCAGCCCTGCTTCGAAATGCCTAGCCGCGCAGACACCGTGCTGGCGCGGGTCCGTCAGCAGGAAATCGGCGAAGTGATCGAGCCGAAGGACTTCGGCCTGGAGCCGGTCCTGCGCGTGCATGACGCGGCTTATGTGGAGTTCCTCAAGGGTGCCTGGGATCGCTGGGCCGCCGAAGGCCATAGCTGCGACATGCTCCCCACCACCTTCCCGGCACGCCGTCTGCGCCGCGATGGCCCCATCCCCACCGCGCTGCATGGCCAACTCGGCCACTACTGCTTCGACACCGAAGCGCCGATCACCGCCGGCACCTGGCAGGCCGTGTACAGCTCTGCCCAGGTGGCGCTGACCGCCCAGGACCACATGCGCCAGGGCGCCAACACCGCCTTCGCCCTCTGCCGGCCGCCGGGCCACCATGCCGGCAGCGATTTCATGGGCGGCTACTGCTTCTTCAACAACGCCGCCATCGTCACTCAGGCCTTCCTCGACCAGGGCGCGAAACGAGTGGCGATCCTCGATGTCGACTACCACCACGGCAACGGCACGCAGGAACTGTTCTACGACCGCGCCGATGTCCTGTTCGCCTCGATCCATGGCGACCCGCTGGTGGAGTACCCCTACTACCTGGGCCACGCCGACGAGCGCGGTGAAGGTGCGGGCGCAGGCTTCAACCTCAACTACCCGTTGCCCCACGGCACCGACTGGGACGGCTGGTCCGCCGCCCTCGACGACGCCTGCCGAAGGATCGCTGCCTACGCGCCGGATGCCCTGGTGATCTCCCTGGGCGTGGACACTTACAAGGACGACCCGATTTCCAAGTTCAAGCTGGACTCGCCGGATTACATCCGCATGGGCCAGCGCATCGCCGCCCTCGGCCTGCCGACGCTGTTCATCATGGAAGGCGGCTACGCGGTGGAAGCCATCGGTGTGAACGCGGTGAACGTCCTGCAGGGCTACGAAGGGGCTGCGCAATGAAGACTCGAATCCTGCTGGCCGGTGCCTTGCTGGGCGCCTCGCTGAATGCTGCCGCCGAATCCCAGGTGCGTATCTACAATTGGTTCGACTACATCGCTCCGGATACCCTGAAGAATTTCCAGGCCGACAGTGGCATCAAGCCCCAGTACGACGTGTATGACAGCAACGAATTGCTGGAGGCCAAGCTGCTCTCCGGCCATTCGGGTTACGACCTGGTGGTACCCAGCGACAGCTTCCTGCCCAACTACATGAAGGCCGGCGTGTTCCAGCCTCTGGACAAGAGCAAGTTGCCGAACTGGAAGAACCTCAACCCGGCGCTGCTCAAGGTCCTGGCCGCCAAGGACCCGGGCAACCAGTACGTGATGCCGTACATGTGGGGCACCAACGGCATTGCTTACAACGTCGACAAGGTGAAGGCTGTGCTGGGCGAAAACGCGCCGGTGGATTCCTGGGAGCTGATCTTCAACCCGGACAACCTGGCCAAGCTCAAGCAATGCGGCGTTGCCTTCCTCGACTCGCCCACCGAAGTGATTCCTGAAGTCCTGCATTACCTGGGCCTGTCGCCCAACAGCCGTAATCCCGAGGACTACCAGAAGGCCGAGGAATTGCTGGTCAGACTCCGGCCGAACATCACCTACTTCAGCTCGTCGAAGTTCGTCACCGACCTCGCCAATGGCGAGGTCTGCGTGGCCCTCGCCTGGTCTGGCGGTGCGATGCAGGCGGCCGCCCGTGCGCGGGAAGCCGGTAACGGCGTGAAGGTGGAGTACCGCATCCCCAAGGAGGGCACCGCGGCCTGGTTCGATGTGCTGGCGATTCCGAAGGATGCGAAGAACGTCGAGCAGGCCCACGCCTTCCTCAACTACCTGCTGCGTCCTGAAGTGGTGGCGCCGATCTCCGACCACGTCGCCTACGCCAACCCGAACCAGGCGGCAGACTCGCTGATCTCCGCCGAGCTGCGCGACAACCCCAACGTCTACCCGCCGGCGGAGGTGCAGGCCAAGCTGTTCTCGGTGGAGATGCTGCCGCCGAAGCTGGAGCGCATCCGTACCCGCACCTGGACCAAGATCAAGACCGGGACCTAGATACTCTCCTCGTTGGTGCCTGCCTTTTGTGGGGGCGAATTCATTCGCGAAGGGCTGCGTAGCAGCCCCTCAACCTCAATGGGGCAGCCCTTCGGCCTGCTTGGCGAATGAATTCGCCCCCACAGGTTTCCGACCCCAGGTCCCTATCATCAATCCCCCCGCCAGCATCAGCCCCGCGCCGGCTACATAGAGTGCCGGTTGCAGCCCGCCGGAAAGGTGGCTGCTCAAGGCCGCCAGCAACGGGCCTGCCAGTTGGCCCAGGGCGAAGGCAGCGGTCAGCAGGCCGACATTGCGGGCGTGGCCATGCGGGTCCAGTTCGCGCGCTTGCTGCATCACCAGTTGCATGCCGGCGAGGAAGGGGCCACCACTGAGGATCACTCCCAGAACCAACCCGGCCATGCCCGGCAGAGCGCAGGCCAGGGTACCCGCAGCCTGCAGCCAGAGCGCGACTACCAGCCAGCGGCGGGTGCCACCCGGTCGCTGACGGCGCTGGCTGACCAGCAGAACACCGAGTGCAGCCGCCAGGCCAAAGGCAGGCCAGAACAGGTCCGCCTGCCATTGCCCGTGAAAACGCGCGGCAGCCATCTGCGAAAGAAAGGTGGCGGGAATGATGTAACCCAGGCCTACCAGGCCATAGGCGGCGAGCAGGGTATACAACGCGCGTGGTCGTTGCCGTGCGGGTTGTTCGGTCACAGTCGTGGCCGGCTGCTGATGTGGTAGCAGCGGCTGGACAATCAGGGTGAGCACCAGGGCGAGGCCACCGAAGGCGAGCCAGATAGCGGTGGAGCCCCGGCCTTGCAGGTTCAGTTCAAGGGCCAGGAGCCCGGTCAGCATCACTCCGAAGGCGGGACCAGCGAAGACCAGGCTGCCCAGGCGCGGCCGATTGGCTTCGGCGGCTATACGCTGGCTGAGGCCGGTGACTACCACCAACACCCAGGCACTGCTCACGCCCAGGCCGAAGCGCAGCAGCGCGTGGGACCAGAAGCCGTCGGCCGGCACTGAAACCAGTGTCAGCAATACGGTGGCCCAGAGCCCCAGGACCAGGCGCAGTCGTGCCTGGCGCGACGAGCTGGAGCGGAAGGCGTCCAGGGCGCCGACCAGATAGCCCAGGTAGTTGGCGGCCGCCACCAGGCTGGCGCCGGTCAGGCTCACCTGACCTTCGGCGATCAGGTGCGGGAGCTGCGGAGTGAGGGCGAAGCGGCCGACCCCCATGGCCACCAACAGGGCCGTGAAGCAGGCAATTAGTCGGATCAGCGGGGACATGGAAAGGGCTCCGAAGCAGATCATCGGGATTCCATCCTAAGTACTGGTGTTGTTCATGAAAAACGAATAAAAAAGAATGCAGTTGTTCTCTTTTATTGAATGGTGAATTCATGGAACTCAGCCAGCTCCGCATCTTCCAGGCCGTGGCCGAGGAGGGCTCCATTACCCGCGCCGCGTCCCGCCTGCACCGGGTGCCATCCAACCTCTCCACGCGCCTCAAGCAGCTGGAAGAGAACCTGGGGGTGGAGCTGTTCCTGCGTGAACGGCAGCGGCTGACCCTGTCGCCGGCGGGCAAGGTGCTGCTGGGATACGCCGAACGCATGTTCGCCCTGCAGGCGGAAGCCGAGGCGGCCTTGCGCGGCGGCGAGCCAGCGGGGGATTTCGTCATTGGTTCGATGTTCAGCACGGCCGCCATCCACTTGCCGCCCATGCTGGTGCGCTACCACCGCACTTGGCCGGCGGTGAACCTGCAAGTGCAGACCGCTCCCAGCGGTGAACTCCTGGATGGCCTGCTGGGCGGTCGCCTGGATGCTGCCCTGGTGGATGGCCCGGTGGAGTTCGCCGAGCTGGATGGGCTGCCGATGTTCGAAGAAGAGATGGTGCTGATCACCGAGGCCAGCCACGGTCCGGTGCGCTCGGCCGAGGATGTGGCAGGGCTGGAAGTCTATGCGTTTCGCCAGAGTTGCTCCTACCGCAGACGCCTGGAGGGCTGGTTCGTGGCTTCACGGGTGCCGATGTCGCCGCCGATGGAAATCGAGTCCTACCACAGCATGCTGGCCTGTGTAATCGCTGGCGGCGGCATTGCCCTGGTGCCACGTTCGATGTTGAACAGCCTGCCGGGCAGGGAAGAGGTGCGGGTGCATGAGTTGGGCGCGCCATTCGATCGCGCCACCACCTGGCTGATGTGGCGCAAGGGCATGCTTGGGGCCAACTTGCGCGCCTGGATCGACCTGCAGCAGGAGCGGCGCGATGGGTCATCGTCGCCGATTCCAGTGTAGGGTGCGCTGTGCGCACCGATGCATCTGCTCGCCGGCAATCTGGTGCGCGTAGCACCCCCTGCGTTGAGTTATGGATGGGTAGTCCACGAGCGAAGCGATATCCATCGGCATTTGCATTCGGGAGGCATGATCGTATGGAAGATGCTTGTAGGCGCCGTCCCTTGTACCGTTCAGCGGTTTGATTCAGATCAGTAGGAAATTTCCGGGTGAGCGTATTTTGGATCTTGCCCGGAGCAACTAAGCTCCAGACAAGGGTGGTCCAAGAAGCAAGGGCCACCCGACCAACTTCCGGGAAAGGGGGGCAAGCATGAAGAAGCGGCTAGATGCGTGGATGTGGCAGTTGGGTGTCGCGCTGGGCCTCATCGAGGCACCGCGCCTGCAACCCATTCCGGTCCGTAGTGAAGAGCAGCGCCGTCTCGCCGAGCAGCGCCGCCCGAAAGGGTAACCGGCTTACTCGTGTGCCTTGAGCCAGTTGTTCGCCAGCTGGCGCAGGCGCTCACCGGAAAAGCTGTGGAAATGACCGCCATGCACGGTGCGCACCGGAAGGTCGCGCAGCCGTGTAAGGCTTTTCGCGTAATCCTCAAGATTCGAGTGATAGGCGTTATCGATCAGCGGACCGTCGTAGACGATGTCGCCGCTGAACAGCGTTTGCGTCTTCGCTTCCCACAGGCTGATGCCGCCCGGTGAATGACCGGGGGTATGCAGCACCTCCAGGACCCTGTCACCCAGGTCCAGCACATCGCCCTCATCGATCAACCGCGTTGCCGGAGCCGCCTTCACACGGTACTCCGCGTAGCACAGCGGACAATCGGGGTGCGCCTCGAACATCTCATCACCGACGTAGTCCGCCGACAGGGTATTGGCCCCGGTGGGGGCGGCGAGGATGTCCGCCTCCGCCGGGTGCACCAGGCGCTCGGGGAACTCGTGGTGGCCGGCGATATGGTCGAAATGGGTGTGGCTGGCCACCGCCAGCAGCGGCCGCTGAGTGAGCCAGGGCAGCTGCTCGCGCAGGCTGACCAGACCGGAGCCGGAGTCGATCAGCACATCCTTGTCGCGGCCCTGGATATGCCAAAGGTTGCAGCGGTAGAACGGCCGCACGTAGGGCTCGCTGATCAGGCTGATGCCGTCGTAGCAGTGCTCGACTTCGAACCATTGGTCGCGGCGGACGATTTTCATGGGGTGCTCCGTGCATTGATTGCCTAGGGGCTGAACCTGTAGGGGCGAATGAATTCGCCCCTACAGGTTAGGTTCTCTCGGCCCCGAATAAAAAAAGCCCCGGTCGGCGGGGGCCGGACCGGGGCCGGAAATGCCGCCTCCGGGGAGAGGCGGCAGTGCAAGTCAGGCCAGTTCGCCGGCAGTTTCCGAGCGACGGGACAGCAGGCTGATCACAACGAAGCTCACCGCGCCTACAGCCAGGCTGTAGTAGATCGGAGTGTTGGCTTCGAGGCCGTCGGTGAACATGAAGATGCAGGCGGTGACGCTGCCCAGGATCATGCTGGCGATGGCGCCGGCGGTGCTGGCGCGCTTCCAGTAGATGGCGCCCAGCAGCGGAATCAGCATGCCGCCGACCAGCAGGTTGTAGGCCAGGGTCAGAGCGCTGATCACGTCGCTCACGACCAGGGCGATGCCCAGTACCACGACACCCAGCAGCAGGGTGAACAGGCGGTTCTTGTGCGCGTCGCCTTCGTCATCGGCCTTGCCACCCAGCAGCGGCCACAGGTCCTGGGCAGCGGTAGTGGAGGCGGCCAGCAGGCCGGCGCTGGCGGTGGACATCAGGGCGGCCAGGGCAGCGGCGACTACCAGGCCACGGATGCCGTCCGGCAGGGTGGTGTCGACGATGGTGGCGAAGGCGTTGTTGACGTTGTCCAGGTCAGGCAGCAGCACCTTGGCGGCCATGCCGATCAGGGCGCCGGCCAGGCCGTAGAGCACGCAGTACACGCCTGCGGCGGTACCCGCGACCTTGGCGACGTTCTCGCTGCGAGCGGTGAACACGCGCTGCCAGATGTCCTGGCCGATGAAAATGCCGAAGAAGTAGATCAGGAAGTAGGTGATGATGGTGTCCCAGCCGATGGCGGTCAGGGAGAAGTAGCTTTCCGGCAGCTTGGCCACCAGAGCATCCCAGCCACCCGCGTCGCTCATGGTCATCGGCAGCAGGATAAATACCAGGCCGATGGTCATGATCATGAACTGCACGATGTCGGTCAGGGTCAGGGACCACATACCGCCGATGGTGGAGTAGGCAACCACGATGCCGCCGCCGATCAGCACGGACACCCAGAACGGCAGGCCGAACAGGACTTGCATCACGGTGCCGATGGCGATGGTGGAAGTGGCGCCGATCATCAGCGCGTACACCAGCATGATGGCGGCGCTGGCATGGCGAGCGGTCGGGTTGTAGCGACGTTCCAGCACCTGGGTCACGGTGTAGATCTTCAGTTTCAGCAGCGGCTTGGCCAGGAACAGGCTGATGCCCATGATGCCGAAGCCGAGGCTGGCGCACAGCCAGAAACCGGAAATGCCATGGACGTAGCCCAGGCGAACGGTACCGATGGTGGCGGCGCCGCCGAGTACGGTGGCAGCCATGGTGCCGAGGTAGAAGCCCGGGCCAAGGTTGCGTCCGGCAACCAGGTAGTCTTCACGGGTCTTGGCGCGGCGCATGCCGTACCAGCCCAGTGCGAGCATGGCAGCTACGTATAGGAGTACTACGAAAATATCCAAAGCCATTACAGGTCTCTCTTTCTATTGTTGTTGCCGCGACTTTGAGGCCGCGACAGGTGTTGCAAGGCGCGCAACGCTTCACACTGCGCCTCTTGTATTCGTCTTAGTCCTTGTATTCCGGGCAGTCCCTTTCGAGCTTTCTCAGCCAGGCTTCCCAGACCAGCTGGCGTTGCCATTCGCAGGCCTGGAACTGTTCGCAGGCGTGCACGCTGAGCTCGTTCGGCATCTCGCGGATGCCGCGCAGTGACGAGGCGGCGACTTGTATTTCGCACGCCTTGTTCAGGTAGTACATGACGTAGAAGGCATCGGCGACACTGGCGCCGACGCTGAGCAGCCCGTGGTGGCGCAGCATCAGGGCGATGTTGTCGCCGAGGGAGTCCACCAGGCGCTCGCGCTCACCCAGGTCCAGGGCAATGCCTTCGTAGGTGTGGTAGCCGACCCGCTGATGGAACTCGGCGCTGATCTGGTTGAGCTGGGCCAGGCCGTTGTCCGAGGCGGCCACCGCCATACCCGCGAGGGTATGGGTGTGGATCACGCAGTGGGCATCGGCGCGGGCCATGTGCACCGCGCTGTGAATGGTGAAACCGGCGATGTTGTAGTCGGCGTTGCCTTCCAGCACGCGGCCGTGCATGTCCACGACTATCAGGTCGCTGGCGCGGATTTCCTCGAACATCAGCCCGAACGGGTTGATCAGGAAGCGCGGCTCCACGCCCGGCAAGCGCACCGAGAAGTGGGTGTAGAGGGTGTCATCCCAGTCGAACAGGGCGGCCAGCCGGTAGGCGGCCGCCAGGTCACGGCGAAGGATGGCTTCGTTTTGTGCGTTCATCAGTGACGGATCTGCGAGAGGAATGCGCGGGTTCGCGGATGCTGCGGGTTATCGAAGAACTCGTTCGGGGTGGCGGTTTCCACGATCTGGCCCGCGTCCATGAACACCACGCGGTCGGCCACCTTGCGGGCGAAGCCCATCTCATGGGTCACGCAGAGCATGGTCATGCCGTCCAGGGCCAGCTCGGTCATCACTTCGAGTACTTCGCCGACCATTTCCGGGTCCAGCGCCGAGGTGGGCTCGTCGAAGAGCATGACCTTGGGGTTCATGCACAGGGCACGGGCAATGGCCACCCGTTGCTGCTGGCCGCCGGACAGTTGGCCGGGCTTCTTGTGTGCCTGGGAGCCGATGTGCACCCGGTTCAGGTAACGCAGGGCGAGTTCCTCGGCCTGCTTGCGGCCCATGCCTCGCACCTTCATCGGGGCCAGGGTGCAGTTCTCCAGCACTGTCATGTGCGGGAACAGGTTGAAGTTCTGGAACACCATGCCGACTTCACGGCGCACGTGGTCGCTTCCGGATTTGGTGGAGATGTCCTGGTCCTCGACCGTGATGGTGCCGCTGTCATGGGGATTGAGGCGATTGATGCAGCGGATCAGGGTCGACTTGCCAGAGCCCGACGGGCCGCAGATGACGATCTTCTCGCCCTGGCGTACCGACAGGTTGATGCCCTGCAGCACCTGGAAATCGTCATAGTGCTTGCCGACGTTCTGCAGACGAATGATTTCGTTCATGGCGGGCTCCTCAGATACGGCGCATACGAGCCAGGGTGCGTTGCACCAGGCCGACGGATTTGCTGCTGGCACCACCCTGGGCATCCCAGGACAGGCGTCGTTCGAGGCCGCTTTGCATCCAGGTCAGGGTGTAGACCATGACGAGGTAGTAAACGAGGGCGACGGCGTAGTACTCGGAGAACTGGAAGGTGGTGGATACCGTCTGCGAGGTGACCGCCATCAGTTCCTGCAGGGAGATGACCGAGGCCAGCGAGGTGATCTTCAGCAGGGTGATGAATTCGTTAGCCGTTGGCGGCACGGCGATGCGCGCGGCCTGGGGCATGATGACGTAGCGGAAGGTGTGCCAGCGCGACAGGCCCAGGGCGTGGCCGGCGGCGTACTGCCCCTTGTCGACGGCCTTCAGTGCAGCGCGGTTGATTTCCACCTGGTAGGCGGCTTCGTTGAGGGACAGCGCGATCCAGGCGGCGATGAAGGGGGTGAACCACTCTTCACGGAACACCGGGAAGAATTGCGGCAGTGCGTTCCACACGAACAGCAGTTGCAGAAGGGTCGGCGCGCCACGGAAGACGCTGAGAACCCCGCGCAGGGTGCTGCGCCAGACGCTCGGCGGACCGTCCAGGGCCAGGGCGCAGGGAATGGAAATCAGGATGCCCACCGAATGGGACACCAGCGCCAGGATCAGGGTGATGCAGGCGCCGCGGAAGAAGTGCCAGGACGTCAGGGCGTCCCAGAAGACAGTCACATCGAAGTTCATGTACGTGTCCTGCGTGAATGGAAGCGTGCCTTCGCACCCTCTCCCGCATACGGGAGAGGGGCGGGCGGTTGGCCTTGCTTACTGCGCGGCGGTTTCCAGGTTGGCTGGATCGAGCTTCCATTTCTCGGCGATGGCCTTGAGGGTTCCATCGGCCTTCAGTGCAGACACGGCGTCCTGAACGGCCTGCTTGTCTTCCGGGTTGGGGCGCATGTAGGCGCCGAAGATGTCCTTCTCGGGGAATGCGTAGAGGGTCTTGAACTGGCCCGGGGTCTGCAGTTCGCGATACGCAAGCTCGGTGTCCTGGGACAGGCCGGCGGCGGCGCGGCCGACCAGGACTTGCTGGGCGACGTCACTGCCTTTCGGGTAGGTCTGCAGCACGGCCGGGGTCTTGCCGGCGGCCTTCAGGTCGGCGTTGAGCTTCTCCATGATGGTCACGTAGCGGGTGCCGGATTGAACGGCCACCACCTTGCCGGACAGGTCGTCCAGACTGTTCAGCTTGAGGTCACCCTTGCCACTGCCGAAGACGATGGTGGCACTGGCCAGGTAAGGCACGGCGTTCAGCTTCTGGACTCGCTCCGGAGTGATCAGCGTACCGCTGATGACCGCGTCGCAGCGCTTGGCATCCAGGCCCGGAAGCAGGCCGGTGAACTCGGTGACGATGAACCGCGGCTTGACGCCCCAGTGCTTGGCCAGCGCGCGGATCAAATCCGCGTCGAAACCGCTGGGCTCGCGGTCACCGGTCTTCTCGAAAAACTCCAGCGGCGGGAAGGTCGGGTCGGAACAGACCTGGAAGCTTCCCGAACTCACGAACGAAGGTTTGCCGTCAGCGGCCATCGCGCCACCGCTCAGGGTGGCGGCGAAGAGGCCCGCGAGGGCAAACAGTTTCAGCGGACGATTGGTCATCGTGTAACTCCTTCAAGGCGTTTTGCAGTGGTTGTTGTTGTTAGGCAGTCGCAAAAAAGATGGAGCTGTTTCTTCGTTGTTACGCGGCTTCAGGGGAAACCTGAGCGGATACTTGGGAAGTCTTGCCCGAGGGGACCCAACGCGGACCTTTGGGACCGTAGACGGCGGCCGGTTCCGGGAAGATCGCCAGCAGTACCAGGTACAGCAGGGCGGCCGTGCCCAGAGTGACCGGCAGGCTGATATCGATGCCACCGGCCAGCTCGCCAAGCGGGCCGACGAACTGGCCCGGGAGGTTCACAAAGCATAGGCCGACCACGGCGCTCGGGACCCAGGCGCCCATGCCGCGCCAGTTCCAGCCGTTGGTGAACCAGTAGCGGCCACCGGACTGGCCACGGGTGAAGACTTGCAGGTCGTCCGGGCAGTAGAAACCGCGGCGGATGATCAGGCCGAGGATCATGATCACCATCCAGGGGCTGGTGCAGGTGATGATCAGCACGGCGAAGGTGGACACGCTCTGCACCAGGTTGAAGGCGAAGCGGCCGACGAAAATGAAGCCGATGGACAGCACGCCGATCATCACGGTGGCCTGCACGCGGTTGAGCAGGCGCGGGAAGACCGAGGACATATCCAGGCCGGTGCCGTAGAGCGAGGTGGTGCCGGTGGACATGCCGCCGATCACCGCAATCAGGCACACCGGCAGGAAGAACCAGGCCGGGGAAACGGCCAGCAGGCCGCCGACGTAGTTGTTCTGGGCGATGTAGTCCGGGGCCTGCACGGCAACGATGGTCGCGGTGACCAGGCCGAACAGGAAGGGGATCAGGGTGGCGAACTGCGCGGCGACAACCGCCAGCATGATGCGCTGCTTCGAGGTTTCTCGCGGGATGTAGCGCGACCAGTCGCCCAGGAAGGCGCCGAACGAGACCGGGTTGCTCATGGCCAGCAGGGCGGCGCCGATGAAGGCGGCCCAGAAGCCTTCCTGGCCGAGGTTCACGGAACCGGCGTAGGCAGCGTCGAATGGACCGGCGAAGGCGAAGATGCCCAGCAGGAACATGACGCTGGCGGCCCACACGGCAACCTTGTTCACCAGCAGCATGAAACGGAAACCGTAGATGCACACCACCAGCACCAGCACGGCGAACAAGCCATAGGCCAGGCCGAGGGTCAGGTCGGTTTCCGGAAGGTCGAACAGGCGCTTGGCGCCGCCCACCAGGGCGTCACCGGAGCTCCAGACCGACAGCGAGAAGAATGCGATGGCGGTGAGCAGGGAGAGGAAGGAACCAACGATACGACCATGCACGCCGAAGTGAGCGCCCGAGGACACCGCGTTGTTGGTGCCGTTCAGCGCGCCGAATACGCCCATGGGAGCGAGGATCAGCGAACCTACCAGCACGCCCAGCAGGATGGCCCAGAAGCCGGCCTCGAAAGACAGGCCGAAGAGCACCGGGAAGCTGCCGAGCACAGCGGTGGCGAAGGTGTTCGCGCCGCCGAAGATGAGGCGGAACAGGTCCAGGGGGCCGGCATCCCGTTCATGATCGGGAATCTGCTCGACACCATGTGTTTCTATTCGGGTGACTGCGTGATCGTTTTTGTTGTTATGCATTTCTTACTCTCCCAGGGAACCTCGTCAGGTCGGGGGCAGATGCTCCGGCATAGCCGACAAGTGCTCGTGACAGGCCAACCAGCGGCCGCTTTCTTGTTGCCGACGGAAAACGATGGTTTCCCGCTCGCGGCTTTCTATTTCTTCACCCTGGATGCGCAGGCGTGTGGCGACGTCGTGGTAGAAAATCGCCACGTCGCCCTGCAGGCTCACCACGGGGTTGATGGATTCGCACGCCAGCACCTCGAAATCTTCGCGCTGCCAGCTTTCCCACAGCTCGCGATAGGCGGCGCGGGTCGGCAGCGGCTTGTCGCAGGTGTGGAAGACGAAGCTGGCGTCTTCGCTGAAGGCGGCGAAGTAGGCTTCGGTATCGTTCGCGGCGAAGGCGGCCACCAGCATGCTGGCGGCCTCCAGGACGTGTTGCTTTTCGCTCATGGCCGGACTCAACGACGCTCTACGCCCGGCAGGATGCAGAGCATTTCGTAGAGCAGGTTGGCGCCCAGCAGCGAGGTATTGCCGGTGGTGTCGTAAGGCGGGGAGACCTCGACTAGGTCGCAGCCGATGACGTCCAGGCCCTGGCAGCCACGGATGATTTCCATCGCCTGGATGGTGGTCAGGCCACCGATTTCCGGGGTGCCGGTACCGGGCGCCCAGGCTGGGTCGATGCCGTCGATGTCGAAGGAGAGGTAAACCGGGCCGCCGCCAACTTTCTCGCGGACTTCAGCCATCAGCGGAGCCAGCGACTGGTGCCAGCACTCTTCGGCCTGCACCACGCGGAAGCCCTGCTTGCGGCTCCAGTTGAAGTCTTCGGCGGTGTAACCCTGGGCACGCAGGCCGATCTGCACAACACGATCGCAATCCAGCAGGCCTTCTTCCACGGCACGGCGGAAGGTGGTGCCATGGGCGATCTTCTCGCCGAACATGTGGTCGTTGACGTCGGCGTGGGCGTCGATGTGTACCAGGCCCACCTTGCCGTGCACCTTGTTGATGGCACGCAGGATCGGCAGGGTGATGGTGTGGTCGCCGCCCAGGGTCAGCGGAACTATGCCGTGGCCGAGGATGCGGTCATATTCCTGCTCGATGATGCGCACGGCTTCGAGCAGGTTGAAGGTGTTGATGGCCACGTCGCCGATGTCGGCCACGTTGAGCGAATCGAAGGGGGCAGCGCCGGTCGCCATGTTGTACGGGCGGATCATCACCGATTCGGCGCGGATTTCACGCGGACCGAAACGGGTACCGGAACGCAGGGAAGTACCGATGTCCAGCGGAACGCCGACGAAAGCGGCATCCAGGGCATTGAGTTCTTCAGAGGATTGGATGTGCGGCAGGCGCATCATGGTGGCGATACCGCCGAAACGGGGCATCTCATTGCCGCCCAGGGGCTGATGGAGTTTTTTGTCCACGGGGTGGCCTCACGGTTGTTGTGGTTGTAGGTAGTGGGCGGATTCTGGTGACAGTGCCATCAGGGAAAAATCGCTGGCGGCAAATAATTACTTCAAGGATTTCTAAACTATCGGGAGCGGGTAAGATGGCCGCTTGCCGACAGGGGCGTGGTTCCTTGTAGGGGCGAATTCATTCGCCAAGGGCTGCGCAGCTGCCCCGATCGGCTCCAGGGAAGGGGCAGGACTGCGTCCTGCTTGGCGAATGAATTCGCCCCTACATCGTTCGTTTGCACCTGGAACCGAGAGTGCCCCCCATGTCCACCGCCATGCCCGACCTGAAACTCCTGCGCATCTTCGCCAGCGTGGTGCGTAACCAGGGCTTCGCCGCCGCGCAGCAGGAGCTGAACCTCTCGACTTCGGCCATCAGCACCTACATGAGCCAGTTGGAAGGGCAGGTGGGCCTGACCCTCTGCCATCGCGGGCGCGGTGGGTTCAGCCTGACCAGCAAAGGCGAGCTGTACTATCAGGAAACCCTGCGTCTGTTGGGAGAACTGGAAAGCTTCGAGCGCTATTCCGCGTCCCTCAAGGGCGAGCTGCGCGGCACGCTGAACCTCGGGGTACTCGACTCCACAGTGAGCGATCCGGCATTGCCACTGGCCGAAGTGATCGGCGCCTACAGCCAGGAACACGCGGCGGTGCACTTGCACCTCTCGGTGATGAGCCCCTATGACCTGCAACTCGGCGTGCTGGATAACCGCCTGGACCTGGCCATCGGCGCCTTCTCCACGCGAATGAACGGCCTGGTCTACCAGCCGCTCTATCGCGAACAGCACTGGCTCTACTGCAGTGAACGCCACCCGCTGTACAACGAGCGGCGCATTCCCGCTGAGCTCATCACCCAGCAGCGTATGGTCGGGCGCGGCTACTGGAGCCAGGCGGAACTGGCGCGCCATGGTTTCAAGCACAGTGCGGCGACCGTGGAGTCGATGGAGGCGCAATTGATCCTGGTGCTTTCCGGCGCCTACATCGGTTACCTGCCGGAGCACTACGCGCAACCCTGGGTCGAACAGAAGAGTCTGCGAGCACTGCTGCCGGCGACCTTCGGCTACCAGGCGCCGTTCTCCATGATCCTGCGCCGGGGGCGGGCCAAGGAGCCGCTGATCCTCACCTTCCGCGACCTGCTGCGGGCGCAGTTGAACCTGCGTTGAGTTTCACGGATTTATTGCGACGCGCATCACATTGTCGTGGGGGTGACCTCACAGTTCTTGTGGGTTTTCGTGTTCGCCGTGCTAGACCTCTTTTACCGGGACGAGTGGCAAAGCGCCCATTCACAAGGAGATGTCAGCCATGCGTCAGAATCTGCCCGTGAGCCAGCGGGAGCGTACGTTCAGCGCCGATGAAAGGCTGATATCCACCACGGACCTCAACAGCAAGATCACCTACTGCAACGATGCCTTCGTCGCCATCAGCGGTTTCACCCGCGAAGAACTGATCGGCCAGCCTCACAACATCGTTCGCCACCCAGACATGCCGCCGCCGGTGTTTGCCCATATGTGGGAGACCCTCAAGCAGGGCAAGCCCTGGATGGGGCTGGTGAAGAACCGTTCGAAAAACGGCGACTTCTACTGGGTCAGCGCCTACGTCACACCTGTCTACGAAGAGGGCCGGATGATCGGTTTCGAGTCCGTTCGCTCGGTGCCCAGCCGCGAGCAGATCGCTCGGGCCGATGCGCTCTATGCCCGTTTGCGGGCTGGCAAGTCGCCGGTGCCGCAACTGGAATACTGGAGCTACGACTTCATGCGCTCCTGGCCGGTGATACTGGCCACCCTGGTGCTCTTGGGCGGCAACCTGTCGCTGCAGGGTTGGCCGTCGCTGCTGTTGACCCTGGTGACAATGCTCGTGCTCGGCTCCTTCCAGTTGTATCGCTATCGGCAGACCATCCGCCGCACGTTGGCCGGGCATCCCAAGGCCTTCACCAGCGGCCTGGTGGCCCTGACCTACACCGATAGCCGGGGTGCCCAGGCATTGCTGGACATGGCCATGATCAGTGAAGAGGCGCGCCTGCAGACGGCCCTGACGCGCCTTGAAGATGCCGGCGAGAGCGTCAAGCAGCGAGCTGCCGAGGCCGCGCGCCTGTCCCGCTCGGAAGCCGAGTTGCTGGAGCAGCAGCGTAGTGAGACGGATCAGTCGGCCACGGCCATCAACGAGATGGCAGCGACTATCCAGGAGGTTTCCCACAACGTCAGTCACACCGCCCACGCCGCCGAGGAAGCCGAGCGGCTGGCCCGTCAGGGCAACGACCTTGCCGGCGAAAGCCTGGATGCCATGCGCCACATGGCCGAAGCGGTGAGTGAGATCGGCCGTGCAGTGCATGATCTGGCCGAGTCCACCCAGTCCATCGGCAGTGTGGCAGACGTGATTACCGCCATTGCCGAACAGACCAACCTGCTGGCGCTCAATGCCGCCATCGAGGCGGCGCGGGCGGGTGAGCAGGGCAGGGGGTTCGCCGTGGTGGCGGACGAGGTACGTACCCTGGCCTCACGCACCCGCCAGTCCACCGAGCAGATCCACGAGATCATCGCGTCACTGCGTGCCGGTGCCGATCGTGCGGTCGCCACCGCCAGTCGTGGTGAGGTCATCTCCCGCGACAGCGTGAACAGCGTGCAGGCTGTGCGCGAAGCCCTGGAAGGCATCAGCCAGGCGGTGACCCGAATCACCGGAATGAGCCAGCAGATGGCCGCCGCTTCCGAGCAGCAGAGCCATGTGGCCGAGGACATCAGTCGGCAGATCACCCGCATCGCGCAGCTCTCCGACCACAGCGCGGGACAGGCCCAGGAAGGCGCCGCCATCAGTCAGGATCTGGAGCGCATGGCTGACTACCTGCACAGCCTGGCGGAGCGGTTCAATCGGTAGGCCGGTGCAGGTGGGTTCCTTGTAGGGGCGAATTCATTCGCCAAGGGATGCACAGCATCCTCTGCAATTCCGCAGGCCGGCCCTGCGGTCCGGTCGGCAATTGATATGGCCCTTACAGCATGTCGTCCGGATGCCCTGTGGCAGAATGCTCCTCTCAGGAGATCCTTCATGCCCCGCCCGCACTGCCCCCGCTGCCAGCGCCCCGAAACCCATTGCCTGTGCCCGCTGATTCCGCATCTGCCCAGCCGCACCCGGGTGCTGTTGTTGCAGCACCCGAGCGAGGTGAACCATGCCCTGAACACCGCGCGCCTGGCGGCCCTTGGATTGGCGAATGCGGAGCTGCGCGTGGGCGAGCGATTCATTGATCTGGCCGAGACACTCGCCGATACCCGGTACCGCGCCTGCCTGCTGTTCCCCGGCGATGATGCCCGCCCTGTGGCCGAAGTGGCCGACGACGATCCGCGTCCGCTGCTCCTCGTGGTGCCCGACGGAACCTGGCGCAAGGCGCGCAAATTGCTCTACCTCAACCCCGAACTCGAAGCGCTGCCGCGTGTGACGTTGCCGGCCGGGCTGACCTCCCGCTACCGCTTGCGCAAGGCACCGATGGCCGGGGCGCTGTCCACGATCGAAGCCATCGTTGCCGCCCTCGACATCCTCGAAGCGCCGGCGCGTTACGACAACCTGCTGCGACCGTTCGATGCGCTGATCCAGGGGCAGATCGAGGCGATGGGGGAAGAGACCTTCAGGAAGAATCACGGCTCATGACGAGCGCCGATCCCGGTCATTGGCACGGCCTGCTTCATGTAGGAGCGAATTTATTCGCGAAGGGCCGCGCAGCGGTCCGTGGTTCCGCATCGCGAATGAATTGGCTACCACAGGAAATTCGTACGGTGGATGACGCTCTTTTCATCCACCAGCGGTGTTCAGCTCAGCGTCGAATGGTGGAAATGAAAAGCGACTTCCACGCTACAGTTCGTTCACGGCCTAGCGCTCGCGCATCGCTTCCTGACGGGCTTTCAGCACCGGCTTGAGCAGGTAGTCCAGCACGCTCTTCTGGCCGGTGATGATGTCCACCGTGGCGACCATGCCAGGGATGATCAGCAGCGGGTGATCGTCCTTGCCCAGATGATTCTTCTCTGTGCGCACCTGGATCAGGTAGAAGCTCTTGCCTTCCTCATCCTGGATGGTGTCGGCGCTGATCAGCTCCAGCCCAGCCTTGAGGCCGCCGTAGATGGTGTAGTCGTAGGCGGTGAACTTGACCATGGCTTTCTGGCCAGGGTGCAGGAAGGCCACGTCTTGCGGGCGGATGCGCGCCTCGATCAGCAGGCTGTCCTCCAGCGGCACCACTTCCACCAGATCGCTGCCGGGCTGGACCACGCCGCCGATGGTGTTGACCTTTAACTGCTTGATCACGCCATGCACCGGCGATACCACGGTGGTGCGACTGACGCGGTCGTCGATGGCTTTGCTGTTGGACGTGATCTTCGACAGTTCGGTGCGGGCTTCGTTGAGTTCCTTGAAGGCGTCGGAACGGAAGGACAGCCGGCTTTCTTCCATCTTCCGCTCGATCTCCGACACGGCCGATTCGGCGCGGGGAATGGCCAGGTTGGTGGCTTCCAGTTCGCCACGGGTTTCCACGGCGCTGCGCTGCAGGCGAAGGATTTCCACCTGGGAGATGGCACCGGCCTTCACCAGCGGCTGGGACATGTTCAGCTCCTGCTGAATCAGCCCGAGGCTGGAGCGGTATTGCTGGCTCTTGGAACGGAATTCGGCCAGTTCCTGTTTCTTCTGCCTGAGTTGTTCGCTGAGGATGCGCTGTTCGCTTTCCAGGCGATCGGTGCGTGCCCGGTAGAGGGACGTCTCGTCCTCGGCCAGTTGCGGTGCGTCGCGGGTAATCTCTTCGGGTAGTGCCATCTCACGACTTTCGGCCTCCGCTGAGAGACGTTCCACCTTGGCCATTAGCGCAAGGCGGTCCGCTTCGCTCTCACCCTTGTTGGACCTGAAGCGGGTGTCGTCCAGACGCAGCAACACGGTGCCCTTGTCCACTACCTGGCCTTCGCGCACGAGAATCTCGGAGACGATGCCGCCCTCGAGGTTCTGGATGATCTGGACCTTGCTGGAGGGGATGGCCTTGCCTTCGCCCGTGGTGACTTCATCGAGCACGGCGAAATAGGCCCAGACCAGCGCCACCAGCAGCAGGGTGCAGGCCACCCAGACGGTGACGCGGGTCGCCCGCGGCGAATCCTCCGCCATGGCGCCGGCCACTTCCGGCATGAACTCGGCGTCGCTGCGATCGCGGCGGCCGAAGTAGCGGTTGGGTGATTCTGCGCTGGCCATGCTGTGTCTCCTCAGGCGTTGCCCTGACCGATGTGGCCCTTGCGCAGGGCTTCGATCACCGTGTCCTTGGCCCCGTCGGCAACGATCTGGCCGTTGTCGAGCACTACCAGGCGATCCACCAGAGCCAGCATCGAACTGCGATGGGTGATGAGGACCAGCGTCTTGCCAGCCGACCAGGTCGACAGGCGCTGGCGCAGTTGTTCCTCGCTCGAGTTGTCCATCGCGCTGGTAGGCTCGTCGAGCACCAGCAGCGACGGGTCGAGCAGCAGCGCGCGAGCCAGCAGTACGGCCTGGCGCTGGCCGCTGGAGAGCAGTTGGCCGCGTTCGCCCACCGGCCGGTCATACCCTTGCGGGTGTTGCCGGGCGAGCTCGGCGACGCCGGTCACTTCCGCCACTTCCAGCATGCGCTCGTCATGGACGTGGCGTGCACCCAGGGTCAGGTTGTCGCGCAGGCTGCCAGCCAGCAGCGGCAGGTCATGGCTGACGTAGCCTATCTGCTGGCGCAGGTCGCCAATATCGGTCTGCCGCAGGTCGATGCCATCCAGCAGCAATTGGCCTTCGTCCGGCGCATAGAAACCGAGGACCAGGCGCGCCAGGGTGCTTTTGCCCGAACCGCTGCGGCCGATGATGCCGACACGTTCGCCAGCGGCAATGCGCAGACTGATCTTGTTCAACGCCGACGCGGCCTGCCCCGGATAGCGGAACTCGACATGGCGCACTTCCAGGTTGCCCTTGAACGTCTGGTGTTCCAGCGGCTGTTGGGTGGCCTCGCGCTCCTGTGGCAGGGCCATAAGCGCGTCCGTGGACTTCATGGTCAGTTGCGCCTGCTGGTAGCGGGTGATCAGTCCGGCGATTTGCCCGAGGGGCGAGAGCACGCGGCTGTTGAGCATGTAGCAGGCCACCAGGGCGCCGACGCTGAGGTTGCCGGCGATGATGCTGTAGACACCGGCGACGATCATCGCCAGGCCGGCGAACTGCTGCATGCACAGGGTGCCGTTGGTGGCCAGTGCGGACAGGAAGCGGGCGTGGCTGTCGAGTCGGGTCAGGGCGCCGTGAGTGTGCTCCCAGCGGTGCTGGCGCTCGCTTTCGGCGCCGCAGGCCTTGAGGGTTTCCAGGCCGGAAAGGGTTTCGATCAGCAGCGCCTGGCGTTCGGCGCCCAGGGTGAGGCTGCGTTGCACCGTGTCGCGCAGACGCGTCTGGATGATCCAGGCGAAGATCGCGGTGAGCGGAAAGGCGAGAATCGGGATCACCACCAGTGGCCCACCGAGCAGGCCGATCACCAGCAGCATCAGCACCGAGAACGGCAGGTCGATCAGGCTGGTGAGCGTCACCGCGGTAAGAAATTCCCGCAGCCCCTGGAAGTCATGGATGCTCTGGGCGAACCCGCCGATGGTGGCGGGCCGTGCCTTCATCGACATGCCGATGATGCGCTCGAACAGCGTGGCCGAGAGCACCACGTCGGTCTTCTTGCCGGCGCTGTCCAGCAGGTTGGCGCGCAGCACCCTCAACAGAAGGTCAAAGCCGGTACCGATCAGCAGGCCGATGGTCAGCACCCAGAGGGTTGCGGTGGCCTGGTTGGGTACCACGCGGTCGTAGGTCTGCATCACGAAAAGCGGCACCAGCATGCCCAGCAGGTTGATCAACAGGCTCGCCAGCATGGCGTCGGCATAGAGCCAGCGGGACAGGCGAAGAGTGTCGCGGAACCAGGATTTCACCCGTGGCACCAGCGGTGCATGGGCTTCCTCCAGTTCGTGGCGCGGACGCGCGAACAGGGCCTGGCCGCCGTACTCCAGCGCCAGGATCTCGCGCGGCACCCATTGCTCACCGCCGTCGGCTTCGCATGGCAGGATCAGTGCGCGCTGGTCATCGAGCCGGGTCAGCACTGCACTTCGGCCGCCCTTGAGCAGCAACAGTAGCGGCAGGTTGAGTGGCGAGATGGATGCAAGTTCGCGACGCAGCAGGCGCCCTTGCAGGCCAGCGCGAGCAGCCGCGCGAGGCAGCAATTCGGCGGACAGGCGCTGGCCCGGCAGGGGCAAGCCACTGCTCAGACTGGAGCGGCTGGCCGGGCGGCCGTGCAGGCGACAGAGGATCAGCAGGCCGTCGAGCAGCGGATCGTCATGACCCTGGCGCGGGTCGCGGGGACTGTCAGTCCGCTCCATGGTGGTCATGGTCCTGAACTCCCATGCTGGCTCACTTCATGTCCGGCAGCCGGGCTTCGCTCTTCACTTCGGAAAGGGCGACGGCTTCGGCCGGGACAACGACTTTCTGGCGACGCAGCAGGTCGCCCATGGCCGAGATCACCCGGTACATGGAGAACTCTTCGGTGTAGCGCACTTCCACGTAACGGCGGTTGGCGGTGAAGAGTTCGTTCTCGCTGTCCAGCAGGTCCAGCAGGGTGCGCTGGCCAAGTCCGAACTGCTGCTGGTAGGCCTCGCGGACACGGGCGGTGTAGTCGGCGTAGGCGCGGGCTTCCGGGGTCTGCTTACGGGCGTTTTCCATGGCGTTCCAGGCCAGCGAGAGGTTCTCGTTGAGCACCCGCAGGGCGTTGTTGCGGATATCCATGGACTGGTTGATCTGGTGCGCTGCTGCCTGCAGACGGGACTTGTCACGCATGCCGTTGAACAGGTTGTAATTCATCACGACGCCGGCCCGCCAGGTGTTGTAGTGGCCCTCGTCGCCTTGCACGTTGTCGTCGGCGGTGGTGGCCAGCTCGGCATCGAGACGCGGGTAGAAGGGCGCCTTGGCCGATTCGTACTGGCTCTCGGCAGCCTGCACATCGGCCTGGGCCGATTTCAGCAAAGGGTTGCTATCCATTACGCCCTGGCGCGCGGCCAGCAGGTCGGTCGGCATTTCGCCCTTGATGCTGGTTGGTTCCACCAACTCGTCGGCGGGAACGCCGACGGCGCTGTAGAAATTGGCTTCCGCATCGGCCAGGTTCACTTCCTCCGTGTAGAGGTTGTTCTTGGCCAGGGCCAGGCGCGCTTCAGCCTGGTCGAAGTCGGCTGTGCTGCCCACGCCGCGTTCGCTGCGCAAGCCGATCTGGTCGTGGATGCGCTCGTGGGCCATCAAGTTGTTCTTTGCCAGGATCACCATCTCGCGGCGCTTGAGCACCTCCAGGTAAACCTCCACGGTGCGCAGCGCCAGGCTTTCGGCGGTACCCAAGGTGAAGTAGGCACGGGAGTTGACCACGGACTTGGTGCGCGCCACCTCGTTGGGCGTGTTGAAACCGTCGAACAGCATTTGCCGCAGCCTCAACTCGGCATCGCGGAAATTCAGGGTTTCCTTGTTGTGATCGCCGAGGGCACGGGTTGTCGGGTTGTCGGTTTGCTCCCGCCCCACACCGGTTATCAGGTCGACGGTCGGTAAGTACCCACCTTTGGCGACTTTGGCTTCTTCATCGGCGACCAGTCGATTCTGGGCGCTGGCGAGAAGCTCGGGGTGCTTGTCCAGAGTGCTCTGGATGGCGTCCGTGAGCGTCATGGCGTGGATTTGCGTGGTTGCCATGGCAAGCAGGATGCCGGACCACAGGGGGGTGAGAGTGCGCATTTCTTGTCGTTCTCCTTGTTAATACATTGCGTCCTGGCGCCGAAAAATTGGCGAAAATCCATATGAAACCGTTTCAGGCTTGTAACATCAGAGCTAAGAACAACTTTCCGTTTGGCTAAGAAGAATTTTTCACAACCTTTATCAGGAAAAATTCTTATGCACTCGTCGGAAATCCAAGACATCTTTTTGCCAGCAGATCGCATGTTTTGGGCCTTTCCGGACCCACCTGCGGTTGCGTAATGCGGTCAAGCACAAATCAAGAAACTCAGGGCGGGGTAAGTCCGGCGTAAATGGCCGTCGGCGGGCTGCGTGACGTTTTATTGACATTGCGTGGTTTTTTTGGCTTTTCCCGCTTCCTCTGATGCTTCTTCTCGTTCCCGTAGTTTTGGTTCGGACGTGCTGTGACCCCTCATTGACTGGGAACGGCGCTGTCCGTCTGGCAGCACGCGGTGCGGGAGGAAGGAGTCATGGCTGGATCAATCGGGGTCGTTCGGCAGGTCGTAGGGGAAGTCTTCGCAGTCGCTGCGGACGGTTCGCGCCGCTTGCTCACCGAAGGCGACCGGGTTTTCGCGGGTGAGCAACTGGTCACTGGCGCCCAAGGCGCGGTGGCCGTGGCTCTGGCCAACGGCCAGGAACTGGTGCTCGGCCGCGACAGCAGCATGCCGCTGAACAACGCGCTGCTGGCCGGAGCACCCGATGCGACCCAGCCCGGCACTGACAGCGCACCGGCCACTCCCAGCCAGCAGGACCTGACCGACGTCGAGAAACTCCAGGCCGCTATCGAAGCAGGCGTCGACCCGACCAAGGCCGCCGAGGCCACTGCAGCTGGTCCCGGTGGCGGCGCTGGCGGTGGTAACGCTGGTGGCGGCCACTCCTTTGTGCTGCTAGGGGAAACGGCCGGCAGCGTCGACCCCAACATCGGTTTCCCCACAGGTCCCATCGCCTTCGCCGTGGAGTTCCCGCAACCGGATACCGGAATACCTGACATCCCGCTGGTGGTTCCAGCAGTTGTGCCGGTCAACGGCGTACCCACTGCCGTGGTTGACACCCAGAGCGTCAGCGAAGACCAGGACGGTGTGCAGGGCAATGTGCTGGACAATGACGATGGCGGTCCGGACCTGCCCACCACCTTCATGTCCTGGCAGGCCCCCGGCGCCATTGGAGGCCCCGGTGGCAGCTTGTTGCTGAACACTCCCTATGGGGTAGTGACCCTGAACCCCGACGGCAGCTACAGCTTCGTACTGAACAACGGCACCCCGGCGGTGGAGGGG
This sequence comes from Pseudomonas sp. DY-1, assembly GCF_003626975.1. NCBI lineage: Bacteria > Pseudomonadati > Pseudomonadota > Gammaproteobacteria > Pseudomonadales > Pseudomonadaceae > Pseudomonas > Pseudomonas sp. DY-1. Next base: position 2,218,405 of record NZ_CP032616.1, on the reverse strand, counting down.
CTCGCGGAAGGGCAGAGCGTCAACATCAGCGTTGGCTACGGCATACAGGACAGCAACGGTGACCAGAGCACCGCGAACCTGATCATCACCATCGTCGGCAGCAACGACATTCCCACCATCGAAGTCAGCAGCCCGGATGCCCAGGGCGGTTTGGCCCAGGTCTTCGAGAAAGGCCTTGCGGACGGCAGCAGCGCGGGTGACGGCAGCACGGTCACCACCGGCAGCTTCAACGTGGCCGACTCCGACGGCCTGGCCAACCTCAAGACCCTCAGCGTCGGCAGCCTGACCGTGGACCTCACCACCAGCGGTTTTGCCAGCCTGGTGGGACAAAGCTTCACCACCGCTCACGGCACCGTATTGATCACCGGCTACAGCGATGGCACCTACAGCTTCAGCTACACCCTGACCGGCGCGACGGCCGATGCCGCCGGTCCGGAGACGGACGGCTTCCTTATTAATGTGGACGATGGGCTGGCTACTGCCTCGGCCACGGTGACCATCGAGATCGTCGACGATGTGCCAACCGCCACCCCGACAGCGGCAGCCTCACCGAGAATGGCGAGCCGTCGAGCCTGTCCGGCAATGTGCTGGACAACGACACCGGCGGTGCCGACCAGCCGAAGGCCTTCACCAGCTGGAACGGCGTGGCCGGTGCTACGCCCGGCGAAGGCGGCAGCCTGCTGGTGAACACCCCCTACGGCGTGGTCAGCCTGAACGCCGACGGCAGCTACAGCTTCGTGCTGGCCAACGGCTCGGCGGCAGTGGAGGCCCTGACCGAAGGCCAACAGGTCACCCTGCAATACGCCTACTCGATGCAGGACGGCGACGGTGACCCGAGCAGTTCGACGCTGACCATCACCATCACCGGCAGCAACGACATTCCCACCATCGAAGTCAGCAGCCCCAATGCGGAAGGCGACCTCGCCCAGGTATTCGAGAAAGGCCTTGCGGACGGCAGCAGCGCGGGTGACGGCAGCACGGTCACCACCGGCAGCTTCAACGTGGCCGACTCCGACGGCCTGGCCAACCTCAAGACCCTCAGCGTCGGCAGCCTGACCGTGGACCTCACCACCAGCGGTTTTGCCAGCCTGGTGGGACAAAGCTTCACCACCGCTCACGGCACCGTATTGATCACCGGCTACAGCGATGGCACCTACAGCTTCAGCTACACCCTGACCGGCGCGACGGCCGATGCCGCCGGTCCGGAGACGGACGGCTTCCTTATTAATGTGGACGATGGGCTGGCTACTGCCTCGGCCACGGTGACCATCGAGATCGTCGACGATGTGCCAACCGCCACCCCGGACAGCGGCAGCCTCACCGAGAATGGCGAGCCGTCGAGCCTGTCCGGCAATGTGCTGGACAACGACACCGGCGGTGCCGACCAGCCGAAGGCCTTCACCAGCTGGAACGGCGTGGCCGGTGCTACGCCCGGCGAAGGCGGCAGCCTGCTGGTGAACACCCCCTACGGCGTGGTCAGCCTGAACGCCGACGGCAGCTACAGCTTCGTGCTGGCCAACGGCTCGGCGGCAGTGGAGGCCCTGACCGAAGGCCAACAGGTCACCCTGCAATACGCCTACTCGATGCAGGACGGCGACGGTGACCCGAGCAGTTCGACGCTGACCATCACCATCACCGGCAGCAACGACATTCCCACCATCGAAGTCAGCAGCCCCAATGCGGAAGGCGACCTCGCCCAGGTATTCGAGAAGGGCCTTGCGGACGGCAGCAGCGCGGGTGACGGCAGCACGGTCACCACCGGCAGCTTCAACGTGGCCGACTCCGACGGCCTGGCCAACCTCAAGACCCTCAGCGTCGGCAGCCTGACCGTGGACCTCACCACCAGCGGTTTTGCCAGCCTGGTGGGACAAAGCTTCACCACCGCTCACGGCACCGTATTGATCACCGGCTACAGCGATGGCACCTACAGCTTCAGCTACACCCTGACCGGCGCGACGGCCGATGCCGCCGGTCCGGAGACGGACGGCTTCCTTATTAATGTGGACGATGGGCTGGCTACTGCCTCGGCCACGGTGACCATCGAGATCGTCGACGATGTGCCAACCGCCACCCCGGACAGCGGCAGCCTCACCGAGAATGGCGAGCCGTCGAGCCTGTCCGGCAATGTGCTGGACAACGACACCGGCGGTGCCGACCAGCCGAAGGCCTTCACCAGCTGGAACGGCGTGGCCGGTGCTACGCCCGGCGAAGGCGGCAGCCTGCTGGTGAACACCCCCTACGGCGTGGTCAGCCTGAACGCCGACGGCAGCTACAGCTTCGTGCTGGCCAACGGCTCGGCGGCAGTGGAGGCCCTGACCGAAGGCCAACAGGTCACCCTGCAATACGCCTACTCGATGCAGGACGGCGACGGTGACCCGAGCAGTTCGACGCTGACCATCACCATCACCGGCAGCAACGACATTCCCACCATCGAAGTCAGCAGCCCCAATGCGGAAGGCGACCTCGCCCAGGTATTCGAGAAGGGCCTTGCGGACGGCAGCAGCGCGGGTGACGGCAGCACGGTCACCACCGGCAGCTTCACCGTGGCCGACTCCGACGGCCTGGCCAACCTCAAGACCCTCAGCGTCGGCAGCCTGACCGTGGACCTCACCACCAGCGGTTTCGCCAGCCTGGTGGGACAAAGCTTCACCACCGCTCATGGCACCGTATTGATCACCGGCTACAGCGATGGCGCCTACAGCTTCAGCTACACCCTGACCGGCGCGACGGCCGATGCCGCCGGTCCGGAGACGGACGGCTTCCTTATTAATGTGGGCGATGGCCTGGCTACCGCCTCGGCCAGCGTGAGCATCGAGATCGTCGACGATGTACCAACCGCCACCCCGGACAGCGGCAGCCTCACCGAGAATGGCGAGCCGTCGAGCCTGTCCGGCAATGTGCTGGACAACGACACCGGCGGTGCCGACCAGCCGAAGGCCTTCACCAGCTGGAACGGCGTGGCCGGTGCTACGCCCGGCGAAGGCGGCAGCCTGCTGGTGAACACCCCCTACGGCGTGGTCAGCCTGAACGCCGACGGCAGCTACAGCTTCGTGCTGGCCAACGGCTCGGCGGCAGTGGAGGCCCTGACCGAAGGCCAACAGGTCACCCTGCAATACGCCTACTCGATGCAGGACGGCGACGGTGACCCGAGCAGTTCGACGCTGACCATCACCATCACCGGCAGCAACGACATTCCCACCATCGAAGTCAGCAGCCCCAATGCGGAAGGCGACCTCGCCCAGGTATTCGAGAAGGGCCTTGCGGACGGCAGCAGCGCGGGTGACGGCAGCACAGTCACCACCGGCAGCTTCACCGTGGCCGACTCCGACGGCCTGGCCAACCTCAAGACCCTCAGCGTCGGCAGCTTGACCGTGGACCTCACCACCAGCGGTTTCGCCAGCCTGGTGGGACAAAGCTTCACCACCGCTCATGGCACCGTATTGATCACCGGCTACAGCGATGGCAGCTACAGCTTCAGCTACACCCTGACCGGCGCGACGGCCGATGCCGCCGGTCCGGAGACGGACGGCTTCCTTATTAATGTGGGCGATGGGCTGGCTACTGCCTCGGCCAGCGTGAGCATCGAGATCGTCGACGATGTACCAACCGCCACCCCGGACAGCGGCAGCCTCACCGAGAATGGCGAGCCGTCGAGCCTGTCCGGCAATGTGCTGGACAACGACACCGGCGGTGCCGACCAGCCGAAGGCCTTCACCAGCTGGAACGGCGTGGCCGGTGCTACGCCCGGCGAAGGCGGCAGCCTGCTGGTGAACACCCCCTACGGCGTGGTCAGCCTGAACGCCGACGGCAGCTACAGCTTCGTGCTGGCCAACGGCTCGGCGGCAGTGGAGGCCCTGACCGAAGGCCAACAGGTCACCCTGCAATACGCCTACTCGATGCAGGACGGCGACGGTGACCCGAGCAGTTCGACGCTGACCATCACCATCGTCGGCAGCAACGACATTCCCACCATCGAAGTCAGCAGCCCCAATGCGGAAGGCGACCTCGCCCAGGTATTCGAGAAGGGCCTTGCGGACGGCAGCAGCGCGGGTGACGGCAGCACAGTCACCACCGGCAGCTTCACCGTGGCCGACTCCGACGGCCTGGCCAACCTCAAGACCCTCAGCGTCGGCAGCTTGACCGTGGACCTCACCACCAGCGGTTTCGCCAGCCTGGTGGGACAAAGCTTCACCACCGCTCATGGCACCGTATTGATCACCGGCTACAGCGATGGCGCCTACAGCTTCAGCTACACCCTGACCGGCACGACAATCGATGCCTCTGGTCCGGAGACGGACGGCTTCCTTATTAATCTGGGCGATGGCCTGGCTACCGCCTCGGCCACGGTGACTATCGAGATCGTCGACGATGTACCGCAAGCCAAGGCCGATAGCGCCTCGGTCAGCGAAGGCGCAAGCGTGACCGGCAATGTGGTTACGGGCGCAGGGCTGGGGTCGGTGGCCGATGCCTTTGGTGCCGATGGGCGCCCGTCGCCGACCACCGGTGTGGTGGGCGTGCGTGCCGGTGGTGACACTTCGACACCGATTGCCGGCGGTGTGGGCGACAGCATCACCTCCGCCTTCGGCACCCTGGTGCTGCATGCCGACGGCAGTTACACCTACACCAGCCACGCCAATAGCCTGGCTCAGGCCGGCACGGTGGATACTTTCACCTACACCATCGTCGACGGCGACGGCGACTTCAGCACCACGACCCTGACCATCGATGTGTCCAACATCACCGTGGTGGGCGGCGTACAGGCTGGCTCGGACGATGATGTGCGAGAAGCCGCGCTTGGCTTCGGCAGCGAGCCGGCCAGCAATGACGAATTCGCCAGTGGCAGCCTGGTCGCCAATGGTGGAAACGGGCCCTACAGCTTCAGCCTGGGTGTTGGCGCCGGCAACGGCCAGTACGGCCAGTTGGTGGTCAACAGCAACGGCTCTTACACCTACACCTTGCTCTCCGCACCCAAGGTCAACCCCGGTAACAACGGCAACAACCTGCAGTTCACCGAAACCTTCACCTTCCAGGTGGTCGACGCCAACGGCAACACCGGCACCGGAACGCTCACCATCGACATCGTCGACGATGTGCCCAGTATCAGCGTGAAGGGGACGGAAGGATTCGATCTGCAGGTGGACGAAACCACGCTCGGTGTCGCCGACAGCAGCAACTTTGCTGGTGCCTTCCTGCCGGTCTTTGGTGCCGACGGTGCAGCCCTCAGTAATCCCATCACCTACAGCCTGGAAGTGAAGTCACCAGGTGTGGACAGTGGCCTGCGGGACACCGCGACGGGTAACAGCATCCTGCTGTTCAAGGAGGGCACGGATATCGTCGGGCGCGTGGTCGGCGGTGGGCAACTGGCCTTCCGCCTCAGCGTGGCTGCGGACGGCACGGTTACCCTGGAACAGTCGCGGGCAATCTTCCATACCCCCAATACCGGCCCGGACCAGGCCGTCGGCCTGTCTGATAGCGACCTGATCACCCTGACCGCCACCATCACCGACGGTGACGGCGACAAGAACAGCGCCTCCCTCGACCTGGGCAACGCCATCAGCTTCAGGGATGACGCACCCAATATCGATCCCTATGTGAAGGTCAGCCTCGACGACGACGCCCTGCCTCACGGCAACCCCTATGGTGTGGGCGACAATTCGCCGGATACCAGCAATACCAGCGGCATCATCGCCCATGACTTCGGCGCTGATGGCCCCGGTGGGATCGAACTGCAGGCCAGCGGCGCGCCCTACGGCTTCACCTACGTGGAAGTCGCAGGTGGCCTGGTGATCAAACAGGGCGACGTGACCGTCATCACCATCACCCTGGATAAGCTCACTGGCGCCTACAGCGTTACCCAGAACGCACCGATCATGCATCCCGAGGGAGATGACGAGAACGACCTGACCTTCGAGGTCGAGTACAAGATCGTCGACCGCGATGGCGACCGTGCTGGTGGTTCGCTCTACATCAAGGTGGATGACGACTCGCCTGTGGTCAGCACCAGTCCCGTGGTGCAACTGGATGACGATGCCCTTCCAGGTGGCAACGCTTATGGCATTGGCGACGTCTCGCCGGATACCGCGAATGTCACCGGCACACTGGGGCACAGCTTTGGCGCGGATGGCCCCGGTTCGGTCACGCTGCTCACCAGCGGCGCGCCCGCTGGGTTCAGCTATGAGAAGAGCGGCGACAATCTGTTGATCAAGCAGGGCGGCCTGACCGTCATCACCCTGGCCCTGAACTGGGCGACCGGTGCGTACAGCGTCGTTCAGAACAACCCGATCATGCATCCGGACGGGTATGACGAAAACGATCTGAGCTTCAGCATTGCCTACAAGGTGACGGATGCCGACGGCGATAGCGCCACGGGTAGCCTGATCATCAATGTGGACGACGATACACCCAAGGCTTATGCCGACAGCGCCAGCATCGTTGAAGGCAGCGTCTCCGCTACGCTGGGCGGCAATGTGTTGGACAACGATGCCGGCGGTGCCGACCAGCCGAAGGCCTTCACCAGCTGGAACGGCGTGGCCGGTGCCACACCGGGGGATAACGGCAGCCTGCTGGTGAACACCCCCTATGGCGTGGTCACCCTGAATGCCGATGGCAGCTACAGCTTCGCGCTGGCCAATGGCTCGGCGGCGGTGGAAGCACTGGCCCCGGGTGAGCAGGTAGTCCTGCACTACGCTTACAGCATGCGTGATGCCGATGGTGACGCCAGCGATTCGACCCTTACCCTCACGATCATTGGTAGCAACGACACACCCACGGTTGAAGTCGCTTTCCCGGAAGTCCAGGGGGGCATGGCCCAGGTTTACGAGAGGGGCCTACCGGATGGTTCCAGCGCCGGGGATGGCAGCTCCCAGGTCAATGGCACATTCAGCGTTGGCGATCCGGATGGATTGGGCGATCTGAAGTCCATGAGCGTCGGCAGTCTCAATGTCGACCTCACCACCAGCAGCTTCAGCAGCCTGGTGGGGCAGGGCTTCACGACCGACCACGGCACGGTGCAGATCACCGGCTACAGCAGCGGCACTTACAGCTTCAGCTACACCCTGACCGAAGCCACCACCGATGCGGCCGGTCCGGAGACGGATGGCTTCCAGGTTACGGTGAACGATGGTGTGGCTAGCGCCTCCGCTACCGCGACAATCGAGATCGTCGACGACGTACCCAACGCCACCCCGGACAGCCGTGGCCTGACCGAAAACGGCAGCCCCGCGAGTGTCAGCGGCAATGTGCTGGACAACGACGTCGGCGGTGCCGACCAGCCGAAGTCCTTCACCAGCTGGAACGGCGTGGCCGGTGCCACGCCGGGGGATAACGGCAGCCTGCTGGTGAACACGCCCTATGGCGTGGTCACCCTGCATGCCGATGGCAGCTACAGCTTCGCGTTGGCCAACGGCTCGGCCGCGGTGGAGGGTCTCGACCAGGGCGAGCAGGTGACCCTGCAGTACGCCTACTCCATGCGGGACGCCGACCAAGACCCGAGCAGCTCGACGCTGACCATCATCATCACCGGTAGCAACGACATCCCGACGGTCGATGTCAGCACGCCCAACGCTGGCGGCGACCTGGCCAAGGTATACGAGAAGGGCTTGCCGGATGGTTCCAGCGCCGGGGATGGCAGCAACATCACCATCGGCAGCTTCACCGTCGCCGACTCCGATGGCCTGGCCAACCTGAAGACCCTCAGTGTCGGCAGCCTCAACGTCGACCTCACCACCAGCAGCTTCAGCAGCCTGGTCGGTCAGAGCTTCAGTACCGACCACGGCACGGTGCAGATCACCAGTTACAGCAACGGCACTTACAGCTTCAGCTACACCCTGACCGAAGCCACCACCGATGCGGCTGGTCCGGAGACGGACGGCTTCCAGGTCACGGTGAACGATGGCCTGGCCAATGATTCGGCCAATGTCAGCATCGAGATCGTCGATGACGTACCCAACGCCACCCCGGACAGCCGTGGCCTGACCGAAAACGGCAGCCCCGCGAGTGTCAGCGGTAATGTGCTGGACAACGACGTCGGCGGTGCCGACCAGCCGAAGTCCTTCACCAGCTGGAACGGCGTGGTAGGTGCCACACCTGAGGATAACGGCAGCCTGCTGGTGAACACCCCCTATGGCGTGGTCACCCTGCATGCCGATGGCAGCTACAGCTTCGCGCTGGCCAACGGCTCGGCCGCGGTGGAGGGTCTCGACCAGGGCGAGCAAGTGACCCTGCAGTACGCCTACTCCATGCGGGACGCCGACCAAGACCCGAGCAGCTCGACGCTGACCATCATCATCACCGGTAGCAACGACATCCCGACGGTCGATGTCAGCACGCCCAACGCTGGCGGCGACCTGGCCAAGGTCTATGAGAAAGGTCTGCCGGATGGTTCCAGCGCCGGGGATGGCAGCAACATTACCACCGGCAGCTTCACCGTGGGCGACGCCGATGGCCTGGCCAACCTGAAGACTCTCAGTGTCGGCAGCCTGACCGTGGACCTCACCACCAGCAGCTTCAGCAGCCTGGTCGGTCAGAGCTTCAGTACCGACCACGGCACGGTGCAGATCACCAGTTACAGCAACGGCACTTACAGCTTCAGCTACACCCTGACCGAAGCCACCACCGATGCAGCTGGTCCGGAGACGGATGGCTTCCAGGTCAGCGTGAACGATGGTCTGGCCAGCGCCTCCGCCACCGCGACTATCGAGATCGTCGACGATCTGTCCAAGGCTAAGGCTGACAGTGCATCGGTCAGCGAGGGCGGCAGCGTCAATGGCAATGTCGTCAGTGGTGCCGGTCTGGGATCGGTGGCCGATGTGTTCGGTGCCGATGGGCGTCCGTCGCCGACCACGGGCGTAGTGGGGGTGCGTACCGGTGGCGATACGACGACCGCGGCCTCCGGCAGTGTCGGCGTGCCCATCGATACTGGCCTGGGTACCCTGGTGCTGCATGCTGACGGCAGTTACACCTACACCAGCCATGCCAACTCGGTGGGCCAGGCTGGCGCAGTGGATACCTTCACCTACACCATCGTCGATGCCGATGGCGATCTCAGCACCACGACTCTGACCATCAATGTGTCCAACTACACAGTGGTCGGTAGTGTTCAGGCCGGCTCGGATCAGGATGTGCGTGAAGCCGCTCTGAGCTTTGGCAGCACGCCGTCGAGCAATGACGAATTTGCCAGTGGCACTCTGGTGGGCAGTGGCGGCAACGGGCCCTACAGTTTTAGCCTGGGTGTCGGGGCGGGCACCGGGCAGTACGGCCAGTTGGTGCTCGACAGCAACGGCTCGTACACCTATAGCCTGCTCTCCGCGCCCAAGGTCAATCCGGGCGATAACGGCAACAACCTGCAGTTCACCGAGACCTTCACCTTCCAGGTGACCGACGCCAACGGCAACACCGGCACTGGCATCCTGACTGTCAGCATTGTCGACGATGTACCTGATATCAGCGTGGAAGGGCTGGGTGCGCTGGGCGTGCAGGTGGACGAGACCGTCCTGAACCTCAATGCCAGCACCAGCTTCGCCGGGGCCTTCACGGCGGTATTCGGCGCTGACGGTGCGGCCGCCAGCAACGCCACCACCTATAGCCTGGACGTTAAGTTGCCTGGCGTGGACAGCGGCCTGCGGGACACCGCGACGGGCAACAGCATCCTGCTGTCCAAGGTTGGCTCGGACATCGTCGGCGTGGTCAGCGGCGGAGGACAGGTCGCCTTCCGCCTGAGCGTTGCCGCCGACGGCACGGTAACCCTGGACCAGCAGCGCGCAATCGTTCATTCGCCGGACAGCGGCCCTGACCAGGTGGCTGGCCTGTCCAGTGCCGACCTGATTACCCTGACCGCCACCATCACCGATGGGGACGGCGACAAGGACAGCGCGACCCTCGATCTTGGCAGCGCCATCAGTTTCCGCGACGACGCACCAGCCGTGTCCAGCAACGTCGTGGTCCAACTGGACGACGACGCCCTTCCTGGCGGCATCGCAGATGGCTCCGGCGACGACCCGGATTCGGCGAATACCACAGGCAGTGTCGGGTTCGACTTCGGTGCCGATGGTGCCGGCGATGTTCAGTGGCTGACCATGGGGGCTCCCGACGGCTTCACCTATCTGAAGTCCGGCACCACGTTGCTGATAAAGCAGGGCACCACCACGGTCATCGAGGTGACCCTGAACAGCTCCACTGGTGCATATGGTGTGACCCAGCTCGCGCCGATACAGCATGCACTGGCTGGTGAGGAGAACGACCAACTGTTCACCCTGACCTACAAGGTCACTGACAAGGACGGCGACTCCACCAACGGCACCCTGGACATCAAGGTCGACGACGATACGCCGCAGGGTAAGAGCGACAGCGCCGATGTGGCCGAGGGCAGTGGCCAGGACTTCAACGTGGTATTCGTGCTGGACTTCAGCGGCAGCATCGACAACACCGAGCTGAACACCATGCTGAATGCGGTGCGCAATGCCGGGCAGGCGCTGTTCGGCACCACCGATGGCGATGTGCGTATCCAGCTGGTGGCGTTCTCCGGTACCGCCGCGTCCTACCCGGTGGTGACTGATGTCACTGCCTTCACTAATCTGGTGAACAGCCTGAATCCGGCGGAAGGCGGTGCACGTCCGTTCTCCGGCAACACCGACTTCACTGCGGCCATCCAGCAGACCATGGCGGTCTATACGCCCTTGTCGAGCTGGAGCAACCAGGTCTTCTTCATCAGTGATGGCAATCCGAACGAGCAGACCGGTCCGGGCGACACATCCCTGACCTCGGCGGTGGCGACCCAGTGGAACAGCTTCGTCGATAACAACGGCATCAACGTCACGACCATCGGTGTGGGCAACGGTATCAATACCCCGCGACTGCAGGATGTGGACGTCGATGGCTCCGGCGCTCCCATCATGGTGAGCGCCTTCGAGGACCTGGTCGAAACCCTGGCCAGCCAGATCGTCGGCGGGGTGGTGTCCGGCAACGTCCTGCTGGGTAGCGACAACGCAGTGGGTGGCGGTGATGACGATGCCTTCGGTGCTGATGGCGCGGGCCGTATCCAGTCCATCCAGATCGGCGCCACCACCTACACCTGGAATGGGGCCAGTACGATCAGCCTGAGTACGGGAGGTACGCTTTCCGGCAGTCTGCTGAATGCAATCACCACACCCGGTGGCGGCAAGCTGAGTTTCGATTTCACCACGGGTGCGTGGACCTACGTCGCACCGAAGAACGTGGCCGCCGACACCAGTGAGAGCTTCACCTACAACATCATCGACAAGGACGGCGACCCGTCGAGCGCCTCGCTGACGGTGCGGATCGAAGACGCTTCGCCGGTAATCGGTCGAGTAGACGAGGATGAGCTGCCCAGTGGCATCACCGACGGTGACGCCCAGGCCACGGTGGTCACCGGAAACCTCGGCGAACTGCTGGTCGGCACTCCGGTTGGTGCGCAGTTCAGCGTGGCCGCGACCCCGCAAGCAATGCCCGTGCTGACGTCCGATGGTGTTGCGATCACTTACTCACGCGTGGATGACACCTTGGTTGCCAAGGCGGGTGCCGATACCGTGTTCACGTTGCAGGTGGCCAGCAATGGTGTTTACACCTTCTCCCTGTTGGGTGCGCTCGATCATCCCAGCGGCGCAGGTGGCGATGACCAGATACTGACTCTCAACCTGACGGGGGCGCTGCAGGCCAGCAACGGCAGCGGCAACCTGCCGTTGGCCGGCGACCTGCTGATTCAGGTGGAGGACGACATCCCCGCCATCCTGCAGACCTCGAATCTGGTGTTCTCCAACGGCGACAGCGTAGCCGGTGCTTCGGGTGTGTTCGTCTACAGCACTGGTGGAGACACCCGTGGCAGTGGGCCCTTCTCGGCATCTGACTCGGACTTCACAGCCATCAGTCTGAGCGGCACCGTTGGGGGCGTGGCGATTTCGTCCAGCGCAGTGACTTGGGTGTCCGAGTCGGCCACCAGTGCATCCTTCGACATTACCTTCAACTACGCTCCGAACCCGGCCAGTCCGGGAACGCTGGAACAGGCCAATGGCACGCTGACTTTCGACAAGGTCAACGGCACCTACAGTGTCGCGATGGATGAACCGATCCAGGGGTTCACCATCTTCAAGACCAGCACCTCATTGAGCATTACGGGCTATGAGGTCAACAGCACGGTTCCGGATTCGACGCAGCCGGCGGTCGCGGTGGTGGAGCTGGATAACGACTTCTTCGTGCAGTACACCAGCTATGCCGAACCTGGCGGCGGTACCGGCAGCAACAATCTGCTTGCCGGGACATCCACCACCTCGACCTTCACCGATGGTGAGCTCTTCAGCCAGGCCGCTTCCTGGGTCAGCGTGAGCAATTCGGACAACGGCGTGGCCGGGGACACGCTGGGCAAGGGTGAAGTCCTGGACCTCAACTTCTACACCAGCAACCCGAAAGGGAACCTGGGTGTGGAACCCAGCGCCCGGGCCGAAGGTATGTTCCTCAAGTTCGATGGGGTGAACGGAGAAGACCTGGTCGTGGTGCTCAAACTGGTCGGTGCCGGTGGTGCGAAAACTACCCGCGCGCTGGTGGTGAGCAGTGCTGACATCATGACGGCCAACAGTGTGGCGCTGGCGGCCTATGGCATCGTGCTGGACAACAATGACGGTGCCATCGTCATCGAGAAGAGCGACTTCAATGCTCCGGGCGAAAACTGGCAGATCTACGGCGCGCAAATCCTCACCAGTGTCGAAGGCATCAGCTCGTCGGCCGCCATCAACTTCAACTCCACCATCGGCGCGGGTGGTGCGTCGGATGTGAGCGACCGGGTGACGTTCACCTCGTCGGCAACTGACAACGATGTGCTCAAGGTGTCCGACGTGGGCTTCATCACGGCGGAAGCCAATACGCTGGATACCAGCCTGAACTTCCAGGTGGGCGTTCGCGATGCCGACGGTGACACTTCGCCAACCCAGGCACTGCAGGTGGACCTCGAGGCCAGTACAAACTTCGTCGGTACGGCCAGCGACGATGTGATCCAGGGTACGAGTGGTAATGACCATCTGACTGGGCTGGCAGGGAACGACGTGCTGGTTGGAGGTGCCGGCAATGACATCCTCGATGGCGGCTTGGGTACCGACACCGCGTCGTACTTCAATGCGGCCTCCAGTGTAGCGGTGAACCTGGCTCTGACCGGCCAGCAGAACACCGGCGGCGGTGGCCTGGATACGCTGATCGATGTCGAGAACCTGCTCGGCTCGCGCTTCGATGACGTGCTAGCCGGGAACAGCGGCAACAACGTGCTTGCGGGGAACGGCGGCAATGACCAACTGAGTGGTGGCGCCGGGGCGGACACCTTCAAGTGGCTGCCTGGCGAAACCGGCATCACCACCATCAACGATTTCACGCCGGGGGTGGACAAGCTGGACCTGTCGCAGCTGCTGACCGGTGAACACAGCAATGTGGGTAGCCTGGACGACTACCTGACCATGGCCTTCGGTGCCAACACCACCATCACGGTGGACAGCAACACTGCCGCAGCCGCAGGCGGCACCGGCCAGACCGTCGTGTTGCAAGGCGTGAACCTGATGGCGGCCTATGGGGCGCCGGATGCTGCGTCGGTGATCTCGCACATGCTCGATGATGGCTCGCTGAAGGTGGACGCCTGAATGTAATCGGGGCCCGTCTCGGGGCGGGCCTGAATCTGGAGTGGAACAGGGGAGGGACCTATGGTTTTCGTACAGCGTGATGAGAAGGGCCGGGTGCTGCGGGTGGAGCACGAACCCTTCGACAACATGACCCAGAGCATGCCGGCGAACGATCCGGAAGTGCAGAGCTGGTTCGCCAGCCGCAGCCTGCACGACCATCTGCTGTCCTTGCAGCACTCCGACCTGGAACTGGTACGGGTGGTCGAGGACCTTGTGCAGGTGCTGGTGACCCGCGGGGTGATGAGTTATATCGACTTGCCCGAAGCCGCGCGTCGCAAACTCCAGCAACGTGCATACGCCCGTTCGCAGGTGGTGGATCTGGGGGCGCTGGTGCCGGACGATTCGCTATTGCCGTATTGAGCGGTCGCCGCCGAATTTGTAGGAGCGAGCTTGCTCGCGAACAGTCCGAGCGCGATCTTTCGCGAGCAAGCTCGCTCCTACAGAAACACCCACTCACTCATGCCATGGAGCCGGTGCGCCGATCAGGCGGCCCATGGCGCCCTGGATTCCCAGTTCCCGCAGCACATCCAGTTCGCCCTGCGTTTCCACCATCTCCGCTATCAGCGGCAGGTCGATGCTGTTGGTGGCGCGGAACAGGGCTTCGATGAACAGGCGCTTGTCGCTTTCCTGATCGATGGCGCGGATGTAGGTGCCGTCGATCTTCAGGTAAGCCAGGCCCAGGTGGGCGAGGTTGCCGATCAGGCTGAAGCGTCCGCCGAAATGCTGCAGACCGACGCTGTAGCCGGTTTCACGGATCGCCTGGCAGACCTGGCCGAGTTCGTTGGCCGGTGGTAGGTGGCGTTCGTCCAGCTCCAGGGTGAGCAGTGTCGCCTGTTGTGGGTGGGCCTTGAGCAAGGCGAGCAGGCGTTCGCGGTGTTCTCCCGGCTGCAGGCTGACAGCGGACAGGCTCAGGGCGATGGGCGATTGCGTTTGCTGAAGGTGTGCCAGGCAATGCTCCAGCATCGCCAGGTCGAAGCGCGCGGCCCAGCCGAGGCGTTCGATCCAGGGCAGGAAACGACCTGCGGGCACCGCTTCACCCTGAGGGTCGAGCAGTCGCGCCAGCACTTTGTGGTGCAGGCTTTCAGCGGTATTGGCGCACAGGCTCACGGGTTGGAAGTATAGGCGCAGCTTGCCCTTGTTCAGCGCCTCGTCGATCCACGCCCGCCAGTCGTGAAGGCTCTGTCCCGGCGTGACGTCGAAATCGTCCAGGCGCACCCAGGGGCGTTCCGTGCTCTGCGCTGCCTGGGCCAGGGCCTGGTCCGCGCGGCCCATGACGCGCTGGATGTCTTCTCCCGGCCGGTAGGCGGCGATGCCGAGCAGGGCGACCGGGCTGCGGTCACTGGCGCCGATCGCATGCAGGTTTTCCAGCTGGGCGGCGAGTGTTGCGGCCAGTTGCTCGGTGTCTTCGCCGGTGACGCCGGGAGAGAGCAGGGCGAATTCGCCGCCCCGGCTGCGCGAGGCCAGCCATTCCGGATTGCCTCGCTGTTGCACCAGGTTCTCGAGGATTTCCCCGACATCGCGGATAAGCGCGTCAGTACGCTGGCCACCGAGGCGCTGGTTGAGCCCACCAAGGTCGTTGACCCGCAGCAATAGCAGGTAGCCAGCGGCGTTCTGGTCATTGGGGACCAGTTGGTTGGCCAGGCGGATATCGAACTGCCGACGGTTGGCCAGGCCCGTGAGGCTGTCCTGATAGGCTTCTTCGCGAAGGCGTTCACTGCGCGCGGCTTCTTCGGCGAAAAGGTTGCGCAGCTTGTCCACCATCTGGTTCATCGCCAGCACTACGCGGCGCAGTTCCGGCGTACGGGGCACCTTGGGCAGGGCGAGGAATTCGCGACGGCTGATGGCTTCGGCCTGCTGCACCATGTTGTCCAGCGGCCGCAACTGGGTGCGCAGCAGCCAGCCACCGGCCAATGCGCTGACCAGGCCGCAGAGCAGCAGCCAGGCCAGGCTGCCAATGGCGCTGTCCCAGAGTTTGGCCAGGGCGAATTGCGGGTGGCTCAGCACTTCGACCCGCGCCGCCTGCTGCCAGCCACGCATGATCAGCGCGTCGCCACCCTGCGGTCGCAGGTTGACCAGATGGGCGAACCAGTTGGGTACCTGATCGCTGCTGGTGGTGGTACGGCGCTCGGCGATCACACCTCCATCGGGAATACGCACCACGCGAATGCTGGCGAAGTAGCCGCTATCGAAAATCGAACTGACCATCAGCTCGATCATCGCCGGATCGTCTACATGGGGCGTCATCGACAGGCCGAGCGCGGTGGCAGCGTCCTGGGCATGGGAGCGCAACTGGCTGAGCAGCTGTTCGCGGGAGCTTTCGACTCCCGCGAGGAAACTGCCGGCGAAGGCCAGTGCCAGCAGCAGGCAGATGGCCAGGAACAGTTGCTTGAGTAACGACATGGGCTAACCCTCTCCTATGGCGAAGCCTTCGGCTCTCATTTTTTTCAGCAGGTCCTGCCAGCGCGACAGTTTCTTGGTGTCGCCGGCACGCTTGGCTCCGGTGTAGAGGCCTTCGGCGTTGAAGGCGTACACCGGCAGCAGGTCGGTGCGCTGGGACGCTGGACGTATCTCGCCGATCAGGTTGTCCAGTACCAGGGGATCGGCGGTGGGGGTCTTGTAATAGGTCAGCACCATGTGCGCCTGGTTCTGGCGCAATGCCTTGACGTAGGTGATGCGTAACTTTTCGGCGGGTATGCCGAGGCGGCGCAGGGTGAAGTACTTGGCGATGGAGTAGTCCTCACAGTCGCCGGCACCCTTGACCAGCGCCTCGACAGGGGTGGCCCAGTAGTCGTTCTCGCGCCAGGTGCGGATGTCGTCGCTGAAGCGGAGCTGGCGGTTGAAGAAGCGGTTCGTGGCCGTGAGCTTCTCGGCCTCGGGCAAGTCGACGCTGGCCTGGATCAGCTCGCTCCAGGCGACGATGCGGGCTTTCGCCGGGCCCAGGTCGCCATAGCGTTTGGTGGCGTTCTGCAGGATCAGCTCGAAGTCCCAGTTGGCCAGCACGCTGGCCAGGCAGAGCAGCAGGCCAACGAGCAGGCAGCTGCCTTGCCATGCCAGCCACGAGGGGTGCCGCAGTCCGATTGCCGCCCACCGTTGCCGCATCAGCCGTCTCTCCGCCCAGGATGCTCAGAGTCTAGGCGGGAATCGATGATTTGCCGGGGCTGGTGTCAGTGGCTGCGCAGGGTTTTCTGGCGAAGGATGTAGATGCTCACCAGCACTGCGCTGGTGAGCATGAAGCCGCGCGCCCAGGGCAGGGGCACGAGGAGGCAGGAGAGGGTGATGCTGACCCACATCAGAAGCAGGGCATAGACCTTGCCCTTGAGGGGTATGCCCTGGCCTTCCAGGTAGTCGCGTATCCAGGGGCCGAGCTTCGGGTGTTCCACGAGCCAGAGGTAAAACCGCCGCGAGCTGCGTACAAAGCAGGCAGCGGCGAGCAGCAGGAAAGGCGTAGTGGGCAGTACGGGCAGGAAGATGCCGATCACGCCCAGGACGACGCTGAGCCAGCCGATGATCAGGAGGATCATGCGCAGCGCCGGGTGGCGCTGCTGCTGGATATCGCTATGCGCCATCCGCGCGGCCTTAGTGGTGGCGGGGCTTGAGCAGGGCAGGCTTTTCTTCCGGGGCGTTGCAGAGCAGGAACAGGGCGGTCAGCAGTTCAGGAATCTGCTCGATCATCTCGTCCACCAGGTCGCGATCCTTGGCGATGTCGGCAAATTCGGGCTGCTCGTCGAACAGGCCGGAACCCACCATGATCGGCAGCAGCAGTTCGCTGACTTCTTCCTCGGCGCTTTCGAACCAGGTTTCCTCGCGCAGGAACACACCTTCCATGAAGCCGATGCACCAGCCGCGCAGGTCGGAGTCGTCCGGGTCCTCGCCCAGGTCCAGGTCGCAGGGCATCTCGGGGTCTTCATCGCTGGCCAGTTGACGGGCGATGTGGGCCTTGAGGGCCAGCAGGGTGGATTCGATCTCTTCGCGCTCGGCGTCGCTGCGGTAGTGCGGCGGCTCGGCGAACAGGGCGTCGATCCACTCGCGCTCGGGCACCTGGTCCGGGCAGATACACAGGGCGGTCAGGTAGCCATGGGTGGCCACATAGTCCAGAGCCTCCTCGTGCAGGTCATCGGCGTCGAGAAAAGCTTGCAGGCGGGACAGTTGCTCAGCGAAGGACATCGTGGGACTACCTTGAGGAATAAACGACGCTGGATTCTAGTCTAGTGCGAGGTTGGCGGCAAAAGGCGTGGGCGATGGGCGTGGCCATCTTGCCGGCGTGGCTGACGTATAATGCGCGGCTTGTTCCGGAGACCCCCATGCTCGACCAGGCACTGCGCATACTCAAAGACGTATTCGGCTACGACGCATTCCGCGGCAACCAGGCCGCGATCATCGAACGTGTGGCCTCGGGTGGCGATGCCCTGGTGCTGATGCCGACCGGCGGTGGCAAGTCGCTCTGCTTCCAGGTGCCGGCACTGCTGCGCGAAGGCCTGACGGTGGTGGTGTCGCCGCTCATCGCGCTGATGGAGGACCAGGTCGCCACCCTCGACGAACTGGGCGTGCCGGCCGTGGCGCTGAACTCCATGTTGTCGGCCGAGGCCCAGCGGGATATTGCCGAGCGTATTCGCCGCGGCGAGATCAAGCTGCTCTATCTCGCCCCCGAGCGCCTGGTGCAGCCGCGCATGCTGGCGTTCCTGCAGCGCCTGCAGATCGGCCTGTTCGCCATCGACGAAGCTCACTGCGTGTCCCAGTGGGGGCATGACTTCCGTCCGGAATACCTGCAACTGGGCCAGTTGGCCGAACTCTTCCCCAATGTCCCGCGCATGGCGCTGACCGCGACGGCCGACATGCGTACCCGTGAGGAGATGGTCCAGCGGCTGCACCTGCAGAACGCCGAGCGTTTTCTCTCCAGCTTCGACCGGCCGAACATCTTCTATCGCATCGTCGCCAAGGATCAGCCGCGCAAGCAGTTGCTGGGATTCCTCGCCGAACGTCGCGGCGATGCCGGCATCGTCTACTGCATGTCGCGCAAGAAGGTGGAGGAGGTGGCCTCCTTCCTCTCCGAGCAGGGCTTCCCTGCGCTTCCTTATCACGCGGGGCTGTCCAACGACCTGCGGGCTTATCATCAGAAACGCTTCCTCAATGAGGAAGGGCTGATCATGGTCGCTACCATCGCCTTCGGCATGGGCATCGACAAACCCAACGTGCGTTTCGTCGCCCACCTGGACCTGCCCAAGTCCCTGGAGGCCTATTACCAGGAAACCGGCCGCGCCGGTCGCGATGGCCTGCCGGCTGACGCCTGGATGGCTTATGGCCTGCAGGACGTGCTGTTGCTCAAGCAGATGCTGAGCAACTCCGAGGGCGACGAACGTCACAAGCGCATCGAGCAGCACAAGCTGGATGCCATGCTGTCCCTGTGCGAGGAAACCCGCTGCCGCCGCCAGGCGCTGCTGACCTACTTCGATGAAGTGCTGCCACAGCCCTGCGGCCACTGCGACATCTGCACGGACGGCGTACAGACCTGGGATGCTACCGAGCCGGCACGCATGGCCCTGTCGGCCATTCACCGCAGCGGCCAGCGCTATGGCGTCGGCCACCTGGTGGACCTGTTGCTGGGGCGTGACAACGAGAAAGTGCGCTCCTCCGGCCATCAGCATCTGTCCGTGTTCGGCATGGGCAAGAACCTCTCCGAAGGCGAATGGCGCACCCTTTACCGTCAGTTGGTCGCCCGTGGTTTGGCGGATGTGGATCTGGAGGGCTTCGGTGGCTTGCGTCTGACCGAGGCATGCCGCCCGCTGCTGCGCGGTGAAGTACAACTGGAACTGCGCCGCGACCTGTCGACCAAAGCTCCCAAGCCGGCTGCCAGTGCCGCCAGCCAACTGGTGCGTGGCGAAGAGCGCGAGCAGTGGGAAGCCCTGCGTGCGCTGCGTCGCAAGCTGGCGGAAGAGCACAGTGTGCCGCCCTACGTCATCTTCCCTGATGCGACCCTGCTGGAAATGCTCCGCAGCAAGCCGCGCAGCCTGTCCGACATGGCACAGGTCAGCGGCGTTGGCGCGCGTAAGCTGGAGCGCTACGGGGAGGCTTTCCTCGAAGTGCTGAACGGTGTCGCCGAAGCCCCGCGGGCTGTCACCGACCTGCGGCATGAGCTGGTGAGCCTGGCGCGTGCGGGCATGACCCCGGCGCAGATCGCCCGCCAACTCAATTGCAGCGAAAAGAATGTCTACAGCCTGCTGGCAGAGACCATCGGCAACCAGCAATTGAGCCTGGAGCAGGCGCTGGACCTGCCGGAGGACCTGCTGGGTGAGATCCAGGACGCCTTCCTCGACGGCGAGGGCGAGCTGCCGCCAGTCGCGGAAGTGGCACAGGTGTTCGCCGGTCGCGTGCCCGACGGCGTGCTGCATTGCGTGCGGGCAGCCTTGCAGGCGGAATTCGAGAACTGAGTCGAGCGGGCAAGGCGAACCGTGGGGCCGGTCACGGTGCGCCGAAAAACTGGCGGTGCAAAACGACGAACTTGTGACGCAGTGCACGACCGGCTAATGTGCGTCAGAGGCCTCCGACAGAAGAGGTAGTTGTGTCCTACAGCAATACTGCCTGGCTAAATGACGTTCGCCCCAATCCCTATGCCGATCAGCTCGAGCTGGGGTTTCGGCATCTGCGCTTCACGCGCTCATTGGAGCGCGAGTATCGCGACTATTTCCTCGAAGAGAATTTCGATCTCAAACGCATTGCCCTCAGCGTCGGACTGTTGATCTGGCTGGCGTTCGCCGTGCTCGATTTCTACCTGATCAGCAGCGAGGAACGCTGGTGGATGCTGGCGGTTCGCCTGGGTGTGCTGGGATTGCTTCTGGTCTGCGGCGTGCTGATGCTCCAGCGTCGCCAGCGCCACCTGCTGGCGCCACTCAGCCTGGTCTGCATCGGCTCCCTTGGCATAGGTGCGGCGGCGGTGGTGGCCATCGCCCATCGCAGCGATCCGTCCTTTCCTTATGAGGGCTTGCTGCTGGTTTGCATGGCGGCCTATTTCCTCGTGGGGCTACGTCTCGTGGAGGCGCTGGGGGTTTCCCTGGTGATGCTGCTGGCCTATGTCGGGCTGGAGCTCTGGGCCGGGTTGCCCTGGCCAAGACTGGTGAACAATCTGCTGTTCCTGCTGTTCGGCAATCTGGCCGGCGCCGTCGGTTGCTACCTGCTGGAGTTCAAATCTCGCGAGCATTTTCTCATCAGCCGCCTGATGCGGGTGTTGGCCGACCACGACAGCCTCACCGGCCTGTACAACCGCCGTAGCTTCAATCGCCAGCTCGAACGGTTGTGGCGGCAGGCCCAGCGGGAGCAGCACGGGTTGGCGCTGCTGCTCTGCGACGTCGATCACTTCAAGGCCTACAACGATCGCTACGGCCACCAGGCTGGCGACCAGGTGCTGCAACAGGTGGCGCGCGTACTTGAAGAAACCGCGCGTCGTCCGCTCGATATGGCGGTGCGCCTGGGGGGAGAGGAATTCGCCGTGCTGCTCTACGACATCGACGAACAGGACGCGCGTCGCTGCGCCGAAAAGCTGCGTGCGGCCCTGGAGGGTCAGTCCATCCGGCATGAAGCCTCTCCTACCGCGCCGGTGCTGACCATGTCCATTGGCGTGGCCTGCATTCATCCGCTGCCGGGTATGCCATTAGGCAAGCTCTACGAGCTGTATGAGTATGCCGATCGGGCACTGTACGAGGGCAAGGCATTCGGCCGTAATCGGGTCGTGGCATAGATAGTCGCTTCCGATGGCGCGCGTCGTGACTGTCCGGCGCGGCGGCCGGTGCTAGCATCGCCGCTCCTCCCGCTTCGAGCGATCCGCATGGACAAGCTGATCCAGGCCGACGGCCAACCGCACTACGGCATCTTTCCCGCTGCACCGGACCTCATCAACTACCGCGATTTCGACTTCCGCTCGCCCATGGGGCGTCGCCTGGGGGCTCTGGCGAAATGGCGGCGCTTCCACCAGTTCCAGTACTTCGGGTTGCTCAGCGACGAGCTGATCGGCGGGTGTGCCCTGGCCAATCTGAGCCTGGTGGGCGTTGGTTTCGTCTATCTCTTCCACCCGGCCAGCGGCCGCATGATCGAGCGGCAGTTCAAGTTGCCGCTGGGGTTCGGGACCACCTTTTCCCAAACGCCGGATGACGGCGTGTGCGAACTGCGCCAGGGACGCAACTTGCTGCGCCTGGAGAACCGCGCGGATTCGGCACAGAAGCGCCTGCTGGTGGAGCTCGACGACGGCACCCGCATCGACGCCTGGTTCAGTGAGCGGGAGCCTGGCTTCCAGCCCATGTGCATCTGCACGCCGACCGCTGCGAATGGTTGGGTCTATGCGCAGAAGGTGGCGGGTGTCGCCTGCCAGGGTCAGGTGAGCAGCACCCTGGGCACCTTCGATCTTGCGCAGATCGGCGCCTTTGCCCATCACGACTGGTCGGCGGGCTACATGCGCCCGGAAACCAATTGGAACTGGGCCTGCCTGTCCGGGCTGGCCGATGGGGTGCGGGTCGGTCTGAACCTCTCCTGTGGGGTGAACGAGACCAGCTTCACCGAGAATTGCTTCTGGTTGGACGGGGAAATGCTCAAGGTCGATACGGTGCGCTTCAGCTTCGATCGCGAGCGGCCGCTAGGGACCTGGAGCATGACCTCTCACGATGGTCAGGTCGAGCTGACTTTCGAGGGCGAGGGGCTGCACGAGGAGCGCTTGAATCTGGGTTTCATTGCAAGCAATTTCAAGCAGGTCTTCGGTCGCTTCAGCGGCACCCTGCGCCCGGCGGGGCGCGCGCCAGTCCAGATCGAAAGAATGTGGGGATTCGTCGAGGACCAGTATGTGAAGTGGTAGGGGCGGGGGGCTTGCTCGCGGCTTTCGGCTATGGTTAGCTGGCTAATTATTAGTATAAGAAGTCCGAGTCATAATCGATGTCCTACCCCGAT
Organism: Pseudomonas sp. DY-1; assembly: GCF_003626975.1. NCBI lineage: Bacteria > Pseudomonadati > Pseudomonadota > Gammaproteobacteria > Pseudomonadales > Pseudomonadaceae > Pseudomonas > Pseudomonas sp. DY-1. The sequence goes on along the minus strand of NZ_CP032616.1, from coordinate 2,195,810 downwards.
CAACACCGTTTCGCCATGCAGCTCGCGCAGATGTCCCGCGCATGGCGCGCAGAACTCGACCGCCGTCTGGCTGGCATGGGCCTATCCCAGGCGCGCTGGCTTGTGCTGCTTCACTTATCCCGTTTTGAAGAGTCCCCGACCCAGCGCGAGCTGGCCAAGAGCGTCGGCGTCGAAGGCCCGACCCTGGCCCGTCTGCTGGACAGCCTTGAGGCCCAGGGCCTGATCCAGCGCATGGCCGTCGTCGAAGACCGGCGGGCGAAGAAGATCGCCTTGTGCCCACCGGCCCGCCCCCTGATCGAGAAGATCGAAGCCATCTCCAGCCAATTGCGCCAGGAGCTCTTCGACGGCATCGACGATGAAGAGCTGCGCCATTGCCAGCAGGTTCACGCACGGATTCTGGCGAACCTGGACCGCCTCTGATGGGGCAGGATCTGGAAGCGCTGCACCAGCGCTTCGGCGCACGCTATCCGCAATGGCTGTTGGGCCTGTTGATGCTCGGCAGCATGGCGATGATTCTCGCTTCCACCAGCATCAACGTCGCACTGCCGGCGATCATGTTCGACTTCAACGTCGGACGGCCGCTGGCTCAATGGCTTTCAACCGGGTTCCTCGCCGCGATGACGGCTGGTTTGCTACTGGCCGCCTGGTGCCAGTCTCGGCTGGGCGCGCGGCGTACCGTGCAGCTCGGGCTTGGTCTGTTCAGCGTAGCGTCATTGCTGGCGCTGGTTGCGGATGCGGCCTGGCAGCTGATTGCCCTGCGCATTGTCATGGGCGCCTGTGCCGGCATCATCCAGCCGTTGGCGATGGTACTCATCTTTCGCGTCTACTCCGAAGGCGGTCGTGGCCTGGCGCTGGGTATCTATGGCTTGGGCATCATGGTGGCGCCAACCCTCGGACCAACCGTCGGTGGCTATCTGATCGATCACTTCGGCTGGGGGGCGGTGTTCTGGCTTCCCTTGCCGCTGTGCCTGTTGGCCTTACTCGGGGCCCAGTGGCTGATGCCCAGCGTGCGCGACCGCAATACGCCTGGCGTGGATCTCCGCGCCTTCATCTTGCTCAGCGTTGCGCTCTTCGCCCTGCTTGGAGCCTTGGCCGAGGCTCAGCGTTTCGGCTGGATGGCGCCTAGCGCCTGGGTGCCAGGACTTCTAGGCCTGGGATGCGCTGTGGCCTTCCTGCGGCGCAGTCGTGCCTGCGAGCGGCCGCTGCTGCCATTGCAGCTTTGGCGTCATGCCGCGTTCCGCAAGGCAAGCTGGGTCGCACTGGTGCTCGGGCTGGGGTTGTACGGCTCCACCTACCTGATTCCTCTCTTCCTGCAGACGGTGGAAGGGTACAGTGCCGGCAAGGCGGGTCTGCTCCTGCTACCGACCGGCGTGGTGCTGGGGCTGGCGTCTTTCGTCGGTGGCTGGGCCAGCGACCGCCTCTCGGCAGCCTCCATGCTGGTATTCGGCCTATTGGTGTTCGCGGTTTCGTCAGCTGCCTTGGGACTGGCTGGGCAAGGTGCTGCATTCCTGGAGCTGTGCGGGTGGGCCTGTGTCGGCCGCCTCGGCCTCGGGTTGCTCCTGCCCGCCATGAGCACGGGAGCGTTGGATGTCCTGAATGCAGAAGAGCTGGCGCTGGGCGCCGGCGCGATCACCTTCGTCCGCCAACTGGGTGGCGCCTTCGGGGTCAACCTGCTTACCTTCTTCCTGGAGTGGCGCCATGCTGCCGAGGGGGGGAATGCCGCGGCTGAGGCACTGGCGTTTGAACAGAGCTTCTGGCTGGTTGCGCTACTCTTCCTGTTGGCGGTGGTGCCTGCCTGGGGCGTGCGCTCTGCAAGGGTATGAGCGTGCAAATCGCACGATAAAATTTTTGTCAAGACCCTCGCGAATTCTTTCCTATAGTGGAGTAAGCTACAGAATAAGTTTGTGGCCAGCTGCCATTATGCTGGGTGAGGGAGCAGGACGCCCGTCATGTCTGGTGTTGCGTGGGATGGATAAGGAGTGGCATCCCGCTATCATTGTGGTTTGAGGTCAACGAGTTTTCGCGTCACTTCGAGGATGCCCGGGCGGGACATCAGAGGTGCATTTCGCGGATGTGCGTGACCGGGGAGGACGTATGGCGAGGGTTCACAAGCTCCTGCTGACACTTGCTTCAGGCTCTGCACTTTATTCAGGCCTGGTGCCAGCACTGGGGCTAGGCGAAATCACCTTGCATTCCGCCCTGAACCAGCCACTGGATGCCGAAATCGAATTGCTCGAAGTCGGCGATCTCAACGACAGCGAAATCAAAGTCAGACTGGCCTCGGCCGATGACTTCGAGCGTGCCGGTGTCGACCGCTTCATCTTTCTCAACGACCTTCGCTTCAGCCCGGTGATCCGTGGCTCGGGCAGCCGCATCCGCGTGGTTTCCAACCAGCCGGTTCGCGAGCCCTACCTGAATTTCATCGTCGAAGTGGCTCGCCCCAATGGCAAGTTGCTGCGCGAATACACCCTGCTGCTGGATCCGCCCGGTTCGGCCTACACTGCAAGCAGCGCACCGGTTACACCGGTCCGTGAGGCAGTTTTCGCAACTGCTCCGGTCGCAAAGGTACAACCCAAGCCAGCACCCGCCGCCACCCAAGGCAGGCAATACAAGGTTGTACGGGGTGACAGTCTCTGGGCGATCTCCAAACGCCTCAGTGCGGGCAGTGGCATGAGCCAACAGCAAATGCTGGATGGCATCTACTCCCTCAATCCTCAGGCATTCCCGGATGGTGATCTTAATCGCCTGCATGCCGGCCAGTCCTTGCTGCTGCCGGATAGCGTTGTGCAGGCCAGCGTTCCTGTTGCAGCAGCGCCGGTCGCTGTGCCGAACCAGGCTCAGGCACCGGAACCGGTGGTCGCCGCTCCGTCCGGATCGACACTGGACGAACTGACCCAGGCCCAGCAACGAGTGGATTCCAGCATCGCCCAGGGCGAAGCCGAACGCGCAGAACTGCGCCAGCACATCGCCGAACTCCAGGCCAAGCTGGATGCTATGCAGCAGCAATTGAGCGGCAGCGACCAGCAGATGACCTCGCTGCAGCAGCAAGTCCAGCAGATCACTACTGCCCCGGTGGCAGGTGAGGCTCCGCAAGCTCAGCCAGTACCCGCTCCTGCGATCATTCCTGCCGCCCAGGCCACGGAACGGACTGTGCTGGCGCCGGTGCAAACAGGCAGTTCCGGTATCAGTCCAGTCTGGTGGGCGATCATGGTGTCCGGGCTGGTGCTGTTGTTCCTTCTGGATTGGGTGCTGCTGCGCCGCTCCCGTCGCGAGGCCCAGGAGCAGGAGCTGGAAGAAGCCCAGACCACCGGAAAGGCCAAGGTGGCCTTCCAGCATCGCCACGAAGAGGTACAGCCAGTTGCCCCGGTAATGCCGAAACTGGTGCCGGTCGCAGCCGTCGCAGCATCGCCGATGGTCGTCGCGATGCCCGCTGCCAAGCTCAATCCCGATGCACTGGAAGGCGCCAACATCTATATCGCCTATGGCCGCTGGCGCGAAGCCCTCGCCGTGCTGCGTCCGGCCGTTGCGCTGGAACCCCAGCGCCTGGATCTGCGCTACCGCCTGCTGGAAGTGCTGGGCGAGTTGCGTGACACGGTTGCCTTCACCCTCGAAGAAGCTGCCCTGCGAGATCTGCATGCCGATGCAGGGCGCCTGGCTGCTATTTGTGCCCGTTATGCAGACTTGGGTGCGGTGGCTCCGAGCGAGCCGGTGTTCGTACTGGATGAAGCAGCTCCGGCTCTGGCCGAGGCCAGCAACGAGCACATCGAGAGCGCGCAATCCGATTTCGATGGCTATCCGCTGGATGCCGATTGGGAGCAGGTCAGCCCGTTCAAGACGGCCGAGCCCAAGCGCAAGGCAACTGTGGTCCAGGCCTTCGCGACCGTGGAGGACGACCTGGGCTTCCCGACCAATCTCCAGGAGCTGCCGGAAGTCTTCGAGTTGACCCTGGACGCCGATACCCTGAGCCCCTTCGGCGAGCTGCCAGAGCTGCCACAGGCCGAGAACCTGGACGAGCTCACGGCCGAGTTCGTCGATCCGATGGTCAGCCTGGAAGAACTGGACATGCTGGATGCCCGTCAGGAGAACCTCACCAAGCTGAACCTGGCGCTTGCGTACATCAAGCAAGGCAATATTGAGGCGGCCTGCAGCATCCTCAACGAGGTCATCAGTGAAGGTGACGACCAGCAGAAACAGGAAGCGCGTGACTTGCTGGCGAAGATCGCCTGAAGCGTTTCAGAACCAATGAAAAAGCCCGGCCACAAGCCGGGCTTTTTCTTTTTGCGGCCGGCTCATCCAGCCAGGTTCCAGCTACAAGGTTCGCGACGGCGCAGGTTGTGCCAGCCCCATCATTCGCTTGGCCACCAGCACCAGCCAGCATGCAAGGATAAAGGGAGCGGTCATGGCTGGCAGGCCAAGGGCGGCGAAACCGGGTTGAAGGGCAATGCCCAGTAGGATGCCGGCCAGTGCGCACCAGGGGCGACGCAGATCTTTGCCCAGTGCAAGGGCGATCAGCGCTCCGTTGAGGCTGAACAGTCCAACCAGCACCGCCTGCATCGGCATTCCCTGGAGAAGCGCCAGGACCAGCGCAGTACTGGATCCCAGCAGCGCCCAGAGCCCCACTCGCCATCCCGCTAGGAAAAGAGCTCCCAGTACCAGCGCGCCGGCTGTTGGCTGGTCGAGAAATATCACCTGGCCGATGCCCCGGATGATCGCCATAGGCGTGTCTATCCACCCGGAATGCAGCGTAGTGCCAGCGGTGGTAGTGGGTGTCAGTTCCAGCGGTCCTCCCAGGGCCAGCAGTATCCAGCCGAGACCGACGAAGGGTGCGGTATAGGCGGGAAGCCAGTTGTGCTGGCGGACTGCCTTGAGCAGGGCGTTGAGCAGCAGGCTGGACAAGCCGCTGGCGCAGAGGATCAGCAGCGCCAGGTAGAGCGAGGGTTCGAAGCGCGCACTCAGTAGCAGGCCAAGCAGCACACCGTTGTAGCCGTAGAGCCCGGCCTCGATGTCGTCGGGGGCATAGCGGCGGCGTACTGCGGTGAGCCAGGAAGCAGCTCCGCCGAGCAGGGCGCCGCCCAGCAAGTTGGGAGCGCCCACCGCGATGGCAAGCAGTATCAGCGCGCCGCAACCGGGGTGGCGCTGGAGGAATATCTGGCTGAAACCGTTCAACTGGGCAGAAGCCCAGCTACGGACTTCGGGTCGTAGGGGCAGTCGGTACATGGCAGCTTGCAAAAAAATGAGGCGCCCCGGTGAGTAGGCGCCGATTAACTGGCAGTAGCCAGATGGGATTTCTGTTATCGCCCGGCATCGAAGCCGGTGCGTGGAGCGCGGGTTCTCTTCGGAAACCGTCGCTCCGGATGTTTCACATCAATTCAAGGTCTCGATCCGCAGGCTGTTGGTGCTGCCCGGCTGGCCGAAAGGCACGCCCGCGGTGATCACCACGGTATCGCCACGCTTGGCCATGCCTTGGGCCTGGGCAATCTCCAGTGCAGTGCTGGTGACTTCTTCGACCTTGTGCAGGCGTTCGTTGACGACCGAGTAGATACCCCAGGCCACGGTCAGGCGACGTGCGGTATGGAGATTCGGCGTCAGGCTGAGGATCGGCGCCTTGGGCCGCTCGCGGGAAGCGCGCAGGCTGGAACTGCCGGACTCGGTGTAGTTCACCAGTGCGACTACCGGCAGGATGCTGCTGATTCGGCGGATGGCGCAGCTGATGGCGTCGGACGCGGTAGCTTCGGCCTGCGGGCGGCTGACATCGAGCTGGTTCTGGAAGTCCGGGCCGTTCTCCACCTGGCGAATGATCTTGCTCATCATCTGCACGGTCTCCAGCGGGTAGTCGCCGGAAGCGGTTTCAGCGGACAGCATCACAGCGTCGGCGCCCTCGGCCACGGCGTTGGCGACGTCGGTCACCTCGGCGCGGGTCGGGGCAGGGGAGAAGCGCATGGATTCCAGCATCTGGGTGGCGACTACAACCGGACGGCCCAGTTGGCGGCAGGTGCGGATGATGTCTTTCTGAATGCGCGGCACATTCTCTGCCGGCACTTCGACGCCCAGGTCACCACGGGCGACCATGATGGCGTCACAGAGGCGCGCGATCTCTTCCAGATGCACGACGGCCGAGGGCTTCTCGATCTTGGCCATGAGGAAGGCGCGGCCCTTGATCAGCTCACGAGCTTCGATGATGTCTTCAGGGCGCTGTACGAAGGACAGGGCGACCCAGTCCACACCCAGGTCCAGACCGAAGTCCAGGTCGCGACGGTCCTTGGCGGTCAGCGGCGAGAGCTGCAGCACTGCTTCCGGCACGTTGACGCCCTTGCGATCGGACAGTTCGCCACCGGCGATCACAGTGGTTTCCACTGCATCGGCGTGACTGGCGGTCACTTGCAGGCGCAGGCGACCGTCGTCCAGCAGCAGGTTCATGCCGGGCTCCAGGGCTTCGATGATCTCCGGATGAGGCAGGTTGACTCGGCGAGCGTCGCCGGGAGTGCTGTCCAGATCCAGGCGGAAGGCCTGACCACGCTCAAGGTTGACCTTGCCGTCGGCGAAGCGGCCGACGCGCAGTTTCGGGCCTTGCAGGTCCATCAGGATGCCGATCGGGTAGTTCAGTTGGCGCTCGACCTCACGCACCCACTGATAGCGCTGGGCGTGATCGGCGTGCTCGCCGTGGCTGAAGTTCAGGCGGAACAGGTTGACGCCGGCTTCCACCAGTTGGCGGATGTCGTCGATGCCTTTGATCGCCGGACCGAGGGTGGCGAGGATTTTTACTTTCTTGTCAGGCGTCATTTTCAGGGCTCTCGAGAATCAGGATGGCGCGGAAGTCGTTCACGTTGGTACGGGTCGGTTCAGTGACGATGAGGTCACCGAGTGCGGCGAAATACCCGTATCCGTTGTTGTTGTCCAGTTCGTCGCTGGCGGACAGCTCCTGCCTGGCGGCGCGGGCGTAGCTGCAGGGAGTCATGATGGCGCCGGCATTGTCTTCGGAACCGTCGATGCCGTCGGTGTCGCCGGCCAGGGCGTAGACGCCCGGCAGGCCCTTCAGGGCATTGGTCAGGCTCAGCAGGAACTCGGCGTTACGCCCGCCCCGGCCACTGCCGCGTACGGTCACAGTCGTTTCGCCGCCAGAGAGGATCACGCACGGCGGCTTGATCGGCTGGCCATGCAGTACGACCTGGCGGGCGATGCCGGCATGCACCTTGGCGACTTCGCGGGATTCGCCTTCCAGATCGCCGAGGATCAGCGGGGTGAGGCCGGCGGCGCGGACTTTCTCGGCGGCGGCATCGAGGGACTGCTGGGGGGTAGCGATCAACTGGAAGTGACTGCGGGACAGGCAGGGATCACCCGGTTTGACGGTTTCCGAGCGAGGGTCCTGCAGCCAGGCGTGCACGTGGCGTGGTACGTCGATTTCATAGCGGGCGAGGATCGCCAGGGCTTCGGCTGAAGTGGTCGGGTCGGCTACGGTGGGGCCGGAGGCGATCACGGTGGCCTCGTCGCCCGGTACGTCGGAAATCGCATAGGTATAGACGGTTGCCGGCCAGCAAGCCTTCGCCAGGCGGCCCCCCTTGATCGCCGAGAGGTGTTTGCGCACGCAGTTCATCTCGGAGATGGAGGCGCCGGACCTCAGCAGGGCTTTGTTGATGGCCTGCTTGTCCTTGAGGGTCAGGCCCTCGGCGGGCAGGGCGAGCAGCGAGGAACCGCCGCCGGAGAGCAGGAAGATCACCCGGTCGGATTCGTTGAGGTTGCTCACCAGTTCGAGCACACGCTTGGCGGTTTCCAGGCCGGCGGCGTCAGGTACTGGGTGGGCGGCTTCGACCACTTCGATCTTCTTGCAGTTCGCGCCATGGCCGTAGCGGGTTACCACCAGGCCGGAGATTTCACCCCGCCATTCCTGCTCGATAACCTCTGCCATGGCCGCGGCTGCCTTGCCGGCGCCGATGACGATTACGCGACTGGAACGGTCGGCGGGCAAGTGGTCGGCCAGGACCTGGCGTGGATGTGCGGCGGCGATGGCAGTGGCGAACAGGTCGCGCAGGAAGGCTTTGGGATCGAGGGACATGGCAGGCTCCGTGGCGCTGGATTCTTGTTGGAACTTGCTCAAGATCGGCTGCGCGTCGGAATAACTGCGTTGAGAGATGACTCCGGACTGCTCATTTACGGCTCGTAAACTCCGCGTCTCCAGCCATTCTCGCCTTGTTCTTCTCTAGCTCGCTCGATCTTGAACAGGTCCTTTGTAGTCTGTCTGCCAGGCATCTGCATACCTGGCCTTCAGGCCGATTACAGTCCCGAACCGCCGCACGCAGCGGTTCGGGACTGGAATCGACCTTCCTGGTCGTTGGCGCCGTGTCACCGCGGACCAGGAGGGTCGAAAGGGGGTCGTAGGACGGGGAAAGCGGGCGCTGGCCATCGCGGGAGCTGCCGGCTCGATGGGCGGCGCTGACGCTCAACCCGTCCTACGAAACATCACTCCTCGCGAATCGAGAAGTTGGACATGTGCTCCAGGCCCTTGATCAGGCCGGAGTGGTCCCAGTTGCTACCACCAAGGGCCGCGCAGGTGCTGAACACTTGCTGGGCATTGGCGGTGTTCGGCAGGTTCAGGCCCAGTTCGCGGGCGCCGGACAGTGCCAGGTTCAGGTCCTTCTGGTGCAGGCTGATGCGGAAGCCCGGATCGAAGGTACCCTTGATCATGCGCTCGCCGTGGACTTCCAGGATCTTGGAGCCAGCGAAGCCACCCATCAGGGCTTCACGTACCTTGGCCGGATCGGCGCCATTTTTGGCGGCGAACAGCAGGGCTTCGGCTACGGCCTGGATGTTCAGGGCAACGATGATCTGGTTGGCCACCTTGGCGGTCTGGCCGTCACCGTTGCCACCCACGCGGGTGATGTTCTTGCCCATGGCCTGGAACAGCGGCAGGGCGCGTTCGAAGGCATTCGGGCAGCCACCGACCATGATGCTCAGGGTCGCGGCCTTGGCACCTACCTCACCGCCGGATACCGGGGCGTCCAGGTAAGCGGCGCCAGTCGCCTTGATTTTCTCGGCGAAGACCTTGGTGGCGGTGGGGGAGATGGAGCTCATGTCGATCACGACCTTGCCGGCGCCAACGCCTTCAGCCACGCCGTCCTTACGGAACAGGACGTCGTCGACCTGGGGGGTGTCCGGCACCATGACGATGATGAATTCGGCTTCCTGGGCAACCTCTTTCGGGTTGGCCAGGGCGACGCCGTTGTCACCCAGCAGGTCGGCCGGAGCCTTGTCGAAGTGCTCGGAGAAGAACAGGGTGTGGCCGGCTTTCTGCAGGTTCTGAGCCATGGGCTTGCCCATGATGCCGGTGCCGATGAATCCGATCTTGGCCATGTGGATTACCTCTTTTTTAGATGGCGTTATGGGTTTTCAGCCAGCCCAGGCCGGCAGCGGTGGTGGTGGCCGGCTTGTATTCACAGCCGATCCAGCCCTGGTAGCCGATGCGGTCCAGGTGCGCGAAGAGGAAGCGGTAGTTGATCTCGCCGGTGCCCGGCTCGTTGCGGCCAGGGTTGTCGGCAAGCTGCACATGGTTGATCGCGGCGAGGTTGGACTCGACGGTACGCGCCAGGTCTCCTTCCATGATCTGCATGTGGTAGATGTCGTACTGCAGGAACAGGTTGGCGCTGCCGACCTTCTCGCGAATGGCCAGCGCCTGCTTGGTGTTGTTCAGGTAGAAGCCGGGGATGTCGCGAGTGTTGATGGCTTCCATCACCAGCTTGATGCCGGCTGCCTGGAGCTTCTCCGCGGCGAACTTGAGGTTTTCAACGAAGGTGTTCTCGACGGTCGCGCAGTCGTAACCCTGCGGACGGATGCCGGCCAGGCAGTTGATCTGGGTATTGCCCAGTACCTTGGCGTAAGCGATGGCCCTGTCCACGCCAGCGCGGAACTCTTCCACGCGGTCAGGGTGGCAGGCGATGCCACGCTCGCCTTTGCCCCAATCACCGGCGGGCAGGTTGAACAGCACCTGTTCCAGCTTGTTGGCGTCCAGACGTGCGCGGATTTCCTCTACCGGGAAGTCGTAGGGGAAGAGGTATTCGACACCGCTGAAGCCGGCTTCGGCGGCAGCGGCGAAACGATCCAGGAAGTCCACTTCGGTGAACAGCATGGACAGGTTGGCGGCAAAACGGGGCATGAATGTCTCCTTCTGGTTCCCCTCTCCCGTAGACGGGAGGAGGGGAGGTGAAAGCCCCTCTCCCACCACGAATAGGAGAGGGGAAGACGGCAATCAATCCAGCAGCGAGATGGCGGTCGGAGCGTCGGCGCCAGACTGGGCCAGCTCCTCGAACTCGTTGATGGCGTTGATCTCGGTACCCATGGAGATGTTGGTGACACGCTCCAGGATGACCTCGACCACGACCGGCACGCGGAACTCTTCCATCAGTTGCTTGGCCTTGGCGAAGGCTGCCTGCAAATCGTTGGCGTCGAACACGCGAATCGCCTTGCAGCCCAGACCCTCGACCACTGCGACGTGGTCCACGCCGTAGCCGTTGAGTTCCGGAGCGTTGACGTTCTCGAAGGACAGCTGCACGCAGAAGTCGATCTCGAAGCCGCGTTGCGCCTGACGGATCAGGCCCAGGTAGGAGTTGTTCACCAGTACGTGGATGTAGGGCAGGTTGAACTGCGCACCCACGGCCAGCTCTTCGATCATGAACTGGAAGTCATAGTCGCCGGACAGCGCCACGACCGGGCGGGTCGGGTCGGCCTTGACCACGCCCAGGGCGGCCGGAACGGTCCAGCCCAGCGGGCCCGCCTGGCCACAGTTGATCCAGTGGCGCGGCTTGTAGACGTGCAGGAACTGGGCACCGGCGATCTGCGACAGGCCGATGGTGCTGACGTAGCAGGTGTCCTTGCCGAAGAACTCGTTCATCTCTTCGTACACGCGCTGCGGCTTGACCGGCACGTTGTCGAAGTGGGTCTTGCGCTGCATGGTGCGCTTGCGCTCACGGCAGGATTCGACCCAGGCGCTGCGGTCCTTCAGCTTGCCAGCGGCTTTCCACTCACGGGCGACTTCCAGGAATGCGTCGAGTGCGGAGCCCGCGTCGGAAACGATGCCGAGGTCCGGGGTGAACACGCGGCCGATCTGGGTAGGTTCGATGTCCACGTGGATGAAGCGGCGGCCCTGGGTGTAGACGTCGACGGAACCGGTGTGGCGGTTGGCCCAACGGTTGCCGATGCCGAACACCAGGTCGGATTCCAGCACGGTGGCGTTGCCGTAACGGTGCGAGGTCTGCAGACCACACATGCCAGCCATCAGCGGGTGGTCATCAGGGATGGTGCCCCAGCCCATCAGGGTCGGGATGACCGGTACGCCGGTCAGTTCGGCGAACTCGACCAGCTTGGCAGAGGCGTCGGCATTGATGATGCCGCCACCCGCTACGAGCAGCGGGCGGTCAGCGTCGTTCAGCATGGCCAGGGCCTTCTCGGCCTGGATGCGGCTGGCGGACGGCTTCAGCACCTGCAGCGGCTGATAGGCGTCGATGTCGAATTCGATCTCGGCCATCTGCACGTCGAACGGCAGGTCGATCAGCACCGGGCCCGGACGGCCGCTGCGCATCTCGTAGAAGGCCTTCTGGAACGCATAGGGAACCTGGCCCGGCTCGAGAACGGTGGTTGCCCACTTGGTGACCGGCTTGACGATGCTGGTGATATCGACGGCCTGGAAGTCTTCCTTGTGCAGACGGGCACGCGGAGCCTGGCCGGTGATGCAGAGGATCGGGATGGAGTCGGCGGATGCCGAGTACAGACCGGTGACCATGTCGGTGCCGGCAGGGCCGGAAGTGCCGATGCAGACGCCGATATTACCCGCGTTGGTGCGGGTGTAACCCTCAGCCATGTGCGAGGCGCCTTCGACGTGACGGGCCAGTACATGGTCAATGCCGCCGATCTTGTTCAGGGCTGCGTACAGCGGGTTGATGGCGGCGCCGGGGATGCCGAACGCGGTGTCGATGCCTTCGCGACGCATCACCAGGACGGCAGCCTCGATTGCTCTCATTTTGGCCATGTTTTGTGCCTCTTTCTTGTGAAAATTGTATACAAGCGACGTGGCTCGATTCTATTCATCGTCTGACTGAAGGGTCAAGGCCATTTGTGAGGCTAAAGGTCGCAGGGCGACGACTCTTTTAAAACGCCCGTTTCATGGGCGTCTCCAGCCATAGTCAGAACGCTGATGGAAATACTGTATACAAAAAATGTTGTGATTGTATCTATCTATTGATTTTTTTGTGTTCGGTGGGATAGTGAGATACAGCTTTCGGATGCGTCGCAGGACGGGCTGGAAAATGCCCGCGTGGATACAGGAGTGCGCCAACCCTGGCCCGGACGACGCCGCACAAGGTTCAACCACTCACGAGGAACGCTTGAAAATGACCACCCTGACCCTGGAAACCGCTGTGAGCATTTCCAATCACGCCCTGGCCGTTGGTCGGGAGCTGCGCACCGCGCCGCTGACGATTGCCGTGCTGGATGCTGGCGGCCACCTGATCACCCTGCAGCGCCAGGACGGCGCCAGCATGCTTCGTCCGCAGATCGCCATCGGCAAGGCCTGGGGTGCTGTGGCCCTGGGCAAGGGCTCGCGCCTGATCGCTGCGGACGCTCAGCAGCGCCCGGCCTTCATTGGTGCGGTGAACAACCTGGCCGATGGCAATCTGGTTCCAGCGCCGGGCGGTGTACTGATTCGCGACGGCCAAGGGACCGTGATCGGCGCCATTGGCATCAGCGGCGATACGTCGGATATCGACGAGCAATGCGCAGTCAGTGCCGTGGAATCGGCCGGCCTGAAGGCGGACGCCGGCGCGGCCTGACCGTCAGCAGGGGGCTGCGGCGCAGCCCTCGGCGAATGAGTTCGCCCTCACAGGGTTGGTGCCAACCGGTACCTGTCCTGTGGGGGCGAAATGCTTTTTGTGGGGGCGAATTCATTCGCCAAGCAGTCCGAAGGACTGCCATATCCGGATTATCGGTGTGGAGCGGAGAGGGGTAGGGGGCCGCTGCGCAGCCCTTGGCGAATGAATTCGCCCCTACAGGGTTCCGGTGGTGTCGGTATCAGGCGCTCTTCGCCTGAACCTTCTCTTCCACTTCGCAGCCCTTTATCACCAGGCGGATGATGGTTTCCGCGGCGGCGTCGTAGTCGGCGTCGCTGAGGCTGGATTTACCGGTGACAGTGGAAATCTGCCAGTCGAAGTCAGCGTAGGTCTGGGTTGCGGCCCAGATGCTGAACAGCAAGTGGTGGGGGTCGACCTTGGCCATCAGGCCTTGGTCGATCCAACCTTGGATGCAATCGATGTTGTGCTTGGCCTGCAGGTTAAGCTGCTCGGTCTGTTCCGGCGAGAGGTGCGGCGCGCCATGCATGATTTCGCTGGCGAACACCTTGGATGCGTAGGGCAGGTCGCGGGAGATGCGGATCTTCGAGCGGATGTAGGCCGTGAGTACTTCGTGTGGATGGCCGGCCTGGTTGAAGGGCGCGGACGCCTGCAGGAGCGGCTCGACGATGCTCTCGAGAACTTCGCGGTAGAGGTTCTCTTTCGACTTGAAGTAGTAGTAGACGTTGGGCTTGGGCAGGCCGGCCTTGGCCGCGATGTCGCTCGTCTTGGTGGCGGCGAACCCTTTATCGGCGAATTCCTCGCTGGCCGCGCGCAGGATGAGGTCTCTGTTGCGCTCGCGAATGCTACTCACATCGGCTCCTTTATTGGCTCACCGAAGCGCCAGGAAGGCCGGTCGGAGAGAGGTCGCGCATGGTATCACCGGCATCAAAGGGCTCTCAAGCGAGCCACTGGATGAATTTCCTGTATACAAAATAACTTGATTCTGTTTCCATTCTGCATCCGTCCATGTCATCGGTACCCTGTCCGGTGCGTGTTGCGGCAGACTTCACCCATGCAAGACAACCACTTGCTCGACCCCTTCGGGCGTCGAATTTCCTATCTGCGCCTCTCGGTCACTGACCGATGCGACTTCCGGTGCACCTACTGCATGAGCGAGGACATGGTCTTCGCTCCCCGCGCGCAGATTCTCAGCCTCGAAGAGCTCTATGCGGTCGCCGATGCCTTCATCGGCCTCGGTGTGAAACGCATCCGAATCACTGGCGGCGAGCCGCTGGTGCGCAAGGGGCTGACATCTCTTCTGGCGCGGCTCGGTGCCCGCGAGGAACTGGAAGACCTGGCCATCACCAGCAATGGCTCCCAGCTCGCACACATGGCCGCCGACCTTCGTCGAAGCGGTGTCACCCGTCTGAATATCAGCCTCGACTCCCTGCAGCGCGAGCGCTTTGCCGCTTTTACCCGGCGTGACCGCCTCGACCAGGTGTTGGCAGGGATTGAAGCGGCGCGCAAGGCGGGCTTTCGCCGGATCAAGCTGAACACGGTGGTGCAAAAAGGCCGCAACGATGATGAGGTACAGGACCTCGTCGCCTTCGCGGTCGAGCATGGGCTGGACATCAGTTTCATCGAGGAGATGCCCCTGGGCAGCATCTCCAGCCACGAGCGCAAGGTCACCCTGTGCACCTCGGAAGAAGTGCGTGAGCGCGTTGGCGAGCGCTTCCAGTTGCTGCCCAGCAGCTATCGCACCGGCGGCCCGTCGCGCTACTACCAGGTAATCGGCACTGAAACCCAGGTCGGTTTCATTTCGCCCCATAGCCGCAACTTCTGCGGCGACTGCAACCGTGTGCGCGTTACAGCCGAAGGCAAGCTGGTGCTTTGCCTGGGCCACGAAGGCGCCCTGGACCTCAAGGCACTGATCCGTCGCCATCCCGGAGACCGGGAAAGGCTGCGTGTGGCGCTGATCGATGCCCTCAGGCTCAAGCCCGAACGGCATCACTTCGACGCCGCCGAGCAAGTGCAAGTCGTTCGCTTCATGAGCATGACCGGCGGCTGACCGGAACCCTTTCCCAAGCTCCAAGCTTTATGTACGCCGCGCGTAGGGTGCGCCGTGCGCACCGAAACCCCTCTGTCCGTATAACGGTGCGCATGGCGCACCCTACAAGGAGAGCCGAATGGCAAAGACACTCTTGATCAAGAACGCCGACCTGCTGGTGACCATGGATGGCCAGCGCCGGGAAATCCGGCAGGGCGGGATGTTCATCGAGGACAACCGCATCGTGCAGGTCGGGCCGAGCAGCGAACTGCCGCAGTCCGCCGACGAAGTGCTGGATATGAAGGGCAAGATCGTCATTCCCGGCCTGGTCAACACGCACCACCACATGTACCAGAGCCTGACTCGTGTGGTACCGGCAGCTCAGGATGGCGAGCTGTTCAACTGGCTGACCAACCTCTATCCGATCTGGGCGCGACTGACCCCGGAAATGATCGGCGTTTCTACCCAGACCGCCATGGCCGAGCTGATTCTTTCCGGCTGCACCACCTCCAGCGACCATCTCTATATCTACCCCAACGGCTGCAAGCTGGATGACAGCATCCACGCCGCCGGGGAGATCGGCATGCGCTTCCACGCGGCTCGCGGCAGCATGAGCGTCGGTCGCAGCCAGGGCGGTTTGCCGCCGGACTCCGTGGTGGAGAAGGAAGCGGACATCCTCAAGGAGTCCCAACGCCTGATCGAGGATTACCACGACGCCTCCCACGGCTCGATGTTGCGGGTCGTGGTGGCGCCGTGCTCGCCATTCTCCGTGAGCCGCGACCTGATGCGTGAAGCCGCCGTGCTGGCACGCCACTACGGTGTCTCGCTGCACACCCACCTGGCCGAGAACGTCAACGACATCGCCTACAGCCGCGAGAAGTTCGGTATGACTCCGGCCGAGTACGCCGAGGATCTGGGCTGGGTTGGTCACGACGTTTGGCACGCCCACTGCGTGCAGCTGGACGAACACGGCATCGAGTTGTTCGCGCGGACCGGTACCGGCGTTGCCCACTGCCCCTGCTCGAACATGCGCCTGGCCTCCGGTATCGCCCCGGTGCGCCGTATGCGTGATGCCGGCGTGCCGGTTGGTCTGGGTGTGGACGGTTCCGCCTCCAACGACGGTGCCAGCATGATCGGCGAGGTACGTCAGGCCCTGCTGCTGCAGCGGGTCGGTTTCGGTCCGGACGCCATGACTGCGCGCGAGGCCCTGGAAATCGCAACCCTGGGTGGCGCGAAAGTGCTCAACCGAGATGACATCGGTGCCCTGGCGCCGGGCATGGCGGCCGACTTCGTCGCCTTCGACCTCAATCACATCGCCTATGCAGGCGCGCTCCACGATCCGCTGGCGGCGCTCGTGTTCTGCACCCCGACCCATGTGTCCACCAGTGTGATCAACGGCAAGGTGGTCGTGCGTGATGGCCAGGTGGTGACCGTGGACCTGCCGCGCGTATTGGAGCGCCACAACGAACTGGCGCGCCAACTGGTGCTCGGCGAGTAACCCACAACCGGGAGCGGGCCATCCCGCTCCTGTCTTTCCCGCGCAATGGAAAACAAGGAGGAGGTCATGAAACCTCGGGTTTTCGGCTGGCTGGCTGCCGGCCTTCTGTCCGCGAATGGCGCCCTGGCGCAGACCTACGTGATCGGGGTCGAGCAGCAGTCCTTCCAACCCCACTACTGGGTCAGCGACCAGGGTGAGTACCAGGGCTTTGCCCGCGACTTGCTGGATCTGTTCGCGCGCAGTGCCGGGCTGGATATCCAGTATCAGGCGCTGCCGGTCAATCAACTCACCAAGCATTTGCTCAATGGCAGCATCGATCTGAAGTACCCCGACAACCCCAACTGGGCGGGCGATCTGAAGAACGGCAAGAGCATCAGCTACAGCCAGCCAGTGGTGGAGTACGTGGACGGTGTTCTGGTTGCGCCCAAACGCCAGGGGCAGAGTGTGGACCATCTGGCCAGGCTGGCGGTGGTGGACGGCTGGACGCCCTGGACCTATCAGGACCGCATAGGCGCGGGGCAGACCCAGGTGGTTCGCAGTACGGACCTGGGGCAGATGATCAAGCAGGCCATGAAGCAGGAAGCTGACGGTGCCTATTACAACGTGGTGGTGGCCACCTACTACCTGGACAACATACGTGCCCGACCCGGGGCATTGGTGTTCGACCCGAAACTTCCCCATACCCGCGGCACGTTCAATCTCTCCAGTCTCAAGTACCCGGAACTGATCGCACGCTTCGATCGCTTTCTCGCAGAGCACCGCCAGGAAGTGGATGCACTCAAGGCCCGCTATCAGGTGGAAGCCAACCTGGACTCCGAATACCTCGGGATGGAGCAGTGGAAGATCGATTTCCTGAAGCGCCAGAAAGAGAAGGGAAACCCCTGACGCCTTCCGAACCGGAAGCACCATTCCAGAGGCGCTCCGTGTCTTCTGCGCGAAGATCGCCTGAAGTTTTGTACACAATTCTGAAAGAAACTGTTGTTTGGGATGTTCACAGAGTGTATATAATTCGGAAAACCTGACCGCCAGATCAGCTTTTCCTGATGAAGCAACTGCATGAGGGGGCTCACCGCCACCCTGTAAGCCCACGACCGACAAAAACAATAGGCAGGCTTTACCCATGAGTTCATTCGACCTCCGCGAGGTTCGCTACAACCTCAGATGCGGTCCCGACCGCCAGCCGCAGGCGTGGCGATCCCGTTTTTCAAGTCCACACCCTTTGCTTGCGCATCCGTCCGCTATCAGTGCCCTGGCAGCTGACCTTGGCAGCCTGTTCGGTGTCGGCCAGTCGCCCACGTATGCGGGCGTAGACGAACTCGCACTCCTGTCCTCGATTGCCGAGGCCAGACGGAACTCCCTGGACGTAGCCAAACAGCGCAACGCTGAAGACAGCCCGTCCGGCATCGCCCGCCAATACCGCCTCGGCCTGATCGGCTGACGCACGGCGCGCGCAACTCCCTCCAATCCCGAACCTGCCTGCAGCCTGCCCGGAAACCGGGGCGGGCTACGGGTGGGTGCGGGGCGGAAAAACCTGAAACCCACTAAAACAAGGGAAAAACCATGAATGCCAAGTATCTGCCGCACTGCCTCGCCCTCTCGACCGGCCTGCTCGGGGGCGGCCAGGCTATCGCCGGTGACCTTCTGTTCTGGCAGAACAACAGCCTGACCTACCTCTACGGTCAGAACTTCAAGGTCAATCCGGAAATCCAGCAAACCGTCACCTTCGAGCACGCGGATGGCTGGAAGTACGGCGATAACTTCTTCTTCGTGGACAAGATCTTCTACAACGGCGAAAAGGATGCGCAGGTGGGTGACAACACCTACTACGGCGAATTCCAGCCGCGCCTTTCCCTTGGCAAGATCTTCGATCAGAAGATCCAGTTCGGTCCTGTAACCGACGTACTGCTCGCCATGACCTACGAGTTCGGCGAAGGCGATGTCGAGTCCTACCTGATCGGCCCAGGCTTCGACCTCGCCATTCCCGGCTTCGATTACTTCCAGGTCAACTTCTACAACCGCACCACCGATGGCAGCCGTCCCGGCGACAACGTCTGGCAGATCACTCCGGTCTGGAGCTACACCATTCCGGTGGGCAACTCCGACATCCTGATCGACGGTTTCATGGACTGGGTCGTGGACAACGACGAAAACAGCCGCGGCACTTACCACGCGAACCTGCACTTCAATCCGCAGGTGAAATACGACCTGGGCAAGGCCATGGGCTGGGGTGAGAAGCAGCTGTACGTCGGTTTCGAGTACGACTACTGGAAGGACAAGTACGGTATCGACAACGACAGCTTCCTGGGTGACGTCATCCTCGATGGCACCGACCAGAACACCGCCAGCCTGCTGGTCAAGGCGCACTTCTGATTCACCGGGAAAAAGACCGGGGGAGGCGCAATGCGCCATCCCCGCGGTTGAAAGGGGAGGAGAGCCAATCCATGGCACAAGCCTTTCGCAGCAGTGTGGGAGCCGGATCGATCGCGATGCGGGTCTGCGGATTTCCCGGTGTAACGGACCGGGAGCCGCTGTACAGCCCGTCGCGAATCAACTGGCCCTCACGGCGACTGGCCTCCCTCCGGGTCGCAAAGGGGATTGAACGCCTTACGGCGAGACTCGGTTCAGAAGGTGAATTCCAGATTCACCGTCGGCGTCGAGGTGCGGCTGCCACGCCCACCGTCGACGCCGAACTTGTTGTGCCAATACTCGTAGCCGACACCCAGCCACAGGTTCGGCTTGCGCTTGGCGCCGGGCATCGCGGCGACCATGAGCGAGGTACGCATAAGGGTCTCCGGGGCCGTGTCCTTGTCGAAGTAGTCTTCGCCCTTTTCGCCGACGTAGTTGACGAATCCCTGGAACTTGGCGTCGTGGTCGCCGAGCTGGAAAGGCTTGAGCCAGGTCAGGTTGACCATGTAGGTGGCGTCGAAAGTGTGGTCAGGATGCTTGGCGCTGGGGATGCCCGAGTGGTTCTTCTCGCGGTAGTACATCAGGCTCAGGTCGAGAACGGCGGCGCCGTTGAACTTGAGCGTCGGGCCGAACACCAGGGCTCGCTTATTGGCCGAGGCCAGGTTGTTGTTGCGGTTGGCGTCGAAGCCGAAGGTGAAGGCGTAGTCCTTGATCAGACCCGTGCCCAGCGGCTGGTCGAACACCCGTGAAACGTATAGCTGGTGACGATAAACCGCGTAGACCTCACTGCCGCCATGATCAGTGCCTTTGCGCGGGTCGCGGCTGTCGGAGAGAAACACATCCAGGTTGAAGAAGTTGCTGCCGTATTTGTAACCATCGGCGTGGGTAAAGCTGTAGATGCGTTTGGCGAACTTGTTCGGGTTGTTCGGGTTGGTGAACTGCTGGCCATAGCGGAAACCAACGCTGTTGTTCATCCATTCGAAGATCTTGCCGTCCTCGGCGGCGAAGCCGGTCTGGCCAGTGGCCAACAAGGCGGCGCCAAGCGCCAGGCTGGTGTAACGACGCATTCGGGTACTCCTTCTTTTTGTTGTTGAGCTGAAAGCGGAAAAGACCTGTCCTTAACGGCAGCGCGCGAACGCGGCCGTCACCGGGGTTAGGGTTAAAAGAGCCCGCCGGGTAGGCGGGCTTTGGAGTTCCGGCTGCACCTCATGGGGACAGCCGGATGGGAGCAAATTCAGTGCGCAGCGCAGTGCCGGCTACGTTCCTTTTCACCCAGGATGTTGAACAGCAGGTTCAGGGTGAGGGCACTGACAGTGGCCATGGCGATGCCGCTGTGCGTGATGGGCTCCATCCAGTGGGGAAGTTGGGCGAAGAGCTCGGGGCGTACCACCGGTGCCATGCCCATGCCCATGCTCACCGCGACGAGCAGTTGGTTTCTCCGGTCGCTGATGTCCGCCTCGTGAAGGATCTTGATGCCGGTAGCGGCCACCATGCCGAACATCGCCAGACCGGCACCACCCAGTACCGCAGGCGGGATCGATGCGACCAGGAAGGCGGCTTTCGGCAGCAGGCTGAGGCCGATCAGGAAGGCACCGGCGGCGACCGTCACGTAGCGACTGCGTACACCCGTCATCTGCACCAGGCCGATGTTCTGGGCGAACGAAGAATGGGTGAAGGTGTTGAAGAAGCCCGCCAGGAAGGAGGCGCCGGCGTCGCACATCAGGCCACGGCGCAGGGCATTGGGACAGACTTCGCGACCGGTGATCTTGCCCAGGGCCAGGAACATGCCGGTGGACTCGACGAAGATGATCACCACCACCAGACACATCGACAGCACTGAGGCCAGCTCGAACTTCGGCATGCCGAAGTGCATGGGTTCCACGAGCTGGAACCAGGGCGTTTCCTCCAGCCCGTTCAGGTCGACCATCCCGCAGGCGCCGGCAAGGGCATAACCCAGGGCCATGCCGATCAGTACCGAGACATTGACCCAGAAGCCCTTGAGGAAACGGTTTACCAGCAGGATCGTCCCCAGCACCAGAGCGGCGATGGAGAGGTATTCCAGGGCACCGAAATGGGTTGCCGCGTTACCGCCGCCGGCCCAGTTGACTGCTACCGGGAAGAGCGTGAGGCCGATGGAGGTGATCACGGTGCCGGTCACCAGGGGCGGAAAGAAACGCACGATGCGTGACATGAAGGGGGCGAGCAGCAGGCCGAAGAAACCCGCAGCGATGGTGGCACCGAAAATCCCCTGGATACCGACGCCGGGCATTCCGGCCATCACCACCATGCTGCCGACGGCAGCGAAGCTGGCGCCCATCATCACCGGCATGCGGATACCGACCGGGCCGATGCCGATGGACTGGACGATGGTGGCGATACCGGCGACCAGCAGGTCGGCGTTGATCAGGAAGGCGATTTCTTCACGGGAGAGGCCGGCGGCCTGGCCGACGATCAGGGGCACGGCAACGGCGCCACCGTACATAAGCAGGACATGCTGGAAGCCGACAAGCAGCAATTGCATCAGGGGCAGGCGCTGGTCAGCGGGCGAAAGGGCGATTTCTCGCTCTGTCGGAGTGGTCATGCAACACCTCGGGCGCTTTTGTTCTTGTAAGTCGCTTGGCAATGCCGCACCTCGTGGGGGCGGCCTGCCGGGGTATTCATGTTGCAAGCCGGGAGGGTGACTCCCGGCCGGGGTCATGCGGGTACTGCGAGGAAGAAAAAAAGCCCGCCTGGGGGCAGGCTTGAAAGCGGGTAAAGCTTGGGGCATCACCCGCCGTGGTCGTGCGCGAGGTCCCGGGTTATCAGGAGCCTCGCCGTTGCTCAGTTGGTCTTGGCGCCCTGGGCGATCCAGCGGCCGATCAAGTCACGCTCTTCCTGGGTCATCTGAGTGATGTTGCCCAGCGGCATGATCTGGCTGGCGACTGCCTGAGCCTGGATCTTCGGTGCGAGCATCTGGATCTGTTGCGGGGTGTCGAGCATCACGCCGCCCGGCGCCGAGGTGAACATCGGGCTGCTGGGCTTGGCGGAGTGGCAGACGGCGCAACGTTCCTGGATCACGCTGTGGACCTTGCCGAAGTCATTGCCGGTAGTGCTGGCCTGGGCCGGTTTTTCAGCCGGTTGTGCAGGAGCGGCGGCGGTGCTGGTGGTGGGAGCGGCTTGTTCCTGATGGGCCGGCTCAACAGCCAGGCTCGGTTCGGCGGCCTTGTAGTTCGGCGCGGTGACGAACGCCAGGCAGATCATGCCCAGGGCACCGGCCGGCAGGGTCCAGGCGAACTTGTTGCTGTCGTGGCGGGTGTTGAAGTAGTGGCGCACCAGTACCGCGATCACTGCGATCCCGGCCAGGATCAGCCAGTTGTACTGGCTGCCGTAGGTGCTCGGGAAGTGGTTGCTGATCATGATGAACAGCACCGGCAGGGTGAAGTAGTTGTTGTGGCGCGAACGCAACAGGCCCTTGGCCGGCAGGACCGGGTCCGGGGTGCGGTTTTCTTCGATGGCCTTAACCAGGGCGCGCTGTGCCGGCATGATGATGCGGAACACGTTGCCGACCATGATGGTGCCGATCAGGGCGCCGACATGGATGTAGGAACCACGGCCGCTGAACACATGGGTGAAGCCCCAGGCAGCGCCGATCACCAGCAGGAACAGGACGAGGCCGAGCAGGGCAGGGGTCTTGCCCAGCGGCGAGTCGCAGAGGAAGTCGTAGATGAACCAGCCAGCGATCAGCGAGCCGATGCCGATGGCGACGGCGGCAGCCGGGGCGATGTCCACGCCGGGTGCGATCAGGTACAGGGTCGGGTTCATATAGAACACCACGGTCAGCAGGGCGACGCCCGACAACCAGGTGAAATAGGCTTCCCATTTGAACCAGTGCAGGTTGTCCGGCATTTTCGGCGGAGCGAGCTTGTATTTCTCCAGGTGGTAGATGCCGCCACCGTGGATGGCCCAGAGGTCACCCGACAGACCGTCGCGCGGATTGGCGCGATTCAGGTTGTTCTCCAGCCAGACGAAATAGAAGGATGCGCCGATCCAGGCGATACCGGTGATCATGTGAACCCAGCGAATGCTCAGGTTCAGCCATTCGGTCAAATGTGCTTCCACAGTGTTTACCTCTTTTCCCGCTGACCAGCACGCCGATCATTGGGCTTCTCTTATTAGTGGTGGGGGTCGAGGAGGAGCTGCTCGTCCTCAGTGAAGAAATGCTCATCGCAGTTGTTGCCAGAACCGCTGCGATCAACCACCAGGAAGTCATCCCGCTTTTCGATCGTCAGCACCGGGTGGTGCCAGACGCCGCGATGGTAATTAACGCCCTGCCTGCCATTGGAGAGGAAGGCACGGACCAAACCCGGTACAGGTACATCGCCAAGTGGCGCGACCACGACCAGAAAGGAGTTGCCGAGCAGCGGAATGAAGGCCTGGCTGCCCTGCGGATGTCGTTCCAGCATGCGGATGCGCAGAGGCATCTCAAGGGATTCGGCACTGAAGATGCTGATGATTGCCTTGTCTTCCGGCTGGGCGGTTTCGACCGTCGCCAGCTTGTGATAACGGCGGGTGGAGCCGTTGTTGATCATGAAGTACTCGCTGCCATCGGTTTCGATCACATCTCCGAACGGGGCGAAGGCTTCTTTGGTCAGGGGCTCGATCTTCAGGGTTCGCATGGCTGTTCTACTTGTTCGTTGCTGGTTCCCATCCCCCGAGAGGGAGGGGCCGGTAGGGGAGGTGGTGATTCCATCCTCCCCCCTGGCTCTACTCTGCGGCGGAGAGCCGATGGGCGGGCCGTGGCCCGCCCGGTCTTGAATAGGGGCGGTGCGACTGCGGCTTACATTTGCTGCAGGCGGAACAGCGCGATCTTGTTGATCTCGGCCAGCGCCCTGGAGAATTCGGCTTCGGGAGAGTTGTGGATTCGCTCCTCGAAGGCCGCCAGGATCTGGTGCCGATTGCTGCCTTTCACCGCCATGATGAAAGGAAACCCGAACTTGGCCTTGTAGGCGTCGTTCAGCTCGGTGAAGCGTGCGAACTCTTCAGCCGTGCATTCGTGGATTCCGGCACCGGCCTGTTCGCTGGTGCTGGCTTCGGTCAGCTCGCCTCGGACCGCTGCCTTGCCGGCCAGGTCCGGGTGAGCGTTGATCAGCGCCAGCTGGGCTTCATGGCTGGCACTGAGCAACAGGTCGGCCATGCGCTGGTGCAGGCCATCGATTTCGTTGATGCGGTCGTCCCGGCCGAGGTCGAAGGCTTTCTCGGCGACCCAGGGCGAGTGCTCATAGATGTCGGCGAAGGCTTCTACGAAGGCATCGCGGGACAGGCTGGATGGAGTCAGGGTCTGGAAGCGGCTCATTTCGCTTGCTCTTTGAAAGGGTGGGTGGCGTGCCAGTGGCGTGCGATGTCGGCGCGGCGGGCGAACCAGACTTGATCGAAGCCTTTCACGTAGTCGATGAAGCGTGCCAGGGACGCGAGGCGCGCCGGACGGCCCAGCAGGCGGCAGTGCATGCCGATGGACAGCATCTTCGGCGCGCCGGCGGCACCTTCTGCGTAGAGCACGTCGAAGGCATCCTTGAGGTATTCGAAGAAGTCATCGCCCTTGTTGAAACCCTGCACCTGGGTGAATCGCATGTCGTTGGTGTCCAGGGTGTAGGGAATGACCAGGTGCGGTTTTTCCGCGGTGCTGGCGGCGTCCCAGTAGGGCAGGTCGTCGTCGTAGGTGTCGGAGTCGTAGAGGAAGCCGCCTTCCTCCATCACCAGGCGACGGGTGTTCGGGCCAGTGCGGCCGGTGTACCAGCCTACCGGGCGTTCACCGGTCAGTTCGGTGAGAATGCGGATGGCCTCGAGCATGTGTTCGCGCTCCTGGGCCTCGTCCATGTACTGGTAGTCGATCCAGCGATAGCCGTGGCTGCAGATCTCGTGGCCGGCCTCGACCATGGCGCGGATCACATCCGGATGACGCTGGGCAGCCATCGCCACGGCGAAGATGGTCAGCGGGATGTCGTGTTTCTTGAACAGGTTAAGCAGGCGCCAGACGCCAGTGCGGCTGCCGTACTCGTAGAGGGATTCCATGCTCATGTTGCGCACGCCCTGCAACGGTTGGGCTGCCACCATTTCGGACAGGAAGGCTTCGGATTCCTTGTCGCCATGGAGCACGTTGCGCTCACCGCCTTCTTCGTAGTTGAGAACGAAGGACAGGGCGATGCGGGCTTCGCCAGGCCAGTGCGGATGGGGTGGGTTGTTGCCGTAACCGATCAGGTCGCGTGGGTACTCAGCGCTCACTGCAGTCTTCCTTCTCGTCTGTTGAATCGATCAGCGACAGCCCGGGAAAGTGGTGCGCGACCGTGGATGGGGTGATTGTATACAAACTGTCATGCGTTTTGTAAATCAAAAATTCGCTGAATTCGTCAACCGGGGTGGTAGCAAGAAACCTGCCCATATGGTCAGGTGTCGAGGAGCAAAGGCCCGGAGGACGGTGGCTACATGAAAATCCCCTGCTAGCGCGGATCGGCAATGGTTGATCCGAATTTGATGTTATTATTGTGTACAATTTTTTTGATTTATGTCTTACATTCTGTGGGGCGCATGTTATTCTGCGCACCGTACAGGGGCCTAGGCCCCTGACCACGCACCTATATGAACAAACAGAGGAGGTGTGGCGTTCCGATCGCGGCCAGAGCAACGGCCCGGTGGACGCCCAGCGAGCAATGGGACGTTTGACCACGCATGTACTGGATGCCGCCCACGGCTGCCCTGGCCGTGACATCAAGATCGAGCTCTACCGCGTCGAGAGCGCAGGCCTGGAGCTGGTTGCCACTACCACTACCAACGATGATGGCCGCTGCGACGCGCCCCTGCTGCAGGGTGCCGATTACCAGAGCGGCGTCTACCAGATCCATTTTCACGCTGGCGACTATTACCGCGCCCGTGGCGTGAAGCTGGCCGAGCCGGCTTTCCTGGATGTGGTCGTCCTGCGCTTCGGCATTTCCTCCGAGCAGGATCACTACCACGTCCCGCTGCTGATCTCCCCCTATAGCTACTCCACCTACCGCGGTAGCTAGTTCACCTTTCTCGTTACCCTCGACTCACTGGAGTCTTTACGGCCCGTTCACACTGCGGGCCTTTTTTATGCCTGCAAGAAACTGCGGCGTAAAAAAAAGCCCAGCACAAGGCCGGGCTTAAGCGCATCACGGGGAGATGCGCAAGGGAGCAATAAACGACAAGACAGAAGCGGTGCGCCAGCCCCGAAGGGGCTGCGCAGGTGCATGGGCGAATGTCGGATCAGGGAAGAGTCTAGGCGGCAACTGGCATGTTGTTGGCCAGTGGTCGTAAATCGCTTCGCTCCGTCGCCGTCAGACAACGCGGCGGTCCCGCGTCGAGCTCTGGAAGCCAGCACTCCGGGATGGCGCTGCATGAGTCCCCTTTGGTCGCGCTATCGATTGCCCTGCAGGAGCGCGCTCGTCATACACGGCTCGCGCTCGAACTGTTCGCGAGCAGAGCTCGCTCCTACGGGAAGTATCGGGGGGTAGCGAGTAGGGTAGCTGGCACATGACTGCGCCTTCTCTATACAAATGAAAAGGCCCTGGCGCAGAGCGACAGGGCCTGGTGAAGCGGTGCCTGTGATTACAGGAAGATGAACTTGGCCACGAAGATGGCGCACAGCGCATACAGGCTCACCGACACATCCTTGTACTTGCCGGTGAAGGCCTTCATTGCCACGTAGGTCACGAAGCCCAGGGCGATGCCGTCGGCGACCGAGAAGGTCAGCGGCATCATGATCACAGTGACGATGGCCGGGATGGTCTCGGTGTGTTCCTTCCAGTCGATGTGGGCCATGCCGCCCATCATCAGCATCGCAACGTAGATCAGGGCACCCGCGGTGGCGTAGGCGGGGATCATGCCGGCCAGGGGCGCGAAGAACATGGCGGCGACGAACAGGATGCCCACTGTCACGGCGGTCAGGCCGGTGCGGCCACCAGCGGCCACGCCTGCGGCACTTTCCACGTAGCTGGTCACCGGCGGCACACCGAGCACGCCACCGAACACGCTGGAGGCACTGTCCGCCTTCATGGCCCGGGAGAGGTTCTCGATGCGCCCGTCTTCCTGCACCAGGTTGGCACGTTGGGCCACACCCATCAGGGTGCCGGCGGTGTCGAACATGTGTACGAAGAGGAAGGCGAGGATCACGCTCACCATGGTCACATTGAACGCGCCGGTGATGTCCATGGCCATGAAGGTCGGGGCCAGGCTCGGGGGCATGGAGAACACGCCGCCGAACTTGACGATGCCCAGGCCAACACCGATCAGGGTAACGGTGAGGATGCTGATCAGGATGCCGCCGAACACGCGGCGGTACTCCAGTACGGCGATCATCAGGAAGCAGATGGCGGCCAGCAGCGGACCGGGGGAGGTCAGGTCGCCGATGTGCACCAGGGTCGCCGGATGGGCGACGACGATGCCGGCAGTCTTCAGGCCGATCAGCCCGAGGAACAGGCCGACACCCGCGCCCATGGCAAATCGCAGGCTGCTCGGAATGCTGTTCAGCAGCCATTCACGAATGCGCGAGAAGGTCAGGATCATGAACAGCACGCCGGAGAGGAACACCGCCCCGAGGGCGATTTGCCAGCTGTAGCCCATGGTGTTGACGACGGTGTAGGTGAAGAAGGCGTTCAGGCCCATGCCCGGGGCGAGGCCTACCGGCCAGTTGGCATAGAGGCCCATGAGGAGGCAACCGAAGGCTGCGGCAAGGCAGGTGGCAACGAAGGCTGCGCCATGATCGATCCCGGCATCGGCCATGATGTTCGGGTTGACGAAAATGATGTAGGCCATGGTGATAAAGGTGGTCAGTCCGGCAGCCAGTTCGGTCTTCACGGTGGTGCCGTGAAGGCTGAGCTTGAATAGACGTTCAAGCAGACCGTTGGCGGGCGGTGTTGCGGCGTACGTTCCTTGTTCTTGTTGTTTGATGCTTTCCACAGCGTGGTACTCCTCATCTCTTTTGTTTTGTTCACCCAGAGCCTGGAGTTGGCTCCGGACTAACTGAGGCGGATGGCGTGAGTGGTGCACTTCCTCCAATACTTGACCGCTGGGTCAGGAAGTCACGGCGCGATTATGCCTTTGTATACAAAAAAAACAAATAATGTTTTCAATGTTCGAAAAAACGCACCAATCCGTAAAGCTGACTCATTGGTTAGGTTTTGTTGCGACAATTTGCAGCCTAACGAACTAATCAAGTCGTTTAAAAACAAAGAGTTATGAGAATTTGCGAATGAGGGATGGCTGCCTGACGATGGCGTCGAAAGCACGAAATGGCACCGTGCGAGACGCGCTTATGACAAAAAAATGTAGGGAAACCGCTGTATTGAGGCTCTAGCCGATCCTCGACACGCAAATCGAGAACTGCTGGAAAAACCTGTGCAACCGGTCAGGAATGGGGTTCGAGCTGCGGCGAAACTGTTCAAGGTGCGATGATTGTGTACAATATCATTCGCTTTTTCCCTGATTTCCCTCGCTGATCCACCCGTTCAGCCCGGCGGAAAGGGGCAAAAAGGGCCCTGGAAGACCGCCGACCCCCTTTGACGCGAGCCCCCATGAACGAACAGTTGCAGCCACTCAAGAAGCAGCCGCGCACCGCCAAAAGCACCCGCAGCGGCACCCAGGACGACATCGTCTACGCACATATTTTCGATGCCATTCTCGAGCAGCGCCTCGCGCCCGGTACCAAGCTGAGCGAAGAAGCCTTGGGAGAGATTTTCGGCGTCAGCCGCACGATCATTCGTCGTGCCCTCTCGCGACTCGCCCATGAAGGCGTAGTGCTGCTGCGGCCGAATCGTGGCGCCGTAGTGGCCAGTCCCAGCGTCGAGGAAGCCCGGCAGATTTTCTACGCCCGCCGTCTGGTGGAGCGTGCCATCACCGAGCTCGCGGTAGAGCACGCCACTGCCGAGCAATTGCAGGAACTGCGGCAAATGGTCCTCGAGGAGCAGGCCTGCTTCTCCCGTGGTGATCGTGGCGCCGGTATCCGTCTTTCCGGCGAGTTCCACCTGAAACTGGCCGAGGCGGCGAAGAACGCCCCGCTGGTGAGCTTCCAGCGCAGCCTCGTGTCCCAGACCTCGCTCATCATTGCCCAGTACGAAAGTGGCAGTCGTTCGCACTGTTCCTTTGATGAACACAATCGCCTGATCGACGCTATCGAGTCCCGCGACGCAGAGCGCGCCGTGATGCTGATGATGCATCACATGGATCACATCGACGACAAGCTGAACCTGGACGAAAGCGGTGCTTCGGACGACCTGCACGCGGTGTTCTCGCACCTGTTGCAGACCAAGAAGAAGCCCGGTCGCGGCACGCCCCGCAGCGCCTGATTCCGGCTCGGAAAAGAAAGCCCCGCAGATGCGGGGCTTTTTGTTTTGGGGGCTGGCGGGCAATGAATTGTGCCGTTTTCGTCGCGAATGAATTCGCTACAGGATTACGCGCCAATGCCACGCTGTTGGAGAGCGAATTCATTCGCGAATCCGGAGCCCAAAAGAAAACCCCGCCGAAGCGAGGTTCTCTCATCGCGCTGCCCCTCAGCTGCGTTGATGCACGCTGCGGCCGGCTGCAAAGGTTTCCTTCACGGTACGGTCGTCACCGAGGATGGTCAGGGCAAACAGCTTTTCCGGAAGGCTCCGGGCCTGCTGCATGCGGTAATCCAGCAGCGGGGTGGCCTTGTAGTCGAGGACCACGAAATCCGCGTCCTTGCCGGCCTGGAAGTTGCCGATCTTGTCGTCCAGGTAGAGCGAGCGGGCGCCACCCAGAGTGGCCAGGTAGAGGGATTTGAACGGGTCGAGCTTCTTGCCCTGGAGCTGCATAACCTTGTAGGCCTCGTTCAGTGACTGCAGCTGGGAGAAGCTGGTGCCGGCGCCGACATCGGTGCCCAGTCCCACACGTACGCCGTGCTCTTCGAGTTTCTGCAGGTCGAACAAGCCGCTGCCGAGGAACATGTTGGAGGTGGGGCAGAAAGCTACTGCTGAGCCGGTTTCCGCCAATCGTTTGCACTCGTCGTCGCAGAGATGCACGCCGTGGGCGAACACCGAGCGCTGGCCTATCAGCTTGTAATGGTCATATACATCGAGGTAGCCCTTGCGCTCGGGGAACAGCTCCTTGACCCATTCGATTTCCTTGCGGTTCTCGGACAAGTGGGTGTGCATGTACAGGCCCGGGTACTCAGCGTACAGCTTGCCGGCCAGCTCCAATTGCTCCGGGGTGCTGGTGGGGGCGAAGCGCGGGGTTACCGCATAGTGCAGTCGGCCCTTGCCGTGCCAGCGCTCGATCAGCTCCTTGCTGTCGGCGTAGCCGGACTCGGCGGTGTCGGTGAGGTAGTCCGGGGCATTGCGGTCCATCAGCACCTTGCCGGCGATCATCCGCAGGTCGAGCGCTTGCGCAGCCTCGAAGAAGGCGTCCACCGATTCCTTGTGCACGGTGCCGAACACCAGCGCAGTGGTAGTGCCGTTGCGCAGCAGTTCCTTGATGAAAATGCCGGCGACGTCAGCGGCATGGGCCTTGTCGGCGAACTGTTTCTCGGTGGGGAAGGTGTAGGTGTTCAGCCAGTCCAGCAGTTGCTCGCCGTAGGAGGCGATCATGCCGGTCTGCGGGAAGTGGATGTGGGTATCGATAAAGCCGGGAGTGATCAGGGCATCGCGGTACTCGTGCACCTCGACGCCGGCGTCCAGGCCCGGCAGCATGGACTTGGCGTCGCCCAGGGCCTTGATGCGGCCGTCTTCCACCACCAGCAGGCCGTCCTCGAAATACTGATAGGACTGCTCGACGCCGACCAGGGCGGGGTCGGCGATGCTGTGCAGGATGGCGGAGCGGTAGGCGGTTACGTGGCTGGTCATGTCAGTCTCGTTCGTTAGCGTTGCGATTCTTGCGTTCTCGCCTGAGGGAGGGGCCGGAGTAGGGGGCGCCCTGTCACGCGGCTCCCCCTACCCGGCATTACGCGTCACCTTCTCCCGATGGGCGAAGGAAAATTTCAGGCCTGTTCCCGGCGCGAGGCGGGGACCAGCTTGGCGACCGTTTCGCCTTTCTTCACTTCGGCACCGAAGTTGGCGTTATAGGTGGCGACGACTTCTCCGGCGATCGATATGGCGATCTCCACCGGCAGTTTGCCTTTGACCTCTTGTATGCCCATCGGGCAGCGCATGCGTTGCATGGTTTCGGCGGCGAAGCCGCGTTCGCGCAGCCGATGCTCGAACTTGACGCGCTTGGTCTTCGAGCCGATCAGGCCGAAGTAGGCGAAGTCATCGCGCTTGAGGATCTCGGCGGTCAGTTCAAGGTCCAGTTGGTGGTTGTGTGTCATGACGATGAAGTAGCTGCCCTTGGGCATCTCGTCGATCTCGTCGATCACTTCCTCGTTGACCACTTTCTCCACGCCAGACGGAATCTGCTCGGGGAATTCGTTTTCCCGCGAGTCGATCCAGCGCACTTTGCAGGGCAGGCTGGCAAGCAGCGGAACCAGCGCACGGCCGACATGGCCGGCGCCGAATACGGCGATATGTGCCTGGGGCTGGCCCATGGGTTCGAACAACAGTACGGTGGCGCCACCGCAGCATTGGCCGAGGCTGGCGCCCAGGCTGAAGCGCTCCAGGCGCGTGTCCTGGCTGCGATTCTCGAGCATCTCGCGGGCGATCTCCATCGCCTTGAACTCGAGATGACCGCCACCGATGGTCTCGAAGATCCGCTCGGCGGTGACGACCATCTTCGAGCCGGCGTTGCGCGGAGTCGAGCCACGCTCTTCGATGATGGTCACCAGCACGCAGGGTTCACCACGGTGCTGAAGGTCGGCGAGGGCGCTGATCCAGCTCATTTGCTCAGTCTCCAGCTACGCAGTGGCCTGGTGGTCCGCGACAGCCTCCAGTCGTCCTTGGGACGAACCGGGGCCGGCAGCGTTTCCAGCAGCACGGCATCGCCGTCCTGCTGTTTGGTCTTCGTTTGATCGGTGGATGTTGTCATTGTTCTGCACCGTTTTTTCTATGTAGGAGCCAGCTTGCTGGCGAATCGCTTTCGCCAGAAAGCCGGCTCCTGCGGGTTACGCGAGCTCGGTCTCCGCCTGGGCGGCGGCCTGAGCCGGCTGTTGGAGTTTGCGCATCTGCTCGACGCCCCAGAGAACCCGCTCGGGAGTGGCCGGCGCATCGATGTTCGGCTGCACCTTGTAGTCCCCCAGGCTCGCCACGGCGTCCTTGATGGCGCACCAGACGGCAATGCCGAGCATGAAGGGCGGCTCGCCCACGGCCTTGGAGTGGAACACCGTCTGTTCGGGGTTCTTGCGGTTTTCCACCAGTTTCACCCGCAGGTCGATGGGCATGTCGGCGATGGCCGGGATCTTGTAGCTCGCCGGGCCGCTGGTCATCAGCTTGCCCTTGGCGTTCCACACCAGCTCTTCCATGGTCAGCCAGCCCATGCCCTGGACGAAGGCACCTTCAACCTGGCCGATGTCGATGGCCGGGTTCAGCGAGGCGCCCACGTCATGCAGGATGTCGGTGCGCAGCATCTTGTACTCGCCGGTCAGGGTGTCGACGATGACCTCGGCACAGGCCATGCCATAGGCGAAGTAATAGAAGGGGCGGCCGGAAGCTTTATCGCGGTCGTAGAAAATCTTCGGCGTGCGATAGAACCCGGTGCTGGAGAGCGAAATCTGGTTGAAGTAGGCGAGCTGGATCATTTCCTCGAAGGAGAGGAAGTGGTCGCGAACGCGTACCTGGTCGTTCTTGAACTGCACGTCCTCGGTGGTCGCCTTGAAGTGATTGGCGAGGAACTCCACCAGACGACCCTTGATGGTTTCAGCGGCGTTCTGCGCGGCCTTGCCATTCAAGTCAGTGCCGCTGGAAGCGGCGGTCGGCGAAGTGTTAGGCACTTTGTCGGTGTTGGTCGCGGTGATCTGGATGCGCGAGATATCCACCTGGAAGACTTCGGCCACCACCTGGGCGACCTTGGTGTTCAGGCCTTGGCCCATCTCGGTCCCGCCGTGGTTCAGGTGGATGCTGCCATCGGTGTAGATGTGCACCAACGCACCGGCCTGGTTGAGGAAGGTGGCGGTGAAGCTGATGCCGAATTTCACCGGGGTCATCGCCAGGCCTTTCTTCAACACCGGGCTCTTGGCGTTGAAGGCGCGGATTTCTTCGCGGCGCTTGGCGTACTCGCTGCTGGCCTCCAGCTCCTCGGTCATCTCGGCGAGCATGTTGTGCTCAACGGTCTGGTAATAGTGGGTGACGTTGCGCTCGTCCTTGCCGTAGTAGTTCAGCTTGCGGACTTCGAGCGGATCCTTGCCCAGATGGCGCGAGATCGCATCCATGATCTCTTCGATCGCGACCATCCCCTGCGGGCCGCCAAACCCGCGATAAGCGGTGTTCGAGGCGGTGTTGGTCTTGCAACGGTGACCATTGATAGTGGCGTTTTCGAGGAAATAGGCGTTGTCCGAATGGAACATCGCGCGGTCGACGATGGAGCCGGACAGGTCGGGCGAATAGCCGCAGTTGCCCGCCAGTTCCAGCTGGATGCCGCTGAGCAGACCGTTGTCGTCGAAGCCCACGTCGTATTCGACATAGAAGGGGTGACGCTTGCCGGTAATGGTCATGTCTTCCATGCGTGGCAGGCGCATCTTGGTCGGGCGACCGGTCAGGTGTGCGATCACTGCGCACAGGCAGGCTGGGCCGGCAGCTTGGGTCTCTTTGCCGCCAAAGCCACCGCCCATGCGGCGCATGTCGATGACGATCTTGTTCATCGGCACGCCCAGTACCTCGGCCACCAGCTTTTGCACTTCGGTGGCGTTCTGGGTGGACGTGTAGACGATCATGCCGCCGTCTTCGGTGGGCATGACGGAGGAGATCTGGGTCTCGAGGTAGAAGTGTTCCTGGCCACCGATGTGCAAGGTGCCCTGGATGCGGTTCTTCGCCCCGGCAAGCGCGGTGGCGGAATCACCACGCTTGTGTTGGTGGCTGTCCAGCACGAAATGCTTTTTGCGCAGCGCGTCGACTACGTCCAGTACGGGTTCCAGGTCCTCGTACTCGACAATCGCGGCCATGGCCGCCTTGCGGGCGGTTTCCAGGCTGTCGGCGCCTACGGCCAGTACTACCTGGCCAACGTACTCGACCTTGTCGTCCGCCAGCAGCGGGTCGCCGGCGACCACCGGGCCGATGTCCAACTGGCCGGGCACATCTTCGGCAGTGATAGCGATGGCCACGCCCGGGAACTGGTAGCAAGGGCTGGTATCGATGCGGGTAATGCGCGCATGGGCGCGATCGCTCATGCGTGCATAAACGTGCAGCTGGTTGGGGAATTCCAGGCGGTCGTCGACGTACACGGCTTCACCCGAGACGTGCTTGGGCGCGCTCTCGTGCTTGACGCTGCGGCCCACGCCGGTGGTGATGTCGGCACGGAACAGTTCCGCCAGTTCTTCCTGGGTCTTGTGATGGAAATGGTTAGACATAAGCGGTCACCCGGGTTTCGACTTCTGGGGATTGCAGCTCGAGGAAGAACTTGCGCAGCAGGTTCTGGGCGGTCAGCAGGCGGTATTCCTTGCTGGCGCGGAAGTCAGAGAGCGGGGTGAAGTCCTTGGCCAGGGCCTCGCAGGCGCGCTCGACGGTACCCGGGTACCAGGCGGCGCCGATCAGGGCCTGCTCACAGGCGCTGGCGCGCTTGGGAATGCCGGCCATGCCACCAAAGGCGACGCGGGCCTTACGCACGACACCGTTTTCGATCACTAGGTTGAAGGCTGCGCAGACGGCGGAAATGTCGTCGTCCAGGCGCTTGGACACCTTGTAGGCGCGGAAGGCCTGGTTATTGCGGGCGCGCGGCACGCGCACTTTCTCGATGAATTCGGACTCCTGGCGGGCGGTGACCTTGTAATCGAGGAAGTACTCGTCCAGCGGCAGGATGCGGGTCTGGTTGCCCTTGCGCAGGACGATCTCGGCGCCTATGGCGATCAGCAGCGGCGGGGCATCACCAATGGGCGAGGCG
Organism: Pseudomonas sp. DY-1; assembly: GCF_003626975.1. Lineage (NCBI taxonomy): Bacteria > Pseudomonadati > Pseudomonadota > Gammaproteobacteria > Pseudomonadales > Pseudomonadaceae > Pseudomonas > Pseudomonas sp. DY-1. Next base: position 2,161,087 of record NZ_CP032616.1, on the reverse strand, counting down.
TTACCGATGTTGCCGCCCAGGGTGCCCTGGTTGCGGATCTGCAGGGAGGCGAAGCGGTGCAGCAGTTCGCCGAAGTCCGGGTACTCGCGGGAGAGCGTTTCGTAGCAGTCGGACAGCGGGGTAGCGGCGCCGATCTCGATGAAGTTGCCGTTCTCCTCGATGCGCTTCATGGACTCGATATGGCCGACGTAGATCATCACCGGCAGTTCACGGTGGAACTGGGTGACTTCCAGGGCCAGGTCGGTGCCGCCGGCCAGCAGGCGGGCCTGCGGGTTGGAGACGTAGAAGTCGGCCAGGTCGGCGACCGTCAGCGGAACCAGGCAGCGCTTGTCACCGCTGTTCAGTTCAGCGGTATCGCGCGGTGCAATGGACTTCAGCTGGGCAACGGTCTGGGCTTCGGCGGCATCGAACTGGTCGGGCTGCTTCTGGCAGCAGGCCTGTTCGGCGGCGTCGATGATCGGGCGGTAGCCAGTGCAGCGGCACAGGTTGCCGGCCAGGGCTTCCATGGTCTGGGCCTTGTCGAAGCCATCACTGTTCTTCTGCAGGGCGAACAGCGACATGACGAAGCCAGGGGTGCAGAAACCGCACTGGGAACCGTGGCAATCCACCATTGCCTGCTGCACGGAGTGCAGTTGACCACGGTGCTTGAGGTCTTCGACGGTAATGAGTTGCTTGCCGTGCAGCGAGGATACGAAAGTCAGGCAGGAGTTGAGCGTGCGGTAACGGACGCGATCACCGTCAAGCTCACCGACAACCACGGTGCAGGCGCCGCAGTCGCCCGAGGCGCAGCCTTCTTTGGTACCGGGTTTGCCGACATGCTCACGCAGGTAGTTGAGCACCGTGACATTAGGATCGAGGGCATGCTCGGTGCGCAGCTCCCGATTGAGTAAAAACTGGATCAAGGACGACCTCCAGGCACTTTATTGTTTTTACGAGGGCTCGTATGACGGCAAATTTAGAGAGGTCTGACTTTTGGGTCAATAAATATTTGACTCGAAAGTCAGGAAATCTTCATCTGTTTCGGTTATTAGCACGCTGCGTCCGCTCTGTCTCAGGGCGCAGGCGCATTTCGTGCCACCTGTCTTAAGTGTAGGTAAGGGCCGGCAGGGTGCTTTTCGTAGGGGCGAATTCGTTCGCCATACAGGCGGGAGGCCCGCCCTTGAGTCGGGTGGGGCCGGTCGGTGGCGATTGGTGAGTGAATTCGCCGCTGCGAGAGCTGCTGTCTCCTTGTGATAGACTGCGGGCCCTGTCCGCGTCCTGCGGCAGAGTCGGAAATTTCCCCTGTTCGCTCTTGCACCCACTGCCCGTACCCGTAGTACTGTCAGCGCCTGAGCTTTGGCGCGGGAAAGCTCCAGCGCAGCGCACAATGTTCCCCAGTTCAAAGGAAAACCATGACGTTCAAGGCACCGGACAGCCTCTCCGAGCAGATTGCCCAGCATTTGGCCGAGCGCATCATTCGCGGCGAGCTGAAAGAACGTGAGCGCATCCAGGAACAGAAAGTCACCCTGGCCATGAATGTCAGCCGAGGGTCGGTACGCGAAGCGCTGCTGATCCTGGAGCGCCGTCACCTGATCACCATCCTGCCGCGTCGTGGCGCCCAGGTGTCCGAGTTGACCCAGCAGCATGTGCGCAGCCTCTATACCCTGGTGATGGAGCTTTACATCCTCCTGGGCTACGCGGTTGCCGAGCACTGGCGTAGCGAGGAAGACCTCGCGCCGTTCCGAGCGATCCAGCAGCGCCTTGTCGAAGCGCGTCAGCGGGAAGACATCCTCGCGTTCGTCGACTCCAGCTTCGCCATCATGCAGGCGGCTTATCCCTTCGCCGACAACCCGTACCTGCAACAGACCCTGGACAACCTGCAGCCGGCCATCGCCCGCACCTACTACATGGCCCTGGAGCGTCGTCGCGGCCAGATGGGCAACCTCGGCGCGGTGTTCGATGACCTGCTGCTGGCAGTGATCGCCCGCGACCAGGCGAAGATCCGTGAAGTGCTGCTGGGTTACGGCAAGCAGAACTGTGAGCTGGTGCTCGCAGCCCTGGCCGAACGTTGAGCGGAGCACACCGATGCGGCTGAAGTGCATCAAGCTAGCCGGATTCAAGTCCTTCGTGGACCCGACCACCGTCAGCTTCCCCAGCAATATGGCCGCCGTGGTGGGGCCCAATGGTTGCGGCAAGTCGAACATCATCGATGCTGTTCGCTGGGTAATGGGTGAGAGTTCGGCGAAGAACCTTCGTGGCGAATCGATGACCGACGTCATCTTCAATGGCTCCAATACGCGCAAGCCCGTCGCCCAGGCCAGCATCGAGCTGATCTTCGACAACTCCGACAACACCCTGGTGGGCGAATACGCCGCCTTCGCCGAGATTTCCATTCGCCGCCGCGTCAGCCGCGACGGCCAGAACACCTACTTTCTCAATGGTACAAAGTGCCGCCGCCGGGATATCACCGATATCTTCCTCGGCACAGGTCTCGGCCCCCGCAGCTACTCGATCATCGAGCAGGGGATGATCTCCAAGCTGATCGAAGCCAAGCCTGAGGACCTGCGCAATTTCATCGAAGAAGCCGCCGGCATTTCCAAATACAAGGAGCGCCGTCGCGAGACAGAAAGCCGAATTCGCCGCACCCAGGAAAACCTCGCTCGCCTGACCGACCTGCGCGAGGAGCTGGAGCGCCAGCTGGAGCGCCTGCACCGGCAGGCCCAGTCCGCCGAGAAGTACCAGGAGTACAAGGCCGAAGAGCGCCAGCTCAAGGCCCAGCTCGCCGCCTTGAAATGGCGGGCGCTGAACGAGCAGGTTGGCCAGCGCGAAGCGGTAATCGGCAACCAGGAAATCAGCTTCGAGGCCTTGGTGGCCGAGCAGCGCAACGCAGACGCCAGCATCGAGCGCCTGCGCGATGGACACCACGAACTGTCCGAACGCTTCAACCTGGTGCAGGGGCGCTTCTATTCCGTGGGCGGCGATATCGCCCGTGTGGAGCAAAGCATCCAGCACGGCCAGCAGCGCCTGCGGCAGTTGCAGGACGACCTGCGTGAGGCCGAGCGCGCCCGCCAGGAAACCGAATCCCATCTGGGCCACGACCGCACGCTGCTCGCCACGCTGGGCGAAGAGCTGGACATGCTTGGCCCTGAGCAGGAAATGAGCGCTGCCGCGGCCGAAGAGGCTGCGGCCCAGCTCGAAGAGTCCGAGACCGGCATGCACGCCTGGCAGGAGCAGTGGGATGGCTTCAACCAGCGCAGCGCGGAGCCGCGTCGCCAGGCGGAGGTCCAGCAGTCGCGCATCCAGCAACTGGAGCACAGCCTGGAGCGCCTGCTGGATCGCGAACGTCGCCTGAATGACGAAGCTTCCCAACTGGCGGCCGACCCGGAAGATGCCGCAATCCAGGAGATGCTCGAGGAGCTCGCGGTAGGCGAGATGCGCCTGGAGGAGCTCCAGGCTGCCGAGCAAGGTTTGATGGAGCGCCTGGAGGCTCTGCGCGAAGAATTGCAGCAGGCCAGCCAGGCCCAGCAGCAGGCCCAGGGTGAACTACAGCGCCTGAATGGCCGTATCGCGTCGCTGGAAGCCCTGCAGCAAGCCGCGCTCAACCCGGGAAAGGGCGCCGCCGAATGGTTGCGCGAGCAGCAACTGGCAGAGCGCCCGCGACTGGCTGAGGGCCTGCGGGTGGAGCAGGGCTGGGAGCTGGCGGTGGAAACCGTACTCGGCGCCGATCTACAGGCAGTGCTGCTGGATGATTTCAATGACCTCGACCTGTCCGGCTTCAGTCAGGGCGAGTTGCGTCTGGCCAGCGCTGGCAAGGGCGGGGCACGAGTGCCTGGCAGCTTGCTGGACAAGGTCGAGACGTCGGTGGACCTGGCGCCTTGGCTGGCAAAGGTCCTGCCGGTGGAAACTCTGGAGCAGGCACTCGCCCGTCGCGGCAGTCTGGGAGACGGCGAAAGCCTGATCAGCCGCGATGGTTACTGGGTCGGGCGCAACTTCCTTCGGGTACGCCGAGCCAGTGAGGCAGAGAGTGGCCTGCTGGCGCGTGGCCAGGAACTCGAGCGTCTGCACGCCGAGCGCGAAGAGCGTGAAGCCGCCCTGGAACAATTGGACGAGCGCCTGCAGCAGCTTCGCGACGGCCAGCGCCAACAGGAAGAGTCCCGCGAGCAGCAGCGCCGCCAGTTGCAAGACGAATCTCGCAGTCTGGGTGAGCTCAAGGCTCGACTGTCCGCTCAGCAGGCGAAAGTCGAGCAGTTGGCGCTGCGTCGCCGCCGCCTGGAGGAAGAACTTCGCGAGCTGGGTGAACAGCGCGCCCTGGAGCACGAGCAACTGGGTGAGGCTCGCCTCACCTTGCAGGATGCGCTGGACGCCATGGCCAGCGACACGGAACAGCGGGAAAAATTGCTGGCCGAGCGCGATGGCCTGCGTGAACGCCTCGACCGTATCCGCCAGGAGGCGCGTCAGCACAAGGATCACGCTCACCAGTTGGCAGTGCGCGTCGGCTCGCTCAAGGCACAACACGACTCCACGCGTCAGGCCCTCGAGCGCCTCAGCCTGCAGTTCGAGCGCCTCAATGAGCGTCGCGAGCAACTCAGCCTCAATCTTGAGGAGGGCGCCGCGCCGCTGGAGGAGCTGCGTCTGAAACTGGAGGAGCTGCTGGAGAAGCGGCTGGGCGTTGAGGAAGAACTGAAGCTGGCCCGGCTGGCCCTGGAAGATGCGGATCGCGAACTGCGCGACGCCGAGAAGCGCCGTACTCAGGCCGAGCAGCAGTCTCAGCTGCTGCGCGGCCAACTGGAACAGCAGCGTTTGGAGTGGCAGGCGCTGACGGTCCGTCGCAAGACTTTGCAGGACCAGCTCCATGAGGATGGCTACGACCTGCATGGGGTGCTCGCGACCTTGGTTGCCGATGCCAGCGAAAGCGCCTGGGAAGAGGAGCTCGAGCGACTTGCCGCGCGTATCCAGCGTCTCGGCCCGATCAACCTCGCCGCCATCGACGAATACCAGCAGCAATCCGAGCGCAAACGCTACCTGGACGCGCAGAACGATGACCTGGTAGAGGCCCTGGAAACGCTGGAAAACGTCATTCGCAAGATCGACAAGGAAACCCGTAACCGCTTCAAGGAAACCTTTGACCAGATCAACGCCGGGCTGCAGGCGCTTTTCCCGAAGGTATTTGGCGGCGGCCATGCCTACCTGGAGCTGACGGGCGAGGACCTGCTGGATACCGGGGTGGCGATCATGGCGCGTCCACCCGGCAAGAAGAACAGCACCATCCATCTGCTGTCCGGCGGCGAGAAAGCGCTCACCGCGCTGGCGCTGGTGTTCGCTATCTTCCAGCTCAATCCCGCCCCCTTCTGCATGCTGGACGAGGTGGATGCGCCACTGGATGACGCCAACGTGGGTCGTTACGCGCGTCTGGTGAAGGAAATGTCCGAGAAAGTGCAGTTCATTTATATCACCCACAACAAGATCGCCATGGAAATGGCCGATCAGCTGATGGGTGTGACCATGCACGAGCCCGGTTGCTCGCGCCTGGTGGCGGTGGATGTGGAGGAGGCAATGTCGATGGTAGAGGCCTAGTTGCCCGGCGGATGCGAACTCCGGGTACGACCGGAGATCAAATTCGCGTTGGCTTCGGAGTAAGCCTCTATCAGAGGTTTCTCTGCTGGGCTGGTCGTGCTAGCTTTATGCCCAATTTTGTCGCACGTGGAAAACGCCATTCAGAACATGGAGTTGGGCGCCACGTTTCAGGGGACGGGATGTCCTTTCTTCACCATCGTTTGTTTGCATTTTCACTAGGGGACACAGGACTACATGGATATCGGTCTGCGCGAGTGGCTGATCGTCATTGGCATCATCGTAATTGCCGGCATTCTGTTCGATGGCTGGCGCCGCATGAGTGGTGGTAAGGGGAAACTCAAGTTCAAGCTGGATCGCAGCTTCTCCAATGCCGCGGATGACGATGAAGATCCGAACCTCCTCGGCCCGTCACGGGTCAAGGATCGCTCACATCAGGAGCCTTCCCTGGATGAGGAAGACCTGCCTTCCCTGAGCGCCCGCGAGGCCGGGAAACGCCGCGGCGAGCCGCAGCAGGGCGACCTGAACCTCGACGAGCCGGTGCCGACCCTGCTCAACCCCGTCGATGAAGGCAAGAAGAACGGCAAGGCCCATCCGCAGATGCAGGCTCAGGAAGTTCCGGTCGAGGAAGTCCTGGTCATAAACGTCGTTGCCCGCGACGAAGCTGGCTTCAAAGGCCCGGCCCTGCTGCAGAACATTCTGGAAAGTGGCCTGCGCTTCGGCTCCATGGACATCTTCCATCGCCACGAAAGCATGGCCGGTAATGGCGAGGTGCTGTTCTCCATGGCTAACGGCGTCAAGCCCGGCACGTTCGACCTGGATGACATCGACCACTTCAGCACTCGCGCCGTGAGCTTCTTCCTCGGCCTGCCGGGTCCACGGCATCCGAAGCAGGCCTTCGATGTAATGGTTGCCGCCGCGCGCAAGCTCTCCCAGGAGCTGAATGGCGAGCTGAAGGATGACCAGCGCAGTGTGATGACTGCGCAAACGATTGAGCATTACCGCCAGCGCATCGTCGAATTCGAGCGCAAGCACCTGACCCAGAAGCGCTGATCCGTCGCGCAGTCAACGAAAGAGCAGCCCCGGCTGCTCTTTTTGTTTCAAGAGAAAGAGCTAGAACCATGACCGATGCCCAAACCGCCGCCGAACGCATCCTCGCGCTGCGCGCCGAGCTGGATGCGCACAACTACCGTTACTACGTGCTGGACGAGCCGAGCGTGCCCGATGCCGAGTACGACCGTCTGTTCCGCGAACTGCAAGCCCTGGAGGCTGAACATCCCGAGCTGGTGACGCCGGATTCCCCGACCCAGCGGGTCAGCGGCGCGGCCTTGTCGGCCTTCGGTGAAGTGCGCCATGAGGTGCCCATGCTCAGCCTGGGCAACGCATTTGAAGAGCAGGATCTGCAGGATTTCGATCGCCGCGTGCGCGAGGGGCTGGGTGAGCTCCTGCCGGGTGGCGACCTGTTCGGGGATGGTCCGCAAGTGGAGTACACCTGCGAACCCAAGCTGGATGGCCTGGCGGTGAGCCTGCTCTACGAGAACGGCGTGCTGGTGCGTGGCGCGACCCGTGGCGATGGCACCACGGGAGAAGACATCAGCAGCAACGTGCGCACCATCCGCAATGTGCCGCTAAAGCTGCAGGGAACTGGCTGGCCGGCCGTCCTGGAGGTGCGTGGCGAGGTCTACATGTCCAAGGCCGGCTTCGATGCGCTCAACGCACGCAACCTCGAACTGGGTGCCAAGACCTTTGCCAACCCGCGCAATGCTGCGGCGGGCAGCCTGCGTCAGCTGGACTCGAAGATCACCGCGAGTCGCCCCCTGGAGTTCTGCACCTATGGGTTTGGGCGGGTCGAGGGTGAGCTGCCGGACGATCAGTACGCCGTTCTCCAGGCGCTCAAGGGTTGGGGATTGCCCATCAGTCGTGAGCTGAAGCTGGTGAAAGGTGCTCAGGGTTGCCTGGATTACTACCGCGACATCGGCGAGCGCCGTGACGGCCTGGCCTATGAGATAGATGGCGTGGTCTACAAGCTAAACAACCTGGCCTGGCAGCGGGAGTTGGGTTTCCGCGCCCGCGAGCCGCGCTGGGCGCTGGCCCACAAGTTCCCGGCGCGCGAAGAGCTCACTGAACTGCTGGGCGTGGAATTCCAGGTTGGCCGTACCGGCGCCGTAACGCCGGTCGCGCGCCTGAAGCCGGTGCAGGTGGCCGGTGTCACCGTGTCCAATGCCACTTTGCACAACATGGATGAAGTCGAGCGCCTGGGCCTGATGATCGGCGACACCGTGATCATCCGTCGCGCGGGCGACGTGATCCCGCAAGTGATGCAGGTGGTACTGGAGCGGCGCCCGGCCGATGCGCGTCCGGTGCATATCCCTGAGCAATGCCCGGTCTGCGGTTCGGCGGTGGAACGCACGCAGCTCATCAAGCGTGGCAAGGGCAAGGAGACGACCAGCGAAGGTTCTGTGTATCGCTGCGTCGGTCGTCTGGCCTGTGGCGCCCAGTTGAAGCAGGCGATCATCCACTTCGCCTCGCGCCGAGCCCTGGACATCGAGGGGCTGGGTGACAAGATCGTCGAGCAACTGGTGGACGTTGGCCTGGTTGCCTCGCCGGCTGATCTCTACACCCTCAAGTACGAGCAGGTGGTGGAGCTGGAAGGTTTTGCCGACCTTTCTACCCGCAATCTGCTGGCCGCAATTGCCGACAGTCGCAAGCCGCCGCTAGCGCGCTTCATCTATGCACTGGGTATTCCTGATGTGGGTGAGGAAACTGCCAAGCTGCTGGCTCGCGCCCTGGGGTCCCTTGCGCGTATCCAGCAGGCCCTGCCGGACGTACTCACCTACTTGCCGGACGTGGGGTTGGAAGTTGCCCACGAAATCCACGCGTTCTTCTCCGATGACCACAACCAGAAGGTGATTCGCAGCTTGCTGGAGCGTGGCGTCGAGTTGCAGGAAGAGGGCGGTCTCAGCCCAGAATTTGCCGCCTGTGCCACCTTTGCCGGCTTCATCGAAAAGCTCAATGTCTCCGGCATTGCCAGCACTGGCGCGAAGAACCTTGCGGATAAGACCGGCAGCCTGGAAGGCCTCATAGTCCTTAGTCGCGACTGGCTGGACCTGAGTGTGATGAAGGGCCTGAACGAAAAGGCCAAGCAGGCGCTGCGCGAGTACTTTGCCGTCGACGAGAATGTCCTTCGCGCCCAGGCAATCGAAGCCCAGTTACGTGAATTCGGCATGCACTGGGATAGCGAGAGGAAAGCGGTGGAAGGACTGCCTCTTGCCGGGCAGACCTGGGTGCTCACCGGCACCCTGGAAGTCATGAGCCGGGATGTGGCCAAGGAAAAGCTGGAGGCGCTGGGCGCCAAGGTGGCGGGTTCGGTGTCGGCGCGTACCCACTGCGTGGTGGCCGGTCCCGGTGCCGGCTCCAAGCTGGCCAAGGCCAATGAGCTGGGGGTCCGGGTGCTGGATGAGGAACAATTCCTGGCAGAACTGGCCAGTTTGAGCTGATCCGTACTTCTGGGCATGAGAAGGGGCGGGCCAGATGGTCCGCCCCTTTTTTATTTACTTGTTGACCGCGTCAGTCAGGGCCTTGGCCGGAACGAACTTGACCACCTTCTTCGCGGCGATCTCGATGGCCTTGCCGGTTTGCGGGTTGCGGCCGGTGCGGGCCGGACGCTCGCCTACCTTCAGCTTGCCGATGCCCGGCAGGGTGATCTCATCGCTGTTCTCCAGGGAATCGCTGACGATCTCGCTGAGCTGTTCCAGCATGGCGCGCACGGCGGCCTTGGTGGTGTCGGTGGCTTCTGCGATGTCAGAGATCAGCTGGTCTTTGGTGAGTGCCATGGTGTTGCTCCATTCAATAAGTGTCTGGCTTGTGGCCGGGCCGGTCGCGCCGGCCCTGATGAGACCAGCGGAGCGACTGGAAGTGCGGCACGGGTTGTAGCTGCGAGCCGCGACCGCTGGGCAAGCTAGCACAAAAGGGCCAGTGAGCCTGTGCTCGATGCCCGGCTTTGCGTCGATTTGACGCAACCTGCCGTCGGTCTCGGCAGCCGACGACAGGTCGTCACTGGCATCTCTGGACCAACGTCTCCAAATCTCGAAGTCCGCAGCGTCGCTCGTGGGCCCTGAACTCTCTTGAGCGACTACGCTTGCCCTAGATGTAACAAGCGCTAAGGAGAGCCGCCATGCTACGTGCCTTTGCCAACCTGGGTTTCCGCTGGAAAGTCGCCTTGCCGATCCTGGTGCTGGCCCTTCTCATGGTGCTGGTAGGCGGTCTCGGTATGCAGGGAATTGGCAAGGTGGCCGACTCGAGCAAGCGACTGACCAATCGTTACCTGCCTGCCATCAGTCTGCTGCTCAATGCCGACCGCGATCTCTACCAGGCCTTCATCGCCGAGCGCAGCTTACTGGACGAGGCGGCCGGTGAACACGCACAGGCACTCAAGGCCGGCCATGCCGAAAATCTGCAGCAGGCCTATGACCGGGTGCACAAGTACGCCGCGATGGATTCCAGCCCCGAAGCCCAGCAATTGGTGGCCCACTTCGATCGTGGCTACTCCCAGTGGAAGGCGACTTCGCAGCAGGTGGTGAGCCTGTCTGCCCAGGACCCGTTTGCGGCCAGTGCTCTCAGTTTCGGTGACAGCGAGCGTCAGTTCGCGTCCATGCGCGATGCCATCGACAAACTCGGAGAGTTGGAAGACAAGGCCGCCAACGTCGAAGGGCAGGCGGCTATCTTGCAGGGGGAGGCCCGCACCTGGCAGCAGGGGCTGGCCATCGCCTTCGGCCTGGTTCTTTGCGTCGTGTTAGTCATCGGCTTCCCGATGCTGGTGACCCGGCCGTTACACAACTTGCTGGAGCGCATCGAGCAGATTGCCGATGGGGACGGCGACCTTCGTGTGCGCCTGGAGGTCTTGTCGCGGGACGAGCTGGGCAAGCTCAGCCAAGCCTTCAACCGTTTCCTCGACAAGCTTCAACCGCTGATCCGTGAAGTCAGCCGTGTGACTGGAGAAGTAGCCGATTCGGCGCGCAGCCTGGCCGGGCTCGCGGCGGCGAACGATCGCCTGATCAGCAGCGAGCATGCTGCCGTGGATCAGGTAAGCACCGCCGCCACTGAAATGAGCGCGGCCGTTCACGAAGTGGCGCGCAATGCGCAGAACGCGGCGGATGCGGCGCATTTCGCCGAGGAGCAGTCCCGGGAGGGAGCGCAGGTGGTAGGGGCTACTGTCGCCGTCATCCGCCAACTGGCGATGGAGGTGGAGAACGCATCTGCAACCATCAGCACGTTGGAGCAGGAAACTGCCAACATCGGTGCCGTACTCGCGGTAATCAAGGGCATCGCTGACCAGACCAACCTGCTAGCGCTGAATGCCGCCATTGAAGCCGCGCGGGCTGGCGAGCAAGGACGGGGGTTCGCCGTGGTTGCAGACGAGGTGCGAGCCCTGGCGGCCCGGACGCAGGATTCAACCAAGGACATCCAATTGATGATCGAGCGTCTTCAGGCTGGCGTGCAGGAAGCGGTCAAGGCCATGCGCACGGGTAGCCTGAAAGCGAGGGACAGCGTAGAGCGCGCGGCTGGTGTCGACCAGGCGCTGACGGATACTGGCGACTCGGTTCAGCGGATCAACGACATGGCGGCTCAGATCGCCACTGCCTGCGAAGAGCAGAGCAGCGTTACCGAAGAGATCGCCCGCAATATCAGCGATATCCGCGACCTCTCCAACGAGGCTGCGCAAACCTCGGAACAGAGCACCCAGGCCAGCCAGCACCTTTCCCAGCTTTCCAGCGGCCTGGCCCAGTTGGTGGGGCGCTTCCAGGTCTGATTCGCAAGTGCTTGTAAGGAAACCGTTTTTAGCGGTTGTAAGTTGGCGAAGAGCCGGTACAATGGCGCGGCTCGCCGATCTGGCGAGCTGTGTGATGGTGGCCCTGCCGGTCCCCCCGCAACGATCAGCCGTGAACCCGGTCAGGCCCGGAAGGGAGCAGCCGCAGCGGTGAAATCGTGTGCCGGGGTGTGGCTGGTGGGGTCACCTCCAATTCCTAAGTCTTTAATTCTAAAAGACTTTTCTCGCCAAAAATCGAAGTGTGTGACAGCGTTTTGGTACACCTAAGTGGTGCACCGTGCAGCGCATCGTATCCGCTTCGTCTGTATCTTCAAAGCTCAATTCAGTACCCCTCGACTGGCAGCTATCTTCGTGCAATGCCTCATGCTTTCTTGGTAAGCGTGACGTTCAGGGAGGAAGCCGTATGCGTGCGTTATCCGTTCTTGTGCTGTTGGCAGCGTTCGGAGTGGCCCATGGCGCCACCTTCGACGGCAACGATTGCCTTGATGATTGTTCGGGTCACCAAGCAGGCTATGAATGGGCAGAGTCAAATGATATTGACGATGACTCTGCCTGTAGTACGGATTCACCTTCATTCAACGAGGGTTGCCAATCCTTCGTGGACGGGGGAGGCGGGTTCACTGAAGATGAAGATGAAGATGACGATGACGAAGAGGAAGACGAATAGTAATTGATCGTCAGTGATCGCCACGGCTCAAGTCTGTTCGCCCGTCCTGAGCTTCTCGCATGGCTTGGCTCGGAGCAGTACTTGCCAATTGCCAGTAATGCCGCCTGTCACTACGATGAAGTCGTCCTCAGCAAGGAGCGTGACATGGAATTCATAGAGCGACTGAATGCGTTATCTGCCAAGGTCCGGCAGCAAGGCGGGGCGATTCAAACCGAAGAGGCCACCAAGACGGCGTTGGTAATGCCCTTCATCAACTCAGTGCTTGGTTACGATGTGTTCGACCCGTCTGAGGTGACGCCTGAGTACGTCTGCGACATCGGCACCAAGAAAGGCGAGAAGATCGATTACGCCATTCTGAAAAATGGCGAGATTCAGATTCTGATCGAATGCAAGAAGATCGGTGAGCCGCTGCACATCAACCATGCAAGCCAGTTGTTCCGATACTTCCACGTCACCAGCGCCCGAATTTCTATCCTCACCAATGGCCAGGTCTACAAGTTCTTCACGGACCTCGATGCACCCAACAAGATGGACGAGAAGCCGTTTCTGGAGCTCGATCTACTGGACGTTGATGAACACATTCTGCCGGAGCTTCAGAAGATCACCAAGGCAGCGTTTGATGTTGACTCGATCATCAATGCTGCTGGCGAGCTGAAGTACGTCAGTCAGATCAAGCGGGAGATGGCTGCTCAGTTCAACCAGCCTGACGACGACTTTGTGAAGTTCTTCGCGGCCCGTGTTTACGACGGGATCATCACGCAGAAGGTGAGGGAGCAGTTCGCCACGCTCACCCGAAAAGCAGCGGCCCAGTTCCTCGGGGATCAGGTGAATGATCGCCTCAAGTCCGCTATGAGCGGAGCCCTCCAACCATCGTTTGCGGTAGCCCCGGCAGAGACAACCGTAACTAACGAAGCAGCGAACGAGCAGGAAGAAGATCGGGTTCAGACGACACTGGATGAACTGGAAGGCTTCCACATCGTCAAGGCGATTGTCCGGGCAGTAGTTGATGCAAAGCGAATTGTTCACCGCGACACGCAAAGCTATTTCGGCGTGTTGCTGGACGATAACAATCGGAAGCCGATTTGCCGCCTCCACTTCAACCGCAGTCAGAAGTACATAGGGATCTTTGATCACGAGAAGAACGAAACTCGACATCCCATTACTTCCCTAGATGACATCTACAGCTTCGCAGAGCAGCTCAAAGGGGCTGTTGCGTACTACGAGTGACTGCTGGGCTGATTCTTTGTCCCCGTATGAGGCCTATCTCTGGGTGGGCCTTATGGAGCTGCATTTCGAATGATCAACCCGCTTATTGACTGGAGCAAGTCGGAGACAGAGACAGCCATTGCATTGGCTGCTTTACTTTTCTCGTTCGCTTCGCTGGTGGTATCTTGGAGAGGCTTTGCAGTATCCAAGAGGTCCTTGAGAATTAGCCTGAGTGATCACTCTGAGAAGTTCAGAGAGATAAAGCCTTACCTCATTAGCTGCTATAAGTGGACTGACGGGTTGGAAGGGAAGTTCGCGTCGTTCGCTGTGCTATATAACAACTCAGCAAGTATGCCCTGCACAATTCAACGAATAGACTTGCGGGTTTCGTATGTCGATGATTCGGATGAGGTTAGATCTATTATTCTTTCCCCTGATTTACGAGTGCGGAGCAGCGAAAAAGATGGGCTTTCTAGATTGGAGCCGCCGCTGAATATATCGGCAAAATCTTCTATTTCAGGCTGGGTTACCTTCATGCTTCCAGATAGCTTTGATCGAGAAAAAATTATAGATAGCTATTCAGTGGATGCTCATTCCTCAGATTCAAGGATTACAGTTACGGCTTATATTATTCCTGAAGTAGTGGGGGCAGTTGAGCAAAAATGAAGAAGGCACAACTGATTCCAATTGTTGGTGATGGTGCCATTGCTGCTCCTTTCTTTGGAGATGGAAGGCTTATTCCTGTCTTGATAGTTGATTGCGAAAATTGCCCAGCATTGCAGGATCTAATATTACTGCATCAAGGGTTGCCGCCAGGGGATGTTGTGTCTACTTGGGCTATCAAGAGATTCAAGAATTGGTCTGTGAATTTGCATCTCGACTTCAGTCGTCCGCTAGAGCTAAGCGTGATGTTTAGGTTTGATGCGAGAAAGCAGTTTGCTTTGATGGATGGAATTGTGAAGGCAAAAGGCGTCTACCTTCAGCCTGCATCAAGTGGAATTAAAGTAAGTGAAGGGCTGGCCAATCCTAAGGTGTTGATCGAGTTGCCAGCGGAGTTGCCTAGATGGGAGTCGATCTATCTTGATGTTGTTTTCTCGAGGTTGGTGAATTCTGGCTTTTCAAAGAAGGAGGCGAAACAAGCGGCCGCTGAATATATTTTCCGTATGAGGGAGTTCTGGTCGAAAGGTATTCGTAACTTAATGGTAGGTAAGGAATTCGGAAAGTGATATGTAAGGCGTGCTGCTGCACGGATCACGCTTTTTAGTATGGTTTAATATTTTTTGTGTCGCGGTATGGTGGAATCCTAATGGCAGTGCTCGCGTCTGCGTTCGCTATTAAAGATTGGCACATTAGCGCGTACTGTTTGGATTGTTAGTCTGCCGATCAAGGAGGGGTTTATGTCTTTTTTGACTGATGAGGAGTATCAGGATTTAAAGATTAGCAACATGATTCTTCATGTAGTGGGTGATGGGAATTTTGTTGCTGAGAAGAAAAGAACAATAGAGCATGAAGAGTTTTTTATTGAAAGGATCAGAGATACTGATAAAGACGCTGTTTATAGTTTTTCTGAAGATTCTTTTACAAAGCTGAGGCTAGAAAAAATAGCTGTCGGGGAGGTGGATTTTGAGCGGGGGGCACAAGAACTCTCTCGTGCATTTTCCTTACAGCATGTTGGTGGAAGTCGGGATGGTGCATTTTTTGTATTTGAACTCACGTGCGGTGATGAAGGGAAGAGGATCTATAGCTTAATTAAGTATGATTATCGGGAGGTTATTGAGCAAGCCAATGGAAAAGATGGAAGTCTTCTGAGGAAAATTGTTCAGGCCTTCATTGGTGATAAAAGGGCCATTCAAAAGGCCGCAATTGTTAGGATTAGCAACGGAGTTGCCGAACTTCAAATATCCACGCTAGATAGAGCAAGGCCTTCGCCAGAGTTAAGTGATTACTTCGCGGGTTTTCTGGATGTAACCAGAACTCGTAGTGATGAAGAGCTTAGTTCGGCAGTGAAGGAGGCGGTTAGGCAAACATTCAATGCATGCAAAAATTTGCTCCCAGAGGAAAACGTTCCTCGTGCAATAGCACATGCTGTTGGGTTGTTGCGTGAGAGACAGGAAGTTGATGAGGACGCTATAGTTGATGCGGTAATTTCCGCAGCTGGTTTTCCTGAAGAAGAAGAGACACGTGTACGTCTGCAGAATCAGGCCAGGAAGACCATAAAGAAGATGCGATTGGATGGTCTTAGATTTAAGCCAGATCGTCGAGTGTTAACTAAGCCTCCAATGCGGAAGGTTAAGACCACAGAAGGGGTCACGATCACCTATCCAGACGACGCAGGGGCAACAGTGGAGCGAGTTCCACAGAAGGGCGGCGGAGAGAAAATTACAGTTACTACTCGAAAAGTGACTGAGGATAGGATTCTCCGTGATAGCTCTAGCTGAGCTCCTTGATGAGCTGCACACGGAACGTCGTGCGATTCTATTTGAGTCCGAGAGCACGGTTTCTGTTTCAGAGTTAACGCTTGATGATGTGCGAGCGATAATTTCTGAATTAGAGTTGTTGTCATGGGGGTTCTCGATAAGTGACTCGGAACAAAATGTTTGGGGAAGGGATGAGTTAGCGGCAGAGCTGGCGCCCTTTCGAGTAGTTATAAACAAACCTGCTTCAAGAGTTAATTGCATTCGGCTTTTGACATTGGAAGGGTTTAGGCAAAGCCTCGAGAGTGACTTGGAGGCAGTGCGATGGGAGATCTCCTATCTAAAAAAAGCCTTTGCGACAAAGTCTAGGATATTTACTCCTTGGAATAACAATGGCTACTTTTTGCCTGAGGCAATCAAGAAAAATCCAAGGACGCTTCTGAAGAATTATGGGGCCGAGGATCTTGTTCCTAGGGATATTGGTTCTTGGTTGCTAGCTGATTATGATGTTGAGTTTGATAACCCCGCTTTCGAAGTTTGGGCTAATATGTCTATCTGTAAACTTCTGGCTATTCTGCCGAATGAAATCAATGAGAGTGGGGATGAGTTGAAATTTAATGGGCCGCCAAGGCTAAAGCTTTCTTTCTCTGCTGATGAGCCGGAATTGTTAAAAAAGCTATCTGAGGCGTCCTTTGTTGGTCTGCAGCGTGCGGTATCGTGGGTTTTTGACAGTGATAGAGAGGTAGAGTCAAGACAGATATTGTTGTCCGCTGAAGTTGCAAGGTCTTCGAGTAAGGAAGCGCCTGCTGTTGAATGCGTGAGAGAGAATATTTTATCTGCTCTTTCTGCTGCGAAGATCGCATACAGATTGGCGGTATCTGAGATAAGCAAGGAGACGCTAAAGAGTTTGGCTGAGCTGAGAAAGTCTGTTTCGGATGAAACTGCCAAGCTAGCAGACTCTACTAGGCAGGTGGTTACAGCAGTCGCAGGTGCATTTGCTGTTGGACTTGGCCTGCTTGCAGCAAAAGCAACAACATCTACACAGAGCTGGCTGTTGGTGTCGTTGTCGGTAATGGTAGCAATATATGTTGCAATGGTAATTGCTTCAGGTATTCACTTCTTGCGTCTTCAGAGAAGGCTTCGAAGTGAATGGCATTCACGTTTGTATCGATTCTTGCCGATGGCTGAGTACAGTAGAATGGTTACTGTCCCAATTGGATCTGCGGAACGAGTACTCTTTCGTGTCTCTAGTTTTGGAATGACAGTGATATTGATACTTACAGTGCTTGTGTTTATCTTCACTTTCAGTGGCGATAGGCAGCAGCCAGGAATAGCTAAAAATCCAAGTAACGAAGCTGGTTCGAAAGTGTCAGGGGCTCCATGGAAACATGAGAGTTTTATTATTGTTCCGCTTATCGATGGAAAGGCTGACGCGAAACCTGTTGGAGAGTTGCACTGAGCAGCATAGTAGAGGTCAGAGGCCCGCAAGCAATGTTGATAGGTCAACCTCTAATGCGTCGGCTAAGACTTTAATTGCATCTAGGCTTGGATTGGCTCCGCCTGTCTCAATCCGAGACATGTATGTACGGGCAAAACCGCATTTGTCCGCGAAGGCTTCCTGATTCATGCCTTTACCTTCGCGAAGCTCACGGATTCGGTGGCCAAACTGGCGGCGTAGCGATGGGGATTTGGGTGGGGATGGCATTTCCCAATGGTCATGGCATGTGCTCTAATCGTGAACACACTAATCGTGACATTATGATGGTCATGTAACGGGCTGGTAGGCGATTATCCAGGTTCATCACTTGTCAGATTTGGAGCTGCCATGAACGAGCAAATTTTTGTACTTGCAAGCCAGAAGAAGGCCACAAACCACATCCTGCACCTACTGCTGTGCATTCCAACATTCGGCCTATGGTTGATCGTCTGGGGGCTCGTAGCCAACAGCAACGCCAGCCACAACCAAAAGATTCAGAAACAAATTGATCAGGTTCTTGGCTACAAGATGCAGGGATTGAGTGACGTTGAGACTTACAAGAAGGTGAACGCTGATGAATCTGCTCGCAAGAAACGTAGTGACCAGATTTTCATAATCACTGTAATTGTGCTGGCAGTTGCGGCCTTCTTCCTGCTGAAATAGAAGTCCTTGCAGCGGTGGGGCTCTACGTCAGCACATAGGGCTGTATAACGAGCTGGAAGGGGCCTAGACTCGTTTCTCTTACGTCAGGACTGCCATCGTAGCCAATCGCACGAAAAATACCTCCTAAGCGCTTTACAGCTCGAATTCTATTCGGTCGCATAATAGAAAGCGGAGTGATGCCACTCACTGTTTGGCGCTTTAACCCTGCACGGGATTAAGAGCTACATCGCACTTGTTCCTTGACGTACCTGCTGCTCTTGCTTCGAAAAATTTTGAAGCGGAATCTGAGAGGATTCCTATGTCTTTGAGCATTGGAGTCAGGCGAGAAGCTTTAGTTGCGTAGTAATCAATCATAGGAGCGTAACTATTCTCTTCTGAGCGAGGATAACTCTGCATAAATCGGCACATTGTATCGATCTGCATTGCCATCTCTCGTACAGCGGCCTCAAGAACCGCTCCCGGCTCATTTGAAATCTGCACGAAGCTTTTGTAAGTGGAAGACGCCGCACCTCCTTTAGCCACTCTTTCAGACTCCGCAACCATATGCGTAATATGCAGTTCGATTCCAGAAGTATGCCCAACATACGTCTCTTGTAGTTTAGTAAGACGTGCATCGATATCCTTGATTACCTGCAAGATTTCGTCTGCATGCTTATCCCGAGCAAGCTGTTTGATCTGCCTTGTTTGAAGATCAAGTGATGACAGCACCCCGAGGAACGCAAAGAGGGCAAAGATGGGATTCAGGATACCCCCGAAGTAATCTCCAAAGGCGCCCCAAACCCCTTGATCGAGGGATCGGTGGACTCCAAAGGTACTGATGTAGGTGAAGATCAGCACGGCGACAAAGGAAAGAGCGAGAACAGCAACAACCCACACAAATCGACGACTCATGGGAACTCCCTGTAGTGAAGGTGAAAAAGAATAACCCACCCGCCGTCGCCAGGGAATCGCATATGGGGGTGGGGTGTTTTAAAAAGGGGGTGGGGGTACAAATAATAACCCCGGACGGCATTTCGCAAATGCTGATTTTTGCGAGCACCATTCAACAACGCGACCGGGTGGCCTCGCTGAAGCTTTGTAAATAATAAATAAGTTGTGGCACTCTCGACCTCAACGTTAGCCGTTTGCAAGCCATTGCACGTCAGAGCGAAAGCTGAAGGCGAGTCATCACACGACGAACTTGTGTAGCGTTCCACTGGCCACCACGTGAAGCATTCACACCCTTGCTATTCAGGCACTCAGCAACAGCGGCGAACGTGGACACTCCACGGAACAGGCACGCTTCGATATGGTGTTGAACATCAGAATGGAAGCCAGCCACTCGACCGGCTACGGACTCACGAGCCTTTGCACGTGTAGCACCAGAGAGCGTCTTGGAGCCTGCTGTATTGCGACGTTCGATCTTCTGTTGGGATTCCACATCGCCAGAGTCTGCACGCTCCTGAAGGGCTGCTAGGGCCTCTTTAGTCCGAGCTCGGATGAACTGGCGTTCCTGTTCTGCAAGAGCCGCGAACAGATGGAGCTGGAAACTATCAGCATGCGGCATGGTGGCAACTTTGAACTGAACACGCTTCATCAGGGAGGCGATGTGTTCAACGTCACGGCTGATCCGGTCTAACTTCGCTGCTATCACGGTAAGGTTATGGGCGACAGCCCTAGACCACTCTGGACGCTGGAGTGGTGGCACTCCCCCGGAGACCACTTCCACATACTCAGCCACTACAGTCCAGCCATTCGCCTTAGCGGCCTGTTCGATGTACTGCCGTTGAGCTTCCAGACCTAACCCTGATTCACCCTGCCCACGAGTGGATACCCGATAATACGCCACTACGTTCATGGTCTGGCGCTCCAACAATATTTGTGTGTGTGGATAGCACTCTATCGACTCTCCACTGAAATGACAATCCTATTACGACCGACACAGATATGACATTGCCACCTAATTATGACTAATGGTATTCACAACCTATTGACGTGGTGTGAGGTTTCATGATGCTGGCGTGAATCTGTCCAACTTCCCTCGCACTATTCTTCAATTTTGAAAAACTGACTCAGAAGAAAGAAAAAGCGTTTTGCTCAACCAACTTGAGAAGGGAGGCCCGTAGAATCAGGGCTACAGACGTGCCACAGATTGGATCGCCTTAACAGGCTCGCTGTAAGCGTACAATTTATGTATGGTTTTTCGGGGTTTAAGGGGTACTAACGTAAGGGTACTAACTACCTCAGGAAAACCTGAGGTACAGACTACACCCCGGCCTTCAGCCGATGTTTTTGCACAGTAAGATCGAAGATCAAGAGATAGGAGCGGGGGAGATTGATTCTCAATTTATTATCTCCCCCTATCAGCCGGTAGGCTGGATCACTAACCCACGTGGGATAGCTATCCCATGGCGGACGAAGTCCAAGTGGTGACCTCTTCTAGGGCGATGACACTTCAAGCGCCAGCTTGGGGCTGACTACTCCTCAAGGCTGATCCAACTTAAAGTGATGACGGGGAATAATAAATTGATGAAATCAATCCCCGTCTGCTCTTGCTCTTTTTCTATTGTGCGAAAGGAGACAACGAAGGAGTCGACCATTGACCGTAGGTCAAGGGGATATTCCCCTGTCGTTGCCGGCAGGATGGTAAAATTTACGGTAGTAACACTATTGAAGTTTGGGGGATTTATTTGTTAATTAACAAATCCCCTATTATTCATGGTGTAGTCAGTCTTTAGACTAACCTGTGCAAAGCTTCGCTTTCCGTGCGATATGACTACCAGTCGTTGACGACTGGTATTTTCACTCTTGAATTAATTCAATAATTTTGTTTTTATAAATATGTCTATATTCTTTGGTGCGATAACTCTTGACCGAAGGTTGGGGCGTAATACAGGTGACTCATCGACGAGTCATTGGTGTACTTCTTTTAATTTGTTGAAATCTATTTCAACTTTCAACTAAATGGGGAATGCCAGTTGAGCTATGAGGCTTCGCCTCCCGACTGTCGTCGTTCGCTCAAGGATTCGCTCGCTTCGCTCTCTCTTTTATATAAGGAAATTTGCAACCCCCTTGATTCTAGGGGGCTGTAGCCCGACTTTTCCCTAAGTTATTCAGAAAAGCTACGAAAGCTTATGCAGCAATTGGCACGGCAGCAACGTGGTCATGATCTCTTGCTTGGCTGTCCCGTCGCATCTGGTGGCGATACCAAGTTTTAACTGCATTATCCCGGAGTGCGTCTGAGCCACGGAACACTAGCCACGGATTGATCAAGAGCTTGATTTCACCTTTCCGCATGTCGCCATTGCGGGAGGTGAATACCTTGAGTAACCCAGCTTCGACAAGCTTGGCCAGTTTTGCAGACAGGTTCGATTCGGCCACCGCAAGATGTGTCGACAGGTCGGTCTGCGACATAACAATCACATTGCGGTACAGCACAAGTTCGTGGAGCTGGAGTAACAGCATCATCATCGGTTTGCTGACTCGGTAGTCTCCGCTCTTTCGGAAGTGCTCACCCAGTGCCGTGTCCTGTACGTAGTACAGCGCATGAGTGGTGTGGGGAGGGAGCTTGCGACGGTCGACGTGTTGTCTCAGGTAGTCTTCCCATTCATCGACGCTCAGGACTTCGTCAGGCGCCCTGTGGGGACTCGGGCGAGAGAGTGCATGGGAAGCTAGGGTCTGGGCGTACTCACCGATGATCTCGCCAGTCTCGTTGTCAACGACGAAGCAGCCAACTATAACGGCTCGCTTCTCAACGAGTGCATCGTGGATTTCAGCGTGACTGAGTGCGGTATTGTGGGGGGTGGCGCTGGGCGTATCGCAGGCGGGGGTGACGCAGTTGTCCATATCTTTCTCCTTCTTCAAGTTCAGTTCATAGGCAATTCCTCGGTTGGTTGCCGGTGTTTGGATTGATGCTGAATCCCAGAAACAAAAAGCCTCCATGCAATGCACTGCGTTTCCGCAATGGTCGCGTTGGAGGCTTCGATTTGGGGAGTGTTGTCAGGTCGCTGACAACGGAGGAGATACTATTGCAAGTTGGGACTCTTTGTCAATCTGTGAATTCGAAAATGTCAAGGGGTGGACTGCAGTTTGGGTTGAATGTATCGGCTGTAAGTTCTGTACCGCCTCCAGCATCGCTTTCAGTGGTAAGCGACTTCCATAAACTCCAAAGGTGACTGAGCTGTCCTCATGCCCAGCCATCCGCTTGATCAGTGAGTCTTGAACTCCGGCCTCCCGTAAGTCATCGATGAAGGTGTGTCGGAAGCTGTGGAAAGTCTTCCGCGGATCGTTGATCCCCAGCTTGGTCTTGTAGCGGCTGAACCACTTCGACGGGGCATGGCCATACTTTCCTCGTGTTGCTTCCAGATCGGGGAACAACCGAAAGTGGCCGGCAACTCTGACAGCTTCGACGTGCTCCAGTAGTCCGAACTTCAGCAGCTCTGGATGTATCGGCAGGATTCGGCGACTGCTCTGGTTCTTGAGTTTCTGACCTTCGCGGCTGTCGTCAATGCGGATGCACGGGATGCCTTGCATGATGGTGAGGTCATCAACGTGCAGTTGGCAAAGCTCTTCCATTCGTGCACCAGTGAACCGGGCGAGGAGGGGGAGCCAGTATCGCCACGGATAGTTGCTTGCTTCTTGCCAAAGTGCTTCGTGGTTGAGCAGTGTGCGTAGGTCGCTGGGTTCGAAGGAGAGGCGAGCATCCTTTGCAGCGCCAGCCATGACCTTTATCCCTGTCAGCGGGTTTTGCTCGATATAGCCGTTGGCTTTGCACCAGCTGAAAAACGCAGTCAACTTTCGAAGTCGATTGTTGATCGTCACTGCTGTGATGGTCTGATAGGTCATCGTCGAGTCGACAACCTGGCGGAGCGTCATTCCTTTGAACTCAGGACGCTGGGCGAAGTACTGCGGGCATCGAGCCAATAGTTCCTTGAGGGTGCGAGCCTGCTCGACCCCGAAGGCAGAGGCGGGCATATCGCCCATCAGGTCAAAGAAATCCCGCAAGGCACGTTCAACATCCAGCGTGCTGACGGTTCGCCAAGCACCGCTCCGTTTCCCTTCCTCTATGTAGAGCTTCGACAGGCTACCCAAGGTGGGGCCATCGAGGCGGGTGCTTTCCAAACTGCTTATACGGCCTCTGGTCGGCGTTGGGATGGACGTTGGTGTTGGGGTGTTATCTCGCCATTCCGCACACAGCGAACGCAGTTTGTTGGGCTCTGTGAGTGGCTGAATCGCTATGTGCTGGTGAACTCGTTCTGCGAGCGAACTGGCGAGGAAGAGGGCGGTTCTGCGGTCCCGAATACCCAGACTCAATTGCAATGTATTACACCTTGGGTATAGGTGCTTCGGTAGCCGGAGATTCAGGTAGTAGACGGCTCCGCGACGGGTGATGAAGGCCATGTTGTACACCTGTGTGGTACAGCTAAGTTGTACAGTTCTAGCCACACCCCCAGAATTTTTAGCATCGAATCAGACGGGTTTTTCCGCCCGAAATGAACGTCGGTAAATCCCCATCAACCCCTGATCAGCCCAGACGCAGTGCGGCTTCCAGCAAACTGCGAAGAGTGCTTGCACTCCACCCCGGTCAGGCCCGGAAGGGAGCAGCCGCAGCGGTGAAATCGTGTGCCGGGGTGTGGCTGGTGGGGTCACCTCCAATCTCCCCAGTTACCAATTTTCATTGGTAGCGCGCCAGAATCTCATCGATCTCCCCTGATTCCTTCATCTGCACCAGCGTGCGGAGGATGCGTTGCGCCGGAATCGCAGGGTCATTTCGGATCAGGCAGCCCACCGGTTCTTCGTCCAAAGTGCCGACGCTCACCAGACGGTCCGAGTCTGGTAGGTCGCGATTGAACCAGCCCAGTGCCATCTCATTGCTTACTGCGTACTTGTAGCGGCCGGCCAGAAGCTTCTGTAGCACCAACTCCTGGTTGCGTGCCTCATCGCGCAGCAGGGAGCCGCGATCGAACAAATGCTGCAGGCGCGGATAGGCGTAGCCCAGCACGGTGCCGACGCTCTCCCCCGAAATGGCGTCGGGGCTGGCCAGGTGTTCGCTTCCCTGGCGCGACACGATCAGGTCGCGCTGGTAGAGGAGGGGCACGCTCCAGAGGAATTCGGTGCTGTTGGTGATCCACTTCGGGCTGACGTAGCAGCGCACGTCGATCTCTCCCTGTTTCAAGGCCAGTTCCACGCGGTTGCGGGGAAGGACCTGGATCTGTGCGGGGATATCGAGGCGTTGCGCCAGACGATTGATCAGGTCGTGGAGAATGCCGCCGGTCAGATGGTTGTCCTTGAACTCGGCCAGCGGCATGGCCCAGCTGTCAACCGCCGAGAAGCGCAGGACGGCCGGCACAGCGTTGCCGAAGGAGCTCCAGCAGAGCAGAAGGGCGAGGACAAATGAGCGCATCAGGCTCCCTCGTCTGGGTGGGCGGTGCCTCACAATGCCTGTTGCCGAGCGGATTGAACAGGGCGCCGTTCGCATCGGATGCAATTTGCGCATCGCTCCGCTAGCATTAGCTCCTTCTGCTCTCCAGACGCGATGGTTTTCAATGAGTTATCAGGTCCTTGCACGTAAATGGCGTCCGCGCTCGTTCCGCGAAATGGTCGGCCAGACCCATGTGCTGAAGGCTTTGATCAACGCCCTGGACAATCAGCGCCTGCATCACGCGTACCTGTTTACCGGTACGCGCGGCGTGGGCAAGACCACCATCGCGCGAATTCTCGCCAAGTGCCTGAACTGCGAGACCGGTATCAGCTCCACGCCCTGCGGCCAATGTTCGGTGTGCCGGGAGATCGATGAGGGGCGTTTCGTCGATCTGATCGAAGTGGACGCCGCAAGCCGCACCAAGGTGGAGGACACCCGCGAGCTGCTCGATAACGTGCAGTACGCGCCTAGCCGCGGTCGTTACAAGGTCTACCTGATCGACGAAGTGCACATGCTCTCCACGCACTCGTTCAACGCGCTGCTGAAGACCCTTGAAGAGCCGCCACCCCACGTCAAGTTCCTGCTGGCCACCACCGACCCGCAGAAGCTGCCCGTTACCATTCTTTCGCGCTGCTTGCAGTTTTCACTGAAGAACATGCCGCCGGAGCGCGTGGTCGAGCATCTGACCCACGTACTCGGGGCCGAAAACGTACCCTTCGAGGCTGATGCGCTCTGGTTGCTGGGCCGCGCCGCCGATGGCTCGATGCGTGATGCCATGAGCCTCACCGACCAGGCCATCGCCTTCGGTGAAGGCAAGGTGCTGGCCGCCGATGTGCGCGCCATGCTCGGTACCCTCGATCATGGCCAGGTCTATGGCGTACTCCATGCGCTACTGCAGGGTGATGCCCGTGCGCTGCTGGAGGCCGTGCGTCAGTTGGCCGAACAAGGGCCGGACTGGAATGGCGTGCTTTCCGAAATGCTCAATGTGCTGCACCGAGTGGCTATTGCCCAGGTGTTGCCGGACGCTGTCGACAACGGCCAGGGCGACCGAGAGCGCGTACTGGCGCTGGCACAGGCTCTTCCTGGCGAAGATGTGCAGTTCTATTACCAGATGGGGCTGATCGGCCGTCGCGACTTGCCGTTGGCACCCGATCCCCGTAGCGGCTTCGAGATGGTGCTGCTGCGTATGTTGGCCTTCCGTCCGGCAGATGCCGATGGTGCACCCCGGGTCCAGCTAAAGGACCCGGGGATCAGCCAGGCCACGGTTGATCCCCAGACGAACCCAGTGGCCGGAGCCGCCTCGCCGGCTTCGGTAGCCATTGCCGCGCCGCAGCCTGTTCCCGTTCAGGTTTCCGCACCAGTGGTTGCCCCTGCTCCAGCATCAATCCAGCCTGTTGCGGCCCCGGCCCCGGCCCCGGTCGTTGAGGCGCCTGCGCCTGTTCCGGCAGTCGAAACGCCTGCTGCGGCTGCGGTCGAGGAAGTTGTTCCTGCGAATGTTGTCGAACCCGCTCCCGAGCCGGTTGCAGAGCCCGTGGTGGAAGAACCGGTAGCTGTAGTCGAGAAACCTGCTGAGGTGGTTGACCTGCCGTGGGAGGAATCTGCGGTCCCGGTCGCTTTCGCGGCAGTGGTCGAGCCCCCGGCTGATCCCGAGCCGGCGCCTGTGGTCGAGACCGTTCCGATTGTTGACGCTGCCGTTGTCCAGCCAGTGGCTGAAGCCCAGGCTGCTGCGCCTACTGACGAATCTGACGACGAGCCGCCGCCCGGCGACTACGACGACTACTACGAAGGCGACGCTGACAGCATTGCCTACATGGAAGACTTCGGGCCGGCGGAAGAACCCGTCGCAGCAGTCGAGGTGCTGCCCGCGGCGCAGCCGGCCACCGGCCTGGCGGCCGAATGGCTGGACTTGTTCCCGCGCCTGGGGCTGTCGGGCATGACCGGCAATATCGGCGCCAACTGCACCTTGGTGGCAGTGGAGGACGATGTCTGGCGCCTGCACCTGGACCCGGCGCAGAGCGCGCTGTTCAACGCGAACCAGCAGCGCCGCCTGAACGATGCGCTGAACCAGTACCACGGCCGTACCCTGAAACTCGAAGTTGAAGTGCGTCGTCCTGAGCAGGAAACC
Organism: Pseudomonas sp. DY-1; assembly: GCF_003626975.1. Classification (NCBI taxonomy): domain Bacteria; kingdom Pseudomonadati; phylum Pseudomonadota; class Gammaproteobacteria; order Pseudomonadales; family Pseudomonadaceae; genus Pseudomonas; species Pseudomonas sp. DY-1. The sequence goes on along the minus strand of NZ_CP032616.1, from coordinate 2,134,758 downwards.
CCGGCCCAGGCTGCCGCACGCAAGCGCGCCGCTCGTCAGCGGCAGGCCGAAGAGGCCATTGCAAGCGATCCGCTGGTGCTGAAAATGATCGAACTGTTCGGTGCCCAGGTGCGCGCCGACACCATTGAACCCCTTGACCGCTGAGGACAATCACCATGATGAAGGGTGGTATGGCAGGCCTGATGAAACAGGCCCAACAGATGCAAGAAAAGATGCAGAAGATGCAGGAAGAGCTGGCCAATGCCGAGGTTACCGGCCAGTCCGGCGCCGGCCTGGTGAGCGTGGTGATGACTGGCCGTCATGACGTCAAGCGCGTCTCCCTGGATGACAGTCTGATGCAGGAAGACAAGGAAATCCTGGAAGACCTGATCGCTGCTGCGGTGAACGACGCCGTGCGCAAGATCGAGCAGAACAACCAGGAGAAGATGGCAGGCATGACTGCGGGGATGCAGTTGCCCCCCGGCTTCAAGATGCCTTTCTGAGTGAGTGACGCCCAGCCGGCACGCGTTACTGCGTTGCGCTAGGCGCCGGGCATCCTCGTTAACAGACGTAGACTCCGGTGCCTGAGGCCGCTCGCGCCTTGTGCCGCATATCATCTGGTCGCCCCGGTCGATGCTGCCGGGCGGCACTGGAGTTTCTCCAATTTATCCGCACCTCGAGACGCCAATGAGCTTCAGCCCGCTGATCCGCCAACTGATCGATGCCCTGCGCATTCTGCCCGGCGTGGGCCAGAAGACGGCCCAGCGCATGGCGCTGCAGATGCTGGAGCGTGACCGCACTGGCGGCTTGCGCCTGGCTCAAGCGCTGACGGCTGCGATGGAGGGTGTTGGGCATTGCACGCAATGCCGCACCTTGAGCGAGGAAGCGCTCTGCCCGCAGTGCGCTGATCCACGTCGCGACGATTCCCTGCTCTGTGTGGTGGAAGGTCCTCTGGATGTCTTCGCCGTGGAGCAGACCGGCTATCGCGGTCGCTTCTTCGTACTCAAGGGGCATTTGTCGCCCCTGGATGGTCTGGGACCAGAGGCGATTGGCATCCCGGAGCTGATGGCGCGCATCGAAGCGGGCCAGTTCGTCGAGGTGATCCTCGCCACCAACCCTACGGTGGAGGGCGAAGCCACCGCCCACTACATCGCCCAGCTGCTGGCACCCAAATCCATCATGGTCTCCCGTATCGCCCATGGCGTACCGCTGGGCGGCGAGCTGGAGTTGGTGGACGGCGGCACCCTGGCCCATGCGCTCGCAGGGCGTCGTCCTATCGGGCTTTGAGTTTGGGGGGGGGCGCGGCTGATACGGCCGCGTCGATGGCACAAGTCTCGCCTTGAAAACCAAGCAAGCGCTCGGTAAGTTCGTTCGATCTTACCGGGGAGTCTTGCCATGTCTGCCTACCAGGAATACTTCGACGAATCCCATCAACTGGTCCGGGATTCGGTGCGTCGTTTCGTCGAGCGGGAAATCCTGCCCCATATCGCCGAGTGGGAAGAGGCTGAGGAGTTTCCCCGCGAGCTCTACCTCAAGGCCGGCACCGCCGGCATCCTCGGTATCGGTTACCCGGAAGAGTTCGGCGGCAGCCATGAAGGTGACGTGTTCGCCAAGGTGGCGGCCAGTGAAGAGTTGATGCGTTGCGGTTCCGGCGGGCTGGTGGCTGGGCTGGGTTCGCTGGATATCGGCCTGCCGCCGGTGATCAAGTGGGGGCGCGCCGAGCTCCGCGAGCGTGTCGTGCCTGAGGTACTGGCCGGCGAGAAGATCATGGCGCTGGCAGTGACTGAGCCTTCCGGCGGTTCGGATGTGGCCAATCTCAAGACACGTGCTGTGCGCGATGGCGATTTCTATCGCGTCTCCGGCAGCAAGACCTTTATCACCAGCGGTGTGCGCGCCGACTACTACACGGTGGCAGTGCGTACCGGTGGCGAAGGTTTTGGTGGGGTGAGTCTGTTGCTGGTGGAGAAGGACGCTCCGGGCTTCACCGTCGGCCGCAAGCTGAAGAAGATGGGCTGGTGGGCCTCAGACACTGCCGAGCTGTTCTTCGACGATTGCAAGGTCCCGGTGGAGAACCTGATTGGCATGGAAAACATGGGCTTCGCCTGCATCATGGCCAACTTCCAGAGCGAACGCCTGGCGCTGGCCATCATGGCCAATATGACTGCGCAACTCGCATTGGAGGAGTCGCTCGGCTGGGCGCGCGAACGCGAAGCCTTTGGTAAGCCCATTGGCCGCTTTCAGGTGCTTCGCCATCGAATGGCGGAAATGGCCACGCAGCTTGAGGTATCCCGCGAGTTCACTTACCGCCAGGCGGCGAAGATGGCGGCGGGAAAGAGTGTGATCAAGGAAATCTCCATGGCGAAAAACTTCGCCACCGACATCGCCGACCGTCTCACCTATGACGCTGTGCAGATCCTGGGCGGCATGGGCTATATGCGCGAAAGCCTGGTGGAGCGGCTTTATCGCGACAACCGGATCCTTTCCATAGGCGGCGGTACGCGGGAGATCATGAACGAGATCATCGCCAAGCAGATGAACCTCTGATCCGAACCGGAACTTCCGAAAGGGCGTTCCGGTTTTCTTTGGCTGAGATATATTACGAGCGACATTCAATATATTCGTGCGATCCAGGAGATGACCCTATGAGCGATCTGTCCCGAGAAGAGAAACTTCAAGTCTGGCTGGCAGCAGAGGCTGAGATTCGTGCCCGTTTGAAACCCGGCACCATGAGCATTGCGGAGGTGGCGATGCTCAGTCCTCTGGAGTTCTTCGATGGTATCGGCCGTGGAGACTTGCCAGCGCCGCCCATCGGCGAGCTGATGGGGTTCGTGCCTGTCGAGTGGTCGAAGGAGCGCTTCGTCTTCCAGGGAGTGCCGCAGATGCAGCACTACAACCCGATCGGGTCGGTGCATGGTGGCTACGCCGCGACCTTGCTGGATTCGTGCATGGGTTGCGCCATTCACGCCAACCTGGAGAAAGGGCAGGGCTATACGACCACCGACTTGCGTATCAGCTATGTCCGTGCCTTGACCACAAAGACTGGTCCGGTGCGTGCCGAGGGGCGGATCATCCATGTCGGTCGCTCTACCGCGTTGGCCGAAGGGCGTATCTATGACGTGGATGGCAAGCTCTATGCGACTGGCTCCACGACCTGCTTGATCCTGGGTGGCAAGTAGCTCCTGCGATGACCTGTAGGGGCGAATTCATTCGCCAAGCAGGCCGAAGGCCTGCCCTGGCGGGCAAAAAAGAAGGGGGCACGCTTGTGGCGTGCCCCCTGTTGCCGTCAGCGATGACAGCCAACCGTCGAAGTGAGATGGGCGAAGTCGCCCGGTAAGGCGGTTCGCCTGGAGGTCAGGCCTCCGGTGTTGCGACCGCCGCCCGCCTTGTGAGCGCGCGACGGGTGAAGCCGGGCCGCGCCCGAGGGCGCGGCGGTGTGTCAGCCGATGGTCATCAAGCTGGCGTTGCCGCCAGCAGCGGCAGTGTTGACGCTGATGGCGCGTTCGATCAGCAGGCGCTCCAGCGGTACCGCGGTCTCGCCGCGGGACAGGCCCTGGACGCCGATGATCGGGCCCTTGCGGGAAGCGACTTGCCGGCAAACGGTACCCAGTTGGTCCGAGTCGCCATGGTGGAGAACCGCATCGAACACCACTTCCGACTGTGTCCAGTCGGCTACCAGCTGGATGCGGGCCTGCACGGCCTTCGGTAGGGCGGCGCGCAGTTTGCCGGTCAGCTCGCTGGTGGCCCAGAGTGCGCTGCTACCAACGGCCAGTGTCGCGGCCAGCTGGGTAAGCAGGTCGGTTTCGTCATCAGCCAGGCAGAGCACAGCCTCGCGCGGCAGCAGCACGTAGGTGTTGCGCTCGCCGGTCGGGCCGGGAAGCACGCGGCTCAGGCCACTCTGGGACTGCTCGGCGAAGCTGTCACAGACATTGGCCAGACCATCCTTGCCGTTCTTCGCGGCCCAGGCCTTGAGGGCTTCCAGGGGGTTGCCCTGACGATCCTGCAGGGTGTTGCGCTGCTGGGTGTCGGCGACATTCTGGCCATCCAGGCGCTGGAAGGTGCGGCTCACGCCATCTGCCGGACGAGTGGCGAGCAGGCGGTACATGTACAACGGGCCGCCGGCTTTCGGACCAGTGCCGGACAAGCCTTCACCGCCAAAGGGCTGCACGCCGACCACGGCGCCAACCATGTTGCGGTTGACGTAGAGGTTGCCTGCGTGGGCCTTGTCCACCACCTTGGCGATGGTTTCGTCGATGCGGGTGTGCACGCCGAGGGTCAGGCCGTAGCCGGTGGCATTGATCTCGTCGAGCAGGGCGTCCATGTCCTCGCGCTTGTAGCGCAGCAGGTGCAATACCGGGCCGAAGATTTCACGCTCCAGGTCGGCGAGGCTGTCCAGTTCGATCAGGGTCGGCATCACGAAGGTGCCGCGCTGCATCACATCACCCTCGGTGCGGGCGATCTGGAACACGCTGCGGCCTTTGCTGCGCATGGCCTGGATGTGCTTATCGATGTTGGCCTTGGCCTCGGCGTCGATGACCGGGCCGATATCCACGTTCAGGTGTTCGGGGTTGCCGATGCGGCACTCGGCCATGGCGCCCTTGAGCATTTCCACGACGCGGTCAGCCACGTCTTCCTGGACGCATAGCACGCGCAGTGCGGAGCAGCGCTGGCCGGCACTGTCGAAGGCGGAGGCGATCACGTCCGTCACCACCTGCTCGGCAAGGGCGGAGGAGTCCACGATCATGGCGTTCTGGCCGCCGGTTTCGGCGATCAGCGGAATCGGGCGACCCTGCGCGTCCAGGCGGCCGGCAACGTTGCGAGCCAGGATGCCGGCCACTTCGGTGGAGCCGGTGAACATCACGCCCTTCACACGCTCATCGCTCACCAGGGCGGCGCCTACGGTGTGGCCGAGGCCCGGCAGCAGCTGCACCACGCCTTCTGGAATGCCGGCCTGGAGCATGATGCGCACGGCCTGGGCGGCGATCAGCGGGGTCTGTTCGGCAGGTTTGGCAAGCACGGTGTTGCCGGCGGCCAGCGCGGCGGCTACCTGGCCGGCGAAGATCGCCAGAGGGAAGTTCCACGGGCTGATGCACACCACCGGGCCCAATGGGCGGTGGGTATCGTTGGCGAAGTCGTGGCGGGCCTGGGCGGCGTAATAGCGCAGGAAGTCAACGGCTTCGCGCACTTCGGCGATCGCGTTGGCGAAGGTCTTGCCGGCTTCGCGGACAAGGATGCCCATCAGCGACTGCATTTCGCTTTCCATCAGGTCGGCGGCGCGATCCAGGGCGGCGGCGCGCTCCACTGGCGGGGTGGATTGCCAGATCGGCGCAGCGGTGATGGAGGCCAGTACGGCATTTCCGACGTCTGCAGTGGTGGCGTTCTGCACGTGGCCAACCACATCGCGGTGATCCGCCGGGTTCAGCACGGGTTCAGCCACGCCTTCGCTGGTCGGGCAGCCGAGCATGGGCTGGGCGCGCCAGTCGGCATGGCCGGAGCTCAGCAGGGCGCTGGATAGCGAGGCCAGGCGATGTTCGTTGGCCATGTCGATGCCGCTGGAGTTGACGCGGGCTTCGCCGTACAGGGCCTTGGGCTGCGGGATGCGCGGATGCGGCAGGCCAAGGGCGCCTTCTACGCTGGCCATGGATTCGGCACTGGTCACCGGGTCTTCCACCAGATCCTTGATGGAGATGCTGTGGTCGGCGATACGGTTGACGAAGCTGGTGTTGGCGCCGTTTTCCAGCAGGCGGCGAACCAGGTAGGCCAGCAGGGTTTCATGGGTGCCGACCGGTGCGTAGATACGGCACGGGCGGTTCAACTTGCCGTCGGCGACCTTGCCCACCACTTGTTCGTAAAGGGGTTCGCCCATGCCGTGCAGGCACTGGAATTCATACTGGCCCGGGTAGTAGTTCTGGCCGGCGATCTGGTAGATGGCCGACAGGGTGTGGGCGTTGTGGGTGGCGAACTGCGGGTAGATCGCGTCCGGAACGCCCAGCAGCTTGCGGGCGCAAGCGATGTAGGAAATGTCGGTGTACACCTTGCGGCTGTAGACCGGGAAGCCTTCCAGGCCATCAACCTGGGCGCGCTTGATCTCGCTGTCCCAATAGGCGCCTTTCACCAGGCGGATCATCAGGCGATGCTGGCTGCGGCGGGCGAGATCGATCACGTAGTCGATCACGTATGGGCAGCGCTTCTGGTAGGCCTGGATGACGAAGCCGATGCCGTTCCAACCCTTCAGGCTTGGCTCGAAGCAGAGGCGCTCGAGCAGGTCGAGGGAGATTTCCAGGCGGTCGGCTTCTTCGGCGTCGATGTTCAGGCCGATGTCGTACTGCTTGGCCAGGAGGGTCAGGGACAGCAGGCGCGGGTAAAGCTCGCCCATCATGCGCTCGTACTGGGCGCGGCTGTAGCGCGGGTGCAGGGCCGACAGCTTGATGGAGATGCCCGGGCCTTCATAGATACCGCGGCCGTGGGAGGCCTTGCCGATGGCATGGATGGCCTGCTCATAGGAGGCGTAGTAGCGCTGGGCGTCTTCCTCGGTCAGCGCGGCTTCGCCGAGCATGTCGTAGGAGTAGCGGAAGCCCTTGGCTTCGAAGTTGGTGGCGTTGGCCAGCGCCTCGGCGATGGTTTCGCCGGTGACGAATTGCTCACCCATCAAGCGCATGGCCATGTCCACGCCCTTGCGGATCACCGGCTCACCACTCTTGCCGATGATGCGGTTCAGCGAGGACGACAGGCCGGCTTCGTTGTGGGTGGACACCAGCTTGCCGGTGATCAGCAGACCCCAGGAAGCGGCGTTGACGAACATCGACGGGCTCTGGCCCAGGTGCTGCTGCCAGTTGCCGGTGCTGATCTTGTCGCGAATCAGGGCGTCGCGGGTGCCTTTGTCCGGGATTCGCAGCAGGGCTTCGGCCAGGCACATCAGCGCCACGCCTTCCTGGGAAGACAGGGAGAACTCCTGCAGCAGGCCCTGGACGATACCGGCACGACCGCCGGCGCTCTTCTGGTTGCGCAGCTTCTCGGCGATACCGTAGGCCAGCTTGTAGGCGGCGTCGGACATCTCGGCGGGCAGGCGCGCCTGCTCCAGCAGCATGGGCACGGCTTCCTGCTCGGGGCGGCGGTAGGCGGCAGTAATGGCCGCGCGCAGCACGGACTGCGGCAGGATGCTTTCGGCGAATTCGAGGAACGGCTGATGCGTGGATTCGGGCAGGGCTTCGAGGGCGTCGTGGTCACCTTCGGCCAGACGCTGGGCGATGCCTTGGAGTTCCGGCAGGGTCATGCCGCTTTCCAGTGCCTCGAGGTAGCTGAAGATCGCTTGCTTGATCAGCCAATGCGGGGTGCGCTCGATCCTGCGCGCAGCTTCCTTGAGACGATCGCGGGTAGCTTCGTCCAGTTTCACGCCAAGGGTGGTGCTCGTAGCCATTTCTTGTCCTCTTCTCGGCCGTGGTCGCACGGCATTAGCGGCGCAAAGAGTAGCGATGTCCTACAAGGGGTGCAACCTGGTGCAACCAAAGGTCGTAAGACTGGCGGTATTCTCCTGATGAAAGGTCACATTGATGACTCGGAAAAGTTGCACCTGATCGCTGCCGAGGCACAGAAGTACTGGCGTTCAGCAGGGTATGAGCGGCTGTAGAGGGAAGGGTGCAACCCAGGTGCAGCCGGTTACGGTCCTACCTGGAAAGCATAGGCTGCCCTCGGTGGATGCCGAGGGCGGCGACGGATGGCAGGGTCGTCAGGCCCTGGTGGCCTGGGCAGCCTCTACCTGGGAGAGGAGGGTGGCGCGGGCACTTTCGAGTATGCGGTCTGACAGTTCCTCGCTGGCCACGCTGCGGGCCAGTGTCAGAGCGCCCACCAAGGTGGACAGCATGGTCAGGCTCTGCTCAGCACTGCCGGTTTCCTTAGTCACCAGTTCCAGCAGGTTGTTCAGCACACTGTCGGTGATGGCGCTGGCATTGCCGCGCTGTCCCAGTTCCGCCGACATGGTGGGCAGCGGGCAACCTTGTTCGGGGTGGGCACGATGCTGCGGGGAGAGGTAGCGCTCGAAGAAGGTCTTCAGCGGCTGGTCCTTGGCGAATGCCTTGACCCATTGGGCGTTGGCGTCGTTCGCTGCTGCCTGGAGGGCCTCTTCCACCAGGGCATCCTTGGATTTGAAGTGTGCATAGAAGCCGCCATGGGTCAGGCCGAGGGCCTTCATCAGCGGTTGCAGGCCGGTGGCGTCGATGCCTTCGGAGCGAAAGCGACGGGACGCCTCGGCGACGATGCGTTTGTGGGTTTCGGCTTTGTGATCTTCGGGGTAGCGCATGTCGGTCGCCTCGTTCGCAAGATTGATATGGCGATTGTAATTCACATCCCTTGTCGCGCTAGCGGTAATCGACCACGGCACGGACGAGGTGCCGTGGTCGATCGATCAGACGCGCTCCAGAAGGGTTGCCACGCCTTGGCCGCCGCCAATGCACTGGGTGGCGACGGCGTATCGGCCACCGGTGCGTTTGAGCAGGCTCGCAGCCTTGCCGGTGATGCGCGCGCCGGTGGCGCCCAGCGGATGGCCGATGGCCATGGCGCCGCCGTCCAGGTTGACCTTGGCCGGATCGAGATCCAGCTCGCGTATGCAGGCCAGGGCCTGACTGGCGAAGGCTTCGTTGATTTCGAACAGGTCGATGTCACCGATCACAAGGCCGGTGCGTTGCAGCAGTTTGCGGGTGGCATAGAGCGGTCCCATGCCCATGATTTCCGGCGGGCAGCCAACCACGGCAACGGCCTTGATCCGCGCCATGACGTCCAGGCTCCAGCGCTTTGCGAAATCCTCGGTGCAGACGAATACCGCCGCTGCGCCATCGGTCAGGGGCGAAGCGGTGCCGGCGGTTACGCTACCGCCGAAGGCCGGCTTAAGTTGCGCCAGTGCTTCCGGGGTGGTCGCCGGACGGATGCAACCGTCTTCGTTTACCAGACCGTCGGGCGTTTCGATGGCGATGAGCTCGTCCTGCAAGCGGCCTTGTTCCCGTGCCTGGGTAGCCTTGCGGTGGGACTCCACAGCCATGGCCTCCTGTTCGATTCGGGAAATGCCGTAGCGCCCGGCGACCACTTCAGCGGTGTGACCCATGGCCATGTACGCCTGTGGGTAGCCGTCCACCAGCTTGGGATTCGGTGAAATGTTGAATCCGCCCATGGGCACGCGGGTCATCGACTCCACGCCGCCACAGATAAAGGCCTCGCCCGCACCCAGCATGATCTGTCCGGCAGCGAAGTGGATTGCGCTCATGGAGGAACCGCAGAAGCGATTCACCGTGGCACCGGCGACGGTTTCCGGCAGACCGGCGAGGAAGCCGGTGATACGCGCCAGGTTCATGCCTTGCTCGGCTTCGGGGTAAGCGCAACCTAGGATCAGGTCCTCGATTTGCCGGGGATCGATATCCAGGCGATCCACCAGGCCCTTCACCACCTGGGCCGCGAGGTCGTCCGGGCGGAGGTTGATCAGTCCGCCTTTCTTGGCGAAGTGGAAAGGCGAGCGGGCGTAACCGGCAATGACGATGGATTGCATGGAGGGCTCCTGTGAGAGGGCGTTGGCCTCGATGCGTTAAATGATATGCGTAATTCAAAAAGACGTACATGATGGTCGTAATACAAATTTGCTATGACGACGATCGGTCAACCAGAAGCCAGGGCTTGCTCGGTTTTCACCGCATTGATGAAGGCTTGCATGGCGGAGGGATTCGCCCCGGCAATCGCCGGGGCTTTTTCAGGCTGACGCCAGGGCCAGGTCGGCCAGTACGCCAGTGAGGATGACACGGAAACCGTCAAGCATGTCGAACATGGGAGGCTCCTGGTGGTTTGCAGCGTGGGTTAATTCCTGTGGGGGCGATTTCAATCGCTAAGGGCAGCGTAGCTGCGCCAGGGTTTCTCTGGGCAGGCCTGCTCAGCGACTTGAGTGGCCCCCACAGGATCTCGGTCTCAACCGTAGGAGCGACTTCAGTCCCGAAGGACAGCGCAGCTGCCCCCGGTTATTTCCGGTTGGGTCTGGCGCCCCAATCGCGAATGAATTCGCTCCCACAAGGCGCTGGCCGAAGCCAGCCCATTAATGCTTGAACATCACGTGGCGAATGGCGGTGTAGTCCTCCAACCCATACATGGACATGTCCTTGCCGTAGCCGGAGTGCTTGACGCCACCGTGGGGCATTTCGCTGACCAGCATGAAATGAGTGTTGACCCAGGTGCAGCCGTACTGCAGGCGTGCGGACAGGCGGTGGGCGCGGCCGACGTCGGCGGTCCAGAGGGAAGAGGCCAGGCCGTAGTCGGAATCGTTGGCCCACTCCAGCACCTGCTCCTCGCTATCGAACTCGGTGACCGAGACCACCGGGCCGAACACTTCGCGGCGGACGATCTCGTCGTCCTGGCGGGCGCCGGCGAGCACGGTGGGCTGGAAGAAGAAACCCGGGCCGTCGACACGCTTGCCGCCGGTGACCACCTGGATGTGCGGCACGGCGGCAGCGCGCTGGACGAAGCCCTCGACGCGCTCCAGGTGCTGCTCGGTGATCAGCGGGCCGAGTTCGGTATTCGGGTCGTCCTGCAGGCCGGTCCGGATGCTGCCGACGGCTTCGCCGAGCTTGGCGACGAACTTCTCGTAGATGCCTTTCTGCGCGTAGATGCGGCAGGCGGCGGTGCAGTCCTGGCCGGCGTTGTAGAAGCCGAAGGTGCGGATGCCTTCCACGGCGGCGTCGATGTCGGCGTCGTCGAAGATGATCACCGGGGCCTTGCCGCCCAGTTCCATGTGCATGCGTTTCACGCTGTCGGCGGTGCCGGCGATGATGCGCGAGCCGGTGGCGACCGAGCCGGTGAGGGAGACCATGCGCACCTTCGGGTGGGTGGTCAGCGGTTCACCGACGCTCGGGCCGCGGCCGAAGACCATGTTCACCACGCCGGCGGGGAAGATCTCGGCGATGTACTCGGCGAGCTTCAGGGCGGTCAGCGGGGTCTGCTCGGAGGGTTTCAGTACCACGGTGTTGCCGGCGGCCAGGGCCGGGCCGAGTTTCCAGGCGGCCATCATCAGCGGGTAGTTCCACGGCGCGATGGAAGCGACCACGCCGACCGGGTCGCGGCGGATCATCGAGGTATGGCCGGGCAGGTACTCACCGGCGGCGGAACCGCTCATGCAGCGGCTGGCGCCGGCGAAGAAGCGGAACACGTCGGCGATGGCCGGCAGTTCGTCGTTCAGCGCGGCGGCGTAGGGCTTGCCGCAGTTCTGCGATTCCAGGCGGGCCAGTTCTTCGGCGTGGGCGTCGATGCGGTCGGCGAGCTTGAGCAGGAGGGTGGAGCGGTCTTTCGGCGAGGTCTGCGACCAGGCCGGGAAGGCGGCGTCGGCGGCGCGCACGGCGGCATCGACCTGGGCCGGGCTGGCCTCGGCGATTTCCACCAGGGCGGTGCCCAGGGACGGGTTGAGCACGGCGAGGCTGGGGCCTTCGCCGGCGACGAGCTGGCCGTTGATCAGGAGTTTGGTTTGCATGGGGTGATCCTTGTTCGGTTCTAGCCCCTCTCCCGGAGGGAGAGGGGAGGAAAGCGAGGGAGGAGGGGCGACGGGTTGGCTTACTGCGCCGGAACGCCAGCTACGTCAGCGGCCTTTGGGACGGGATTGGAAAACTTCCAGGCGTCGCCGGCTGGGGCGGTGCCCTTGTCGTAGGGCTTGGCCAGCAGCATGTAGAGGAAGCCCGCGCCCATCACCACGACAGTGGTCAGGATCATCGAGTAGTTGATGTACCAGGCGGCATCCGGGCTGCGCGGCCAGATCATGTTGACGATGGCGCCAAGGCCGTAGATCAGCGCGGCAACGTTCACCAGCAGGCCCCAGCCGCCAAGGCTGAACTGGCCGCTCGGGCGCCAGCCTTTGGCTCGAGCGATCAGGGCGGCAATCACGATCAACTGGAAGGCGACGTAGATGCCGATGGCAGCGAAGCCGACGATGGTGGCCACGGCGTCAGCCATGAACAGGCCGAGGCAGACGATGGCCGCCGGAACGACACCGCTCACCACCAGTGCGAAGGACGGCACCTGGTTGGCGGAAAGGCGCTTGAGCAGGTTGCTGCCGACGATCATCTCGTCACGGGCATAGGCGAACAGCAGGCGGCTGGCGGCGGCTTGCAGGCTGAGCACGCAGGAAATGAAGGACACCATCACGACAGCCATTACCAGCTTCGAACCCACCGGACCGAAAGCATTGGAGAGGATGGTGGAAACCGGGTCGGTGTCTTCGCCGGCGATGACCTTCTGCATGTCCGGTACCGCGAGGATCAGTGCCAGGCAGGCGAACATGGCCGCGGCGCCGCCGATGTAGATGGTCATGCGCATGGCCTTGGGGATGCGCTTGCCGGGGTTGGGCGTTTCCTCGGCCACGTCACCGCAGGCCTCGAAGCCGTAGTACTGGAACAGACCCGCCAGGGATGCTGCGAGGAAGGCCGGCAGGTAGGAACCGTTGACGTTGATCTCGAAGGTATTGAACAGCACGCTGAACGGCTGGTGGCGTTCGAAGATCAGCAGGTAGCCGCCCACCAGGATGGCGCCCACCAGTTCGCAGAGGAAACCGAACATGGCCACGCGCGCCAGCAGCTTGGTGCCTACCAGGTTGAGACCGGTCGAGAGCAGGATCAGCACCAGGGCGATGTAGATGCTGGCGTTTGCGCTGGACTCGAAGCCGAGCATCGCGGCCAGGTAAGGACCAGCACCGACGGCCACGCCGGCGATGGTGGCGCACAGTGCCCAGGCGTAGACCCAGCCCACCATCCACGCCCAGCGCTTACCCACCAGGCGACGTGCCCAGGGGTAGACGCCCCCGGAAATCGGGAACTGCGAAACCACCTCACCGAACACCAGGCACACCAGTAACTGGCCGAGGCCGATCAGCAGGTAGGACCAGAACATCGGCGGGCCACCTGCCGCGAGGCAGAGGCCGAACAGGGTGTAGACGCCGACCACCGGCGACAGATATGTGAAGCCGAGGGAGAAGTTCTCCCACAGGCTCATGCTGCGGTTGAAGTTGGAGCTGTAGCCGAGCGCACGCAGTTGCTCGGCGTCCTGATCGATCGAAGCGGTTGCACGCGTCGCAGAAGACCCACTCATATTGTTTTTTCCTCATTTGAATGGCAGTCGTTTGCATGGCCAGCGGGGCAGTGCCCGCTGGTGCTCATGGAAGAGCCTTTGTTGTTATGGGTGAAGCGTGAAGCGGGTTCAGGCGGATTTGGCCGCCTGCTCGTCGCGGCCGTCGTCGAACTGCGATAGCCACTCGACGGCGGCGTCGCGGTAACGGGTGAATCCCTTGTAGTCCACGAGTTCCTGATTGAGGGACTTGAGCACGCGGTGCATGCGCTTGGCCCAGGCCGGGTTGGTGGCGATGTCTTCCAGGTTCAGCAGGTAAGTGCGGATCGGGAACACGATGGCGTTGCTGCGCGGCAAGCGGTGCAAGGGTTGTAGTTCGATGCGCAGGTAAACCAGCTTGCCGGCGTTCTCTGCGGTCACCGTGGTGCGGTCCGGTGCCCAGTCCGGCAGGCTTTCGGCGGATACGTCCAGGCGCGGGTTGACGGTCAGCGACCAGTTCAGGCGGCGCACCGGATGGCCGCAGCGCAGGCGCAGAAGGAACTTCAGTGCGCGGTCGAGCATGCCGGTCTCTTTCACCAGTGGCACCGGGCCGTGGAACTCGTGCCAGGCCATGCCGAGGTTGAAGCGCAGCGAATAGTCGGCCCGCTGGGTGGCGATGCCTGCGCCCCAGTACAGGGTCCCGTCGCGCTCTTCCTGCAATACCCAGTCGCCCTGGGCCTGGCGGGTGATGTACTCCATCGGCTCATAGGGCAGGGTGGCCGGGTCGCCGAAGGTGAAGGTGTCGTCAATGTTCAGGAGCTTGTTGGTCCAGTGCCAGCGAGTGCCGTCCTTCTCCAGCGTGAAGTATTCGGGGTAGTCGCTGGCGTAGGACTCCATGATCAGCTCGAGCAGGTCCCACTGGGCTTCCATCATGTGCGGCGCCGATACGTAGTGCATGCCCGGGTCTTTTTCCAGGGTGAAGGCTCGGTCGCGGCATTCGCTGATGTAGTGCTCGTCGATGTCGAAGACGGCCTTGAGCGCTGCCTCGCCCACCGATACGTGGGGCTCCAGATTCATCGAGTACATGTACTCGTCGTCCGGGAAGGGGAAGGGCGCGCGGGCAATGCACTCGGGGCTGTTCGCGTAGGTGTAGTCGTCGCGGTAGGTTTCGTCGGGTCGGAACTGGATGGTCATGGTCGTTCTCCGTTCAGCAGTCGATGACCAGCCGCGAGCACTTGGCGCGCGACACGCAGGGCATGATTTTCTTGTTCGCGGCCTTGTCCTCGTCGGACAGCCAGTCGTCGGTGTGGAGGATTTCGCCGTCCAGCTCCAGCACATTGGTTTCACACATGCCGCAGGCGCCGCCGCGGCACAGGTAGGGGATCTCGTGGCCGGCGGCCTCGGCGGCCTCCAGCAGGCTCTGGTCGGGAGAGACTGTGAGGGTGGCGCCACTGCGCGCCAGGGTGACGCTGAAGCTCTCGCCGATGCTGCCCTGCTCCAGGAACCGCTCGTAGTGGATGTGGCTGTCGGTCCAGCCTTGGGCGCGGGCGCTGTCGATGGCGTCCTGGATCATGGATTCCGGACCGCAGACATAGAGGTGGCTACCCAACGGACGGTCCGCGACCACGGCGGCGATATCCAGGCGCTGATCGATGTCATTGCGGTACAGGCGCACCGCGTCACCGTATTCGCGCACCAGTTCTTCGCCCAGGCGCGCGTGTTCTGCGCCGCGCACTGCCAGATGCACCTCGAAGGGCGTTCCGCGCAGGCGCAATTCGGCCAGCTGAGAGCAGACCGGGGTTATGCCCACGCCGCCGGCGATGAACAGGTGCAGACGGGCGTGCTTGCTCAGCGGGAACAGATTCACTGGGCGCAGGATTTCCAGCACATCGCCCTCGTTCACCGCTTCGTGCATCCGCAACGAGCCGCCACGGCCTTCCTCGACCCGGCGTACGGCGATCTGGTAGGCGCTGGAGTCGTACGGCGAGCTCATCAGCGAGTAAGCATTGCGGTAGGCGCCTGTCTCGTGTGGGATCAGTACCACCACGTTGCTGCCGCCAGAGAAGGGCGGCAGGTGCGCACCATCGGTGGAAACCAGGGTGAATCGCTTGATCTCGGGGGTGACGGCTTCGATGCGGGCCACCCGCACGTTCAGGGTTCCGTTGCTTAGGCTCATGTGTCGAGCTCCTCGGCGGCCGGCAGTTCGCCGGGGACTTCGGCATCGGCCTTCACGGCCTGGAAGGCGGCGAGGCGGCGGGAGTAGTGGTCACGTACCACCAGCATCCGGTTGCAACTGGGGCACTGGAATACGCGCTGGGTGACGTTCTCGGTGTAGCTGTCGCAGTGCACGCACCAGACTCGGCGGACGAAGCTGCCGGCGTGTTCGCGGAGCACTTCGTCGCCGTTCATGTCGTAGCGGGTGGCGACCTGCATGGCGGTGCCGATAAAGCTTTCCGAACCGGAGAGGTAGAGGCGGGTGCCCATGCGGGCATCGCCGAGGATGTGTTCGAGTTCGTCCACCAGCGCCTGGTTGCTGGAATAGACGCGCAGTTCGGCGACGTCACGTTGTTCCAGCTCGGCGAGGAAGTCCTGGCCGGAGAAGGATTCCTGCGAGTAGAGCAGGGTGATGTTGAGGCCCTGTCCGGCCATGTCGTCCAGCAGGCGCAGCAGGGCGCGGCCGCCACTGCCCTGGCCGGCGACCAGGTGATGGGTTCCGCCGGGAAGAGGACGGAGTTGGTCGTATACCGGCCGGCTCTTGATACCTGTGATTAGCATTGTTGTTTTGCCTCCAGAGCTGCCGGGTCTCTCGGACCCGGCTTCTATGCGATGACCCACTCAGGTGGATGGGTGCCGCTAGCTGGAGCACGCGCCGTGCCAACTTAGTAACATGTTGAAAATAAAGAAATTTTACTTTTTGCGTGTTGCCTGGTGTAGGCAGAAATGAAATGCCTTGTTGGCATTCTTGCAGCGCTGCGCGGAAACGCCGGGATGGCGAAACGGCAGCATTGGGCACATCCCTGTGCCTGCGGGATCAGTCGCGTTGCAGCTTGCGGATCAGGGTGCCGATGTCGATGCCGAGCTGCTGGGCGGCCTTGCGCTTGCTGCCCTGGTTCTGGACAGCCTGCAGAATGAGCTGGCGCTCGAAGCGTTGCACCTGGGCCTTGAGATTGCCGCTTGCTTCCTCGCCGGGCGGCGCAATGCTCTCCGCGTCTACCCGCGCCGCTGCGGGGCGGACGAATACCGGGGCGATGAGACCCAGCAACTCAGGCGGCAGATGATGTTCCTGGGCCTCGTCGTCCGCCAGCACGGCCAGACGTTCGAAGACGTTCACCAGTTCGCGGATGTTGCCGGGGTAGTCGTAGTTCATCAGTCGCTGGCGGCAGCCACCTGAGATTCGCAAGGTTGGCTGGCGGTCGCGGTTGATACGCATCAGGAGGATGTCCATGAGCACCGGAAGGTCTTCCAGGTGCTGGCGCAGCGGCGGGATTTCCACCGGGAGCACCGCCAGGCGGTAATAGAGGTCGGCGCGGAATTCGCCGGTTTCCACCAGGCGTCGCAGGTCCTTGTTGGTGGCGGCGATCACCTGTACCTGGACCGTCTTGGAGAGCGGCGAGCCCACCGACTGGATGCTGCCGTCCTCGAGGAACTTGAGCAGCTTGGCCTGCACATGCAGCGGGATTTCGCCTATCTCGTCGAGGAACAGCGTGCCGCCTGAGGCGCTCTCGATGTAGCCGCGCTTACCGCCCTGCAGGGCGCCGGTGAAGGCGCCGCGCTCGTAGCCGAACATCTCGGACTCGAACAGGCTTTCAGGAATGCTGCCGCAGTTGACGTGTATGAACGGGCGGTCGCCCCACCCGGCGGCGCGGTGAATGTGCCGGGCGATGGCGGTCTTGCCGACGCCGGGTTCGCCCAGCAGGAGCAGTCTGGCGCGGCGGCGGAAAGCGCGCACGCCGGTATCGGCAATGCTGGAAAGCAATGGTGAAAGGTGCAGGGCGTTGTCCTGCGGGTCGCCAAGACCGTTGTTCTCTGCTGGAGCAAAGGATTGCGGGGATGTGCGACGCTGGCTCTCGCGGCCTTCGAAGTCGCGTTGAACCAACAGCGTGTAGGGCTTCTCGTAGGCGCCGGTGGGTACCGCCTGGGTACTGGTGAGGAACATCCGGCCGTCTCGGGAGCGGGTCAGGGCACTGGTGGCGCCACGGCCGATGGCCTGCTGGAAGTCGTCGAAACCGAGTGCCGAGCGTTGGAAGAACTCGGCGTTGGGCAGGCCCAGCGCGTCCTGGCGGGACAGGCGGTTGACCCGTTCGGCTGCAAGGTTGAGGAAACGTACCCGCGATTCACCGTCGCAAAGGATGATGGCCTCGCTGAAACTGTCGAGCAGTGCGTGCAGGGCCGGTGTTTCCAGGAGTGCCGAAAGCACTTCGCTGCTGACGCTCACCGAAGAGCGCATGCCCATTTTCAGGGACGGCAGGAGATTCTTGTCGATCATGGATGCAACTCGTCGCTATGCCGAAGGCCACGCTCGGCTGCACGCAGTACCGCTACTTTCCAGGCCACGCCCTCTTGCATGAGTACGCGCGAGCAATGGACGTTGAACAGTTGCGGCCGGCCGCTCAGGTCGGGCAGCTGCAGGCTGTGCCAGGTGCGTTCCGGCAGCGACTGGTCCAGCAGGGCGTGGGCGATGTTGGTGCCTTGGGTGATGCCGAAGGTGTTCTCGAAGGCGGCGTTGCGCCATTGCGGCTGGAGCGCTTCGTCGATCACCACCACCGCGTCGGGCACCGCGTCGAAGACCCGGCGCAGCGCGTCGATGCGTTGCTCGGCGTCGTGCTGCATGCGCAGCTCCTGGCTGACGTCGCGGATGCTGCCCCACATACGCAGCAGGCGGCCGTTGTGGATGGCGGCGCGCACATCGTTCTCCACATAGGCGGGGGAGCCATCGTGTCGGCGGTCCACCGACAGGGCACCATCGACGCAGAAGCCGGTTTCTACCAGGCGCCGCACGAACTCTTCGTTGGCGGGGCTGCGTGGCCAGTAGAGGCGGACCGGCTGCTGGTTGAAGTCGACGTCCGCCGGCATCTCGTAGACGTCTGCCATGGCGCGGTTGCACATGCGCCAGTAGGAACGGTTCTCGAACACCTGACGGACGATCTCGTCGGGTGTCTGGTTGATGTCCACCGCCTCGGCGAACTCGATGCACCAGTACGCCACCTTGGCGCTGTAGAGCATCTGGCTCATGACTTCGTTGGCGTTCTGCAATTCGTTCACGCGGCGGGTGAGGGCGCCGAGCGGCATCTTGATCAGGTGCAAGCGCGGCGCTGGCACCGTGCGCCATTCCAGGATGCCGCTGGCCAGCACCGGCAGGAGCCCACCGCTGTGGCGTATCAGGTTGAGTTCCAGGTCCTGGATGCGCTCGTCGGCGGGCGGATTGGCGAAAAGCTGGTGCAGGGCACGTACCGATTCGGCGGTGTAGATTTGCTCGATGCCCAGCCCCGGGAGTTCATCCGGCGCGTAGCCGAGCTGATCGCTCAGGCTGGGAGAGATATGCAGCAATTGGCCGCTGACCGAGAGGGTGGTGGAAAGCAGCAGGCCGCGTTCGGCCAGCAGGTGTAATGGGTCCATGTCGATTCCAGATGTGCTGTGCGGGATTCGGACTTACGCCCGCACATTGCGTGCCAGCCGCCATGGACAGTTGGCGCGGGGCCTGCAGCTGAATGCGAGGTGCGAGTGCTGCATTTTTACAGCGCCTCATCGCATGACCACAGCACCTCCGGTCGGCTGATGGAAGGCTTGCCATCCCGGTTCGGCATGCATGCCGGCCGGCTCTTGAGTCACGCACGCTTAGCCGATATCTTGAGTCGCCTAATCATTAGTCTGCTACCAAGCCCTTCCCCGGCAGACGCCCCGGACCCCTGATGAGCTCCCATAGCCCCTTGTCGCAACGCATCGACCAGCCGCTGAAAGGCATCGTGCTGGTCTGCCTGGCTACTTTCCTGTTCTCCAGCCACGACGCGATTTCCAAGTACCTGTCGGCCTTCTACCCCATCGTGATGGTGGTCTGGGTGCGCTATCTGGTGCACACGCTGCTGATGGCGGGCTTCCTGCTGCCGCGCGAAGGCACCCGGGTACTTCGCACCAAGCGCCCGATGCTGCAGATAGCACGAGCGCTCTGTCTGATAGGGGTGAGCCTGCTGTTCACGACCGGACTGCGCTATATCCCGCTGGCCGAGGCGACCTCAGTAATCTTCCTCGCGCCACTATTGGTCACCATGCTTTCGGTACCCCTGCTGCGCGAGCGGGTTTCTCGCGGGCAGTGGGGGGCGGTGCTGGTGGGATTCGCTGGAGTGCTGCTGATCGTGCGCCCAGGCGGTTCGCTGTTCACCCCGGCCGTTCTGTTTCCGTTGGCTGCGGCCGTGTGCTTTGCCTTCTACCAATTGCTGACGCGCATTCTCACCCGCACCGACAGCTCAGCCACCAGCAACTTCATCACCGGCCTGACCAACACGCTGATCATGAGTGCTCTGGTGCCGTTCTTCTGGCATCTGCCGGACAACCTCAGCCATGGTTTGTTGATGCTGGCCCTGGGCACCTGTGGCATGGGCGGGCACATGCTGCTGACCCAGGCGTTCCGCCACGCGTCGCCGCCGCTGCTGGCGCCCTTCGGTTATGGACAGATCGTTTTCGCCGGCCTGCTGGGGTTGCTGCTGTTCAACCACGCGCCGGATCAGATCGGCCTGCTCGGCATCGCCATCATCGTCGGCAGCGGTCTGTTCATGGCCTACGCGCAGAAGCGCTAGCAACTGGCTAGGCGCTTTCCGTCTGGCGCGAGTCCACATAATCCTTCAGCCACCGCAGCACTTGCACCGGCTCCCAGCGGGCCGGGTCGAACAGGGCGTAGGCCTGGCCCTGGTAACCCACGACATCCAGTTGCCGGTGATAGCCGGCACGCTGGAACAGAGCCTCTATCTCCGCCAGGCAGGTGTTGAAGTGCAGTCGACCGAAGGGCGTCTTGCCATCGGTCACCAGACCTTCCAGGCGTAATTCTTCCACCGCTTCGCGGATTTCTTCCGGGGCCATGCGGCTCACGGTGTATTTCAACTGGCGTACGTCCAGCATCGGGTCTTCCTCGGACGGATTCAGTGCAGCCGCCGGCTGGCGAACAAGGGCTGCACCTGGCCACGGGGTGGGAAGGGCAGCGGCAGCTGGTAGGGCAGCGGAACGTTTGATGGAACAGGTTGCTCGGGTATGGGCAATCGGATCGGGGCTGATACAGGCATAGGACTTTTCCTGGATTACTGTATATTTATACAGATATCAGTTGCCGCCGTCTGATGGCAACCAAACCAAAGGAAAAATCTGTTGTCAGTCATTTCCCCCTGACGCAGTACCCGGGAAGAAGAAGCCTGATGATTCGCTCTATCCTGCTGTTTTGCCTGTTGTTTTCCGCAGCCACCGAAGCCGCCGCACCGCGCACGTTCAACGAAGCCAAGAAGGCCGCCTGGAAGCTCTACGCCACGCACCCGGTGGAGTTCTATTGCGGCTGCCGTTACCAGGGCAATCGCGTGGATCTGAAAAGCTGCGGTTACGTGCCGAGGAAGACACCGCAGCGGGCCCAACGCATCGAGTGGGAGCACATCGTGCCGGCCTGGGTGATCGGCCATCAGCGCCAGTGCTGGCAGAAGGGCGGGCGCAAGAACTGCGCGGAGAATGATCCGACCTATCAGCGTGCCGAGGCCGACCTGCACAACCTGGTGCCGAGCATCGGCGAGGTGAATGGCGATCGCAGCAACTACAGCTTCGCCTGGCTGCCGCAGAAACCGAGCCAGTATGGCGCTTGCCCCATGGTGGTGGACTTCAAGGCGCGCAAGGCGATGCCGCGCCAGCAGATCCGCGGCATGATTGCGCGGACCTACTTCTATATGAGCGACCGCTATGGCCTGCGCCTCTCCAGCCAGGATCGCAAGCTCTACAACGCCTGGAACCGCCAGTACCCGGTGGAAGCCTGGGAGCGCAACCGCAACCAGCGCGTGGCCTGCGTGATGGGCTACGGCAATCCGTTCGTGGGCAAGGTGGATATGGGTGTTTGCCGGCGATAGCTAAGCGACTCGGCGCCCAGGGCGACCTTGTGCACACCCAGAGAATTCGTGGTGTGCGCCATGCGCACCACTGAGCCGGCATAAGGGCCAGCGGTGCGCGCGGGGCACCTCACGTTCGTGGCTCTAGCTCCCACCAGCTGGGCAGCAGACGCTGCACCTCCGGTCGCGCAAAGCGGTCGTCGATCAGGTGCACTACGCCCCTGTCCTCGGTCGTGCGGATGACGCGCCCGGCCGCCTGTACCACTTTCTGCAAGCCTGGGTAGAGATAGGCGTAGTCGTAACCGGCGCCGAACTGCGCGGCCATGCGCAACTTCAACTGCTCATTGATAGGGTTCAGCTGTGGCAGGCCAAGGGTGGCGACGAAGGCGCCGATCAGTCGCTCGCCGGGCAGGTCGATACCTTCACCAAATGCACCGCCTAGCACGGCGAAACCGATGCCCTGGCCGCCGGCCTCGAAACGCTCGATGAATGCCTGGCGCGCTGCTTCGTCCATCTGCCGTGCCTGCAGCCAGATGGGAGCCTGCGGATGTTCGCGGGCGAACAGGCTGGCGACCTGCTGCAGGTAGTCGTAGCTGCTGAAGAAGGCCAGGTAGTTGCCGGGGCGTTCCGCAAACTGCCGGGCCATCAGTCGTGTGATGGGTGCGAGCGACGCGCTGCGGTGTTGGTAGCGCGTGGATACGTCGGCGGCAATCCGAACCTGGAGCTGTTCGGCGCTGAAGGGGGAGTCCACTTCCAGCCAGGGTGTGTTGGGCGCCAGCCCGAGCAAGTCGCCGTAATAGTGGCGCGGGTTGAGGGTGGCCGAGAACAGCACGGTGGAGTGGCTGGCGGCGAACCGCGGACCAACGAACGGCGCGGGTATCAGATTGCGCAGGCACAGGCGTGACAGGCTGGCCCCGCCCTTGCCAGGTCGCTTGCTGAGGTCGAACAGTGAATGGCTGCCGAATTGCTCGGCCATGCGCCCGAACTGCATGGCTTCGAAGTAGAAGTCCTGCAGGGCGGCATCCATGGCGGTGGGGTTTTCGGTGAGGTAGTCGGTTATCGCAGTGACCGCGCCCTGAAGTGCGTTCAGCAGCTTTGTCGGAGGCGAGTCATAGGCGCGGTAGTCCCCGGCCTGTTCCCTGTTGAGTTCACTCCAGGTGCGGCCCACTCGTTCCAGGGGTTTTTTCAGCACGGCCGGGGAGTTCTTGCGCAAGACCTTGAGGCTGAGCTGGTCGAGCTCGGCCGAGTACATCTTGCGCGCCCGCTCCACGAGATTGTGCGCTTCGTCCACCAGCACCGCGACACGCCATTGGTTGGCGTTGGCCAGCCCATGGAGAAGGGCGCTTGAGTCGAAGTAGTAGTTGTAGTCGCCCACGACCACGTCGCTCCAGCGCGCCATCTCCTGGGCCAGGTAGTAGGGGCAGACCTGATGGGCAAGCGCCACTTCGCGAATGGCTTCGCGGTTGAGCCAACGGCGCTCGGCTGCAGCCTTGCGAGCGCCTGGGAGGCGTTCGTAGAAGCCGCTGGCAAGGGGGCAGGACTCGCCGTGGCAGGCATTCTCCGGGTGTTCGCAAGCCTTGTCGCGGGCGACCAGTTCCAGCACTCGAAGGGGCTCGGCATCGATCTGGCGCAGGGCATCGAGGGCCAGTTGGCGACCGGGAGTTTTCGCCGCGAGGAAGAACACCTTGTCCAGCCCTTGGCGCGGAACCGCCTTGAGAAGGGGGAACAGGGTGCCGAGGGTCTTGCCGATTCCGGTGGGTGCCTGAGCCATCAGGCAACAGCCGGTGCTTGCCGCCTTGTACACGGCCTCGGCGAGCTGGCGCTGGCCCTGGCGGAATCCGGAATGGGGAAAGGTCAGTGCTTCGAGATCGGTGTTGCGCGCCTTTGCATGGGAGAGTTCCTGTTCCCCCCAGGCGATGAAGCGTTGGCATTGGGATTCGAAGAACAGTCGCAGGTCCTCGGCCGTGTGGTGTTCGGTGAGCAGAGTTTCCTTCTGGCTGCCGATATCGAAATAGACCAGCGCCAGTTCGATCTCCGTCAGCGACTGCTGCTGGCAGAGCAGCCAGCCGTAGACCTTGACCTGGGCCCAGTGCAAGTGCCGGTGGTTATCCGGCATGCGCTGGAGATCACCGCGATAGGTCTTCACTTCTTCCAGGCGATTCAGAGCCGGGTCGTAACCGTCAGCGCGACCGCGCACTCGCAGCGGGCCGAATTCACCACTCAAGGCCACTTCCGTCTGGTAACCCTCGCCACGACGGCTGGCCACCAGCGCGTGACCCGCGATGCCTTCCTGGGCCGTGGGCGCCGGGGTGAAGCGCAGGTCGAGGTCGCCTGTCTTGGCGGTGAACTCGCAGAGCGCGCGTACGGCGACGCTGTAGCTCACGTCAGGCGTCCGCCCATTGCACGTAGCAGACTTCCACCGGAATCCCGTGCTGGGCGCAGAACTCCAGCCAGCGCAGCTGGTTGTCCTGCAGGCGGTCGCCGGGGCCTTTCACCTCTATCAGACGATAGCGGCGTTCGGCCGGCCAGAACTGGATCAGATCCGGCAGGCCAGCGCGGTTGGACTTGATGTCGGCGAGGATGCGCTGGAAGCAGGCTTTGAGCTGCACGGCCGGCAGGCAGGCCAGGGCCTGGTCGAGCAGGTCTTTGTCCAGGTTGCCCCAGTAGACGAAGGGCGACAGTACCCCCTGTTTGGCGGCGAAGGTCCGGCGAATGCTTGTCTGGTAGGCATCGCTGTCCAGTTGCGCCAGGCAGGCATCGAACATTTCCGCCCGGCGCGCACGGAAATCAGGGCTGAGCAGGTCCGCCGGACCATTGTGGAAGGGATGAAAGAAAGCGCCGGGCAGCGCGGCGAAGATGGCGTCCCAGCACAGCAGGCCGAACAGCGAGTTCAGCAAGGTGTTCTCCACGTAGTGCACGGGCGCGCCGTCGTCGTTGAAATGCAGCAGCACGGCATGCTCCACCGAGAGCGGTTCAGGGGGCTGCGGCAACACGAGGTCGATGCGCTGCACCGTTGTGCGGCCGACAGATGGCTCTTTTGGCAGCGCGAGTTTCCGGCGCAAGCGCGGCAGAATGCGGGTCAGGTGCTGCTGCTCCTCCTCGCTCTCGGGCGCCCCACTGGCGAATTGCGCGAGACTGAACGCATCGTCATGGGCCTCCAGGCGTTCGAGCACGCGGATGCGCCGCACCCGCGCCCCTGGATAGTCGCAAAGGCCGTACAGGCCCAGCGCCGCTTCAAGTAGCGCGCAGCGCTCGCAATGCTGGCCGACCTGGAACAGCAGCTTGCGTCGACGTGCATCCAGCCAGGGGTTGGCGTGGGGCTCGGCGGGCAGTTCAGGCAGCAATTGCTCGATTGCCTCGCCGTCTTCGAAGCGTTCCCGCAAACGGTGCAGGTAAAGGTAGTAGTCGAGGTCTGCGCGTTCGCGAAAACCTCTCGCCGAGGTGTCGATCTCCACCTTCTCGTACTGGTAGATGCCCAGATCAGCGAGGACGAACTCGGACCAGTCCTGGTAGAGGTTGCCGAAGAACATTAGCCTCAGGCGGTCGCAGATATCCATCAGTCCGAGGGCGTAGACGCAATCGCTGCTGGCCGGGCACCAGAGCGCAAAGGTACGGCCTTCATTGTATTGAGTTAGCAGGTTTTCCAGGCGCTCCGCCTTGCGCCCCGGCGCTTTGCCGAAGCAGGCATCCACTTCGCCCAGCGTAAGCAGTCCGAATAGCTGCGCCAGGTCCAGTTCCGGCGCCGCATCCAGCCAGCCAAGCGCCAGTAGCGGCAGGGCCGCCGCACGGGTATCGCCTATCTCTGCGTAGTTCAACTTACTGGCTCGGAACAGTGTGCCCTTGCGCATCACCATGCGAACCAGTAGCGCCTGGGAGGCGCGGGGCAGGGCGCGGAAATTCTCGATGAACGTCTGCTCGTCTCCGTCGAGGAGGTCGTGATAACGCTCGCTGATCCAGTCCAGCAGGGTGTGGAAGTTGAGCAGGTAGTAGAACGGATCGTCGAGGGTGGCGGGCATGGTGAGGGAGGCAGACTGGACTTTTACTGTGGATATATACAGATATCAGGCGCGACAGGGGCGCGGCAAATGCATTTCGATCAGTGGGTCCCAGCTGGCGGCAGCCAGTCTCCCAGTTCTGAAATGCTGCGCCCTTTGAGCGAAACGACACTATTTATTTTGTCGCGCCTGAAGCTAAAAAACCTATATCCAAAGCCTTCTGGCGCGCGGGCCGGGCGCTTTTCGTGCTGGCAGCTTTTTCCTAGCCAGCGACTACAAAAATCATAATTTCGCGATTGCCTCGCTCTGAACAGAATGCGGCCAACACCCCCACAGATAGCCGCATCAGCAGAACAAGAATGATCAGAGTCAGAGGAGGCAAGCGATGACCGACCTGAACCAGACCGCGTTTCAGAAGTACGCGGACAAGGCAGTTGAAAGAATAGAGATCGATACGCTGGTTGTTGGTGCCGGTCAGGCCGGCGTGGCCATGAGTGAGCACCTGACCAAGCTCGGGGTACCGCATCTGGTACTGGAGCGCAATCGAATCGCGGAAGCCTGGCGCACCGGGCGCTGGGATTCGCTGGTGGCCAATGGGCCGGCCTGGCACGACCGCTTCCCCGGGTTGGAATTCGACCTCGATCCCGACGCCTTCGCTCCCAAAGAGCAGGTTGCAGCTTACTTCGAAGCCTACGCCAAGCAGTTCGATGCCCCGATCCGCACCGGCGTGGAAGTGAAATCAGTGGTGCGCAATACCGACCGTCCGGGGTTCACCATCGAAACCTCCGAGGGTGTGATCCAGGCAAACCGAGTGGTGGCCGCTACCGGGCCTTTCCAGCGCCCGATCATTCCGCCGATTGCGCCGACCAATGCAAGGGTCACGCAGATTCACTCGGCCCAGTACCGCAATCCGCAGCAACTGCCTGAAGGCGGCGTGCTGGTGGTTGGGGCCGGGTCTTCGGGCGTGCAGATTGCCGATGAGCTGCAGCGTGCCGGCAAGCAGGTCTACCTTTCGGTCGGGCCGCATGATCGTCCGCCGCGCGCCTATCGCAACCGTGATTTCTGCTGGTGGCTTGGCGTGCTCGGTCTGTGGGACGCGGAGGCCGCCCAACCTGGCAAGGAACACGTGACCATCGCCGTGAGCGGGGCCCGTGGTGGCCATACGGTCGACTTCCGTGGACTGGCCCATCAGGGAGTGACGTTGGTTGGGCTCACCAAGTCGTTCGATGGCGACGCGGTCACCTTCCAGGCAGACCTTGTGGAGAACATCGCCCGCGGTGATGAGAACTACCTGTCCCTGCTGGATGCAGCGGACGCTTACATCGAGCGCAATGGACTCGACCTCCCGGAGGAGCCCGAAGCCCGCGCTACTTACCCGGACCCGGAATGCATGAGCAATCCGATTCTCGAGCTGGACCTGGCGAAGGCAGGGGTTACCTCGATCATCTGGGCAACCGGTTACGCGGTCGATTACAGCTGGCTGAAGGTCAATGCCTTCGACGCCAAGGGCAAGCCGCAACACCAGCGCGGTGTGTCGGCCGAGCCGGGCGTTTATTTCCTCGGCCTGCCGTGGCTTTCCCGTCGTGGCTCCACCTTTATCTGGGGTGTTTGGCACGACGCCAAGCATATCGCCGACCACATTGCTACCCAGCACAAGTATCTCGCCTACCGCGATGCCTCTCAGCGCCAGGCGAAAGACTGAGCGAAAACGTTTCCGTGCAGGCGACTGCCGCTATTCGTGTGTTCAAACAATCAGATTTCTGGAAGTGATTCGATGCCTACCCATACTCGCATTCGCATGTTCAATACCAAGGACACCTATCCGAACCAGTCGCTGGACAACGACCTGTGCCAGGCCGTGCGTGCCGGCAACACCGTCTATGTGCGCGGCCAGGTCGGTACGGATTTCGAAGGTCGACTGGTCGGCCTCGGCGATCCGCGCGCCCAGACCGAGCAGGCGATGAAAAACGTCAAGCAGTTGCTGGAAGAGGCGGGCAGCGACCTGTCCCACATCGTCAAGACCACCACCTACCTGATCGATCCACGCTACCGCGAGCCGGTCTACCAGGAAGTCGGCAAATGGCTCAAAGGCGTATTCCCGATCTCTACCGGGTTGGTGGTTTCGGCCCTGGGCCAGCCCCAGTGGCTGATGGAGATTGATGTGATCGCGGTAATTCCGGACGACTGGCAGTCGGCACAGGCATAAGGAGCAGGACCATGACGTTCTCTATCATCGGACGCTGCCCTGAAACGGGTCAGCTCGGCATCGCCATCAGCTCGTCGAGTATCGCGGTCGGCGCCCGTTGCCCCTGGGTGCGGGCCGGGGTTGGTGCGGTGGCGACCCAGAACGTCACCCTGCCGGCCCTGGGGCCGCAGATTCTCGATCTGCTCGACGCGCAGCAACTGGAGCCTGCGGCAGCCCTTGATCGGGCGCTCAGCACCAACGGCTGGAGCCAATATCGCCAGGTCACGGTGATCGATAGCCAGGGCCGCACCGCGCTGTTCAGTGGTAGCGAGGCTCTGGGCGTTCACAACGCGGTTGCTGGCGAGCAGTGCGTCGCAGCAGGGAATCTATTGTCTGCAACCCAAGTAATTGAAGCCATGGTGCAGGCATTCGAGTCTGCACCCGGGCTTCTCGCGGACCGTCTGCTGGCAGCCATGCATGCCGCGATGGCCGCAGGTGGCGAAGCGGGTCCGGTTCACTCTGCAGCACTAAAGGTGATGGGTGATCTCACTTGGCCGCTCGTCGATCTGCGGGTCGACTGGGCGGATGAGGATCCCATCGGCCAGCTGGAGACGCTCTGGCGGGCCTATCGGCCGCAGATGCAGGACTATGTCACCCGTGCGCTGAATCCGACGGCGGCTCCCAGCTATGGGGTGCCGGGTGATGAGTGAAGTGTCCAGTCGCGATCTGCTCGAACGACTGATCGGTTTCGCTACCGTCAGTCGGGATTCCAACCTGGAGTTGATCGCCTTCATCCGCGATTACCTGGCGGGGCTCGGCGTGGAAAGCGAGCTCTCCTACAACCTGGAGCGCACCAAGGCCAACCTGTTCGCCACCATCGGTCCTCGCGACCGAGGTGGTGTTGTGCTTTCAGGTCATACCGACGTAGTGCCTGTGGAGGGGCAGGCCTGGACGGTCGAGCCGTTCAGGCTGACGGAGAGGGAAGGGCGCTTGTATGGGCGCGGTACGGCGGATATGAAAGGCTTCATCGCCTCCGTCCTGGCCGCAGTACCAGCCTTTCTGGAGCAGCCGCTGACGCTTCCGGTACATCTGGCCTTCTCTTATGACGAGGAGGTGGGCTGCCTGGGTGTGCGACCCATGCTGGCGGAGTTGGAGAAGCGTCCACATAAGCCGCGCTTGTGCCTGATCGGCGAACCCACGGAGTTGAAGCCGGTGCTAGGCCATAAGGGCAAGCTGGCCATGCGCTGTCAGATTCAAGGTGCCGCCTGCCATTCCGCCTACGCGCCCTATGGCGTGAATGCCATCGAGTACGCGGCGCGGCTGATTGGCAAGCTGGGCGAGATTGGCGCGGACCTGGCCCGGCCGGAACGCCATGACGAGCGTTTCGATCCACCTTTTTCCACGGTGCAGACTGGCACCATCAAAGGCGGACGGGCGTTGAATATCGTCCCGGCGGAATGCGAGTTCGACTTCGAGGTGCGTGCTCTGCCGGGATTCGATGCGCAGCAGGTGGCCGATGAGCTGCAGGTTTATGCCGAGGCCGAGCTGGCACCGCAGATGCGCAGGGTACAAGCGAACACGGGCATCAGCCTGAGGCCATTGAGTGCCTATCCGGGGCTGGCCACTCCGCCCGACAGTGAAGCAGCTCGTCTGTTGGCACTTATCTGTGGTTCGGCGGAGTTCGGCACAGTGGCATTTGGCACCGAGGGCGGGTTGTTCGACCAGGCCGGCATTCCAACTGTCGTCTGTGGCCCGGGCAGCATGGATCAAGGCCATAAGCCCGACGAATACGTCAGCTTGGAACAGCTGGCGGAGTGCGACTTGATGCTGCGCCGCCTGGCGCTTTATCTGCGGGGCGAAGACCGCCTGCTGTAGACTGCCGCACCCCTATCTATATGGCTGGGCTGCGTGATTGACGGGCGTCAACCCCATTGCTACCATTCCAGCCCTTATGTTGGCTCGATTCCTCCGTCCGGAGGTTGAAAAAGCCAATGTCAACCCCGAGTTTTGCGTCGGTTTCCGCATTCGCGGAAGACGGCGCCACCGGGGCGGCGCGGGATACCAGCTTCGATCCCCGTCGCTTCTATTGATGACTTGACCGCATTGGCTGGAGTGCGGAATAGGGCCTTTCCTGGCCTTTGACTACAGGTATGAACATGAGCGAAAGCTTTGCAGAACTTTTTGAAGAAAGCCTGAAATCCCTCGACATGCAGCCGGGTGCCATCATCACCGGCATCGTGGTCGACATTGATGGTGACTGGGTCACCGTCCATGCTGGCCTGAAATCCGAGGGCGTCATCCCGGTCGAGCAGTTCTATAACGAACAAGGCGAACTGACCATCAAAGTGGGTGACGAGGTCCACGTTGCGCTTGACGCGGTGGAAGACGGCTTCGGTGAAACCAAGCTGTCCCGCGAAAAAGCCAAGCGCGCCGAGTCCTGGCTGGTTCTGGAAGCCGCCTTCAACGCCGAAGAAGTGGTCAAGGGCGTTATCAATGGCAAGGTCAAGGGCGGTTTCACCGTCGACGTCAGCGGCATCCGCGCGTTCCTGCCGGGCTCCCTGGTCGACGTGCGTCCCGTACGCGACACCACCCACCTGGAAGGCAAGGAACTCGAGTTCAAGGTCATCAAGCTGGATCAGAAGCGCAACAACGTTGTCGTTTCCCGTCGCAGCGTCCTGGAAGCCGAGAACAGCGCCGAGCGCGAAGCTCTGCTGGAATCCCTGCAGGAAGGCCAGCAAGTCAAAGGTATCGTCAAGAACCTCACCGACTACGGTGCGTTTGTTGACCTGGGCGGCGTAGACGGCCTGCTGCACATCACCGACATGGCTTGGAAGCGCATCAAGCACCCGTCCGAGATCGTCAACGTTGGCGACGAGATCGACGTGAAGGTCCTGAAGTTCGACCGCGAGCGCAACCGCGTCTCCCTGGGTCTGAAGCAACTGGGCGAAGACCCATGGGTTGCCATCAAGGCTCGTTACCCGGAAGGCACTCGTGTGACCGCCCGCGTAACCAACCTCACCGACTACGGCTGCTTCGCCGAGCTGGAAGAGGGTGTGGAAGGCCTGGTACACGTTTCCGAAATGGACTGGACCAACAAAAACATCCACCCGTCGAAAGTCGTTCAGGTTGGCGACGAAGTGGAAGTTCAGGTTCTGGACATCGACGAAGAGCGTCGTCGTATCTCCCTGGGCATCAAGCAGTGCAAGTCCAACCCGTGGGAAGACTTCTCCAGCCGCTTCAACAAGGGCGACAAGATCTCCGGCACCATCAAGTCGATCACCGATTTCGGTATCTTCATCGGCCTGGAAGGTGGTATCGACGGTCTGGTTCACCTGTCCGACATCTCCTGGAACGAAGTTGGCGAAGAAGCCGTACGCCGTTTCAAGAAGGGCGACGAGCTGGAAACCGTCATCCTCTCCGTTGATCCGGAGCGTGAGCGCATCTCCCTGGGCATCAAGCAACTGGAAGACGATCCGTTCTCCAGCTACGCCTCCATGCACGAGAAGGGCAGCATCGTTCGCGGCACCGTGAAAGAAGTTGACGCCAAGGGTGCTGTAATCAGCCTCGGCGGCGAGATCGAAGGTGTTCTGAAGGCTTCCGAAATCAGCCGTGACCGTGTTGAAGACGCTCGCAACGTGCTGAAGGAAGGCGAAGAAGTCGAAGCCAAGATCATCAGCATCGACCGTAAGAGCCGCGTAATCAGCCTCTCCATCAAGTCCAAGGACGTTGATGACGAGAAGGACGCCATGAAGGAACTGCGCAAGCAGGAAGTCGAGTCCACCGGCCCGACCACTATTGGTGACCTGATCCGTGCTCAGATGGAGAACCAGGGCTAATCACCCTGCTCCATTAGCAAAAAGGGCGGCCTAGGCCGCCCTTTTTGTTGCCTGTGATTTACCTTCCTGCGCTAAGGCTGTTCAAAGCCCCTCTGGCGTGCTAAAAACTCATTGAGCTGATCTAGCCGCTTGAATTAGAAGGGAAAACCATGACCAAGTCGGAGTTGATCGAACGAATCGTAACGCATCAGGGACAGCTTTCATCCAAGGATGTAGAGCTTGCCATCAAGACCATGCTCGAGCAGATGTCCCAGGCGTTGGCGACGGGGGACCGGATCGAGATTCGTGGATTTGGTAGCTTTTCACTTCACTTTCGTGCGCCGCGAGTTGGGCGGAACCCCAAGACGGGCGAGTCCGTCAGGCTCGACGGAAAATTTGTTCCACACTTTAAGCCGGGGAAAGAGTTGCGAGACAGAGTGAACGAGCCAGAATAACGAAGACTCTACGAGATTCCTTTCTGTGGCTTGGGGTGGATTAAGTAGTACCTAGCGTTCGATGGCCCAAAAATCATGTGCTGAGCAAGACGCTGTTTTTCAGGAAGGATACCGATTCGATTCCTTTCGTTCTATTTTGCAAGCTGTTTTGATAGCTTGTAACAGTTGCTTTATGTATTTTTATATTGGTTTAGAATCGTCAATCTGATTTTTATTTAATGGCTGCTTAGGGGTTCCTTTGAGTAACGACTACCACGGACAGATGGCTCGGGATGAAATTGGCCTTTCGACTCTACTTCTTGCGCTGTGGGAGCGTAAGCTTTGGGTGGCCATTATTGCTGCTGCTTGCACCCTGATTTCAGTCCTCTATTTATCCAAGGGGAAACCGATCTATCAGGCTCAGGTCTATTTGACACCTCCTACAGAACTTCAGGTTTCCACGCTGAATGTTGGGCGAGGAGCGGGGACCGAGTTTGCCGCCTATTCGAGCGACAGGGTGTTTGCCTTGCTTAAAAAGAACCTGGTCTCCGCTCAGGCGCGCCAGGAGTATTTCAAGCAGATTTCTCAAACAGCGGCGCCCATGGTTACGTTCTCCGTGGAGCCATCGCCCGAACGCTTGGTTCTTGTGGCTACTGGCGAAACATCCGAGTCGGTAGTTCAGCATGCGAAGGGGTTTCTGGTTGTAGTTGATCGCTTGGCGCGGAAGGAAATCACTGAAAGTTCCAATGAGGAATTTGCTGTCAAGAGAAAAAGCATAAAGCTCGAGATGGCAGCATTGCGTAAAATCGCGAAGCTGAGAAGGGCCGATCAAATTCATAGGCTGCAGGAAGCCCTCAGTGTTGCCGAATCAATCAAGTTGGTGAAGATGGATGCTTCGCTTGCTGGGCGAGATGCAGTGGCTGCCATCTCCGATAGCCTGATGTATCTGAAAGGTACAGAGGTCTTGAAGGCCGAATTGCGAGTCTTGGAGAACAGGTCTTCTGACGATGCCTTCATACCCATGCTCAGAACCTTGCAGGAAAAGCTTGAGGTTCTTAGTGTGCGGGACGTAAGACCTGAAGATGTAACCGCCTTCAATCAAGATGGACGGATAGTTTCTTCAGAGGTTTCCGTTGGTCCGCGCAAAGTTGTAAAAGTGGCAATTGGTTTGATCTTTGGACTGGGTCTCGGTGTTTTTCTCGCACTTGCTCAGTTCCTAATTAAGCGTGGGCGCCTGTGATGCACAAAAGCCGCCTTTTGAGTATCGTTATACCCACTCACAATCGATCCAGATATGCAGTGGAGTGCGTAAAAAGCATACTCGAGATCGACTCCGATGAGTTTGAGGTGGTTATTCATGATACGAGCAATGATGGCTGCGAGTTAAGGGCCTGGGCGGCCGGCGTTCCTGATGATCGACTTCGGTATGTTCATTGGGGCGAACCCCTGTCGATGACTCAGAATCATGAGCACGCTATTGCACTGGCGTGCGGTGAGTATGTCTGCCTGATAGGCGATGACGATAGCGTGTCGAGCCAGATCATCGCAGCGGCCAAGTTCGCAGATGGAATGGGGATTGATATTCTCACTCCTGAAATCAAAGCGATGTATTCGTGGCCTGACTTCAAAACTAGCTTCTATGGCAGTGCTCATGCAGGCAAGCTTTATCTCGGAAAGATCAGCCGGCAATTATTGAAGAAGGACTCGGCGCAAGCCCTGAGGATGTCTCTGGATAATGCATGCCAAGGGACCGACGGGTTGCCCAAGCTCTATCATGGACTGGTTAGACGAGCGCTCCTGGATAAGCTCAGGGAATCTACGGGGTTGGTCTTCTATGGGACGAGCCCAGATATTTCCGTGTCATTAGGGTTGGCTCTTTTAAGTTCTCATTTTTATGTGGTTGACTTTCCCTTCACCATTCCAGGTGCTTCCGGGGGGAGTAACACTGGGCGCAGTGCAGTTAACAAGCACAAAGGCGATATCAAGAGCGACCCGCATATGCAGCCTTTCAAGAACCTTGATTGGCCAAAGGAGCTTCCGTTCTTTTTCAGTGTTGAAACCGTTTGGGGGCATTCTGCTTGGGAAACCTTGAAGTTGCGCGCCCCCGAGTTGTTGGCTGACTTTAACCTGAACAGGTTTTTCGCGGTATGCAAATCCCGGCACTCGGATTATCGAGAAGCAATAGGGGCGGCTGAAGCGTATCTCTCCAGTGTCACAGGACGGAGGTACTCTCCAGGGGCGGTAAAGCAGGCTCGATTAAAATTTTTCTTCGAGCGCTTGGTGGGAAGGGCCAAGCGAATGCTGCATCCGTTACCTAACAATGGCATGGAGGCCCACGGCCCGTATGAAAATGTTCGGTATGCAAAGCATATGCTTGAACAGTTATTGGGCGATGACCCAATGTTCAAGAGATAGGTGTCCTCGTGCTTGAGACGGTGGCCCAGGATCAAAAAGCGAAGATTTTATCTAGAGAGTCTCTGTTCGTATTCTTCCCTTATATTCTCGTTCTTGGGAATATCCAGATATGGTTCGGTACCAGTTCACTAACGGTGCCGTTTGCACTGATTGCTGTACTGCCATTGATGATGCTTTCGTTTCTCAGGGGAGGAGATTCCCGGTCAATTCTGTTTCTGTTGATATATGGTTTCCTTTTCTTCCTGGGGCTGCTTTCTTCGGCTTATAACCCCCAGAGTTCCTGGGGGCGGCATCTGGCGAGCTTGATTCCAGTCTTTACCGGTGGTGCAGTGCTACTGTGTTTCAAGGATGTAGCCTATAATCGGAAACTGGAGGCATCTATTCGAAACGCGGGCCTGCTCCTTGGTTTCTTGGTGTGGTGCAAGTTTTTCTATGGCGCTCTCTATGTCTATATGACAGACGGCGGGTTTTATGAGCTGAAATCTCATTTGAGCCTACCCTTGGGAAATTCCAATTTTCTTGCAGTCTATCTCCTGTTCTTCTTGGCTTTCACCGTAGGAAAAGGCCAGGTTTGGAGTTCGCTGTTTATTTTGCTTGCAGTCTTCATGACGATGTCCCGGTTTGGGACGATGTTTTCCATTTTCACAATACTGCTCGCCTGTGCTGCCGGCCGCTTTACTGTGTCGGCAGTGCTATGGCCCCTGGCCCTGGTCTGTTTTTCTGTTTTTCTATTGATCATGTTGAATATAGGCGAAGCGCTTGCGCTTTTGAGAGAAGGATATTTCCCTTCTCTTCTCGCGAGGGCCGAGTTGTGGGAGCAAGGTAAAAACCTAGTCCAGGTTTCTCCGGTTCTTGGAGCTGGGCCAGGAGGGTTTACAACCCATCTGGACTCAATCGCGTGGCCTAGGCAGGAGTGGGGGAGTCACAACTGGATCCTGTCTGTCTGGGTGGAATACGGCGTAACCGGATTCTTGCTGTACCTCTTCATGATCTCTATGTTTTTTCTGCAAGCGCCAGTCAAGGAACGAGTACTTGGCAAAAGGATCAAGCTTGGTATTGC
This sequence comes from Pseudomonas sp. DY-1, assembly GCF_003626975.1. NCBI lineage: Bacteria > Pseudomonadati > Pseudomonadota > Gammaproteobacteria > Pseudomonadales > Pseudomonadaceae > Pseudomonas > Pseudomonas sp. DY-1. Next base: position 2,099,756 of record NZ_CP032616.1, on the reverse strand, counting down.
CATAACCTTGCTGTTTGGTCTGTTTGAGAACGTTGTTGGCATATCCTCCTACGAAGCGCTCTTTGCGTTTTCAATTTGTGTTCTTCTTAGCTTGCAGCGCCTCGATCTGAAGCCGGGAGTAGTGAATAGGGACTCATTATGAGTCAGATGAGACTGTCTCTGCTCGCAAGTCTCGCTGGGAAAATCATCTACGCCGTCTCGAACTTCCTGGCTTTCCCTATCTATACAAAAATCCTGGGGATGGAGTCAGTTGGTCTCATCGGCTTCTTCGTCATGCTGCAAATGATATTCATGGCGCTGGATGGCGGAATGACAAGTGCATTCACCAGAAGGCTGTCGAGCATGAAGAGATTTCGTGAGCATGCTCCCTTCCGTTACCTTGTATTGCTGAGTTCTTCTCTCGCGGCCCACTTCGTGATCTTTGCCTCCATTGGCATTCTTTTTGGTGGCGGCGTCTACCTTTTTGCTACGGAGATATCAGAAAAGTGGTTGATTGTTCATGGGCTTGAGTTTGGTCTGGTTGTCGCCTGTGTCGAGTGGATGGGGATATTGATATTCCTAGGTTTCGTCTCTCTGATACTGCAAGCATATTTAGTAGCACGCGAGATGCTCGTTGTACATAGCGTCTTGTTTTCCCTGTACTCAATCTCAAGAACACTTGGAATCGTCTTGTACATTTATGTGTTTGAGGTGACTTCGGCGAAGTTGGACCTGTTTTTCGGGGCTCAATTTATGGTCTGCCTCGTTTATGTTTTTGCGCTGGTCATTGTTTGTGCACGATTCAGCAAGGGAGAGTTTCTACTCAAGCCTTCATTTTTATCGGTATTCCGTGATGGCCGATTCTCCCTGGGGGTTTTTCTTGTTTCAATTTCGTCCATTGCGGTTATTCAGGTTGATAAGCTTTATTTGAGTAAGATGATTGATCTGACTGGCTATGGGTACTATACGCTTGCCACCAGTCTTGCAAGTCTTCCCTACATTGTTTCCTCGGCTATGTATCCAGTGATCTATCCGAGGTTTTCTGCGTTGGTGAGCAGTGGCGAGCATTCTCGTATTCTCAAAATCTATACTGCTAGCTCTTGTGTGTTGGTAATAACCCTTCAGCTGGCCTCCATGTTTATCTGGTATCACTCTTCAGTCCTCCTGGAGGTGTTTTTCGCTGTGGAGGTGGTTTCTCATGTCACTCCCTTGCTACCGCAGTTGTTCCTCGGTACTGCAATTCAGTCATTATTGATAGTTCCATTTTCGCTTCAATTGGCTCATGGCTGGACCTGGTTTTCGTTGAAATTGAATCTTGCACTTGCTCCTGTCATGTTCGCGTCGCTGATCTATCTGGTTGATCGTTACGGTCTGGTTGGGGCTGCTTGGGTTTGGTTTGGTTATAATGTCCTATCTTTCCTGGCGACCAATATCTATGTGCTGTCCCGATTGAAGTACATTAAATCTGCGGCACGTGTCATGTGTCTGGCTGTGCTAAGTTGCTTGCTGGCCTTCTTTCTGTTTGACTTGGCCTACGCTCAGTTTTCATCGATGCTATCTGATGTCGAATCGCTTCTGGTTCTATTTACTGCGGCGGTACTCCTGATGTTTTCTCAGTTTTTCATCTTCAGAAAGTCCTTGGCGGGTTTCAATTGAATAATCCATGTGAAGTGGTTGGTGCTCGGGTTATCAATTTGATCAGAGATGCTCGGCAAACTGGAGGAGGAATCACGCAAGCGGTATTGCCATTGCACCGCGAGTTGCTACGCAGTCGTGTAAATTCGCTTTTGCTTGTAGGGGTTCCACCGGAGAACCCGCCAGAAAACACCATAAGTATTGGTGCGCGCGCGGAGTTGCTGCGGCAAGGGGTTGCTGGCCCTGCAGCGGATAGCATTGCCCATGTTCATGGCTTATGGACGCCATTCGAGTGGCGCGCGAGCAAGTTCTTTCTTGATCGATCCGTTCCCTTGATCATCAGTCCCCACGGAATGCTGGAGCCCTGGGCAATGGCTCACAAGAAGCTGAAGAAGATGGCTGCCTGGCATCTCTACCAGCGGCGCATCTTGTCCCGGTGCAAGCTGCTGGTGGTCAACTCCGAGCGCGAGCTGGGGAGTATTCGACGATTAGGTGTGTCCAATCCCGTGGCGGTCATAGAAAACGGGGTTGATGTGCCGGCAAACATTGATTTCAGCAGGGTCGATGGTGCTCGCGAAAAGATCGTGCTGTTCCTCTCCCGTCTTGCGCCTGTGAAGGGGATCAATGATCTACTGACAGCGTGGTCGCGAATAGTTAATAAGAATGGATTTCAATTGCATCTGTACGGCAATGCCGAGCCAGGATACGAGGCGAAAGTACGGGCCTGTATTCGTCAGCTATCCCTGGAATCCAGTGTGCGGGTGATGGGGCCGGTCTACGGCGAGAGCAAGTGGCAAGTCTATCGATCTGCCGACATTTTCGTTTTGCCGTCATATAGCGAGAATTTCGGCATTGTAGTTGCGGAGGCAATGCTCTCTGGCCTTCCGGTGATCACCACGGATGCGACTCCTTGGGGGCATCTGCAGGAGCGGGGATATGGCTGGATAGTCAAGAATGACAGCGCTCGGTTGGCCGACACGCTGTCCTGGGCGATGGAGCTGCCCGAGGCACGCAAACGGGAGATGGGAGAGGCTGCCAGTCAGTTTGCTTTGGCACAGTACTCATGGAAAAATATAGGCCGAAAATATCTGGACGCCTATGAGTGGGTGACGGGGCAAGGTAAAACTCCAGATTTCATTGATATTTGACGGTCCTGATATGAAGCAAATTGCCCCTAGTGTAAAGGGGCATATTTGTATTTGGATCCTTGCTTTAATAAGAATTCGATTGGTCGTGTCTGATTATTATTTGCGCCTGTCTGGTGTGTGTCGACAAGGATTGTAGCTCAGGGCTTCTTAATGAAAATACTCATCGTGACTCAGTACTTTTGGCCTGAGTTTTTTATAATAAATGCATTGAGCCTGAAGCTCGCTGAGCAAGGTTGCGAAGTCACCGTCGCAACTGGAAAACCCAATTACCCGGATGGCCAGGTATTTTCCGGGTACACGGAAGAAGGGGTGCAGCGGGAGGACTGGAAAGGCCTCGAGATCATCAGGGTGCCGTTGCGTACAAGGCGTGCGGGCGGCGGCCTGAATCTTTTCCTGAACTACTGCTCGTTTATGATTTCCGGCATCAGGCATTTGCCAGGTTTACTGAGTGGGCGTCAATTCGATGTCACCATAGTGTTTGCGCCGTCGCCATTGACCTCAGCTGTTCCTGCTATTTTTCTTAAGTCTCGTACGAAGTCGCATTTGGCAATCTGGGTCCAGGACCTTTGGCCAGAAAGTCTTTCGGCTACTGGTTTCATAAAGAACAAGTTCATTCTAGCATTGGCCTCTCTGGGTGTGCGCTGGATATATTCCAGGGCGGACACCCTGCTGGTTCAGTCAAAGGCATTTATCGCGCCTGTCGCCAAGTACTCCAAGGCATCCAAGATTGTCTACTATCCCAACTCGATCGATGATGGGGAGATCCATTCTTCGGCCACTGACGAACTGCCCGCTGAGCTGGTCAGGGACTTGGAGGGAAATTTCTGCGTTGTTTTCGCTGGGAATATCGGCAAGGCGCAATCCATCGAGACTCTAATCGCCGCCGCAGGGCGCCTTCAGCACTTGGAGAAATTCAAACTGGTGCTGGTCGGCAGTGGCAGTATGTCCGCTTTCGTGGTGGAAGAAGTCGCGCGTTTGGGATTAACCAATGTGGTGGTTGCCGGGCGATTTCCAATCTCGCAGATGGAGCACATCTATTCGCGGGCTTCCGCGCTGATCGTCTCATTGCGCTATGAAGAAATTCTCTCTTATACGATTCCAGGAAAAGTGCAAGCCTATCTGGCATCAGGCAAGCCAATCATTGCCTGTATGAATGGTGAGGGTGCGCGGGTTGTTCTCGAGTCTGGGGCCGGTTTGGCCTGCGCTGCAGAGGACCCCAATCAATTGGCTGAAACAATTGAAAAGCTCTACACCATGCCAGCCGAGTTTTTGGCCGAGATGGGCAGAAACGGGCGTCACTATTTCCTTGAAAACTTCGAAATGGCCCACCAGGCCAAGAATCTCATCAATATCCTGGCCTCTCGTGCCGGCAAGGGCTGATTTCTAATGAAGATACTGATTCTGGGTGTCACCGGTATGCTCGGTAGTGCCACGTTCAAGGTGCTGTCCAAGAGTGGTCAGCACGATGTATATGGCACGCTTCGCTCGGCCGCAGGCAAGAGAAACTTCGATGAAAACTTTCATCAGCATCTGATCGAGGGCGTGGATGTTCTGGATCAGGATGCTCTTGCCCGGGTGCTTGCCTTCGTAAGGCCGGAGGTGGTGATCAATTGCGTCGGGCTGATCAAGCAACTGTCAGATGCCAAAGATCCCCTGTCTGCATTGCCTATCAATGCAATGCTTCCGCATCGCCTGGCGAACCTGTGCGCGCTCATCGACGCACGGCTAGTGCATATCAGTACTGATTGCGTCTTCTCGGGAACGAAGGGAATGTATCTCGAGTCTGATGTTTCTGATGCGGAAGATCTATATGGCAAGTCCAAATATATTGGCGAAGTACACGACCGGCCTAATGTTATTACCCTCAGGACGTCAATCATCGGCCATGAACTGAACTCCAACTACTCGCTGGTGGATTGGTTCCTTAGTCAGGAAGGAAGTGTAAAGGGTTTTCGACAGGCGGTCTTTTCCGGGCTTCCGACCGTGGTCTTGGCTGACGTGATCCAGCGTTACGTGTTGCCTGACTCGAGCTTGAGTGGGCTCTATCATGTGTCGGCTGAGCCGATTGACAAGTATACTTTGTTGACTTTTATTTCAGAGGTCTACGGCAAGCAAATTGCCATCATTCCAGATGAAAAGCTGAAGATAGATCGCTCCTTGGACTCTTCTCGCTTTCGGGCAGCCACGGGGTTCGAACCGCCGGCTTGGCGTGAGCTTATTCGTACGATGTTCGAACAGTACTGACTGGGAAATTTAATAATGTTTGATGACAAGATCCTACTTATCACTGGCGGCACTGGTTCCTTCGGCAATACAGTGCTGCGGCGTTTTCTGGATACCAACGTAAAAGAGATTCGGGTATTCAGCCGCGACGAAAAGAAACAAGAAGACATGCGCATTGCCCTTGCCAATGACAAGGTCAAGTTTTATATCGGTGATGTGCGGGACTGCGATAGCCTCGCCCAGGCTATGATTGGTGTCGATTATATATTCCACGCAGCGGCACTCAAGCAAGTTCCTTCCTGTGAGTTCTACCCGATGGAAGCGGTTAGAACCAATGTGCTTGGTACCGAAAATGTGTTGAACGCCGCAATTGCTTCCGGCGTGAAGCGCGTCGTCGTGTTGAGCACGGACAAGGCCGTATACCCGATCAATGCGATGGGGATCTCCAAGGCAATGGCCGAAAAACTGGTCGTTGCAAAGTCCCGGATGATTCCCGGTGGCGGGCCAGTCATTTGTTCGACTCGTTATGGCAACGTCATGGCGTCGCGTGGTTCTGTCATTCCCCTTTTCGTTTCGCAGATCAGGAACTCGGAGCCGCTAACTGTGACGGACCCGAACATGACGCGTTTCCTGATGTCCCTGGAGGACTCCGTCGATCTCGTCCTGCACGCTTTCGAGCACGCGCTGCAAGGCGACATCTTCGTCCAGAAGGCGCCAGCTGCAACGGTTGCCGACCTTGCGACCGCCCTCAAGAAGCTTTTCTCCAGCGACTCGGCGATCAAGGTCATTGGCACGCGCCATGGAGAGAAGCTTTATGAGTCGCTGATCTCCCGCGAAGAAATGGCAAAGGCGGAGGACATGGGGCGCTACTATCGAATTCCTGCCGATAACAGGGATCTCAACTACAAGAAGTACTTCGTGGAAGGTGAGGCCGAGATATCTGCGCTCGATGACTATACCTCTCACAATACCGAGCGTCTGACTGTCGAAGAAATCTGCGAGGTTCTTCTCAAGCTCGATTATATCCAGGATGAGTTGAATGCTTAAAGTAATGACCCTGGTTGGCACACGGCCCGAACTGATTAAGGTCAGCAGGGTCATTGCGGAACTCGATCAACACGTCAATCATGTTCTTGTGCATTCCGGCCAGAATTATGATTATGAATTGAACCAGGTGTTCTTCGACGACTTGTCGATCCGACGCCCCGATCATTTTCTCGGCGTGACGGGCGAGACTGCAGCCAAGGCAATTGGTGACGTTATTTCCAAGGCGGATGACGTCCTGCAATTGGAAAAGCCGGATGCCCTTCTGCTGTATGGCGACACCAATACCTGCCTGGCGGTAATTGCGGCCAAGCGTAGAAAGATTCCCGTTTTTCATATGGAAGCGGGAAATCGCTGCTTCGACCAACGTGTTCCGGAAGAGTTGAATCGCAAGGTGCTGGACCACCTTAGCGACATCAACATGGTTCTTACCGAACATGCACGCCGCTATCTGATCGCAGAAGGAATTCGTCCCGAGACCATTATCAAGACTGGGTCGCACATGGAGGAAGTGCTCGATCATTACATGCCGCGCATCGTTGCCTCCGATGTGTTGGCCCGCGAGGGGCTGGAAGAAGGCAAGTTCTTTCTCGTTAGTACTCATCGCGAGGAAAATGTCGATTCCATCGAGAACTTGCAGGACCTGTTGAGTACGTTGAGAGCGCTCGCCGAGACCTATCAGTTTCCAGTGGTGGTTTCCACGCACCCGCGTACTCGGAAACGCCTGGAGGCTCTGGAGGACGGCTTCGATCACCCGCTGGTCCGCTTCGTCAAGCCTTACGGATTCCTCGACTACATCAAGCTTCAGATGTCCGCGCTTTGTGTCCTGTCCGATAGCGGGACCATTACCGAGGAAGCGTCGCTGCTGGGTTTGCCTGCCATAACCATCCGCAATGCCCATGAACGGCCTGAAGGCATGGACGAGGGTACGCTGATCATGAGCGGACTGAAGACCGAGCGCGTGCTGGATGCGGTGCGTGTCGTGACCCGGCAGCAGGCCCAAGGGCAATGGAAAGTTCCCGTCGTCCGCGATTATCAGGGCGGGGCGGTTTCAAAGCAGGTTCTGCGGATAGTCCTGAGTTACACCGACTACATCAATAGAACCGTTTGGGCGAAACCCTGACGGAGCTTGGGCAGTAATATGCGTATCTTATTGACTGGAGCCTCCGGCTTCATCGGTTCTGCGCTGTTGGCGCGCATCTGCAAAGCCGGCAACTTCCAGCTGACAGTCGCGACGCGACGGGCTCTTCCAGGGTTGTCGCCCGACGTAAAGTCGGAGCTGGTATCGTCCCTGGATGCCGAGGCAGATTGGCGCGCGGCCTTGAGCGGCGTTGATGTCGTCATCCACACGGCTGCTCGCGTCCATGTCATGAACGAGTGTTCGGACGATCCCCTGTCCGAGTTCCGCAAGACGAATGTGGAAGGAACCTTGCGCCTGGCTTCTCAAGCAGCTGCAGCTGGCGTTCGGCGATTCATCTTCGTGAGTTCGATCAAGGTGAACGGCGAGATGACCTCCACGAGTGCTCCTTTCTTGGTCGATGCAACGCCGGCGCCTGCCGACCCCTACGGGGTTTCCAAGATGGAAGCGGAGCAGGCCTTGCGGTCGCTCGCCGCGGAGAGTGGTATGGAGGTTGTCATCATTCGTCCGCCGCTGGTGTATGGCCCGGGGGTGCGCGCCAATTTCCTGAATATGATGCGCTGGTTGTACAAGGGCGTGCCCCTGCCGCTCGGGGCCATCAACAACCGGCGTAGCCTCGTCGCCCTGGACAACCTCACGGATCTGATCCTGACCTGTGCCGAGCATCCTGCTGCCGCAAACCAGACGTTCCTGGTCAGCGACGGGGAAGATCTCTCCACCACGCAGTTGCTTCGGCGTATGGGCAATGCACTGGGGACTCCAGCCCGTTTGCTGCCCGTACCGGAACGTCTGTTGGATGTCGCTGCTCGCGTACTAGGTCGCAAGGCGCTATCGCAAAGGCTATGCGGGTCGCTGCAGGTCGATATCAGCAAGACTCGCGAGCTGCTTAACTGGTCCCCGCCGGTCAGCGTCGATCAGGCACTGGATAAAACCGCCAAGTATTTTCTGGATAATCAAGTCAAATGACCGCCTGGTGGTTGTTGCCAGTAGTTGCTGGCGTAGCGCTCTTCATGACCGGCGTTCTGCGTCGGTATGCCCTTTCCCGCAGCCTGCTGGACATCCCTAACGCCCGCAGCTCGCATGCGGTGCCCACTCCCCGTGGAGGAGGGGTGTCCATTGTGCTCGCCTTCCTGGCGACACTGCCACTCCTCGGGGTCATGGCTGTCCTGTCCTGGCCGGTGGTGTTCGCGCTGCTGGGCGCGGGGGCGCTGGTAGCGATGGTGGGATTTCTCGATGACCATGGGCACATTCCTGCTCGCTGGCGGTTGTTGGGGCATTTTTCCGCCGCCGCCTGGGCGTTGTGGTGGTTCGGAGGGCTTCCAAAGGTTGTTGTCTTTGGCGCCTTGGTCGATTTGGGTTGGTTCGGGAACATCCTGGCGGCGATCTATCTCGTATGGCTCCTGAATCTCTACAACTTCATGGATGGAATCGATGGTATCGCTGCCGTCGAGGCCATCTGCATCTGCCTGGGGGGGGCGTTGCTCTATTGGTTGAAGGGACAGGAGGCGCTCGTCGTGGTGCCGCTGATGCTCGGCTTGGCGACGGCCGGTTTCCTGTACTGGAATTTCCCGCCGGCGCGAATCTTCATGGGCGACGCTGGTAGCGGATTCCTGGGGATTTCCTTGGGTCTACTCTCCATTCATGCGGCCTGGGTTTCTCCCGAGTTGCTGTGGAGCTGGATTGTCCTGCTCGGTGTTTTCGTGGTGGACTCCACCTGGACTTTGCTGCGTCGTTTGCTGCGTGGGGATAGGGTTTATGAAGCTCATCGGAGCCATGCCTATCAGTACGCGGCACGCAAGTTCGGCAGGCACCTCCCCGTGACCCTGGCGGTGGCGGCAATCAATCTGTTCTGGCTGCTGCCCCTGGCATTGTGGGTCGCAGTCGGAGGAGGGGAGGGTCTCGTGGCGGTGGTGCTGGCGTACCTGCCGATCCTCGCACTGGCCATCCGATTCAAGGCGGGGAAACAGGAATGAGATTCGTAGCGATGCGTCAGGGCTCTCGATCGGTGACGATTTCTTCCGTGGCGTAGGAGCTCGTGGCGGGCAATTCACTGCGGGTGCTTCGCCAAGCTGATGCCTGTGGAGCATGAGAGTTGGGTCGAGGGTTTGTTTGGTCAAGCGCTCTGATAGAGCCGGAGTACTGGAAGGGATGACAGATAAGCTGCGTGTATGGTTGTTAGGTTTGCCGCGCCGATATAAGCGGTTGCTGCAGGTGGCTACCGACATCGTTCTGGTATACGGCGCTCTGTGGCTGGCTTTTATCGTCAGGCTGGGCGTCGACGAACTTATAGAGCCCGTCATTCGACATACGTGGCTGTTCCTGGTTGCCCCGATTATCGCGATTCCGATATTCGTCAAGTTCGGTATGTACCGAGCGGTCATGCGATATTTCGGCAACGATGCCCTGATTGCCATTTTCAAGGCGGTAACGCTCTCGGCCCTGGTGCTGGCCCTGATCGTCTACTGGTATCGCGACGCTACGGCGGTGGTGCCGCGTTCTATCGTGTTCAATTACTGGTGGCTGAGCCTGGTGCTGATCGGCGGTCTGCGTTTGGGCATGCGTCATTACTTCATGGGGGACTGGTACGTCGCGGCGCAGCAGATCCCGTTCGTCAGCAAGGTCGGAGGCCTGCCGAAGGTCGCCATCTATGGTGCGGGTGCTGCGGGCAATCAACTTGTCGCCGCGTTGCGGTTGGGGCGGGTCATGCGCCCCGTGGCATTCATCGACGATGACGACAGCATCGCGACTCGGGTAATCGCGGGGTTGCAGGTCTTCAAACCGAAACACATCCGCCAGATGATCGACCAGACCGGGGCTGAAGAGGTTCTGCTGGCGATTCCGTCGGTCTCGCGCGCCAGGCGCCGGGAAATCCTCAGTACACTGGAAGGTTTTCCCCTCCATGTGCGCAGTATTCCCGGCTTCATGGACCTGGCCAGTGGGCGGGTGAAAGTCGACGACATTCAGGAAGTGGACATTGCCGACCTGCTTGGGCGAGATGCGGTACCGCCGCGGCAGGAGCTGCTTGAGCGCTGCATTCGCGGGAATGTCGTGATGGTCACCGGTGCCGGTGGATCCATTGGATCCGAGCTCTGCCGGCAGATCCTCGGTTCTGGCCCCAGAACGCTTCTGCTGTTCGAGCATAGCGAATTCAACCTCTACAACATCCAGATCGAGCTCGAGAGACGTCTCCTGCGCGAGTCGCTGAATATCAAGCTGGTCCCGATCTTAGGATCGGTCCGTAATCTGGGGCGTCTTGTCGATGTCATGCGGACGTGGAAGGTAGATACGGTCTACCATGCGGCTGCCTATAAGCATGTCCCCATGGTTGAGCACAACGTGGCCGAAGGTGTGCTCAACAACGTAATGGGTACGCTGTACACCGCTCAGGCCGCAGTTCAGGCTGGAGTGGAAAATTTTGTGTTGATCTCGACGGACAAGGCAGTCCGGCCGACCAATGTAATGGGTAGCACCAAGCGTCTCTCCGAAATGGTCCTGCAGGCGCTCAGCGGCGAGTCGGCGCCCGTGCTCTTTGGTGACAGCGGCGCGGTTCACCGGGTTAACAAGACTCGGTTCACCATGGTGCGCTTCGGCAATGTGCTGGGGTCTTCCGGTTCGGTAATTCCGCTGTTTCGCGAGCAGATCAAGCGCGGCGGGCCGGTTACTGTTACGCATCCCAATATCACGCGCTATTTCATGACCATCCCGGAAGCTGCCCAGCTGGTGATCCAGGCGGGATCAATGGGGCAGGGGGGGGATGTCTTCGTGTTGGATATGGGGCAGCCCGTAAAGATTGCTGAGCTCGCGGAGAAAATGATTCATCTGTCCGGCCTGACGGTTCGGTCCGACAGAAGCCCCAGCGGCGATATCGCAATCGAGTTTACTGGTCTTAGACCTGGCGAGAAGCTTTACGAAGAGTTGCTCATTGGAGACAACGTCAGCCCGACCGATCACCCGATGATCATGCGAGCGAATGAGGAGCATCTTCCCTGGGAGGCCTTCAAGCGTGTGCTCACTGAGCTCTTCGCTGCCGTTGAGGCCGATGACTACGTTCGTGTACGCCAACTCCTACGCGAAACTGTCAACGGTTACACCCCTGAAGAGGAAATCGTTGACTGGATCCATCAGCAGCGGCGAATTGAGCCTTCTAACTCCAGGCATTAGTTTGTGTCGGGCGGTTTATGGATGTACCGCCCTTCCCCTTACTGATGACAAGGAGTGTTAACGATGTTTCGTGTTCGTATTGCCTCGCTATTTCTTGTTCTCTGTTCGCTTTGTCTCGGCTATACCCAGGTTGCGGCAGCAGCGAAGGCTGCGCCTGCAGTGATAGCTGAAAGTTCTTCTAGCCAGGCCAAGCTGAACATCAACTCTGCGGATGAGTTGGCGTTGCAGGACTATATGATCGGAATCGGCGCAGCGAAGGCCAAGGCGATCGTGAAGTATCGAGAGGAGAACGGTCCTTTTTCCTCGGTGGATGACCTTCTCGAGGTTAAAGGTATAGGCGTCAAGACTCTGGAGAAGAGTCGTGACAAGCTGACCGTCGAGTAACGATCAATCGACATCAAGAGCCGGCCTTTCGAGGCCGGCTTTTTTGTTGGCGTCAGGTGGTGTCAGGTGGCGTCAGGTGGCGGCGGGTATGTGGGGGGGAGCTCAGCGCGCTTCAACATGGCCCGGAAGGGTAGAGGGCCGAAGGCTCGAGTCACCTGGGGCGCAGTTCCTGGTGAGAGTTCATCGCCCAAAAGAAAAAGCCCTCGGCATGTGCCGAGGGCTTTTAATTTGGCTCCGCGACCTGGACTCGAACCAGGGACCCAATGATTAACAGTCATTTGCTCTACCGACTGAGCTATCGCGGATCGGATGCGCGTATCTTACTGATTAGAAAGGAGAAGTCAAGCAGCTGCTTGAGCTTCTCCATTTCCGTCTCAGAGTACCTGGGTAATCGCGCGGGTGATGCTTTCCAGGTTGCTGTTGTTCAGCGCGGCAACGCAGATGCGGCCGGTGCTGACGGCGTAGATGCCGAACTCGTTTTTCAGGCGTTCCACCTGCTCGGCGGTGAGGCCGGAGTAGGAGAACATGCCGCGCTGGCGAGCCACGAAGCTGAAGTCGCGCTTGGCACCCTGTGCAGCCAGTTGCTCAACCATGGCAAGCCGCATGCTGTGGATGCGGGTACGCATTTCAGCCAGTTCAGCTTCCCACATGGCACGTAGTTCCGGGCTGTTCAGCACGGAGGCAACCACGGTAGCGCCATGGGTGGGCGGGTTGGAGTAGTTGGTACGGATCACGCGCTTGACCTGGGACAGGACGCGGCCAGCCTCTTCCTTCGAGCCGGTTACCACGGACAGGGCGCCTACGCGCTCGCCGTAAAGCGAGAAGGACTTGGAGAAGGAGCTGGAGACGAAGAACTGCAGGCCGGATTTGGCGAACAGGCGTACCGCGAAGGCGTCTTCCTCGATGCCGGCGCCGAAGCCCTGGTAAGCGATGTCGAGGAACGGCACATGCTCGCGCTCGCGCAGGACTTCCAGAACGGCTTTCCAGTCTTCCAGTTCGAGGTCCACGCCGGTCGGGTTGTGACAGCAGGCGTGCAGTACCACGATGGAGCGAGCGGGCAGGGCCTTGAGGTCTTCCAGCAGGCCGGCACGATTCACGCCGTTGGTGGCTGCGTCGTAGTAACGGTAGTTCTGCACCGGGAAACCGGCGGATTCGAACAGTGCGCGGTGGTTTTCCCAGCTCGGATCGCTGATGGCGACAACGGCATTGGGTAATAGGCGCTTGAGGAAGTCGGCGCCGGTCTTCAGCGCGCCGGTACCACCTACGGCTTGGGTGGTCACAACGCGGCCTTGGGCCAGTAGTTCGGAATCAGCGCCGAACAGCAGCTTTTGCACGGCCTGGTCGTAGGACGCGATACCCTCGATCGGCAGGTAGCCGCGCGGGGCGTGCGCTTCGATGCGGGCCTTTTCCGCTTCAGCTACAGCGCGCAGGAGCGGGATACGGCCTTGCTCGTTGTAGTAGACGCCCACGCCCAGGTTGACTTTGTCGGCACGGGTGTCGGCGTTGAACGCTTCGTTGAGACCCAGGATAGGATCGCGCGGAGCCATTTCGACGGCAGAAAACAGACTCATGATGCGGCAGCTCGGAGGAGGAAGGTGAGGATGGGATGCAACCCCGAACGATGTGCGCTAGGGGTTGCGCAATCGGGCCGGTATTATAGCGGCCCAGACAGTTTGCGGCGACATCGCGCGCAAGCTTTCCGCCAGGTATGACGCCCGTTCTGCCCAGGTGTCACATCCAAAGTCGAGGTCAGCATGTCGGAGTTCCAGCTTGTAACCCGTTTCAAGCCTGCCGGCGACCAGCCGGAGGCCATTCGCCAGATGGTGGAAGGGCTGGAAGCGGGTCTTTCGCACCAGACGCTACTGGGGGTTACCGGGTCAGGAAAGACCTTCAGCATCGCCAACGTCATTTCCCAGGTACAGCGCCCCACACTGGTGTTGGCGCCCAATAAGACATTGGCTGCGCAGCTGTATGGCGAGTTCCGCGCCTTTTTTCCGAACAACTCCGTCGAGTACTTCGTTTCGTACTACGACTATTACCAGCCGGAAGCCTACGTTCCGTCCTCCGATACCTATATCGAGAAGGACGCCTCGATCAACGACCATATCGAGCAGATGCGTCTGTCCGCGACCAAGGCCCTGCTGGAGCGCTCGGATGCGATCATCGTCGCCACCGTCTCGTCCATCTACGGTCTGGGTGATCCGGCGTCCTACCTGAAAATGGTGCTGCACATCGATCGTGGCGACCGTCTCGATCAACGGACCTTGCTGCGCCGCCTGGCTGAGTTGCAATACACCCGCAATGACATGGACTTTGCCCGAGCAACCTTTCGTGTTCGTGGCGATGTCATTGATATTTTCCCGGCGGAATCCGATCTCGAAGCCATCCGTGTCGAGCTGTTCGATGATGAGGTTGAAAACCTTGCGGCGTTCGATCCACTGACCGGTGAGGTTATTCGCAAGCTTCCGCGCTTCACCTTCTATCCCAAAAGCCACTACGTGACGCCTCGCGAGGTGCTTCTCGAAGCGGTGGACAAGATCAAGGAAGAGCTCCAGGAGCGTCTGGAACAGTTGCGCTCAGCCAATAAATTGGTGGAGGCGCAGCGACTGGAGCAACGGACCCGTTTCGATCTGGAGATGATTCTCGAGCTGGGCTACTGCAATGGCATCGAGAACTACTCGCGCTATCTCTCTGGCCGTGCTCCGGGTGAGGCGCCGCCGACGCTCTATGACTACCTGCCAGCGAATGCGCTGCTGGTGATCGACGAATCCCACGTTACGGTTCCCCAGGTCGGCGCGATGTTCAAGGGCGACCGATCGCGTAAGGAAACCCTGGTGGAGTACGGCTTCCGGCTGCCGTCTGCGCTGGACAACCGCCCACTGCGTTTCGATGAATGGGAAGCAATCAGTCCGCAGACCATTTTCGTTTCTGCCACGCCGGGCCCTTACGAGGGTGAGCATGCCGGTCGGGTGGTTGAGCAGGTGGTGCGGCCGACAGGGCTGGTGGACCCTGAGGTGGAAGTACGTCCCGCAACCACCCAGGTGGATGACCTGCTCTCCGAAATTCACAAACGCGTGGCAGTAGAAGAGCGCGTGCTGGTTACCACCCTTACCAAGCGAATGGCGGAGGACCTTACCGACTATCTCGCTGACCATGACGTAAAGGTGCGTTACTTGCACTCGGATATCGACACCGTGGAGCGGGTGGAAATCATCCGGGACCTGCGTGTCGGTGCGTTCGACGTATTGGTGGGGATCAACCTGCTGCGCGAAGGCCTGGATATGCCGGAGGTCTCGTTGGTGGCCATCCTGGATGCCGACAAGGAAGGCTTCCTGCGATCCGAGCGTTCGCTCATCCAGACCATCGGCCGTGCGGCGCGCAACCTGAACGGCAGGGCGATCCTGTATGCGGACAACGTCACCGGGTCCATGCAGCGTGCACTGGACGAGACTGATCGACGCCGGAGCAAGCAAGTGGCCTTCAACGAAGCCCACGGCATCGTGCCGAAGGGCGTGAAGAAGGACATTCAGGACATCCTCGAAGGTGCGACCGTGCCGGGCTCGCGCAGCAACAAGCGCAAGGCCATGGCCAAGGCGGCGGAGGAGAGCGCCCGCTATGAGGCCGAACTGCGTTCGCCCAGTGAGATCACCAAGCGCATTCGCCAGATGGAAGAGAAGATGTTCCAGTTGGCCCGCGACCTTGAGTTCGAGGCGGCGGCCCAAATGCGCGACGAAATCCAGAAGCTGCGGGAGCGCCTTCTCAAGCTCTGAATGGACAAGGGCGCCGCATTGCGCCCTTGCTCTTTGTCTTCAGCGTCTACCGAAAATGATCATCACGACGCCAGCCAAAGTCGCCAGGCAGGCGAGCAGCGCAGCGGCCTCAAGTCGTTCTCCGAGGATCACGAATCCGAGCAGGAGTGCCACTACCGGATTGACGAAGGCGAAGGTCGAAACCAGGCTCGGTTTCACTTCCCTCAGCAGCCAGAAGTAAGCGGGATAGACCCCCAGGCTGACCGGCACCACCAGATAGGCCATCCAGAACCAGGCATCCAGGCTCACGCTGGACAGGTTCACCTCGTGCCAGTCCCCGCGCCAGAGGCCAAACATCGCGAGGATCAGAGTGCCTGTCAGCATCTGCAGGCTTAGGCCCATCCAGCTCGAGCGGAAGGGCGGGCGTTGGCGCAACAGCCAAGCGCCGACCGCCCAGAGGAGGGTGGCCATCACTACCAGTCCGCCGGCGAACCATTGATCGAAGCCCGCTCCACCTCCCAGGCCCTTGCCCATCAGCATCACGATGCCGCCGCTGGCGAGTGCCAGGCCGCACAGGACCCACAGCGGCGGGCGACGGTCGAGCAGCCACTCCAGGGCCACGCTCCAGAGGGGGAGGGTGGTGTAGAGCATCGCCAGCATGCCGGTGGGCAGAAACTGGTTGGCATAGATCAGCGCCCCCTGGCCAACGGCAATCAGCAGGACCCCTCCGACCAGGGCGCCGCCGAAGTCGCTGCGCTGGATTTGCGCCTTGCCGCTGGCCATCACCCAGCCCAGGGCCAGGGAGCCCGCGAACAGGAAGCGCAAGGTGGCGATGACGAAGGGCGGAAGCTCGCGGAGGAGGAAGTGGTTGGCCAGATAGGTGGTGCCCCAGCCGATATAAATCATGGCGAAGGCACCGATCAGGAGAAGGGTGCGGCGGGATGAAGCGTGGGAAGACATGTACAGCCTGAAGCGAAGCGCGCCGATTGTCCGGCGCGGGATTAGTGGGCGGCGGCGCTGGCGCCGCCGGTAGCGCCGACGGGCAGGGCGCGGGTGAGCAGCACAGCGAGCATGCTGATGCCGAGGGCGATGCCGATGAAGTGGAAGGCGTCATTGTAGGCCATGATGGCGGCCTGCTGGTGTGCGATCTCGCTGAGCTTGCCGAGAGCCGCTTGCTCGCTGCCAAGTTTTTCCGTCAGCAGCGCCAGGCGCTCGGCGACCTGTGGGTTGCTCGGCACCAGGGATTCACGCAGGTAGTCGAAGTAGACTTTGGCGCGAGCGTCCAGCAACGTGGCGAGCAGGGCTATACCGATGGCCCCGCCCAGGTTGCGCAGGATGTTGAACAGGCTGGAGGCAGAGCCGGCGTCCTGCGGCTGGATATAGGCGGTGGCAATCAACGACACCGTTACCATCACCAGTGGTTGGCCGAGGGCGCGAATGATCTGGATCTGGTTGAACTGCGGCCCTGCGAAGTCCGGGTTGAGCACGCCAGAGGCGAAGCTGGCATAGCCAAAGAGGCCAAAACCCAGGGCGCAGAGGAATTTGGGCGGGATCACCTTCATCAGCTTGGGGACCAGCGGAATCAGAAACAGCTGCGGGACGCCCATCCACATGATCACTTCACCGATCTGCAATGCGTTGTAACCCTGTATCTGAGCCAGATACAGCGGCAATACATAGATCGAGCCGTACAGACCCATGCCGAGGCCGACGCTCGAAATACTCGACAAGCCGAAGTTGCGGTTCTTCAGGATGCCGAGGTTGATCAGCGGATTGGGGCGCGAGACCTGGAGGATGACGAACAGGATCAGGCTAACCAGCGCAATGCTGCCCAGGCCGACAATCAGGTCCGATTCCAGCCAGTCCTTGCGGTGCCCCTCTTCGAGAAACACCTGCAGGCAACCGAGGCCGACACCGAGCGTCACGATGCCGGCGTAGTCGGTACGCTTCAGCAGTTCCCAGTGCGGTGCTTTCTTCTCCAGACCGTAGAGCAGGCCAGCAATCATCAGCAGACCCGGTGGAACGTTGATATAGAAGATGTACTCCCACCCGAAGTTTTCCGTCAGCCACCCACCCAGGGTTGGGCCGATGGAAGGGGCGAATGTCGCCGTGATGGCGAACAGCGCCATGCCTTTGGCGCGGTGATGCTCCGGCAGCTTGATCAGGGTCAGGGTGAATGCCAGCGGGATCAGCGCACCACCGGTGAAGCCCTGCAGCGCCCGGAAAGCGATCATGCTTTCCAGGCTCCAGGCCAGTGAGCAGAGCAGCGACGAAATCAGGAAGCCGATGGAGACCCAGACCGCCAGGCGCCGCGCAGAGAGCAGCTGCACCAGCCACGCGGTGAGCGGAATCATGATGATTTCGGCCACCAGGTAGGAGGTGGAAATCCATGAACCTTCTTCGAGGGTGGCGGAGAGCGCGCCCTGGATGTCCTTGAGCGAGGAGTTGGTGATCTGGATGTCCAGTACCGCCATGAAAGCGCCAAGCATGGCGCTCATCACGGCTATCCAATCGCGTCGAGTCGGTTCGCCAGTGGGGCGAACCAGTACGTCACCCGCCATGGTTCTCGGCCTTCAGGCGTACTTTGACCAGAACGGACATGCCGGGCCGGATGCGGCCTTTGAGCGGGTTGTCAGCGGCGAAAATCAGCTTCACCGGAATACGCTGGACCACTTTGGTGAAGTTGCCCGTGGCGTTATCCGGCGGAAGCAGGCTGAACTGTGCGCCAGAAGCGGCGAAGAGGCTATCCACGCGGCCTTCGATGGGGGTGTCCGGGAAGCTGTCGAACACCAGTTCCGCGGTCTGGCCCGGCACCATGCGTTCGATCTGGGTTTCCTTGAAGTTGGCCTGGACCCAGATGTCTTCGTCCGGTACCAGGGACAGCAAATGAGCGCCCACCTGTACGTACTGGCCATTACGCGCAGCGCGTTGGCCAACGCGGCCGTCGATGGGGGAATGGATTTCAGTACGGCTGAGATTCAACTCTGCCTGGGCGACCTCGGCACGCGCGGTGGCGATCTGCGCCTGCAGGCGCTTGATCTCGGCGTTCAATGCATCCACTTGCTGGCGCTGTGCCTTGAGGTCGGCCTCTGCCTTGGCAACCTGGGAGCGGGCGACGCGGGAGTCGGCGGACAGGGTGGTAACGCGCTCCTCGGAGACGTAACCAGGCTTGCGCAGGGTCTGGGCGCGGGATAGGTCGATCTGGGTGCGGCCAAGGGTGGCCTGGGTGGCTGCGACGTCAGCCTGGCTGGCGGCGATCAGGCTGGACTGCTGGACCAGTTTGCTCTGCGCCTGGGCCAGTTCGGCTTCGCGCGTATCGAGCTGGGCCCGGGCCCGCTCCAGCGCGAGCTTGAAGTCGTCAGCGTCGAGTCGCACCAGGACATCGCCTTTCTTTACTTGCTGGTTATCGCTGACCAGCACTTCGTCGATGCGCGCACCCAGTTGGCTGGAGACGCGGGTGATCTCGCCCTGAACGTAGGCGTTGTCAGTGGATTCGACGAATCGGCCGATCAGCAGCCAATGGGCGAAGAGGCCAGCGGCGACC
Organism: Pseudomonas sp. DY-1; assembly: GCF_003626975.1. Taxonomy (NCBI): domain Bacteria; kingdom Pseudomonadati; phylum Pseudomonadota; class Gammaproteobacteria; order Pseudomonadales; family Pseudomonadaceae; genus Pseudomonas; species Pseudomonas sp. DY-1. The sequence continues at coordinate 2,080,751 of NZ_CP032616.1, read as the reverse complement.
AGGACCACCAGAGCAATGAAGATGAATAGGCGGCGTTGCAGTTTGGCAGGCATGGAAAGTGTGACTCGAAGTCTTTGCAGAATGTTGCGAATCTAGCAGTGTTCCGTGCTCGCCAATAGCCAGTACAATTCAGAAACTTTGTTGCTTATAGGGAACAATAATGGGGCTGGATGATGCGCTGATCTTCACTCGCGTAGTCGAGTGCCACAGCTTCACCCAGGCTGCGCATAGCCTGGGTATGCAGAAATCGACCGTCAGTCGCCGTATTGCGCTTCTGGAAGAGCGGCTCGGCGTGCGTCTGCTCAATCGTACGACTCGCAAGCTGCGCCTGACCGAGGTCGGGCTGGCTTATTACGAGCGGTGCCGCCAGATCATGCTGGATTTCGCTGAGGCCGAGCAGGCGGTCATGCAATTGCAGCAGGAGCCCTCCGGCCTTTTGCGCGTTACTGCCCCTATCGAATTTGGCCAGCTGTTCCTCGGCAAGGTGCTGGGCAGTTTCATGCGCCAGTACCCACAGATCACTGCTGAGGTCGAGATCACGTCGCGCAATGTCGATCCACTGGAAGAGGGCGTGGACATTGCGATCATGATCGGCCAGCCGCAGGACTCCACACTGATCGCTCGCAAGCTGTTCGAAAGCGGTCGTCGGCTTTGCGCCAGCCCGGCCTACCTCGCTGCCCATGGCACGCCGCGCACGGTAGAGGCACTGGCCGGCCATCGTGCCGTCCTGCTGCCTCAGGACTCCCAGCGCTACTGGATGTTGCAGGGTGAAAGCGTGCCCTGCCAGCGCGTCCTTTATTGCAACAACATCACTTTCGCCCGCGAGGCAGTATTGGCAGGCGCTGGCATTGCAGGGTTGCCGTTGATGTTCACCGAGTCCGCTGTGCAGCGTGGCGAGCTGATCGAGCTGCTACCCGAGGCGCGACTGCCAAGCGGTGAGATATATGCCGTCTATCCGTCGCGGCGCTTCCAGGCGATGAAGGTCAAGGCGTTTCTCGACTTCCTGATGCGCAGCCTGCCGGTACAGGAAGGACACTTGCTGGAGCCGACGGCGGCCAGCCTGATAAGATCGCGCCTTTGATCCACCTTGAGTTTCGAGACCATTCCATGACCACCGTCCGTACCCGTATCGCGCCGTCGCCCACCGGTGACCCGCACGTGGGCACCGCCTACATCGCCCTGTTCAATCTGTGTTTCGCGCGCCAGCACGGCGGTCAGTTCATCCTGCGTATCGAGGACACCGACCAGCTGCGTTCCACCCGCGAGTCCGAGCAGCAGATCTATGACGCTCTGCGTTGGCTCGGTATCGAATGGGATGAAGGTCCGGACGTTGGCGGCCCACATGGTCCGTATCGCCAGAGTGAGCGTGGCGAAATCTACAAGAAGTACTCCCAGGAGCTGGTGGATAAGGGCCACGCGTTCCCTTGCTTCTGCACTGCCGAGCGGCTGGACAAACTGCGCGCCGAGCAGACCGAACGCAAGGAAACCCCGCGCTACGACGGCCATTGCATGCATCTCGCCAAAGATGAGGCAGAAAAGCGCATTGCCGACGGTGAACCCCACGTCGTGCGCATGAAGGTGCCGAGCGAGGGTGTCTGCGTGGTCCCGGACATGCTTCGTGGTGATGTTGAAATCCCGTGGGATCGCATGGACATGCAGGTCCTGATGAAGACCGATGGCCTTCCGACCTACTTCCTCGCCAACGTGGTGGATGACCACCTGATGGGCATCACCCATGTGCTCCGTGGCGAAGAGTGGCTGCCCTCGGCGCCCAAGCTGATCAAGCTCTATGAGTACTTTGGTTGGGAGCAGCCCAAGCTCTGCTACATGCCGCTGCTGCGCAATCCGGACAAGAGCAAGCTGTCCAAGCGCAAGAACCCCACCTCCATCACCTTCTACGAGCGTATGGGGTTCCTGCCCGAAGCGATGCTCAACTACCTGGGTCGAATGGGCTGGTCGATGCCGGACGAGCGCGAGAAGTTCTCGCTGGCTGAGATGGTCGAGCACTTCGATCTGTCGCGTATTTCGCTCGGTGGTCCGATCTTCGACCTGGAGAAACTCTCCTGGCTGAACGGCCAGTGGATCCGGGAGCTGCCGGTGGAGCGTTTTGCCGCCGAGATACAGAAATGGGCGCTCAATCCCGAGTACCTCATGCGTATCGCGCCGCACGTGCAGGGCAGGGTGGAGACTTTCAGCCAGATTGCGCCTTTGGCCGGATTCTTCTTCTCCGGTGCGGTGCCGCTGGACGCCAAATTGTTCGAGCACAAAAAGCTGAGCCCTGACCAGGTGCGCCAGGTCATGCAACTGGTTTTGTGGAAGCTGGAATCCTTGCGTCAGTGGGAAAAAGACCGCATCACCGGCTGCATTCAGGCCGTTGCCGAAAGCCTGGAACTCAAGTTGCGAGATGTGATGCCGCTGATGTTCCCTGCCATCACGGGGCAGGCCAGTTCGGTTTCGGTGCTGGACGCCATGGAAATCCTGGGGGCTGACCTCAGCCGCTTCCGTTTGCGTCAGGCCATCGAGCTTCTCGGCGGTGTGTCGAAGAAGGAAACCAAGGAGTGGGAGAAGCTTCTCGCGGCCATCTCCTGATGGCCCTTCGGTCGGTGCGGGGAAGGTCCTGTGCTGACCGAGGTCGGGTAAGTGTTTGTTCTTCCAGATAAAAAAGTTCGGTTCGTAGAAAAAATATTGTTGACAGCAGGAGGGGGCGCCCCTAATATGCGCCCCGTCCTCGCGACGGGGCTATAGCTCAGCTGGGAGAGCGCTTGCATGGCATGCAAGAGGTCGACGGTTCGATCCCGTCTAGCTCCACCACTCTTTTCGGAGTGGGTCGCGAAAAGGCATGAAGGTTTCGTCCCCTTCGTCTAGTGGCCTAGGACACCGCCCTTTCACGGCGGTAACAGGGGTTCGAGTCCCCTAGGGGACGCCATTTTCCAGCAGCATCGGTCAGTCGGTGCAGCCGAAGCAATTCGGGGCTATAGCTCAGCTGGGAGAGCGCTTGCATGGCATGCAAGAGGTCGACGGTTCGATCCCGTCTAGCTCCACCAAATACGATGCGCCACGCATCGCAAGGGTCAGTCCGAGGGTTGGCCCTGTTGTTCGAAGGTTTCGTCCCCTTCGTCTAGTGGCCTAGGACACCGCCCTTTCACGGCGGTAACAGGGGTTCGAGTCCCCTAGGGGACGCCATTTTCCAGCAGCATCGGTCAGCCGGTGCAGCCGAAGTAATTCGGGGCTATAGCTCAGCTGGGAGAGCGCTTGCATGGCATGCAAGAGGTCGACGGTTCGATCCCGTCTAGCTCCACCAAATCGATGCCATGCGCATCACTCAGGGCCAGCCTAAGCGCTGGCCCTGCTGTTCGAAGGTTCTGTCCCCTTCGTCTAGTGGCCTAGGACACCGCCCTTTCACGGCGGTAACAGGGGTTCGAGTCCCCTAGGGGACGCCACTTTCAATTTCCCGCTTTGCGGGCTTTTCAAGGGTCATTCCAGCTTGGGATGGCCCTTTTGTTTTTCTGCCCTGTTTTTTCAGTACCGACGAATGGTTTCGCGGTCGTCTTGCGTTTTTGTATTACACAAATAATATTATGAGTGTAATTCAACTGGAGGCTGACATGAGCGAGAAGAAAGCCCAGACCCGTGAACGCATCTTGCAGGCCGCCGCTTCGGCCATGCTGCAGCACGGTCCGCAGGAGCCGGGTGTAGCTGATGTAATGGGTGCTGCCGGATTGACGGTGGGCGGTTTCTACGCTCATTTCGCCAGCAAGGATGCCCTGATGCTGGAAGTGTTCGAGCAGCTGTTGCGTAAGCGTCGCGATCTCATGGCTTTGATCGATCAATCCCTTCCTGGCGCGGAAAGGCGTGCTCTCGCCGCCGGCTTCTATTTGTCGCGCAAGCACCGGGATGCCACGCGCTCAGGTTGCCCACTTCCCAGTTCCTTGAGTGCGATGGCGCAGCTGCCGGGTGCGTACCGGGAGTTGCTGGTGGGGCACCTGGAAGTACTCAGTGCCAGGATGTGCGACAGCCCTGAGGAGGTCGACATGGCGCTCGCTGATATCGCGCTCATGGTGGGCGGATTGGCTTTGGCGCGGGCCCTGGGTGAGGGTGATCTATCCGATCGAGTACTGCGTGCCGCCAAGTCGGCGGTCATTTGAGGAGTCTGATGATGAATAGCCTGAGCCTCATTCGCGGCGTAAACGCTACCCTTGGCCGTCTGGCGCCGCGGGTCGTAGCCCGCCGCATGCGTCGCCAGTTCATGACTCCCCGCAACCTGGCCCCGCGGGAATGGGAGATGCAGTTGCTCGGCACCTCAGAGCGGATCACCTTGCGCTTTGGTCTTTCCGCGCTGCGCTGGGGAAGCGGTCCAACGGTCTTGCTGATGCATGGCTGGGAGGGGCGTCCGACCCAGTTCGCCAGTCTGATCGAGGCGTTGGTAGCGGCCGGCTATGGAGTGGTGGCGCTGGATGGTCCTGCCCATGGGCGCTCGCCCGGACACGAAGCGAATGTGGTGCTTTTCGCCCGGGCATTGCTGGAGGCCGCAGGGGAGTTGCCGCCGCTGCATGCGGTTATCGGGCACTCCATGGGCGGTGCGAGTGTCCTGCTGGCCAGCCAGATGGGCTTGCGTGCCAAGGCTCTGGTGAGCATCTCCGCTCCCAGCCGAATCCTTGGGCCATTACGTAGCTTCGCCCGTTTCATGGGGCTGCCGCCAAAAGCACGAGCTCATTTCGTCAATCAGGTGGAACGGCACGCGGGCATCTCCGTTGCCCACCTCGACGTGGAGCGTTACCAGATGGATATACCCGGTCTGGTAGTGCACGCCGAGGACGATCCGCTGGTGCCGGCCGCGGATAGCCAGGCCATCCACGATGCCTGGTTCGACAGCCAATTGCTCCGACTGGAGCAAGGAGGCCACCAGCGTTTGCTCGCCGATACCCGCGTGATCCAAGCCGTGCTAACTCTACTGGCCCAGGTTCGGGACGCCCGCCTCGGAGCAGAAGCTCTGCGTTGAGGCTGGCAGGTGACCTGCCGACAGTGCTCTACTTCCAACGTTCACCGACCCGTTCTGTTCGCTTGCGAGAATGAGCTGGGGACTTTGCAATGTGGAGAGCTGACATGAGCCTGACGATGGATGTGGTGCTGCAGCGGGCGCGACCGGTTCTGCCCGTACTGGTGATCGAAGATACCGGGTTGGCCCTGGACCTCGCCGGGGCGCTGAGCGCGGGGGGGGTCGAAGTGCTGGAGGTGACCCTGCGTACGCCGCGGGCGCTGGACGCGCTGGCGGCGATCCGCAAGGAATTCCCGGACCTGCTGGTGGGCGCCGGTACCTTGATCCATACCGAGCAATTCCTCGAGGCTCGCGACGCCGGAGCGCATTTTGCCGTCAGTCCTGGATGTACCGAGCGCCTCGCGGCTGCCGCCGAAGACTCCGGCCTGCCGTACCTGCCTGGCGTGATGACGCCCTCCGAGGTTCTGCTGGCGCTCGAGTACGGCTATCGCTCCCTGAAGCTATTCCCGGCCAATGGCAATGGCAGTGTGAAGATGCTGAAAAGCCTCAAGGGGCCGTTTACCGGCATCCGTTTCTGCCCGACCGGCGGCGTCACCCCGGACAATCTGCCCAGTTTCCTGCGCCTGCCCAATGTGGCCTGCGTGGGCGGCACCTGGATCGCGCCTTCCAGCCTGATCCGTGCCCGCGCCTGGGACCAGATCACTCAACTCGCCACAGAGGCCCGCGAACTGGCCTGCAACCTGGAGCAGCATTCATGAACTGGGACATGCCCACTCCCTTCGTCATCGATATCAAGGTGGCTGCCGAAGACATCGATGGCCTTGGTCACGCCAACAACGCCGTGTATGTCAGTTGGTTGGAGCGTTGTGCCTGGCGGCATTCCCAGAATCTTGGGCTGGACCTGGCCGAATACCGCAGACTCGACCGCGCCATGGCGGTGTTGCGGCATGAGATCGATTACCTTGCTGCAGCCTATGAGGGCCAGGAGCTGCAGATGGCGACATGGATCGTGGAGTCGGACCAACGCCTGAAGATGGATCGGCGCTTTCAACTGATGCGGCCGGAAGATGGCGCCACCCTGTTGCGGGCGAAAACCACCTTCGTCTGCATCGAACTTTCCTCGGGCAGGCCGAAACGCATGCCGACCGAGTTCGTCGAGGGCTATGGCCAGGCGCTGCAGCCGCCTTTTCCGCTGGAACTCTGAAGCTCAGTCCGCCGCCGGAGCGAGGAGCACCTCGTGCTGGTTCTGCACGATACGAAAATGACGGACTTCGCCAGGCTGGAAGATGGCCGACTGCGGGTCGCCGGCAAGCAGCCCGGAGCAGTAGCCGGCCCCGTTCTGCGCCACTCTCAGCGCGACCTCGCCTGCAGGTACCGGGATACTCACCGACTGGCCCGGCGCTATTTTCGCCACGAGTTCGTTCTGTACGTAAAGGTCGATGTCGCATGCGTTCGGGGTGTTCTCGTCACGACTGACCAGAAGCTCGCCGATGGCGTCCGGCGCCGGTTGCAGCGCAGGTGACATAATCGCCTCGCTGGCGGCGAAAACTGCCGTGGCGGCCAGCGTGAGTGCGGCAAGGACGGGTACGAGCGAATTCATCGTGGCGTTTCTCCTGCGCTGAATCGGTGAAAGTTCGACCACCAGTCCAGCCGGATGCTCCCCGGGATATTCGCCGTCCGTCATGCTGCGTAAACTACGCGCCTTTTTCCTGTGAGCCTGTAATCCATGCAAATCGCCCTGGCCCCGATGGAAGGGCTGGTCGACGAAATCCTTCGCGATGTGCTGACCCGTGTCGGTGGCATCGACTGGTGCGTGACCGAATTCATCCGGGTTTGCGACCGTCTGTTGGCGGCCAGTACCTTCGAAAAGTTGGCCCCCGAGCTGGCCGATGGCGCGCGCACCCGCGCCGGTACGCCCATGCGCGTGCAATTGCTGGGTTCCGATCCGGTCTGCCTGGCGGATAACGCAGCCTTTGCCTGCGAGCTTGGGGCACCGGTGATCGACCTCAATTTCGGCTGCCCGGCCAAAACCGTGAACAAATCGCGGGGCGGTGCGGTCCTGCTCAAGGAGCCCGAACTGCTCCATGCCATCGTTTGCGAAGTGCGCCGCGCCGTGCCCACGGATATCCCGGTGACAGCGAAGATGCGTCTCGGTTTCGACAGCCCCGACGGCGCCCTGGATTGCGCGCGCGCTCTGGCCGATGGCGGTGCCCAGCAGATCGTGGTGCACGCGCGAACCAAGGTCGAAGGCTACAAGCCTCCAGCGCACTGGGAGTGGGTGGCGCGGGTGCAGGATGCGGTCAAGGTGCCGGTCTTCGCCAATGGCGAGGTCTGGACCCTGGCTGACTGGCGCCGCTGTCGCGAAGTGAGCGGGGTGGAAGACATCATGCTTGGCCGAGGTCTTGTGTCGCGACCCGACCTGGCTCGACAGATTGCGGCAGTGCGCGCCGGAGAGCCGGTGGTGGAAATGACCTGGGCGGAGCTTCAGCCGATGCTCCAGGACTTCTGGCGCCAGGCCAGGCGCAAGCTGGCTCCGCGCTATGCGCCGGGGCGCCTGAAGCAGTGGCTGGGCATGCTCACCCGCAGCTATCCCGAGGCGGTCGCGTTGTTCGCAGAGGTTCGCCGGGAGAATGACTGCGCCCAAATCGACGCCTTGCTCGGAGTTCCGGACCTGCAGAGAGAGTGGGCTGAAGCCGTCTGAGCCTCAGCGGCCGCCCGAGACATCGAGGAAGCTGCCGCTGGTATAGGACGCTTCCTCGCTGGCCAGCCAGAGGATCGCTGTAGCCACTTCCTCCGCTTCACCGCCTCTCCCCATGGGCACCGACTGGCGCACGCGCTCGACACGGTCCGGTTCGCCGCCGCTGGCATGGATCTCGGTGTGGATCACTCCAGGGCGCACTGCGTTGACGCGAATCCCTTCTCCCGCCAGTTCCTTGGCCAGCCCCAGGGTCATGCTGTCGATGGCCCCCTTGGCGGCGGCGTAGTCGATGTACTCGTTGGGAGCACCAATGCGCGCGGCGATGGACGACAGGTTGACGATGGCGCCGCCCTGGCCGCCATGCCGGGTCGACATGCGCTTGATGGCTTCCCGGGCGCAGAGAAAGCTGCCCACTACATTGGCCCGCAGCACCCGCTCGAAGCGAGCCACGTCCATATCCTCCAAGCGCATCTGGCGCTCCAGCATACCGGCGTTGTTGACCAGCACATCCAGCCGCCCGAACTCTCGGTCCAGGCGGTCGAACATTTCCAGTACCTGGGATTCATCACCGACATCCGCGCACAGGGGGAGCGCACGGCCGCCAGCGGATTCGATTTCGCGTGCCAGGGTTTCAGCCGCTTCCCGCTGCTGTCGATAGTTGATGCCCAGGGCGTAGCCGCGTTGTGCGGCGAGGCGGGCCGTGGCGGCACCGATGCCACGGCCAGCACCAGTGATCAGCATGACTTTCTGCATGGGATTTCCTTGGGGGCTTGAAATGCTTTCGGCTGTCCTTATCTAGGGTACTGCGGGACGCCGAAGTCGGGTCCCGCACTTCAACCACTTGCTGATTATTCAGGAGATTTTCATGAGCACTGCATTTTCCCTCGCCCCTCTGTTCCGTCATTCCGTGGGCTTCGACCGTTTCAATGACCTGTTCGAATCCGCCCTGCGCAATGAAAGTGGCAGCACCTATCCGCCCTACAACGTCGAAAAGCACGGTGACGACCAGTACCGTATCGTCATCGCCGTGGCCGGCTTCCAGGAAGAAGACCTGGAGCTCCAGGTCGAGCGCGGCGTGCTGACAGTGGGTGGCGGCAAGCGTGAGAAGAGCGACGAATCCGTCACCTATCTGCACCATGGCATCGCCCAGCGTGCCTTCAAGCTGTCCTTCCGCCTGGCCGACCACATCGAAGTCAGGAATGCTGGCCTGCAGAATGGCTTGCTGAACATCGACCTGGTGCGCGTGGTGCCAGAAGAGGCCAAGGCCAAGCGCATTCCGATCAACGGGCAGCACGCAGTGCTGGAGAACTGATCTCCTGGCATCACCCTGAAAGGAAGAGGGCGCCTACGGGCGCCCTTTTTCATGCCTGGTTTCAGGCGGGCGGAGGTCGTTGCTGGCTGTGGGCCAGTAGCGCGCGGAACTCCGACAGCGGCACCGGCTTGCTGTACAGGTAGCCCTGGTACAGGTGACAGCCCTGTTGCTCGAGGAATGCCAATTGTTCGTCGCGTTCCACCCCCTCGGCGATAATTTCCAGCCCCAGGCTGCGTGCCATGGCGACAATCGCACGGATGATTTCGGCGTCGTTGGGGTCCTGGGTGGCGTCGCGAACGAATGACTGATCGATTTTGAGCGCGTCGACCGGTAACCGCTTCAGGTAGGTCAGGGACGAGTACCCGGTGCCGAAGTCATCCATCGCGAAGCTGGTACCGAGCTTCTTCAGGCGTCGCATCTTGCCAATGGTGTCCTCGATGTTCTGGATGACGATGCCCTCGGTGACCTCCAGTTTCAGTAGCTGGGCAGGTAACTGGCTCCGTTGCAGGCTGCGTTCGACCCGCTCGACGAAATCGCTCTGGCGGAACTGCCGTGGGCTGATATTCACGCACAGGCTGAATTCACCGGCTTCGACCAGGCCCTCGGCCGTCAGCTGCTCGCAGGCGTTGCACGCTTCATCCAGTACCCAGGCACCCACTTCGAGGATCAGGCCGCTTTCCTCCAGTACCTGGATGAACTGGCCGGGCGACTGCTGGCCCAATGTCGGATGCTGCCAGCGGAGCAAGGCTTCTGCCCCTACCACGCGGTTGTTGCGGGCATCCACCTGGGGCTGGAAATGCAACTCGAACTCCCCGCGGGCCAAGGCCTGGCGCAGGTCGTTCTCCAGGCGCAAACGTTCGCTGGCTGCTTCCTGCATGGTGCTGCGGAAAATCTGGATGGCGTTCCGTCCGGAATCCTTGGCGCGATAGAGAGCGATGTCGGCACGTTTGAGCAGATCCGCCGGGCTGGCCCCGTGGTCCGGGATCAGGGCGATGCCGATACTGGGAGTGACCTGGAGACGGTGTCCGTCGAGCAGCATGGGTTCAGCCAGCAGCTTGCGCAGCTTGTCGGCGATCTCGCGAACCTGCCGGGTGACTTCCGACCGCTTGCCTTCGAGTCCGGTGAGCAGCACCACGAACTCGTCGCCGCCCAGGCGCGCTACGGTGTCTTCCAGTCGCACACTGGCTTCCAGGCGGGCCGTGACCATCATCAGTACGGCATCGCCGACGGGGTGGCCGAGCGAGTCGTTGATGTGCTTGAAGTGGTCGAGGTCGAGGAAGAGCAGGGCGCCACGCATGTGGTGGCGCTGCAGCAAGGCGATCTGCTGGGTCAGGCGATCGGTTAGCAGGGCACGGTTGGGCAGGTTGGTCAGCGGATCGTGGTAGGCCAGGTGCTGGATCTGTGCCTGGGCGTCCTTGAGCGCACTGATGTCCCGTGCAGTCAGCAGCAGGCAGGGCGTGCCGTCCAGCTCGATCTGCTCCACCGAGACTTCCACCACCTTCTGGCTGCCATCGCGGTGCTGGCCCAGCATCTCCAGGTGGTGGACGCGGCCATTGCGTGTGATCAGTTCAATCAGGTGCTCGCGTTCTGCTGGATCGGCCCAGATGTTCATTTCGCTGACGGTGCGGCCCAACACCTCGTCGGCACGGTAGCCGGTCAGGCGGCTGAAACCTTCGTTGACCTCGATGTAGCGGCCGGATTCGCGCTCGGTGATGGTGATGGCGTCGGGGCTGGAGTGGAATGCCTTGGCGAACTTCTCCTGGCTGGCCTTGAGTGCGGCCTCAGCCTGTTGGCGCGCGGTGATGTCCCGGAAGGTCGTGGTGATGCAAAGCTGGCGTTCGACGCGTATGAAGCGGCTGGAGACCACGCACGTCAACAGGCGGCCATCGCGGGTCAGGAAGCGCGCTTCCACGTTGTCCAGGCCCTGGTCGCGCAGCAACTGGCCGAACAGGCTCGAGCGCTGCTCCGGGTCTGCCCAGAATTGAATGTCCGGAGCGCTGCGGCCGACGATCTGCTCAGGCTGCCAGCCGAACACCTCGCTGAAGCTCGGGTTGATCTCGATGAACAACCCGTCGCGGATTCGCGAAACGCAAATGGGGTCGGGGCTGACCTGGAACAGGGTGACGAACTTCTCTTCCGAGGCCGCCAGGCGTTGCTCGCGGCGGACCCGTTCGCTGATGTCCATGAGGATGCCGGTCATCCGCTGTGGCCGGCCCAGCTCGTCGCGATAAAGCTTGGCGGTGCTCTCCAGGTAATGCACTTCGCCGTCGGCGAAACGTGTGCGATAGGTCACCTGGTAGTCGTTCTCGTGACCCTCCAGAAGTCCCTGGTAGGCACGGCGCATGCTCTGGCGGTCTTCTTCCGGTACGCATACGAAGAAGTCACGAAACTCGCCTTCGAAGGGTTCCTTGGCCAGGCCGTGCAGGGCCGATGCGCGGGCCGAGCCGTACAGGGTGCCGTTGGTGATGTGCCAGTCCCAGGTGCCCAGGTCGGCGGATTCGAGCGCCAGGTTGAGGCGCTCCTGGCTGTCCTTGAGGGCCTGTTCCTGGGTACGCTGGCGGGTGACGTCGCGGACGGTCAGCACCAGGCAGGTGCGGCCATTCAGTTCGATCTCCTCGCCGTAAAGCAGGCAGATGGCATGGCTGCCATCCCGTCGCCTGAGATTCACTTCCAGTTCATCGAGGCGGCCGTCGCGCTGCAGGGTTTCGAGCATTGCATGACGTTGCGCCGGGTCTTCCCAGATACCCAGTTCCAGGGAGCTGTGGCCGATGGTTTCTTCCTGGCTCCAGCCGAACTGACGCTCGAAGCCGACATTGATCTCCAGGAACAGGCCACTGGCGCGATCGGTTATCACCACGGCTTCTGGCGTGCTGCGGAAGGCCTTGGCGAACTTCTCTTCGCTGATGCGCAGCGCATTCTCCGCGCGCTTGCGTTCGGTGGTGTCGAGGAAGGTGCTGATGAGGTACGGCTCGCCTTCCAGCTCGACGTATTGGCTCGAGAGCAGGCCATCGAGGATGCGGCCGCTGCGGGTGCGCAGCTTCACTTCCTGTGCAACCGGCGAGCTGCTGCCACGGGCATTGCAATGCAACCATTCGCGCTGGCTGAGATCCTCCCAGATGCCCAGGTCCAGGGTGGTACGGCCAATGGTTTCGCTCACCGGCCAACCCAGCACGTCCTCGAAATGCTGGTTGGCTTCGACAATCCGGCTGTCGCTGAGGCGAACCAGTAGCACCACGTCCGGACTCAGGTGAAAGAGGCTCGAGTAGCGTTGTCTCGAGTTGACCAGTTCCTGGGCGCGTTGCTGCTGTTGTGTGACGTCCCTGATGACGCCAACCATGCGACGTTTCCCGTTGCCTTGGGGTTGCAGACTGCCATTGATTTCCAGCCAGTGCAGGCTGCCGTCGGGCCAACGGATGCGGTGGCGCATGGCGCGTTCCGCCTGGCGCCCGGCGAGAGCTTCCTGGAACAGGCGCAGCACTTCGACGCGATCGTCTTCGGGAATCAGTTGTATGTAATCAACGGGTTCGCTGAGCGGCTGGCGCGGGTCCAGCCCGAATAGTGCCTGGGCACCTCGTGACCAGCTGACCTGGCCGGTATCGATATCCCACGACCAGGCGCCAAGTCGGGCGCCGTTCAGCGCTGCGAGCAGGCTGGTGGCGTCCTGCCAGGATTGCTCGAATGCGACAGGGTCAAGGGCAGGAATATGGGGGAATGGAGGATTCGGCTCACTGGCTTTGCGCATGCGCGCCCCTTTCCGGCGATAGGGCAGATGTTCGGGTCGGTGAACTGCAGGGACGCCCCTGACGCTTTCCCGACCCTTTTCTTATGCTGTGCGCGTCAACTTATCCTTTGCCTTCACAGATACGCAAGGTCGTCGCGTTGCGCATCCAGCAGCGCCATGAAGGCTTTGGCGGCGTTGGAGAGCGTGCGCTCGGTGTGCAGGATGTAGCCGAGCTGGCGTGAAAGCTGGATGTCCTGCAGGGGCAGACGTACCACGGAGTCGTCAAGCATGGTACGCGGCAGCACGCTCCAGGCGATGCCGATGGAAACCATCATCTTGATGGTTTCCATGTAGTTGGTGCTCATGGCGATGTTCGGCATCAGGCCTTCGGCCTCGAACATGCGGCGGACGATGTGGTGAGTGAAGGTGTTGCCGCCCGGGAATACCGCCGGATGTCGTGCTACGTCCGGAAGGAAGATGGTCTTGTCGCGGGCCAGCGGATGTTCCGGCGCTGCGACGAAATCCAGCGGGTCGTTCCAGACCGGCACCGCCTGCACGGGCAATGCGGTTTCAGGTGCGAGGGTGATCACGGCCAGCTCCACTCGGCCGTGGAGGATTTCCTCATAGGCCACTTCCGAGTCGAGGAACTGGATGTCCAGGGCGACTTGCGGATAGGCGCGGGTAAAGGCGCGTAGCAAAGGCGGCAGTCGGTGCAGGCCGATGTGGTGGCTGGTGGCCAGCGTCAGGCGGCCGCTGATGTCACCGGAAAGGTTGCTCAGCGCGCGGCGAGTGTCGTCCAGCACGTTGAGGATCTGGTAGGCACGCGGGAGTAGGGCGCGCCCGGCCTCGGTCAGGCTCACTTCGCGACCCAGGCGGTCGAACAGACGCACGCTGAGTTGCTGTTCCAGCGAGGCGATGCGCTTGCTCACCGCAGGCTGGGTCAGGTGCAGGCGCTCACCCGCTTCAGAGAAGCTGCCGGTCTCGGCGATGGCGATGAAAGCATTGAGGCTGGCCAAATCCATATCTGGACTCCGTGGGTTGCTGGCGCCGGTAGTATCCGCATTCCTTGATGGAATGCTTTAAATAAAAAATATGAATTTGAGTTATTCGATGCAAGCCCCTACGATCGTCCCCACAAGCAAAAGGGGCTTTTCGACCCCTGCGCACAGAAACAAGCTGACGAGGACCTGACGATGGCCGGCAAGACGCTCTACGACAAGCTCTGGGATGCACACGAGGTGAAGCGCCGCGACGATGGTTCGTCGCTGATCTACATCGATCGTCACATCCTTCACGAAGTGACCTCGCCGCAGGCCTTCGAAGGGCTGCGTCTGGCGGGCCGCAAGCCGTGGCGCATCGACGCCAACATCGCGACTCCCGACCATAACGTGCCGACCACCCGCGCCGAGCGCCAGGGTGGCCTCGAAGCCATTGCCGACGAAGTGTCGCGCATCCAGGTCAAGACCCTGGACGAGAACTGCGATGACTTCGGCATCCTCGAGTTCAAGATGAACGACGTGCGCCAAGGCATCGTCCACGTGGTAGGCCCGGAGCAAGGCGCCACTCTGCCGGGCATGACCGTGGTCTGCGGCGACTCGCACACCTCCACCCACGGCGCTTTCGGCGCGCTGGCCCACGGCATCGGCACCTCAGAGGTCGAGCACGTGCTGGCCACCCAGTGCCTGGTGGCGAAAAAGATGAAGAACATGCAGGTACGCGTGGAGGGCAAGCTGCCCGCCGGCGTCACTGCCAAGGACATCGTGCTCGCCGTGATCGGCAAGATTGGCACCGCTGGCGGCAACGGCCATGCCCTGGAGTTCGCCGGCAGCGCCATCCGTGACCTGTCCGTCGAAGGCCGCATGACCATCTGCAACATGTCCATCGAGGCCGGTGCCCGCGTCGGCCTGGTGGCCGTGGACGAAAAGACCATCGCTTATGTCGAAGGTCGCCCGTTCGCGCCGAAAGGTGTTAATTGGGACAATGCCGTGGCTGCCTGGCGTGACCTGGTTTCCGACGCTGATGCGCATTTCGACACCGTGGTCGAGCTGCGCGCCGAAGACATAAAGCCGCAGGTGAGCTGGGGCACTTCGCCAGAAATGGTGCTGCCGGTCGATCAGCGCGTGCCGGATCCAGCCGCTGAAGCTGATCCGGTCAAGCGCGGTTCCATTGAGCGCGCCCTGAAATACATGGGGCTCGCCGCCAACCAGGCGATCACCGATATCCAGCTGGACCGCGTATTTATCGGTTCCTGCACCAACTCGCGTATCGAAGACCTGCGCGCCGCCGCTGAAGTGGCCAAGGGCCGCAAGGTCGCTGCCACCGTCAAACAGGCGCTGGTGGTGCCGGGCTCCGGCCTGGTCAAGCAGCAGGCCGAACAGGAAGGCCTGGACAAGATCTTCCTTGAGGCGGGGTTCGAGTGGCGCGAGCCGGGCTGCTCCATGTGCCTGGCGATGAACCCGGATCGCCTGGAGAGTGGCGAGCATTGCGCATCCACCTCCAACCGCAACTTCGAGGGGCGTCAGGGCGCTGGTGGCCGTACCCACCTGGTCAGCCCCGCCATGGCAGCCGCTGCCGCGGTGACCGGCCGTTTCGTCGATGTTCGCGAGTTGCTCAAGTAAGGAAGGAGAGTCGAGATGAAAGCCTTTACCCAACACACCGGTCTCGTCGCTCCGCTGGATCGCGCCAACGTCGACACCGATCAGATCATTCCCAAGCAGTTCCTCAAGTCGATCAAGCGCACCGGCTTCGGCCCCAACCTGTTCGATGAGTGGCGCTACCTGGATGTGGGGCAGCCGAACCAGGACAACTCCAAGCGTCCGTTGAACCACGACTTCGTGCTGAACTTCCCGCGTTACCAGGGCGCCAGCGTGCTCCTGGCCCGTGAGAACTTCGGCTGCGGCTCCTCTCGCGAGCACGCACCCTGGGCGCTCGACGAGTACGGATTCCGCGCGATCATCGCGCCGAGCTACGCCGACATCTTCTTCAACAACAGCTTCAAGAACGGTCTGCTGCCGATCATCCTGAAGGACGAGGAAGTCGATGAACTCTTCCAACAGTGCGAGGCCGCCGAGGGCTACCAGCTCACCGTTGACCTTGCCGCGCAGACAGTCACCCGCCCGGATGGCAAGCAGTACAGCTTCGAAGTGGACGCCTTCCGCAAGCACTGCCTGCTCAATGGCCTGGACGATATCGGCCTGACCCTGCAGGACGCCGAAGCGATCAAGGCCTTCGAAGGCAATTACCGCCAGGGCAACCCCTGGTTGTTCCGCGACGCCTGATATCCAGGAGCACGAAGTGAACGATAAGGCCCATGCGCAGGTCGTCCAGAGTCAGTTCGGTGAGCAGGCCGCTGCCTACCTGAGCAGTGCCGTACATGCCCAGGGCACCGAGTTCGCCCTGCTGCAGGCTGAAGTGGATGGGCGAAGCGATGCGCGGGTGCTGGACCTCGGCTGCGGTGCTGGCCATGTGGCCTTTCATGTAGCGCCGCTGGTCGGTGAAGTCGTTGCGTACGACCTCTCCGGGCAGATGCTTGACGTAGTGGCGAGTGCCGCTGCCCAACGCGGGTTCGGTAATGTGGTTACCCAGCAAGGGGCGGCCGAAATGCTGCCCTTCGCTGACGCCAGTTTCGATTTCGTCTTCAGCCGTTATTCGGCGCACCACTGGAGCGATGTCGGTGTAGCCCTGCGCGAGGTGCGCCGTGTCCTGACGCCGGGCGGCGTAGCTGCCTTCATCGACGTCGCTTCGCCGGGGCGCCCACTGCTGGATACCCACCTGCAGGCCGTGGAAGTGCTGCGCGATACCAGCCATGTGCGCAACTATTCGCCCGCAGAGTGGTTGCGCCAGGTGTCCGAGGCCGGCCTGGCGACTCGTAGCCATACCCGCCAGCGGCTGCGACTGGAGTTCACTTCCTGGGTCGAGCGCATGCGCACGCCGATGGTGTTCCGCGAGGCGATCCTGGCGCTGCAGAAAGCAGTGGGTGATGAGGTTCGCGAGTATTTCGAGATTGCGGCAGACGGCTCCTTCAGCACCGATGTCGTGGTGCTCTGGGCCGAACGCTAGAACGAATTGCATGGCGCGGAGTGCGCCTAACGAGAGGAAAGCATGAGCAAGCAGATTCTGATTCTTCCTGGCGACGGTATTGGCCCGGAGATCATGGCCGAAGCGGTTAAGGTACTGGAAGTCGCCAATGACAAGTTCCAGCTGGGCTTCGAGCTGACCGAGGATGTCATCGGCGGCGCAGCCATCGACAAGCACGGCGTACCCCTGGCCGACGAGACACTGGAGCGTGCGCGCAAGGCCGATGCCGTCCTGCTGGGTGCCGTGGGCGGCCCGAAATGGGACAAGATCGAGCGCGACATCCGTCCGGAGCGCGGTCTGCTGAAGATCCGTTCGCAGTTGGGCCTGTTCGCCAACCTGCGTCCGGCCATCCTCTATCCGCAACTGGCCGAGGCCTCCAGCCTCAAGCCGGAAGTGGTTGCCGGCCTGGATATCCTCATCGTTCGCGAGCTGACCGGCGGCATCTATTTCGGCCAGCCCCGCGAGCAGCGTGTTCTGGAAAACGGCGAGCGTCAGGCCTATGACACCCTGCCGTATAGCGAAAGCGAAATTCGCCGTATCGCGCGCGTCGGCTTCGACATGGCCCGCGTGCGGGGCAAGAAGCTGTGCTCGGTGGACAAGGCCAACGTCCTGGCTTCCAGCCAGCTGTGGCGCGAAGTCGTCGAAGAGGTGGCCAAGGACTATCCGGACGTTGAGCTCAGCCACATGTACGTCGACAACGCCGCCATGCAACTTGTGCGTGCACCCAAGCAGTTCGACGTCATGGTCACCGACAACATGTTCGGCGACATCCTGTCGGATGAGGCTTCCATGCTCACCGGGTCCATCGGCATGCTGCCCTCCGCCTCGCTGGACTCGAACAACAAGGGCATGTACGAACCCTGTCATGGGTCGGCACCGGATATCGCCGGCCAGGGCATCGCCAACCCGTTGGCGACCATACTTTCCGTATCGATGATGCTCCGCTACAGCTTCAACCAGACTGCTGCTGCCGACGCCATCGAGAAGGCCGTCAGCCTGGTGCTGGACCAGGGGCTGCGGACGGGCGATATCTACTCCGCTGGTGCGACCAAGGTCGGTACCCGCGAAATGGGCGATGCTGTGGTCGCGGCACTGCGGAATCTGTAATCTGTCGGGCCCGCTGGAATACCAGCGGCCCACTTTTTCACGAAAGGTGTAGTTGTCATGAAGCGTGTAGGTCTGATCGGTTGGCGCGGCATGGTGGGTTCCGTGCTCATGCAGCGAATGCTGGAAGAGCGGGATTTCGACCTGATCGAGCCGGTGTTCTTCACTACTTCCAATGTCGGTGGCCAGGGCCCTGCGGTCGGCAAGGACATTGCCCCGCTGAAGGACGCCTACAGCATCGACGAGCTGAAGACCCTCGATGTGATCCTGACCTGCCAGGGTGGCGACTACACCAATGAGGTGTTCCCCAAGCTGCGCGAAGCAGGTTGGCAGGGCTACTGGATCGACGCTGCTTCCAGCCTGCGCATGCAGGATGACGCGGTGATTGTGCTCGATCCGGTAAACCGCCGGGTCATCGACCAGCAACTGGACGCCGGTACCAAGAACTACATCGGCGGCAACTGCACCGTCAGCCTGATGCTGATGGCTCTGGGTGGCCTGTTCGAAGCCGGCCTGGTCGAGTGGATGAGCGCCATGACCTACCAGGCTGCCTCCGGCGCCGGCGCGCAGAACATGCGCGAACTGATCAAGCAGATGGGCGCGACCCATGCGGCGGTGGCCGACGATCTGGCCAACCCGGCCAGTGCCATCCTCGACATCGATCGCAAAGTGGCTGAAGCCATGCGCGGCGAAGATTTCCCTACCGAGAACTTCGGTGTGCCCCTGTCCGGCAGCCTGATCCCGTGGATCGACAAGGAACTGCCTAACGGCCAGAGCCGCGAAGAGTGGAAAGGCCAGGCCGAGACCAACAAGATCCTCGGTCGCTTCAAGAGCCCGATCCCGGTGGATGGCATCTGCGTGCGCATCGGCGCTATGCGCTGCCACAGCCAGGCACTGACCATCAAGCTGAACAAGGATGTGCCGATCGCCGATATCGAAGGCATGATCAGCCAGCACAATCCCTGGGTGAAACTGGTGCCGAACCAGCGCGAAATCAGCATGCGCGAACTCACTCCGACCGCTGTGACCGGTACCCTGACCGTTCCGGTCGGCCGTCTGCGCAAGCTCAACATGGGCTCGCAGTACCTAGGCGCCTTCACCGTCGGTGACCAGCTGCTGTGGGGCGCAGCCGAGCCGCTGCGCCGCATGCTGCGCATCCTGCTGGAGCGTTGATGGATCGCAGGGTGCCGATGAGGCTCGTCGGCACCCTCTGACCCTCGATTGCCTGCGTGCGGGGTGACGGTTAAAGTGCCGCTCCTCGCATCGCCAGAAGTATCCCCCCCATGAGCCAGACCCTCGATATCGCCGTGATCGGCGCCACCGGCACCGTTGGCGAAACCCTCGTCCAGCTCCTCGAAGAGCGGGATTTTCCGGTCGGAAACCTTCATCTGCTTGCCAGTGGCGAATCCGCCGGCTCATCGCTGCCTTTCAAAGGGCGCAACCTGCGGGTGCGGGATGTGGCCGATTTCGACTTCTCCCAGGTGCGCCTGGCTTTCTTCGCGGCTGGTGAGGCAGTGACCCGCAGCTTTGCTGCGCGCGCGACGTCCGCGGGATGCTCGCTGATCGATCTGTCCGGGGCCCTCGATCCGGTCAAGGCCCCTGGCCTGGTTCCGGAAGCCAATCCGCAGTTGCTCGATACGCTCTCGGCGCCCTATCAGTTGAGCAGCCCCAGTGCCTCGTCAGTGGCGCTTGCCTGCGTGCTGGCGCCGCTCAAGGACCTGCTCAAGCCAAAGCGCATCAGCGTGATGGCCAGCCTGGCGGTTTCCTGTCGTGGCCGTGAGGGCGTAACCGAGTTGGCGCGCCAGACAGCCGAGCTGCTCAATGCGCGACCACTGGAACCGCGCTTTTTCGATCGCCAGATTGCCTTCAACGTCCTGGCTCAGGCCGGTGCACCGGATGCCGAAGGGCATGCCTCCCTGGAGCGTCGCCTGGCGAGCGAGATCAAACAGTTGCTCGGCGAGCCGGATTTGCGTGTGTCCGCCACATGCGCCCTGGCACCAGTCTTCTTTGGAGACAGCCTGGCAGTATCGGTCGTGGCAGAGCAGCCGGTGGATGTCGCCAAGGTGCGCGAGCGGCTCGGGATTGCGCCGAGCGTCGAGTTTGTGGAAGAAGAAGGTGATTATCCGACCGCTGTCGGCGACGCCGTAGGACAGGATTCGGTATATGTAGGCCGGGTTCGAGGTGGGTTGGATGACCCGTGCGAACTCAATTTGTGGATTGCTTCAGATAATGCAAGAAAAGGCGCTGCGCTCAATGCTGTGCAGTCGGCCGAGTTGTTGATAAAACACTATCTGTCAAAGATACTTACCTGAAAATTTGTAGAAATATTCTAGCTTGACAATACTGGCTTGGCCTTATCGTTGATGGGGAGCCGCCGTTTCGGCGTGCGCAGGCAGCGACTTAAGACCCTCCTCTCGCGCAGCGAGAAAAAAGATAAAACAAGGGAATCACTCTATGGTTCGGGTTCGCAAACTTGTGCTGGCAATCGCGGCTGCATCCGCGCTGACTTCGGGTGTGGCCAACGCCCTGGGACTCGGGGAAGTCACCCTGCGTTCTTCCTTGAACCAGCCACTGGATGCGGAAATCGAGCTGCTGGAAGTGCGTGACCTGGCGTCGGCCGAGGTCAAACCGATCCTGGCATCGGCCGAGGAGTTCTCCAAGGCGGGTGTCGACCGTCAGTATTTCCTGCAGGACCTCAAGTTCACCCCGGTGGTCAAGCCCAACGGTCGCAGCGTTATCCGCGTGACTTCGAGCAAGCCGGTCCGCGAACCCTATCTGAACTTCCTGGTCGAGGTGCTTTGGCCCAATGGCCGCCTCCTGCGTGAGTACACGCTGCTCCTCGATCCGCCGCTTTACTCGCCGCAGGCTGCCGCCGCTGCCGCGCCGAAGATCCCGGTTGCCGCTCCGGCTCCGCGTCCCGCGGTAGCCCCGTCCCCAGCGCCAGTTCGCAGTGCCCCGGCAACTTCCAGCGTCGCGCCGCGTCCCAGTGCTCCAGCGCCGGCTCCTGTCCCCGCTCCTGCGCCGGCGGCCAAGGCGCCAACCGACCAGTACCGCACCACATCCCGCGATACCCTCTGGGAGATCGCTGAGCGCACACGTGCCAGTGGCTCGGTGCACCAGGCCATGCTGGCCATCCAGGATCTGAACCCCGATGCCTTCGTCGATGGCAACATCAACCGCCTGAAGAGCGGCCAGGTACTGCGTCTGCCCGATGAAAAGCAGATTGCCAGCCGCACCCAGGCCGAGGCTATTTCCCAGGTACAGGCGCAGAACACCGCCTGGAGCGAAGGTCGCAGTCTGGCCGGGGAGGGCAAGCGCCAGCTTGACGCCACCAAGCGCAGCAGCGCGGACGTCGCTCCGGAGAAAGTTGAGACCCAGGACAGTCTGCGCCTGGTTTCCGCTGCGAGCGGTAAGGCTTCCAGCGGCAGCGACAAGGGCGCCAACGGCGAAAGCAAGGCGCTCAGCGACAAACTGGCCGTTACCCAGGAGAGCCTGGATTCGACTCGCCGCGAGAATGATGAGCTGAAGAGCCGCATGACCGATCTGCAGAGCCAGATGGACAAGCTGCAGCGTCTGATTCAGCTCAAGGATGATCAGCTCGCGAAGCTGCAGTCCAACATGGCCAACCAAGGCAAGCAGGCTCCTGCTGCCTCCGCAACTGCCGCGCCCGCCGCGGTAGCCGCAGCCCCGGCCCAGCCTGCCGCAACTCCGGCCCAGCCGGCTGCCGCTGCGCCGGCACAGCCTGCTCAACCGGCGGCAGCGAATCCGACGCCAGCCCCGGCCCAGCCTGCTGCTCCAGCAGCCGCTGCTCCGGCCCAACCGGCAGCTGCCGCTCCGGCACAGCCCATCGCACCGACCCAGCCGACTGCACCTGCCCAGCCTGCAGCACCCGCCGCAGCGCAGCCGCCCAAACCGGCGGAACCCGCCAAGCCGGCCGCGCCAGTCAAGCCTGTGCAGACCGCACCGGCTGCGCCTGTGGTCGAACCGCCGCAGTCCAGCATCATCGACGATGTGCTTGCCAACCCCATGCTGCTGCTCCTGGCGGGTGGCAGTGCGCTCGTGGCCTTGCTGGTTCTGCTGATGGTGCTGTCGCGCCGCAATGCCTTGAAAGAGGCCGAGCTGCAGAACGGTCTTGCCGCGCAGGACGACGAGAACAGTTTCGACGGTGATCTCGATCTGAAGGACGACGGTTTCTCTGGCCTCGATAGTCCGGATCTGGACGCCGCGGTTGCCGACGCGCCGGATGCTGCTCCCGCCAAGGCCGACGAGCGTGTCACCGCGCAGACTGGCGACGTGATCAGCGAGGCCGACATTTACATCGCCTACGGCCGCTTCAACCAGGCTGGCGAGCTGTTGCAGAACGCCATCAATGATGAGCCGCATCGCAGCGATCTTCGCCTCAAGCTGATGGAGGTCTATGCCGAACTGGGAGATCGCGAAGGTTTTGCGCGCCAGGAAAGCGAGCTCCGCGAAATTGGCGGCGCGAACGGCGAAATCGAGCAACTGAAAGGCAAGTACCCAGCCATGGCCGTTGCCGCCGTAGCAGCCAGTGCGGCTGCGGGGCTGGCTGCGGCAGACGATCTCGATAGCTTCAGTCTCGATGACCTGACCCTCGACGATGTTCCGGCAAACGCGCCGACAGCTGGCAGCGCTGATCTGGACGACGCATTCGACCTCAGTCTGGATGATCTGGATTCCGACCTCGATCTGGAGCTTGCAGACGAAAAACCGACCGTCATCCAGCCGGCTGCAGCTCCGGTCGATGATCTGGGGCTGGACGATCTGGAGCTCGACCTCCCAGCCGCGCCGGTCAAGGCCGAAAGCGATCTGGATTTCGATCTGGATATCGGTGGTAGCGACGAACTGCTGACTGGCGACGAGAGTCTGGAACTCAGCGACGACTTGGCTGACTTCAGCCTGGATCTGGAGCCGACTACCCAGCCGGCGACGGCCGATGAGGAAGATTTCCTGCTGAGTTTGGACAGTGACCTCGACACGCCGCTGACTGCCGAAGCACCCGCTCCGTTAGCAGAAAAGGAAAGCGAAGGTCTGCTCGGTCTGCCGGCTGATTTCGACCTCTCGTTGCCCGACGAGCCGATTGCCGAGCCGCTGGCTGACAATGACAGCTTTGCCGCGCAACTGGACGAAGTGACCGCCGAGCTGGATCAGCTCTCCGACAGTCTGCAGAAGGCGCCGGAACCCGAGCCGGTTGCCGTACTGGAAGATGAGACGGCAGACCTCGGCCTGGGGCTGGGCGAGGAGGACGACTTCGATTTCCTCTCCGGTACCGACGAAACCGCGACCAAACTGGATTTGGCTCGTGCCTATATCGACATGGGTGACACTGAAGGCGCTCGCGACATCCTCGACGAGGTGCTGTCCGAGGGTAGTGACACCCAGCAACAGGAAGCGCGCGAACTGATCGCACGACTCAGCTGATAGATGACAGATGTAGTACCCGCAGCGGCAGCCAATTCGGCTGCCGCTGGCGTTTCAGAAAGGCGTTAATTCCGCCACTTCCCGCCCGCCAGTTTCCGCAACTCTTCCCGCCATTTCCGCAACCCCATGGCTATTTCACGGGGTTCACCACCTTGCCGACGCGCCGGTAAACCCGTTTGGTCATCTCCTGCTTGGTGTGCCCCAGGAGATCGGATGCGTCCTCCAGGCTGACGATTTCCGAGGCGGCTTTCGGGCGGATGTCGCGGAACTGGAAGGTCATGATGGCCTCGGCCAGATCCGGGTCACCGTTCTCGCTCGCCTTGTCGGCGGCCCGCTTGCGCGCCGGTTCGAAGCGCTGGCGCAGCATCGGCTCGGTGAGCTGCTTGCCCTCCGGGGTGGTGACCAGGTGCGGCCTGGACTTGTCCAGCTCGTCCAGCAGCCGACCGAGGCCGGTGCGCAGGCCGTCGATGTGCAGGCGGATGCGCAACTTCTGCGCCGTCTTGCCCTGGTCGACCAGCAGGAAGTCGTCCGTCACCTCCGCCCAGCGCATCTTGCGCACATCGGAGGGCCGCTGGCCGGTCAGGTAGGCAATGTCCATCGCCACCTGCAGCTCCCGCGGCGCCTCCACATACACCGCCTGCCACACCTCGTCCGTGACATACACGTCGCGTGGCGCCTCCTTGTTGCGCCTGACGCCGCGCGTCGGGTTCTCCTTGCTGAAAATCCCCCACTCCCTGGCCATGTTGAACGCGTGCGAGAGCAGGGCAATCTCGCGGTTGGCGCGCACCGGTGCCGTCCTGGCGTCCCGGTACTGCGCGATGATCTGCGGAGTGATCGCTTCCAGCGGCGCCGATTCAAAGGCCCGAACCAGGTGCACCAGGCACTTGCGGTTGTCCTTCTGGGTCTTCGCGCCCTTGCCGGGGATCACGTCCCGGTCGTAACGGCGCAGCAGGTCACCCACCGTCCTGGCCGTGACCGGCACCTTCTTCCGCTCCAGCTGCGCCCACTTCACCCGCGCCTCGTCGGGGTCCGTCCCCAGCGGAATCTCCTTCCTGTTCCCTTGCTCATCGCGGCCGGCGTAGTAGTAGCCGACCCATTCCTGGCCCGATTTCAGCGTGCGCACCCGGCGGATCATCCTTGGCGGCAGGTCTCGGTTGGCTGGTTTCTTCGGGCGCATGCTTACCCCACGCGAGAAAGGTCCAGTGACCAGGGTTCGGCCACGGCATTGGAGGATGAAGGTTTTACGCCGGCCAGCTTGAGCCGGGCGTACACGCGGCCGACGACGGGGCGGCGCGCCCCGGTGAGGGCGTACTGCCACCCGTTCTTGGCGAGCCACTTGATCTGCAGTGAAGGTAGACGGTAGCCGGTGATGGCGACCAGCTCTTCGTCGCTAAGGGTTTCGGTCTGGATGTCCATGCTGGATACCTCGCTGGTCAGCGCTGGGCTGGGCTATTCTTCTTCGTCTTCATCGGGGACTTCAAATAGGCAGCTGCCGTGTACGGCCTCCGCCAGGGCTTGCTCGATCGTTTTATCTGCCGAGTCCGTCCACCAGCCGTCGTAGTCGCGCATGCCGCATGGCGCCGTGACGACGATGTACCAGTCCTCGTCCTCGCTCTCCCGGCTGATATCGATGACGTGTTCGTTGATCGTCCCGTAGGCCGATGTGGCTTTCTTGCGCATGAGCGATACCTCTCCGCCGACTCTCGCCGGCAGCTGGTGGGGTAGGTGGGGAAGGGGTTACTTGCGACCGGACAGCGGCCTGCCGTGGTCGTCGTACTCGGGCCGAGCCGGAGGGTAGGCATCGGCGGTCATGGCCTGGTCGATGGCTGCGCGCAGGTTCTCGTCGTAGTTCTCTCCCACGACCCGCTCATGCGGCGCTCCCATGAAGTGGCCGACGACCTCAATGCTGATGGTGCTGTCGCCGGCGTCCGCGTTTGGGCTGCTGTCGTAGCGAACGTCCCAGCAGTTCGCGGCGATGGCGTCGAGCCGGTCCTTGTCCTTGCGCAGCGCCTCCAACTCTTCCCGAAGCCTGGCGTTCTCCTTCTCCACCTTCAGGTGATCCTCTTCCAGCACAACGGTCTCCCGCTTGCTGTACTGCATGAAATCGACCATGGCGCTGTGGCGTTGGGCTCTATCCATTGCTGACCTCCTCGAATTCGCGCACGAAGGCTGCGACGGTCTTGTAGTGAGTGCGCCCATCCCATACCGGGCGGAGGACGTAGCAGGGGCCACGCGTCTTCCAGCCTGGCCATTCGCGCTCCACCAGATCGGTCCGATAGAGGGCGCCATCACGTTTTCGGCGGAAGGTGCTCATGGTTGTTGCTCCTTCGCTGCCATGTCTCGCTCATCTATCCAGCCGACGACGTCTGCGCCCCAGTCTTTGCGGTCGAACTGCTGGCCACTGAACGGCCAGCGGTAGCCGTCACCGTTTCGTTCCAAGTGGCGCAGAACGCTGCCGCACGAGAGTTGGATGGCAATCTGGTCGCACTCCGGAAACTCATCCGGGTCGGGCGAGTACCAGTCGATGACGAGCTTTCGGACGGCTTCCACGACATTGGGAATCTCGAACTTAGCCCTCGAGTTGCCGAGGAGGCTCACGATCTGGCGGATGCCAGTCTCCCAGCGATCCTTCCGCACCACCTTCCCGTCGTCGCGGAACTCGTAGTCTTCGGGCTTAGCATCGCGAAACTCCGGCATCCGGAAGTCGCGCTCGGTTACTTCACGCACGGTCCTGCTCCTTCCGCTCATAGGCGGCGGTGAACTCGGAAATTTCGGTGCTCAGGTCCTGCGCCAGGACGCTGGAGTGGTTGAGGTGGTTCTTGGCGCGCTTGAGAAGGGCGATGGCCTGGGCCAGGGGATGGTCGGTAAGCAGGGCGTCGGTCTTCTGCTGGAAGGCGGAGGGCTGCATGCTGGTGGTCATGGCGCCACCTGCTGCGCATTGCGCGCCTGGATGGCTTCACGAACCTGAGCAGTCAGCCACTCGACGGCTTCATCTGCCTGGCCAAGTTCGCCGGTATCTCGCCGGCGCCGACACATTGCGCTGGTCTGCTCCATGTCGATCTCGACGGCTCCAGCCGCAATGGCCAGGGCGCGCTTGCTGAGGGCAATGTCGAAGTGTTCCTTGTGAGTGCCCGGATACTGGAGCCACCTGCGCTGCACGCCAATCCTGTCGGCCATGGCCAACAGCTCTTCGGTGGTGTCGGCGATCATGTGGCTCATCTTCATGCGCCCGAAGTTGCCGAGCTTGGACTCATGCATGTTGTCGACGTAGACGGTCATGCTGGCAGCCCTCCCGGCGTGGCCAGTGCCCTGCGCCCGATGTCCGCCGCCATCACCCGGAGGATTCCCAGGTTGCAGGCAATGTGGTGCTCAAGCATGGCACCCTTGGATTTTTCCCAGCCGGGCAGCAGGGCCATCAGGTCGCAGGTCAGGAGCTGCGGGATGGCCTGCTTCATGTAGTCCTCCCAGCCGTCCTGGGGCGGGTTCTCGGCGGGGTTCTCCACCTGGTAACCCAGGGCGCGGAGGCGGGCGGCTTCGGCATTGAAGGCCGGGTAGTTGAACTCGGGCAGGCCGGTCATGGGGCCGGCGAGGTAGATGCGCTTCATGCCTGCACCTCCGGCGCCGCCGGCAGCGGCATCCAGTGGGTGACGCTGTACAGATAGCTCCCGTACCCGTTGTAGAGGCCGTCCTCTCGCCTTGTTCCGGTTTGCCGCCAGTACCCTTCACCGTCAGAGCGAAGCCCTGCAACCAGAAGAGGCTCGCCGATTTCAGGCATCCGCTCGGTTACCGGCACCCACTGCGGCGCTGCTTCCTGCTTTCCGCGCAGGCGTCCCAGTGCATAGGAGGCGTCCTGAAACTTGATGGCGTCGTCGCTCAGGCGCTGGATCACCTCGCAGTGCTGGCTGTGGATTCGCTCCATCAGTTCCTGGTCGTTCGGGTGGATCGCTTTTTCTGCAGACATGACGGGGCCTCCCTGGCGTGTATCGCCAAGCTGAGTAGGTAGGGGATGGATCAGGACTTGGGTGGAACGGGGATGCAGCGGAAGCAGTCGCAGTCGTTGGTGCGCTTGCCGGTGACTCGGCAGTAGATCGGTGGGGTCATCGTCTGTTTCTTCCTCCGCCAGCCTTCAGCGAGGCGTCGTGGTTGGCCTGGCGGAACTCGCTGCAGATGACCACCACGTCCGCTCCGTCTCGTCGGTGAACCGGCATGGCGTGAAAGGGCAGGGCTGAGCAGTCGTCGTGGGCCTTGGCGCAGGCAGAACAGCGGCCGCCCTTGGGATAGTAACTGGGCATATAAATTCCTCCCTGGGTTATATTTGACTATTTCATCCGTTATGAGGGTTCAGGATGTCAGGCAGATTTCTCTACAAGTATGTTTCCTTTGATTCCGGTTACTTGGTTTTGGATATCAACACAAAGAACAAAATCAAGTTTTCTGAGCCTTCAAGATTTAATGATCCTTTTGACTGTAATCCCGTGTACAGGGAAACAAAGTCACCGACAAAGGCCCGGCCAGATTTTTTTCGGCGGGTAGAGTGGGCTGGTTTACCGCCCGCAAAAAGACTTCAGGCTAATCAAAAAGCCATAAATCGGGTTAACTTTGCATTTCGAGATGGGCGTATTCAGGAGCAAACTCTAAGCGCTGTCGGAATACTTTCTCTCACTCGAACTCCATGGAGTACTTTGATGTGGTCGCATTACGCAGCACATCACACGGGGTTTGTTGTCGAGTTTCAGGAGCCTGAAGTCTTTCAGGTAGGTCAAGATGGCACAGATCCTAAGTGGCTGGTCACGTTTCCGGTTGAATATGTGAAGGAGCGTCCAGTCATTGATGTTTGGGAGCGGGCTTCTCCAGAAAGTATAGATAGGCTCTTTGTATACAAGAGTGATGAGTGGCGATACGAGGAAGAGGAGCGAGTTGTTCGATATCAGGGTGGTGCTGGCGTATTCGCGTTTGAGCCGTCTCTGATCAAAAGTGTCATTGCAGGCTGCCGGATCTCTGATGATGACTTCCAGAGACTCAGATCGGCAGTGCAGGAAGCAAACAGGGGGCGGTCAGACGCGATCAAAATTTATAGGGCTCAATTAGATTCCAAAAAGTACCAACTGAATATTAGAGACTTTCATCGGCCGCGCCCGGTGGTGAGCGCCTGCCCGATCTCTGAGTGTGACTGCAGATCAGCCCATCACCCTTCGCCGTAGTGGCGCTATGGCATGGAGTGGGGTAGGTTCGGGGAATTGTTAGTTAGGAGTAATGATGTGGAGCGGAAGTCCAGTACCCACGGGCAGATTGATCTTGAAAAGATGATGCAATCCGGCCATTCGATTGCTTGGCTTTCAAAACTTAGCTGGGAAATAGCGGAAGTTATACAGTGCATAGATAAAAATCCCGCTGCAAGGATTTTCAAGTCAATGAACTGCGCTATTACGGCATGGCATATGAGTGATTGGATTTGGCAGTTTAGCGATCCGGCCATGAAGCTAAAGCTAGCTATGTGCTTAGGTGACGAGAGCATCAATGACAAAAAGAAATTTTGCCTGGCCGTGCAGAGGGTATGCCCTGCCATAGCATTGTGCAGGCAGATTGGAACTGCTGTTAAGCATGTTTCTGTTGATTACAATCGTCCAGAAGTATCAACCCAAGTAGTTCGAAGTGAAGATAAAAAATACAAGGTAAAGATCATTGATGGCGTAAATGAATACGTTGATTTCGACGTTTACACAGCAGCCCTTGAGGCCTGGGCGCGAATCTATGTTCACGCCGAGCTTCCTTTGTGGGAAAAAGTGGCTGAAATGTGGCCAAACTGGAGATCAACTTAAGTCATCTTGTTGACTTATCACACCACCCTGCAATGCCACGACTGCGCATAGGCCACCCCGTCGATGATCTCCGTTCCGGTGATCACCAGGGAATCACCGATGAGGCTGTGCACCTGTACGTCGTAGAGGGGTGGTAGCTCTGGCTGGAGTCGACCTTCAGCCTGGATCGATGCCGCCAGGGCTGGCCGCTCCATCGGGGTGTTCTTGGCCAATCCGATCCTGACGTCACCTCGGATAGGGGTGGCGTTGACGTCTTGGCGCCTCTTCATGGCGCGGCCCTTGTGGCGCATTCGTTGGATTTCGAAGTGCATGGCGAATACTGGATAAATGAACAGTATTCTGCGCATGCACCTGATCGGCCGTCCAGGCCTCCCCGATCAGCGAGCCCGGGATAGCTCACTGGAGTGTCTTGATGCGCTCCAGGATCATGGTCAAGGCGCGCCCCAGACCCGTGGAATAGTCCGTCCTATACAGTTCTTGTGAACTGCTGGCACCCGCCTTCCTCAATTCGGTTGCCAGGTCGAGGAGTTCGTCCAAGGCCGGGCGTCCCAGCGGTGAAACTCTGGAATCGGCGATGAGGGTGTCGAGCATGGCTGGGATGTCTCCGAGGCACATGCCTTCGGTGGTGACGATCTCTTTGGCCATTTCTAGGCCGGCTGCGTGCTGTTGAGTGGGCTTGTTCATGACCGTCTCCGGTGGTGGGCGCCTATTGGGTAGACACCCGGCCACAGGAGACGGTCAGGTTATTTCTCGGCTCAGGCTGCCTGGGCGCGGTAAAGCCTGATCAGCTTGCCGGCGTTCAACTCGATCAGGTCGGCCGGGTCCTGGGGGCAGACGGCATTGCCGATGCCCTTGATCTGGTCGGCCTCCGAGATTCCTTTCCACTGCAGCTCGCCGGTCACCGGGTCTTCGAACAGGCCGCGGTCGATGATGTAATCCTCGCGGAACCCCATCGATATCTTCAGCTCGCGGGCTTTCAGCATCCGCAGGGTGAAGTCCACTAGCACGTAGTCGCCGATCAGCACCAGGTCGACCGGTTCGCTGGCTCGATGTGTTGGCGAACTCCGTCAGGTACGGCGCCAGGGAGCCATCCTCCAGCGGTACGATGAAAGGCTTGTCCGTCTCGACCACATGCTTCCAGAAGCCCTTGGCCACGCGCCGGTTGGAGTTGGCGACCAGGCGATCGTCGATGATCGACTTGCCCAGGTTGGAAAAGTCGATGCACTCCCAGACTGGCCTCCAGCCCTGCTGGCCCTTGCCCGGGTTCTGGTGAAACTTCGGCTTGGTCCAGAGGATGGGCTCGCCATCGCGGCGCGCGATCAGGAACAGGCGCTTGCGGATGGTGGGGGTACCGGCGTTGGCCGCGACCCGCACCTGCCACTCCACTTTGTACCCCATGCCGCGCATCAGGTCGGCGGCGGTCACGTGCTTGCCGATGGCCTGCAGGATGTCGTCGAAGTCCGGGTGATCGGCCGGCAGGCCTTCGCCCAGGGCAGCAATGAAGGCCTTGAAGGTGCGCCCACGCTCGCTCTTGATCGGTTTGTGGTCTTCACCCAGCGGGCCCCAGTCCTGAAACTCCTCGACGTTCTCCAGGAAGATCATGCGCGGCCGGGTGGCCTGGGCCCACTGGATCACCACCCATGCAAGGCTGCGGATCTTCCGGTTGACCGGCTTCCCGCCCTTGGCCTTGCTGAAGTGCCGGCAGTCCGGCGAGGCCCAGAGGATGCCCACCGGCTGGCCGCCGGTGGCTTCGACCGGGTCCACCTCGAACACGTCGGTGATGAAGTGCTTGGTGTTCGGGTGGTTGGCGCGGTGAATCGCAATCGCCGTGGGGTTGTGGTTGATCGCGATGTCCGGATGCCTGTAGACGCTCGCACCGCCATCGCTGGCGCCGCCGATGCCGGCAAACAGGTCGACGTACAGCTCCCATTCCAGTGGGAGCGGCAGGGGCTGGAATGCCGTCATGCTGCTTATTCCTTGTTGGCTTGGATTGGCTACAGTTCATTGGCCTGCAGCAGAGGAGGTGGGGCGTGATGAAGTGCTTTATCTGTGGTTCAGAAGCGAGCCAGGGGGCATCTACTGGTGACTACGAATGGCTGGCTTGCCCTGCCTGTGGTGAATACAAGGTCACCAGGTCAGCCCTTGAGCTGCTGTCGAAGAACGGCTGGTCGTTCAACGTTGATGAATCAAGGAGGTGGATCGCCAGCTATCAAGGGACCGGCGAAATAGCGGTCATAACGGCTGACCGGGCTGCAAGGCTCATCTAGCGATCTTCTTGGAGTCGTTGAAGATGTCGAGCTGGGCGGCGCCCTCGATCCAGGCAGTAGCCAGGCGCGCCCGCGCGATTTCGGCATAGCCGGGGTTGAGTTCGCAGAGGACCGAGAGCCGGCCTTCCTGCATGGCCACCAGGCCGGTAGTGCCGGCACCGCCGAATGGATCAAGCACGAGGCCTCCGCGCGGAGCGCCGGCCAGGATGCAGGGGCGGATCAGGTCGGGCGGGAAGGTGGCGAAGTGAGCTCCCTTAAATCCGACGGTGGCCACCGACCAGACGCTGCGCTTGTTGCGCTTGTCGCTGTAGTCGATGTCGGGGCGGTCGGGGCGGTGCTGACCCTTCTGGCCGTGCTCGCCGGCCGTGGCTTTCGTTTCCCGGGCGAAGCTGTATCGCTTGCTGCGCTTGCCGCCGACGGCCTTCATGGCGCCGTTGGTTTTCCCCGGCACCCGATCCCTGCCTTCCTGATCGTCCCAGCCTTCCTGGGCCAGACGCTCCACCGAGGCTGGCGCCAGGGGTTCGGATATCGCGGCTTGGTCGAAGTAGTAGCGGCGCGACTTGCTGAGCAGGAACAGGTACTCATGAGCCTTGGTGCAGCGGTCCCGAATGCTCTCGGGCATGGGGTTCGGCTTGTGCCAGATGATGTCCTGGCGCAGGTACCAGCCGTCATCCTGCAGGGCGAAGGCAAGGCGCCAGGGCATGCCCATCAGGTCCTTGTGCTTCAGCCCGGCTGGCGCTGATCGCCATCCGGAGGCCTTGCTCCGACCCTTCCAAGCGCCGTCCCCGCGCTCGGCCATGTACGAACCGCCACCACCTCGGCCACCAGTGGCGTAGCTGTCTCCCATGTTCACCCAGCAGGTGCCGTCGTCGCGCAGCACCCGGCGCACCTCGCGGAACACCTCAACCAGCCTGGTGATGAACTCGGCAGGGGTTTCCTCCAGCCCGATCTGGCCATCCACGCCGTAGTCGCGCAGGCCGAAGTAGGGCGGGCTGGTGACGCAGCAGTGCACGGACTGATCGGGCATCTGGCGCAGCAGCTCCAGACAATCCCCGACCAGAATCTGGTGGGATGGCGTCATGCTTTCTCCAGGTCGAGCGATGCCGTGCCGCTGGTGCGGCTGGCGGGTGGGATAGTTTGTTTGGCGTCTTGACTGACCTGCGCTGAGCAAAAGCGCTTGCGCCAGTGTCTTACGAGCATCTGGCGCTCCCGCGACTTCGGCGGGGGCTTGTTCCTTTCCCTATGCTGAGGTTGCGTGATGCGCGTACTGCCATTCCTGGTCGCGTTCTTGTTGTTCTCCTCCGTTGCCAGCCAGCCTGGTCAGGTCATTGCCGGCGATAAGTGGGAGGACGAGTACCGAGATGGCCCGTGTCGCGTCAAAGAGGTCTCGGACAAGGGCGATTACAAGCTGGAGGTCAAGTGCCCGGATGGGCGTGGTCGAACCTGGCCTCGTGGAGAGTGGAAGGACGAGTACTGGGACGGCCCCTGCCGGGTCAAGGTCGAAGCCAAGCGTGATGAGTACAAGAAAGAGGTGAAGTGCGAGGACGATTGATGTCTGCGCACTAGGCTTCTTCCCGGTCCATGCTGGCGGCCCGGCGGGCGCCTTCGGCTTACCGGCTGGAGGTCTCGGAGCGCGATCGGCGCGCCGATGCCCAGTCCAGAACTGAAGAACAGCGTCGCCAGAAGGCGGTGGATGAGGTGGGGAATGAAGCAGAAGGGAAATTGGAAGTGGCTCGGGTCGATGCTGCTCGGGCTGGCGATGCTCTCCAGCGGCTGCAGCAGCGATTCGACGAGGCTGAGCGAAGGAGTCGCGCCTGCGGCAATTCCTTTACTGCCCAACTCAGCCAGGCAGCCGAAGTCGAGGCCCGAATGCGAGCCGACCTGCTCGGCCGGATTGGAGAGGCTGCTGGATTCTATGCTGCCGAAGCCGACGAGCGAGGAACAGCGGGGAAGGCCTGTGAAGTTGCCTATGGTCGATTGAGAGGAAGGTGAACAGAAAAGCCGCCATGTCGATGGGGAAGGGGCATGGCGGCAGTCGTGTTTTTGTTCTTTATGGGGCGGCTGCGTCAGGGGGCTTCCCCAGAAGATGCGCAGCCTTCGTCCCTCTAAGGGGACGCCTTCAGCATACTCCGATTCAAGGCAGGCCAGCGGTACGGCTCGGGTGCGCGATGAGATGCAAGAAATTGCCGCGATAGCGAGCAGGTACCGCGGCAGAAGTGTTCCAGCGAAAAGAGCCAGCCAGGTTCGGGCTGGGCCGATTCAAAGCTGACTGGCTCAGTGCCCTCATGAGCAAGGGCACAAGGGGAGCATAGGTCTGTATGTATACCTGCACGTTTGTAGGTGACAGGTGGATGGCTGGGGCTATTCAGTCAGCACCACGTCCACTGGATCCAGTAGCTCCGGAGAGTCGTTCCGGCGTTGTTGATGCCAGCTGGAAGACCTAGAAAAGCGTCGATAGGTACGGTATCGAACGGACGTTCCAGGGCGTGCGGAGTTAAATCAATCTCTCGAATGGTCATGGAACTGACCGGCCCTGCCTTGGAGTGATCCCATGAGAACCAAACTGGACAGCCGGTTGCAAGGAAGGCTTTCCGCGCTTCTGCCTGGACACATCGTCAAGTGCTCATTTGCGTCGGACGGAGTAGTAGGCGCAGCGATAGACAACCCGGCAACGGGGGAGAGCTGGTGGATCACCGGGATCGCAAAGCAATCGTTAACGGGGAAAGAGCCGCTCGAGGAGACAGTCGACCAGCTCCTGGTCGAGATTCGCGCTTTAAGGGGAGAGGAGGTCCCGCTGCTGCTCGCAGTGGAGGAGAGCAGCGCCCTAAAGTAGACGAAGGGAAATGCCCGCTCGATCCGGCCCGAAGAAGAATGACAGCCGGCAGGTGAAGGTGAAATCGCTGCTGGTGGTTGGGCGGCAACGGCTCGGCTACGAGCGGGAGCTGGTGGCGGCGCAGCAGGCGTGCCAATAACTGTCCTGCTGACGCGAAGGTCTCAGATCAGGGCCATCAATCTCTACAATAGGTCTGGATTGGCCGCGTATTCCGCAGCCTCGCGAGCGTCCTCTTCGGCCTCGTCTATCCCCCACCTAGCCCTTTCCTCATACAGTCGATCAATTAGCATTCTTAGCAGTGTTTTGAAGTCAGCAGTTGGATCGTGGGGGCACTTAAGTCTTTTCAGTTGCTTCGTTATATGAGCTTTTGAGCTGCTGCATGCCTCGTCTTCATGCTCGCCTTCAAGAGCCGCGAGCCAACTTTGGAGGTGCTTGACTAGTGTCCTGCTTGGGACGGGGCCAACAGGGGCTCCATGCCGCGTTTTTGTACGCATCTCTGGTCTAGCTCCTGGCGGCCGCCGATGTGCCAGAGCACTTCAATGGCCCGCACATGGTCTGTGTTCCGTGGACGAATAGAGTAGCGTAGGGGGGAGGTCAGTGCCCAGAACGGACGGGAAAGGCTGTCTAAAACTAACTCGACTGATCCCGGAAATACTGGCTCTCCGGGGCGCTATCTCGGCATTTCGT
Source organism: Pseudomonas sp. DY-1 (assembly GCF_003626975.1). Taxonomy (NCBI): domain Bacteria; kingdom Pseudomonadati; phylum Pseudomonadota; class Gammaproteobacteria; order Pseudomonadales; family Pseudomonadaceae; genus Pseudomonas; species Pseudomonas sp. DY-1. The sequence continues at coordinate 2,045,798 of NZ_CP032616.1, read as the reverse complement.
TTTAGACAGTTTCGATCTCGAAGTTAGGCAGGGCGGGCGCTGCAGCGTCGTCGTTACGCTACTGCTGCATTACTGGAAGTCAGCGGGCCCTTCCTTTATATATAGGAAAGGCTGCGGGCTGTGGCAGAAATGCCCTCAAAATCGTTTCCGCAACTAAAACCGGGCCCCGCGTGGCACTAAGCCTCCAGCCCGGTATAATTTGCGCCGTTGTGGAAACGAAAAGGCTATAAGTCCTTGATTGATAAAGATTCTCCGGCAGCCAATTCGGCTGCCGCTGGCATTTACAGAATTGCCCTTGGCGTTGAATACAAGGGTTCGCGATATCGCGGCTTCCAGCGCCAGATCGACGGGGTTCCTTCTATCCAGGGCGCGCTGGAGAAAGCCCTTTGCCGTGTGGCGGGTGGTGCCCCGGTGACACTCTCCTGCGCCGGACGTACCGACGCCATGGTTCATGCCAGTGGCCAGGTCGTGCACTTCGATACACCCGTCTCGAGGTCTGCGCTCTCCTGGGTGATGGGGGCTAACGCGAACCTGCCGCCGGATATCAGTGTTACCTGGGCGCGGGAGATGCCGAAGAATTTCGATGCCCGCTTCAGCGCCATGGCCCGGCGCTATCGCTATGTGATCTACAACGACGAGATTCGTCCGGCGCACATGGCTGAGGAAGTGACCTGGAACCACCGCCCCCTGGATGTCCAGCGTATGCGCGAGGCTTCGCGCTGCCTGGTGGGAACCCATGACTTCAGTGCGTTTCGCGCCAGACAGTGCCAGGCGAAATCGCCGATCAAGACGGTGCATCACCTTGAGCTGATTGAGCACGGACGCCTGATCGTGCTCGATATCCGCGCCAATGCATTCCTCCACCACATGGTGCGCAATATCGCCGGGGTGCTGATGACCATCGGTGCCGGCGAGCAGCCGGCGGAGTGGGCGGAGCAGGTGCTGGAGGGGCGGATCCGTCGGGAGGGCGGCGTGACAGCGCATCCCTATGGGCTCTATCTGGTGCGTGTCGAGTACCCCGAAGAGTTCGAGCTCCCCCAGCGTTACCTGGGGCCGCACTTTCTTTCCGGTTTGCCGGATTGCGCGGGCTGACGCTGCGTCAGGCCTTTGCTAACATCCGTGGTCTTTAGCCTTCAGGTGCCCGCATCTTGTCAGCCGTTCGCATCAAAATCTGCGGTATTACCCGAATCGAGGACGCCCTGGCTGCGGTTGCTGCCGGGGCGGATGCCATAGGTTTTGTGTTCTACGCCAAGAGTCCGCGCGCCGTAACTTCTGCCCAGGCGGGTGCCATCATCGCTGCGCTGCCGCCATTCGTGACTACTGTCGGGCTCTTCGTCGACATGCCGCGGGCTGAGCTGAAGCAGTTGCTGGAAGTGGTGTCCCTTGACCTGTTGCAGTTCCACGGAGATGAAAGCCCGGCGGACTGCGCGGGCTACGGTCGCCCCTACATCAAGGCGCTGCGGGTCAAGCCGGGTGATGATGTTGCGGCGGCGATCGCACGCTACCCCGACGCATCCGGTGTTCTGCTCGACACCTATGTCGCGGGCATCCCTGGTGGCACCGGCGAAGCCTTTGACTGGAGCCTGGTGCCCCGGAATGCGGCAAAGCCGGTGATTCTCGCTGGCGGTCTGACCCCCGAGAATATCGGCGAAGCGGTGCGCCAGGTTTGCCCTTATGCCGTGGATGTCAGCGGTGGCGTCGAGGCCAGCAAGGGCATCAAGGACGCAGCAAAGATTCAAGCCTTCATCCAACGGGCACGTGCCTGACATGCAGATCGCGGAAGATTTCGCGTATTTGCTTGCTGGCGCGTCTCCTGCATATGTGACGGACAGCGCGTCGCTGCCGTCCATAACCGAGTTGCCCAGTCAGGCGAAGCCTGTCGGGTCACGCGGCAAGGCTGCGTCGATCGGGCCTGTTTTTTTAGAGGGTGGTGGTGAGGCCATCACCAGGGTGATCCCCGGTTACATGCTGAGTGCCGGGGTCGCAACCATGAATTCGCTCAAGGACATGCGCGGGGCTATGAACCGCTAGCGCGTGTTCGGGCCTGAAAGCTGTGGAGAACTAGAGCATGAGCAACTGGCTGGTAGACAAGCTGATCCCTTCGATCATGCGTTCTGAGGTGAAGAAGAGCTCCGTTCCGGAAGGCCTCTGGCACAAGTGCCCGTCCTGCGAGGCGGTGCTTTACAAGCCCGAGCTGGAAAAGACGCTGGACGTCTGCCCTAAGTGCAACCACCACATGCGCATCGACGCGCGCACTCGCCTGAACATCTTCCTGGACCCGGAAGGTCGCGAAGAGATCGGGGCTGACCTGGAACCGGTAGATCGCCTGAAGTTCCGTGACAGCAAGAAGTACAAGGACCGCCTGGTAGCCGCCCAGAAAGATACCGGCGAGAAAGATGCGCTGATTGCGATGAGCGGCACCCTGCACAAGATGCCGATCGTGGCTTGCGCCTTCGAGTTTTCCTTCATGGGGGGCTCGATGGGGGCCGTCGTCGGTGAGCGCTTTGTTCGCGCCGCCAACGTTGCCCTGGAAAAGCGTTGCCCGCTGGTCTGCTTCTCCGCCTCCGGTGGTGCGCGGATGCAGGAAGCCCTGATTTCTCTGATGCAGATGGCCAAGACCTCCGCAGTCCTGGCCCGCCTGCGTGAAGAGGGCATCCCCTTCATTTCCGTACTGACCGACCCGGTCTACGGTGGCGTTTCGGCCAGTCTGGCGATGCTTGGCGACGTGATCGTCGGCGAGCCGCGCGCCCTGATCGGCTTTGCCGGTCCGCGCGTGATCGAGCAGACCGTGCGCGAGAAGCTGCCGGAAGGCTTCCAGCGCAGCGAGTTCCTGCTGGAGCACGGCGCCATCGACATGATCATCCCACGCGCAGAGCTGCGAGAGCGCCTTGGTCGGCTGCTGGCGCAGATGCTGCGTCTACCTTCCCCGGCTATCGCATGACCCAGAAAACCCTTGCCGACTGGCTTTCCTATCTTGAACAGCTCCACCCCACAGCCATTGACATGGGGTTGGAGCGTAGCCGCGAAGTTGCCGAACGGCTGGGCCTGACCCGGCCGGCTCCGAAAGTGATCACGGTCACCGGCACTAACGGCAAGGGTTCCACTTGCGCTTTCCTGGCCGCGCTATTGCGCGCTCAAGGGCTCAGGGTTGGTGTGTACAGCTCGCCGCACTTGCTGCGTTACAACGAGCGCGTCCAGTTGAACGGCCAGGAGGCTACCGATCAGGCGCTCTGCAATGCGTTCGCCGCGGTAGAAGCCGCGCGCGGCGAAATCTCTCTTACTTATTTCGAAATGGGCACCCTGGCAGCCTTTTGGTTGTTCCAGCATGCAAGCCTCGATGCCGTGGTGTTGGAAGTTGGCCTTGGCGGTCGCCTGGACGCAGTGAATCTGGTGGATGCCGATCTCGCTCTGGTGACCAGCATCGGCCTGGATCACGCGGACTGGCTCGGCGACACACGGGAAAGCGTGGCCTTCGAGAAAGCAGGCATTTTCCGCGCGGGCAAGCCGGCCCTGTGTGGCGATCTGGACCCGCCTCAACCGCTGTTGGACCAGGCGCATGCGCTTGCCGCGCCGCTGTTCTTGCGCGGAAGAGAATTCGACCTGGCGCAGGGCGATGGCGGTTGGCACTGGCGTGGTACCTGCGCTTCCGGGCAGGTGCTGGAACTGCATGATCTGCCTCTGCTCGACTTGCCTATGGAAAACGCCGCTCTGGCACTTCAGGCCTATGCGCTGCTGGGCATGCCCTGGCAGCCGGAAGCCCTCCAGGCCGCGCTGATCGGTACGCGGGTCACCGGAAGACTGGATCGCCGCAACCTCGACTGGCACGGCAAGAGGGTTTCCCTGCTGCTGGATGTCGGTCATAACCCCCATGCGGCCGAGTACTTGGCGGCACGCCTCGCTGCCCGCCCGGTTGCCGGCAACCACCTGGCTGTTTTCGGTCTGCTTTCCGACAAGGATCTTCCCGGCGTTCTTGGCCCCCTGAGCGCGCGACTGGCCCACTGGGCTGTGGCGCCATTGCCCACCCCGCGTAGCCGTCCCGCATCGGAACTGCAGGCGGCATTGACGAACCTTCACGCAAGCGTCAGTGTCCACGAAAATATCGCCGCAGCTCTCGAGGCGCAGTGTGAGCGGGCGTCACCGGACGACGAGATTCTGGTGTTCGGTTCGTTCTACAGTGTGGCTGAGGCGCTGAGCTGGCTGGATAACCAAGCAGCGGGGGAGTAGGGGAAATGGCTGTAATGGACAAGGGACTCAAGCAACGTATCGTCGGCGCTCTGGTGCTGGTGGCGCTGGCGGTGATCTTCCTGCCCATGCTGTTCAGTCGCGAGGACGAGATGCGCCAGGTGGTGGTCGAGGCTCCGCCCATGCCGAAGGCGCCGGAAATGCCGCCGGTGGAGCTCGAGCAGGTCCAGGTGCCGGAGCCGCAAGCTCTGCCTCAGGAGCCTGTGCCGCCGCTGGAGCCTGTCGACGACGCACTCGCTTCGGCTATGCCTCCGGCCGAGGAGGCCGCACCGACAGCGCCCGCCCAACCGACCGCACCTGCCGTTCCGGTTCCTGCGCAGCCGCAACCTGCGGCACCAGCTCAGGCTAAGACACCGGTGCCCGTGCCGGCTGCTCCCATTGCGGCGGTCAAGGCCGAAGAGAAGCGTCTGGATCTCAATGGCTTGCCGGTCAGTTGGTCGATCCAGCTCGCCAGCCTGTCCAGTCGCGCCAGTGCCGAGAACCTGCAGAAGAACCTGCGTACCCAGGGCTATAACGCCTACATCCGCAGCGTGGAGGGCATGAACCGAGTGTTCGTCGGCCCGGTAATCGAGCGTGCCGAGGCCAATCGCCTGCGCGACCAGCTCTCCCGTCAGCAGAAGCTGAACGGCTTCATCGTCCGTTTCCAGCCGGAAAAGACCTGATAGAGCAGGTTAATCGAGCCCTTTCTGCTCCGCGGGTTACCGGAGTGGAAGGGCTCTGCTAAAATGCAGCGCCTTTTCTGTTTGTGGGCCGCATCGTGGCATTCACCTGGGTCGATTGGACGATAATCGCCATCATCGCCGTTTCCAGTCTGGTCAGTTTGAGTCGGGGCTTCGTCAAGGAAGCCCTCTCGCTCCTGACCTGGATAGTCGCAGGTGTTGTTGCCTGGACCTTCGGCGGCGCCTTGTCGCTGCACCTCACTGAATTCATCGAAATGCCTTCGGCGCGCATCATCGCCGCATGCGCCATTCTCTTCATCGCCACCTTGCTGGTGGGTGCCTTGATCAATTTCCTGATCGGCGAACTGGTCAGGGTTACCGGTATGGACGGCACTGACCGCGTGCTGGGCATGGCCTTTGGCGCCGCCCGTGGTGCGCTGCTGGTTGTGCTGCTGGTCGGCCTGCTTAGCCTGGCACCGGTGCAACAGGATCCCTGGTGGCAGCAATCTACGCTGTTACCGCATTTTCTAATGGTCGCTGACTGGTCGAAGAACCTTATTCTGGGCTTCACCAGTCAGTGGCTCGCGAGCGGCATCAGCTCACCCAGCTGATGCGTCGCAACTGGAAGCATGCTCGTCCATGCCCAAACGGCCTGGACGGGTACTTGATTAGCCTGAACTACTAGCAGGGGTTGCGTCACATGTGTGGCATCGTCGGTATCGTCGGTAAGTCGAACGTCAATCAGGCGCTGTATGACGCGCTTACCGTGCTTCAGCATCGCGGCCAGGACGCTGCCGGTATTGTGACCAGCCATGATGGCCGGCTCTTCCTTCGCAAGGACAACGGTCTCGTCCGTGACGTCTTCCAGCAGCGCCACATGCAGCGCCTGGTCGGCAGCATGGGCATCGGCCACGTGCGCTATCCCACTGCCGGCTCCTCCAGCTCCGCAGAGGCCCAGCCGTTCTACGTCAACTCGCCTTATGGCATCACTCTGGCGCACAACGGCAACCTGACCAACGTCGAGCAACTGGCCAAGGAAATCTACGAATCCGACCTGCGCCACGTGAACACCAATTCCGACTCGGAAGTGCTGCTCAACGTGTTCGCCCACGAGCTGGCTCACCGCGGCAAGCTGCAGCCTACCGAGGAAGATGTATTCGCCGCGGTTTCCGGCGTGCACGCGCGCTGCAAGGGTGGCTACGCCGTGGTTGCGATGATTACCGGGTACGGCATCGTCGGCTTCCGTGATCCCCATGCGATTCGCCCGATCGTCTTCGGTCAGCGCCACACCGACGAAGGCGTCGAGTACATGATCGCTTCCGAGAGCGTGGCCCTTGATGTGCTGGGCTTCACCCTGATTCGCGACCTGGCCCCGGGCGAAGCGGTTTACATCACCGAGGAAGGCAAGCTGTTCACCCGCCAGTGCGCGGCTGATCCGCAGTATTCCCCCTGCATCTTCGAGCATGTATACCTGGCCCGCCCGGACTCCATCATGGATGGCATCTCCGTCTACAAGGCGCGTCTGCGCATGGGCGAGAAGCTTGCCGAGAAGATCCAGCGCGAACGTCCCGAGCACGACATCGACGTGGTGATTCCGATTCCGGATACCAGCCGCACCGCTGCCCTGGAGCTGGCCAATCACCTGGGTGTGAAGTTCCGCGAAGGCTTCGTGAAGAACCGCTATATCGGCCGTACCTTCATCATGCCGGGCCAGGCCGCGCGCAAGAAATCCGTGCGCCAGAAGCTGAACGCGATCGAACTGGAATTCCGCGGCAAGAACGTGATGCTGGTGGATGACTCCATCGTTCGCGGCACCACCTGCAAGCAGATCATCCAGATGGCCCGCGAAGCTGGCGCCAAGAACGTTTACTTCTGCTCCGCCGCTCCGGCGGTGCGCTATCCGAACGTGTACGGCATCGACATGCCCAGCGCCCACGAGCTGATCGCCCACAACCGTTCCACCGAGGAAGTGGCCGAACTGATCGGTGCTGACTGGCTGGTATACCAGGACCTGCCGGACCTGATCGACGCAGTGGGTGGCGGTAAAGTGAAGATCGACCACTTCGACTGTGCGGTCTTCGACGGCCAGTACATCACCGGCGACGTGGATGAGCACTATCTGAACAAGATCGAGCAGGCCCGTAACGACGCCAGCAAGGCCAAGGCCCACGCGGTCAGCGCCATTATCGATCTGTACAACAACTGAGTCGCGCGTCTGGCGGCGAGTCGTAAGTCTGTAGCCCGGATCGCATCCGGGCTTCGTTTCTGAAGAGGTAGGGATATGACGCAGGAATGGGAAGCCGGAAGGCTGGACAGTGACCTGGAAGGCGCCGCCTTCGAAACCCTGGCCGTGCGAGCTGGCCAGCGCCGTTCGCCGGAAGGTGAGCACGGCGAGGCCATGTTCCTGACCTCCAGCTACGTGTTCCGCACTGCCGCCGACGCTGCTGCGCGTTTCGCCGGCGAAGTCCCGGGCAACGTCTATTCGCGCTACACCAACCCGACCGTTCGGACCTTCGAAGAGCGAATCGCTGCCCTTGAAGGTGCCGAACAGGCTGTGGCTACCGCCTCTGGCATGTCGGCGATCCTCGCCATTGCCATGAGTCTGTGCAGCAGCGGCGATCACGTACTGGTCTCCCGTAGCGTGTTTGGCTCCACCATCAGCCTGTTCGAAAAGTACCTCAAGCGCTTCGGCATTGAAGTCGACTATCCGGCGCTGTCCGACCTGGATGGCTGGAAGTCCGCGATTAAACCGAACACCAAGCTGCTGTTCGTCGAGTCTCCTTCCAATCCTCTGGCCGAACTGGTGGATATCCCCGCCCTGGCCGAGATTGCCCACGCCAAAGGCGCTCTGCTGGTGGTAGACAACTGCTTCTGTACCCCAGCCCTGCAACAGCCTCTGAAGCTGGGGGCCGACATCGTCATGCACTCGGCCACCAAGTACATCGACGGCCAGGGACGCACAATGGGCGGTGTGGTCGCCGGTCGCGCCGAGCATATGAAGGAAGTGGTGGGTTTCCTGCGTACCGCGGGCCCGACCCTGAGCCCCTTCAATGCCTGGGTGATGATGAAAGGTCTGGAAACCCTGCGCGTGCGCATGCAGGCCCATTGCGCCAGCGCTCTCGATATCGCCCGGTGGCTGGAGCAGCAATCCGGTGTCGAGCGCGTCTACTACTCAGGGCTGGAAAGTCATCCGCAGCACGAGTTGGCCAAGCGTCAGCAGAAAGGCTTCGGCGCGGTAGTCAGCTTCGAGGTCAAGGGCGGGAAGGAAGCGGCCTGGCGTTTCATCGACGCCACCCGGATGATTTCCATCACTACCAACCTGGGCGACACCAAGACCACCATCGCCCATCCGGCCACCACTTCCCACGGGCGCCTTTCGCCTCAGGAGCGGGCCAATGCGGGTATCAGTGACAGCCTGGTCCGCTTGGCCATTGGCCTGGAAGATGTGGCGGACCTCAAGGCCGATCTGGAGCGTGGGCTCGCCGCCCTGTGATCGATTGGGCCTTGCAGGCGACTGCGCCAAATAACGGCAAGGTCGCCCTGGTTACCGGCGCGGCGCGCGGGATCGGTTTGGGTGTATCCGCCTGGCTGATCGCTGAAGGCTGGCAAGTGGTGCTTGCCGACATCGACCGCGCCCGTGGTGCTCGGGTAGCCAAGGCATTGGGTGAGAATGCCTGGTTCGTCGGCATGGATGTCGCCCATGAAAGTCAGGTGGCGGTGGGCGTGGCTGAAGTGCTCGGGCAGTTCGGCCGCCTCGATGCCCTGGTCAGCAACGCTGCTATTACCGACCCCCACAATCCGCCGCTGGAGAGCCTAGAACTGGCCCGCTGGAACCGCCTGCTGGCGGTCAATCTGACGGGGACCATGTTGCTCGCCAAGCATTGTGCGCCATACCTGCGAGGACATAAGGGCGCCATTGTCACGATCGCCTCTACTCGTGCGCATCAATCGGAGCCCGACAGTGAGGCCTATGCCGCCAGCAAGGGCGGCCTGTTGGCGCTGACCCATGCGCTGGCCATGAGCCTGGCGCCCGACATCCGGGTCAACGCCGTGACGCCCGGCTGGATCGACGCCCGCGACCTGTCCGCCCGCGAAGAAGCACCCCTCTCCCAGTCGGACCACGAGCAGCACCCGGTGGGCCGTGTCGGTCTGGTGGAAGACGTTGCTGCCCAGGTGGCTTGGCTGCTGTCGGAGAACGCCAGTTTCGTTACCGGTCAGGAGTTCATGGTCGATGGCGGCATGACGCGCAAGATGATCTATCTCGGCTGATAGGCAATCGGGCTGGAAAGAAGAGGGCGGCTACACCTCGAAGGTGGGCCGCCCATTTTTGTGCCTGGCTGCCTGAAAGAAGGACTCGCGTCGGGGCTGAGTCACGAGCCCCTGAGCATCACGGTTTGCGCAGGTCGACCGCCGGAGTCTGCGGGTTGTCGAACAGTTGCACCGGCTCTCGCGGCAGGATGGAAGGCCGGCCTTCCTTGTCGTGTTCGCCGACGATGCGGATATCGTTGTATTTCTTCCCGGACAGGGCCGCGATGCCGGCGCGGTCGCGGACCACGGTCGGGCGCAGGAACACCATCAGGTTGCGCTTCACATGTGTGTCCTTGGTCGAGCGGAACAGTCGGCCAAGGATGGGGATGTCGCCCAGCAGCGGCACCTTGGAATCGGTCTGGGTAATGTCGTCCTGGATCAGGCCGCCCAGCACAATCACCTGACCGTCTTCGGCGAGGATGGTGCTCTTGATCGAGCGCTTGTTGGTGATCAGATCCACCGCTTGTGCGGTCAGGGTGGCGGAGGGAGCGATGGAGGAGATTTCCTGCTCGATCTCCAGGCGCAGAGTGGCGCCTTCATTGATGTGCGGGGTCACCTTGAGGGTCACGCCGATGTCCTGGCGCTCAATGGTGGTGAAGGGGTTGTTGGCGCCTGATGCGTCAGTGGTGAAGGTGCCGGTCTGGAAGGGCACGTTCTGGCCTACGAGGATCTCCGCCTTCTGGTTGTCGAGCGTCAGCAGGCTGGGCGTCGACAGCAGGTTGCTCTTGCTGTTGGCCGAGAGGGCGGTGATCAGGGCGGCGAAGTTGTCGGTACCAATGCCGATGATGGCGCCATCGGGCAGGGTGTCGGGAATCTCGTCGTCGCGGATGGCGTTGAGCACGGTGCCCACCGAGAGGCCGGTGTTGCCGAAATTCACGCCCCCCAGGCCGCCGGTGCTGCCGCGTGCATCCACCGCCCACTGCACGCCCAGCGCGTCGGTGATGTCGCCGGATATTTCGACGATGGCCGCTTCGACCATCACCTGGGCGCGGGGTACGTCGAGCTGGCGGACGATATCTTCCATGGCCGTTACCACATCCGGCTCGGCCAGCATGACCAGCGCGTTCAGGCTCTCGTCAGCGCGGATCAAAATGTTCTGTGGCTTGCCGCCTGAAGCGGCGCCGCCCCCTTCACCGCCCCCTTCTTCGCTCTTCAGGCCTTCGGATATTTCGCCGAGGGTTTCCGCGAGCGCCTTGGCGTCGTTGTGGCGTAGACGGATCACCCGTGTATTGGCAGAACGCGAGGTAGGCGTGTCGAGGGACTGCGCCAGGGCAGCCAGCTTCGCCCGGGCAGACGGTGGGCCGAGGATGATGAGTCGGTTGGTGCGGGCATCGGCTATCACCTGGGTGCCCGACGTCCCCTTGGATTGACCACGGTTGAGGGACGCGTTGAGCACTTCGGCGGCGTCCATGACCCAGGCGTGCCGGAGGTTGAGCACCGTGTAGTCACGGTCACCCTTCTGGTCGAGTTGGCGCATCAGGTCTTCGATACGCGCGATATTGGCCGCGCGGTCGCTGATGATCAGGGCGTTGGCCGAGGTCACAGCCGCCAGGTGGCCGTACTGGGGAACGAGCGGTCGAATCAGTGGGATGAGTTCGGTCACCGGGGTGTGCTGCACCTGGATCACCCGGGTCTCCAGGCTTTCCGCGCCAGCACGGCTGCTGGCGGCCTCCGCCTTGGCTTCGGCGTTGGGGATGATGCGTGCCTGGTCGCCCTGGGCGACGACGGTGAAGCCGTGGGTTGCCATCACTGAAAGGAACAGCTGATACACCTCGTTGAGCCCGAGTGGTGCCTTTGACACAACGCTGACCTGGCCCTTCACTCTCGGGTCGACGATGAAGGTCTCGCCGGTGATGTCGGCGATCTGGTCGATGAACTCGCGGATATCGGCGTCCTTGAGGTTGATGGTCCAGCCGTCCTGCTGCTGCTGTTGTGCACTGCCAGGAGCGGCGGCCGGCTGTGCGGCGAGCAGGGACAGGGGCGCGGTCAGCATCCCGGCGGCGATCAGGGCGAGCGTGAGGCGCGAGAAGGTCAGGGGCATCGTGTCATTCGCTTTCCTGGGACTGTTCGGCGGAAGGATCGGAGACGGTGTTTTCCGGGTCTTCCATCTGTTGGCGCAGCTTTTCCATGCGCTCGCGCAATTCCGCGGCGTTGTCTTCCTGCAGGCCGTTGAGTTCGTCGATCACTGCGGCAGAGGGCTCGTCAGGGACGCCACCGACAGGGGTGAAGCGTGAGCGCGGTTCCGGGAAACTGAGACTTTCCAGGCGACCGTTGCGTTCGATCTCGACGCGATTGCGATACACCGCGTGTACTTTCACCCCGCTGGTGATCTCGTCACCGGCGGTAAAGCGACGCGGCTTGCCACCTTCGTACTGGATGATGGCAATGGACTTGTCCGGCCCAGCATGGACGAAACTGCCGAGCAAGGTCAGGCGCAGATTGGTAGTGGGGGGCGGGCCGCTTGGCTGGACCTTCGGCGCCGGGCCGAAGAGGGGCTCCAGGTTCTGCAGCGGCTGGCTGGTGGCACGCGGTTTTCCCTGCTGTTCGGGCGCCTCGGCTGGAGCATCCACCAGGCGCAACCACTCACGGGTCTGCCAGGCGAAGCTGGCCCCCATGACAAGCACCAACAGCGCACCGACAAGTGCAGGCGCGTGGCGTTGCAGCCAATGCACGGAATCCGAGGCTTGCAAGTGGGTCCAACTCCTAATGGGGCTTTTTTCTGGTTTTGTTTTTGGCAAATCTGCTTTGATCATAGCAGCGACTTTGCCGGCGATGGTCGGCCGTTCGGGTGATGTTGCGACACGGTCGCTGTGCTAAAGATATATGTGAATTTTTACGGCTTTAGGTGGTTTTGTTCACAAGCATCATAAGAATCGGACAGCGGCTCTGCACATTCGTCAGATTGCCCTGCAATACTTCTTTCTGGACCCACCTGAAATAGGCGCCCACGGATGAACCCTCCACTCGTTGAAGCCCCTCTGCGACGGCTACCGTTCGGATTCGCCAAGCGGCATGGTGTGTTGTTGCTCGATGGTGTGGAGCCCTGCCTGGCACACCGCCCGGGCGTCGAACTGGTAGCGCTGGCCGAGGCGCGTCGCTTCGCCGGGCGCAGCCTGCCGATGAAACCGCTCACCGGTGAGGCCTTCGAGCAGGCCTTGGCGCAGACCTATCAGCATGATTCCTCCGCCGCCATGCAACTCGCCGAAGACCTTGGCGGAAGCCTCGACCTTGCGGCCCTGGCCGAGCAGATTCCGGAAACCGAGGACTTGCTGGAGCAGGAGGACGACGCGCCGATCATTCGCTTGATCAACGCCATCCTCGGCGAGGCGATCAAGGAAAACGCCTCCGACATCCATCTGGAAACCTTCGAGAAACGCCTGGTGGTGCGCTTCCGCGTCGACGGCATACTTCGTGAAGTGCTGGAGCCCAAGCGTGAGCTGGCGGCCCTGTTGGTGTCGCGGATCAAGGTCATGGCGCGCCTGGATATCGCCGAGAAGCGCATTCCCCAGGACGGCCGCATTTCCCTGCGGGTTGCCGGACGCGAAGTCGACATCCGTGTTTCCACATTGCCGTCGGCCAATGGCGAGCGGGTGGTGTTGCGTCTGCTGGACAAGCAGGCCGGCCGCCTGACCCTGCAGCATCTGGGCATGAGCGATCGCGATCGCCACCAGCTGGAAGACACTGTGCGCCGCCCTCATGGCATCCTGCTGGTCACCGGCCCCACCGGTTCGGGCAAGACGACCACTCTCTACGCCAGCCTGGTCACGCTGAACGACCGCACCCGCAATATCCTTACCGTCGAAGACCCCATCGAGTACCACATCGAGGGTATCGGCCAGACTCAGGTCAACCCCAAAGTGGACATGACCTTCGCCCGTGGTCTACGTGCCATCCTGCGCCAGGACCCGGACGTGGTGATGGTGGGTGAGATCCGCGACCAGGAGACTGCCGAGATCGCCGTACAGGCATCGCTCACCGGTCACCTGGTGCTTTCGACCCTGCACACCAACAGCGCGATCGGTGCCATCACCCGCCTGGTGGACATGGGGGTCGAACCCTTCCTGTTGTCATCGTCCTTGCTTGGTGTGCTGGCCCAGCGCCTGGTGCGGGTGTTGTGCCCGCATTGCAAGGAGTCCTATCAGGCTGACTCCGCCGAGTGCAAGTTACTCGGTGTGGACCCGGGTAGCGCGCCGACCCTGTATCGCGCCCGTGGTTGCACGGAGTGCCACCAGCAGGGTTATCGCGGGCGCACCGGTATATACGAGCTGGTGGTGTTCGACGATCACATGCGCAGCCTGATTCACAGCGTTGCTTCAGAGCAGGAAATGATCCGCCACGCCCGGCTGTCCAGCCCAAGCATTCGCGAGGACGGCCGACGCAAGGTTTTGCTCGGGGTCACCACGGTGGAAGAAGTTCTGCGGGTCACCCAGGAAGAGTAAATGGCCGCATTCGAATACCTCGCGCTCGACGCCAAGGGCCGCCAGCAGAAGGGCGTGCTCGAGGCGGACAGCGCTCGCCAGGTGCGCCAGCTGCTGCGGGAGCGCCAGCTGGCCCCGTTGGAAGTGCGCGCGACCCGTGTCCGCGAGCAGGCCGAGCGTGGCCGCTTCAGCCTCTCGCGTGGCCTTTCCGCGCGTGATCTCGCCCTGGTGACGCGACAGCTCGCGACCTTGGTGCAGGCGGCGCTGCCCATCGAGGAAGCCTTGCGGGCGGCAGCCGCGCAGTCCAGCAGTTCGCGCATCCAGTCGATGTTGCTGGCGGTGCGCGCGCGGGTGCTGGAGGGGCACAGCCTGGCCAGCAGCCTGCGGGAGTTTCCATCGGCCTTCCCTGATCTCTATCGCGCCACGGTGGCGGCTGGGGAGCATGCAGGTCACCTGGGCCCGGTGCTGGAGCAGTTGGCCGACTACACCGAGCAACGCCAGCAGTCGCGGCAGAAGATCCAGCTGGCGTTGCTCTATCCGGTGATCCTGATGTGTGCGTCGCTGGCGATCGTCGCCTTCTTGCTGGGCTTCGTGGTGCCGGACGTGGTCAAGGTGTTCATCGATTCCGGACAGACCTTGCCTTTGCTCACCCGAGGGCTCATCGCGTTGAGCGATCTGGTCAAGCATTGGGGCTGGCTGATGTTGCTGGTGTTGGTCGCGGCCATCGTCGGTGCACGTTGGGCCTTGCGTGACCCCAACATCCGCCACCGCTGGCATGCCATGGTGCTGCGCATCCCGCTGGTGGGGCGGCTAGTGCGCGCCACCGATACGGCGCGCTTCGCGTCCACCCTGGCGATCCTGACCCGTAGCGGTGTGCCGCTGGTGGAGGCCCTTGGCATCGGTGCCGAAGTGATCGCCAACCGTGTGATCCGGGCCCATGTCGTGCTGGCTGCACAGAAGGTCCGCGAAGGCGGCAGCCTGACCCGCGCCCTGGAAGGCAGCGGCCAGTTCCCGCCGATGATGCTGCACATGATCGCCAGTGGCGAACGCTCTGGTGAGCTCGACCAGATGCTTGCCCGCACAGCGCGCAACCAGGAAAACGACCTGGCCGCGAGCATCGCCCTGCTGGTCGGGCTTTTCGAACCATTCATGCTGGTGGTGATGGGGGCAGTGGTGCTGATGATCGTGCTCGCCATCCTGCTGCCTATCCTTTCTCTCAACCAACTCGTGGGGTAATCGCGTGAATCTGCGCCGTAGTCAGTCGGGCTTTACGCTCATCGAAATCATGGTGGTGGTGGTCATCCTCGGCATTCTTGCCGCGCTGGTGGTGCCGCAGGTGATGAACCGTCCCGACCAGGCCAAGGTCACCGTGGCCAAGGGCGATATCAAGGCCATTGGCGCCGCCCTGGACATGTACAAGCTGGACAACTTCGCCTATCCCAGCACCCAGCAGGGTCTCGAGGCCTTGGTGAGCCGGCCTTCCGGCAACCCGCCGCCGAAGAACTGGAATAAGGACGGCTACCTGAAGAAGCTGCCAATCGACCCTTGGGGCAACCCCTATCAGTACCTGTCGCCCGGTAGCAAGGGTACCTACGATCTCTATTCCCTGGGGGCCGATGGCAAGGAAGGCGGTAGCGACAACGACGCCGACATCACCAACTGGGACAATTGATGAGAAGCGGGCGGCAGGGTGGCGCTGGTCGGATGTCCGGTACCTTGGCGTCCGCGGGTTTCACCCTGATAGAAGTCCTGGTAGTGATGGTCGTCATTGCCTGCCTCGCGGGTCTGGCGGTAATCAGCTCTGGTGTCGCCGGCCCCGCTCGTGAACTCAACAACGAAGCGGAGCGCCTGGCGGGCCTGATCGGCGTGCTCGCCGACGAGGCCGTGCTGGACAACCGCGAGTACGGCCTGCGACTCGAGCGCGACCGTTACCAGGTCTACTACTACGACGAATCCAGTTCGCGCTGGCAGCCCATGTCCGATGGCGCCCGCCAGTTGCCCGAGTGGGCCGAGCTGACCTTCGAACTGGACGGCGAGCCCTTGGTGCTGCCGGCGCCTGCCAAGGACGAGAAGAAGGCGAAGGATGCCCGGCCGGTACCGCAATTGATCATTCTCTCCAGTGGCGAGCTCAGTCCATTCCGCCTGGTAATGGCCGAGCGGCGCAAGGATGGGCGGCGCCTGCAGCTTTCCAGCGACGGCTTTCGCCTGCCCCGCGTGGAGAGCCTGAGTGGCAAAGGGCGCGCTGGATGAAGCACAGTCGCGCCTTCACCCTGATCGAGGTGTTGGTGGCCCTGGCCATCTTCGCAGTGGTAGCCGCCAGCGTGCTCACTGCCAGCGCCCGCAGCCTGCAGATCGCTTCGCGCCTGGAAGACAAGACCCTGGCGATGTGGATCGCCGACAACCGCCTGACGGAGTTGCAGTTGCGCCAGACGCCGCCGGGCAATGGCCGCGACCAGGGTGAACTGGACTACGGTGGGCGGCGCTGGGAGTGGTTGAGCCAGGTCGAGGGGACCAGCGACCCGGCACTGCGGAGAGTCACGCTGTGGGTCGCACCCAAGCCCCTTAGAGGTATCGGCGGCAAACTGGAAGACCGCGCCGCTGTACGCCTGGTGGGCTTCCTCGGGAGTACACCATGAAGCGCTCCGCAGGCTTCACCCTGCTGGAGCTGCTGATCGCCATCGCCATTTTTGCGCTGTTGGCGATCGGTACCTGGCGCATGCTCGGTGCGGTCCTCGACAGCGATGAGGCGACCCGTTTACAGGAGCAGCAATTGCGGGAGCTGGTGCGGGGCATTTCCGCCTTCGAACGCGATGTTCGCCAAGTGATCTCACGGCCGATACGCGATGCCTACGGCGAATCACGGGCCGCGCTGCTGGGGGAACAGTCCGGCGACGGCGACAGCCTGGAACTCACCCGGAGCGGTTGGCGCAATCCTACCGGCACGCAGCGCTCGCGCTTGCAGCGGGTGCGCTGGCAGCTTTCCGGTGAGCGCCTGGAACGGCGTTACTGGACGGTCCTAGACCAGGCGCAGGACAGCCTGCCGCGGGTTCAGAACGCCCTGGATGGTGTGACCTCCATGAAGCTGCGCTACATGGACGACAGTGGCGACTGGCAAGACAGCTGGCCGCCTGCCGGGCTGTCCGACGATGAGCGTCTGGATCGCCTGCCGCGCGCGCTGGAGATCACTTTGCAGCATCGCCGCTACGGCGAATTGCGCAGGGTCTTGCGGCTGGTGGAAACCCCGCCGCGCCAGGTGCCCCAGGCAGGCGGCGAGCAGCAGAGTCCTCAGGGAGAGCAGGACAACCAGCAAGATGACGGACAGGAGCGGACGCAATGAAGCGCCAGACAGGCGTTGCGCTGCTTACTGTGCTGCTGGTTGTGGCGGTGGTCACTGTCGTCTGCGCTGGCCTGATCGCCAGGACCCAGCTTTCCATCCGCTCCAGCGGCAACGAGCTCCATACCCGTCAGGTGGCCCAGTACGCGCTTGGCGGCGAGGCGCTGGCAGAAGCCATCCTGGTTCGTGACCTGCGCCAGGGCGATCCGCGTACGCCGGTGGATCACCTCGGCGAGGCCTGGGCGCGTCCCCTGAGCACTTTCCAACTGGACGACGGCGGCTCGCTCAGCGTGCGCATCGAGGATCCGAGCGGGCGCTTCAACCTCAACAGCCTGGTGCGCGATGGCCAGCTCAACGAACAGGGTATTCGCCAGTTCCGGCGTCTTCTGCTGCGCCTGGGAATCGAGGCGCCCTATACCGAGCGGCTGGTGGACTGGCTCGACCGTGACGAGGAGCCCTTCGGGCCAAATGGTGCGGAAGATAACCAGTACCTGCTATTGCAGCCGCCTTACCGCGCGGCCAATCACGCCATGAGCGATGTTTCCGAGTTGCGCCTAGTGTTAGGCATGACGGAGTTGGACTACCGCAAGCTGCTGCCTTTCGTGGCCGTGCTGCCGTCTGATTCCACTCTCAACGTCAACACGGCCAGTGCCCTCGTGCTATCCACCCTGGCCGACAACCTCGACGCTGACAGCGGCGGGCTGCTGATGGCGGCTCGAGGCGCCACGGGCTTCCGCAGCATGGATGCCTTCCTCGGCCAGCCGGCCCTCGCCGGGATGGGGTTGGAGGCGCAGGGACTGGCGGTGGGCAGTCAGTATTTCCAGGTGATCAGCGAGGTACGCCTCGCCGGTCGCCGCCAGGTTCTGGTCAGTACCCTGCAGCGCGGCAGTGACGGCAAGGTACGGATTCTTTCTCGTGATCTCGGGCAAGGCGGTTTGCCGCCGGCGCCCGTCAAGGAGCCGCAGTCATGACACAGGCTTGCATCTTCCTCCCGGTGGCCGCCTGCACGCAGCTGGATGCCGAACTGGAGGTGCTGCTCTGGCAAGGAGGCACGGGCCGTCGCCTGCCGTTTGCCAGGGCGTTGGAAGAAGTGCTTTCGCCCTGGCGCCTGATTCTGCCGGTGGAGGCCGTGACCTGCTGCGCGGTCCGGCTGCCTACGCAGAAGGGGCGCTGGCTGCGTCAGGCGCTGCCATTCGCGGTGGAGGAGATGCTTGCCGAGGAGGTCGAGAGCTTCCATCTGGGGCTCGGTGGTGCTCTGGTCGATGGTCGGCATCGGGTATTTGCGGTGCGCCGCAGCTGGCTGGCGGGATGGCTCGATCTGGCTGGCAAACTCGGGACGATGCCCGCATCCATCCAGATAGACGCCGACATGTTGCCGGAGCAGGGCACCCAGCTGCTCTGGCTGGACCAGCGCTGGCTGCTGGGGGGCGAGGGGAGTGCCCGACTTGGCTTCCTGGAACAGGACTGGCCGCATCTGCGGGATGTCTGCCCGGCACCGCGCAATGGCCGCGCTCCCGTCGAGCGCCAATCCCTCGAGGGCGTGGATGACTGGCGCGATGAGATGGATGCCTATGGCTGGTTGGCGGAGCAGAAGGGCAGCGATCTGGCCCAGGGTGAGTTCACCCTGAAGGAAGAGCGGAAACGCTGGTCGCGCTGGAAGCCGCTGCTCGGACTGGTCGGTCTGTGGCTGGTACTGCAATGGGGCTTCAACCTGGTCCAGGCCTGGCAGCTGCAGCGCCAGGGTGACACCTACGCCGATGCCAACGAAGCGCTCTATCGCGAACTGTTCCCCCAGGACACCAAGCTGGTGAATCTGCGGGCGCAGTTCGATCAACACCTGGTCGAAGGCTCTGGTGCAGGTCAGAGCCGCTTGCTTGCATTACTTGGCAAGGCGGCCGAGGCACTGATTGCCGAAGGTGCTCAGGTGCGGGTGCAGCAACTGGATTTCAGTGAGATACGGGGTGATCTGGCTCTGCAGGTGCAGGCTCCGGGCTTCGACGCCCTGGAGCGTCTGCGCGAGCGCCTGATCGGAAGCGGGCTTTCCGTGCAAATGGGGTCGGCCAGCCGTGACCAGAGCGGCGTCAGCGCGCGCCTGGTGATAGGAGGATGAAGATGCTCGATGCAATCAAGGCGCCGCTCCGCTCGCAGTGGCAGGCTTCCTCCCTGGCCCCGCGCTGGCGCGCCTTGCCGGCACGGGATCGCATGGCATTGCTGTGGCTGGGCATATTCCTCGGCATGGTCCTGCTCTACCTGCTGCTCTGGCTGCCAGCGGAACGTCGCCTGGCCAGCGCTCGCGAGTACTTCGAAACCCAGCGCGGGATGCACGCCTATCTACAACTCCATGCGCCCGAAGCGCGTGCGATACAGAGTCAGCCGCAAAGCAAGGTTGATCCGGAGCGCCTGCAGGGACTGGTGACCGCCACTGCTGCCGAGCAGGGACTGGCTGTCGAGCGAATCGACAGCGACGCCCCAGGGGCGGTGCAGGTGAACCTTCAACCGGCGGCCTTCCCCAGCCTGTTGCGTTGGCTGGGGGTTCTGGAAGGGCAGGGCGTTCGCATCGAAGAGGCCGGGCTGGATCGCACCGAAGATGGCCGGGTGACGGCGCGGGTATCGCTGAAGGCCGGGAGCTGATCCTGCGCCAGTCCGGTGCGCTTGCCCTGCTCTGGTGCGCATCGAGGCGATGGCAGGCGGGGCGGGAAATGCCATTCGAAGAAAAAATCCATACAGGGTGTTGACTTAGCGGAGGCCTCTGCGTAAATTGCGCGCCTCGCAAGGCCGATGGGTGATTAGCTCAGCCGGGAGAGCATCTGCCTTACAAGCAGAGGGTCGGCGGTTCGATCCCGTCATCACCCACCAATCTTGCGAATTTCGGACGTAAGTCCGGCCGACGCGCAGCGGTAGTTCAGTCGGTTAGAATACCGGCCTGTCACGCCGGGGGTCGCGGGTTCGAGTCCCGTCCGCTGCGCCATATTTCCCATGTTCGAGTTGCTCGGGCGTGAGGCAGAAAGTCCCGTTGGGCCTATCTGCCAGACGATGCAAAGGTTCCACCGGACGCAAGTCCAACCGACACGCAGCGGTAGTTCAGTCGGTTAGAATACCGGCCTGTCACGCCGGGGGTCGCGGGTTCGAGTCCCGTCCGCTGCGCCATATAGAGAAGCCCTCAGGTAGCGATACCTGGGGGCTTTTTCTTTGCCTGTTCGTTTATCTCTCCCCATGGCCACCCTCTCGGCCCTCCTTGGTTCCCATGACGAAGGCAGGGGTAATTTTCCGGTCACCTGCGCTCGTTACCTTATTGGCATGGACTTTGTTTCCTGACTCATATCGCCACCAGGAGGAACAGCCAATGGACGATTACCAGGAAGAGATTCTCGACTTTCACGCCAGCGAGCAGGACTCGGTCGAGCCGGCTGAAGACGCTACCGAAATGTGATCAACCTGCCTGGCGCTGGGCGCGGCGGAACTCGCCCGGTGTGCTGCCACTCCAGCGCTTGAAGGCGCGCTGGAAGGCTTCGGCCGAGGCAAACCCCAGCAGGTAGGCGATCTCACCAAAGGCCAGTTCCGTATCGCGGATATAGGCCATGGCCAGGTCGCGGCGCGTTTCGTTGAGGATGGCGCGGAATTGGGTGCCTTCTTCGGCCAACTTGCGGCGTAGCGTCCAGCTCGGCATCTGCAGCCGCGCCGCCACTTCTTCGAGGTCCGGCTCGCGCCCGTGCAGCAGTGGTCCCAGCAGTTGGGTAATACGCTCGCGCAGGCTGCGGGTTCGTGTCAGCTGCTGCAGCTCCCTCTCACAGATATCCAGTAATTGTCGCCAGGTGCTCGGGCAGTGTTCGCTGCCGCGCAGTGCCAGGGTGTCCTGAGACAGTCGAAGCTGGTTGGCGCTGGCCTCGAACTCCACCGTGCAACCGAAATGCTCGGTGTAGCGCTCGGCATATTCCGGTGCCGGAAACTCGATCTCCACCTTCTCTACTCGGATGCCCATTCCAGCCAGTTGGCTCAGGTGGCTCTGCCAGCCGGCCAGTACCGAATCCACGACGAAGCGGTTGTAGGCGTTGTAGGGGCTGATGGAATAGAAGCGCAGCCAGGCACCCTTGGCGTCCTCGTGGAAGCTCGACTGTCCGCGATAGTTACTGGCGTAGAGCAGTTCGAATCGGGTCAGGGCACGGGCCGCTTCGCGCAGGTTGGGTGCCTGTTCGGCGCAGACACCCGCGAGCCCGAGCTGGCTGAGTCGGCTGAGACGGCCCATGGCCAGGCCCAGGGCGGGATTGCCGCTGAGCTGGATGGCGGCGTGGCCGAGCCGCATGAAGCGCGGGATCGACAGTCGCCCATGGGGTTCGGCGAAACGCGTGGCGTCCAGGCCGAAGCGTTCCAGCAGGTCCGTCGCGCAGTGACCGGCCTGCTCCAGCGCCGCTGCCATGCTGAGTACGGAGCTCACGGAGAGATCGCCCAGTTTGACGCGTTGCGTTTTCATCGCGGGCTCAACCAGGCATTCAGCAGGTGGCTGCCCGGCGATTCGCTGGCTTGCGAGACCTGGGCGGGTGTCAGTTCGCTGCCCGCTGGTGCGTTATGCAGCCGCCATAGACGACCGCGCAGGAACAGCGCCTCGCTGGCGCTGGTCTGGCCGTCGCTCAGTGTCACCAGATTCTGCGGATACCCCTGGCTCCAGCTGCGGGCAATGGTCACCTGGCCGCCTGCGGTTTGCAGCTTCTGGCTGGATTCGCCCCTGGCGCTTTGTGGCCAGGGCTGGCTGAAAGGCTCGCCAAGCAGCAGGCCGTCGGGGGAGAAGGCCAATGCGACGTTGTAGAGCGCGCCGTGGCCGCTGCGCAGCTTGCCGTCCTTGAGGTAAGGGGAGGGCAGGAGGATGGAGCCGGCGAGAATGGTGACCTGGTACTGGCCAGCCAGACGGCCGAACATCTTCTGGTAGTCCCGCGCCATGCGACGGGCCTTGGCCCGCAGCAGTGCCTCTTCCAGGTCCTGCCCCTGGAGGAACAGGCGTCCCAGGAGCGTCGGGTGGCTGAGGGTGAGCAATCGGCCACCTTCGGCGAAGGTTCGAGCCTGGTAGAGGCTGTGCTTTTCGTCCCGCAACAGCATCCAGGTACCAATGTGGTCGGGCAGGGCGACTACGGTTTTCTCGTTCAGCAGGCCCAGGGCACGGGCCTGGTCAAAGGCAGCGACGAGCTTCATGCGCAGGAGATCAGGGTCGCGGTAGTCGCTGGGGTACAGCGCCGGACGGATCGCCAGCAGGTTGCCGCTTGCACCGGCCGTTCCCACATTGCTGGTGAGCGTGGCGCGCAGATCGGAAAGATAGTGGGCGTGCGGCCGTTCGCCGGTCCATACCGCATAGGCAGTCAGGCAGCTCACCAGGATGGCGGCGATCAAGGGCGTCAGCAGCTTGCGCATGGAAAATCCGAGTCAGGGGAATGCCGATCAGGGTAGGGGACGCACTGCCGCTTGCCAAGGGTGGCTGTCAGTTTGGATCAGTAACTTGTCAGTTCTGATCATTGAGCGGGCCATGTCGGCTCTTTATCTTCTGCCCCATAACCGACCCCGGCCCCCTGAAGCCGAGGCATTCCGTGAATAGAACCGCCTGTTGTGGAGGAACCATGACCGCCACCCGTTACCCGCACCTGCTTGCCCCGCTCGACCTGGGCTTCACCACGCTGCGCAACCGCACCTTGATGGGCTCGATGCACACCGGCCTGGAAGAGAAACCCCATGGCTTCGAGCGCATGGCGGCCTACTTCGCCGAGCGCGCCCGTGGTGGTGTCGGCCTGATGGTCACCGGCGGCATCGGCCCTAATGCCGAAGGTGGCGTCTATGCCGGTGCGGCCAAGCTGACTACCGTGGAAGAGGCCGAAAAGCACAAGATCGTTACCCGCGCGGTGCATGAAGCGGGCGGCAAGATCTGCATGCAGATCCTCCATGCCGGCCGCTACGCCTATAACCCCAAGCAGGTAGCACCGTCGGCCATCCAGGCGCCGATCAACCCCTTCAAGCCCAACGAGTTGGATGAAGAGGGCATCGAGAAGCAGATCCAGGACTTCGTCACCTGCTCGATGCTGGCCCAGCAGGCCGAGTACGACGGCGTCGAGATCATGGGTTCCGAGGGGTACTTCATTAACCAGTTCCTCGCCGCCCACACCAACCAGCGTACCGACCGCTGGGGTGGCAGCTACGAGAACCGCATGCGCCTGGCGGTGGAGATCGTCCGTCGCGTTCGCGAGGCCGTAGGCCCGAACTTCATCATCATTTTCCGCCTGTCCATGCTCGACCTGGTGGAAGGTGGCAGCACCTGGGACGAGATCGTCACCCTGGCCAAGGCCATCGAAGCCGCTGGCGCGACCATCATCAATACCGGTATCGGCTGGCACGAGGCTCGTATCCCGACCATCGCCACCAAGGTACCGCGCGCGGCCTTCACCAAAGTCACCGCCAAGCTCAAGGGTGAGGTGAAGATCCCGCTGATCACCACCAACCGCATCAACACACCGGAAGTGGCCGAGCAGGTACTGGCTGAAGGCGACGCCGACATGGTGTCCATGGCTCGTCCCTTCCTCGCCGATCCGGATTTCGTCAACAAGGCCGCCGAAGGCCGCGCCGACGAGATCAATACTTGCATCGGCTGCAACCAGGCCTGCCTGGACCACACCTTCGGCGGCAAACTGACCAGTTGCCTGGTGAACCCGCGTGCCTGCCACGAAACCGAGCTGAACTACATCCCGGTTGCCCAGGCCAAGAAGATCGCCGTGGTTGGCGCCGGTCCTGCCGGCCTCTCGGCCGCCACCGTTGCCGCCGAGCGTGGCCACAGCGTGACCCTGTTCGACTCCGCCGCCGAGATCGGTGGGCAGTTCAACGTGGCCAAGCGTGTGCCGGGCAAGGAAGAGTTCTTCGAGACCCTGCGCTACTTCAAGCGCAAGCTTGAAACCACCGGGGTCGACCTGCGCCTGAATACTCGTGTCTCGGTCGAGGACCTGGCCAAGGGCGGCTTCGATGAAATCATCCTCGCCACCGGCATCAGCCCGCGCACCCCGGAAATTCCCGGTATCGAGCATTCGAAGGTGATCAGCTACCTGGACGCCATTCTCGAGCGCAAGCCGGTGGGCCAGAAGGTTGCCGTCATCGGCGCTGGCGGTATCGGCTTCGACGTTTCCGAGTACATCACCCATCAGGGTGAGTCCACCAGCCTCGATCGTGCCGCCTTCTGGAAA
Source organism: Pseudomonas sp. DY-1 (assembly GCF_003626975.1). Classification (NCBI taxonomy): domain Bacteria; kingdom Pseudomonadati; phylum Pseudomonadota; class Gammaproteobacteria; order Pseudomonadales; family Pseudomonadaceae; genus Pseudomonas; species Pseudomonas sp. DY-1. Next base: position 2,021,632 of record NZ_CP032616.1, on the reverse strand, counting down.
GAGTGGGGCATCGATGGCGCCCTGGAGGCCCGTGGTGGTATCGCCGGGATCAAGGCGCAGCCTCATGCGCCGGCGCGCCAGGTCTTCCTGCTGCAACGCAAGAAATCCAAGGTGGGTGATGGTCTCGGCAAAACCACCGGCTGGATCCACCGTACCGGCCTGAAGAACAAGCAGGTGCAGATGCTCAACTCGGTGGAGTACCTCAAGGTTGACGATGCTGGCCTGCACATTCGCGTGGCCGAGGGCGAGCCCCAGGTGCTGCCGGTGGATACCGTGATCGTCTGCGCCGGCCAGGACCCGCTGCGCGAACTGCAGGATGGCCTTGTCGCCGCCGGCCAGAGCGTGCACCTGATCGGCGGTGCCGATGTGGCTGCCGAACTGGACGCCAAGCGTGCCATCAATCAAGGCTCGCGCCTCGCTGCCGAACTCTAAAAGCCAGAACAGGGTTTGCTGCGCGTCGGCTCTGCTGTGTTGAAAACCGCCTCGGAATGCTTATTTACCATTCGTAAACTGCGCTTCCTAGGCGGTTTTCGCCTTGCGACCTGCTAGCTCGCGAGATCCTGTCCGGGCTTCGTCCGCCTCGCCGCCCGGTTCGCGCCGGGCGGCACTTCCCTGCAGCTCCAACCACGTCACACTTTAGCCTTGCCGCCGGTCCGACAGGCCCCGGCGACCGGGCTCTGCCAACCCAGTCACATTGCTCGGCGCCTAATATCCCCTAGACTTTTCTAAAGTCCGGATTAGTGTGTGCGGACGAAAACCGAACACCCCCAACAATGCCCGCAGTGAGTCACCGCGCAGAGCCAGAGGTAGAGCGATGAGCATGCTGAAGAAGCCGCAACTGGTGGAAGCCGTCGTGTTCTTCAACGACCGTGGCATCTGCAAGCAGATGCTTCACTCGGAGTTTGAAGCCATCCTCGACGGTGTGGTCGGTTTGCCTGAGTTCGCCGACCGCCAGATGCAACTGGCTTACGTGATGATCAACCCGCGCATGCAAGTGCGCGCGGTGGTGTTCTTCTACCTCGACTTCGATGAAGATGGCCGAGCCGATACCGGCTGGAACCTGCCGTTGCGGCAGCTGGCCGAGCGCGCAGGGCGTGGTCCCGACCTCGGCGCCGGTCCTATTCGCCTGGCGTGCCGCAGTCAGTGTCCGGTGTCCTGGCAGCAGATGCATCTCTGGGACCCCAGCCTCAATTCCGACCGCAATGACCTCGCCCTGCTGCGTGACGCCGTCAAGGGCAACAGCCTAGGCCTGCTGGTGGAGGAGGAACTGCCCACGGTCCTGGATGCCGAGAAGCTCCAGGTGGCATCGGAAGACAGCTGGTACGCCCCGCCGGAAATCACCAAGGAGATGGCCGAGCAACTGGCGGAGAAGATGGAGAAGGAGCATCGCCTGAAGACTGCCCAGTTGGTCCGCCAGCAGCGCCTGCGCCTTAGCTCCCTCAGCCAGCAGAACGAAGAGGCCATTGCGCGAATGCGCCATGCGGCCGACCAGAGCAGCTCGGCCCTGCAGGATCAGATTCGCACCCTGCAGCACGCCCTGCGCCAGCAGGAAGAGGTCAACGCGGGCCTGCAAGCCAGGCTTGATGGCGAGCTGGAGCGCTTCCAGGCCAGCCGTGAGGAAATGAACGTGCAATTGCGTGCACTGGAGCGCCACGGCCGTACCGAAGCGGACATCCTCCGCGCGCAATTCGAAGGCGAGCTGCAGGCGCGAGTCGCCGCCGCCGTGGCCGAGTACCGCGAGCAGTTGGCGATTCGTGATGTCGAACTGGCCTATCGCGACCAGTTGGACGCACAGCTGCAGGCCGAGGTCAATCGCCTGCGCCAGGAGTGCGATGCGCTCGAAGGACAGTCCGGGCAACTGATGCTGGAACGTCTGGCCCAGTTGGGCGTGGTCTTTGTGGTCTACCATCCGGGCGCTGGGCACCTGACCATTCCGCTGACCGACATCGCCCGCTACCAGGAAAATCCCCAGGCCTACGCCGCGGCCAAGTGCTTCGTGTCCGAGAACCAGTACCGCCAGTGGTTGGCTCATTACCAGCAGCCCACCTGCGAAGCCAGCCTGCCAAACGGCGAGCGTTGCAGCATGCCCATCGATCGCATCGAGGCACCCAGTCGCTTCGTTTCCGGCGAATCCAATTGCTGCCCCCGTCACCGTGCGGGTGGGCGACTGCGGACCGCAGGTTGAGCGAAACCGTACGCGAGCCTGCTTTACCCTAGCGCCCCCGAATGGCCGCCGACGGACCCGACCTTGCCCCTGACCCTGCCTGACTGGAATCCCCGCGCCACTCTTGAGCCTCTGTGCCTGCCTTGGTTGACCGCAGCCGAGTTGCAACTGGCCGTGCTACGCCTGGATGCAGTAGACCCACTGGTGTCTGGCAACAAGTGGTTCAAGCTGGCGCCCTACCTGGCCAAGGCCGGGCGCGAGGGTGCTGAAGGTGTGATCAGTCTGGGGGGCGCGCACTCCAACCACCTCCATGCCCTGGCGGCGGCCGGTGCCCGGTTCGGGTTTCCCTCGGTCGGTCTGCTTCGTGGCGAACCCCAGGACACGCCAACCGTGCGCGACCTTCAGCAATTCGGAATGCAGCTGCACTGGCTGGGGTATGGCGGCTACCGGGCGCGCCACCGGCCAGGATTCTGGGACCCGTGGCTGGGGCGTTATCCGCGCTACCAACCGGTGCCCGAGGGCGGTGGAGGGCTGATGGGGGCCCAAGGATGCTTGGGGCTGGTGGGGATGATTCGCCAGCAACTGGCCGACCTGGGATGGAGCGACTACCACAGCCTCTGGACGGCCGCAGGCACCGGCACGACTCTCGCCGGGCTGGTGCTGGGCGAGGCAGGCGAGCACCCGGTAATCGGTGCCCTCGCGGTACCGTCCGACCACGGCGTGGCAGAGCAAGTGAGCGCCATCCTTACCGAGGCCGGGTGCGCCGACGGGGGCTACCGCCTGATCGATGCCAGCCAGGGGGGATTTGCGCGGCTGGATGCGGTGCTCGCCCGCTTCCTGCTGGACAGCGAAAGGGATGGCGGCCTGGAACTTGAGCCCCTCTATACCGCCAAGGCTCTGCTGGCAATCCACGATGAAGCACAGGCTGGCCGGATTCCTCGCGGCAGCCGCCTGGTGCTGCTCCACACTGGTGGTCTGCAGGGCCGCCGCGCCCTGCATTCCGATTTGTTGCGACTGGCCGGCTACACTGATCTGGCAGTGGAAGCACAAGGATGACTCCATGAGCGAACCCCTGAATCCCCAACAGCTGCGCAGCCTGGTCCCGCTCAATGCACTGAGTGACCAGCAGTGGCGTGAGCTGCGTCCGCAACTGGTACCCCAACCCCTGCTCGCGGGACAGTTGCTGTTCCGACGGGGCGACCAGGCCCGCCTGACCTGGTACCTGTTGTCCGGCGAGCTGCTCCTGCGAGATGCCGAAGGTGCAGAGACGCGTCTGGAGGCGGGCAGCGAAGCCAGCTGCCATCCCATTTCCCCCACCTTGCCACGCCTGCACGAAGCGCTCGCCTCGCGAGACTGCTCGCTGCTGGGCATCGACAGCGCCACCCTGGCGCGCCAGTTGACCTGGAGCTCGACCCACCTGGATCTGCTGCTGGACCTCAGTCCGGAAGGCGAAGGCGAGTGGCTCGAAACCTTGCTCGCAAGCCCGTTGCTGGCCAAGGTTCCACCGGCCAACGTGCGCAGCATGCTGGAGCGTCTGCGGCGAGTGGAGCTGCCGGCGGGAAGCCGTGTGATGAGTGAGGGGGAGGAGGGCGACTGTTGCTACTTCCTGCAGTCCGGCCGGGCGGAGGTCATCCGTGGAGAGGGCGGCGACCGGCAACTGTTGGCTGAACTGGACGTGGGAGCGTGCTTCGGCGAGGAAGCCCTGCTGGGGGATTGCCCGCGCAACGCCAGTGTCACGCTGCTGGAAGACAGCATCCTGCAGCGGCTGGACCAGGCCGACTTCCTCGAACTCCTGAAGGCGCCGGTGGTGGATGAGGTCAGCCTGGGCGAAGCGGTCCGCCTGCTGGGCGGCGGCGGCCAATGGCTGGATGTGCGTCTGCAGGAAGAGTACGAGCGCGCCCATGCGCCCAAGGCGCTGAACATGCCACTGCACCTGTTGCGCCTGAAGGCGCGGTTGCTGGATGGCGGTGGCACTTACCTCTGCTATTGCGACAGCGGCAAACGCAGCGCCAGTGCAGTGTTCACGCTTTCCCAGCTGGGTATTCGCGCCTATGCCCTGCGCGATGGCCTGGATGCCTTGCCGGCATTGCAGCGCGATGCGCTGATCAGCGAGACCGGGGCAGGCTACCTGGCGCGCTCGGGAGGGCGGGTCGAACGCAGCCGTTGATCGGTCGCGCACACAAGTTTCCAACCCCAAAACTGGGTCTTCAAACTTCGCTGGAAAAGTTGCGACGAGTAACTTTGTAGTTCGAGAAAGTTGTCGCCGGCCTTGCCCTATCGCATAACTTCGAAACTCTGGCGGAAATTGGAGGTATCAGTTTCCCACCCACTTTCGGGTCACCACACTCGGTTTAACTTTCCGACTATCGACTTGATACTGTTGCGCCGCCCCGCCCCCTCAACAACGCTGAGGTCGCGGATGCCCCGTTCCCCTGGAGCGAGCCGCTTCCGCAGGTGCGGCGCCATCGCCTGAATCATCCGGGGGTTTTTCGGACACGGTTCGGGCACTGCAATCCGAACTGTTGCCGCCGCTTTCCCATTACTCGTTTGCACTTGGGCAACTTCCCGAGGGTGCCTCCTCGTGACCAGCTCCCAGGCATTTCTACGGCTGAAACTTCACCAGCATAGAAGGGCAATGTCATGCGCAAAACAGCCACAACAGTCGCAGTTTCGCTGATCCTGGGCGCTGGCCTGCAGCCGGCCCGGGCAGCGCTTTACGCGGTCGATCAGAACGCTCCCATCCACGCCAACGGCTTCTTCGCCGCGTGGTACCAGGACACCCACGGACGCGCCCTGGACCTCTGCCTGTCCAGGGCGCAAAGCTCCAGGGTGCCGGGCAACTACATGTGTACGCTGCTGCCCAGCCCCGGAGTGTTCGATGACACCCGGCCGATCAACTTTCCGAGTAACTTCCCCGATGAAGCCTTCTGGTTCACAGGGGAGACCAGTGTTGCTGACGCCGCCAGCGGGGTTGACCTGCTGTACGTCTCAGCGGTCGAGGCAGCCTTCAACGGCGAAGTGCCGGCGAACGACGACCAGGTCAGTTTCGCCCGTATCCGCATCCGTGTGACGGTACCCACCGCCGGCACTTATACCGTGACTCACCCTTACGGGGTTGAGGTATTCCAGGTGGATGCGCCCGGCACCCGCGCCATCAACATGACTCGTGATATCGGCATCGGCGCTCCGGGCGATTTCAAGGGGGCGCTCAAGGGCGATGTCGGCCCATTCCTGCGCAGCGTCAATGGACCCTATCAGGAGGCCAATCCGGATACCGGCCTGCTGGAAACCTTCATCGGTGATCCCAACCTGACCGAGGCGGTTACAGGCAGCCCCTTCGGCACCAACTTCGTACGCATCGAAGGGCCAAACGGCCTGAGGCTCGAATCACGACTGTTCTCGGTTTCCGGCAAGCTCTCCAGCGTCCAGCTGCCGACGCCCCTGCAGGTTTCCCGCAGCACCTATTCGCGCGGTGAGAACGGGGCGGGGCAGGCACAGCAGGACGTCTTCGTCCAGGCACCGCCACCCGGCGCCAGTGCCAGTTTCACCGACGCCGGCGGCACTGCCGCGGCCATGCAGGGCACCGCCCTGGGCGCCTGGTATGGCCAGTCGCCGCGTGATCCGGGGGGCGCAAGCAGCGTGAGCATCACTGCCGACAACTCGGCCGTGGTGCCGGGCAGTCTGCCTACCAGCAAGAACAGTGCACTGGTTGATGTGGTGAGCATCAGCCGCGCCGAGTACAGCCTGGGCAACAACACCCTGACGGTTGAAGCCGTTTCCAGCGATCGCACCGGCCAGCCGGGCCTGACGGTCGAGGGCGTCGGCGGGCTGGTGGGCGGGCGTCTGCAGCAGGTCGTCACGCCCATTCCCCCCGCGCGGGTCACGGTGGTGTCCGCCAACGGCGGCCGCGACACCGAAGACGTGCGAATCCTTCCCTGAGCGCCAATCCCAGATTGCTATGGAGACTGTCATGCATAAGTGGCCAGTAGTTCTTGCGATGGTTGTGGGGGTTGGCGCCGCTGGCGCCCAGGCCCAGCTCGCGGCTGTCGACCCCGGTCCCTATACCGCGGCGACCGGCGGCTTTCCCCTCTGGTACCAGGACCGCACGGATTCGGACGCGGCGAAACTGAAGCTCGAGCTGTGCCTGTCCAAGGTTCAAAGTTCGCGTGCGCCGGGCAATTTCATGTGTACCCTGCTGCCCAATCCCGGCATCTTCGACGAAACCAAACCGATCGCTTTCCCTGGCAACTTCCCGGATGAAAGCTTCTGGATGCTCGCGGAAGCCGAAATCGAAGATCCAGGCAATGGCATCGAGATGGAGGCCTACGTTGCCGGCATCGAGGCAGCCTTTGCCAGCGAGGTGCCACGCCAGGGCGACCAGCAGAGCTTCGCGCGTATCCGCATCCGGGTGAACGTGCCGGTGGCCGGCACCTACCGGGTCATCCACCCTTATGGCGTGGATACCTTCAATGTCACTGCACCCGGCCGCCGGGCCATCAACCTGACCCGCGATATCGGCATCGGCGCTCCGGGCGATTTCCGCGGTGCCCTGGCTGGCAATGTCGGTCCCTATCTGGTCAGCCGTAATGGTCCGTACCGGGAAACCGACCCTCAGACCGGGCTGGTGGAGACCTTCATTGGCGACCCCAACCTCGCCGAGCAGGTTACCGGCAGTCCCTTCGGCACCAACTTCGTGCGCATCGAAGGGCCCGGTGGGCGGGTGGCGCAGACCAACCTGTTCAGTTTGTCGGGCAAGGTCCTGAGCAGCCGTGCAGGCACGTCGCTGGAGGTTTCCCGTGCCAGCTACACCCGCAGTGCCGGTCGCACCTGGATTTCGGTGTTCGGCAATTCCACCGCGGGCGCCAGCCTTTGCTTCCGTGAATCCATCGACCTGGTTGGCGATCCGCCGTCACCTTGCCAGTTCCAGATGACCGGCAGTGGCAGCGGTACGTTCTTCGGCCAGGACACCAGTCCTGCGAGCCTGCCTCCGCAGGTGGTGGTGACGGCAACCGACAGCAGTGGCATCACGGCACCGACTACCCTGAGCCAGCCGCTGACGGACCAGGTGGAAATCAGCAATGCGCGTTACTCGGCGGTCGATCGCACGCTGACCATCGAAGCGCGATCCAGCGACGAAGTGCAGGTGCCGGTGCTGGCCGCGGAGGGTTTCGGTGCCCTGACCCGGATTGCCGGCAGCCAGCAGCGCCTGATCGCTGGAGAGGTAGCGCAACCGCCAGCCTATGTGACGGTGAAGTCTGCCGCCGGTGGTGCCGATACCGAACCGGTCCTTGTGGTCGGTGCTCAGGGCGGTCCGGCCAACCAGCCGCCGGTAGCGGTTGCCGATTCCGCGGGCACCGCGCTGGGTACGCCGGTCAGTATCAACGTTCTGGCCAATGACAGCGATCCGGAGGGCAACGTGCCGCTGGCCATTGCCAACCTGACCCAGCCGGCATCCGGCACAGGTAGCGTGACCGCCAACGGAGCCGTGGTGACCTATACGCCGCCGGCTGGCCTTGCCGGCCCGCTGACCACCACCTTCAGTTATCAGGCTCGGGACAGCCTGGGCGCGCTTTCCGCCCCGACGACCGTGACCGTGAACGTGGCCGGCAACCAACCGCCGGTGGCGGGCAATGACTCGGCGAGCACAACGGCGCCGAACCCGGTGACCATCAACGTGCTGGCCAACGATAGTGACCCGGAGGGCAATGTGCCTCTGGCCATTGCCAACCTGACTCAGCCGCCGTCCGGGCAGGGCAGCGTCACCAGCAATGGCACCAGCGTCACCTACACGCCGCCGTCGGCCCTGGCGAATCCGCTCAGCACCAGCTTCACCTATCGCGCACGGGACAGCCTGGGCAACCTCTCTGGGGTCGCGACCGTCAGTGTGTTGGTCGCACCGGTACAGGTGCCAGCGGAAACCCTGGGCATAACCTCGGCCACGGTGCGCGCCACCGGAGGACTGGGCGGTCTGGTCTCGGGAGTCCTAGGCATCCTGGTACCGTCGGTACGGCGCTATGACTGGGATATCAGTGGCACCACCTCCCGCCCTGCTGGCAACAGCATCCGGGTAGAAGTGACCAGCAGCGGCGGCGTGACCTTGCTGGGCACCGCGGTACCGGCGGCCAACAGCACCTGGCGGGTGACGGTGAGCAATTCCAGCATCGCCCCTGGCAACAGCCCCAGCGCCACTGCGCGATCGGCCTTGGGCACCGTGCGGACCAGCCCGGTGGTCGTGCAGTAACCAGGAGCTGGCAAGCGCCCGCAGGCCATCAGGTCTGCGGGCGTTGTGCTTTGCTGGCGTTCTTGCAGGACAGGTTGCGCCTTGCCGGATTACAGCGGTTCGAGCGGCCAGCGATCACTGACCAGGAAGGCGCGATCGGCTTCTTTCCAGCGACCGTCGCCATCCGCAGCCAGGCGTACCAGCAGGCGAGCCGGGCTATCCGACTGGAGCTCTTCGCGCCACTGTCCGAAGCGTTCCGTCGTCCAGCATTCGTCGGCTTCGCTGATCGCCGGGGACAGCCAGGATTGCCGAGGCAGGGGCTGCCAGGGTCCCTCGGCCTGTCCGAGAAAGTCCTCGAGGTCGCTGTGGCGCAGCCAGTGCCCGCGCAAATGGCCCGGATTGGCGCCTTGCGGTGCGGTGCAGTTGCCCGGCCAGGGGTAGAAGAAATAACCACCCAGCCAGAGCTCAGCGCTGGCCGGCTGCGCGTTCAACTGATCGAGAACCTGGCGGCTTTCGGGGCTCGACGACAGGGGCAGCTGGTGCTGGCTGAGGTGTTCCAGTTTGAGGTCGAGACGGTCGTGGCTGCCTGGCCCCAGCCATTCGGATGGCTTGCCGCCATCGCCGTGGCGCGGCCCAAGGTAGAGCTTGATCGCCAGCTCGAGGTGATGCACGCCTTCGTCGTCCCGCAGCAGCAGGTCGAGCTCGCCCAGGGTCTGGCCAGCGATGCGGATTGGCAGGTTGGCGGCCAGCAGCTCCACATCCGGCGCCTGGGTCAGGGCGAATTGCCACAGGCGTTCGTAGTAGAGGCCGAGGCGCCGGCTGGCGGCATGTGCCAGCCATTGGTCGAGAGACTCGGGCTGGCGGTCCAGTGCACGGAGCCAGTCAGCGAGGCATTCAGGACGACTGGCCCAGCCGCTCGCGCTGAGGGGATGGCGCTGGCGCCAGGGCGTTTGCGCCAGCAGCGGCGGGGAAACCAGAACCCACGCCAGGTCGCGTACACCGGCGTGGCGCAGTTGACGGGGCAGGTCGGTCAGCGATTCGAAGGCGTGCATGCTGCGAGCATAGCCGAAGGCGGTTTGCCGCTGTCCGCTGCTATCCCCCATAATTTCGCCATTCCTCACCCGCCAATGCCGCCCTGGAGCCCCATGGAGCAATTCCGCAATATCGGCATCATCGGTCGCCTGGGCAGTTCCCATGTGCTCGACACCATTCGCCGGCTGAAAAAATTCCTGCTGGACCGCCATCTCCACGTCATCCTCGAAGACACCATCGCCGAAGTGCTGCCGGGCCACGGCCTGCAGACGTCTTCACGAAAAATCCTTGGTGAGGTCTGCGACCTGGTGATCGTCGTCGGCGGAGACGGCAGCATGCTCGGCGCCGCACGGGCCCTCGCGCGCCACAACGTGCCGGTACTGGGGATCAACCGTGGCAGCCTGGGCTTCCTGACCGACATACGCCCTGACGAGCTCGAGGTGAAGGTGGCCGAGGTGCTGGACGGCCGCTACAGCGTCGAGACGCGCTTCCTGCTTGAGGCCGAGGTACGCCGCCACGGCGAGGCCATTGGCCAGGGCGACGCGCTGAACGATGTCGTGCTGCACCCCGGCAAGTCGACGCGGATGATCGAGTTCGAACTTCACATCGACGGCCAGTTCGTCTGCAGCCAGAAGGCCGACGGCCTGATCATCGCCACGCCCACCGGCTCCACCGCCTATGCGCTATCCGCGGGCGGCCCGATCATGCATCCCAAACTCGATGCCATAGTCGTGGTGCCCATGTACCCGCACACCCTGTCCAGCCGGCCCATCGTGGTGGACAGCACCAGCGAGCTTAAAATCGTGGTCTCGCCCAACCTGCAGATCTACCCGCTGGTGTCCTGCGACGGCCAGAACCACTTCACCTGCGCGCCCGGCGACACCATTACCGTCGCCAAGAAGCCGCAGAAACTGCGCCTGATCCACCCGCTGGACCACAACTACTACGAGGTCTGCCGGACCAAGCTGGGCTGGGGCAGCCGACTAGGTGGAGGCGACTGATGAGCCTCGATCCCGGCCGTGGCTACGATCTGATCGGTGACGTCCATGGTTGCGCCCACACCCTGGAGCGTCTGCTTGACCGCCTGGGCTATCGCAAGCATGGCGATGTCTGGCAGCACCCGAAGCGAATGGCATTGTTTCTCGGCGATATCATCGATCGCGGCCCACGCATCCGCGAAGCGTTGCACATCGTCCACGCCATGGTGGAGGCCAGGCAGGCCCTGTGCATCATGGGCAACCATGAGTACAACGCGCTCGGCTGGAGCACCCCCGCGTCGCCCGGTAGCGGTCGGCATTTTGTCCGTGAGCACACGCCGCGTCATACCCGGCTGATCAAGGAAACCCTGGAGCAATTCGAAGGCCATCCGGCGGACTGGCGGGACTTCCTCGGCTGGTTCTACGAACTGCCGCTGTTCCTGGACGGCGGTCACTTCCGCATGGTCCATGCGTGCTGGGACAGCGAGCTGATCGCCGCCCTGCGCGAAATGCATCCGAACGGGCGGGTCAACGAAGCCTTCATCAAGGCTGCGGCCGACCCCGCCAGTTTCGCCAGCCGCGTATTCGACCGCCTGTTGCGTGGCACCGACCTGCCGCTGCCCGGTGGCATGACCCTGACCGGCAGCGACGGCTTCACCCGCTCGGTGTTCCGCACCAAGTTCTGGGCTGAAGACCCGCAAACCTATGGTGACGTGGTGTTCCAGCCTGACGCGCTGCCCGAACAGGTGGCCAGCCAACCACTGTCCAAGGCGCACAAGTCGCGCCTGCTCAGTTATGGTCCGCAGGAGCCCTTGCTGTTCGTCGGCCACTACTGGCGGCGCGGTCGGCCGGCGCCGATTCGCGGCAACCTTGCCTGTCTGGATTACAGCGCGGTGATGTACGGCAAGCTGGTGGCCTATCGGCTCGACCAGGAAAGCCGGTTGGATCCGGACAAGTTCGTCTGGGTCGAAGTGGAACGCCCCGAGGCTCCCAATGAGCGCGATTGAAGTCTTGCGATTGCCCCTGACCGTGGATCTTTCCGGTTTCATTGCCTTGTTGCAGCGCCTTAATGTGCCTTATCGCGTCAGCGAGGAATCCGGCGAGCAGGTGCTCTGGGTGCCGGGCCAGCAACTGGCGGAACAGGTGCGTGGGCTCTATGCGCGCTTTCCCGACGGCGACCCGCACTTCCAGCTTCAGCATGAAACGCCGCAGGATGCCCCCCGCGCGGGCTTCGTCGCCCAGATCATGGCCAGCCCCATTACCAGCCTGGTGCTACTGGTCACCCTGGTGGTCGCAGCGCTCACCAACCTGGGTGACAACTTCTCGGTCATTCGCTGGCTGAGCTTCCAGGACTTCGAGGTCCAGGGCGATTACATCTATTTTTCGTCCCTGGATGAGGGCCTGGCGGCAGGGCAGTGGTGGCGGCTGGTGACGCCGATGCTGATCCACTTCGGCATTCTGCACCTGGCCATGAACGGCATGTGGTTCTGGGAGCTGGGGCGCCGCATCGAAGCGCGCCAGGGCGGTCCGGTGCTGCTGGTGCTGACATTGGGCTTCAGCCTGGTGTCGGACTACACCCAATATCTCGTCAGCGGCCCGTCGCTGTTCGGTGGGCTGTCCGGTGTGCTCTACGGCCTGCTGGGGCATTGCTGGGTGTTCCAGCGCCTGGCGCCGTGTCCGGCTTACCGGCTGCCGCCAGGCGTGATGGCGATGATGCTGATCTGGCTGCTGGTGTGCTTGTCCGGATTGATCACTGCCCTGGGGTTCGGAGCCATCGCCAACGGCGCCCATGTGGGCGGCCTCGTCGTCGGTTGCGCCACTGGACTGATGGGTGGTGCCCTGGCTCGCCTGCGCCGGTAGAATGCGCAGCCTGTCCCATTTCCCCGTGAGTGGCCCATGTCGTCGTTTGCCCATCTGATCAGCAACATCACCCAGGATGTCTACGAAAGCCTCAAGCTGGCCGTGGAGATCGGCAAGTGGCCGGACGGCCGCAAGCTGACCCAGGAACAGAAAGAACTGTCGCTTCAGGCGGTAATCGCCTGGGAGCTGAAGCACCTGCCGGAAGAAGAACGTACCGGCTACATGGGTCCGCAGGAGTGCAGCTCCAAGTCCGATCCCATCCCCAACATCCTGTTCAAGTCGAATTCGGTTCACTGATGCTGGAACTAGGACGCGGCGCACTCAGCAAGATGTCGGTGCGCCTTGAGGCCCCGGTGCAATACGGCTTCCGCCTTGGCGAAGCCGATATCGCGGTGAATCCCCTGATCGGCAGGCAGTTGCGCCTGGAGTTCCTCGGCGCCATCCACTGCACCCACTGTGGACGCAAGACGAAGAAGAGCTTCAGTCAGGGCTACTGCTACCCCTGTTTCACCAAGCTGGCGCAGTGCGACAGCTGCATCGTCAGCCCGGAAAAGTGCCACTTCGACGAGGGCACCTGCCGTGAGCCCGAGTGGGGCGAACGCTTCTGCATGACCGACCACGTGGTCTATCTGGCCAACTCCTCGGGCATCAAAGTGGGCATCACCCGCGCCGGTCAGGTGCCGACCCGCTGGATCGACCAGGGCGCCAGCCAGGCGCTACCGATCGTTCGCGTGGCCACCCGCCAGCAGTCGGGCTTCGTCGAGGACCTGCTGCGCAGCAAGGTGGCCGACCGTACCAACTGGCGGGCGATGCTCAAGGGCGAGGCACCTTCGCTGGACTTGCCGGCTATTCGCGATGAGCTGCTCGACCAGCTTGCCGATGGTATTCGCGCCTTGCAGGACCGCTTCGGCTTGCAGGCCATCCAGCCAGTCAGGGATATCCTGCCCATCGAGATCAGCTATCCCGTGGATGCCTACCCGACCAAGGTCGTCAGCTTCGATCTGGACAAGACGCCGGTGGTGGAAGGTACGCTGCGGGGCATCAAGGGCCAGTACCTGATCCTCGATACCGGCGTGATCAATCTGCGCAAGTACACGGCCTACCAATTGGCCATCAGCGCCGCATAGCTCCCGCCATGAGGTCGGAGGGGGAATAGTCCATACTCCGACCTTGACCCTTTCATCATGCGCGGCCCAGGGTTTCGGGGCCGCCCCGCACGCGAAGAGACGACCATGCGCACCGAGCAACCGAAAGTCATCTACCTCAAGGACTATCAGGCGCCCGACTACCTGATCGACGAGACCAACCTGACCTTCGAGCTGTACGAGGATCACACCCTGGTTCACGCCCAGCTGGTGATGCGCCGCAACCCCGAATCCGGCTCAGGTCTGCCGCCGCTGGTGCTGGACGGCCAGCAACTGGAGCTGCTGTCGCTTTCCATGGACGACCGCGAGCTGGGCGCCGCCGATTACCAGGTGGATGACAGCCATCTGACCCTTCAGCCCGTGACAACGAGCTTCACCCTCGATAGCACCGTGCGCATTCACCCGGAAACCAATACGGCGCTGGAAGGCCTGTACAAGTCCGGCAAGATGTTCTGCACCCAGTGCGAGGCCGAAGGCTTCCGCAAGATCACCTACTACCTCGACCGCCCGGACGTGATGAGCAAGTTCACCACCACCGTGAGCGCCGAGCAGCACCGCTATCCGGTGCTGCTGTCCAACGGTAACCCGGTGGCCAGTGGGGCGGAGGAGGGCGGTCGTCACTGGTCGACCTGGGAAGACCCGTTCAAGAAACCGGCTTATCTGTTCGCTCTGGTGGCGGGCGACCTCTGGTGCGTGGAAGACGTCTTCAACACCATGAGCAAGCGCGACGTGACCCTGCGCATCTATGTCGAGCCGGAGAACATCGACAAGGTGCAGCACGCCATGGACAGCCTGAAGAAGTCCATGCGCTGGGACGAAGAGGTGTATGGCCGCGAATACGATCTGGACATCTTCATGATCGTTGCGGTTAACGACTTCAACATGGGCGCCATGGAGAACAAGGGGCTCAACATCTTCAACTCCAGCTGCGTGCTGGCCAAGGCGGAAACCGCCACCGATGCAGCCCACCAGCGTGTCGAGGCCGTAGTGGCCCACGAGTACTTCCACAACTGGTCGGGCAATCGCGTGACCTGCCGCGACTGGTTTCAGCTGTCGCTGAAAGAAGGCTTCACCGTGTTCCGTGATGCCGAGTTCTCCGCCGATATGAACTCGCGCACCGTCAAGCGCATCGAGGACGTTGCGTTCCTGCGTACCAATCAGTTCGCCGAAGATGCCGGCCCGATGGCCCACCCGGTGCGCCCGGACTCCTTCATCGAAATCTCCAACTTCTACACCCTGACCGTCTACGAGAAGGGTTCGGAAGTGGTACGCATGATCCATACCCTCCTGGGGGCCGAAGGCTTCCGCAAGGGCACCGACTTGTACTTCGAGCGCCATGACGGCCAGGCAGTGACCTGCGACGATTTCGTCAAGGCGATGGAAGATGCCAACGGTGTCGACCTTTCCCAGTTCAAGCGCTGGTATAGCCAGTCCGGTACGCCGCGCCTGCAGGTGGAAGACCGCTACGATGCCGCCACGAAGACCTACAGCCTGACCTTCCGTCAGAGCTGCCCGGCCACCCCGGGGCAGAAGGATAAGCAACCCTTCGTCATTCCCGTGGAGCTGGGGCTGCTGGACGGCCAGGGCCGCGAGCTGCCCCTGCGCCTGCAGGGAGAAGACTCGGCCCAAGGGTGCAGCCGCGTGCTGGCCCTGGGCGAGGCGGAGCAGACCTTTACCTTCGTCGACGTTCCCGAGCGCCCACTGCCTTCGCTGCTGCGAGGCTTCTCCGCGCCGGTGAAGCTCAGCTTCCCCTACAGCCGCGACCAGTTGATGTTCCTCATGCAGCACGACTCCGACGGATTCAACCGTTGGGAAGCCGGCCAGCAACTCTCGGTGCAGGTGCTGCAGGAGCTGATCGGCCAGCATCAGCGCGGCGACAAGCTGGTACTGGATCCGCGCCTGATAACTGCCTTCCGCACCCTGCTTGAGGATGAGTCGCTCGATCAGGCGATGGTTGCAGAAATGCTTTCCCTCCCGAGCGAGGCCTATCTCACCGAGATCAGCGAAGTGGCTGATGTGGATGCCATTCACGCCGCTCGAGAGTTCGCGCGCCAGTCCATCGGCGGAGCCTTGTTCCAACCGCTGCTGGCCCGCTTCCAGGCCAATCGCGCGCTGTCCCGCGAAACCGGCTACGTGGCTGAGGCGGCGCATATCGCCCGTCGCACCCTGCAGAACATTGCGCTTTCCTACTTGATGCAGAGCGGCAAGGCGGAAGTGCTGGAGGCCTGCCAGGAGCAGTTCAGCGATTGCGACAACATGACCGAGCGCCTGTCGGCCCTGGCCGTGCTGGTCAACTCGGGCTTCGAAAAAGAGAAGGCAGAGGCGCTCGAACGCTTCGCCGAATACTTCAAGGATGATCCGCTGGTGATGGACCAGTGGTTCAGTGTGCAAGCCGGCTGTGGTCTTCCAGGTGGCCTGGAACGGGTCAAGGCGTTGATGGAGCACCCGGCCTTCACCCTGAAGAACCCGAACAAGGTGCGTGCCCTGATCGGCGCCTTCGCCAACCAGAACCTGGTGAACTTCCACCGGGCCGATGGTGCCGGCTACCGTTTCCTCGCTGACCATGTGATCACGCTGAACGCCCTCAACCCGCAGATCGCTTCCCGCCAGCTGGCGCCGCTCACCCGCTGGCGCAAGTACGACGCCGCTCGCCAGCAGCTGATGAAGGCCGAGCTGGAGCGCATCCTCGCCTCTGGCGAACTGTCCAGCGATGTCTTCGAAGTGGTTAGCAAGAGCCTCGCCTGACGCTCCGCTGACAGCCTGCGAAAGCGGGCTGTCATCCCTCTGAAGTCTCTTCCTCAAGAAGTGTTACCGGTTAGCTCCGGTAACACTTTTTTGTTACTCAAGGAAATGAATCGGGCCGCTGTTATGCGCAAGCAGTCTTAAAAGCCCATAAATGGCTTGACCAGACAGCTTTTGGTATGAACGTACATGCCCTTCAAGTGTGATCTTGAGTGACAAATCGAGCCAGATCGTCCGACAAGATCGGACAGAAAATTCAAATTTGATCAGTGGATGATCAGTCACTTGTTTGACTGAAATTTGTCGCGAGACTCGTGGAACTTTTCTGACGCTCAATTGCGAATTGGCACCATGGTTGCAACGCCGCTGACGATTTGGCCCCGTTTCGGTGCAATCGAAGCGGGGTGCGCTCTGCGCTGGGGATTTCCTGCCGAAGCCAAACAAAGCCGCCAAGCGGCTGGACAAACAAGCCCGCATGACGGGCTGCCAATAACAAAGTGATCAGTCCACGGAGTAAGACTCGATGGAGCTCAAGTCCCGCAAGCCCACGTTGCGTTTCGCACCGGCCAAGGCAGGTTTCGCCTTCGCCGGTATCCTGCCGCTCCTGGTAGCCGCCCAGGCCCAGGCGGTGGAGTTCAGCTTCGCCAACGACGAAATTTCCGGTTCCCTGGATACCACTGTTTCCTACGGCCAGCTGTGGCGCGTACAGGGCCAGGACAAGACCAACAACGACATCAACACCAACGACGGTAACCGCAACTTCGATACCGGCCTGGTCTCCGAGGTCTACAAGATCACTTCCGACCTGGAAGCGACCTACAAGAACTACGGCATGTTCGTGCGTGGCACCGCTTTCTATGACACCCAGATCATGGACAAGCGCAACGACTACCTGGACAACAACAACCCGGTCCAGCCGAGCCAGAACTTCCCGAAGGACGACAGCTTCACTTACGAAACCCGTCACAAGGCCGGCCGTGACGCGCAGATTCTCGACGCCTACCTCTATGGCAACTGGGACGTGGCCGACATGCCGGTCACCGGCCGTGTTGGCAAGCAGGTATTCAACTGGGGTGAGGGCATCTTCTACCGCGGCGGCGTGAACACCACCAACCCGGTGGACGCGGCCAAGTTCCGTCTGCCGGGCTCCGAACTGAAGGAAGTGCTGGTGCCGGTGGAGGCCCTGAGCTTCAACGTCGGCCTGACTGAAAACCTGTCGATGGAAACCTTCTACCAGTGGAACTGGAAAGAGTCGGCCATCGACCCGGTAGGCACCTTCTACTCCGAGACCGACCTGTTCGCTGATGGCGGCAATACCGCGTACTCCACCCAGCGTGCCCTGCAACCGCTCGCTCCCCTCTACAGCGGCCTGAGCGCTGCGGGTATCGGTGGTCTTCAAGGCGGCCGTAACGTGGACGCCAATGGCGTGATCAAGGTGGCCTCGATCGGCCCGGACATCAACGCCAAGAACGACGGTCAATTCGGCGTGGCTCTCCGCTATATCGCTGAAGAACTGAACTCCACCGAGTTCGGCTTCTACTTTGTCAACTATCACGCCAAAGAGCCGACCATCGCGGCCAACCTGGGTGATTACGCGGGCCTGAACCTTGCCCAGATCGCTGGCGCTGCTTCTACCGCGATCGCTCCGCAGGTTCAGCAGGCAGTTGCAGCCCAGGCGGGTATCTCGGTCGCTCAATTGCGCGCAGTGCTGGCCAACCCGGCCCTCAACCCGGCCCTGGCGCGTGCTTACTCCAACGCGCTGACTACCGCCGCTACTACCGCAGCCGGCGGCCTGGCGACCATGGATGTGGCGAACGCCGTGCAAGCACAGCGTGAATACGCCGAAGACATCCGCATGTACGGCTTCAGCTTCAACACCACCGTAGGCGACGCTTCGGTCTTCGGTGAGTTGGCCTACCGCCCGAACCTGCCGATTGGTATCGCCACCACCAACGACCTGCTGGGTGATCTGCTGCTCCAGGCGCCGCAACTGGCTTCCGGACGTACCGTCAACATCGGCGGCCAGGACGTGCAGCTGGGTGATTCGATTCACAACTCCGAGCGCGTAGAGGCCTTCAACACCTCCCTGGGCACCATCTACAACTTCGGCCCGTCGTTGTCCTTCGACTCCCTGATCGGCGTGGCGGAGCTGGCTTCCGAGCATCTGCGCGGCAGCGACCTGCAGTACACCGCGTTCAACGGCCAGAAGCGCTACTACTCCGGCCGTGGCAACAACTCCTACGTCTCCGGCGGCGAGCGTGACGATCAGGTCAACAAGAACGCCTACGGCTACACCCTGCTGGTATCCGGTACCTGGAACGACGTCTACGCCGGCGTGAACATCTCCCCGTACGTCGTCTACAAGGACGACTTCGAGGGCAACTCCTACCAGACCGGCAGCTTCATCGAAGGTCGCAAGGCTTACACCCTGGGCGTCAAGGCAACCTACCTGAACAGCCTGGAAGCCGAACTCCAGTACACCGAGTTCTACGGCGGCGGCCAGAACAACTCGGTACGCGACCGCGACAACATCGGCGTCAACGTCAAGTACTCGTTCTAATCCCAACAAGAACAATACGGGCGCCCCGGGGCGCCCGATACAGACTCATCACGGAGAACCCACATGCTGAAAAAGCTTTCGCTGATTAGCGCCGCGGTTGCCCTGGCGCTCTCCGCCAGCAGCGCCCTGGCCTCGGTTTCGGCCCAGGACGCCACCAAACTCGGCGCCAGCCTGACCCCCTTCGGTGCCGAGAAGGCCGGCAACGCTGCCGGCACCATCCCGGCCTGGACCGGTGGTATTACCCAGGCTCCGGCTGGCTACAAGTCCGGTCAGCACCACCCGGATCCGTTCCCTGAAGACAAACCGCTGTTCACCATCACCAAGGCGAACCTGGACCAGTACAAGGCCAATCTGACCCCCGGTCAGATCGCCCTGTTCAATGCCTACCCGAACAGCTTCCAGATGCCGGTGTACCAGACCCGCCGCTCCGGCTCTGCGCCGCAGTGGGTGTATGACAACACCGTCAAGAACGCCACCACCGCCAAACTGCTGGACGGCGGCAATGGCTTCTCCGATGCCTATGGCGGCATCCCGTTCCCGATCCCGCAGAATGGCGTCGAGGCCCTGTGGAACCACATCACCCGTTATCGCGGCTCCTACATCGTGCGCCGCGCTTCGGAAGTGGCCGTGCAGCGTAATGGCGACTACTCCCTGGTGACCTCGCAGCAGGAAGCCCGGTTCAAGTACTACAACCCGCAAGGTACTTACGCCGACCTGAACAACATCCTGTTCTACTACCTGTCCTTCACCAAGAGCCCGGCTCGCCTGGCTGGTGGTGCCACGCTGGTCCACGAAACCCTCGACCAGGTGAAGGAGCCGCGTCAGGCCTGGGGCTACAACGCCGGCCAGCGTCGCGTGCGCCGCGCACCGAACCTTGCCTACGACACCCCGATCGCTGCTGCCGACGGCCTGCGCACCGCCGACGACACCGACATGTTCAACGGGGCTCCGGACCGATACGACTGGAAGCTGGTAGGCAAGAAGGAAATCTACATCCCGTACAACAACTACAAGGTTTCCAGCCCTGAGGTTAAGTACAAGGACCTGCTGCAGCCCGGCCACCTGAATCCGGCCCTTACCCGCAACGAACTGCACCGCGTGTGGGTCGTGGAAGGCACCCTGAAGGCGGGCGCCCGCCACATCTACTCCAAGCGCACCCTGTTCCTCGACGAGGACAGCTGGCAAGCCGCGGTGGTTGACCAGTACGACGGCCGTGGCGAGCTGTGGCGCGTATCGGTTGCCTACCTGAAGAACTACTACGATCTGCCGACCACCTGGTCCGCACTCGACGTGTTCCACGACCTGCAGGCCCGTCGTTACCACGTGCAGAACCTGGACAACGAAGAGCCGACCACCATCGACTTCACCCAGGCCACTCCGGACGATGGCTACTTCAAGCCATCCGCCCTGCGTCGCCGTGGTACTCGTTGATCGCTTAGAGCTCCAGGAAGAAGGCCGCTACTTGTAGCGGCCTTTTTCATTCTCGTCGGCGATTTTGCAGGCGATAAGCCTGCATCAGAATTGCCCATTGCCTCAGGCGCAGGTCGCCGGGAGGTGTCCGCCTGGGCATTGCCAACCAATTGCAAACGGACGGTTCTGTCAGCGCTGCGTCGATTCGATGTTCCGTCAATGATCGCCGCGCCAGAGCAGTTCGCGCCTCGGTTACACAGCGGCACCTGCGCTTAACAAAACATAACGTCCCGCCGATTGTGCAGGCTTTCCAAAGCTGGCTAGGATTAGTGCGCTGCCTGCCCTGGGCAGCATCCACCTATAACAAAAAGGGGAAAGGTGTATGAGTGAGCCCGTCATGCGGCGCACCCCGTCAGGCCTTGCAGTGGAAAATCTCCACAAGCCGACGTTCCGCTTTCATTCGCCGCTGGCCAAAGCGCTCTCGCTGTTCAGTGTGCTCTCCGTCCTTGCTGTAGCCGCTGCGCCCATCACCGCATCCGCGCTGGCCGCTGATGCGCCGGTCCTCTCCATCGAATCGCCCAAAGCCGTGAGCAGCCTGCTGCTCGACGTCGCCCATGCCGGCAAGCGCCTGGTTGCCGTTGGCGACCGCGGCCACATTCTCTATTCCGACGACAACGGCAAGTCCTGGACCCAGGCCAAGGTGCCTACCCGCCAGATGCTTACCGCTGTCTATTTCGTCGACGACAAGCAAGGCTGGGCCGTTGGCCACGACGCGCAGATCCTCGCCAGTGTGGACGGTGGCGCAACCTGGACCCTTCAGTTCGAAGACCTGCAACGCGAAGCGCCTCTGCTGGATGTCTGGTTCAAGGACGCCAGCACCGGCTTTGCAGTGGGCTCCTATGGCGCCCTGCTGACCACCCGTGACGGCGGCAAGAACTGGGAAGACGTCAGCGACCGCCTCGATAACGAAGACCAGTACCACCTCAACGCCATCACCGCGGTGAAAGACTCCGGCCTGTTCGTGGTAGGGGAGGCGGGCAGCATGTTCCGCTCCGCCGACTGGGGTGAGACCTGGGAACGCCTCGAAGGCCCGTACGAGGGCTCGCTATTCGGTGCACTCGGCACTTCCGAGCCGGGCGTGGTGATCGCCTACGGCCTGCGTGGCCACCTGTTCCGTTCTGCGGACTTCGGCAGCACCTGGGAAACCGTGCCGCTGAAAGCCGGCAACGGCGAACTGGAGTTCGGTCTGTCCGGTGGCGCACTGCTGCCTGACGGTAGCCTGGTGGTGGTCGGTCATGGCGGCAGCGTGCTGAAGAGCACCGACAATGGCCGCAGCTTCGCCGTGGTGAACCGCAGCGATCGCATGTCGCTGGCCAGTGTCATCGCCGACGAGAAAGGCAACCTGATCCTGGTGGGACAGGGCGGTGTACGCGTAGCGTCGCCGACCGGCGCCGAGCTGGGCCAACTATAAGAAAGGCGGAGAATTTCGATGAGTACCCATCACCAGGACAAGGCGACCTTTCTGGAGCGCCTGATCTTCAACAACCGGCCGGCGGTGATCATCATCTGCCTGCTGGTCAGCATCTTCCTCTTCTGGCAGGCCATGCACGTACGGCCCTCCACCAGCTTCGAGAAGATGATCCCGCTGCATCATCCGTACATCCAGAAGATGCTGGAACACCGCAATGACCTGGCCAACCTGGGTAACACCGTGCGTATCTCGGTGGAAGCGGTCGACGGCGACATCTTCACCAAGGAGTACATGGAAACCCTGCGTCAGATCCATGACGAGGTCTTCTACATCTCCGGCGTGGACCGTTCCGGTCTGAAGTCCCTGTGGAGTCCGAGCGTTCGCTGGACCGAAGTGACCGAAGAAGGCTTCGCCGGTGGCGAAGTCATTCCGCAGACCTACGACGGCTCGCCGGCCAGCCTGGAAGAGCTGCGAAACAACGTGCTCAAGTCCGGCCAGATTGGCCGTCTGGTGGCCAACAACTTCAAGTCCAGCATCGTCGATGTGCCGCTGCTCGAGTCCTATCCGGACCCGAACGACCAGGGCAAGCTGATGAAGCTCGACTACCGCCAGTTCTCCCATGAGCTGGAAGAAAAGATCCGTGACAAGTACCAGGCCCAGAACCCCAATGTGAAGGTCCACGTAGTGGGCTTCGCCAAGAAGGTGGGTGACCTGATCGACGGCCTGATCATGGTGGTGATGTTCTTCGGCATCGCCTTCTTCATCACCCTGGTGCTGCTCTACTGGTTCACCTGGTGTATCCGCAGCACCATCGCCGTACTTTCCACCACGCTGGTGGCGGTGATCTGGCAGCTGGGTCTGATGCACACCGTGGGCTTTGGTCTCGACCCGTACTCGATGCTTGTGCCCTTCCTGATCTTCGCCATCGGTATTTCCCACGGCGTGCAGAAGATCAACGGTATCGCCCTGCAATCCAGTGACGCCGACAACGCCCTGACCGCCGCGCGGCGCACGTTCCGCCAGCTGTTCCTGCCGGGCATGATCGCCATCCTCGCTGACGCAGTGGGCTTCATCACCCTGCTGATCATCGACATCGGCGTGATCCGCGAGTTGGCCATCGGCGCTTCCATCGGTGTTGCGGTGATCGTCTTCACTAACCTGATCCTGTTGCCGGTTGCGATCTCCTACGTCGGCATCAGCAAGAAGGCCATCGAGCGCAGCAAGAAGGACGCGGTGCGCGACCATCCGTTCTGGCGCCTGCTGTCCAACTTCGCCCATCCGGTGGTGGCTCCGATTTCCGTGGTCATCGCTTTGATCGCCTTCGGCGGCGGCCTGTGGTACGGCCAGAACCTGAAGATCGGCGACCTCGACCAGGGTGCGCCGGAGCTGCGTCCGGATTCGCGCTACAACCAGGACAACAACTTCATCATCAACAACTACTCCACCAGCTCTGACGTACTGGTAGTCATGGTCAAGACCGGCCCGGAAGGCTGCTCCACCCATGAAACCCTGGCGCCGGTGGACGAGTTGATGTGGAAGATGGAGAACACTCCGGGCGTGCAGTCCGCCATCTCCATGGTCACCGTCTCCAAGCAGGTGATCAAAGGGATGAACGAAGGCAACCTGAAGTGGGAAACCCTTTCCCGCAACCAGGACGTGCTGAACAACTCCATCAGCCGCGCCGAAGGCCTGTACAACTCCGATTGCTCGCTGGCCCCGGTACTGGTGTTCCTCAACGACCACAAGGCCGAGACGCTCTCCCGTGCCGTGAAGACCGTGGAAGAGTTCGCCAAGGATCACAACAAGGATGGTCTGCAGTTCCTCCTCGCCGCCGGTAACGCCGGTATCGAAGCAGCCACCAACGAGGTGATCGCCCAGGCCGAACTGACCATCCTGATCCTGGTGTACATCTGCGTTGCCGTGATGTGCCTGATCACCTTCCGCTCCATCGCTGCCACCCTGTGCATCGTACTGCCGCTGATCCTCACCTCGGTGCTGGGCAACGCGTTGATGGCCTGGCTGGGTATTGGCGTGAAAGTGGCAACCCTGCCGGTGATCGCGCTGGGCGTGGGTATCGGCGTCGACTACGGCATCTATATCTACAGCCGCCTGGAAAGCTTCCTGCGTGCTGGCCTGCCGCTGCAGGAGGCCTACTACGAGACCCTGAAGTCCACCGGCAAGGCCGTGCTCTTCACGGGCCTTTGCCTGGCCATCGGTGTCGCCACCTGGATCTTCTCGGCCATCAAGTTCCAGGCTGACATGGGTCTGATGCTCACCTTCATGCTCCTCTGGAACATGTTCGGTGCCCTGTGGCTGCTGCCGGCCCTGGCGCGCTTCCTGATCAAGCCCGAGAAGCTGGCGGGCAAGGTCGGTGGTTCGCTGCTGGCCCACTGAGCCTGATCGTTGAATAAAAAACCGCGGCCCTGGCCGCGGTTTTTTATGGGCTTTCGAACGTAACGAGTCGGCGAATGAGTGCGCTCGCACAGGGTATGCGCAGAGCTGCCGTCGTAGGGTGCACCATGCGCACCGATTGCGGATTCAGCTCTCGCGCCGGTCTGATCGCTGGTGCACGCGGCGCACCCTACCTGGGTGGCGAGTGAGTTCGCCCCTACAAGGGAAGTTCGAGGCTGCAGAGGGGGTCTAGGCAATCCGTAGGTTGCGGCAGAGCGCGGCGAAGCCCAACGATCGCGGTCGAGTCCCCACGTTGGGCCTCGCGGGCTCGTACCAACCTACGGAACGAATTCGTCCCAACAAGGTAAGCGCGAGGCTCCAGGCGTCAGCGCGGATACAGCGGCGGCAGTTGGCTCGGTTCGCCAGTGGCCAGTTGTTCCAGCTGGGCGGCAGGCAGGGCGCGAATGGCTTTCCAGAGGTCTTCGCCCTGCCAGTGCAGGCCGGCTTCGCTGTAGAGCGCGCCGTTGAGTCCGTCCATGGCATCGGACAACGGTACGAAGCGGGCGGCCATGTCAGCGAGGGTTTCCGGCTGCTGGCGAGCCCAGTTGTCCAGGGCCTGGCGTGTCGCGTGGGGATCGTTGGATTGGCAGGCACGGCGCAGTTCGTCCAGCAGGGTGCGTGGGCTGGGACCGGCCTGGATCGTGGGCAGGATTGCTGGTTGGCGACGCGCGCGCCACCACAGGCCAAAGCCCAGAAGGGTAGTGCAGGCGAGCAGCGCGCAGGCGAGCTGCCAGGGCCAGACGAGCGCCTGGCCGATCGCATTGCCGACCTGCGTCCCAACCGATAGCGCAGGCGCTGTTTCGAGTTCGGGATTGCTGGCGACCTCCAGGGTGCGTGCAGGAATTTCGCTGCGCTCCAGGCGGTTGTCGCGGGTATTCCACCAGGTCACGGTCACTGCCGGCAGGTCCAGGCGGCCGCTGGTGGTGGGCACCAGCGCTTCGCGCTCTTCGCGGCTACCGATGATTCCGCGGTCGTCGATCTTGTTGCCCATCTGCGGCTGGTCGGGATAGCGGCGCAAGCCTTGGGCCTGTGTCGCCGGCAATGGCGGGATCTGGGCGCTGGAGAGGCCCTCTACATTGAGTAGCAGGCTGCGAGTCAGCGAATCACCGGTCTGCGCGCTGGTCGGATCGGGGCTCCAGGATTCGGTCAGGGTCAGATTGCGTGCCGGCAGCCAGGGTGCGTCGGCAGGATACTCGGAGGGCTTGGGCATGACGGTGAGGGGTATGCGCGGCGAGTTCACCCGCGTCAGCTTGCCGGGGCGCGGGCCAAAGGGTTGGTAGCCGGTATCGCTGCCCGGATCGACCAAGGTCGCGCTGAACACCTGCGGGGGAATGTTCAGAACACCGCTCTTCTGCGGAAAGACGGCGTAGCGCACTTCGATCACACCATGGCGAACGCCGTTGATCTCCTTCTCATATGTGCGCGGATCACCCAGCTGCTCGACACGGGCGTCGTTCATCTGCAGCGGGCTGAGGCTGCTGTCATCGTAGAGGGACACCGAATGGTAGATGCGCAGGGTGAGGATGGCCTGCGCCTGTACATAGACACTTTCCTGGTCGAGGCTGGCGTCGATGAAGACCGGGGCCAGATTGCTGCTGCCGGATTTCTCGCTTTTCTCGGCTTTTTGCACGTGCAGGGTGATCGGGGCACTGTGAACATCGCCCAGCTTCAAAGCCGGGATGGTGACGAAGCCGGTCTGCTTCGGCTGCAGGGTGATGATCCAACGGGTGGCGCGGTCGTTCTTGCCGTTGAAGGTGCCGAGCTGGTTGATCTGACGGGTGGCGAGAACTTCGAAGGTGTCGTTCAGGGGCGTCAGGTCCGGTTTGCCGAACAGGGTCGGGTCGGAAGACTCAAGGGTCAGCTCGACGGTTTCACCTTCGCTCAACCGCGTGCGATCGACGGTGGCGGTGAAGCCGGCGGCCAGGGCCGTCAGCGCCATCAGGCTGAGAAGTAGGGTGCATAGCAGGCGCGTCATCACTGTTCTTCCTGGCGCTGTTGCTGTTCGTACCAGAACTTGCGGCGCAGCAGCTCGGCCGGGTCGTCCGGAATCTGCCGAAGCCATTGTTCGAGGGCCTGGCGACGTTCGTCGCCCAAAGGCTCGTTGCTGGCGGATTGGCTTTGTGTGGTGTTCTGGGAGAGCGCCTGTTCGGCGGTGCCGCCCTGGCCCGGCCGCGTCGACCCACCTGGTTGGGCTTCACCGCCAGCCTGCTGCTGGGCGTTCTGCTCGGCACTTTGTTCGCCCTCCTGTTGTTTCGCAGCATTTGCCTCGCGGCCCTGGCCAGTCTGCTGCTTTTCACTGTTCTGCGCTTCCTGGTCGCCAGCTCTGCTCTCGGCCTCGCGCTGACGCAGCAGGTCTTCCACCAGCGTCTTGTTCTTTGTTGCTGCCGCCAGGTCCGGCTGGCGTTGCAAGGCCGAATCGTAGGCATCTACCGCCGCTTCAAGTTCGCCGGCTTGGGCCAGGGAATTGCCGCGGTTGTAGTGGTCGGCCGCCGTATCGCCCTGGGCGAATCGTGTTGCGGCCTCGGTGTAGTCGCCAGCCTGATAGAGGGCAATACCCTGCCAGCGTGGATCGCTGAAGCGCCTGGCCGCCTCGGCTGGTTGCTGGGCTTCCAGCAGACGTTGGCCTTGTTGGTCCGGACGCAGCCAGAGGTCTTCGAAATCCATGGCGAGGCTTGGGCGGGGAAGCACCAGCAGCAATGGAAGGCAGAACAGCCAGCCACGGCGGCCCGCGCAGGCAGCGATGAGCAGCAGCGGCAGCAGCAACCAGTGGCCCTGATCAGCCCAGGCCGCAAGGCGGGCGATCTCGCCGCTCTCGCGCAGGCTACTGGGGCCATCGAGCAGTTCCAGGCTACGCAGATCACCTTCATCAAGTCGGACCTCAGCGTAGCGGCCGCCCAGGTTTGCGGCGAAACGGCGCAGTTGGGAACCGTCGAGCTTGGGCAGAAGGATGGCGCCCTGATCATCCTTTAGGAAGCCGCCTCCCTCCTGAGCGATGGGGGCGCCGGCTGCCGTGCCGATACCCAGAATGACCAGGCGCTCTGCGCGGGATCCGAGGGCCTTGCGGATACCTGCCTGCTCCTCGTCGTCGAGTCCGCTGGTAATCAGCAGAAGGCGTCCCTGGCCCTGTGCGCCCTGTTCCAGCAGCGTCAGGGCCTTGGCGACGGCAAGGTCGGCACGGTGCCCCTGCTGCGGCATGATCGAGGGCTTCAGGGAGTCGATCAGGTTGAGGCTGGTCATCAGGTCGTCGGAGAGCGGAACCAGGCTGTGGGCACTGCCGGCATAGACGACGATCGCCGTCTGCGCGTCGCGGCGCGCGTCCAGCAGGTCACGCAGCTTGCGTTTCGCCTGCTCCAGACGGCTCGGCGCGATGTCGCTGGCGAGCATGGACGGCGTCAGTTCCAGCATTACCACCAGTGGGTCGGCGCGCTTCTGCGTGCTCTGCTCCATCTGTTGCCAGGTGGGACCGAGAAGGGCCAGCAGGCACAGCAGCCAGGCCAGACCAAGGGCAAGCCAGGGCAGGCGGTTATTGCGTTGGCTGCCGCCGCTCAGTAGCCAGGGCTGGAAGGCACGTGGCAGCAGTTGTTCCCAGCGGCCGCTGCGCCGCTCGCGGTGCCAGAGCTGCCAGAGCAGCCAGCCCAGCAGCGGTAGCAGAAGCAGCCATATAGGGCGCAGCCAGTGGGGCCAGAGCTCCATCATGGGCGCCTCCGTAGCCATTGGGGTCGCTGCTGCAGGGCGTGGGGCCAGAGTACTCGGCAGACCAGTAAGACGCTCAGCAGCAAGGCCCCGGCCAGGGGCCAGCTATACAGGGAAAATGCCGGACGAGCCTGGCTGGCTCGCTGGGTCACCGGCTCCAGGCGATCCAGGCTTACTTCGATTTCTTCCAGTTCCTTGCTATTGCGTGCGCGGAAATACTGACCGCCAGTCTGTTCGGCGATCGCGGTCAGGGTCGGCTCGTCCAGATCCATGCTTGGATTGAGGCCGAGGATTCCCAGTACATCACTTTGCTCCGGATCGGCGCCGATGCCGATGGTGTAGATCTTCACCTTCTCTTCGGCAGCCAGGCGCGCGGCCGTCAGCGGGTCAATCTCGCCACCGGTGTTGGCGCCATCGGTGATCAGCACCAGCACGCGGCTGTCAGCTGGCCGCTGGCGCAGGCGTTTAACCGCCAGGCCAATGGCGTCGCCGACGGCAGTGTTCTTGCCAGCGATGCCGATCAGGGCCTCGTCCAGCCAGGTGTGCACGGTTTGTCGGTCGAACGTCAGGGGCGCCTGCAGGTACGCCTGGCTGCCGAACAGGATTAGGCCGATGCGATCGCCGCGGCGGCCGTCGATGAACTCGCCCATCAGGTGTTTCACCAGGGTGAGTCGGCTGACTTCTTCCTCTTCCCATTGCATGTCGGCGTAATCCATGGACCCGGACACATCCACCGCCAGTAGCAGGTCGCGTCCGCTGGTGGGCAATGGTTGCGGCTCGCCGACCCACTCCGGGCGAGCGGCGGCGCAGAGCAGCAACAGCCAGAGCAGGGCGAAGGGCGCCTGTTGACGCCAGGCCGGCAGGTTGGCGCGGGCGCGCCGGCCCACCAGGCCTTCGAGGTCGGCGAGGAAGCTCACCTTGAGCGCCGCTTCACCGCTGTCTGCCGGCGGCAGTAGCAGGCGCAGCACCCAGGGCAGCGGGGCGAGGAGAAAGATCCAGGGCCAGGCGAACTCAAACATGCTTGCGGATCCAGGTCTCGACGGACTGGTAGAGGCCGGCGATGGCCTTGTCGTCCAGTTTGCACTGCGGGCGATAGGCGCCTTCGACCAACAGCATCCAGCGTGTCAGGCCAGCGGCCGGGCAGCGGTTGTCGAGATAGGCCAGCCAGGCGCGACCGCTGAGGGTGTGGCTCTGGTCTCCGGGGTAGTGCATGCGGCACAGACGTTTGAGCAGACCGTTGAGTTCCTGCAGCCAGGGGCCGGCAGGTGCGCCGTCGTAGGGTTTTGGCAGGCGCGCCAGTTCATCCAGGGCGGCCTGGCGCAGAGGGTCCAGGGGTTGTTCGGCTTCTTCCGCAGCTGGGCGTGTCCGGAGTCGCCACCAGCGCCAGATAGCCCATGCCAGCAGCGCGAGCAAGGGCGGCAGGCACCACCAGCCGGGTGCCGGCGGCCACCAGGGAATGGGCGTTGGCTCGATAAGGGGTTCCAGTCCGTCCAGTGGGTTCATTGCTTGCCGCCTCGGTGCTGCAAGTAGTCGCGCAGTTGATCGATCATGCCTTCCTGGGTGGACAGCGGCAGCAGCAGAACGCCGAGTCGCTGGGCGAGGCGCTCCCAGCGTGCCACTCGGGCCTCACCCATCTCGCGATAGGCCTGGCGCAGGTCGCTGGCGTGGGTGTCCAGTTCCAGCTGTGCACCGTGTTCGGCGAAACGCAGCAGGCCGGCAGCCGGCAGCGCATGGTCCAGCGGATCGGAAACCGGCATCAGGATCAGGTCGGTGTGACGAGAGAGGAGACTGATCTGCTGCTCGGCGGTATCGGAAAGGGTGCGCTCGTCGCAGAGAATCACCACCAGGCTGCCCGGGCGCAGTACCTCGCGGGCGCGGCGCAGGGCCAGGCTGAAACCTTCGCGCTGGGCACCGCCTGGACTGCCGAGGGCCTGGTTGGCACGGGCCAGGCGGTTCAGCAATTGCAGGAGGCTCTGCTTGCTGCGCCGAGGTTTGATTTCGTGGTGGTCCTGGTCACTGAACACCAGGCCTCCGACCCGGTCGTTGTGGGCCAGGGCGGCCCAGCCGATGAGGCTGGCGGCCTGCGCGGCGAGCACCGACTTGAACACCAGCCCGGTGCCGAAGAACAGCCGCTGGCTTTGCTCGACCATGATGAACACCGGCCGTTCGCGCTCTTCGTGGAACAGCTTGGTGTGGGGTTCCTGGGTGCGTGCGGTGACGCGCCAGTCGATGGTGCGAACGTCGTCGCCTGCCTGGTAGATGCGCACCTGGTCGAAGTCCACGCCACGGCCACGCAGCTTGGAGTGGTGCAGGCCGATCAGTGGACTGCGCCGGGCGGGGCTGGAGAACAGCTGCACTTCCCGGACCCGATGGCGCATGTCGATCAGTTCGGCCAGGTCTACGTGCACGCCTTCCGCGCTGGCAGCCGGTGGGGCGAAGCCAGCAGTCGCCGGACGGCGCTTCCTGATCCGGAATCTCCAGGCCGCCGCTTTCAGGCGCATCAAGCCACCGCTACCACATCCAGGATGCGCTGGATCACCCGGTCCTGGTCGATACCGGCAGCTTCTGCTTCGAAAGAGAGAATCAGGCGATGCCTCAACACGTCGAAGAGCACCGCTTGGATGTCCTCCGGGCTGACGAAGTCGCGGCCTGCCATCCAGGCATGGGCGCGGGCGCAGCGGTCCAGTGCGATGGAGCCTCGTGGGCTCGCGCCCCAGGCCAGCCACTCGGCAAGCTCGCTGTCGAATTTGGCTGGGGTGCGGGTGGCCATGACCAGGTGCACCAGGTATTCCTCCACCGCGTCGGCCATGTAGAGCCCGAGGATTTCCTTGCGCGCGGCGAAGATCGCCTGCTGGCTGACCTGGTGTTCGGCACGCGTCTCGCCATGCAGCGCCTCGCCGCGGGCCTGCTGGAGAATCTTGCGTTCCACCGACGCGTCCGGGAAGCCGATCCGTACGTGCATCAGGAAACGGTCAAGCTGGGCTTCAGGGAGGGGATAGGTACCTTCCTGCTCGATCGGGTTCTGGGTTGCCATAACCAGGAACAGCGGAGGCAGGGCGTAGGTGGAGCGGCCGATGGATACCTGGCGTTCGGCCATGGCTTCCAGTAGGGCCGACTGCACCTTGGCCGGTGCACGGTTGATCTCGTCCGCCAGCACCAGGTTGTGGAAGATCGGCCCCTGCTGGAAGACGAAACTTCCGTTCTCAGGGCGGTAGATCTCGGTGCCGGTGATGTCAGCCGGCAACAGGTCCGGGGTGAACTGGATGCGATGGAACTCTGCTTCCACGCCGTCGGCCAGATCCTTGATGGCCTTGGTCTTGGCCAGGCCGGGCGCGCCTTCCACCAGCAGGTGGCCGTCGGCAAGCAAAGCGACCAGCAGGCGATCGATGAGTTTTTCCTGACCGAGGATTTGCGTGGAAAGGAAGTTTCGAAGGGTGACTAGCGCTTCACGGTGTTCCATCGATGGACTCGTTGAGCTGGGGAAAAGAGAGCTGTAAGCCCTCCGGTGTTGATGCATAACTTTAATCCAGACCAGGGGAGGCGGCCTAGAAGAGCCTGAATTCAGGCGTTGGTTCCGTGACAGGGCCGGATATTTGGTCTCTTCGCTGGTTCGCTCCAGTGCCTCTGGATGGGCACTTGTACATTGGTATAGGCGGACGCTGATTGAACGAATATGTCGCAGCACCGTAAGCGCGCTGCATTGCTCCCTCGTTAAGCTTTCGCGGCAATGGTGACCGCCGGGTCGCAGTTGTTTCCCGGCGCTTGCCCGGAGCAGGGTCGCACTGCCCGGATCGACCTGTGGCCCTTTCTCCGCCTCTTAAGCGTTCTACGCTTAACCCCAACAAAACGAGCCTAGCGGAGCACAACCATGGCGTTCTTCACGGCGGCCAGCAAAGCCGACTTCCAGCACCAACTGCAAGCGGCCCTGGCGCAGCACGTCAGCGAACAGGCATTGCCACAAGTTTCCCTGTTCGCCGAACAATTCTTCGGCATCATCGCGCTCGACGAGCTGACCCAGCGCCGCATGTCCGACCTGGCCGGCTGCACCCTGTCGTCCTGGCGCCTGCTGGAGCGCTTCGACCCCGCCAGCCCTGAAGTGCGGGTATTCAACCCCGACTACGAGAAACACGGCTGGCAGTCCACCCATACCGCCGTGGAAGTGCTGCACCCCGACATCCCCTTCCTGGTGGACTCGGTGCGCATGGAGCTTAACCGTCGCGGCTATAGCATCCATACCCTGCAGAACAACGTGCTCAGCGTGCGTCGCAATGCCAAGGGCGAACTGCAGGAAGTCCTGCCCAAGGGTACCCAGGGCAAGGATGTGCGCCAGGAAGCGCTGATGTACCTGGAAATCGACCGCTGTGCCAACAACGGTGCCATGAAGACCCTGGAAAAGGCTCTGTTGGAAGTGCTTGGCGAGGTTCGCGTGGCCGTGGCGGACTTCAAGCCGATGAAGGCCAAGGCCCAGGAGCTGCTGGCCTGGCTGGACAAGGCCAAGCTGAAGGTCGATGGCGAAGAGCTGAAGGAAGTGAAGGTGTTCATGGACTGGATCCTGGACGACCATTTCACCTTCCTCGGCTATGAAGAATTCACCGTGGCCGACGACAAGAACGGCGGTCACCTGGTTTATGACGAGAAATCCCTGCTGGGGGTTTCCAGGCTGCGCCGTGCGGGCCTGAAAAAGGACGACGTGCACATCGAGGCCGAGGCGCTGGAGTACCTGCGCGAGCCCAATCTGCTGTCCTTTGCCAAGGCAGCCGAACCGAGTCGCGTGCACCGCCCGGCTTATCCGGACTTCGTCTCCATCCGTGAGCTGGATGCCAAGGGCAAGGTGGTAAAGGAGTGCCGCTTCATGGGCCTCTACACCTCCTCGGTGTACGCCGAAAGCGTCGAGCATATTCCCTACATCCGCCGCAAAGTGGCGGAAATCCAGCGCCGTTCCGGCTTCGATGCCAAGGCTCACCTGGGCAAGGAACTGGCCCAGGTCCTGGAAGTACTGCCGCGTGACGACCTGTTCCAGACCCCGGTGGCCGATCTGTTCACCACCGCCATGTCCATCGTGCAGATGCAGGAACGCAACAAGATCCGCCTGTTCCTGCGCCGTGACCCCTATGGCCGCTTCGCCTATGCGCTGGCCTATGTGCCGCGCGATGTGTACTCCACCGAGACGCGCCTGAAGATCCAGCAGATCCTGATGGATCGCCTGCAGGCCACCGACTGCGAGTTCTGGACCTTCTTCTCCGAATCCGTGCTGGCGCGCGTGCAATTCATCCTGCGCCTGGACCCGAAGATCAAGCTGAACGTCGATATCGCGCTACTGGAGAAGGAAGTCATCCAGGCTTGTCGCTCCTGGAAGGACGATTACGCCAGCCTGGTCAACGAAAGCTTCGGTGAAGGACAGGGCACCCGTGTCCTGGCCGACTTCCCGAAAGGCTTCCCGGCCGGCTATCGCGAGCGCTTCGCCCCGCACTCGGCGGTGGTGGACATGCAGCACCTGCATAGCCTGTCCGACGAGCGCCCGCTGGTGATGAGCTTCTACCAGCCGCTGGTCCAGGGCGAGCAGCAGCTGCACTGCAAGCTCTACCACGCCGACACGCCGCTGGCGCTGTCCGATGTGCTGCCGATCCTGGAGAACCTCGGCCTGCGCGTGCTGGGTGAGTTCCCCTACCGCCTTGCGCGCCAGGACGGCCGCCAGTACTGGATTCACGATTTCGCCTTCACCAGCGCCCTGGGTGATGAGGTGGACCTCCAGGAGCTGAACGACACCCTGCAGGACGCCTTCGTCCATATCGTTGGCGGCCACGCCGAGAACGATGCCTTCAACCGGCTGGTGCTGACTGCCGCCATGCCGTGGCGCGACGTTGCCCTGCTGCGTGCCTATGCGCGCTACCTGAAGCAGATTCGCCTGGGCTTCGACCTGTCCTACATCGCCAGCACCCTGCTGAACCACGCCAACATCGCCAAGGAGCTGGTGCGTCTGTTCAAGACCCGCTTCTACCTGGCGCGCAAGCTGGCGGCAGACGATCTGGAGGACAAGCAGCAGAAACTGGAGCACGCCATCCTCAGTGAGCTGGACAACGTTGCGGTGCTCAACGAAGACCGCATCCTGCGTCGCTACCTGGACCTCATCAAGGCGACCCTGCGCACCAACTTCTACCAGCCCGACGCGGCCGGCCAGAACAAGTCCTACTTCAGCTTCAAGCTGAGCCCGCGCCTGATTCCGGAAATCCCGCGTCCGGTGCCCAAGTTCGAAATCTTCGTCTATTGCCCGCGTGTCGAGGGCGTGCACCTGCGCTTCGGCGATGTGGCCCGTGGCGGCCTGCGCTGGTCCGATCGCGAGGAAGACTTCCGTACCGAGGTGCTGGGCCTGGTGAAGGCACAGCAGGTTAAGAACGCGGTGATCGTGCCCATGGGCGCCAAGGGCGGCTTCATCCCGCGTCGCCTGCCGGTTGGCGGCACCCGTGACGACATCCAGAACGAAGCCATCGCCTGCTACCGCATCTTCATCTCCGGTCTGCTGGACGTCACTGACAACCTGAAGGAAGGCAAGGTGGTGCCACCGGCCAACGTGGTGCGCCACGACGCCGACGACCCCTATCTGGTAGTCGCCGCCGACAAGGGCACCGCGACCTTCTCCGACATCGCCAACGGCATTGCCCAGGACTATGGCTTCTGGCTGGGTGACGCCTTCGCCTCCGGCGGTTCGGCTGGCTACGACCACAAGGGCATGGGCATCACTGCCAAGGGTGGCTGGGTGTCGGTGCAGCGTCACTTCCGCGAACGCGGCATCGATGTTCAGAAGGATCACTTCACCGTGATCGGCATCGGTGACATGGCCGGTGACGTATTCGGCAACGGCCTGCTGCTGTCAGACAAGCTGCAGCTGGTGGCCGCCTTCAACCACATGCACATCTTCATCGACCCGAATCCGGACGCGGCGTCCAGCTTCATCGAGCGCAAGCGCATGTTCGATCTGCCGCGCTCGTCCTGGGCCGACTACGACACCAAGCTGATCTCCGAGGGCGGTGGCATTTTCCTGCGCAGCGCCAAGAGCATCGCCATCAGTCCGCAGATGCAGCAGCGCTTCGAGATCGAGGCCGACAAACTGACCCCGACCGAACTGCTCAATGCTCTGCTCAAAGCTCCGGTCGACCTGCTCTGGAACGGCGGCATCGGCACCTACGTCAAGGCCAGCAGCGAGAGCCATGCCGACGTGGGCGACAAGGCCAACGACGCGCTGCGCGTGGACGGCCGCGAACTGCGCGCCAAGGTGGTGGGCGAGGGCGGCAACCTCGGCATGACCCAACTGGGTCGCGTCGAGTACGGCCTCAATGGCGGCGCCAGCAACACCGACTTCATCGACAATGCCGGCGGCGTGGACTGCTCGGACCATGAGGTCAACATCAAGATCCTGCTCAACGAGATCGTGGCCAACGGCGACATGACCGGCAAACAGCGCAACAAGCTGCTGGCCGAGATGACCGACGACGTGGGCAGCCTGGTACTGGGCAACAACTACAAGCAGACCCAGGCGCTGTCCCTGGCACAACGCCGTGCCCGCGAGAAGATTGGCGAGTACAAGCGCCTGGTCGCCGCCCTGGAATCCGCCGGCAAGCTGGATCGCGGCCTGGAGTTCCTGCCTTCGGACGACGAGCTGAACGAGCGTATCGCCAATGGCCAGGGGCTGACCCGTCCCGAGCTGTCGGTGCTGATCTCCTACAGCAAGATCGACCTCAAGGAATCGCTGTTGAAATCGCTGGTGCCGGATGATGACTACCTGGCTCAGGAGATGGAGACTGCATTTCCGGCGCGCCTGGCCGAGACCTTCGGCGAGTCCATGCGCCGCCATCGTCTGAAGCGCGAAATCATCAGCACCCAGATCGCCAACGACCTGGTCAACCACATGGGCATCACCTTCGTGCAGCGTCTGAAGGAGTCCACTGGCATGAGCGCGGCCAACGTGGCTGGCGCCTATGTCGTGGTGCGCGATGTGTTCCGCCTGCCGCATTGGTGGCAGCAGATCGAGGCGCTGGACTACAAGGTGCCGGCCGAGCTGCAGCTGACCCTGATGGATGAGCTGATGCGCCTGGGACGCCGTGCCACCCGTTGGTTCCTGCGCAGCCGTCGTGAAGACCAGAACGCAGCGCGCGACGTGAACCACTTTGCTCCGCGCGTGGAGGCCCTGGCCGGCCGCCTGGACGAGCTTCTCGAAGGCCCGTCCCGCGAGCAGTGGCTCGCACGCTTCCAGTCCTACGTGGAAGCCGGCGCACCCGAGGACCTGGCCCGTGTCGTGGCTGGTACCAGCCACCTCTACACGCTGCTGCCGATCATCGAGGCATCGGATGTCACCGGCAAGGACACCGCCGAAGTGGCTACCGCCTACTTCGCGGTGGGTGGCGCGCTGGATCTGTCCTGGTACCTGCAGCAGATCACCAGCCTGCCGGTGGAAAACAACTGGCAAGCGTTGGCGCGGGAAGCTTTCCGCGACGACCTGGACTGGCAGCAGCGGGCCATCACCATCTCCGTCTTGCAGATGAACGAAGGTCCGGCGGACATCGAGGAGCGTGTGGCTCTGTGGCTGGATCAGCACCGCGCCCTGGTGGAGCGTTGGAAGGCCATGCTGATCGAACTGCGCGCCGCCACAGCTACCGACTACGCCATGTACGCAGTGGCCAACCGCGAGCTCATGGACCTGGCCCAAAGCGGTCAGCACGGCATCTGCATCCCGTGATGACCGTGGCTCCGTAGACTCTTTGTGCTCTCAGCCCCGCTCATGCGGGGCTTTTTTTCGCCCGGAGAATCGCGAGGCCTAGCGATTAACGCCGGTTCTGCGTTCCCCCCATGGCATCCACGCCGGTGTGCTTTCGTGGCTGACAAACGACGGAATTCACCTGTTGACACTCCCAATCGGTGGGAGCAATACTTCGAAATCGCACACGATTGCATCGAGTGCGATTAAAGTCTCAGGCAAATATCTAGCGAGGAAATCGCCATGATCCATTTCCCCAACGCAGCCCGTCAGTTCGTCGAGTCCGGCATCCCCGGAATCCGTGTTGCCTCCATCTGGGGTGAAAATGGCAACGGTTC
The DNA here is from genome assembly GCF_003626975.1 of Pseudomonas sp. DY-1. Taxonomy (NCBI): domain Bacteria; kingdom Pseudomonadati; phylum Pseudomonadota; class Gammaproteobacteria; order Pseudomonadales; family Pseudomonadaceae; genus Pseudomonas; species Pseudomonas sp. DY-1. The sequence goes on along the minus strand of NZ_CP032616.1, from coordinate 1,984,820 downwards.
GGACTTCATTGAATTCAAGGCTGGCGCCGTCTTCCCGTGCCATGACCACGAAGGCCCGGAGGAAATCCTCGTGCTGTCCGGCCGCATCCGCTTTGGCGACCTGGCTCTCGCGGCGGGTGACTACATGCGGATTGGCCCGGACGAGGAGCATGACGCTGAGGCCCTGGAGGACTCACTGTTCTTCCTCGCTCACCTTGGCGGCGCAATCATCAAGGAATGAGGGGGCAGTAGAAGGGGGCAGGCTGAATTCCTGTCCCTTTCATCTGCCACGAGGCAATACTCTGCGGCACAGTTCCTGCCCCGCGATCCAGAACATTTCTGGTCATTCGGGTATTGGGTAGCCCAATATTCAGCCAGGTTTCAGGTGAGGTTGGATCATTCATTCCGACGCGTTGAGCGGGTCACCTTCGTATGGCCTGCGTGGTCGGTCATAGTCCGGATCATTGGGGGCGTTCGGTTTTTGCCAGCCGTCCGGCTGTTCTTCTTTCCGCTTCAGTTTCGTCTTGCCTGAACTTTTCTCCTCCTGCCCTGGCCTCTAGGTGGCGGAGGAGGTTTCTTGGACGGGCGACCCTCAGGCCAATGCCCGCAGGTATTTCACGACATCCGCTGCGCCGGCCAGGCGAAGGCCTTCGCCGAGGGCGGTAGCATCGGCGTGTTTCTTGGGTAGCAGGATGAATTCCGGGGCTCCGGCATGACGCAGGATGGTCAGGCGGGAATAGGGGATGCCGCCATCCAGCAGCAGGCCCATGAACGAGGGGTCGCTCCAGGCCTGCACCGGCATGGCCAGGACATGGTAACGGTCGTCCAGCAGATCAAGGCCGCCGTCGTCAATGCGGTAGTCGATGATCTCGGCGGGGAGCGTGGCTTCCAGCTCGCGCAGGCGTGCGTAGGCGATGGAGGCGGCAAACGCTTCGGAATGCTGGTCGCCGTTCCAGAACACTCGCTTGCCGCACCAGTTGGCCCGGAAGAGGCTGATGGGTGAGCCGGCGAGGAAGCGTGGCAACGGCAGGCTGATGGCCTTGATGAAGTCCTTGTAGCTAATGATGCGCACCTTGCGGCTGTGCAGGCCGCTCAGGTAGTCCTCGAAGCTGGCAGTGGGGAGCGGTTCGTTGTCGTGGCCGCAGAAACCATCGACCTGGCGCAGGTCGAAGCTGGAGAGGTGCTGCTCGCTGCGCTTGATCACGCCCACCAGCACGGCATGGGCTTCGGCCTTGTCTTCCTGGACGGGGCCTGACAGCGCGCTGCGCGGCAGTTCCACCAGGCGTTGCAGGGGCGGGCTTGCCTGCCACCAGATGGTTTCCTGGGGGGGCGGCAGTTGCTGGAATGGCAGATGCAATTGACTGGCGCGTTCGAACACTCGGCGCGACGCTTTGCCAAGGCCAAAGCGCTGGGCGATTGCAGCCAGGCGGGCGCTCAGTGGTGGTGGCTGCATCTGACTCATGGCCTGAATACTCCTCGGTCACGGCTGGCAGTGTGGCAGAGGCTTGCCGGCCGCGCGAACCGGGTGTCGGACAATTCCGCTTGGCGGGGAATCAGGGCGAACGGACGGTGTGGCAGAATTCTGCTCTTCATTGTCGAGGACGCCTCCATGCCCAGCGTGGTGCTGGATATTTCCCTGACTGCGGACGAATTCGTCGCAGTCTATCAAGGTCGGGCCAACCGTGTGTTGCTACGTAGTCGCGATGGCCGGAAGGTCAGCCTGCCTGCCCATCATCTGCGCCCACATCTGGGTCACGCCGGGGTTCGTGGCACCTTCGAGCTTGAATTCTCGGCAGATGGCAAGCTCATGAGCCTGCGTCGCCTCGCCTGAAGGGGGCGGCGCAGCTATAATCGCCGGCCCATATCGCCGATCGATGCCCGACCGACCATGTACAAACTGGCCCGCGAGCTGCTCTTTTCCCTGTCCCCGGAAACCTCCCACGAACTCTCCATCGACCTGATCGGAGCCGGTGGCCGACTCGGCCTCAACCGACTGCTGACCAAGGCACCGGCAAGCCTGCCAGTGAAGGTGATGGGGCTGGAGTTCCCCAACCCGGTTGGCCTGGCCGCCGGCCTGGACAAGAACGGTGACGCCATCGACGGCTTCGCCCAGCTTGGCTTCGGCTTCGTCGAGATCGGTACCGTGACGCCGCGCCCGCAGCCGGGCAATCCCAAACCGCGGTTATTCCGTCTGCCCCAGGCCGAAGCCATCATCAACCGCATGGGCTTCAACAACCTGGGCGTCGACCATCTGCTGGCGCGGGTGCATGCCTCCCGGTATGACGGCGTACTGGGCATCAATATCGGCAAGAACTTCGACACCCCGGTAGAGCGGGCGGTGGACGACTACCTGATCTGCCTGGACAAGGTTTACGACCACGCGAGTTATGTGACGGTCAACGTCAGCTCGCCGAACACCCCCGGCCTGCGCAGCCTGCAGTTCGGTGACTCGCTGAAGCAATTGCTGGAGGCCCTGCGCAACCGCCAGGAGGCCCTGGCTGCCCAGTACGGCAAACACGTGCCGCTGGCCATCAAGATCGCCCCGGACATGAGCGACGAGGAAACCGCAATGGTGGCCAAGGCGCTGTTGGAGTCCGGCATGGATGCAGTGATCGCCACCAACACCACCCTCGGCCGCGAAGGCGTCGAAGGGCTGCCGTTCGGCGACGAGGCGGGTGGCCTGTCCGGTGCTCCTGTGCGTGACAAGAGTACCCAGACGGTGAAAGTGCTGGCCGGTGAACTGGGCGGTCGCCTGCCGATCATTGCTGTCGGCGGTATCACCGAGGGGCGTCATGCGGCGGAGAAAATCGCTGCCGGTGCAAGCCTGGTACAGATTTACTCGGGCTTCATCTACAAGGGGCCGGCACTGATTCGCGAGGCGGTGGATGCCATCGCTGGTCTGCCAAGGAACTGAGCACAAATAAAAAGGGCTCCCGCTTGGGAGCCCCTGGGCTTGCGCCCGCCGCCCGGATGGGGCGTGCTTGGTGAAGTCGGTGTGATCCTGTGTCAGCCGACGGCGTGGAGTTCGTTCAGTCGATGAATGCCGGCTGCGCCGGTGAGGCCATCCCAGTTATCGCCACGGCCTTCGCGCCAACCATTGATCCAGGCTTGCCGTGTGGTGGGATGGGTGAAAGGACAAAGATCGCGGGATTTGCCGTTGATGCCGTGCTGATAGCCGCGCAAAAATGCTCGTTCCATCGGATCACGCTTAAGTCTTCTCATAGGGTGTAGCCCTCATTTGTTGACTGTTATGTCCATTGGTTCCAATGGCGGAACCGCGGCAGAAAATGCTCTGCCTTCGACGACGCGTTGCCGGCGTGACGCGCCTTCATCCCGCCGCCATTGCGGCGGCGGGTTAAGCTGAGTTCTAACCAATGCCCTCTGGCCTGTGAATGATCGTTTTGTCATAAGCACGTAACTTGAAGGTGGCAATGGCCATAAGCTGACGGAAACGTTTTTTGCCACTTTTCGGTCTAAGCCCCGTGGCTTCGGGGCTGGCCAGAGCAGTGATGTCGTAGTGCCATTTGGTTTGGCGCGCGAGTCAGACAATTTTTCATTCCGACGAAGGGCCGTTCCGCGACCTTTGGTCACACATTTTCTTACCGCACAGATCAGGTTCTGTGCCGCTGATGGCCTGCAAAGGCCCTGGATTCCACAATGTCGGATCGCTACGAACTTTTTCTCACCTGCCCGAAGAGCCTGGAAGGCCTGCTGGTCGAAGAGGCTACACAACTCGGCTTGCAGGAGGTACGCGAGCAGGTTGCTGCAGTGCGCGGCAAGGCTGACCTGGAAACCGCCTACCGCCTGTGCCTCTGGTCGCGCTTGGCCAACCGAGTGCTGCTGGTGCTCAAGCGCTTCCCGGTACAGAACGCTGAAGATCTCTATCACGGCGTGCTGGCGGTGGACTGGCACGATCATCTGATGCCCAGCGGTAGCCTGGCGGTGGAGTTCAGTGGCCACGGTTCGGGCATCGACAACACGCATTTCGGTGCGCTCAAGGTCAAGGACGCTGTGGTGGACAAGCTGCGCAATGCCGATGGAGTGCGCCCTTCCGTGGACAAGGTGAACCCCGACCTGCGCATCCACCTGCGCCTGGAGAAGGGCGAGGCGATCCTGTCCGTCGACCTGGCCGGCCATAGCCTGCACCAGCGTGGCTATCGCCTGCAGCAGGGGGCCGCACCGCTCAAGGAAAACCTGGCGGCTGCCATTCTGATCCGCTCAGGCTGGCCAAGGATCGCTGCTGAAGGTGGGGCGCTGGCCGACCCCATGTGTGGTGTTGGCACCTTCCTGGTCGAGGCGGCGATGATGGCGGCCGATATTGCGCCCAACCTCAAGCGCGAGCGCTGGGGGTTCACCAACTGGTTGGGCCATGTCCCGGCGCTGTGGAAGAAGCTTCACGAAGAGGCGCGTGACCGCGCTGACGCCGGCCTGGCCAAACCGCCGCTGTGGATTCGTGGGTACGAGGCGGACCCCCGCCTGATCCAGCCTGGGCGCAACAACATCGAACGCGCCGGCCTCAGCAACTGGGTGAAGATTTATCAAGGCGAACTGGCCACCTTCGAGCCGCGCCCGGACCAGAACCAGAAGGGCCTGGTCGTCAGCAATCCGCCCTACGGCGAGCGTCTTGGCGACGAAGCCAGCCTGCTCTATCTCTATCAGAACCTCGGTGAGCGCCTGCGCCAGTCGTGCCTGGGGTGGGAAGCGGCGGTATTCACCGGTGCGCCGGAGCTGGGCAAGCGCATGGGCATCCGTAGCCACAAGCAGTACGCGTTCTGGAACGGCGCCCTGGCGTGCAAGCTCCTGCTGCTCAAGGTGTTGCCGGAACAGTTCGTGACCGGTGATCGTCGGGCGGCCGCGGAGGGCGAGCGTACCTCCGTGCGCGCGGAGCCCGCGCGCCTCTCCGAAGGCGGCCAGATGTTCGCCAATCGATTGCAGAAGAACCTCAAGCAACTGGGCAAGTGGGCGCGCAAGGAGGGTATCCAGTGTTATCGCCTGTATGACGCGGATATGCCCGAGTATGCCCTGGCGGTCGACCTCTATGGTGATTGGGTGCACGTGCAGGAGTACGCACCGCCTCGTTCCATCGACCCTGAGAAGGCTCAGGCGCGCCTGCTCGATGCGCTGGCGGCGATTCCCCAAGCGCTGGACGTGGACCCCTCCCGCGTGGTGGTCAAGCGGCGCGAGCGCCAGAGTGGAACCCGCCAGTACGAGCGCCAGGGCAGCGAAGGGCGCTTCATGGAGGTGAGTGAAGGTGGCGTGAAGCTACTTGTGAACCTCACCGACTACCTGGACACCGGCCTGTTCCTCGACCATCGCCCGATGCGCATGCGCATCCAGCGCGAGGCCGACGGTAAACGTTTCCTCAACCTCTTCTGCTACACCGCCACGGCAAGCGTTCATGCGGCCAAGGGTGGCGCGCGTAGCACCACCAGCGTGGACTTGTCGAAGACCTACCTCGACTGGGCGCGGCGCAACCTGTCGTTGAATGGTTTCTCCGACAAGCACCGGTTGCAGCAGGGCGACGTGATGGCCTGGCTGGCAGAAGATCGCGGGGAGTACGACATGATCTTCATTGACCCGCCGACCTTCTCCAACTCCAAGCGCATGGAAGGGGTGTTCGACGTTCAACGTGACCATGTCCAGTTGCTGGACCTGGCCATGGCGCGGCTGGCGCCAGGTGGCGTTCTGTATTTCTCCAATAACTTCCGCAAGTTCCAACTGGATGAGGGCCTTGTGTCCCGCTACGCGGTCAGCGAGATCAGCGCCGAAACCCTGGACCCGGATTTCGCCCGCAATGCAAAGATCCACCGCGCCTGGCGCCTGACCACCCGTTGATTCAGCTCGGGTCGCCAGGGACTGAGTTCCGGGATCGGACTTTCACCTTGAGTGGCCCTCGCGGCGCGGCAGTACCTGTCGGGTCAAGGGGGCCTATACCGATCCGGCATGGTGCATGACGGCCCGGTAAATCCCGTTGGACCTGGCTCGGGTGCAACGGGAAATTTCTTTACCGCCGTGCCGCTCCCACTACAACGCCCTCCTGGCAGTCCTCCGAAACGCTCTCCGTCGTTGCTTCCAGCCAGCTCCGGCTGTCCGGCGTTTGTCGTGGGCGGTCGGCCTGCCCCCGCTTGCGCCTAGGCAAAGTGCCACTACCTAGCTATGTTCATCCTCACAGGGACGGTATTTCCACACCCAGATTCGAGAAGTGAGCATGCAGTCGCTTGCGACGGAAAAACTGAACCTGTCGGCTTTGCTGTCCGGCCGCCCCCTGGTGTGGCTGGTTTGCCTGCTGGCCGTATTCGGCGGTGCTGCGCTCACCCTCCTGCTCAGTCAGGCAGTGCGCAGCGCCGAAGAGGAACAGCTGCGAGAGCGCTTCAGCCTCGCTGCCACCGAGCGAATCAGCCGCATTCAAGAGCGTCTGGACGGTCAACTCAAGGAGTTGGATGCTGTCCAGCGTTTCTTCGGCAATTCCGATGAAGTCACCCTCAGCGAATTCCAGGGCTTCGTCGGTCCGCTGTTGGGCGACACGCTTGCCTACTCCTGGGTACCTCGAATTGTCGGGGGCGAGCGCGAGAGCTTCGAATCCAAGGGGCGGGCGGAAGGTATGACCGGTTTCGCCATACGTGACCTGAAGGGCGACGGCCTCGTACCCAGCCCGACACGCGACGAATACTTCCCGGTATATTACAGCGTGACGTCGCGCATCGACCAGGTGCCGCTGGGGATGGACCTGAATTCCAGTCCACAGCGACGAGCCGCCATCGCCAAGGCGCGTAAGACGCACAGCGTGACCGTCACTGAGCGGTTGCGGGTGATGGGTGTCGTGGAGCGCGAAGCCAGCGGCGTGGTCATGCTGGCGCCGGTGTATGACGGCAATCTGCCGAAGGACTCCGGCCTGCGCGGCTTCGTGGCATCGGTGGTCAGCCTCAACCTGGAGATGGAAGCGGCTATCGCGCCGGACAACCTGGCGAACCTGGCGATGCGGGTGAGCGACGTTAGTGAGGATGGCCGTGAACAGCTGATCTACCAGAGCGCCGAGGTGCCCGAGAGCGACTTGTACCTGCGCCGCGTGGTGCCGTTTGGCGACCGCCGGTATCTGTTGGAAGTGGTGCCGAGTGCTGCCTTCCTGGCCGGGCCGCCGCTCTCTACCGCCAAGCTGGTAGCGATCAGCGGCCTGGCGTTCACCCTGCTGCTGGCGGGCTATCTCCTGCTGATGGTCAACCAGCGGCAGAACGCCCTGGCCCTTGTGGCACAGCGCACGATGGAGCTACGCGACCGGGAGATCGAGCTGCAGCTAAGCGAAGAACGCTGGAGCTTCGCCCTGGATGGCGCCGGGCACGGAGTCTGGGATTGGGAGCCGCAGAGTGGGCGAATATTTCTCTCTCGCGGCTGGAAGAGCATGCTCGGTTATGCCGAGGAGGATGTAGGCGACAGCCTGGAGGCGCGAGCTCGCCTGATCCACCCCCAGGACCAGCCTCAGGCGCGGGCAGAGCTGGAACGGCACCTGCGAGGTGCCAGCACCGTCTACCAGAGCCAACATCGCATGCTGCACAAGGACGGTCGCTGGCTCTGGATACTGGATCGGGGCAAGGTGGTCGATCGGGACGCCGCCGGCATGCCCCTGCGGATGATCGGCACCCAGACCGACATCAGTTCCAGCAAGGCGGTGGAACTCCAGCTGGCCATGGCTCACGGGCAGTTGCGCAGCCTGCTCAATGCCGCGACGCAGGTGGCCATCATCAGTACCGACATGCGCGGTTCCATCCTCCAGTTCAACGTCGGCGCCGAGCGCATGTTCGGTTATCGCGCGCTGGAGATGATTGGCCGGCATCCGGTGGTGCTGCATGTCGAAAGCGAAGTGGAAGCGCGCTGCCGCGAGCTGGGACGACAACTCGGCAAGCCGGTTCCCGACTACCAGGCCTATGTGGAAGAGGTGACTGCTGGCGACCGCTACGACGAGCACGAGTGGACATTCCAGCGCCGCGATGGCAGCCGGCTGACTTGTAGCCTGATCCTGACCGGCGTACGTGACGAACGCGATGTGCTGGTGGGCTACCTCGGCGTGGCAATCGATGTGACCGAACGCAAGCATGTACAGCAGGCGCTGGAGGCGCGCGATCGTCTGCTGGAGAAACTCAGCGCACGCGTACCCGGTGTGCTCTATCAGTTCCGCATGGAGCCGGGCGAGCATTTCAGCTTTCCCTACACCAGCGCTGGAATCCTCGAAGTCTTCGAAGTCGAATCGGAAAGGGTACGGGACGATGCGATGTGGCTGTTGGAGCGCATTCATCCTGATGACCTTGAACGGGTCCAGGGTTCGATCCGGCGTTCAGCGGCAGCCCTCGCACCATGGCGCGAAGACTTCCGGGTGTTGTTGCCGCGCAAGGGCCTGCGTTGGCTGCGGGGGGAATCGGTACCCGAGCGTGGCGAGGATGGTGTTTTCCTGTGGCACGGCTACATCACCGACATCACTGGCCTCAAGCTGGTGGAGCAGGAGTTGCGCGCGCTCTCGGTCACCGACGCCCTGACGGGTGTCTATAACCGGCGTTACTTCCAGGAGCGGCTGGACCTGGAAATCGCCAGGGCCGAACGCCGCGAAGGTCCGCTGGCGCTTGTGATGCTCGATGTCGACCACTTCAAGCAGATCAACGATTGCCATGGGCACGAGGCCGGTGACCGGGTACTCAAGACCCTGTGCATGCGGGTTGGCGAGCGTCTGCGACGCATCGACGTGCTCTGCCGGCTGGGTGGCGAGGAGTTCGTCGTGCTCTGCCCGGATACGAATGTCGACCAGGCCTTCCAGGTGGCCCAGGCACTGTGGCAGGCGCTGTCACGGGAGAACGTAGCGGGCGTGGGGCCGGTAACGGCCAGTTTCGGGTGCGCCGGCTGGCGTGAAGGGGAGACTGCGGATGACTTGCTGCGGCGGGTTGATGCTGCGGTGTACGCGGCCAAGGAGGCAGGGCGCAATCGGATCCAGATAGCCGACTGACGAGTTGGCCGCCCGAGTGGGCGGCCATTCGGAGTTCAGTTGGCGCCAGCGACGCTCTTGGGCTGGCGATAGAGGTCCACCAGCACCTGATCGAGGATCGCCGAGGCGCCCCACGGGCGCGCATCGTTGAGGATGGCGACCACTGCCCAGGTATGGCCGTTGCTGTCTCGGCTGAAGCCGGCGATTGCACGCACGGTGTTCAGCGTGCCCGTCTTGATATGAGCTTCACCTTCCAGGGCCGTGCGGCGCAGGCGCTTGCGCATGGTGCCGTCCATCGCTACCAGCGGCAGCGACGAGATGAACTCGGCGGCATAGGGGCTCTGCCAGGCGGCCTGGAGGATAGTGGCCATTTCGCGCGCACTGACCCGCTCATGGCGGGACAGGCCGGAGCCGTTCTCCATTACCAGGTGGGGGGCGGTGATGCCCTTTTTCGCCAGCCAGTTGCGGACCACCCGCTGCGCGGCCTTGGCATCGTCGCCATCGGCGTCGGTGCGATAGCGCGCGCCGATGCTGAGGAACAGCTGCTGGGCCATGGTGTTGTTGCTGTACTTGTTGATGTCACGAATGATCTCAACGAGGTCCGGAGAGAAGGAGCGTGCCAGCAGCTTGGCGTCCTTGGGAACGTCGCCTTGGCGATCCTTGCCGTTGATGCTGCCGCCCAGCTCCTTCCAGAACGCACGTACGGCGCCTGCCGCGTAGCCCGGATGGTCGAGCAGGGACATGTACGTCTGCGCGCTGCAGCCTTCCGGCAGCTTGCCGCTGGCGATCAGGGTGGTGCCATCGAACTGGGTCACCGGGTTGTAACGCACATCGGGCCAGGAGGGGCACTTGGCGGCCTTGGTCACCTGCAGTTTGTTCTCGATGCGGATGCTCTCGATCGGAGGCTCCATGGCCAGGTTGACCTTGCCGCCCTCGGCGCGGGCGATCAGGCGCACCGCCTTGAGGTTGACCAGCAGCGAGTCGGGGCCGACCAGGAAGGGCTTGTTGTCGTCACCGCCATCATCATTGAAGGCGGGTAGCTGCGGGTGGATGAAGTAGCCGCGATCCAGCACCAGGTCGCCGGTGACCTGGCGCACGCCGTTGGCGCGCAAGTCGCGCATCATCAGCCAGAGCTTTTCCATGTTCAGCTTGGGATCGCCGCCACCCTTGAGGTAGAGGTTGCCGTTCAGCACGCCATCCTTCAGCGTTCCGTCGGTGAAGAATTCGGTCTTCCACTGATAGGTGGGGCCGAGCAGCTCCAGGGCGGCATAGGTGGTAATCAGCTTCATGGTGGAGGCCGGATTCACCGACACATCGGCGTTGACCAGAGTCTGCGCGCCCGGGCCGGTAAGCGGCAGGGTCACCAGGGACAGCGAGTTGGAGGAGATCTTGTTGGCGGTCAGCGCCTTCTGCACCTTGGCAGGCAGGCTGGTGTTCACCTGTGCGGCGGAGGCAGGTAGCGCACAGGGCAGGATCAGGGCAGCAAATGCAAGGGTACGAATGGATTTGAACATTAAAGATTGCCCTCCTGGCGAGGGCGGGTAACAAAAATGGATGACATGGCAACTGTTCCCATGAGGGGGCGGGAAATCGGCGCATTATGCCGTAACCCTGTCCCGACTGTGCGAGTTCGCTACTCATTTCGTCAGCCAGTGCAATCACATACGCGCAGCGGGCGGGCAAGTTGCGACGGAAGCTGCTAGAGTGCCGCCCGTCATTTATGCCGAGGATCTGCCTTATGGCCACCAATCGCTCCCGCCGCCTGCGCAAGAAGCTTTGCGTCGATGAATTCCAGGAACTGGGTTTCGAACTCACCTTCAACTACAAGGAGGGCCTGGATCTGGAAGCGGTTTCGGCATTCTTCGAGCGTTTCATCGACGAAGCGGTCGAGGGCAATGGTCTGGGCTTCATCGGTTCCGAAGACTACGGTTTCGTTTGCCTTGGCAAGCGTGGTTCGGTAACCGCCGAGCAGCGTGACCTGGTCGAAGCCTGGCTGAAGAAGGGCCACGCTGAGCTGGCCGGCTCCACTGTCAGCCCGCTGATCGACGTGTGGTACCCGGAAAATCCCGTCAACGCCTGATTGGGTTGAAGGATGGAAAAAGGGCGCCTGGTGGCGCCCTTTTTTTGTTTTCTGCGAATTGCTGCACGGGCGATTTCAATCACCAGGCAGACCACCGATCTGCAGGGGCTTCATCTGGGGGCAGCTTCGCTGCCTTGTCGAATGAACTCGCGGCGTGTGCCGCCCGATCAAGCCAGCCCTGCTTTCGTCAACACGTCCGTCTCGTCCACTTGGTCGATCTGTTCCGGCTTCAGGAAGCGCTGCGCATAGTCCATGTAGACCCCGGAGCGGATGAACAGGCCGAACAGGTCGGGGTCGATGTGGGCATTGCGGCACATGCCGATCATGATGCCCAGCGCTTCGGAGAGAGTCTTGCCCTTCTTGTAGGGGCGGTCTACGGCCGTCAGCGCCTCGAAGATATCGGCGATCGCCATCATACGTGCCGGCAGGCTCATCTCTTCGCGGGTCAGGCGTTTCGGATAGCCAGTCCCATCCATCTTCTCGTGGTGCCCGCCAGCGATCTCCGCGACGTTCGCGAGATGGGCAGGGAAGGGCAGGTGATTGAGCATCAGGATGGTTTGCACGATGTGGTGATTGATGATGTAGCGCTCCTCCTCGGTCAGCGTGCCACGTCCAACGGAAAGGTTGTGCAGCTCGCCACGATTGAATTTGTGTGCAGGCACCTGCAGCTTGAAACCCCAGGGATTGTCAGGGGGAAGCAGCTCACTGGCAGGGCGCTCGATCACGTGGTCGGGGCGGTCGGCCAGGAGATTCTCTTCCACCGGCAGCGGCTGCGGCGGGGTTCGGGCCAGGCGCTGGGCCTCCTCCCAGGACACGCCCAGACGATTGTCCAGAGTGCGCGTCCAGGTGCGTGCGGCGATGTTCTTCAAGCGTGCCTGGTCCGCATCCGCCATGGCTTCGCCGCCCAGGTTGCAGCGGGCGATGAAGGCGAAGTCATCGTCCAGCGCGACCAGTTCGTCATCGCGTAGCCGTACTTGCCCGGCCTCCTCGGCGCCTTGGGCGATCGCCTGCCAGTAGCGCACCCAGGCGTCACGCTTGAGCACCTCGAAGCGGGTGCGGATCTCATGGATGCGATCGTTCAGGGTTTCCAGCTTGGTGGCCTTGTCCACGACGTATTCCGGGGTCGTGACTTTGCCGCAGTCATGCAGCCAGGCGGCAATATGCAGCGCTTCCCATTCTTCATCCGTGGGGTTGAACCCGCGGAATGGTGTCTCGTTGCTGGCGGCGGCGGCGCGCGCCAGCATAAGCGTGATTTCAGGCACTCGCTGACAGTGTCCGCCGGTGTAAGGGCTCTTGGCGTCAATGGCGCCGGCCATCAGTTGGATGAATGCATCCAGCAACTGCTTCTGCTTCTCCAGCAGCCGCTGGCTTTCAATGCACAGCGCGGCGACACCGGAGATGGCTTCGACGAAGGCGATGCGCTCCGGCCTGAGGATGGCGGGGCGCGACTCCTTGCCCGTGTCGCGGTGCAGCAGGACCAACACGCCGATGGTGACACCCTGGCGGTTGTGCAGGCCGGTGCTGACCAGATGTACGCGAGGGCTTTCCAAGGTTTTCAGCAGGTCACGGTAGGCGCCGGCCTGGTCATAGCCGAAGGAGCAAACCTGGCTCGGGCCGCCGTGGGATGGAAGGTCCAGCCAGTGCGGCAGGGCCGGGCTCTCAAGGCCGAAGCCACGAATACCGTGTGATTCCAGATCCTGCTCCTGATCGTTGAGGAACAGACCGTGAGGCTCCAGGCGGCCCTTCTGGTTGTCGATCAGATAGATCAGCCCGCCGGAGGCTTCGCTGATGTCGACAGTTTCGTCGAGGACGCGTCGCAGCAAATTGTCGAAGCGGGTTTCGGCCGATAGGCTGGAGGCGATTTCCAGGAAACTGGAAATGGTTTCTTTCATTCGCGCCGTGGCGACCGCCAATTGGTCGACTTCCAGGATCGGCGAGCGGCCCATGGCGGGCAGGCTGAAGTTGAAGCTGCGAATGGCTTCGGCCTGGGTGACCAGGGCTCGCAACGGTTCGACCACAACGCGCGAGAGCAGGATACCGAGCGGGATGCACAGCAGCAGGATGGCCAGGGTCAGCATCGCGCTCTGCCAGCGGATGCGATAGGCATCATCCAGCAGTTCGTCCTCAGGAGCGAGAACTGCCAGCTGAAGGCCTTTCGGACCGCCCTCCTTGAGGTGCTGGCGGGCGAGGACCCAGCGTCGGTCACCGATCTCCAGGCTGGTGCGCAGGGCATCCTGGCCGGAAAGGCCGATCAGCGCCGCGAGCGGGGGACTGAAATCCTTCACTTCACCCAGCTCGGGCGCGCCGTTGAGACGCCTGACCAGTTTGCTGGTGTCGGGATAGGCCACGGCGCGGCCGTCAGGCTGGTAAAGCACCACCTCGGTGGAGGGGGTGACTCGGTGATTGGCCAGGGTGGCGGACAGGTCTTCTAGGGTCAGGTCGGCACCTATCACCGCGTCGCCGCCGCTGGGGCGGGCCAACGTAGTGCCGACAGCACCGCTGGAGAAAAACACGTAGGGTGCCGTGGTGATCGCACCATCCTGTTCCAGGGCACGGTAGTACCAGGGCCGGCCACGAGGGTCATAGCGTTCGTTGAGCTCCTCGCGGCTGGTGATCTGGTTGAGCTGGTCGTCGAAGAAGAAAGTCAGCGAGCGCGCCGTGGACTGGTTGTCTCGCTCGATGCTCCACACCTGGAAGGCTGCAGTCGGCGGTGCTTTGAACGCTTTCTTCAGGGTTTCGCTGCGCAGGTGGCGGACCATGAAGAAGTCGCCATCGTCATAGCCGAGATACAGCGATGCGAGTTTGGGGTTGTCCTTCAATGCCTGGGTCAGGGGTTTGAGCAGGGCATTGAGGCGATCTGTGCTGTCCAGAGACTGGTCTGTGTCGCTCAGGGCCAGCAGGTTGAGCAGATGGTGGATCGGCTGGTAGGTGTGCTGCAGATCGGTTTCCACCTCCGCGCTGATGCGGTCGAAAAGCTCATCGCTGCTGGACAGAATGATCTGGCTGGTCTGGCGGTAATTGAACAGGCCAAGGACCACTCCGGTGATAAGCAGCAGCAGGGTAAAGAGCGCACTGATGTGGACGTGCAACGGAAAGCGACGCTCAGCGAACTTTTGCGGCATTGCGGAAGCTCCTCGAGCCCTGTCCCTGGTGGCCTACAGCAGCATAGATGAGGCTCGTTGCGCGCGTCGTGCAAACTGCCATGAAGGGCAAAATTGTCAGCTACAGAAGGGGAGGTGCCGGGAAACTGCGAAAGCCCGGCGCTCCCGATTGCACCCGGGGCCATGGATTTGGCGATCACCGGGCGGGAACCGAACTGTCTTTCCTATCGAAATTGGCCCGCAGCTGTAGGACAGGACGCAAGCTAAGGTAGGTCCTGTCCTGAATGGCGCGACCGGTGCCGTTCAGGGGTCGACAGTGCAACGAGCTTCTCTATCTTGGCAGCCACCAAACCGCGCCAAGGGGGCGATGCTGTGAGCAAACTGGTCAATCTGGACGATTTCCTCGAGCCGGGAAGCGAGTCCGCCTACAAGGTAATGATCGTCGACGATCACCCGGTGATCCGCCTCGCCGTCAGGCTTTTACTGGACCGCGAAGGCTACGCGGTAGTGGCAGAAACGGACAACGGCGTTGATGCAATCGCGCTCGCGCGGGAGCACCAGCCAGACATGGTGATACTCGATATCGGCATTCCAAAGCTCGGCGGTCTGGACGTCATTGCCCGGCTCCACGCCTTGGACCTGCCCTTGAGGGTGCTGGTACTGACCGGACAGAACCCCAATCACTACGCCACGCGATGCATGCAGGCAGGTGCGGCGGGTTTCGTCTGCAAGGAGGGCGATCTCGCCGAGGTCACCGCGGCGGTTCGGGCGGTCCTTTCCGGCTACAGCTACTTCCCGAGCGATGTGATCAAGTCCGGCAAACGGCAGATCGGGTTGCCCGATGAAGTCGAGATGATCGGCCGCCTTTCCGATCGGGAGTTGGTGGTGCTCAAGTTTCTCGCCAATGGTCTCAGCAACAAGGAGATTGCCGAGGAGATGTTCATCAGCAACAAGACCGTCAGTACCTACAAGACGCGCCTGTTGCTCAAGCTCAACGCCCGGACGTTGATTGAGCTGGTGGAGTTCGCCAACCGCAACACCCTGATCTGACGCATTCATGCGCTTAATCTACCTGCTGGCAGGCCTCCTGCTCGGAGGCTCGCTCCTGCCCTCGATCAGCCTTGGCGACGATAATCTTTCCCTGGAACTGTTGGGGCGGTCCGAATCCAGCAGCCTGGTAGTGTCCATGACAGAGGATGACCAGCGCTGGTTGAAGGAAAAGCGCGTGTTGCGGATCGGCACCAACGAACCCGATTTTCCTCCCTTCGATATCACGGCGAGCGGCCAGGACTACGAAGGGGTGACTGCGGACTTCTTGCGGCTGATCACCCAGGCCCTCGGGGTCAAGGCCGAGGTATTGCGTTTCCCTGACCGCGAGGCGGCTCGCGAGGCGCTGCGCAACGGGAAGGTCGACCTCCTGGGCAACAGCATGGAAGGTGACGCTGCCAGTCCTGGCCTGATCCAGAGCATCCCTTACATGCATCATCAGCCGGTGATGGTGACGCGCATAGATGATCGTCGTGCGGCCAGCGGCAATCTTCGCGACTTGCGCCTCGCCTATTCAGCGGAGGGGCCGAGCCTGGAAATGCTCCGCCAGCTCTACCCCGATGCGCGTCTTATCCAGCACAGCTCGGTGCGCAGAGCCTTGCAGTCAGTCGCATTCGATCAGAGCGATGTTTTCATCGGCGACGCCGTCGCTGCCAACTACCTGATCAGGCAGGGCTACCTCATCAACCTGCGCATGACGAACTTTGCCGGATTCGACGGTGTTGGCGTCTGCTTCTCCATGGCCAAGGGTAACGAGCGGCTGCAGCGAATTTTCGACAGCGCCATCGCCGGGATCCCGGATGCCGCTCGCGTAGGTATTGCGAAGCGTTGGGGCGGCGGTGCGGGGATGTTCCTGGACAACCTTCGTCCCCAACTTACCGAACGCGAGTTGCGCTGGATGGCGCAGCATAATCCCGCACGGCTGGTGGTCGATGAAACCTTCGAGCCGCTGACCTTCTTCAGCCGGCAGGGCCGCTTCCGTGGGATCGTGCCGGATCTCCTGGAGTTGATCCGGCAGAGGACCGGCCTGGAGTTCGAAGTCAGCGCCAGGTCCACCGCCAGGGATATGCTCGCGGACTTGCGGGAAGGGCGCGTCGACATGGCCGCCACGCTGTTCTCCACACCCGAGCGCAGCCAGTTCCTTGGCTTCACCCGACCGTACTACAGCACCAGCAGCGTTCTGGTGGTAAGGGCTTCGGATAGCGCTCCGCAAGGGCTTGGGGAGCTAAATGGGCGCACCCTGGTGGTTCCTGCCGGGCATTCGCTGATCCCGTACATTCGCGAGAACTACCCCAAGCTAGAGCTGCGAGAAGTCGAAACCGGCATCGAGGGTCTCGCGAACGTCGCGGAGGGCAAGGCCGATGCAGCGGTGCATGCTATGGCGTCGTCCACCTTCCTTATCAATCGATACTATCCCGGGCAACTCCGGATCGCCGACACCATCGGCCGTGATCCGGGCCGCTTCGCCTTTTCGGTATCTCGTGATGCGCCCGAACTGCAAAGCATCCTCGAGAAGGCGTTGTTGTCCGTATCTCCAGATGAGCTGGGCAGCATCATCAACCGCTGGTATACCAAGGCCGAAGAGCCTGCGAGCAGCTGGATCGAGTACCGGGCGCGGCTCTACCAGATCGGCTTCGCTTTTCTGCTGGTGGCGATAGTGTTCGCTTCATGGGCGCTGTATCTGCGTCGTCAGGTGTGGCGGCGTGAGCGGGAGGAACGTCGCCTCAACGACCAGTTGGCATTCAAGCGATCACTTATCGATGGGATTCCCTTTCCCCTATCAGTGCGCGGTCTCGACGGCTGTACCATCACCTGCAACCGCAGTTTCATCGACGCCATTGGTTTACCACGCGCGGCACTGATTGGTCTGCGTCTGACGGAAGTGCCTGGCCTCGAGGCAGACGCCGTAAAAGAGCTCGAGGTGCTGGAAGGGCTGAGTCGGCTCGCGTTGGAAAATGGCGAGGCGCTGTTCCGCGACTATCAGCTGCACTTGGGCGGCATTCCCCTGGAAGTTTCGTACTGGGCCATTCCCTATCGCGATGCCCTGCAGAGGATTCGCGGCCTGATCTGCGGCTGGGTGGATATCACCGAGCGCAATCGCCTCATGGATGAACTGCGCCAGGCCAAGGAGCAGGCTGAATCCGCCAACGTTGCGAAGAGTCGCTTCCTCGCCACCATGAGCCACGAAATCCGCACCCCGTTGAATGCCATCATCGGCATGCTCGAGCTTGCCTTGAAGCGTGAACGTCTCGATCGGGAGGCGATTCTGGTGGCGCGAGAGTCGGCTGATTCCCTGCTGGCGCTGATCGGCGACATTCTCGACATAGCCAAGATCGAGTCCGGGCGCATGACTCTGGAGCCACGTCGCGAGTCCCCCCGCGCACTGATCGAATCCGTGGTCCGCGTGTTTGATGGATTGGCACGGCAGAAGGGCCTGCGACTGTCATTGGCGCTGGACCTCCAGTCCCGGGACGATGTGATGGTGGATGCTTCCTGCTTCAAGCAGATCTTGTCGAATCTGATCAGCAATGCGATCAAGTTCACCGACAAGGGCACGGTTCGCGTTCGTCTGCAGGCCTGCTGCAAAGCTGATGAGCATCTGCAACTGACCGTGATAGTGGAAGATAGTGGCATCGGTATCGCCGAAGAGGACCAGCAGCGCCTGTTCCAACCGTTTACCCAACTGGCCGGCGGCGTGGGTGCGGGGCAAGGCGGCACTGGCTTGGGCTTGAGCATCTGCCGGCGACTGGTGAAGTTGATGGAGGGAAGCATCGAACTACGCAGCCAGCTGGGTGTTGGCACGTGTGTTTCCATGAGTTTCTGTCTGCCACGTCTGACCCCGCTGCCACCAGTGGCGGAGCTGGATGGTGTCCGGGAACTGCCTCCGGGGGCTTTTCGCGTGCTGGTGGTGGACGATCACCCGGTCAACCGAATGATGCTGGTACAGCAACTGGAGCTCCTGGGGCAGTTTGCCGAACAGGCCGAGGATGGCGAAAAGGCCCTGGCTGCCTGGAGTGCTTCGGATTTCGACCTCGTCATTACCGACTGCAATATGCCGGTAACGGATGGCTATGAACTGACTCGATGCATTCGCGAAAGGGAGCGCGCGCGAGGCGTGCATCCCGGACTGATCATCGGTCTCACTGCCAACGCCCAGCCGGAAGAACTGGCGCGTTGCCGCGAAGCTGGCATGGACGATTGCCTGTTCAAGCCCATTGGCCTGGAAGGTCTGCAGCGCTATCTCCAGAGTCTGCTACCCAAGGGCGAACCATGTAGCGATGATCAGCCCGTCCGCCTGGACCTTGGTCTGCTGGAGCGCGCAGCGGGCGGCTCGCCGGAAGTGACCCGCATGCTGCTGCAGGAGTTGCACCGCGCCAACGAGGCTGACGTCGAGGAGATGGAGAACCTTCTGCAGGCTGAGCGCTGGAACGAGCTGGAGCGCCTGGTGCACAGGGTCAAGGGCGCAGTGGAGTTGATCGGTGCCGAACCGCTATTGGCCCTTTGCATGGCCTACAGCCGAGCCCATGACAACGGCGCCGAGCACGCCGAGCTGCTGCACCTGGCCCGTGCGGTGTGCAAGAACCTGGGCCGCGTCCAGGGCGAGTTGGAGTGTCTCCTGCAGGAGTGACGACCGGGGCTACTCGCCCTGACGTGCCATTTCCATTGAAGGTGCTGGTGCGGTTCCCCAGTGCAGACGAGCACGAAAGGCGAGGTAGGCGACCAGCATCGCAAGCCCGGCACCCAGCAGGGAGTTGTACAGGCGCAGTTCGGGGAGATGCCAGTCGCGGGACAGGCTCTCCGCCAGCAGCACGAAGCACACGGTAGTCTGCACCACGAACAGTCCGTAATGCTGGGCGATGAACGCCCGGCTGAAAAATATCAATGGCAGCAGGCAGGCTACCAGCAGGGCAGGGCTCTGCAACCAGCTCCCCACCCCGATCAGGATCAATGCGCCCACGAGGCTTCCCACGCAACGTTGGATGCCACGTTGCAGGCTACCGTTGAGGTCCATCTGGATCGTAGTCAGCACCGTCAACGTCAACCAGTAGCCACGCGGCAATCCGCTCAGGTTCACCGCTAGCCCGGCAAGTGCGCCGGCAAGGCTGCAGGCCAGGGCGTGTATGAACCAGAGGCGATGGGACATGCGTTGCGCAAGGCGACGCGCCACCTTGGCGAGGTTGCCTGGGCTGGGTAGCAGTGGCCACAGTCGCAGCCCGTGATAGGCCCGCAGCGCGAACGCCAGCAACATTACCCACAATCCCCCTATGGCGAACAGCGCGCCCACTGCCATGCCATTGTTCAGGTTGCCGAGACCCGCCTGGCCCTGGCCGAGGCAGAGGCACACAGCGAGCCCGGCTCCCAGCTTGCCAAGCTCGTTGCCGAAACGTTGCAGAGCGGCCATCAGGAGCCCCATCAGGGCGAAGCTGAACAGACTCAGCAGCGGATGGCTGGCCACCCAGAAACCCATCCCCGCGGCGAGCGCTCCCAATCCGGTAAGCAGCGTCATGCGCAGCATGCCCAAACGGTGCAAGGGGTTGGCCAGCGAAGCCTGGAAGGCTCCAGTGGCAGCCCAGAGAAATCCTGTGTGACTGGTGAACAGGCCCAGCACCAGAGGCAATCCACAGCCCAGTCCCGCCATCAGGGCGGGTCCCCACGCTGGTGCGCCAGCGTGCCAGTGCAGGCTCTGTTTGAGCAACGTACGCATCAAGCGTCTCCTGAGGGCGCTGGGTCAGGTCGGACTGGATCGGCCGGTCATTTCTCGGGCCATTTCGGTTGCGTAGCTGTCGGTCATCCCGGCAATGAAGTCGATCATTCGGATGAAGGCCTGATACAGCGGCCAGGAGGGGTCAGGTGCATTGTTGCCGAGCAGGTCGAGGATGCGTTGATTCTTGAATGACGGCGTGCGCCCGCCATGTTGCTCCAGCGCGGCGCCACAGAACGCGTTGAGGAGGATTTCCAGCGTCGTATAGGCGCCGATTTCGTGGAGTGTCTTGCGCTTGTCCTGGAAGATTTTCTCGCGGGCGATGGCCTTGGCGCGGAGCACGCAACGCTTGGCCGCGCCGTGCATGTGTTCCACCAGGTCGCCTTGCAAGGTGCCGGCGAGCAAGGCGTCCTGCTGTTCGACGAAGGCGCGCGCGGCGGCATTGGTCAGGTGTTCGATCGCCTTGCCGCGCAGGATGGCCAGTTTGCGCCGACGGGAATCCTTTGGTCCGAGCTGACGATAGGTCTCCGGCAAGTCGTCGCCCACCAGGCCCAGCAGCAGGGATTCGACTTCCGCATAGTCCAGCAGCTCCATCTCAAGACCGTCTTCCAGGTCGATCAGGCCGTAGCAGATGTCGTCCGCAGCCTCCATCAGGTAAACCAGTGGATGGCGAGCCCAGCGATGTTGGTCGAGGCGCGGCAACTCCAGCTTGGCTGCGATCTGCTCCAGCAGCGGCAGCTCACTTTGGTAGCAGCCGAACTTGTGCTTCTTGTAGCCCAGTGCCTCGGCGTGGCGCGAAGTCCAGGGGTACTTGATGTAGGTGCCGAGAGTGGCGTAGGTCAGGCGCATGCCGCCGTCGAATTGGTGATACTCCAGCTGGGTCAGCACGCGCATGCCCTGGGCGTTGCCCTCGAAGCTGAGGAAATCAGCTCGCTCGGCTTCGCTCATGGCGTCCAGCCAGCCCCGCGCCGCCGCCTGTTCGAACCAGTGGCGAATGGCGTCTTCTCCGGAATGGCCAAAAGGCGGGTTGCCGATGTCATGGGCCAGGCAGGCCGACTGGACGATGACGCCGAGGTCCGACGGCTCGCACCATGTCGGCAGTGAATCTCGCAGGGTCTCGCCGACGCGCATGCCCAGGGAGCGCCCCACGCAACTTACTTCCAGCGAATGGGTAAGGCGTGTGTGGATATGATCGTTGCTGGAGACCGGATGCACCTGGGTCTTGCGTCCGAGGCGGCGGAAGGCGCCGGAAAAGACGATGCGGTCGTGGTCTTTGTGGAAGGGGCTACGGCCCAGCTCATCGGTGCTGTGCACCGGTTTACCAAGGCGTTCGCGGGTGAGCAGGGTCTGCCAGTCCAAGGCCTGTCCTCGCCGTTCTGTGGCCGAAGATCCTACTCTACCCCAAGCGATTACCGGCGACTCAGTCCATTGCCAGGCCGGCGGCATCCACATCCACCAGCAGGAGACGGCGGCCGTTGTCGATGAACTGTCCGGCCGTCAGGCAGTACTGGTTGGTGGTGGCGTCACGGTAGGTCGTGGACAGGGTCAGACGGCGCTCTTCCCAGCCTTCGGCCAGAAGTTGATAGAAGTAGGGCCGCCAGGACCAGTTGTGACCCCGGTAGCTCGCGTCCTCCTGCCAACCACCAGGCTCCCAATGCAGATTGGGAGTGATCTGTGTGCCATTACGATCGCATTGGTAGATGCGCAGCAACCAGGGGTAACCCTCCGGGCTGGCCAGGCTCGACGCCGGCGCTCCGCTTTCGGCCCAGTCACGTAGCCGTGCCATCAGTTGGTTGAGGCTGCGGCGCAGCCTCATGAGACGTGCGCGTTCGGCCAGCTTGCTCTGTACGTAGCGGTCGCGGAGCAGGGCGAAGCGCTGGACGAAGGCATCTTCCTCGAAGAACTCCAGGTGCGGCGCGGCAAACAAGTAGCCCTGCACGTAGCGGGCGCCGCACTCCAGGGCGAAGTCCAGTTCGGCTTCCGTCTCCACGCCTTCGGCGATGATCCAGCAGCCGGTCTTTTCGGCCATTTGCGCAAGTGCCTTCACCACTTCACCGCTGGGCCCGCCACGGGCGGCGGCCTGGAACAGACGCATGTCGAGTTTGAGAATGTCCGGTTGCAACGCCAACACCCGATCAAGCTGGGAATATCCGGCGCCGAAATCGTCGATGGCAATTCGCGCGCCGGCCTCGCGATAGCGTGCCACCACGTCCGCCAGGCGCTGGCTGGCGCCGCCAAACTCGGTGATCTCGAAAACGATGCGTTCGGCCGGGACGCCGAAGCGCTGCAGTTGCTTGAGGCTGGGCAAGGGTTGGCCCGGACGCAGACGGCTAATCCAGCGCGGCGAGATGTTCAAACTGAGGAACCAGTCTGGCGGGGCCTCATGCAGGCGCCGCAAAGCGTCTTCCCGCAGCTGCCGGTCGAGCCGGCGCAGAGCAGCCGGCGAGATTCTGGTATCAACGAACAGCGGTCCGACCGACTGCAGGCTGCCGTCCGGCTGGCGCAATCGCCCCAGGGCCTCGACGCCGGCGATTAGCCCTGTAGCAGTATCGATGAAGGGCTGGAAGCAGGCGAGCGGTTGCCCATCGATCACGGTGACTCCTTAGTGGACGGCCAGGGGGCGGCGCGGTGCGCAGGGTGTTGCCCATTTCAGGTGCGACGGGCCGCTCACCCGTAGCAAGAATGTGGCCAGTTGCCTTCCCCGGCTGGTGTATTACCCCGGCCCGCTTCGCGGCGGGTTCTTCAACAGGGCCAGCAACAACGGGTATAGCGCGCTGCCCAGGCGCAGGCCGCGCCTCAGGCTGCCTTTGCGGGCGGCGAAAAAACCCAGGACAGCCACCGCCGCCATGCCCCAAAGCGGGGCGTGAGGGATGTCCAGCTGGCGGGTGAACTCACGTGCCTGGCGCAATGGCTGAGTCAGCAGCAGGGATTCGTGGCGCAGTTCCTGGCGCTGCATTTCAAGGCGTAGGCGTACCAATGCCTTGCGCATGTCACGACGGGATGCATTGCGGGGCAGTTCCGGCAGGCTCATGGCAACAGGCGCTCCCGGTCACGGGCCAATTCTTCGAGCGTTGCGCTGAAGGGCGATTCTTCGTCGTCTATCGCTGTCCGCAGGCGCACGCCACAGTAAAGCGTGGCGAGCAGGTAGAAGAGGCAGAGTCCTCCGAGCGCTTCCAGGCGCCAGTTTTCCCAAAGCAGCACGATCAACAGGCCCGAAAGCCCGATCAGCAGCAGCAAGGCGAAAATCAGCGTCAACCCCCCGAGCAGCAGCAGGTGGAGGCTGCTGGCCTTTTGTTCCTGCAGTTCTATCCCGAACAGCTCCACATGGCTGTGCAACAGGTTGAGCATGGAGGCGCTCAGGCGTCTTGGCGAGGGACCGCGTTCCGCCTCCTGGGCGGAAGGGTTTTCGTCGCTCATGGTCAGCGCCTTGCAGCCAGCAGGCCGAGCAGAAAGCCGATGCCGGCGGCGAGGCCGACGCTCTGCCAGGGATGTTCCTGTACGTAGTCTTCGGTGGCCTGGACGGCGGCTTCGCTGCGTTCGCGCAGGTTTTTCTCGGTATCGCGGAGGGTTTCGCGGGCGCGTTTGAGGCTTTCGTGGATCTGCAGGCGAAGCTCATCTGCTTGTTCGCCTGCCAGGCTGGCGGTGTCCTGCAGCAGCTTCTCAGTATCGCTGACAAGGGTCTGGAAGTCGGCCAGCAATTCGTCCTGGGTAGTTGTGGCGGTCTTACGGGGCATGTCGATTCTCCTTGTAGGACTCAATGCCTAAGAGTAGGTGCCTTCGGCCAAGGTTCATCCGGAATTTCCAATCGGATTGCTGGTATAGCGCTTGCATCGGGCTGGTGCGCGGTTGTGGCGAAATGCTCCGCATCGGGGCGGCCTGGAAGGCTCGTCGATACGCGGAGCAAGCGCACAACCTCATGAAAATCAAAGAGAAACGCAGTCAGGAAGAATTCCTGCGCTGGCCTGCCTGCACCAAGTCTGGATCGTGGTTGGATCCGTGGCGGTGCAGCACGGCTTCAGGATGGTGCGCAGAAATCCCTGCTTGAACTGCTTTGGTGCTTTTTTCCTCGCTGCCGGAGTCGTCTTCGCCAATGGAAAACCTCAACAGTGCCGTGGAGACTCTCATCCACGGCTCTAACACCTTGTTCATCCTTATGGGCGCCGTCATGGTGCTGGCTATGCACGCGGGTTTTGCCTTCCTCGAGGTCGGCACCGTGCGCCAGAAAAACCAGGTCAACGCGCTGTCGAAGATCCTCTCCGATTTTGCCGTCTCGACCCTGGCTTATTTCTTCATCGGCTACTGGATCGCCTATGGAGTGACTTTCCTGGAGCCGGCCAGCGTACTCGCCGCCGACCACGGCTATGCCCTGGTGAAGTTTTTCTTCTTGCTCACGTTCGCCGCGGCGATTCCGGCCATCATTTCCGGCGGCATTGCCGAGCGTGCACGCTTTTGTCCGCAGCTCTGCGCCACGTTGCTGATCGTTGCCTTCGTCTATCCCTTCTTCGAGGGGCTGATCTGGAACGGTAACTTCGGTCTTCAGGACTGGCTGAAGGGCAGCTTTGGCGCGAGCTTCCACGACTTCGCCGGCTCGGTGGTGGTGCATGCCGTGGGCGGTTGGCTGGCTTTCGGTGCCGTAGTACTGCTGGGGCACCGTAACGGGCGCTATCGCGAAGGCCGCCTGGTGGCATTCGCACCCTCGAACATCCCGTTCCTGGCGCTCGGGTCGTGGATCCTCATTGTTGGCTGGTTCGGTTTCAACGTGATGAGCGCACAAACCTTGCAGGGCGTCAGCGGCCTGGTGGCAGTGAACTCACTGATGGCCATGGTCGGCGGCACCGTCGCAGCGTTGCTGGTGGGGCGCAACGACCCCGGCTTCCTGCACAACGGTCCGCTTGCCGGTCTCGTAGCGGTCTGTGCCGGCTCCGACCTGATGCATCCAGTCGGTGCGCTGGTGACTGGCGCCATCGCCGGCGGCCTGTTCGTATGGGCGTTCACCGCTACCCAGGTGAAATGGAAGATCGATGATGTGCTCGGTGTCTGGCCGCTGCATGGCCTTTGCGGCGTCTGGGGCGGCATCGCCTGCGGCATCTTCGGTCAGGAGGCTCTGGGTGGCCTTGGCGGCGTCAGCCTCGTGAGTCAACTGATCGGCACGGGCCTTGGCGTGCTGGTGGCGCTGGTGGGGGGCTTCGCGGTCTACGGTCTGCTCAAGGCTACCTGGGGTATCCGTCTGAGCCAGGAAGAGGAGTACTACGGCGCAGACCTGTCGATACACAAGATCGGTGCGACTTCGCAGGACTGATGTCCGCTTCACCTGCGAGTCCTTGCAGGTTGGCCCAGGCGGCACTCCGCCGAGGTACGTGAAGCCAGACGTGCAGTCCCAGCCATGACTTGCACGCTGCCAACCTACGGGAGCTCAATGCCGGAACATGAAAAAGCCCGCCGATTGGCGGGCTTTTCTGTTGGAGCGGAATTACCAGAGCGGCAGCACGTAGCTGAGGATCAGGCGATTCTCGTCGATGTCACTGCCGAAGTTGGTCGAACGCACGGTCGCGTTGCGCCATTTCACGCCGAAGTTCTTCAGAGCGCCTTCCTGGAACACATAGGCGATGTCCATGTTGCGCTCCCATTCCTTGCCTTCCTCGCGGCCTGCGCCCAGGTCGATGTTGTCGCCGGAGAGGTAGCGGGTCATGAAGGTCAGCCCGGGGATGCCGATGCTGGCGAAGTTGTAGTCGTAGCGGGCTTGCCAGGATTTTTCATCCTTGTTGGCGAAGTCGCCGATCTGCACGTAGTTGACCAGGAAGGGGTCGGTGCCGTTGATGTAGGCGAAGCCGGTATCGCCACTCATGCTCTGGTAGCCGAGACCGAAGGCGTGGCCGCCGAGGGCATAGGTGAACATGGCGCCGAAGGCCTTGTTGTCGACGTTGCTGGTGCCTTCATCGGTGGAGCGGGCATAGCGGATATCGCTCTTCAGCGACTGCTTGTCGCCCAGCGGCAGTAAATGCAGGGCAGTGAAATAGTGCTGCTTGTAGAACTCGTCGAGTTCGCCGTAGTGGTAGCCGGTGGCGAGATTGTCGGTCCACTTGTATGTGGCGCCGCCAAAATTGAACTCGTCGCTGGTGGTGCCCCTGCGGAAGGTGATGGCGCGGGCGGCGCCGCTGGCAACTGTCATGTCCTCGTAGTTTGAGGAGTCACGCTGGTTGACCTGCTTGAGCTGGCCGCCATCGAAGGTGAGGCCGTCGAGCTCCATCGAGTTCAGATGGCCGCCCTTGAAGGTTTGTGGCAGCAGCCGCGAATCGTTGTACTGGACGACTGGCAACTTGGGCAGCAGGGTACCGACCTTGAGAACGCTCTTGGAGGCGCGCAATTTGGCGGTCAGGCCGAGCTCGCCATATTCGTCCTGGGCGAGTCCGGTTTCCCGGTCGCGCTTGAGCAGGCCGGTATTGCTGCGGTCCGGGCTGGAGTCGAGCTTGACGCCGAGCAGGCCAAGGGCATCGACGCCAACGCCCACAGTGCCCTCGGTGTAGCCGGATTCATAGCGAAGCAGAAAACCCTGGGCCCATTCTTCAGCCTTGGACTGGGGAGCGTTGTCCTGGCGAAAGTCGCGGTTGAAGTAGAAGTTGCGCAGCTCCAGGCTGGCCTTGCTGTCCTTGATGAACTCGGCCTGGGCGATGCCCGGCAGGGTGACACTGGCGCCGAGCGTGGCCAGGGCCACGGCTCGTGCAAGCGAGGTATTGCTCATTGTTATTGTCTCCTCGTTGGATTGCAGGTCGGTCGGGTCGTCCTGTTACAACAATTTGACTAAAGCATTTCGTTACATTTCCTGTCTGTTAGACGATGGTCTGCAGCTCACTGCACCCACTGCGGGTAGTAACCGAGCACGTCCTGCACCTTGGCGTCGTGAGCAGGAATCACAGTGAGCCCAGGTTCGCTCTGGAGCAGTTCGTGAACCTTCTGCAATTGGGCGCGCGTGGCTTCGCGGTCGTTATCGACCATCCTGCGGCTGACCCAGAATTTCTCCTTCGGCCCGGTAAAACCTTCCAGGCGCCAACTGGCGTCACCGGTGAAGAAGAAACGCCGTCCATCTTCAAGGGTCAGGAATAGGCCCACCGAACCCGGTGAGTGGCCGCTCAGCGGCACCAGTACCAGACTGCGATCACCGAAGAGGTCGAGGCTTTCCTCGAAGCCCATGAAGGGAATGGGCAGGAAGGTGAAGGGGTGCCATTTGACGCCGTGGGTGAACTGACTGGGCAGTATTGCCGGCGGTGTTGCGATTTCGGTGAACTCGATCTCTTCGTAAGGCGCCCAGACTGGCACATCGGGGAAGTCCACCAGTGCCGAGGCGTGGTCCCAGTGGGCGTGACTGAGGATGATGCGGTCCACCTGGATACCATCGCGATCCAACTGGTCGCGGGCCGGGGTCACGGCGCCATACTGCATCAGGGGCTTGTCCCACCAGGGCATTTCGCTGGTGAACTGGCTGTCTACCTGGCGGCCTAGGCCTGTGTCGAACAGCAGGGTAGCGGCGTGATGCTGGATCAGCACCGCCACGTGGTTCGCCTTCACCTTCTCGGTCCATTTGCCGTCGGCCACGGTGAAGGCGTCCAGGGTTTCGGTTTCCGAAGTCTTCACTAGGGCAAAACGCAGGCCATCGGCCTGGGCAATCGCGCTGAAGGTGCCAAGCAGAATGAGCAGGAAATACGAACGCAAGCGCATTTGATCAGTGTCCTTGGGGCAGGAAAGGAGAGGGGGGCGCAGCTTCTGAAGCCAATGGCAGGCGATTGCGGCCGAGTTGGAATGAGCTGTTCATTCTGTCCTCCGAGCCCCTTGGAAATGAGGTAGGTCGAGGTAACCGGGCAAGGCTCGGATCCGCGCGAGCCAGCTATTCAGGTACGGAAAAGGCGCGAGCTCCAGCCCGCCTTCTTCGGCCATGGCCAGGTAGGGGTAAACCGCCACGTCGGCGATGGTGGGCTGCTCACCGACCAGCCAGGTGCGATTGGCCAGGTGCGCGTTCACGAGTTCCAGGACCTGTCGGCCACGCGCCTGGGCGTCCTCCAGATCCACCTGCCGGCCGAACTTCAGGCCGATTCGTGCACGTGCCACACCGTTATGGATTTCGTTGGCGGTGAGGCTCAGCCAGCCAGCGATCTGCGCCTGGGCGACGGCGTCCAGCGGGTACCAGTGCGCATCTGCATAGCGTCGCGCCAAGTAGACAAGTATCGCTTGGGAGTCGACCAGCGGCTGACCGTTGTCCACCAGCACCGGGACCTGGCCTCGTGGATTCAGCGCGAGGAACTCCGGGTGCTTCTGCGCGCCGTGGGGCAGGTCCACGGTCAACAGTTCAGCCGGTTGACCGATCAGGCCGAGAAACAGGCGGACCTTGTAGCAATTGCCGGAGAGGTAGAAGTCGTGAAGTTGCATGGCGAGTCCCTCGCGTTGGTTGGAATGCGCTGGATGGTAGACAGACCTGTCTGTATATTTCAAGGGCGAAGCATGCGACATCCCTGGCTTCACGTCCCACGTCATTTGAGCCAATCCAACGGGATGCGCATAATGCGCCGGTTCAGGAGGCTGCAATGGCATCGAGCAAACGCGATCAACTGGTCAACACCGCCATCGCGCTTTTCTATCGCGAAGGTTTCCACGCCACGGGTATCGACCGCATCCTGGCCGAGTCCGGCGTGGCCAAGATGACCCTCTACAAGCATTTCAGATCCAAGGACGAGCTGATCATCGCGGCCCTGGAATCGCGCTTCGCGCCGGCAGCCGAGCGCATGGCATCGGCGTTTGAGCATTTGCCGCCGCGGGAGGCGATCCTGCGGGTTTTCGATGGCCTGGCCGAGTGGCTGAGACAGGAACCGTTCTGCGGCTGCGCCTTCATCAATGCGGCGGGCGAATTCCATGATCGGGACCATCCGGTGCATCGTCTGGCGGCGTCCTACAAGCTCGCTACCCAGCGCTACTTCCGAGATGCGCTGGCACGACTGGAGGTTGCCCAGCCGGAGCGTCTGGCCCGCCAACTCCAGTATCTGATGGAAGGGGCGATCAGCATGGCCCACATCGAGGGGCCGAGCGAGCAGGCGCTGGAGGCGAAGGACGCAGCTGATCAGTTGATGCGCGCCGCTGGCATCTGACTCAATCCGCTCGTCGACAGCCGCTCAAGTTCTTCCGCCTGCGGCCGCCAAAGAGGGGACGCCGCCGACTCCGGACTCCCCGATATGAATGCCCTGGCTCCTTTCGCTTCGTCCACTCAACGTTCTACTGTTTCCGGTATGCCCGCTGCCCTGGCGCGAAAGCAGGTGAATGCGCAGGAAACGCTGGCTCGCCGCCTCGGCGAGCAATTGGGGCTGGAACCGGGCGCTCTGAGCGACAAAGCATCCAAATACACCCCCGAGAAAGTCGCGGACCGCGTGCTCGGTTTCATCGACCAGCGCCTGCGCAGTGAGTCGGCCAATGGCGCCGACACAGCCAAGCTGCAGGGGCTGCTCGACCAGGCTCGCGCCGGGATTCAGAAAGGCTTCGATGACGCGCGCAAGATTCTCGATGGCCTGGGTGTGCTCGGCGGCAAGGTGGCCGAGGATATCGACGACACTTTCGACCGCATCCAGGACGGCCTGGATCAATTGCAGAAGACCTACCTGCAGCCAGCGACTACGACCGAGCCGGGCGGCGCGGTGGCAGTCGCCGGCTATAGCGAGCGATTCCAGGCACAGGCGGAAACCTTCGACCTGGAAGTGAAGACCCGTGATGGGGACAAGCTGCGCATCTCGATTGCCCAGGCGTCGGCCAGCTACTCCCGCAGCACTCTGGCCGCAGCCAGCGATGGCAAGACGTCGCTTCTGGTTGGCAGCAGCCATTCCTCCAGCCTGCAGATCGGAGCCTGGCAGATCGAGATAGAGGGAGATCTGGATGACGAGGAAAAGGCCGCGCTGAGCGACCTGCTCGGCCAGGTCCAGGACATCTCCAGCAAGTTCTACTCCGGCGATCTGGCCGGCGCTTTCGACCGGGCCATGGCGCTGGATATGGATGGTGAACAACTGGCGTCCATGTCCCTGCACCTCACCCAGACCAAGGTCATGCAGGCCGCTGACGCATACGGCGCAGTCGCCCAGCAGGGTGGCCAGGCGGCCAGCGCGGTCAATGGCAACCTCAAGGACTACGCCAACAGCCTGCTGGACGCCTTGCGCAGCGCCGGGGAACTGGCCGAAAACGGCCGCGACACCCTGAAACAGCTGCTCAAGGGTGGTTTCGCCCTGGACGAGCGCTTCGATTCAACTCAACTGGCCAAGGCCGAGGCCCTGAACAATCGTCTGCTGGATGGTCTGCAACCCTTGCTAGACAAGGGCCAGGGCAAGTCCACCGACGCCTGAACGCGTGATAGACTTCGCGCCTCGATAATCTTCGAGGCGCATCGCCATGCTTCCTGAATGCCAACTCTTCGGCACCCTCGGTTGCCACCTCTGCGAGGTAGCCGAAGGCGTGCTCATGCCTTTCGTCGAACGCGGCCTGATGGTGGAGTTGGTGGACATAGCTGACCGCGAAGAGTGGGTCGAAATCTATGGTCTGCGCATTCCGGTTCTGCGCCGTTGCGATACCGGCGGAGAGCTGGGGTGGCCCTTCGATGCGACTGCCGTAGCGGCCTTCCTGTCCTGACGGCTATTTCCTGACATAGCTCTTCCGGCCGCTTGGTGTCAGGCAGTAGTGCCCGCCACGCGGACCGATGCAGATCGTTCCGCTTCCACACAGACACTGCCCATCCTCCACCATCCGCGTGGCGCTCCCGGCTGCCGGCTGGCCAAGCATCGCGCCGCAGTTCTTTTTCGAACCGCTGATGGAACCATCATTGCAGACGAAGAGTTCGCCATCGCAACGGGCGATACCGCCTTTACTGCCGGACATGGCGTATTGGCGGCACTGACGTTCAGGGCGGAGGCAGATAGCAGGACGATGGAGAGGAGTGCAATGCGCACGACCGCTTCCCTGGCGATGGGAGAAACCGGCTGATGATAGGGCGGTGCTGGCGATTTGGCATCTGCACTGGGAAAGCTGCCAAAGAAAAATCGCAGGCAATAAAAAACCCGCCTTCAAGGCGGGTTTTTCGGGGTTTGGTCGAGCGACTGGATTCGAAGTGGTTTTATAAGTAGCTGTTTTATAAGCAAAAATACGATTTTCAATTTTTTAGGCATACAAGCTGGCATACACGCCATCTCCGAAGAGGCCTTTTCTCATGCCCCCATGCAGGGATTTGCAGGAAAGGACGCTTCGTAGATCCATGGCCAAGAGGCCTACCAAGGCCGGATCAGAGGCCGTTGCAGGTATGCAGAAAAATCACCCTATCTAGCCCGCAGGCGTGGTGGGGGGACGACAGCGCGCGCCAGGAGATGGCGGCGGTGGCCGGGGTGGCTGCTCGCCAGGGGAGCAGCAGGTCGCTCCAGGGCGCACAAGAAAGCCGCCCGAGGGCGGCTTAGCGGGGAAGGGTAGGGGGCGAGTTACTCAGCGCTAGCGGGTTGCTTCTGCGGGTTGCTGAGCGCCTCCAGTTCCTGTCTGCGGCGCTTGCGGTGCGCGACGCTGCCGATCTGCCCCTTGGGTATTTCGAGGTCACCCTGGGCTACCGGCTCCAACTGCTGCCAGATCGGGTCGTCCTGGTGCTCCACCGGGTCGGCCGTGGCTTTCTGCACCAAAGCGTTGAGTACTTGGCCCTGGCGCTGTTCGAGGGCTTCGCTGATCCGCTGCTGGGTTGGTGCGCGGGCGTCAGGCTCGAAGGCCGGGTGCTTGGCCAGCTCGCGCCCCAGGGTGGGCTGGTAGCGGGCCAGGGCTGCGACGAGTGCCTGACCTTCCGGCAGGGCAAACACGGCTGCGGCGGTGCTCTCCAGGAAGTGGAGCGCGTACAGGTCGTGTGCGGCCTCGCGGCGCCGCTCGGCGTCCAGGAATGCCTCTGCCGTATCCAGCTGCATCAGCCCGAACTCCGGCTCGAGCGCCTCCACCAGGTGTCCGTACTCCTCGGCCAGTTCGCGGGCGTCCAGCTCTTCCCGTTTGAGGTCGCGGATTTCCTTCGTCAGCTCGCCATCAGCGGCGTGGAACTTGGCGCGCCAGGTCGTACCGGCCAGATCGGATTGCGCTGTGGCAGCGGCGGTGGTGTTGCGGTGTTTCTCCAGGCGCTGGCCAAGGATCACCAAACGCTCGCGCAGGGCTTGGTAACGCGCCATTGCTTCCTGGTGCTGTTCCAGGGCGTCACGGGTGGCTTCAGGTAGTGCAGAGGTGTGGTCGGTCATTTCTGATCTCCAGGGTAAATGGCCGAGGTTGCCGGCCAGGGAAAGGTGCTCGAGGAGGCGAAAATGCCCCCCGAGCAGAAGGCTTGCCAGAGGTGGCGTGGAACGAGAGTCAACAGATGTGTCAACAAAAATCACTCACACCCCCCCTTGTTCCCGCGTCTGATTTCGAAATCGTGGGGAACGGGGGATTGAGGGGAAAACCGCTCTAGAACGCGGCTTTCAGAGGTGCATTTTGTTCCCACAGTTTTTTTAAGGGGAACAAACAGAAGGGGTTGGTTATTTAATGAACAGAGTTGTGTTCCCCCGTTCCCACTCCTCTCTTTAATGGGGGAACAGCTCAAACCCGCATGGTTGCTGGCTTGTTCCCCTGTTCCCCCGTTCCCCATGAAAAACCGTTGGAGTGCATAGGGAGGCTTGAAGGTTTTCATTGACTTTCTCCCAGATGCTCTAAGTGCTCCGGGTCGATCACGTAGAAGCGCAGGCTGCCTCCGCCTGGAATGCGGTAGCGCTTCATCCACCGGGTGCGACCGGATTCTTCGTCTTTCTTGGCCAGCGCCTTTGCTGTCATCAGTGCGCGCACAACTCGCTCCGCACCAAAGCCCGGCGCTGCTGCCGCCAGTGCTGGCGAGTTGAACAGGTACAGGCGTCGGTCGAACTCCACCTCGAAGTAGCCGGCCCGCTCGCGCACGGTGGTATCGGCAACCTGGGCGTGGATGTTGGAGAAGCGGCTGTCGCCGTGCAGGGCGATGAAGTCGGCGATACCACGCAGAATCTGCCGATCCTCCGCGTTGCCATCGCCCATCCTGGCGAGCCATTCGTTGAACAGCTGGCGGCACGCCTGCTCGGCCGTGCCGGCGGGCCAGTCCAGGAGCTGTTGCGAGATGGCCATCTCCCCGGCGAGCGCCATGATGGCGAAGCGGTCGGCCACGCGACCGGCCTGCGAGCTCTCGGTGTGGAAGCGCTCGCGCACCTGTTGGAAGGCAGTCAACAGGGCGTCTCGTTCTGGCTGCTCCACCAACTGCTCGACGAAGCTCGGGCCGAGGTGGCCGTAGTGCTGAACCACTGTGTCGCTGAGCACGCGGTGGAACTCCTGGCCGGTCATGCCGTGCACCTCATCGAAGGCGCGGAAAGGGCGGGTGCCGGCGTTCACGTCCACCAGGCGCAGCTCGGCGCCGGCGTGGGCGCTGTTGCCGCTGATGGCGGCGTGTTCCGATAGCGAGCGCTCGCCACTGGACAGAGCCAGCACGCGCCAGGTGAGCTTGGCGCGGCCTTCGCGCTCGCGGGTCATGGTGCCTTTGCCCATGCCGTTGGCGATGGCATAGGCCATCTCCTGGACCCGCTTCGGGTCGGCGCGCTTGATCTCGTCCAGGATCAACACCGTGTCGTTGCGGGACGCGGCCTCGATCTCCACGCCACCCTTGGACACGTCCCAGGACGCGGCGAAGGTGCCCGGGTTGCCCCACACCGAAGCGGCCACCAACTGCGCTAGGGATTTGCCGCTGGAGGAGTCGCCCACCAGGTGCACGCCGCCGCCATTCACGCCCACTTTGGCCAGCAGTGGCCCGGCCAAGGCGCAGCACACGGCGAGGATCAGCACCGGGTTGCCGAGGCAGTAGCGACCCACCTCGGCGCGCCAGCCGTCCAGGGTGCCGCGAGTGGTGAAGAGGTTCACCGCACGGCCAGAGTCCTGGAAGCGCACGTTGTCGCCACCGATCACTCGCGACGGGAGCACGAACGCCCCTGATTCATGCCAGCCCGGGCGGGTGGTGGTGGCGATCACCAGAGCCGGCGAATGCTGGCTCGCCAGATAGGGCGCCACGTAGCGCCGCTGTTGGTACTCGATGGTCAGGCCTTGGCGCATGAGCGCCTTGAGCACTTCATCCGCCTTGCCGGCCAGCGCTTCCATGGGCATGGCCCATTCAATGCGTCGGCCGCGGTAGTGGAAGCTCAGCAGTCGGCCGATGCTGCCGTCCTCGCTGTTCACCGTCTCCGCCTCGATGTGCAGCGGAGCGCAGATCCAGTGATCCACCGGAATCGTCTTGTCATCGGGGCCGCTCTGCCGCGCGCCGTGGTACCAGGTGCCGGCGCGGTAGTGCTTACCTTCGCGGTGAGTGTCCTGGTCGTACACGGCGAAGCAGGGCCGCTCGATTTTCTCGGGAGTTGGTGCGGAGGGCTCGCCCACCAGACTCAGATGAGGCTTGTGGTCCTGGTCCTTCATGGTCAGTGCTCCTTGTACTTGCGCGTCTGCCAGAGGTGCAGGTCGTTGAAGTCGGAAAGCTCGAGCGGGGCGCTGGTCGGCCACTCCGGATAAACCACCAGCCCATCAGCGGCGAGCGCCGCGCGGTTCGCGGCAGAGCGCCCCGGGTTGCCCATGCTCAAGCGGTCGTCGTCGCCGGCAATCACCAGCTCCACCGCTTCGCCGTGGCGTGCCCGCATGGCGATGGCCACCGCCTTGAGGTTGCCGGCGTTCATGGCACACACCACCGGGCAGCCGGTATGGGCGTGCAGCGTGGCGCCCGTGGCCCAGCCTTCGCAGACAAACAAACGACCGCTCCCTTCGACTCGGCCCAGCGGCGAATAGGCGCCCTTCACGCGGCCACCACTGAGGAAACGCTTCGCCCCTTGGCTGTCGATGAACTGCAAGTTCAACAGGTGGCCATCCAAGCACAGCGGAACCAGCAGACGGCCCCCACGCAGTTGGCGCAGGTTGTAGGGCACCACGTCTTTGGCTTGTAGGTAGGGATGGTGAGGGTCAGCTGGCCGTGCCATCTCCCAGAGCCGCGAGGCCTCTGCTGCAACAGCCCGGTGACGCTGCTCCAGACGCTCGCGCTGTTCGCGCTGATAGGCCTCGCGGGCCAACCGCTCGGCTTCGTTTTCGCGGGGCAGGGCAGTGGCGCCGCCAGTCGTACCGAACACGTCCAGGGCAAGGCGCTGATCGATGGCTTGCGCTGCCTCCAGCTGGCCACTGCCCTGCAGGTAGGCCAGCAGCGAGACCAGGTCTCCGCCGTGGGCGCTGTCATCGGCGAAATCGTTCCAGCGGCCACTGTCCAGGGACACGCCGAAGGAACCGGCGCGCCGGTCCCCCCGAACGATGTTGCGCGCGACCCATTCGCGGCCCTGGCGAGTGCCTTCCGGCAGCCACTCGGGCAACAGGGTGTCGGCGCTGCGCAGGGCATGCTCGGCCACCCGGCGAATCAACTGGGGGATGCTCGGCTTCGTCATGGCTCACCCCCGTCGCGCAATGCAGCTCGGCGAGCGGCCTGGAACAGATCACTGGCGTCTTCCAGCAGCACGTAGGCGGCGTCGGCCACGCGGTTAACGTCCTTGCCATCAGCATGTGTGATGACCATGGACGACAGGCTCCAGAGCAGATCCCGAACGGTGCTCAGACGTTGTTCAGCGGCCTCCTGGAGCTCGAGGTAAGGGCGGCTGCTGTCGATGAGCAAAACCGGCGCATCAGTGGCATTGGTGGTGAGGGGCACGAGCTTAGTCATGGCGTTCTTCCTCCAGCAGCAGGCAGCGCAGGACGATCAGGGGCACACCATCGACATGCAGTGCACCGCGTTGGTGAGCTTCGGCCACGGCGGCACGAAGCTCGGCCTTGGCTTCGGGGTTGTCGTTGAGGATCTCGATGGCGTCCCTGACGCGCTCAAGGGCAGGGCGGGGCGCACCTTCACCGGGTGCCCAGTTTTGGAAGGCGGCGATCAGGTGGGCGAGGGCAGGAATGACGTCAGACATGACTCACCTCCCTGGCCAGCGAGTGGTTTGAGACAAGGGGGCGGGAGTCGAGACGGCGGGCTGAGTGAGGGCTAGTCATGACGCACCTCCTCGGCAACCTGCTCGGCGGCAGCGAGGCGGGCGAGATGCATGTGGTGGTTGTAGCGTGCGAGTCGGGTGGAAAGGCTGGAGTTTGCGCGGAGTGCAGCGAAGGCCATGGCCCGGTGTGCAAGTGCGCGGATGAATCGTGGGGACGGATTGAGGGTGTGCATGGTGAAGCTCCTAGAGTTGGGGAGCTGCCACCGTTCGCGGCCAAACGAATGAGGGTGACAGCTGTACGCGGGTTGGCCGACCGGGACTCTAGGCACCCGGCACACCCGAAGGTGTCCCGCGCACAGCTGCCATAACACGACACTGCGGGCACAAAAAAAGCGCCTGCAATGGTGGTTGGGGCGCCTGTGCGCCTAGAGTTGTTCGACCGGCCAAGGTCGGTCACAGGATTGACCGTGACGGGCGGACTATAGGTCTGCTGGCCCGAGCTTGGCAAGGCTTTAGGGGTCTGCTGGCTGTTGTCAGAACATTCCGATGCCAGCGGGTGACGCGCGCCAACAGGGGCGAAAGACCTGGTCGTCGTGATAGGTTGCGACCCGTGAGTTCTGCGGTAATTGGCCCTGGCAGCGTTGGCGCGCTTGCCGGGGCTTTGTCTTTTCTGAGGCATGAGAATCCCCTGGCCGCCCGGCGCGAGGCCGGGCAGCGGTTAGGCATGAAGTGGGCGGGTTAGCAGTCGGTGAGGATCTGGCCTTGCTGGCTCAGGAACTGGCGGCCGGGCGGTGGGGTAGGTGACTTCAAGCGACCGGGCGTGGCGCCCAGCTCCAGGGTGGCCGAGATACGCCCTGAGCTGGAGTCGCGGAAAGCTTCTTTCCCAGGCTTGCGAGCGGCCTCGAGTATGACGGCCTCCAGGGCGGCGAAGTCTTCCAGGGTGAAGCGGATCGACTGGCCGTTGATGTTGAGGGTGTAGTGGTTCATGGCTGGATCTCCTGAGTGATTCGAGAAGTGCGAGCCCCCCGCATCGCGCTTGCTCGGTTGCGTTCTGCCAGGCGGTCGGAGATCCACTGATCGACCTCCGCCTCCAGCCAGGCCACGCTGTTACGCCCAATGGGCACCGGCTCCGGGAAGGTGCCGGCACGGATCTCTGCATAGATCGCTGCGCGGCTCTTGCCCGTCTTCAATTCCACCTCACGCCGGCGCAGCAGACGGTTGCCCAATTGCAGGCCCTGGTGCGGCTGAAAGGTTGTTGTTCTGCCCCGGCTCATCGGCCTTCTCCCCGCGCCTCGATGCGGCTCTGAATCCACGCTTGCACCTCGCCCAGGACGAAGGCCACCGGCGCGTTGCGAGCTTTGCTGTCGCTGATCTTTACGGGCTTCGGAAAGGTGGCATCGCTCTTCATCAGGCGATGCGCCGAACTGCGCGAGAGGCCGGTCAAATCAAGCAGCTCCTGCATGCGCACCAGACGCACTTCGACGGCACCTTTTGGCCGGCTGAAGCTGAGGTCAGTCATGGCCGCGCTCCTGCTGAGCTGGCAGGCCAAGCGCCTTGAGCACGCCCTTGCGAACGACGCTGGGCGCATAGGGAAGCTGGATCTCGGGATTGGGAAAGCTCGGCGGGCTGAGTCGATGCGTGATCTCGTCCACCCCCGCAAAAGTCGCACCGCACACCACGTTGCGGCACACCAGGTAGGTGGTCGACAGCAGCACGTGCTTGCAATCGGAGCTGCGCTTGAGCAACGGCGCCCCGCAGTCCGGGCAGCAACGTCGGATGTTGCTCCTGGTCGTCTCGGGTGGACGGGGTGTTTCGTTCATGTCGAATGGGCCTCCATGTCTGGACGCCCCAAGCATGCTCAGGACTGGGGAAGAAGGGTATGAGGGGGACTTGTAGGGTGATTAGCTACAAGTGGTTGTAGAGCGGGGTAGGTTAGGGACGAGTACTGGATTGCAACGACCTAGCCATCAAATGGTTTTCATTTGACCAGTAACTTGTGCGTGGGCTTACTAAATCGTGTGGATGGGAAGGCTTGCTAAATTCGCTATCGATCGGTTTCGCCGATAAACAGGAGCTAGAGGTGGCAGTTGCGAGCGACAACAACCGGGAGATCGCTTCCTTTCGTGCTTCTGCCACAATGAGGTCGCTCGACAGGCCCTAACCCCATCTTTAGGGCTGCAACAGGGAGAGCAGTTATGGATGTGCAGCCGAGATCGAGATGCGGCGGTTGTAGACAGCAATCCATGCGTCGTGCTCGGCTTTCATGTGGCGTACCACTGATTCCACAAGAGCATCAGTGAGCGCTCCTGGATCGCCGTGCACAAATTGATTTCGAGCGTCTTGCACTCTAGCGAGGTGGCCGCCGATCGCTTCCGCACCAACAGCTTTTAGGTCGTCAAGGTACTTCACGCCGAACAGAATCTGGTAGAGCTGCCTCATGTGAGAACTAACGCTGTCATATCGGCCCTCCAGATCTTTACGCACATTCGCTGGCAGCTGTGTTAGTCCCAAGCTGACCAGCCGGTGCATGCGACTCTCGAAGTAGGTCCAAAAGAGTATTACGACTGTTGCTCGCTCGGACATTCCACTCGTGAGCCAGTTGCTGTCTACAGATTGCGGGCGTTGCCATTCACGCTCCATCAAGGCCAAGAGCTGGTAGTCCTCGTAGCGGCCGTCGGCACCACAGAAAGCTGGAAACACTTCAATACGCCGCCCCTTGGCGTCCTCGTGAATTTGTGGGCTGAGGTCAAAGGGCTCCATTCCGCATGCGGGACAGCACTCCGAGATGATACGGATGCCCCCACACCTGCAAGTAACGTAGTCACCGATCAATGACGTCCAGCTCTTGTTCGTTGGGAGGGATTCGTACCACATATTTTTATTCTCAAATAATTTTAAAATCTGATTGTATGTATGGTTTTGCAGGGGATATTAAGAGTAAGTTTGAAGTTGGTGGTCGAGGCGATCGATGCCCGTCTCGACGCCGATCTAGGCGGAGGTAGATGATTGGCAATAGCAATTTAAGCAGGGAGTGGAAAGGAGAAAGATCTACTTTACCTAATCTAATCTCCCCTGCTGGCCTGTTGGTACCTGCTGCTTCTCACCCTCCCTCCCATCCTTCGCATCTCAGCGAAAATGCGGAGGGCTACCTAAGCTTTCTTTGCTTTAATCTTTGAGAAGATACTACGAAACCTATCGTATAGTTCGCCAGCCTCTATAGTCGGTTTGGCATCGAGGCTAGAAGCAAAAATCTTATAGTAGGAGTTATACAGTCTTCTATCTTTTGCCTTGTTCCACGTCCAGCCTATGCCTTTGCCTCCACCTGCATTTAGATCGGCTCCGGTGGCAGTACGCTCCAGGATGAACCTGAATATCTCGTTGTTTAGAGATTTAACTAGAATAGTTAGCAGGTCTGCGATGCTGGCAGCGT
The DNA here is from genome assembly GCF_003626975.1 of Pseudomonas sp. DY-1. Classification (NCBI taxonomy): domain Bacteria; kingdom Pseudomonadati; phylum Pseudomonadota; class Gammaproteobacteria; order Pseudomonadales; family Pseudomonadaceae; genus Pseudomonas; species Pseudomonas sp. DY-1. Next base: position 1,945,491 of record NZ_CP032616.1, on the reverse strand, counting down.
CACTTACCTTTAGCTTAAGAGGTTTTTCAATAAACTGCTTATGGTTTGAAAGGCCGAGTTCGATCGCGTTTTTTGTTCCCAACTTGCCGAATCTGTGCACGCAGCAATGACGAATTTCGCAGACGGAGTTGTAGTTATTTAGCAGGTCAATTAGGGATTTATCTTTTAATTCAAAGGTCAAGAATTTCTTAAGGCCGTCTATGATGCCCTTCTTTCCAGAGAACACTGACTCTTCAAGCAGCGCTTCAGGAAGCATTTCTTGATTTTGGTGTTTCGCTGCGCCGTAGGATAAAACGGCTTTCTCGCAAGCCTTTTGGCAATAAGGGTCTATAAATACGACTCTACGCAGAAGTGCACGCATGAAGCTCTCTACGGCCGAAACATACCCAAGTATTAAAAGGATCCCCAGTTCTGTCTCAATCACCTCGTCTGCTTGTCGGGCCGCCCACATCCGATTCAGTCTTAAGGTGTTTTCTATGAACTGATCTATCGGCGATACGTCAGAGTCGTCATGTGCTGCATCAAAAAGTGTGCCCGTTTGAATGGGGCTCATTAATGGTCTTACAGCCACCATGTTTGCGAAATCGTTTTCCGTAACTTTAATATTCATAATTAGGAGAGAAAGTCGTCCGCAAAGCCATTAAGAACGTCTACAATTTTTGCTGTTCTGCGTCGACCGAAGCCTCTTACCGTGAGCAAATCTGCTGCTGGGTCTTGCTTTGCTAGAAAGTCACGAAGAGTTTTTAGTAACGGTAAGTGTTGGGAGATTTGATCTTTCTGCCAGGCGGTCAGCCCTGGAACATCTGAGATAAAGGTTTCAAGGCATAGTGAGAATGTCGAGGCATCAACTAGTTGCTGCCCGCAAACATGGCAGAAGCGTTGATTGTCGGTTAGGCGACGAGTATCGCAAGAACTGCACTTCGGAAGGGATAGTGTTAGCCCGTCGAGGTCAACGGTGTGCGCGACTTTCTTTAAACTTTTTCGTACAGGGTGTTTTGCGGATTTAAACGCGATGGCTTCAACCGTTTGGTTGATAGTCCCTCCCGCACCACTACCACCTAGTGCTCGCACCGTTAATAGATGTGCTGTGTGGGGAATAAAGCGATGGTAAATCCTAGTTGGTGTACCATGTTTTACCGTGCCATTTTCAAAAATCAGCCCTGCTTCAACCAAGAGGTTGAACATTCGCTCTACAATTGCGGTCATTTCTAACTCAGAGACGCCGTATGTAAGCTGTTTAAGTTTTTTGGCTGCTATGGTTCCGTTGAATGATTTAAGTTCCGCTACAATCCCGTTTAAGACTTGCTCGCCAGCGATCACGAGAGATTCGATTTTCGGTACTTTTTTGCCCAGTGACCTGAATTCAGCGTTTCGCGCGTCAAGGTGGTCCTGGATAATCTGATTGATCGCTTGTTGACTGGAGCGAAATCCTCCGCGTCGATATTCTTCTAGCATTGTCAGATAGGCGCGGGGAATGCCGAACGCTGCAAAGCGAAGCATTTCTCTGTGAGAGGCATTGATATTCTGGAAGTCAGAGACCCGAGCCTGAGCAATGTCATCCATTATCTCATTATAGTTTGGGTCCTCAACACAGAGCCAAACCGGTATAGATATTGAATCTTGACCTTCATGGAATTTATAGCTGACTTCAGTTGTTCCTGGATATACGGACGCTTTGGGTGCGATGTCAATAGATTTAAGCGATCTTACAATGTCAAGGAACTCAATTAAAAAATCTGGCGCCAAGGTAAGGGCCGCATCATCCATCAGCAGGATCGTATATTTCCTTCCAAGAAGGCGTCGGGCACTAGAGATCAAGTTTTGCACTGTCTCTATGGTCAAGCTTGCGGCAACTTCAGAGCTCTTCGGGTCCAGAGGTAAATTTCGCTCCACTCGATTGACGTAAACTTTTATTGCATCGAGTGGGACTTCGCTTACTAATGTGGAGAAGGCATTCTTTGAATCCTTCCACTCAGCTAAGCTGTCAAACAGGGCCAGAACAATTCTGGCCAGAACCCAAGAGTGAAACTGATGTAGAGCATTGGAGTTTGTAGAAAGTAACGGTTCCAGCCTAAAGTATCTATTGAATGTGACATAGATGGCAAAAGGGTTATGACTACTGTCTCGGCAGCTAAGCCAGGCGTAACGCATCATGTGCGTTTTTCCACATCCTCTTGGGCCAACAATCGTACGAAGCGCGCGATTGATGAGCTCCCTATGCACGGACTGGAAAAGATCGCCTGTTTGGGAAGTCTCCTTGAGCAAATCCTCGATGGGAATGTAGTCTGCCCGTTGCTGCAAAACACTTTCGAGATTATTCGTAGTCATCCGTAATCTTCAATCCATTTCCAATTCTAGAAGTCGGGCGGCAGTAATGAATCGGGCGCCTACTCCCTGAGAAATTCTATCAAGCTGAGAGCGCCCTGACTCGCTTGTCAATAACCGAAAGACCTCTTCAGGAGCTGCCTTAGGAGTTAGGGAAAAAAAGCAGTCCGTAATAAGGATTGGGCCTTTTTTTACGAGAACTATCTTTCTGCTTAGGTTTCGCCCTACGCGCGCGACTAATATATCGCCCTTGCGAGCATAACTGCCACCTAGTGCTTCCGCTTCAGGCTGCGACACCAAAAAACCAGGAGGAATATCAGTCTCATAATCTGCCAGGTCTGTTGTATGAAGGATCGGCAGGACTGCAGATTTCCTTGAGCTGGAGTTATGACTGCCTCGGGTGATTGAAGAAATTAAATCACCCAATTTCCGCTTTGATTTCTTACTTGAATAATTTCTTTTGCATTTTGCGTGATGACTAAAGTCGATCCTGGAAATGGCCTCATCGGATGGGATGCTTAAGGCTTCAGAAAGAGCACCAGTCAATTCTAGTTTTCTACTAGTTATGGTTGGTCTTTGCGTCTCGTTTTTTGAAAGTATGACAATGTGAGCCTGAGCTTCTGTCTTTCGGAAAATGTTTCGTGGCAACTCAATAACTTGCTCTATTGAGTGGTTTTCAATAAGCGCGCGCCGAAAAGGCTCAAATCTTTCGCCAGTAATCAACCCGTCTGGAAGAATTAGTCCTAGCTTGCCCCCGTTTTTAAGGAGGCGCAGGTTCTGTGCTACAAATAACAGTCCGGCAGGGGCACTTTTTGCTTCTGGGAGGACATGACTAAGGCCGACCTCTTCAAGAATATTGCCGAAATGTTCCTGCCAGATAGGGCGAATATATGGTGGATTACACACGGCCGCACAGGCTCGTGACCAACCAAGTCCTATTCGATCGCCCAACTTCAGGTCGAGTGCATCACCTGTGAAATGAACAAAAGAAGGTCCGCGAAGCTTCGGAAGATGACCGCTATTTGCTTGTTCGTCGATATCTACAGTGAGGTAGCGCTCTGCAGCCCACTGGTTCGCAGCTTCAGTTACTAGCGCGCCATCACCGGCACCTAAGTCAATGACAGTCCCAGGCGTAGCCAGCTTCATCGAGCTGATCAGAAGTGAGGCGACCGTCTCTCGCGTGTAGTACCGTCCGAGATGGTCTGAGGTTCTAGATTCCATTTTTACTGCTTTGTTGGGCGCTCAGGGCGCGACTTTACAGGGTTTGACGGTGGCTGAGAAAGTACTCTGGATGGCTTTTGATTCCTCCTGCGACTGATGGAGGGGAGTAGTTTTCGGTAGCCCAAAACCGAAGGTGTCCTGTGAAGAATGTCAATCCTTGCCCATCCGGTAAGCCACCAAGCTAACTGTCAGTGGATCAAGATCGAGCTGGGTCGTCGTGACCTTGCCCTAGGTTCATTCGGTACGCTCGAACGGCTGTTTCTGGCTATCAATGGTCTCAATGGGGCGAATCCGGCTGGTCATTGAGGGCGGCATCGACCAGTTACGCTCAATACAATTTGGTACTGGAACCGCGCCGGTCAGTGCAAAGCCGACGCGGAGATGGGTGAGACATTTGCTCACTTGGTACCGCTACTTGCATCACTGCCTTTTGAAATCCACCTGAACAACATTACCGTGCTCGAGCATGTCCAGGTGCTCGGCGTACCACTGCATCATCTCCCGCCGTTGTTCCAGGTAAATCGCCTTGTTGTAGACCCCTGATACGCCTTCTTCCACGTGCGCCAGCTGTGCCTCGACGTGCTCGCGGGGAAACCCGTTCTCGCGCAGTAGGGTGGAGGCGATATGCCGGAAGCCATGGCCAGTCTGGCGGCCTTCGTAGCCCATACGCCGCAGGGCCATGTTGAAGGCCATGTTGCTGCGTGGCTTGGTGCGGTCGTTACGGCCTGGGAAGAGCAGGGGATAGCGCCCATTCAATTCCTGGAGCTTGCGAAGAATCTCTAGGGCTTGCTTCGAAAGCGGCACGACATGATCGCGGCGCTTCTTCATACGCGCGGCGGGAATGTTCCAGAGCGCTTTCTTGAGGTCGAACTCCGACCAGGGCGCCTCACGCAGTTCGCTGGGGCGAACTGCCGTGAGCATCAGCAGGCGTAGGCCGAGACGAATGTCGTTGGCGTGTGGGTAGGCGCTGATGGCGCGCAGGAGGGCAGGAAGCTCTTCGTGCGAGACGTGGGCGTAGTTCTCGGCAGCCCTGGTCTGGAGGAATTTGTGCAGCCCTTCCAGGGGGTTGTAGAGCGCTCGGCCGGTGACGCGGGCAAGGTCGTAGATCTCCTTGCAGAAGCGCCGCACGTTGCCTGTCTGGTCGACGATTCCCTTGCGCTCCATGTCCCGCAAAAACTCCATCCATTCCATCGGAGAGATCTCCGTGAAGGGGCGTGCGCCGAATACCGGGAACACGTGGAGCTGGAGGGCGCCGATGATGCGCCGGGCGGTGCCTTCTTCCCAGCCCGGGCGGCGAGCCTCATACCACTCGCGGGCGAGCTTCTCGAAGGTGTTGGTGGCGGCAGCAATGGCGGCTGCCTTGCGGGCGTGTTTGGTGACGAGGGGGTTGTTACCGTTGGCGGCTTCGGCTCGCAGCTCGGCGGCCTTCTTGCGGGCGAGAGCGCCGCTCACCTCGGGGTAGGCGCCGAGGCCAAGCCAGGACCATTTGCCGTCCGGCTTCTTGTAGCGGAGTTCCCAGGATTTTTGCCCGTTGGGCTTCACGCGGAAGTAGAGACCGTTGCCGTCGTGTTCGCGGTAGACGGTGGCTTCTGGTTCGAGGGTTGAGAGGGTGGTATCGGCCAGTGGGCGGCGCTTGATTTGCTGCCTTTTCATCCTTGTATGCCTCCGGTTCGAATTTTCCCGGGCATACACGTCTGGCATACACGGCGGGGTGAATTGACCTGAGACCACATGGTACAGCTAGAAACAAGAAAGCCCGCACTGGGCGGGCTTTTCAGGGTGTTTCTGGTACTACTTGGGACAACCAGAAACATCGTATTGGTCGGAGCGACTGGATTCGAACCAGCGACCTTCTCGTCCCGAACGAGACGCGCTACCAAGCTGCGCTACGCTCCGTTGTGTGGCGCGCATTCTACAGAAAAACTTTTGGCCTACAAGGGGTTAGCGAGAAATTTTTTATTTTCTCTGCATCGCGGCGCGGGAGGCTAAGAATGACGCGGGGTTGCTGCGGGAGGGTGAAGGCCCGCTTCGCTGGCAGTGCGCGAGCGGGCCGTGGGAATCAGAGTTCCTTGATGGTGCGGACCTGATCCTTGTTCACCTTGGCACGCTTGCCGTCCAATTGTTCGAACTCGTAGAAACCCGAGTCGTCGTCAAATTCGGGTTTGTCCACGGCCTGGATTTCACGCCCGTCATTCAGGGTGATCACTGTCGGCGAAGAACAGCCGGCCAGAGTGAAAAGACCCATTGCGAGCAGGAAAGCGGGGACTATCCGCTGGTTCATCGTCATCTCCTTGATGATTACGCTGGTTGTACGGAGCTTCTGACGAAGAACTTCCTGGCAAAGTTCCAGAAATCTGACTCAGTTTCCGGGGCACGAGGGGCCTAGCAGATCGGGTGTATTCAGGTTGGCTAGCCGTGGATCGCCTTCCGGGCAGACCACTGCGACCGGGTCCAGTTGCCTGAGAATGCGCTGTGGGCTGCGCTCTCCGGCCTGCCAGCCGGCTTCCAGTATCGGCAGTACCCTACGGGGTAGCACGCAGAACAGCGGCTCCCAGAGTTCACCCTGGCGGACCATCACCGGACGCTCGCAGGCGGCGGCGAGAAGGCTGGCAATCAGCGTGTCGTCCACCTGAGGGGCGTCGCAGGGGAGTATCAGCACCTGATCGTGATGGGCCACCGCCAGACCCGCACGGATGCCGGCCAGCGGTCCCGGATAGTCCGGGCTGTCGTCTTGTACCAGTTGGTCGGCCCAGGCTGCGTATTGCTCGGCGTTGCGATTGCAGGAAATGATCAGGTCGTCGGTAAGGGGGCGGACCCGCTCGTGCAGCCAGGCGATCAGGGGGCGACCGCACCACTCGACCAGGCCCTTGTCGCGGCCGCCCAGACGCTGGCCGCGACCGCCGGAAAGCAGCAGGACGGAGCAGTGCGGCAAGGGTTGGTCGGTCATCGAAAGGTCTCCGGTGCGGCGCTGTGATATAACACCGGGCATTCACACCTACAACTGGAAGCCTGCCATGAGTCACAAGGCCGAGGCGGTGTTCGTGCCGCTCAATATCGCCGTTCTAACCGTCAGTGATACCCGCAGCCTGGAGACCGATACCTCCGGCCAGCTCTTCGTCGACCGCCTGACCGCCGCCGGGCACAACCTGGCCGCGCGCGTGCTGCTGAAGGATGACCTGTACAAGATCCGCGCCCAGGTCGCCACCTGGATCGCCGACGATCAAGTGCAGGTGGTGCTCATCACCGGCGGTACCGGTTTCACCAGCCGTGACAGCACTCCCGAAGCGGTGGCCTGCTTGCTGGACAAGCAGGTGGACGGCTTCGGCGAATACTTCCGGCAGATTTCCGTGGCAGATATCGGCACCTCGACCATGCAGTCCCGCGCGCTGGCCGGACTGGCCAACGGCACGCTCGTATGCTGCCTGCCGGGCTCGACCAATGCCTGCCGAACGGCCTGGGACGGCATCCTCGCCGAGCAACTGGATAACCGCCATCGTCCGTGCAACTTCGTACCGCACCTGACTCAGGCCAATGCTTGCGAGAGCCGCGGATGAGTGGATGCGACCATCCCGGCCTGATGCCGGTCGAGGACGCCCTGGCGCGCTTGCTGGCGTTGGCGGTGGCTGCGCCGATCGATGCGTGTGAAACCGTGGCCCTGGCTGAGGCCGACGGCCGCGTACTGGCCGAACCGCTGGTGGCCGGTCTCGACCTTCCACCGTGGGACAACAGCGCAATGGACGGTTTTGCCCTGCGTTTGGCCGACTGGCAGGGCGAGCCTCTCATAGTGAGCCAGCGCATTCTTGCCGGCAGTGCACCGGAGCCGCTGAAACCTGGCACTTGCGCGCGCATCTTCACCGGTGCGCCGCTGCCCGAAGGCGCGGACCTGGTGGAAATGCAGGAGAACGCCGAAGTCCTGCCCGATGGCAGGGTGCGTTTTCTCGAGCCGCTTAGAGCAGGGCAGAACGTCCGTCCACGCGGCCAGGAAACCCGCACTGGCGATAGCGTATTGCCCGCCGGTACGCGACTTGGCCCTATCGAAATGGGGCTGTGCGCTTCCCTGGGTGCTGCAGAGTTGCTGGTGCGCCGTCGTCCCCTCGTGGCGGTGATCTCCACCGGCGACGAACTGGTACCGCCCGGCCAGCCGCTGGGACCGGGGCAGATCTACAACAGCAACCGCAGTCTGCTGATCGCCTGGCTCAAGCGTTTGGGGTGTTCGGTCGTGGACGCCGGCATCCTCGCAGACGATCTGGAGCTGACCCGCAAGGCGCTGGCCGAGTTGGGGCAGGTGGACCTGATTCTCTCCACCGGCGGCGTTTCCGTGGGCGAGGCGGATTTCCTGGGTGAGGCGCTGCGCGAAGCGGGCGAACTAGCACTGTGGAAACTGGCGATCAAACCAGGGAAGCCCCTGACTTTCGGGCACTTCCGCGGCGTACCGGTAATCGGCTTGCCGGGTAACCCGGCATCGACGCTGGTGACTTTCGGCCTTTTGGCGCGGCCCTACTTGCTGCGTCGTCTAGGCGTCGAAGAGGTGGAGCCGCTCGGGTTCGTGGTGCCTGCCGGCTTTACCTGGAAGAAGCCGGGTAATCGTCGCGAGTACCTGCGAGCACGGCTGGAGAACGGCCGCGCGGTGATCTACCCGAACCAGAGTTCGGGTGTGTTGCGCAGTGCCGCTTGGGCAGAGGGGCTGGTGGAAGTGCTGGAAGGCACCACTTTGGCCGAGGGCGATACCTTGCGCTTTATTCCGTTGAGTGAGTTGCAGGCCTGACTGCTCTGGTTGGTCAAGTCCCTACAGGATTGATCCCCTATAGGCTGTTCACGCCTGCCTCTTCGCCTCCCGATACTCCCCTGGCGTCTGCCCGGTCCAGGTTTTGAAGCTGCGATGGAAGGAGCGGGATTCGGTGAAACCCAGGTAGCAGGCGATGTCCTGGATCGGCAGGTCGCTGCGCAGCAGGTAATGTTCGGCCAGTTCGCGGCGTAGTTCATCGAGTATCTGCTGGTAGCTGGTGCCTGCTTGCTGCAAGTGGCGCTGCAGGGTGCGGACCGTCATGTGGAATTTTTCCGCCACCCGTTCCTTACGCGGCAGGCCATCCTTGAGCAGTAGGCGCAGCGCATTCTTGACTCGCTGCGGAAGCGGCTCGTCGTCATCCAGCCCCGCCATCAGTGCCAGTGCATGTTCTTCCAGGGTACGCAGCAGGTTGGCATCGGCCTGACGTAGTGGCACGGCGAGGTATTCAAGGGGTACCAGCAGGGCATTGCAGGGCTGTTCGAAACGCACCGGGCAGCCGAATACCTCTTCATAGTCTTCGATGCGGGTCGCCTCGGGTTGGGCGTGTTCGAACCACACTTCCCTCGGCGAGCGCTGCATGTCGGCGATCCAGCGGGCGTAGAGCAGCCAGGAGGCGAGCACGTTTTCCACCATGTGGCGGCGAATGGCCGGGTCCTGGTGGCGGCAGTTCCAGATCATCCGCACCAGGTCGTCCTCGGCCTCGATGCGGCTCACGCCCATGTCGCCCACCAGCTTCTCGTAAGGCGCGATGCGGCTCATGGCCTCGCCCAGGGTGGCGCAGTTCATGGTGATGTAGCCCAGCACGCTCCAGGAACCGGGTTGCACGTAGCGCGCTGAGTGCAGGCCGAAGAGTGGGTCACCGGATTCCCGGATCAGATGGTCCAGCAGACGTTCGTGGGCTTCACTGGGCAGGCGTCGGCCGTTGTCCGCGAGGTCCTCCGGGCTGAGCCCGGCGGCAGCGAGGACGGAGGCCTGTTCCAGGCCAAGCTGTTCCGCGTGGCGCAGGTACTTGAGAAGGGCGGGAACGGAGGTATAGCCGAGGGCGTGCATGCGTTTTCTTGTTATGTCCTGATTGGCGATGGCCACTGTCCCGATCCGACAGTGACGCCTTTGGGCGGCTGGCTAGTATAGGCAGCCATCGAAGACCTACGAAATAACCCGAACAAGGAGAACGGCATGCGACGCTGGAACGGCTGGGGCGATGAGGCGACGGTGGTGGAGCTGCCGGCCAATGGAGCGGCCTTCCTGGCCGAGCGCATCAGCGCGGGCCAGCCTCTGGCTGACGCAAGTCTGCAGCAGGTGCTGGCTCGTGTACCGGCTTCGCGCCTTGTGGCACATCCGCTGATCAGCCTGGATGCCGAGACTCGCGTGCGCCACGCCCGTGGCCAAAGCCTGCCGGACTGGCTGGCAATGCGCGAGGGAGACTTCGGCCAGTTCCCAGATGGTGTGGCCTTCCCAGAAACCCCGGAGCAGATCCGCGAGCTGCTGGCCTTGGCGGCCGAACGCGACCTGATACTGATTCCCTATGGCGGCGGCACGTCGGTGGCGGGCCATATCAATCCTCAAGCCAGCGAGCGGCCGGTGCTGACGCTCTCCCTGGCGCGCATGAACCGCATGCTGGAGCTGGACGAGGAAAGCCAGATAGCCACCTTCGGCCCCGGCGCCAACGGACCGCAAGTGGAAAGCCAGCTTCGTGCCCGTGGCTACACCCTTGGTCATTTCCCGCAGTCCTGGGAGCTGTCCACCCTTGGCGGCTGGGTGGCGAGCCGTTCAAGTGGCCAGCAATCCCTGCGTTACGGGCGCATCGAGCAGCTGTTTGCCGGAGGCACGCTGGAGACCTTTGCCGGCCCCATGGAACTGCCCACCTTCCCGGCGTCGGCTGCGGGCCCGGATCTGCGCGAGATGGTGCTCGGCTCAGAAGGGCGCTTCGGGGTGATTTCCGAAGTGCGGGTGCGGGTCACTCCGCTGGCAGATCAGGAGTCCTTCTACGCGGTTTTCCTCCCCAGCTGGAGCCAGGCCCTCAAGGGTATTCGCCGCCTTGCCCAGGCGCGGGTGCCGCTGTCCATGCTGCGTCTGTCGAATGCTATCGAGACGGAAACCCAGTTGGCCCTGGCTGGCCATCCGGGGCAGATTGCACTGCTGGAAAGGTACCTGGCGCTGCGCGGGGCGGGCGCCGGCAAATGCATGCTGACTTTCGGCGTGACTGGCAACCGCTTGCAGAACGCCACATCGCTGAAGCAGGCCAGGCGCCTGTTGAAGGCCTTCGGTGGTGTATTCACCGGCACCTTGCTGGGCAAGAAGTGGGAGCACAACCGCTTCCGTTTCCCCTACCTGCGCCACGCGCTGTGGGGTGCAGGCTATGTGGTGGACACCCTGGAAACGGCCACCGACTGGGTTAACGTCGACAGTCTGCTCGGCAAGATCGAGGCCAGTCTGCGCAATGGCCTGACGGATGAGGGCGAGCGGGTCCATGTGTTCACGCACCTGTCCCACGTTTATGGCGAGGGTTCGAGCATCTACACCACCTATGTCTATCGTCCTGGTGCGAGTTACGCTGACGCCCTGGCGCGCTGGAGCAAACTCAAGCGCGTCGCCAGTGAGGTGATCGCGCAGAATCGCGGCACCATCAGCCATCAGCACGGCGTTGGCCGCGATCACGCGCCCTGGCTGCCGGCGGAGAAAGGGCCTCTGGGCATGTCCGCCCTGCGCAGCCTGGCGCAGCACTTCGACCCCGAGGGCCGTCTCGCCCCCGGCGTGCTGTTCGAGGATTGAACATGGCCGCCTGGAACGCCGGTTGGCGCGCCGCAGCCTTGCCGGAACTGGCCAGCAGGGAATGGGACCTGATCGTGGTCGGCGGCGGCATATGCGGCGCCGGAATCCTGCGGGAAGCGGCGAGGCGCGGTTGGAAATGCCTGCTGCTGGAGCAGCGGGATTTCGCCTGGGGGACGTCGAGTCGCTCCTCGAAGATGGTCCACGGCGGCTTGCGCTACATCGCCAAGGGCCAGTTCGGCCTTACCCGCGCCTCGGTGCGAGAACGCCAGCGTCTGCTGGCTGAAGCGCCGGGACTGGTGGAGCCGTTGAGTTTCGTCATGCCGCACCGCGGCAGCTTTCCGGGGCCGCGCGTATTCGGCGGTCTGCTGGCGGTCTATGACGCCCTGGCCGGGCGCCGCAACCACCTGTACTACCCGCTGCAGCAGCTGCGCTATCTGGTGCCCGGCCTGGACGAAGGCGGCCTTCAGGGCGGCACCCGTTTCTTCGATGCGGTAACCGACGACGCCCGGTTGGTAATGCGGGTGCTGGGAGAGGCCCGTGCTGAAGGCGGCGAGGCCCTGAACGGCATGCGTGTGGTGAACTTGCGACGGGAAGAAGGCAGCGTGACCGGCCTGGAGGCCGAGGACCTGGAAAGTGGTCAACGATTCACCTTCCGCAGCCGTGCGGTGGCCCAGGCCACGGGTGCCTGGGCTGATCGTCTGCGTACTGTGCAGGGCACGGAGCACATCCGTCCCTTGCGCGGCAGTCACCTACTGATTGCGGGGTGGCGTCTGCCGCTGGCCCATGCGATCAGCTTCATGCACCCCACGGACGGTCGGCCGGTATTCGTCTTCCCTTGGGAAGGGGCGACTGTGATTGGCACCACCGATCTCGATCACCGGGAAGAGCTGGACCGGGACGCACGCATCACTGAGGCGGAAGTCGACTACCTGCTGGAGGCCTGCGCCTTGCAGTTCCCCGCTGTGCGGATCGGCCGTGACGATGTGCTGTCCACCTGGGCGGGTGTTCGGCCGGTGGTGAGCGATGGCGAGGCACGGCTGAGACCGTCGGATGAGAAACGCGAGCATGTCCTCTGGATGGAGCCCGGCTGCGTCACCCTGGCCGGCGGCAAGTTGACCACCTTCCGTTTGTTGGCGCTGGAGGTGCTGCATGCCTGCGCGGGCTTCGTCGGCCGGACGCTGGAGGAGGGCGATGGCCCGGTCTTCATGCCTTGTGCAGCTCCGGACGCTGCGAGCCTGTCGCCAGCCCAGCGTCTGCGTCTGGCAGGCCGGCATGGACGAAGTGCCGCCGAGCTGGCTCGCTGGGTCGCGAAGATCGGCAATGGGCGCGTCGGAACCACGAATACGCTCTGGGCCGAACTGGCCTGGGCGGCGGAGGGTGAATTGGTCCTGCACCTGGATGACCTGTTGCTGCGCCGCACGCGCCTCGGTCTGTTGCTGCCTGAAGGTGCCCGCGCGGAGTTGCCGCGCATCCGCTCGCTGTGTCAGCCGCTGCTGGGCTGGGACGATTTCCGCTGGGCAGACGAAGAGGCGGCTTACCTGGCGCTCTGGCGTCACTGCTACAGCCTGCCCGAATAACAAGAACAAGGACGCATCGTGAGCGAAAAGAGCTATCTGCTGGCCATCGACAACGGCACCCAGAGCGTGCGCGCCCTGCTGTTCGACCTGCAAGGCAATCTGGTGGGCAAGGGCAAGGTACCGCTGGAGGCCTATTACTCCAGCCAGCCCGGCTGGGCCGAACAGGACCCGGACTACTACTGGGACAGCCTGGGTGAAGCCTGCCGACTGTTGTGGGAATCAGTGGATATCGACCGCAGCCTGATCCGTGGTGTCTCCCTGACCACCCAGCGCGGGACAGTCATCAACGTCGACGACGAGGGCCGGCCGTTGCGTCCGGCCATTCTCTGGCTCGACCAGCGCCAGGCCGAGGTGAAGGGAAGAATCAAGGGACCATGGGGCTGGTTGTTCAAGGCGATCGGGCTGGAAGGTACGGTGGACTACTTCCGCGCCCAGGCGGAAGCCAATTGGGTTGCGCAGAACCAACCGGAGCTCTGGTCCAGGACCCACAAGGTCCTGCTGCTGTCTGGCTTTCTCAGTCACCGTTTGTGCGGTCGCTTCGTCGATTCCGTGGCATGTCAGGTCGCCTACCTGCCGTTCGACTACAAGCGCTTGCAGTGGGCGCCGTCGCGTGACTGGAAATGGCAGTCCATGCCCGTGCGCCGCGAGCAGTTGCCGGAACTCTTCAAGCCCGGCGAGCGCCTGGGTAGCATCACTGCCGAGGCCAGCCGCCATACCGGTATTCCGGAAGGTCTGCCGCTGATTGCCGCTGGGGCTGACAAGGCCTGCGAAGTAATTGGCGCTGGCGGGGTGGAGCCGAGCGTGGCCTGCCTGTCCTACGGTACGACTGCGACCATCAACACCACGCGGCGCAAGTACCTGGAAACCATTCCACTGATCCCTCCATATCCGGCGGCGATTCCCGATCACTTCAACACCGAAGTGATGATCTATCGGGGATTCTGGATGGTCAGCTGGTTCAAGCAGGAGTTCGGCCTGCGCGAAATGCAGCGGGCGAAGGAGCTGGGGGTAGAGCCCGAGGCGTTGTTCGACGAGTTGGTCAACAGCGTGCCGCCTGGCTCCATGGGGCTGATGTTGCAGCCGTATTGGTCGCCGGGCATCCGCGAGCCGGGTCTGGAAGCGAAGGGATCGATCATCGGCTTCGGCGATGTCCATACCCGCGCGCACATCTATAGGGCCATCCTCGAAGGCCTGGCCTATGCACTTCGCCAAGGCAAGGAACAGATAGAGAAACGCTCCGGCACGGCCATCACGCGTCTGCGGGTATCAGGTGGAGGTTCCCAGAGTGATGCGGCTATGCAACTGACCGCCGACATCTTCGGCCTGCCGGCCGAGCGGCCGCACGTATACGAAACCTCGGGGCTCGGTGCGGCCATCGATTGCGCGGTGGGCCTGGGTTTGCACCCGGATTTCCCGGCGGCCATCCGTGCCATGACGCGTGTGGGCCAGGTGTTCCAGCCGGAGCCGCAGGCACAACGCACCTACGAGCGGCTGTACCGGGAGGTCTACCGGGGGATGTACAAGCAGCTGCGGCCGCTGTACCGGAAGATTCGCGACATCACCGGCTACCCGGCGTAGGGCAGCCGCAGTAGCGAATTCATTCGTGAAAGGGCCGCATCGCGGCCCCCGGCTAGCTCCCTCGCCAATGAATTAACCTACACAAAGTGCTGTGTACCCATTGATGGCGATGGGGAGTGTCAGGCCACATCCACCAGGACGATTTCGCTGTCCTCGCTGGCGGTAAAGCTGAGCACTTCCACATCGTGTACTGCCACGCCATCACGGGCTTCAGCGGCAACGCCATTCACTTCGTATCGGCCCTTGGCTGCCACCAGGTAGGCCTTGCGGCCTTTCTCCAGGCGGTACTCGGCGGTCTGGCCGGCTTTCAGGGTCGCGGCGGCGAGTCGGGCATTGGCGCGGATATGCAGGGCGTCATTACCTTCGTCAATGCCGCTAGCCAGGGTGACGAAGCTACCTGCGCGCTCGCCCTTGGGGAAGGGACGGGCACCCCAGGACGGCGCGGCGCCGTACTCGGTGGGCATGATCCAGATCTGAAAGATCTTGGTGGTTTCGTCCTCGAGGTTGTACTCGCTGTGGGCGATACCGGTACCTGCGCTCATCACTTGCACGTCGCCGGCTTCGGTACGGCCCTTGTTGCCCAGGTTGTCCTGGTGGGTGATGGCACCCTCGCGGACGTAGGTGATGATTTCCATGTCCTGGTGCGGGTGCGGCGGGAAGCCGCTCTGAGGTGCGATCTCGTCGTCGTTCCACACCCGCAGTTGGCCCCAGTTCATCCGCTGGCTGTCGTAGTAGCTGGCGAAGGAAAAGTGATGACGAGCGTTTAGCCAGCCGTGGTGAGCTCCACCCAGTTCAGCGAAGGGGCGTACTTCGATCATGTTCGGTCTCCTGTCTGCTCGCGGAGGGAGTTCTCCGGGAGGAATGGGTGGCATGATCAATCATCATATAACTGTGTAAAAGCGCAATTTGTTCGCCTTTCGTATCTATTAATTCGATTTAATTGGCATTGGGTCAATCGCCAGTGACGTCACTGCGGAAGCCTTGCGGTCCTATACTCCGGCCATTCCTGATCGACGGAGGTGATCATGGGCGAGCGCAAAGCCTTGCTGATCCTGCATGGCAAGCAAGCAACGAACGACGACGTGAGGTCTGCCGTCGAAGCCCGTCGGAATGACGGGTGGGAGTTGGCGGTGCGTGTCACCTGGGAAGGCGGTGATGCCCGGCGTCTGGTCGGGGAAGCGTTGGCAGCGGGCTATCGGACCCTGATCGCAGGAGGCGGTGACGGCACCCTGCGCGAAGTGGCCGAAGCCATCGTCCAGGCTGGTAGCGATGCCAGCCTGGCGCTGCTGCCCCTGGGCACGGCCAATGATTTCGCTCGCGCCGCCGGCATACCTCTTGAGCCCGGCGATGCGCTGGCGCTGCTGGACGTCGCGCCACGAGCCATAGACCTGGGCGATGCCGACGGGCATCTGTTCCTCAACATGGTGACAGGGGGATTTGGCTCGAAAATCACTGCCAACACCTCTGAAGACCTGAAGAAGGTGCTCGGTGGAGCGGCTTATTTTCTCACGGGCCTTACCCACTTCTCCGAGGTGCACTCGGCTCTGGGCAGTTTTCGCGGCCCGGATTTCTCTTGGGAGGGCGAGTTCCTGGCTCTCGGAATCGGTAACGGGCGTCAGGCCGGCGGTGGCCACCCTTTGTGTCCGCAAGCTGTGGTGGACGATGGACTGCTGGATCTCTGCATCATCCCGGCGCCCCAGGACGTGGTGGGCACCCTGACAACTCTGCTCTCCGGCGGCATCCTCGGCCTGGAGGCGGTTTCCGTGAGCGCACGTCTGCCGTGGGTGGAGGTGGAAGCCACGGAAGGGCTGGACCTGAACCTTGATGGCGAACCGCTGGAAAGCTCGCGTCTGCGCGTTTCCGCGCGAGTTGGGGCGCTGCGGGTGCATCTGCCGGAGAGTTCTCCGCTGCTACTGACAGGCTAGGCGCCGGAGCACTGGCGCCAGGGGATTGGCTGCGGCATGATGGCGCGGTGCCATGCCTTCAGTTTTTCGGCAATTTGCCGAAACGCTGCCATGGCAGTCCTGCCCACACCGCATTCGTAGCAGAGGAAGTTCCATGGCCGGCATTCTCGACACCGTCGATCAACGCACCCAACTGGTGGGTGAAAACCGGCTGGAAATCCTGATGTTCCGCCTCAGTGGCCGCCAGCTGTTCGCCATCAACGTGTTCAAGGTGCAGGAAGTCCTGCAGTTGCCGAAGATGACGCTGATCCCGCAGCGACATCCCTTTGTGTGCGGTGTAGTCAACCTCCGAGGCCAGACACTGCCGGTGATCGACCTATCCCAGGCCATTGGCATGCGACCACTGGTACCGGATGAGCGCAGCACCATCATCGTCACCGAGTACAACCGCTCGGTACAGGCGTTCCTGGTGGGTGGCGTGGACCGCATCCTCAACCTCAACTGGGAATCCATCATGCCGCCGCCCGGAGGCGCGGGTCGCCAGCACTATCTGACGGCGATCACCAAGGTGGATGAGCAGATCGTCGAAGTCATCGACGTGGAAAAGGTGCTGGCCGAGATCGTGCCCATGAGCACACGCGTATCCGCTGATCGCCTGGGCAACCCGCTGTTGCAGATGGCTGTGGGGCGTGAGGTGCTTCTGGTGGACGATTCCAGCGTAGCTCTGACGCAACTGCGGGAGACCCTTTCGCAGCTTGGCATGCGCATGCACATGGCCAGCGATGGCCTGAAAGCATTGAAGATGCTCAAAGCCTGGGCCGACAGTGGCGAAGACATGACCGAGAAGTTGCTGATGATCTTCACCGACGCGGAAATGCCAGAGATGGATGGCTACCGCCTGACCACCGAGATTCGCAACGATCCGCGCCTGCGCGACCTCTATGTGGTCATGCACACGTCGCTGTCCGGCAGTTTCAACGATGCGATGGTGAAGAAGGTCGGCTGCGACAACTTCCTCTCCAAGTTCCAGCCCGACAGGCTGGTGGATGTGGTGATGGACCGGCTCAAGCGCGATCAATGAGCTTGAGGTGAGCGGGGTTCGCTGCGTATAAGGTGGGTTTCGCTCGAACGCTGATCAGGAAGCCGGCCATGTTGCGTCTCTCCTCCCTCTATCGATACCCCATGAAATCCGCCATTGGCGAACCCCTGCAGAAGGTCCAGGTGGACGCCTTGGGCTTGGCAGGCGACCGGCGCTGGATGCTGGTGGATGCCGAAAATGGCCGCTTCCTGACCCAGCGCGCCTTTCCCCGGATGTCCCAGCTTTCGGCACGGTGGAACGATGCCGGCGGCTTGACCCTGAGCACCGCGGGGCAGCCGACCCTGGAAGTGCTGTTGCCCGATCCCGACGGCAATCTGCGCGGTACCTTTGTCTGGGGTGCTCCGATGCATGTGCCGGACGCCGGCGATGAAGCGGCGCAATGGCTCAGCGATTTCCTCGGCAAGGCGTGCCGCCTGGTCCATGTACCAGAACACCGTGCGCGGGACATTCCAGGCAGTCTGTTGCCGGAAGAAAAGGTGGGTTTTGCCGACGGTTTCCCGCTGCTGCTGATCGGTCAGGCCTCGCTGGAAGACTTGAGCGAACGGGTAGGGCGGCCCTTGGAGATGCTGCGTTTTCGCCCGAATCTGGTGGTGGAGGGCAGCGCGGCCTATGCCGAGGACGGCTGGAAGCGCATTCGCATCGGTGGCATCGAGTTCAGTGTCGCCAAGGGCTGCAGCCGCTGCATCCTGACCACCATCGATCCGGCGACCGGAGAACGCAACGCCGACCGTGAGCCACTGACGACCCTGAAGACCTATCGCGAGCGCGAGGGCGAGGTCTACTTTGGACAGAATCTGATCAACCGCGCTACCGGGGTGCTGGAAGTGGGGATGGAGATCGAAGTCCTCGAGTAATCTGATTTCGAGCCAATGAGAAAGGGCGCCGATTGGCGCCCTTTCTCATGTCTTACTGGTCGTCGAAATATCGCTCGTGCCAATCCACCAGAGGCTGCGGAGCGTTCAGCTTGTGCCCGTAGATCACCGAGTAGGACAGCACGTTCTGCACATACTGGCGGGTTTCGTCGAAGGGAATGGTTTCCACCCAGACATCGTAGGACAAGTGGTCGGCGCCCCGCAGCCACTGGCGAACCCGGCCGGGGCCGGCGTTGTAGGCGGCCGAGGCGAGCACTCGGTTGCCGTTGAACTGGCCGTGGACCTGACTCAGGTAGGCGGCGCCGAGCTGGATGTTGACGTCGGGGTTGAACGCCTGCTTCGGCGAGCCCAGCGGAATGCCGAACTTGCGCGCGGTTTCCTTGGCGGTGCCCGGCATCAGTTGCATCAGCCCCATTGCGCCGACGCCGGAGCGCGCGTCGGCCATGAAGGCGCTTTCCTGGCGGGTGATGGCGAACACCCAGCTGGAATGCAGACCGCGAATCTTCGCTTGCTGGGTCAGTGCCGAGCGGTGGGCCATCGGGAAGCGGATATCCAGGTCATCCCAGTACTGGGCCTGGCTGATGGTGCGGATGGCCGGGAAGTACCATTGCAGGTCATAGGCGATCTTGGCCTGGGCCACCATCTCGTCGCGGTTGAACAGGCGGCTGACGTGGTACCACTCGCGGCGGCCGTTGACGATCTCGCCGCGGTCATGGAACTCCAGCGCACGGCGGATGCCTGCGGTGTTGCGCACCTTCTGCATCACCTTCGGGTCGATGGCCAGAGGCTTGTTGTTCAACTGATAGGGTGCCTGGATACGGTCGGCGGCCATGAAGCCGTAGAAGTCACGCTCTCGGGCAACCGGTTGGAACAGCGGGACCGGTTGCTGGCTCTGGGGCTGCGCCAGTTGCAGGCTGCGGGCCTGCCAGTAGCGCCAGCGGTTGGTCTTGGCCAGGTCTTCGGGCATCTGCCGGGTCAACTGGTAGGCGTCGTCCCAGCGACCTAGTCGCAGTAGCAGGCGCGCGCGCCATTCGCTGACGGTGTTGTCGCGCAGTTCGGGGTCGTAATGAGTCATGACCTTTAGTGCGCGGGAGTCGAAGCGCTTGGCCAGGGTCAGGCCGATTTCGCGGGCGATGGCCACTTTCTCTTCCTTGGAGAAGGGCAGGCGCGCTGCATAGACATCCAGCAGGCTCAGAGCCTTCTCCGGGTCCTGGCGTGCCAGGCGGCGCAAGCCGAGACCTGCGGCATCGGCCGTGTGGCGATCGGCGGGTGCGAAACGGGCAGTCTGGCTCAATATCTGCGGCTTCTGCGCCACTTCCACCATCAGCTTGCCCTGGGTGCCCAGGCGCGGCATGGTTTTCACCAAGTGGTTGGCCAGGCCATAGTTGCGGGCTTCAGCGGCCAGCTTGGCGCGCTTCCAGCGCAGCTCCTCGGTCAGTTGGCCCTCGGCGCTCCACATGCCGAACAGCACATCGCAGGCTTCGGGCTGGGACTTGCCCACCAGCCAGAGCTTCTTGGCCGAGGCATAGCCTTCTTTCTTCATTCCGTGCTTGAGCTGGTACTGGCCGAAAAGGCAGTCGAGTTCAGTGAAATTGAGCTTGGGGTCGTAGTAATTGACGAACGTCTGCCACTCGCCCCGCTCGGCCAGCCAGCGCAACCAGCGCAGCTTCATCCACCCGGCTTGGGGAAGGTCGCCATGCTCGGCGAGGAATTTCTCTATTTCTTCGTTGCTCGCCCATTTCAGACGGGCGGTCAGCTCGTCGTATGCCAGGTAGGGCTCCAGCGGGTAGTCGCGCAGGGCATTGGCGTAGCGCTGGTAGGGGCCGGAATCACCCTTGGCCAGTGCGCGCTTGGCCTCGTCGTACATCAGCCGCTGCTGCGCGAGGGGAACCGAGGAGGCCTGAGCGACTTGCAGGCCGACCGTAGAAAGGAGCAGACAGGAAAACAGGCTGAGCAGACGACCGCGCATGACACTTCCGAGGCAGATATATCGTTGTGAATGCCCATTTCGGGGCATCGAATAGCGCCTAGCTTAGCTTCTGAGGCGGGCCGGTTAAAGCATTGCACCAGCAAGGGAAACCGGCGGTAAAAAATGCCCGAGAGACGGTGTGGCAAGTCGGGTAGAATGCGCGCCCTTATCCCGGAGGCCCCACATGACGCTGCTCAAGTTCACCGACGTATCTCTTGCCTACGGCGCCATGCCGCTGCTGGATAAGGTGTCCTGGCAGATCGCCCGTGGCGAGCGCGTTTGCATCATTGGCCGCAACGGCACAGGCAAGTCGAGCCTGCTGCGCCTGGTCAAGGGCGATCAGTTCGCCGATGACGGTGAAATCTGGCGCGCACCGGCGCTGAAGATCGGCGAATTGCCGCAAGAGTTGCCGCTTGCTGACGATCGTACCGTTTTCGACGTGGTCGCCGAGGGTCTGGCCGGTGTCGGCGCGCTGTTGGCCGAATACCATCACCTCAGCCAGCACATCCAGTCCGAGGCGGACCTGACCAAGCTGGCCCACGTCCAGCAGGAACTCGAAGCTCGCGACGGCTGGCGCCTGCAGCAACTGGTAGATAGCACCCTGAGCCGCCTGCAGCTGCCGGCGGACAAAACCCTGGCCGAGCTTTCCGGTGGCTGGCGCCGCCGCGTGCTGTTGGCACAGGCGCTGGTGGCCGAGCCTGACCTGCTGCTGCTCGACGAGCCCACCAACCATCTGGATATCGGCGCCATTGCCTGGCTGGAAGAGGCCCTGCTGGGCTTCAACGGTGCAGTACTGTTCATCACCCACGACCGTTCCTTCCTGCAGAACTTGGCCACGCGCATCCTGGAACTGGATCGCGGCCACCTGATCGACTGGAACGGCGACTACGCCAGCTTCCTGGTCCACAAGGAGCAGCAACTGGCGGCGGAAGAGACGGCCAACGCGCTGTTCGACAAGCGACTAGCGCAGGAAGAAGTATGGATTCGCCAAGGCATCAAGGCGCGTCGTACGCGTAATGAAGGTCGCGTACGCGCGCTCAAGGCGATGCGTGCCGAACGTGCCGATCGTCGCGAGCGTCAGGGCAAGGCCAGTTTCCAGCTGGAAACCGCCGAGAAGTCCGGCAAGCAGGTCATGGTGGCCGAGAGCGTCGGATTTGCACATCCGGGCGGCGAACCGCTGATTCGCGATTTCAACCTGGTGCTGCAGCGCTCCGACCGTATCGGCCTCCTTGGCGCCAACGGAACCGGCAAGACCACGCTGCTCAAGCTGCTGCTCGGGGATCTGCAACCCACCAGCGGCAGCATCGAGGTCGGCACTCGCCTCGAAGTGGCGTATTTCGACCAGTTGCGTCACCAGCTCGATCTGGAAAAGACCGTAATCGACAACCTCGCCGAAGGTCGCGAGTTCATAACCATCGAGGGCCAGAACCGTCATGTGCTGAGCTATCTCGGAGACTTCCTGTTCAGCCCGCAGCGCGCTCGCACACCCGTGAAGGCGCTGTCCGGAGGCGAACGGGCACGTCTGTTGCTGGCAAAGTTGTTCAGCAAGCCGGCGAACCTGTTGGTATTGGACGAACCAACCAACGACCTGGACGTGGAAACCCTGGAATTGCTTGAAGAAGTGCTGCTGAGCTTCCCTGGCACCGTGTTGATGGTCAGCCACGACCGGGCCTTCCTCGACAACGTGGTCACCAGCACTTTGGTGTTCGAGGGCGAGGGTCGGGTTCGCGAGTATGTGGGCGGTTATCAGGATTGGTTGCGCCAGGGCGGTTCGCCGCGCCTGCTGGGCGTTGGGGAGGGGCGAGAGGCCAAGGCCGAGGCTCCCAAGGCCGCAGAACCCGCACCCGTGGTCAAGGCGACCGTCGCTGAGGCTCCGAAGCAGAAGCTGAGCTATAAGCTCCAGCGCGAACTGGAAGCGATTCCCGGGCAGATCGAAGCCCTGGAGGCTGAGCAGGCGAAGCTGCAGGAGGAAATTTCCGACCCGGTATTCTATCAGCGCCCGGCGGAGCAGACCCGCGTGGTGCTGGAACGCCTGGATGGCTTGCAGAAGGAACTGGACCGCCTGATCGAGCGTTGGGCGGAGCTGGAAGACAGTTGAGGAAGTGAGCCGGAGAGCCCATGGCCATCGAATACCGCATCAGCCTGGATGACCTTCATGAGTTCAGCTATCGCATTGAGCTGGATCGTGAGTACGACCCGGAACGCGCTGCTGGCGCGCCGAAGTGGACGCGTCTGGAGCACCAGCAGTGCAGCAACTGCCCGTTGCGTCAGGAAACCCACAGCCATTGCCCGGCAGCGGTGGACCTGCACCGGGTGATCGAGGACTTTCAGGGCTTGCCGGCGTTCAAGAAGGTGCAGGTCTGGGTGCGTACGCCAGAGCGTGAATACGCCAAGGTGGTTGGGTTGGAGGAGGGGCTTCGCGCCCTGCTGGGGGTCATCATGGCTACCAGCGCCTGCCCGGTGCTGGGCAAGCTCAAGCCGATGGCGCATCAGCACCTGCCATTTGCCAGTAATCAGGAGTTCATCCTACGGGCCGTTTCGCTCTATCTGGCACGTCAGTATTTCAACCTTCGGGAAGGGCGCCATGCAGACTGGGAGTTGAAGGGGCTGGTGCGTCTGTTCCAGCAGCTACAGCTGGTGAACCAGGCCTTCTGGCAACGTATCCACGATACTTGCGAAGGGGACTCCAATCTCAAGGCCTTCCTGACCTTCTTCTCCATGGCCTCCAGCATGACCTACTCGCTGGAAACCCAGTTGCAGAAGATCCGGCCGCTGGTGATGAGCGCGGGCGAGGGCTTTGACTGACGCCCGCGCCCGCTGGGTCGAGTCGTTTTATTCAGGCTTCTTCAGGCGGACCGCCAGTACGTCGCAAGGTGCGCCGTGGAGCACATCGTTCGCGGTGGAGCCGAGCAGCAGAGCAAGGCCGTGGCGGCCATGGCTGCCGACAACGATCAGGTCGCAGCCCTGCTCCTCGGCGAGGCGGTGGATTTCCTGGCGTGGCTGGCCGTAGGCCAGGTGGCGCTGGTCGGCGCTCAGCTCGGAATAAATGCCGGCGAAGCCCTGCAAGCGCTCCCGAGCCTGTTCGAACTGCTGTTGCTGGAGCATGGACAGGTCCATGGGTACGTCACCACCGAAGGCCATGGCCATCGGTTCGACGATATGCACCAGCGACAGCTTGGCATTGCTGGCTTGGGCCAGCGCTTGGGCGCGACGCACCACCGGATGGCATTCATCGGTCAGGTCTACGGCGACCAGAATGTGCTGGTAGGTCATGGGTGACTCCTCCTTAAGGTTGCGCATGATCACAAGTATGGCTTTCCGGAACGTTTAACACAGGCTTTTGAGCGGGATAACCTTTATGACCATCTGGATCGTCCTGTTGCTCCTACTGGCGATGCTCAGCCCGCTGGTCTGGCTGGTGCCTTCCAAAGGGCAGCGCGGGCGTATGGAGCTGCGCCTGCAGGCACGGCGGATGGGGTTGTCCATGCAGTTGTCGCGCCAGGAGTGGCCGCACTGGTTGGTCCAGGAGCCGCCGCATTCCTGCGCCCAGTACCATCGGCCGCGTCTGCGCGGGCGCGAGGCCTGGTGCTATTGGCAGAACGAGCCGGGCACCTGGGTGAACCAGTGGCGCGAGCCGTGCGAGGACGCGGCGGTGCTGACACATCTGGCTGGTTTGCCGAAGGATGTCTACAAGGTCGAAGCGAGCTCGCAGATGATTGCCCTCTACTGGGGGGAGCGGGGAACTGCGGAAGACCTGCAGCGCATCGCCGAAACGCTGAAGGCGCTGGCCTGAGGTCAGGGCGCGACGGTGTTGCCGTCGCGCAGGTTGCCGGTCTCAGCTCTGGGCGGCGGAGTAGCGGGCGGAGATGTCTTCGAGGCCGTCGATGATGCGGTCCGAGTACTTGTTGATGAGGAACGGCACGCTGTTTTCGTTGTAGTTCTTCAGCGATTTCTCGATGTAGCGCCATTTGGTGCTGATGCCATCCAGCGCCTGGCGAATTTCCGGAGTGTTCTGCGGCGCCTGCTCCAGGCTGATCAGCTGGTTGGCAAACTGACCGGCCAGCTCGTCGATGCCCTTGCCGCCATTGCTGCCAATGAAGCTGCCACCGATGGACGCGCTACGGGAGGCGTAGTCCACTGCGATGGTCTGCATCAGCAGGCTCTGATCTCGGCTGCGCTGGGTCAGGGGCGGAACCTGGGTCGAACCCTCCTGCTGGATCCTGGCGTAGAGCTCGTTCGAGAGGTCCATCAGGCGCTTGTTCCGCTCGGTCAGGTCGGCCACCGGTTGCAGGTCGGTATAACCTTGCTGCTTGAGTGAGGTGACCAGACCGGTCAGCTCGCTGTGGTAGCTCTGCCATTCCTGGGCCAGCTGGGCGCGCAGGGCCTTCGATGCTTCCCCGGGCATTTCGCCCAGTTCCTTCAGGTGCGTATCCGCCTTCTGCACCGACTCGTCGATCAGTCGCGCGTAGCGCTGATCACCTTCCATGCCGTTGTACATATAGAAGTCGCCAAGGCTGCGCTGGGCGGCGAGGCGCATCTGATGGAGCTTGAGCAGGCTGTCCGCCGGGGACGCTTGAGCAGAAGCGAAAGCGGGAAGGGTGAGCAGGGTACCCAGCAGAATGGCAAGCAGACGGCTCGTCATTGGTACTACTCCGTGGGCCATTGGCCTCGATTGTTGTTGTTTTGGCGTTCGAATCCTGGCGGATCGAGTGGCACGAATGTACCTGTGAGGCAGGCAATTTGCCAGCGGCCTTCTGGCAGCTTTTCCGCCAAGCAGCAGTGGTCGTGATGAGACGCAATCAATTGAGTGAATCTGTGTCATTTGTCTTGCCCGACTTGCGGCAAGGCAGGTGACAGAGCTGTTTTATCGTGGCCGACCGGTCACGCTGCGCGATTGACAAGCGCAGACTTTTCCCTGAATCTGCGCTCACCCAAATCAAACGGGCGTATGAATCAAGCGTTTGTCTTGTCTGACGCTTCCGATGAAGCCCGAATATCGCGTCGGTGGGTGTGCCGGATCGATCAGGACTATGCTCCGGCAGCGCCGGAGGCAAGTCCGCCGGTCGGCTCCGATGCGTACAGTCCAGTTTCCCAAACCGTGGAGATCAGTTGATGATTTACGAAGGTAAAGCCATCACGGTTAAGGCTCTTGAGGGCGGTATCGTCGAACTGAAATTCGACCTCAAGGGTGAGTCCGTCAACAAGTTCAACCGCCTCACCCTGAACGAACTGCGTGATGCAGTTGCAGCCATCAAGGCCGACGCTTCGGTCAAGGGCGTGATCGTTAGCAGCGGCAAGGACGTGTTCATCGTCGGCGCCGATATCACCGAGTTCGTCGAGAACTTCCAGCTGCCCGACGAAGAGTTGGTGGCCGGCAACCTCGAAGCCAACAAGATCTTCAGCGCGTTCGAAGACCTCGAAGTTCCCACCGTTGCCGCGATCAACGGCATCGCCTTGGGTGGCGGCCTGGAAATGTGCCTGGCAGCCGACTATCGCGTGATGAGCACCGTTGCCAAGATCGGCCTGCCGGAAGTCAAACTCGGCATCTATCCGGGCTTCGGCGGCACTGTGCGCCTGCCGCGCCTCATCGGTACCGACAACGCGATCGAGTGGATCGCTTCCGGCAAGGAGAACCGTGCCGAGGACGCCCTGAAAGTTGGTGCCGTCGATGCTGTTGTCGCTCCCGCCCTGCTGCAGGCTGGCGCTCTGGACCTGGTCAAGCGTGCCATCTCCGGCGAGCTGGATTTCAAGGCCAAGCGTCAACCCAAGCTTGAAAAGCTGAAGCTCAATGCCATCGAACAGATGATGGCCTTCGAAACCGCCAAGGGCTTCGTTGCTGGCCAGGCCGGCCCGAATTACCCAGCTCCGGTCGAAGCCATCAAAACCATCCAGAAAGCTGCCAACTTCGGCCGCGACAAAGCTCTGGAAGTGGAAGCCGCCGGCTTCGTGAAGCTGGCCAAGACTTCGGTCGCCACTAGCCTGATCGGCCTGTTCCTGAATGACCAGGAACTGAAGAAAAAGGGCAAACAGTACGACGAAGCTGCCAAGGACGTGAAACTGGCTGCCGTACTCGGCGCTGGCATCATGGGTGGCGGCATCGCCTACCAGTCCGCTTCCAAGGGCACTCCGATCCTGATGAAGGATATCCGCGAAGAGGGTATCCAGATGGGCCTGAACGAAGCGTCCAAGCTGCTCGGCAAGCGCGTCGAGAAAGGCCGCATGAAGCCTGAAAAGATGGCTGAAGCGCTGAATGCGATTCGTCCGACCATGTCCTACGGCGACTTCGGCAACGTCGATATCGTGGTCGAAGCTGTCGTCGAGAACCCGAAGGTCAAGCACGCCGTGCTGGCCGAGGTGGAAGGTCATGTTCGCGAAGACGCGATCATCGCTTCCAACACCTCCACCATCTCCATCAGCTACCTGGCCCAGGCCCTGAAGCGTCCGGAGAACTTCGTCGGCATGCACTTCTTCAACCCGGTGCACATGATGCCGCTGGTTGAAGTGATTCGTGGCGAGAAGTCCAGCGAAGTGGCTGTTGCCACTACCGTTGCCTACGCCAAGAAAATGGGCAAGAACCCGATCGTGGTCAACGACTGCCCCGGCTTCCTGGTCAACCGTGTGCTGTTCCCGTATTTCGGCGGTTTCGCCAAGCTGCTGGAATTCGGCGTCGACTTCGTACGCATCGACAAGATCATGGAGAAGTTCGGCTGGCCCATGGGCCCGGCCTACTTGTCCGACGTGGTCGGCATCGACACCGGCCACCACGGCCGCGATGTGATGGCCGAAGGCTTCCCGGATCGTATGGCCGTTGAAGGCAAGACCGCCGTTGACGTCATGTACGAAGCCAAGCGCCTGGGTCAGAAGAATGGCAAGGGCTTCTACGCCTACGAAACCGACAAGCGCGGCAAGCCGAAGAAGGTTACCGATCCGGTTGCCTACGAAGTGCTGAAGTCGATCGTCAAGGAGCAGCGTGAGCTGACCGACGAAGACATCATCAACTTCATGATGATCCCGCTGTGCCTGGAAACCGTGCGCTGCCTGGAAGATGGCATCGTATCGACCGCTGCCGAGGCCGACATGGGCCTGATCTACGGCATCGGCTTCCCGCCCTTCCGTGGTGGTGCGCTGCGCTACATCGACAGCATCGGTGTGGCCGAGTTCGTGGCCCTGGCCGACAAGTACGCCGACCTGGGCGCGCTGTACCACCCGACCGCCAAGCTTCGCGAAATGGCCAAGAACGGCCAGAAGTTTTTCGGCTAATTGAGCGAGAGTGAAGAATATGAGCCTGAATCCTAGAGATGCAGTCATTGTCGACTTCGGCCGCACCCCGATGGGTCGCTCCAAGGGTGGCATGCACCGCAACACCCGCGCCGAAGATATGTCGGCGCACCTGATCAGCAAGCTGCTGGAGCGCAACACCAAGGTCGACCCGGCGGAAGTCGAGGATGTGATCTGGGGCTGCGTTAACCAGACGCTGGAGCAGGGCTGGAACATCGCACGCATGGCGTCGCTGATGACCCAGATCCCTCACACCAGCGCCGGCCAGACCGTCAGTCGTCTGTGCGGTTCCTCCATGAGCGCCCTGCACACCGCCGTGCAGGCCATCCAGACCGGCAACGGCGACGTATTCGTGGTCGGCGGTGTGGAGCACATGGGCCACGTCGGCATGATGCACGGCGTTGATCCGAACCCGCATATGTCCCTGTATGCCGCCAAAGCGTCCGGCATGATGGGCCTGACCGCCGAAATGCTCGGCAAGATGCATGGCATCAGCCGTGAAGCCCAGGATCAGTTCGGTGTGCGTTCGCACCAACTGGCCCACAAGGCCACCGTCGAAGGCAAGTTCAAGGATGAAATCATCCCGATGCAAGGCTACGACGAGAACGGCTTCCTGAAGGTGTTCGACTTTGACGAGACCATTCGTCCGGAGACCACCCTGGAAAGCCTGGCCAGCCTGAAGCCAGCGTTCAACCCGAAAGGCGGCACCGTGACTGCGGGTACTTCCTCGCAGATCACTGACGGCGCTTCCTGCATGATCGTGATGAGCGCCCAGCGTGCCCAGGACCTGGGTATTCAGCCGATGGCCGTAGTACGTGCCATGGCGGTTGCCGGCGTAGATCCGGCGATCATGGGTTACGGCCCCGTGCCGTCCACCCAGAAGGCGCTGAAACGCGCTGGCCTGACCATGGACGACATCGACTTCGTCGAACTCAACGAAGCCTTCGCTGCCCAGGCCCTGCCGGTGCTGAAAGACCTCAAGCTCCTCGACAAGATGGAGCAGAAGGTCAACCTGCACGGCGGTGCAATTGCCCTGGGTCACCCGTTCGGCTGCTCTGGTGCCCGTATCTCCGGTACCCTGCTGAACGTGATGAAGCAGAACGGCGGTACTCTGGGCGTGTCCACCATGTGCGTGGGTCTCGGCCAGGGCATCACCACCATCTTCGAGCGCGTATAAGCGCACGCAGGATGAGAAAACCGGGGCCCAGTGCCCCGGTTTTTGCTTTCATGTGGAGATACTTCGCAGGAATTTTCGTGTAAGGGCTGGCTTCGAGTCGCATCACGCGGCACCATGCGCAACCTTTGCGGGCTAGCCTGCATTCATCACTGTGAGGCAACCATGAGCCTGCAACCGGGTCTCTATCGTCACTACAAGGGTCAGCAGTACCGTGTCATCGGTATTGCACGACATTCCGAGACGGAGGAAGAACTGGTGGTCTACCAGGCCCTCTATGGCGAATTCGGCCTTTGGGTGCGACCGCTCAGCATGTTCACCGAAACGGTTCAGGTGGACGGCGAGCAGATTGCGCGCTTCGCCTTGGTGAGTGCGGAGCCGGACCTATTTCCTCAGCCCTGAGGGGCGGCGAGGACAGCCGGGGCGCGCTTGACCGCTTCGCACTGGCCACTATATATAGCGGTGCCGCGACGGGCGGCACCCGCCTTTTACATTCTTCAATCAGGAACACACCGATCCATGGGCAAATCGCTGGTCATCGTGGAATCCCCGGCCAAGGCCAAGACCATCAACAAGTACCTGGGCAACCAGTACGTGGTGAAGTCGAGCATCGGCCATATCCGTGACCTCCCTACCAGCGGTTCAGCCAGTACCGCCAAGGAGCCGGCCAAGCGCGGCAAGACTGCTGGCGAAGCGCCGGCCCTGTCCGCCAAGGAGAAAGCCAAGCGCCAGTTGGTTGCTCGCATGGGCGTCGACCCAGAGCACGGTTGGAAAGCCAAGTACGAGATCCTGCCCGGCAAGGAGAAGGTGATCGACGAGTTGCGCCGCCTGGCCAAGGATGCCGACACCATCTATCTCGCAACCGACTTGGACCGCGAAGGGGAGGCCATTGCCTGGCACCTGCGGGAATCCATCGGTGGTGATGACAGCCGCTACAAGCGCGTTGTGTTCAACGAGATCACCAAGAAGGCCATTCAGGAAGCCTTCTCCCAGCCCGGCGACCTCGATATCAACCGCGTGAACGCCCAGCAGGCCCGTCGCTTCCTCGACCGCGTCGTGGGCTACATGGTCTCGCCGTTGCTCTGGCAGAAGATTGCTCGTGGCCTGTCTGCCGGTCGCGTGCAATCAGTAGCGGTGAAGCTGGTGGTGGAGCGCGAACGCGAGATCCGCGCATTCGTTCCGGAAGAGTACTGGGAAGTGCACGCTGACCTTGGCACCGCCAAGGGCGCGAAGGTGCGTTTCGAAGTGGCGCGTGAGAACGGCGAGGCCTTCAAGCCGCTGAACGAATCCCAGGCCATGGCGGCGCTGGAGAAGCTCAAGGCTTCCAGTTACTCCGTTGCCAAGCGCGAAGACAAGCCAACCTCCAGTCGCCCCTCCGCGCCGTTTATTACATCCACCTTGCAACAGGCCGCGAGCAATCGCCTGGGTTTCGGGGTGAAGAAAACCATGATGATGGCCCAGCGCCTCTACGAGGCCGGCTACATCACCTATATGCGTACCGACTCGACCAACCTCTCGGCCGATGCCATCACCATGGTGCGTGGCTTCATCGAGGGGGAATTCGGCCAGAAGTACCTACCGTCCAAGCCAAACGTCTATTCCAGCAAGGAAGGCGCTCAGGAAGCGCACGAGGCCATTCGCCCGTCCGACGTCAATCTGCGTCCCACTCAGTTGTCTGGTATGGAGCGTGATGCCGAGCGCCTGTATGACCTGATCTGGCGCCAGTTCGTGGCCTGCCAGATGCCGCCGGCGGAATACCTGTCCACCAGCGTCAGCGTCACTGCCAGCAAGTTTGAGCTGCGTGCAAAGGGGCGCATTCTCAAGTTCGATGGTTACACTCGCGTCCTGCCACAGCAGAGCAAGCCTGGCGAGGATGACGTACTCCCGGAAATGAGCGAGGGCGAACTGCTCAAGCTACTCAACCTCGAGCCCAGCCAGCACTTCACCAAGCCGCCGGCGCGGTACTCCGAGGCCAGCCTGGTGAAGGAACTGGAAAAGCGGGGCATTGGTCGTCCGTCCACCTACGCGGCAATCATCTCCACCATTCAGGAGCGCGGCTACGTAACGGTGCACAACCGTCGTTTCTACGCGGAAAAGATGGGCGACATCGTCACGGAGCGGCTGAACGAAAGCTTCGCCAACCTGATGGACTATGGCTTTACCGCCGGCATGGAAGAGCATCTGGATGACGTAGCCCAGGGCGAGCGTGACTGGAAGCATCTGCTGGACGAGTTCTATGGCGACTTCAGGAAGAAGCTCGAGCTGGCGGAAGGCGCTGACAAGGGCATGCGTGCCAACCAGCCAACCCCGACCGATATTTCCTGCCGTGACTGCGGTCGCCCAATGATGATCCGTACCGCTTCTACCGGCGTGTTCCTTGGTTGCTCGGGCTATAGCCTGCCGCCGAAAGAGCGTTGCAAGGCCACCATCAACCTGGTGCCGGGCGATGAGATTGCCGCGGACGACGAAGGTGAGTCGGAGTCCCGCGTATTACGCGGCAAGCATCGTTGCCCGATCTGCGCCACTGCGATGGACGCTTATCTGCTGGATGAAACCCGCAAGCTGCATATCTGTGGCAACAACCCGGATTGCTCAGGCTATGAGATCGAGCAGGGCCAGTACCGCATCAAGGGGTATGAAGGTCCGAGCCTGGAGTGTGACAAGTGCGGTAGCGAGATGCAGCTCAAGACGGGTCGGTTTGGCAAGTTCTTCGGTTGCACCAACGCGAGCTGCAAGAACACCCGCAAGTTGCTGAAGAGCGGTGAAGCAGCGCCGCCGAAGATCGATCCGATCCGTATGCCGGAATTGAAATGCGAGAAGGTCGATGACATCTACGTGCTGCGTGATGGTGCTTCCGGCCTGTTCCTGGCAGCCAGCCAGTTCCCGAAGAATCGCGAAACGCGCGCCCCCTTGGTTCAGGAGCTGATTCCGCACAAGGACGAGCTGGATGCCAAGTATCACTACCTGCTGGATGCGCCGAAGAAAGACCCGGAGGGGCGCCCGGCGGTGATCCGTTTCAGCCGCAAGACCAAGGAGCAATATGTGCAGACCGAGGTCGAAGGCAAACCAACCGGTTGGCGCGCCTTCTTCGATGGCGGCAAGTGGAAGGTCGAAGACAAGCGCTGACCGCCCCTAGCGCGTCCGTTTACGGGCGCGCATATACTGCCGGGGTCACCTGTGGAGGGCGCCGTCATGGCCCATGAGCTTTATACCCGCACCAACCAGAAAATCTTCTTCGCTGGCCTGTCGCTGGAGTCCTGGAGCAAGGCGGAAGAGGGCAAGGCCATGAATGCCCAGGCGTTGGTGCAATCCGAGCGCGAGGCGGTACTGTTCCACCTCTACGGTGCGCTTCTTGGCCTGTGCCACGAAATTGCCGGTTACTATCGCCTTCCAGAAGCAGGTGCGCCGCGAGTCGAGTTGCTACTGACGCCGGAAGTCCTGGCTGCTGCGCCTAGTCCTGAGCTGGCTGAGTTGGTGGAGTTGGCCCAGCAGCGTGAAACATGGCTGGCTGAGCTGCTCGTTGCTTATCGCGCATTATTCCAGCCACCTCAGGCGCCGAAGCAGGCAAAGATCGACCCGACTCTACCGTTGATCACCGCAGTCAGCATAGGTGAGGAAGAAAAGCCGTTGTCGCGTGAAGTCCTGGAATCATGGCGGCAAAATCTGAAATCGCTTGCGTTGCGCTTCCGGGAAACACTCAGCGAGTGCTGATTTGATCGACGGGCTAGGGCGTGCTGGCGGCTGGCTGCTACAATGGCCGCCTTTCGTGGAGATATGAACTTATGCCTACGTCCTTTCTGGAAATAGTCGAACTGCCTGACGGGCGCATCATTCTGCGCCGGGCTGAGGACGAGGAGGCGTTGGTTACGCTGGACTTCTCCGCCGATGCCAAGGCTTTCCTTCAGGGGCATCACCTGGAAGTCGCCAAAGCCATGCTGAATGTCGGTGTTCAGATGGCTGGCCGACTGGCTGAAGGAGAGATGGACCACCAGGATGGTCCGCGCGTCCTGCATTGATCTCTGGGGCCAGATCTTCCGCTGATCCGGTTACCGTCTCGTGTCAGAGGGGCGCTGCGATCATCAGGGGCCCAGAAACCTTTCATCCCAGTAGAACGTTCAGGCTTTGCGCGTCGCCTTGGCGTGCAGCTTGGGCCAGTTGGCGTTTGGCCCGTTGTCCCAACTGAAGCCAGCTCACAACCGTATGGCTGCGGCCTAGGCGCAGGGCTTCGCAAGCCAGCTCAAGAGCACTTTGCTCTCCGCGTGGTTGCAGGATCAGGATGCGTTCGCGGTTGAGGCCGGACTCGCGCAGCCAATCCCGGGAGAGGCCAGCGGGGGCGCCGATCAGTGTCAGCCAGCGTGCGTCTTTCTCTTCACTTAGTTCCCGCAATATCGAGGCGAGCAGGCTGCGGCAATGCCCGGCAGCGCCGCGCAGCGACAGTTCACTGAACGCGTCTGGTTCTTCCTTGCTGGTTTCTTCGACCACATCGGTCAGCAGCGGCGCCACGGGATTGGCCAGGATGGCCTCGTGGAACAGAGGGAGCTGTGACCGACCAAGCGACTGCGGGAACTGCATAGGGCCTCCTTTAACGGCGGATCACGCCGACACTCAAACCTTCGATCACCAGATCCTGTTCATCCAGGTTGACTTCGATTGGGGCGAACTCCGGGTTCTCGGCAATCAGCCAGACCTTTTCGCCTTCACGCTTGAAGCGCTTGACCGTGACTTCTTCGCCCAGGCGAGCTACGACAACCTGGCCATTTCGGGCTTCGCGGGTACTATGGACGGCGAGCAGGTCTCCGTCGTAGATGCCGATATCTTTCATCGACATGCCGCGAACGCGCAGCAGGTAGTCGGCTCGGGGATGGAAGAAGTCGGGATTGATGCGGCAAGATTCCTCGATGTTCTGCTGCGCGAGGATTGGCGCGCCTGCAGCGACGCGGCCAATCACCGGCAGTCCATCATCTTCGCTGTTGCCGGGCTCGAAGCCGGGGATGCGAATGCCGCGGGAAGCACCCGGGGTCATCTCAATCGCACCTTTTCGTGCCAGCGCCTTGAGATGCTCTTCGGCGGCGTTGGGTGACTTGAAGCCAAGTTCCTGAGCTATCTCCGCTCGAGTCGGAGGGAAGCCATTGTCTTCAAGGCAGCGCTTGATGAATGCGAGAATCTCAGCTTGGCGGGGCGTCAGTTTCAGCATGGAGGCGCTCTGTTTTTTTATACAGTTGCTGGGATTATATACAGTGATTTGGGCTTGGCAATGCTTCTTTTTTTGGCGAAGGAAGAAGAGGGAGGAATAATCGAGACACCCCTTTGGCGCACTGCCCGGGAGAATGACCGTTGCGTCAGATAGTGGTGAGGTCGACTTGACAATCTGACCGGATGAAACGTATGTTTCAAACAAGTGTTTGTCAGGCGGAGGAGCCATGGCCCAGTCGGAAACCGTAGAACGCATTCTGGATGCTGCGGAACAGCTGTTCGCGGAGAAGGGCTTCGCCGAGACTTCGTTGCGCCTGATCACCAGCAAAGCTGGGGTCAATCTGGCGGCGGTGAACTATCACTTCGGTTCGAAGAAGGCGTTGATTCAGGCGGTCTTCTCGCGTTTCCTTGGCCCCTTCTGTCAGAGCCTGGAGCGAGAGCTGGATCGTCGCCAGGCCAAGGCCGAAAACAAGGCCAGCCTCGAGGAGTTGCTGGAAATGCTCGTCGAGCAGGCCCTTGCGGTAAAGCCTCGTAGCGGAAATGACCTTTCTATCTTCATGCGCTTGCTCGGTCTCGCATTCAGTCAGAGCCAGGGGCACTTGCGCAAGTATCTGGAAGAGGTTTACGGCAAGGTCTTCCGTCGTTACATGCTGCTGGTAAATGAGTCTGCACCAAGGGTTCCCCCGTTGGAGCTGTTCTGGCGGGTGCACTTCATGCTTGGCGCCGCGGCATTCAGCATGTCTGGGATCAAGGCGTTGCGTGCCATGGCGGAAAACGACTTTGGCGTGAATACCTCGATCGAACAAGTCATGCGACTGATGGTGCCCTTCCTGGCGGCCGGCATGCGTGCCGAGACCGGCGTTACCGACGAGGTGCTGGCGAGCGCAATGCTGAAACCACGGAGCAAGGCCCCGGCAGCCCCCGCCAAGGCTTAAAACCATATGGGCGCGAGCGGGCTGATCGGCTAAGCTTGCGGCCCATGCAATACCTTGATCTCCTGCATATCTCCATCGCTGACCAGCAGCTCTACGGCTTTGCCGACGGGCAGTTGGTGCTGCGCATGTCTGTCTCTACCGCGCTCAACGGTGCGGGTGAGACCAATGGCTCCAATTGCACGCCCCGTGGACTTCACCAGGTTCGCGCGAAGATTGGCGGCGGTCTGCCCTTGGGGGCGGTGCTGCGTGGTCGGCGCTGGACTGGTGAGGTCTGGAATGTCGAGCTGCACGGGCGTTTTCCGGGAAGGGATTGGATACTGAGTCGCATTATGTGGCTCAGCGGTCGAGAGCCAGGTCGCAACCGCCTTGGTAGTGTCGACAGCTTCCGCCGCTATATCTACCTGCATGGCACGCCAGATACCGAGCCAATGGGCGTGCCTCGTTCCCATGGGTGCATTCGTCTGCGCAATACGGATGTGCTGGAACTCTTCGATCGAGTGCCCGTCCACTGTGCGGTACGCATTGACGAAGCGCCCTGCCCGGACTGGGCGGCGGCGCAACTCTCTTAAGGATTATTAATGCAAGGTTCCCTGATGCTGGATATCGGCGGCACCTGGTTGACCGCTGAGGATCGGCAGATCCTCCGACAGCCAGAAGTTGCCGGTCTGATCATCTTCGCCCGCAATATCGAAAGCCCGCGTCAGGTACGCGAGCTTTGTGCGTCCATCCGTGCCGTTCGTCCGGACCTGATTCTTGCCGTCGATCAGGAAGGCGGCCGCGTACAGCGCCTGCGACAGGGTTTCCTGCGCCTTCCCGCGATGCGGGCCCTGGCCGACAACGACAACGCGGAGCAACTGGCTGAACAGTGCGGCTGGTTGATGGCGACCGAAGTACTGGCGGTAGGCTTGGACATCAGCTTTGCCCCGGTGCTGGATCTCGACCACCAGCGCAGCGCTGTGGTGGGGAGTCGTGCGTTCGAAGGCGACCCCGAACGCGCTGCGCATCTGGCTGGTTCGTTCATCCGTGGGCTGCGTGAGGCCGGCATGGCTGCTACCGGCAAGCACTTCCCTGGACACGGCTGGGCGGAGGCCGATTCTCATGTGGCGATTCCCACGGACGAGCGCAGCCTTGAGCAGATTCGAGCGAGCGACCTGATCCCCTTCGCCCGCCTTGCGTCCGAGCTGGACGGCATGATGCCCGCCCACGTCATCTACCCGAAGGTGGATAACCAGCCGGCTGGTTTCTCCCGGCGTTGGCTGCAGGAAATCCTGCGTGGGGAACTGAAGTTCTCCGGCGTCATCTTCAGCGATGACCTGTCCATGGCCGGTGCCCATGTGGTGGGCGACGCCGCCGAGCGCATCGAGGCAGCCCTGACCGCGGGTTGCGACATGGGGTTGGTGTGCAACGATCGCGCAGCCGCCGAGTTGGCCCTGGAGCGCCTGCAGCGCTTGGGAGCGACGCCGCCGGCCAGCCTCGCGCGCATGCGCCGCCGCGCTTTCCCCGGTACCGAATACCGCCAGGACCCCCGCTGGCTGCAGGCGACTGCAGCATTGCGTGAAGCCCAGTTGATCGATTGAGGAACCGACATGACCGTCTACGCCATCATTGGTGGTACAGGCCTGACCCAGCTCGAAGGCCTGAGCATGAAAGCGCTGCTGCATCCTGACACGCCTTACGGTGCACCCTCGGCCGGTATCGTTCGTGGTGAGTACGCCGGGCACGATGTGTTGTTCCTCGCTCGCCATGGCCACCCGCATCGCATTCCGCCGCACCAGGTGAACTACCGGGCGAACCTCTGGGCCCTCAAGCATGCGGGCGCCCAGGCGGTGATCGCGGTGAACGCGGTGGGCGGCATTCATCCGGCCATGGGCAGCGGCCACCTTGTGGTGCCGCATCAGGTGATCGACTACACCCACGGTCGCGTCGGTACTTTTTTCGAGGGTGACCTGGACCACGTCACCCATATCGATTTCAGCCACCCGTATGACGAAGTGCTACGCGGCCAGTTGCTTTCCGCACTGAATGCCTGCGATTTCCCGCATAGCGATTTCGGCGTCTACGGCTGCACCCAGGGGCCACGCCTGGAGACCGTTGCCGAAATCACCCGCCTTGAGCGCGATGGCTGCGACATTGTCGGCATGACCGGCATGCCCGAAGCTGCGCTGGCTCGTGAGTTGAACCTGCCCTATGCGTGCCTGTCTCTGGTGGTCAATCCGGCTGCCGGAAAGTCCGAAGGCATTATCACCATGGCCGAGATCGAAGCCGCTCTGGCCGCGGGTATCGGCAAGGTTCGCAGCGTCCTGGCCCACGTGCTGAAAGCCTGACGTGTCCTGTCCCGCAGCAGGCATCTCGGTGTGATGCCTGCTGCGGTGCTCCGGTTCAGACAATTCGGGGCAGGGGGGCGAAGAGGGCGTCGATGTCCTCTTCCGCCAATCGCCAGCCTTCCTTCTCGCGGCCGTCGAGAATCCCTCTTGCGAGCGCTGCCTTCTGCGCTTGCAGTTGCTGGATCTTCTCCTCCACGGTCCCGCGCGAAATCATCCGATAGACAAACACCGGCTTGTCCTGGCCAATGCGATAGGCGCGGTCTGTCGCCTGGCGCTCCACCGCCGGGTTCCACCACGGATCGTAGTGGATAACCGTGTCGGCGGCAGTGAGGTTAAGGCCAGTTCCGCCAGCTTTCAGACTGATCAGGAACAGCGGCACTTCACCGTTCTGGAAGCGTTGTACGGGCGTCCGGCGATCACGGGTGTCGCCGGTGATCTGCACATACTCGATCGCGCGTTTGCGCAACTCATCCTCGATCAGCGACAGCATGCTGGTGAACTGCGAGAACAGCAGCACCTTGCGGCCTTCGGCGATCAGTTCTTCGAGCATTTCCATCAGGCTATCCAGCTTGCCCGAGCTGCTGCCTCGCGAGCGAGTGCCACTTTCCTCAATCAGTCGCGCGTCGCAGCACACCTGGCGCAGCTTCAGCAGGGCCTCGAGGATAACGATCTGGCTGCGGGCCAGGCCCTTGCGGTCGATCTCGTCGCGGACCTTGTGATCCATGGCCAGGCGCACTGTTTCATAGAGGTCGCGTTGGCGGTCGCTGAGTTCGACCCACTGGGTGATCTCGCTCTTGGCCGGCAGTTCGGTGGCCACGGCTTCCTTGCTGCGGCGCAACAGGAAAGGCTTGAGGCGGGCATTGAGGTGTGCCAGACGGGTGGCGTCGCCGTGTTTCTCGATGGGCGTCCGGTAGTTGCGTAGGAAGCCCTGGCTGTCGCCCAGCCAGCCGGGCATCAGGAAGTGGAACAGCGACCAGAGTTCGCCCAGGTGATTTTCCAGTGGCGTGCCGGTAAGGCACAGGCGCTGGTGGGCTTGCAGTTGGCGTGCCGCTTGGGCTGCTTTGCTGGCGTGGTTCTTGATGTACTGCGCTTCGTCGAGGATCAGGGCGTGCAACTGCAGTTCAGCGAACTGTTCCAGATCCCGCGGGAGAAGGGCGTAAGTGGTCAGCAACAAGTCATGCTCGGCCATCCGCGCGAAGGCTTTCTTTCGACTGGGGCCATGCAAGGCGAGGACGCGCAGGTCCGGCGCAAAGCGTGCAGCCTCGTCCAGCCAGTTGGGGATCAGGCTGGTGGGCATTACCACCAGGGCCGGGCGGTCGAGGCGGCCGGCTTCCTTTTCCAACAGAAGATGGGCGAGGGTCTGCAGAGTCTTGCCCAGACCCATGTCGTCACCGAGGATGCCGCCGGCTCCGACTTCTCGCAGGGTTTGCAGCCAGGCCAGACCTTCGAGTTGGTAGTGGCGCAGTTCGGCATTCAGGCCCTTTGACGGGCTGCAGGCGGCCTTGCTGCTGTCGCGTAGTTTGCGCGCCAGATCTCGAAGTTCTTCACCGCCCTGCCAGTGCAGGTCCAGCTCTTCGAGCTGGCTCAGGCGCGCAGCGTCGGGGCGTGCCAGGCGCAGGGTCTGGGACGGGTCCTGGTCGCGTTGGTAGAGCTCGCCCAGCGTTGTCAGAACGGGCTTTAGTCGAGAGAAAGGCAGCATAACCTGCAAGGGGCGCCCATCCGCCGCGCGGGTGGCATCCAGTTGCAGGCGTAGTTGTTCGTCGTCCTTGCGGCGCTGGAGGTTCTGCGGGTCGAGCAGCTCGGGATTGCGCTGAATCAGGCGCAGCAGTACCGGAAGCAGGCTGATTCTGCGGCCTTCGACGACGATGCCCAGTTCCAGGTCGAACCATTCACGGCTGGGCGCTTCTTCCACTTCGGCGTACCAGCCCTCGACCTGGGACAGGTCGAACTGGAAGCCGGGACGAATATCGATAAGCCAGCCCTGCTCGCGAAGAGCCGGCAATTGCTCGCGCATGAAATGCAGCCATTGCTCATCGCTGGGTAGCTCGAACATCTCGGCGCTGTTGGCGGGCAGCGCCAGGCTCTGCCGCAGGGCTTCCTTGAAACCGTGCTGGCGTAGAACATCCCGCAAGGCCTGCTCGGCTTTCGGGTGGCGTGAGATGGAAAGGCGTTCGCCATTGGTGCGGTGATGCAAGCGCTCCGGTTTCGCCGTCTTGCCATGGGTGTGGGCGCCGCCGTAATCGAACACCAGTCCGGCGCGGTGCTGCTGGCTGCCGACCATGCGCCCGCTGCGCAGGTCGTACTGGCTCTGCGCATGGCTCCCGAGGATCAGGTGCGGAACGGGTTGGAGGTCATCGATCAGGCGTTCGCTGGGCGGAGTATTGGCTTGCCAGCCGGACGCGGGCTGGGTGAGCAGATGGCTTATGGCGGCAACGCAGTGCTTGCAGTTGAAGCCCACTGGACAGCTGCAACGGCCGACGATGCCCAGTCCCTGGGGGGCTAGGCGGATCAGTTGGGTATAGAAGTGACCTTCGGACCCTTCGCAGCTGGTTTCGATGGCCTTGTCGCTGAGGCTGAGCAGACGGATGCGGTTTTCCGTTGCGTATCTGAGGCCACGGGAAAGAGCGCCTGGATCGAAATCCAGGCGCCAGTCCAGTTGCCTCAGTTGGTCGAGCAGGGCACTCATGGCGCCTTAGAGGGGGCTGATGCGGATCAGGATGCCCAGGTTGCCGTGGTCGAGGTAGGTGAGCTCACCATTCTTCAGGCGGGTGCCCTGGCGCAGGCGCTCGCTGCTGCTGATGAGGCCGCTACTGTCGAACTGGTTGATCCAGAAGTCGGCCTGAGCATCGACGCTGCGATCGAGGGTTAGGGCCAGCGTGCCTTCGACTGGGAAATGCCCCAGCTGTTGCTCGCCGGAAGTGACCGAGACCTTGTTCTCCATGGCCGACAGGTTCTGTGACCATGCCTTGTGCAGCAGGACCTCGTAGCCAGCGTTGGGGTTCAGCTTGGCTGCTTCACCATCCAGTGCGGTGCCGCGCTCGCTGCCGGCGATGGACTGGCTGCCTGTCGCCCAATCGTCCGGAGCCGACTGGCTGGCGGGGATGGGGTCGCCGGCCTGGCGGAAGATGATCATCTCCACCGAATAGAGGCCGTCAGCGAAGGCTGCCGGGGCCAGAAGGGCGAGCAGCAGGGCGAAGTTACGGATGGCACGCATGGGTTGTTCCTTATAGGGGGCAATCATTCCGCAGACTACTGCGGGGTCAGGCGTTCGAACAGGGCTTCAAGGGTGTTGAAGCGTTCTTCCGGGCGCTCCATTGGCACCTGGAACTTGAACAGGGTGGCGCCTTCGAACTTGTAGCGCTTGGGGTGGCCCTGGATCAGCTTGATCAGCACCAGCGGGTCGACGCTGGTGGTGGCGTCGAACTCGATGCGGCCACCTTGCGGGCCTGCATCGACTTTCTTGATGCCGAGCTTTTCCGCCTGCAGCTTGAGTAGGGTCAGGCGCACCAGGTGCTTGGTCGGTTCAGGCAGCAGGCCGAAGCGGTCGATCATCTCCACCTGCAACTCCTTCAGGCCATCTTCGTCGGCCGCCGAGGCGATGCGCTTGTAGAGAATCAGACGAGCATGCACGTCCGGCAGGTAATCCTCGGGGATAAGCGCCGGCACGCGCAGGTTGATTTCCGGTCCGCCGCCCAGAGGTTGCTCCAGGTTCGGCTGCTCACCCTTGCGGATCGCCTTCACCGCACGTTCGAGCATTTCCATGTAGAGGGTGAAACCGACCGCCTGGATCTGTCCGCTCTGGCCGTCGCCAAGGAGTTCGCCGGCGCCACGGATTTCCAGGTCGTGAGTCGCGAGGACGAAACCGGCACCCAGGTCCTGGGCGTTCGAGATGGCCTCCAGGCGCTTCTCGGCGTCCGGCGTCATCTGCTTGCGCGGCGGCGTCAGCAGGTAGGCGTATGCCTGGTGGTGGCTACGGCCGACCCGCCCGCGCAGCTGGTGCAGCTGGGCCAGGCCGAACTTGTCGGCGCGCTCGATGACGATGGTATTGGCACTGGGTACGTCGATACCGGTTTCGATGATGGTGGAGGCCACCAGTACGTTGAAACGCTTGTGGTAGAAGTCGCTCATCACCTGCTCGAGCTCGCGCTCGCG
Organism: Pseudomonas sp. DY-1; assembly: GCF_003626975.1. NCBI lineage: Bacteria > Pseudomonadati > Pseudomonadota > Gammaproteobacteria > Pseudomonadales > Pseudomonadaceae > Pseudomonas > Pseudomonas sp. DY-1. Next base: position 1,904,332 of record NZ_CP032616.1, on the reverse strand, counting down.
CATCTGGCCGTGACCGACTGCAATGCGAGCCTCCGGTACCAGTTCAGCCAGCTCGGCGGCGCATTTTTCGATGGTCGCCACCTCGTTGTGCAGATAGTAGACCTGACCACCGCGTAGCAGCTCGCGAAGCAGGGCTTCCTTGATGGCGGTGTTCTGTCGCTCCATGACGAAGGTGCGTACCGACAAGCGGCGTGCCGGCGGCGTGGCGATGATCGACAGGTCGCGCATGCCCGCGACAGCCATGTTCAGGGTACGCGGGATGGGCGTGGCGGTGAGGGTGAGAATGTCGACTTCGCTACGCAGGGACTTCAGCTGTTCCTTCTGGCGCACGCCGAAGCGGTGTTCCTCGTCGATGATCGCCAGGCCCAGGTTCTTGAAGCGCACATCGTCCTGCAGCAGCTTGTGGGTGCCGATGATGATGTCGATCTTGCCTTCGGCCAGCTGCTGCGCCGCGCCGTCCACTTCCTTGGCGGACTTGAAGCGGCTCATCACTTCCACGGTCACCGGCCAGTCGGCGAAGCGGTCGCGGAAGCTGTTGTAGTGCTGCTGGGCGAGAAGGGTAGTGGGCACCAGCACCGCAACCTGCTTGCCGCTGTGGACGGCGACGAAGGCCGCGCGCATGGCCACTTCGGTCTTGCCGAAGCCGACGTCGCCGCAAACCAGGCGGTCCATGGGCTTGGGAGCCAGCATGTCGGCCAGCACGGCCTCGATGGCGGACTGCTGGTCCGGGGTTTCTTCGAAGGGGAAGCCGGCGGAGAAGGTGGCGTAGTCCACCGTCGGGTCCTTGAACGCATAGCCTTCGCGGGCGGCGCGACGTGCGTAGATGTCCAGCAGTTCGGCGGCAACGTCGCGCACCTGCTCGGCGGCCTTGCGCTTGGCCTTCTGCCAGGCTTCGGAGCCTAGTCTGTGCAGGGGCGCAAGGGCATCGTCGCTGCCGGTGTAGCGGGCGATCAGGTGCAGGCTGGCGACCGGGACGTAGAGCTTGGCTTCCTCGGCGTATTGCAGGGCGAGGAACTCGGCAACCTGGCCGTCGATCTCGAGGGTGATCAGCCCCAGGTAGCGGCCCACGCCGTGATCGATATGCACGACGGGAGCGCCTTCGCGCAGCTCGGCCAGGTTCTTGATCACGTTGTCGCCGGCATCGCCGCGACGTTCGCGACGGCGGCGCTGCATCACGCGCTGGCCAAACAGCGGGCTCTCGGCGATCAGTGCAAGGCCCGGGTCGTCCAGCAGCAGACCTTCATCCAGTGGTGCGATGGTGATGGCCAAGCGCTCGGAGCTGGCGACGAATTCCGGCCACCCCTCGACTTCCAGCGGGCGCAGTTTCAGGCGTGCGAGCATCTCCAGCAGTACTTCGCGGCGACCAGCAGATTCAGCACTGAACAGCACTCTGCCGGGGAATTCGTCGATGAAGCGGCGCAAGGCTGCCAGGGGTTCGGTGGCCTTGGCCTGGATCGCCAGGTCGGGCAAGGCGCGAGCGGAGAAGCGCTCGCGGCCGACGCCGGGCTCGACGTCCTCCTGGCTCAGGATCAGGCGGGGCGAACCCTTCAGGCGGGCGAAGCAGTCTTCCACCGGCAGAAACACTTCGGCGGGCGGTACCAGAGGGCGTTCCGGGTCGACACGGCGTTCTTCGTAGCGGTTGCGTACGTCGCTCCAGAACTGCTCGGCCGCCTGCTCGATACCTGGCAGGGAGAACACCTGAGTGTCCGCTGGCAGGTAATCGAAGAGGGTTGCGGTCTCTTCGAAAAACAGCGGCAGGTAGTACTCGATCCCCGCGGGGGTAATACCGCTGGCCAGATCCTGATAGATCGGGCAACGGCGGAAGTCGACGTCGAAACGCTCGCGGAAGCGGCCGCGGAAGTCAGTGACCGCCTTCTTGTCCAGCGGGAACTCGCGCGCCGGCAGTAGGCGGATGGACTCCACCTTGTCCACCGAACGCTGGGTTTCCGGATCGAAAGTGCGCAGGGTTTCGATCTCGTCATCGAACAGGTCGATCCGGTAGGGCAGGTCGCTGCCCATGGGGAACAGGTCGATCAGCGCGCCACGCACGGCGAACTCGCCATGCTCGTAGACTGTGTCCACGCAGCGATAGCCGGCCGCTTCCAGGCGCAGACGCATCTGTTCCACATCCAGTTTCTGGCCGACATCCAGTACCAGGCTGGAGCCGAGCAGGAAACGAGTTGGCGCCAGACGGTGCAGGGCCGTGGTGATGGGGACCACCAGTACGCCGCGCTTGACCCCGGGCAGCCGATAAAGCGTATCGACACGCTGGGAAATGATGTCCTGGTGCGGCGAGAAAAGGTCGTAGGGCAGCGTTTCCCAATCGGGGAAATGCAGGACATCGAGGTCCGGGGCGAAAAAACCCAGTTCCTGCTCAAGTCGCTCGGCCGTTTGGCTGTCAGCGGTCAGCAGCAGGGTGAATCGCTTACCGGCGCTGGCGGCTTCGGCGATGGCCAGGCTCAGTGCGGCACCGGGCAGATTGCCCCAGTGCTGCTTGCCAGCGGCGGAGGGGAGGGGCGGGAGGCGCAATACGGACACGGGCAAGAGGCTCCGGTCGGAAAAAGATCGGCGGATTGTAACTATCCCGACTAGCGGATGTCAGTGTTGGGGCCGCTGCTGATTGCCGGCGCCTGCGTGCGCCGTCATAATGTAGCCCCTTTTTTCATCCCCTACATGTGGAAGGTACTGCCCGTGACTCAGAAGCCCGACCAGTGTCTCGGTGAATGGATCGATCGTGAAGCCCTCGCGGAAGCCATGATTCCGATGATTGGCCAGCTGTATCGCAACAACAATGTTGTGACTTCGATCTATGGCCGTGGCCTGATCAACCGCTCCGTGATTGCCATTCTCAAGGCTCACCGCTTTGCCCGTCACCGCCTGGCGGGGGAAGCTGAGCTGTCGGTTCACGAAACCTTCCCGATCCTCAAGGCCATGAGCGAGCTCAAGCTGGGCAGCGCTTCCGTGGACCTGGGCAAGATGGTTGCCAAGTTCAAGGCTGAAGGCAAAGGCCGCAGTATCGAGCAGTTCACCAAGGACGAGCTGGCCGATGTGGTTGGCAAGCAGAATGGCGGCGCCCGCGAAGGCACCGACGTTGTCCTGTACGGCTTCGGCCGCATTGGTCGCCTGCTGGCCCGCATCCTGATCGAGAAGACCGGTGGTGGCGACGGCCTGCGCCTGCGCGCCATCGTTGTCCGCAAGGGCGCCGAGAACGACCTGGTAAAGCGTGCCAGCCTGCTGCGCCGCGACTCCGTGCATGGCCCGTTCGACGGCACCATCACCATCGATGAGGCCAACAACACCATCACCGCCAACGGCAACCTGATCCAGGTGATCTACTCCAACGACCCGGCGTCGATCGACTACACCCAGTACGGCATCAAGAACGCCCTGCTGGTCGACAACACCGGCAAGTGGCGCGACGCCGAAGGCCTGGGCCAGCACCTGAAGTGCCCCGGCGTCGACCGCGTGATCCTGACCGCTCCGGGCAAGGGTGCGCTGAAGAACATCGTCCACGGCATCAACCATGGCGACATCGCCGCTGACGACAAGATCGTTTCGGCCGCTTCCTGCACCACCAACGCCATCGTGCCGGTGCTGAAGGCAGTGAACGACCAGTACGGCATCGTCAACGGCCACGTCGAAACCGTTCACTCGTTCACCAACGACCAGAACCTGATCGACAACTTCCACAAGGGCAGCCGTCGTGGCCGTGCCGCGCCGCTGAACATGGTGATCACCGAGACCGGCGCCGCTACCGCTGCCGCCAAGGCTCTGCCGGTTCTGAAGGGCAAGCTGACCGGTAACGCGATCCGCGTCCCGACGCCGAACGTCTCCATGGCCATCCTGAACCTGAACCTGGAAAAGGCCACCAACCGCGAAGAGATCAACGAGTACCTGCGCCAGATGGCCATGCACTCGGACCTGCAGAAGCAGATCGACTTCGTCGCTTCCCAGGAAGTGGTCTCCACCGACTTCGTCGGCTCCCGCCACGCCGGTGTGGTAGACGCCGAGGCCACCATCTGCAATGACAACCGCGTTGTCCTGTACGTCTGGTACGACAACGAATTCGGTTACAGCTGCCAGGTGGTTCGCGTGATGGAAGACATGGCCGGAGTCAACCCGCCGTCTTTCCCGCGCTAAGCGTTTGAAAATGAAAAACGGGAGCTCTCGGGCTCCCGTTTTTCATTATTGGGTCTGTAATCGGATAACAAGAATCGCTTGGGGATTACCCAGATGGAAGGACACCACCTTCACCAAGGGCCGCTCAAAAGGGGCCTGAAAAACCGCCACATCCAGCTTATCGCGCTGGGCGGAGCTATCGGAACCGGCCTGTTCCTGGGGTCGGCCGGGGTGCTCAAGTCGGCGGGGCCGTCGATGATTCTCGGCTATGCCATTGCCGGATTCTTCGCTTTCCTGATCATGCGCCAGCTGGGCGAGATGATCGTCGAGGAGCCGGTTGCGGGTTCCTTCAGTCACTTCGCCCACAAGTACTGGGGGGGGTACGCGGGGTTTCTCGCCGGCTGGAACTACTGGGTGCTCTATGTCCTGGTGGGCATGGCCGAACTAACGGCAGTGGGCAAGTACATCCAGTTCTGGTGGCCGGAAGTACCGACCTGGGTGTCGGCCGCGGTGTTCTTCGTACTGATCAACCTGATCAACCTCGCCAACGTGAAGGTGTTCGGCGAGGCGGAGTTCTGGTTCGCCCTGATCAAGGTGGTGGCCATCATCGGCATGATCATCCTGGGTATCTACCTGCTGGTCAGCGGAGAAGGCGGGCCCCAGGCCGCGGTGGACAATCTCTGGAGCCATGGCGGTTTCTTCCCCAACGGAATCGAAGGTCTGGTGATGGTGTTGGCCATCATCATGTTCTCCTTTGGCGGCCTGGAGCTGGTGGGTATTACCGCCGCCGAGGCCAGCGAGCCGAAGAAGGTGATTCCCAAGGCCATCAATCAGGTGATCTATCGCATCCTGATCTTCTACATCGGCGCGCTCAGCGTGCTGTTGATGCTCTATCCGTGGGACAAGCTGCTGGAAACCCTGGGCGCCGCTGGCGATCCGTATAGCGGTAGCCCCTTCGTGCAGATCTTCTCGTTGATCGGCAGCGATACTGCGGCACACATCCTCAACTTCGTGGTACTGACCGCTGCGCTCTCGGTCTATAACAGTGGCGTCTACTGCAACAGCCGGATGCTCTACGGCCTGGCGGAGCAAGGCGATGCGCCCAAGGCGCTGATGAAGGTGGACGACCGTGGGGTGCCGGTGCTGGCCATCGGGGTTTCCGCCTTGATCACGCTTCTTTGTGTAGTGGTCAACTACCTGGCGCCGCAAAAGGCGCTGGAGCTGCTGATGGCTCTGGTAGTGGCGGCGCTGGTGATCAACTGGGCGATGATCAGCCTGTCGCACCTGAAGTTCCGCAAGTCTCTGCAGTCGCAGGGTATTCAGCCGTTCTTCAAGGCACTCTGGTATCCGGTAGGCAACTACATGTGCCTGGCCTTCGTGGCGCTGATCCTCGGTGTGATGCTGATGATTCCGGGTATCAATGTCTCGGTCTACGCCATTCCGTTCTGGCTGGCGCTGATCGGCGTTTGCTACTACTTCAAGCGCACCGCCGAGCGTGCTGTCGCCCACTGATGCGGAATGCGGAACGAAGAACGGGAGCCAACGGCTCCCGTTTTTCATTGTATCCACGCGCCGATGGGGGGCGTGCGTTACGGCAATGTCCAGTGCGAATGAGATGACCCACGATTCAGTAGTGGACGACCTGTTGCTCGTTGTTTCCTAAGTCTATGAAATGAAAGGGCTCAAGTGGCGACGGTAGGGCTGGCTCTCTATAATCCGCTGCTTAATCGTTCGGGATGTAGTGCGTCCGTACCTGCTCAGGCAGGTGCAACGGTGTTCTATCGGGCTATCGAGCCAAGGCATTTCGAGCAGAATTCCTGTTTCAGGCGAAACCTATGATCAGAATCAAGCGAGGGCTGGACCTGCCAGTGGCGGGTGAGCCGGCTCAACGAATCGAGGCTGGGCGCCCGGTTCGGAGCGTTGCCGTCATCGGCTTCGATTACCACGGCATGAAGCCGACCATGGATGTTCAGGTGGGGGACCGGGTCAAGCTCGGCCAGCCGCTGTTCTCCGACAAGAAAACACCCGGCGTGACCTATACCGCGCCAGGTGCCGGCCTAGTGAGCGCCATCCACCGGGGCGAACAGCGCGTGCTGCAATCGGTGGTGATCGATCTCGACGGCGATGACGAGGTTCGTTTCGAGCATTATTCCGCCGAAAGGCTCGACCAGCTCGACCCACAGCAAGTGCGTCATAACCTGGTTACCTCCGGTCTCTGGACCGCCTTTCGTACTCGGCCCTTCAGCCGCGTGCCAGCTATCGATGCCACGCCCAGTTCCATCTTCGTCACCGCCATGGATACCCATCCCTTGGCCGCCGATCCTGCTGTCGTGATCGTCGGACATGCCGCGGACTTCGAGCACGGCCTGAAAGTCCTCTCCAGGTTGGCCCGCATCTTTCTCTGCAAGGCAGAAGGCGCTGCACTGCCGGGTGAAGGCCTGGCCAAGGTTCATCGCGAGTCGTTTGCCGGCCCGCACCCCGCCGGGCTGCCAGGAACCCATATCCACTTCCTCGATCCGGTCAGTGTGAGCAAGAGCGTCTGGCACATCGGTTATCAGGACGTGATTGCGATCGGCAAACTGTTCACCACCGGCCGCCTCTGGGTTGAGCGCGTGATTTCGCTCGCCGGCCCTGTGGTGGAGAAACCGCGTCTGGTGCGAACACGTCTGGGGGCCAGCCTGGACGAGCTCACCGCTGGCGAGCTGCAATCCGGTGCTAACCGCGTGGTTTCCGGCTCCCTGCTGGGTGGCCGCACATCCCGTGGTGCTTGCGCCTATCTCGGTCGTTACCACCTGCAAGTTTCCTGTCTGCGCGAAGGTAACGACCGCGAGCTATTGCACTACCTGCGTGCCGGGGTGAACAAGCATTCGGTGCTGAACATCTTCGTTTCCAGACTGCTGGGCAGTCGCAAGTTCGCATTCAGCACCTCTACCAACGGCAGTCCGCGCGCCATGGTGCCGGTGGGCAACTACGAGGCGGTGATGCCCCTGGACATCCTGCCCACGCAGCTTCTGCGCTACCTGATCGTCGGTGACACCGAAATGGCGCAGAAACTCGGTTGCCTGGAGTTGGATGAAGAAGACCTGGCCCTATGCAGCTACGTCTGCGCCGGCAAGTATGAATACGGCCCCATCCTGCGGGACAACCTCAGCCGTATTGAGAAGGAGGGCTGACATGGGCCTGCGTAAATTCCTCGATCGGATCGAGCACAACTTTGAGCAGGGTGGTCGCTATGAAAAGTGGTACGCACTGTACGAGGCGGTAGACACCTTCTTCTATCGCCCCGCCAATGTGACCCGAACCACCGCCCATGTGCGCGACGGCATCGACCTGAAACGCATGATGATCACCGTCTGGCTCTGCACCTTCCCGGCGATGTTCTTCGGCATGTGGAACGTCGGCTACCAGGCCAACCTGGTGTTCGCGCAAAGCCCAGACCTACTGGCGGCCCAGGAGGGCTTGCGCTTCGCGTTGATCGGAGCCCTGGCCGGGTTCGACCCGAACAGCCTGTGGGACAACTTCGTCCAGGGGGCCGCCTGGTTCCTGCCCATCTACGCCGTGACCTTCATTGTCGGCGGCTTCTGGGAAGTCCTGTTCGCCTCGATCCGTCGCCATGAGGTGAACGAAGGTTTCTTCGTCACCTCCGTGCTCTTTGCCCTGACCCTGCCGCCAAGCATTCCACTTTGGCAGGTCGCGCTGGGTATCAGCTTCGGCGTCGTGCTGGGCAAGGAGGTCTTCGGCGGTACCGGAAAGAACTTCCTAAACCCGGCTCTGGCAGGCCGCGCCTTCCTGTTCTTCGCCTACCCGGCACAGATTTCCGGTGACGCGGTCTGGACCGCTGTGGACGGATTCGCCGGCGCCACTTCGCTGAGCCTCGGTGCCGCGGGCGGCGTCGACAATATCGTCGGCCATGGCATCAGCTGGATGGACGCCTTCCTCGGCACCATCCAGGGCTCCATCGGTGAAACCAGCACCCTGGCCATCCTGATCGGTGGCGGCGTGTTGCTGGTGACCCGCATCGCGGCCTGGCGAATCGTTGCTGGTGTGATGCTGGGCATGATCGCCACCAGTTGGCTGTTCAACGCCATCGGCTCGGACACCAATCCAATGTTCGCCATGCCCTGGTACTGGCATCTGGTTCTGGGTGGATTCGCCTTCGGCATGATGTTCATGGCCACCGACCCGGTGTCTGCCTCCATGACCAACACCGGCAAATGGCTGTTCGGTGCACTGATCGGCCTGATGGTGGTGCTGATCCGTGTGGTCAACCCGGCCTTCCCGGAGGGCATGATGCTGGCGATTCTCTTCGCCAACCTGTTCGCGCCCCTGATCGACCACTTCGTGGTCCAGGCCAATATCAAGCGGAGGCTGGCACGCAATGGCTAACCAGAAGGAATCCACTGTCCGCACCCTGATGGTGGCCCTGGTGGTCTGCCTGGTGTGTTCCGTGTTCGTGGCAGGTGGCGCCATCGCGCTTAAGCCCATCCAGGTGGAAAACCGCGAGTTGGACAAACAGCGCAGCATTCTGACCATCGCGGGTCTGGCGCAGCCGGGCATGTCTGCCGATGAGGTCAAGAAGCTCTACGCCGAGCGCATCTCCGCCAAGGTTGTTGACTTGAACAGTGGTGACTATGCCGCCGATATCCAGGCCGCCGGGTTCGACCCGCTGAAGGCCGCCAAGGATCCGAAGCTGTCCGATGCACTGTCGGCTGAGCAGGACACCGCCTCTATCAAGCGTCGCGAGCGTTTCTCCACCGTTTACCTGGTGGAGCAGGATGGCAAGTTGCAGACCCTGATCCTGCCCGTGCGTGGCTACGGCCTCTGGTCGACCCTGTACGGCTTCCTGGCGCTCAAGGGTGACCTCGATACCGTGGTCGGCCTGGGTTTCTACCAGCATGGCGAGACCCCGGGTCTGGGTGGCGAAGTGGACAACCCGAAATGGAAGGCGCTGTGGAATGGCAAGAGCCTGTTCGACGAACAGGGCCAGCTGGCTGTCCAGATCATCAAGGGCAGTGTCGACGCGCAGTCGCCGAACGCCCGACATCAGGTCGACGGCCTGGCCGGCGCCACGCTGACCAGCAAGGGCGTCAACAATCTGCTGCATTTCTGGCTTGGCAAGAACGGCTTTGGTCCGTTCCTGGCCAGGCTGAGCGACGGGGAGGCATGAGCATGGCGCAACCCACTATCCGGTCGGTCCTGCTGGACCCGATCCTGCACAACAACCCCATCGGCTTGCAGATACTGGGGATCTGCTCGGCGCTGGCGGTCACTTCCAACCTGAAGACCGCGCTGGTGATGTCCATCGCCCTGACCCTGGTGACCGGCTTCTCCAACCTGTTCATCTCGATGATCCGCAGCCAGATCCCCAGCTCGATCCGCATGATCGTGCAGATGGTGATCATCGCCTCGCTGGTGATCGTGGTCGACCAGGTGCTCAAGGCCTACGCCTTCAGCCTCTCCAAGCAGCTGTCGGTGTTCGTCGGCCTGATCATCACCAACTGCATCGTGATGGGCCGCGCGGAAGCGTTTGCCATGGCCAATCCGCCACTGCTGTCCTTCTTCGATGGCATTGGCAACGGCCTGGGCTACAGCGCCATGCTGATCGTCCTCGGTGTCATTCGCGAATTGCTTGGCGCCGGCAAGCTGCTGGGCTACGAGGTCCTGCCGGTGATCAACGACGGTGGTTGGTACCAGCCCAATGGCCTGCTGCTGTTGCCACCCTCAGCCTTCTTCCTGATCGGCTTGATCATCTGGGCGCTGCGTAGCTGGAAGACCGAGCAGAAGGAGGCTCCGTCCTACAGGATCGCGCCCCAGGTATCCAACAAGGAGGCCTACTGATGGAGCACTACCTCAGCCTGTTCGTGAAGGCCGTGTTCGTCGAGAACATGGCGCTGGCCTTCTTCCTTGGCATGTGCACTTTCATCGCCATTTCGAAGAAAGTGGAAACCGCTATTGGCCTGGGTATCGCGGTGATCGTGGTGCAGGCCATCACCGTGCCGGCCAACAACCTGCTTTACAGTCTGCTGCTCAAGGATGGTGCCCTGGCCTGGGCAGGTCTACCGGACGTGGACCTGTCATTCCTTGGCCTGCTCAGCTACATCGGCGTGATCGCCGCCATCGTGCAGATCCTCGAGATGCTGCTCGACAAATATGTGCCCTCGCTCTACAACGCCCTCGGTGTGTTCCTGCCGCTGATCACGGTGAACTGCGCCATCATGGCCGGCTCGCTGTTCATGGTGGAGCGTGATTACAACCTGGGCGAGAGCGTGGTCTACGGCGTCGGCTCCGGCTTCTCCTGGGCCTTGGCTATCGCCTTGCTGGCGGGTATCCGCGAGAAGCTGAAATACAGTGATGTCCCCGAGGGCCTGCAGGGCCTCGGCATCACCTTCATCACCATCGGCCTGATGTCGCTCGGCTTCATGTCGTTTTCCGGTGTGCAGCTCTAAGGAACGGACATGCTGAGTTTCGAAATCTTCCTCGCCATCGGCATGTTCACCGCCATCGTCCTCGGGCTGGTGGTGATCATCCTGGCGGCCCGCGCCAAGCTGGTGTCCAGCGGCGACGTGAATATCGTGATCAACGGCGAGCGGACCATCACTGTGCCCGCCGGCGGCAAGCTGCTGCAGACCCTGGCATCCCATAACGTCTTTTTGTCTTCCGCGTGTGGCGGCGGCGGTACTTGTGCCCAGTGCAAGTGCGTCGTCGAGAGCGGCGGTGGGGAAATGCTGCCCACCGAGGAGTCCCACTTCACCCGCCGCCAAGCAAAGGAAGGCTGGCGCCTGTCCTGCCAGACCCCGGTGAAACAGGACATGCATATCGAGGTGCCGGAAGAAGTCTTCGGTGTGAAGAAGTGGGAGTGCACGGTGGAGTCCAACCCCAACGTGGCTACCTTCATCAAGGAGCTGACGCTGCGCCTGCCGGAAGGCGAGAGCGTGGACTTCCGCGCTGGTGGTTACGTACAGCTGGAATGCCCGCCACACCAGGTGGCCTACAAGGACTTCGATATTCAGCCCGAATACCGGGGCGACTGGGACAAGTTCAACCAGTGGAAGTACGTATCCAGAGTCGAGGAGACGGTGATCCGCGCCTACTCCATGGCCAACTACCCGGATGAGAAGGGCATCGTCAAATTCAACATCCGTATCGCCTCGCCCCCGCCAGGCAAGGATCACTTGCCGCCTGGGCAGATGTCTTCCTGGGTCTTCAGTCTCAAGCCAGGCGACAAGGTTACCGTTTATGGCCCCTTCGGCGAGTTCTTCGCCAAGGACAGCGAAGCGGAAATGGTCTTCATCGGTGGTGGTGCGGGCATGGCGCCCATGCGCTCGCACATTTTCGACCAGCTCAAACGCCTGGGTTCAAAGCGCAAGATCAGCTTCTGGTATGGCGCGCGTTCCCTGCGCGAAGCCTTCTATACCGAGGAATACGACCAATTGGCCGCCGAGAATCCGAACTTCCAGTGGCACCTGGCGCTGTCCGACCCGCAGCCGGAGGACAACTGGAGTGGGCTGAAGGGCTTCATCCACAACGTCCTTTATGAGAACTACCTCAAGGACCACCCGGCCCCCGAGGATTGCGAGTTCTACATGTGTGGCCCGCCGATGATGAACGCTGCGGTGATCAAGATGCTCACCGACCTCGGCGTGGAGCGGGACAATATCCTGCTGGATGATTTCGGTGGCTAGGCCGATCGCGCTGATGTTCTCGGCCAGTCTCCTGCTGGCCGGGTGTGGCGATAGCCTGGAGCAGTTCAGCGGCCCCACCATGGGCAGCAGCTACTCGGTGAAGTACGTGCGCAACGCTTCCGGCCCTTCGGTCGAGCGGGTCCGCCACGAGGTGGAAGGCATCCTGAAGGAAATCGACCTGCAGATGTCCACCTACCGCGCCGACTCCGAAGTGGAGCGTTTCAACGCCTTGCCGGCAGGCAGCTGCATGGCACTGCCTGCCCCGATGCTGGAGCTGGTGTCTTTCGCCGGCGACCTGTCAAAGGACAGCAATGGCGCCTTCGACATGACGGTGGAGCCGCTGCTCAACCTCTGGGGGTTCGGCCCTCAGTCACGTGGCGAGCAGGTACCCAGTGCCGTAGCCATTGCTGCCGCGAAGGCCAATGTCGGTCATCAGCACCTGTCGATTCGTGGTCAGGAGCTGTGCAAGGACGCACCGGTGCAACTGGACTTCAACAGCATCGCCGCTGGCTATGCGGTTGATCGCGTGGTGACACATTTGGGTGAGCTGGGTGTCGGCAGTGCGCTGGTGGAAATCACGGGCGAGTTGAAGGCCTTCGGCCGCAAACCCGATGGCTCGCCCTGGCGCATCGCCATCGAAGCACCGCGGGATGATCGGCAGGTAGCGCAGAAGATCATCCAGCTCGATGGGGTCGGCGTTTCCACCTCGGGCGACTATCGCAACTATTTTGAGAAGGGCGGCAAGCGTTACTCCCACACTCTGGATCCGGCAACGGGGGCGCCGATCAGCCACAACCTGGCGGCGGTAACCGTGGTGGATGAGTCGGCTCTGAGGGCGGACGGGTTGTCCACCTTGCTGCTGGTACTGGGGCCGAAGGCGGGGGAGGCCTATGCTGAACGCCATGGCATCGCCGCCTTCTTCGTGATCCGTGAAGGACAGGGCTTCGTCAGCCATGGCAGCAGCCGCTTCCGCGAGCTGCTCGAGCAAGAGGAGAAGTTAAGATGACCTTCGTGCTGGTGTTCCTGATCATGCTGCTGGTGGTGCTGGGCATGGCCGTCGGCGTGATCATGGGTCGCAAGCCCATCGCCGGTTCCTGTGGTGGAATCGCCAACCTGGGCATCGAGAAGGAGTGCTCGATCTGTGGCGGCAATCGCGAGAAATGTGAGGAAGTGCGCCGCGAGGGCGATGTAGTGGATTCAAACCTCGCCTACGACGCGACCAAGCGCTAATGTGCAGCGCCAGGCGCCTGGACTAAGCTGCACGCCAGTTCAGGGTCCCTTCCAGGATCGCCGAAACAGGTTCCGATTTCCGCGGTGGCGACTGCCGCGGACCTTGCCGGGGGCGCCAAAGGGCGCCCCGGCCCGTTATGAGGAGTAAGCATGGCTGTCTACAACTACGACGTAGTGGTGCTGGGTTCGGGCCCGGCGGGGGAAGGTGCGGCGATGAACGCCGCCAAGGCAGGGCGCAAGGTGGCGGTGGTAGACAACCGCCCGCTGGTTGGCGGCAACTGCACCCACTTGGGCACGATTCCGTCCAAGGCACTACGTCATTCCGTTCGGCAGATCATGCAGTACAACACCAACCCGCTGTTCCGCCAGATTGGTGAGCCGCGCTGGTTCTCCTTCCCCGACGTGCTGAAGAGTGCCGAGCGGGTTATTTCCAAGCAGGTCGCCTCGCGCACCGGCTTCTATGCGCGCAACCGCGTCGACGTATTCTTCGGCACTGCCAGCTTCCATGACGAGCAGACCGTGGAAGTGGTCTGCGCCAGTGGTGTGGTGGAAAAGCTGGTGGCCAAGCAGGTCATCATCGCCACCGGCTCGCGCCCTTATCGTCCGGCGGATGTCGACTTCAACCACCCGCGCATCTACGACAGCGATACCATCCTCAGCCTGACCCACACGCCGCGTCGAATCATCATCTACGGAGCCGGCGTGATCGGTTCCGAGTACGCCTCGATCTTCAGCGGCCTGGGTGTGCTGGTGGACCTGATCGACAACCGCGACCAGTTGCTCAGCTTCCTTGACGACGAAATCTCCGACGCCCTCAGCTACCACCTGCGCAACAACAATGTGCTGATTCGCCACAATGAAGAGTACGAGCGCATCGAAGGATTGGAGAACGGGGTGATCCTGCACCTCAAGTCCGGCAAGAAGATCAAGGCCGACTGCCTGCTGTGGTGCAACGGTCGTACCGGCAACACCGACAAGCTGGGCCTGGAGAACATCGGGATCAAGGTCAATAGTCGTGGCCAGATCAACGTTGACCAGTACTACCGTACTGAAGTCAGCAACATCTTCGCTGCCGGTGATGTGATCGGCTGGCCAAGCCTGGCAAGTGCTGCCGCGGATCAGGGCCGCTCGGCCGCCGGCAGCGCCGTTGAAAATGACAGCTGGCGCTTCGTCGATGACGTACCGACCGGCATCTACACCATTCCGGAGATCAGCTCGATCGGCAAGAACGAGCGCGAACTCACCCAGGCGAAGATCCCCTACGAAGTGGGCAAGGCTTTCTTCAAGGGCATGGCGCGTGCGCAGATTTCCCACGAGCCGGTGGGCATGCTGAAAATCCTGTTCCACCGCGAGACCCTGGAAATCCTCGGCGTCCACTGCTTCGGCTACCAGGCCTCCGAGATCGTCCACATTGGCCAGGCGATCATGAACCAGAAGGGTGAAGCCAACTCCATCAAGTACTTCATCAACACTACCTTCAACTACCCGACCATGGCCGAAGCCTATCGGGTGGCTGCGTTCGACGGCCTTAACCGGCTTTTTTGAGCGGCACCGGCCGGGCGCCTGAGCCGGCCGGGGAGGACCCTCTCGGCGATACGCACCTATGGCGCTGGCCGAACCGGGAGAGCTTCTGATCAGGTGACGCCTAAACGAAAAAACCGGCCTTTATGGCCGGTTTTTTCATGGGGGACTGCCTGAGCTTGAAGAACCATTCAACCGTAGCACGCCTGCTGTAGGGTGCGCCATGCGCACCGGTTCGGCCTCAGTGGAGCGACAGTCGTGGTCCAGGTGCCGCTGGTGCGCGCGGCGTACCCGACAAACTTGTCGGCATAGTCATTTCAATCGCGAATGAACTCGCTGCAGCCGGGCGGCTTCAGCGTATCCCAATGGAGGTGCTTGCCAGGCCTGGGAAGTCGGTGATGATGCTGTCCACGCCGAAGTCGGCGAGGCGGCGCATCAGCGCTGGTTCGTTCACGGTCCAGACCGAAACGTGCAGACCTTCCTTCTGGGCTTTCAGCAGACGCTCCGGGGTACAAAGCGTCCAGTTCAGGGCCAGCAGGTTGCAGCCGTGGTGCTTGGCCACCTTCAGCGGGTCGAGCCAGGCGTACTCCGCCACGAGCCCGCGAGACAGCTTTGGCGTCAGTCGGTTGAGGGCGCGCAGAACCTCGCGGGAGCTGGAAGTGACCGTCACCTTGTCCACCAGTCCGTGACGCTCAGCCAGCTCCTGGATTGCCAGCACGGTCCGCGCGGCGCGAACCCGCGAAGCGCTCTTCACTTCCAGTTGCCAATGATCGAAATCACAGTGCTCGAACAGGCTCGCCAGGCGCGGGATGGGGCAGGGCTGGTGCCAGCCTGGTCCGCCCAGGCGGGCGTCATAACCTTCCAGCTCTTCGGCGTCATGCTCCGCCACTTTGCCCCGACGGCCGGTGGTGCGCTTCAGGCTGGGGTCGTGGATCACCATCAGCTCGCCGTCTCGGGACAGGTGCAGGTCCAGCTCGCAACGCTTCACGCCGTGTGACAGGCATTGCTTGAAGCTGGCCAGGGTGTTTTCCGGGCATTCGCCCTTTGCGCCTCGATGGCCGTAGATCAGGGTCACGTTTATTCCCTTGGTGCTCTGGGTTGATGGTGTCGAACGCTGTCGATGACTCGTCCGCTTTCGAAATAAACCGAGAATTCGCGGTAGTCCCAGCGACTGATCGGTGGCTTGCCTACTGCGGGGTGTTCTTCGTCAGGAAGGCCGAAGCTCTCCAGTACCGCGCCCTGGCTCTCACCGCGCACAGGCAGCGAGAGGCCCAGGTCGCCTTGCTCTCCGACAGGAATCTCGATGGTTTCCGCGCTAACGGGCAGTGCGAGGAGGAGGCAGGTCAGCAGCAGTCCGGTACGCTTCATGCGCGGGTCTCAGGTGGAAGGAGAGGAACGTTCGCGGGCCTGGCGTCGCTGCTGGGCCTGTTTCTGAAGTATGTGGCGCGCCAGCAGCTGGCGCTGGGCGTCGGTAAGGTCATCGAACTCGGTGCCGATATCGAACTGGCCGTCATCGCGGGGCTGGTTGTGGATGACCGTGGCATTCAGCAAGAGGCCAAGGGCCTGGGGCATCAGCACCATCTTGATCGCCAGGTGGGTGCCGGTTTCGATGGGCTGGTCGCTGGTGAAGCCAAGGCCGCCTTCTGACAGGGTCACCTGGCGTGCTGGGCCGATGTCGCGCAACAGGCTCTGCGCAAGGGCCTGGCCAAGCAGGTCAATTCGCTTGTTGATGACCTTGAGGTAATTCGCCAGGGTTCGATCGCGCTCATGGATATGCCGCAGCAAGTGCTGCGATTCGAAGTCCATCAGATGCAATTCGCTAAGCAGTCCGAACAGTTGAGAGCCGCTGTCCGCGCCGCTTTCATCAGCTGTTTCGCCCTGTTTCAGCGGGCGAAATTCCAGTGCGATCGAATCTTCGATGCGGTAGTATTCGCGGCGGTCATCCGCGTCTCGTGTCGACATGGCGAACCCATGGCAGCGGTGGTGGTCGAAGAGCTGTTCCGTTTTGCAAGTCCGTTTGCGTCGCCCGGAGCGCCGCGACAGACCACGAACAGAATTTGAGTGTAAACGCTGCTCGCCAAGCCCCGCCACAAGGACGTCCCTTCTTTCGCCAGCGAACTCCACTTCCATGTTCAGACCGCTGTCCCTGTACATAGGCGCACGCTACACGCGCGCCAAGCGCCGCAACTACTTCGTCTCCTTCATTTCCCTGACCTCCATGATCGGCCTGGCACTCGGTGTGCTGGTAATGATCCTGGTGCTGTCGGTCATGAACGGCTTCGACTATGAAATGCGAACCCGTGTGCTGGGCATGGTGCCCCACGCCACCGTGGAGTCCGCGGTGCCGATCAATGATTGGCGCAAGCTGGCAGAAGGCGTGGCCCGGCATTCCGAAGTGAAGGCCGTTGCGCCTTACACCCAGGTCCAGGGCCTGCTGACTGCCGACGGCAAGGTACAGAAGGTGCTGGTCAACGCCGTGGACCCGCAGGAAGAACCCAAGGTTTCCATCATCGGCAACTTCTTCCGGGAGGGCAGCCTCGGTGCCCTGAAACCGGGCGAGTTCGGCATCGTCATTGGCGATCGTGCGGCCAGCAAGCTTGGCGTCGGTATGGGCGACAAGGTCACTTTCGTGCTCCCGGAAGTTGCCGTGACCCCGGCGGGGGTCTTCCCGCGGATGAAGCGCTTCACCGTGGTCGGCATCTTCCACGTTGGCGCGGGTGAGCTGGATGGCTTCCTGGCCATTGCCAACCTGTCCGATGTCGCCCGCCTCAAGCGTTGGCAGCCGGACCAGGTTCAGGGGCTGCGCCTGAAACTCGATGACCTGTTCCAGGCGCCGCAAGTGGCGTGGCAGATCGCGGGCGAATTGAAGGGCGAAGATTTCTATGCCCGTGACTGGACCCGTACGCACGGCAACCTCTACCAGGCGATCAAGATGGAAAAGGCCATGATCGGCCTGCTGTTGCTGCTGATTGTGGCTGTCGCTGCCTTCAATATCATTTCAACCCTGGTGATGGTGGTGACTGACAAGCGCGGTGACATTGCCATTCTCCGGACATTGGGTGCCACACCCAGGCAGATCATGGGCATCTTCATGGTCCAGGGCACCGTGATCGGTGTTGTCGGCACGCTTATTGGCGGCGTGCTGGGCATTCTCGCGGCATTGAACGTGAGCGATGCCATCGGCCTGCTGGAGCGCCTGCTGGGACACAAGTTCCTCAGTGCCGATGTCTATTTCATCGATTATCTGCCATCCCAACTGATGGCCGAGGACGTGGTGCTGGTCTGCTCGGCTGCGCTGGTCCTGAGTTTCCTCGCCACCCTTTATCCCGCCTGGCGTGCCGCGCGCACCCAGCCAGCAGAGGCTTTGCGCTATGAGTAACAAGGCTGTCCTGAGTTGCCGCAACCTGGGCAAGAGCTACGACGAGGGCCCGCAGTCCGTCGAGGTGCTGTCTGGCGTCCAGCTGGAACTGCATCCGGGAGAGCGGGTGGCCATCGTGGGTAGCTCCGGCTCCGGCAAGAGCACGCTGCTGAACATGCTGGGTGGACTGGATACCCCGAGCAAGGGCAGCGTCTGGTTGGCCGGCGAGGAATTGTCCGCGCTCAGTGAAACTGCCCGCGGCCTGCTGCGCAATCGCGCTCTGGGGTTCGTCTACCAGTTCCACCATCTGCTGCCAGAGTTCACTGCGCTGGAGAACGTCTGCATGCCGTTGCTGATCGGTCGTACTGCAATCGCCGAGGCGCGCCAGCGTGCCACCGCGCTGCTGGAGCGCGTTGGACTGGGCCATCGCCTGTCGCACAAGCCGGCCGAGCTTTCCGGTGGTGAGCGCCAGCGGGTGGCCATTGCCCGCGCCCTGGTCAACAACCCAGGTCTGGTGCTGCTCGACGAGCCCACCGGCAACCTCGACCAGCACACTGCGCATGGCATCCAGGAGCTGATGCTGGAACTGAGCCGCTCCTCGCAGACCGCCTTCCTGGTGGTGACCCACGACCTGCAGCTTGCCCGCCAGATGGATCGGGTGCTGCGCCTTGAAGAAGGCCGACTGGTGGCTGCCTGAGATGTTCAGACCTCTCCCGATCTTTATCGGCACGCGCTATACGCGCGCCAAGCGCCGTAACCACTTCATTTCCTTCATCTCGCTCACGTCGATGATCGGTCTGGCACTGGGCGTGCTGGCCATGATCGTAGTGCTCTCGGTGATGAACGGATTCCAGAAGGAAATGCGCTCGCGCATCCTCGGCATGGTGTCACACGCTACCCTGAGTGCCGATCAGCCCCTGGCCGACTGGCGCCGCGTGTCCGACGCCGCAATGAAGCACCCGGAGGTCGTGGGCGCGGTGCCCTTCGCTGAGCTGGAGGGCATGCTTTCCTACAAGGGAATGATGCAGCCGGTGCAGATCAATGGTGTTGACCCGCAGGAAGAGACCAAGGTTTCCATCATCGGCAAGCACATGGTGCAAGGGAATCTCGATGCCCTGAAGCCGGGCGAGTCCGGCATCGTGGTCGGCGAAATTACTGCGCGGCGTTTCCGCCTCAATGTCGGCGACAAGCTGACCCTGATCGTCCCTGAAGTCAGCAATGCACCAGGCGGTATTACGCCGCGGATGCAGCGCCTCAATGTGGTGGGTGTATTCAAGGTCGGTGCCGAGCTGGACAGCTCCCTGGCGCTGATCAACATCGCCGATGCCTCCACCATCCAGCGTCTGCCGGAAGGGCAGGTGCAAAGTGTGCGCCTTGCCCTGAAGGACCTGTTCCTCGCACCTGAAGTGTCGAAACAGATTGCCGCCGAGCTGGGGCAGGGTTATCGCGCCGATGACTGGACCCATACGCAGGGCAGTCTGTTCAGCGCCATGAAGATGGAGAAGACCATGATCGGCCTGCTCCTTTTGCTGATTGTGGCCGTGGCTGCGTTCAACATCATCGCCACCTTGATCATGGTGGTCGCCGACAAGCGTGCGGATATCGCCATCCTTCGCACGCTGGGAGCGACGCCGCGCCAGATCATGGCGGTGTTCATGGTTCAGGGCAGCGTGATCGGCTTCATCGGCACGCTGATCGGCACCGTGTTGGGCATCATTACGGCGCTCAACGTCAGCCAGTGGATCGCTGCGCTGGAGCGCGCCAGTGGCCGGCAGATATTCAGTTCAGACGTCTACTTCGTCAGTTACCTGCCGTCTGAGCTGCAATTGGGGGATGTTCTGCTGATCTGTGGCGCGGCCCTGATCCTGAGCTTCCTGGCCACCCTCTATCCCGCCTGGCGTGCCGCCCAGACCCAGCCAGCCGAGGCCTTGCGCTACGAGTAGGGGGCGCTCCCCGCAATAGAAAACGCCGCATTCAATGCGGCGTTTTCGTTTTAGCGGCTGTTTTCGCGCCGGGCCTTCTGGCGTTTGCGCCAACTGTGCCCGACCCACCAGCGCCAATAAAGCATGGTCAGCATGTAGGCCAGTGCGCCGATCAGGATGCCGCAGACCACCGATCCTAGGAGGAATGGTTGCCAGACCGAGGAAAGCTCCTGCGTGATCCATTCCCAGGTCAGTTCCTCGGGTAGGGCGCGCGGAGAGATCTGCATGATCCACGCCCCCATCTTGTAGGTGCAGTAGAAAACCGGCGGCATTGTGATGGGATTGGTCAACCACACGAGACCCACCGAGATCGGCAGGTTCGCACGGACCATGATGGCCAGGCCGGCTGCCAGCAGCATCTGCATGGGAATGGGGATGAACGCGGCGAACAGGCCCATGGCCATGGCGCGGGCGACCGAATGGCGATTGAGGTGCCAGAGGTTCGGGTCGTGAATCAGGGTGCCGAGAAAACGCAGGGACTTGTGTTCCCTGATGGTGTCCGGGTTCGGCATGTAGCGTTTGAATATACGACGCGGCATGGGCGGTCTCTGGCCGACGAAAGCGCCGGGTATTATGCACACCCGGAAATGACATCGCCGGGTCAGTTTGTGTCGGCAAGTTTAAACGGAACTGCGCCGCCTGGATCGCGACGTGCAGGGCTGTAGGGGACGTCGCCGCAGTCTCCGTCCCAGGGAAGGGAAGTCGGATGCCCATGGTTTCGGGGTTGGCCACGCTTGCCGTAGGCCTTCTTTTATTGCGCTGGATGCCTGTCTTGCCGCCTGTCTGGTGGCTCCTGCTCCAGTTGATTCTCGGATTCGCGCTGCTGGCGTCGCGTGCCTGGCGCAGCGGGCTGTTCCTGCTTGGTCTCGGTTGGGCTTGCATGAGTGCCCAATGGGCGTTGGACGACCGGTTGGAATCGCGGTTGGACGGCCAGGTGCGCTGGTTGGAAGGAACCGTGGTTGGCCTCCCCAGCACGGCTGATGGGGTGGTGCGCTTCGAGCTGGCGGCGCTCCATTCCTCCCGGGCACAATTGCCTGGCAGGTTGCGGCTGTCCTGGCATGGCGGCCCGCGTGTGTTTGCCGGCGAACGCTGGCGGCTGGCTGTTCGCCTTAAACGACCGCGTGGTCTCGTGAATCCCGCGACCTTTGACTACGAGGCGTGGCTGCTGGCACGGCGCATAGGGGCAACCGGCTCGGTCAAGGCCGGGGAGCGACTGGAAGCGGCAAGCGGCCCTGTCGCCTGGCGGGACTCCTTGCGTCATCGTTTGCTGCAGGTGGATGCCTGGGGACGGGCCGGTGGGCTCGCCGCCTTGGTGCTGGGCGACGGCTCCGGCTTGCAGGATCGGGACTGGCGCCTGTTACAAGACACGGGGACCACGCACCTGATGGTGATTTCCGGTCAGCACATCACGCTATTCGCGGGTGTCCTTTACGGCCTGGTGGTGGTGCTCGCTCGAAACGGACTCTGGCCTCGGTCGCTGCCCTGGCTACCCTGGGCTTGTGCCATGGCTCTCGCCGGTGGGCTCGGATATGGCGTGCTGGCAGGATTCGATGTGCCGGTGCAGCGAGCTTGCGTGATGCTTGGCGTCGTCTTGCTCTGGCGTTTGCGCTTTCGCCACCTGGGATTCCTCACGCCTTTGCTGGTGGCGCTGTGTGCCGTATTGCTGGCTGAACCATTGGTAGTGCTGCAACCGGGATTCTGGCTTTCCTTTGGTGCTGTGGTCCTGCTGGTGCTGGCCTTTGCCGGGCGGCTGGGGGCATGGCGCTGGTGGGCGACCTGGTGGCGAGCTCAGTGGGTCATGGGTGTGGGGTTGGCGCCTCTGCTGCTGGCCCTGGCCTTGCCCATCAGCCTCAGTGGCCCTCTGGCGAACCTGCTGGCGGTGCCCTGGATCAGCCTGGTGGTGCTGCCGCTGGCGTTGCTAGGCACATTGCTACTTGGCATTCCCCTACTGGGGGATGCATTGCTCTGGTTGGCCGGTGGTGCCCTGGAGTTGCTGTTCCAGATACTGGCCTGGACGGCGACGCAGGTTCCCGCCTGGATTCCTACGCAAGTTCCGTTCTGGGGTTGGATCCTCGGAACGCTGGGTGTACTGCTGCTGATTGCCCCGGCTGGCGTGCCGCTGCGTGCGCTGGGGCTGGCGCTGCTATTGCCCATGCTGTTCCCGCCGCAGGAGCGCCCGGCACGTGGTCAGGCCGAGGTTCGGGTGCTGGATGTGGGGCAGGGCCTTTCGGTGCTGGTCCGCACTCACGAGCATGCGATGCTCTACGACGCCGGTCCGCGCCGGGGCGACTTCGATATCGGCGAGCGTGTGGTAGTTCCGACCCTGCGCGGCCTGGGGTTGTCTCGGCTGGATCTGTTACTGCTCAGTCATGCGGATTCCGATCATTCCGGCGGCGCCCTGGCCGTAAGTCGGGGGTTGGCGGTGGCGCGGGTGCTGACTGGTGAGCTGGAGCGGCTGCCATCCGAACTGGGCGCCGAGGCCTGTCCGGCTGATCTGGCCTGGACTTGGGATGGCGTGAGATTCCGAATCTGGCAGTCGCCACTGACAGGCGATAGCAATGATGGTTCATGTGTGTTGTCGGTCGAGGCCGCTGGTGAGCGCATCCTGTTGAGTGGCGATCTCGGCGCTCGCGGTGAAGCCGCCTGGGTCGCCAGTGGCCAGCCACTTGCGGCGCGCTGGCTGGTGGCGGGCCACCATGGCAGCCGAACGTCCTCCAGTGGCGCGTTCCTGCATGCCGTGGCGCCTGAGAAAGTGCTGATTTCCCGAGGCCACCTGAACCCCTACGGCCATCCCCATCCGTTGGTCGTTTCGCGAATCGGCGCGCTGCCCGCCGAGATCCATGACACGGCGAAGCAGGGTCATTTGCTGCTGCGTCTGGGCGCTGGCGTCGAGCCGGAGAGCGAGCGAGAAAAGTCCGTATTCTGGAGGGAAAAATGAGAACGGCGACGGTCGGCGGAGGCCCGCCCCTATGCTAGAGTGGCGCCACTTTTCCGAAGGGGATTTCCTACCGTGTGGGAGTTGGTCAAAGCCGGCGGCTGGATGATGCTGCCGATCATTCTGTGTTCCATCGCCGCCACCGCGATCGTTGCCGAACGCCTGTGGACCCTGCGCATCAGCCGCGTGTCTCCGCCGCACCTGCTGGGCCAGGTCTGGCGCCAGATCAAGGACAAGCAGCTGAACAGCCAGAAGCTCAAGGAGCTGCGCGCCTCTTCGCCGCTGGGTGAGGTGCTGGCTGCGGGCCTGGCCAACTCCAAACATGGCCGCGAAATCATGAAGGAGTGCATCGAGGAAGCTGCCAGTCGGGTCATCCATGAGCTGGAGCGCTACCTCAATGCCCTTGGCACCATCGCTGCCATGGCGCCGCTACTCGGCCTGCTGGGTACCGTCTTCGGCATGATCGATATATTCGGCGGCTTCATGGAGAACGGCATGGCCAACGCGCCCGTGCTGGCCGGCGGTATCGCCAAGGCGCTGGTGACCACTGCCGCAGGCCTGATCGTCGCCATTCCGGCTGTGTTCTTCCACCGTTACCTGCTGCGTCGTGTTGACGAGCTGGTAGTGGCCATGGAGCAGGAAGCGATCAAGCTGGTGGAAGTGGTCCAAGGCGATCGCGAAGTGGATTTCGCAGAGGAAGCCAAAGCGTGAAATTCCGCCGCAGGGCGGGCAATGTCGCCCGCGAAGAGGTGTTCCTCAACCTCACTTCGTTGATCGACGTGATCTTCGTGCTGCTGCTGTTCTTCGTGGTGACCACCACCTTCAGCAAACCCAATCAGCTGAAAATCGAACTGCCCGAGGCCGTAAGCGGCACGCCTCCCGAGGAAACCGAGCTCAAGACGCTGGAGCTGAGCATCGCTGCGGACGGCCAGTACTCGCTCAACGGCCAGAACCTGGTGAAGAGCGACCTGGCGACCCTGATCGCTGCCCTGGGACGCGAGTCGGAAGGCGACAACAGCCTGCCGCTGGTGATCACCGCTGATGCGCGCACTACTCACCAGTCAGTAGTCACCGCCATGGATGCCGCCGGCAAGCTGGGATTCAGCCAGTTGCGCATGACCACCATCGAGGCCGACGCGGCCAAGAAGCCCTGATGGCCTTCTCTGAGCGCCTGCTAGACGCCTGGTATCGAGGTCATCCGGCACTTGGCTTGCTGAGCCCGCTGGAGTGGCTCTATCGTCGAGTCGCCGAGCGCAAGCGCGCATCCTTCATGGCGGGGCAGGGCAACAGCTATCGCCCGCCTGTTCCGTTGATCGTCGTCGGTAACATCACCGTTGGCGGCACCGGCAAGACCCCGATGATTCTCTGGCTGATCGAGCACTGCCGGGCGCGCGGATTGCGCGTCGGTGTGGTCAGCCGCGGCTATGGGGCCAAGCCGCCGCAAATGCCTTGGCGGGTGCGGGCGGAGCAGGGGGCCGAGCAGGCCGGCGACGAACCGCTGCTGATCGTCCAGCGCAGTGGTGTGCCACTGGTAATCGACCCGGACCGTTCCCGCGCCGTGCAGGCCCTGCTGGAGCAGGAAACCCTCGACCTGATCCTCAGCGACGATGGCCTGCAGCACTACCGCTTGGCGCGCGATCTGGAGTTGGTGCTGATTGACGCAGCCCGTGGGCTCGGCAATCGCCGCTGCCTGCCAGCCGGCCCCCTGCGCGAGCCGCCGGAGCGTCTGGATTCGGTGGATGCGGTGCTGCGCAATGGCGCCGAAAGCGACTCCGCCGAAGGTTTCTCCTTCAAGCTGCAACCGAGCGAACTGGTCAATCTGCAGACTGGAAAGCGTGTCGGACTGGACCATTTCGCGCCTGGGCAGGCCATACATGCGGTGGCCGGCATAGGCAACCCGCAGCGTTTCTTCAGAACCCTGGAGGCGCTAAACTGGCGCCCGATCCCGCACCCATTCGCCGATCATGCTGTCTATAGCGCGCAAGCCCTGGCTTTCACACCGTCGCTGCCGCTGCTGATGACCGAGAAGGATGCTGTGAAGTGCCGGGCCTTTGCCTCCGCCGACTGGTGGTATCTGGCGGTCAATGCCGCGCCTTCGCCGGCATTCGTCGCCTGGTTCGACGGGCAGCTGGCCCGCCTTCTGCCAAGCCGCTTCTAACCCAAGGTAGCCCTTCGGCTGCCGCTTCAAGGATTCACTCATGGACCCGAAACTCCTCGATATCCTCGCCTGCCCCCTGTGCAAGGGCCCGCTGAAGTTGGCCGACGACAAGAGCGAGCTCATCTGCAAGGCCGACGCTCTGGCCTTCCCGGTACGGGATGGCATTCCGGTGATGCTGGAAGGTGAAGCCCGCACTCTCAATGTCGATGAGCGTCTGGACAAATGACCCAGGCCTTCACCGTCGTCATTCCCGCCCGCTTCGCTTCGACACGCCTGCCCGGAAAACCGCTGCAGGACATCGCCGGCAAGCCGATGATCCAGCACGTCTGGGAGCAGGCTCGGCGCAGCGCAGCGCAGCGCGTGGTGGTAGCCACTGACGACGCGCGGATCGTCGAAGCCTGTCAGGCCTTCGGTGCCGAAGTGCTACTGACCCGTGCGGACCACAATTCCGGCACGGACCGCCTGGCCGAAGTGGCTAGCCAGCTCGGTCTGGCCAGTGATGCCATCGTGGTGAATGTGCAGGGTGACGAGCCGCTGATCCCGCCAGCCATCATCGACCAGGTGGCTGCCAACCTGGCCGCTCATCCGGAAGCCGGCATCGCCACACTGGCCGAACCCATCCAGGATGTGCAGGCACTGTTCAATCCCAATGTGGTGAAGGTTTCCTCCGATCTCAACGGCCTGGCCCTGACTTTCAGTCGCGCGCCGCTGCCTTGGGCCCGGGACTCTTTCGCTGTCAGTCGCGACCAGTTGCCGGCCGGGGTGCCGTATCGCCGCCATATCGGCATTTATGCCTACCGCGCGGGCTTTCTCCATGACTTTGTCGCCTGGGGCCCGTGCTGGCTGGAAAATACCGAATGCCTGGAGCAGTTGCGCGCGCTCTGGCACGGGGTGCGTATCCATGTCGCTGATGCCCTGGAAGCGCCGCCTGCCGGCGTCGACACGCCGGAAGACCTCGAGCGCGTTCGGCGCTTGCTGGGGGGCTGATGCGCGTTCTCTTCGTTTGCCTCGGTAATATTTGCCGGTCTCCCACTGCCGAAGGCGTGCTGCGCCACAAACTGCGTGAGGCTGGTCTCGCCGAGCGGGTGTGGGTGGACTCCGCCGGCACTGGTGA
This sequence comes from Pseudomonas sp. DY-1, assembly GCF_003626975.1. Taxonomy (NCBI): domain Bacteria; kingdom Pseudomonadati; phylum Pseudomonadota; class Gammaproteobacteria; order Pseudomonadales; family Pseudomonadaceae; genus Pseudomonas; species Pseudomonas sp. DY-1. The sequence continues at coordinate 1,878,233 of NZ_CP032616.1, read as the reverse complement.
CTGGCATGTGGGCAAGGCGCCGGACGCCCGTACCCGCGTGGCCGCCCAACGCCGTGGCTACGACCTTTCCCAGCAGCGCGCACGTCAGGTTGGCCGGGGGGATTTCGGCGACTTCGACCTGATCCTGGCAATGGACGAGAACAACCTGGCCAATCTGCGCCGACTGTGTCCCGGCGATTCTACGGCCAAGTTGGACCTGTTCCTCCGCCGTTACCAGCTGGAGCTGGATGAGGTGCCTGATCCGTATTACGGCGGAGAGGAGGGCTTCGAGCAGGTGCTTGACCTGGTGGAGCGGGCCTGCGATGCGCTGATCGTTGAAATCAAGGGGCGCCTGTGAGTCTGGTCCTGCACGAAAATCTGTCCTTGAAGCCGTACAACACCTTCGGCGTCGACGTGAAGGCACGGCTTTTCGCCGAGGCGCGCGACGATGCTGGCGTGCGTGAGGCCATCGATCTGGCGGCTCAACGCGGCCTGCCTCTGCTGGTGATCGGTGGCGGCAGCAATCTGCTGCTGACCCGTGACGTGGAGGCGCTGGTGCTGCGTATGGCCAGCCGAGGTATTCGTATCCTGGCCGATGACGGTGTGACTGTACTGCTGGAAGCAGAGGCGGGCGAGCCGTGGCATCCGCTAGTGCTCTGGAGCCTGGAGCAAGGCTTGGGCGGGTTGGAAAATCTCAGTCTGATTCCTGGCACTGTTGGCGCTGCGCCCATGCAGAACATCGGTGCCTATGGCGTCGAGCTGAAAGACGTCTTCGCCGGGCTCACCGCCCTGGATCGGCAAACTGGCGAGTTGCGAGAGTTCGATCTGGATGAGTGTCAGTTCGCCTATCGCGACAGCCTGTTCAAGCGCGAAGCGGGCCGATGGTTGATCTTGCGGGTCCGTTTCAAACTCAGTCGCTCGCCTCTGCTGCATCTGGATTACGGCCCGGTACGTCAGCGCCTGCAGGATGAAGGCATCGGCTCGCCATCGCCCAGCGATGTCAGCCGCGCCATTTGCGCAATTCGTAGCGAAAAACTGCCCGATCCCGCCCTGTTGGGCAACGCCGGCAGCTTCTTCAAGAATCCGTTGGTTGATGCCGAGCTGGCTCAGCGCCTGCGTGGCGAGTATCCCGATCTGGTCGCTTATCCGCAGGCGGATGGGCAGGTGAAGCTGGCCGCTGGCTGGCTTATCGAGCGTGCCGGCTGGAAGGGTTTCCGCGACGGCGATGCCGGTGTGCACCGTCTTCAGGCGTTGGTGCTGGTGAACTACGGCGCCGCCACCGGTCATCAGCTCCATGGGCTGGCCCAGCGCATCCAGGCGGATATCGTGGCGAAGTTTGGCGTAGCGCTGGAGATGGAGCCGAATCTGATATGAAGTTCTGCTCGCACAAATAAAAAAAACCGGCCAACTGGCCGGTTTTTTCATTCTGGGCCTCGGGAGCGAGGCTCCGCCTTAGCGATACTCGCAGAGATAGGCGGTGTCCTGAGCCACTTTCAGCTGGAACTTGCTGTTGGCCGGCACGGTGAACTGACTGCCGGCGGCGAAGGTTTCCCAGTTGTCGCTGCCCGGCAGTTTCACGGTCAGTGCGCCGGCGATGACATGCATCACTTCCAGCTGGCTGGTGCCGAATTCGTACTCGCCTGCGGCCATCACTCCGATGGTGGCCGGGCCTTCGGTCATGCCGAAAGCGATGGATTTGACGGTGCCGTCGAAGTATTCGTTGACCTTGAACATGCTGGGCTCCTGGATGGGGTCTGAAAGGGCCCGACAGTATGCCCAACGAGAATTTCAGCGTCACTAGCTCCGGCGCATTCAGGCGGGTAGCACGAGCGGAAGCAGGCGGGCGGTATTACGGGCGTCTTCGAGGGCGCGGTGCTGCTGACCCTGGAAGTGCAGCCCTGCCAACTGCAGGGCCGTGTGCAGGCCAACTGCGTGTTTGAGCTGGCGCGCTTCCGCAAAGCGCTGCTTGAGATTCACGTGAGGAGCCACGGCCAGCAGGCTGTCGAGTCCATGCCGTTGCCATTCTTTCTCCAGCTGGCGGCGGTCATAGTCGCCCCAACTCACCCAACCCACCAGGCGCGGGCTGTGATGGCTGAGCCAGCGCTCGAAGGTCTCCCATACCTGCGGCAGGCTGGCGGCTCCATCCACGTCGGCCTGGCTGATGTGGGTGAGTTGGCGGCAGAACCCAGTCAGGCAGGGGCGGCGTGCAGGTCGTACGAAACGTTGAAAGTGGTCGACCTCATGTCCGTCGGCGCGGACGACGGTCGCTCCGATCTCGATGATCTCCATTTCTTCCAGGGGCCACCCGCCTTCTTCGGTAGTGGCTTCCAGATCGATTACCAGCCAGTGCGGCATGGGGTTCTCCTTGGCAAGGGGCGGTCGGGGCCAGCCTGGAGCGAGTATGGTGGCGCTTTCGCGGGGCGGCAAACTGCGTGTTAGGCTTTTCCGCAGGTCGACGAAGGAGAAGAACAATGGCTGAAGTAGCGTTCATCGGTTTGGGGGTCATGGGTTTCAACATGGCCGGACACCTGGCCTGCGAAGGGCATTCGGTACGGGTCTACAACCGGTCGCCGGGCAGGACCACGCTGTGGTGCGATGAGTTCGGCGGCGATGCCTTCGCCACGCCTCGTGAGGCGGCAGAGGGCGCGGAGTTCGTGATGGTCTGTGTTGGCAATGACGATGATTTGCGCGCTGTCCTGCTTGGGGCGGATGGCGCTTTCGCCGGCATGGCACCCGGCTCTATCCTGGTGGATCACACCACGGCTTCGGCGGATGTCGCGCGTGAAATGGCCACCCTGGCGGCTGAGCGGGAACTGGGTTTCCTCGATGCCCCCGTTTCTGGCGGTCAGGCTGGCGCTGAAGCGGGCATGCTCTCGGTGATGGTGGGTGGCGAGCAGGTGTTCTACGACCGTGCCGCGCCGGTGATCGACAGCTACGCCAAACTGATTCGACGCATGGGGCCCGTGGGCAGCGGACAACTGACCAAAATGGTTAATCAGATTTGCGTCGGCGGTCTGCTGCAAGGGTTGGCCGAGGCGCTGCACTTCGCCCAGTGCGCCGGGCTGGATGCACAGGGCGCCATGGAAGTGGTCAGCAAGGGGGCTGCGCAGTCCTGGCAGCTGGAACACCGACACCAGACCATGCTGGATGGCAAATTCGATTTCGGCTTCGCCGTGGACTGGATGCGCAAGGACCTGTCCATCGTCCTCGACGAGGCGGCTCGCAACGGCGCGCAATTGCCTATTACGGCACTCGTCGACCAGTTCTACGCTGAGGTCCAGGCCATGGGCGGTGGGCGCTGGGATACTTCCAGCCTGATCGCCCGATTGAAGAAACCCGCGTAGTGCTCGAACGCTAGGACGCCGAGAAAAGGTCTGCCTAGGAAAAAATCGGCGAGGACGTGGAGTTAACGACTGTTAATGAGCAGTCTGAGTCGATTTTTGGCGACGCATGGTCGAAGCGCAGGCGAGCCTAGCTGCGGAAAATGAAGTAGACCGCGCCTAGTAGGCACAGCCCCGCCCAGAGATAGTCCAGCTTCAGCGGCTGCTGCATGTAGAGCACGCTGAAGGGGACGAAGATCGCCAGGGTAATCACTTCCTGCATGATCTTCAGTTGGCCGACCGAGAGCTCGGTATAGCCGATGCGATTGGCCGGCACCATGATCAGGTACTCGAACAGCGCGATACCCCAGCTGATCAACGCGGCAATGATCCAGGGCTTGGTATTAAGGGTCTTTAGATGGCCATACCAGGCGAAGGTCATGAAAACGTTGGATAGGGTGAGTAGGGCGGCGGTCTGCATCCATACCGGCATGATCTGGGGCTCTGTGTCGTTGGAAGCGTGCAAGCCTAATGGGTGTTGTTATTCAAGGAAAGGGGCGGGCCATGGGGTTTTGGCGTGGGCTGGGTTTCTTCGCACTGCTGCTGCTCGCGGTGGCAATTACAGTTTTGCGTGGTCTCGATGCCTGGCGCACGAAGCCGGTGATTGCGGAGCTGCATCTGCCGCCGGCCTTCATGGTGGCGCGCGACTTCGATTTCGGTCGCTACAGGCTTTCCTGGAGTGGTTCGGGGTTCGGGGTCTACGCGCAAAAACGGCCGGAAAAAACGCTCTGGGCTGCTGAGGGTGGTTTTCTAGCGGCTGGTGTGGGGAGAAAGGCACCGTCCCTGCTGCAGCAAGAGCTACTGTGTCGCGACCAGAGTCTGGAGTCAGTAGAGCGCTTGGGTGACAGGCTGCTGCTGAAGGGGCATCTGCGCTGTGCAGATGGCAGCCTGAGCGGATACACGTTGTCCCTCGAGGATGATGGCGAGCGCGGGTTGCTGCTGAAGGTGACGCTGGGCGAGCCGAAGCTGAACCGGCTTTACCTGAGCTGGCGGCGGGACTTGGGGGAGCGCGTTTATGGCTTTGGCGAACTCTCCGGTGCGTACGACATGTCCGGTCGACGCCTGGTGGTGCTGTTGAGTGGTGATTCAGATGTAGGGGAGGGTGGTCGGAGCATCATTGCGACCCAGGCGTTTTACCTGACGTCAGGCTTGCGGGCTTTTCATAGCCAATCTGTGGCCTATCAGGTGTTCGACTTGCGAGATCCCCAACGCATAGGACTTGAAGTGCACGAAGGGCAACTGAGCGCACGTATCTACAAGGGCGAAACTCCACAAGAGCTTCGTGCGCACCAGGCGTCGGTGGTTGGGGTCATGTCCACACCGGCTCCGTCCAAGTAAAATGCGCGTTTGTTCCAGCATTCCTGCCGTCCGAGGTCGTTCGCCATGCTCTGCCGCCCAGGCTGCGGTGCTTGTTGCATTGCACCATCCATCAGTTCCCCGATTCCTGGCATGCCTTCGGGAAAGCCAGCCGGAGAGCGTTGTCTGCATTTGTCCGTCGAGAATCTCTGCCAGTTGTTCGGCGATCCTCGCCGTCCGGCTGTCTGTGGTGCTTTTGATGCAGATCCGGAAGTTTGCGGTGATAGCCGCGATGAGGCGATTCGCCTGCTCGGCTGGCTGGAAGAGGCAACCTCGGCCGCTTGATTTATTCGGCCGGCCCATCGCCGGTACTGTCCGAACAAGGAGAAATCATGAGATTCAAGTTTGTGGCGTTCTGCGCCTTGGGGCTTCTGGCGGTCTCAGGTGCTCGTGCCGAGGACTGGAAGCTGGCTAAGGACGAGGAGGGCATAAAGGTTTTCCTCAGCGAGGTGCCGGGATCCAGGTACAAGGCCTATCGCGGCGTCGTGACCATGAAGACGGATATCGCAACCTTGCGTGCCTTGCAGGAGGATGTCTCTGGATCCTGCGCCTGGATTCATGAGTGCAAGGACCAGAAGCTGCTCAAGAGTGACGGGGCGCAGAGCTGGACTTACACCCGATTCAATACGCCCTGGCCGGTAACTCCGCGGGATTCGGTGTTGCACGTCACTTCTGAGTTTGGGGCAGACGGTAGTGTCACGCGCTTACTGGAAGGCGTGCCCAAGTACCTGCCTGAGACAGATGGTTATGTCCGGGTGACCCAGGTGGATGGTTTATGGAAGCTTGTGCCTAAAGAAGCGGGGGAGGTGGAGGTGACTTACCAGGTGCATACCGAACCGGGTGGCAGCGTACCTTCCTGGTTGGCCAACAGCTTTGTGGTCGATGCACCGTTCAATACCCTCAAAGCGATGCGCCAGCGGGCGGAAAAGCGCTGAAAGGCTAGACGAAGTCGAAATAAAAAAGGCTGCCCATCGGCAGCCTTTTTTATTATGCGGTCGGCCTTACTTGCGGCCATCCAGCGAGACGAAGTCGCGCTTTTCGTAACCGGTGTACAGCTGGCGCGGACGGCCGATCTTGTACGGGCCGGAGAGCATTTCCTTCCAGTGCGAGATCCAGCCGACGGTGCGAGCCAGGGCGAAGATCACGGTGAACATGCTGGTCGGGATGCCGATGGCCTTCAGGATGATGCCTGAGTAGAAGTCGACGTTCGGGTAGAGGTTGCGCTCCTTGAAGTAAGGATCGTTGCGCGCAATCTCGTCGAGCTTCATTGCCAGCTCCAGCTGCGGGTCGTTGATGCCCAGCTCGGCCAGAACCTCGTCGCAGGTCTGTTTCATGACCTTGGCGCGCGGGTCGAAGTTCTTGTAGACGCGGTGGCCGAAGCCCATCAGTTTGAACGGGTCGTTCTTGTCCTTCGCCTTGGCGATGAACTTGTCGATGTTCGAGACGTCGCCGATCTCGTCCAGCATGCTCAGCACCGCTTCGTTGGCGCCGCCGTGCGCCGGGCCCCAGAGGGCGGCGATACCGGCAGCGATACAGGCGAAGGGGTTGGCGCCGGAGGATCCAGCCAGGCGTACGGTAGAGGTGGAGGCGTTCTGCTCGTGGTCCGCATGCAGGATGAAAATGCGGTCCATTGCCTTGGCCAGTACCGGGCTGATCGGTTTGATCTCGGCCGGGGTGTTGAACATCATGTGCAGGAAGTTTTCCGCGTAGTTCAGGTCGTTACGCGGGTACATCATGGGCTGGCCCATGGAGTACTTGTAGGCCATTGCCGCGATGGTCGGCATCTTGGCCACCAGGCGCATGGCCGAAACTTCGCGGTGCTGCGGGTTATTGATGTCCAGGGAGTCGTGGTAGAAGGCGGAGAGGGCACCGACTACGCCGCACATGATTGCCATGGGGTGGGCATCACGGCGGAAGCCGTTGAAGAAGCTCTTCAACTGCTCATGAACCATGGTGTGGTTCTTGATGGTGCCAACGAACTTGGCCTTCTCTTCAGCGTTCGGCAGTTCGCCGTTCAGCAGCAGGTAGCAGGTTTCCAGGTAGTCGGACTTCTCTGCCAACTGCTCGATCGGATAGCCACGGTGCAGCAGTACGCCCTTGTCGCCGTCGATGTAGGTGATCTTCGACTCGCAAGAGGCGGTCGACATAAAGCCAGGATCAAAGGTGAAGCAGCCCGTGGAGGTCAGGCCCCGCACATCGACTACATCGGGTCCCATGGTTCCGGACAGAACGGGCAGCTCTACGGGGGCTGCGCCCTCGATGATCAACTGCGCTTTTTTGTCAGCCATAGCGGCCTCCTAGTTATGCTTGAAATCATCAGACAGCCCCCCACGCAGGGCCCGGGACACTATAGAGGTATAAATTCGAATGTCAATTTGAAGAAACCCATGCGCCAGTGGGGTTTGCGTGGGTTTTTCGGCGCAAAAAGTGGGGCTATTTACGCCTTTTATATAGGCAGCGCAATCCGCTTTTAGGGGCAGGCGTTTGCATTGTCATTAGTCAGCTAACTGTCTATACTCAGCGCCCGATCGCCAGGGGCCCTGGGCCCATATTCTGGAGGTCGGCACTCCCTTTGGTGAGGGGTACCTGATCAGTGCACTTCCCGACAACTTGCCCTGTTTGTTAGGGGCCTCAGTGTGAAAAAAAAGCCGTGAATAGCCAACGACCTGTAAACCTAGATCTCAGGACCATCAAACTCCCCATCACTGCTTACACGTCCATCCTGCATCGTATCTCTGGCGTCATCCTCTTCTTCGGCATTGCCGTGCTGCTGTTCGCACTCGACAAGTCGCTGAGCTCCGAGGAAGGCTTCGAGCAGGTCAAGGCGTGCCTGACCAGTCCGCTGGCCAAGCTGGTGGTTTGGGGCCTCCTGTCCGCGTTGCTTTACCACTTGGTCGCCGGTGTGCGCCATCTGGTAATGGATGTGGGCGTCGGCGAGACGCTCGAGGGCGGTAAGCTGGGCTCGAAAATCGTCATCGTAGTTTCTGCGGTGCTGATCGTGCTGCTGGGGGTGTGGATATGGTAACCAACGTTACGAACTTCTCGCGTTCGGGTCTTTATGACTGGATGGCCCAGCGTGTTTCTGCGGTCGTTCTCGCGGCTTATTTCCTTTTCCTGCTGGGCTACCTGCTGTTCAATCCGGGTCTGACCTATGCCGAGTGGCACGGTCTGTTCTCCCACACCGCGATGCGCATCTTCAGCTTGCTTGCCCTGGTCGCCTTGAGCGTCCACGCCTGGGTCGGCATGTGGACCATCTCCACCGACTACCTGACGCCGATGGCGCTGGGCAAGGCGGCGACTGTCGTGCGTTTCCTGTTCCAGGCGGTATGCGGCATTGCGATGTTCGCGTTCTTCGTCTGGGGCGTGCAGATTCTCTGGGGTGTGTGATCCATGTCTAGCATTCGTACTCTTTCTTTCGACGCCATCATCGTAGGTGGCGGCGGCGCCGGCATGCGTGCTGCGCTGCAACTGGCCCAAGGTGGTCACAAGACCGCCGTGGTGACCAAGGTCTTCCCGACCCGTTCCCATACCGTGTCCGCCCAGGGCGGCATCACCTGCGCCATCGCTTCGGCCGACCCGAACGACGATTGGCGCTGGCACATGTACGACACCGTCAAGGGTTCCGACTACATCGGTGACCAGGACGCTATCGAGTACATGTGCTCCGTGGGTCCGGAAGCCGTGTTCGAGCTGGAGCACATGGGCCTGCCGTTCTCCCGTACCGAGCAAGGCCGCATCTACCAGCGTCCGTTCGGTGGCCAGTCCAAGGACTTCGGCAAGGGTGGCCAGGCTGCCCGTACCTGCGCCGCAGCCGACCGTACCGGTCACGCCCTGCTGCACACCCTGTACCAGGCGAACCTGAAGAGCGGTACCTCGTTCCTCAACGAGTGGTACGCGGTTGATCTGGTGAAGAACCAGGACGGCGCAGTGGTTGGCATCATCGCCATCTGCATCGAGACCGGCGAAACCGTTTACATCCGTTCCAAGGCCGTTGTTCTGGCCACTGGCGGTGCAGGTCGTATCTACGCCTCCACCACCAACGCCCTGATCAATACTGGCGACGGCGTGGGCATGGCCCTGCGTGCTGGTGTGCCGGTCCAGGACATCGAGATGTGGCAGTTCCACCCGACCGGTATCGCCGGTGCAGGCGTGCTCGTGACCGAAGGTTGCCGCGGCGAGGGTGGTTACCTGATCAACGCCCATGGCGAGCGCTTCATGGAGCGTTATGCTCCGAACGCCAAGGACCTGGCTGGCCGCGACGTGGTCGCCCGCTCCATGGTGAAGGAAGTGATCGCCGGCAATGGTGTGGGCCCGAACAAGGACCACGTACTGCTGAAGCTCGACCACCTGGGTGAGGAAGTTCTGCACAGTCGCCTGCCCGGCATCTGCGAGCTTTCCAAGACCTTCGCGCATGTCGATCCGGTCGTCGCACCGATTCCGGTTATCCCGACCTGCCACTACATGATGGGCGGCGTTGCCACCAATATTCATGGCCAGGCCATCACTCAGGACGCCAACGGCAACGACACCATCGTCGAAGGCCTGTTTGCAGTGGGCGAAGTGGCTTGCGTATCGGTACACGGTGCCAACCGTCTGGGCGGTAACTCCCTGCTCGACCTGGTTGTATTCGGCCGTGCTGCTGGTCTGCACCTGGAAAAGGCGCTCAAGGAAGGTATCGAGGCGCGCGGCGCCAGCGAGACCGACATCGAGCAGTCGCTCAAGCGCCTGTCCGGCGTCAACGAGCGTACCAGCGGCGAAGAAGTTGCCCCGCTGAGGCGCGAGCTGCAGCAGTGCATGCAAAACTACTTCGGTGTATTCCGTACCGGCGAATACATGCAGAAGGGTATTGCTCAGCTGGCTGAGCTGCGTGAGCGCATCGCAAACGTCAAGATCAACGACAAGTCTCAGGCCTTCAATACCGCGCGTATCGAAGCTCTGGAGCTGCAGAACCTGCTGGAAGTCGCCGAAGCGACCGCGATCGCTGCGGAAGTCCGTAAAGAGTCCCGTGGCGCCCATGCCCGCGAAGACTTCGAAGACCGCGACGACGAGAACTGGCTGTGCCACACCCTGTACTTCCCGGGTGATAAGCGCGTTACCAAGCGCGCCGTCAACTTCGCGCCGAAGACCGTTCCGGCGTTCGAACCCAAAGTACGTACTTATTAAGGGTGGCCGACATGTCCAAGACTCTTACTGTCAGCGTCTATCGCTACAACCCGGAGCGCGATAGCGCTCCGACCATGCAGGATTTCCAGGTCGACACCGACGGCAAGGACGTAATGGTCCTCGACGTACTGGCGCTGATCAAAGAGCAGGACGAGGGTTTCTCCTACCGTCGTTCCTGCCGTGAAGGCGTCTGCGGTTCCGACGGCATGAACATCAACGGCAAGAACGGCCTGGCGTGCATCACTCCCCTGTCCGCCGCTGGACTGAAGGGCGGCAAGCTGGTGATTCGCCCGCTGCCGGGCCTGCCGGTCATACGTGACCTGGTCGTCGATATGAGCATCTTCTACAAGCAGTACGAGAAGGTGAAACCCTTCCTGCAGAACGACACTCCGGCTCCGGCCATCGAGCGTCTGCAGTCCCCGGAAGAGCGCGAGAAGCTCGACGGTCTGTACGAGTGCATTCTCTGCGCTTGCTGCTCGACCTCTTGCCCGTCCTTCTGGTGGAACCCTGACAAGTTCCTCGGTCCCGCCGCACTGCTGCAAGCCTATCGCTTCCTGGCTGACAGCCGCGACAACAAGACCGAAGAGCGACTGGCTGCGCTGGACGATCCGTTCAGCGTGTTCCGTTGCCGCGGCATCATGAACTGCGTGAACGTTTGCCCGAAGGGACTGAACCCGACCAAGGCGATCGGTCACGTGCGTAACATGCTGCTGCAAAGCGGTACCTGATTCGATTGCTGTACCCGCAACACCTGCGACACCGGCCTGGCCGGTGTCGCAGTAAAACCAGGAACGCAGCTCACAAAGCCGTGTTCCTTATTTGAAAAATATATAGATGACCAGCAGGGGCAACCGGGCTGGTGCCCGGACTATCTGCGGGATCCTTGGTGGCTTTACCGAAGTCGCTGTGCCAGGACTTTTAAGCCCTAGTGGTGTCCATGCCGATGGTGTCCCCTTATCGAGGGTGACAAAGCATGCAAGAAAGCGAAATGCAGCGCATGTGGAACAGTGCCCACCTATCCGGTGGTAACGCTGCATATGTGGAGGAGCTCTATGAGCTCTACCTGCACGATCCCAACGCTGTGCCCGAAGAGTGGCGCACCTACTTCCAGAAGCTGCCGACCGACGGCAATCTTGCCACCGACGTTTCGCACTCCACCATCCGCGATCATTTCGTCCTGCTCGCCAAGAACCAGCGCCGCGCTCAGCCGGTTTCCGCTGGCGCTGTAAGCAGTGAGCACGAGAAGAAGCAGGTAGAAGTCCTGCGCTTGATCCAGGCTTTCCGCATGCGCGGCCACCAGGCATCCAAGCTCGATCCGCTTGGTCTGTGGCAGCGTCCGGTTCCGGCTGACCTGTCGATCCGTCACTACGGACTGACCGATGCCGACCTCGATACCACCTTCCGTACTGGTGAGCTCTACATCGGCAAAGAAGAGGCTACTCTGCGTGAGATTCAGCAGACCCTCAACGAGACGTATTGCCGCACCATCGGTGCCGAGTTCACCCACATCGTCGATTCCGAGCAACGCAAGTGGTTCCAGCAGCGTCTGGAGAGCGTGCGCGGCCGTCCGGCGTTCTCGCCGGAAGTCCAGAGCCATCTGCTCGAGCGTCTGACCGCTGCCGAGGGGCTGGAGAAGTACCTGGGCACCAAGTACCCGGGCACCAAGCGTTTCGGCCTGGAGGGTGGCGAAAGCCTGATCCCTCTGCTGGACGAGATCATCCAACGCTCCGGCTCCTACGGCCTGAAAGAAATCGTCATCGGCATGGCTCACCGCGGCCGTCTGAACGTATTGGTCAACACCTTCGGCAAGAACCCGCGCGACCTGTTCGACGAGTTCGAAGGCAAGAAGACCGAAGGCTTGTCCTCCGGTGACGTGAAGTACCACCAGGGCTTCTCCTCCAACGTCATGACCCCGGGCGGCGAAGTTCACCTGGCGCTAGCGTTCAACCCGTCCCACCTGGAAATCGTTTCCCCGGTGGTCGAGGGTTCCGTTCGTGCCCGCCAGGACCGTCGCCAGGACAAGGGCGGTGACAAGGTTCTGCCGATTTCCATCCACGGCGACGCCGCTTTCGCTGGTCAGGGCGTGGTCATGGAAACCTTCCAGATGTCGCAGACCCGTGGCTACAAGACGGGCGGCACCATCCATCTGGTGATCAACAACCAGGTTGGTTTCACCACCAGCCGTCCGGAAGACTCGCGCTCCACCGAGTACTGCACCGACGTCGCCAAGATGATCCAGGCGCCGATCCTGCACGTAAACGGCGACGATCCGGAAGCCGTACTGTTCGTTACCCAGTTGGCTGTCGATTACCGCATGCAGTTCAAGCGTGACGTGGTCATCGACCTGGTCTGCTATCGCCGTCGTGGTCACAACGAAGCCGACGAACCGAACGGTACCCAGCCGCTGATGTACCAGCAGATCAGCAAGCAGCGCACCACCCGTGAGCTGTACGCCGACGCCCTGAGTTCGTCCCGTGTGCTCGACACCGCCGCCATCCAGGCCAAGGTCGACGAGTACCGCACTGCCTTGGACAACGGCCAGCACGTGGTCAAGAGTCTGGTCAAGGAGCCCAACAAGGAGCTCTTCGTCGACTGGCGTCCGTACCTGGGGCACGCCTGGACCGCGCGCCACGACACCAGCTTCGAGCTGAAGACCCTTCAGGAACTCTCCGCCAAGCTGCTGGAGATTCCGGAAGGTTTCGTGGTCCAGCGCCAGGTCGCCAAGATCCTCGAAGACCGCCAGAAGATGGGCGCCGGTGCGATGCCGATCAACTGGGGCTACGCCGAGACCATGGCCTACGCGACCTTGCTGTTCGAAGGCCATCCGGTCCGTATCACCGGCCAGGACGTCGGTCGCGGCACCTTCTCGCACCGCCATGCGGCGCTGCACAGCCAGAAGGACGCCAGTACCTACCTGCCGCTGCAGCACCTGTTCGCTGACCAGCCGAAGTTCGATCTGTACGACTCCTACCTGTCGGAAGAGGCCGTGCTGGCATTCGAATACGGTTACTCCACCACCACGCCGAACGCGCTGGTGATCTGGGAAGCCCAGTTCGGTGACTTCGCCAACGGCGCCCAGGTTGTGGTTGACCAGTTCATCACCAGCGGCGAGCACAAGTGGGGTCGTCTGTGCGGCCTGACCATGCTGCTGCCGCACGGCTACGAAGGCCAGGGACCGGAGCACTCCTCCGCGCGTCTGGAGCGCTACCTGCAACTGTGCGCCGAGCACAACATCCAGGTTTGCGTACCGACTACCCCGGCGCAGGTCTACCACATGCTGCGTCGCCAGGTGATCCGCCCGCTGCGCAAGCCGCTGGTTGCCCTTACTCCGAAGTCCCTGCTGCGCCACAAGCTGGCCATCTCGACCCTGGAAGATCTGGCGGAAGGCTCGTTCCAGACCGTCATTGGCGAGATTGATGCGATCGAGCCGAAGAAGGTCGACCGCCTGATCCTGTGCAGCGGCAAGGTCTACTACGACCTGCTGGAGAAGCGTCGCGCCGAAGGCCGCGAAGATATCGCCATCGTGCGTATCGAGCAGCTGTATCCGTTCCCCGAGGACGATCTGGCCGAGGTTCTGGCTCCGTACAAGAACCTCAAGCACATCGTCTGGTGCCAGGAAGAGCCGATGAACCAGGGCGCCTGGTACTGCAGCCAGCACCACATGCGTCGCGTCGCGGCAGCCCACAAGAAAGGGCTGTTCCTCGAGTACGCGGGTCGTGAAGGTTCTGCAGCTCCGGCTTGCGGCTACGCCTCCATGCACGCTGAGCAGCAGGAAAAACTGCTGCAAGATGCCTTTACTGTTTAACGCCTTCGCGCTGAAGAAACCGAATTAGATAGGAACCCTGAATAATGGCTATCGAGATCAAAGCCCCCACTTTCCCGGAATCGGTTGCCGACGGCACCGTGGCTACCTGGCACAAGAAGCCGGGCGATGCGGTCAAGCGTGACGAACTGATCGTCGACATCGAAACTGACAAGGTGGTCATGGAAGTCCTCGCTGAAACCGATGGCGTCCTGGCTGAAATCGTCAAGAACGAGGGCGACACTGTGCTCAGCGGCGAGCTGCTCGGCAAGCTGAACGCCGGCGCCGCTGCCGCCGCCCCGGCCGCTGCTGCTCCGGCAGCCGCTCCCGCGGCCCAGGCTGCTGCTCCGGCAGCCGCTGCTGCCGACGACGCCATCCTTTCCCCGGCCGCCCGCAAGCTGGCTGAAGAGAACGGCATCGACCCGAACAGCATCGCCGGCACTGGCAAAGGCGGTCGCGTGACCAAGGAAGACGTGGTTGCCGCTGTCGAAGCCAAGAAATCCGCTCCTGCCGCTGCCCCGGCCGCCAAGCCCGCAGCCCCGGCTGCCGAGGCTCCGGTCTTCGCCGCTGGCGACCGCGTCGAGAAGCGCGTACCGATGACCCGCCTGCGTGCCAAGGTCGCCGAGCGTCTGGTCGAAGCCCAGTCCACCATGGCCATGCTGACCACCTTCAACGAAGTCGACATGACCGAAGTCATGGCGCTGCGTTCGAAGTACAAGGACCTGTTCGAGAAGACCCACAACGGCGTGCGCCTGGGCTTCATGTCCTTCTTCGTCAAGGCCTCCGTCGAGGCGCTGAAGCGCTTCCCGGCGGTCAACGCTTCCATCGACGGCAACGACATCGTCTACCACGGCTATCAGGACATCGGCGTAGCCGTTTCCAGCGACCGTGGCCTGGTGGTTCCGGTCCTGCGCAATGCTGAGCTGATGAGCCTGGCCGAAGTCGAGAATGGCATCGCGACCTTCGGCAAGAAGGCTCGTGAGGGCAAGCTGTCCATCGACGAGATGACTGGTGGCACCTTCACCATCACCAACGGCGGCACCTTCGGCTCGATGATGTCGACCCCGATCGTCAACCCGCCGCAGGCCGCCATCCTTGGCATGCACAACATCATCCAGCGCCCGATGGCCATCAACGGTCAGGTTGTTATCCGCCCGATGATGTACCTGGCTCTGTCCTACGACCACCGCCTGATCGATGGCAAGGAAGCTGTAAGCTTCCTGGTGACCATCAAAAACCTGCTGGAAGACCCGGCTCGTCTGCTGCTGGACATCTGATCGGCAGTCTCTCTTTACGGCGGCCCCCCTTACAGGGGCCGTCCGGTTTCATATGAGAAGGAATGAGTTATGACCCAGAAATTCGACGTGGTAGTGATTGGTGCGGGCCCCGGCGGCTACGTTGCCGCTATCAAGGCAGCTCAGCTCGGCCTGAAAACCGCCTGCATCGAGAAGTACCAGGACAAGGAAGGCAAGACCGCACTGGGCGGCACCTGCCTGAACGTCGGCTGCATTCCGTCGAAGGCGCTGCTGGACAGCTCCTACAAGTACCATGAGGCCCACGAGGGCTTCAAAATCCATGGCATCGAAGCCAAGGGCGTCACCATCGACGTTCCTGCCATGGTCGGTCGCAAGAACACCATCGTTAAGAACCTGACCGGCGGCGTCGCTACCCTGTTCAAGGCCAACGGCGTCACCCTGCTGGAAGGCCACGGCAAGCTGCTGGCCAACAAGCAGGTCGAAGTCACTGGTTCCGACGGCAAGGTGCAGATCGTCGAAGCCGAGAACGTGATCCTCGCTTCCGGCTCCAAGCCGGTAGACATCCCGCCGGCCCCGGTTGACCAGGACGTGATCGTCGACTCCACCGGTGCGCTGGACTTCCAGGCCGTTCCGAAGAAGCTGGGCGTTATCGGCGCCGGCGTCATCGGCCTTGAGCTGGGTTCCGTCTGGGCTCGCCTGGGTGCTGAAGTGACCGTCATCGAAGCACTGGACAAGTTCCTCCCGGCCGCTGACGAGCAGGTTTCCAAGGAAGCCCTGAAGGTCCTCACCAAGCAAGGCCTGAAGATTCGTCTGGGTGCCCGCGTGACCGGTTCCGAAGTGAAGAAGAAGCAGGTCACTGTGAACTTCACCGACGCCAACGGCGAGCAGAAGGAAACCTTCGACAAGCTGATCGTGGCCGTGGGCCGTCGCCCGGTAACCACCGATCTGCTGGCTGCCGACAGCGGCGTTACCCTGGACGAGCGCGGCTTCATCTTCGTCGATGACCATTGCAAGACCAGCGTTCCGGGCGTTTACGCCATCGGCGACGTGGTGCGTGGCGCCATGCTGGCCCACAAGGCCTCGGAAGAGGGCATCATGGTTGCCGAGCGCATCGCCGGCCATAAAGCCCAGATGAACTACGACCTGATCCCGTCGGTTATCTACACCCACCCGGAAATCGCGTGGGTCGGCAAGACCGAGCAGACCCTGAAGGCCGAAGGCGTTGAAATCAATGTCGGCACCTTCCCGTTCGCCGCCAGCGGTCGTGCCATGGCTGCCAACGACACCGCTGGTTTCGTCAAGGTGATCGCCGATGCCAAGACCGACCGTGTGCTGGGCGTCCACGTAATTGGCCCGAGCGCTGCCGAACTGGTCCAGCAAGGTGCCATCGGCATGGAATTCGGCACCAGTGCCGAAGACCTGGGCATGATGGTCTTCTCGCACCCGACCCTGTCCGAAGCGCTGCACGAAGCGGCCCTCGCTGTGAATGGCCACGCCATCCACATCGCCAACCGCAAGAAGCGCTGAGCAAGACCTCCTGCACAGACCGCGCAAGTGGCCAGTGCAGGATCCGGAACCACGGCGGGTTGCCCGTCGTGAGTTGCGGCCGACAAGGCAGCAGCTCACCGCGGAAAGCCCGCCGGACTGCCTTCAACTGCAGTCACAGGTGGCGCGGCACCACGAATGCAGCGCCGAAATGCGCAATACCTAAACGAAGACGGTAGACAAGCATGAATCTCCACGAGTATCAGGGTAAGCAGCTGTTCGCTGAATACGGCCTGCCCGTATCCAAGGGCTTTGCCGTAGACACCCCGGAAGAAGCCGCAGAAGCCTGCGAAAAAATCGGTGGCAGCGAATGGGTTGTCAAAGCTCAGGTCCACGCTGGCGGCCGCGGTAAAGCGGGCGGCGTGAAGCTGGTCAAGAGCAAGGAAGATGCCAAGGCCTTCGCCGCCAACTGGCTGGGCAAGCGCCTGGTGACCTATCAGACTGACGCCAATGGTCAGCCGGTCAGCAAAATCCTGGTTGAATCCTGCACCGACATCGCCAAGGAACTGTACCTGGGCGCCGTGGTAGATCGTTCCAGCCGCCGTATCGTGTTCATGGCTTCCACCGAAGGTGGCGTGGACATCGAGAAAGTAGCTCACGAAACCCCCGAGAAGATCCTCAAGGCCACCATCGACCCGCTGGTGGGCGCTCAGCCCTACCAGGGCCGTGAGCTGGCATTCCAGCTGGGCCTGGAAGGCGACCAGATCAAGCAGTTCACCCACATCTTCGTTGGCCTGGCCAAGCTGTTCCAGGACTACGACCTGGCCCTGCTGGAAGTGAACCCGCTGGTAATCAAGGCTGACGGCAACCTGCATTGCCTGGACGCCAAGATCAACATCGACAGCAACGCCATGTACCGTCAGCCCAAGCTGCGCGCCATGCACGACCCGTCCCAGGACGACGCTCGTGAAGCCCATGCGCAGAAGTGGGAGCTGAACTACGTGGCCCTGGAAGGCAACATTGGCTGCATGGTCAACGGTGCCGGCCTGGCCATGGGTACCATGGACATCGTCAACCTCCACGGCGGCAAGCCGGCCAACTTCCTTGACGTTGGCGGCGGTGCAACCAAGGAGCGCGTGACCGAAGCGTTCAAGATCATCCTCTCCGACAGCAACGTTCAAGCCGTTCTGGTGAACATCTTCGGCGGCATCGTCCGCTGCGACATGATCGCTGAAGGCATCATCGGTGCCGTGAAGGAAGTCGGCGTGAAGGTTCCGGTCGTGGTTCGTCTGGAAGGCAACAATGCTGACCTCGGTGCCAAGGTACTGGCCGAGAGCGGTCTGAACATCATCGCGGCGACCAGCCTGACCGACGCTGCACAGCAAGTCGTCAAGGCCGCGGCGGAGGGCAAGTAATGAGCGTCCTGATCAACAAAGACACCAAAGTCATCTGCCAAGGCTTCACCGGTAGCCAGGGTACTTTCCACTCCGAACAAGCCATCGCCTACGGCACCAAGATGGTTGGCGGCGTGACTCCCGGCAAGGGCGGCACCACCCACCTGGGCCTGCCGGTGTTCAACACCGTCAAGGAAGCCGTTGAAGCCACTGGCGCCGAAGCTTCGGTCATCTACGTTCCGGCTCCCTTCTGCAAAGACTCGATCCTGGAAGCGGCCAACGGCGGCATCAAGCTGATCGTTTGCATCACCGAAGGTATCCCGACCCTCGACATGCTGGACGCCAAGGTCAAGTGTGACGAGCTGGGCGTGCGCCTGATCGGCCCGAACTGCCCGGGCGTGATCACTCCCGGCGAGTGCAAGATCGGCATCATGCCGGGTCACATCCACCTGCCGGGCAAAGTAGGCATCGTGTCGCGTTCTGGCACCCTTACCTATGAAGCCGTGAAGCAGACCACCGACGCCGGCTTCGGCCAGTCCACTTGCGTGGGCATCGGCGGTGACCCGATCCCGGGCTCCAACTTCATCGACATCCTGAAGCTGTTCCAGGAAGACCCGCAGACCGAAGCCATCGTCATGATCGGCGAGATCGGCGGTTCCGCTGAAGAAGAAGCTGCTGCCTTCATCAAGGCAAACGTGACCAAGCCGGTGGTGTCCTACATCGCTGGTGTGACTGCCCCTCCGGGCAAGCGCATGGGCCACGCTGGCGCCATCATCTCCGGCGGCAAGGGCACTGCGGACGAGAAGTTCGCTGCTCTGCAGGACGCTGGTGTGAAAACCGTGCGTTCCCTGGCTGATATCGGCAAAGCCCTGGCTGAGCTGACCGGTTGGGAAGTCAAGAACGCCTAAGGCATCTTGACGCAAGCAAAGGCCACCCCTCGGGGTGGCCTTTCTTGTTTCTGGTGCAACCTTTTTGTGTGTGGTGTAACCGCTTGTCGGTTAAGCGACAGAAATGGTTGCTACTCCGACAGCCTGATCCACGTCAGGCGCCTGGCACAGTAAAATCGGTAGGGTTGCACCTATCCCGCTTTCCAAGCTTCAAAAGAGCCGGGGCGGGCAACAGCGATCAATCCCAAACGGATGGATGACGTTTCCCCAAACCCCAAGGGAAACCCTTCGGAACGTATGAAATTCTGCCTGTGGTACTTCCCCTCATGATTCGATTGAAAGGCTCGGACCTCGTTGCCCTTGGTTTTATGACCTTTGCGCTTTTCCTTGGCGCAGGAAACATCATCTTCCCACCCAGCGCTGGCATGGCTGCGGGTGATAACGTCTGGCGCGCTGCGTCGGGCTTCCTCCTGACGGGTGTTGGCTTGCCTCTGCTGACCGTCGTCGCCCTGGCTCGCGTAGGGGGTGGCATGGATCGCTTGACTGCGCCGCTCGGTAAGCGTGCCGGCCTACTCCTGGCAGTTGCCGTGTATCTGGCCATCGGCCCGCTGTTCGCGACTCCGCGAACCGCTGTGGTGTCCTTTGAAATGGGCGTTGCCCCCTTCACCGGCGATAGCGGCGTTGCCCTTTTCCTCTACAGCGCTGCCTATTTCGCTGCGGTGCTCTTCCTTGCCCTGAACCCTGGCAAACTGGTGGATAGCATCGGTAAGTTCATCACGCCGGTTCTGCTTTCGGCACTGTTGGTGCTGGGCGGCGCCGCGCTGTTCGCCCCCGCCGGGACGATCGGCACTTCAGCTGCCGACTATCAGGCCGCTCCCTTCGTTCAGGGCTTCCTGCAGGGCTACCTGACCATGGACACGCTTGGCGCGCTGGTCTTCGGTATCGTGATTGCCACCGCGATTCGCGACCGCGGCGTCCAGGACCCGCGACTGGTGACCCGCTACTCCGTGATAGCTGGCGCCATCGCCGCTCTTGGCCTGTCGCTGGTTTACCTGGCGCTGTTTTACCTTGGCGCAACCAGCCAGGGTATTGCCGGCGAAGCGCAGAACGGTGTGCAGATCCTCACTGCCTATGTGCAACACACCTTCGGCACTGCGGGCAGTCTGCTGTTGGCCGTGGTCATCACCCTGGCCTGCCTGACCACCGCGGTTGGCTTGCTCACCGCCTGTGGCGAGTTCTTCAGCAAGTTGCTGCCATTCTCCTATCGCACGGTGGTCCTGGCGTTTGGTCTGTTCAGCCTGCTGGTGGCCAACCAGGGCCTGACCCAACTCATCAGTCTGTCGGTGCCGGTGCTCGTGGGGCTTTACCCGCTGGCCATCGTCCTCATTGCCCTCAGCCTGCTGGATGCGCTCTGGGTCGACCCGCGTCGTGTCTTCGTCCCTACAATGTCCATCGCACTGGTCTTCGGCGTGGCCGATGGCTTTGCAGCTGCAGGGTTCAAAGACGTTGTTCCTGCGCTGTTTGGCCAGATGCCACTGGCCCACCAGAGCCTCGGCTGGCTGGTGCCGGTGCTGGTTGTTCTGGGGATCTCGATGGTGGCCGACCGTCTTATGGGACGCGCTGTAGCCAGCCCGGTCTGACCGTTGCTGGATCAAGGAAGGCCGCCGAAGGGCGGCCTTTTTCGTGGCGCTGGGTTAACGGGGAGGAGAGGCACTTGCTTTGCCATCGGGTCTCGTAAAGTGCGCCGGAATCCCACTTCAGGACTCCGTCCGCTCAGGTCTCCCGGCGCAGCTTGCCGGCCCGGATACCGGTCGAATGACCAGCGCGTTTCCCCTTGGTAGTGCATTGCACGTGTCGTGTTGTCATGGCCATGGATCGCTATAATTCGCTGCGTTCTTACAAGGAATTTGCATGTCGACCATTCTGCGCAACTGGCCTCATCTGGTGGCCATTCTCTGGTTCATTACCTGCTGGGTGGGGTACACCCGCTACGCCATCTGGAAGGGCAAGGACACTGCTTGCCTGGCTTCGGTCCTGCATCTCTACCGCGAGGACTGGATGCGTCGCCTGTTGCTGCGCGACAACCGTATCGCCGACGCCAGTGTGATCGGCAACCTTGAGCGCAATGCCTCGTTCTTCGCCTCCAGTACTCTGATCATCCTGGCCGGCATTCTCACGGTGTTCGGATCCACTGATCGCGCGGTGTCGGTGCTGGCTGACCTGCCGTTCGTGCAGGCTGCCAGCCGCAGTATTTCCGAGTTGAAGCTGTTGGGCCTCGCCGTCGTCTTCGTCTATGCCTTCTTCACCTTCAGTTGGTGCATGCGTCAGTACAACTTTGCCGCCATCCTCGTGGGATCGGCGCCGATGATCGGAGAGAAACACGTCAGCGAGCAGGAGAGGAAGGCCTTCGCCGAGCGTACCGCGCGGGTGATTTCCCTGGCGGCCAACCAGTTCAACTTCGGTTTGCGCAGCTACTATTTCGGCTTGGCCATGCTGGCCTGGTTCATCAACCCCTGGTTTTTCATCATTGCGACCACGGGTGTTGTACTGGTGCTGTACCGGCGCGAATTCCATTCCGACGTGCTGGATGTGATGGTCTATACGCCGACCCAGGCGCTGGAAGCGCCCAAGGAGAAAGTCGAATGAGTATTCCGTTCTGGTGCCTGTTCTTTGCCGCCTTGCTCATCTACCTGGCGAAGATTCCTGTGGCCAAAGCCATGCGGGAGGAGGGCAGGGGCTACGACAATCATCACCCGCGCGCGCAGCAGGCACGGCTTACGGGTTTTGGCGCACGAGCGGTGGCGGCGCATCAGAACAGCATCGAGATGTTCCCGCTGTTCGCCGCGGGTGTGCTCATGGCGCACGTCACCCAGACCCACGGTTGGTTCGTCGACCTGCTGGCGATCATCTTCATCGTCTCGCGGGTCCTGTACCTGTTCCTCTACTGGAATGACAATGCCAGCCCGCGCAGCCTGGTCTGGGCCGTCGGCCTGATTTGCTGCCTGTTGCTGATGCTCAGCCCCGCGCTTTGATACCCTTGGATACGACAAGGCCCGCACAAATGCGGGCCTTGTGGTTTCTGCTGCCGGGAGCTTACTGGCTCTTTTCCTCGGTCGGCGCGGTGTCCGGAGCGGCCGGAGCAGGTTCGCTGGGAGCCGGTGCGGCCTCGGGAGCCGGTGCCGGAGTCGGCGCGGTTGCCGGTGCGCTCGGCTGGGATTCGGTTGCCGGGGCAGCCGGTGCCTGAGCCTCTTCCTTCTTGTCGCAGGCGGCGAGACCAAGGCTTGCAGCCAGGAGCAGGGCGAGAGACAGGGTTTTCTTCATCATTGAGCCTCCATGTGTGGCTTTTCCTCATCGATAGCCGTTGGAGTTTATGACCGGTTTCTAAGTTCCGCACTAATTGCAAAAAGCATGACTGGGCGGTCTCCCACGGCGGAAGCAGGTGGGGCAGGGTATGATTCGCCTCTTTGCTCATATTCCGCCAAGGTTGCAGTCATGACGGACAACACCCTCATCGAACGGGCGCAGCGCTTTCTTGCCGTGCTGCGCCATTGCCAGGTGCTCGGTCTCAGCGTGCACGAAGCCACTCCCCAGGGCCTGACCCTGCGCCTACCCTACAGCGCGCAGATCATAGGCAATCCGGAAACGGGCGTGATCCATGGTGGCGCTATTACCACTCTTATGGACACCACCTGCGGCATTTCGACCGTTTGCGTGCTGCCGGAGTTCGAGATCTGTCCGACCCTGGACTTGCGCATCGACTACATGCATCCGGCCGAGCCGCACAAAGATGTCTTTGGCTTTGCCGAGTGCTACCGGGTTACTCCCAACATCATCTTCACCCGAGGCTATGCCTACCAGGACGACCCGACCCAGCCCATCGCCCACGTGGTGGGCGCATTCATGCGGATGGGTAAGCCCGGACAGCTGAAGCAGGGAGGTGCGGCATGAGCCTCGATCTGAATGCCCTGGTGCGCGAAGCCCACGAGAAGAACGATTACGACTCGCTGGTGTGCCTTATTCCCTACGCCAAGCTGATCGGCATGGAATGCCTGCGCCTGGGGGATGACATGGTGTTCCGCCTGCCGGCGAACAAGGACAACATCGGCAATCCGACCCTGCCAGCTATCCATGGCGGTGTGATCGCCGGCTTCATGGAGCACGCCGCGATGCTCCATCTGCTGATGTTCATGGGCACGCCACATATGCCCAAAATCATCGACTTCTCGATAGATTACCTACGCGCCGGGCACTATCGTGACACCTACGTCCAATGCCAGGTCTGGCGACAAGGCCGCCGTGTCGCCAACGTCGCCATTACTGCCTGGCAAACCACCCAGACCGAACCCATCGCCACCGCGCGCGCCCACTTCAAGGTCGACGAATCCTGAGGCGTGCCAGGCGCGTCCGGTCGCTTACAAGGAAAGCCCGATGGTTGCGTTACTCATACTTGGTGGCCTGCTGCTGATCATCATCGGCCTCGTCTGGCTGGTGATGCTCGCGTTCGGTACCAGCCTCTTCTGGGGCTTCGGTAGCCTGCTGCCGCCGGTGACGGTGGCCTACGTGCTCTACCATTGGCGAACCGCGCGAAAGGCCGTGGCCTTCGGGGCCATGGGCTTCATACCGTTTGTGGTGGGCCTGACCATGCTCGCCGCGCAGGACCCGGAGCGACTGCAGGCGATCTTCAGCTTGCGCTGGCTGGCTGACGAGCAGCAGACGGTTTCCGAGCTGGATATCCGCATCAAAGGCGAACTCAACGGGCAGCGCTTCGCTCCGCTTCAAGCCGAACTGGTGGATGGAGTTCTCAGCCTGCGTGAGGGCCAGGACTTCTACGCCCGTCGCGAGCTCACCATCCGTGTGGGCAACCAGCCGCAGGGGGCTCTGCGCCTGGATGTGCTGCCCAAAGATGCCGGCCCGCAGCCGGAAGTGGAAATCAGTTGGCTGCTGCCAGAGCAGGAACTGCCCGAAGCCCGGCGCATCCCCCGCGGCTACACGCTGCACCTCGATCTTCAGCCGGTCGCACCGAATCGCTTGGCGGGTGACTTCCACCTGGTGCTACCACCGAAATTCGCGACCACGCTTTCCGGCCACCTTGAAGTCTTCACCGACCGCCTGCGCTACCGCGACGGCCTGGTGGATACGACCTTCGACTCGCGCGATACGCTGGCCTATGTGATCCGCGATTACTTGCAACGTCGATTCGTCACCCGCGATGTCGAACTGGCCCAGCTGCCATCCGTCAGCCTGCCGGCACGTGAGTTGGACGTCGAGGTGGAAGCTCGTGTCGACGGCCAGAGCCAGCACCTGTCACTTCAGCTGGTAAAGAGCGAGAGCCGGGGCTGGCGCGTGGGTCGTGACAGTTTCCCGCCGTTGGCAGTGTCCAGCGCAGACGCCCAGGCGTCGGGCGAGGCGCAGGAGCCTGCGCCACAGGCGGACAGCGCGGGTCCGTTGGATCGCCGCCTGCGCTTCTCCCTGCAACGCTTGCTGAGCGACCCCGGCGAGTACCAGGAGCTCAGCATGCGCGTGTACACGGTACGCGGTAGCACCGCCGAAGGCCGCTTCGCCGGCCTGGATCGTGACGGCCGCGTCCTGATTCGTCGCAACCTCGGTGGGGCAGGGGCTGCCAGCTTCAGCTTCGATCTCGACGAGGTATCCCACGTCGAGCTGCTCGAACCCTGAGTCCGGACGGAAGCGCCGCTCTGGCGAGCATCGCTGGCCAGGCTGGGCACCGCTTGCGGGCATGCCGAGTGACACCCAGCCTGTGATGTATCGAGAGCGAGGTTCCTTCCGCTTTCGCTAAGCACTTGAAATCCTTGTCTAAGGCCCCATCTGGATGTGATCCGCCGCTGTAAGCGGCTCTAGCCATCCACGTGGAGTAAGACGACCATGAGTGTGGAAACTCAAAAAGAAACCCTGGGCTTCCAGACCGAGGTGAAGCAACTGCTTCACCTGATGATCCATTCCCTGTATTCCAACAAGGAAATCTTCCTCCGCGAGTTGATTTCCAACGCCTCCGACGCAGCCGACAAGCTGCGCTTCGAAGCGCTGGCAACGCCCGCGCTGCTGGAAGGGGGCGCCGAGCTGAAGATCCGAGTCAGCTTCGACAAGGAGGCTCGCACCGTCACCCTAGAGGACAACGGCATCGGCATGAGCCGTGACGAGGTGATCGCGCACCTGGGCACCATCGCCAAGTCCGGGACTGCCGACTTCCTGAAGAACCTCTCCGGCGACCAGAAGAAGGATTCCCACCTTATCGGCCAGTTCGGCGTGGGCTTCTATTCCGCGTTCATCGTTGCCGACAAGGTCGACGTGTTCACCCGTCGCGCCGGCCTGGCTGCCACCGAAGGTGTTCACTGGTCGTCTCAAGGCGAAGGCGAGTTCGACATCGCCACCATCGACAAGGCCGAACGCGGCACCCGTATCGTCCTGCACCTGAAGAGCGGCGAAGAAGAGTTTGCCGACGGCTGGCGCCTGCGCAACGTCATCAAGAAATACTCGGACCACATCGCCCTGCCCATCGAGTTGCCGAAGGAGCATCACGGTGAGGATGCGCCGGCCGAGCAGGAGTGGGAAACCGTCAACCGCGCCAGTGCGCTCTGGACCCGTCCGCGCACCGACGTGAAGGACGAGGAGTACCAGGAGTTCTACAAGCACGTCGCCCACGACTTCGAGAATCCGCTGTCCTGGAGCCACAACAAGGTTGAGGGCAAGCTGGAATACACTTCGCTGCTCTACGTCCCGGCCCGTGCACCGTTCGACCTCTATCACCGCGAGGCGCCGCGTGGTCTGAAGCTCTACGTGCAACGCGTGTTCATCATGGACCAGGCTGACCAGTTCCTGCCGCTCTACCTGCGCTTCATCAAGGGCGTGGTGGACTCCAACGACCTGTCGCTGAACGTTTCCCGCGAAATCCTGCAGTCCGGTCCGGTGATCGACTCCATGAAGTCGGCGCTGACCAAGCGTGTGCTGGACATGCTGGAGAAGCTGGCGAAGAACGAACCCGAGCAATACAAGGGCTTCTGGAAGAACTTCGGCCAGGTGCTGAAGGAAGGTCCGGCGGAGGATTTCGCCAACAAGGAGAAGATCGCCGGCCTGCTGCGTTTCGCTGCCACCAGCGACGATTCGGGCGAGCAGAGCGTTTCCCTGGCCGACTATATCGGTCGCATGAAGGAAGGCCAGGACAAGATCTACTACCTCACTGGCGAGAGCTATTCGCAGGTGAAGAACAGCCCGCACCTGGAAGTCTTCCGTAAGAAAGGCATCGAAGTGCTGCTGCTCACCGACCGCATCGACGAA
Organism: Pseudomonas sp. DY-1; assembly: GCF_003626975.1. Classification (NCBI taxonomy): domain Bacteria; kingdom Pseudomonadati; phylum Pseudomonadota; class Gammaproteobacteria; order Pseudomonadales; family Pseudomonadaceae; genus Pseudomonas; species Pseudomonas sp. DY-1. The sequence goes on along the minus strand of NZ_CP032616.1, from coordinate 1,852,238 downwards.
TGGCTGATGAGCTACCTCTCCGACTTCGACGGCAAGGGCTTCGTTGACGTCGCACGTGGCGATCTCGACCTCGGCAAGCTGGACTCGGAAGAGGACAAGAAGGCCCAGGAAGAAGTCGCCAAGACCAAGGAGGGGCTCATCGAGCGTCTCAAGACCGCGCTGGGTGAAGAAGTCTCGGAAGTGCGCGTGTCGCACCGCCTGACCGACTCTCCGGCGATCCTCGCCATCGGCGAACAGGACCTGGGCCTGCAGATGCGCCAGATCCTCGAAGCCAGCGGCCAGAAAGTACCGGACTCCAAGCCGATATTCGAGATCAACCCGGCCCACCCGCTTATCGAGAAGCTCGATGGCGAGCAGGACGAGGACCGCTTCGGCGAGCTGTCGCACATCCTCTTCGACCAGGCTGCCCTGGCCGCAGGCGACAGCCTGAAGGACCCGGCTGCCTACGTGCGTCGCCTGAACAAGCTGCTGGTGGAGCTCTCCGCCTGACTGTTGGAAGGTAAGGAAAAGGCCCGCAAATGCGGGCCTTTTCTTTGTCCGGGATTAACGCCGGCTCTTCTTGGGTCGAGTTCACTCGCCAACCGGATCGCAGGTACGACAAGCAGCGTCTTCGTGTAGCTGCGTCGCCCTTGGCGAATGAATGCCACACATCGGGCCAGGCTGAAATTCCAGGCAATGAAAGCGGTAGGACGGTTTGCGCCACAGGACTGTCTAACCTTGGTCATTTCCCCAGGAAAGGAGAGCACTCCATGAACCGTTTGCTGCTTTCTTCGCTGTTGTTCGCATTCACCGGCCTCGCCTGGGCGGCTATGGTCACCCAGGCGGTTCCCTATGAGATCGATGGCAAGGCCTTCGAGGGCACGCTGGTCTACGACGATACCGTGAAGACACCGCGACCCGGCTTGATGATGGTGCCCAACTGGCTTGGAGTGACGCCGGCTGCAGCTGAACAGGCCAAGGAGATTGCCGGACAACGCTATGTGATCTTCATCGCCGACATGTACGGCAAGGGCATCCGACCGAGCAATCCGGAAGAGGCAAAGGCTGCGGCTGCTGCCGTGCGTGGCGATCGTCCATTGATGCGCAAGCGCGCCCAGGCCGGTGTGGAGGTACTCCGCAAGCAGGGCGAGAAAGTGCCGCTGGACGTGGCGAGCCTCGGTGCGATCGGGTTCTGCTTCGGTGGTGGCAGCGTGCTTGAACTGGCGCGTTCAGGGGCTCCGCTGAAGGGCTTCGTATCCTTCCATGGCAACCTCGATACCCCCAATCCGGCCGATGCCCGCAATATTCGCGCACCGGTGCTGGTGCTGCATGGCGCCGACGATCCAGCGGTATCCAAGGATCAGGTGGATGCCTTCAGCGCCGAAATGACGGCCGCGAAGGCAGACTGGCAATTGGTCAGCTACGGCGGTGCGGTGCATTCCTTTACCGATCGCGAGGCCAATGTGCCGGGTCGCAATGAATACAATCCCAAGGTCGCCGCACGGGCCTACCAGGCCATGAACGACCTGTTCGATGAAGTCTTTACCGGAGCAAGGTAATCCATGACGCAAATCCAGTCCCGGTCCCTTGGCTATACCGTCGATGGCCTGGCATTCGAAGGCTGCCTATTGTTCGACGCGGCTGACATGGCCCCGCGTCCCGGGCTGTTGATGGCGCCCAATTGGTTCGGTGTCAGCGATGGTGCGCGCGAGCTGGCCAGCCAGGTGGCCGGCCGGGGTTTTCGCGTGTTGCTGGTCGATATTTATGGGGCGACGGTGAGGCCGGCGAGTACCGCGGAGGCCAGCGCCGCCATGCTGCCGCTCAAGCAGGATCGCGCGTTGCTGCGTCGACGCCTGCTAGTGGCCCTTGACGCTTTGCGCAGCCAGGAATTGGCGCCGGCGGATGGCACACGGCTGGCGGCTTTCGGTTTCTGCTTTGGCGGCACCTGTGCGCTGGAGCTGGCCCGGGCTGGAGCGCCGCTCAAGGCTGCCGTGTCATTTCATGGCGCACTGGATACCCCGAACCCCGATGATGCCCGCAATATCCAGGGCGCCGTGCTGGTGCTGGATGGCGCCCAAGACCCGCTGGTACCCCGTGAGCAACTGCCGGCGTTTGCCAGGGAGATGGGGGAGGCGGGCGTGGATTGGCAATTACTGAGCTTTGGCGGCGCGGTGCATTCGTTCACCGATCCTGCCGCCAACAACCCGGGAACCGCGCAGTACAACGAAAAGGTATCGCGGCGCGCATTCACCGCAATGTATGCGCTGCTGGACGAGGTCTTCGTTTAGGGGCGAGGCCCAAACAGGTGCAGGGCGAGCCGATCAGCGCGGCAGTTCGATGCGGCTGGTCTCGCCCGGCACGGTCGGCCAGTCGCCGGCTGCCCAACGGCTGCGCGCGTTTTCGATCAGCTCGGGGCTGCTGGATACGAAGTTCCAGTTCATCCTCCTCGGACCATCCAACGGAGCACCACCGATCATCACCAGTTGGCAGCTGCTACATGCGGCAAGCACAAACTCCTCGCCTTCGGGCAAAACCACCAGGCTGCGTGGCTCCAGCGTCTGCTCGTCCAGCAAGGCTTCACCCTCCAGCAGGTACAGCGCGCGCTGGGGATGTTCGCAAGGGATGGTCAGCGTGGCGCCGGCTTCCAGTTGCAGATCGGCGTAGAGGGTAGGGGAGAGCACCGGTACGGGTGATTCCAGGCAGAAGCCCGTTCCGGCGATCAGGCGTATACGCGCGCCGAGTGCTTCCTGTTGAGGCAGGCTGGATGCCGGGTGATGGCTGTAGCTGGGTTCGCAGTCCTCGAAGGCCTTGGGCAGGGCCAGCCATACTTGAAGGCCATGGGCACGGGAGCCGCTGGCCAGCAGGTTCGCCGGCGTGCGCTCGACATGGGCGACGCCGCGGCCGGCCGTCATCCAGCTGACATCGCCCGGTTTCACCAACTGGTCAGACCCCAGGCTGTCCTTGTGTTGTAGTTCGCCTTCGAACAGGTAGGTGAGGGTGGACAGGCCGATATGCGGATGCTGGCGCACATCCATACCCGTCCCCGGCGCATAGTCGGCCTCCAGCATGTGATCGAAGAACACGAAGGGTCCGACGCTACGGCACTGGGCCGAAGGTAACGGACGGAGGATGGGTTGCCCGGCGACTTCTTCGGCGCGGGGTCGGATGATGAGGATGCTCATGCTCAGGATTCCTACAGGGTTTACTGACTGAAGTCGCCTTCGGCAAGGCGCGTTGCGATGCTTACTTCCACCTGGGTCATCAGCTTGTGTACCGGGCACTTGTCAGCGATACGCAGCAGGGTGGCGCGCTGCTCATCGGTGAGGGCGCCGCGCAGGGTCAACTTCACATCCAGCCGATAGTGGCCCTTGCGTTCTTCGCTGTCGTCGCGGGTAACGTCGACGTCCACCCCCGTCAGCGGGATGCCGTTCTTCTGGGCGTAGTAGGTCACGGTCAGCGCCTTGCAGCTGCCCAGGGCTGCATCGAAGTAGTCATGCGGCTCAGGGTCTGCACCTGCGCCACCCAGCTCGGTCGGCAGGTCGGTGAACAGAGGTGCCTTGCCGTCCAGTTCGATGCGCTGGCGGGTGCCGATGGCGGAATCACGGGTGAGACGGATAGTCATGGAGGGCCTCCTGGCCGATGGACGGATCGAGTCCCGGCTAGGCTAACGCAAAGGGTGACGGCCGGCAGCAGGGCACGCGCGTTGAACGCACGCGCACCGAAGCCGGTCTACAGTCGCTCAGCTTTTCCGGAGGAAGTGTCTTGTACCGACTGAGGACCAGTCTTGCCGCGCTGCTGCTGGCGGTCACCATGCCGGGCGAAGCGCGTGAGTATCGCTTCAGCGATGCCCATCTCCATTACGTGGATTTCTTCCAGGAAAGCGATGGAATGAAGTCATTGGTGAAGGCGATGGACAAGGCAAACATCGACCATGTGATGATTTCCGGCATTCCGGTGGCCAAGAAGTGGCACGAGGACGAGCCCAAGCGGCCGCGTTACTACGCCGGGGACGATGCCGGTGCCTACTGGTACAGCGCCACGGATGTGCAAGTGGCCGCTGCGGTGAAGCAACTGCCCGCCGAGCAGCGCAAGCGCTTCCACCCTTTCCTGAGTGGCTTCAACCCCAACGACAAGAATTCCGATGCGCACATTCGCCGAATGCTGGAGCTGGACCCAGGGCTCTGGCAGGGCATCGGTGAAGTGTTCACCCGACACGACGACCTCACGGCCCTGATCGATGGCGACACGCCACGCGCCAACAATGAGGCCATGACCCGCATCTATCATCTGGCGGCCGAGTACGACCTGCCGGTGCTGCTGCACTCGAATATCACCTCCAAGCGCGAGCGCAACCCGCTCTACTTGCAGGAAGTGGAGGAGCCACTGCGCAATCATCCCCATGTGCGCTTCATCTGGGCCCATGCAGGCTCCAGCATGGAAATACACCGTCACCAGACGAAGATGGAGTTCCTCCTGCCCACTCTGGACCGGCTTCTCGGGGCCTATCCAAACCTCTACATCGACTTGTCGTGGAGCGTGCTGAAACCCTATCTGCTGGACACCGACGGCAAGCCGGTTCGCCGTTGGCTAAAGCTGGTGGAACGGTATCCGGACCGCTTCATGCTGGGCTCGGACGTGGTGGGGCGTTTCGACGGGCTGGGTGACTACCTGACGGCCTACGATGTCTTTCTCGACGCCTTGCCAGAGGCGGCGGCGCGCAAGGTGGCGCGGGACAATTTCCTCGCCGTACTACCAGCCAGGCACCGGAGCGATCGCACGCAGTGAGCCTGTCACAAGGATGTCATGGGCACGTCATAACCTCGCGCCACCGCAAACAAGGAGCGCGACATGATCCCCTTTCGAATGACAGCACTCGTGGCCCTCGGCCTGGCGTCCGGCGTTGCCCTGGCTGATGTGCGAGTGGATGGCCCGGTGGAGTACGGCATCTTCGAATCCCAGTACCAGGACTACCAGCCGGGCGAGCGCGTGCTGACTCGCAGCAACCAGACCATCGAGCAGACCGACGAAATCCCGGCCAAGCTCGGTACCAAGTTCGGCATGCGCTACACACTGCTTGGCAAGCAGGAAAAGGACGCACCGCTGACCCTGCTCTACCTCACCCCCGGCGTGGTCACGCCGGATGGCAAGCGCCACGACAAGTTCGTGGTGGAGCAGAAGATGGCACCTGGCGCACCCACTGACGTGATGGCCTTCGAGTTCACCGAGCATTATGAAGTGGTGCCGGGTGAGTGGCGCTTCATGGTCTTCCAGGCGGACCGCCTGCTGGCCGAACAGAGCTTCACCGTCCGCTGATTCCGCGTGCGTCGCCGTGGCGCGCTATAGTCGCTGGGTCTGAAGCAGGCGCGAGGCGCGGGCCCATGGCCGAACAGATCAGCATTCTGGTGGTGGATGACGACGAGGCGATCCGCGAGTTGTTGCTGGATTACCTCGGCGGCCAGGGCTACCAGGTCCACGCCGTGGCCGACAGCCGCCAGATGCGTGCGCGGCTGGCCGAGGCGCTACCCGACCTGGTGCTACTGGATGTCGGGCTGCCCGGCGAGGATGGCCTCAGCCTAGCGCGCTACCTGCGCGAGCATCACGACTTACCGGTGATCATGGTGTCCGGTGCAGGCACGCCGCTGGATCGCATCGTCGGCCTGGAAGTGGGCGCTGACGACTACGTGGCCAAACCCTTCGACCCGAGGGAGCTGCTGGCACGGCTCAAGACCGTGCTACGGCGCTATCGCCGTGCCCCTGCACCTGCGGCCATGCCCGCCACGGAAAGCGACAATCCCTGCCTGCAACTCGGCCTCTGCCGTCTCGACCTGCAGAGCCGTCAGCTGTTCAATGCGGCGGGCGAGGAAATTCCCCTGACCGCCATGGAGTTCGACCTGCTCCAGGCCTTCGCCCAGCGGCCCAACCGTCCGCTTTCCCGCGACCAGTTGCTGAATCTGACTCAGCATCGCGACTGGAACCCCTTTGACCGCTCCATCGATATTCGCATTGCGCGCCTTCGCCGTAAGCTGGAAGCGGACCCGGACAAGCCGCAGATCATCCGCACCGTACGTGGCGTGGGGTACATGTTCGTGCCGGGCTGAAACCACAATTCGCCCCCACGTCAGCGCTTTGTTTCAATTGTTTCAATGGTCTCGGATGCCCTCCGGAGAGGGGCAGGCTGTCTCTATACTCAGGCAGTCCGCTTCCCCCGGAGGGCCCACCGGTGAGCCAGCCATTGACCCGTCACTTCACCATCAGTGCCGAAGAGCATCACCTGCGGCAGATCGTCGATAACAGCAGCGCGGTGATCTATGTAAAGGACCTGGACGGCCGTCTGGTGCTGGTCAACCGGTCGTTCGAGCGCCTGTTCAAGGTGCGTGCCGAACGCGTGCTGGGGCACACCGATCACGAATTCTTCCCCAAGGAAATTGCCGACGTTCTACGGGCCAACGACCTGCGGGTGATCCAGCTTGGCCATGAGCTCGAGTTCGAAGAGCAAGTGCCAATGGGCGGCAGCATTCGTACTTACCTGTCGAACAAGTTCCCGCTGTTCGATAGCGAGGGGCGGGTCAGCGCCATCTGCGGCATTTCCACCGACATCAGCTCGCGCAAGAGCCTGGAGGAAGTCCTGCGCTTCGTTGCCCTGGGTGTGTCCGCCGCGACCGGTAATGAGGTGTTCGAGGCGATCGCGCGCTACATGGTGCGCTCGCTGAATGCCGACTTCGCCTTCGTCAGCCGCATCAGCGACGAGGGACCGCATCGCCTTACCACGCTCGCGCTCTACTACGAGGGCAAGCTGCACCAGAACGCGACCTATGACTTGAAGAGCACGCCCTGCGCCGAGGTATTCGGCCGCAGTTTCCATTTCGTGCCCCGCGACTTGCGCAGCTCCTACCCCGGCGATGAAGTACTGGCCTCTTTCGGCGTCGACAGCTACGCCGGCTTCCCGCTTTTTGCCAGTGATGGCCGCCCGCTGGGGTTGATTGCCGCGGGGCGCACGGGACCGATGAGCGACCGCGACAAGGTGGAGTCGGTGCTGCGCATCTTCTCGGTACGGGCTGCGGCAGAGATAGAGCGCCTGGAGGCCGAGGCCAGCTACCGGGCGATCTTCGATACCTCGGAGGACGCCATCTTCGTCCACGATATCGAGAGTGGCGGCCTGGTGGACGTAAACCCCAAGGCATGCCGTGCCTATGGCTACAGCTACGAGGAAATGCTCAAGCTGGAGATCGACGCGTTCAGCGCCGGCTATTCGCCCTATACCGGCAAGGAAGCGGCCGGCTACCTGGCCCGTGCCGCTGCCGGCCAGATGCAGCGTTTCGAATGGCACCGGCGCAATCGCGACGGCAGCCTGCACTGGGATGAAGTGCTGCTCAAGCGCGTGGCCATCGGCGGCATAGACCGCATCCTTGGCATCACCCGCGAAATCACCCAGCGCAAGGAGGCCGAGCAGGCCTTGCGGGCCAGCGAAATTCAGTATCGGGCCATTACCAATACCGCCCTGGACTGCTTCATCAGCATGGACGAGGCCGGTCGGGTGCTGGCCTTCAACCCGGCGGCCGAGCAGTGCTTCGGCATCAGCCGCGAACAGGCGCTGGGCCACTCGCTGCTGAAACTGATCATCCCGCCACGTTTCCGCGAAGCCTACGAGCACGCTCTGGAACACTACCTGCAGACCGGGCACGGTGCCTTCCTCGGCAAACGTATGGAAGTGATGGCCCAGCGTGCCGATGGCCGTGAGTTCGCCGCTGAACTGGCTCTGACCCAGGTGCCAGGAGATGAGGGACCACGTTTCATCTGCTATCTGCGCGACATCACTGAACGCACCCAGGCCGAAGAAGAGCGCGCCCGGCTGGAACAGCAGTTGCGCCAGGCCCAGCGCATGGAGGCCATTGGGCACCTCACGGGAGGTATTGCCCACGACTTCAACAATCTGCTGACCAGCATGCTCGGCTATACCGTGATGGCCCAGGAGTTGGCGGAGCAGGGCGGCGACGAGCGACTCGGCAAATACCTGTCGCGGGTGCAGCGCTCGGCGGAAAAGGCTCGCGACCTGATTCAGCAGATGCTCACTTTCAGCCGTGGCAGCCGCGGCAAGCCGCAGGTGGTGGCGTTGGACCTCCTGCTGGGGAATTTCATTCGTCTGGTGGAGTCGACCTTGCCGGCGACCGTAGAGCTGGAGGTGAAACTGGACCACGACCTGCCGCAGGTGTTGGCGGACCCGGTGCAGCTGGAGCAGGTGCTGATGAATCTCTGCATCAACGCCCGGGATGCCATGGGCAGTGTCGGCCAATTGCGGGTGAGCCTGTGCCAGCAGGAGCTGGAGGGCACCTGCGCTTCCTGTCAGCAACGAATCAAGGGTCCCTACGTTGCGCTCACCGTGAGCGACAGCGGGCCGGGAATCGATCCGGCGTTGCGGGCGCAGATCTTCGAGCCGTTCTTCTCGACCAAGGCCAGTGGGCAGGGTAGCGGCATGGGGCTGTCCATGGTGCATGGCATCGTCCATGAGTACGGTGGCCATATCCATCTGGACAGCGCACCTGGGCAGGGCGCCACCTTCAGGGTGCTGATGCCAGCCCACGGCCCAGCCGTCGCCGCGGACACGACGAGCGCGCCGACAACTGAGCGCCCGCTGTTGCGGTCGGCTCTGAGCGGACGCGTGGCGGTGGTAGACGACGACGCCACGGTGGCCGAGTTCATGGGAGAGCTGCTGGAGGGCTGGGGGCTGGAGACAAGTATCTTCTGTGACGCCGAGCAAGCCAGCCAGCTGCTCTGCGCCGACCCCTACGCCTGGGACTTCGCCATCCTCGACCAGAGCATGCCGCGCCTTTCCGGCCTGCAGCTCGCAAGGCGCCTGCTGGCGTCCCGCGCGGACCTGCCCATCGTGCTCTATACGGGGTTCAGCGACTCGTTGCTGGAGAGCGAGGTGCAGCAGCAAGGGGTCAAGGCATTGCTGACCAAGCCCCTGAACCAGCAGCGCTTGCATCAACTGTTGCATGCCTGGCTGGGAAACCCGGGGAGCGGATACAAAGCGGAAACAAACTGAGCGCTGTCAGCCATAGGGCTGATACAGGCCGGGCCCAAGCTGGTTTCCAAGGCGGAGAGTTGTCGCCGACCAGAACCCCAGGCAGGAGCGCATCATGTTCACCTACTTCAAGCGCGTTTCGATTTTCTTCTACGGCCTGATCAGTTACCTGATCTTCTTCGCCACCTTCGTCTACTCCATCGGCTTCGTTGCCAACTTGCCATTTGCGCCGCGCACCCTGGATGGTGATCCGCGCTTGCCGTTCTGGGCCGCCCTTGGAATCGACGTACTGCTGCTGGCCATCTTCGCCGTCCAACACAGTCTGATGGCCCGCCCGGCCTTCAAGGCCTGGTGGACCCAGTGGATTCCGCCTGCAGCCGAGCGCAGCACCTACGTACTGTTTTCCAGCCTGGCGCTGATCATGCTGTACAGCTATTGGCAGCCCCTGGGTGGCGAGATCTGGAACATCGAGAACCGCTCCGGTCGTCTGGTGCTGGGCGCCACCTTCGGTTTCGGCTGGGCGTTGGTGTTCTACGCTACCTTGCTGATCAACCACTTCGATCTGTTCGGACTGCGCCAGGTCTGGCTGAACCTGCTGGGCAAGCCCTACACGGCGCTGGAGTTCAAGATGCCTGGTGCCTACAAGCTGGTGCGGCATCCGCTGTACCTGGGATGGTTCCTGTGCTTCTGGGCGACGCCGACCATGACTGCGACCCATCTGCTGTTCGCGGTAGTGACCAGCATCTACATACTGGCCGCCATCCAACTGGAAGAGCGCGACCTGCTGCGCGAGCATCCCGAGTACGCCGACTACCGGCAGAAGGTGCCCATGTTGCTGCCGCGCGTCGGTAGCCGTGACAAAGCGAGCGACGGCCGCGAGGCGGCCTGATCACAGGGAAATGAAAAGGGCGCCTTCGGGCGCCCTTGTCGTGTCCGGCTCAGACTACGAATTTCCCGATCATGCCGTTGAAGTCCAGCGCCAGGCGAGAGAGCTCCTGGCTGGCCGCGGAAGTCTGCTGCAGCGCCTGCATCAGTTGGGCGGACTCCTCGCGACCACGGGTGTCAATGTCGCCTGTAAGGTCCCCACAGGCCACCATCCCGGCATTGAGCACGGCATCGTCGAACTTAGCTACGCGAGTGTGTAGGCGATGGTGCTGTTCAACGGTGGGGCGGACAGAAAGGAAAAGGCCCGTATCCGGTGGGATACGGGCCTTTTCGGTACCGCAGGAGCCGTCAGCCGTTGAAGCGGCGCAGCACCAGGGTGGCGTTGGTGCCGCCGAAGCCGAAGCTGTTGGACATGACGGTGTCGATCTGAACGTTCTCGCGGGTCTCACGCAGGATCGGCAGATCGGCCACTTCCGGGTCGAGCTCGTCGATGTTGGCGGAACCGGCCATGAACTTGCCTTCCATCATCAGCAGGCAGTAGATCGCTTCCTGTACGCCTGCTGCGCCCAGGGAGTGGCCGGAGAGGCTCTTGGTGGAGCTGATGGCAGGGGCCTTGTCACCGAACACAGCGCGTACGCCGCGGATTTCGGCAACGTCGCCCACCGGAGTGGAAGTGCCGTGGGTGTTCAGGTAGTCGATCGGCGTGTCGACGGTGGACAGCGCCAGCTGCATGCAGCGGATGGCGCCTTCGCCACTCGGGGCAACCATGTCGTAGCCGTCGGAAGTCGCGCCGTAGCCGACGATTTCCGCGTAGATCTTGGCGCCACGCTTGAGGGCGTGTTCCAGCTCCTCGACCACCACCATGCCGCCGCCGCCGGCGATGACGAAACCGTCACGCTTGGCGTCGTAGGCGCGGGAGGCCTTCTCGGGAGTCTCGTTGTACTGGGTGGACAGGGCGCCCATGGCGTCGAACAGGCAGCTCTGGCTCCAATGTTCTTCTTCACCGCCGCCGGCGAAGACCATGTCCTGCTTGCCCAGCTGGATCTGCTCCATGGCCTGGCCGATGCAGTGTGCGCTGGTGGCGCAAGCCGAGGAGATGGAGAAGTTCACGCCCTTGATCTGGAAGGGAGTGGCCAGGCACGCCGAAACAGTGCTGCCCATGGTGCGGGTCACACGGTATGGGCCGATGCGCTTGACGCCCTTTTCGCGCAGGGTGTCGATGGCTTCCATCTGGTTGACGGTGGAAGCGCCGCCGGAGCCGGCGATCAGGCCCACGCGCGGATTGGAGATCTGCTCGGCGGTCAGGCCGGCGTCTTCGATGGCCTGCTGCATGGCCAGGTAGGCATAGGCAGCGGCATCACCCATGAAACGGAAGAGCTTGCGATCGATCAGCTCTTCCAGGTTCAGGTTGACTGAGCCGGACACCTGGCTGCGCAGTCCCATCTCGGCATAGGACGGGTTGTGGCGAATACCGGCCTTGCCGGCGCGCAGGTTGGCGGAAACAGTGGCTTTGTCATTACCCAGGCAGGAAACGATGCCCAGGCCAGTGATCACGACGCGACGCATGCGGATGTCCTTCAGAAGCTGTCGGTAGAGGTGAACAGGCCAACGCGCAGGCCTTCGGCGCTGTAGATCTCGCGGCCGTCGACGGCAACGGTGCCATCGGCGATGCCGAGGATCAGCGAACGATTAATAGTGCGCTTGATGTGAATGTTGTAGGTGATCTTTTTCGCGGACGGCAGCACCTGGCCGAAGAACTTGACTTCGCCGGAGCCCAGGGCACGGCCACGGCCGGGGTTACCCTGCCAGCCGAGGTAGAAACCAACCAGCTGCCACATGGCGTCGAGGCCGAGGCAACCGGGCATGACCGGGTCGCCTTCGAAATGGCAGGCGAAGAACCACAGGTCCGGGTTGATATCGAGCTCGGCGACGATCTCGCCTTTGCCGTACTTCCCGCCGGTTTCGCTGATATGCACGATGCGATCGATCATCAGCATGTTGGGGGCGGGCAGTTGCGCATTACCAGGGCCGAACAGCTCGCCGCGACTGCAGCGCAGGAGGTCTTCCCGGGTATAGGCGTTTTGTTTGGTCATGCGAGCTCCTCAATGGTCCCCGTCTGGCACAGGGCTTTGCATTCATCCTTCTGCCGTGGCCTTTGTTGGGGGCGTCGGACGACAGACTAGTCATAGACTGTTGCGTTGCGGTGAAAGTCACAGAGTGGCGAGCACAGTCGTGCACCTGAGTGACAAAGGCCTGCCGCAAGGGCGTGCCAGGGACATCCCGCTCGCAAATCGTGGAGCACTTTAACATCCCGGAACACTCGACGAATGTCTGGAAACGGCACCAACCGTTTTAGTCCGACGGCCTGCTCAGCCAGCGCTGCATTACTCGCAACAGATCAGCGCGCTTGAAGGGCTTGGCCAGGTAGTCGTTCATGCCCGCCGCCAGGCAGGCTTCGCGGTCGCCCTGTAGGGCGTTGGCTGTCAGGGCGATAATTGGCAGCGTTGCGCCACCATTCATCTGGCGAATCTGGCGTGTAGCTTCGTAGCCGTCGAGCACAGGTAGGCGGCAGTCCATGAGAATCGCCGAATAGTGGTGACGTGACGCCTGGTGCACTGCCTGGGCGCCATCGCCAACCAGGCTGACCTGATAGCCCAGGCTGCGCAGCATGGCCTCGATCACCGTTTGGTTCACCGGGTTGTCTTCCACCAGCAGGACGTGCTGACCAGTGCCTTCGCCATGCTCCTGCGTCTGATTGGTCAGGGCTTCCGCGCCCTGGGGGCGGAATGGCAGGGGAATTTCCAGGGTGAAGGTCGACCCTGAACCTTCGTGGCTTTCGGCCCTCAAGGTGCCGCCCATGCGCTCGGCAAGGGTACGTGCGATGGGCAGGCCGAGCCCCGTGCCGCCATAGCGACGGGAAATCGAGTGATCGGCTTGTTGGAAGGCGTCGAACATATGCTCCAGGCGATCCGGCGGGATGCCGATACCGCTGTCGTGCACCGCGCAGGTGAGCCAGAGCACTTCGCTGTCCAGTGCCTGCCAGCGTGTTTCCACCCTGATGCCGCCTTCTTCCGTGAACTTGAGGGCATTACCTACCAGGTTGACGAGAATCTGCCGCAATCGCGTCGGGTCGCCGTGGGCTTCGACACGCTCCAGACCGTCCTGGGTGTCGAGGGTCAGGGTCAGCCCGCGCTGCTGCGCACTGTGTTGGAACACCTGTACTGATCCCAGGATCAGATCCAGCAGGTTGAACGGGATGCGCTCCAGTTCAAGTGCGCCGCGTTCTATGCGAGAGAAGTCGAGGATGTCGTTGATCACCTTCAACAGGTGCTCCGTGGACTCCGTGGCCAATGCCGCGTACTCGGCCTGCTCCTCGGTCATCTCGGTGGTTTCCAGCAACTGCAGCATGCCCAGGACACCATTCATGGGAGTGCGCAGTTCGTGGCTCATCATCGCCAGAAAGTCGGATTTGGCGCGGTTCGCCATCTCCGCCTCTTCGTGCGCCTTGATCAGTTGGCCCATGGCCTGTTGCTGTTCCTGGCTGGCCTTTTCAAGGCCGCTGGCCAGATTGTTGATATGCCGGCTGAGGTCGCCCAGTTCGCTGTCATCCACTACGGGCAGGCTGGCGTTGTAGTTACCCTCCTGAATGGCCTTGACCGCGTCCCCCATCGCACTGATGGGCTGCGACAGGCGTGTGGCCAGTCGGCGCGCTAGAAGGAAGGTGAGCAGGAGAGCGATCAGGGCCAGCACCGTCGCTTTGAGGAGGATTTCCTGCTGGCGACTGCTGAAGGCGTCGTTGGACATACCGACGACGACACGGCCCAGGTAATTGCCGTCATTGCTACGGCCGTCTCCATTGGCCAGGGTGCGCCGGGCCTGAAGGTGCATCTGCTGCTGGAGGATGGGCGCGTGGAACACTTCCACCTGGGAGCCGGTCTTTTCCAAGCTGTCCTGTTGTTCCAGGTACACCAGGATGTTGTCGGCGCGGTCGCGCACTTCGAGGAAGCGCACATGGGGCGTACCCAGGCTGGCCTGGAGAAGGCCTTCCAGGACCTCCAGGTTCCCTGTGACAACGCCGTACTCCGCCGCCGGGGCGAGCTGGCTGGCGATTAGTTGGCCGGTGTGGTTCAGCTCCTGGCGCAGGTCCTGGAGGCGAGCGAAGGTGAAGAAGCCGGTGAGCAGCAGGGTCAGCAGCAGGGCCGGTCCGAGGCTGATCAACTGGGTGCGGGTATGGATGTCCCAGCGGCGCCGCAAGGTCATAGGCGCGACTCTCCGTCGGCGGCAGGAGAGTTCGGGAGTCTGGGGGAGGGTCGGCACATCTTCCTTTTGCCTCGATGCGGGGTCGTCCATGAAGCGGAACTATGCAGGAACTTTAGTCCCGATATGCCCCAATGCTGGGGGAAATTTAGATATCCGGAGGATGCCAGGGAACGAATAGGGTTCTCTTGACGCCAAAAAAACTGCGGCATCTTAACCGAGGACGATTGCTTTGCCAGTGCAATGGCTCTGGATAGAGGCTGGCTGGGCGGCGGCGCCTCCGTATAATGCGTGAATTCGCCACTCCAATGGCCTACATGGATCCGTTATGACTGAACAGCAACCCGTCGCGGTGCTAGGCGGCGGCAGCTTCGGCACCGCCATTGCCAATCTGCTGGCCGAAAATGGCCAGCGCGTGCGCCACTGGATGCGCGACCCGGATCAGGCCGAGGCGATCCGTACACAGCGCGAAAACCCGCGCTATCTCAAGGGCGTGAAAATCCTCCCCGGCGTTGAGCCGGATACGGACCTGTCCGCGGTCCTCGCCGACTGCGAGCTGGTCTTCGTTGCCTTACCGTCCAGCGCGCTGCGCAAGGCTCTGGAGCCGGTGGCCGGCCAACTGGCCGGCAAGCTGCTGGTCAGCACCACCAAGGGCATCGAGGCGCAGAGCTTCAAGCTGATGAGCCAGATTCTCGAAGAGGTGGCCCCGGATGCACGCATCGGCGTGATCTCGGGTCCCAACCTGGCCAAGGAAATCGCCGACCATGCGCTGACCGCCACCGTGGTCGCCAGTGAGGACACCGAGCTGTGCAAGCGGGTGCAGTCCGCGTTGCATGGCCGTACTTTCCGCGTCTACGCCAGCCAGGATCGCTTCGGCGTCGAGCTGGGCGGTGCGCTGAAGAACGTCTACGCCATCATTGCCGGCATGGCCGCCGCGTTGGATATGGGTGAGAACACCAAGAGCATGCTGATCACCCGCGCCCTGGCGGAGATGACCCGCTTCGCCGTCAAGCTGGGTGCCAATCCCATGACCTTCCTCGGCCTTGCCGGCGTCGGCGACCTGATCGTCACCTGCTCCTCGCCCAAGAGCCGCAACTACCAGGTCGGCTATGCGCTGGGCGAGGGCCTTTCCCTGGAAGACGCTGTCGCGCGCCTTGGCGAGGTCGCCGAAGGCGTCAACACGCTCAAGGTACTCAAGACCCGTGCAGAGGAGCTGCAGGTCTACATGCCGCTGGTCGCTGGCCTGCATGCCATCCTTTTCGAGGGGCGTACGCTGGCTCAGGTGATTGAGTTGCTGATGCGCGGCGAGCCCAAGACGGACGTAGATTTCATCCCAACCTCGGGCTTCTAGGCCCAGGACCATCACCGCTTCGGACAAGGAGATTCCCCATGAGTGAAGAGCGCGAAGACCTGCAACGCGAGCACATCCTGCTGCGCGTTCTGTGGATGCTGATCTTCGTCATCGTCTGGCAACTGGCCGAGATCGTGCTGGGCGCCGTGGTTCTGCTGCAACTTGGCTACCGTGCCTTCTACGGGGCGCCCAATGCGGGGCTGCTGTCCTTTGGCGATAGCCTGAGCCAGTACCTGGCGCAGATTGGCCGCTTCGGCACTTTCAATACCGAAGAAAAGCCCTGGCCCTTCGGCGACTGGCCCGCGGCTCGTGCTCCCGAGGGCGAGACGCCGCACGCGGTACCGCCCGCGGCCCATCCGGTACGTGACGAAGAGCCCAGGCTATGAGGCTCTGGCTCCTGCGTCATGGCGAGGCCGAACCCCGTGCCCGAACCGATGCGGAGCGCGAACTCACACGCCACGGCCGCAAGGACGTGCTGCACAGCGCCGCCCAGCTTGCCGGGCGACCGCTGAGCGCGATTCTCGCCAGCCCTTATGTGAGGGCGCAGCAAACCGCCGAACTGGTTCGTGATGCGCTGGGATTCAGCGGTGCCGTTGGCACCGCACCCTGGCTCACACCCGATAGCGATCCGCGCGAGGCGCTGAATTTCCTCGCTGAACGCAGCGAGCAGGATCTCCTGCTGGTCACCCACAATCCCTTTGTCAGCGACCTGGCGGGCTTGCTGATCCACGGCCATCGCCAGGAGCCCTTGCCCATGGGAACGGCCAGCCTTGCCGAGCTGGAGGGTGATCTCCTCATCCCCGGACTGATGTCACTGCGCACCATCCATCACGTTCGCCATCACTGACGATTCGCAACATTTCTTAACTTGCGCCTCCTCCGGGTGCGTGGAATAGTCGCCCAAGCAAGTGCTTGGTTGTCCCCCACAAAAAGAACAAAGGAGGAGGCCCTGTGGCTGATGCAGTCCGTTTGCCGCTTGAAGTTTTTTTTGAGCGTGAAGCTCGTCATCCGAACAAACGCTATCTGGTCCAGCCACTTGGTGGCGGCAGGATCGAGGAGCTGACCTGGGCCGAAGTGGGCGAACAAGCCCGCCGGGCCGCCAGTTGGCTCCGCGGTCGCGACCTGCCCCAGGGCAGCCGCATTGCGATCATCTCCAAGAATTGCGCTCACTGGATCGTCGCCGACTTCGCCATCTGGATGGCTGGCCACGTATCCGTTCCTCTATATCCCAACCTCACAGCCGAATCGGTCCACCAGGTGCTGGAGCATTCCGAGTCTGCGCTGGCCTTCATCGGCAAGCTCGACGATTGGCCAGCCATGGCCGGTGGTGTGCCCGAAGGCGTGCCGACCGTTGCATTGCCGATCCACCCCGAAGGCACCTTCGATTTCAGCTGGGCCGACCTGCAGGCCGTCAACCCGATCCAGGACAGCCCCAAGGGTTCTGCAGACCAACTCGCCACCATCATCTATACCTCCGGCACCACGGGTACGCCCAAGGGGGTGATGCACAATTTCAGCAACTTCGCTTTCGCCGCCAACCATGGAATGAACCTGTTTCAGACCGGCGAGGAAGACCGATTGCTGTCCTACCTGCCGCTATGCCATGTGGCAGAGCGCATGTTCGTCGAGATGGGGTCGCTCTACGCCGGGCAGACGGTATTCTTCGCCGAAAGTCTGGAAACCTTCCTTGAGGACCTGCGTCGCGCACGGCCTACGGCCATTTTCGGCGTGCCGCGGATCTGGACCAAGTTCCAGATGGGTGTCTATTCGAAGATGTCGGCACAAAAACTCGATCGCTTGCTCAGGCTCCCCGTCATTGGTCGTATCGTCGGACGCAAGGTCCTCACTGGCCTCGGTCTTGATGCCGTGCGAAACGCCCTGTGCGGAGCCGCACCGGTGCCCGGTGCGCTGCTGAACTGGTACCAGCGCCTAGGCCTGGAAGTGCTGGAGGTCTACGGCATGACCGAGAACTGCGGTTACTCCCACCTGTGCCGCAAAGGTGAGGTGATGCCCGGTTGGATTGGCCGCAACAGTCCCGGCGTGGAAGTGCGCATCAGCGAAGACGGTGAAGTGCAGGTGCGCAGCGGTGCCACGATGCAGGGCTATTTCAAGGACCCCGCGAAAACTGCCGAAACCATTACCGAGGACGGCTACCTGCGCACCGGAGACAAGGGTGAGCAGGACGCCAAGGGCAACCTGCGCCTGACTGGCCGCATCAAGGAAATCTTCAAGACCAGCAAGGGCAAGTACGTGGCCCCGGCACCCATCGAGAACCGCCTGGCGGTGCATCCGCGTATCGAGCAGGTCTGTGTGGTGGGCGATGGGTTGCCCCAACCCATGGCGCTCTGCGTACTGTCCGAAGTAGGGCGGCAGGAGGCGGCCAACAGCGCCCGCTCAGAACTGGAGCTCAGCCTGCGCAGCCTGCTGGAAGAGGTCAACGGCGATCTCGACAAGCATGAGCGCCTGCATGGGCTGGTGCTGGTCAAGGACATCTGGGCGGTAGACAACGGTTTCCTGACTCCGACGCTGAAGATCAAGCGCAATATCGTTGAAGACGCTTATGGCAAGCGCTTCCCGGAATGGCTGGAACGCCAGGAAACGGTGGTCTGGCACGAATGATCAAGTATGGCCGGGACACCGCTCCCGGCCCTCCACAAGGAGCGACCCAATGGGCCTGTGGCGACAATCCCCCGATCTTGCACACCTCAACGAATCCCTGAAGAACACCATTGGCGAAGGCCTGGACATCCGTTTTGAGTCCTTCGACGACGAATCCTTGACCGCCAGCATGGTGGTCGATCAGCGCACCCACCAGCCATATGGCCTGCTGCATGGCGGCGCGTCGGTGGTGCTGGCGGAAACCCTCGGTTCCACTGCCAGCTTCCTGTGCATCGATGCCAGCCGCTACTACTGCGTCGGCCTGGAGGTCAACGCCAACCACTTGCGTGGCCTGCGCAGCGGCCGGGTCACCGCGGTGGCCCGGCCGGTGCATCTCGGTCGTACTACCCATGTCTGGGATATCCGACTGGCTGGCGAGGACGGCAAGCCCAGCTGCATTTCCCGCCTGACAATGGCCATCGTTCCCCTCGGCTCCGAGCCGCCGCGGCGCGGCTGACATGTAGGAGCGAGCTTGCTCGCGAAAGTTCGTGCTCGGGCTGTTCGCGAGCAAGCTCGCTCCTAAAGAAAGTCCGGCTTCATGCAGCTAGTCGGTGCATTTCAATCGTCACTGCTACAAGGGTGGATGACGCTCTATTCATCCACCATCGGAGCATGGGCGGGCATCGGACGGTGGAAATGAAAAGCGATTTCTACCCTATGGCATTTCGGGCCAATACTTCCGCAATTTTGTCCAAGAAGCTCACGGCGCCACGGAGTAAAGTGGCGCCCATGGACCAGACCAACCACATCCCCAGCTGCCTGCCGGGCGTCCGACTGATCGACGCCCAGTACCAGCACTTCGCCTTTCCCCGGCACTTCCATCTGGAGTACCACCTGGGACTGGTCGTGCGCGGTCGGCAACGCTACCTGCACCAGGGTGAAAGCCATCAGGCCGACACCGGGGACGTGTTGTTGATGGCGCCGGAGCAGATCCACGATGGCGCCGGCGTCGATGGCCAGAGCTATCAGATCCGTGTGCTGGCTTTCGATCCGCAATGGCTGGACGACGCCAGCCGCAGTCTCAGCGATGAGCGCCAGGGTGCGCCGCGCCTGACCACCAGCATCCTCCGGGACGCCAACTTGCGTGGCCAGTTGCAGGACCTGCACGGCGCGTTGCTGCAAGGGTCACGACTGGAGCAGGAAGGCCACCTCTGGCCAGCCTTGGCCAACCTGCTGGGACAGGGCTCCACCCTGCGAGTCCGTGAGCCGGAACATGGCTTTGATACCCGCACCTGGTCGCGCTTGAGGGAGTGGCTGGAGTCGCGCCTCGATTCACCGCCCTCTCTGGAAGAGCTGGCCCTGTTCTGTGGACTCAGCCCCTGGCAGGCATTGCGCCGCTTCAATCGCCAGTGCGGCCTGCCGCCTCACCAGTGGTTGACCCAATTGCGCCTGGAACGTGCGCTGCCTCGGGTCCTGCGTGGCGAGAGCCTGAGCGAGGTGGCCCTGGATCTGGGTTTCTACGACCAGGCGCATTTCTCGCGATTGTTCCGCCGCAACTACGGCGTACCACCGGCGAAGCTGCGCAGCCGCTGATCCACCGCCCCCGCTGAATTCCCCCAATATCCTGGAGAATCATCCATGCAGGAGACTTCCGTCTTGCTGTCGCTGGCGGCCGTGTTCGCCGTCGCCCTGGTCAGCCCCGGCCCCGATGTGGCCCTGGTGGTGCGTACCGCCATGCATGAGGGGCGTCGCGCCGGCCTCCTGAGCGCCCTGGGCCTGGCCTGCGGCATCCTCGTCCACGGCATGTTGGTGCTGACTGGCGTTGCCCTGCTGGTGAGCCGCTCGCCGATGCTCTTCGACCTGCTGCAGCTGATCGGCGCGAGCTATCTCGGCTGGCTTGGCATCGGGGCAGTGCGCGCCTGGTTCCGACGCGGACAGGGCGGCGGGAGCTTCGAGGGCGCGTTGTCACCTTCGGCTCTGGGCCCCTGGTTGCGCGGGCTGGCCACCAACCTGTTCAACCCCAAGGCGCTGGTGTTTTTCCTGGCAATGCTGTCCGGGCTTATTCCGGCGGATCTGTCCTTCGCCGGCAAGGTCGGGGCGGCCGCGATTCTCTTCGGCATGGGGCTGGCCTGGTTCAGTGGCCTTGGCCTGGCACTCACCCGCGGTAGCAACCAGCAACTGCTGCTGCGCGCAGCGCCCGCCATCGATCTGGCCTGTGGCCTGGTATTCCTGCTGGTGGCCCTGGGGTTGGCGGGCAGGCTGTTGGCACCGGGTCTTTGGCAATAGCGCCATCATCACTGGCGGTTACAGTCATTGCCGAGCGAGCGGGGCTGCCGGAAAATCCCGGCATTCTCCGACGAGCCGGATGCCATGCACACCATCTTCTTCGCCCATGCCAACGGCTTTCCTTCGGCCACCTACGGCAAGCTCTTCGCCGCCCTGGCGCCGGACTTCCGCGTTGAACACCTGGAACAACACGGCCATGACCCACGATTCCCGGTGAACGACAACTGGGAAAACCTGGTGGACGAACTCATCCATCACCTGGAAGCGCGCGGCGAGCCGGTTTGGGGCCTGGGGCATTCCCTGGGCGGCGTGTTGCACTTTCACGCGGCCCTGCGTCGGCCGGAGCTCTACCGCGGCGTGGTGATGCTCGATTCCCCAGTGCTGACCCTGGCTGACCGCATCGTCATCCGCGCGGCCAAGCGCTTCGGCTTCATCGACCGCATCACCCCGGCGGGCCGCACCCTTGGTCGCCGCGAGGAGTTCGGCGACTTCAGCGAGGCGCGCGACTACTTCGCCGGCAAGACCCTGTTCCGCCGCTTCGATCCGGATTGCCTGGATGCCTACGTCCAGCATGGCCTGGCTCGGCAGGGCGAGTCGCTGCGGCTGAAGTTCGACGCCGCCACCGAGATCAGCATTTACCGCAGCGTGCCTCACCGCACGCCCGGCCGTCCGCAACAGCTCAAGGTGCCCGTGGCACTGGTACGTGGGCGTCACAGCAAGGTGGTGATGCCGCACCATGCGCGACTGGTGAAGCGGGTGCCGCAAGGCGAATACCTGTCGCTGCCCGGCGGGCACATGTTCCCGCTGGAGCGACCCCAGGAAACCGCCGACCTTCTCAAATCCGTATTCGGCCGCTGGGACGGTCGTCGCCAGGAGGCCAGTGCATGACTGCCCAGGTCGAAGAAATCCGCCTCAACCTGCCCCATATCGAGCTGGCCGCTCACCTCTATGGCCCGGAGGACGGCCAGCCGGTGATCGCGCTGCATGGCTGGTTGGACAACGCCAACACCTTCGCCCGACTGGCGCCGCGTCTGCAGGGGCTGCGCATAGTCGCGCTCGATTTTGCCGGTCACGGGCTGTCGGCCCACCGGGGGCCGGGGGCGAGCTACCTGTTGTGGGATTACGCCGCTGACGTGCTGCTGGTGGCCGAGCAGCTGGGTTGGGAGAAATTTTCTCTGCTCGGGCACTCCATGGGCGCCATCGTTTCGGTGATGCTGGCCGGCGCCATTCCCGAGCGGATCAAGCACCTGGCCCTGATCGATGGCCTGATGCCCTACACGGGCGAAGCCGAACAGGCGCCGGCCAAGCTGGGCGAGGCGCTACGCGCGCAACTGGCGCTGGTAGGCAAGCGCAAACCGGTCTACGCCGCGATAGACCGTGCCGTCGAGGCGCGCATGCGCGGTACGGGCGGTGTCAGCCGCGAGGCCGCCGAACTGCTTGCTGAGCGGGGCCTGATGCCGGTACCAGGCGGCTACACCTGGCGCACCGACAGCCGCCTGACCCTGCCGTCTCCGCTGCGCCTGACCCGTGCCCATGCATTGGCCTTCGCCCAGGCGGTGAAGTGTCCAACCATGCTGGTGCTGGCAGAGCAGGGCCTGCTGCATGTGGAGCCGAAGTTCGCCAGCCTTCTGGAGCAACTGCCCTTTGCGGTGCATTGCCTACCCGGCAAGCATCACCTGCACTTGGATGACGAGGCTGGCGCCCAGGCCGTAGCAGACTGTTTCAATCCCTTCTTCGCCATTCCTTGACTTGCACCGGCCAAGCGGGAAGGCTGGCCGCTTTTGGTCAGGGAGCAGTGGGATGGTCGATCGGCCTGGAACCACAGTGCGGCGCGGCATGATCCGTGGCGAGCGGCAGGAAAAGGTCGGGAAGCTGGTCCAGACTGCTCACTCCGGGACATATCGATAAGGATGCGCATGCGCCTCACCCTAATTGCCGGTCTTCTACTGGCAGCATCCGTGCAGGCAGCCGACCTGCCTGAAAGCCACGACCTGGCGGCATTGCCGCGTTTCCCCCATGCCGAGATCACCGACTTCCGCGAGAACCCGGACCAGGAGCGAACCTATCCGCAGAGCTCCATCCGCCGCATCAGCAACCAATTGCGCATGGAGCGCAAGATCGATGCGGAGGGCCGCCAGACTTCTGTAACCTACCGCCTGCCCACTGACCACAGCTCCTTCGATGCTTTCGACCGCGCCCGCCGCGACCTGCTCGCTGGCGGTGCCGAGTTGCTCTATTGGTGCCAGGGTCGCGATTGTGGCTCCAGCAGCCTCTGGGCCAACGCCATCTTCGGCAACTCCAAGCTGTATGGCCCGGACGAGCAGCAGGCCTACCTGTTGCTGCGCCTGGCTGAGCCGCATCAGGACAGCCTGCTTGCTCTCTACGGCATCACCCGGGGCAATCGCCGGGCCTACCTGCACGCCGAGCAGCTGGACGCCAACGCCCCCTTGGGTGAGTTGCTGCCAACCCCCGATACCCTGATGCGTGAACTGAAAAGCAGCGGTGAGCTGCACCTTGCGCGTCTGCCTGAGCAACCCTCGGATGCCTGGGCGACCCTGCTTTCGCGCTGCCTGAACCTTGATAGCACCCTTCGCATCAGTTTGGCTGGTGCGGGTGCCGAGGCCTGGCGCGAGGCGTTGGTGGGGCAGGGTGTACGCGCCGCGCGCCTGGAGCTGGGCGAGGGCAAGGGACCCGGTCTGCATCTGAATCTCCTGCGCTGAGTATCTGTCTCTATGCTTGTTCCTGCCGGCCGCGAGATGCGTGACGGCAGGCACGGCCTTTCCTTTCTGTTCGCCGGAGTGATTCAGGGATGTTGAACAACGATCGCCTATTGGTGCAGATCCTCCTGCTCGCTTTGCTTGGTGCCAGCCTCTGGGTGCTTGCCCCCTTTGTTTCTGCGCTGTTCTGGGCCGCCGTGCTGGCCTTTGCCAGCTGGCCGCTGATGCGCCTCTTGAGCAACCTGCTGAAAGGACGCGAGTCCGCGGCTGCCGCCTTACTCACCGCAGGTTGGGTGCTGTTGGTGGCGCTGCCGCTGGCGTGGCTGGTGGGCAACCTGGCCGAACATGTGCGCGATGCTACGGAGCTGGTGAAGAACGTCCAGGTGGAAGGCTTGCCGCCGCCACCGGACTGGTTGCAACAGGTGCCGTTGGTGGGTGAGCGCCTGGTTCGGGCCTGGCGCTCCATCGACGCCCAGGGCGCGGCCTTCTTTGCCAGCCTCAGGCCTTACATGGGGCAGGCCGGCAACTGGATTCTCGCGCGCACTGCTCAGATCGGCGGCGGCATGGTGGAACTGGTACTGAGTCTGGTGCTGGTGTTCTTCTTCTACCGCGATGGCCCGCGCATGGCGCTGTTCGTCGAGCGGGGCCTGGAGCGATTGATTGGTGATCGCGCTGAACACTATCTCGCACTGGTGGCCGGCACCGTGCAACGCGTGGTCAACGGCGTGATCGGTACCGCCGCCGCCCAGGCTGTGCTGGCGCTGATCGGTTTCTGGATCGCTGGTGTACCCGGTGCGCTGGTGCTGGGCATCGTCACCTTCGCCCTCAGCCTGATCCCCATGGGCCCGCCGCTTGTCTGGGTACCCGCAACGGCCTGGCTGGCCTGGCACGGTGACTATGGCTATGCGGTGTTCCTCGGCATCTGGGGCATGTTCGTCATCAGCGGCGTGGACAACGTGCTGAAACCCTACCTCATCAGCCGTGGTGGCAACCTGCCGTTGGTGGTGGTGTTGCTGGGCGTGTTCGGCGGAATCCTGGCCTTCGGCTTCATGGGGCTGTTCCTCGGCCCAACGCTGCTGGCGGTGGCCTACAGCCTGATCTCCGACTGGATCGGCGATGCGCAACCGCAGGTGGTGGTTTCCGCAGAGGCCCAGGAAAAGGAAAACCGGCCCTCCTGAGGAGCGGGGCGGCTCGCTGCGCGTTGAGCAATCCGCGGTGAGTCAGTCTGTCCGCAGCCCTTCGCCGCCCATGAAGGATCGATCCACCAGGCGAATGCTGTCTCGTCCGCCGCGTTTGGATTCGTAGAGCGCGGCATCGCCTTGCTCGATCAATGCCGCCAGGCTGGTCGGTGGCTGGTCGAACAGGCTGGCGCCGATGCTCAGGGTTACTGCCTCGGGTGTGTCGAAGTTCCGCGAGGCTGTCGCGTGGAACTGCTCCCGCAGTCGGTTGCCCAGCTCGACGATGCGTTCACGTGAGGCACGGCTCAGCAGGACGACGAATTCGTCGCCGCCCAGCCGCGCGGCAAGCGCTCGTTCGGGCAGTAGCGAGCGGATTATCTCGCTGAGCGCCACCAGCAACCGGTCTCCCGCACCATGGCCGTACAGGTCGTTGACCAGTTTGAAATTGTCGATATCGATCAGTAGCAATGCACCCGGCTGAGTGCCGCTGACCTCTTCAAGCAGGCGCGGTGCGCGCGCTTCGAGGGCGCGGCGGTTGTAGAGGGCGGTCAGCGGGTCGCGTGCGGCCAGCCGTGCTATCCGTTTCTCTCGCCGATGACGTTCGGTGCCGGTCATCGACAGGGCGATCAGCATGATCGCCATCGCGCCTTCGACCAGCGAGATCTGGATGATCTCGCCACGGAAGGCGGCGAGATCCACCAGCGTGCCAGGAACCACGGCCGTCAGAGACTTGGCCAGGTAGAAAATGCCATGGGCCAGCAACACGTAGCGCAGCTGCACCGCGCCTACGCTCAGCGACTTGCCGTGGGGACGCAGGAGTGCGCTGGCCCTGAGCGCCAGCAGGGCGACCAGCAGCGAGTTGGCCAGGAACATGATCTTCGACCACAGCGGCCCATCCGGCAGCAGCAATAGGGCCGCCCAGGTGACGAAGATCAGGTACCAGGCCCGGGACAGCCGCGTCCCGGTGAAGCGCGCAACCCCCAGCAGGAACAGCCAGTGGGCGATCACCAGCAGACCGTTGGCGAACCAGATGCCGATGAGCAGGAGACCGTTCCCGCGCAGCAGGGCCAGTGTCGAGCCAATGGTGATGGTGGCGAAGCCGGCGCTCCAGAACAACAGAGTGGGTTCACGAACGCTGCCCCATTCGACCGCCAGGTACAGGGCGGCGGCAGCTGCAAGGGCGATTGAAAGGGTCAGCATCGTGGGCGGATCGAGCGGCATATCCGAAGTGGGCTGTATGGCGGTTGAAGCCCACGATTGTAAGCGCTCGGTGCGACCTTTCGCAGCGTCCTCCCGGCTTTTCCGGACGAGGATGAGGTCGGGTCAATCATTAGCCCGGGGTTCCCGTCGGATGGGGCGGGTGAGCCGGCCACCCTGAAGGTGGCCGGCACCTTTCAGGCCGACAGACTTAACTGGCTGCCGACGCGGCTACTGCTGTAGCCGGAGCCGGCTTCGTACTGCTTGAGCAGTGCCGCCACCAGGCGGCCGTAGTCCGGGTCGTCAGTGCTTGCCGTCGACTCCTCCGACTAATCGAACTGCATGCCCTCCGATCCCCGGCCCTGCGGTCGAGGCGACGGTGCGAGGAAGGCGGTTTCCTCCTGGCTGAGGCTGCCGTCACCGTTGGCGTCCAGCAGGCTGGAGAGTTTTTCCTGGGCCTTGTTCTGTCCCGAAGCGCCGCAGTCTTGCGAGCGCGCCGAGGATGAGGTCGAACTGGTGGCGTAGTTGTAGCTGCCGTAGTTCGAGTAACTGCCGACTCCACTGATCATGGGGTTACTCCTGTGCAGGTTGGCGGAACCGGAAGGGGTCTTCCGGTTCTGGCTGTCTCGGCGGGCCAGTTGTCCAGGCGATGTGCGTGTTGTATCGGAGACTGACAAAGGCACATGGGTGCGCTGCGCTCTGGTGCGCATGGTGTTCCTGCCGGTCAGCGGAGGGGCAAGGTCAATCTCGCCAGCAGTCCGCCGGCTTCAGGCGCCAGCAACTCCAGGTCGCCACCCTGGCGCCGTGCAGCATCGCGGGCGATGGTCAGGCCCAGGCCGATGCCTCCGGAATTGCGATTGCGCGAGCCTTCCACGCGGTAGAAGGGCTCGAACACCGCTTCGCGCAGCTCGGCGGAAATACCCGGGCCGTGGTCGCACACGTCGATACGTACCTGTTTCTGGCCATCCTCCAGCGGGAGATGGGCGTGGCCTGCGAAGCGCAGCGCGTTGTCCAGGCGCCAGGCGTCGAAGCGGATGCTATTGCGGCTTTCGGTGCGCGGCGCGCGGCGCGTCGCGATCGTCGCGCACACGGCGAAGGATGGTCTGGATGCGCGCCACCAGTTCGCGCGGTTCGAACGGTTTGGCCATGTAGTCGGCGGCACCCATTTCCAGCCCGATGATTCGATCCGCCGGTTCGCAGCGGGCGGTGAGCATCAGGATCGAAATGTCCGACTCCGCCCATAGCCAACGGCAAAACGAGAGGCCGTCCTCGCCGGGCTGCATCAGGTCCACGTCGAAGCGTTCCTCGGCCAGGGCCTGGCGCATGCCCTGGCCATCGTCCACGCCTATCGCCTCGATGTTGAAGCGCGCCAGGTAGCCACAGAGCAGCTCACGAATGGGCGCGTCATCGTCCACGATCACCGCGCGGACGCTCCAGCGGTTCCGGGTGAAGGGTGTGCCCGAGGCGGAAGTCGATTGCATGGTGAAGCTCATGGCGAGGAGAGGGTGGGCAAGTGCCAGCCCGGGAATCACAAGGGAGGCTGCTAACGCGAGCGGGGCACGCTAGCCATCGTTGGGCAAGGTGGCGCAGCAGGGTATCGGGGGCGTGTCGGGTTTGTATCGGGGTGGATACAAAGTGGTATGCAGACCCCTCACATCCAGCGAGATGCGGCTTCCCTCACCCCATCCTCTCCCAGTGGGAGAGGGGTTGTTCGTGCAGGTGGTTGGCCTGGCGTCACCCCTCGCCCTTCGGGAGAGGGGCCGGGGCCGGGGGCGAGGCCTGCCGATCTCATGCACGGTTCTCAACAGAACTTCTTTACGCATTCTTGATGCCCCGCAGTCCTCCCCGGACTCGTTCCTTTACGCCCCCCCTTCCGACAATGGCTCCACGGCGGCAAAGACCGCATCTAGGAGTACAGGCAATGAGCATTCTCGACGGGGTGTCCCTGGTCTTGGCCATGGGACTTTTCATCTATCTGCTGGTGGCGCTGCTGCGCGCCGAGCGCGGCTAGGAGGCCACATGCAACTTCAGGACATCGGCCTCATCCTGGCCTTCTTCATGCTGGTGCTGGTACCGGCACCTTTCCTTGGGCGCTTCTACTACCGGGTGATGGAAGGGCAGCGTACCTTCCTGACTCCGGTGTTCGCGCCCGTGGAGCGTTTCTGCTACCGCATTGCCGGCGTCGACGCCGAGCGTGAACAGGACTGGAAGGGCTACTGCGTGGCCCTGCTGGCCTTCAATCTGGCGGGGTTCGTGCTGCTGTTCGCCATCCTCATGCTGCAAGGCGCGCTGCCGCTCAACCCGCAGAAGCTTCCCGGCCTGGAGTGGAGCCTGGCGTTCAACACGGCAGTGAGCTTCGTCACCAATACCAACTGGCAGGCCTACAGTGGCGAGGCGGCACTGAGCTACTTCAGCCAGATGGTCGGCCTGGGCGTGCAGAACTTCGTCAGTGCCGCCGTGGGGCTCTGCGTGCTGGTGGTGTTCGCCCGTGGCATCAGCCGCCGCAGCACCGATCGCCTGGGCAACTTCTGGGTGGATCTGACCCGCGGCGCCCTCTACGGCTTGTTGCCGCTGTGCCTGGTG
This sequence comes from Pseudomonas sp. DY-1, assembly GCF_003626975.1. Taxonomy (NCBI): domain Bacteria; kingdom Pseudomonadati; phylum Pseudomonadota; class Gammaproteobacteria; order Pseudomonadales; family Pseudomonadaceae; genus Pseudomonas; species Pseudomonas sp. DY-1. The sequence continues at coordinate 1,824,185 of NZ_CP032616.1, read as the reverse complement.
CTGGCGCTGTTCCTGGTCTGGCAGGGTGTTCCGCAGACTTTCCTCGACTATGCCCATGCGGTGACCCTGCAGGGCGCCGACCAGACCATCCCGCTGGGCCCGGCGGCCAGCCAGATCGCAATCAAGCAATTGGGTACCAATGGCGGCGGCTTCTTCGGCGTCAATTCGGCGCACCCGTTCGAGAACCCCACCGCCTGGAGCAACCTGCTGGAGATGGCTTCCATCATCCTGATCCCGGCGGCCCTGGTGTTCACCTTCGGCTACTACGTGAAAGACCTGCGTCAGAGCCGTGCGCTGCTGGCCAGCATGCTGGTGCTGTTCGTCATCGGCCTGGGCGTGACCCTCTACAGCGAATACCAACCGAACCCGGCCCTGGCCGCGCTGCCCATTGAGCAGACCGGTTCCCTGGAAGGCAAGGAAAGCCGCTTCGGCATTGCCGCGTCGGCGCTCTGGGCGGTCACCACCACGGCTGCGTCCAACGGTTCGGTGAACGCGATGCATGACAGCTTCAGCGCGCTGGGCGGGATGGTCCCGATGTTCAACATGATGCTAGGCGAGATCGTCTTCGGCGGTGTCGGTGCAGGCCTCTACGGCATGCTGCTGTTCGTATTGATCGCCGTGTTCCTCGCCGGCCTGATGATCGGCCGCACGCCCGAATACCTCGGCAAGAAGCTGGAAGCCCGCGAAGTGCGCCTGCTGGTGGCAACCCTGCTGGTGATGCCGGTGGGCGTGCTGGTGTTCTGCGGCCTGGCCATCAGCCTCGCCGGCCCGGCGGCGTCCATCACCAACCCGGGCGCCCATGGCTTCAGCCAGGCCCTATATGCCTACACCTCGGGTACCGCCAACAACGGTTCGGCCTTCGCCGGTTTCGGTGCCAACACGCCGTTCCACAATGTGCTGATCGGCCTGGCGATGATCCTCGGTCGCTTCGGCTACATCCTCCCGGTACTGGCCATCGCCGGCAGCCTGGCGATGAAGAGACGCGCACCGCTGGGAGCCAACAGCTTCCCCACCCATGGTCCGCTGTTCGTCACCCTGCTGACTCTGACCATCCTGCTGGTGGGTGGCCTGACCTTCCTGCCGGCTCTGGCCCTCGGGCCGATCGCTGAACACCTTGCGCTGATCCAGGGCTTCTAACGGAGAAAATCATGAATGCCCCCATCCAGGCGCTCAAAGGCGCCAAGCAGCAACCCAGGACTTCCTTCGCCGCGCTGTGGAAACCCGCGCTGCGCCAGGCCTTCGTCAAGCTCGATCCGCGCCAGCTGGTGCGTTCCCCGGTGATCCTGGTGGTCGAGCTCACCGCTGTGCTGACCACCATCCTGTGCCTGATCCCCACTCCGGCGGTGAGCACTGGCCTGGCTGTACAGATCGCGCTCTGGCTGTGGTTCACCGTGCTCTTCGCCAACTTCGCCGAAGCGCTGGCGGAGGGCCGTGGCAAGGCCCGTGCCGACAGTCTGCGCGCCGGCAGCCAGGGCCTGACCGCGCGCCGCCGGAAAAGCAATGGCCAGCTCGAGACCGTGTCGGCGGCCAGCCTGCGTCGTGGTGATATCGTGCGCGTTGAAGCCGGTGAGCTGATTCCGGGCGATGGCGAGGTGATCGAGGGGATTGCCGCGGTCAACGAAGCGGCCATCACTGGCGAATCGGCTCCAGTGATCCGTGAGTCTGGCGGCGACCGTTCCGCCGTCACCGGCAACACCCGCATCGTTTCCGACTGGCTGTTGGTGAAAATTACCGCTAACCCGGGCGAGTCGACCCTGGACCGGATGATCGCCCTGGTAGAGGGCGCCAAGCGCCAGAAGACCCCTAACGAAGTGGCTCTGGACATCCTGCTTATCGGCCTGACCCTGATCTTCCTGCTGGTGGTGGCCACCCTGCAGCCGTTTGCCCGATTCGCCGGTGGCGACCTGCCGCTGGTCTACCTGGTGGCGCTGCTAGTGACGCTGATCCCCACCACCATTGGTGGCCTGCTGTCGGCTATCGGCATTGCCGGCATGGACCGCCTGGTGCGCCTGAACGTGATCGCCAAGTCCGGCCGTGCGGTGGAAGCCGCCGGCGACGTGCATGTGCTGCTGCTGGACAAGACCGGCACCATCACCTTCGGCAACCGCCGTTGCAGCGCGATGATCAAGGCCCCGGGCGTCGGCGGCAAGGAACTCTCCGATGCCGCGCTGCTGGCTTCCCTGGCTGACGAAACCCCGGAAGGCAAGTCCATCGTGGAATACCTGCGCGCGCTGCACTCCATGCAGGAGCCGGCCCGCGAGGAAATCCAGGTCATCCCATTCACCGCCGAGACCCGACTCTCTGGTGCCGACTGGGCCGGCCGCAGCTACCGCAAGGGCGCGGTGGATGCGGTGCTCGCCTGGGTAGGCATCGGCCGTGAAGAGGTGCCGGCCCCGTTGGCTCGCGAGATCGAGAAGATCGCCCAGAGCGGCGGTACGCCTCTGCTGGTGGCGGCCGACGGCAAGCTGCTGGGCGCCATTCACCTCAAGGACGTGGTCAAGCCTGGCATCCGCGATCGCTTCGCCGAGTTGCGGCAGATGGGCATCCGCACCGTGATGGTGACCGGCGACAACCCGCTGACCGCCGCTGCCATCGCCGCGGAAGCCGGTGTGGACGACGTGATCGCCGAAGCGACGCCGGAGAAGAAGCTGGCGCGCATTCGCCAGGAGCAGGGCGAGGGCAAGATGGTCGCCATGTGCGGCGACGGCGCCAACGACGCGCCAGCACTGGCCCAGGCCGACGTTGGCCTGGCCATGAACGATGGCACCCAGGCCGCCCGCGAGGCCGCCAACCTGGTGGACCTGGATTCCGACCCGACCAAGCTGCTCGACGTGGTGCAGGTGGGCAAGGAACTGCTGGTCACCCGTGGCGCCCTGACCACCTTCTCGGTGGCCAACGACGTGGCCAAGTACTTCGCCATCCTTCCCGCGCTGTTCGCCGGAATCTACCCGCAGCTCGGGGTGCTCAACGTGATGCAGTTGGCCAGTCCGCAGAGTGCGATCCTCTCGGCCATCGTGTTCAACGCGCTGATCATCATCGGCCTCATCCCCCTGGCCCTGCGTGGGGTTCGGGTGCAGGCCAGCGATGCTGCCAGCCTGTTGCGCCGCAACCTGCTGATCTATGGCCTGGGTGGCATCGTCGCACCCTTCGTCGGCATCAAGGTGATCGACGTCCTGCTCAATGCAGTAGGACTGGTTTGAACATCCCCCTCTCCCTCCGGGAGAGGGGCCGGGGGTGAGGACTTCTCGCCCCCCAGCAAGACTTAGATTTCCTGCGAGGAACTGAATATGCTTAGCCAACTCCGCCCCGCCCTGAGCCTTCTGGCCCTGATGACCCTGATTACTGGCGTCGCCTATCCCCTGACTGTCACCGGTATTGCCCAGTTGGCCTTCCCCGAGCAGGCCAATGGCAGCCTGGTGCGCGATGCCAAGGGCGAGGTACGCGGCAGCAGCCTGCTGGCGCAGAACTTCGAAGGCCCGCAGTGGTTCCAGCCGCGACCCTCGGCCGCCGGCTTCGCCACCGTGGCCAGCGGCGCCAGCAACCTGGCACCGAGCAACCCGGCCCTGGCCGAGCGCATCAACAAGGAGGCGCACCGCCTGGCCACCGAGGGCCATGGCAAGGTGCCCATGGCCCTGGTGACCACCTCCGGCAGCGGCCTGGACCCGCACCTTCCGCCGAATGCCGCGCGCTTCCAGATTCCGCGCATCGCTGCCGAACGCGGCCTGCCGACAGATATGCTGGAACGCCTGGTGGAACAGAACACCGAACGGTCCCTCGTGGGCCCTGAAGTGGTCAACGTGCTGGCCCTGAACACTGCGTTGAATGAGATGACTCGATGAGTGATGCCCAGCGCGCCGACGCGCTTCTGGCCGAAATGCCCCGTGGCGGGCGTGGTCGCCTGAAGGTTTTCCTCGGCGCAGCACCCGGCGTGGGCAAAACATACGCGATGCTCCAGGCCGCCCAGGCGCAATTGCGCCAGGGCGTCGACCTGCGCGCGGGCGTGGTGGAAACCCACGGCCGCGCGGAAACCGAAGCCATGCTCGCCGGGCTGCCGCAACAACCGCTGCGGCACTTCGACTATCGCGGCGTGACGCTCACCGAGATGGACCTCGATGGCATCCTCGCGCAACCACCGCGTCTGGTTCTGGTGGACGAACTGGCCCACACCAACGCGCCTGGCAGCCGCCACGCCAAGCGCTGGCAGGATGTGCAAGAGCTGCTCGACGCCGGCATCGACGTCTACACCACGGTCAACGTCCAGCATCTGGAGGCCCTCAACGACCAGGTGCATGACATCACTGGCGTGCATGTCCGCGAGACATTGCCGGACTGGGTATTGCAAGAGGCCGACGAAATACTCCTGATCGACCTGCCGCCGCGCGAGCTGCTGGAGCGCCTGCGCGAAGGCAAGGTCTACGTGCCTGAGCAGGCCCGAGCCGCCATTGACGCCTTCTTCTCCCAGACCAACCTCACCGCGCTGCGCGAACTGGCCATGCAGACCGCCGCCGCACGGGTGGATGCCGACCTCAACCGGCGTTACCGCCAGCGCGGCCTGGAAGCGCCCGCCGTGCGCGGCCGCTTGCTGGTGGGTATCGACGGCGACCACCAGGCCGAACGCCTGGTGCGCCACGCCAGCCGGGTTGCCGAGCGGCGTCACCTGCCCTGGTCGGTGGTGTATGTGGATACCGGCGGCGCCCGTTCCGAAGAGGTGCGGGCGCGCCTGCAGGGTGCCCAGCAACTGGCCGAGCGCCTGGGTGGCGAAGTGGTGACCTTGCGCGCCGAGTCTGTTGCCAAGGCCTTGGTGCAACACGCTGACGAGCGTCGTGCCAGCCTGCTGCTGGTAGCGCGCAGCCGTCGGCGCCTGCGCCGTCGCCTGCTCGGTCGCGGTCTGGCGGAACGCCTGCTGAGTCTCGCCGAGGGGCTGGAAGTCAGCGTGCTGGACACCGAGGCCGACCGCCGTCCGTCCAGTCCGCGTGCCAGTCATCCCTCCCGCCTGCTGGACTACGGCCTGGCGGTGCTGGCTGCAGCCACAGCCAGCGCGTTGGCCTGGGCGGTGTCCCATACCCTTGAGCTGCCGAACATTTCCCTGGTGTTCCTTGCCGCCGTACTGCTGGTGGCGGTGCGCAGCAGCCTGGGGCCTGCGTTGGTATGTGCCGGGCTGTCCTTCCTGGCCTATGACTTCCTGTTCATTCCGCCGACCTTTTCGTTGACCATCGCCCGCCAGGAAGACGTCCTGACCTTACTGTTTTTCCTGCTGATGGCCGGGGTGACGGGCAACCTGGCCTCGCGCCAGCGCCGCCAGCTCGATGCACTGCGCGATACCCAGTCGGAAACCACTGCGCTGCTCGACCTCTCACGCAAACTCACCGCCGCCACTGATCGCCAGGCCGTGCTGAACGTAGCCGTGCAGCAATTCGGTGCCTGGACCGACGTAGAGGTCTGCCTGCTGTCGCGGGGCCGCGATGGTGTCTGGAAGGTGGAGGCCGGCGCCCACCGCCTGCTGGGCGACCAGGAGCGTGCCGCAGCCGAGTGGTCCTGGCAGCACGACCAGCCGGCAGGCCCCGGTACTGACACCCTGCCCGGCGGGCGCTGGTGGTGGCTGCCGCTGTCGGGAGAGGAAGGGCCGCTGGTGCTGCTTGGTATCAGCCCGCGCGACGAAGTGCCGCTGCCGGCGGGCAGGCGTCGGCTGATCGCCGCCCTCGGCCAGCCCCTGGCCCAGGCCCTGGCCCGTGCACAGCTGGCCGAAGAGTTGGAGGCCGCGCGCCTGCACGGCGAAACCGAACAGTTGCGTAGTGCCTTGCTGGCGTCGGTTTCCCATGACCTGCGCACACCGCTCACGGCCATGCGTGGTTCCATCGACAGCCTGCTGGCCCTGGGTGAAGCCATTCCCATGGCCGATCGCCGGGAGTTGCTGGAGGGTACCCGCGACGAAGCCGAGCGCCTCGATCGCTACATCCAGAACCTGCTGGACATGACCCGCCTGGGGCACGGTGGTCTCAAGCTCGCACGCGACTGGGTGGCTCCGGTGGACATTGTCGCCAGCGCGTTGCAGCGTCTGCGCCCGGTTCTGGCACCGTTGCAGGTGGAGACCCGGGTGCCGGAGCAGTTGCCGTTGCTGTATATACATGCGGCCCTGATCGAGCAGGCGCTGGTCAACGTGTTGGAGAACGCTGCGCGTTTCTCGCCCAGTCAGGGGCAGCTGCGGATAGCCGTCGAGGCCGACGACGCCGAGTTGCGCTTCTCCGTCAGCGACCAGGGGCCGGGCATTCCGCCGGACGAACGCGACAGGATCTTCGATATGTTCTATACCGCTGCCCGAGGTGACCGGGGCGGACAGGGCACAGGCCTCGGCCTGGCGATCTGCCAGGGCATGGTCGGCGCCCACGGCGGCCGTGTGAGCGTAGGCGAAGGCCTGGACGGCCGCGGCGCGACCCTGACCCTGCACCTGCCGCTGCATCCGCAGCCGCAGTTGGAGGAAGAATGATCCCCGCTCGATACCAATCCCGTAGGAGCGAATTCATTCGCGAAGCGGGCCGCAGGACCATCTTGCGGGGCTGGGAATCACGGACAGCGGTGCTGTGCTTCGCGAATGAATTTGCTCCCACGGAAAAGCAGTCCGCAATTGCAATGGAAACTACGAACGCGTCATGACAACCAACCTGCCGACCATTCTGGTCATCGATGACGAAGCGCAGATCCGCAAGTTCCTGCGCATCAGCCTGGCCGCGCAGGGCTACCGGGTGCTGGAAGGCGCCAATGGCCGCGCAGGATTGGAGCAGGCGGCGCTGGCCAGGCCGGACCTGGTGGTGCTCGACCTGGGCCTGCCGGATATGGACGGCCAGGACGTGCTGCGTGAGCTGCGCGAATGGTCCCAGGTGCCGGTGCTGGTGCTTTCGGTGCGCGCCAGCGAGGGGGAAAAGGTGCTGGCCCTGGACGGCGGCGCCAATGACTACGTAACCAAGCCCTTCGGTATTCAGGAGTTTCTTGCCCGCGTGCGCGTGCTCCTGCGCCAGGCAGGGCCGGGCGAACAACCGGAGGCCAGCGTTGCCAGCGGCCCGTTGCAGCTGGACTTCGCCTATCGCCGGGTGACCCTCGAAGGCGAAGAGGTGGGGCTGACGCGCAAGGAGTACGCGGTGCTCGCGCAGCTGGCACGCCACCTCGGTCGGGTGGTCACCCAGCAGCAACTGCTCAAGGACATCTGGGGCCCGACTCACGTGGAGGACACCCATTACCTGCGGGTGGTCGTCGGCCATCTGCGGCAGAAGCTCGGCGATGACCCGGCCAACCCGAGATTCATCGTCACCGAAGCCGGTGTCGGCTATCGCTTGAGGGAAGCCTGAACAGCCTCCTTCACTGTGTCGTCCTGGCCACGGCGTGCGTCCAGAGCTGCATGAGCGCGCTGGCGCTCCCCCATTGGAAGGATCGGAATGCAGCAGCTGTTGAACGAAATCCTCGACGAAGTCCGTCCCCTGATCGGCCAGGGCAAGGTCGCCAGTTACATCCCTGCGCTTTCCTGCGTCAGCGCGGACCAGCTCGGCATCGCCGTCTACAGTAACGAAGGCGAGCTGTTCTACGCCGGTGATGGCCTGACACCGTTTTCCATCCAGAGCATCTCCAAGGTCTTCAGCCTGGTGCAGGCGATCCAGCATTCCGGGGAGGGCATCTGGCAGCGCCTTGGACATGAACCTTCCGGGCAACCATTCAATTCCCTGGTACAGCTGGAATTCGAACGCGGCGTACCGCGCAACCCTTTCATCAACGCCGGTGCCCTGGTGATCTGCGATATCAATGAATCGCGCTTCGCGGCGCCGTCGTTGTCGATGCGCGATTTCGTCCGGCGGCTGTCCGGCAACCCCCGCGTGGTGTCAGACGAAGTGGTGGCGCGATCCGAGTACCAGCACCGCGCGCGCAACGCCGCGATGGCCTACCTGATGCAGTCCTTTGGCAACTTCCACAATGACGTGGAGGCTGTGTTGCACAGCTACTTCCACCATTGCGCCATTCGCATGAGCTGCGCCGACCTGGCACTGGCCTTCAGCTTTCTTGCCAATAACGGCGTCAGCCCCCACAGCGGCGAGCAGGTGGTCAGTCCGCGCCAGGCCAAGCAGTTGAACGCCATCATGGCCACCAGCGGTCTCTACGACGAAGCCGGCAACTTCGCCTATCGCGTTGGCCTGCCGGGCAAGAGCGGAGTAGGGGGCGGGATCGTCGCGGTGGTGCCGGGGCGCTTCACCGTCTGCGTCTGGTCGCCGGAACTGAACGAAGCCGGCAACTCCCTGGTGGGTATGGCGGCGCTGGAGAAACTGTCCGAGCGAATCGGCTGGTCGATTTTCTAGCGGGGCGGAGGGGGCGGGTAGATATCTGCAGGGGCGAATGAATTCGCCCCTGCAGAAGAGCAGATCGAGCTTCCCGATCAATTCCCCTGCTCGTACCGTTCCAGTGTTTCTCGGGCGATCTGCCTGCCTAGCTGGATCAGCTCCGGCGCCTTGTAGAACTCGAAGAAACGGCACACCCGCTTGGGCACGTTGATCAGGATGTCCGGCGGGTAGCCGGCGATCTTGTATTGCGCGAGCGACGTCTGCATCACCTCGAAGCTCTGGTTCACCAGGTCCAGCAGGGAGGCGGGGCCGACGCTGGCGATCACATGTGAGCCGCTGGCGGATCTGGGGGCGCCTTCGGCCTCCGGTGCGGCCGCTGGCTGCTGCATTTGCGGTGCGGCGCTCTCCAGCCAGGGATTACCGCCGGGCAGGCTCTCCGGGTCGAGCACGCCGTGTGCCTCAGGACCGGTGCGCTTGAAGAAGGACAGGCGTGAGCTGACGGATTCCATCAGCAGGTCGATGCGGCCCTTGATCGCCGGGGGGCGCTCGATTACCGGCAGTTGGTACTCGCGCTGGGTGGTGGCGTTGAGGTTGACGGCGATGATCAGGTCGCAGTGACTGGACACCACCGGAACGATCGGCAGGGGATTGAGCAGCCCGCCGTCCACCAGCATGCGACTACCCTGGACTACCGGGGTGAACAGGCTGGGAATGGCCGCCGAGGCACGCATGGCCTGGTGAAGGCAGCCTTCCTGGAACCAGATTTCCTGCTGGTTGGTGAGGTCGGTGGCGACTGCCGTGTAGGGAATCGACAGGTCTTCGATGTTGATCTCGCCGACGATCTCGCGAATACGGCCGAAGACCTTTTCGCCGCGAATGGCGCCCAGACGGAAACTCACATCGAGCAGACGCAGCACGTCCAGGTAATCGAGGCTTTCGGTCCAGTCACGATAGTGATGCAACTTGCCGGCGGCATATATGCCACCCACCACGGCGCCCATGGAGCAACCGGCGATGCAGGCGATCTCGTAGCCGCGTGCCTCTATCTCCTCGATCACGCCGATGTGCGCATAGCCGCGCGCACCCCCCGAACCCAGCACCAATGCCACGCGCTTGCTCATGCATAACTCCCCCGACAACAGTGCTTTGACGATACGCCGGTGGCAAGGCCGTCGCCACCTGCCGATCAGTCCACGGAGTTGAATCTTCCGGGTACCTAACTGCCTTTCGACCCACTAGAATTTGTCGATCTTCACCATTGGAGTTTTATCCATGAAAGCTTGGATCAGCGTGCCTTTGATCGCTTTGTTGCTCGTCGGTTGTGCCGGTAAGACGGCCCATCGCAGCAGTTGTGCATCGGAGCTCGACGCGGCCTGGAAGGAACTGGACCTGGCCAAGGCCGAAGGGTTCTCCGGCACCGTGAGTTACTCCAAGGCGCTGAGCCTGCTTACCGCCGCCAAGACCCAGCAGCAGTTCGAGGCGTTCGAGGGCTGCACCAACAAGGCCGAGAAGGCACGCTTCTACATCCAGGAGTCGCGCGCCGGCCGCTGAGTCGGTCTGGACTCCACCCCGCCGAAAAGTCATTGCCGACCGGACGATTGCGATCGGCAATGGTACATCTGTCCCAATTTCCCACTTCCACGGCTCGTGATGCCATTCCCGTACGGGCAAAGGCGGACTAGCATCTCCCGGCACGAAACGGGAGATAACAATGCACAACAATTCCCAGCGGTCGGCACCCTTGCATGTGCTGATCATCGGCGCCGGTTTTGGTGGCCTGGGCCTGGCTATCCAGTTGCAGAAGGCAGGCTTCAACGACTTCCTGATCCTGGAGAAGGGCAGCGAGGTTGGCGGCACCTGGCGTGACAACAGCTACCCCGGCGCGGCCTGCGATGTGCCTTCGCACCTCTATTCCTTTTCTTTCGAGCCCAAGTCCGACTGGTCGCGCAAGTTCGCCCCGCAGGCGGAAATCTTCGCCTATCAGCGCCATTGCGCCGACAAGTACGGCCTGCGCCAGCACATCCGCTTCGATTGCGAGGTGGAAGGCGCCGAGTTCGATGTGTCCAGCGGCACCTGGCAGGTACGGACCCGCAATGGCGAAAGCTTTCGTGCCAGGGCGCTGGTCAGTGCCTGTGGCCAGTTGAACCGGCCGGCATGGCCACGCATCGCAGGGCTGGATGGCTTCAAGGGCGAGTTGTTCCATTCCGCCCGCTGGAACCATGACTACCCGCTGGAGGGTAAGCGGGTAGCGGTGATCGGTACGGGCGCCAGTGCCATCCAGTTCATCCCGCAGATCGCTCCCAAGGTGGCGCGCCTGTCGCTGTTCCAGCGCTCGGCGGCCTATGTGATACCCAAGCCGGACCGTGCCTACCGTTCCTGGGAACTGGCACTGATGCGACGCTTGCCATGGCTGCAGAAGTTCGACCGGATGCTCAAGTACATCCAGCACGAATCGCGGGTGCTGGCGTTCTCGGTGTTCCCGCCGCTGATGAAACTGATGCAATTTCGCTTCCGCCAGCATCTGGAACGCGGTATCGCTGACCCGGCCTTGCGCCAGCGACTGGTGCCGGACTATCCGCTGGGCTGCAAGCGCATTCTGATTTCCAACGACTTCTACCCGACCCTGGCACGGCCGAACGTGGACGTGATCGATTGCGGCATCCGCGAAGTGACGGCAGACGCCGTGGTGAGCAGCGATGGCCAGCGCCATGAGGTGGACGCCATCATCCTCGGCACCGGTTTCACCGCGACCGACTTCCTTGCGCCGATGAGCATTCGCGGGCTGGGCGGACGTGACCTGAACGAGGCGTGGCGGAAGGGCGCGGAGGCCTATCTCGGCGTCAGCGTCAGCGGCTTCCCGAACTTGTTCATTCTCTACGGACCCAATACCAACCTGGGCCACAACTCCATCATCTACATGCTGGAAAGCCAGTTCCCCTATGTGCTGGACGGCATACGGGCGCTGGGCGATCTCCGCTACCTGGACCTCAAGCCCGAGGTGCAGCGCCATTTCAATCAGCGCCTGCAACAGGACGTGCGCCACACCGTCTGGGAGCAGGGCTGCAACAGCTGGTACAAGACCGCTGACGGCCGCAATACCAACAACTGGCCGGGCTTCACCTTCAGCTACCGCCAACAGACCCGTCGCCTGGAGTTGGATCTCTATGAATGCACCCGTTGAATTCACCGCCCCCAAGCCTGGCCAGCCGCTGCTGCGCGCGACCTTGCGCGGTGCTCTGCGCCTGCTGTTCCGTGGTCTGATGCGGCCGCCGTTGCCCGTACAGATGCAGCGGCTGGTGCTGCGCCTGCTCACCGCGAGCACCCTGGCGCCGCGGGGGGTACTGCGCGAGGCCGGGCTGTTGGGGGGGCGGCCCTGCGAATGGCACCGGCCCAAGGGCGGCAGCCATGTGGTGCTGCTCTACCTGCATGGCGGTGCGTTCATTACCGGTTCGCCCGCGACCCATCGCGCCATCACCGCGAGCCTCGCCAGGCGCGCGGGTGTTGCTGTGTGCGCGCAGGATTACCGACTGGCGCCGGAGCATCCGTTTCCTGCCGCCAGGGAAGACGCCGTGGCTGCTTACCGCGAGCTGCTGGAAGCCGGCTATCCGGCTTCGCGCATCATCATCGGCGGCGATTCGGCAGGCGGTAACCTGACCCTGCTCACCGCATTGGAAATTCGTCGCCAGGGCTTGCCTCGACCGGCGGGGTTGATCTGCTTTTCTCCGGTCACCGACCTCAGCGGTACGGCCCAGCACAATCCGCCGGCGGGCGATCCCCTGATCCACCCGGCCTGGGTGGAGCAGGCGATGGACCTCTATTGCCCGCCGGGGCTGGATCGCCGTGATCCGGCCCTGTCGCCACTGTTCGCCGATCTAGCCGGGCTGCCACCGATGCTGGTGCAAGTGGCCGAGGACGAAGTCCTGCGCGATGACAGCCTGCGGCTGGCCGAACGGGTACGGGCGGCGGGTGGCTGGGTGCGGCTGGAGCGCTATCCGGGGCTCTGGCATGTGTTCCAGGCCCATACCGGGGTGCTGCGTACCGCCGACCAGGCGCTGGCCAGTGCCGCCGACTTCATCTGCAAGCATGTGGAAGAGGAGGCCTGAGATGGACAACATCCTGATTACCGGCGCCGCCTCCGGTATCGGCGCGGCGACCGCCCGTCTGTTTCACGAGCGCGGCTGGCAGGTCGGTCTGATCGACCGCGATGCCGATGCCCTGGCCACCCAGGCGGCGGCATTGGGCGGCGTCTGGCACCAGACCCTGGACGTGACCGACCTGGTTGCTGTGAAGAGTGCCCTGGCTGACTTCTGCGGCCGCCACGACGGCCAGTTGCGCCTGCTCTTCAACTGCGCGGGCGTACTGCGCTTCGGGCATTTCGAGGAGATCGACATGGCTGAGCACGCGCGCATCCTCGACATCAACGTGCTGGGGCTGGTGCAAGTCACCCACGCGGCCTTTCCCTACCTCAAGGCAACCCGTGGTGCGCAGGTGATCAGCATGGGCTCTGCCTCCGGGGTGTACGGCACGCCGCACATGGCCAGTTACTCGGCCTCCAAGTTCGCGGTACGCGGCTTCACCGAAGCGCTGGAGCTCGAATGGCGCCGCCATGGCATTCGGGTCGGCGACCTCATGCCGCCTTTCGTGCGCACGCCCATGGTCAGCAGCCAGCGCTTCGAACCGCCGGTGCTGCGTCGCCTGGGGGTGAACCTGAATGCCGAGGACATCGCCCAGGCCGCCTGGCAGCAAGCCCAGGGCGCGACGGTGCATCGGCCGGTGAGCTTGCTGTTCCGCCTGATGTACGGCGCGGGACAGGTTTCGCCGGCCTGGGTGAACCGGGGGATCATGAAGCTGCTGAGCGGGGCTTGAGCGAGCGGAGTGGCCGTGGGAGCGAGCTCCGCTCGCGAATAGCTCTAGCGCGATGTTTCGCGAGCAGAGCTCGCTCCTACAGTCTCATTGCCACCCCGAATCGAGGATGCACGTCATCACCCCCGTCTTTGCCGGCTGGGCGAGCACTTCATTGCAATCCGGGCATTGGGCAGTCTTGCAGAGCGAATGGCCAATTTGTTGGCGGATAAGGCCTGAACGCCGCCTGTCGCCACTTTTGTGACAATTTGTCCAGCTTTCCGGCAGACCGGGCGCGGTGGCGCTACCCTGCAAAATGAAAGCTGAAAAGATCACTCCACGAGTGAGTCAGTGGCCGGGTCCGCGCGGGGCCTGGTCAGGGCTTGGCGCTGTGTCTGCAGAGTCGACCCGGGGGCGGCACCGCATGGTGTCGCGAAGCCCATTCCAGCGGCTTCTCGAAAAAAGCGGTAAGAGCGGAACACTCATCCATCGCTAAGAGGAGGTCGTTTCATGAGCACAGCCTTCCACGATGATGTCAGCACCAGTCTGTTGCGCCGCATGAAAGAGGGCGGATTCGACTTCGCCCGTGTTCATCCGATTGAGTTCTACGCCATTTTCCCCGACGAGGACCGGGCGCGAACGGCAGCGAAGAATTTCCGTGGTGAGTCCTTGAATGCCCAGGTAACTGTGCGCGCCGATGGCGCCTGGCACCTGCAGGTGAGCAAGGTGATGTACGCCACCCACGCGGGAATTGGCGATTTCGAGCACGACCTGGAGGCCCTGGTGGTCCCACTTGGAGGTGTGCTCGATGGTTGGGGCGTGACTCAGGAAGTCAACGTCAACCAACCTTGAAACCAACCCGGTTCGTGGCGGCGCGCCTGCTGCGAACCGGGCATTCCGGACAATTTTCCGGCTGGTTTTACTTCCCCCCTCTGGCTCGGGTATTTCCAGCAAAAACATAGACTTCCTTTACTCGACCGCGGCATGGCCTTTGCCTCAGACTCCGTCAACGGAGGGGACCCCATGACCGACATCCTGATTCTTACCCACGCGGATTTTTGCCCACCCGGCCACCTGGCCACTGTCCTGGACCGTGAGCAACGCGACTTCACCGTATTGCGCACGGACCTGGGCGAATTGGATGGCTACGACCTTGATCGACCCAAGGCGGTCGCGATCATGGGCGGGCCCATGAGCGTCAACGACCCGCTGCCCTGGATCGGGGCGGAAATCGCAGCCTTGCAGCACTTCATTGCCCGCGATGTGCCCATGATCGGCCATTGCCTGGGTGGCCAGTTGCTGGCTCGTGCCCTGGGCGCATCGGTCCATCGCATGCCGTACACCGAGATCGGCTGGCAACCGCTGGAAAAACGCACCCTGGCCAGCGAAAGCCCCTGGCTGGAGCATTTGCCGCGGGAGTTTTCGATCTACCAGTGGCACAGCGACACGTTCGACCTGCCCGAAGGTGCTCAGTGGCTGATGGACAGCCCCTGGTGCCCGAATCAGGGCTTCTCTTGGGGTAACAAGGTCCTGGCGTTGCAAGGCCATCCGGAGATGACCGAGGACCTGGTGCGGGGCTGGTTGACCGACTGGGCGCATCTGCTCGACGAAACCCAGGCCAGCCAGCAACCCAGGACGCGCATGCTCGATGACCTTCCAACCAAGGTGGCGACGCTCAATCAGGTAGCCGAAGGGTTCTATCGCCGCTGGTTGAACCTGGCGTTCGGCTAGGACGCCGTGTTTGCTTTGGTGCGAGCGAATACATTCGCGATCCGAGCCGTAGGCTCAAATTTGATAGGGGCAGCTTCGCTGCCTTTCGCGAATGAGTTCGCCCCCACAGGGTGTTCCTGCATTCGATCAGTGCCGAATCATCACATGCCGCACCACGGTGTAGTCCTCCAGTCCGTACATGGACAGATCCTTGCCATAGCCGGACTGCTTGAAGCCTCCGTGGGGCATTTCGTTGGTGAGCATGAAGTGCGTGTTGATCCAGGTGCAGCCGTACTGCAGCCGCGAAGCGACGGCGGCGGCGCGGCCCACGTCGCGGGTCCAGATCGATGAAGCCAGCCCGTAATCGGAGTCGTTTGCCCAGCGCACCGCCTCGTCCACGTCGCTGAAGGGCGTGACCGTCACCACCGGGCCGAACACCTCACGCCGGACAATCTCGTCATCCTGCTTCGCGTGGGCGACCACCGTGGGTTCGTAGAAAAAGCCGCTGCCGGCGACCGGTTTGCCACCCGTGGCGATCTGGATGTGGGGCAGGGTGCTGGCACGCTCGACGAAGCCGGCCACGCGCTCGCGCTGGCTCTGGGTGATCAGCGGGCCGAGTTCGGTTGCCGGGTCGTTCTGCAGGCCGGTCTTCAGGCTGGAGACGGCGTTGGCCAGGTCGGCCACGAAGTTGTCGTAGATCTTCCTGCCGGCGTAGATGCGACAGGCCGCGGTGCAGTCCTGGCCGGCATTGTAGAAGCCGAAGGTACGGATGCCCTCGACCACATCGGCGATGTCCGCGTCGTCGAAGACGATCACCGGTGCCTTGCCACCCAGTTCCATATGGGTGCGCTTCACGCTATCGGCGGCGCTCTTGATGATCGCCTTGCCAGTGCCCACCGAACCGGTCAGCGACACCATGCGTACCAGTGGGTGCGACACCAGCGGGCTGCCCACACTGGGGCCGCGGCCGAGGACGATGTTCACCACGCCCGCGGGCAGCAGTTCAGCGATGAATTCGGCCAGGCGCATGGCGGTCAGAGGCGTCTGTTCCGAGGGTTTGAGCACCACGGTGTTGCCGGCTGCCAGCGCCGGTCCCAATTTCCAGGCGGCCATCATCAACGGGTAGTTCCAGGGCGCGATGGAGGCGATCACGCCCACCGGGTCGCGTCGGATCATCGAGGTGAAGCCCGGCAGGTACTCGCCCGCCGCCGATCCGGTCAGGCAGCGGCTGGCGCCGGCGAAGAAGCGGAACACATCGGCTACCGCCGGGATCTCGTCGTTCAGCGCGGCGGTGTAGGGTTTGCCACAGTTGTCCGACTCCAGCTTCGCCAGCTCTTCGGCATGGCCCTCGATCTTGTCTGCCAGCTTCAACAGAAGGGTGGCGCGGTCGCGCGGCGAGGTCCGCGCCCAGCCTTCGAAAGCCGCGTCGGCGGCACGGACGGCCGCATCGACCTGGGCTTCGCTGGCCTCGGGAATCTTCACCAGTACGGCACCCGTGGCGGGATTCAGGACATCCAGCGCTTCGCCTTCGCCGGCGGCGAACTGGCCGTTGATCAGCAGTTTGGTTTGCATGGTGGGGCCTCGTTCGGTCTAACCCCTCTCCCTCTGGAAGAGGAGGTGGGAAGAGGGGAGAAAAAGTCGTATCACTTTCCACCCCCGGCCACCGCCTCGGTTCCCCGTGTCAGGTAATAGGCACCGAGGATGGGCAGCATGGTGGCGAGCATCACCAGCAGGGCGACCGCGTTGGTGACCGGAACATCGCGGGGGCGGCTGAGCTGGCTGAGCAGCCAGAGGGGCAGGGTCTGTTCGTGACCGGCGGTGAAGGTGGTGACGATGATCTCGTCGAAGGACAGCGCAAAGGCCAGCATGCCGCCGGCCAGCAAGGCGGTAGCGATGTTTGGCAGGATGATGTAGCGGAAGGTCTGCCAGCCGTCGGCGCCCAGGTCCATAGAAGCCTCGATCAGGCTGTGGGAGGTGCGGCGGAAACGCGCGATTACGTTGTTGTAGACGATTACCACGCAGAAGGTGGCGTGGCCGACGACGATGGTGAAGATGCCAGGTTCGATGCCAAGGGTCTTGAAGGCCGAAAGCAGCGCGATGCCGGTGATGATGCCGGGCAGGGCGATGGGCAGGATGAGCATCAGGGTGATGCTCTCCTTGCCGAAGAAGTCGCGGCGATAGAGCGCAGCGGCGGCCAGGGTGCCGAGAATCATGGCCAGGGCGGTGGCCAGGCAGGCGACCTTCAGGGACAGGACGATGGCCTGCAGCACATCCTCGCGACCGCCCACCACGGCAAACCATTCCAGGGTGAAGCCCTGCAACGGGAAGCTGTAGGACGACTCCTCGGTGTTGAAGGCGTAGAGCAGGATCACCAGGATCGGGAAATGCAGGAATACCAGCCCGCCCCAAGCGGCCAGGCGCAAGCCCCAGGACGCTTTTTCAGAGTGCATCGAAGGCTCCCAGCCGTTTGGCGATGGAAAGGTAGATGGCGATCAGCACGATCGGCACCAGGGTGAAGGCCGCCGCCAGCGGGATATTGCCCACCGAGCCCTGTTGCACGTAGACCATGGTGCCGATGAACAGGCCGCTCGGCCCTACCAGCTGCGGAATGATGAAGTCGCCCAGGGTCAGGCTGAAGGTGAAGATCGAACCGGCCACCACGCCGGGGAAGGCCAGCGGCAGGATCACCTGGGCGAAGGTTTGCCGGGGCCTGGCACCGAGATCCGCCGAGGCCTGCAACAATGATGGCGGCAGGCGCTCCAGGGACGCCTGGATCGGCAGGATCATGAACGGCAGCCAGATGTAGGTGAACACCAGGAAGCGCCCCAGGTGCGAAGTGGACAGCGTGTTGCCACCCACTCCGGGCACGGTGAGCAGGCTGCCCAGCAAGGTTTCCAGATGGAGTTGCTGGATCAGCCAGTAGAAGATGCCGCCCTTGGCCAGGATCACAGTCCAGGCGTACGCCTTGACGATGTAGCTGGCCCACATGGGCAGCATCACGGCGATGTAGAAGAAGGCTTTCTCTTTCGGCGAGGCGAAGCGTGCCATGTAGTAGGCGATGGGAAACGCGAGTACCGCGCTGGCCAGGCTCACGGCGATGGCCATGGTCAGGGTACGCAGGATGATGTCGTAGTTCGCCGGATTGAACAGGGCTACGTAGTTGGCCAGCGTCAGGTCCGGCGTCACCGCCATGGTGAAGTCGTCGAAGGTGTAGAAGCTCTGCCAGAGCAGCGCGAACAGCGAGCCAATGTAGATCACGCCGAACCACAGCAGGGGCGGGGTCAGGAGTAGCAGCAGGTACAGTGTGGAGCGGCGGTAGAGCAGGTTGGAGATGCCCCGCAACGGTCCGCTTCGATGGTTGGCGATGACAGCGCTCATGGCCTACTCGCTGAGCGCGACCATCGCGCTGCGGGGCCAGCAGGCCTGCACTTGCTGGCCGGGCTGAGGGCGGTTGATGTCCGACTCCTCGCCGTTGGGCAGACTGACGGCCAGGCGTCCACCGCCGTCCAGGTTGAGTTCGTAACGGCTGCTGGCACCGAGGTATTGCACGTCATGCACGGTACCGCTGACTTGCAGCTCGCCATTGCTGGCATTGCCGAAGCGCACATGCTCGGGCCGCAGGGAGAAGGCACCGGCATCGCCGGTCAGGCGTTGCGCCAGGTCGCCATGGAGCACATTGGCGGTGCCGACGAACTCGGCGACGAAGCGGGTGAGTGGTTTGCGATAAAGGTTCTGCGGGCTGTCCACCTGCTCGATGCGGCCCTTGTTGAACACCGCCACGCGGTCGGACATGGACAGCGCCTCGCCCTGGTCGTGGGTTACGAAGATGAAGGTGATGCCGAGCTGGCGCTGCAGCTTCTTCAGTTCCACCTGCATCTGCTCGCGCAGCTTGAGGTCCAGTGCACCGAGGGGTTCGTCCAGCAGCAGCACGCGCGGGCGATTGATCAGCGCGCGGGCAAGGGCCACGCGCTGGCGCTGGCCGCCGGAAAGCTGCGCCGGCTTGCGGTCGCCGTAGCCGGGCAGGGCGACCATGGCGAGCGCTTCTTCGGCACGGGCCAGGCGCTCGGTCTTCGCTACGCCTTTCACCTTGAGGCCATAGGCGACGTTGTCGCGCACGTTCATGTGGGGGAACAGGGCGTAGTCCTGGAACACGGTGTTCACGTCGCGCTCGTAGGGCGGCAGGCCGGCGGCCTCTTCACCGTGGATGCGAATGGAACCCGAGGTGGGTTGCTCGAAGCCGGCGATCAGGCGCAGGCAGGTGGTCTTGCCCGAGCCCGAGGGGCCGAGCATGGAGAAGAACTCGCCGTCGCGGATCTCAATGGACACCCGGTCGACTGCCTTCACATCACCGTAGTGGCGGCAGACATCGGTGAACTGGACGGCTGTGGTCATGGATAGGGCTCCAGTGAGCTTTACTCCCTCTCCCTCCGGGAGAGGGCTGGGGAGAGGGCAACACCGCGCGGTGCCTGGCTACCCTCACCCCCGGCCCCTCTCCCAGAGCGAGAGGGGAGCTTTCATCGTGCTACGGACTGGACTGAGCGAGCGGCCTGAAGGCAAGGCGCCCCGCAGCGAGGCGCGAGACATATCTTCTGGCAGGCGACGCGCCGAGCGAGGACGCAACGCAGCCATCAGGTCGCGCAGCCAGTTCAGCGCCCGCCCATGATCGCGATATAGTCCTGCGTCCACCGGCTGTACGGCACGAACTTCCCACCCTGGGCTTCCGGGGTTTTCCAGAAGGCGATCTTGTCGAACTGGTCATAACCGTTGGTGGCGCAGCCACCGGGGCCGAGGAGTTCGCTGCTGGTGCAGCCCTTGGCAACCACGGGCAGCGAGCCGAACCAGGCGGCCAGGTCACCCTGGACCTTGGGTTGCAACGACCAGTCCATCCACTTGTAGGCGCAGTTCGGGTGCTTGGCGTCCACGTGCAGCATGGTGGTGTCGGCCCAGCCGGTGACCCCCTCTTTCGGGAACACCGTTTCCACCGGTTGCTTCTCGGCCTTCAAGGTATTGGCCATGTAGCCCCAGGTGCTGGAGGCGGCCACGCCTTCATTCTTGAAATCGCTCATCTGTACGGTCGCGTCATGCCAGTAGCGGTGCACCAGGCTGTGCTGCTTGCGCAGCAGGTCGAGCGCCGCGGCGTACTGCTCTTCGGTGAGCTGGTAGGGGTCCTGGATGCCCAGTTCCGGCCTGGCGGATTTCAGGTAGAGGGCGGCGTCGGCGATGTAGATCGGGCCGTCATAGGCCTGCACGCGCCCCTTGTTGGCCTTGCCATCGGCCAACTGCTGGGGCTCGAAGACCACGGCCCAGCTATCCGGCGCCTGCTTGAACAGCTTGGTGTTGTACATCAGCAGGTTCGGCCCCCATTGGTACGGGGTGCCATAGTGCACGCCTTTCACCGTGTGCCAGGGCGCGTCCTGGAGACGCTCGTCGAGGGTCTTCCAGTTGGGGATCAGATCCGGGTTGATCGGCTGTACCCGTTTGCCGAACACCAGGCGCAGCGAGGCGTCGCCGGAAGCGGTGACAAGGTCGTAGCCGCCCTTGGCCATCAGGCTGACCATCTCGTCGGACGTGGCGGCGGTCTTCACGTTGACCTTGCAGCCGCTGTCTTTCTCGAACTGAGTGACCCAGTCGTAGTTCTTGTCCGACTCGCCGCGTTCGATGTAGCCGGGCCAGGCGATGATGTCGAGCTGGCCTTCACCCTTGCCGAGCTGCTTCAGCGGTTCGGCAGCCTGGGCAGAGGCGATGAGGCAGGCGCAACTGACGGCGAATGAAAGGAAGGCTGGTTTGAACGAAGGCATTGTCGACTCCTGTTGTACATGACGTGCGGAGCCTGTTCGGCGGAACTACATGCCGTTGGCGATGCGATGAAAGCGCGCCGAAAAATACGGCCGCTACTCGCATTGAGCAGCGTAGTTCGGGGCTTTGGGGCTGACAAGGAAAGGGGCTTGGGAGTGGTGCGAGAGGTGTGGGAGCGAATTCATTCGCGAAAGGGGGAGCGCAGCTTCCCCGCGTGAACAAGGCAGATCTTCGATCTGCTTCGCGAATGAATTCGTGCGGTTGCACCCTCAGAAATGGATGGTCGCTTCACCCTTGTGCCAATTGCAGGGGCACAGCTCTTCTGTCAGCAGCGCGTCGAGCAGGCGCAGGGTTTCCTGCGGGTTACGACCTACCAGCAGATCGTTCACCGAGACATGGCGGATGACATTGTCCGGGTCGATGATGAAGGTCGCGCGCAGGGCCACGCCTTCGCGCCGGTCGATGATGCCCAGGGCGTTGGTCAGTTCGTGCCGGATGTCCGCCAACCAGGGAAAGCTCAGCCCTTTGAGGTCCTTGTGGTCGCGGCGCCAGGCGAGGTGGACGAACTCGCTGTCGGTGGAGGCCCCGATCAGCTGGGTGTCGCGGTCATTGAATTGCTCCAGCAGGTCCGCGAACGCCTTGATCTCGGTAGGACAGACGAAGGTGAAATCCTTGGGCCAGAAGAACAGCACCTTCCATTTGCCGAGGAGGCTGTCCTGATTGACGCGCTTGAAAGCGCTCTCCGGGGTGGCGGCGTGTTCCGAGTCGTGGTCTACCGCCAGCAGGTTGAACGCCGGCAGTTTGTCTCCGATGGTGAGCATGGCAGGTTGCTCCGGGCAGGAGGGGGCACTGGAATGGAGCAAGTATGGAAGGCTCCCGCGACCTTGGAAAATGCGTCCGGGCAATGGCGACCATAGGAAGCTGGCTATGACCTTAGGTCGGAGGGTTATAGGACAAATTCCAAATCGCAACATATACATAGAACAATCGATCCCAAGGGCCGCACGAGGCCGGGCTAGACTGTTCGTTCCAGGGATGGCGGTTCCTTCGGGACAACCGGGGGAACACCTCGCCGTCGCATTCCGTCCAACCCTGTACCGCCGCCAAATAGGGCGACATGGTCAGTTCGGTTCCGCGAGCTGCACCAGTCTGGGGCGCTACGACTGCGCGTGTGCTGCAAGTTATTGAAAGGCAAGCGGTTGTTGCGATGGCACGGGGCTTGCGACTGCGTATTCGCCCGTGGTGACAAGGAGTTAGGCATGTCCCGCACTTTTTATGACGAGATGTATGACGCGAGTGGCGAGTGCCGTCCGCATTATCGGGAATTCGCCCGCTGGCTGGCCGACACCCCCGAGGAGCTTCTGGCCCAGCGACGCCGTGAGGCTGACCTGTTATTCCACCGAGCCGGTATCACGTTCACTCTTTACGGCGATGAACAGGGTACCGAGCGCCTGATCCCCTTCGACACCATTCCCCGTGCCATTCCCATGAGCGAATGGCGGGTGGTTGAGAAAGGCTGCATTCAGCGTGTGAAGGCGCTGAACATGTTCCTCGCCGACCTCTATCACAACCAGCGGATCATCAAGGCCGGGATCATTCCTGCCGAGCAGGTGCTGGCCAACGAGGGCTACCAGATCGCCATGCAGGACCTGGATCTGCACCGCGATATCTACGCCCATATCGCCGGGGTCGACCTGGTGCGCGATGGTGATGGCACCTACTACGTGCTGGAAGACAACCTGCGCACCCCGAGCGGTGTCAGCTACATGCTCGAAGACCGCAAGATGATGATGCGGCTGTTTCCTGAGCTCTTCGCCGCCCAGCGCGTCGCCCCTATCGATCACTACCCGAACATGCTGCTGGACACGCTGAAGAGCTCCAGCCCGCTGGACAACCCCAGCGTGGTGGTGCTGACGCCGGGGCGCTTCAACAGCGCCTACTTCGAGCATGCCTTCCTCGCTCGCGAGATGGGCGTGGAGTTGGTGGAAGGGGCTGACCTGTTCGTCCGCGACGACCGGGTGTTCATGCGGACCACCGCCGGCCCGCAACCGGTCGACGTGATCTACCGCCGGCTGGACGATGCCTTCCTCGATCCGTTGGCGTTCAACCCCGAATCCATGCTTGGCGTGCCCGGCCTGCTGGCCGCCTACCGCTCCGGCAACGTGGTGCTGGCCAACGCCATCGGCACCGGCGTGGCGGACGACAAATCCATCTATCCCTACGTCGGCGACATGATCCGCTTCTACCTGGATGAGGAGCCCATCCTGAAGAACGTGCCCACTTGGCAATGCCGCAAGCCTGAAGAACTGTCCCATGTGCTGGCCCATCTGCCCGAACTGGTAGTCAAGGAAACCCAGGGCTCCGGCGGCTACGGCATGCTGGTGGGGCCGGCCGCCAGTGCCAAGGAAATCGAAGCCTTCCGCGAGCGCCTCAAGGCCCGCCCCGAGGCCTACATCGCCCAGCCCACGCTGTGTCTGTCCACCTGCCCGACCTTCGTCGAGAAGGGCATCGCCCCGCGCCACATCGACCTGCGGCCCTTCGTGCTCTCCGGGCGGGAAACCCGACTGGTGCCCGGCGGCCTGACCCGCGTGGCGCTGCGTGAAGGCTCCCTGGTGGTGAACTCATCCCAGGGTGGCGGTACCAAGGACACCTGGATCGTGGAGGACTGATCATGCTGAGCAGAACTGCCTCCGAGCTTTACTGGATGTCGCGCTACCTGGAGCGCGCGGAAAACCTGGCACGCATGCTGGAAGTCAGTTATTCGCTGTCGCTGATGCCCCAGGACGGCCGTGGCGATGGCCTGGACGAACTGGCCATGTCGCTGCTAAGCACCGGCACCCTGGAGCTTTATCAGGAGCGACATGGTGAGTTGAACGCCGGGCGCATGCTGCACTTCTTCGCCCTTGACGCAGACAACCAGGCGAGCATCTTCAGCTGTCTGCGCGCGGCCCGGATCAATGCCCATGCCGTGCGCGGGCGGATCACCGCCGACATCTGGGAGAACATCAACGCCACCTGGCTGGAGATGCTGAACATCTCCAACGAGGGTCTTGGCCGCTACGGAATCAGCCGTTTCTGCGAGTGGGTAAAGGAGCGCTCGCACCTGTTCCGCGGCGCCAGCTACGGCACCATCATGCGTGGCGAGGCCTACTGCTTCATTCGCCTGGGCACCTTCATCGAGCGCGCGGACAACACCCTGCGCCTACTGGACTCGCGCTACGAAATGTTTGGCGAAGAGTCAGAGGAGGTCAGCGACAGTTCCGCACGCGGCTACTACCAGTGGAGCGCGTTGCTCCGCGCCTTGTCGTCGTTCGAGGCCTACACCGAGGTGTATCGGGGCTCGCCCGATGCCCGTCAGGTTTCCGAGCTGCTTCTGCTTCGCGCCGACGTACCGCGTTCGCTGCGCGCGTGCATGGAAGAACTGAACGACATCCTCGCCCACCTGCCAGGAGACAACGGTCGCCCGGCCCAGCGCCTGGCCGCGGAATTGGACGCGCGGCTGCGTTACACCGCCATCGACGAAATCCTCGATGAGGGCCTGCACACGTGGCTCACCGACTTCATCCTGCTGGTCCGCCAACTGGCTCGGGCCATCCATAGCTCGTATCTGGAGGCTGTATGAAACTGTCCATCCGCCACGACACCACTTACCGCTACGACGACCAGGTCCGCGCGAGCATCCAGTACCTGCGCCTGACTCCCCAGGAAAACGAACGCCAGCACGTGCTCAGTTGGCAGTTGACCCTGCCGCGCCCGGTGCGTGCGCAGGTCGACCCCTTCGGCAACATCTTTCATGTACTGACCCTGGACGAGCCCCATGACTCCATCGTCATCAGCGCCCGTGGCCAGGTGGAGATCGACGAGAAACGTGAGGCCGAGCACGACAAACACTCGGCCTTGCCATTTCTGCGTTTCACCCGCCTGACCACGGCAGACGACGCCCTGCGGGAGTTCGCCGCGCTTGAGTGCGGGAACCGTCGTGATCGGGGTGGACTGATCGACCTGATGGAAGCGCTGCATGCGCAGATGCCCTTCAAGAAAGGTGTGACCCGCGTCGACAGCACCGCCGCCGAAGCCTTCGCCGGTCGTGCCGGAGTCTGCCAGGACCATACCCACGCATTCCTGGCCTGTGCCCGCAGCCTGGGCATTCCGGCGCGCTTCGTTTCCGGTTACCTGTACCAGGGCAATGACCAGAACCTCGCCAGCCACGCCTGGGCCGAAGCTTGGCTGGGCGATGCCTGGTACAGCTTCGACGTGACCAACAACCTGGCCCGCCCCGAGCGTCACCTGAAACTGGCGGTGGGACTGGACTACCTGGATGCCTGTCCGGTGCGCGGCATGCGTCGCGGCGGTGGCGGCGAGCAGATGCACGCCAAGGTGGACGCGCCGCCGTTGCTGGTGCAGGTGCAGTAACGCGAGCTTCCCGGCGTTCCGCGAGACCGGCCGCCCCTTTCTGCCAGCCCGCCAGGGCCGGCGGCCGGACATTCGACGCGGAGAGTCTCAACAAGGAGAACCGGCATGACCTATTGCGTCGCCATGCACCTGGCCGACGGCCTGGTGTTCGTATCGGACTCGCGAACCAATGCGGGCATCGATCACATCGCTACCTTCCGCAAGCTCTATACCTTCGGCGTTACCGGCGAGCGGCTGATCGTCCTGCAGAGCGCCGGCAACCTGGCTACATCGCAGTCCGTGGTCAACCTGCTCAAGCAACGCATAGGCGGTCCGGGACCGAATCTGAACACCGTGCCCACCCTCTACGACGCCACTGCGCTGGTGGCCGAAACCATTCGTGAAGTCATCGCCCGCGATGGTGCTCCGCTGGCGGGCAATACCGACCTGACCTGTTCGTTCCTGGTGGGTGGGCAAATCGCCGGCACCCCGCCGGACCTCTACAGCATCTATCCGCAAGGCAATTTCATCCAGGCCACTGTGGACACCCCCTTCCTGCAACTGGGGGAGAGCAAGTACGGCAAGCCGATCCTCGACCGCAACCTGGAATTCGACACCAGCCTGGAAGAGGGCCTGCGCTGTGCCCTGGTGTCGTTTGATTCCACCATCCGCAGCAACCTATCCGTAGGCATGCCACTGGACCTGCTGGTGTATCACCGCGACAGCCTGATTCTTCCCGCCGGCTACCGGGTGACCGAGGAAGACAAATACTTCGTCGACATCCGCCGCCAATGGGCGGAAGGACTGCAAGCCCTGATCAGCGAGTTGCCACCGCCACCGGTGGAATACAACGTGTGATCGGGGAGACCTTCGGCCTCCTTGGCGAATGAGTTCGCCCCTACGGGGACTGCGCCGAACTCACCTGCGGCACGATATCTACCCCTTCTCCCGCTGGGAGAGGGCTGGCGTGAGGGCGGTTGGGCAATGCAGGCACCCAACCTTCACCTGTAGGAGCGAATTCATTCGCGATAGCAATCCCCCCAGAAGCAGCCAGCGCTACAGGAAACCTACGGCGCCACCTTTCTCCCCGCCATGTGCTTCAGGTAGCCGATCAGCTGCCCGAGCTCTTCATCGGTGATGGCTTCTTTAGAGAAGCCCGGCATTCTGCCCTGGGGCCAGCGACGCAGGCTCTGTGGGTCGCGGATGTAGCGGGGGAGGAAGTCGCCGGCGAGGTATTCGGTGGGGTTATGAGGGATGTTCAGGTCCGGGCCGAACTGGGCATCACCCGCGCCGTTGAGGCGATGGCAAGCCAGGCAGTTTTTCTGGAACTGGTCGAAGCCGGCCTGTACTCCGGCGTCGGCGTTGTCGGCCGGGAGCAGGGCCGGGAAGCGCTCGGCCACGGAGGGCAGGTAGCGGATGCGTGCTACCTGGAAGGGCCATTGCTCCGGGCCGATGCGAGCGGCCTTGGGGTTGGTCCAGACCAGATAGAAGGGCCCGGCGCTGGGCTTGCCGGCAGCCAGCGGCGGCCATGGTTTGGCCGGGTCTTCGATGGCCAGCCAGGCGCGGGCGCCCTTGCTGTTCAACAGCGGAGCTGCAGCCAGTTCGGCGGCGAAGCCATCCAGCGCCACGGCCTGCAGGTGTTCGTCCGGCTTCACGCCTTCCAGCAATGCCGATAAAGGCACGGCGCGGTAGCGCATGGACTTCTTGTAGGAGACGTCATCGACAATGGTCACCTCCTGCGCTTGCGGATGGGCGAGCAGGGCGGCGGTATCCCAGGTGCGTGTGCCGCCGGGCATTTCCAGGGTCAGCTCGGCGGCGTGGAGCGGGGTGAAGCAGAACAGCAGGGCGAGAAGCGCATGGCGCATCGATCAGTCCTTGTGCAGGGCGGTTTTCAGGTCCAGGTAGCCGCCGCCATTGATCACCCGGCTGTAGCCCAGGTCCTTCAGGCTGTCCTGGGCGATACCGGAGCGGCGGCCGCTGCGGCAGTAGAGCACTATCGGGGTGTCCTTGTCCGGGGCGACCTCGGCAATTCGCTGGCTGATAGCTTCGTAGCCGATGTTGCGCGCGCCGGGAATGGTGCCTTCGGCCACTTCTTCGGGGGTTCGCACGTCGATCAACACGGCATTGGGTTGGCGCATCGCTTCGACGGCGGCGGCCTGATCAGTATCACCGGCGACGGCCGGCAGGCTCAGGGCAAGGGAGAGAGCAGCAAGCAGGGTACGCATGATGGCGGCTCCTGAATAAGGCGTGTCCCCCGAACCTAGCACAATTGATCGGAGGGGGCGCAGGCCAGTAGGATCGCGGTTTTCCGTCATAACCAGAGCTTAGTTCGACGCGCTGTTCGGCAGTCGGCAGCTTTTAAGGAGTGGCCATGCTGGCCGAGTTGTTCGCGGTCATGGCGCCGGTGCTGATCGCTGCCGGTCTCGGTTACGGTTGGGCCCGGTCGGGGCAGCCTTATCCCACGGAGTTCATCGCTCGCCTGGTGCTGAATATCGGCACGCCGAGTCTGGTGCTATCCACGCTCAGTCGCACCGAGATCGACCGCCACGCCTTCGGTCAGCTGGCTATCGCCTGTGTGCTGGTGATGCTCGTCATGGGGTTGATCGGCAGCCTGTTGAGCCGGGTGTTCCGCCAGGACTGGCGCATCCTGGTGCCGGCTTACCTGTTCCCCAACTCCGGCAACATGGGCCTGCCGATTGCCCTCTATGCCTTCGGTGAGAAGGGGCTGGCGCTGGCGGTGGCGTTCTTCCTCGTCCTCTCGGTGGGGCATTTCAGCCTGGGCTTGCTGCTCTCCGGTACCGAGCGTTCGCCGAAAAAGCTCCTGGTCAACCCGATCATCAT
Source organism: Pseudomonas sp. DY-1 (assembly GCF_003626975.1). NCBI lineage: Bacteria > Pseudomonadati > Pseudomonadota > Gammaproteobacteria > Pseudomonadales > Pseudomonadaceae > Pseudomonas > Pseudomonas sp. DY-1. Next base: position 1,796,286 of record NZ_CP032616.1, on the reverse strand, counting down.
CAGCCTTGCCCTGGCCCTGCCGTTGGTGATCTGGGACATCCAGTTGCCACTCTGGCTGGCCAACACCATCGGCTTGCTGGGTGGCATGACCATTCCCTTGATGCTGCTGACCCTCGGCGTGTCCCTGGCGAGTATTCGCGTTCATCACCTGGGCAACGGCATGCTTCTAGGTGCCTTGCGCATTCTGTGCGGAGCAGCCGCAGGGTGGCTGGTGGGCTGGATGCTCGGGCTGACGCCGCTCGCTCAGGGGGTACTGGTGATGCAGTCGGCGATGCCAGTAGCGGTTTTCAACTACCTGTTCGCGGTGCGCGCAGGGAGATCGCCTGAAGCGGTGGCGAGTCTGGTGATGTGCTCGACGCTGCTGTCCTTCGTGCTGATTCCGTTGCTGCTGGCGTGGTGGTTACCCGCGCTGCGTTGACCGCAGGGGCGGTACGCAGCACAGGACTACCAGTTGATGGGTAACAATTGACGATCAGCTGACCAGCCGGGTCAGGTTGGGAAGGATGAGAATGACGGTGGTGGCAAAGACGATAAGGCTCGCCTGCCGCATTTTCGGCTGCTTGAACATGGCCAACTGCCTTTTTTGTTGTTGGAGGTGCGTCGGTCTGGGCTCCCTACGGCCGGCCCGTAACCTCACCTTCCTCCGTGGCTTTTGACAAATCACCACTCCGGCAAAACCCGGCAGCGGCTGCTTGCATTTCAAACTCTAGGGCCGGCATCACATTCCGCTTATACCGGTTGGTAACTAGTGCGTTGCTGCTAGTAATGCGCGGCTATTGAGGGTGGCTGATCGCTATCGACCAGCCCCGAAGCCAGACACTTCCCTTTCGCCTTCGCCAGCAACTGGCCATCAGCCGACCGTTCGTCTGAGCGCAGCGGTCAATGTGGCTGAGCTTTTCCGTCATTGAGCCAATGGCCTATAGCGATAAGGTAGCCACAGCCTGCCAGGACACCGGTGGTCGACACACAAGAACAACGGGCACCAGCGGTGCCGCCTAACTGCCTCAAGAGGACGCCATGACCGAAGCATTCATTTACGACGCGGTGCGTACACCCCGCGGCAAGGGCAAGAAGGACGGCGCTCTGCACAGCGTCAAGCCGGTCAACCTGATCGCCGGGCTGCTGCGCGCCCTGGCCGAGCGCAACGACCTGGATACCAGCCAGGTTGACGACATCGTCCTCGGCTGCGTGACGCCGGTGGGCGACCAGGGCGCCGATATCGCCAAGACCGCAGCGCTGGTTGCCGACTGGGACGAGACCGTTTCCGGCCAACAGATCAACCGTTTCTGCGCTTCGGGCCTGGAAGCGGTGAATCTGGCTGCGATGAAGGTGCGTTCCGGCTTCGAGGATCTGGTGGTGGCCGGCGGCGTGGAATCCATGTCCCGTGTGCCCATGGGGTCCGACGGTGGTGCCTGGGCCATGGACCCGGAAACCAACCTTCACACCAGTTTCGTGCCCCAAGGCATTGGTGCCGACCTGATCGCCACCCTCGAAGGCTTCAGCCGCACGGATGTCGATGCATTCGCCCTGCGCTCCCAACAGAAAGCCGCGCGTGCCCGCGCCGAAGGTGCGTTCAGGAAATCCCTGGTACCGGTCACCGACCAGAACGGCGTCGTCCTGCTCGACCATGACGAGTTCATTCGCGGCGACTCCACCCTGGAAGGCCTGGGGGCGCTCAAGCCAAGCTTCGAAATGATGGGGCAGATGGGCTTCGACGCAACCGCCCTGCGCAAGTACAGCCAGGTCGAGCGCATCGAGCACGTGCACACGCCGGGCAACAGCTCCGGCATCGTCGACGGCGCCGCCGCCATGCTCATCGGCTCAGCAGCCAAGGGCAAGGAGCTGGGCCTGAAACCCCGCGCGCGCATCGTCGCCACCGCGGTCACCAGCACCGACCCGACCATCATGCTCACCGGCCCCGCGCCGGCCACTCGCAAGGCGCTGGCCAAGGCCGGCCTGAGTGTGGCCGACATCGACCTGTTCGAGGTCAACGAAGCCTTCGCCTCGGTGGTGATGAAGTTCATGAAGGACATGGGCGTGCCGGACGAGAAGGTCAATGTCAACGGCGGCTCCATCGCCATGGGCCACCCGCTTGGCGCCACCGGCTGCGCCATCCTCGGCACCCTGCTGGACGAACTGGAAGCGCGCAACCTGCGCTACGGCCTGGCGACGCTGTGCGTCGGCGGCGGCATGGGTATCGCAACGATTATCGAGCGAATCTGATCCGACTGTAGGAGCGAGCTCTGCTCGCGAATAGTGCCCCTGTGAGGGGTGTTCGCAAGCGGAGCTCGCTCCTACGGCGACTGCGAATGGGACATAAGAAATGACTGACGCCATCCGTTACGAAAAAGGCCAGGACAACATCGTCGTCCTGACCATGGACATGCCGGGCCAGAGCGCCAACACCATGAACGCGGTGTACCGCGAAGCCATGGCCAAGGCAGTCGAACGACTGGAAGCCGAGAAGGACGCGATTGCCGGTGTGATCATCACGTCGGCCAAGAAGACCTTCTTCGCTGGCGGCGACCTCAATGAGCTGATCAAGGTCACCAAGGCCGACGCCAACGCCTTCTATCAGATGGTGCTGGGCCTCAAGGGCCAACTGCGCCGCCTAGAAACCCTCGGCAAACCGGTGGTGGCTGCCATCAACGGCGCTGCCCTGGGCGGCGGCTGGGAAATCTGCCTGGCCTGCCATCATCGCATCGCCGTCAACGACAACAGCGTGCAACTCGGCCTGCCTGAAGTGACCCTCGGCCTGCTGCCGGGCGGCGGCGGCGTGGTGCGTATGGTGCGCCTGTTGGGGATCGAGAAGGCGCTGCCGTACCTCGCCGAGGGCCGCAAGGTACGCCCGGAGCAGGCGCTCAAGGCCGGCCTGATCCACGACCTGGCACAGACCCCGGATGAGATGCTGGCCAAGGCCCGCGCCTGGATTGCCGCCAATCCCAAGGCGGCGCAACCCTGGGACACCGCCGGCTATAAGATTCCCGGCGGCACGCCGTCCAGCCCCAATGTGGCGCAGATGCTCGCCATCGCTCCTTCTGTCCTGCGGGACAAGACCAAGGGCTGCTTCCCGGCGCCGGAGAAGATCATGTGCGCGGCAGTCGAAGGCGCCCAGGTGGACTTCGATACCGCCCAACTGATCGAGGCTCGCTATTTCACCGAGCTGACCACCGGCCAGGTGGCGAAGAACATGATCGGCACCTTCTGGTTCCAGCTGAACGAAATCAACGCTGGCAGCTCGCGGCCCAAAGGCCCGGCGCCCTATGTGACGAAGAAAGTGGGTGTGCTCGGCGCCGGCATGATGGGGGCGGGCATTGCCTACGTCTCCGCTATCGCCGGTATCGAGGTGGTACTGAAGGACGTATCGCTGGAATCTGCGGAGAAGGGCAAGGCCTATTCCCAGGGCCTGCTCGATCAACTCGTCAGCCGCGGCCATATGGCGGCGGAGAAGCGTGATGTCATCCTCGCCCGAATCAAGGCCACTGACAGCGATGCGGATTTTGACGGTTGCGACCTGATCATCGAGGCCGTATTCGAGAACCGTGAGCTGAAGGCCAAGGTCAGCGTCGCTGCCGAAGCCGCGGCGTTGCCGGATGCGGTGATCGCCTCCAACACCTCGACCCTGCCCATCACCGGCCTGGCCCAGGCGGTGTCCAGGCCCGAGAAATTCATCGGCCTGCACTTCTTCAGCCCGGTGGATCGCATGCCGTTGGTGGAGATCATTCGTGGCGAGAAAACCTCGGATGAAACCCTTGCGCGCGGCTTCGACTACGTCCTGCAGATCAAGAAGACCCCCATCGTTGTCAACGACAGCCGTGGCTTCTTCACCTCACGCGTGTTCGGCACCTTCACCAATGAAGGGATCGCCATGCTGGGCGAAGGCGTTTCCGCCGCGATGATCGAGAACGAGACGCGCAAGGCCGGCATGCCGGTAGGGCCTCTGGCGATTTCCGATGAAGTCTCCATGAGTCTGATGACCCACATCCGCAACCAGACCGCTGAAGACCTCAAGACCGAGGGCAAGGCGATGCCGCAGCATCCGGCCTTCGCCGTGATCGACCTGATGGTCAACGAGTACAAGCGGCCGGGCAAGGCAGCGGGTGGTGGTTTCTACGATTATCCAGTGGGCGGCAGGAAGCAGCTCTGGCCGGAGTTGAAGACACGCTTCGAGAAGGCCGACAAGCAGATCCCGCAGGAAGACGTGCGTGATCGCATCCTGTTCATCCAGGCCATCGAGACCGTGCGTTGCGTAGAGGAGGGCGTATTGCTGTCGACGGCGGATGCCAACATCGGCTCCATCTTCGGCATCGGCTTCGCCGCTTGGACCGGGGGCGTGCTGCAGTTCATCAACCAGTACGGCCCGCGCGACTTCGTCGCCCGCGCCCGCTATCTGGCCGAGCAATACGGCGAGCGGTTCGAGCCGCCAGCGCTGTTGCTGGACAAGGCGGCCCGGGGCGAGCACTTCTAGTTTCCAGCTTCGTATAAAAAAACCGGCTCGATAAGAGCCGGTTTTTTTGTTCGCGGTGTGGATTCACACCTTGGCGAAGCGGCTTTCCAGATAACGGATGATGTCGTTGGACTCGTACATCCAGCGGCTCTCGCCGTTCTCTTCAATCCGCAGGCAGGGCACCTTGACCTTGCCGCCACCGGCCAGCAGGGCAGCGCGATGGGTTTCATCATTCTTCGCGTCGCGAAGGGTGATCGGCACGTTCAGCCGATGCATGGCGCGGCGGGTTTTCACGCAGAAGGGGCAGGCGTTGAACTGATACAGCGCGAGGCTGGCGGCCTCTTCAGCGACCCGGGATTGCGATTCCGGGCTGCGGCGCTGCTTGCGCGGACGGGTGATGAAGTCGAGGAAGATGATCAGTTGGCCCAGGCCGACTCGTAATGCCTTGATGAACACGGTGGCGCACCCTTGAGTGGAAAAACGGGGCGGCAGTTTACCGGAACTTGCCGGGTTCAGCCGACATTCACGCCAGAAGGCTGCTGTAGCACTTCAGGGAGTTGACGTCGAACGCGGCCGGCAGCTGCAGTTCACGCTCGGTCGGCGGATTGCCGGATTGCACACCCAAGGCGCGTTCGTTGGCAATGGCGCGGGCGATGTTGTGGTTGGCCTCGATGTTCTTGGCGACAGCACCCACCGAACCGTGCGCGCAGCCGATCAAGGAAAAGCCATTGGTCATGAATGCCAGGGCGGCAAGGAAATAGAGTCGGTTCTTGTGCTGCTTCATCGTCGTCGGCCTGTTCCTGGTATCAGCCTTGGGTCTTGCCGCTGGGCTTCTTCTGGCTCGCCAGCAGCACGGGAATGCTCTGGCTGAGTTGCTGGTAGAAGCTCATGGAGCCGTCTGTCGGGCTCACCCCGATGCGGCCGCGCTCGTAACCGAAGCTGACAGCAAGGACCACCATCACCACGACGAAATACAGGCCGAGGCTGGCGAGGGCGCCATTGCGTGCGTATTTGATGGTGAGGTTGCTCATGACTGGACTCCGCGACCGGGGGGACTGGGTGGTGCGTAGAGTCGCGAAAATCCTTTCGATGAAAAAACGACCTTCAAGCATGGTAAGTATCGACGGGACCAATAGTTCCCGAGGGCGGCGTAAATTTTACTTGACGTGTCCTGCGAGCCCCCGAATTAGAGCGGCGCCGTGTTGCGGCCGCGGTGGGAGAAGCGGGGCGTCTGCAGCAGCCTATCGCCCCGTTAGGCGCTGGCTATCGCTGGGCGGATCAAGCGGTATTTCAATCACATCTTCTCTGTGTTAAATAAAACGCACATTTCCCCCACATAGAGCCTCTCTGCATTTCAGGAACCATGAGCTAATGCCACTTCGCATCTGCATTCTCGAAACTGACATTCTCCGCCCCGAGCTGATCGACCAGTACAAAGGCTACGGCCTGATGTTCGAGCAGCTATTTTCCAAGCAGCCGATTCCCGCGGAGTTCAGTGTCTACAACGTTGTGCAGGGGCATTACCCACCCGAGGGCGAGAAGTTCGACGCGTACCTGGTAACCGGCAGCAAGGCAGACTCCTTCGGAACCGACCCGTGGATTCTGAAGCTCAAGGAGTTCCTGTTGGCGCGCTACGACGCCGGCGACAAGCTACTGGGCGTCTGCTTCGGTCACCAGTTGCTGGCGCTGTTGCTGGGCGGCCGTACCGAGCGTGCCACCCAGGGCTGGGGTGTGGGCACCCATAGCTACCAGCTGAAACAGAAGCCGGAATGGATGACCCCTGCGCTGGACGATTTGACGTTGCTGATCAGCCATCAGGATCAGGTCACCCAACTGCCCGAGAATGCCACGCTGCTGGCCTCCAGTGATTTCTGCCCGAATGCGGCTTACTCCGTTGGGGATCAGGTGCTGTGCTTCCAGGGGCATCCGGAGTTCGTCGCAGACTATTCCCGCGCCATTCTGGACCTACGCCAGGACTTCCTGGGCGATGAGGTCTACAAGCAGGGCGTGAGCAGCCTGGATCGCAACCATCAGGGCGCCGCTGTCGCCGAGTGGATGATGCGATTCGTCGCTCGCGACCGCGCAGCCTGATAGCCGCTCGGCAGCAAGATAAGCCCGCCAATGGCGGGCTTTTTCATGGAGTGGAGTCAGGTGTCGCGCAGGTCGGCTTCTACAACCATCCGTAGTACTTGAAGCTGGCGTACAGCCCGGTACACCCGGTTGCCACAACGCCCAACACACCGAAATAGCCGTAATGCCAGTTCAGTTCTGGCATGTACTGGAAGTTCATCCCGTAGATACCGGCAATCGCCGTCGGGAATGCAAGGATGGCGGCCCAGGCGGCGAACTTGCGCTGCACCACGCTTTGCCGCGACGACTCCAGCAGCAGGCCTATTTCGATGGCGTGGTCGGCCATTTCGCGCAGGCCGGTCAGGTCTTCCAGCAGCCGATTGACATGGATTGCGATGTCGCGGAAGTACGGACGCATCTGCTTGTCGATGAAGGGAAAGTCCAGGCGCTGCAGCTCTTCGCAGATTTCCCCCATGGGGCCGATGTAACGACGCAGGCGCAGCAAGTCGCGGCGCAGGCAATGGATGCGCTCGACGTCGGCCTTGCCCAGCGGCCGTTCCAGGACGGCCTGCTCGATTTCCTCCAGCTCCGAGTGGAAGCTGTCCATCAGGGGGCGGTAGTTCTCCATTACGAAGCTGAGCAGGGCGTAGAGAACAAAGTCCTCGCCATGTTCGAGCAGCAATGGGCGTGCCTCACAGCGTTGGCGAACGCGGGAGTAGGGCGCGGATTCGCCATAACGGGCACTGATGATGTAGCCCTTGCCGGCGAACAGCTGGGTTTCGATGAACTGCAGCTCGCCTTCCACTTCGATGGGCGAATAGACCACCAGGAACAGCGCATCTCCGAAGGTTTCCAGCTTGGGCCGGGTGTGGCGGGTGAGGGCGTCTTCAAGGGCCAGTTCGTGCAGGTCGAACTGCCGTTGCAGGTTGCTCAACTCCTCTGCACCGGGATCGTGCAGGCCGATCCAGACGAAATGCCCCGGTTTGCTGGCCCACTGCAAGCCTTCGTCGAGGGTTATGTCGGTGACTTTCCGGCCTTTGGCATATACAGCGGCGGCAACGACTCGACCCATGGTTCAGCGGTTCCTTCATCCGTTGGTAGGAAATCTGTGGCGGAGATTATCGCGCCTGATCTTCTGAGTCTTGCCGAACGCCGAGGTTCTGCAATGGCATGACTAGAGCGATTGCTCTAGATTGTTCACGCCTCTCGACCAGAACAAGGAGAACAAAGTGACCGAGGCCTTTCGCTTTTCCGCGGGGCGATTCCACTGCCCCTATCGCGTATATCGCTCCGCCGTGCCTGGCCCCGTGCTGATCCTGCTGCCAGCCATGGGCGTTGCGGCGCGCAAGTACGAAAACTTTGCCCTGGGCCTCGTCGCAGCCGGCAACCAGGTGCTGGTGGTGGATTGGCCGGGCCAGGGGGAAAGCGGCCCGCGACCGAACCGTCGGCTCGACTATGGCTACCGCGACCTGATTGACGAGTTCGTGCCGAGCTTGCTGGACGCCGCAAGGGAGCACTTTCCCGATGGGCGATTGGTGCTTCTGGGCCACAGCCTGGGCGGGCATGTCGCTACCTTGTTCGCTGCGGCAAATCCACATTCCGATGTGGCGGTGGTGGGCGTGGCTTGCGGGAATATCCACTACCGCAACTGGGAAGGGCGGCAACGCTTGCTGACCCCGTCGGTGGCCCTGTGCTTCAACCTGCTGACGGCCCTGTTCGGCTACCTGCCCGGAAAGACCATCGGCTTTGGCGGCCACGAAGCGCGCAGCCTGATGCGCGATTGGGGGCGGGTAGCGTGGACTGGCAGCTTCGATCACCTCGGCCTGGGCCTGGCTCATCCACGCAGTAACCCGATACCGTCTCTGTTCATCGGCATTCACGGCGACCCCTTCGCACCGGAAGCCTCGACCCGCGGTCTCGCGGCCTTGCTCCAGGAGCGGCCCGAGATCCGAATGCTGCGCTCCCCGCGGCCCGCTTCTGAAAATCCGCACAGTGCCTGGTTGCGATCACCGGCGACGGTAATCGAGGAAGTAATCGGCGGTATGGCGCAGTTTTCAAGCAAAATCACCGCCGGTCAGCTCGCCTGAAATATCCTGTTACGTTCTCCGGTGTTCGCGGCTAGTGTTCAGGACGTAGTCGAGAACAAAAAGCGGAGGCGCGTCATGGGGCTGAAGAAGTGCGTGTTGGCGGTAGCGATCTGCTCGGTACTGAGCCTGTCGTTTACCTTCGTGCCGGGCGATCTTTCCAGCTCATCGGTTGCCTGCGCCAAGGATGGAGGCGGCGGTGGTGGGGGAGGCGGCGGAGGAGGTGGCGGTGGCGGCGGTAGTGGCGGCGGTGGTGGACACGGAGGCGGCAGCGGTGGTGGCCATGGTGGCAGTGGCAGTGGCAGTGGTCACGGCGGCAGCGGCCACAGCGGAGACGGTGGCGGCCATTCCGGAAATAGCGGCCAGGGCAGCTCCCACAGCGACCGTGGTGCTGACGATGGCGGCCCCCATGGCGTTGGACATGGCGCGGACGACGGAGCTGACCACGATGTCGGTGAAGCCCATGGCGTTGGTCATGGTGCAGATGACGGGGCTGGCCATGACGTCGGCGACGACCATGGCCAACATGCCGGTGGCGAGCCGGGAGACGACAACGGCGGCAACCTTTGACAGACCCAATGAAAAAGCCCCGCGATGCGGGGCATTTTTGTGACCGGGCGTCAGGCCAGGTGCTGCTGGTCCAGCACGATAGCGGCGTCCAGGGTCTCCAGAAGTGCCTTGCGTACCTTGAGCTTGGTATTGCGGTGAGCGGTCATGTTGATCTTCTTCAGCTGCAGAGCGGCGGCTCGCGCGGTCTCCTGCAGTTGCTCGACGGGCACGACCTTGTCGAGGAAACCGGCATCCAGAGCGCCTTGCGGGTCGAACATCTCACCGTTGATCACCGAGCGGTGGAACGCGGACTTGCGCAGGCGATCACGGGCCAGCTCGATGCCGACGTGGTGCATGGTCATGCCGATCTGTACTTCATTCAGACCGATGCTGAACGGGCCTTCGACGCCAATGCGGTAGTCCGCCGACAGCAGGATGAACGCACCTTTGGCAACGGCATGACCCGGGCAGGCGACGATGACAGGGTAGGGGTGCGCCAGCATGCGACGCGCCAGGGTGGAACCGGCAGCGACCAGGGCAACAGCGTTCTGCGGACCGGAAGTCATTACCTTCAGGTCGTAGCCGCCGGACAGAATCCCCGGCTGGCCGGTGACGATCACGATGGCGCGATCCTGTTCGGCGCGATCCAGCGCGGCATTGAAGGCGGCGATCACATCCGGGGAGATGGCATTCACCTTGCCGTTACTGAGAGTCAGGGTGGCGATGCCGTCTTCGAGTTGGTAGGAGATCAGCTCACTCATGGCGGGTTCCTTGTTAAGAAGTGGATCGACGTTACTCAGCGCCACTGTGGAGGTAAAGGACTGAGACTGACCGGCGAGTCACCCTGTGCTTCAGCCGCGCGCGAACGCGTTCCAATCCACCCGTTAGCCTCTTGACAGCAGAAATGGAAATTGGCATGCGAAAGCTATTTTCATAAACGCATGAAATTTATGAAAAAAGTGTTTGCATTCCGGAAAACACTCCACTAAATTAGCGCACCTCGACGGGGCCAACGCCTCGAAGAGATTCCGGTGAGGTGTCCGAGCGGTTGAAGGAGCACGCCTGGAAAGTGTGTATACGGGAAACCGTATCGTGGGTTCGAATCCCACCCTCACCGCCACTTTCCGTATAGATAAGCCCCTGATTTTCTTAGAGAAAATCAGGGGCTTTGTCTTTTTAGGGACAAAAAAGTGGCCAGATGGGAACAATCTGGGAACAGAGCTCAAAGATCCAGGGCGTGTTCCAGGATGGCAATTAGGTCTGGGCCGTCCTCGTTGATCCACTTCTCCCCTTTGAATGCTTCCTGTATCAGGGCTTCAAAGGTCGCTGATCATCCTGTTGTATTCGGCTGATTGCTGCCTTCAGCCAGCGCGCTTTACCTCATCCCCCAGCTCGGGATGCTTCTGGAGCAGCTGGAACAGCTTCACCAGCGCTGTGGGCGCATCCACGTCGCCTTTCTCGTAGCGACTGAATGCATTAGGGCCGCCACCGAACAGCTCGCCCGCTTGCTTCTGGGTGAGCTTGAGCTGCTTGCGTACGGCCTTGATCAGCTCTAGGTGCCCGGCGCGTGCGTTGACCTGCTGCCGGGCAAGGTTCATTGCCAGCATGACTCGCTTGGATTCCGCCGGACCTGTGAGGGACTCTCCGCAGGCGTTGCACCAGTCCGCTTCTACGTTGGGGATGAGGGTGCTTTCGCCCTTGTAGATGTACGGAATGTCGCGAACGTCGTGGACCAGGTAGGCCTGGCCGCATACCGGGCATTTCATGGTCAGAGCTCCTTGAAGGACACGATGAGAAGGTCCTCCACCAGGGTGAACTTGAGGTAAAGCTGGCCGACGTCGGTGGTGGGGCGGTAAACGTCCTGCCAGAGGGTGTGGTCGGCGTAGGTGGTCATGCTCTTGTAGAAGTCGCGAGCGGTGAGGGCCTGGATGATGGCGAGCATGCCGTCGATGTCCAGACCCAGTTCCGCGCCACCTTCCAGGGCCACTCGTGTGAAGCGGTATCGCTGCTCCGCAGCGGCTTGCTTGACCAATACCAGCTTGAAGTGTGGTGTGCGCTTCTCCATGGGGTAAAAATAACCAAATAGGTTAATTTTAGTCAACCTGTGTGGTTGACGCGCATGGTGCGCTGCATGCGTTGCAGGGAGAAAAGGGGAGGGATTGCCAGTGACCGGGACAGATCTACTTTCGGCAAGAAAATCCGTCCCCATTCTTTTCCCATTCTTTTATTCGGCTGTGCCCGTGGTTTTTATGGCGTCTAATTCAATTTGCTTTTTCTCAATCTCGACCTGCGCTTCAATCATCGCTTTCTTGAGTTCGAGAAGGGATTTTTCGCTGCTCGAGTAATCAACTTTTAGTTGGATTAGCTCGGTCGGGAGGGCGAAGATCCCTTTAATAGTGTTGGGTACGATCATTGCAGCGCCAAGCACTTCACTCGGTTGAACAATCCGGCTCTTTGTCAGAGCGCCATTGCTAAAGGCGACGTCGTATTCATTCTTGGAGAATTTACCCTTAGGCATCGGGAGAATACCAATATGACCCCCTTGGGCCAGTGCAAGGGAAATTGTTTGGATGTGGACGCCCGCCGAGACGGTCGTGGTGTCGTAGATCTCAAACTTAACGATTCCCGGTTGGCGATAGATCAAACCATTGGCATCTTGTTTTCCAAGAATGGCAGCGTTCTGTGGTGGGGTGGGAGTCATTAAATCAATTCTGAGGCATCCAGAGTCTTGAAGGCGTTTGTTCAGGGCTTGCATGTCATGGGGGCTGAAAGGGTCGACAACTTGAGTGATATTTGAAACTAATTTCTTTTCACAGTTGTAGACATCTTCAGGCTGGCGTTTCAAAAAGCGCCGCTTGAATGGCTGAAGCCCTGGGCCTTTGAATGCAGTGGCCAGAACTCCAGCCAGCGTGGCAGTAATTTCACCTGTTTTGTCTTCGCTGTGACCTAGGGCACCGTCGAGTAGACCATTCTTGGTTTTGATTTCTAAGGTATCGGAATAAGTTCCGGTGTGATTTGTCTGTGCGTAGAACGTATTGTCACTGTCAGTTACTGTTGATTCCGCTGATATCTCGACTTTCTCACTGAACGACGAACCATCTTGTAAAGATTGGGCATGTTCAATTTTAGCTATCTTGAGTGCTTCTTCTTGCTCCTTGAGCTTGTTGGTGAGCTCAAGTTTTTTTGCCATTGTTATTGTGAGTTCTGTGTTGAGCTTTGCTTCGGCTGCAGCTTTTTCTGGTAGGTTTGGATCAAGGCTCTTGATTGTGCCTTCTAGCGAACTTTGTTCTTTTGCAATTTCTTTTATTGCTTTCTTTGTCGTATCAACAGCGTCCTTTGCCTGCTTTTCAGCTTCTGCCGTTTTTGTGGAGTCAAGTACATTTCTGGTATAGGTGATCTTGACCAATTGCTTTGGTAGCGAATACGCAACACCTTCGCCTATGGTGCTATTTTTGGCTCGTACTGATTTGACAATTGACTCGGATGACGCGCATCCGGTGATAAGAACAAATATAGCGAGTGATAACAGTGTCCTGTTGTTTTTCATTGGATTCCCTGCCTGTGTTCAATACGTCACTTTAACTTGGGTAGGAGTTCGTGGATCGTAGATGCCAGAATGATGTCACTCTGGCATCGTAGCCGCCAGTCATAGGCACGCAAGTTGATGTAGCTTTCAGAGTCTCGGACCTCAACCCTTGGGCGACCTTCCTTCCAGCTCCAACTGGCTAGTCATGCCGTCACTGCCTAGCCGGTGTGTTACGCGCAGCCCAAGTCGGTGCGGGCCGGGGTGTTCCTGCAGTCGGGCCTGAACTTCAAGCGCAACATGCTGGCGAAGACGTTCATCCCGCACCGGCTGCTGTCGCGCCAGGCCTTCGAGCAATTCGCCCTGGACTGGCTGACCTTCGGCAATGCGTACCTAGAGATGCGCCGCAATCGGCTGAAGGGGCCGCTCGGCCTGCAGCCGGCTCTGGCCCGCTACATGCGCCGGGGCACGGACCTGGACCGCTTCTACATGATCCGTGGCTGGCAGGAGGAACACGCCTTCGAGAGGGGTAGCATCTGCCACCTGCGCGAGGCGGACATCAACCAGGAGGTGTACGGCCTGCCGGAGTGGTTCGTGGCGCTGCAGAGCGCGCTGCTGAACGAGTCGGCCACGCTGCTCCGTCGGCGCTACTACAACAACGACAGCCACGCCGGCTTCATCCTCTACATGACCGACGCTGCGCAGAACGAACAGGACATTGCCGATCTGCGCACGGCACTGAAGAGCGCCAAGGGCCCGGGCAACTTCCGCAACCTGTTCGTTTACTCACCCAGCGGTAAGAAGGACGGCATCCAGCTCATCCCGGTGAGCGAGGTGGCGGCCAAGGACGAGTTCGGCTCGATCAAGAACATCAGCCGCGACGACATGCTCGCGGCCCTATTACTCGGCGCAGTTCGTCGACGCGTACACCCATAATTTCGGTTACGTCGGCAGCCGGACCACCGGTAACGGCGGCGGCACCTTCCTGCTCGCCGGGCCGGACTGGCAGGGCACGGTCCCGCCCGGTATCGACCATGTGTTCCGTTCCGAGACCCAGTTTGCCTTCGTGTTTTACCGCACCCAGCTGAAGGGCCCGGACGACCTGGAAAACGTGAAAAGGGTGCAGGCCGGTTACAAGGTACAGCCGCTGTCCGCATTCCTCGGCCAGTCGGCTCCGGCCGCGGTAGCTGCCGTCGACTTCCGCGTGCCGCTAAGCGCCGAAGAAGAGCGCAGCAGCCTGGAGATCTTCAACCAGTTGAACTTCGTTCTCGGTTACTGCCCGATCCATCCTTCCGAACGGAGCCTGATGGAGCGCTTTGCCCGGCTGGGCATCGGCCCCGGCCTGACCTTTGACGGGCAGTCCCTGCCTGCGGATATACGCGAAGCCATCGCGGCTGGCATTGCTGACGCCTGGCGGGACTTCGAGGCCCTTGGCCAGCGGGTCGCGCGAGGCGAAGTCTCCACGACGCGTTTCCTCGGTAGCCGCGAATTCCTCGGCAACAACTACTTGTACCGGATGCGCGCGGCGGTCACCGGCCTCTATGGCAACGACAAGGAAGAGACCATCTATCCGCCGTTCTACCTCGACGCCCAAGGGCAGAAACTGGATGCGTCGCGCCATCGGTATACCTTGCGTTTCGCCCCTGGACAGCTACCCCCGGTCAACGCCTTCTGGTCGCTGACCCTATACGACGCTTCGCGACTGCTGGTGGCCAACCCACTGCAGCGCTACCTGATCAATTCGCCGATGTTGCCGCAACTGAAGCGCGATGCCGATGGCGGCCTGACCCTGTACATCCAGCACCAGTCGCCGGGCAAGGCCGATGAGGCCAACTGGCTACCCGCGCCGGACGGCCCGTTCTATATCGCCGGCCGTCTGTATTGGCCGAAGCCCGAAGCCCTCGATGGCCGTTGGAAGGCACCGAAGATCCAGCGCGTCGACTGAGCTACAGGGTTCGCCTGACCAAGCCGCGCGAAATCCTCTAAGGCCGCGGGCTTCTCCCTGATGGGGAGAGGCCCGTTTTTTGGTGCGACGCGTGGGCCAGGCCTTTGTAGGAGCGAGCTTTGCTCGCGAAAGTTTGCGCTCGGGCTGTTCGCGGGCAAGCCCGCTCCTACAGGTGCGGTGGGTGAATAAGGTGCCGGGCTTGGGTCAGAAAAAAAGGCCGTCACAAGGACGGCCCAAAGCTCCGTTCCGGCGGTCGACACCCGCCGGCCCCTTTCCGCCGCCCGCTTGGGGCGGGCGGCGGAATCTCAGAGCAACGAATCTTCCATCTCCAGAACCACGTCGCCGCCCTGGATCACGATCCGCGACAACCCCTCGGCACGTGGCAGCAGATGCTCGGCGTAGAAGCGTGCGGTCTGCAGCTTGCCGCGATAGAAGTCCTGGTCGGTGGTTCCCGCCTTGAGCTGGCCATGGGCGGCAAGCGCCGAGCGGGCCATCTGCCAGCCACCGGCCACGGTGCCGAACAGCTCCAGGAATGGCACCGCCCCGGCCAGAACGCGAGACGCCTGGCCGTTGAAGTTCGCCACGATGAACTCCACCGCTGCGTTCAGCGCTACCACGGCGCTGGCGAGGGCGCTGGCAATATCCTGCAGCTGCGGGTCATCTGCCCAGACAAGACGCTCCATGACGTAGCGCATCCGTTTTGTCACCTGCCCGATGGCCTTGCCGCCATCACGGGCTATCTTGCGGCCGACGAGGTCGGACGCCTGGATGCCGGTGGTGCCTTCGTAGATGGTGGTGATGCGTGCATCGCGCAGATGCTGGGCGGCGCCGGTTTCCTCGATGAAGCCCATGCCACCGTGGATCTGCACGCCGAGGGAGGCGATGTCCACTGCATTCTCGGTGCCGCAACCCTTGACCACGGGGATCATCAGGTCGACGAAGGCTTGCCATTCCTCGCGGCGTGCCGGGTCGGGATGGCGTTCGGCACAGTCCATTGCGGCGGCGACTTCGCAGGCGATGGCGCGCATCGCCTCGGTGCGGGATTTCATCGACAACAGCATGCGGCGGACATCCGGGTGGCGAATGATCGCCACCTTGTCACGACTCTTCGCGCCGGCCTCGGTGCCCTGAACACGCTCGCGGGCGTAGCCGAGTGCACGCTGGTAGGCACGTTCGGACAAGCCGACCCCTTCGATACCTACGGAGAAGCGCGCGGCGTTCATCATGATGAACATGTATTCCAGCCCGCGATTCTCTTCGCCCACCAGCCAGCCCAGGGCACCCTCGTTGTCGCCGAAGGCCAGTACGGCGGTCGGGCTGCCATGGATGCCCAGCTTGTGCTCGATGGAGGCGCAGCGCACATCGTTGCGCGCCCCCAGGCTGCCGTCGGCTTCCACCAGGAGCTTCGGCACCACGAACAGCGAGATGCCTTTCACACCCTCAGGCGCGCCTGGGACGCGGGCCAGTACCAGGTGCACGATGTTGTCGGTCAAGTCGTGCTCGCCATAGGTGATGAAGATCTTCTGGCCGAACAAACGGTACGTGCCGTCGTCCTGGGGCTCTGCGCGGCTGCGCACGGCGGCGAGGTCCGAACCGGCCTGGGGTTCGGTCAGGTTCATGGTGCCGGTCCATTCGCCGCTGATCATTTTCGGCAGGTAGGTTTCCTTCAGATGGGAAGACCCGCAGAGCTCGATAGCCTCGATGGCGCCCCGGGTGAGCATGGGGCACAGGCCGAATGAAACGTTGGCGCCGTTCCACATCTCTTCCACCAGTGCCGAGATCAGTCGCGGCAGGCCCTGGCCGCCGAATTCCGGGTGGCAGGAGAGGGCGTTCCAACCGCCTTCGACGAATTGCCCGTAGGCCTCGTGCCAGCCTTTTGCGGTGGTCACTTCGCCTTCGTGCCAGCACGCACCCTCACGGTCGCCGATGATGTTCAGGGGCGAGAGCACGCCCTGGGCGAACTTGCCGGCCTCACCCAGGATGGCATCGACGAGGTCGGCGCCCAGGTCTTCGCAGCCGGGCAGTTCACTCACTTGTTCCAGGTATCCCAGTTCGTTCAGGACGAACTGCATGTCGCGCAGGGGAGCTGCGTATTCGCTCATGGCTGAGGCCTCAATGGGTGATTCAATAGCTGTGGAAGCCGCGGCCGCTCTTGCGGCCGAGATGGCCGGCCGCAACCAGGTCCTTGAGCAGCCGGGCGGGGCGGTACTTGGGATCACCGAAGCCGTCGTGCAGGACCTGCATGATGGCGAGCAGGGTGTCGAGGCCGATCATGTCGGCCAGGGCCAGTGGTCCGATGGGGTGGTTGCAACCCAGCTGCATTCCGGTATCGATGTCCCGGGCACTGGCGAGGCCTTCCTGGAGCACGAAAACGGCTTCGTTGATCATCGGGATCAGGATGCGGTTGACGACGAATCCCGGAGCGTTGTCGACGTTGATGGGTGTCTTGCCGACCGCCTTGGCGAAGGACTCCACTGCGGCGTGGGTCTGGCTGGAGGTCTGCAAGCCGCGAATCAGCTCCAGCAGTTGCATGGCCGGTACGGGATTGAAGAAGTGCACTCCGATGAAGCGCTCGGGGCGCTCCAATACGGCAGCCAGCTGGGTGATGGAGATGGACGAAGTGTTGGTGGCGATCACTGTGTCGGATGAAACCACTGCTTCGATCTGACGCAGGATGCGCAGCTTGAGCTCGAGATTCTCCGTAGCGGCTTCGATTACCAGGTCGGCTTCGGCCAGGCTGCTGTAGTCAGTGGTGGCCTGCACCCGTGCCAGAGTCGCTTCGCGCTCGCTCTCGCAGATCCTCGCTTTGCGAACCTGGCGTTGCAGGCCCTCGTTCACGGCGGCCACGCCTCGGGCCAGGGCAGGTTCGGTGACATCGATCAGGATGACGCTCAGGCCAGCGGAGGCACAGACCTGGGCAATGCCGCTGCCCATGGTGCCGGCCCCGATCACGCCGATTCTGTTGAGGCTCATGGAGAACTCCGGAGGTTTGCGAAATCAATCGCGCAGAGTTCAACAGAAGGTCGGCATGAATGGCCCACCCCGGAGGGGTAGGTGGGTCGGGAAGCTGCGGGTTTGGTGAGGGGGCTGAGTTGTCTCGGATTCAGACGGCTGGCTGCTTCAGGACTGCCCAGGCCTCGCAGGCGCGAGTCACCCCTCGTCCTCTGGGAGAGGGGGGGGGATAGGGTTGTTTCAGGCTGGCGCATTGAAGGGGCTGCGCTCGAAAGTCAGTGCACGTTGCTCTCGTCCTTGGCCGTTACCTGTTGCCAGCCACCGCCCAGGGCCATGAACAGGCCGATCTGCGCCTGGACGACCTGGCTCTGGCTGGCGGCCAGTTGTTCGGCGACTTGCGCCTGGGTGCGCTGGGCTTCCAGTTCGGCCAGGAAGGACTCGCGGCCGGCCTGGTAGAACGCATGTGTCTGCTCGGCGCTCAGCTGAGCTGAACGTGCGGTTTCGTCCAGTGCAGCACGTTGCTGCAGGGCGGCGGTGTATTGGGCGAGGGCCGTCTGGGTTTCGCGAAAGGCATTGAGCACCACACCGTCGAAATGGGCGAGCGACGCCTGGGTGGCGGCCTCGGCCTGCTGCACGCGGGCACGGGCGCCGGTGGTGGGAATGTTCCAGTGGATGAGCGGGCCGAAACCCCAGTGCTGGGTCGACGGGTCGCCCATGTCGTCGAGGATGCCGATCAGGCCGGTCGAGGCGCCGATGCTGATGTCCGGGTACAGCTCGCCGGTGGCGACGCCTATGCGCGCCGTGGACGCGGCGAGCTGGCGTTCCGCCTGGCGAATGTCCGGCCGGCGCTTGAGCAGTTCGGCGCCATCGCCCACTGGCAGCGGCTGGGTGAGTTCAGGCAGATGACGGCATTCGGTGACACCACGCGGCAGCGCCGCTACCGGCTGGGCCGTGAGCATGGCCAGCTGATAAATGCCTGCCTGCTGAGCGGCCGTGTAGCGCGGAAGCGCGGCGCGCAGCGATTTGAACTGGGTGGCCGAGCGCGTCACTTCGGTTTCGTTACCGCGCCCTGCAGCGTGAAGTTGTTGGGTGAGCTCCAGGCTCTGGCGCTGCAGATCCAGCGAGTGCTGGGCGACTTCGCGTTCCTCGTTGGCCGAGCAGACCTGCGCATAAGCGCTCACAACCCGTGCCACGACGTTGATACGGAGCAGGTCGGCAGCGGCCTGCGCGGCGTCGGCGTCGGCGCGGGAAGCCTCGACGCCACGCTGGAGCTTGCCGAACAGGTCGAACTGATAGGACAGGCTGGCGTTGAGGTTGGCGAAGTTCACCACCGGCACTTTTTCCATCAACAGGAACTGCTGGCCGGCAACCTGGGTGCGCTGCAGGTCGGCACTCAGTGACGCCTCGAAGCCGCCACGATCTTCCGCTTCATGCACCTGGGCGGCGGCGCGGCCGAGGTTGGCGGCGGCCACGCGCAGGTCGGTGTTGGCGGCCAGTGCCTGCTCTACCAGGCGCTCGAGTTCCGGCGCGTGGTACAGGCGCCACCAGTCTGCCGGTACCGGTGTGGAGACGACCGATGCATCGGCGGTGGCGAGTTCCCCCTGGGCTTCGACCCGTTTGATCGCGGCGTCTCCAGGCAGTGCGTAGTCGGGGCCGACCACCTGGCAGGCGGAGAGGCTCAGGGCCAGGCTGAGACTGGCTGCGAGCGGGCGGAGTCTCATGGTTTCACCGGTGCTTCGAGGATGGAGACGGTGGCGGTTCGCCCCGCCACCATGCGGAAGTCCTCCGGTACCTCATCGAACAGGATGCGCACCGGAACACGCTGGGCCAGGCGCACCCAGCTGAAGGCCGGGTTGACATTGGGCAGCAGGTTGGCGCCGCTGGTGCGGTCACGGTCTTCGATGGCGGCGGCAATGCTGTGCACGCGGCCGGTCAGGCGGCGGCCATCACCCATCACGCGGATGTCCACGGCCTGGCCGATGTGGATCTGGCCGAGCTTGGTTTCTTCGAAGTAACCGTCCAGGTGGAAAGAGCCCTTGTCCACCACCGACAGCACGTTGTGCCCGGCGCTGACGAACTCTCCTGCTCGGGGCGCCCGGTCGTTCAGGTAGCCGTCCACCGGACTGGTGATGACGGTGCGGGCGAGGTTGAGCCGGGCGCCTTCCACCGTGGCTTCGGCTTCGGACAGCGCAGCGCTGGCGCGCAGCACCGAAGAGTCACTTGCCTCGACGATTTCCTGAGCGACGAGCCGGCCCAGGGCACGGTTGCGTGCCTGCTCGCGGCGGGCCTGGGCAAGGGTTTCGCGGCGGTCGTCGCGCATGGCCTGTGCCTGTTGCAAGGCGACCTTGAATCGCTCCTGGTCAATCACGAAGAGCACCTGGCCTTTGCTGACCGGCTGGTTGTCATGGACCTCCACCTTGTCGATCAGGCCCGAGACATCGGGCGCCACCTGGACCACGTCCACGCGGATATGGCCATCGCGGGTCCAGGGTGCGAACAGGTAATAGCTCAGCATCTGCCAGATCAGTACGGCGGCGACGGCAACGGCGAGCAGGGTGACCAGCAGGCGGGCGGAGGAAAACGCGAGTCGTTTCATGATTGCATCAGGATTCGGCTGAAATGTTCGAGGGTGCCCAGCAGGGCTGCGTACAACGCGATGTTGAACAGCGCGCGGTGCCAGACCAGGCGATAGACATGCAGGGCATTCAGGAGCTTCTGCAGCGGCAGGTAGACCAGGTAGGCCAGAAGCATCAGCACCAGGGCGGTGGGCAGGAAGACTCCGAAGATATTGATGTCGCCAATCACAGCGCTGCTCCGTCCAGGCCTGCGGGGATGGGTTGTTCCGCGCCTTGCACCGGTGGCGTGGCAAGTGCCGGGCGCAAGGCGGTTTCCAGCCCGGCCAGGGCATGCAGGACTGCCAGTGCGGTCTCTTCATGCTGCGGCGCGGCGGCGGCCACGGCCTGGCGGGCGTGTTCGATCAGGTTCAGCAGCGAGGGCGCTACGTCCCGGGCGACTGTGCTACGCAGGTTGCGCCGGAAGTGACGGCCGACGCCGCGCACCACCAGTTGCAGCGGCCGTTGCAGGTCCAATGGCAGCCGGCCCTGGTGGGCCTTGATGTCCAGCAGGTTGTAGGCGATGCGGAGTTCACGCTCGGCGCCGCTGCTGTCCTGGCCGCTCAGGTTCAGGCGCGGCAGGTGCTGGGCGAAACGGTCGAGCAGGCGTCCGGCGAGCCTGCGTTGGGCTGCCAGGGTGTCGGCGCGGCTCATGTCCGCGAGGTCCTGCCAGCTGGAACGGGTCATGCGCCGGGCCAGCAGTTCGGCGCCGAAGGGGCGGAAAACCAGGGTCCAGAGGAAGGCGAACAGCAGGCCGATGGGACCGGCCAGGTTGCTGTTGAGGAATACCTGTACGTTGGCTTCGTAGGCACCCTGGATGCTGATGAAGGTTGCGGTGTTCACCGCGATCAGGAGTGTCGGCAGGTAGAAACGAGGCTGCACGGTCAGGGTGCCGACGCAGATGAAGGGGCCGGCGAAGGCCAGCACCAGCAGTGGGAAGTCGTGGACGTTGGGCAGCACGAGGAACAGGTAGAGGCTGGCCAGCACCACGCTGAAGCTGGTCCAGATGAAGAAGCGCCTGATCTGCACCGCCGGTTCGTCGAGGGTGGCGAAGAAGCAGCAGGCCACAGCGGCCAGGACCACGGCGCTGGCACCGTCGGTCCATTGCAGCCAGATCCACAGCTGTGTCGCGACGAAGATGCCGAGGATGATGTAGGCGACGGAATACAGCATCAGGCCGCGGTCGAAGAAGCGCGCGCCACTGCCCAGGTGCCAGTGTCGGTAGACCGACGTCCAGGGAGCATGGTCGTCGCTGTCCAGGCGCTGATGCAGGTCGCGGCAGTCCTGCCAGAGGTCGAGCCATTGCCGCAGGCGATAGAGGCTGCTGCTAAGCAACGACTGGCCGGCATCTCCCAAGCTGCTGGCATGCGGCTGCAAGGCATCGAGCTGCCGGCGGAGTCGCGTGCGCGTCTCGTCATCCGCGTCGCCTTGTAGCCAATCGAGGCAGGCCCGCAGGCTTGGGGCAAGTCTCGCGGCCAGCCGTGGTGCCTTTTCCTGTAGGGCGATCAGGCTGTCGTGCAGGGTATCCGCCGCGGGCAACAACAGGGCCATGCGTTCACGAAGCTCACGGGCGTTACGCACGACGCGAGGGTGCGCTCCCTCGTGCGGCAGCTGGCCGATCATCAGCTCCAGGCCATTGAAGGTAGTGACCATGGCTGAGCGCAATTGCACCAGCCGCTTCAAGTCACGCGGGTGTTGCAACTGCAGGGCGCAATAGTCGCGGGCGTCGCCGAACCAGCGGCTGGAGTTGGCGGCGAGCACCGGAGCCAGCCGGCTGGGCCAGAACAGGCTGCCGACCACGCTGGCGCAGATGATGCCCAGGAGAATCTCGAGAAATCGCGAGTAGGCGAGGTCGAAGACCGCCTGTGGGTTGTCCACCACTGGCAGGGCAATCATCGGCATGGTGTAGCCGGCCAGCATCAGCGCGTAGTTGTCGGCGGTGCGTACATGCATCGAGAGGAACAGCATGCCGCCGGTCCAGAACGCCACCACGAGGCTCAGCAACAGGGGTTGCTGGGACAGCAGCGGCACGATGAACACGGCGGCGCTGGCGCCGAGCAAGGTGCCGAGCGCGCGGTACAGGGCTTTAGCGCTGGTGGGGCCGACGAAGGGGTTGGCGACGATGTACACCGTAGCCATGGCCCAGTAGGGGCGGGGCAGTTGCATGTACAGCGCGATGTACAGCGCCAGCATCGAAGCGGCGAAGACCTTGATCGAGTAGAACCAGTCGCGGGCGTTAGGCAGGTTGAACACGATCAGTGGGCCTGGCTGAACTGGTCGAAGGCGTCGAACACGCGCAGGGCGGCCTGCAAGTCGGCAGGCGACAATTGCGCCAGTGCCTGGCGGCGCAGGAGGATCAGTTCGTTCTCCAGCCTCTCGCTGAGCTCGCGTCCGGCGCTGGTGACACTGAGGGTCTTCGCACGGCGGTCGCTGGCATCTTCCTGGCGTTCGATCAGGCCTGCGTTGCACAGCTGATCGAGCAGGCGCACCAGGGACGGACCTTCGATACCGATGGCCTGGGCCAGTTGCACCTGGCGCACGCCACCGCCCAGCCGGCCAATCATCAGCAAGGGCCCGCAACAGGCCTCGCTGATACCGAACTTCGACAGGTTGGCCTGGCAGATGCGGCGCCAGTTGCGGCCACTGATGACCATGCGGCTGCTGACTTGCAGTTGAAGGGCTCCGACAGACATATATAAAGAGTGCTAGCTATCTATTAGGATGCTATCTAATCATTCGGTCGAATGCGCTTCAAGGGTGAAATCACGCAACAGTGTGTTTTGCTTCCGATGCTTGCGCGAACGCTCATTGCTACCCATAGGGGCGGCGGCCGAACGCTCTGCCACGGGCCTTTCCCTGGTGAACCAGTAATTTGCAGACAGATACCGCCATGCCAACTTCCCTATATTCAGTTCAGCAGTTCCGCGTGCTTGCACGGATTGACGCCTGGAAAGCTTCTCGTGCCATGTCGGGCGGGGTGACCGCGAATCACGGGAGGAGCGGGGTATGAATCGCAACGAACTGCGCAAGGCCGACATCAACCTGATGGTGGTGTTCGAGACGTTGATGCAGGAGCGCAATGTCACCAAGGCCGCGGAGAAGCTCTTTCTGGTCCAGCCCACCATCAGCGCGGCCCTGAATCGCCTGCGTGCGCTGTTCAACGACCCCTTGTTCGTCCGCGTCGGCCACCGCATGGAGCCAACTGCCCGGGCCGAGATGATCTCCCGGCACTTGTCACCGGCGCTGGATGCCCTGTCCGTGGCGCTCAGCCTGACTCACGAGTTCGACCCGTCCACCAGCAACATGACTTTCCGCATCGGGCTGTCGGATGACGTCGAGTTCGCACTGTTGCCGCCAGTGCTGCGGGCGTTGCGTAATGAAGCGCCGAACATCGTGATCGTGGTGCAACATGCCAACTATTGGCGGATTCCTGAGCTGCTGGCCAATGGCGAGATTACCGTCGGCATCGCCCAGACCCGCGACTTGCCGGCCAATGCCAGGTGCAAGCGCCTGCGCCGCGTCTACCCGAAAGTGCTGCGTGCGGACCCGGGCGACGCGCTCCTGACCCTGGATGAGTACTGCGCCAGGCCCCATGTCCAGGTATCCCACACGGCCAGTACCCACGGTTTGGCGGACGACTGGTTGCAGTCGATCGGACGCACGCGCCGGGTGGTGTTGTCGGTTCCGCAGTTCAGTGCCTTGCCGGCCTTGCTGGCGGACACCGATCTGCTGGTCAGCCTGCCTGATTACATCGCCGAAGCGATGGCCGCTTCCGGCCAGCTGCGTTACGAGTCGCTGCCCTTCGAAACACCCGAGCTGGACCTGGATATGGTCTGGCTCAGCATGCTGGACAGTGATCCGGCGGAAAGCTGGCTGCGCCAGCGCTTGCAGGACTTGATGGGGGAGGGCGACTGAAGGCCGTCCCGGGAGCGGGCGCGGGCGGTTGCCGGCGCCGATAATGACAAGGCGAGCCATTGGCTCGCCTTGTCATCATTCTTCGGGTTTCTTCGCCTGGGGCTTGGACCACTGCGACTTCTGACGTCCCGTATTCCATCCGGTCTTGCCGGTGGGGACCTCTGTGATCTCGCCGCCCTTCGACAGAAAGGCCCTGGTCTGCTCGTCCAGCTCGGACCTGGCACGGTTTGTTGGGTTATCAGACATGAGAGCACCTTTGATTTGTGAGCGCTCGAAAGCGAGGCCTACCCGTGACTATACAGGCTCGCCCTCCGGCCAACCCGCTATTTCGGCCGGTTGGCCAACGCGCCGGGTGCCGAGCCGCCAGAAAAAACTTTCCAATCTCGCCGAACCCTGTATTCTTCGCCCACTGCCTGCTCAGTCTTGCGGCACCGGCTTGATGTTCTGTCCTTTCGATGTTCCATCTCCTCGGCACCCTTCACTACGCATACAGTCATGGCTGGGCTTTCGCCTGACCGCTATTCCTACACCTTGGAGACAACATCATGGCAACTCGCCAGAACGGTACCGTTAAGTGGTTCAACTCTGAAAAAGGCTTCGGCTTCATCACCCCCGAGCAAGGTCCGGACGTGTTCGTTCACTTCCGCCAGATCGAAGGTGATGGCTACAAATCCCTGGACGAAGGTCAGCGCGTAAGCTTCCTCGTCACCGACGGGGCCAAAGGCCCTCAGGCTGAGCAGGTTCGCCCGCTGTAACAGCCGCGTCGAAAAAAAGCCCCGCGCCGTGCGGGGTTTTTTTTGGGCGGACGGAGACCTTCGGTCCGATATTGGATCGAAAGGAAGCTATTCGGGTTCTGCAGGTAGATAGTGGACTTTCCGCAACTGAGACTCGATCCGCCGGAGGTCACCATGTACAGACGAGACTTCCCGGAACACGCCGCCTGGCCCGAAACGCTCATCAATGGCGACCATGTGCTGGCCTTCATCGCCATTGCGCGGAACGGCAGCGACGACGAACCCTTCTTCTATCGCGTCTACGACGGCGCTTACTTTGCGCGCCAGTGCGACGCCCTCGAGGCCGCCAGGGATGCATTGAGCAAGCTCCTGCGCATCGACGAGCACCATCGTCCGGTTTTCAGCTCGGCGGAATGCTGAGCACCGACGTCGGTACCGCCGGGCTAAGCCACATTGGCGGGAGCGCAGCCTCGGCGCTATAGTCCGCGACCTTTCGATTTCCACATCTGGTGCGGTGCTATGGACGACGATCTCGACCTCCACGAACCCGAGCACGATCATCTGCTCGACAACGACGATGACCTGGATGACGAGTGCTTCGACGATGAAGACGACGATCCGCTCGACGCCGTGGAAGGGGAGTGCGATTACTGCGGCGAACTGACCGAACGCACGGATCGGCGTGGCCAGTTCGTTTGCGGGGACTGCGCTGACTTCGATTGAAGTCAGGCGAAATGCTCGCCCTGGTCCAACACGGCCAGAGCCCATTCTTCCTGCCCTGGCTCCACCAGCGCGGCGACTCGCCAGGTCCTGACGCGGCCAACGTCTACGTGGATGAACCCCTTGGATGGATAGAAGCCCACGCCACCGGCGCCGAGGGCGCGGACCAGCCTGCCCAGACGTTCGACGCTGACGCCGGGAATACGGATGTCGGCGGCCATGCCACGGATGTGCAGGGACTGCCGGGCGGCGCCTTCCAGGGTGGCGTTGTGCTGCGGGGTGCGATAACCGCTGCTCACCAGGATGCGGGTGGGGAGCTTGTTGATGCGAAGCCAGGCCTGGATGAGGAAAAGCAGGTCGAGCAATTTGACGTTGATCTTCACCGTGCTCTTGTACTTCACGTCTCGCAGGATGCGGCAGCCCTGACGATAGCCTTCCAGGTCCCAGCCCTTGCCCTTGCGGAAGTAGCAGAAGGTGGCGACTTCTCCTGCGGCCGGGCGTTCCAGGCGCAGGTGGCGATCACGATTGAGCATGCGTGCGTGGAGGTTGCGGGGGCGCAGCGTCACCTCGATCCGGCTGGCCAGGGCGTCGCCCGCGATAAGGGCCGCGCCGAATGCTGCGAAGGCCTTGAGTACCTGGCGTCTGGAGATTCCGGGAGAGGAGGCAGCCATGGGCGACCGCTCGCTGGGAGATCAGGGTGATCGACTATACACCCGGTTGCGAAAACTGCAGAAGATCGCGGAAAAAGCCCCGCATCGCGGGGCTTTTTCGTTATTCAACGGTGGCCTTTCCTGTGCCCGTCCCGGTCTCGGTCATCGTGGTCCCGGTGGCCGTCCCAGCCACCACGGTGATCGTCGTCATCGTAGTGATGGATGATGCAGCCGCTGTTGCTGGCGAGTACGACGGCCAGCAAGGCAATCTTCACGACTTTGGCAATCATGCGCGTTACCTCTCGGGCATGAGGGATCGGATTCCCCATGTCCTTGAGACAGGTAGCTGGAGAAAAGGGTCGATCAATCGCCCGGTTTTTCCAGTCGCCGGGCGATCTGCTCCAGCAGAACCAGGTCCTGTTCGACCAGGCGGCCTTCGCTGGCTGCACGGGTGAGGCGGTCGAGCACCTGGCGGGAGCGTGGACTCAGTGTCTGTTCCGGGCCGTAATGGCCGTCTTTCGATTCGGCAATCTGCATGACGGGATTGAGCAGGTCGTTGAGCGATACCTCCAGCGCCTTGGCGATGCGTTTGAGGTCTTCGAACGAGGGCTCGCGGGTATCCCGCTCGTAGTTGCCGATACGGGATTGTGATTCCCAGCCGCACTCGTTGGCCAGGGCCTGCTGAGAGAGTCCTTTCAGCTTTCTGTAGTGCGCGATGCGCGATCCAAGCGTGTTCATGCCGCGAATCTTAATGACGGAATGAATCGTCCTTGGCTCACTTATCGTGTTTGCATGGTGTGCAAAACGTGATTATGGTAGTCCGCAATCAACGGATTGCCAAGGGCGCTCAGGGATGATGGGGAAAACCCGCAGGGGCGGGACCGGTTCACCACCAGGGATACCAGCGCCCGGTAGCGCAGGCTGCTCGGGACGCGACGGGCCTGGTGCCGCAGGTCGTGATGCGGCGTGGCGGGACCGGTCGAGAGTTTGTTGCTGGTTCTGGGCCACAGGGCCGCCTGCGTGACGGCGCCTTACTGTCTCTGGTTGCCCCCTGTCCGTGCGAGCGGGCAGGGGGCTTTTGCGTTCAGCCTAGGCGGAAGCGGTTGACCTCTGTCTGCAGTTCGCCGCCGAGGCGGGCGAGATCGACACTGGCGGCCGAGGTTTCCTCTGTGGCCGCTGCGGATTGCTCGGCCACGTCGCGAATGCTGGTGACGCTGCGGTTGATTTCTTCGGCCACGGCGCTTTGCTGCTCGGCGGCGGTGGCGATCTGCTGGTTGAGCTGCTGGATATTGGAGACCGAGTCATTGATGGCCTCCAGCGCAGTTCCGGCCTCTTTGGCAGCGTCCACCGTATGGCCGGCCTGGGTGCGGCTTCTGCCCATCATGTCCACCGCGCCCTGGGCGCCGTCCTGCAAGGTGCTGACCAGCTGCTCGATCTGCGTGGTGGATTCCTGGGTCCGGCGGGCGAGGGCGCGCACCTCGTCTGCGACGACCGCGAACCCGCGCCCGGCATCTCCCGCCCGGGCTGCTTCGATGGCGGCATTGAGGGCGAGCAGGTTGGTCTGCTCGGCGATGCTTTTGATCACGTCGAGCACGGTACCGATGTTGGTGCTGTCGTGCTTGAGTCGCTCGATGGCTCCGGCGGACTGCTCGATTGCCTGGGCCAGGTGTTCGATGCGCTCGATGGCCTGCTGCACGACGGCGGTGCCGTGCTGTGCCTGGCGATCGGCGTGGCTGGCGGAATCGGCCGCGGATTCAGCGTTACGGGCGACGTCCTGGACGGTGGCGACCATCTCATTCATGGCGGTGGCCACCTGCTCGGTTTCCATTTTCTGCTGGGTCACGCCGGCGCTGGTCTGCTCGGTCACGGCGGACATTTCCTCGGCGGCCGTGGCCAGTTGTTCGATGCCGCTGCCGAGGCGCCTGAGTAGGCTGCGCAGGCTCTCGGTCATGTCCTGCATGGCCTGCATCAGTTGACCAAGCTCATCCTTGCGATCGCTGCGGATATCCGAGGTCAGGTCACCGGCAGCCACCTTGCGGGCTTGCTGAACGGCCTGGCGAAGGGGGGCCACGATCAACTGGGCAATGATCAGGGCGGACACCAATCCGACCACGAACCCGATGGCGGCCGCCGTGACCAGGATGGTCTTGGCCTGGCGCGCGTCGGCTTCGAGCAATTGCATCTGGATGCTCAGTGCGTCGGTGGAGGAACCGGAAATACCCGAGGCGCGTTTCGTCAGCGCGGACTCGGAGTCGGCATGGAGCTGGATGCTTTGGCGCAGGTTGGCGAATTCGCTGCGGTAGCGTGCGATCTGTTTGCGCGCTGAGTCCAGGTTTTCCTGGGCTGAGGGTTCGCTGATGCGTGAGGCGAGGTCGCTGGTGCGGCTCTCGAGGCCGTCGAACAAGGCGTTGAGCTTGTCGGCGTACTGCGCATCGCCGCGCATGACGAAGTCTTTTTCGTGGCGCCGTGCGCTAAGGACGTCCTTGGCCATGCCCGACGCATGGGTCGCGGTTTCCAGCGCGCGAATGCCGTCCTCGTCGCCGCTCTGCCGGATCTGCTGCAGGGCTTCCTGGGTCAGGTGCTGCTCCAGTTCATCGAACTGCTTCAGCGCCTCGCGGGCAGCCTGCTCCATATTCTGTTGGGCACTGCGTTTGTTCTTCTCCATTTCCGCCAGTCCCGTCAGGTTCTGCTGGTACTGGCCGAGATCCGTCTGGATCTGCTTCATCAGATCGATGGTGCGGGGAATGGTCATCACCTTCAGGGTGTTGTCGGCGATGCCCTGGATCTCTCCGATGATCTGCAGCGCGTTGCCGATGGCCTGTTCGTCGCTGCGGATGATGAAGTCCTTCTCGTGCTGCCGGACCTGGTAGAGCTTGGTATCGATGTCGTTGACCCGGAGCAGGATGTCGAATCGGTGCAGTGCACCTTCCAGTGCGCGCCAGCTGGTCCAGGCCACCAGCAGGGTGATGGCGAGGACCAGGCCGAATCCGGTGAGCAGCTTCTGGCGGACGCTGAGGTCGTTGAAGAAGCGTTTGATCGAACTGTTCATGGCAGACGCCTCGTATCGAGTGGGCGAAGGGGAGGCAGGGGGCGAGCGAAGGCACTGCAGGCGGGGGAGAACATCGCTTGACTTCCTGTCAGGGGGGGCGCCATCCACGGCTAATGGCTATGAGCCACCAATCTAGACGCCCCATTTCGGTGCTGTCCAGTCGGAGGGCCAATTGCTCTTGTGGATAGCCACTATTGAGGCAACTGATTTCTGTTGGTCGAGCCATCGCCATAGTCTTTACACCATGCAAAAGCGATGGAGGTGAGGCGATGTCCCACGTTGATGTCATGTCCCTGGTCGGTACTGCGGTTCCGGAAACTCTCAGGGCCGCTGGCCATATGGCCTGCTGGTTTGTGGTAGTGGACGGCGTGATGCGTTCCGGTCCCTTCACCTCCCGTGACGCGGCCGGCGCCAATCAGGCGATCTGGCAACTGGAACTGGCCCGTCGCGAAAGCAGTCCCTATCGATTGGCGGCTTGAGCCACTCGCTCCACGCAAACCCTTTTCGGCACCATGCTCCCCTTGGCCCGCCTTCATGGCGGGCATTTTGTTCTTGTGTCTCGCGTCTTGGTTAAACTGCAGTTTTTCCTGGGAATCACGCATCGTGAAGTGGGACATCTTCTGCAACGTCGTCGATAACTTTGGCGACATCGGCGTGACCTGGCGCCTGGCTCGCCAACTGGTGGCCGAGCACGGCCAGTCGGTGCGCCTCTGGGTGGATGAACCTGCCGCCTTCGCGCCGCTTTGTCCTCAAGCCGATCCAGAGGCGGAGAGCCAATGGCAACACGGCGTGGAAATCCGTCACTGGCGCCAGGATTGGCAGCCGGTGGAGGCGGCGGACGTGGTGATCGAAGCCTTCGCCTGCCAGCTTCCCGACCCGTACCTGACGGCCATGGCCGCGAGGGCGGACAAGCCCCACTGGTTGAATCTGGAATACCTCAGTGCCGAGGACTGGGTGGCCGGATGCCATGGCCTGCCGTCCTTCCAGGCCAATGGCCTGCAGAAGGCTTTCTACTTTCCAGGTTTCATCGAGGGCACCGGCGGCCTGCTGAGGGAGTCCGGGCTGGTTGAACGACGCCAGGCATTCCTGGTCGATCCCGACGCGCGGCGGACCTTCCTGGAAGAACTGGGTGTTGCGCACGAGGAAGGCGCGCTGCTGATTTCGCTGTTTGCCTATGAGAACGCAGCCCTGGCCGGCTGGCTGGACATCCTGGCGGCGGGTGATCAGCCGGTGCAACTGCTGGTGCCCGTTGGTCGGGTACTGGCCGATCTGGCTGACTGGCTTGGCGAGGAACAGCTGACGGCGGGCACCGGATTCCGTCGCGGGAAACTGGCGATCCAGGTGCTGCCTTTCGTCAGCCAGGACGACTACGACAAAATCCTTTGGTGCTGCGATTTCAATGCGGTACGCGGCGAAGACTCCTTCATCCGCGCCCAATGGGCGGGGAAGCCGCTGCTCTGGCACATCTACCAGCAAGAGGAGGGCGCCCACTGGGACAAGCTGGAGGCGTTTCTTACCCTCTATTGCCGCGACCTGTCGCCGGCCGCAGCTGCTGCGCTGGCCCAAAGCTGGCGGGCCTGGAACAAGGGAGAGGGGATGGGCGAGGCCTGGAATGAGCTGTTGGCGCAATGGTCGGAAATCAGCCTGAAAGCCGAGCAGTGGTGCCTGCTGCAGGCATCGCGTGCGGACCTCGCGACGGGTCTGGTGCAGATTTGTACAAAACCGCTATGATACGCGGCCAGTTTTTTGTCACCCATCCACATCGGATATTCGTATGAAAACCGCTCAAGAGTTCCGCGCCGGCCAAGTTGCCAACATCAATGGCGCTCCCTGGGTCATCCAGAAGGCCGAGTTCAACAAATCCGGCCGTAACAGTGCTGTCGTCAAGATGAAGCTGAAGAACCTGCTGACCGGCGCCGGCACCGAGACCGTGTTCAAGGCCGACGACAAGCTGGAGCCGGTCATCCTTGAACGCAAGGAAGTGACCTACTCCTACTTCGCCGATCCGCTGTACGTGTTCATGGACACCGAGTTCAACCAGTACGAGATCGAGAAAGCCGACCTGGAAGGCGTGCTGACCTTCATCGAAGACGGCATGACCGACGTCTGCGAAGCCGTGTTCTACAACGATCGCGTGATCTCGGTTGAACTGCCGACCACCATCGTTCGCCAGATCGCCTACACCGAGCCGTCCGTCCGTGGCGACACTTCCGGCAAGGTCATGAAGACTGCTCGCCTGAACAACGGTGCCGAGCTGCAAGTATCCGCCTTCTGCGAAATCGGTGACTCCATCGAGATCGATACCCGCACCGGCGAGTACAAGTCCCGCGTCAAGGCCTGAGCCTTTTAGCGAGACAAGAAAAAGCCCGGCATACGCCGGGCTTTTTCGTTTATGTAGTTCTTACTTCAGGTGCTCCTTGATCGCCTCGCCGGCTTGCTGCATTGCTGCGCGGGTGCCCGGGACCTTGGCCAGCACGTTGAGCAGGCCGAAGTCGTGGATCATGCCGTTGTAGCGCACCGAGGTGACCTCGACTCCAGCGGCGTCGAGCTTGCGGGCATAGGCTTCGCCTTCATCGCGCAGCACATCGAATTCGGCGGTCTGCACCAGTGCCGGCGGCAGGCCTTTCAGTTGTTCGGTCGAAGCCTGAAGCGGCGAGGCGTAGATTTCGGCCCGCTGTTTCGGGTCAGTGGTGTAGCTGTCCCAGAACCACTTCATCATGTTGCGAGTGAGGAAGTGGCCGTTCTCGAACTGGTTGTACGAGGCGTTGTTGAAGTTCGAGTCGGTTACGGGCCACAGCAGGGCCTGGAAGCGGATCTTCGGCGTGCCCTTGTCCTTGGCCATCAGGCTGACCACGGCGGCCATGTTGCCACCGACACTGTTGCCGGCCACCGCAAGGCGTTTGCCGTCCACACCGATCTCCTTGCCGTGCTCGGCCACCCATTTGGTGGCAGCGTAGGCCTGGTTGATGGCGGTCGGGTATTTCGCCTCGGGGGAGGGCGTGTAGTTCACGTAGACCGCAACTGCGCCGGAGTTGGCCACCAGGTCTCGGATCAGGCGTTCATGGGTCGGATAGTCGCCCAGTACCCAGCCGCCCCCGTGGAAGAACATGAACACGGGCAGTTCACCCTTGGCGCCTTCAGGGCGGACGATTGTCAGGTCGATCTTCTGGCCTTCGGCTTCGATGATCTTCTTGCTGACATCGGCTTTCGGCAGTTCCAGTTTCACACTGGCCTGCGCACCTACCAGCACCGCGCGGGCATCCTTGGGTGCCAAAGTTTCCAGGGGCTGGCCACCACCGGCTGCCAAGGCTTCGAGGAAAGCCTGGGTGTCATGTTCGACACCCGGGCTACCGGCGGCGAATGCGTGGCTCACGGAGAGGGCGAGAAGGCTGCCTGCAACTACGGTGCTGATCGATTTCATGGCGTATTCCTCTATCTGGATTAAGTTTGCTGTCTAAAAGTTTGCGCGCTAAACAAGTGCGTGAGGCAGAAATTAATCCTGATTTATTTAGTGCGCAAGATAATCATTGGAAGACTTTGGAATAACGCCTGAAGGAAATGGGAATAAGGCCGTCAGACGGCCTTTCCCAGACTGTTGCGCAGGGACACGAGGTCATCCTTGAGGACACCCAGCTGATCTGTCGTGCGCTCGGTAGCCGCGAGAATACAGGCGGGCACCTTCTTGGCCTTCTCCTGCAGGGCACGGCCTTGCTCGGTGAGGCGCAGTTCCACCACACGCTCGTCCTTGCTGCTGCGAGTTCGGGTGATGAAGCCTTCGGCTTCCAGGCGCTTGAGCAGCGGAGTGAGGGAGCCCGGATCAGTGAGCATCCGGTTGCTGATTTCTCCGACCGTGATGCCGTCGCCTTCCCAGAGCACCATCATGGCGAGGTATTGCGGGTAGGTAAGGCCCAGCTCCTGGAGCAGCGGCTTGTAGACCTTGGTCATCATCAGCGAAGTGGAATAGAGGGCGAAGCAGAGCTGGTTGTCGAGCATCAGCTCCTTGCACGGGGGAGTGGACATGGTCGGTCTCCATAGGCAGTGATGGTGACCAATTTAGCGCGCAAGCCTTTCGTGGGCAAAATTCACTCTTTCCATCACCCTGCAAGACGGTCTTGTGTAGGCCACAATTTCCCGGTCGATCACTGCAAGGACTGCATCATGGACAACCTGCAAAACCCTTATCAGGTGCCCCAGGCGGAACTCACCGTCAACAGTGCCGCCGAACCGCTGCTTGCTTCACGCTGGACACGCCTGGCGGCTGCGTTGATAGATGGCCTGATCATGAGTCTGGTAACCGTGCCGGTGGCCTACTTCTCCGGCACTTTCGCCGCCGCCCAGCAGGGCATCGAGCCCAGCCTGGGCCAGCAGTTGCTGAGCCTTGTAGTCGGGATCGCGGTGTTCTTGCTGGTCAACGGGCATTTCCTCAAGAACTTCGGCCAGACGCTCGGCAAGCGCCTGCTGAAGATCGCCATCGTCAATCTCGACGGCCAGGTCCCCGAACTGGGCAACCTGCTGCTCAAGCGGTATCTGCTCTGGTGGTTGCTGGCCTATATCCCGGTCGTGGGCGTGTTGCTGGTACTGGTGGATTACCTGTTCATCTTCCGTGCCGATCGTCGTTGCCTGCATGACTTGCTGGCCGGTACCCGGGTGGTGCAGTTGCCGCGTTGATCAGATCCGCCCAAGGCTGCCCAAGGCAAGGTCCCAGGGCGGCACCGGGCCAAATCGACTCTTCAGGAACTCCAGCAGTAGCCGACTGCGCGAGCTGGCTTCCCCTTCCAGGCGCAAGGCGTAGATGCCGCTGGGCTCCGGCGGCGGCAAGCCGTCCTCGCAGAACAGCGGCACCAGTTCGCCGCGCACCAGGTGTTCGCTGATCAACCAGGTCGGCAGGTGGGCAATTCCGTGCCCCGCGACGGCACTGAAGAGCAGGGTCTCGGCATTGTTCGCGGTCATCCGCATGCGTCCGGGGCGAATGTGCTGCAACTTGCCGTCCACCTCGAAGCGCCAGGCATAGGGCGGTGCCAGGGCGTCCCAGTCGAGGCCGTCGTGGTCGGGCAGTTCGCGCGGGTTCCGGGGAATGCCGCGTCGGCGCAGATAGTCCGGGCTGGCGCAGAGAATGCGTACCAGTGGCGCCAGCGGAGTCGCGACCAGGCGGGTATCGGCAAGCGGGCCAATGCGCAGTACCAGATCCACCTGGCCGAGACTCTCGCCGTGCATGTCGATGAAGCTGTCGATCAGTCGCAGCTGCACATCGAGGCCGGGGTAGTGGGTGAGGAACTCCGCAATGGCCGGCGCCAGGTGCCTGCGGCCGAATGGGCTTGGCGCATCGATACGGATCAGCCCCTCCGGTGCGCTGCTCAGGGATACGGCTTCGGCGCGGGCCAGGCGCAGTTCCGCAAGCACCCGCTTTGCCCGTTCGGCAAAGGCCAGGCCAGCGGGCGTCGCTTTCACCGCATGGGTGTTGCGGACGAACAGGTTGCTGCCCAGGGCGCGCTCCAGGGCGTCGATGCGTCGCGCTACGGCGGAGGGTGTGAGTGGGTGACGGCGGGCGGCGGCGGAGAAGCTTCCAGCCTCCAGGACGTCGAGAAAGAGGGCCAGTTGTTCGGTCAGGGCATCGGGGTTCATCAGATTTGCCTTTGCGAATTACGCAAAGCCATTGTGCGTTGCTGTGCGTTTCCGCGACAACCGGCGGTCGGTAGCATCTTCCCATCTGTTTGGGAGGCGTCATGGATTTTTTGGCTTTTGTACTGAACGTCGCACTGGGGGCAGTGCTCGGCACCATGGGAGGGCTCTTCGGCATTGGCGGTGGGCTGATCGCCATTCCCGCTCTGGGCGTGCTCTTCGGTCTTGATCAGCAACTGGCCCAGGGCACCGCCTTGGTGATGGTGGTGCCCAACGTGCTGTTGGCGCTGTGGCGTTACCACCAGCGCAACCGTATCGACCCACGCTACGCGACACTGCTGGCTGCCGCCAGTTTCGGTTTCGCCTGGATGGCGTCGCTGTTCGCGGTTCGAGTTGATGCGGAAAGCATGCGCCTGGCGTTCGTGGCTTTCCTGCTGGCGCTTGCCGCATACAACTTCGCGCGGATGTTCATGGCCAAGGCCCAGGCCAGTTCAGAGTTGCGCCACCCCTGGCCCTGGCTCGGGGTGTTGGGCGGTATTTCAGGCGTTGCGGGTGGTCTGTTCGGGGTCGGCGGTGCGGTGATTGCGACACCGGTGCTGACCAGCGTGTTCGGCACCAGCCAGATCATGGCCCAGGGCCTGTCCCTGGCGCTGGCCGCGCCGGGCACTGCGGTTACCCTTGCCACTTACGGCCTGCACGATCACGTGAACTGGGCGATGGGCTTGCCCCTGGCGATAGGCGGCTTGCTCAGCATCAGCTGGGGCGTGCGCCTGGCTCATGCTTTGCCGGAACGAGTGTTGCGTTCGCTGTTCTGCGTCTTCTTGCTGGTGTGTGCCGCGATGCTTGGCCTCAAGTGAGGCCGATCAATTCCGGAAACCTTCCACGATATGTTCTGCCAGGGTCTCGGTTACCGGTGATTGATGGCGTTCATTGCGCAACAGCATGATGTTGCACACCGGTAACTGCGGTAGACCTTCGGCTTCACCCAGAATGCGCATGTCGGGGGTGATCAGGCTCTGCAATTGGGCGGTGATCGCCAACCCAGCGCTGACCACGGCCATGATGGCCGACAGGCTCGGGCTGGTGTAGGCCACCCTGTACTCGCGCCCAATGGCGTCCAGGGCGTTACAGGCCCAGGCGCGGCAGAAGCATTCGGAGTTGAACATGGCGAGCGGCAGAGCCGGTTGCTCGTGGGGGTTGAAGCCTATGGCCTCGGCCCAGACGATGCGCTCCTGGCGCAGGAACTCGCCGATGTCGTCGCCCGGCTTGCGGGTCACGATGGTCAGATCGAGGTCCTGGCGCTGCAGCAACTGGGCGGAGGAGTCGCAGTGCACCTCCACTTGCACCAGCGGATAGGCCTGGGCGAAGCGCGAGAGAATTCCAGGCAGGAAGCGCATCACATAGTCGTCCGGCGTGCCGATGCGCACCGAACCCACCATGTGCGGCTGGCGCAGGGTGTTCATCACCTCGCCGTGTAGCTTGAGAATGCGCCGCGCGTAGCCCAGCAGTATCTGCCCTTCGGCGGTGAGCCTGACCTGGCGGCCGTCGCGCTCGAACACCGCACGCTGTAGTACATCTTCCTCCAGCCGCTTCATCTGCATGCTCACGGCCGATTGGGTGCGATTGACCATCTCTGCTGCGCGGGTGAATCCACCATAGTCGGCGATGGCGACGAAGGTACGCAGCAGTTCGGTATCAATGGCTGGGTAGTTCATTCATCAAATCCTGAGATGTGCTTCATAAGAAACATTCGTTGGATTGATCTTAGTCCTGGTTGGAAACTGGCGCCATCCCCACTGGGAGGACACCAAGATGAAAGGTCAACACGGTTTTATCGGTACTTCGCATCACGCCGGTTTCGAACCTCATCGGGAAAGCTGGCTCGCCGCTGCCTGGCGCATGGTCAGGCGCTGGGAGCAACTGGCGTATGAGCGTGATCAACTGTCCAGGATGAGCGACGAGATGCTCAAGGACATTGGTTTGTCCCGCGCTGACGTCATGGAAGAAAGCGAGCGTCATTTCTGGGAAGACCCGCTGAAGAAGTGAAGCCTCGATGCGGCCCGCCAACGGTGAAGCGAAGGGCGGGCCGCACATTTGCTGATAGGGAAAGGAACCCATGTCGAACACTCACGAACTTGCCCAACTGAACATAGCCCTGATGAAGACGCCCCTGGACTCCCCTGGCATGGCCGATTTCGTCGCTAACCTGGCGCCGGTCAACGCCCTGGCCGAGCGTTCACCGGGCTTCGTCTGGCGGCTGCAGGACGAGGAAGGTGATGCCACTGCCATTCGCCCCTTCGGTCCTGAGGTGCTGGTCAATCTGTCGGTCTGGCGCGATGTCGCCAGCCTTACCGACTTCGTTTACCGTTCGGCCCACGTCGAGATGCTGCGACGCCGCAAGGAATGGTTCGAGCGTGCCTCCGGTATGCACCAAGTACTCTGGTGGGTTCCCAAGGGACATCGCCCCGATGTCCGGGAAGCGGCGGCGCGTCTGGCCCGGTTGCGCGAACACGGCCCCACGCCGGAGGCCTTTACCTTCCGCCAGACCTTCCTCGCGCCGGACGAATCCGTACCGTTCGTACCCGCGGAACTGGAGCGCGAAAGCCAGGCGGGCTGATGCTACTGTGAAGCGTCTTCCCCTTGCCGGCACGGAGCCCTATGACGCTGAGTCTTTCCCTTCCCGAAGCCCGTCGCCTGGCCTTGGCTGCGCAGGGTTTCGCCCGTGCGCCACGCGGCGCCATTCGACATCGGCAATTGCAGGCGCAGCTGGAGTCGCTGGGGGTGGTGCAGATCGATTCAGTGAACGCCTTGGTGCGCTCGCACTATCTGCCGGCCTTTTCCCGCCTCGGCCACTACGATCGTGAACTGCTGGACGACCTCGCCTGGGGCAAGCCTCGGCGCCGGGCGTTGTTCGAGTATTGGGGCCATGAGGCGTCGCTGTTGCCGCTGGAACTCTATCCGCTGATGCGCTGGCGCATGCGCAGGGCGGCCAATGGCCGGGGCATCTATCAGCAGCTGGCGCGTTTCGGATTCGAACAGCGGGAAGTGATCCAGCGCGTCCTGCAGTCGGTGCGCGAGCAGGGCGCTCTTGGCGCTGGGGCGTTGAGCACGCGCGAAGAGCGGGCTGGGCCCTGGTGGGACTGGAGCGCGGAAAAGCATGCGATGGAATGGCTGTTCGCCGCTGGCGAGGTGACGGTAGCCGGGCGCCGGGGTTTCGAGCGTATCTACGACTTGCCGGAGCGGGTGATTCCCGCCGCCATTCTCAGCCAGGCCGAGATGCCCGAGGCTGAAGCGCAGCGACAATTGCTGCTGCGTGCGGCCCAGGCGCTTGGCGTGGCCACCGAGCGTGATCTGCGGGATTACTACCGTCTGGATACCGGCGACAGCCAGGCGCGCCTGGCTGAGCTGGTGGAGGACGGAGCGTTGCAGCTGTCTCAGGTCGACGGCTGGAAGCAGCCCGCCTATTGCCTGGGTGACCCCAAGGTGCCGCGCAAGGTGAAGGCCAGCGCACTGCTGTCACCTTTCGATTCGCTGATCTGGGAGCGGGGACGTACCGAGCGCCTGTTCGACTTCCGCTATCGCCTGGAAATCTACACGCCGCAGCACAAGCGCCAGTACGGCTACTACGTGCTGCCGTTCCTGCACGACGAACGCCTGGCTGCCCGCGTCGATCTGCGTGCCGAACGCGCCC
Organism: Pseudomonas sp. DY-1; assembly: GCF_003626975.1. Classification (NCBI taxonomy): domain Bacteria; kingdom Pseudomonadati; phylum Pseudomonadota; class Gammaproteobacteria; order Pseudomonadales; family Pseudomonadaceae; genus Pseudomonas; species Pseudomonas sp. DY-1. The sequence goes on along the minus strand of NZ_CP032616.1, from coordinate 1,757,726 downwards.
AGGGCCGCCTGGCGGTGCATGCATTGCACGAAGAGGAGCGCGGTCTCAGTGAAGCCGGCATGCAGGCCTTGGCCGACAATCTGCAGGGCATGGCGTTGTGGCTGGGATTGAACGAGGTAGCAGTCACCTGCCGGCGGCCGGGGACGCTGCGGTTGCAGGCATCTCTGTCCAGGCTGGTGAGCTGATGGTGTTTTGTGGGGGCGAATTCATTCGCTATCCAGGCAGGTGGCACGGGCTGCGTTGCAGCCCTTGGCGAATGGATTCACCCCCACAGGAAGAGCGCAGTCCTAACGGCGTATCTGCTTCAGCGTCTCGGCGATCAGGAAGGCCAGTTCCAGGGATTGGTCGGCATTCAGGCGTGGGTCGCAATGGGTGTGGTAGCGGTCGGAGAGACCGTCTTCGGTGATTGGACGGGCGCCGCCGATGCATTCGGTGACATTCTGTCCGGTCATCTCGATATGGATGCCACCGGCGTAGGTGCCTTCGGCGCGGTGCACCTCGAAGAACTGCTTCACCTCACCGAGAATGGCGGCGAAGTCGCGGGTCTTGTAGCCGCTTGAAGCCTTGATGGTATTGCCGTGCATGGGGTCCGAACTCCATAGCACCTTGCGGCCTTCACCTTCGACAGTGCGGATCAAGCGTGGCAGGTGATCGCCAACCTTTTCCGCGCCCATGCGCACGATCAGGTTGAGACGGCCGGGGTCATTGTCGGGGTTGAGGATGTCGATCAGGCGAATCAGGTCGTCGCTGTCCATGCTCGGTCCGACCTTGACCCCGATGGGGTTGCCGACGCCGCGTAGAAATTCCACGTGGGCGCCTTCCGGCTGGCGGGTTCGGTCGCCGATCCAGAGCATGTGCGCAGAGCAGTCGTACCAATTGCCGGTGAGGCTGTCGCGGCGGACAAAGGCCTGCTCGTAGTTCAGCAGGAGTGCTTCGTGGGCAGTGAAGAAGCTCGCTTCGCGCAATTGCGGCGCGCTGTCCAGGCCGCAGGCGCGCATGAAGGCCAGGGTTTCGTCGATGCGATCGGCCAACTGGCTGTACTTCTCGGTCAGCGCCGAGTTGGCGATGAAATCGAGGTTCCACTGATGCACCTGGTGCACGTCGGCGAATCCGCCCTGGGCGAAGGCGCGCAGCAGGTTGAGGCTGGCGGTGGCCTGGTGGTAAGCCTGCAGCAGGCGTTCCGGGTCCGGCACGCGACTGGCGGCGTCGAAGCCGATGCCATTGACGATGTCGCCACGGTAGGCGGGTAGGGTCACGTCGCCTTGCGTCTCATTGCCGGAGGAGCGCGGCTTGGCGAACTGTCCGGCCATGCGACCGACTTTCACCACCGGGCAGCCGGCGGCGAAGGTCATGACGATGGCCATCTGCAGCAGCACCTTGAAGGTGTCGCGGATCTTCGCGGCGGAGAACTCGGCGAAGCTTTCCGCGCAGTCACCGCCCTGTAGCAGGAAGGCACGCCCCTCAGTCACCTCGGCAAACTGGCGGCGCAACTCGCGCGCTTCACCGGCGAACACCAGCGGCGGGTAGCTCGCCAGGGTTTGCTCGACATGTGCCAGTTTCGCGGCGTCCGGGTATTCGGGCTGCTGCTGGATGGGTTTTTCCCTCCAGCTTTCGGGGCTCCATTCTTGGCTGCTCATCAGGGTCTCGATACGGCTGCTTGCGGTAGATGAGCCATGGTACCCGAAAGGCCCCGAAGCGGCGCTAGGCACGCCAGCAGAGGAGCACGCCGCAGAGGCACAGCAGCAGGTGAATGATGGTGCGGAAATGCGCTTCCGCCAGGCGCTTGTGCAGGTACTCCCCGACCAGCATCCCGAGTACCAGCAGCGGTGTATAGAAAACGACGCGAGGCAGCGCCGGCGTCAGGCTGCCATCGATGAGGAAAGCCAGGGTCAACAGGCTGTTGAGGCCGAACCAGACGCAGAGCAGGGTGGCGCGCAGCCGGGCCTTGTCCAGCGCGGTAGCGGCCAGGGCATGTACCAGCAATGGTCCGCCGGAAGCGAACAGGCCGTGGCTGATGCCGGCAGCGCCGGTTTGCAGGCGCGTCATCCAGGCCGGAGTGCGGCCCTGGGGAGCACCCTGGAGCAGCCCGCGCAGGGCGAACCAGAGTATCAATACGCCGAAGCCCAGCTTCATCGCCCCGTCGTCAAGCCAGGGTCGCAGTCCGTAGCCGACGAGGGTGCCGGCAAGCATGCCCGGTAGCACCGTGATCAGCAGCAGCCGCCATTGCACCAGGCGTCGATGGCGCCAGGCGAGAAACCCGCTCATGAGGATGTTCAGCGGTACCAGCACCGGAAGCAGTTCCTGGATCGGCAGCAGCAGGGCGCCCAGGGATAAGGCGACGATGGTGCTGCCGAAGCCGGTGATGGCTTCCAGGGTGTAAGCAAGCAGGATGAAACCGCCAAGGACCAGCCAGGCGAATTCCATCAATCCAGTTCCCCGACGAAACGCTGACTCATCTGCCGATAGTAGAGGGCCGGCGCCAACCTCCAGAGCAGGCTGGCGAGCCAGCTCCCGCGGTCGGGGAACAGTCGCTGCTGGCGGGTGTTCGCGCTCTTGAGTATCTCCCTGGCCATCCAGTCGGCGCTGCGCACCTTGCCCACCGTCGAGCGCGCGTGTTGCGCGGGACGACCATCGCCCCCGAGTGCGTTGCGTTCGATGGGAGTATCGAGAAAGCTGGGATAGACCATCAGCAGGCCCACGCCGTCGCGGGCAATCTCTGCGCGCAGCACTTCGAACGCCTGGGTCAGGGCGCTTTTGGCGGCGCAGTAGCCGGCGCGGCCGAGCACCGGCATCCAGCCTGCCATCGAGCCAATGGCAATCACTTGACCACGGCTGGCGCGCAGCAGCGGAAGGGCGGCCAGCGTCAGCTCCAGCGGCGCGTGGTAATCCACCGCCATCACTCGGCGCAGAACCTGTGGTGCGGTGTGGATGGTCGGCGAACGATGGGTGATGCCGGCATTGTTGATGAGCAGGTCAAGGCGGCCGAAGCGTTGGCGGCAGATGTCGACAAGCTGCCCGTGAACGTCGCTGTCCGTGATGTCGCCGGCCACACCCACGACGCGCTCGTCACCCAGTTCTGCGACTCGTGCAGCCAGTCCGGCGGCATCGAGGTCCGTCAGCAGCAGTGCGTTGCCAGCCGCGTGACAGGCGCGCGCCAGTTCCCAGCCGAGGCCGCTGGCGGCGCCGGTGATCAGGACGACTCTCATTATTCGCCTCCGCGTCAGGCCAGGTTCTGGGCGGTCATGGGCTGGCTGCTGGTGGCCAGGTCCTTGCGCAGTTCTGCGGTGTGCATGGCGATGGTGGTGCGGTAGCTGTCCTTGTGGACGTAGTAGGCCATGCGTTCGAGTTCCAGGTACTGGTATCCGCCGTCCAGGCGCAGTCCGGCGCGCTCGCGCTTGAACTGTTGGAAGGATCGGGCCGACGGGCTGCCGGATTGCAACTGGCGAATGTACAGGGCCACCAGCTCGGCTTGCTCCGCGCGGCCCTGCCAACCCAGGCCGGAGGCCTCGACCATGCCCATCATGAACAGGTCGTCGTACTCGGGGTGGAAGATGTTCAGGTAGAGCTGCGGCGCACCGGCGCGCTCAGGCCAGTTCAGCTCGGCGCGCTCGATGAAGGGGTAATCCAGCTTGTAGCCGGTGGCTTGCAGGATCAGGTCGTACTCGGCTTGGCGACCGTCGCTGAAGGTCACGCTGCGGCCGTCGATTCGGGAAATGTCCGGGCGCGCCTTGATATCGCCATGGCCCAGGTGGTGGAGCACCAGGGAGTTCATGACTGGGTGGGATTCGTAGAGCCGGTAGTCGGGGTCGGGCAGACCGTACTGTGACGGCTTGCCAACCAGCGCGCGGACGAGCAGTCCATCGACCAGTTGCTTGAGCCGGCGGGGGAGCTTCACGGCGCCGCCGAACGTATCGGTCGGGCGGCCCAAGATGAACTTGGGCAGGAAGTAGTAGCCGCGGCGCACCGAGAGGTCGACCGAGGTTGCGCGGTGCACGGCATCGACCGCGATGTCGCAGGCGGAGTTTCCGCAACCCACCAGCAACACGCGCTTGCCGTCGAAAATCGCCGGCGAGCGGTAATCCGCCGAGTGCAGCAGTTCGCCGTCGAACTGGCCGGGCAGGGCGGGGCGATTGGGTGTGTGCAAGGTGCCGTTGGCGATCAGCACGCCGTCGAAATGATCTTCACGGCGCTGGCCATCCGTTTCGCTGACCAGTTTCCAGCCCTGTTCCTGGCGTTCCAGGCGAAGCACGCGGGTGTTGAAACGGAAATGCTTGTAGAGGTCAAAGTTTTTCGCGTAATCACGGAAGTAGCGGCGCATCTCGCTGTGGTGCGGATAGGGCGCCACCTCGGCATCCATTGGGAACTCGGTGAACTCGGTGGTGCGCTTGGAGGAGATCAGGTGCGCCGAGTCGTACATGGTGCTGTGGGGGTTGTCGATGTCCCAGAGGCCGCCGACATCGCCGTTCAGTTCGAAGCCAATGAAGGGAATGCCGTGTTTCTGTAACTGGCGGGCGCTGCACAGGCCCATTGGGCCCGCGCCGATGATGGCGTACATGCTGGGTTCGACCTCTGCGCTGTTATTCTTGTGCGGTTTTCGCCCTTGGGGCGTGCGGTTCGGATTATGCCGGGAGCACCTGCTCCGGCTTCAATGGCAATAGGCGCCGGTGTTGCGCCGGGTTGGTGCGAATTGTCAGCGCCGGCCTTGAAGGAGTGATGACTTGATGTCCGAGGAGCGCCTGCTCGCGGAAGTGCATGATGAATTCGGCGTGATCCGCGTCTACGAAGTCGGCCCTTATCGCATCCTCGAATTCGGCGAAGCGGTGGAGCAGAGCTGCGTGTTCACGGCCGATCCGGCCTGGCTGGAGTACGACTACACCCGCGCCATGCTGCTGGGCGCACTCTGTCATTCGGCACCGGAAAACGCATTGTTCCTCGGCCTTGGGGCCGGGACGCTGACTCAGGCCTGCCTGAAGTTCCTGTCGCTGGAAGATGTGGAAGTGATCGAGCTGCGCGCGGATGTGCCAAGGCTGGCCATGGAGTATCTCGGCCTGACCGACGATCCCCGCCTTTACGTGCGTATTGGTGACGCCCTTGAATTGCTCGACAGCGCGGAGCCGGCGGACCTGATCTTCGTCGATCTCTACACCGACCACGGACCGGGCGTTGGCCACCTGGCGTGGAACTTCCTCGGCGCCTGTCAGAAACGCCTCAGCCCCGGCGGCTGGCTGGTGATCAACCAATGGGCGGCGGAGGACGGCAAACCCCTGGGTGCCGCTCTGCTGCGCGGGCTTTTTCATCGCCACTACTGGGAGTGCCCGGTGAAGGAAGGCAATGTGGTGCTGTTCGTGCCAGCCGACCTGGATCAGGTGCTGGATCGTGACGCGCTCCAGGCGAAAGCCGAGGCTTTGGCGCCGAGCCTGGGGTACTCACTGCAATCGCTGCTGGATGTGGTGAGGCCGGCGAGTTGAAACCTCGGGTGGATGGGGTGATGAGGTAGGAGCGAGCTTGCTCGCGAACAGCCCAGGCACGATCCTTCGCGAGCAAGCTCGCTCCTGCAGAATGTTGGTTATTTCCCCTTGAATTTCCCCTCCCGCTTTTCCAGCATCGCGCGCAGGCCTTCCTTGGCATCCTCGGTGGCCAGGAGTTGTTGTGCCGTGGCCTGAAGAGCGGCGGCCGCTAATTTCTCGCCGTCATCCAGAGTCTGGTGCGCCGACGCCAGGGTGGCACGGATGCCCAGTGGCGCCTGGGCCGCCACGCGCTCGGCGAGCCAGATGGCGCGAGGCAGCAGGTCTTCGCTGGCGAGAACTTCCTGCACAAGGCCCAGGCGATAGGCTTCGTGGGCGTCGAATTCGTCGCCGGTGAGCAGCCAGCGCATGGCGTTGCCCCAGCCAGCTATCTGGTGCAGTCGCAAGGTGGCGCCGGCGAAGGGAAAGATGCCGCGCTGTACTTCCATCTGGGCGAAGCGAGTGTTGCTGGCGCAGAGATTGATGTCGGCCGCCAGCATCAGTTCGATGCCGATGGTGTAGCAGTAGCCTTGCACCGCGACCATCAGTGGCTTGGTCAGGCGTGGGCCACCGAAGGTGCCCCAGGGGTCGATGGCGCCTGTCGGTAGCTGCCAGCCCTGCCTGAAGGTGTCACCGACACTGGCCAAGTCCAGCCCGGCGGTGAAATGCTCGCCATGGGCGAATACCAGCGCGCAGCGAGCATCGTCGTCCCGTTCGTACTCGCCCAGGGCCAGTACCAGATCATCCAGCATCGCCTGGTCGAAGGCATTGCGCTTGGGCGTGCGGTCAAGGCCGATCAGCATGATGTGGCCGCGCTTCTCACGACTGACGCGGCCGGCGGAACTGGTGGACATGGATGGCTTTCCTTTGTGGGAGTGGAAACTGGGCAGGTGGGATATAGACCCGCGTAAAGGGCTTGTCCATTGGCCCGAACCGTCTGGCGGAGCAGTTGCGGAGGTGTAGAAAAATCTGCACGCTGGCGAGATATTTCCTGTATGATGCGCGCCGGCCAACTGACGGCCCCGTTCAAGTACTGCGTTTTTTTCCGAGGCACTTTGCCTTCGGCTGCAAGTCCGCGCAGCGGACTACCCTTGACGATTCATCCATTCCCAATAAAGCGATCACGCAAATTCTCTACCAGGCTGCCAGGGTGACCCACAAGGTCCTTCACGGCATGTGCAGCCATGGAACAAGGGTCTTTGCGGATGCACACGAGGCAGACCCATGACCCAGGAAATCGGCACTTTCGCCGCGCTCGGCATTCATCCCAACGTACTAGCTGCTATTGCCGCGGTTGGCTATGAAGAGCCGTCCCCCATCCAGGCCCAATCGATTCCGGTAATCCTTGCCGGTCACGACATGATTGGCCAGGCCCAGACCGGTACCGGCAAGACTGCAGCCTTCGCGCTGCCGATCCTGTCGCGCATCGATCCGGCCAAACGAGAGCCGCAGGCGCTGATCCTGGCACCGACCCGCGAGCTCGCACTGCAAGTTGCCACCGCTTTCGAAACCTACGCCAAGCAGATGCCAGGCCTGAACGTGGTCGCCGTATACGGCGGCGCGCCCATGGGGCCGCAACTCAAGGCCCTGCGCCAGGGTGCCCAGGTAATCGTGGCTACCCCCGGCCGTCTGTGCGACCACCTGCGTCGCGATGACAAGATGCTCGCCACCGTGCAGCAACTGGTGCTGGACGAAGCGGATGAAATGCTCAAGCTCGGCTTCATGGACGACCTCGAAGTAATCTTCGAAGCACTCCCGGAAAGCCGCCAGAGCGTGCTGTTCTCCGCGACCCTGCCGCCGTCGATCCGTTCCATCGCCGAGCGTCACCTGCAGAACCCGCAACACGTCAAGATCGCCGCCAAGACCCAGACCGTGGCGCGCATCGAGCAGGCTCACCTGATGGTCCACGCGGACCAGAAGACCGCAGCCGTCCTGCGTCTGCTGGAAGTCGAGGAGTTCGACGCGCTTATCGCCTTCGTGCGTACCAAGCAGGCCACCCTGGACCTGGCCAGCGCGCTGGAAGCCAAGGGCTACAAAGCCGCCGCGCTGAACGGTGACATCGCTCAGAACCAGCGTGAGCGGGTGATCGAGTCGCTGAAGGATGGCCGTCTGGACATCGTGGTCGCCACCGACGTTGCCGCTCGCGGTATCGACGTGCCGCGCATCACCCACGTGTTCAACGTGGACATGCCCTACGATCCGGAATCCTACGTGCACCGTATCGGCCGTACCGGCCGAGCCGGCCGTGACGGTCGCGCGCTGCTGCTGGTGACCCCGCGCGAGCGCCGCATGCTGCAAGTGATCGAGCGTGTGACTGGCCAGAAGGTCGCTGAAGTGCGCCTGCCCAACGCCCAACAGGTTCTGGACGCGCGCATCAAGAAGCTCACCACCAGCCTCAATCCGCTTGTGGCCGATGCTGAAGCCAGCCACGGCGAGCTGCTTGATCGCCTGATCGCCGATATCGGTTGCAGCCCGCGAGCCCTGGCCTCGGCGCTGCTGCGCAAGGCCACCAATGGCCAGGCGCTCAACCTTGCCGACGTCGAGCGTGAGCAACCTCTGGTGCCGAGCTCCCAGCCGCGTGAGCGTCGCGAGCGTGACGGTGGCGAGCGTAGTGAGCGTGGTGAGTACCGCGAGCGCCGTGCGCCCATGCCGCTGGCCGAAGGCCGTGTGCGTTGCCGTACCGCCCTGGGTACTCGCGACGGCATCGCCGCGAAGAACCTGCTGGGTGCCATCCTCAATGAGGGCGGCATTGCCCGCGACGCCATCGGTCGCATTCAGATCCGCGAAACCTTCAGTCTGATCGAACTGCCGGAAGAAGGCCTCGATCGCCTTCTGGGCAAGCTGAAGGACACGCGAGTCGCCGGCAAGCAGCTGAAGCTGCGTCGCTATCGCGAAGATTGATTCGCATAGCCGTAAACAGGAAAGCCCCGCATTAGCGGGGCTTTTTTGTGTCCGTTGTTGAGTTATCGATTCTATTTAGGGGCGAATTCATTCGCCCCTAAACAGAGCATCGCCGTTCAGTCGAACCGATAGATATCCATCCCTAGGGCTCCCAGCGTGAAGCCGCTGTGCACCAGGCCGAAGCGGTCGCCAGCGCCTCGGGCGAAATAGAGCGGCAGCAGGTGCTCGTCCCGTGGGTGGTTGCGTGCGGCATGGGGCGCCAGTCTACGGTAGTCATGCAAGGCTGCTTCATCGTCGGCTGCGAGGTGCGCCACCATCCAGTCGCGGAATTCCTTTGCCCAGGGCTTGATAGCTTCGGGGCCTGCATGCCAGTCCAGTTCGCCCAGGTTGTGGGTGATGCTGCCTGAGCCAATCAGCAGGATTCCGCGTTGGCGCAGGTCTGCCAGGGCATGGCCGACGCGAGTCTGAAAGGCAGGGCCAAGACGGCTCGGCAATGACAGCTGGACCACCGGAATAGCGGCATCCGGATACATCAACGACAGTGGGACCCAGGTGCCATGGTCGAAGGGGCGTTCCGCGTCGATGCCAGCAGGGAGACCGGCCTCGGTCAGCAGGCCGGCGATTTCTTCGGCCAGCTCGGGCGCTCCGGGCGCTGGGTATTGCACGGCGTAGAGCGGCGGTGGAAAGCCGTAGAAGTCGTGCCAGGTTTCCGGGTGCGCAGCGCCGCTCAACAGCAGCTGATTGCTTTCCCAGTGGGCGGAAACCACCAGGATCGCCTTGGGGCGGGGCAGCGCGTCAGCCAGGGCTTTGAGTGCCGGGCCGCTTTCGCCGGGCTCCAGGGCGAGCATGGGGGAGCCGTGGGAGATGTAGAGGCTGGGTAGCATTTCGGAATTCCTCCGGTAGGATTCCGGCATCATCCGGGCTGGATATATCGATATCCAGCATAAATATTTGAGCGATTTGATCGAATTGATGGAGGTTTCATGGACGAGCAGTTCTGGCAGTCGCGCTGGGCGCAGAATCAGATCGGTTTCCACCTGCGCGAGATCAATCCCTATCTCGAGCGCTACTGGCCGAAGCTGGGTCTGGCGCAGGGTTGCCAGGTGCTGGTGCCGCTTTGTGGTAAGACCCTGGACCTGGTCTGGCTGGCAGGGCAGGGCCACAAAGTGCTGGGTGTCGAGCTGGCCGAGCGTGCGGTGGAGGATTTCTTTACCGAGCAGGGGCTGACCCCCGATGTATCGCAACAGGGCGCGCTGCGCCGCTATAGCATGGGTGACATCGAGATTCTCCAGGGTGACTTCTTCGCCGTCACCGCTGCTGATGTCGCCGATTGTCAGGCACTCTACGATCGCGCTGCGCTGATTGCGCTGCCGCCCTCGATGCGTGATGACTATATGGCGCACCTGCATCGCATCCTGCCCGCGCGCTGTGACGGACTGATGGTGACGCTGGACTACGAGCAGGCGCGCCTCGAGGGTCCGCCGTTCTCGGTGCCCGAATCCGAAGTGCGCAGGCATCTGGCGGCGAGCTGGGAGGTGGAGATGCTGGAGCGCAACGACGTGCTGGAGAAGAACTGGAAGTTCGCCTCTCGCGGGCTTGATAGCCTGCATGAACCGGTGTTCCGTCTGAGACGCAGATAACCTTTCGCTGCGTGTTCACGTTGGGGCACGAAATGCTGGCCTTCGCTAAGCCCAGCCACAACCTTCGTTTCGGAGCCAGCCCGCAGGCAAAAAAAGGGCGGCCAATTGGCCGCCCAAGTCAGTGTGATTCGTTTCAGCCGCGGCGGCGCAGGGCCTCGATGCGGTCTTCCAGCGGCGGGTGGCTCATCAGCAGGCCGGCGAGGCCATGCTTCAGGCCGCCGTTGATGCCGAAGGCAGTCAGGCTGTCAGGCATTTGTACCGGCACGCCTTGCTCGGCGCGCAGGCGCTGCAGGGCTCCGATCATCGCGTTGGTGCCGGCCAGGTTGGCGCCGGCTTCATCGGCGCGGAATTCGCGGCGGCGCGAGAACCACATGACGATGATGCTGGCGAGGATGCCCAGGACCAGTTCAGCGAAGATGGTGGCGATGAAGTAGCCGATGCCCGGACCTTCCTCGTTCTTCAGGATCACCTTGTCGACGAAGTTGCCGAAGATGCGCGCGAAGAACATCACGAAGGTGTTCACCACTCCTTGGATCAGTGCCAGGGTGACCATGTCGCCATTGGCGACGTGACCGATCTCGTGGGCCAGCACGGCCTTCACTTCGTCGGGGGAGAATCGCTCCAGCAGGCCTTGGCTCACGGCCACCAGCGCGTCGTTCTTGTTCCAGCCGGTGGCGAACGCGTTCGCTTCGTATGCGGGGAATATGCCGACTTCCGGCATCTTGATGCCGGCTTCGCGGGACAGTTGTTCGACGGTCTGCAGCAGCCACTGTTCGTGGCGAGTGCGCGGCTGGGTGATGATTTCAGTGCCGGTGCTCATTTTCGCCATCCACTTGGAGATGAACAGCGAAACCAGCGAGCCGGCGAAACCGAACACGGCGCAGAAGACCAGCAGGCTGCCGTAGTTCTGGCCGGTGAAACGGTCTACGCCCAGCAGTTTCAGCGTGATGCTGGCAATCACCAGGACTGCAAGGTTTGTGGCCAGGAACAACAGAATGCGCATCATGATTGGAACAATCTCCTCACGGCGGAAAGCGGTTTGGTATGCGGGGTATATAAGGGGCGGCCCTGGCGTATTCAACCGGGGACTATTTCAAACTATGTCGCCTGAAGCCTTCGCACTGCTATCGAAGATTAGCCGAGTCAGGTGCACGAGGCGTTCGCTGTCGGAACTGCGGAGTGCCTCGCGCAATTGCTGCGCAAGGCTGGCACGGACCCGCAGGATGCTGATCGGCAGGTTTTCCGCATTGTCCAGCGCGTCGGGCAGGGCGCGGGAGAGCCGAAGAAAGCCTTTCTCGGTGAGCACCGCCTGGTCCAGCGCTTCGAAGTGAATGGTGCTGTCGAAGCGCAGGTAACCCTCATCCGCGAGCCAGAGGAGGGCGCCCAGGCAGCTTTCGTGGCGCTTGCTGGGCAGGCCGAATTCATCCGGCTCGGATGGGCCGATCAGGTCTTCCACATAGAGCGCGACCCGCCTTGGAAAGGCCTGATACAGCTGTAGCAGGCCGGTGGCGCAGTCCTTGTAGAAGTCGTCGATCTGCAAGTCCATGGGACGTTACTGACGGTAGGACTTGAGGAAGCTGCCGATACGGCCGATCGCCTGCTCCAGGTCGTCGACGCGGGGCAGGGTGACCACGCGGAAGTGGTCGGGCCACGGCCAGTTGAAGGCAGTGCCCTGGACGATCAGCAGCTTCTCGGAGAGCAGCAGGTCGAGAACGAACTTCTCGTCGTTGTGGATCGGGCAGACCTTGGGGTCGATCTTCGGGAAGGCGTAGAGCGCGCCCATGGGTTTCACGCAGCTGACACCGGGGATGTCATTGAGCAGCTCCCAGGCACGGTTGCGCTGTTCCAGCAGGCGGCCGTTAGGCAAAACCAGGTCATTGATGCTCTGGTAGCCGCCGAGTGCGGTCTGGATCGCGTGCTGGCTCGGCACATTGGCGCACAGGCGCATGTTGGCGAGGATGTCGATTCCTTCGATGTAGCTCTGGGCTTTCTGCTTCGGGCCAGAGATGGCCACCCAACCAGAACGGAAGCCGGCCACGCGGTAGGACTTGGACAGGCCGTTGAAGGTCAGGCAGAGCACGTCCGGCGCCAGGGAGGCGGTGGAGATATGAACCGCTTCGTCGTAGAGGATCTTGTCGTAGATCTCGTCGGAGAAGACCACCAGGTTGTGCTGGCGCGCCAGTTCCACCATGCCCTCGAGGACTTCCTTCGAATACACGGCGCCAGTGGGGTTGTTCGGGTTGATGATCACCATGGCCTTGGTGTTCGGGGTGATCTTGGCCTTGATGTCATCCAGGTCCGGCCACCAGTTGGCCTGCTCGTCGCACAGGTAATGCACCGGCTTGCCACCGGCGAGGCTCACCGAGGCAGTCCAGAGCGGATAGTCGGGCGCCGGGATCAGGACCTCGTCACCGTTGTTCAGCAGTGCCTGCATACACATCACAATCAGCTCGGACACGCCATTGCCGAGGTAGATGTCCTCGATGCCGATGCCTTCCACCTGCTTCTGCTGGTAGTACTGCATCACGGCCTTGCGCGCACTGAACAGGCCCTTGGAGTCGCTGTAGCCCTGGGCGGTCGGCAGGTTGCGGATCACGTCCTGGAGGATTTCCTCCGGGGCTTCGAAACCGAACGGCGCCGGGTTGCCGATGTTCAGCTTGAGGATGCGGTGGCCTTCCTCTTCCAGGCGTTTGGCGTGCTTGAGCACCGGTCCGCGAATGTCGTAGCAGACGTTGGCGAGCTTGTTCGATTTGCTGACCTGCATGATGCGTAACTGTCCCGAGGTGAAAAGAGTCGCGCGAGGCGACGGGGATCGATGCGCCTTGGCAGCCTGTAACGCCGCTGCCAGACTGGCGTCTGATGAATCGCGCATGATACGTGCGGCCCGTTGACCCGAAAAGGTCGGGACCGGGCTTTTTTAACACTGCCGAGGACTGTCATGGACAAGCTTGAGAAACCCCTGGAAAGCTGGCGCGAGGAGCTTTCCGAAACCCAGTTCCACGTTTGCCGCCTGGGTGGCACCGAGCGTGCATTCACTGGCGAGTACTACGCCACCAAGACCCCGGGCATCTATCACTGCTCCTGCTGCGGCGAGGCGCTGTTCGACTCCGATGCGAAGTACGACTCCGGAAGCGGTTGGCCGAGTTACTTCCAGCCGGTGAGCAAGGACGTCATCACCGAGCGCGAGGATTTCAGCCACGGCATGCATCGCATCGAAGTGCGCTGTGCCCGCTGCGATTCCCATCTGGGACACGTCTTTCCCGATGGTCCGCGACCCACTGGCATGCGTTACTGCATCAATTCGGTGTCGCTGAAGCTCGAGCCACGCTGAACGCTCATCTGGAAAGGCTCGCCATCTAGCGGGCCTTTTCATAGTAAAAATAAATTGCACGCAATTTAATTGAGAGCTACTTTTTGCTGGATTTCTTCCTGAGCAGGTTCCAACCATGAGCGACAAGATTCTCGATATCCCCGTTACCACCATCAAAGGCGAGCAGAAGACCCTTTCGGACTTCGGCGGCAAGGCGCTGCTGGTGGTCAATACCGCAAGCAAGTGCGGCTTCACCCCGCAATACAAAGGCCTGGAAAACCTCTGGCAGCAGTACAAGGACAGGGGGCTGGTAGTGCTGGGCTTCCCCTGCAACCAGTTCGGTAAGCAGGAGCCGGGTGACGAAGGCGCCATCAGTGAGTTCTGCGAGCTGAACTTCGGCGTCAGCTTCCCGCTGTTCAAGAAGATCGACGTGAACGGCTCGAATGCCCACCCGCTCTATGTGCAACTGAAGAAGCGTGCGCCTGGCCTACTGGGTAGCCAGGGCATCAAATGGAACTTCACCAAGTTCCTGATCAGCCAGGATGGCCAACTGATCAAGCGCTTCGCGCCGACCACCAAGCCGGAAGAGATCAGCACCGAGATCGAAGCCCTGCTGAAATGAACGCACCATCGATCGAGCCCGAGCTCCTGCTGGACAACCAGCTGTGCTTCAAACTCTACGCAGCGTCCCGTGCGGTGATCCGCGGATACCGGCCGCTGCTGGAGTCCCTTGGCCTGACCTACCCGCAGTACCTGGCCATGCTAGTGCTTTGGGAGTGGCACGCACGTCCGCCCGAGCAGCCCACGGTCAAGGCTCTTGGCGAGCGTTTGTTGCTGGATTCGGGCACCCTCACGCCGTTGCTCAAGCGCCTGGAGCAGCTCGGTCTCGTGCGTCGTCGTCGTGCGGCTCATGACGAACGTGAAGTGCACCTGGCGTTGACGGAGGGGGGGATTGCCTTGCGGGAGAAGGTGATGCCCCTGCGCGATGAGCTGATCTGCTCCAGTGGTCTGGATCTCAATGAGATGGCGGAATTGCGTGCGCGTCTCGGCGAGTTGCTGGGTCAGCTCATGGGGTTGCCTGGGTAGCCGGCAACCACGTGTCGAGCAGGGCAACCAGCTCTTCGCGGCGGAAGGGCTTGGCCAGATAGTCGTCCATGCCGGCGGCGCGGCAGCGTTCGCGCTCGTCCGGCAGGGCGTTGGCGGTCAGGGCTATGATCGGCAGGTCGTGCCAGCGCCCGCTCTGGCGAATACGCCGGGTGGCTTCGTAGCCATCCATCACCGGCATGTTGCAGTCCATTAGTACCAGGTCGACGGTCGTTTGCTCCAGGCGGCTCAGTGCCTCGGCTCCGTGGCCCGCCAGCAATACCTCGCAGCCCAGTTTGGCCAGCATGCCCTTGGCCACGAGCTGGTTCACCGCGTTGTCTTCCACCAGCAGAACGCGTGCATGGCGAAGCTGCGGCTCTTCCGCTTGTGCGGCAATGGCCGGCGCATCCTCCGGGAGTTTCAGCAGTACCCGTTGCAGCGCCTGGTGCAACGCCGCGCGTGACAAGGGGCGCGCCAGTTGATGCAGCGGCGTCAGGGTCGCGGCCCGCGGCGGTGGCAGGAAACTGCCGTAGCCGGTTACCAGCAGGATCGGAATCTGCGCGCTACGGCGTACATGCTCCAGGCAATCTGGGTCGTCGCTGATCAGCAGGTCCGCCTGCACGTCTGCAAGGTCGGCATCTCTGTCGCGCCGCTCGAACTTCAGGCCCCAGAGCGGGAGCCAGATGCCCAGCAATTCCGCCAGGCCGCTCTTCGCGCCGCACAGGGCGACGACTTTGCCTTGCATGGGCGAGCGTGGCTCAGCCGGGCTGTGCTCCACCAGCGGCAGCTCGGCACTGAACATGCTACCCACGCCTTCTTGTGATTTGACGTCCAGTTGCCCTTGCATGGCTTCGCAGAGATGGCGGGTCAGCGCCAGGCCCAGGCCCGTGCCGCCGAATTGCCGGGTAATGCCGGCGCTACCTTGTGAAAAGGGCTGGAACAGCTTGGGCAGGGCTTCGGCGGAGATGCCGATGCCCGTGTCGCGCACGGTGATCAGAACGCCGCCGGGACTGGGGGCGGCGCGCAGGTCGACGCGGCCGAATCGGGTGAACTTGAGGGCGTTGGACAGAAGGTTGCTGATCACCTGGCGCACCCTTGTTGGGTCGCCGACCACCAGTGATGGGAGCTTCGGATCGATCAGACAGGTGAGTTCGACGCCGGGGGCAGTGTTCTGCGACAGGAGGTTGGCGGTGTCTTCCAGCAGCGTGCCCAGGTCGAAGGGAATCTGTTCCAGCTCCAGTTGGCCGGCTTCGAACTTGGAGAGGTCGAGGATGTCGTTGAGCAGTTCCACCAGCACGCTGCCGGAATCGTGGGCAATTTGTAGCTGGCGGCGTTGCTCGTTGTTCAGCGGACCGTCGAGGGCCAGGTCGAGCATGCCCAGCAGGCCATTGAGCGGAGTGCGGATCTCGTGGCTCATGTTGGCGAGGAAGGCGGCGCGGGCCTTGGCCATTTCCAGAGCGGTGCTGCGCGCCACCTCGAGCTCCTGGTTGTAGCGGCTGAGGCGGCTGTTGGCAGCCTTCAGCTCGGCGGTGCGTGCCGAGACGATGTCTTCCAGTTCGGCCAGGTACTGGTTCAGGCGCTGGTCCGCATCGCGCCGCTGCTGCATCTCGGTCGCCAGGCTGGCCAACTGGCGGTTGATGACTTCCACGAGCACGCCGATCTCGTCGTGCTCGTGGCCGGGCGGGTAGGGCAGCTTGGCGTCCGGCGAGGCGCGCGGGTCGCGCTCGCTGAGCCCGCGAATCAGCTCCACCAGGGGCTTGGTCAGCATGCTGTAGAAGAGCACCAGGAGGATCAGCGACAGCAGCAAGCTGCGCACGAAGCCGCTCAGCAAGGTGATCATGGCGCGGCGCAGGAAGTGGTTGCCGAAGGCGAAGGTGTCCACTTCCAGACGGAGCACGCCCAGGGTCTCATTGGGCGCGTGGACGATGTAGAGGGGGTCCTCGAACTCGCGACGTTCGCCGAACAGGTAGTCACTGAAAATGCGGAAATCGCTTTCGGCTCGTGGCCGGCCCACGCTGGCGAGCATCGCCCCGTTGTTGTCGACGATCTCGGCGCGGATCACCGCGGGCGAGCGCAGCAGGCCGAGCACCAGTTCCTGGGCCAGTTCGGCGTCGATGTTGTAGGCGATGCGCGCGGCGGGGCTGTGGGCGATTTCGAGCAGGGCTTTGATCTCGCGATCGATCGACTCGTTCTCGTTGAAGTAGTCGCTGGCGACCTGAACGATGCTGAGAACGGTACCCAGTAGGAACGCCACCAGCACCGTCAGGCTGGCCTGCTTGAACGACAGCCGTTGTGTCAGCGGAATATCCATGGGACGTGGGATTTGGCCTTGTTCCGAGGGCTTGCCAAGCATAGCCTATCCGGTCTGCCGGCAGCGCCTGAAGACTGCGGCTGAACAAGGAGTTGAACGTGGATTCCCGTCTGTTTGAGATTCTCGAGCGTGCCGATGCGGTACTGGCCCGCCTCGAACCCCTTTTGCCGGTGCCTCGCCCGGTGATCGACTGGCAGAAGAGCCTGGCTGCGCGCTGGCATCGCGATGGTCGCAGTGGCTACCTGCAGCCGCTGGACGTGAGCCTGGACCTGTCTCTTGCCGACCTGATCGGTATCGACAAGCAGCGCGAGCAACTGGCCGGTAACACCCGTCAGTTCGTCGATGGCTTGCCGGCCAACCACGCGCTGCTGTGGGGCGCCCGCGGAACCGGAAAATCCTCGCTGGTGCGCGCATTGCTGGCCGAGCACGCCGGTGCCGGCCTCCGTCTGATCGAGATCGAACGTGACCACCTGGCTGACCTGCCCCGTGTGGTGGAACAGCTGGCCAACCTGCCGCAGCGCTTTGTGCTGTTCTGCGACGACCTGTCCTTCGAGGTGGGCGAGGGCGATTATCGCGTGCTGAAGAGCGTGCTGGACGGCTCCCTGGAGCGTGCCCCGGACAACGTACTGCTCTACGCCACGTCCAACCGTCGTCACCTGGTGCCGGAGAAGCAAAGCGACAATGAACATTGGCAGATGGTCGATGGCGAGTTGCATCCCAACGAGGCGGTTGAGGACAAGATTGCACTGTCCGACCGTTTTGGCCTCTGGTTGTCCTTCTATCCCTTTACCCAGGACCACTTCCTTGCCGTAGTCCGTCACTGGATCGACGTGCTGGCCGAACCCGCGGCCCTGGAGTGGGAATGGAGCGAGGAACTGGAAAAACTGGCGATTCGCTGGGCCCTTGGGCGCGGCAATCGTAACGGCCGCTGCGCCTATCAATTCGCCCGCCACTGGGTTGGGCTTGTTTTGCTGGAGTCTTCCAAATGATCGATCTGCAACAGGCCGGAAGCGGCCTTTCCGGCTATGCGCTGCTGGCCGCACAGCTGGAGTCTCTGTTGGCTGACGAGCGTGATTTCATCGCCAACAGCTCGCAGTTCTCCGCATTTCTCTTCAATGAACTGCCGGACCTGAACTGGGCGGGCTTCTACCTCAATCGTAATGAAGAGCTGGTGCTCGGCCCGTTCCAGGGCAAGGTCGCCTGTGTTCGCATTCCCTTCGGCAAGGGCGTGTGCGGCGCGGCGGCGCGTACTCGGGAAACCCAGCGGGTAGAGGATGTACACGCCTTCCCGGGGCACATTGCTTGCGACAGCGCATCCAACAGCGAGCTGGTGATTCCGCTGGTCAAGGATGGCCGCCTGATTGGCGTGCTCGATCTGGATAGCCCGAACCTGGCGCGTTTCAAGGAAGAAGACCAGGCCGGTATCGAGCAGTTGGCAGCGATTTTCCTGCGCCTGACTGATTGCTGATTGCCGTGCAATGAAGAAGCCCGGACGTGTCCGGGCTTTTTTTCGGCTTGTCGTGCTCGTGATATCAGGCGCGACCAGCAAGCTTGGCGAGGATCTTCTGTTCGCCCGGCAATACCGCTTGGACCGATTCGCGCGCGGCAAGGCGCTCATAGTGCGCCGCCAGACGCGGCCAGCGTTCGGCTTCCAGGCGTTCGCCGCCGTGCTCCATGTTGATCAATTGGGTGGCGAAGGCGAGGTCGGCCATGGTCAGTTGCTCGCCAACGAAGTATTCGGCGTCGCCCAGGGACCTTTCCAGGTAGTCGAAGTGGGGCGGCAGCTTGTCGACGAGTGCGGCTTGCACCGTGGCCTCGTCACAGGATTGGCCCATCGACGGTTTCAGCGTGCGATTGCGGAACACACCGAAGGTGGCCAGGGGCGCCAGTTCATAGTCGGAATATTTTTCCAGCCAGCGCACCCGGGCGCGTTCTTCGGCGTCACGGCCATATAGAGGTGCAAGGCCGGGGTGCTTCTCTTCCAGGTATTGGCAGATCACGCTGGAGTCGGCCAGGGTGGTGTCGCCGTCACGCAGCGCGGGAATTCGGCCCAGCGGACTCAGTTCGCGGAACCAGCTTGGCTGGCTGAACGGCGAGACTACCTCCAACTGGTAATCCAGGCCTTTCTCCAACAGATAAAGGCGAACCTTGCGCACGAAGGGGGACAGCGGGGCGCCGTAAAGGGTCAGGCTCATCGGGAGGTCCTCGTCTGAGCGAATCAGTCGTAGATGTTCTTCTTCTTCCAGGTGTCTTCGTCATCCAGTGACTTCAGACCTTCGGTGAGTTCGCTCGGTTCGTCGGCGCTGGGTTGGGCGTTCTCCAGTACAAGGGCGTTGGCTCGGGCGAGCTGCGCCTTCATCTGTTGCAGGCGATCCTGGTAGCGGGCGGGGTCTGGCTGCTTCTGCAGGTACTGGACGCCTCGCTCGAAGGCGAGACGAGCCTGGCGCGGCTGGTTTTCCTGCAGGGCCTGGAGGCCTAGGTTGGTGAAGAACTCCACGTGCAGCTGCACGAGCATGTCGCGGATATCCCGGACCCGGCTCTTGGCTTCGTTGGCGGGCAGTTGGCCATCCTGGGCGGCACGGGTGATCTGGCCGTGGAGGCTTTCCAGCTGGAAACGGATTTCCTTGGCCTTGGCTTCGGTGAGGATCTTTTGCGGCGGATTGTTCACCGGGATGGACTCGCCCTGGCTGACCAGTGCGCGAAGCTGCTCCAAGCGCGTCTTGAGGGCGTTGTCGCCCTTGTCCACTTGCAGCAGGCGCTCGCTGAGTTGTAACTGCAGGCGAGTCAGCAGCAGTTTGAGGTCAGGGGAGACCATCTGGCCGGGGAGAGTTTCGGAAAGGTCTGCGCAGCGGCGGATACGGTCGCTGAGGTCGGCTTTCAGGCGGGCCTTCTCCAGCTTGCTGTTTTCCACCATATGGTTCACGTAGCCAATTACGATGAGGATGACGATACCGACAACGATCAACAGGGTGATCACGAGTGGCGACATCTGCAGGGCTCCGATGTTCTTGTAAGGTGCGGCTGAGTGTAGAGGCTTGCCTCCGGCGCTCATAGAGGCGGATCAAATTTTGAGCAGAAGTCTTTGATTTTAAAAAGTTTTTGATAGGGGGTTGACGGGTGTTCATGGCCTCCATAGAATGCGCGCCACTTCGACGCGATGCCCAGGCAGCGCAGAGAAGCCGGAAGAAGCATGAAAGCTGTTGTAAGTTCCGGGCCGCGTCCCCTTCGTCTAGTGGCCTAGGACACCGCCCTTTCACGGCGGTAACAGGGGTTCGAGTCCCCTAGGGGACGCCATATTTGCGGGAATAGCTCAGTTGGTAGAGCACGACCTTGCCAAGGTCGGGGTCGCGAGTTCGAGTCTCGTTTCCCGCTCCAGATTCAAAAGCAGAGCCAATGCCCTGCTTGCCCAAGCCCGATAAGGGTTGAGGGACGCACCGAAAGGTGCAGGCTGTAAAAGTTGCATGCGGGAATAGCTCAGTTGGTAGAGCACGACCTTGCCAAGGTCGGGGTCGCGAGTTCGAGTCTCGTTTCCCGCTCCAATTTCAGTCCCCTTCGTCTAGTGGCCTAGGACACCGCCCTTTCACGGCGGTAACAGGGGTTCGAGTCCCCTAGGGGACGCCACTTTGTGTCAAATGCGGGAATAGCTCAGTTGGTAGAGCACGACCTTGCCAAGGTCGGGGTCGCGAGTTCGAGTCTCGTTTCCCGCTCCAGTTAAACGAAAACGCCGCTCATTCGAGCGGCGTTTTCGTTTTTGCGTTTCCGATTCAGGCCAGGTCGTGCTGGCGAGTCGAGGACTTGTCGATGGCGCGTTCGGCCATCTCCTTCAGCTGCTTCATGGATTCGACCGATTCTCGGTCGATCTTGCTGCGCATCACCAGCCAGTTCGCGATCTGCATGGCCAGCCCGGAGAAACCGTACTCCAGGGTGCGGACGAACCGCGTTCCGCTGCCGCTACTTTCGCATTCGTAGGTCAGCACCAGTTCCAGCCCATGGGTGCCTTTGGCGGTGGCACGCCAGAGCCGGCCGGGGCTGTACTCGGTCACATCCCAGCTCAGGTGTCCTGCGCGCCCGCCTGCGTGGATGTCTTCCTCGAAATGGCTGCCGGCTGGCAGTGGTCCGGCGGGCCCGTCCACGCGAAGGGAGGAGGGATGCCACTCGGGCCAGCGAGTGGCGCTACTGGCGTAGGCCAGGACCAGTTCCGGGCTTCGGGCGATTTCCACTTCGTGCTGCATTCGGGTCATGGAGTTCTCCTGTTCCAGTGGTTCCCAGTGCAGGCTGCCCTTGAGCCAGTCCATCAGCGGGAAGACGAGGTTGAAGTTGTGGGTCTGCATCAGGTCGCGGCGGTGGTGAAGCTCGTGCAGCCTGCGCATGTGGCTGATCCATGGCAGGCGCGAGATGGGGTGTTTGGCGGGCAGGTGTTCGCAGGCGTGGAAGACCTCGTAGCTCAGGTATCCGGCCAGCAGCGTGGTGGCGAAGAGTGCGGCGACGTTGGTGTTCACGAAAGACAGCAACCACCAGGCTGCAAACAGGCCAATGCTGTAGAAGACGATAAGCCAGGCAGGAAAGAGGATTACCCGCCAATCGCGGGCGGATTCCCAGGTCATCTTTCCGGCAATGAAGAAGCTGTGGTGATCGCCGGTGTGGCGCTTGTAGAACATCGAGCCGGCGCGAGTCTTGTGGTGCCCGAGGTTTTTGTGGATGGAGTACTCACCCCAGTTGAAGAACACCAGGGCGGTCGGCACGACCAGCCACTCCCAGGGCTTCACGTCGCTCAGGCTGCCGATGAAGAAGGCCAGGCAGGCCGCGCCGTAAAGCAGCACGAAACCACCATGCAGCCAGACGTTGTAGAGGGGGTGGATGCCCGCACGATAGCGGTCGCGAAAGGCCTGGGTGTCGTGGCTCATGGCTGCTCCGGCAGTCTTGTTGACATATCAGGGAGCATAGTGGTGAATGCTTTATTCCGATAATGGATAGTCGAAATGAGCATTATTCATGATCCTGAATTTGCGCCGCATCGACCTGAACCTGCTGCTGGTGTTCGACGCCCTGATGCAGGAACAGAACCTGTCGCGGGCCGCCACGCGTTTGCATATGAGTCAGCCTGCAGTGAGCAACGCCCTGGCGCGGTTGCGTAGCCAACTGGGCGAGCCGTTGTTCAAGCGCACTGCGCGCGGCATGTCGCCTACCGCCCATGCCCAGGTTCTTTATGCGCCGGTGCGCCAGGCGCTGAACCTGCTGCAACTCGGGCTGGGTGCCCAGGAGGTCTTCGATCCTTTGGCTGAGCACTGCTTCCGGCTGTCGATGAACGACTACGCCCAGGCCATGCTGTTGCCGGCGTTGCTGGAGCAACTGAGGCATGAAGCGCCGCGGGTAGTGTTGGAGGTGCAGGACGATGAAGCCCAAAGTCTGCTGACACGGCTGGCGACCGGTGAGCTGGACCTGGCCATCGACTACCTCTACTTCGACAACCCGGATCTCTGTTACCAACCCCTGATGGAAGAGGAGCTGGTGGTGATAGGGCGGGCCGGGCACAAGGCTTTCGTAGGTGGGCTCACTCGCGACGGCTATCTGGGCAGCCAGCATGTGCTGATACTGCCCCGTGCAGGCCGTGGCTCGCCGCTGGAGATAGTGCTCGGTTCGGCGAAGATCAAGCGTCGGGTGGGACTGCAGGTGCCCCACTACCTGTCGATTCCGCCCATCGTGGCGCGCTCTGACCTGCTGGGCACCGTGCCACGCCGGCTAGCCGAGCACTTCGCCGCCATCTACGCATTGGAAATAGCGCCGCTGCCGGTGGAGACGCCGTCCGTGCAGGTGAGTCTGATCTGGCACCGTCAGCAGGAACTGGCGCCCGGGCTGGGCTGGTTGCGCGAACAACTGGCGCAACTCGGCGCGACGCTCGCCAGTGGTGCTACCTGAGCCGTCCAGCGGTTCGCAAGGAGTGGTTTCAGCAGGTGGACCGACGGGCGGTTCGGGGTGCTCTAGGCTCCCGGCGTCAGCGCGATCTGGCTGGTCTCCGCTGCCCGTAAAACAAGTTAGCTAGCGAACGAATTGGGATTAGGGCTGGTCCTATCTTCCGAATTGATCATTGGCCCGTAGCCATTTGCGTACTCGTGCGTGCTGCAGTCAGCCGCCTTGATCGGGCCTTCTTTGAGCTTTTCGCTTTGCCTTGTTTGTTGTTCGGAGTTTGATTATGAAAAAAGTTATCGCCCTTGCTTCCGCCCTGACCATCGTCCTTTCGGCCACTTCCGCCATGGCTGCCGGCGGCGGCGATCGTACGACTCAACGCTGGCAGGCGCGTCTGGCCAAGGTCCAGCTGGAGCAGAAGCAGCAAGAGTCTGTGGCTGCAAAACAGCGCGCGGAGCAGGCCCGCCAGGGTTGATCTGAAGCCGCGGCCAAGCCTCCGCGCATTTACTCACTCGATGAAGAAGGCCCGCCCGGCAATGCTGGGCGGGCCTTTTTTACGTCTCGAATCTGTCGAGCCTAGAGGCCTACTCGCGCGGGCGGCGCAATAGAGGCCAGCATCCAAGCAGCGTGGGAACCCCCAGGCCGAGCCAGGCCAGGGCGTCCCACCAACCATCGCCCAGCAGGGCGCTGAACAGCCCCAGGGTGCCGAGCAGACCGATGATCAGGGGCAGGGTGAAGGTGGACTGTCGCCAGTTCATGCCCTGGCCTCCTCGGATGCTCGTCCCCCGGTACTGCGCCGCTGGCGTACCCACCAGAGATACAGGCCGCTGCCCAGCACGAGGATGGTGAGAACGTCGAGCGCAGCCCAGAGCATTTGCATCGGGCGGCCGCCGTAGTCGCCAAAATGCAGGGGTTGGGACATCGCCAGGGCATCCATGTACCAGGGCCGTTGCGCGACGGCGGTGACCTCCAGGGTTCGTGCGTCGATCAGCACTGGCGTCCACAGATGGGCCGTCAGGTGAGCGCTGCCGACCATGAACACCGTGTAGTGATGCTCGCTAGAGAAACGCGTGCCGGGGAAGGCGATGAAATCCGCCTGCATGCCGGGCAGCGCTTTAGCGGCAATCGTGAGGACGTTGTTCACCGGGGCGCGTTCGGTCAGTGGAGGCGCATTGCGGTAGGGCTCTACCAGGGCGGTCAGTGCGTCCTGCCGCCAGGCGCTGATCAGCAGGTCGGCGCAGGCGCTGATGACGCCGGTGACTCCCACCACCAGGGCCCAGGTCAGGGTGACGATACCAATCAGGTTGTGCAGGTCCAGCCAGCGGGTGCGGGTTGAGCGGTGGTGGCGCACCTCGGCGAACTTGAGGCGGCGCATGAATGGTGCGTACAGCACCGCGCCGGAAACAATGGCGACGACGAAGAGGACGCCCATGAACGCCAGCAGCAACTTGCCCGGCAGCCCGGCGAACATGTCCACGTGCAGGCGCAGAATGAACATCAGCACGCCGCCGTTGGCCGCCGGCATGGCAAGCGCCTCACCGGTGCGGGCGTCGAGCATGAAGGTGTGAGAAGAGTTGGGCTCGGTGCCGGCGGTGGCGGCGGTAATGGCGACCACGCCGTTGGGCTCGTCTTTTTCATAGCCCACGTACTGCACCACCTCACCGGGGCGGTGGCGCTGGGCAGCCTCCACGAGTTGCTGCAACCCGAGATGCGGCGTATCCGGAGCCATCTCGCGGAGTTCGGGCGCTTCGCCCAGGAGGTGCTCCAGTTCGTGGTGGAAGATCAGCGGCAGGCCGGTGAGGGCCAGCATCAGTAGGAAGACGGTGCAGATCAGGCTGGTCCAGGTATGGATCACGGACCAGCGCCGGATGGTGCGGCTTTGCATGGCGATTCCCGAATCAGGGGCCGCCCCGGAGGGCGGCCGTGCTTCGTCAGAACTTGTAATTCACACTGCCGACCACGGTGCGTTCGTCACCGTAGTAGCACCAGTAGCCGTCGCAAGTGGACAGGTATTCCTTGTTGAGCACGTTCTTCGCGTCCACTGCCACGGATAGGCCGCGCATCGAACTGTTCAGGCGGCCCAGGTCGTAGTGCACCGAGGCGTCGTACACAGTGTAGGAACCGGTGTGGCCGAGCCAGGTGTTGGCGGTGTTGCCGTAGCTGTCGCCGACATAGCGCACGCCACCGGCAACGCCGAAGCCGTCGAGGATGCCGCTGTGCCAGGTGTAGTCGGCCCAGGCGGTGGCCTGGTTGCGCGGTACCTGGGCCATGCGATTGCCCTTGTCCACGCCTTTCTGGATTTCGCTGTCGGTGTAGCTGTAGGACGCCACCAGTTTGAGGTTTTCGGTGATGTCGGCAGTGGCTTCCAGCTCCAGGCCGCGAAGCTTCAGCTCACCGATTTGGCGTGTCACGCTGCCTTCGGTGACGCTGACATTGGTCTGGGTCAGGTCGTATACGGCGGCGGTCAGCATGGCGTCGGTGCCGGGCGGCTGGTACTTGATGCCGACTTCGTACTGCTTGCCCTCGGTGGGTTCGAAGGACTGGGTGGTGCTGACCGTGGCGCCCATGGAGGGCTGGAAGGACTCGGCGTAGGAGATGTACGGGGTGATGCCGTTGTCGAACAGGTAGCTCAGACCCACGTTGCCGCTGAAGGCCACATCGCGCTGGGTATTGGTGATGTCGTTCTGGTTGAAGAACTCGGTACCGGTATGTACCCAGTCTTCGCGGCCGCCCAGGGTCAGGCGCCAGTTATCGAGGGCGATCTGGTCCTGAATGTAGAGGCCGGTCTGGTAGGTCTTCTGGTTGTAGTCCTGGAGGGTGAAGTAGGTGACGTTCGACAGGTCGGCGCCATAGATCGGGTTGTTGACGTTGATCGGCGGCACGCCAAAGCCATAGAGCCAGCGGTAGTTGCTGTTGGAACGCTGGTGGTCGAGTCCGAGCAGCAGCGTGTGGTCCAGTTCGCCAGTGCTGAAGTCGGCCTGGAAGTTGTTGTCCACGGCGAACTGGCTGATGTCCTCATCGACGATGCCGGATTCACGGCTGACGTTGCCGTCGGCGTCGACCGTGTTGAAGGTGGAGACGTTCACTGCCTGGAACTCCAGGTCACTCTTGGTGTAGCGCAGGTTCTGGCGGAACTGCCAGACATCGTTGAAGCGATGCTCGAAGGAGTAGCCCAGCGCGTAGTAGGTGCGGTCGTAGAAGTCCCAGTCCGGCTCGCCCAGGTTCTTGTGGTGCGAGATCTTGCCGAACGGCGAGTCGATCTTGGTGCCCTGCAGAGGCAGGAACTGGCCAGTGATACCGGTATCGTCGCGGGTGTACTGCGAGAGGAACGTCAGCCTGGTGTCGTCGTTGATGTTCCAGGTCAGGCTCGGCGCGATGTTGTAGCGCTTGTCCGGGATATGGTCGACGGGCGAGTTGCTGTCGCGCACGGTGCCACTCACGCGATAGAGGAACTGCCCCTCGTCGTCGATCTTGCCGGTGCTGTCGAAATTGATTTGCTTGTGCTCGTTGCTGCCAGCCTGCAGCTCAACCTCGTTGGCCTGCTCGGCCTGGGGGCGGCGGCTGACCATGTCCAGCAGGCCGCCGGGCGGGGTCTGGCCGTAAACGGAGGATGCCGGGCCGCGCAGAACAGCGATGCGCTCCAGGTTCCAGGGCTCGATCTTCGGGTTGGCGAAGGAACCCACCGGCAGGGGCAGGCCGTCGAGGAACTGGGTCGGCACGAAGCCACGCACCTTCAGCCAGTCGGCGCGGGAGTCGGAACCGTAACCGCTGCTCATCACGCCGGCGGTGTAGCGCAGCGAATCGTTCAGGCTGAGGGTGGGGCGCGAGTCGAGCTGCTCACGGGTGATGACCGAGATCGAGCGGGGAATTTCATTGATCGCCGTGTCGGTCTTGGTGCCAGCGGCGGTGCGCGTGGCCACCATTCCGGTGGTGGGGTCCCAGGCGGTTTCGTAACTGCGGTTACCGTCGATGTTCACATCCGGCAGGCTCATCGCCTCGTCGGCCACGGGCGCCAGGCTGTAGCTATCGGAACCGTTCTGCACCAGGCGCAGGTTGCTGCCCTGCAGCGCCACGGACAACGCCTGCAGCGGACTCAGGTCGCCTTGCACGGAGGGGGCGGTCTTGCCTGCGGTCAGGGCGGGATCGACGCTCAGAACGATGCCGGCATCGGCCGCGATACGGTTCAGGGTGCTCGCCAGCGGCGCGGAGGGCAGCTGATACGTTTCTGCCTGGGCCTGGCTGGCCAGGCTGCCGACTGTGATGGCCAGCGCCATCAGGGTGTGGCGGAAGGGCGCGGAAGCAAGTTGCATTGCGAATATCTCCTAAGTGAGAAATCGTCTCAATGCCTTCTTGCCGAGCGAGAATCGAAAAGTGACAGGGGGACGCCAAAAACTTTTCTCCCCGTCCCTGGGCGTGATTTTTCGAGGTGGGCAGCGCGGCTCTGCCCACCTTGCGGTCTTCAGTCCTTCGCGGGTACCACGCGTGTCCACCAGCGACCGATGCGTTCGATGCTCACGGGGAGGCTGGGGGGCAGGGCGGCCAGGGCCTTGTCGCTTTCGTTGAGCGGGAAGACGCCGCTGATGCGCAGATTGTCCAGGCCCGGGTCCAGGCCCAGATAACCGTTGTGGTACTCGCTCAGGGTGTCGATCAGCTGGGGCAGCGGCATGTCCTCCGCTACCAACAGTCCGCGGCTCCAGGCCTCGGCGCCCACAGGAGCAGCGCGCGTGGGCCCAAGGTGCTCGCTATCGATCCAGACCTGTTCGCCAGAGCGGACCACGCGCTCGACCGAGCCGTTGTGCGGTCTTGCCGCCACGGCGGACTCCAGCACGATCAGTTGGGTCGCCTCACCCGTCCGGCGCACCAGGAAGCGAGTGCCGAGAGGCTGCAGGCGGCCCTGGCTGGTCTCGATGATGAAAGGGCGCGGGTCGTCGTGACCGGTCTTCACCAGGATCTCACCCCTGCGCAGGTAGAGGCGACGCTGTGGTCCGTCGAAGTCGATATCCAGGGCGGTACGGCTGTTGAGCTGCACGAGGCTGTTGTCCGCCAGGCGCAGTTCGCGGTGCTCGCCGTTGGCCGTCATTTCATCGGCCAGGTAATCGCCCAGTGGGCGCTGTTGGGCCAAAAGGCCGAGTCCAAGGCCCACTGCGAGTACGAGAGCCAGGGCGTTGCCTGAGAGGCGATGCAGGCTGCGCCGTCGTACGCCACCGCCGCGCAACAGCGCGCGACGGGCGTGGGCGGAGGCTGCTGCTGCCAGTTGCTGATCGATGCCGGAAAGTTGTTGCCACACTTGGGCATGCTCCGGGTGGGCACCTAGCCAGCGGCGGAATTCATGCCGCTCGCGGTCGGTCGCCTCACCGGAATCCAGACAAAGCTGCCAGGCAATGGCCTCGTCCAGCGCACGCGCGGATACCCGGTTCATGCCGGCTCTCCGTAAAGCGCGATGTAGCACT
Organism: Pseudomonas sp. DY-1; assembly: GCF_003626975.1. NCBI lineage: Bacteria > Pseudomonadati > Pseudomonadota > Gammaproteobacteria > Pseudomonadales > Pseudomonadaceae > Pseudomonas > Pseudomonas sp. DY-1. Next base: position 1,729,623 of record NZ_CP032616.1, on the reverse strand, counting down.
GGCGCATACCCTGGGCCAGGTACTGGCGAACCCGTGACGGGGAAACGTCCAGGCGTTCGGCGATCTCGGCGTGGCCCAGGCCGTCGAGGCGGTTGTAGAGGAACGCGGCACGCGCCTTGCTGGACAGCTGGCCAAGCAGACGATCGATTTCACGCAGGCTTTCCAGGATCAGTGCCTGTTCCTCGGGGCTTGGGTGCAGGTCCTGCGGAGCCTGGGCCAGTTCGTCCAGGTAGGCGCGTTCCAGGTCATTGCGACGGAATTGATCCACCAGCAACCCGCGGGCAATGGTAGCCAGCAGGGCACGGGGTTCACGGGGAGGTTGCAGGTCGGTCCGTGCGAGCAGGCGGACGAAGGTGTCCTGGCTCACGTCTTCGGCGCGATGGGGGCATTGCACCGTCTTGCGAAGCCAGTGGAACAGCCAATCACGATGGTCTCGGTAAAGCAGCCCTACCAGTTGCGGATTTGCGGAATTACCGACCGACACGCTGACCTCATTGAGAAGTACTTGAAAGAGTGTTTACGAATGATTCGCAATGATGGCAGAGGCTGGCACCTTGCCGCAATTGTGTCGGGAAGGCGGGCGATGGGTGGCGAAATTCGGCGCGAAGATGGGGCGGCAGAGAGTGCCGCCCCGGCAGGTGTCAGTGCTTGTTGCTGTCTTCCGGCAGGGCCAGCAACCGCTTCTCCAGGTTCCAGTCGAACGGCTCGCCGTTCTGTTCGGCTTCGTAGCGGCGCTCATCGAGGCGCTGGAACAGGTCGATTTCTTCGTCGGGCATGAAGTGCAGGCAGTCGCCGCCGAAGAACCAGAGGAGATCGCGTGGGACCAGGTGGGCGATCTGCGGGTAGCGATGGAAGACCTGGCTGATCAGGTCCTGGCCAAGGTACAGGCTGCCTTCCGGGTCGCGCGGGAGCTCGCCCATCAGGTCGTCGAAGCGCTCGACGAAGAGCGCATGGTTCTCCTCGGGAACCTGCTCCGCCTCGCCCAGGGCGACCAGGATGCCGCGCAGGTGCGCGAGCAGGGCGAGATGGTGGTCGAGATAGGGATTGGACATGGCGGACTTTCCTGAAACTGGATCGGGCGCGGGAGTATAAGGCCCGCCGCGCCGGCTGTCCTGCCTGCGGGCTCAGCGAATCTTGCCCGCGCTGGGCGCGAGTTCGTCCTTGCTGAAATCGTCGACGTCTATGACTCGCCGCTGTGCCGCCTCGAGGGCACGCAACTGCGTGGCTCCGGCGGCATCGATCAGTCCCGCGGCCAAGGCTGCGTCCACCAGGGACTCATCCGTGGCGGGTTTCAGGCTGCCCGCCTTGACCGCTTGTTGCAGCTTGCGCTGCAAGGGCTGGCAGTTGTCGGCCAGGTCGACAGCCTGCTGCAGCGCGCCTACTGGGTCTTCGGCGGATTGCGGGCGGTAGCAGCCTGCGAGCAGCTCCTCCAGCGCCGGATCTCCCCGGTCGCGGCCGATCACTCCGGCGACTTCGGCGTCCAGCTCATCCGAGGGGCCGGGATGGCGACGGCCGAGGGGGAACACCAGTACTCGCAGCAGGCCGCCCATGAAGGCATTTGGGAAGTTGTCGAGCAGTCCGTCCAGGGCCTGCTCGGCCTTGCCCAGGCTTTCCTCCAGTGCCCAGCGCACCAGTGGTTGCAGGTGTTCGGGGTAGTCGCGGTCGTGATAGCGCTTGAGAGCCGCCGATGCCAGGTAGAGGTAGCTCAGGGCGTCGCCCAGTCGCGCGGAAAGCCGCTCACGACGTTTCAGCTCGCCGCCAAGCAATAGCATGCTGCAGTCGGCGAGCAGGGCGAAGGCAGCTGCCAGCCGATCGAGGGCGCGGAAGTAGGGACGGCAGAGATTGTCGCCGGGCGCGTCGCCAAGACGGCCAAGGCTGAGACCGAGCAGCAGGCTGCTGGCTGCGTTGCCCACGGCGAAACCGATGTGCCGCAGTAACAGTTGGTCGAACTCCTCCAGCGCCTGGTCACGATCTTGGCGGCCGGCCAGGGCCATTTCCTTGAGCACGAACGGATGGCAGCGGATCGCGCCCTGGCCAAATATCATCAGGTTGCGCGAGAGGATGTTGGCGCCTTCGACCGTGATGGAGATGGGCGCTCCCTGCCAGGCGCGCCCCAGGTAGTTGTTCGGCCCGAGGATGATGCCCTTGCCGCCATGTACGTCCATCGCGTGGCCGATGCATTGGCGGCCGCGCTCGGTCAGGTGGTACTTCAGGATGGCCGACAGCACCGAAGGCTTCTCGCCCAGATCCACCGCGCTGGCAGTGAGGATGCGCGCGCTGTCCATCAGCCAGGCGTTGCCGGCAATACGCGCCAAGGCTTCCTGAATGCCTTCGAAGGCCGCCAGGGGTACGTTGAATTGTTCGCGTATGCGGGCGTACTGGCCCGTTACCAGGCTGGTGAACTTGGCGGCACCGGTTGAGGCGGCGGGGAGGGAAATGGAGCGGCCTACCGACAGGCAATTCATCAGCATCATCCAGCCTTTGCCGAGCATGGCCTGGCCACCGATGACGAAGTCCAGGGGCACGAACACGTCCTTGCCAGAGTTCGGCCCGTTCATGAAGGCCGCGCCCAAAGGCAGGTGGCGCCGGCCGATCTCCACGCCGGAGGTATCCGTCGGGATGAGCGCGAGGCTGATGCCAAGATCTTCTTCATCGCCCAGCAGATGGTCCGGATCGTGGGCCTTGAAGGCCAGGCCCAGCAAAGTGGCTATTGGACCGAGCGTGATGTAGCGCTTTTCCCAGGTCAGACGCAGTCCGATCACGTCCTCTCCCTGCCACTGGCCCTTGCAGACGATGCCGACGTCCGGCATGGCACCGGCATCCGAGCCGGCGAGTGGCCCGGTAAGGGCGAAGCAGGGAATGTCCTCGCCGCTCGCAAGACGTGGCAGGTAGTGCCGGCGCTGCTCGTCAGTGCCGTAGTGCAGCAGCAGTTCGGCGGGGCCGAGAGAATTGGGCACCATCACGGTCGAGGCCAGGTCGCCGCTACGCGTCGCGAGTTTCATTGCAACCTGGGAGTGGGCGTAGGCGGAAAAGCCCTTGCCGCCGTACTCCTTCGGGATGATCAGGGCGAAGAACCCGTGCTTCTTGATGTGCTCCCAGGCCTCAGGCGGGAGGTCGAGCTTCTGGCCGATCTCCCAGTCGCTAACCATGGCGCAGAGATCTTCCGTAGGACCGTCGAGGAAGGCCTGCTCCTCTTCGGTCAACTGCGGGCGAGGGGAGTCCAGGAGCTTGCGCCAGTCCGGACGTCCGCTGAACAGCTCGCCGTCCCACCAGACGGTGCCGGCCTCGATGGCGTCGCGCTCGGTCTCGGACATGGGCGGCAGCACTCGCTGGAACCAGGAAAAGAGCGGTGAGCTGAGCCATTGCCGACGTGGCCCGGGCAACGCCAGGGGCAGCGCGACAGCCAGCCAGAGCAGCCAGAACACCAGCAGCAGCCAGCCGGGTGAATGGCCGAACAGCCCCATCAGCACCAGATAACCGGCCACCAGGGCCAGCGCGGGCAGGGGGGCTATGCGGCGGTGGGCGAGATAGGCGACGCCCAGGCCCAGGGCAAGTATCCAGAGCAACAGCATGGTCGATCCTCCTTGATGGCGGCGAGGGGCCGTCACGAGACTAATCGCCAACCATGGCCATGGCGACAGGAACGGCGAGCTTGGCCGGTATGTCGTACCCGGGGCGGCGGGGCGCTGGATAGACTTGCGACTTACCCGCAGGAGAACACGCCATGCAGCACTTCCTGGAGCCCGGCCGCTTTGTTGATAGTGACCACACCCTGGTGGTCGAGTTCGCGGAAATGCACCGTGGGGCAAGCCGCGACCCAATCGATCAAGCTGTCAGCCTGTACCGCGCGGTGCGCGACGAGATCCACTACAACCCTTATGTATTCAGCCGGGACCCGCAGACTCTGAAGGCCAGCCATGCTCTGGGGGCGGGCGAATCCTACTGCGTGCCCAAGGCGATCCTGCTGGCGGCATGCGCGCGGCATTGCGGCATCCCTGCACGCATTGGTCTCGCCGACGTGCGCAACCACCTGGCCACGCCCCGACTGCTGGAGCTCCTGCGCAGCGAGGTGTTCGCCATGCACGGTTACACCGAGCTGCACCTCGACGGCCGCTGGGTCAAGGCCACACCGGCTTTCAACCTGGCGCTGTGCCGGCTGTTCAAGGTGCCTCCGCTGGAGTTCGACGGACGCCAGGACAGCGTTTTCCACCCCTTCAACAGCCAGGGCGAGCGCTACATGGAATACCTGGCGGACCACGGCCAGTTCGCTGACCTGCCTGAGCAACTGTTCTTCGATCACCTTGCCGAGGTTTATCCGCACCTGTTCTGCGAGGGCGCGGCCTTCCTGACCGGCGACCTGCATGCCGAGGCTGGCGCAGCGAGCTGACGCACAGTTTCATGAGTAAAGTTTGCCGGGCGCTTTGCCATTACCCGCCCTGCCAGTAGCATCGTCGCATTGCACAGGGAGCGACGAATGCGAACCAAACTGGATGCCTGTCTGCACGCGGTCAATCAGGTAGTGCTGGGCAAGGAAGCACAGGTACGCCTGGCCCTGACCTGCCTGCTGGCCCGTGGACACCTGTTGATCGAAGACCTGCCCGGTATGGGCAAGACCACCCTGGGCCATGCCCTGGCCAAGGTGCTGGGGCTGAGCTTCCAGCGCATCCAGTTCACCTCGGACCTCCTGCCCGGTGACATCCTTGGCACCTCGGTGTTCGACAAGGACAGCAGCCAGTTCGTCTTCCACCCGGGGCCGGTGTTCGCCGAGCTGGTGCTGGCCGATGAGATCAACCGCGCCACTCCCAAGAGCCAGAGCGCGTTGCTGGAAGCCATGGAGGAAGGGCAGGTGACCATCGAGGGGGCCACGCGCCCGCTGCCGGAACCCTTCTTCGTCATCGCCACGCAGAACCCGGCCAGCCAAGGCGGTACCTTCGCCTTGCCGGAGTCGCAACTGGACCGCTTCCTCATGCGCCTGTCCCTCGGCTATCCGGCCAGGGCGGCGGAGAAGGCATTGTTGCAAGGCGAGGCGCGGCGTGAGCTGCTGCCGCGCCTGGAACCCATTTTCACCCACGCCGAGCTGGGGCTTATCCAGGCCGAAGTGCCCAAGGTGGTGGCTCGCGACGCGCTGGTGGATTACGTGTTGCGCCTGGTGGATGCCACCCGCAGCCAACCGCAGTTCGCCTGGGGGCTGTCGCCCCGCGCCAGTTTGGCGTTGCTCTCCGCTGCGCGTGCCTGGGCCCTGTTGGCAGGGCGCGATTATGTGATACCGGAAGATGTCCAGGCGGTTCTGCCTTCGGTAGTCGGCCATCGCCTGCGCGAGCGCGCCGATCCATCCGGACATGGCGGTGGCGCGTTGGTGCAGTGGCTGCTGCGCGAAGTGCCGGCTCTCTGATGCTGGAAGTCCAGGTCGATCGCTGGCTGGCGCGCCGCATCCCGCCAGCGAACCAGGTACGTCTCGATCAGCGACGGATTTTCATCTTGCCAACCCGCGCCGGAGCCGCTTTCGGGCTAGCCCTGGTGCCAATGCTGCTGGTGGCGATCAACTACCAGAACAGCCTGGCCTACGCGCTGACTTTCCTGTTGCTGTCGGTATTCCTGGTGGCCATCCTGCACACCTTCCGCAACCTTTCGGGGCTGAACCTCAAGGCAGCGGGTGGTGCGCCCGTTTTCCTCGGCGAGCAAGCGCACTTCCACGTCACGCTGGAAAGCAGCGGCCGGGAGCACCAGGCCGTCGCGCTGGGTTGGCCGCCCTTGCCGTTGCAGGTGCAGGACGTAGCCGCCAATGGCGCCTGCGAGGTGGAGTTGCACTTGCCTACCGGACGGCGTGGCTGGCTGCGGCCCCGACGCCTGCGCGTCGAAAGCCGTTATCCGCTCGGGTTGCTGGTGGCGTGGAGCTGGGTGGATCTGGACCAGGCCCTGTTGGTCTATCCGCGCCCGCTGGAGGGCGATCTGCCGCTGATGCCTGGCCGTGGCGATGATGACGGCGACGAAGGCCAGCATGTGCTCGGTGCCGGGGCGGACGACTACCAGGGGCTGCGCGCCTACCAGCCGGGCGATTCGCGTCGCCGCTTGCACTGGAAGGCCTTTTCTCGCGGCCAGGGGCTGTTCGTAAAGGACTTCGCCGCCCTGTCCGGGCGTGATGTCTGGCTCGACCTCGATCGGCTGGACGGCGATCTGGAGCAGCGGTTGGGTCTGCTCTGCTACTGGGTGTTGCAGTTTTCTTCCCGTGGCCAACCCTTCGGCCTGCGCCTGGGGGGCCAGGAGCTGGGCGCCGACACCGGTGATGCCCACCGCGAAGCCTGCCTGCGGGCCCTGGCCCTGTTCGGGGGGGCGCGATGAAGGCCGGCCTGCCCATTACCCGGATCGGCCTGACCTGGCTGCTGGTGGCGCAGGTGCTGGTGATCCTGCCGCATCTGCCCTACCTGCCGTTGTGGATCATTGCAATGTGGTTGGGCTGTGCTGGATGGCGCATCCGGATATTCCGCATGCGTGCGCAGTACCCCAGCGGCACGATCAAGGCCGCGCTGATCCTCGCGGTCGCGCTGGGCGTATTCTTCTCCAGGGGCACGCTGGTTGGGCTGGAGGCGGCGGTCGTGCTGCTGGTGGCGGTGTTCATCCTCAAACTGGTGGAACTGCGCACCCAGCGTGATGCCCTGGTGCTGGTGCTCCTCGGGTTCTTCACCCAGGTCACCGCCTATCTGTTCAACGACGGCATGCTGGCCGGGCTCTACAGCCTGCTGCCCCTTTGCGCATTGCTGGCCTCCCTGGTGGGGTTGCAGCAGAGCCGCTTCGCTGAACGCCCGCTGGTGCCGTTGAAGGCGGCGGGCAGCCTGTTGCTACAGGCGGTGCCGCTGATGCTGTTGCTGTTCATGTTCTTTCCGCGCCTGGGGCCGCTGTGGTCGCTGCCCCTGCCGAGTGACAAGGGGGTTACCGGCCTGGCGGATGCGATGAGTCCAGCGGATATCGCCGAACTCAGCCGCTCCGGCGACCTGGCTTTCCGCGCCAGCTTCGAAGGTCCGGTGCCGCCCATGAGCCAGCTCTACTGGCGCGCGCTGACCCTTGAGCGATTTGATGGGCGCCGCTGGTCCCAATCTCTCACTTCCCAGTTCGGCCAGGAGGCGGTCTGGCGTCGGGAAGGTGAGCCACTGCGCTACAGCATTGTCATGCAGCCCAGCGGCAGGCCGTGGCTGTTTGGCCTGGATGTGGCCGAGACGGGCGAGGAGGGTGTGCGCCCGCGGGCGGACTTCCGCCTCGAGCGCCGCACGCCGGTCGATCGCCCGCTGCTCTACCAGGTCACCTCCTGGCCTAAGGCGGTACGCGAACCTGATGGCAACCCCGATGCCTTGCGCAGGGCCCTGCAGCTGCCAGAGGCAGGTGAATCGCGAACGCGGGCCTGGGCCGGGGAGCTCAAGCGGCAGTACGCTGAGCCGCAACAGCTGGTGGATGCACTGCTCGCGCATTTCAATCGCGAGCCTTACGTCTACACCCTGAAGCCTTCGCCGCTGGGTGAGGACAATATTGATGCGTTTCTCTTCGATACCCGCAGGGGGTTCTGTGCCCATTATGCAGGCGCCATGACCTTCGTCCTGCGAGCCGCCGGCATTCCCGCGCGGGTGGTGGCCGGGTATCAGGGTGGCGAACTCAATCCTGCCGGCAACTACGTGCTGGTGCATCAGTTCGACGCTCACGCCTGGGTGGAATACTGGCTACCGGGACGCGGCTGGATCAGCGTCGATCCAACTTTCCAAGTGGCGCCGAGCCGCATCGAGCGTGGCCTTGAAGATGCAGTGGCCAGCGAGCAGAGCTTCCTCGAGGGGTCACCCCTTTCACCTCTGCGCTTTCGACAGCTGGCCTGGCTGAACGAGGTGCGATTGGCCTGGGACAATCTCAACTACGGCTGGCAGCGCTGGGTACTGGGCTACCAGGGAGAGGCGCAGATGGAGCTTGTGCGGCGCTGGTTCGGCACCCTGGATGGGCGCTCGCTCGGCCTGGGCCTGGTCGGTGCCGGAGCAGTGCTGATGGCGCTGCTGGCCTTGTTTCTGTTCGCGCCATGGCGACGTGAGCGCGACCCCCAGTTGCGTCAGTTCCAGGTTTTCGAGCAATTGCTGGCGCGCCATGGCGTAGTGCGTGGCAAGGGCGAAGGGCCGCGCGCCTTCGCTGAGCGTGCAAGCCGCGAGCTGCCCCGGCAGGCGGCGCAGATCCGCGCCTTCCTCGCAGCCTTCGAGGCTAGCCGATATGCCAGCCAGTGGACGTCCGATCCGGCCAGGCACCTGCGCGCCCTGCGTAAGGCATTGCCCTGGCGCCTGCGCGGTGCGCGCGGATGATCCATGCTGAGTACTGCCGTAGTCGCCTGCGCGCCTGACCCCTGGAGAGCTAGAAGATGGCCGGAATGCTGGATGACCTGATCGCCCAAGTCATTGGTCTGGAGGTTCGCATGCATGCCTGTGCCGAGCGGCTGGCCGCGGGTACGGATGACGAGGCCCTGCATGACCTGCGCGTTGCAACCAGGCGCCTGCGTAGCTTGCTGCGTCCTTTTCGCGGGTTGCCAGCAGTCGACGTGCTGAACCAGGCGGCTGCCGATCTGGCAAGTCTGAGCGGGCCATTGCGGGATCTGGAAGTGCTGATCATCGAGTTGCGCAGTCACGGTCTGGATCGCCTGACTCCGGGCCGGGAACGCGCTCGGCACCTTGGCTATGCACAGTTTCTGCTGGCCCCGGAGCTCGCTCGCCTGTTCCTGGTGCTCGAAGCCTGGCCCCATCTGATGCGTGTGTACGATCGCGAGGGGCTGCTGAAGGGGTTGTGCAGGACAGTGGCCAAATCCCTTGGCAAGAGTCACCGCCGTCTCGTACAGGCGCTCCAGGATCCCGCCCACGACCGTCATCGCCTGCGGCTGCTGATCAAGCGCCTGCGCTACGGCGTGGACGCCTACCCGGACTTGATCGAGTTGTCGCCCAAGACCCGGCGGCTGCTGGTGGGTGCGCAATCCGCGCTGGGCAAATGGCATGACAACCTGCAGTGGTTGGGCCGTGCGGACCAGGAGCCTGACCTGCGCCCGCGAATTCGTGGGTGGCAGGTGGCGTTGCATGCCGCTGAAGTCCGTTCGGACCGGGTACTGGAGAAGCTGCTGCGGCGACTGGCCTGATTCGCCCATGGCGGGTATCCCATCGGCGTTGGCGCGGCAGCCTTGCGACGCGCCTTTCGAGCCTGCGGGGCAATGCCCTAAGATCGCCGACTGAGCGATTCACTACAGGGACTCCAGATGAAATTATTCTCCGAACTGATCCAGGCGGCGCGCAGCAATCCGAATGAGATCGTGGTGCCTGCCACCTGGGGACAGGGGCGGGCCGCCTTCGGTGGTGTGGTTGCGGCGCTGGCGTTCGAAGCCATGCGCGCGAAGGTCGAGCCGGGCCGGCCGGTGCGATCCCTGGCCACGACTTTCGTCGGCCCTTTGGAGCCCGAAGTGCCTGCCAGCTTCGAGGCCGAGCTGCTGCGCGAAGGCAAGGCAGTGAGCCAGGTGTTCTGCCGTGTGGTGCAGAAGGGCCAGGTAGTGGCGTTGGTGCAGGGCAGCTTCGGCGGCTCGCGTCAGTCGGTGGTGCAGATGGCCGCTGAGCCAGCACCCGACATGAAGCCCGCGGCAGATTGCTTCGAACTGCCCTTCATTCCTGGTGTTACACCGGAATTCACCCGTCACCTGGCCATGCGCTGGGCCATCGGCGGCATGCCGTTTTCCGGGAGCCGCGAACGCGACATGGGCGGTTGGGTACGTTTTCGTGGCGAAGTGGAGCGGGAGCCTGTCACCGAGGCACATCTGCTGGCCTTGGTGGACGCGTGGCCGCCGGCCACCGTACCGCACCTGCCAACACCCGCACCGGGCAGCACTTTGACCTGGACCATCGAGTTCGTGCAGCCGCTACCGAAGCTGGATACCCATGACTGGTGCAGGTATCGCGCGCGCATCGAGCACGCCAGCGATGGTTACGGCCATGCGGCGGCGGCCCTGTGGACGCCGGACGGCGACCTGGTGGCGATGAGTCGGCAGACCGTGGTGGTGTTCGGCTGATCGCCCTGTGCAGGTCGTGCAAGGAGGGTGGGGGTCATCTGTAGGGTGCGCCGCGCGCACCAGCGGAGATTGGGCCGCGATTGTCCTACCTCCGAGCGCGAGCCGGTGCGTATGGCGCACCCTGCGGCGAAACAGGACCTTTTAGTTCGGGTAGACCTCTTGATGTCCACGAGCCGGAGTCCGGGTCGACTCTGATGGCTCAGTGCTTTTTCTTGCGCCAGTTGCGCCACCATTGGCCGCTGAGCAGGAAGCGAGGGAACGTGAGGAACTGCTCCACCAGCAGTCGGCCAACGGCGTCCTTGCGGTCGCTGAAGGGTTCCGGTGCTACCGCTTCCAGCTTGTGCCCGCGTCCCTGCAGTGCCAGGGAGGCGACAATGCCGATGATTCCCAGCACGAACGGCCGAAAGCTCAGGCTGAACAGTCCGTAGACAAGGGTAATGGCCGCGACGATGAACAGCGGTACGGCAATCACATGCAGGATCAGGTTGGCTGGATGCTGGTGATTGTCGGAATACGTCCGCCATTGCCATGCATGCAGGTTGGGAAGTCGTTTGCCCATGTCCGGCTCCTTGAGGGGATGTCGGCAGCATAGACCGGCCCTGATGGGCCGGCGAATGCCTTCTCCCTATGGAGCGGATAGCGTGGGGCGGAACTTTCAGGCGCTTAGCTTGAGCTGGCGAATCGCCTGGGACAGCTCGCTAGCCAGTTCCGCCAGTTCATTGCTGGTGGCGGCAGATTCCACGGTTTGACTGACGGTGAGTTCGGTAACGTCGCGAATCCCTACCACGGCGCGGGTCATTTCCTCGGCCACCTGGCTCTGCTGCTCGGCAGCCACCGCGATCTGGGTATTGCTTTCGCGCATCTGGGCGACCGCGCCGGTGATGGCGGCCAGGGCGGCGCCAGCCTCTTGGGCGGCGTGCACGCAATCGTTGGCCTTGATCGAGCTTTCGCGCATGAACTCCACGGCGTCGCGAGTACCGGCCTGGAGAGCGCCGATCATGCTGGTGATCTCGTCGGTTGAGTCCTGCACGCGCCTGGCCAGGTTGCGCACTTCGTCTGCCACGACAGCGAACCCGCGGCCCATTTCCCCGGCACGCGCGGCTTCGATGGCAGCGTTCAGCGCCAGCAGGTTGGTCTGCTCGGCGATGCCGTGAATGACGTTGACGACGCCGCTGATCTTCTGGCTGTCCTCGGCCAGGCGCTGAATCGTCTCCGCGGTTTGTTGCACGCCGGATGAAAGCCCAGTGATGGAATGTTCGACCCGTTCCACCACCAGTTGGCCGGCACCGGCAAGCTGATCGGCATTCTGCGATTGGTCGCGGGTGTCCGCCGCATGCTGGGCGATGTGGTGCACGGTAGTGGACATTTCATTGATGGCGGTGGCGGCCTGATCGGTTTCGCTCTGCTGGCCGAGCATGCCCTGGCGCACCTCGCCCATGCTGCCGGCAAGGCGTGCGGCGCCTTCGTCGAGGCGGGCCACGGCCTGGGCAACGGTGCCGACCACGCGTCCATAGCCGGCTTGCATGGCATTGAAGGCGTTGGCCATCTGGCCCACTTCATCTCGGCTGTCCAGCGGTACGCGGGCGGAAAGATCGCCGCTGCGTTCGACGTGGAGCATCACGTCCTTGAGGGTGTTGAGGTGGCTCAGCAGGAAACGGATCAGCAACTGTGAAGCTGCAAGCAGGGCGACCATCAGCAGGAACACGGAGATTGCGTATTCCCCAGCGCGGGCGCCCAGCAACTGGGCCATGCTCGGGCTGCTGGCCAGCACGGCGACGCGCTGACCGTCAGTGCGATCGAACACCTGGGCGCCGATGGCGGGGTTGCTGCCGAACAGACCGTCGTGCTCCAGCTCCACCCAGCCATTGGCGCGGGCCAGAGACTGGCCACCGGGTAATTGCGGGGCGCTACCTGCGTTGAAGGCGATGACGCCGGGCAATGAGGGCAGGGACTCGGCGGTTGGCCAGGATTTCAGCAGCTGGGCCTGGGTCGCAGCAGCATTGCGAGCGTCTTCCGCGCGGCCCTGCTGCTCTAGGTAAAGTGCGTGCAGAACCAGCAGGAGGGTGGTGCAGAAGGCCACCGCATTGACGGCCCAGAACTTGTATTTCAGGGAGATATCGCGAATCCAGGTACCCATGATGTTCTTCTTATGGCTCGGACAGTATTGGCAAGGTGCCATTATTTTCTGACGGAAAATTCCTACCAGATTTGATCCGAATCAAGAAGGAACCTGATTGCCTGACTCAGTCGATGGCCGGGAGCCCGAAGAAGGCGCGTGCGCAATCAGTGGTGTGCTGGGCGAGTTCTTCATGGCTTTCGCCACGATGCAGGGCGACTTCCCGCAGGACTTCGGTCAGGAAGGCCGGTTCGTTGTGGCCGTGTTTGGGTTTAGGGCGCAGGCTTCGTGGCAGCAGGTACGGCGCATCGCTTTCCAGCATCAACCGGCCACGGGGAATGTCGCGCACCAGGGCATGCAGATGGGTACCGCGACGCTCATCGCAGATCCAGCCGGTGATGCCGATATGCAGGTCGAGGTCCAGATAGCCGTAGAGGGCGCGCTTCTCGCCGGTGAAACAGTGCACCACGGCGGCACTGAGCTGATCGCGGAACTCCCGCACGATGGCCAGCAGGCGTTCATCGGCGTCTCGCTCGTGGAGAAACACCGGCTTGCCCAGTTCGGCGGCCAGGGCGAGTTGTTCTTCGAGGGTCTTCTCCTGCTGCGGGCGTGGCGAGAAATCGCGATTGAAATCCAGGCCACATTCGCCCACGGCCCGCACTCGGGCTTCGCCCAGTAGCGCCCGGAGTTGCCGCTGGCTATCGCTGTTCCAGTTGCTGGCCTCATGAGGGTGGACACCGGCCGTACTGAACAGCAGGCGACCGCTTTCATCCAGTTGCTCAGCGACAAGCAGGGCTTTTTCGCTGTCATCCAGGCTGGTGCCGGTCAGCACCATTTGGTGAACGCCGGCGGCCTGCGCACGTTCCAGCAGGGCGCGGACGTCGCGGGCTAGGCTGGGGTGGGTCAGATTGACGCCGATGTCGATGAGTTGCATGGTGCTACCTCGGATTGGAGCAGAGCCGCGGAACAATGCTCGAAACAATTAAAAAAACCAATCTATACAGGAACTTGGCGCCTTATGTTGAAGTCAATACCACGCTTTGACTGGCGTCAGGCGCGTAGCTGTGACAATCTCCGCGCCCCTCGCTCGCCAGCCAAGGTTTCGCGGCGCAGCAACTCTACACGTTCGGGTGCGCGCTGACGTCCCGCCAGTCCCTGGAGAATTGATGACGCGACCGTTGCTGCTGCTCTGCCTGCTGGCGTTGCTGCCTTTCACGGCAAGCGCTCGCCTGGCTGGGCCGCCGGAAGTCTGGCAGCAGCCGGCCGAAGCCCGCGACTTGGCCCAGATCCGCCGTAGTGGCGTGCTCAAGGTGCTGGTGAACCAGAGCCGTAACAGCTCTGGCGAGGTCAAGGGCGAACCGGTCGGAGTCGAGTACCACCGTATCCGGGCCTTCGAGCAGTACCTCAATCGAAATGCCCGTGATGGGCGTGAAATCAAGCTGAAGATCATCCCAAAGGCCAAGGATCAGTTGCTGGCTGCGTTGCAGCGGGGCGAAGGTGATCTGGTGGCGCCAGGTGAACTGGTCAACCAGGGCATTGGCGCCAACATCAGCGCCAGTGCGCCACTGCGCAAGGATGTACCGCTGGTGTTGGTCAGCCGGCAAGGGCAGCGTCGTTACCAGCGCCTGGAGCAGTTGTCCGGTCGCAGCATCGCGTTACCGGTCGGCAGCGCCGCGGGCGAGGCGTTGCGCCCAGTGAACGAGAAGCTGGCGGCGCGCAAGCTTGCGCCCATCGTCATCGAATGGGTCGACTCGACCCTGGCGGTGGAAGATGTGCTGGAGATGGTCCAGGCCGGCATTTTCCCGCTGACGGCGGTGGAGCAGCCGATTGCCGAGCGCTGGGCCAAGGTGATGCCGAAGCTGCGCCTGGACAAACACCTGGTGCTCGACCGGCAGGGTGATATGACCTGGTTCGTTCGTCGTGATGCGCCGACGTTGCGGGCCAGCGTCGACCGTTTCCTCGATGGGTACCGCGCACCTGAAGACCAGGATGCGGCGTTCCAGCGCGTCTATCGTCGTCTCTACAAGGTCCACAACCCACTTGCCCGCACTGAGCGCCAGCGGCTCGAACGCGTGCGCCCGGTGCTGCAGCGCTACGCCGACCAGCATGATTTCGACTGGCTCAGCCTCGCGGCGCTCGCCTACAAGGAGTCCAGCCTGAATCCGGCCGCCAAGGGGGCAGGCGGAGCCACCGGGCTGATGCAGATCACGCCGGGGGCAGCGAGCAGCGTTGGCGTAGGGAACATCCACAAGCTCGACAATAATGTGCAGGCCTCAGCCAGGTACCTGGCCAAGCTGCGCCGCAGTTTCTTCTCCAGCGCGCAGCTAGATGATCGCGAGCGAATGGCCTTTGTTCTCGCGGCCTACAACCTTGGCCCGCAACGGGTCCAGGGGATGCGCGCCGAAGCCCGGCGGCGGGGACTGAATCCCAACCAGTGGTTCTTCCAGGTGGAGCGCATTGCTGCCGAACAGGCCGGGATGGGCGTGGTGACCTACGTCAACAGCGTGAACAAGTACTACCTGGCCTTCGATCGCGAGCGTTATCTACTGGAGCCTTCGAAAGCGGCCGGTAAGACTCGAAGATAATCGAATTACTCGATGAAGCCGGTGAGAATTTTCCGGTTTTAATATCAAATAATTCTACTAAGCTTCTGTTCATCGACTCCCACAACACAAGGAACACCTCGATGAGTAACCCGATCAAATCCATCCTCGCCACCAACGCTGGCTATGGCATCACCCTGCTGCGGGTCATCACCGGCCTGACTTTCATGGCTCACGGCTCACAGAAGCTCTTTGGCATGTTTGGCGGTTACGGCCTGGCGGGTACCGGGCAGTGGATGGAAAGCATCGGCCTGACTCCCGGTTACCTCATGGCTCTGATGGCAGGTAGCGCAGAGTTCTTCGGCGGCCTCGCCCTGGTGATCGGCTTGCTGGTGCGTCCGGCCGCTGCGGCGCTGATCGTTGCGATGATCGTGGCGATCTTCAGCGTGCACTGGGCGAGCGGTTTCTTCATTACCAACGGCGGTTTCGAGTACGCCATGATTCTCGCCCTGATCAGCGCCACGTTGCTGGTCGAAGGCGCCGGCAAGATGTCTCTGGACCGCAACCTGGCCAACTGAGCCAGGTACCAGGTAGTTGAAAAAGGCCCGCTTGAGCGGGCCTTTTTTGCATCTCATGGCTGCTTCTTCCTGGCCGCAGCCAATTCCGCAGCGGCCTGAAGGCGCAGGCGCTCTTGCGGATTGAATCCTTCTTCCTCCAGGCGGTTGATCGCGGCCGTTTTGTCACTCTGGCTCAGCCCTTCACTGGCCTCGATACGCCCTTTCTCCTTCAGGTAGGCCTGTAACCGTTGCTGCCATTGCAGGCGCTGTTGGTCCAGGTTTTCCAGCCGTGCCGTCGCTTCGGCGCCCACCAGTTGCTGGCGGAGCTGGCGAACTTGCTCAGGGCTGCCGCCTGCCGCCTGGAGCGCCCCGACCTGGGCCCGAAGTTCGGCCTGCAGTTGGCTCGCGGCCAATGTTTGCATCTCTTCCGGCAAGGCTGCGCGTAGTTGGTCGATGGCTGCAGCTTTGGCGGCTGGTTCCATTCCTGTGTCTCGCTGGATGGCCAGGCGCTGCAGCGTGAAGGCGTTATAGGTCTCCTCGGTAGCGAAGAAGGCCTGATGGACATCGACGCTGAAGATGCGAGCGCGCAGAGCCTGTACTGCCGCTTCGCGATGACGCAGTGCGGTGATGTCGGCGAGTAGCGGCAGGTCGCGCTCCAGTTGCACGAGTTGGCGTTTGTAATCCAGGTATTGGTCGAGCAATGCCAAGGCCTGACCTCGCGCTGGTGCTTCCAGTTGCCCGGTAATGTGGCTTCTGACGCGCTGAATGCTGCTGACCAGCGACTCTTCACCCTGGGTGCTGAGGAAGTAATCGAAGATGCGTCGGATGTCCTCGGTAATCAGCAGGTTGCCAGCCGCGTCGAGGTGAAAGCGCCCGTCCACCTCCGTCCCCGCCAGTGATCCGAGCTGGGGTGTGGTGCTGATCGCTCCGGCCAGAGGGCTTGGCAGCGCCTGCGAAGTGGTTACGGGGGAACTGGCTGGAGCTGCACTCATTGCATGCGCTGGTAAGACGCTAGGTGAAGCAGGTGCCGGTTTGCCGCCCCATTGCAACAGGATGGCCAGGGCGCCGGCGAAGGCGATGGGGAACAGTAGCAGGAGTTTTTTCACGGGGTCGCTCGGCAGTCTGGAGAGGTGCGGGGCCCGCAGGCCCCGCGAAGCGGGCTCAGAGCCCGTCGTTCTTCAGCCGGTTGGCCTGTTGACGATAGACGGTGGTCGGGTCGGTTTCGAACAGGCTGGTCAGCCCCAGGGTCTGATTGACTTCGTCCAGGTGGTTCATCCGGTAGTCGTCGCGAATGACTTTGCCCAGGTGTGAGCTGCAGCGACCTACCAGGCCGTCGTTGGCTTGGCCATTGAATGTGAGCGAACTGGCGCCAAGCAGGGTGTCACTGACATCCAGCACGTTGGTCAGTGGGCTGGTACCGCTCCAGGAGTAGTAGCGCACACCGTTGACCTGGTAGGCACCCTCGCCGCATGCGGTGGTCGGTAGGCCCTGCGGGAAGCGTGCGTTGAACGCAGCTGCGCCCTGGCTGTTGAGGGATTCCAGGGCACCAAGGGCGTTCTGCTGGAGGTCACTGTCGCTGCCGGAGAGGAAGTTAATCAGAGTGCCCAGGCCATTGACGATGCCCGCCAGCATTACTTCACCCGCGGAACCCGGAGGCACCTGGCGGATGAAGTCGGCAGTGGCGGAACCCTTGTGGGGCGCACCGACACTGGTAGCCGAAGCGACCAGTTCTGGGCGCACCGCTGCCACGTAGCGAATGGTCGGGCCGCCATGGCTATGGCCGATCAGGTTGACCTTGGGGCTGCCGCTGATGGCGACGATTTCTTCCACCTGCTCCAACAGTTCTTCGCCGCGCGCTTCGGTGGTGTTCAGCTGGCTGACTTCCGTGACATAGACGCGAGCGCCATCACGGCGCAAGGCAGAGGGAATGCCGTACCAGTAGTCGACGCCAAGGATGCTGTCGAAACCGAGCATGCCGTGGGTCAGTACGATCGGGTAACGGGTCTGGGTATAGCCGCTGGAACCGAACCAGAGGGCCTGTGCTTGCTCGGAGGCAGCGAGTCCGGTGGCAATACAAAGGGCGAGCAGGGTCTTGTTGTTCTTCATGTGCGCTCTCGATGTTGTGCGTGGGAGGGCCTGACTGCATTCCCTGGCGTGGCCACGCCCCTCCTGGGCGTGCACTTCAGGCAGGGCGGAGCGCAGGAACCATGCCATTCGCTACAAAATTCTGGCAGATGCTCTGGGTTAGGCTTTTCGCGGATGTTTACATCCGTTCACCCTAAGATGCCGACCAGTTTCCTGTTACTCAGCGAAACGTCAGGCTGGGGTCGAAGGCCGCAACGGCCATTGCCCGAGTGAGCGATAGCGGGTGCCTTTGGCTGTGTTTTCCGAGGCGAAGAGGGAAAACTCGGTGGCTGGCCAATCGAAGGTTGGGGTGCTTGCCGCTGGAAGACGCGGGCAATGGCGAGCCAGCGTCAGATGGGGCTTGAAGGGGCGGGTCTCAAGACTGAATCCAGCGCCCAGCAAATGCTCGCGCAGGTTGCGCTCCAGTTCGGTCAGTGCAGGCGGTATCCGACTGGGTGCCATATACAGCAGACCGTTTTTCCACCGCGCCAGGCGATCCAGGTGCAGGGTGAACGCCCTCGGTTCCAGGCTGGCCGCCAGGGCTTCCAGGGCTTCCACCTGTCCACGGGGGTGCGAGCCGAGGAAGGCGAGGGTGAGGTGAAGGTTGCCGGGTGCAACGGGTTTGCCGTCAACGGGGTTCCGGGCGCGCCAGTCGGCGATTTCGTGGGCCAACTGCGGGCAGCAGGGAAGGGCGAAGAACAGGCGCAGGGGCGGGGTGCTCATGGGCGTCTCGCGGGGCGTTGTGGTCGCCTTGACAGTATTGCGCGGGCTTCTCTAGGATGTCGCCCCATGCGCCGATTTAGTCAGCTACTTGCGGGGCGCAGAAGTCTTCAGAGGCTTCCAAATACCGCTAAAACGCTGGTTCGGTGTCGCCTCTCACCGCTGCCCAGCGGGACCTTACGAGGCGGAGACATGCACCATGACCTGTCCCCAACCCCTTCTCCGGCTAGCCCCGATCACCACCGGGCTGGTTTTGCGCAATCCGCGAATCCTGCTTGGCGGCTCGCACCAGCCAACGCTCCTTCGCTATCTCGAAGGCTGGCCCAAGCGCTGGGACCGACCGCGCAACTTCCTGATCCAGTTCGCTCGCGAAGGCGAGTCATTGGCTCGCTTTGCCAGCGACAGCTTCGACATGGCCGTGATCCAGGCGCCTTCGGCGAAGGAGCTGCCGGAAGTGCTCAGCCAGTTGGTGCGCGTGGCGCGGCAAGGCCTGATCACGCTGCGCTGACTGGTGTCAGGCCGACTCGTTTTGCAGAGCTACGGATAATCGATTTCAACCACGTACCAGGTCTTTTCCCCTGTTGGGGTGCTGACGCGGACTTCGGCGTCCAGCGGCTTTCCCACCAGAGCACGGGCCAGGGGAGAGTCGATGCTGATCAGGTTCTGCTTCAGATCGAATTCGTCCGGTCCGACTATGCGGTAGCGGGACTGCTCGCCATCGTCGTCTTCCAGGGTGACCCAGGCACCGAAGTAGACCTTGTCGGGGTCGGTCGGACGTTCGCGCACCACCTTGAGGTTTTCCAATCGCTTGGTGAGGAAGCGAACGCGACTGTCGATCTCCCGCAGCATCTTCTTGCCGTAGGTGTACTCGGCGTTCTCGGAACGGTCGCCCTGGGCGGCCGCTTCGCTCACGGCTTGCGTGACCTTGGGCCGGCGTACGTGCCAAAGCTCGTGAAGCTCGGCACGCAGGCGGGCCTCACCTTCCGGGGTGATCAAGGGTGTTCCGGCGGTGCGGGGCGGGCGGTAACGGCTCATGACGGTCCTGCGGGGTTTCGGAAGTCGAAGCCTATCAAGCTTCGCGCAGGACCGTCAGTGGGCTGGCGTTGAGCGCGCGACGCGTCCCCATTACGCCTGCCGAGCCAACAAGTAGGGCGCCCAGCAATGGCAGCAGGAGCAGCCAGGGGTGGGGGTGCCATTGCAGGTCGAAAGCAAAGCGATAGAGCAAGGCGCTGACCAGTTCGCAACCGAGTGCAGCGAGCAGGCCGCTGCAGGCGCCGAGCAGGGCGAATTCCGCGCGTCGTGCTTTCAGCAGCAACTGGCGCTCGGCGCCCAGGGCGCGGAGCAGGGCGCCCTGGCGGATGCGCTCGTCCAGGGTCGATTGCAGCCCGGCGAATAGCACGGCAAGGCCGGCTGCGAGTACGAAGAGCAATACGAACTCTACTGCCAGGGTGACCTGGGCGAGGATGCTCCGCAGTTGCACGAGTATGGCTTCCACCTGCAGCAGGGTCACCGCCGGGAACGCGCGGGACAACTCCACCAGGTCGCGGTCATGCCGCGGCGGCAAATAGAAGCTGGTGAGGTAGGTGACCGGGAGATCTGAGAGGGTGTCCGGCGCGAAGATCATGTAGAAGTTCGGCTGGAAGCTGTCCCAATCCACTTCGCGCAGGCTGGTCACCTCGGCGTCGCGCTGCAGGCCGCCGACGCTGAAGCTGAGCTTGTCACCCAATTTCACGCCAAGGCTTTCGGCAAGCTTGGATTCAACCGAAACCCCCGGCAGTGCGGATTTTTCCAGGTCGCCCCACCAGTGTCCGGCTACCAGGCGATTGTCGCCCGGCAGCTCGGCAGACCATGTCAGGCTGAGGTCTCGCTGCACGGCGCGTTCGCCTTGGGAGTCCTTACTCACCAACTGGCGTACCGCTTCTCCGTTGATGGCTGTGAGTCGGCCGGGCACCACCGGGTAAAGCGGCGAAGGGTGCGGCGACAGGCTGGCGAGGCGACTGGCAAAGGCGTCCTTCTCGGCGGGCAGCACATTTAGGGCGAAATGGTTGGGCGCGTTCACGGGTAGCTGGTTCTGCCAGGTGTCCAGCAGTTCCCCCCGGAGCAGCGCGATCAGTGCCATGGCCAGGAGAATCAGGCCGAAGGCCAGTGATTGGCCGGCCGCGGCCAGCGGGTAGCGCAGGAGTTGGCCGAGACCGAGGCGCCAGGGCAGGGTTGCGTTGGCCAGGGCCTTGCGCAGCCCCTTCAGTCCAGCCAGCAGCAGACCGCCCAGCAGCAGGGCCGCAATCAGGCCGCCACCGAGCAGGGCGATCGTCAATTTCAGGTCCAGGCTCAGGCGCCACATGATCAGACCAAGGGCCAGCAATGCTGCTCCATATATAAGCCAGGCACTCGGGGGGAGTGGCAGCAGGTCGCGGCGCAGGACGCGCAAAGGTGGCACACGGCCCAGTGCAGCCAGCGGCGGCAGGGCGAAGCCGGCCAGGGCGAGTAGGCCCGTGGCGATCCCGGCGAGCGCTGGTACCAGTCCGCCGGACGGAATCACAGCCGGCAGGAGTCCAGCGAGCAATTCGAACAGCGCAACTTGTGCCAACCAACCGAGCAGGGCGCCCAGTGCGCTGGCAACGAGCCCGAGCAGCGCCAGTTGCAGGCCGAATAAAAGGAGGGCTTCGCGGCGGGACAGGCCAAGGCAACGTAGCAGGGCGCTGGCGTCGTAACGACGTGCGGCGAATCGGGCGGCGGACAGCGCCACCGCGACGCCGGCGAGCAGCACGGCGGCAAGGCTGGCCAGGTTCAGATAGCGTTCGGCGCGACCGAGCGCCCCTCCGATCTGGCGATTGCCTTGTCTGGCATCCTCCAGGCGTTGGTTCGCTTCCAGGTCGGGCTCGATCTCCGCCCGGTACTGTGCCAGCGCTTCATTTGGACCGCTCCACAGTTCCCGGTAGCGCACCCGGCTGCCGGGTTGAACGATGCCGGTGGCCCCAAGGTCGTCCAGGCTGATAAGTACCCGTGGGGTGAGGCTGTAGAAATCGCCTGCACGGTCGGGTTCGTAGGTGAGTACGCGCGTCAGGCGCAGGGTCTTCTGTCCGACATCGATGCTGTCGCCGGGCTTGAGGTCCAGCGTTGCGAAGAGCCTTGCTTCGGCCCAGGCCTCGCCCGATTTCGGGCCGCTGCCAGTGATTTCCTCCCCGTAAGGCTGCGCGGCGCTCTTCAATTCACCGCGCAGCGGATAGGCTGCGTCGGCGGCCTTGACGCTGGAAAGCTGGATGCCGTTGTCGGTGGCGATAACGCTGGAGAACTCCACTGCGCTGGCGTGTTTCAGACCGAGCCGCATGCCTCTTTCGACCTGCTCGGCGCTGGCTGGTGATGAGCCGCTGAGCAGGAGGTCGGCACCGAGAAACTCCGTGGCACGCAAGAGCATGGCGCCATTAAGGCGGGCGCTGAAGTAGCCGATGGCACTGCTGGCGGCAACGGCCACCAGCAAGGAGAAGAACAACACCCGCAGTTCGCCGCTGTGGGCGTCGCGCCACAGCTGGCGGGCAGCCATCGCCATAAGGCGGACGAGTGGCAGACGCCGCATCAGGGTTCCACCTGTTCGACCAGGCGCCCACCTTCGAGGCGGATCAGGCGACGGCAGCGATGGGCCAGGCGTTCGTCGTGAGTTACCAGTACCAGGGTTGTGCCACGCTCTTGGTTGAGCTGGAAAAGCAGGTCGCTGATGCGCTCGCCGGTGTGACTATCTAGGTTGCCAGTGGGCTCGTCGGCGAACAGCACATCGGGTTCGGCGGCAAAGGCGCGAGCAATGGCAACTCGTTGCTGTTCGCCGCCGGAAAGCTGGCGTGGGTAATGGTTGAGACGCTGGCCCAGGCCGACCCGTTCGAGCAGGTGGCGGGCGCGGGTGCGCGCATCCCGATGGCCTTCCAGCTCCAGTGGCAGCATGACGTTTTCCAGGGCGTTGAGGTTGTCCAGCAACTGGAACGACTGGAAGACGAAACCAACATGCTCAGCTCGAACCCGCGCCCGCTGGTCTTCGTCGAGGCTCGACAGGGCGCATCCAGCCAAGTGCACTTCGCCGGAGCTGGGCAGGTCGAGTCCGGCGAGCAGGCCGAGGAGGGTGGATTTGCCGGAGCCGGAGCTGCCGACTATGGCCAGGCTGTCACCCTTGCGGAGGTCGAGCGAGAGGTCGTGAAGGATGATCAGCTCGCCTTCCGCGCTGGGAACCACTTTGCTAAGGTTCCGCGCATCGAGAATGCTTGCGCTCATGGAGAATCCAATGCGTGCCTGGTTGTTGGGCGGCTGCCTGTCACTGTTGCTGTTGGCGCAGGAGGCCATGGCGGGGACCTTGCTGGTCGTCGGCGATAGTATCAGCGCCGCTTTCGGGCTGGAATCCAGCCAAGGCTGGGTCGCTCTGCTGGAAAAGCGCCTCGCCGAGAAGGGTTACGAACAGCGTGTGGTGAATGCTTCGATCAGTGGCGACACCAGTGCTGGCGGGCTGTCCAGGCTTCCGGCACTACTGGCCGAACATAAGCCGGAACTGGTGATCATCGAGCTTGGTGGCAACGATGGGCTACGTGGCCAGCCACCTGCGCAATTGCAACAGAATCTTGCTGCCATGATCGACAGCGCCAAGGCGCAGGGCGCGTCCGTGCTGCTGCTCGGCATGCGCCTTCCGCCCAACTACGGTGCGCGCTATACGAATGCGTTCGCCAAGGTTTATAGCAGCCTGGCGACGGAGAAGCAGGTACCGCTGGTGCCCTTCTTCCTCGATGGGGTTGGGGGCGTGCCGGAGATGATGCAGGCCGATGGCCTTCATCCTCGCGCGCAGGCCCAGCCAAGGTTGCTGGATAACCTCTGGCCAACCCTGGAACCCATGCTTTGACGCTTTTCCCGCGGCTCGCTTTCGGCTAATGTTGCGCACCCTCCCTGGAGTCCTCCATGCCGCGCCCCGCCTGGTCCCTGTTTGGCTACAAAGTGATTGAGCCCGACGAGCAGCTCGACCTGTTTGCTTGCCGCGAGGTTCGCCTGCACCTGGTAGCGCGACAGCTTGAACTGGACGGTTTTGCTGATAGGACTCTCTGTGGCGGTTTGCTGCCGGCGCAACCGCGTTGGAGTAGTCTGGAACAAGAGTTGCTGCGCGATCGGCGGCTGTGCTCCAACTGCCGTTCCACTCTCGAGGCTCACCGAAAGGGGCAGCACTCGGTCTGGTCGGAGGCCTGAGGGCTCCCGGCGCGCCTCGCGTCGGTGTAGAATTCCGAGTCTTTTAATCAGTCAATTTGCCAAGGATTCCCGGATGTTGCCGCGCTTTACAGCCGTCGCCCGCTCCCTGTCAGTAGCGTCCCTGCTGGTGGCGGGCCCTGTCGCAGCCCTTGAGCTGCCCCTGCCGCCGCCCGGCGAAGATATCGTCGGCCAGGTCCAGGTGATCAAGGCCAAGTACGAAGACACGTTCGCCGATATCGGCGTTGCCAATGACTTGGGTTATCTGGAGATGGTCGCCGCCAACCCTGGTGTCGATCCCTGGCTGCCCGGTGCTGGCACCGAGGTCATCCTGCCGACTCGCTACATCCTGCCGGCGGGACCGCGCGAAGGTATCGTGATCAACCTTGCCGAGTATCGGATGTACTACTTCCCGAAAGGGCAGAATGTGGTGCATACCTTCCCGCTGGGTATTGGTCGTGAAGGCTGGGGTTCGCCCATAGCGCACACCACCATCACCGCCAAGACCTCCAATCCGGCCTGGTATCCGCCGAAGTCGATTCGCGAAGAGCACGCAGCCGATGGCGATCCGCTTCCAACCGTGGTGCCGCCAGGTCCGGACAACCCCCTGGGTCCGTTCAAGTTCAATCTGGGCGTGCCGGGCTACCTGATCCACGGCTCGAACAAGAAGTTCGGCATTGGCATGCGCGTCAGCCATGGTTGCTTCCGCATGCTGAACAACAACGTCCTGGCGCTGGCCTCCATGGCGCCGGTGGGCACTCCGGTGCGCATCATCAACGAGCCCTACAAGTTCGGTGTCAGCGGCGGCAAGATCTACCTGGAAGCCCATGCTCCTCTGGATGATCATGGCGATCCGTCGGTGGTGGACAAGCACACTGCTGTGATCAACGCGCTACTGAAACGCGAGGATCTGGTCAATACCATCCGCCTGGATTGGGATGTCGTGCGCGAAGTGGTTGCGGCCGAAGACGGCCTGCCGGTGGAAATTGCAGAACCCAACTCGGCGGTTGCGGCGAGTACGCCGAATACCGAGCTCTAAGCTACCGGTTGTTTGAAGAAGGCCCGCTGAGCGAATCGCCAGCGGGCTTTTCTTTTGCCCGTGAATTGGCGATGCATCGGCTATTGGAAGTAAGCCGGAAAGAGAAGGGGTACAAAGTGCGGGCAATAAAAAAGCCGACCCAGCGAACTGGATCGGCTCTATAGCCCGAAAGCTATTACTTGCGGCTGGCTTTTTCCAGCATACGCAGGGCGCGCTCGTTAGCCTCGTCAGCGGTCTGCTGGGCTTTCTGAGCGGCGGCCAGAGCTTCGTCAGCCTTGCGGTAGGCTTCGTCAGCACGGGCTTGAGCGCGAGCAGCTGCGTCTTCAGTCGCAGTCAGACGAGCTTCGGTTTCTTTGGATACGCTGCTGCAACCGGTGGCCAGAACTGCGGCCAGAGCCAGAGCAGAGAATTTCAGAACGTTGTTCATCGTGTTCCCCTTAAGGTGGACATTTCCATAAAGCAATTCCCCGAGCTTGGGAAATTAGCCGGCGTACATACTACCCATAACTTGTAGTAAGTAAACTGACCTTGTGCAAGGCAGGCACATTTTTTTCAGCTTGCCGGCTAGTTCACGAGCAACTAACGAGGTCGCTGATCAAAAAACAGTCAGGCTGATTGTTCTTTGATCAGTCGAAATTCCAAGTGTAGGCCTTGGTCAGCGCTGTGGGCAGCTTCCCTCCCATAATCTGACAAGCGTTACCTTGGGCTGGGTCGAGGGCGTGCTCATGCTCGAATTCTGCATTGGAAATGGAACTTTTTCAGAGGACCGTGAATTATCACCTTCTATACAAAGAGCGGTCGTAGTAGTGGCCGTGGGCCGCTGATAAGCTTGCACGGCTTCCGATATCCGTAGCGAAGCGCAGACTTCAAGGACGTCACTATGTCGAAGATTCTCAAGTGGGGAGTGCTCTCGGTTCTGGCCGTGGGGTTGATCATCAAGTTGTCACTCTGGTGGTCGGTCAGATCGATCATGGATGACGCAATCAGCAAGTTGTCGCCGGTGATGGATATCACCTATGGGGGCATTACTTCTTCCTTCGATGGCCGGGTTGGCCTCGAAAACCTTCAACTTCGCGTTCCGGCTATGGGCGACAGCCTGAACGTGCAGCAGGCCGAACTGAAGTTCAAGAGCTTGCGCGAACTCCTCAGCTTCAAGGAGCGCCTTGCCGAGGGCAAGTTCCCCGAACAGATGGCGCTCAGCCTGAAGGGCATTGCACTGGAAGTGCACGGGCCGTTCATGCAGCAGCTGTACAACACTCCGGCTGAGCGCAGTGTATTCACTGCAATGAGCGAGGTTGCGTGCGGCACAGTGCGCAACATTGGCACAGACGAACTGCTGGAGATGGGGTATCGCACCCTGGAAACCGATGCCGAGTTCTCCTATCTGTTCCAGCCGGGTGCGCAGAAACTCAACCTGAACCTGACTTCCGATACCCGGGACATGGGCGAAGTGCGTCTCAGCCTGTCGTTGTCTAACATGTCGGAGGAGCCGGGCGACCTGCGGGTCAATCCGCCGCAACTTTCCAGCCTGATCCTCGAGTTGAATGACAACCAGTACCAGCGCAAGGTCCAGGAATTCTGCGCAAGTAAGCTCGGTCAGTCACCTGATGCGTATCTGAAGACCGCGGTCCAGCAGTTCGACACCGTACTGCGGAGCCAGAAGGTCGCCCTGGGGCAATCGATGCTGGATGCTTACGGTCGTTACCTGAAGGACCCGCAGTCGCTTCGTGTCGAACTTACGCCGAGCGAGGGCATGGCGTGGGATGGCCTGCAGTTCTTTGAGGCCAAGGATGTAGTGGCGATGCTGCGTCCGGCAGTGTTGGTGAACCAGGAATTGGTGCGGCCGGTCGAATTCACTTGGGTCGACCCGACGGCAGCGCGTAATGAGCCTGTCGCAATGGAGAAGATCAACGCGGAGCGGGAAAACGATGGCGATGGACGTGCCGCGCAGCAGTATGAGTTCGTCAATGTTGCCGACCTGCCGGGATATGCCGGCAAGCGGTTGCAGTTCATCACCTTCGATGGCGCCTATTACCAGGGTGTATTACACAAGGTGGAGAACGGGAAGGCGTACCTCAGCGTACAGTTCGGTTCTGGCACGGCAGAGATGTTCCTTCGGCTGGAAAAGATCGATAAGGTACGCGTAAGGTTTTAGATCCTCAGAGGAGTAGTGATGAGCGAGGCATTGTCCATCCACCATGACCAGGCAGGTCATCAGTTCGAGACCACCGTGGACGGTCATCGTGCATACCTGGCCTATATGGACCTGGGTAAACAGACGTTGGACATTTATCGCACTTTCGTGCCGAACGTCCTGCGCGGTCGCGGGATTGCCGCGGCATTGACTGAATCCGCCCTGGAATATGCCGAGGACCACGGCTACACCGTGATCCCATCCTGCTCCTACGTCGAACGTTATATCGAGCGACGCCAGCGTCAGTCCCAGCGCAACGGCTGAGTCGAAGCGCAATGAAAAACGCCGGGCAATTGCCCGGCGTTTTCGTTTACAGCTACCAATCAGCGCTGGCGCTTGGGCAGCACATCCTTGAGCTTGGCGTGCATGCTGCGAAGGGCTTTCTCGGTGGTTTCCCAGTCGATGCAGGCGTCGGTAATGGAAACGCCGTACTTCAGCTGGTCGAGGTCTTTCGGGATCGACTGGCTGCCCCAGCCCAGGTGGCTTTCCACCATCAGGCCGACGATGGAGTTGTTGCCTTCCAGGATCTGGTTGGCAACGTTGTCCATGACCAGAGGCTGCAGGGCCGGGTCCTTGTTGGAGTTGGCGTGGCTGCAGTCGACCATTATGTTGGGGCGAATTCGGGCCTTGGTCAGTTCCTGTTCGCAGATGGCGACGCTGACCGAGTCGTAGTTCGGCTTGCCGTTGCCGCCGCGCAGAACTACGTGGCCATAGGCGTTGCCCTTGGTGGTGACGATGGAGACGCCACCTTCCTGGTTAATGCCGAGGAAACGGTGCGGGCTGGAAACCGATTGCAGAGCGTTGATCGCTACGGTCAGGCTTCCGTCGGTGCCATTCTTGAATCCGACCGCAGACGAAAGGCCGGAAGCCATTTCGCGGTGCGTCTGGGATTCAGTGGTACGGGCGCCGATAGCCGACCAGCTGATCAGGTCCTGCAGGTACTGCGGGGAGATCGGGTCCAGGGCCTCGGTGGCGGTGGGCAGGCCTTTTTCGGCCAGGTCTCGCAGCAGTTGGCGGCCG
This sequence comes from Pseudomonas sp. DY-1, assembly GCF_003626975.1. Lineage (NCBI taxonomy): Bacteria > Pseudomonadati > Pseudomonadota > Gammaproteobacteria > Pseudomonadales > Pseudomonadaceae > Pseudomonas > Pseudomonas sp. DY-1. Next base: position 1,702,042 of record NZ_CP032616.1, on the reverse strand, counting down.
ATATGCAGGCCGTCCTGGATCTTGAAGGAGTCGTCGAGGTAGGGGTCGTTGATCAGACCTTTCCAGCCGACGGTGGTGCGCGGCTTCTCGAAGTACACGCGCATCACCAGGAAGAGGGTATCGGACACTTCGGCGGCCAGGACCTTGAGGCGGTCGGCATACTCGTGAGCGGCCTTGATGTCGTGGATGGAGCAGGGGCCCACGACCACGAACAGGCGATGGTCCTTGCCATCGAGGATATTGCGGACCACCTGGCGGCCGTTGGCGACGGTATCCAGGGCTCCATCGGTCAGGGGAATTTCGCGCTTCAACTGCTCCGGCGTGATCAGGGTCTCGTTGGAGGCAACGTTAAGGTCGTCGATCTGTAAATCAGCCATCGTGCTTTTCATCGTTCAGGGTCGTCAGGTCACGGGTGCCGGCCGCCAGCGATCCCCGTTTGGCGGAGAGCACAGCAGTAAAAACGCGGCGGGGACGGGAACCTTAACGCTTTCCACGTAACCTCGACAATGGCGAATGCATGCGCCGAACGTGGAATTGGCACGAATTCAGACGGGGGCGAAGTCGGCTGCGTGCAGGGCGATCCATTCCTGCGCCACCGCTTCTGGTGCCAGGGCATGGCCAACCGTTTCCTCGCGCTGCCTGCGGTACTGTTCTATCAGGCAGATCTGCTCGACCATCCGTGCGCGGAACATGTTCTCTTCATCGGTGAACGCGATGCCGATCATGTAGTCATCGACCTGCTTGCGGCACCAGACAACGGTTCCGGAAAAGCGTGCCTGGTCGCCCAGCAACGGGATGCACAGTTCGATAGAGGTGCCGCGCCGGAACGCCCGTACGGAGTTGCATGCCACCCCACCCAGGCTGATATCGTGCAGCCGCTGCAGGGGCATGTGCCTGCCCTTGCGTGGAACCAGCTCCACGGGCATTTCCGTGGGGTGACGCAGGAATTGACGCATGACCGCGAACTCCAGAAGCCTCGAACCCGGCATCGCACCAGAAACTATAGTGCCCGAGGTGGAATTGACCGACTTCGATGCCGATCACTCTCTGCTCGATCTCCCCGGCATTTCACTGGTCATTTTCACCAGTGTCGGCTGCGCCAGTTGTCGCTGGGCTCGCGAGCATCTGCCGGGAACCGGGCTGCCGGTGGACCGATTGTGCTGGATCGATGCCGGCAATAATGGTGGGCTGGTCGAGCGCTATGAGGTATTCCACCTGCCTGCGTTGTTCGTGGTTCGAAATGGCAACTTCCATGGCGCGCTGCACTCCAGCCTGCGGCGCGACGATCTGACAAAAGCCCTGGAGCGGGTATTGGCCCGGCCGGCAGAGGAGCTTCCTTAAATGAGTACAAGCAAACCGCGTATCGGCATTATCGGTACCGGCGCCATCGGCGGCTTTTATGGTGTGATGCTGGCCCGTGCCGGCTTTGATGTGCACTTCCTGCTGCGCAGCGAATACGACGCCGTCGTCGCACGTGGTCTGCAACTGAACAGCGCGGTGCATGGCGCTCAGGCGCTGTTCCCTGCCCAGGCTTACCGTGATGCGGCTGAAATGCCCGCCTGCGACTGGTTGCTGGTAGGCGCCAAGACCACCAGCAATGCCGCGCTGTCGCCGATCATCGCCCAGGTTGCCGCGCCGGGCGCGAAGGTGGTGCTGCTGCAGAACGGCCTGGCGGTGGAGGACGAACTGCGTCGTCTGCTGCCAAGCTCGCTGCATTTGCTTGGCGGCCTCTGCTACATCTGCGTCCACCGCTCGGCACCAGGGGTGATCGAGCACCAGTCTCTGGGGGCGGTGAACCTCGGCTATCACTCTGGCCCGGCGGTCGACGAAGCGGAGCGCCAGGCGCTGACGGAGGAGGGCTCCGGCCTGTTCAAGGCTGCCGGAATCGACTCGGCGGCAGTCGCCAACCTGGACCAGGCGCGTTGGCAAAAGCTGGTCTGGAACGTGCCCTACAACGGTTTGTCGGTACTGCTGGATGCTGGCACCACGGCGCTCATGAGCAACACCGATACGCGTGAACTGATCCAGGCGATCATGCAGGAAGTGGTGGATGCGGCTACTGCCATCGGGCATCGCATCCCGGACAACTTCGCCGCCAAGCTGCTGGCTTCAACCGATCGCATGCCCGACTACTTGCCCAGCATGTACCACGACTTCGTGCAGAAACGCCCGCTTGAACTCGGCGCCATATATGAAGCTCCTCTTGCTGCGGCTGCTGCAGTCGGGTTCGAGATGCCGCGTATCCGTGCGCTCTATCAGGCGCTACGCTTCATCGATGCACGCAATCAGGGTTGAGAGGACGGACCTTCATGGGCAAGGGGCTGGGTGACAAGCTGGTACTGGCGATCTCTTCGCGGGCACTGTTCGACCTGGACGAAAGCCACCGGGTCTACGAGGCAGAAGGCATAGAAGCCTACCGCCAGTACCAGATCGACCATGAAGACGAAGTGCTGGCTCCTGGCGATGCCTATCCGCTGGTGGAGAAACTGCTTGGCCTGAACGAACAGTTGGGCCAGCAGCGGGTCGAGGTCATCCTGGTGTCGCGCAACAGCGCCGACACCGGGCTGAGGGCCTTCAACTCCATCCAGCACTACGGTCTTGGCATCTCCCGCGCTGCCTTTGTCGGCGGGCGCAGTCCCGAGCCGTATCTGCGCGCCTTCGGTTGCCACCTGTTCCTGTCCACCCATGCCGAAGATGTGCGTCGCGCCCTGCAGACGGGCTACGCCGCCGCCACCATTCTCTCTGGCGGTCCGCGCCGCGCCGCGAGCAATGAGCTGCGCATCGCCTTCGATGGAGATGCGGTGCTGTTTTCCGACCATTCCGAGCGTATCTACCAGAGTGGCGGCCTCGAAGCCTTCCAGGCCCACGAGCGCGATTCGGCGCGCGAACCTCTGGATGGAGGGCCCTTCAAGCCTTTCCTTTCGACGCTGAACCGGTTGCAGCAGGAGTTCCCGCCGGAAGCCTGTCCGATTCGCACGGCGTTGGTAACCGCGCGCTCCGCGCCGGCGCATGAGCGGGTCATCCGCACCCTGCGCGACTGGGACATTCGTCTGGATGAATCCTTCTTCCTCGGCGGGTTGGAAAAGGCCGCCATCCTCGAAACCTTTGGCGCAGATGTGTTCTTCGACGACCAGGCCGGACACTGCGAAAAGGCCCGCGATGTAGTGGCTACCGGGCATGTTCCCCACGGTGTCAGCAACGAACCGCAGTTCTGATCGGATTCCTTACGAGAGTTGCCAGCAGGCTCCGCAATCGGCCTGGAAAGCCATTTGTGGCTAGCACGCTTCAGCGCGGTCCAATGGTCTTTGTGCCGCGCCGGCCGGTCGCTCGACGACTTTTCCTACAGAACCTAAGCTCTGGTGAGGCCAGCCAAGCATGGCAGTAGGAGGCCTCATGATTCGCTCCATTCTCTATGCCACGGACCTCGGTCTCTATGCCCCATATGTTCTGCAGCACGCCTTGTCTCTCGCTCGCGCCTACAACGCCCAATTGTATGTAGTTCATGCGGTGGAGCCCCTTGGGCTGTTCGCCGAATCGGTTCTGCAGACCTACCTTGACGACGCCACCCTCAAGGAGCTGCGGGCCAAGGGGCTGGGCACCGTGATGTCGAGTATCGAGCAGCGGGTGCTGGAGGGGTTTCGCGATGAAATGGGCGAGGCGGTCCAGGACCTGGACATGATCCGCGCGGTGCGGGTGGTTCAGGGGGATCCGCCGCTGGTCATACTCGAAGAAGTGCAGAAGCTCTCGGTGGACCTGCTCGTAGTAGGTAGCCACAGCCACGGGACTTCGCTGGATACACCGCTGGGCCGTACCGCTGCCAGATTGGTGCAACTTTCAGAGGTGCCGGTGTATCTGGTGCCAATGCTCCAGCATCGCGGGCGCAACGACTTCTGATCACCGCTGGTCGCGGGTTGTGCAAAGCGCAAAAAAACGTCTAGTTTTATTCAGCAAACCATTAATATGGTTATAAACGCCGCCGACATCCTGCGGCGTAATCGCTTTGAGGATTGCCTATGAAGCTCCAGCAATTGCGCTACATCTGGGAAGTAGCGCACCACGACCTTAACGTGTCCGCTACTGCCCAAAGCCTCTACACCTCGCAGCCGGGCATCAGCAAGCAGATCCGTCTGCTGGAAGACGAGCTGGGCGTCGAGGTTTTCGCGCGAAGCGGCAAGCACCTCACTCGAGTCACTCCGGCCGGTGAGCGCATCATCACCACCGCCGGCGAAATCCTGCGCAAGGTCGAGAGCATCAAGCAGATTGCCCAGGAGTTCTCCAACGAGAAGAAAGGCACCTTGTCCATTGCCACCACCCATACCCAGGCGCGCTATGCACTGCCGCCGGTGATCGGTGGATTCATCAAGCAGTACCCCGACGTTGCCCTGCACATGCACCAGGGGACGCCCATGCAGATCGCAGAGATGGCTGCCGATGGCACTGTCGATTTCGCCATCGCCACCGAAGCCCTGGAGTTCTTCGGTGACCTGGTGATGATGCCGTGCTACCGCTGGAACCGCTGCGTCATCGTTCCCCAAGGCCACCCGCTGGCCAAGCTGCCCAAGCTGACCCTCGAAGCACTTGCTGAACATCCCATCGTGACCTACGTGTTCGGCTTTACCGGCCGCTCCAAGCTGGATGAAGCGTTCAGCCATCGTGGCCTGACCCCCAAGGTCGTGTTCACCGCTGCCGACGCTGACGTGATCAAGACTTATGTACGCCTGGGGCTGGGCGTGGGCATCGTCGCGAAAATGGCGGTGGATCCCAAGCTCGATAGCGACCTGGTGGTGCTGGACGCCAGTGAACTGTTCGAAGCGAGCGTGACCAAGATCGGATTCCGTCGCGGCACCTTCCTGCGCGGCTTCATGTGTGACTTCATCGAGAAGTTCGCCCCGCACCTGACCCGCGATGTCCAGGCCAGGGCCGTGCAGTGTCATAACAAGGCGGAGCTGGACGAGCTGTTCCACGACGTGGAGCTGCCGACCTACTAAGGGTCAGGGCAAGGAAAAAGCCCGGCTATTGCCGGGCTTTTTTCTGGGCGGTACACAGGAGTTACGACGCTGGATGCTGTTGGGTTTCTCTTTGCTCTACCGCAACCCACCTGCACGCCAAGAGGGCTGTAGGTTGGGCTGAGCTCCGCGAAGCCAAACACCCTGCTGGGCTACGAGGATGGGTTGGAGGAGGGCTGCAACACATCGCGCAGAAAGGCGAGGAATACGGTGTAGACCTGCTCCCGGCCATCGTCGTGGCGCACCACGAAGAACGGTGCAGTGTCCACGCCGTAATGCTGCGCTGCCATCCAGCCGGCACTACCCGGGTTGCGCTCGTCGGCCACCAGGATGCGGTCTATCCGCTCCAGATGGCCCCCGCGTTCCAGGTGCTCCATCACATCCCGGCATTTGCGGCAGTCCTGGCCATCGGCGAGGACTTTCTTCACCAGGGTGATGCGCATGGCTCAGGCCTTGCTGATCAGGTTGCCGGCATGCAGGCCGCATTCCTTCTGGGTGGCTTCCTCCCACCACCAGCGCCCTTCGCGCTCGTGCTGGTTCGGCAGTACCGGGCGGGTGCAGGGCTCGCAGCCGATGCTGATGAAACCGCGCTCGTGCAGTGGGTTGTAGGGAATCTCCAGCATTCGGATGTAGGCCCAGACTTCTTCGCTGCTCATCTGCGCCAGCGGGTTGAACTTGTACAGCGGCTTTTCCGGGGTTGAGAAGGCGCCGTCCACTTCCAGTACGGCCACCTGGGAACGGGTGCCCGGGCTCTGATCGCGACGCTGGCCGGTGGCCCAGGCTGTCACGGTGGAGAGCTTGCGGCGCAGCGGTTCGATCTTGCGGATGCCGCAGCATTCGCCATGACCGTCCTTGAAGAAGCTGAACAAGCCCTTTTCCTTGACGAAGGGTTCCAGCAGGCGCGGGTCCGGCGATAGCACCTCGATGGCGATGCCATAGTGTTCGCGCACCTGCTCGATGAAGCGGTAGGTTTCCGGATGCAGACGGCCGGTATCCAGGCTGAATACCTTGACGTTCTTGTTCAGCTTCCAGGCCATGTCCACGAGGACCACGTCCTCGGCGCCGCTGAAGGAAATCCACAGGTCGTCGCCGAAATGCTCGAAGGCGAGCTTGAGGATGTCCTGGGGGGACTTGCTGGCGTAAGCCGTCGCCAGTGCGACGACGTCGAAGGGGTGGCTCATCAGGCAGGCTTCCTTTTAGGGGTGGCGCTGGGCGCGCTCTATGGCGGGCATCTTAACAAAGGGGAGTTATGCTCCTAAATAACCATCAGGAAGTACCACTGCTGCGTTTGGATATAAGGGCTGCGTTGCACGGTATCTGTCGAGTCGCTAGAGTGCCGCCTCCAATCAAAAAGCCATGCGGGGAAATTGCTCGTGGAAATCGCCTGTCTCGACCTTGAAGGTGTACTGGTTCCGGAAATCTGGATCGCTTTCGCGGAAAAAACCGGAATCGAAGCGCTGAAGGCGACTACCCGGGACATTCCGGACTACGACGTGCTGATGAAGCAGCGCCTGCGCATCCTCGACGAGCACGGCCTGAAGCTCGCCGACATCCAGGAAGTGATCGCTACCCTGAAGCCGCTGGAAGGCGCCGTCGAGTTCGTCGACTGGCTGCGCGAGCGCTTCCAGGTCGTCATCCTCTCCGACACCTTCTACGAGTTCTCCCAGCCGCTGATGCGTCAACTGGGCTTCCCGACCCTGCTCTGCCATCGCCTGATCACCGACGAGACCGATCGTGTGGTGGATTACCAGCTGCGCCAGAAGGACCCCAAGCGCCAGTCCGTGCTGGCCTTCAAGAGCCTCTACTACCGTGTGATCGCGGCTGGCGACTCCTACAACGACACCACCATGCTCAGCGAAGCTCATGCCGGTATCCTGTTCCATGCGCCGGAAAATGTAATCCGCGAGTTCCCGCAGTTCCCGGCGGTGCACACCTACGAAGACCTCAAGCGCGAGTTCATCAAGGCCTCCAACCGTCAGTTGAGCCTCTGAATCCTGCCTATGAAAAAGCCCGCGAAAGCGGGCTTTTTCATTCCCTCGCCCTCTGGAATAGGGTTGGGGGGAGGGGCCGTCTGCTGGCACGGTGCCAATTCGGTTCGCGAATGAATTCTTCCCCCACAGGTTTTAATCTCCCAACCTCTCCAGCGTCTGCATCAACACCTTCACCTTGGTGATTGACTCACGGTATTCCTCCTGCCAGTCGGAGTCGGCAACGATGCCTCCGCCACCCCAGCAACTGGCCCGACCGTCTTTCACCAGCACGGTGCGGATGGCGATGGAACTGTCCAGTTCGCCGCGAACGTCCAAGTAAAGCAGGGACCCGCAATAGATCGAGCGGCGAGTGGGCTCCAGCTCGTCGATGATCTGCATGGCGCGAATCTTCGGGGCGCCGGTGATCGAGCCGCCGGGAAAACTGCCAGTGATCAGGTCCAGTGCATCCTTGTCTGCCGCCAGGCGGCCGGTGATGGCGCTGACCAGGTGATGGACGTTGGGGTAGCTCTCCAGGGCGAACAGCTCAGGCACCCGTACCGAACCTATGGCACAGCTGCGTCCGAGGTCATTACGCAGCAGGTCGACGATCATCAGGTTCTCCGCGCGGTCCTTGCGGCTGGCCAGTAGCTCCTCGGCCTGGATGCGGTCTTCCTCCGGTGTCTGGCCGCGCGGTCGGGTGCCCTTGATCGGGCGGGTTTCCACCATGCCCTGGCTGACCTTGATGAAACGCTCCGGCGACAGGCTGAGGATGGCGCCTCCATCGTTCAGCGCCTGGTAGCCGGCGAACGGCGTCGGGCAGGCCGCGCGCAATGCCTGGTAGGCGGACCAGGGATCGCCCTCACAGGGTGCCTGGAAGCGCTGGGTGAAATTCACCTGGTAACAGTCGCCGGCCTGGATATAGGCCTGCACCCGTTCGATGGCGTCGCGGTACTGGCCTTGGTCGAGGTTGGCCTGGAAGGGCGCGTGCAGGCGAAATGGGGCGGATGCCGATTCGGCAGGCTCGCTGAACAGTGCGATCAGGCGTGCGCGCTCGGCTTGCGCAAGGCTGGGGTGGAACACCAGTTGGCTGGTGCGCAGTTGATGATCGCTGACCAGCGCCCAGGCATAGAGGCCCAACTGGGCGTCGGGCAATTGCAGGTCATCGATGGCCGCTTCCGGCAGTTGCTCCACCCTGCGGCCGAAGTCATAGGCCAGGTAGCCGATCAGGCCGCCGACGAACGGCAGTTCGATTCCCGCAGGCAGGCTCGCCTCGCCGAGGCTGGCCAGAGCCTTCCGCAGGCGATGGGCGAAGTCGTTGGCCGATTCGCCCGGCGCTGCTGCAAATGCTGCCAATGGCCAGGCGCTGAATAGGTCATAGCGTCCACGCTCGGCGACCGGTCGGCCGGCGTCCAGCAACACGGCGCCGGGCGCCTGGCGGACTCGGGCGAAGCGTTCGCAGGGAGATTCCTGATAGGGAAGAGCGTGTAAATGACAGTCAGGCATGGGGGCGGCGCGGGCTGAATGCAGGAGCGGATTCTAGTCTGCCTGCAGTGTCGATCCTAGAGCCTTTTCTGACGTTTACGTAGGAAAAACATTCTGATACTTATGTACCAATCCCACGGAGATGTACCTCCGAACCACAACGATAACGACACAGGGATTCAGGCAGTGGACGCAGTTCTCAACCCCGCAGCCGGTAGCCGCCAGCGCTCCAAACTCGTGACACCTCAGGCATCTGCCGATTATCTGCCAAGACCCCAGGTTCAGGCGGCACTGGCCGCCCATCCTCATGCTCGCCTCCTGCTGTTCTCGGCACCTGCCGGGTTCGGCAAGACCACCGCCCTTGCGGCCCTGGCCGAGCAACGCCGCACCGCCGGTAGCGCAGTGGCCTGGTTCTCCCTGGAGGCCGAGGACGACGATCCCGCGCGATTCTTCCAGCAACTGATCAAGACCCTCGGCGAAGCCGTGCCCGGCGTTGGCGACTACGCCCGCGGCTACCTGCATAACACCATGCAGGTCCCGGTCAACGCCGTGCTCGAAAGCCTGCTGGTGGACCTCGCCCGCCACAATGGTCCGCTCCTGCTGGTGCTGGATGACCTGCACCTGTTGAAAGACCCCGAACTCTTTTCCGCACTTGGCCGCCTGGTGCGCCTGGCCCCTGCCAGCTTCTCCCTGGCCGTCGGCAGCCGCTCCCTGCCGCCGCTGAGTCTGGCCACCTTGCGGGCCAAGGGCTGGCTGCTGGAGATCGGTCTCGACGAGTTGCGCCTGTCCGTCGAGGAAACCCGCGACTACCTGGCCCGTACCGGCCTGCAACTGGATGATGCAGTACTGGCCGCGCTGCACAGCCATACCGAAGGGTGGGCGATTGGTGTCCAGCTGGCGAGCCTGTGGCTCCGCCACCAACCGCAAGCCACTGAGCAGATGGAGTGCCTGGGCAGTGACCAGGCCACGGTAGGTCAATACCTGCTGGCCAGCGTTTTCGAGCAGCTGTCTGCCGATCTGCAGGACGCCTTGCTGGCCCTCGGTGTCGCCAGCCAGCTCAGTGGTGACCTGGCCAACGCACTGACCGGGCGCCAGGATGGCCAGGCGTTGCTGGAACGGCTGGAAACCATGCAGCTGTTCCTGCTGCCGCTGGATCGTGAGCGGCAGTGGTACCGCTTCCACCACCTGTTCGCCGACTTCCTGCGCAGCCGTCTCAAGACCCGTGATCCGGAGCGCCTGAAGCAACTGCACTTCAACGCCAGTCTCTGGTTCACCAACCATCACATGCAGAACCTCGCCATCGAGCACGCGAGCCTAGCCGAAGACCCGGACATGCTCGCGGCGCTGGTGGATGGCTGCGGCCTGGAACTGATCAACCGCGGCCAGTTGAACAAGATCTACCGCTGGCGGCAGAAGGTGCCGGACGATATTGCCGCGCGTTACCCGACCCTGGTACTGGCGGATGTCTGGAACCGTGCGACCGAGATGGCACTGCCGGAAGCCATCCAGATGCTCGACGAGTTGCTGGCCCGCTGGGGCGGAACCCGCGCCGAGGCGCAGATCAGCGACAAGTACCTGGCGACCCTGGCGGTAAAGGCTGCCCTCGCCCTGCAGAAGGACGACCTCGAACTCTGCGTCACCATCGCCCGCCGGGTTGAGGCGCAACTCGGGCGCAACCAGGCCTTCCTCGAAGTGGCCATCCTGGTGATTGGCGCCATGGCCCTGGCGGTCCTCGCCCAGCCGGACCAGGCCCGCCGCCTGCTGTCCCTGGCCCAGCAGCGCAACCACTTCCTCGAAGGCCGCTACCTGGACATGCAGCTGGCCAACGTCGAGATCCTCCTGGCCCTGGAACAGGGCCAGGTGCGGCAGGCGCAGATGCTCTTCGATCAGATGCATGCGCAAGTCATGCCGCACCTGGGGCAAAAGTCCCGTGCGATGGCGCTGCCGGTCATAGTCGAATCCCTGATCGCCTACCAGCAGGGGCGCCTCGACGGCCTCGAGGAACGCCTCGGCAGCGCGCTGACCCATATCGACGTCATCCGGCCGATCGACATCTATGCCCAGGGCATGCTCTTCCTTGCGCGCATCCAGCGCATGCAGGACAAGCCCAAGGAAGCCCAGGCGACCCTGGTGCTGATGCAGAACCTGGCCGCACGCAACCAGTCCTGGCGCTTCTATGCGCGAGCGGTGGCCGAGGAAATCTCGCTGACGCTCCAGGAGCCTGGCACCGATCGCATCAAGCGGGCCGAACAGCGCTTCAAGGGCGTGGATTGGAACAAGCTGGCCAGCGGCGGTACCCAGCACGGCGCCAATTCGGCGCTCTGGGTACAGGGGCTGATCCGCGTGCGCCTGCAGCAAGCCCGTGGGCACTTCAGCGAAGCCCTGCACGAGATCACCCAATTGCGCGGCAAGCTCCAGCCCAACTGGCATGGCCTGCAACGGCTGCGCCTGGACCTGCTGGCCGCCCTCAGTTACCAGCGCCTGGGTTATCAGGAGCGCGCCCAGAGCCTATTGGTGCAGTGCCTGCTCTGTGCCGAGCGGGAGGGCGTGCGCAGCCTGTTCATAGAGGAGGGCGAGGCCATCCGCCAACTGCTCCAGCAACTGGAAGCGGCCGAACGCCACCCCGCGCTGCAAGGTTTCATCCGCGACCTGCTGGCGTCCTGGCCCGGCAACGACGCACGCAAATCCCTGGATGTGCTGGAAGAAGGACTCACCGACCGTGAGCGCGAGGTGGTCTGTCTGGCCGCCAAGGGCATGTCCAACGAGGAGATCGGACAGCAGCTGGCCTTGGCGCTGGGGACTGTCAAATGGCACCTGCACAACATCTACGAAAAGCTCAAGGTGCGTAACCGGACCCAAGCGATCCGGCGTGCCCGCGAGCTGGGGCTGCTCGAATCATGACCGACCTCTGCCTGTCACGCCCGCACCAGATTCCCCTCCTGCGCACCAAGCTGTTCCCGGCCGATGCCGGTGGCCGCCCGGTACTGCCGCGCCGAGCGTTGATCCAGCGCCTGCAGGGCGCCCGCAGCCGCCGCGTACTGGTGCTCAGTGCGCCGGCCGGATTCGGCAAGAGCACCGTGCTCAGCCTGTTCCGCCAGCACCTCCAGATCGATGGCGCACATGTCGCCTGGCTGTCCTGCGATGAGGCCGACAGCGAGCCGCAACGCCTGCTGCAGTACCTGGTCGCCGCGGTGGATGCCGCATTGCCCGGCTTTGGTGGCAATACCGTTGGCCTTCTGCAGGGTGATGTGAACTGGCCCATCGAGGCGGTGATCGACGCGTTCGTCGGCGATCTGAAACGCATCGAGGGCGACCTCTACCTGATGCTCGATGACTTCCACCGCATCCGCCACGTAGCCCTCGACCAGGGGGCGCGCTACCTGATCGAGAACCTGCCGGCCAATGTCCACCTGGTCAGCAGCACCCGCTTCACACCACGGCTGTTGTTCAGCGAGGCGGAATCGCTGTTGCTGAAAGCCGAAGACCTGCGCCTGACCCTCGAAGAAACCGAGGCCTACTTCCGCGAGGTGCGCCAGTTGACGCTGGCCAGCGATGAAGTGCGCCTGCTGCACACCCGCACCGAGGGCTGGATCACCGCGCTGCACCTGGCGAGCCTGGCGCTGGCCCGGCATCCCGATCGTGCTGCCTTCCTCGCCAGCCTCAGCGGCACCGAGCGCAACATCGCCGACTACCTGACCGAGGACGTGCTCGAAAGCCTGCCGCAACCCTTGCAGCAGTTCCTCGAACAGACCTCGGTGCTCGACGACTTCTGCGCCGACCTGTGCAATGCCCTGACCGGCCGCCGCGATGGGCTCGACATGCTGATGCGGCTGCAGCGCGAGCAGCTCTTCATCATTCCCCTGGACGAGCAGGGCGAGTGGTTCCGCTATCACCATCTGTTTGCCGAGTTCCTCCAGGGTCGCCTGGCGCGCCAGACGGATCCGGCAACCCTGCTGCATGCGGCGGCGCGCTGGTGCGAAGGCCACGACATGCCGGACCGCGCCATCAAGTACGCCCTGCGTGGCCGCGATTTCGCCTTCGCCGCCGCGATGCTGGAGCGCCAGGGCGCACGGCTGATCGCCGGCAACCGGGTCTACGGCATTCTTTCGATGCTCAAGGGCGTGCCCGCCGAGGTCATTCGCGAGCACCCGGTGTTCCAGATCTTCTATGCCTGGCAGTTGGCGTTCGAGCAGCGATTCGCGGAGTCCGAAGCGCTGATCGAGGAAGTCAGCACGCGACTGCTGCAAGGGCGCGGCAAGGTGATCCATTTCGGCCTTGGCGAACTGCTGGCGGCCTCCCAGGTGCTCAAGGCCCTGGTCATGCTCTATCAGGACAAGCTGGAAGCCTGCCTCAAGGTCGCCCGCCAGTGGCTCGCCATGGTGCCGGACAACCAGCCGGTGTTCCGTGCCAGCCTGGCCTGCGTCCAGGCGGCGGCCTATGCGCTGATGGGCGAATTCGGCGAAGCCGCGAAGGCCATCGCGATAGCCCGTGACAACCTGAAACTGGTGGACAGCGAATACCTGCATGTCATGACCAGCCTGATCGAGGCGCTGATCTGCAAGGAAAGCGGCGAACTGGAACGCGGCCGGGCCATCGCCGAAACCGCCCGAGCCCGTGTGGAACGGGTGTTCGGGCGACGCAGCCGGGTAGGTGGGCCGCTGGCCCTGGCCTACGCCGACCTCCTTTACGAACAGGACCGCCAGGCCGCAATCCTTGCCGAACTGCCCCTGGCGACTACCTGGCGAGATGTAGCGACTCCGGTGGAATTGATAAGCCGTGGTCAGTTGGTGATGGCGCGGGCGCGATTCTTTGCCGGTGAACCGGAGCAGGCGCTGGCCCAGCTCGACGAATGGTTGGCTGGCCTGCAGGGTGCGGGCTACGAGCGGGTCTTCGCCCATGGAATGGCCTGCAAGGTGCAGTTCCTGCTCTGGCTGCGGCGGCCCAACGAAGCCGAGCGCATCTGCCTGCAACTGCAGCAACACCTGGCCGTGCTGCCGCTGGCGCGTTACTCCGATGCGCACACGGTGCTGGCCCTGACCGAGGCACGCCTGGCACTCACCGAGCGCCGCCCCGAGCGTGCCCAATCGAGCCTGGAGAATTGCCTCGCGCGGCAACAGGACGAACACCAGCGCGATCGTCGCCTGCGGCTGTCGCTGTTACTTTCTGTGGCGTACTGGCGCAAAGGTAACAGCGAGAAGGCCTTCGTCCTGTTCCAGAACACCTTGGAAGAGGCCTGGAATCGTGGCTACCGCCGGTTGCTCCAGGATGATGCGCTCTGGCTGTTGCCGCTCTGGGATGCCTGGCGCGCCGCCGAACCCAAGCGTGCCGGCGCCTGGCAAGGTGTGGCCGAAAGCCTGCGCGAGCAATGCCGCCGGCTCTCCGTGGATCCGGAAACTTTCGATGAAAATCAAGATGTTAGCCATCGAGAGCGCGAAATCCTGCGGTATGTCGCGGCAGGTCTTTCCAACCGCGACATTGCCCAGGCGGTGCACCTGTCAGAGGCCACCATCAAATGGCATCTGCACAACCTGTTCGCCAAGCTCGGGGTGCGCAGCCGTACCCAGGCCGTGTTGAAGGGCAAGAGTCTGGGCCTCCTGAGCGAGGCCTGAGGTGAGGAACCCCACAGCCCCTCCATCCCTTGGATGGGCTGGCAGCGGGGGAGGGGCTAAGTAGTTTTGTTCCCAGGTCGAGAAGCATGGTGCTTCACGAACCCTCGCCGGATGCGATTAAGGAAGCAGCGTCCGGCCAGGAGATCGGCGTCAGCCGGTCCAACTGCCGATGACAGGAGTCGACGGCAGGCCCCGGGGGTAACCCACCTGTGAACTTTGGAGATAAAAAGAATGAAAAGCTTCAAACAACTGGCTCTGGCCGCTGCTGTGCTCGCTGCTCCGTTCATGGCCCAGGCCGACCTCAAGGCCATGGACGATTCCGCTCTGTCCGGTGTGACTGGTCAGGACGGCATCAGCATCTCCGGTAGCTTCAACGGCTCCATCGGCAGCATCGTCTACACCGACTCCGAAACCTCCGGCAGCACCACCACCGCCGGTACCCTGCGCCTGGAAACCGTGTCCTTCACCGGCTTCGACATCCTCGACAGCGACCCGCTGAAGATCGACGTGATCGACGGTGGCGCCGGTGGCAGCGACAAGCTGCAGATCAGCCTGCCGTCCATCACCGGCCAGCTCTCGGTCGGCGCCATCCGCGTCGGCGACTCCAGCGCCGCCAGCATCGGTTCCCTGGCCATCAACAACATGAACATGTCCGGCTCCACCCTCAAGGTCTGGGGTCACTGACAGCTCGTTGATCCTGTAATCCGGAAAGCCTCGCCGACCTGGTCGGCGGGGCCTTTCCCCAAGAAAAGAGTCGAGTAGTCGGAACGGCAATGATCGAAATCCTGATTGGCAGTTTGCTCGGTCTGTTCGGCTTCACCCAGACGGTGGACACCAAGCCGCAACCGCAAGGTGCGGTAAACATCAGCCAGCCGCTCTCGCCCAATGGTCCGTACCGTGAAACGGCCGTGGTCGAGCCGATGAGCCAGCTGCAATTTCGCAACGTCATCCGTCAGGCCTACGACTACAGCTGCGGCTCCGCGGCACTGACCAGCCTGCTGGACTACTACCTGGGCCGGAACCTGGAAGAACGCCAGGTGATGGAAGGCCTGCTGCGCTACGGCGAAGCCGACAAGATCGTCGAGCGCCGTGGCTTTTCGCTGCTGGACATGAAGCGCTTCGTCGGCGCGCTGGGCTACAAGAGTGGCGGATTCCGTGCCGAATTCGGCGACCTCGACGCCCTGGAGCATCCGGCCATCGTTCCGATCCACTACGGCGGCTTCAAGCATTTCGTGGTGGTGCGCGACGTCTACAACGACCACGTATTCGTCGCGGACCCCGCACTCGGCAACATCAGTTTCACCCGTGCCCGTTTCGAGGAAATCTGGGACCAGAACGTCCTCTTCGTGATCTTCCCCTCGGGCAACGAACCGCAGAACGCCATGGCCCTCACCGAGCGCGACCTGCGCCTGGTGGACGATCGCATCGTCAGCCTATTGGCGTTCAAGGAGTTTCCGCAGATCACCAAGTTCACCCAGAACGAAATCGACGAACTGGGTTCGGGGGGCGATATCCGCTACATCCGCCGCAAGTGACACCCGCTCATAACAAGAAAGACCTGGGGATAGCACCATGGGACCAAGGGAATACGCATGGCTGGCCATGCTGGTGCTCTGTACCAGTCTGCCGCTGCAGGCCGAGGAGAGCTCGGTGGACGAGGCGCGTGACGCGCTGAGCAAGAAGGACGACGACGCCGACAGCGCCAAGGCGCTGGAAGAAGTGTTCCAGGCCTCCGAGAAAAGCTACACGCTGTTGAAGAAAGGCGAGCGCACGCTCACCTACGGTTTCGACTACTCGCTGGTGCGCGATACCCAGATCGAAACCTTCCGCACCGGCAGCAACGTCTACAGCGTGCTCAGCCAGAGCGAGGCCCAACACACCTTCACCAACTCCTTCACCTTCGACTACGGGGTGTGGGACAACCTGACCTTCAGCGTGCGCCTGCCCTTCGTCGCCAAGTACGACACTGAGCGCGACCTGAACGTCTACAGCCTCGGTGACATCTCTGCCTCCCTGCGCTGGCAGCCCTGGGCCTCGACCCGTGGCCGGCCGGTCACCACGCTCTTCGCCACCCTGGGCCTGCCCACCGGGGAAAGCCCTTACGACATCAACTCCGAAAACGACCTGTCCACCGGCAACGGCTACTACAGCCTGGGCGTAGGCGCCAACATGTCCTACGTGATCGACCCGGTCGTGCTGTTCGGCTCGGTGGGATACACCTACAACATGCCGGTGCATGACATTCACCAGATGCGCGGCGGGCGCATCCTGGAAGACGTGGAACCGGGTGACACCCTCAACTTCAGCATGGGCTTCGCCTATGCGCTGTCCTACGACGTGTCCCTGGCCACCTCGTACCAGATGGCCTACACGACCAAGCCGACATACAAGTTCCAGACCGCCAACCTGGAGGGAACCGAACAGACCAGTTCGATCATGAACTTCTCCCTTGGCCTGCGAACGTCGCCGGACTACATCATCAACGTCAACGCCGGCTTCGGCATGACCGAGGACTCGCCGGACGTACTCCTGGGGCTTTCCGTACCCCTCGACATCAAAGGCCTCAAGGCCCAGTAACCGGCGAGAGATCACCTCATGAGCACGCACCTTTCGCCGCTTGCGCGGGCGATCGTCGGGGTAGGCCTTTGCTGGGCGGGCCTGGCCCAGGCCCAACTGGCCAACGACCTGACCATCGGCAACCCCAAGGCGATGGCCATGGCCAACGCCATCACCGCCGATTCCTCCGGGATCGACGCGGTGCACTACAACCCGGCCGCACTGACCAAGCTCAAGGGCCGCCAGACCACGGTGAAGTTCCTCACCGGGGTGATGGACATTCGCGCCAAGTTCGAGGCCCCCGAGGACTACGGCTTCCTCGGCTACGACGACGACCCGGTGGCGAACTCCAGTAGCCGCACCCTGACGCCAGCCATGTACCTGCCGGGCATGGGCGGCATGACCGAAGTGCCGGTGCTGTTCGCACCGCTGGCGGGTCTGTCTATCAACCCGCCGGGCTCCAAGTTCACCTTCGCCACCAACGTCTACGCACCCATGGCCCTGGGCTACTCGCGGGACTCGGACAGCGATCCGGCGCGCTACCAGGGGCGTGAGGTCGCCTTGCAGCGCATTACCTACTTCTCGCCCTCGGTGGGCTACCAGGTGAATGACGAGCTGGCGGTGGGCCTGTCCATTGGTTTCTCCCACCAGGCCATGGCGCTCAACCAGGACTTTCGCAACCCGGGCTTCCTGACCGGACTGACCCGGCTGTTCAACGAGTTCCTCTGCCTGCCCGGGCTGGGCGAAGTCGTCTCGGGAATCATCAACGTCTGCGGCGGCAAGATCGGTCCCTTCGACACGCTGGCCAACATGGACCTGGACCTGCAGCAGTCGCTGTCGCCGACCTGGAACATCGGCTTCCTCTGGGAGCCCACCGACTGGTTCGCCTGGGGAGCCACCTACCAGAGCGAGGCGCGCATGCACCTGCAGGGCAAGTACCGGGTCGACTACAGCAAGGACTGGCAGGGCTTCTGGTCCGGTATGCAGTCCTCGCTGTTCGGCCAGGTGCTGAGCCCGCTGTTCCCCTACGGCAACGTCGACGAAGAGATGGGCAACGCGTCATTGGACATGACCTACCCGGACAACTTCTCCACGGGCATCAAGATCGTTCCATTCGACCGCTGGCAGTTCAACTTCGACCTTAAGTGGAGCGGCTACAGCGACTGGAACGAGTTCGAGATCGAGTTCGACCGCGAGCTGGACCTGCTGCGCATCGCCAAGAACTTCGGCGGCGGCAATGCCACCAGCCACAGCATCATCCTCGACCGTGGCTACCGCGATACCTGGAGCTGGGCGCTCGGCGTGCAGTACCAGTGGACCGATCGCCTAGCCGTGCGCGCCGGCTATGAGTGGCGTCCCTCGGCCATTCCGGACGACAAGGCCGACGTGCTCGCACCCATCGGTGATGCCCACCTCTATGGCCTGGGCCTGGGTTATCGCTGGGACAAGGACACCAACATCGACATCGGCTTCAACTACTTCACCACCAGGCAGAGCACCAAGGCCGACACTAGCTGCAGCCTCAACTGCACCGGTATCGACAACCTGGTCTACAACCCTTACGCCGGACAAAACGTCTCGACTTCAGTGAAGGCGTACATCCTGGCCCTGACCTACCAGACGACCTTCTGATGAAAGTGCCCATCCTGCTTATCGCCATGACTCTCGCCGGCACCGCTCACGCCAGCAGTGGCCGCTACCTGACCTGGATCGACGATCAGGGCCGCGTCCACAACACCTTCGTCGACAGCCGCTACAGCGAGCAGCAGCGCCAGGCGGCCAGGCGAGTCGTGCAGAGCGACCAGGCACGCCTGAAGGATGGCGACGACGCACTGTGGCCCGGCAGCGCCAAGGCAGGCGAGAGCAAGCGGCGCTATTTCACCTGGGTGGATGCCAGCGGCAATCTGCAGAACAGTTTCTACGCGGCGGGGCAGGTGGATTCGGGCCAGCGCGATTTCGTGCTGCCCAACGGCCAGCGCTCCGAGGAATACGTCGACTCGGCGGTCCTCGAAGGTCGCGGATACTCCCGGCCGGAACAGGGCCCGGCGTACTTCACCTGGGTCGATGAGCAGGGCCGCACACATAACTCGCCGGTGCCTGCGCGGGGCAAGGAGACTGAAGGGGACGACGCGCCTCCCGGCCCCATTGCCTATACCGAAGCCCGCGAGATGGAATTCAAGCGCAAGGCCGCATTGTTGCCATCCCTCGATGGCCAGCCCACGGCCGCCATGAAGGCCTTGCTGGAGGGCAGCGAAGAGCAGGGTGAGGCGCTTTACCAGAGCCTGGTGGAGCGCTGCTGCGGTCAGTTGGCGGACGCCGCCTTCACCGAGGTTTCAGTAGAAGAGCCGCGCTACGAGGAGCTGAACAACCTCTCGCCCAGCTTCGACTTTCCCATGGGGCGCAGCTACTACAGCGCTCTCAAGCTGCCGCGCTCCCAGCACAGCTACGGGCTGCGAATTCGCAGCTTCGCCAATCGCCAGGTGGTCTATCCCTCGCTGCTGTTCCTCGACGAAGCCAAGCGGCCGACGCGGCTGGTGAGCGATGCGGTCTATCAGCTCCACGGCGAGACCTGGTACCGCTATGCCTTCATCGAAGGCACGGTGCAGGTCCGCGCCAATCAGGGCGAACGCTACGTACTGCTGCTGACCACAGACGAAGACCGCAGCGTGCAGACCCTGGACAACAAACCCTTCAAGCGCCCACTGCAGGACCTTGCCTTGAGCGAAGCGGGCATGCAGGTGCATGAGCACAGTGACCAGGGTTCGTTCGAATTGGCCATCGTGAAATGAGGCACGCACTGCCCCCTCTCCCTCTGTAGGGGCGATTTCAATCGCCAAGCAGGCCGAAGGTCTGCCGAGTGGAGTCTCGGGGGCAACTGCGTTGCCCTTGGCCAATGAGTTCACCCCTACAACGCCAGCCTCACGGCTCCACCCGCGCTATGCTGGCAATCCCTGCGACCCGAAGCGGATTTCCTGCCATGTCCGACACAAGCGCACTCTTCACCAGAAATTCCGACGCTTACCGCGCCAGTCGCCCCACCTACGACCCCGCGCTGATCGCTTGGCTCAGCCAGCAGGCACCGGACCTTTCCCTGGCTTGGGATTGCGGCTGCGGTTCCGGTCAGGCGACCGTCGACCTTGCGCGGCATTTTCAGCGGGTTGTGGGAACCGATGTGAGCGCGCAGCAACTGACCAAGGCCGAGCAGGCCGCCAATATCGACTACCGCTGCGAGCCGGCGGAGCAGACTTCGCTGGCCAACGCCAGCGTTTCCCTGACCCTGGTGGCGCAAGCGCTGCACTGGTTCGACCTGGAACGCTTCTATGCCGAAGTCCGCAGGGTCAGCCGGCCGGGCGGGTTGCTTGCGGTGATTTCCTACAACCTCACGACGATCACGCCCGAAGTGGATGCGCTGGTCAGTCACTTCTACAGCGACATCCTCGGCAGTTACTGGGCCGAGGAGCGCAAGCACGTGGAGCAGGGTTATCGCACCCTGCCGTTCCCTTTCGAGCGCATCGAGGTACCGCCCTTCAACCTGGATGCCCAATGGGACCTGGCGCGGCTTCTGGGCTACCTGGAAAGCTGGTCGGCCCTGGCGACCTACCAGAACGCCCACGGCAACAACCCGCTCGACCCGCTACGCGAACGATTCACGCAGGCCTGGGGCGACCCGGCGAGCACCCGCCGGGTGAGCTGGCCATTGGTGGTGAATCTGGGGCGGGTGAGCTGAGCGGTGCACGGCTACTCGCCTGTGGGAGCGAATTCATTCGCGAATAGGGCGGTTTAGCCGCCCTGGTATTCCCGGCAGTACTGCGTACTGCATCGCGATTGAAATCGCTCCCACAAGTCAATCCTCGGCCGGCCCGGGCCTCAAGCCGGCAGGCTCGCATCCTTCCCATTGTGCGAGGTGAAATCCACCGACCGGTCCACCATGTTGATCGCCGCCACCAACTGCTCAGGCTGTGAGCGGGCCGAGGCCATGGTCCATTGATCGAAGCGGTCGTTGCCGATGCGCACCATGCGGATATGGGTGGTGCGGTCGGCATCGACTACCGGGTCCGGGTCGAAGAAGCCGAGCTTGCGGCGCAGCTTCTCCAGGTCCGCCGGGTCGCCGGTGAGGAATAGCCAGCCCGGACCGACATGGTGGGACTCGGCGTATTCCCTGAGGATCTCCGGCGTATCCAGCTCCGGCTGCAGGGTGATGGAGTACATGAAGACATTCTTCCCGGCCCGGTCGCCCAGGAGCTTCTGGGTGCCGCGCAGGTTGGCGGTCATGGTGGGGCAGAGGCCGCCGCACATCGTGTACATCATGTTGAAGGTCACCACCTTGTCGCGCATGAGATCGTCATAGAGCTTCACGCGCTTACCGAGGTGGGTGTAGAGGGTGAGGTTAGGGAAGTAGCGGGCGCCGAAGCTGTCGCCCTCGGCGTACTCGGGTTCCGGGGCGGCCCAGTTGCGATCTACCAGGCCGGCGCCCAGCGCGGCCAGGCCTGTGGCAGCCACACCGGCGCCGAACAGCAGATTTCTGCGAGTGTTCATCTGGCATCTCCAGTAACGATCAAGGGTTGGCTATGGCTCAGCTGACGTTGCACCCGGCTGGCGGTTCGGGCGGCGTGTCGTCCTCGATGTCCCAGCGCATCATCATGCCGTGGTCCTCGTGGATCACGTTGTGGCAGTGCATGACGTACTTGCCGGTGAAGTCGCGGAAGCGCAGGAACACCCGAACCGCCTCGTTCTTGCCGAGCACATAGACGTCCTTGCGTCCTCGCTCGTGTTCCGGAATGGCCACCGGCACACCGTTGACCGTCTTGCTGAGGATGCGACCTTCCTCGAAGTGAATATGCACCGGGTGCTGCCAGCCGCCACTTTCGTTGACCAGCTCCCAGATCTCGCACTCGCCCTTGTCGATCTTGGCGCTGGTGTCGAGGATATTCTCCGGCTTGCCATTGACCGCCCATTCGCCGCCCTTGCGGTCGAACACCCAGCGGCGCACCTTGGCCCGTTCGATTTCCTCGTCGCACAGTGGGCGTAGCGGCCGCAGGACATCAGGCACCTGGCTCAGGTCCTGCTCCGGCGGGTCACGGTCCACCAGCAGCTTGAGCACCTTGGTGCCGGAACCGTCTACCTTGTCCGGTCCCTTGGTGGTGTCCTGGATCAGGCGGTTGGTAAGGAACAGCTCGGTGCCGACGGGGTACTTGGAGAAATCCACCACCAGGTCCGCGCGCTCAGCGACGCCCAGATGAACCTTGCCCATGTTGCGGATGGGCGCGGGCAGCAGGTTGCCGTCATTGGCGATGTAGGTGAAGGTCTGCGCCTTGCCCTTGCTGTCGTTCAGGTAGAACTCGTAGAAGCGCGACGGGCCGGCGTTGAGCAGGCGCAGTCGGTACTTGCGCCGCGCGACGCGCAGCACTGGCTCGATCTTGCCGTTGACCAGGATCTTGTCGCCCAGCGTGCCGTCCGGACTGAAACGGTCGAAGACGAGCTGACCCTTCGAATCGAAGCGCATGTCGTTGAAGCTCAGCATGTAGTCGTACGGATAGCTGGGCAGGCGCAGCGCTTCCGGGCTCGGGTCTTTCTCGTTGCCGGAGTCCAGGTGGTCGAAGATGACGTAGAAGCCGAACATCCCGCGCACCACGTTCTGCGAGGTGGCTTGCCAGGTGTGGTCGTGGAACCACAACGTGCCGAGCGCTTCGCGGTAGTCGCCGATGCCGTTCTGCATCTCGTCCAGGCCGGCGTATACGTTGGGGTAGAAGTGGTCCTTGTACTCGCCCTTGAAGTCCATGGTCAGGCCCTGCTTCTGGGCACTGAAGAAATCACCGGGAAAACCGTCACTTTCCGAAGGGCAGTGCAGATTGTGCAGGTGCACCGAGATGTACGGGACGCCGACGCCGACATGGTCCTTGGGCAACTTGCAGTGGAAGCGGCAGAGTACCGGCTGACCATAGCGGGCGAAGATGATCGGGCTGAAGCTATCCGGGGTGGAGTCGGCGGCGCGGTAGCTCCAGACCTTGGTTTCCGGCAGGTCCGGGTGCGCCTTCCACGGGCGCTCCACCACGTTGATTTCATACATCGTCGGATCGATGCCCAGTTGGTCATAGCGCTGGTGTGGTTTGCGGCCACATTCCCCGTGCTCGGCGTCGGCGGTGACGGAAGGCGGAACCACCTGCACGCCGTCCGCTCCATGCAGCACGCTGACCGGGTTCAGCGGACTCATCTGGTTGGGCAGGAATTCCTTCCACGGAGTGGTTTTCGGGCTGGCGACATCGGAGGTGTCGCTGTCCTTGGCGTGACTGTCACGTTCGGTGAGGAGCAAGGGCAGGGCGCTGGCGGCTGCGGACCATTTGAGGAATGAACGGCGGTTGGTGTTGGCGAGTGGTTGTTGGTTGCTGTCACCTGTGACATTGCTGGCGACAAGCGGAGTGCCCCTGAACAGCAAG
The DNA here is from genome assembly GCF_003626975.1 of Pseudomonas sp. DY-1. Lineage (NCBI taxonomy): Bacteria > Pseudomonadati > Pseudomonadota > Gammaproteobacteria > Pseudomonadales > Pseudomonadaceae > Pseudomonas > Pseudomonas sp. DY-1. The sequence goes on along the minus strand of NZ_CP032616.1, from coordinate 1,678,985 downwards.
CGAGAGATATTCACGGCTGCGGTCCTCCACAGCTTGATTGACGGTGAACTTTCGATCGCTCTGTCCGCCTCAGAAGCACCTCGTACCGGTCGGCCTTGTTGGCTCTGTAGTGATTGCCGGTCGAAGCTTGTATCGCGCTTATGAAACAGGTTGAAACAAACTTAGAGGAGGCAATTCCGCGGTGCCATCATTCATCTGGGTGAAAACCGTCTCTGGCGGACTGGCGGCTGAAGTACGGATACGAACGGTATAAAAGTACAAATGTATTAGTGACTTAGAGCGGCAAAGCCTTGGCGCTTGGTTGCTGGTGGAAAGTTGACACTTGTGGGAGGAGAGATGCACCAGGTTCCACGCTACGCGGTAGCCGAAGGGTTGGACGAGGAACGCCGGCTGCTGGAACGCATCCAGCACGGGGAAGGGGAATGCGGGTTGCTCCTGTGGCGACCACGGGAGGCAGCGTTGGTGATGCCGCAGCGCATGAGCCGACTGGCCGGATTCGCCGCCGCCGGGGCTGATTGCCAGGCGCTGGGCTGGCCGGTCGCGTTGCGCGACAGCGGTGGCGAGCCCGTGCCGCAATCACCGGCGGTGCTCAATGTGGCGCTTGTCTATGCCTTGCCACCCCGTGAGAGCGAGCTGACCAGGATCGAGAACGCCTACCTGCGGCTCTGCCAGCCGATGCTCGACTGGCTGGCCGGCATGGGACTCGAAGGCGGGCTGGGTGAGGTGGATGGCGCTTTCTGTGACGGCCGTTACAACGTCACCCTGGAATCGCGCAAGCTGGTCGGCACCGCCCAGCGCTGGCGACGCCGGCGCGACGATGGTCGTCATGTGGTATTGGCGCACGCCGCGGTGCTTATGGAAAACCAGCGCGAGCCCATGGTCGAGGTGGTGAATGCCTTCTATCAGGGCTGCGAGCTGGAAAATCGCTGCCGCGCCGGAAGCCATATCGCCCTGGACGAGTGCGCGGGGCAGGTATGGAGCCACCTGGATTCACTGCGTGATTGCTATCGCCGAACGCTGGCCGAGGCAGGCCTGGATCTGGAGTGAGCAGAAAGGGGAGCGGAGGCCGCTTGTCGTCAAATAGAAGTAATTCACATTCGGTAGCGACTATCGCTTGACTGAAAAATGAGAATCATTATTATTGCAACCACTGGCCTCGCGGCCAGCTGGATAAGCTGACAAGCCCAGTTTCGGACTCATCAGATTATCTCCTCATCAGGCTAATCACGGTTATTGACCCGGCAATTTGCCGGGTCTTTTTTTGACTGCGATTTCTGCGGCCGCCGAAATCGGCCTTGATGTGTGGGTGGATCACGCTTCACCGATCCACCACAGGTGCCCGTTCCGAGGTCCGCTGGTGGATGTACCGAGGCGTCGGTACACATTTGTAGGGACGAATTCATTCGCCAAGCAGGCCGCAGGTCTGCTCATCGGACTTGCAGGGGGCAGCTTCGCCACCCTTGGCGATTGAAATCGCCCCTACAGCTCTGCGGTGACCTTCGTCAACGGGGTCAATGCCCCTTCGCCTTCCTGATCCGCAGGACTATCACGCCGAGTATCAACGCCACGACCGGTGTCATCACAAGGATCGCCGCCTTCGGTGACATATCCAGGCCGAGCGTGTGCAAGCCGCCGTAGAACAGCTTGAACAGGCTCAGCAGGTAGTAGCTGATGGCGATGATCGACAGGCCTTCCACCGCTTTCTGGATCTTGATCTGGGTATCGGCGCGGGCGTTCAGGCTGCGCAGGATCTCCGAGTTCTGTTCTTCCACTTCCACCTGGACGCGTGCCTGCAGCAGGTCGCCGAGGTTGGCCACGCTCTGGCCCAGGCGTACCAGGCGCTGGTCGGTGGCGGCGCAGTAGCGCACGGTGGGGCGGAAGCGTCGTTCGATGAACACCCCCAGGCGCTGGCAATCATCGATATGGGATTCACGGAGCTCGTTGATGCGCTCGAAGACGATCTGCGCGTAGGCCTCCGTGGCGCTGAAGCGCTGGCGGGTCCGGGCGGTGCTGCGCACGATACGGGCGGAGAGGGCGGCAATATCCGTCGACAGCTCCTTGGCGCTGCCCTTGCTCTCGGCGTTACGGTCGGAAAGCCTGGCCAGTTCCTTGTCGTATTCTTTCAACTGCCCGCTCACCGCCTGGGCCACCGGCAGGGTGAGCGAAGCCATCATTCGGTAGGTCTCGATTTCCAGCAGGCGGCGGATCATCCGGCCCAGGCGATAGGCGTTGAGCCGGCGGTTGACCAGCAGGATGCGGTTCACGCCGTCTTCGCTCAGGCGGAAGTCCGACCAGGCGATGGCATCGCCGCCGCCCAGGGTGGAGCCTGATGGGTCCTTGAACCCATAGGCGGAGGTGTCGCCCGTCCAGTTCGTCTCCGACTCCACCAGCACCTGGTCGGCGTTGATCAGCAGATGGCGGTAGTCGGCCACCAGGCTCTCCAGCGCTGCCGGCAGGGGCGGCCAGAAGTCGTCGCCCGCCTTGCGTGGCACCACCAGGGTGAGGGTGAAGAACTCGGTATGGCGTTCCCATTTCAGGGTGTCTTCGCCCAGTCGCAGCAGACCCTGGGAGCCATTGGTGGCCAGTGAAGCATCGGCAGTCTGGTTCAGGTGCTCGACCAGGGCGTCGCAGACGTCCTCGGCGTCGGCGAAGGCGAAGTGATAGACGTTGGCCGGATCACGAAAATAGATCGACGGCCGCGAGTGCAACTCGTTATGCAGGGCTTTGCGAAGTGGGTGCATGGAGACTTCTGCGTGCAGGGAGGTTTTCTTCCATGACGCGGCCCGGCTATGGCGCGGTCACACCCGCGCAGAAGTTGTGACAGGAGCCACCGACCAGTCGGGGCGGGTAACCCTTCAGGCCGGTGGCGACGGGGAGTGGCGGCGAAGCCGCCTGATGACGCTCCTGAGTCTTGTGGACCCCTAGGCGCGAAACTGCTGCATCAGCCCCTGCTGATGGTTGGCCAGTTCGTTGAGCTGGCGACTGACCTGGGCCGACTGCTCGGCCTGGCCGGACAGCGATTCGGTCACGTCGCGGATGGCCTCGACGTTGCGATTGATCTCATCTGCGACGCTGCTTTGTTCTTCGGCGGCACTGGCGATCTGCAGGTTCATCTCGGTGATCAGGTTGACGGCGTCGCTGATGCGCTCCAACGCGGTCACTGCCTGCTGCACCTGGCTTACGTTCTCCTGGGCCAGGCCGTGGCTGCCCTGCATCGCTTGGGTTACGTCACGGGTGCCGTTCTGCAGGTTGTCGATCACCTGGCGGATCTCTTCCACGGAGTCCTGGGTGCGTCGCGCCAGGCTGCGCACCTCATCGGCCACCACGGCGAAACCGCGCCCGGCGTCACCGGCACGTGCCGCCTCGATGGCGGCATTCAAGGCGAGCAGGTTGGTCTGCCCGGCGATGGAGAGGATCACCTCCAGCACCGAGCCGATCTGCTCGCTGCTCTGGGCCAGCGTCTGGAGCTGAGCCATGGCCTCGCTCATGTCCCGCGCCTGGGCGTGAATGGCGCTGGTTGTGCGGGTGATCACCTCCAGGCCCTCACGGCTGGCCTGGTCGGCGTTGCGCGCGGCATCGGCGGCCTGGGCCGCGCTTTGTGCCGATGCATTGGCCGTGGCGGACATCTCGTGAAGGGCGGTGGCCACCTGGTCGATCTCGCGGAACTGCTGCTGCATGCCTTCGCTTGTCTGGCGGGCGATAAGTGCGGACTGGTCGGCGGTGTCGCGGGCGTCGCGAACCGAACCCTGGACCTTGGCGATCACCGGTTGCAGCTTGTCGAGGAAGCGATTGAAGGCGAGCGCCAGGCGACCCAATTCGTCACGCCGGGCGTAGGTCAGGCGGCGGGTGAGGTCACCTTCACCTTCAGCGATGTCCTCCAGCATGCCAGCCAGGCGCAGCAGCGGGCGGGTCACGCCGCGGGCGGCCAGCCAGATCATGGCGACCCCCAGCAGGGCTGCCACTGAGCCGAGGATGAACTCCAGCGCCGAGCTTTGCAGGCGCTCGTCATCCATCTGCACTTTCAGCGCTTCGGCGGGAGCCAGCAGCACCCGCTGCGGCACGCCCAGCAACACGCCCCACGGCTTGGCGCCGGCGATGGGGGAGAGGGGCTCGAGCACGCTGATCTGCCCCTTGTCGATGAACGCGTGGGGCTTGCTGCGGCCGAGGAAATCCAGGACTTCGGTGGCCTGGTCCGGCAGCACTGCCTGCAGACGCTTGCCGAGTTGGCCTGCATCCTCGCTATGGCCGGCGACCACGCCCGACGGGCTGACGATGCTGATGTGGCCGTTGCCCTCGTAGAGCTCGCGACTGCTGGCCGCTGCATCCTGTTGCAGGCTGTCGAGGCTGATGTCGAGGCCGATCACGGCCAGCACCTTGCCGTTCTCCAGCAACGGAAAAGCGATGCTGGTGACCAGTTTGCGGGCGCCCGAGGACTCGTCGAAATACGGCTCCAGCAAGCACAGCTGCCCACTGTCGCGCGGGCAGGTGAAGAAAGCGTTGAAGGGTGCGCCGCTGGGGCCGGGGGAGGTATCCGCCAGCAGTTTCTCATCGCCCGGTACGGCTTGCAGCTCGCCCGGTTTCGCTTGCAGCCAGTACAACGCGAAGCGACCGGCATCGTTGCTGCCCAGCTCATTGCGGCCGTGGAATTCGGCGTCGCGACCATCCAGTGCATCGGGCTGGAAAATCAGGAACAGGCCGAGCAGCTCGGGGCGTTGCTCGACGGCCTTGCGCAGTTCACCGACCAGTTCGGCGCGCAGCGTTTCTGCGCTGATCTCGCCACGGGTGGCACGCTCGCGCAGGTAAAGCAGGTGTCGCGCCAGGCCGAGGCCATATTCGTGGGTGCGGGTGAAGCTGCGCTGGATCTGCAGGGCCTGGACCTTGCCCTGGGCCTGCAGATTGAGGCGTGCCGCCTTGGCCAACATGCGCCCGCTGGAATCCTTGACCCGCTCGGTGCTGGCGCGAGTCTGGTAGAGCGACAGGCCGACCAGCAGCCCCACCACCAGGATCAGGCAGAGGCTCGCTAGCAGGGTGATCTTGCTTTGGATGCTGAGGCTGGGGCTGGTCATGGGCGCGGTCGCCTGGGGAAACCGGGGCGCTGCCGCCCCGGATTGGTTCAGAAGATGGTGACAAACACCAGTTGGCTGTAGAGGTTGCTGTCGTTGCCGCCGAGCTGAGTGCCGCCTTCGTCCGCGCTGCGGTCAGGCTTGTAGAGGCCGACCACCGGCATGACGATCAGGTTTTCAGTCACCGCCCATTCGGCGTAGAGGTCCACCTCGCGGCCATCGAAGTTGCCGAGGTCGCGGTCCAGGGTGTTGAAGTCGAACCACAGCGCGCCAAGGCTCAGGTTCTCCAGCGGCGTCACCTTGAAGGCAACGTGATGAACCTGGGTGTTGGAGTTGAACGGGCCGGCATAGTTACCCGCCACCTCGCCCTGGAACCAGGTGCCGTAGCCACGGCTGAAGCCGGTGAACAGTGGGTCGTAACCTTCCGAGAAGCGGCTGTAGCGGTAGTTCACGCTCGGGCTCCAGGCCACATCGGAGAAGGTCCAGCCGGCTTCCAGGTACCAGGCGTCCTCGTCGTCGACGTTCTTCTTGTCCTGCCAGGCGTACTCGCCGGAGAGGAACAGGTTCTCTACGCCGGCATTGCCCTGGCCGCGCACGCTGTAGGTCTTCATGCCGTCGCGTTCGGCCTGGAAGGGCGAGGCGAACTCTTCATCGATATCGCGGATATCGATGGCGGTCAGGCCCAGGGTACCGGCCTCGGATACGTGCTCCAGGTTGCCCACCAGCAGTTCGGGCTTGGCCTGGGCGCGGTTGTCGGACTTGAGCCACATCAGGTCGCCGCGCAGGCCATCCTTGCCGCCGAGACGCAGTATGGCGGTCTGGTCGAATGCCTTGCGTGCCGCCAGCCAGTACGCGCCGCCACGGTTGAATTCGCCGTCGGCAAGGCCCTTGCCGAGGTTGAGGGCATCGCCATTGATGAGGAAACCGTCGCCGATCATGATGTTCTGGCGGCCGAAGGAGAAGTCCACACCGTCTTCGCCCAGAGCCTCGAACAACTGGCCGGAGCGCCAGCCAAGGTAGGCATCTTCGATCTTGGTGGTGCGCTCGGAGCCATCAGTGAAGCCAGCCGCGTCGCCGTCACCCCAGGTGCCGGAGCTGAGCATGTTGAAGGCACCATAGCTGGTGCCGGCCCCTGCCAGACCCTGGTCGAAGCTGATGCCGTACTTGGCATAGCCCTCGCGCCAGGACGACGACCCCTCGCTCTTCGAGCCAGCGATGGCGTAGTTTTCCTGGCTGTGGAAGAAGCCGTACACGGCCTCCAGGGTGGCGTTCAGGTGAGTGTCTTCGTCGGCGTAGAGCTCATAGGCACCCGCCTGGGTAGCGGCACCCACCAGCAGCGCCAGGGTGGAAAGTCGGAACAGGTTTGACCGGGACATGGCAAGGCTTCCTTCTTCTTGGTATTGGCAGCGGAGCGTTTCTGCGACCGGATACTAAGGAGTTGCCGTGCACTGGCCTTGTGCCTGCTTGCCAAGGGCTTGAGGCTGCGTGCCAGAATCGGCGTGGACCGCCGGCGTGGCGCTTGTTGTGGGGGCGAATTCATTCGCCAAGGGCGGCGCAGCTGCCCCGCTGGCTTGGACTGGCGGACCTGCGGTCCGCTTGGCGATTGAAATCGCCCCTGCAGAAAGCGAATCGTCCGAGCAGGCAAAAAAAACCGGCCCTAAGGCCGGTCGTAAACTCACGCAGCGACTCGGTTCATGCAGCATCCGGGCGCTTCAGCACCAGGGTCAGGATGTCGTAGCTGGCCACCAGCTCGCCGTTCTGGTTGGTGACTTCCACATCCCACGCCACCACGCCTTGCGGCTCGCCCTTGGGGCTCTTCTTGCCCTGGTCGATCTTGCGCTTGCAGGTCAGGCGCGCCTGGATGGTGTCGCCGATGCCCACCGGGGTGATGAAGCGCAGGCTGTCCAAACCGTAGTTGGCCAGCACCGGGCCAGGGGCCGGGGAGACGAACAGGCCGGCGGCGGCGGAGAGCACGAAATAGCCGTGCGCGATGCGCTTGCCGAACTGGGATTCCTTGGCGGCCAGCTCGTCGAAGTGCATGTAGAAGTGGTCGCCCGACAGGCAGCCGAAGTTGACGATGTCGGCTTCGGTGACGGTGCGACGGTGGGTCAGCAGGGATTCGCCGATTTGCAGTTCATCGAAGTAGCGACGGAACGGGTGTACTTCGGTTTCGACCACCTTGGCGCCACGTACGTATTCGCCGGTGACGGCGGCCAGCATGGTGGGCGAACCCTGGACGGCGGCGCGTTGCAGGTAGTGCTTCACTGCGCGCAGGCCGCCAAGTTCCTCACCGCCGCCGGCACGGCCGGGGCCGCCGTGCTTGAGCACCGGCAGCGGCGAACCGTGGCCGGTGGATTCGGCGGCGGATTCGCGGTCGAGGATGTGCAGGCGACCGTGCAAGGCGGCAGCTTGCGGTACCACATGGGCAGCGACGAGTGGGTCCTTGGTGACCAGGCTGGCCACCAGGCTGCCCTTGCCACGGGCGGCCAGGGCGATGGCTTCGTCGATGTCGTCGTAGGCCATCAGGGTGCTCACCGGGCCGAACGCCTCGATGTCGTGGGCGCCGCCTTCGGCGTGCGGATCACGAGCGCGCAGCAGGGTGGGCGCGAAGAAGGCGCCTTCGTTCACGCCTTCACCGCGCGGGGCGAAGCCGTCGCGGGCACCGAACAGCAAGTCGCTGCTGGCCAGCAGGGCGTCCAGGCGCTCGGCCACGTCGGCCTGCTGGGCATGGGACGCCAGCGCGCCCATCTTCACGCCCTCTACGGCGGGGTCGCCGATCACGACCTTGGACAGACGCTCGCGCAGACGCTCGGCTACGGCGTCGATGTGCTTGGCGGGGACGATGGCACGGCGAATGGCGGTGCACTTCTGGCCAGCCTTCACCGTCATCTCGCGGGCGACTTCCTTGACGAAGAGGTCGAACTCCGGATCGTCAGGGGTGATTTCCGGAGCGAGGATGGCGCAGTTGAGCGAGTCCGCTTCGGCATTGAAGGGGATGGAGTTGCGAATTAGGTTGGCATTCACGCGCAGCTTGGCGGCGGTGTCGGCCGAGCCGGTGAAGGTCACCACGTCCTGGCCTTGCAGGCGGTCCAGCAAGTCGCCGGTGCTGCCAATGATCAGCTGCAGGCTGCCTTCGGGAAGCAAGCCGGATTCATTCATCAGGCGCACGGCGGCTTCGGTCAGGTAGCTGGTGGCGGTAGCGGGTTTGACGATGCAGGGCATGCCGGCGAGGAAGCTCGGGGCGAACTTCTCCAGCATTCCCCAGATCGGGAAGTTGAATGCGTTGATGTGCACGGCCAGGCCGCCGCGCGGCACCAGGATGTGGGTGCCGGCGAAGGTGCCCTGCTTGCCCAGCGGCATTGCCGGGCCTTCATGGACGATGTTGCCGGACGGCAGTTCGCGAGCGCCGACACCGGCGTAGCTGAACAGGGTGGAGGCCCCACCCTCGATGTCGATCCAGCTGTCGGCACGGGTAGCGCCGCTGTGGCGCGACAGCGCGTAGAGCTGTTCCTTGTGCTCGGTCAGGTACAGCGCCAGGGCCTTGAGGCGCGCCGCGCGCTGTTGGAAATCGAGGGCCATGAGGCTGGCGATACCGCGTTTGCGGCCATGTTCGATGGCTTCGGAGAAGTCCAGGGATTCCTCGTGGGCGCGGGCGATCGTGCTGCCGTCGATGGCACTGCGCAGTGCCTGGGCGCCTTGCTGGCCGATCCAGCGACCGCCGATGAAGCTTTGCAGCGTGGGGGCGTTACTCATGAGGATTTCTCCGTGAGGGGGACGGAGCGATGGGCTCCGATGTGGGTTTCGTTTGCAGGAGCGAGCTTGCTCGCGAATCGCAGCTATCCGCGAGCAAGCTCGCTCCTACGGTTTCGGGTGCCTTACCAGAGGGCCAGGGTGTAGCCGAGGATCAGGCGGTTTTCATCGATATCGGTGGTCAGGCCATTGCCGGACCTGAAGGTGACATTGCGCCAGCGCAGGCTGAGGCCCTTCGCAGGGCCGCTCTGGATGACGTAGGCGAGGTCGCTGTCGCGTTCCCATTCCTCACCGTCGTCGCCGGTCGCGGTCTTGACGTTGCTGCCGTCGACATAGCGGGTCATGAACGTCAGCCCCGGGATGCCGAGAGCGGCGAAGTCGTAGTCGTAACGCAGTTGCCAGGCATCTTCCTCGGCGCGGGTGAAGGTGTTGAAGGTCACCAGGTTGACCACATACGGGTCGCCGCCATTGAGGAAGGGGAAGGCGCTGTCGCCGGACATGCGCTGGAAGGCTGCACTGATCCGGTGGGCGCCCTTGCCCAGGCTGAACATGCCATTGAAGTTGCGGTTGTCGATTTCACCGGCGCGCTCTACGCCATCGCCGCGGCTGTCGAAGTAGCGGATGTCGCTCTTCAGGTTGAAGCCGCCTGGCAATGGCATGGTGTGCACCAGGCCGACGAACTGCTGGCGATAGATATCGTCCAGCAGGCCGTAGTAGTAGCTGAGCGCCAGTTGCGGGTTGATGGCGTAGCTGCCGCCGGCGAAGTCGAAGGCGTCGCTGGTGGCGGCACCAAAGCCGATGTCGTCGCGGCCGGAGGAGTCGCGCAGGTTGGTACGGGTCAGGCGGCCGCTGTTGAAGGTCAGGCCGGCCAGCTCCTGGCTGGTCAGCATGCCGCCCTGGAAGGTGGAGGAAAGCAGGCGGGTGTCGTTATGGGTGGCCACCGGCAGCAGCGGCTGCAGGGTGCCCAGGCGCAACACGCTTTTCGAAGCGCGCAGCTTGGCGGTCAGACCCAGCTCGCTGTAATCATCCACCGGCTCTTTCGTTACCGGGTCGAACGGCAGCAAGCCAGTGCCGCGTCGGTCGCGGCTGGAATCCAGTTTCACACCCAGTTCGCCGATGGCATCGAGGCCGACGCCGACCGTGCCCTCGGTGAAGCCGGATTCGAGGCGCGCGGTAAAGCCCTGGCCCCATTCTTCGGCCTTGGACTGTGCGGCACCGTCCTGGCGGAAGTCGCGATTGATGTAGTGGTTGCGCAGCTCCAGGCTGCCCTTGCTGTCTTCGATGAAACCCGCCAGCGCCGAGGTGGCAAAGGGCAGGGTGAGCGCCGCAAGGAGCGGCGCAGTGGTACGGCTTTGGGTCATTGTTCTTGTATCCATCGTCCGGTTGTTCAGGGCTCAGTGGCGGCTGGCGGCGGCTGCGCCGATACCGGTCATGGAGCGGATGAACTGGGCCAGGTAACGACCACGTTCTTCCTTGGCGCGCTCGGAGGCATCGGTCACCGAGAGCAGCCAGGCACTGAAGAAGGCCAGGCCCATGGAGAACAGCGCCGGGTTGGAATACGGGAACAACGCCTTGTCGTGATGCAGCACGTTGACCCAGACAGCGGGGCTCAGCACCAGCAGGACGATGGCGGACATCAGGCCAGCCACGCTGCCGGCAACGGCGCCACGGGTGGTCAGGCCTTTCCAGAACATGGAGAGGAACAGCACCGGGAAGTTGACCGAGGCGGCGATGGCCAGCACCAGGCCGGAGAGGAAGGCGATGTTCTGCGATTCGAACAGCAGGCCGAGGATTACCGCCAGAACGCCAATGCAGAGGGTGGCGATGCGCGACACGCGCATTTCTTCACGCTCGCTGGCCTTGCCCTTGCGGATCACGCAGGCGTACAGGTCGTGGGAAACCGCCGAGGCGCCGGAAAGGGCCAGTCCGGCAACCACCGCCAGGATGGTGGCGAAGCCCACGGCGGAGATGAAGCCGAGGAACAGGCTGCCGCCGACGGCGTGGGACAGGTGCACGGCTACCATGTTGCCGCCGCCGATTATGGTGCCAGCTGCGTCGCGGAACTCGGGATTTGTACCGACCATGACGATGGAACCGAAGCCGACCACGATCAGCAGCAGGTAGAAGTAGCCGATGAAACCGGTGGCGTAGAACACCGATTTGCGGGCTTCCTTGGCGTCGCTCACTGTGAAGAAGCGCATCAGGATGTGCGGCAGGCCGGCGGTGCCGAACATCATGCCCAGCCCCAGGGAAATGGCGTCGATGGGGTTCGACAGCAACCCGCCCGGCGCCATGATGGCCGTGCCCTTGGCATGGACCGAGGCGGCGGCGGAGAACATGGCTTCGGTGCTGAAGCCGAAGTGCTTGAGCACCATGAAGGCCATGAAGGTGGTGCCGGAGAGCAGCAACACGGCCTTGATGATCTGAACCCAGGTGGTGGCCAGCATGCCGCCGAAGGTCACGTAGCAGACCATCAGCACGCCCACCAGCATCACTGCCTGGGAGTACGAAAGACCGAACAGCAACTCGATCAGCTTGCCGGCGCCGACCATCTGCGCCACCAGGTACATCAGCGCCACGGTCAGGGTGCCGAAGGCTGCGGTGATGCGAATCGGGCTTTGCTCAAGGCGATAGGACACCACGTCGGCGAAGGTGTACTCACCGAGGTTGCGCAGGCGTTCGGCGATCAGGAACAGGATGATCGGCCATCCGGCGAGCACGCCCAGGGCGTACAACAGGCCGTCGTAGCCGTTCATGAACATCATGGCGGAGATGCCGAGGAACGATGCCGCGCTGATCATGTCGCCAGCGATGGCCAGGCCGTTCTGGAAACCGGTGAGGCCGCCTCCGGCAGTGTAGAAGTCGGCGGCCGAGCGGGTGCGCAGCGCGGCCCAGCGGGTGATGCCGAGGGTGAAGAGCACGAACGCCAGGAACATGTAGATGGCGTTCCAGTTCAGCGGGCGGGCTGCGGCATCGGCTGCAAAGGCGCCTTGGGAGGCCGCGAGGCCGGCAATGAGCAGCAGGGAGGCGAGCGCTTTCATTGGCCGCACTCCTGCTTGAGCTTGTCGTTCAGCGGGTCGAGGACGCTGTTGGTGCGCTTCACATAGATGCCTGTGAGCGCGAAGGAAAGCAGAATGATGACCACGCCCACCAGCATACCCACGCTGGTAACGCCGCCATTGAGGGACTGGCCGAGCACGCCGGGTGCGAAGGCCACCAGCAGCACGAAGCCGTAGTAGATCACCAGCATGGCAGCGGTCAGGGACCAGGTCAGGCGCTGCTTGCGGCGGACCAGCTGGATGAAGTCCGGGTTCTCCCGGATGCGATCGAGGTCTTGCGGGGTCATGGTTGCTCTCTCTTTTTGTGATTGTCGAGGCGCCCATTCAACGGCCGACGGCAAGGCTGCTTGTGTTGAACGGGGTAACGCGGGTGCTGCCTTTCTAGTTTTTTTGTAGGAGCCAGCTTGCTGGCGAACGGTTTCTGCCAAACAGCTTCGCGAGCAAGCTCGCTCCTACGGGTGTTGCTTACAGCTGGTCGAAGTCGAGGACTACTTTTTCGCTGATCGGGAAGGTCTGGCAGGACAACACGTAACCAGCGGCCACTTCGTAGTCCTCCAGGGCGAAGTTGCTGTCCATCTCCACCTCACCCTCGACCACCTTGCACTTGCAGGTGGAGCACACGCCGGCCTTGCAGGAGTAGGGCAGTTCCATACCCTGGGCGTTGCCGGCGTCGAGCACGCTGACGCTGTTGCGCGACAGTTCGAAGGTCATTTCACGGCCATCGGCGATGACGGTGACCTGGCTGACAGCACTGTCGGTGGTGCGGGCGGCTTCACGGGCTTCGCGTTTGGCGTTGCTGCCAGCAGCGGCGAACAGCTCGAAGTGGATGCGCTCGGTGGGCATGCCGTTGGCCTTGAGCTGGTCACGCACCGTCTCGGTCATGGCCTGGGGGCCGCAGATGAAGGCAGCATCCAGGGCCTTGACGTCGATCCAGCGGGAGAACAGCTGGCCGCATTTGTCGGCGTCGATCCTGCCGTTGTAGAGGTCCACGTCCTGCTGCTCGCGGCTGAACACGAAGATCAGGTTGAGGCGCTGCAGGTAGCTGTTCTTCAGGTCTTCCAGCTGCTCGCGGAACAGAGCGGAAGCGCTGGAACGGTTGCCGTAGATCAGCGTGAAGCGGCTGTTCGGCTCGCTTTCCAGGGTGGTCTTGATAATCGACAGGATCGGCGTGATGCCGCTGCCGGCCGCCACTGCCAGGTAGTTGCCGTGGCGCGCGGCATCGAGCTCGACGAAGAAGTGGCCGGAGGGCGGCATCACTTCAAGGCTCTGGCCGGCTTTCAGGCTTTCATTGGCAAAAGCGGAGAAACGGCCGCCAGCCACGCGCTTGATCGCCACCCGCAGCTCGCCGTCGTTGACGCCAGTGCAAATGGAGTAGGAACGGCGCACTTCCTCGCCGTCCATCTGGGTGCGCATCACCAGATGCTGGCCCTGGGTGAAGCGGAACGCCTCGGTCAGGTCAGCGGGAATATCGAAGGCGATGGAGACCGCATCGCGGGTTTCCGGGCGGACTTCTTTGATCGTCAGGCTGTGGAACTTGCTCATCTTGGTCGTCTCCGGTGGCAAGCCACTCAGATGCACTTGAAATAGTCGAAGGGCTCGCGGCAATCGATGCAGCGATACAAGGCCTTGCACGCGGTGGAGCCGAACTGGCTGAGCAACTCGGTGTGGGCGCTACCGCACTGCGGGCAGCAGACATCACCGGCGTCGCCCATCAGGCTGCGCTTGCTGGTGCTGCCGGCCGGTGGCGCAATGCCATAGGCACGCAGGCGCTCGCGGCCGTCAGTGCTGATCCAGTCGGTGGTCCAGGCAGGCGTTAGGCGACGCTCCAGCTTCGGTGCGGAAAAACCGGCACCTTCCAGAGCCTGCTCGATGTCCTGCTCGATCACCTCGGTTGCAGGGCAGCCGGAGTAGGTCGGGGTGACGACCACATGCAGGTGACCGTCCTGCCAGTCGAGGCCGCGGACGATGCCGAGGTCGACCACGCTGACCACCGGCACTTCCGGGTCCATCACCTCGCCCAGTACCGACCAGGCGCGCGCCAGATCATCTGGCGCGCCGGCCCTGGCGCCACGGTCGCTGGCGATCAGCTCACCAGGACGCATCGGGGTAGGTCCGCTGGAGTATTTGCATTTCTGCCAGCAGCAGGCCGAGGTGCTCGGTGTGCAGGCCCTTGCGACCGGACAGGTAGAAATAGCTGGCCGGCTCCGGCAGGGGCAGGGTGGCGCTGGCGAAGATGTCGGCAACCTTGGACTTCCAGGCTGCGGCGATCTCAGCCGGGTTCGGTGCGATACCAGCCTCGAACAGGCGCTGCTCCACGTCGTCGCCGTTCACCAGTTCGATGGTGAAGCGCCAGATGTCACCGATGGCCGCCAGCATGCGCTCGTGGCTTTCCTCGGTTCCGTCGCCCAGGCGTTCGACCCATTCGCTGGAGCGGCGCAGGTGATAGGTAACTTCCTTCAGTGCCTTGGCGGCGATGCCGGCGACCCGCTCGTCGCTGGACTGCGAGAGGCCATGCAGGACCTGGAAGTGCCAGGCGTCATAGAAGAACTGCTTGGTGATGGTCACGGCATAGTCGCCGTTTGGCTGTTCCACCAGCAGCAGGTTGCGGTAGGCGCGCTCGTCGCGGCGGAAGGCCAGGTGGTCGGCGTCACGGCCGTCGTCCAGCAGCTCCGCAGCGTAATCCAGCCAGTTGCGAGCCTGGCCCACCAGGTCAAGGCCGACATTCATCAGCGCCAGCTCTTCTTCCAGTGCGGGGGCGTGGCCGCACCATTCGCACAGGCGCTGGCCCTGGATCAGGGCGCTGTCGCCGAGGCGCAGCAGGTATTGGATGAGGTCTTCGCGTTCGGTCATGGCAGCGGCCTCACATGTGGCCGACTTCGGCTGGCAGTTCGTAGAAGCTGGCGTGGCGGTAGACCTTGTCCTGGGACGGGTCGAACAGCGGCTCTTTCTCGTCCGGCGAGGAGGCGGTGATCAGCGCGGACGGCACCACCCAGAGGCTCACGCCTTCGTTGCGGCGGGTGTACAGCTCGCGGGCGTTCTCGATGGCCATGCGCGCATCGGCGGCATGCACGCTGCCGACGTGTTTGTGGTTCAGGCCGTGCTTGCTGCGCACGAAGACTTCAAAAAGGGTCCACTCGGACATTTGTTCTTCTCCTCGAGACGACTCAGGCTGCGTCGCGTTTCTGTTGTTGTTTGCGGGCGTGGGCAACTGCGGCTTCGCGGACCCAGGCGCCGTCTTCTATGGCCTTGCGGCGGGTGGCGACGCGTTCGACGTTGCACGGGCCATTACCCTTGAGCACTTCGTAGAACTCTTCCCACTGGATGTCGCCAAAGTCGTAGTGACCGCGTTCCTCGTTCCACTTCAGGTGCGGGTCCGGGGCGGTGCAGCCGAGCAGTTCCAGTTGCGGCACGGTCTGGTCGATGAAGCGCTGGCGCAGCTCGTCGTTGCTCTGGCGCTTGATCTTCCAGGCCATGGACTGGGCGCTGTTGGGGGAGTCGGCGTCGCTCGGGCCGAACATCATCAGCGACGGCCACCAGAGGCGGTTGATGGCGTCCTGGACCATGTCCTTCTGGGCCTGGGTGCCGTGACGCATCATGTGCAGGAGGATTTCGTAGCCCTGGCGCTGGTGGAAGGACTCTTCCTTGCAGATGCGGATCATGGCGCGTGAGTAGGGGCCGTAAGAGGTCCGCTGCAGCACCACCTGGTTGACGATGGCGGCGCCATCCACCAGCCAGCCCACGGCGCCCATATCGGCCCAGCTCAGGGTCGGGTAATTGAAGATGCTGGAGTACTTGGCCTTGCCGCTGTGCAGCTTGGCGATCTCTGCGTCGCGGTCGGCACCCAGGGTTTCCATGGCGCTGTACAGGTAGAGGCCGTGACCGGCTTCGTCCTGGATCTTGGCCATCAGTTGCAGCTTGCGCTTCAGGGTCGGGGCGCGCGTCACCCAGTTGCCTTCGGGCAGCATGCCGACGATCTCGGAGTGGGCGTGCTGGGAAATCTGGCGGATCAGGGTCTGCCGGTAAGCGTCCGGCATCCAGTTCTTCGCCTCGATCTTGATCTCCGCGTCGATCTTCTCCTGGAAGGCGCGTTCTTCGGGGGACATCTCCTCCAGCGCTTTCACGCGCTTCACGCCGGTCTCAACCAATTGTGCGTACATGCCGTTCTCCAGCCATGCAGGGTTCGTGGGGTGGCTTGGCCATGGCGCTATTTTTAAATGATACGAAAACAAATATCAAACACTAAAACGTGTATCGAATATGGTTTTTGTATCGCTTCGCGGAAGGACAAGGGTGGGCTTCAGGCATAAGCCGCCTGGCAGCGATGCGTTATCTGTTGGGGCGAATTCATTCGCGATAGGTCAGTGATAATGGGCTGGAGTCCCATTCCAGAGCGCGTGCGGCCGATAATCGCGAAAGAATTCGCTCCCACAAGGACGAGGTGCGATCCTGTATCAAGTGATGTGATACAGGAAGGATCTAGCTGTTGGTTGTAATGTGATTGGTTGTTGCGCCGGGCGACAATCGAGAGGGTCGTCTAGAGTTTCAGGCGACGAACGGAGGAGGGTGGAACATGGGATGTCCGCAGGTGTGCAGCGGTGCGACGCTGCAATGCAGTTTTGGCGTGGCGCCGACGGTGCTGAATGTTCTGCCGGTGAACCGGACTATGACGGGCGGAATGCCGGCGGCGAACATCATGGATCACATCCCGCTGGTGAACATCCCTACCTTCGGTATGTGTCAGAGCCTGGCCAATCCCACCGTGGCCGCCGCCACCGCCGCCGCTCTTGGCGTATTGACCCCGATGCCCTGCATACCGGCCACGGCGGCGCCCTGGATTCCGGGCGGCGCACCGACCGTGCTGCTGGGCAACATGCCGGCGCTGGATGCCAACAGCACGCTGATGTGTAGCTGGGCGGGGGTGATCAAGATCCAGATGCCTGGCCAGGTGCAGATGCTGATTCCCTAAGCCGGCGCGAGCCCGGTTCGCGAGCAAGCTCGCTCCTACAGGCTGTGGCAGGTGCATGTAGGAGCCGGCTTGCCGGCGAATGGTCGGCCCGGTTCGCGAGCAAGCTCGCTCCTACAGGCTGTGGCAGGTGCATGTAGGAGCCGGCTGGCCGGCGAATGGCTGGACCGGTTCACGAGCAAGCTCGCTCCTACAGGCTGTGGCAGGTGCATGTAGGAGCCGGCTTGCCGGCGAATGGTCGGCCCGGTTCGCGAGCAAGCTCGCTCCTACAGGCTGTGGCAGGTGCATGTAGGAGCCGGCTGGCCGGCGAATGGCTGGTCTGGTTCGCGAGCAAGCTCGCTCCTACAGGCTGTGGCAGGTGCATGTAGGAGCCGGCTTGCCGGCGAATGGTTGGACCGGTTCGCGAGCAAGCTCGCTCTTACAGGGATGGGCGTCAGGCTTCGGCGGGTTCGGTCCAGCGCTTCCACCACCAGAGCAGCCGCGATATGGGCTTGCCATCGGCGTCCAGCGGCCGGCCGTCTTCGGCGAAGGATTGACCCGGTTCCAGCATCTGGCCTTTCAGGTAGCGACTACGCAGGGCCACTTGGCCATTACCGTGGAAGCGCTGGTAAGGACCGTCGCGTACGCCATCGCGATACTGTTCGATCTCCGCAACGCTGCCATCCGGGTAATAGCTAGTGGCTTCGCCATGCATCAGCCCGTGGCGATAGCTCACCTTGCGTTGCAGCCAGCCTTCTGGCGCATGGAAGGTCGCCACGCCATGCAGCTTGCCGCGCAGGTAGGGCATCTGCGCCGAAACCCTGCCGTTGGGGTGGAAGAGGGTGCTCGGGCCGTTCAGCTCGCCCTGGCTGTAGCCGAGCTGCGCCTGGGGGCGACCGGCCTCCTCGATACGCACTGGCCCTTCCAGGCCACCGTCCTGCAGATTGCCCTGCATACGGCTGTCGCCACGGATGAGGTCGAGCTTGCCGGATTGCGCCATGCTCAGTTCACCTTCACCAGACCGCCTTTGATGGTCAGCATGCCGCCGCCGTCCACCGTCTGCTCGGCGCTGGCCTTGTTGGTCAGGCTGATGCCGGCGTCGTTGGTCAAGGTCGTGCCGGCCTTGTTGTCCAACGACGTGCCCGCCTGGTTGGTCAGGGACGTGCCGGCCTTCTGGGTGATGGAGGTCCCGGCCTGGGCGGCGAGGTCGGCATCGCTCTTGATGGTCAGGCTGCCGCCGCTCTGCAAGGTGAGCGTGCCGCTGGCCTTGATGGTCAGGTTGCCGTCTACCGTCAGTTCGTAGTTACCCGTCACCTTGTGGCTGTAATTGCCGCCTGTGCTGTGGGTCTGGTCGGCACCAACCTTCACAGTGCGACTGTCCTTCACATCCAGGGTGTCGCTACCGGTCTGGATGGTGACGCTGCGCTTGCCCTTCTCCAGGGTGATGGTCTCGTCGCCTTCCTTCACCGTCCGGGTGCGGGCGTTCTGCACCGTGAGGGTTTCGTCATGGCCGATGGTGGCTGTGCTGTCGTTGAGCACATTCACCTTCATGTCCTTCTGCGCCTGGAGGAACACCTCCTCGGCATCCTTCTTGTCTTCGAAGCGCAATTCGTTGAAACCGCCGCCGCCCTTGGAGGAGTTGGTCTTGATGCCGGACTGGGTCTGGTTGTCCGGCAGGGCATAGGGAAGGGTGTTGTCGCCGTTGTAGACGCAGCCGGTCACCAGTGGGCGGTCCGGGTCGCCATCGATGAAAGTGACGATCACTTCCTGCCCGATACGCGGGATGAACTGCATGCCGAAGCCCTTGCCACTCCAGGGCAGCACCACCCGCACCCAGCAGGAAGAGGTTTCATCATTCTTGCCATCGCGGTCCCAGGGGAACTGGATCTTGATGCGGCCATACTGGTCGGTCCAGATTTCCTCGCCGCTCTTGCCCACCACCACCGCCGTCTGCGTATGCATCCGCGGCTTGGGCGTGGCACGCGGGGGGCGGTAGTGGTTTGCCTTGGGAATGGCTTCGAAGCGATTGCGGTAATGCTCGTGGCTGGCCTCGTGGGTCACCGAAGTCACCACCCAGTCGATGTTGAGCGACGTATCGTCGTGCCCGCTCAAGGTGAACCAGTGTCCCGGCACCAGCCAGCGGCAGTCGCTCTCGCCGATGAAGCGCTTCTCCTGGCTACGCAGCTCATCCACCCGCTGCTTGGACAGCGCGTCGCCTCGGGCCTTGGCGGTATAGCCGCCCGGATGTTCGTAAATCGATCGCGGTCCTGCCACCGCTTCGGCCTGGCTATAGAGCGAAGTCGTGGGGGTGGTGAACTCGTAGTCGGTGGCGCTGTAGACCCCGGCCACCGCTTGCAGGCATAGCTGCCCGGAGCGCACTCCATGCAGTTCGCGCACGCCGATCCCCTGGCCCAGATAGGGCACGGTCGGCCCGTTGGGTATCTGCGCAAAGGCGTCGTTGCTGTCACCGAGCACCAGGGTGTGTTTGCCGTCCTCGTGGGTGAAGAACCAGAAGATGCCTTCCTCCTCCAGTAGCCGCGAGACGAAGGCGAAATCGGTTTCGCCGTACTGCACGCAATACTCGCGCGGGCTGTAACTGCCGCTGAGGGACAGCTTGAAATCGGTGAAACCGTGGGCCGTGAAGATGCCGGTGACGATGTCGCTGGTGGTCTTGTTCTGGAACACACGATTATTGCTGGCCAGGGTCAACCACCAGAGCCAGGGGCGCAGCACCAGTTGGTATCGCTCGGCGGTGGCGTCGGCGGGGAGCTGGTGGATTTCAGCCACCAGGGCGTCGAGGGGGCGTTGCTTGGCGTCGATGTGGAGGGTGGTGGTGAGGTGGGTGGCGATGGTGCTGGAAAGGGTTACAGGGGTGGCGCTGTGACCGAACAGTGTCAGGCCGAAAAAGTCCTGCAGATTCTCTGAGCCTGAACAGAGATCAGCCGTGAAATTGTCGATCCCTCCGACCGTAATTGTGAAATCCATTTAGTGGCCGTGTTCTCGTCAGGTGAGGGAAAACTGCGCCCATACCGGCGCGTGGTCCGATGTGTAGTGCTTGATGGACTTTATCTCCTGGGTCGTACTGATAGTCATGTCCAGAGCGTTCTGTACCGTCGTCAGCAGGTTATCCCCACCAGCGGACTGCAGTGTCAGGCCGTGATAGAAAATGGCGTCATAGGGATTGTCAGTGCCGGTAGGCTT
The DNA here is from genome assembly GCF_003626975.1 of Pseudomonas sp. DY-1. Classification (NCBI taxonomy): domain Bacteria; kingdom Pseudomonadati; phylum Pseudomonadota; class Gammaproteobacteria; order Pseudomonadales; family Pseudomonadaceae; genus Pseudomonas; species Pseudomonas sp. DY-1. The sequence goes on along the minus strand of NZ_CP032616.1, from coordinate 1,658,970 downwards.
GACCCTCAGGCTGGTTTCATTGGTGACCGCCAGATTGAATTCCGGCTGCAAGATGGTGAATACATCGTGGGTGTTCATGTTGAAGTCGCCGCAGAGTACCGTCGGAAACTCTTGAACATGGGCAAGTTGCTTTATGTAGCCAATTTCCTTGTCGCTCATTTCGCTCGGGTTGGGTGCGTGGTAGACCATCACGGCGACGATGTTCTCTGTGCCGTTCTCCCCGAACAGCATCATGGCCGGCACACGGTTCTTGAACGGCAGGATCTTCTGCTGTGCATTGGTGTTGGTAAGTGATGGCTCACTCAAGGGCACTGCCCGGTCGGAACGCCATAGAAACGCATACAGTTCACCCTTGTTGCTTTCCTTGTATGCATTCCCGCCAGACAAGCTGTACTGCCACTGCTCTCCCAGGATTTCCTTCAACTGAGCAATCGCAAGCGCTCCCTGACTATCGTCATAGGACTCGCCGAATATCGGGCTCTTTACGGACGGACGTACTTCAAGGACGGTCAGGATGTCGATGTTCCGGCTCGAAACGATTTCCGCTATCTGAACCATGCGAGCCAGTTGCTCGGACTTGTCCTTTTGGGGGTTGTAGTTAAATTGCTTGATGTTCCAACTCATGATGTTCATGTAGGTCAGCCCCGGCGGATCATCGGCTTTTTCTGTCAGTTATAAATAACGGGCAGGTTCTGGTAGGTGCTCTGATTGCCGATTTCGATTGGCCAGACCGTTGTTCGTTGTACGCGTACTTTTCTCGTGACGCCTGCGAAAAGCACCTCGGCATACAGCTCGACTTTCAGGGTGGGATATGACTGCTGGAGAAGCTTCAGATGGCCGATGACGTCGATGACCATCCACTTCTGGCAGGTTGGGCATACCTGTTGATCAACCCAGATCTTTATCTGATATGTCTGGTTCGGAAAATTTCCGATGGTTTGTTGGATATGCGCACGGATTCGTGAGGGCCATGCGGCTTTCCATGCCAGGCGCTCAGCATGTTGGTTCAGTGCAACTATTCCACCTGCGCCTGAAGCACTGGCACTGCCGTGCGGCCCGCTCCAGCCTCCGGAGCGCCGATTGCCATCGGCCTGGCCACTCCATTTTGCATAGACTTCTGCGTTCGCCATCTGAATGTTCCTTCTTTGTAGTCGTGCGCACCACTTGCTTGGCTTCGGGGCGTTCCGGCCGCAGCTTCTTATGGCAGGGCCTGGTTCAGGGCCGCGAACTGCGCGAAGTTGCCAGCGCTATGGGCAGCGACCATGGCCTGCGTATTGGCGTACAGGTACCAGACGTTCACATTGGTGATGTTGGCCGCGCACCAGTTGGCACAGCCGTTGTGGCCACCACAAGGAGGGAGTTCGACGAACAGATGCGGCACGTATCCACCAGCAAGATTCCCGGCGGCATGCGCCTGTCTTTCTGCATGGTGTTGGGGATTGAACAGACCGCCGACATTGATTGCGTCCGCGTCCAGGAGATGTGCCTGACTTTGCCCGAATCGGTAATCGGGAGCGCCCCACGGCCCCGGGGCGGTCAATCTGACGCTTGCGCAGCAGGACCCGTTTCCGACGCCATTTCCCGGTCCCCTGATGCTCTGGAACTGCAGAATACAGGCCGTTGCAAGTTCCCGGACGATATCTCGATGGGCTGTCCCCACGGCGGCACTTACATGTGCGACTGGCATATATCACCTCCTGATTCAGACCGTCATTCCAACACCCACTCCGCCAATTTCCCCGTCACCTGCGCCATCAGTACGTTCTCGATATCCCGCGCTCCCGCCGAGCTGCACTTGGCGAGTACCGCCTTGACGATGGCCGGGTCGAAGTCGAACTGCTTGCCGGTGGCGGCCTTGTAGCGACCCTGAAGTTTCTCCAGCTTGGCAACGACGATGCCTTCCAGGGTCGCCTCGTCCAGCGGGCGGTACGGCACCACGGTCATGCGGGCGAGGAAGGCGGGGCGGAAGGCTTGCAGCAGGACCTTGCGCAGGCGTTCGTTGAAAGCGTCGCCCGCGAGCTGGTCGAGCGGGGTGTCGAGGACCAGTTCGGCACCGACGTTGCTGGTGGCGAGCATCACGGTGTTCTTGAAGTCCACCACCAGGCCGGTTCCGTCTTCCATCACGCCCTTGTCGAAGACGTTGTAGAAGGCTTCCAGCACATCCGGGTGAGCCTTTTCGATCTCGTCCAGCAACACCACCGAGTAAGGTCGGCGGCGCACGGCTTCGGTCAGTACGCCGCCGGAGCCGTAGCCGACGTAGCCGGGCGGGGCGCCCTTGAGCTGGCTGACGGTGTGGGCTTCCTGATACTCGGAGAGGTTGATGCTGATGAGGTTGCGCTCACCGCCGTAGAGGGCATCGGCCAGGGCGTAGGCGGTCTCGGTCTTGCCGACGCCGGTGGGGCCCACCAGCAGGAACACGCCCACCGGTTTGGCCGGGTCGGTAAGGCCGGCTCGGTAGGCCTGGATGCGTTGGGCAATGGTGGCGAGGGCAGCTTCCTGGCCCATGACCCGTTGCGCCATGCGCTGGCCCAAGGTACGCACGGCGTGGGCTTCGTCGGCGAGCATCTTGCCGATAGGGATGCCGGTCCAGCCGGCGATGACCGAAGCCACGGTCTTGGAATCGACTTGCTCCGGCACCAGCGGGTCGTCCTGGCGAATGGCATCGAGGCCAGCTTCCAGGCGCGCCAGTTCGGCGGCCAGGTGGTCGATACGGTCATCCAATTCTTCGTTGGGCTTGCTGGTGTCGACGCTGTCGCTGAGGGCGAGCAGTTCCCGGCGGGCGTCCAGCAATTCGCGCACGGCTTCACGTTCCTCGCCCCAGCGGGTTTCCAGCTCGCGGATGGCGACGAGGTTGCCGCGCGATTCAGTTTCCAGTGCGGTAATGCGCTCGCGGTGGTCGAGGCCGGTGGCCTGTTCGCGACGCAGGCGTTGCAGCTCTTCTTCCAGGGATTGCTCACGGTGGCGCAGGCTTTCCAGCGGCGGAGGCACATCGTGCTGGCCGAGGGCGACGCGGGCGCAGGCGGTGTCGAGCACGCTGATGGCCTTGTCCGGCAGCTGTCGACCCGAGATGTAGCGATGGGAAAGCTTCACTGCGTCGTGAATGGCGGCATCCAGTACCTGCACGCCGTGGTGCTGTTCCAGCTTGGCGGCGACTCCCCGGAGCATTTCCACGGCCGTGGTCTCGTCCGGCTCTTCCACTTGCACCAATTGGAAGCGTCGGGCCAGGGCCGGGTCCTTCTCGAAGTACTTCTTGTACTCCAGCCAGGTGGTGGCGGCCAGGGTGCGCAGTTCCCCACGGGCCAGGGCCGGCTTGAGCAGGTTGGCGGCGTCGCTCTGGCCTTCGGCGGCGCCGGCGCCAATCAGGGTATGGGCCTCGTCGATGAACAGGATGACTGGCTTGTCAGCATTGCGTACCCCGTCGATCACGCCTTTCAGGCGCTGTTCGAACTCGCCTTTGACGCCAGCGCCAGCTTGCAGCAGGCCGAGGTCGAGCACCCGCAGGCTGACGTCCTGCAAGGGTGGCGGCACGTCGCCGGCGGCAATGCGCAGGGCCAGCCCTTCGACGACAGCCGTTTTGCCCACGCCGGGGGCGCCCACGAGGATCGGGTTGTTCTGCCGGCGGCGCAGGAGAATGTCGATGCTCTGGCGGATCTCGCTGTCGCGTCCGACGATGGGATCGATGCGCCCGGCATGGGCATCGGCGGTGAGGTCCTGGGTGTACTGGTCGAGGATGGAGTCCTGGGCGCCTGGCTGGGCGGGCTTTCCCTTGGCGGCCTGGGCGGCGGCGGGTTGCTCGCGGGAGGGCTGGGTCCATTCCAGCAGGTTGCTGCGCAAGGCTTCGCGCGGAATGCGCAGCAGTGACGAGGCACTGTTGAGCAGCAGGGTGCGGCGTTCGTCGCGGTCGAGCAGGGCGAGCAGGAGCAGGCCGGAGCGGATGCTCTGTTGGCCCAGCACGCTGGCATGCACCACGGCATCCTCGAGCACGCCGATGGTCTGCGCGGAGAGCGCCGGGGTGCGGGTATTGCCGGCCTTGAACAGTTCCAGCGCCTGGTTGATCTCCGAGGCGAGCGTGTCGCGCTCCAGGCCGAAACGCGGCAGCAGGCAGGCCAGGTCGCCACCTTCGATATCCAGCAGCTCCAGCAGCAGGTGCTCGATTTCCACGTAGTGGTGGGTACGTTGCAGGCAGCGCTGTGCAGCCCGTTCCAGGGCCCGGCGACTTTCCGCGTTGAGGCGTCCGATCAGGCTGCCGAGTTCCATGGTCAGGTCACCTCCGAGTGGCGCAATCGAGTGTCGATCCGTTGCAGCGTTTCGCCGTGCAACTGCAGGCCTCCACTCCAGCGCAGGCGGGGCGATTGGGTGCGGTCCAGGCACAGCGGCGCACCGGGACGGACCAGCAGGCGCAGGCTGCAGTCCAGGTCTGGGCCGAAGTAGAGCGCGGCCAGGCTTGCAAGCTGTACGTGGTCGGCGCCGGCGGGAAGAAAGTCGCGTGCACGGTCGCTGGACAGCGGGCCGAGGATCAGGCGGATACCGGCGTGTTCATCCCATACACGGGTGCCAGCGATGGCATCGCGGCCCAGGCGGAGGTTGCGGGCGCCGCGTTGCAAGCGGCTGCAGCTGGCCGGTGGGATTTCGCGCCAGCCCCCTTGGTAGGCCTCGTAGCGCACCGCGACGTTGAACTGGTGACGCACCAGTGCGGCAAAACCGGCCAGAGAGCGACGGCCGCCAGCGAACAACGCGGTACGTGCGGTCACGGCCGCGTCCGGCAGGGTCAGGCGATTCTGCAGGGCACCGGGTAGCAGGCCGCAGAGGGCCAGCAACTGGTCCTGTGCTGGCGAGTCTTCGGGCGCGCGAAAGCCCAGCGCCAGGCGATGTTTGCCGAGCGCGCGGTACAACAGGCTGAGCAGGCGATGCTGGAACAGGTCGAGGAATTCCGCCGGGGCGTGATCCTTCTCTTTGGCGCGCTGTTGCAACCACTCCTGGTAGGCGTAGGGCAGGGGGCCGTCGGGGCCTCCGAGGCCGAACACGGGAGTGGTAAGGGTCGGTGGCTGGCCGGGCTGTTCTTCCAGCTTCTCGACCTGGCTGGCCGCGAAGGTCGGGGTCAGCGGGCCGCGCAGGCGCAAGGCTTCACCCTGGGGGGCGCTGCCCTGGCCAAGGGGGTCTGCACCAGGCCGTTCGCGCTCCAGCAGCAGGAGTGCCTGCAGGAGCTCGAACGCCTGCGGCGCTTCGCGCAGGCGCCGGCTCAGAGGGAGAGGGGCATGCCGGCCTGGGGTTGCCACGTCCTGACCTCCTTGTCGCCATCGACCAGCACGGTTCGCACGAAGCGGTTCGCGGTCGCGTAAAGGGAAAAGAATTGCGCGAGTACGGCGGAGAAGAGCACGGCGCTGGCGCCGGCGAAGTGTTGGGGATCGAGGCTGAGGCGCACTTCCAGCCCATTGCGCCACCCGCGCCAGGCATCGTCGCCGATCCTGGCGACTACCCGCTCGCACGTCAGTCGGGTGATGCCTTCGATCTGCCGGCGGACGCCACTTTCGTCGCGCAGGTTGTGCAGGTCGAGCAACTCCTGCAGGGCTTCCAGGGCCTGCGGGCCTTCCACCAGGGACAGGTGGTTGAGCGTGAGCTGCGAGACCATTCGCCAGCGCGATTCGCCGGACAGGCGCGGCAGGCTCTGCGGGGTGGGCGGGTTGCGCAGGCTGGCGCGGGCGACCGGGCCGGGGCGCTCGAAGCCCAGGCGCGTGCCAGCCGGCAGATTCTCCGCCAGGTGCCGATTGGTGCAGAGCAGCTCGGCGGTCAGGCTGTACTCGGGGGCGTCCTGTAATGGATCGAAACGGGTGTCCACCAGGCTCAGCAAAAGGTCGGTGCCCAGGCGATTGGGGGTCATGCCTTGTACCCGGCGGGCATGCCAATAGAGGCGGGCACCGGGAACGCTCGCACCATGGGCATGGCCATAGTAGGCCGGTACTGGAATCACGCCGCGCGGCGATGCAGCCCGCATGGCGCGGACGCTGTGGATCTCCACGCTGCTTTCGCGGTGGGCATCGGCGATCAGGCGATACTCGCTGCGGGTGCCGTCCGGTCGGAGCGGCTCGGAGGTGCGCGGGAACAGGTTGATGACGGGCGCACAACCCAGGCGCAAGTCGTCCTGCTGCAGGTGCAGGCGGCCCGCCGGAGCGCGGTCGAAGGCGATCACCAGCACGCAATCGCGCCCGCCCGTGCTGGGCGGCTGGATCGGGATATCGAAGAACGCGAACTTGTCCGGGAAGGTGAAGTACTCGGCCAGGAGGCGCAGGGCAGGATGCTGGCCATCTTCCTCGGGCAGTAACGCCTGGTCGTCGGCAAAGCCCACCAGCTGAGGCTCGCCGGGGCAGGGCAGCAATGGCACGCCCGGTACGCCGCAGTGGATGCCGAGGGTGTGGGCGCCGAGCAGGTCGTAGAGCGCGGCGTTGGTCACCGGCGAGGCGGCGAGATGCAGGCGCAATTGGCGGATGGGCAGTTGCGCCCAATCGAACTCGCCCAGGCAGTGCAGTTCCAGGCGCAGTGCCGCGCGTGCCTCGGGGCGTCCGGTCAGGGCAACTGCCTCGTCGCCATCCAGCAGCGTCGCACCGCCGATGCGCACGGGCCAGAGCATCGCCTCTGCCGTGGTGCGCAGGTGCACGCTGGCGCCCTGGCTGGTGGTGACGAACAGCGGCGTGTCGCGTGGCATCCGGAAGCCTTCGGCCAGGCTACCCTGGGTCGGGTCCGGCTCGAACTGGACGATGGAGCAGGAGGGCAAGGGGCGCAGGGCCAACGGGTAGAGCTGTTCCAGCAGGGCATCGCTGAACTCTGCGTAGTCGTCGTCGAGGCGCCGTTGCAGGCGCGCGGTCAGTAGCGAGAAGCCTTCCAGCAACCGTTCCACATGTGGGTCCGGGCATTCGCCGGGAGACAATTCGAGGCGGCGGGCAACCTTGGGATAGCGTGCGGCGAAACTGGCGCCGGCGTGGCGCAGCCAGGTGAGTTCGCGCTGGTAGTAGTCCAGCAGCTCCGGGTCAATCGAGTCGCTCATGGCTTACCTCGAGGCCCTCGTCGTTGTTGTCGATGACAAACACCGCCGGCCAGCTGCGCTGACCACTGCGCAGACTGCCACCCAGGCGAAGACGCAGGCGCTGGGGTTGGCCGGGGACCGGTTCGGCTTCCACTTCGGTCAGTTGCAGGCGCGGTTCGAAGTGCTGAACGGCGGCACGGATTTCCCGTACCAGTTGCCGCCGGTCATCGCTGCGGCGTGCCTGGAGTGCACTCCAGTCGCCGATGCCATAGTCGAGGATGGTCAGTGGTTGCGCGCTCCTGGCGCTGGCGCGGCGGGTGTTGAGCAGCCGCGCCAGTTCCTGGCGGACGGATTCCGCCATGGCCTCGCGGTCGAAGGCCTGCGCCTCGTCCGCCTGGGCGGCAAGACGCTCGAACAGTGGCGGCAGCAGGCCGGCTTCCGACATGGCCGGGCGTCGTTACTTGACCACCTTGTTGGCCGCCAGGTCCCAGGTGGAAGCGGCGGTGCCTTCCTTGGTGCCGTCGTCCTTCTGCGCAGTGAGCTCCCATTTGATCTTGGTGAAGTTCAGCGACAGGGTTTCCACCGGCTTGCCACCGGCACCACCGCTCACGCTGACGTTGGACAGCACCACGTTATCCAGGGTGTAGACGATGAAGGGGAGGACCTTGCCATCACCTTCGGCGGCGTTGCGGCCGATGGTGATCTTCGCCGTGGTGATGGGTTTTCCGGCGCAGCAGTATTCGTTCAGCGACGGGGTGGAGGTGTCGATGAACTTGGTGACGGTGAACTCACCAATGTGCGGGCGGCCGGAAGTGCGTTCTGAGTTGCTGACGTCGTTGGTGACCTGCATGGCCACGTTGTGGCTGTAGGACATCAGTTCGATCTTGTCGGAATAGCCCTCGAGCAGACTGTCGCCTTTGATGTCGTCGCCGAGGTCGAGAATGATCGCATCCATCGATTGGAACTCCTGAATCTGGAAAATCCGAAAGAAAGGGTGGTGCCCGCCCGCCGGACTGGCCGGCGGGCGGCACGGGTCAGGCGGCTACCGGCGGCGGCAGGCTGGCCACAAGACGGATCGAGGCGGTCAGTTCCTCCAGCTGGAAGTGCGGGCGAAGGAATACGGTCGCCCGGTACGCGCCCGGCTTGCCGGCCACTTCCGAAACGTCCACCCGTGCTTCGCGCAGCGGGTACTGGGCCTTGATCTCCTGGGGGGCGTTGTCGTTGATCAGTACGTAGTCGGCGATCCAGTTGTTCAGGTAGGTCTGAACGTTGTCGCGGGTCATGAAGCTGCCCACTTTGTCGCGCATGATCACCTTCAGGTAATGGGCGAAACGCGAGGCCGCGAGCACGTACGGCAGCATCGCCGAGATGCGCGCGTTGGCGTTGGCTTCGTTGGTGTTGTACGCCTTGGCCTTGTTGGTGGTCTGGCCACCGAAGAACACCGCGAGATCGCTGTTCTTCTTGTGGCAGAGGGCAATGAAGCCGAGGTCGTTGAGTTCCTTCTCGCGGCGGTCGGTGATCGCCACCTCGGTCGGGCACTTCAGCGACAGATCGCCGGAGCTGGTGCGGAAGGTATGGGCCGGTAGACCTTCCACCGCACCGCCGCCTTCGGCGCCACGGATCGCTGCGCACCAGCCGTACTTGGCAAACGCCTCGGTGATGCGCTGGGCCAGGGCCCAGGCAGCGTTGCCCCACAGGTACCTGGAATGGTCGGTGCCGTTGACGTCTTCGACGTAGTTCATGCCTTCCACCGGCAGGGTGTCCGGGCCATAGGGCAGGCGCAGGAGGAAGTGCGGCAGCACCAGGGAAACGTAGCGCGAGTCCTCGCTCTCACGGAAGCTGCGCCACTTGATCAGCTCCTGGCTCTCGAAGATTTTCGCCAGATCACGGGGTACGGCCAGTTCGGTGAAGCTGTTCATGTCGAACAGTTTCGGGTTGGCAGCCGCGATGAAGGGCGCGTGAGCGGCGGCGGCGACATTGGAAAGCTTCTCCAGCAGGGCCACGTCCTGGGGATGCCGACCGAAGCTGTAATCGCCCACCAGCAGGCTGAAGGGATGGCCGCCGAAGGTGCCGTATTCCTCTTCGTAGATCTTCTTGAACAGCGCGCTCTGGTCGAACTCGACGGCCTTTTCCAGGTCGGTCTGCAGGTCTTTCTGGCTGACGTTGAGCAGGCGCAGTTTCAGGCGGGAGCTGGTTTCGGTGTTCTGCACCAGCAGGTGCAGGCCACGCCAGGACGCTTCCAGTTTCTGCAGCTCGGGGTGGTGCAGGACTTCGTTGAGCTGGGCGCTGATCAGTTCGTCGATCTGACTGATGCGATCGTTGATCATGGCCACGGTGTCCTTGTCGATGGCCATGCCTTCGTCGAGAACCTGGGTGGCGAATTCCGCGAGCATGTCGCGGGCGTAATCCTGCTGGCTGTCATCGTGGGCCATGCGGCCCTCGGCGACGATTCGGTCGAGCAGAGTCAGGGTCTGCGTGGTGCTCTCGCTGTTCGCACCGGCTTCTGTTGCCATGAGCGATTCCTCCTGGAAGTCGGGCTATGGATCAGGCCTGGGGTTCGGCCGGTGCTTCGCCTTCGCCCTCGGGCGCGGCGGTTTCGGCTTCGGGACGCGCCGACTTGATCTCTTGCAGGCCTTCGGTGTTGCTCACCACTTCCTGCAGGAGCTTGTCGAGATCGTCATTGCCGTCGAGCTTGGTGAGCAGGTCGCGCAGGCGTTGGCGAGCCTCGAACAGACGGCGCAGCGGGGTGATCTGCTTGACGATGTTGACCGGATCGAAGTCGTCCATGTCCTTGAAGCGCAGCTCGACATTGAGCTTGCTGCCGTCACCGGTGATGGTGTTGTCCACCTGCAGGGTGGCGCGCGGTGCGATGGAGGAGAGGACCTGGTTGAAGTTGTCGCGGTCGATCTCGGTGAAGCGGCGCTCGATGAGTTTCGGCAGGGGCTGCTCGGGCTTGCCCGAGAGGTCGGCGAGGATGCCCACGACCAGCGGCAGTTCTTTCTTCTCGATGGCGTCGCCGATTTCGACGTCGTAGGTGATCTGAACCCGGGGCGGGCGTACCCGATCCAGTTTGTGCTGCGTGCTTTCGGCCATTTTGGTGGGCTCCGGTGCATTGCCACGAGCGCAATGCATCGGACTGGTCCTGTCATCGCACTCCCTTGCTGGATCACGACGCGACAGGGGGAAACTACACGCAAGCCTGTCCTTGGCGATCCCTCTAGTTCATCGGTCCGATGAACTACTCACACACGCTAGAACAGGTCTATAAATTTGCAAATGCAAACCAGAGTCTGACCTTCATGAAGCAAGGACGTTTCATTTCCAGTTCAAAATTGTTGTTCCTGGCCGCTGCGATCTTGCTGGGAGGATGCTCCGATCTACTCGGTCCGAAGGTCCAACTCGACGCACTGACCCTGGATGTCGCCGAGCGCGCCAACGACGACACACCCATCGCCGTCGACTTCATCGCGGTGCGCGATCCCGAGTTGCTCAAGGTGCTTTCCGGCATCACCGCACGGCAGTGGTTCGCCGATCGCGAGCAGTTTCGCCGCGACTACCGTCAGCAGTTTTCCGTCTGGAGCCTGGAGCTGGTTCCCGGGCAATTCATGGAGGCTCGCGAGTTTCCTCTGGCGGGTGATAGCGCGGCTGGACTTTTGGTCTTTGCCGGCTATAACACACCCGGTGCTCACCGCCTGAGACTGGATGAGCAGAGCCGTGCCTGGCTCCGGTTCGATAGCAGGGAAATGCGCTTGCTGAGCGAGAACGAGCAGTGACGAAAGGCCCCTGAAGCAGCAGGGCGTCGAGCTCGCGACAACGTTGGACGTCGAAGGGGAGTGGTATGAAAGTTCTGCCTGACGCGGTGTGCTGGCACGAGGGCATGCAGTTGCTGCCCCAGCATTTCCAGCTGCAAGGGTTGCGCGCGGAAGTCCTTGCCGCCCATTTCGCCCAAGCCGGCAATCCCTGGTTCTGGGGCATCTCCCAACTCGAACTCGACCCCGCTGCATTGAGCGCAGGCCTGGTGCGCGTGCTCGCCCTCGAAGCCATCCTGCCCGACGGTTTGCCGGTCAGCATCAAGCCCGGCGAGGGCGTAGTGCTGGAGCTGGACCTCAGCACCGCCATCGCCCAGTCCGCGACTTCAACCGTCACCGTGTTCCTGGCCGTCAACCCGCTCGGGCGAGGCGGCCAGGTGCTGCCGCTGCGTGGGCGCCTGCAATCGGCGGTGGGCGAGGCCGTGCCTGACCTGGCCAGCGGCGAACACCCCGAACCCATCCTGGTCTGGCGTCCGGCTGCGCGACTGGTGACTGAGATCGGTCGTGCCGATTCGGTCTGCCTGCCGCTCCTGCGGATCGCCAAGGAGGGTGGTGGTTTCGTTCGCCAGTCCTATGTGGCGCCAACCCCGCGAGTCCTTCCCGAATCCGTGCTCGGTCGTGCGGTTGCCGCCCTCTGTGCCCGCACGCGGGAGAAGTGTCTGTTCCTCGGCGGACGCCTGCGTCAGGCGGAGCAGGCGGGCAACCATGACGACATGGTGGAGATTCGCCGGCAGCTCGCCGCACTCTGGGCGCGGTTGCCGGAAGTGGAGGCGGCGCTGAACAGCCGGATCGCCGCCCCTGACCGCTTGCATGGCCTGCTCGTGGGCATGGCTGGCGCCTGGTGCGCGCTGGACCCGGTGGCCGGCGTTCCGGCCTTCGCGCCGCTGGATTACCTCGACCTAAAGCGCGGCTACGACGAAGTACTCGACTGGCTGGAGAGCGCCCTGACCCGTGTGCGGGTCGGTTATCGCTGCCTGGTCTTCGAACAGGTGGAGCAGGGCTTCGCCATTCAACTGCCGGACCTCCAGTCCCGTCGTCAGCGCCTGGTAATCGGCCTGCGCATGCCGGCTGGCGCTGGGGAGCAGGCTGCTTCCTACTGGCTGGGACAGGCCATCATCGCCGCCCAGGGTCAGGTGCCGACTCTTGCTCGCCAGCGCATGAGTGGGCTGGCGCACCAATCCATGAGCCGAGGCGAGCAGGTTGCCTACAGTGTGGGTGAGGACACCCGTCTGTTCGTGGTCCAGGCTGCCGGAGAGTGGTTCGATCCCGAGCAGAAACTCTGCATCGTGGTGCCCGGCCAGGCTGCGCTGGTAGGGCCCTGGCAAGTGGTGCTGTTCGTCGCCAACGCACACGAATTCGCCTGACCAGCCAAGGACGCGCAAATGCCGGAAAGGAGTGTGGCCCTGTATCCGCCGGAGTTCGGCGAGGCACCCCTGAGCCTCGCTTTTCGCCAGGCCTGGTTGGAATGGCGTGATGCCTGGGACGAGCTGGAAGATGCCGACGACAGCGACGGCCAACTGGTGGAGCGCACGGCCGAGACTGCCACGCGCATCGTTCGCCGCCTCTGGCGCAGCGCGTTTGCCAGTGTCGGCGAGCCGGCGGCGGCCCAGGTCAAGGCGATGGTCTACGCCTTCGTGGCGCTGCTGGATGAAACCCTGTTGTTCGGCAGTTGGGCTGGCCAGATCGCCTGGCAGGAACGCCCGCTGGAGGCGCGGCTCTATGGGTCGCGCAATGCCGGCGAGCGCGTGCCCACGGCCATTCGCAACCTGCTCAAGGAGCGTATTCCGGCCACCCGCGACCTGGCCAATGTCTACCTGCAATGCCTGGTGCTGGGCTTCCACGGCCAGCTGCGCGGTGAGCGTGGTCAGGCCATGCACGAACGCTGGCGGCAGGCGTTGTTCACCTTCGCCTGGCAGCGCGAGCCCGTCGCTCAAGGCGCACTGCAGAGCCTCGAGCGCCCACTGCGCGCCGAGCCGCTGAGCCGGCCCCTGCGTCGGGCTTTGCCGGATGGCCTGCGCCTGGGATTGGCGATTGCAGGTTTTGCGCTGCTGCTGACAGCCCTTGGGCAGTGGCTGTGGAGCGACATCCAGTCCGAACTGGAACCCGTCCTGCACCTGGCCGCCACGCTGGATGACGGGGAACAGTCGGAATGAGCGGCTTCGCCATTGCCCTGATAGTCCTGGCGCTGCTCCTGCTGCTGGCCGCCCTCGCGGTGCTTTGGTGGTGGTTGCGCACCCAGTCCGGCGCGGCCATCCGCAGCTTCTATGCCGCCGTGCGCAAGATGGAACACGACCAGGGCAGCCAGGATCGTTATCAGACTCCCTGGCTATTGCTGGTGGGCGACCCGCGTGAAGGCGGCCAGTTGTGCCTGGACTGGCAATTGGCGCCGGCTGGGCGGGCTGCCTGGTTTGGTCGCTGGTGGCTCGACCCCGACGGCTGTCTGCTGGTAGTGCCCCAAGGCCTGTTTCTGCCGGAGGAGGGTGGAACCGTTCCGGCCTTCGCATGGCGTCGACTGCTCGGCATGTTGCTGCGCTTGCGTGGCCAGCGGCCCCTGGATGGTGTGATCTGGACCATCCCGCTGGCGCGCCTGCTGGACGATGCGCAGTTGGCAGCCGATGCCATCGCCGCGCGTCGCCGCTTCGGCGAAATGCTGCAGCGTCTGGGCCTGAGCCTACCGGTACATGTGCTGGTCACTGGCCTCGAGGAAATGCAGGGGTTTCAGGAATTGGTAGCCGCATTGCCGGAAGAAGGCCGTGAGCGCGCCCTGGGTTGGGCATCACCCTATGCCCTGGAGGCGGGCTGGCAGGGCTACTGGCTGGATGACGCCATCGACCAGGTGATCCAGGGTGTGCAGGCGGCGATCCTCGAAGTAGCGGCTATCAAGGGTGAGCTGGGAGAAGACCTCTACCGTCTGCCGGGTCAGCTGGATGGCTTGCGGGGCAACCTGCGCGCGCTGCTCGAGCCGGTATTCCAGGGTAATGCCCAGGGCGAGGCACCGCGGCTGCGGGGGCTCTATCTCAGCTCGGCTCAAGCGTTCGCCAGCGATCCCGAATCGTGGGAGCTGACCGCCCGCGAACTGGCTCCGGCGCGCGGCGTGTTCACGCGCTCGCTCTGGCGCCAACGATTCCTCGCTGAACAGGGCCTGGCCCAGGCGGTGCCGCGCATCTTGCGCCTGCGTCAGCGCTGGCAGCAGGTAGTTGCCGGTACGGCGGCGGTCATCGGCGCTTTCTGGCTCCTCGGGATGCTCTGGGTGTGGCATGACGGCCAGCGTGACGCCCGCGAGCTGACGCGTGTGCTGCAGGTTGCGCAGAACAATCATGTGACGCTGAAGGACCCGGCGCGCAGCGCGGAGCAGGCGCGGCGTAACCTGCTGGGCTTCTGGCGCCTGCTGCAGGATGCTCCGCGCTGGCATTTCGCCTCGCTGGTCTATCCCACCTCCTGGTTTTCCTCCCTCGATGGACGCATGGACAACGTCCTCCGGTCCATGGCGCGCAGCGAGGCGATGCACCCCCTGGGACAGCTGCAGCGAGTGGAGCTGGACAAGCTGTTGGCGATCCGCGTGGGTGATCGACGCACCAGCGTCGAAGGCGAGCAGCCCGAGGATTGGCCGAACTATGTCAAGGCGCGCAAGCTGGCCTACGGCGTGTCCAGCCTGGCGCAACAGAACCGGCTGTTCGCCGACGTCCTGTCCGGTGACAAGGGCGTGCTGGAACCATTGGCGCAACTGGGCAACACCGCGCTCGGGCTGGACTTGAACACGGCCGACCTGCGCCGCCGCGCCTATTACGAGCGCGTTTTGCGAGGGCTGGGCGGCCCGGGACTGGCGCCGCTCGACCTGCAGCCCCAGCGCCAGGCCCTGAGCCAGCAATATCAGGCGCTGATGAAGCTCTGGCTGACGCAGTACTTCCTGGCCGACAACTTCGTTCGTCCGGCCGGGTACCTCAAGGTGCACCTCGAGAGCCTGCAAGGCGGGCAGGGCAATACACTGCCCGAGCTGGAAGAGATCAACAGCCTGATCGATACCCTCGAAGACCTGATCGCCCTGACCAACTCCGCCTGGAGCCACAGCAATGGCGAGGAGCTGGTTCCGGGTTATCGCAATCACATGGAAACTGTGCGTCAGAACAGTTTGCTGGGCCCCGCGGTGGAGCAAAACCTCGAGGCCGAAGCGGCCCGCCTGCGCAAAGGCTTCCACGGGCAGTGGATCGCCAGCATCGGCACTCGCTCCAACCTGTTGCAGCGTCAGGCGGGCGGCACGCTGACGATGCAAGAGCACATCAGCGCGCTGGCAAAGGCGATCAAAGGGCTGCTCAAGCGCGATTTCGTCGTGGTTGCCCTGCGTCGGGACGCCGCCGAGCCCGATCCGCGGACACTGCGCTACGTCGATTCGCGGGCATTGGCCCAGGCGCAGGGCTTCGTCGACAGCTATCGCGCCTTCGTCGGCCAGGAGCTGGCACTGATTCCGCCGGATTATCGCGAAGGCATGCTCAAGGCGGCTGGTGAAGCGGCGACGCGAGCCATCTGGGCCAGCCTCAGCGCTTCCGATCCGCGCCCGCCAGGCGGGGCCAGCAAGGCCTTCGATGTTCCGGTGGAACAGGCCGGCCAGGTTCTGAACGCACTGGTCGAGCTCGATCGGACCGACCTTGCTGGCGCATTGCGCAGCCAGCTGACCCGCATGGCCATGGCCGATGTCGATTCAGCTTTGGGCAGCATCGATGCCTTACCGGTATTTACCCAGCGCTTCGACATCTACCAATGGGACGGTGGCCGCAATCTCGGTCTGCAACTCTTCCGCTCCAGCGATGTGCAGGACCTGAAGAACAGCCTGGGCCAGCAGTTCGCAGTCATCCTTTCCACCAGTGAGGGCGCGGCGCCAGCGCTGACGTGGCTCCAGGAGCAGGCAGGGTTGTCTTCCTCCGAGCGGGACCGGGTGGCGCGCCTGGCTGCCCTGAGCGAGGAAATGATCAAGTACAAGGCCCAGAACCCTGCCAGCTCACCGGCGCTGTTCGAGCAACTGGTCAGCCGCGACTTCGTCGAAATGGACATGGGTTCCTGCACCCAGGTGCTGGCCACCGCCACCCTTTCCGCCGGTGTCGGCGATCTGTCCCGGCGTACCCATGTCCTGCGCGAACAGGCGTCGCAGCGCTGCAGCCAGTTGCAGCAGCAGCGTGCCGCCCAGGCCTGGAATGACCTGGCGGACTACTTCAACCAGTACCTCGCTGACCGCTTCCCCTTCGCCTACAGCCTTCAGGCCGATGATGCCGACCCGGCACGGGTGCAGCACCTGGTGGAACTGATCGACAGCCGGCTGGCGCAGGCTGAAGAAGGCCTGAAATGGAGCAACGCCAGCGATCGCCCTGCAGCGGAGGACTTCCTCGCCCGTCTGAAACAGGCGCGTAGCTGGCTTGGCCCGCTGTTCCTGCGCGACCCTTCTGGCTCCCTGGGCGTCGAGCTGGACGTGCGCTGGCGCACCGACCGCGATGACGAGCGCGGAGCGGACCAGGTAATCGCCTGGGGTCTGCATGCTGGCGACAAGCAGATCGGCTTCCCCGGCGAAGTGCAGCGTCTGCACTGGAACGTCGGCGATCCCGTGCAGCTGTTGCTGCGCTGGGCCAAGGACGGCAGCCAGAGACCGAGCATCGACCCGTTGCAGCCGAGCATGGCGGTGTCCGATCTGGAGGCGGGCTGGGAGTACCGCGGGCCGTGGGCGCTGTTGCGCCTGATGCGCTCCCATGTGGTGCTGCAACGGCAGCCGAGCATGGATTACACCGACTTTCCGCTGACCCTTCAGGTGCCGGTGCGCGGTACTCCGAGCGGCAACCAGCAGGCGTTGATGTTCATGCGCCTGTCGCTGATGACGCAGGGGGGCAAGCTGCCGCTGTCAATTCAGCCCCTGCCGGTGAAGGCTCCGCGCTCGCCCTTCATCAATAGCCACAGCGCTTCCCTGGTCAGCACCGAGGCGACGCCATGAACCTGCCGATGACCGATAGCCCGGCCAGCGAGCTGCTGGACCCCATTTCCGATACCGAACCCTGCGGTCCCAGCCTGCGCTACGACCCCGCCTGGGACCGTCTGCGAGAGCTGCGCCGGGAGGACGACGCCAGCCTGCCCGCGGGAGTCTGGCAAGCGGACCTCAAGCGAGGTGACTGGGCTGCTGTGGAGCACCTGGCCAGCGAGCTGCTCCGTGAACGCAGCAAGGACCTGATGCTGGCTGCCTGGTTGGGCGAGGCCTGGCTCCTGCGCAGCGGACTCGACGGCCTGGCGCCGGCGCTGGGGTTGCTCGCCGGACTCTGTGAGCGCTACCCCGACGATCTGCACCCGCAACCGGAGGACGGCGACCGTTCCTGGCGCGTGGCGCCGCTGGAGTGGATGGTGCGTCGCTACAGCGAAATCGTACTGACCCGATGCGCGCTGTTCGGTGCCGAGCATTCCGATCTCGCCCACCTGACTCTGCACGGCTGGCAGCAACTCCAGCAACGGCAGGTGCAGGCCAGCGACAGCAAGGCGGATAAGGTCGCCGCCGAGGCGGCACGGCTGGAGCAGCGCAAGCTCGATGAAACGCTCAGGCAGATGTCACCGGCGAGTTTCCTGCGCGTGCGTCAGGGCGCGGAGGCGAGCCTGGCGGAACTCGGTCGCCTGGATGCCTGGAGCGACGGCTGGCTGGGTGACCTGGCTCCCAGCTTCGCTCCTTTGCACCAGACCCTGAACGCCATCCGCTCGCTCATGCAGGAGTTCGCCCCCATGCAATCCCAGACGCCGCCTGCCATGGAGCCAGCCTCCGAATCCTCGGCAGCTCCGATTGCCGCCGCCGCGGAGGTCGCGCCCAGCTTCAGCGGCACACCGGGTAGCCGCGAAGAGGCCTACCGCCAATTGGCTCTGATCGCCGACTACCTCGCCCGCACAGAGCCACACAGCCCGGTGCCCTATGTGATCCGCCGCGCGGTGGAATGGGGCAACCAGCCGCTGAGCACTCTGCTGGATGAGTTGATCACGGCCGATGCCGAATCCCGCCGCCTGTGGAAGCTCCTGGGTGTACTCAAGTAGGGGCGAGTGGCGTACCTGCGGTCCGCCTGGCGATTGAAATAGCCCCTACAAGGTTCGTGCACGGGGTTTGGCCTGAGCTATCAGGCAGGTCTTCGACCTGCATCGCGATTGAAATCGCTCCCACAGTTCAAGCACGTCGCCGCTGTCTTTTGTGGGAGCGAATTCATTCGCGAAAGGGCAGCACAGCTGCCCCCGTCCAACAGCTCATCACGCGCTTACCAACACCTCGAAACCGCCAAAGATCATCCGCTGCCCATCGAAAGGCATGGTGCTCGGGTCGGGTTTCATGCGCGGGTCTTCCATCGCTTTCTTCATGCCTTCGTCTCTGACCTGCTTGGACGGCCAGGTGATCCAGGAGAAGACCACGGTTTCACCTTCCTTCAATTTCACTGCCATGGGGAAGGAGGTCACCTTGCCCTCGGGTACGTCGTTACCCCAGCACTCGACGACGCTGAGGGCGCCGCATTCCTTGAAGACGCCAGCAGCCATCTCGGCCACCTTGCGGTAGGCCTCACGGCTGGCGGTGGGAACGGGTACCAGGAATCCATCTACGTAGCTCATATCCATTCTCCTTTCTGGATGGTGTGAAAAAAAGTTGTCTGTCGCATCCGGTACACGCAGGGATCACGCGCCCGATTCACTAATGAGTCGATCTAGATAGTGCCGGTTCGACAGACTCGCCAATCGAGTGGTGCTTGCGCCGACCAGCGGTCAATGCGCTGTGATGTCTTTGGGCTGGCGGAAAGAAATGCGTCTTTCGCCGATTGTTCCTGCCCATGAAAAAGCCCCGCCGAAGCGGGGCTTTTTCATTTCGCGAGGGTTACTTGTTGCGATTGTCGTACACGTGGCAGGCCTTGCCTTCGGAGCGTTTCAGTGAATAGCAGGGGCGCAGGACGATGCGCGAGCTGATGCCGATGTAGGTCTTGATGTACTTGGAGAGCTCGTTGCACAGCACCTGCTGTTGCGACTCGCCGAGGTTCTCGTGCTCGTGCTTGAGCTCGACATGCACCTCGATGCTGTCCAGGTTGCCGTTGCGGAACAGGTGGATCTCGTAGTTCTCGGAGAGTTGCTTGACCTTCAGCACCTGTTCTTCGATCTGGGTCGGGAACACGTTCACGCCGCGGATGATCAGCATGTCGTCGCTGCGGCCGGTGATCTTGTCCATGCGCCGCATGGGGCGGGCGGTGCCCGGCAGCAGGCGGGTCAGGTCGCGGGTGCGATAACGGATCATCGGCAGCGCTTCCTTGGACAGCGAGGTGAACACCAGCTCGCCCATCTGGCCGTCCGGCACTACTTCTCCGGTCACCGGGTCGATGATCTCGGGGTAGAAGTGGTCTTCCCAGATGGTCGGGCCGTCTTTGGTTTCCGCGCATTCCATGGCGACCCCGGGGCCCATGATTTCCGACAGGCCGTAGATGTCCAGAGCGGTAATGCCCATGCGTTCTTCGATGGCGCGGCGCAGTTCGGCGGTCCAGGGTTCGGCGCCGAAGATGCCGAGGCGCAGGGCCAGCTTGTGCGGGTCGATGCCCTGGCGCTCGATCTCGTCGGCCAGGTTCAGCATGTACGACGGGGTGACCATGATGATGTCCGGTTGGAAGTCACGGATCAGCTGGACTTGCTTCTCGGTCTGGCCACCGGACATCGGGATCACAGTGCAGCCCAGGCGCTCGGCGCCGTAGTGGGCGCCCAGGCCGCCGGTGAACAGGCCGTAGCCGTAGGAAATATGCACCTTGTCACCCTTGCGACCGCCGGCCGCGCGGATCGAGCGCGCGACCACGTTGGCCCAGGTGTCGATGTCGTTCTGGGTGTAGCCGACCACCGTGGGCTTGCCAGTGGTGCCGCTGGAAGCGTGGATGCGCACGATCTCGCTCTGCGGCACGGCGAACATGCCGTAGGGGTAGTTGTCGCGCAGGTCGTTCTTGCCGGTGAAGGGGAATTTCGCCAGGTCTTCCAGGGATCTCAGGTCGTCCGGGTGTACGCCTTTCTCATCGAAGCGTTGGCGGTACAGCGGAACGTTTTCGTAGGCGTGCTTGAGGCTCCAGCGCAGGCGTTCCAGCTGGTGCTGGCGCAGCTGGTCGACGCTGGCGGTTTCCATCGGGTCAAGCAAGGCGGTATTGGCAATCATGTTCATGGTTCACTCGAATTATTTTTGTGCGCGAAGCCGTAGGCTTCTGAGTGCTGAGGAAGAGGATACTCCTCACCCGTTTTTCAGATCTCGGTTCTTGCGTTTCAGAGCCTTTCAATGATCAGGGCGATGCCCTGACCCACGCCGATGCACATGGTGCAGAGGGCGTAGCGGCCCTGGCGTTCTTCCAGTTCGTGCAGGGCGGTGGTCACCAGGCGTGCGCCGCTCATGCCCAGCGGGTGGCCGAGTGCGATGGCGCCGCCGTTGGGGTTCACGCGCGGATCGTTGTCGGCCAGGCCCAGCTCACGCAGAACGGCGAGGCCCTGGGCTGCGAAGGCTTCGTTGAGCTCGATCACGTCCATTTCGGCCAGCGACAGGCCAGTCAGTTCCAGCACCTTGCGGGTCGCCGGTACCGGGCCGATGCCCATGATGCGCGGCTCGACGCCGGCGGTAGCCATGCCCACCACGCGGGCGCGGGCCTTGAGGCCGTGGCGTTCGGCCGCGGCACTGCTGGCCAGCAGCAGGGCGCAGGCGCCGTCGTTCACACCCGAAGCGTTGCCGGCAGTAATGCTGCCGCCCTGACGGAACGGCGTGCCCAACTTGGCCAGCTGTTCCAGGGTGGTGTCACCGCGCGGGTGTTCATCCTGCTCGACAATTTTCGGCGGGCCTTTGCGCTGCGGAATTTCCACCGGGACGATCTCTTTCGCCAGTCGACCATTGGCCTGGGCGGCGGCGGCGCGCTGCTGGCTACGCAGGGCGAAAGCGTCCTGGTCCTCGCGGGAAACGTTGAATTGCTCGGCCACGTTCTCGGCGGTCTCCGGCATGGAGTCGATGCCGAACTGGCTCTTCATCAACGGGTTGACGAAGCGCCAGCCGATGGTGGTGTCGAAGATGTCCGCCTGGCGGGAGAAGGCGCTTTCCGCCTTGCCCATCACGAACGGGGCGCGCGACATGGATTCCACGCCGCCTGCGATCATCAGGCCGGCTTCGCCACAGCGCAGGGCACGGGCGGCGTTGCCGATGGCGTCCAGGCCGGAGCCGCAGAGGCGGTTCAGGGTGGTGCCGGGTACGGTCACCGGCAGGCCGGCGAGCAGGGCGGACATGCGTGCGACGTTGCGGTTGTCTTCGCCGGCCTGGTTGGCGCAGCCGTAGATCACGTCGTCGATGGCGCTCCAGTCCAGTTCGGGATGGCGCTGCATCAGCGCGCGCATGGGCACGGCGCCGAGGTCATCGGCACGCACCGCGGACAGGGCACCGGCGTAGCGGCCGATAGGCGTACGTACGGCGTCGATAATCAGGGCGTCATTCATCAGGGGTCTCCTGCGCGAGTACCGAGCCGCGCACTTTGTAGGACTTGCCGTGGAAGAGGGCGATCAGTTGTCCGTTCTGGTTTTCGATGCGTACGTCGTAGTTGCCGGTGCGGCCGCTGCGGCTTTGCTCGACGGCCTGGGCGGTGAGGGTGTCGCCGAGACGCGCCGGGGCTACGTAGTCGATGCTGCAACCGATGGCCACGGTGGCTTCGTTATAGGTGTTGCAGGCGAACGCGAAGGCCGAGTCGGCCAGGGCAAACAGGTAGCCGCCGTGGCAGGTGCCGTGGCCCTGGACCATGTCGTCGCGCACGCTCATGCCGACGCGGGCCTGGCCCGGTGCGACCGAGAGCAGGCGCATGCCCATGGCCTGGCTGGCAGAATCGCGCTCGAACAGTGCGCTGCCGCAGGCTTCGGCAAGGGAAAGGGCTTCGTGGTTAGTCACGGAAGTTCCTCCCTTCGGCAACCTGGCGACGCAGCAGCAGGGAAGGGCGGTAGCGCTCTTCGCCATAGGCGGTCTGGAGGTTTTCCAGGGTGCGCAGGACTTCCGTCAGGCCGATGGCATCGGCCCAGGCCAGCGGCCCTTGCGGATAGTTCACGCCGGCACGCATGGCCAGGTCGATGTCGCCAGCCGAACCCACGCCCTGCAGCACGGCATCGGCACCTTCGTTGGCGAGCATGGCCACGGTGCGCAGCACGGCGAGGCCCGGAATGTCGTTGAGTTGGCTGACCTTCAGGCCGGCGCGCTGCAGCAGCGCGACCGCCTGGTCGCGAGCGTCTCCGGACGTGCTCGTGGCGCAGGCGATGCCAAGGCGGCTGGCCTTGCTGTAATCCAGCGCGAGGTCGATCAGCACCAGGTTGATGAGGCCGTCTTCACGGGAACGCTGGCTGGCGAGACGGCCGTCGGACAGGGCGATTACTGCGTCACCTACCCGCAGCAGGCCCTTGCCGTCGCGGCGGACCACCTTCACGCCGGCGTCCACCAGGCGCTGTACCAGGGGTTCGGCAACCCCCAGGCTGCCTTCCACCACGCAGGACTCCACGCTGGCGTCGCTGGTCAGCTCGGCCGGCTGCGGACGTTCGGCGCCTTCGGCATAGCTGTAGAAACCGTGACCGCTCTTGCGGCCCAGACGGCCGGCGTCCACCAGTTCCTTCTGGATCAGCGAGGGCTGGAAGCGGAAGTCGCCGTAGTAGGCGTCGAACACCGAGCAGGTGACGGCGTAGTTGACGTCATGGCCGATCAGGTCGGTCAGTTCGAAGGCGCCCATGCGGAAGCCGCCCGCGTCACGCATCAATGCGTCGAGTGTGGCGCAGTCGGCGGCGCCTTCCTGCAAAAGGCGCAGGCTTTCGGCATAGAAGGGACGCGCCACGCGGTTGACGATGAACCCGGGGGTGGAGCGGGTATGTACCGGCTGCTTGCCCCAGGCCCTGGCGGTTTCGTACAGGCCTTCGGCGAGGTCGCGGTCGCTGGCCAGGCCAGAGACGATCTCCACCAGCGCCATCAGCGGTGCCGGGTTGAAGAAATGCATGCCGACGACCCGGCCCGGATGCTTGAGGCCGGCGGCCAGGCTGGTGATGGACAGGGAAGAGGTGTTGCTTGCGAGGATGCAGTCGCTGCTGCACAGCGCTTCGAGCTGGCGCAGCAGGCCACGCTTGACCTCCAGGTTCTCTACGATCGCCTCGATCACCAGGCTGGAATCGGCCAGGGCCTCGATGGCTTCCACCGGTTGCAGGCGGGCGACGATAGCGGCGCGATTTTCGGCAGAGAGCTTGTTCTTCTCCACCAGGCGGCCGAGCTGGCGGTCGATGCCGTCGATGGCCTGGGCGGAAGCGCCAGGGCGGTTGTCATAGAGCTTGACCGGATGGCCAGCCTGGGCGGCGACCTGGGCGATACCGGCACCCATGGCGCCGGCGCCGATCACGGCGACGGTGGCGGAAGTATGAAGGGCAGGCATGGGCTCAGCGTCCTTTGAAGGCCGGGGTGCGCTTTTCCATGAAGGCGCTGACGCCTTCGCGGTAGTCCTCGCTGCGACCGGCAAGGCGTTGCAGGTCGCGTTCGAGGTCCAGCTGCTCGTCGAAGCTGTTGTTCAGGCTCGCGTTGAGGCTGCGCTTGATCAGGGCCAGGCCGTAGGTCGGCTGGGTGGCCAGGTGACGGGCGAGCTTCTGGGCTTCCTCGCGCAGGGCGGCATCGTCCACCACGCGATAGATCAGGCCCCACTGCTCGGCCTGCTCGGCGGTCAGGCGGTCGCCCAGCAGGGTCAGGGCCTTGGCGCGGGCCATGCCGACCAGGCGCGGGAGGGTCCAGGTACCGCCGGAATCCGGAATCAGGCCGATCTTGCAGAAGGCCTGGATGAAGCTGGCGGAACGGCCAGCCAGGACCAGGTCGCAGGCCAGCGGAATGTTGGCGCCAGCACCGGCGGCCACGCCGTTGACGGCGCAGATTACCGGCAGCGGCAGGTCGCGCAGGGCGCGGATCAGCGGGTTGTAGAACTTCTCGATGGACTCGCCCAGGTCCGGTGCGGCAGCACCGGGGGCCACATTGCGGTCGCCCAGGTCCTGGCCGGCGCAGAAACCGCGGCCTTCGCCAGTCAGCAGGAGGACGCGGACCTCGGGGTTCTGGCGCACCTGCTTGAGGGCTTCGCGGACTTCGCCATGCATCTTGGCGTTGAAGCTGTTCAGTTGCTCCGGGCGGTTGAGGCTGAGGGTGGCGACGCCAGCCTCGATGGAAAACAGGATGTGCTCGAAGTTCATGGCTTTGGCGCTCTACGGAGTTCGAAGGGGCGGACGGTCAGTGCTTACTGGCCGGTGAATTCGGGGCGGCGCTTTTCCTGGAAGGCACGGATGCCTTCGTCGCGGTCGCGGGTGCCGGCCAGCAGGGTGAAGGCGTGGCGCTCGAAGCGCAGGCCGCTGGCGAGGTCGGTGTCTTCGGCCTTGAGCAGCGCTTCCTTGGCGAGACGCACCGCCAGAGGCGCCTTCTGAGCGATGACGCGGCCGATGGCGATGGCGCGCTCGACGGTGAATTCGGGTTGGGTCACTTCGCTGACCAGGCCGGCGCGCTGGGCATGCCGGGCGTCGATGGCTTCGCCGGTGAGCACCATCTGCATGGCCAGGGATTTGCCGACCGCGCGCAGCAGGCGCTGGGTGCCACCGGCGCCGGGCATGATCCCCAGGTTGATTTCCGGCTGGCCGAAGCGGGCGTCTTCGCCGGCGATCAGGATGTCTGCGTGCATGGCCAGTTCGCAGCCGCCGCCCAGGCAGAAGCCATTGATGGCGGCGATCAGCGGCTTGCTGAAACGGGTGATGCGTTGCCAGTAGGCCAGGCGCGGGTCATTGAGGATGCCCACCAGGTCGCGCTCGGCCATTTCCTTGATATCGGCGCCGGCGGCAAAGGCCTTGCGGCTGCCGGTGATGACCACGACGCGGGTCTCGGCGTCCTGCTCGGCGGCATCCAGTTCGGCGGCCAGCTCACCCAACAGCTCGGTGTTGAGCGCGTTGAGCGCTTCCGGGCGCTGCAGGGTGATCAGGCGGACACCCTGCTCAGGCGGCAGGACAGCAAGGGTACGAGGCATTTCGACTCTTCCTCAGGTGCACGCGCGGCCCTTTGGCGAGCCGCTCTTATTAGTGGGTTCGGGTGGGGTCCCTTCCTGTGTCTGCCGCGCTGAGGGCGGGGCGACTTTGGCCGGAGTATAACCACAAAGCGATACAAAACAAGAATGGTAGATATGATTTATGTGTCTCATATCTTCTGTCTTTACTACAAAAGAACAGATTGAAAGGCCCGGTCATGTGCATGGAAAGGCCGTGGTTACTCGGATTTATCATTGTTAAAGGGCGCGTGATACGTACCGATTACCGGTCGTCATCTGATACAGGTGCTTGAGCTTCTATGTTGCAGAGTGATGTGATACAAAATTCAGTATCTAACGAATCGCTTTGCGCCACCTTGTGGCTTCATCTGCCCAGTTGAGGAGTTTTTCCATGTCGACCACCGCCCGCGCCGCCGCCCTCGAGCTGTTCGAGCATCATCGCGGCACCCTTGAGCGCGCCGTCCAGGCCATCAGCGAGCGCGGCTACTGGTCGCCCTTCCCGGAAAGCCTCAAGCAGTACCCGGAAGAGTCGGTAAAAGATGCCCAGGCTGCCTTCGAGTCACTGCTTGGCCAGCATTTCGTCCTGGCAGGTCCGCAATCGGTTGGTCGAGCAGGCGCCGAGCGTTCGCCCTATGGCTTCGACCTGGGTGTGACTTACGACCAGTACGACGCGGACGAGCTGCTGTCGCGGCTGCAGGCGGCGCTGCCGGCTTGGCGTGATACCGGGCCGAAGGCGCGGGTTGGCGCTTGCCTGGAAATCCTCCAGCGGCTGAACGCCCTCAGCCCGACACTGGCCCATGCCGTCATGCACACCAGCGGCCAGGCCTACATGATGGCCTTCCAGGCTGGCGGCCCTCACGCCCAGGACCGTGGTCTGGAAGTGCTGGCCTACGCCTGGCGAGCCATGGCCGAGGTGCCGGAAGCAGCGCGTTGGACCAAACCTCAGGGCAAGCAGGACCCGCTGGTGCTCGACAAGCGCTGGCACATCGTCCCGCGCGGCCTGTCGCTGGTGATCGCCTGCTCGACATTCCCCACCTGGAACACCTATCCCGGCCTGTTCGCCAGCCTTGCCACCGGCAATCCGGTGCTGGTGAAGGCACACCCCGGTTCCATCCTGCCGGTGGCCATGAGCGTCAAGGTCGCCCAGGACGTGCTGGCCGAACTGGGCTTCGATCCCGCGTTGGTGAGCCTGGTGGTGGATACGCCTGACGCTCCGGTCAGTCAGAAACTGGCCCTTGACCCGCGCGTGAAACTGGTGGACTTCACCGGTTCCAGCACTTTCGGCAACTGGCTGGAAGATAACGCCCGCCAGGCCCAGGTGTTCACCGAGAAGGCCGGCATCAACAGCGTGATCATCGATAGCGTGCGCGACATCAAGGCCGTGGCGCGCAACCTGGCTTTCTCCCTCAGCCTCTATTCCGGGCAGATGTGCACCACCACCCAGGCTATCTATGTACCCCGGGACGGTATCCGTAACGGTGACGAGCAACTGAGCTTCGATGAGGTCGCCCAGGCACTGGCCGGCGCTGTGAAGAGCTTCCTCGCCGACAACGAGCGTGCTTGCGCGGTGATCGGTGCCATCCAGTCCCAAGCCACCGCCCAGCGCATACAGGCTTGCCGCCAACTGGGCGAGGTGCTGCTCGATAGCGAATCTCGCGAGCATCCGCAGTTCCCTGGCGCGCGCATCCACACGCCGCTGCTGCTGAAGGTGGAGGCCGCTGACCGCGAAGCCTATTCCGAGGAGCGTTTCGGCCCCATCGCCTTTGTCATCGCCACCGACGACACCGCGCACAGTCTGCGTCTGGCCGGTGAGGTGATCGCCGAGAAGGGCGCCCTGACCCTGGGTGTGTACTCCACCGACGAGGACGTTCTGGACCAGGCAGAGCAGCTGTCCCAGGAGGTTGCCGTAGCCCTGTCGGTCAACTTCGATGGCGGCGTGTTCGTCAACCAGTCCGCGGCCTTCAGCGATTTCCATGCCAGCGGTGGCAATCCGGCGGCCAACGCCTCTATCACCGACGGTGCTTTCGTTTCCCGTCGCTTCGTTACCGTGCAGAGCCGTCGCCACGGTGCGGCGTGAGCCTATAGGAAGAAGGAGCCCTGCGATGACTTGCTACAGCCTCGACGGATTGACCCCGGTGGTGCATCCCACCGCCTACGTGCATCCCAGCGCGGTGCTGATCGGCGATGTGATCATCGGCCCGGGTTGCTACGTCGGGCCCCTGGCCAGCCTGCGTGGCGATTTCGGCCGGATCATCCTGGAGGAGGGCGCCAACATCCAGGACACCTGCGTGATGCATGGCTTCCCCGAGAGCGACACGGTGGTCGAGCGCAATGGCCATATCGGCCACGGCGCCGTGCTGCACGGTTGCCGCATCGGTGAAGACGCCCTGGTGGGGATGAACGCGGTAGTGATGGACGGCGCGCGGATTGGTGCGCGCTCCTTCGTTTCCGCCACCGCCTTCGTCAAGGCCGGTTTCAGCTGTGAGGCTCAGTCGCTGGTGATGGGCGCGCCGGCGCAGGTCAAGCGCAGCCTCAGCGACGAGGAAGTGACCTGGAAGCAGGCCGGTACCCGGGAGTACCAGCTGCTGGCCCGGCGTTGCCTGGAGAATATGGTGGCTTGCGAGCCGTTGTCCGAGGTGGAGGCTGATCGCGCCCGTATAACCGATCGTGGCCTGCGTCCGAAAGGTACTTCGTCGCAATGAGTGCGGTCTTCGCACACCGGGGGTGTTCCCCGATGGTCATGCCGATGAGCCTGCGGGTATATTCGGCATCTTTTCCGTTTCCAGTATGCCCATGACTTCGCTCGTGCCCTTGGACCAACTCGTCACCCGCTTCCAGCAGCAGACGCCCATTCGTGCCAGCTCGCTGATCATCACCCTCTACGGCGATGCCATCGAGCCCCACGGCGGTACTGTCTGGCTGGGCAGCCTGATCCAGTTGCTGGAGCCCATGGGTATCAACGAACGGCTGATCCGTACCTCGATCTTCCGCCTGACCAAGGAAGGCTGGCTGAGTGCCGAAAAGGTTGGTCGGCGCAGCTACTACAGCCTGACCGGCACCGGTCGGCGGCGGTTCGAGAAGGCCTTCAAGCGGGTCTACAGCTCCAATGTGCCGGCCTGGGACGGCGCGTGGTCCCTGGTGGTGCTTTCGCAACTACCCCAGGACAAGCGCAAACAGGTGCGCGAAGAGCTGGAGTGGCAAGGTTTTGGTGCGATTTCGCCCAGCGTGCTGGCCAACCCGCGCTGCGACCGGGTGGACCTGACCGCGACCCTGCAGGAGCTGGATGCCGTTGAAGACAGCATCATTTTCGAAACCCGCTCCCAGGACGTGCTGGCCTCCAAGGCCCTGCGCATGCAGGTTCGCGAGAGCTGGAACATCGACGAGCTGGGCACGCACTACAGCGAGTTCATCCAGCTGTTCCGCCCGCTCTGGCAGGCCCTGCGCGAGCAGGAGAACCTGCAGCCGGCCGACTGCTTTGTGGCCCGAACCTTGCTGATCCACGAATACCGCAAATTGCTGCTGCGTGACCCGCAACTGCCCGACGAACTCCTTCCGGGCGATTGGGAAGGCCGCGCGGCGCGCCAGCTGTGCCGCAATATCTACCGACTCATCTTTGCCAAGGCAGAGGAATGGCTGAACGCGGCGCTGGAAACCGCGGATGGTCCGTTGCCCGACGCCGGGGAGAGCTTCTATCAGCGATTCGGTGGATTGAGGTAAAGCAGCCGCCCGGGAGGGCGGCAGTCACGGACGAGGTGAACCCGGCACTGCCGGACAACGACAAGAACAACGCCTAGCGTGAGGCTGAGAAAGCCATGATGAGTGCACAATCAGTAAGGGCAGACCGCTTCGACGAGTGGCTGCAAGGCATCAACCAGGTCTGCGGCCGTTTCGGGGCCAAGTTGCTTGGCTCGGAATTTTCCGGGGCGATCCGCGAGCACAAGGCCGGCGCCATCAAGCTGAGCTTCGTGGACGTGGCCCAAGCGCGCCTGTTCCGCACGCCCAAGGAAGTGGCGCAGAGCGAAGGCAAGCACTTCTACCTGGCCTTCCAGCTCGCCGGCCGCGCCGGTATGGAACAGGCCGGTAACAGCATCGAGCTGGCACCCGGCGACATCACCCTGATCGACTCCACGCTGCCGAGTGACTTCGTCTATCACGAGAACTCTCGCCAGTTGTCGCTGATCGTGCCGCGCCACATCGTGGAGCAGGGCCTGCGCTTCTCCGGCGTGCGCTGTGCCCAGCGCATTCCGGCCAGCTCGCCCGTGGCGGTGATGGCCAATCGGCTGATCATCGAATCGACCCGTCAGGACAGCCTCAGCCTGCCCGAGAGCGAAGCCACCCTGGAGGCAATGATCAGTCTGCTGCGCCCGGCCCTGAGCTCAGCCGAAGCCGAGCAGGATGCCCACGAGCGCCTGTTCCGCAAGACCCTGCGCTTCATCGACGAGAACATCTGCGCCGAAGAGCTTTGCCCGGAAACCATCGCTCGCGAAGTGGGGGTTTCGGTACGTGGCCTCTACCGCATGTTCGCCAAGAAGGGCCTGGTGGTGGCGCAGTACATCAAGAACCGTCGCCTGGACTTCTGCGCCGAAAGCCTCCGCCACTCTGGTGGCGAGCAGAAACTCTCCGCCCTTGGCTACGCCTGGGGTTTCACTGACTCCAGCTACTTCTCCACCGCCTTCAAGGCGCGTTTCGGCGTGTCGCCCAGCGAGTACCGCAAGCAGTACAGCCAGGCTTGAACGTTGTTGTAGGGGAGGCAGTGGCCCTGTAGGGGCGATTTCAATCGCCAAGGGCGGCGCAGCTGCCCCCAGAGAGGTTGCAGGGCAGGACTGCGTCCTACCTGGCGAATGAATTGGCTCTGTCTGCATGACGTGTTGCAAGCAACTGCACTGCCCGTAGGAGCTGGCTTGCCAGCGAATGGCCGCGTTTCGCCGGCAAGCCAGTTCCTACAACGCTCTTGGCTCGATGGTAAATCTCTCGCAACAGCTAACGCAGACATAGCGAACGAATTCGCCCCATCTACAGATTTCCCTGCCGCCAACACCTGGCAGCCCTGCCAACACGTCTGGCACACACAAAAAAACCTCGAATCCCGTCAGCGCCGAGAATCCGGACATCGGCCCTGTTTCCGCGTGTGCCGTAGTGGCAGCGCGGGCGGGCTTGTAGATGATCGAGGTGGTGAGTAGATGCACAAACGCAATGAGGGGCTACTGTTCGGCGTGCTGTCGCTGCTGATGGCCCAGTCGGTGCTGGCGGCGGACTGCGCGCCGGAACAGGTGCAGAAGGGCGAGACGCTGTTCGGCAGCGACTGCTCGGTATGCCATTCGGCCAAGCAGGGTGGCCCGACCATGATGGGCCCGAACCTTCACGGCCTGTACGGACGCACGTCCGGCAGTCTGGCTGGTTTCAGCTACTCCCAGGCGATGAAGACCAAAGCGGTGGAATGGAAGCTGGACAGCCTGGAGCAGTTCATTGCCCAACCCCAGGGCTTCGTCGCCGGTACCTACATGCCCTATGCCGGTATGGCCAGCGCTGACGATCGTCGCGCGGTCGGCTGCTTCCTGGGCGCACAGAAATGATGGTGCCGGGCAGGCGCCCGGCCCACGGTTAAAGAGGATCGAGCATGAGCAAGGTTGAAATTCTGCCGCAGGTGGCGGCATTCCTGGAGCGCCGCCACGGTTGCTTCATCGATGGCCAGTGGGTGCTGCCGGAAGGCCCGACTACCCCGGTGCTGAACCCTGCTACCGGCGAAGCCATCTCCCACGTGCCGGACGTGCCGCTGGAGTACCTGGATCGTGCCGTGCAGTCCGCCCACAAGGCGTTCAAGTCTCGCGTCTGGTCCGGCCTGCGTCCGGCCGATCGCGAGCGCATCCTGCTGCGTTTCGCCGCCCTCGTGGAAGAGAATGCAGAAGAGCTGGCCCAGCTGGAAACCCTGAGCCAGGGCAAGTCGATCAACATGTCACGCATGCTGGATGTCGGCGCTACCGTCGAGTTCATGCGCTACATGGCTGGTTGGGCGACCAAGATCGAAGGCCAGACCATGGACGTGTCGATCCCGATCCCACCGGGCTCGCGCTTCACGGCCTTCGCTCGTCGTGAGCCGGTGGGTGTGGTCGCCGGCATCGTGCCGTGGAACTTCCCGCTGATGATCACCACCTGGAAGGCAATGCCGGCGCTCGCCACCGGCTGCACCGTGGTCATCAAGCCCGCCAGCGAAACCCCGCTGACCGCCTTGCGCCTGGCCGAACTGGCCTTCGAGGCGGGCATCCCGGCGGGCGTGTTCAACGTCGTCACCGGCGGCGGCAGCACCGTGGGCAACGCCCTGGCGTCGCACCCGCTGATCAGCAAGGTGTCCTTCACCGGTTCCACCGCTGTAGGCAAGAGCGTTGGCGTGGCCTGCATGGAGAACATGACCCGCTTCGCTCTGGAGCTGGGCGGCAAGAACCCGATGATCCTGCTGGCCGATGCCGACGTGGAGAAGGCGGTGCAGGGCGCGCTGCTCGGCGGTCTGCTGAATAACGGCCAGGTTTGCGCCGCGGCCTCGCGCTTCTACGTGCACCAGTCCATCTACGAGGAATTCGTCCAGGGCCTGGCCGCTGCGGTGAAAGGTCTCTCCATCGGCCCGGGCATGGACCAGGAAGCGGCGATCAACCCGCTGGTGTCGTTCAAGCAGCAGCAGAACGTGCTCAAGCACATCGACCTGGCCCGCCAGGAAGGTGCCCGCGTGGTGGCCGGCGGCGAGCGCCTGGAAGGCGAGGGTTTCTTCGTCCAGCCCACCGTGCTGGCTGACGTGAACCACGACATGACCGTGTCTCGCGAAGAGGTCTTCGGCCCGGTGCTGTCGGTGATCCCCTTCACCGATGAGGACGCCATGATCGAACTGGCCAACGACAGCGTTTACGGCCTGGCGGCCAGCCTTTGGACCAACGATCTGTCCAAGGCGATGAACCTGGTACCGCGTATCGAAGCCGGCACCGTGTGGGTCAACGCCCACGTGCTGCTGGACCCGAACATGCCCTTCGGCGGCGTCAAGCAGTCCGGCATGGGCCGCGAGTTCGGCCGCGCAGTGATCGAGGCGTACACCGAGCTGAAGTCGGTCTGCATCTCCCACTGATCCAAACCCTCGATTTCCGGCTGGCGCCTTCACGCCTGCCGGTTTTTTTTGAGTGGCGCCGAACCGTTCCCCTGTAGGAGCGAATTCATTCGCGAAGAGCGACGCGGTCGCCCCCTGCAAAATCGATTGGCAGACCTTCGGTCCGCATTTGCGAATGAGTTCGCTCCCACAGTGATGTGACGAGTCCGAGACGGCCGCTAAAACCCCCGCAAGTTCCCCGATCTGCACCGTTCGCACCGTCCTGGTGCGGGTAATCCTTGCACTTTCCATTCCTGAACTAAGCTTTCGGCAGTCCCCCCATCGAAGGACCGCCAGATGAGCGAACCACTCCTCAGCTTCGACGAACTCAAGAAAGCCGTAGCCAGCGGCGAGATCGATACGGTGCTGGCCTGCATGGTGGACATGCAGGGACGATTGGTTGGCAAGCGCTTCCAGGCTGAGTTCTTCGTCGACAGCGCATACGAAGAAACCCACTGCTGCAACTACCTGCTGGCCGACGACATCGACATGGAGCCGGTGCCCGGCTACGCGGCGGCGAGTTGGAGCAAGGGCTACGGTGACTTCGTTCTGAAGCCCGACATGAGCACCCTGCGTCGGGTGCCCTGGCTGGAATGTACGGCGCTGGTGCTCTGCGACGTACTGGATCATCACCACCGCGAAGACCTGCCCCACAGTCCGCGCGCCATCCTCAGGAAGCAGGTGGCGCGGCTGGCCGAGCGCGGTTACACCGGGATGTTCGCCTCGGAGCTGGAGTTCTATCTCTTCGATGAAAGCTACGACGCCATCCACAAGCGCAACTACAGCCATCCGAAGACGGCCGCGCACTACATCGAGGACTACAGCATCCTCCAGACCACCCGTGAGGAGCCGGTGCTGCGGGCGATTCGCAAGCACCTGCAAGCCAGCGGTGTGCCGGTCGAGAACTCGAAAGGGGAATGGGGGCCGGGGCAGGAAGAGATCAACGTCCGCTATGCAGACGCCCTGACCATGGCCGACCGCCACGCGATCATCAAGCACGCCTGCAAGGAAATCGCGTACCAGCAGGGCAAGTCGATCACCTTCATGTCCAAGTGGCGCTACGACCTGGCCGGCTCCAGTTGCCACATCCACAGTTCGCTTTGGGACAAGAAGGGCAAGAAGCCGCTGTTCTACGATCCCAAGGACGAGTTCGGCATGTCCAAACTCATGCGCGGCTGGGTAGCCGGGCAGCTCAAGTACGCCAGCGAGGTGACCTATTTCCTCGCGCCCTACATCAACTCCTACAAGCGCTTCCAGGCCGGGACCTTCGCACCGACGCGCGCGGTGTGGAGCCGTGACAACCGCACTGCCGGTTTCCGTCTTTGCGCCGAGGGCAGCAAGTCGGTGCGCATCGAGTGTCGTATCGGTGGTGCCGACCTCAATCCCTATCTCGCCTTTGCCGCGCTGATCGCCGCCGGCCTGGCAGGCATCGATGAAAAGCTTGAACTGGGTGCTCCATTCGAGGGGGATGCCTATGTGAATGACCAGCTCCCGGAGGTCGACAAGACCCTGCGCGAAGCCACTGCCGCCCTCAAGGGCTCGGACATGCTGCGCAAGGCCTTCGGCGACGAGGTGGTCGACCACTACGTGCACACCGCCGAATGGGAGCAGAAAGAGTACGACCGACGCATCACCGACTGGGAGTTGCAGCGCGGATTCGAGCGTTACTGACAGATTCGCTGTCCGGCAAGCGGCGGGTTCGGGCACGCTGGTTGACCGGTTTGTAAAGGGGACTGGAGCAATACGACAGGCTGTCGCAGTGCAGGCGGGGAAGGTGCCCGAACCGCCGCATGGAGCAATCCATTGCCAATCCAAACCAAAGGGCACCCAAGATGAATCCTGCAGGCCAACACGGCTCCACGCATCAGGATGATGACGTCAAGCTGTTGCACAGCATGGGCTATGCCCAGGAGCTGTCGCGACGGATGGGCGGCTTCTCCAATTTCGCGATTTCCTTCTCCATCATTTGCATCCTTTCCGGCGGCATCAACTCGCTGGCTCAGGGCACATCCGGCGCCGGCGGCGCGGCCATCGGCATCGGCTGGCCCCTGGGTTGCATGATCTCTGGTGTGTTCGCCGTGGCCATGGCCCAAATTGCCTCGGCCTATCCCACCGCCGGCGGGCTGTACCACTGGGGTTCGATCCTCGGCAATCGCTTCACGGGCTGGCTCACCGCCTGGTTCAACCTGCTGGGGCTGGTGACGGTACTGGGTGCGATCAACGTCGGCACCTATTACTTCTTCTTCGGTGCCTTCGGGCCGATGCTGGGCATGGAAGACACCATCACCACACGCATCATCTTCCTGTCGATCCTTACCGGCGGGCAGGCGCTTTGTAACCACTTCGGCATCGGGTTGACGGCCAAGCTCACGGACTTCTCGGGCTACCTGATCTTCGCCACGGCCATCGCCCTGACCATCGTCTGTCTGGTCGCCGCGCCCAGTTACGAGTTCTCTCGTCTGTGGACCTTCGGCAACTTCTCCGGCGCGGCCGGTGGCAATGTCTGGCCGGAAGTGTCCAACAGCTGGATCTTCCTCCTCGGGCTGTTGCTGCCGATCTACACCATCACCGGCTACGACGCTTCCGCGCACACCTCGGAAGAAACCATGCAGGCGGCCCATTCCGTGCCGCGCGGGATGGTGATGTCGGTGGTCTGGTCGCTGCTGTTCGGCTGGCTGATGCTGAGCGCCTTCGTGCTGATGCTGCCAAGCATGGAACAGGCGGCGGCCCAGGGCTGGAACGTATTCTTCTGGGCCATGGACACCCAGGTGAATTCGACGGTGAAGGAACTGCTCTACCTGGCCATCTTCATCTCGCAGATCCTCTGCGGCCTGGCCACGGTGACCTCGGTTTCTCGGATGATCTTCGCCTTCGCCCGTGACGGTGGCCTGCCGGCATCCAAGGCACTGGCTTCGGTCTCGCCGACCCACCGCACTCCGGTAGCGGCGATCTGGACCGGCGCCATCCTGGCGGTTCTGTTCGTCTGGGGCTCGTCGCTGGTGTCCATCGGCGAAACGCCGGTCTACACCATCGTCGTGTCGTGCACTGTGATCTTCCTGTTCTTCTCCTTTGTCATTCCCATCGTGCTCGGGCTCTTTACCTTCGGCACTGCCAAATGGCCGCGCATGGGGCCATGGAATCTAGGGCGTGGGCTGTTTTCGCTGGTGGCGATCCTGTCGATCATCTCGATGGCGCTGATTTTCACCATCGGCATCCAGCCGCCCAATGACTGGGCGCTCTACATCACCATCGGCTTCCTGGTCCTTACGGGAATCGTCTGGTTCGCGTTCGAGGCCCGGCGCTTCCAGGGGCCGCCCATCGGCGACATGATCGCCAAGCGCCAGGCGGAAATCGCCGCGGCCGAAGCGGCATTGAACAAGTAGCTCTTGGCAGCGCCCCTGGCCCAGCGGGTCAGGGGCGCTGCACCGTCACTTAGCGGCTTCCAGACGGATGCCGCGCACCTCGACCTCGTCGCCGGGCTTGAAATGCTTGCCCGGGGAACGGAAGCGCTGCACCGAACCGTCATCCATCTTCACCATGTAAGCCGGTTCGGCGAGACCGCTGGATTGCTGCGCGGCGCTGCCGCCAAAGTAGCCCGCGGCAGCGCCGGCCACGGCGCCAATGGGGCCACCAATGGCGCCGAGCATAAGCCCGGTCATGCCGCCGGACGTTTTGCCGACAGTGGTGTCAGGGACTTCGGATATCACTTCTGCGGCAAAAGTGACGGGCGAGGAGAGCAGGGCAAGGCACAGGGTGATGCTGGGGACTTTCATGGGGGTTCCCTTCGTATGGTGGATGGCGAAGGGGAATGGTCATTTTTCGTGCCAGTAATCAAACCCATGCAAATCAGTAGGTTGGGTTTTCAAGTGTCATTTTGACCAGGGTGCGAATGACAGCAGTCGTTGTCATTCTGACTGGGGCCGGCTTTCGTAGGGTGGATGGCGCTTTTTTCACCCACACAACGGTGTCGGACCGGGTGCCGAATGGTCGTTTGGCACCTTTGTGGGAGCGAATTCATTCGCGATTGAAATCGCTCCCACAGGAGCCCTCAGAGCTTGATCAGCACCGACTTCAGCTCGGTGTAGTGCTCGATGGCCGCCGCGCCCATCTCGCGGCCGACGCCGGAGAGCTTGTAGCCGCCGAAGGGCAGGGCCGGGTCCAGGGCGCTGTGGCAGTTGACCCAGACCGAGCCGGACTTGATGCGCGGAATCATCTTGTGTACCGCCGACAGGTCGTTGGACCAGATGCTGGCGCCCAGGCCATAGGGGTTGTCGTTGGCCATGCGCACCACCTCGTCGATATCGTCGAAGGGCATGGCCACCAGCACCGGGCCGAAGATTTCTTCCTGCACCAGGCGGTGCTGCTGGTCGACGTCGACGATCACGGTCGGCTTGACGAAGTAGCCGGGGCCGAAACCTTCGCCGCCGCAGGCGATGGTGGCGCCCAGTTCGCGGCCGAGGTTGATGTAGCCGGTGACGCGGTCTTGCTGCTTGGCGGAGACCAGCGGGCCCATCTGCACGCTGGGGTCCAGGCCGTTGCCGAGCTTCATGCCGTTGGCGATGCCGGCGATGTCGGCGACCACGTTGTCGAAGTGCTTGCGGTGCACATAGAGACGCGAGCCGGCGCAGCACACCTGGCCCTGGTTGAAGAAGATCGCGCTGGCGGCGCCGGCGGCGGCTTCGGCGAGGTTGGCGTCGGGCATGACGATGGTCGGTGACTTGCCGCCGAGTTCCAGGGTCACGCGGGTCATGTTGTCCATGGCCGCCTTGCCGATCTGCTTGCCCACCTCGGTGGAGCCGGTGAAGGTCAGCTTGTCCACGCCCGGATGGCGGGTGAGGGCGACGCCGGCATTCAGGCCGGTGCCGGTGATGACGTTGAACACCCCGGCCGGGTAGCCGGCTTCCAGCACCAGTTCGGCCAGCTTGAGGGCGGTCAGCGGGGTTTCATCGGCGGGCTTGAGGATCACGGTGCAGCCGGTGGCGAGCGCCGGGCCGAGCTTCCAGCAGGCCAGCAGCAGGGGGAAGTTCCAGGCGACGATGGCGCCGACCACGCCCACCGCTTCGCGGCGGATGTAGCCGTGAAACTGGTCGCCCGGCATCAGCGGCAGGGACGGGTCGACCGTGGTGCCTTCGATCTTGGTGGCCCAGCCGGCCATGTAGCGGAGGAAGTCGATGGCCAACTGCACGTCCATGACCTGGGCCACGGCGGCGCTCTTGCCGTTGTTCAGGCATTCCAGTTCGGCCAGTTCCTGGGCATCGCGCTCCATCAGGTCGGCCAGGCGCCACAGCAGGTTCTGCCGCTCGCGCGGACGCATGCGGCTCCAGGCGGAATCATCGAAGGCCTGGCGCGCGGCCTGCACGGCGCGGTCCACATCCTCGGCGGTGGCGGAGGGCACCTCACCGAGGATTTCGCCGGTGGCCGGATTGCGGAAACTCATGGTGTTGCCGCTGGCGGCGTCCTGCCATTGGGCACCGATCAGCATCTTCAGCTTGCGATTGAGGAAGGCTTGGGTCTGGGGAAGGACGGGCAGGTCAGCGAGCATGGGGGGAAAGCCTCTGTTCATTGAAGTTGTACCCGGCTTTCGCAACCCCCATGCCAAGGCCGTTAATAAAACATAAGACTATGATTTAAAAAGAATTTAATGGTGTTATTCGATCGTCGTCGAAAGCCTCGCTGTTGCACTTTGAGACTCGCTGAGACGGGCCTGGAACAGTCGCAGTGTCTACCTTTACTGGATGCTGCGTGGTGCAGTCTCAGCGTGGAACAGTCTGTCGCGAAATTAGACGCCGGGGTCCACCGTCAGCATTCCCGCCAAGCCTGATTTTTAAGGCTAAATCGTTGTTATAAAAAGACTTTCATTGGCATGGCACACATTATGTATTTGCCGTGACAACTGCACCCGCTCCGCCGTGGGGTGCAAATCATAAGAACAACACCGTGGAGGTCTGACCTTGAAGACGACTCGACTCCGGCAGCACGCGGGCACCCTGGCACTGGCCATGGCGTCCCTGATGTTCGCCCAGGCCCATGCAGCGGAGGAGGGTCCTGCCCTCCTCAAGTCCAAGTGCATGGGTTGCCATATCCCCGAAGGCAACGATTCCTACAGTCGCATCAGCCACCAGCGCAAGACCCCAGAGGGCTGGCTGATGAGCATCGCGCGCATGCAGGTGATGCACGGCCTCAAGATCAGCGACGATGACCGCCGCACCCTGGTCAAGTACCTGGCCGACAAGCAAGGCCTGGCGCCGAGCGAGACCGAGGGTGTGCGCTACGCCATGGAGCGTCGGCTGAACACGGTTGAAAAGTTCGACGACCAGCTGAGTCAGACCTGCGGTCGCTGCCACTCGGGTGCCCGCGTCGCCTTGCAGCGCCGCCCGGCCAAGGAGTGGGAACACCTGGTCAACTTCCACCTCGGCCAATGGCCGTCCCTCGAGTACCAGGCCCAGTCCCGCGATCGTGACTGGCTGGACCTCGCCCTCAAGGAAATGGTGCCGGAACTGGCCAAGCGATTCCCGCTTGAAGACAAGGCCTGGGCCGACTGGCAAAAGGCCAAGCCCAAGGCTGATGCCCTGCCGGGGCAGTGGAGCTTCAGCGGCCATATGCTGACCAAGGGTGATGTGCGCGGCGTGATGACCGTGACCGCCGATGAAGGCGACACCTTCAAGGTCGAGGTGAAAGGCCAGTACGCCGACGGCACGCCGTTCAACGGCAGTGGCTCGGCCATTCTCTACAACGGCTACGAGTGGCGCGGCAACGTGAAGGTTGGCGAGACCAACCTGCGCCAGGTATTCGCTGCCCTGAACGGCGAGATGAAAGGTCGCATGTTCGAGGCCGAGCATGATGAGCGTGGCCTGGACTTCAGCGCCGCCAAGGAAGGCAGTGCCAAGCTGCTGGCCGTGCAGCCCGCCTTCATCAAGGCTGGCAGCGAAGCGGAACTGACCTTGGTGGGCAGTGGCCTTTCCGGTACTCCGGACCTGGGTGCCGGTGTCGAAGTGGTGAAGGTGCTGGAAGTCACCCCGAAACAGCTTCGCGTCAAGGTCAAGGCCGCAGCCGATGCGGCACCGGGCGTGCGCAGTGTGGCACTGGGCAAGCTCAATGGCGTCGAGTTGGCCGTCTACAAGGACATCGCCGAAGTGAAAGTGGTGCCCGAGTTCTCCATCGCCCGCGTGGGTGAGAACGGCGGCTCCACGCCCAAGGTTCAGGGCCGTTTCGAGGCCGAGGCCTGGGGCAAGGGCGCCGACGGCAAGCCCTACCGCATCGGTTACCTGCCGGCGAAATGGTCGGTGGAGCCTTTCGACGAGCGCGCCAAGGAAGACGAGGACGTGAAGTTCGCCGGCGTAATGCAGAAGGACGGTGTGTTCATCCCTGGCGGCGCCGGTCCGAACCCGGAGCGCAAGATGATGACCAACAACGCTGGCAACCTGAAGGTGATCGCCGAGCTGGAAGAAGGCGGCCAGAAGGGCGAAGGCCACCTGATCGTCACCGTACAGCGCTGGAACAACCCGCCGCTGCCGTAGCCGGCAGTGGCTCGGGCGGGTTCGTCCCGCCCGGATTCGCAACGACGATTGGGCAAATTTCCGGGAGGTCGCCATGGGCGCAATCTTGAATCTGGTCGAACGCAACCTGCACGAAGTGCGGGTGGATGCCGACCGCATGCTGTTCCACATCCCGAGCAGCTCGCTGTTCGCCGCCGACGAAATCACCGGCGGCATCATCGACGCGCTGCGCCAGCAGAGCTGTTCGTCCGAGGATCTGGTGCAACGCCTGGCCGGGCGTTTCGCCGGGCAGGACATCGATGAAACCCTGCGCGAGCTGATCGCGCTGGAAGTGGTTAGCGACGGCTCGCCGCTGACGCCGGAAATCGGCATCAGCAAGGTGGAGCGCACCGCGCTCAACACCGTGGTGCTGAACGTCAACACCGGCTGCAACCTGAGCTGCACCTACTGCTACAAGGAAGACCTCGACAAGCCTTCCGCCGGCAAGAAGATGGGCGCGGAAACCGCCGAGGCTTCGGTGGAAATGCTGCTCAAGGAGTCGCCCGACGAGGAGCGCTACAGCGTGGTCTTCTTCGGCGGTGAGCCGCTGTCCAACCGGCCGCTGATCGAGCACATGGTGGACTACTGCGAGCGTCGAT
Source organism: Pseudomonas sp. DY-1 (assembly GCF_003626975.1). Taxonomy (NCBI): domain Bacteria; kingdom Pseudomonadati; phylum Pseudomonadota; class Gammaproteobacteria; order Pseudomonadales; family Pseudomonadaceae; genus Pseudomonas; species Pseudomonas sp. DY-1. The sequence continues at coordinate 1,618,820 of NZ_CP032616.1, read as the reverse complement.
TCGCCGAGGCTGGCAAGCAGGTGGAGTTCATCATGACCACCAACGCCACGCTGCTCACCGAAGAGATCATTGACTACCTCAACAAGCATCGCTTCGGGTTGTCGGTGAGCATCGACGGGCCGAAGACGGTGCACGACCGCAATCGCATCACCGTGGGCGGGCAGGGTACCTATGACGTGGTACGGCGCAAGGTGGATCTGCTGTTGTCGCGCTATCGCAGCCGCCCGGTGGGCGCGCGGGTGACCCTGACCCGTGGCATTACCGACGTCGAGACCATCTGGAACCACCTGTTCAACGAACTCGGTTTCGCCGAAGTCGGTTTCGCTCCGGTCACCTCCGGCGACATGGCGAACTACAACCTGACCAGTGAAGAACTGGTGGAGGTCTTCGCCAACATGAAGGCCCTCGGTCGTCGCTACCTGGAGGCAGCGTTGGAGCACCGCAACATCGGTTTCTCCAACCTGCACCAGTTGATCACCGACATCCACGAGGGCCACAAGAAGGCGCTGCCTTGCGGTGCTGGCCTGAAAATGCTGGCGGTGGACCACAAGGGCGAGCTGAACCTCTGCCACCGCTTTACCGGTTCCAGCCTGCCGACCTTCGGCAACGTGCACAGTGGCGTGAAACAGGTCGAGCTGAACGATTTCCTCTCCCAGCGCCTGGACCGCAGCGGTACCGGCTGCGACACCTGCCGCATCCGCAACCTGTGCTCCGGCGGCTGCTACCACGAGAGCTACGCCCGCTACGGCGACCCCACTCATCCGACCTATCACTACTGCGAGCTGATGCGCGACTGGGTGGACTTCGGCATCGAAGTCTACAGCCGCATCATGGCCGTCAATCCGGCCTTCCTCAGCAGCTACATCTCCCCGCGGAAGGCGCACTGACATGAAACATCTGAAGCCGCTCAACAACAAAGCGCAAATGCTCGAAAAAGCCGCAGCCGAAGATCGCATCGAAGAAGTCATGGCCATGAGTGCGGTGGCCGGTTGTACCGCCACCACTGACCCGGGTTGGGAAGTGGACGCCTTCGGCGGCGTCGCCTCGCTCTGCCAGCCGATGGAAGCGGACCTCTACGGCTGCTCCGACCCTTGCTGGTGGCCGGCCCAGGTGCCCGACATGATGAGCACCTACCAGGACTGGAACGCCCAGGCGACCAACTCGCAAGAGGACTGGCGCAACCTCGGCACCGTATTCCCGAAAGACAAATGACCGGCGACAAGAACAAGAGGGGAAACCACATGAAACTCAAAGCCATCGCCAGCCTGGCGACCGCTGTCGCCGGACTCGCACTGGGCACCAGTGCCTGGGCCGCGGATGAAGCAGGCCCGGCACTGAAGTCCGGTCATGAATACATGATCGCCACCAACTACCCGAACAACCTGCACGTGGTCGATCTGGCCAGCGACAGCCTGTACAAGACCTGTCGCCTGCCCGACGCCTTTGGCCCCGGCACCGCGATGATGGCGCCGGACAAAAAGACCGCGTTCATCCTCAACAACCACTTCGGTGACCTGTACGGCATCGACCTGGACAGCTGCAAGACCGTGTTCCACGCCAAGCTGTCGCGCAATCCGGGCGAGAAGGTGCGCTCGATGTTCTCCTTCGCGCTCAGCCCCGATGGCAAGGAGCTCTACACCACGGTCAACCCGACCCAGATGATGAGCGACCACTACGTGGTCAAGCAGCCGCGCCTGGAGGTCTTCCGCACCAGCGACGGCCTGGATGCCAAGCCCGTGCGCAGCTTCCCGATGCCGCGCCAGGTCTACCTGATGCGCGCCGCCGATGATGGATCGCTGTTCGTCGCCGGGCCGGACATCTACAAGATGGATGTGAAGACCGGCAAGTACGAGGTGGCGGTACCCGGCCGCAACTGGCAGCGCCCGCTCTACAGCGCGCCGGACGTCCTGTACTTCTGGCCGCACCAGACACCGCTCCACGAGTTCTCGATGCTCTACACCACGGCCAAGTTCAAGGACGAGAAACAGGACCTGGCCACCGCCGACTTCATCTATGGCTTCGTCAGCATCGACCTGAAGACCGGCAAGGCCACCGTCCAGGACTTCGCGCCGCTGACCGAGCTGTACTTCACCGGACTGCGTTCGCCGAAGGACCCGAACCAGATGTTCGGCGTGCTCAACCGCCTGGCCAAGTACGACATCAAGGAGCAGAAGCTGATCAAGGCTGCCAACCTGGATCACTCCTATTACTGCGTCGCCTTCAATACCAAGGGCACCAGGCTCTACCTGGCGGGCACCTTCAATGACATCGCGGTGTTCGATCCGGATAGCCTGGAGAAGATCAAGAACATCAAGCTGCCGGGTGGCGACATGGCGATCACCACGACGCAGGTATTCGTGAGGTAAGGGCCAGACCTTGTGGGAGCGAATTCATTCGCGAAAGGGCAGCGAAGTTACCCCGCGCAAATTGGCTGGCTGGACTTCAACCCGCTCCGCGAATTAATTCGCTCCCACAGAATGGTCAAGGCCTGACCATCGGTGCCCGACGACCGAACCCATATCCGACCAATGAGTCACTAGACAGGAAAACCGGCTTTATTTACCTTTACGTTTACGTAAAGGTAAATAAAGCCCAGTACGTGCCCGGCCTCTCTGCCGTAGTTGGAGGCCAGTTGATCTGAGTCGATCCCAGCACAAAGACAAGAAGGGAAAGCCATGAATCACCAGAGCTACACCCGGGGGAGGCAGGACAAAGACCTGCTCGCCATGACCATAGGCGCGGCATTCGATGCCACCGTTGCCCAGTTCCCCGAGCGCGAGGCGCTGGTAGTCAGGCATCAGGGCCTGCGCTACAGCTGGAAGGAATTGGCCGAGGCAGTGGATCGCCACGCCCGCGCATTGCTCGCGCTGGGCCTGAACAGTGGCGACCGTTTAGGGATCTGGGCGCCCAACTGCGCCGAGTGGTGCATCACCCAGTTCGCCAGCGCCAAGATCGGCGCCATCCTGGTCAATATCAACCCGGCCTACCGCAGCAGCGAGCTGGAGTACGCGCTCAAGCAATCCGGCTGCCGCTGGGTGATCTGCGCAGATGCCTTCAAGACGTCCGATTACCACGCCATGTTCCTCGGCCTGGTGCCGGAACTGGCCGCTGCCGAGCCGGGCAGCCTGAATTGCGAGCGCCTTCCGGAACTGCGCGGCGTGGTCAGCCTGGCCGCTAACCCACCGTCTGCATTCCTGCCCTGGGCTGCACTTCAGCAGAAGGCGGGCGAGGTGAGTGACCAGACCCTGGCCGAGCGTCAGGCCAGCCTGCAGTTCGATGACCCGATCAACATCCAGTACACCTCCGGCACCACCGGATTCCCGAAAGGCGCCACCCTCAGTCACTACAACATTCTCAATAACGGCTACATGGTCGGCGAGAGCCTTGGCCTGACCGAGCAGGATCGCCTGGTGATCCCGGTGCCGCTGTACCACTGCTTCGGCATGGTGATGGGCAACCTGGGCTGCGTGACCCACGGCTCCACCATGATCTACCCGGGTGACGCTTTCGACCCGCTGACCACCCTGCGTGCCGTGGCAGAGGAGAAGGCCACTGCGCTCTATGGCGTGCCGACCATGTTCATCGCCGAACTGGATCATCCGCAGCGTGACGAGTTCGACCTTTCCAGCTTGCGTACCGGCATCATGGCCGGCGCCACCTGCCCGATCGAAGTGATGCGCCGGGTGATCAACGAGATGCACATGAGCGAAGTGCAGATCGCCTACGGCATGACCGAGACCAGCCCGGTGTCCTTGCAGACCGGCCCGGATGACGAGCTGGAACTGCGGGTGACCACCGTCGGCCGCACCCAACCGCACCTGGAGAGCAAGATCGTCGACGCCGAGGGCAGGATCGTCCCGCGCGGCACCATCGGCGAACTCTGCACCCGTGGCTACAGCGTGATGCTGGGCTACTGGAACAACCCGCAGGCCACCACCGATTCCATTGATCCGGGTCGCTGGATGCACACCGGCGACCTCGCCTCCATGGATGAGAATGGCTACGTCTGCATCGTTGGCCGCAGCAAGGACATGATCATTCGCGGTGGCGAGAACGTTTACCCCCGCGAGCTGGAGGAGTTCTTCTTCACCCACCCGTCGGTGGCCGACGTGCAGGTGATCGGCATTCCCTGCAGCAAGTACGGAGAGGAGATCGTTGCCTGGATCAAGTTCCACCCCGGCCACACCGCCACCGAAGACGAGCTGCGTGCCTGGGCCAAGGAGCGTATCGCCCACTTCAAGGTGCCGCGCTTCTTCCGCTTCGTGGATGCCTTCCCGATGACAGTGACCGGCAAGATCCAGAAGTTCCGCATGCGCGAGATCAGCATCGAGGAACTGACCCCGACGAAGGACGGCAAGGTGACGGCGATTCGGTAGGGCCGTTGGGCAGAACTCTTCGCTCTTTTGTAGGTGCGAGTTCTTTCGCCAAGCGGGACACAGTCCTGCCATTCGGAACCCCATGGGGCAGCTGCGCTGCCCTTGGCGAATGAATTCGCCCCCACAGGTAAAGCCCCTACAATGCTGCATCGCCGGAAATCAGCACCAAGGGAGACCATGACAGGCACGTCTGCCGAGAAAGGCACCATCTCAGTCCGCCTGGTTCACGAAGCCCTGCTGGAATTGCGCCAGCGGGGCTTCGACGATTCGGGGCTGCTGCACCAGGCCGGCATTCCCGCCGAGCTGCTGGCCAAGCCCTATGGACGCGTGTCTTCGCAACTCTATGGAGCGCTCTGGCTGCTGATCGCGCAGACCATGGACGACGAATTCTTCGGCATGAATCCGCGGCGGATGAAGTCCGGCAGCTTCGCCTACATGACCCGCGCGGCGGTGAAGGAGCCCACGGTGGGCGCGGCATTGGAGTTGTCGCTGCGCCTGTTCGAGCTCATCTTCGACGGCCTCTCGCCTCATCTTGAATGTCGCGGGGGCCTGGCGGAGATCACCCTGGAGGAACCCGAAGGCCAGCAATGCCGTGCGTTCAGCTACTTCACCTTGTGGCTGATGATCCACGGCCTGATGTGCTGGCTGGCGGGGCGGCGCATTCCCATTCTCGGTGTCGACCTGCGCTGCGCGGTGCCGGACTACATCGAGGACTACCGGGTGATGTTCAGCACCAACCTGCGCTTCTCCCGCCAGCAGAGTCGCCTGCTGTTCAACGCTGACTGCCTGGAGCTGCCGGTACGCCGCAGCAGCCGCGACCTCAAGCGCTTCCTCGGTGGCTTGCCGGCGAACATCCTGGTGCGCTACCGCGACCCGCAGAGCCTGGCGGCGCGCATCCGCGCCTACCTGCGCAGCATCAAGCCCGAGCGCTGGCCGGATGTGGAGGCGTTGTCCAGCCACTTCTATATGGCGCCTTCCACGCTGCGCCGCAAACTTTCGCTGGAGGGTCAGTCCTACCAGGGGCTGAAGGACCAGGTACGACGCGACCTCGCTATCGCGCGGCTGGACAACGGCGAAGGCAACTTCACTGAACTGGCCTTCGAGCTGGGTTTCGCCGATACCAGCGCCTTCTACAAAGCCTTCAAGAAATGGACCGGTTCGACACCGGGCCAGTACCGCTCATTGATCCATCCCGACTCAAGTTGAAGGTGTTATCTGCCTCTATTTCAAAGGCGCGCGACGTCCGCGCCCAATCGCCGACTCGAAGTACACAGGACCCTTGCCCATGCCCCTCAACCGACTTTCCATCCAGTGGAAGATCACCCTGCTGGCCGGCCTCTGCCTGCTGGCCATCGTTGCCGTGCTGATAGGCATATCGCTCTATCGCATGGGTGCGGGCACCGCGCTGGTCAAGGCGAACAGCGCGCAGATGCTGGAAGCGTCGGCCCGCGAGCGCATGGAGGGGGAGGGCAAGGTGCAGGCGCTGACCATCCAGCGATACTTCCTGTCGGCCTATCAGGACGGTCTCAATTTCTCCCGCCAGGTACTGCAGCAGCGGCGCCAGGCGCAGAAACTGCAATTGGACAGCCAGGCCCTGCGCGAGGACCTGCATCAGCAAGTGAAGGAAGCGCTGCAGGCCAATCCCCAACTGCTCAGCCTCTACCTGGTGTTCGAGCCGAATGCCCTTGACGGCAACGATGCGCTCTACGCCAACCGCGCCGAACTCGGCAGCAACGAGGTGGGCCGTTTCTCCACTTACTGGGCCCAGCGCGGCGGCAGCCTGAACAGCCTCGCACCGACCGAGGTGATGATCAGCGATGCCACGCCGATGCTCGATGGCAGCCCGTTCAATACCTGGTTCAACTGCCCGAAGCAGACCCTGAAACCCTGCCTGCTGGACCCGTACTTCGACGACGCCTCGGGCCAGAAGACCTTGATCACCACGCTCACCTTCCCGGTGATCGAGGACGGCAAGATGCTCGCGGTGGTCGGCATGGATATCAGTCTGAGCAATCTGCAGCAGCTGGCCAGTGCCGGTAGCCAGGGTTTGTATGAGGGCCAGGGTGCCATCAGCATCCTCAGTCCCGCCGGTCTGCTCGCAGGCCATAGCGCAGACGCCGGCCTGCTCGGCCAGGGCCTGGCCAAGGCCTACCCGAACGAAGCCTCCGTGCTGCTTGGCCTCCAGCGCGAGGGAAAGGCCCACGAACAACAGGCGAATGACCACCTGCAAGTACTCGCGCCGCTGCAGCCGATTCCGGAATCCAAAGCCTGGGCGGTACTGCTGGACGTGCCCCTGCCGACTCTCCTGGCGCCGGCCCTGGAGCTACAGAATGACCTGGACGCTCGCAATGCCCAGGGCACCTGGCTGGAACTGCTGTTCGGCATTGCCGCTGCCGTCACCGGCCTGCTGCTGGTATGGCTCACCGCCCGTGGCGTGACCCGGCCGATCCTCGGCGTGGCCAGTATGCTGAAGGACATCGCCAGTGGCGAAGGCGACCTGACCCGCCGCTTGGACTACGCCCGCCAGGACGAACTGGGTGAACTGGCCGGCTGGTTCAACCGCTTCCTCGACAAGCTGCAGCCGATCATTGCCGACGTGAAACGCTCGGTGCAGGACGCCCGCAGCACCGCCGACCAGTCCGCCGCCATCGCCAGCCAGACCAGCGCCGGCATGCAGCAGCAGTACCGCGAAGTGGACCAGGTGGCCACCGCCTCCAACGAGATGAGCGCCACCGCCCAGGACGTCGCCCGCAGCGCCGCCCAGGCCGCCGAAGCCGCGCGGGGGGCCGACCACGCCACCCAGGAAGGCCTCGGCGTGATCGGCAAGACCACCAGCGCCATCGAGCAACTGGCCAGCGAAATGAGTGCGGCCATGGAAGAGGTGCAGGCGCTGGCCAACAGCAGCGAGCAGATCGGCTCGGTGCTGGAAGTGATCCGCGCCATCGCCGAGCAGACCAACCTGCTGGCGCTCAACGCGGCCATCGAGGCGGCGCGTGCCGGCGAGGCCGGCCGCGGCTTCGCGGTGGTGGCCGATGAAGTGCGCAACCTGGCCAAGCGCACCCAGGACTCGGTGGAGGAAATCCGCCAGGTGATCGAGGGCCTGCAGAACGGCACGCGCGAGGTGGTCGGTTCGATGCACAGCAGCCACCGCCAGGCCCAGGGCAGCGTCGAGCAGGTGGAACAGGCGGTGACTGCGCTGCAACGCATCGGCGAAGCGGTGACGGTGATCACCGACATGAACCTGCAGATCGCCAGCGCCGCCGAGGAACAGAGCGCGGTGGCCGAGGAGATCAACCGCAACGTGGCGGCGATCCGCGACGTCACCGAATCGCTCTCCGGCCAGGCCGAGGAGTCCGCCCAGGTCAGCCAGGCGCTGAACCGCCTGGCCAACCACCAACAGGGGCTGATGGCGCAATTCCGCGCCTGACCTCCCTCACCCCCACCCCTCTCCCAGAAGGCGAGGGGTGACGCGCGCCGGCGACTTCATACCAGCCAGCAACGCTCCGCTCTTCTGTCGGGGCGATTTCAATCGCCAAGCAGGCCGCAGTCCTGCCCTTCGCGAATCAATTCGCTCCCACAAGGTGCTTCTTCACCTGGTGCGATCCTGTCAAATCCGCTCATCCAGGTTGATGCCTTTCGACATTGCCGCAATCGGTCCTCGGCGCGACCATCCCGGTACTCCAACAAAAACAACCTGGGAGCCCATCCGATGCGCGATTACTTCACCGCTGCCGACGAGTTCGACTACGCCAGCGCCGCCTCCGCCACCCTGGCGGGCGATCTCGACGCCCTGAATGCCTGTGTCGAGTGCTGCGACCGCCATGCCGAACCGGGGCGCGTCGCGCTGGTCTGGGAGGGGCGTAACGGTGAGCAGGCCACCTGGACCTTCGCCCAGCTCAAGGAGGCCGCGGCTCGCTTCGCGAACCTCCTGCATGCCCGTGGCGTGCGCCCCGGCGACTGCGTTTCAGGCATGCTCCCGCGTACCCCGGAACTGTTGATCACCATTCTCGGTACCTGGCGTGCAGGCGCCGTCTACCAGCCGCTGTTCACCGCGTTCGGCCCCAAGGCCATCGAGCACCGGGTGCAGGGGGCAGGTTCGAAGCTGGTCGTCACCGATCTTGCCAACCGTCCGAAACTGGATGAGGTGGCGGACCTGCCGCAGGTACTGACTGTCGGCGACGACTTCTGGGCTGAGCTGGAACGCCAGGCGGACAGCTTCGAACCGGTCCTGCGCAAGGCATACGATCCGTTTTTGCTGATGTTCACCTCTGGCACCACCGGCCTGGCGAAACCGCTAGCCGTGCCGCTCAAGGCCATCGTCGCCTTCGTCAGCTACATGCGTGATGCGGTCGATCTGCGTCCGGACGACAAGTTCTGGAACCTGGCCGATCCGGGCTGGGCGTACGGCCTCTACTACGCCGTGACCGGTCCTCTCGCCATGGGCCACGCCACCACCTTCTACGAAGGCGGCTTCACCGTTGAAAGCACCTGCCGGATCATCCGCGAGCATGGCATAACCAACCTGGCCGGCTCGCCCACGGCCTATCGCCTGCTGCTGGCTGCCCGCGACGAGGTGGAGGCCGCGATCAAAGGCAACCTGCGTGCCGTCAGCAGCGCCGGTGAGCCCCTGACCCCGGAAGTGATCCGCTGGTTCGCCGAGGGCCTGGGCTGCACCATCCACGACCATTACGGCCAGACTGAATTGGGCATGGTGCTGTGCAACCATCACGCCCTGGAACACCCGGTGCGCCTGGGGGCTGCCGGCTTCGCCATGCCCGGCCACCGTGTAGTGGTGCTGGATGAGCAACATCGCGAACTGCCTGCCGGCCAGCCCGGCGTCCTGGCACTCGACATGCCGCGCTCGCCGCTGTTCTGGTTCCCCGGCTACCAGGGCATGGCCACCAAGGCGTTCGTCGGTGACTACTATCTGAGTGGTGACACCGTGGAGCTGAATGACGACGGCAGCATCAGCTTCGTCGGTCGTGCTGATGATGTGATCACTACCTCCGGCTACCGGGTCGGTCCATTCGATGTGGAAAGTGCGCTGATCGAGCACCCGGCGGTGATCGAGGCTGCTGTCATTGGCAAACCCGATCCGGAGCGCACCGAACTCGTCAAGGCCTTCGTCGTGCTGCATGCCGGCCACAACGCCGATGCCGAACTGGCCGACGTTCTGCAGCAATACGTGCGAAAGCGTCTGTCCGCCCATTCCTATCCGCGCGAGATCGAGTTCGTCGCGGAATTGCCCAAGACCCCGAGCGGCAAGATCCAGCGTTTCCTCCTGCGTAACCAGGAGATCGCCAAGGCCCAGGCGGCCGCCGCCAACTGAACCCCGAGGAGTAGCAATCGTGCGTATCGAGAATTCCGTTTTCCTGGTGACCGGCGGCAGCTCCGGTCTCGGCCTGGCCTCTGCCCGTGAGCTGGTGGGGCAGGGCGGCAAGGTCGTGCTGGTGGACATCAATGCCGACGCCGGCAACGCCCGCGCCGAAGAACTGGGCGCCAACGCCCGTTTCGTGAAGGCCGACATCACCCGTGAAGAAGACGCTCGCGCCGCAGTGGCCGTCGCTGTAGAGGCCTTTGGCGGACTGCACGGGCTGGTCAATTGTGCTGGCGTCGCGCCGGCCGAGAAGATCATTGGGCGCAACGGCGCCCACGGGCTGGACAGCTTCGCCCGGACCATCAGCATCAACCTCGTCGGCAGCTTCAACATGCTGCGTCTGGCCGCAGAGGCCATGGCACAGGGTGAACCCAACACCGAAGGCGAGCGCGGTGTCATCATCAACACCGCCTCGGTTGCGGCGTTCGATGGGCAGATCGGCCAGGCGGCCTATTCCGCATCGAAGAGCGGCGTGGTCGGCATGACCCTGCCAATCGCCCGCGAGCTGGCGCGCCACGGCATCCGCGTGATGTGCATCGCTCCCGGTATCTTCGAGACTCCGATGATGGCCGGCATGCCCCAGGAAGTGCGTGATTCCCTCGGCGCTTCCGTGCCGTTCCCGCCGCGCCTGGGTCGCCCGGCCGAATACGCCGCGCTGGTTCGCCACATCGTCGAGAACGCCATGCTCAATGGCGAAGTCATCCGCCTCGATGGCGCCATTCGCATGACCGCCAAGTAAGGAGAACGCCATGAACGGGGATTCCATCGTTATCGTCAGCGCCGTCCGCACCGCCATGGGCGGCTTCCTCGGTGACTTCAAGGACATGACTGCAGCGCAACTGGGCGCCGCCACCAACCGTGCCGCGCTGGAGCGTGCCGGCGTGCAGGGCGAAGCCGTGGACGAGGTCATCATGGGCTGCGTATTGCAGGCCGGCCAGGGCCAGGCCCCGGCGCGCCAGTCCGCTCTTGGCGCGGGCCTGCCACAGGGCGTGGTCTGTTCCACGGTGAACAAGATGTGCGGCTCGGGCATGAAGACCGTGATGCTGGCCCACGACCTGCTGCGTGCCGGCAGTGCCGACGTGGTGCTGGCCGGCGGCATGGAGAGCATGTCCAATGCGCCCTACCTGCTGGAACGTGCCCGCACCGGCTACCGCATGGGGCACGGCAAGGTGCTTGACCACATGTTCCTCGACGGTCTGGAAGACGCCTACGACAAGGGCCGCCTGATGGGTACCTTCGCCGAGGATTGCGCGAAAGCCTATGGCTTCACCCGCGAGCAGCAGGACGCCTTCGCCATCGCCTCGCTGACCCGCGCGCAGAAAGCCATGGCCGACGGCCGCTTTGCCGCCGAAATCGTTCCGGTGGAAGCGAAGTCCGGCCGTGATGTGGTGACCATCAGCCAGGACGAGCAACCGCCGAAGGCGCGCCTGGAGAAGATTCCTACCCTCAAGCCGGCATTCCGCGAGGGCGGCACCGTCACCGCAGCCAACTCCAGCTCCATTTCCGATGGCGCGGCGTCGCTGCTGCTGATGCGCCTGTCCGAAGCGGAAAAACGCGGCCTGACACCGCTGGCCCATGTCGCGGGTCATGCGTCCTTCGCCCAGGCGCCGAACCTGTTCACCACCGCACCGGTGGGCTCCATCCAGCGTCTGCTGACCCGCACCGGCTGGAGCCTGAACGAGGTGGACCTGTTCGAAGTGAACGAAGCCTTCGCCGTGGTGCCCATGGTCGCCATGCGCGACCTCGATATCTCCCACGACAAGATCAACGTCCATGGCGGCGCCTGCGCCCTGGGCCACCCCATTGGCGCCTCCGGGGCGCGGGTGCTGGTGACCCTGCTCAATGCGCTGACCCAATACGACCTCAAGCGTGGCGTGGCTTCGGTGTGCATCGGTGGCGGTGAAGCCACTGCAGTGGCCATCGAGCGAATCAGCTGAAGGAAGCGACCATGATCCCCTCCGAAGACGAAATCCAGATCCGCGACATGGCCCGTCAATTCGCCCAGGAGCGGCTGAAGCCGTTCGCCGCTGATTGGGACCGCGAGCACCGCTTCCCCGCCGAGGCCATCCACGAGATGGCCCAGTTGGGCTTCCTCGGCATGTTGGTGCCGGAAGAGTGGGGCGGTGCGGCCACCGGCCACCTGGCGTATGCCATGGCGCTGGAGGAAATCGCCGCTGGCGATGGCGCCTGCTCCACCATCATGAGCGTGCACAACTCGGTGGGCTGCATGCCCATCCTCAAGTACGGCAGCCAGGAGCAGAAGGAGCGATTCCTGCGTCCGCTGGCCTCGGGCGAGATGATCGGTGCCTTCGCGCTCACCGAGCCCCAGGCCGGTTCCGACGCCAGCGACCTGCGCACCCGTGCCCGCCGCGATGGCGACCATTACGTACTGAACGGCGCCAAGCAGTTCATCACCTCGGGCAACCATGCGGGGATGGTGATCGTCTTCGCCGTGACCGATCCTCAGGCCGGCAAGAAGGGCATCAGCGCCTTCATCGTGCCCACCGATACCCCCGGCTACCAGGTGGTGCGGGTGGAGGACAAGCTCGGCCAGCACGCTTCCGATACCTGCCAGATCCAGCTTGATGAGGTGCGGATTCCGGCCTCCCTGCGCCTGGGCGAGGAGGGCGAGGGTTACCGCATTGCCCTGTCCAACCTGGAGGGCGGGCGTATCGGCATCGCTGCTCAGTCCGTCGGCATGGCCCGCGCGGCCTTCGAGGCGGCGCGCGACTACGCCCATGAACGCAAGACCTTCGGCAAGCCGATCATCGAGCACCAGGCAGTGTCCTTCCGCTTGGCCGACATGGCCACCCAGATCGCCGTGGCGCGTCAGATGGTTCACCACGCCGCCAGCCTGCGCGAAGCGGGCATGCCCTGCCTGACCGAGGCCTCAATGGCCAAGCTGTTCGCATCGGAGATGGCCGAGAAGGTCTGCTCCGCGGCCATCCAGACCCTGGGTGGCTACGGCTACCTGAAGGACTTCCCGGTGGAGCGTATCTACCGCGATGTGCGCGTGTGCCAGATATACGAAGGCACCTCCGACGTGCAGCGCATGGTGATCGCCCGCAGCCTCTGAGCTTTGGGGCAGCTGCGCTGCCTTTGGCGAATGAATTCGCCCCTACAAGACTCCACATTCCTGTAGGGGCGAATTCATTCGGCAATCGGCCCGCAGCGCCGACCTCCCTTTCTCTTCAGGAATTCGATATGACCTACCAGACCCTGCTGGTGGAGCAGGCCGGCGCTGTCGGCCTGATCACCCTCAATCGCCCCGAGGCGCTGAACGCCATCAACACCCAGCTCATCGACGAACTGAACCAGGTACTCGATGGCTTCGAGCGGGACGCTGCCATCGGCTGCGTACTGATCACTGGCTCCGCCAAGGCCTTCGCGGCAGGGGCGGACGTCAAGGAAATGGCCGAACTGTGCTTTCCCGGTACCTACCTCGATGATTTCCTCGGCCGCTGGGACCGCGTGGCGCAGCGTCGCAAGCCGATCATCGCCGCCGTCGCCGGCCACGCCCTGGGTGGCGGTTTCGAGCTGGCGCTGATGTGCGACTTCATCATCGCCGCGGACACGGCTCGCTTCGGCCTGCCTGAAGTGAAGCTGGGGGTGATTCCGGGGGCGGGTGGTGTCCAGCGGCTGACCCGCCTGGTTGGCCGCGCCAAGGCCATGGAGATGCTGCTGAGCGGACGCAGCATGGAGGCAAGCGAAGCCGAGCGTTGCGGGGTGGTTGCGCGGGTGGTGCCGTCCGCCGAACTGCTGGACCATGCCCTGGACAGCGCCCACCGCATCGCCGCGCAGTCACGCACGGCGGTGATGATGCTCAAGGAGTGCGTGAACCGGGTGGACGAAGGTTCGCTGGGGGAAGGATTGCGCTTCGAGCGGCGGCTGTTCCAGGCGGTATTTGCCACGCCGGATCAGAAGGAAGGCATGGGTGCCTTCATCGAGAAGCGCAAGCCGGAGTTTGGGCGGTGAGTCCAATCAGGGCGCAGTCTCTGTAGGGGCGATTTCAATCGCCACGCAGGTCGAAGACCTGTCCTGCAATGCCGAAGGGGGCAGCTACGCTGCCCTCGGCGAATGAATTAGCCCCTACAGGTTCTTCAGGCCCGTTCCTTCTGCTCCTGCGCCGTCACCTGCTGGCAGATTTCGATGATCTGCTCGCGCATCCAGCGGTTGGCCGGGTCCTGGTCGGTGCTTTCATGCCAGTAGAGGTGAGTTTCCAGCGCGGGCACGTCGTGCACCGGCAGGTCCACGTAGTGCAGATCCTGGCGGCGGGCGAAACGTTCCGGGACAGTGATCGCCAGGTCGGTACCGTGCAACACGGTGGAAGCCATCAGGTAGTGCTGCGAGCGCAGGGTCACCTTGCGTTGGATACCCATCTTGCCCAGTGACAGGTCCACGTAGCCCAGGCCGCTGCGGCGGCTGGAAATGTGGATGTGTGACAGCGAGAGGTACTCGTCCAGGCTGATCTTGTCCTTGGCCAGCGGGTGGCCACGGCGCATGGCGCAGACGTAGCGGTCTTCCATGAGCTTGACGTGACGCACCTGCGGGTCGGTGTTCAGCGGGGCGTCCACGGCGAAGTCCAGGCGGCCTGCGGCCAGTTCCTTGGTGGTTTCCCGGCGCTTGGCCAGGAAGCTTTCGATCTGCACCGTGGGCGCCAGTCGGCGCAGGCGCTGGAACAGCGGCGGCAGGATCACCGTCTCGGTGAGGTCGGTCATGCTGATGCGGTAGGTCTTGTTCGCCTGCAATGGGTTGAAGGTGCGGCTTTCCTGTACCGAGACGCGCAACAACTGCAGGGCATTGCGCACCGGACCGATGATGTTCTGCGCCATGGGCGTGGGCACCATACCCTGGGCGGTGCGCACGAACAGCGGGTCGTTGAAGGTCTCGCGCAGGCGGGCGAGGGCGTTGGAGACGGCAGGTTGGGTGATGCCCACGATCTGGCCGGCGCGGGTCAGGTTGGCCTCGGTATAGATGGCGTCGAAGACGATGAAGAGGTTGAGGTCTACCTTGTTCAAATTCATGCCGGGCGTGCTCCTGAAAGTTGTTTTTATCAGCGGATCATATATCGGTGATGAATGTTCATAGATGCCGAAAATAGACTAGGGAAATCTTACGCCCTGTTCTAGCATCCTTACCAGACCTCACAAACAGACCCGCAAAAAGGTAGCCCCGCATGGATTTCGCCTATTCCCCGAAGGTCCAGGAACTGCGTGAACGCGTCACCGCATTCATGGACGCCTATGTCTATCCGGCCGAGCCGGTATTCGAGCAGCAGGTTGCCGAAGGCGACCGCTGGCAGCCCACTGCGATCATGGAAGAGCTGAAAGCCAAGGCGAAGGCGGAAGGGCTGTGGAACCTGTTCCTGCCGGAGTCCGAGTACGGCGCCGGCCTGACCAACATGGAGTACGCGCCGCTGGCTGAGATCATGGGCCGCTCGCTGCTGGGCCCGGAGCCGTTCAACTGCTCCGCGCCGGACACCGGCAACATGGAAGTGCTGGTGCGATACGGCAGCGAAGAACACAAGCGCCAGTGGCTGGAACCGCTGCTGCGTGGCGAGATCCGCTCGGCGTTCGCCATGACCGAGCCGGGCGTGGCTTCTTCCGACGCCACCAACATGGAAGCGCGCGCTGTGCGCCAAGGTGACGAGTGGGTCATCAATGGCCGTAAATGGTGGACCTCGGGTGCTTGCGATCCGCGCTGCAAGATCCTCATCTTCATGGGCCTGTCCAACCCGGATGCGCCGCGCCACCAGCAGCACTCGATGATCCTGGTGCCCCTGGACGCTCCCGGCGTGAAGGTCCTGCGCCCGCTGCCGGTATTCGGCTATGACGACGCGCCGCACGGCCATGCCGAAGTGGTCTTCGAGAACGTCCGAGTGCCCTACGAGAACGTATTGCTGGGAGAAGGCCGTGGCTTCGAGATCGCCCAGGGCCGCCTCGGCCCGGGTCGTATCCACCACTGCATGCGCTCCATCGGCATGGCCGAGCGCGCCCTGGAACTGATGTGCAAGCGCGCCGTCAGCCGTACCGCCTTCGGCCGTCCGCTGGCCCGCCTGGGTGGCAACGTCGACAAGATCGCCGACTCGCGGATGGAGATCGACATGGCCCGCCTGCTGACCCTGAAGGCGGCGTACATGATGGACACCGTCGGCAACAAGGTGGCCAAGAGCGAGATAGCCCAGATCAAGGTCGTCGCGCCCAACGTCGCCCTGCGGGTGATCGACCGCGCCATCCAGATCCACGGCGGCGCCGGTGTTTCCAATGACTTCCCACTGGCCTACATGTACGCCATGCAGCGCACGCTGCGCCTGGCCGACGGCCCGGACGAAGTGCATCGTGCAGCCATCGGCAAGTTCGAGATCGGCAAGTACGTGCCGAAGGAAATGCTGCGCAGCGGTCAGTGATCGCCTGAAATGAAAAGGCCCGCATTATGCGGGCCTTTTCGTTTCTCACATCCATCGTTGATGCGCCGGTCGTATCAATCCTTCTCAGGCACCGGGTTCCTGGCCTTCAGCCAGCCCATCCGCAGGTGCAACTGGGCGGCGAATGCGCGGGCGGCCAGTTCCTCCTGGAAGGTCAGGCTGCGATGCCCAAGGCGCACCCGCCAGTAGACACGGCCGCTTTTCTCGAAGGGTTCGATCCGCACTTCATCCATGTTTCTCCAGGTCTCCCGAGGCTTTGGCCGGGCGGTCGCGTGTTTTCAACAGGGACAGGAGCACGCCGCCGGCAAGTAGACCGAAGGTTACGCCAAGGGACAGCAGCGGGGGAATCTTGCCGATGAATCCGTGCAGGAAAATCTTGCCGCCGATGAAGATCAGTACCAGGGCCAGGGCGTACTTCAGGTAGACGAAGCGGTGCATCAGTGCCGCAAGGGCGAAGTACAGGGCACGCAGACCGAGGATGGCGAAGATGTTCGAGGTGTAGACGATGAACGGGTCCTGGGTGATGGCGAATATCGCCGGGACGCTGTCCACCGCGAATACCAGGTCAGCCAGCTCGATCAGCACCAGGGCCAGGAACAACGGTGTGGCGTAGAGCATGGGCTTGCTCTCGCCAACCTGCTTCAGACGCACGAAGAAGTGCGAGCCATGCAGATCGTCGGTCACGCGGATGTGGCGGCGGACGAATTTCAGCACCGGGTTGTTGGCGAGGTCCGGGTGGGCCTCTTCCCTGGTGAAAAGCATCTTCACGCCGGTGAACAGCAGGAAGGCGCCGAACACGTAGAGGATCCAGTCGAACTCCTTCACCAGCGCGCTACCCAGACCGATCATGATGGCGCGTAGCACCACCACGCCGAGGATGCCCCAGAACAGCACGCGGTGCTGATAACGGCGAGGGATGGCGAAGAAGCCGAAGATCATGGCCATGACGAAGACGTTGTCCATGGACAAGGACTGTTCGACCAGGAAGCCGGTGTAGAACTCAAGGGCGCTCTGTGCGCCCAGCTCGAACCACACCCAGACGCCAAACAGCACACCCACGCTGAAATAGCCGCCATAGAGCAGCAGGCTTTCGCGTACCTCGATTTCGTGCTGGTCACGGTGCAGCACCCCGAGGTCGAAGACCAGCAAGGCGAGGACTATTGCGAGGAAGACGAGCCACAACCAGGTGGCGGTGCCGAGGAAGTCGGCTGTGAGAAACGCGTGCAGAGCTGCCATGAGCCCCTCCTTATGTCGTTGATGAAACGTGACTCCGACATGGCGGCTGGCAAGCCGTCAGAGGGGCCCGGCGTCACATGGGAAAGCCTACCGGTGGCCGGGTATGGGAGGAACGGAGCCGCTGTAACAATTCTTTGCCCCTTGTGAGAAATCTCCAAGAATTGCATGCGAATGAATCATAAGTGCAGGTGTAAACAATTACTATTTGATGGTAATTTCCGCATCCGCCGTCAGATGCGATCGCACCTGCACGGTTGACGGTGCGAATGCGAGTGACGTGCACCGCACGAAAAAAGAAGAAGACCGTTGGTTAGCCAGCCAACAAGACAGACCATCCAAGGGGTTTGAGAGTGCAACAGCAAAATGCGTTCAATGTGACGGAAACGGCTGGGGATGCCGGTGTCGCGCGGCTCAAGCGTCATCCGTTGTCCGTGGCGATCCTGGGCGTGGCCCTGGCGTTGCAGGCAGTTGCAGTGCTGGCCGAAGAGCAGGAAGGCAACGGATCGCTGGAACTGGTGGCTACGTCCATCACCGATAACCGCCTCGGGGAAACCACCGAGGGTACCGGTTCCTACACCACCGGCTCGACGCGTACCGCCACAAAGTTGTCGCTGTCGCCTCGCGAGACTCCGCAGTCGATCAGCGTCATCACCCGTCAACAGATGGATGACCAGAACCTGACCAGCATCGGCGATGTGCTGTCGAAGACTCCCGGCATCACCATCAACAAGCTCGACAGCAGCCGCGCCAGCTTCAAGTCCCGTGGCTTCGAGATCGACAACTTCCAGATCGATGGCATCCCGGCGGCTTTCCGCTTCGGCAACGGCATCGACCAGGCGGACATGGTGATCTACGACCGCGTGGAAGTCCTCAAGGGCTCCACAGGCCTGCTCAGTGGCTTCGGCAGCCCCTCGGCCACCGTCAACCTGGTGCGCAAGCGTCCGACCAAGGAACTCTCCGGCTACATCTCCGCCGGCGCTGGCAGCTGGGATACCTACCGCAGTGAGTTCGACATCGGCGGTTCGCTGACCCCGCAAGGCAACGTGCGTGGGCGTTTCGTCACCGCTTACGAGGATGGTCAGTCGTTCATGGATCATCTGTCCGAGAAGAAGCAGGTGTTCTACGGCATTCTCGAAACAGATATCACCGAAGACACTCTCCTGAGTGCCGGCGTCAGCCGCCAGACCAACCGCCCGGATGGCTCCTCCTGGGGCTCCTCGGTGCCGCTGCTCGACAGCAATGGCAACGAAATCAACATGTCCCGTTCGCACAATCCAGGCACCAAGTGGAGTCAGTGGGACAACACCACCGACAACGCCTTCGTGACCCTGGAGCAGCGCCTTGCCTACGACTGGATGGTGAAGGCCTCGATCAGTCGCACCGAGACTGATTCGCCCATCACCCTGGGTTCGGCCGCCAGCGGCAACCCGAATCCGGTAGACGGCACTGGCATGTTCGTCTGGCGCGGCAAGTACGACTACGAGACCAGCCAGAACGCCTACGACCTGTACGCCAGCGGTCCGTTCCAGCTACTGGGACGTGAGCATGAGCTGGTGGTCGGCCTGTCCCATCGCGACATTGAGTCGGACGAAACCAACTGGCCGTTCTTCTTCGACGCCGCGCCGAGCGTCTTTGGCTGGAACGGCGACTTCCCCGAGCCCGACTGGGGCAACCCGCAGTCCAAGGTCAAGACCGAGCTGAAAGAGTCTGCCGCCTACCTGACCAGCCGCTTCAAGCCGACCGACGATCTGTCGATCATCCTTGGCACCCGCGTTTCCAACTGGAAGATGGACAGCACTGGCACCGACCTGACCTCGGGCCAGAGCGCCAAGTTGCAGAGCCTGCGTGAAACCGGCGTAGTGGTTCCTTACGCCGGCGTGGTCTACGACCTCAACGACACCTACTCGGTCTATGCCAGCTACACCAGCATCTTCAAGCCTCATGAGAGTGAGCAGGATGCCAACGGCAAGGCCATCGAGCCGGAAGAGGGTGATGCCTACGAACTGGGCCTGAAGGCGGAACTCTTCGACGGGCGCCTTAACGCCAGCGCGGCGATCTTCGAGGTCAAGCAGGACAACCTGGCTGAAGAAATCGGCTTCGACCTGGCAACCAACAAGTCCATTTACCGAGCGGTGCAGGGCGCCAAGACCAAGGGCTTCGAGCTCGAAGTCGCCGGCGAGTTGATGCCGGACTGGAACGTGCAGGGTGGCTACACCCACCGTATCACGCGCGATGGGGATGACGACAAGATCTCCACCACCGAGCCGGAAGACATGTTCCGCGTGTCCACCAGCTACCGCCTGCCGGGCCAGTTCAACAAGCTGACCATCGGTGGTTCGGCCAGCTGGCAGAGCAAGATCTGGAAGGACATCTGGAACCCGGCGACCAACGCCAGCGACTACGAGTACACCCAGGAAAGTTACTGGGTGCTGGATGCCATGGCGAAGTACCAGGTCACCGAACAGTTGTCCGTCACCCTCAACGGCAACAACCTCACCGACAAGAAGTACTTCAGCAACCTGGGCTTCTATGACGGTGGTTTCTACGGCGACCCGCGTAACTTCATGCTGACCACCCGCTTCGACTTCTGATGCGGCGAGGCCCCCCTCCCGTTTGGGAGAGGGGGCTCGGATTTCCTGCAGGAGCGAGCTTGCTCGCGAAAGATCGCGCTAGGACTGTTCGCGCGCAAGCTCGCTCCTACGATCCTTCTGCCTCGGTCAATACACCCAGACTTCCACTCGACGGTTGCGAATCCGTCCCTCTTCGGCCGTGTTGGCCGCCACCGGCAGTTCGTCGCCAAGCCCAGTCACATCCTTCAGGACGACGCCGCCCTTGACCAGTTCGCGGCGAACGGCCATGGCTCGCAGCTTGGACAGCAGCTCAGCCCGTTGCGGGTCGGCCTTGGGATCGCCGAAGCCTACCAGTACGACTTTCTGCTCCAGTTTGCTGGTCTGCTTCAGGTAGTCCAGCACGCGTTGCACATCGCGCTGGGCCTTGTTG
Source organism: Pseudomonas sp. DY-1 (assembly GCF_003626975.1). Taxonomy (NCBI): domain Bacteria; kingdom Pseudomonadati; phylum Pseudomonadota; class Gammaproteobacteria; order Pseudomonadales; family Pseudomonadaceae; genus Pseudomonas; species Pseudomonas sp. DY-1. The sequence continues at coordinate 1,598,407 of NZ_CP032616.1, read as the reverse complement.
TCGAGGTTGGCGCTGCCTTCCTGGAAGCGGAAATTCACCGATAGCCGCTGGGCGTTGCTGGCCAGTTCGCGGTAGTTCTCCGGCATGTCCTTTTGGGCCTGGACCTTGATTGCCTGGACCTGTTGGGCGACGAAGCCACTCTGGTCGACGATCGCCTGGCCGCGAGCGCTCTGGGCGAAGTGCACCAGCGACTTGGCCCAGCGGTTCTGTTCGCCTGGCCTCATATAAAGGAACAGGCGACGCGACAGCGGATAGTCTTCGGTGGCGATCAGCTCGGCGCTGGGGGGCATCGCCTGGGAATCACCGTCGGCGATGGCCAGGGCGCGGGCCTGGTTGATCGAGGCGAGGCCGACGAAGCCGATACCTTGCGGATCGGTGCTGACGGCGGCGGAAAGCTTGTCATTGGATTCGAAGCGCTGGGCCGTGTTGGCCAGCGTCTTGCCCTGGCGGGCCAGCACCAGTTCCTTGAAGGTGTCGTAGGTGCCCGACTGGTCATCGCGGGCATAAAGATGGATGGCGCCACCCTTGCCGCCGAGCTCTTCCCAGGTTTTCACCTCGCCGGCGAATACCGCGGCCAGTTGGGCGGTGGTCAGGGCGCGCAGCGGATTGCCCGGATGCAGGATGATGGCGAGGCCGTCGATGGCGATCACTTGCTCGGCGTACTGGCTGCGCAGGTCGCCGAAAGTGGACAGTTCCTGGGCCTCGGCATCCTTGATAGGGCGTGAAGAGGCGGCGAGGTCGGCGCTGCTGTCCTTGAGTGCGACGAAACCGGTGGACGAGCCATGGGCGGCCAGCTCCACCTGGATCTCCTTGCCCTGGGCATCATGAGCCACGATATGCACTTCGTTTTCCCGGTCGCCGGGCGTCTGGTGCACGCCGCGCAGTCCTTCCTCTTCCAGCATGCCCTTGACCAGAGCCGGGCCCAGTTTGGCACCGATCGTATTGGAGCCCTGGATGCGCAGGACGGTCTCGGGCTGGGCGGCGAACACCGACCAGGGGAAGGCATAGCAGATGAAACCGAGCAGCAACATGCTGAGGGCACGGCCCCACATGTCCTTGTCGCTGGCGGTCATGGCGCGCGGCATGGGCAGACACCTTGTACATAGGGAGTGAAAGGAGCCGCGAGATTAAGTCAGCCGGGTGACGGAGATATGACAAGGCGCTCTGCCTTGGGCCTTTTCCAACCTTGAGGCTCTTTCGCCTCGACTGCCCAGGGGTATTCCTACAACGCTATAAGTCCGTTCCTGCAACCCGGAAATCTGCCAGGGGGTAGGGTATCCCGCTGCCCGAAACGCCCCGTGAGAGGTGCTTCGAGTTGGCGCATTAAGCGCATCCCTTACTTGTTCAAGGAGTGTTTGAGATGAGTGGTTGGTTCGAGCTGCGAAAGAACACTGGTGGCACCTGGCGCCTGCGTTTGAAGGCGGCCGACGCGCAAACCCTTGTGGATACCGGCATCCATGAAGACCGTGGCACTGCAGAGGAGGCCATGGCCCGTTTTCGCGAGAATTGCGTGCATGAGGAGCGCTTCGTACGGCGCATCGATTCCAGCGGCAAGAACTACTTCAAGCTGCGCGCAGCCAACAAGGAGGTGATCGTCCGGAGCCACCTCTATGATTCGGAGCATGCCCTGCAACGGGCCATCGAAATCATCATGCGGGTAGGTGCGACCCGGATGGTGAAAGAGGCCTGAGCAAACAGGCGCTGAAAGAAGAAAGGCCCATCATCGATGGGCCTTTTTCGTGTGCGGGCTCAAGGCCGGCGCCCTGCGGCGACAGCCTGCGGGGTCAGGCCAGTTCCAGCCAGATGGGCGCATGATCCGACGGTTTTTCCATGCCGCGCAGGTCGTAGTCGATGCCGGCGTCCTTGATGCGTGCCTGCAGCGGGCTGGTGGCGAGAATCACGTCGATACGCAGGCCGCGCTTGGGTTCATCTTCGAATCCGCGGCTGCGGTAGTCGAACCAGCTGAAGCGGTCATTCACCTCGGGGTTGAGGTGGCGGAAGCTGTCCACCAGGCCCCAGTTCTTCAGGCGCGCGAGCCATTCGCGCTCTTCCGGCAGGAAGCTGCATTTGCCGGTCTTCAGCCAGCGCTTGCGGTTCTCTTCGCCGATGCCGATGTCGCAGTCTTCCGGCGAGATGTTGATGTCGCCCATCACCACCAGTTGCTGGCTCGGTTGGAATTGCTGCTCCAGCAGCACTTGCAGGTCGGCGTAGAAGCGTTCCTTGGCGGGGAACTTGACCGGATGGTCGCGGCTTTCGCCCTGCGGGAAGTAGCCGTTCATTACGGTCACCGGGTTGCCATGGGCATCGGCAAAGGTGCCGTAGATGAAGCGGCGCTGGGCTTCCTCGCCGTCGTTCGGGAAGCCCTTGAACAGGGAAATCGGCTCCTGGCGGGAGAGCAGGGCGACGCCGTAGTGCCCTTTCTGGCCGTGGTAGTGCACGTGGTAGCCGAGTTGGCGGATTTCCGCTTCCGGGAACTGCTCGTCGGCGACCTTGGTTTCCTGCAGGCCGATCACGTCCGGCTGGTGCTTGGCGATCAGCGCTTCGAGCTGGTGGGGGCGTGCCCGCAGGCCATTGATATTGAAAGAAACGATCTTCATCGCGAAGGCATCCTGGCAAAAACGCGATGCTAGCCGATGGTTGGCCGCCCGGCCAGCAGGCATGGCTGGGCCCGGAATCTGGTGCTAATTTCCTTCTTGGCCCGATAGAACCCATAACAAAAGAGGTGCCGTGAATGCCCGGTTACATCCCCACCGCGCCGGTCGAGGTGCGTCTGCTGGACGGCGGTTACGCCCGCGAAGCACGTTCCCTGCTGTACCACGCCTACCGCCATGAACCTACCTTCGCCTATCTGTTCGAGGCCGAGCGTCCCGGCTACGACCAGCGGGTACGTGCCACGGTACGAGAACTGGTGCAACAGCATTTCCTTGAGGACCTGCCGGCCATCGGCCTGCTGATCGAGGAGCGCCTGGTGGGCATAGCCCTGATCGCGCCTCCACAGCGCCGCCTGGACATCACCGAAAGCTGGGGCTGGCGGCTACGCATGCTGCTCACCACCGGATTCCGCTGCACCCGCCGCTATCTCGATTACCACGACGCTGTGCTCGCCTGCCTGCCTCCGGGGCCTTATCACGTGCTGCCGTTGCTCGGCATCCATCCGGAGTTCCAGGGGCGGCATCTCGGTGAAAAGCTGCTGGAGGCCTTGCACAACTGGTGCGCCGAGGACGATGGCTCCCAGGGGGTCGTGCTGGACACCGGCAACGTCCGTTACCTGGAGTTTTACAAGCGTCAGGGGTACGAGGAGGTGGGAGAGGTCGCCTTGGGTCCGGTGGTCGAGCATGTCTTCTTCCACCCCAATCCGCGGCCGGTGATGCGGGCTAGCGGCTGATTCGCATTTCCGACAGAAAGGGCGAAATGCCGTGGTAGGATTTCGCCCCATGAATTTCTGCCAAGGATTGCGCGGGCCGCTGCTGTTGGTCCTGCTCTGCACAAGCACTCTGGCGCTGGCCAAGGCCAGGCTGGACGTGAAAGTCGAACCTGCCAATGCGCCGTTGAAGGCCAATATCGAGGCCTATATCGGCGCCCTTGGCGACCGCAAGGAAGAAGACCTGCGACGTTTCCGGCGTTCAGCCGAGGACCAGGCGCGCCAGGCCGCTCAGGCGCTCGGCTATTACCAGGCCGAGATCGACAGCCGCGTCGAAGGTGGCAAGGACCCCGCCCTGCACCTGCTGGTGGTTCCCGGTGAGCCGGTGCGGCTGCGCAACGTAGTGGTGCGGATCGAGGGCGAGGCCGGCGCGCTGAAGGCGTTTCGCGTTCCCGATAGCAAGGCGCTGAAAACCGGTGCGCAACTCAACCACGGCGCCTACGAGGACGCCAAGAAACTGATCCAGAATCAGGGACTGCGCTACGGCTTCTTCGACGGACGCTTCAAGCGTCAGCGACTGGATATCGACCCGCGCGCCGGGGTGGCGGATATCGAGCTCATCTATGACAGCGGTCCGCGCTACAGCCTGGGTGCTGTCAGTTTCGATGGCGATACTCCATTCGATCCCGATCTGCTGGCACGTCTGGTGCCATTTCCAGCCAACACGCCCTACGACTCCGACCAGGTCGCCAAGCTCAGTCAACATCTGCAGGCCAGCGGCTACTTTGACGAGGTCCGGGTGGATGCCAGCCCGGTGAAGGGCGCCGGCCAGGTGATTCCCGTGAAGGTGAAACTGGCGACGGTGAAGCCGCGTACCGTTGGCCTGGGCATCGGTTTTTCCACCGACGTGGGCCCGCGTGCCCGTGCCAACTGGACTCGCCACTGGATCAACCGGCAGGGCCACCGCCTGGGCGCCGAGACCGAAGTGTCGCCGGTACGACAGAGCGTCGGCACCTGGTACGAGATTCCCCTGGACCCGCCGCTCACTGACACGCTGCGCTTCTCTACCGGCCTGCAACGGGAAAACCTGGTGGACGTGGACAGTCGGCGCTTCACCATCGGGGGCCAGTGGCAGTCCAAGCTGCCCAGCGACTGGCAACGGGTGGTCTCGCTGCGCTGGGAGCAGGAAACCTTCGACTTCGGCGATGGCAGCGACGACGGGCGCAGCAGCTTCCTCATTCCCGGTATCAGCTACGGCGTAACCCGCGGTGACAACAAGCTCGACCCCAATCGTGGCTATTCGCTGCAGTTCGACGTGCGTGGCGCCAAGGAGGGCATCCTCTCAGACACCGACTTCACCTATGCCAGCGCCATGGCCAAGGGGCTCTACACCTTGCCCGGTGGCCATCGCGTGCTGGGCCGGGTGCAGGCGGGCGGCATCGCCACCACTGATTTCGACGCCATCCCGCCGTCCCTGCGCTTCTTCGCCGGTGGCGACCAGAGCGTGCGCGGCTATGACTACCAGACCCTTTCGCCGGAAGACAGCAGCGGCAACAAGGTTGGCGGCCGCTACCTGCTGGTGGGCAGCGCCGAGTACCAGTATCCGGTCGCCGAGAAGTGGCGTCTGGCGGGTTTCGTCGACCGTGGCAATGCCATGGATTCCCTCAATGCGGCGATGAAGACCGGCGCCGGCATTGGCGTGCGCTGGGTTTCTCCGGTGGGGCCCATTCGCCTGGACGTGGCCAAGGCCCTGGATGATCCAGGCGGCTTCCGTATCCACTTTTCCATGGGGCCCGAGCTGTGAGGCGCAGTGTGAAGTACGGCCTTGCGGGGCTGGCCGCTGTTCTTGCGGCGGCGGTGGCGATTCCGGCAGCACTGCTGTTCACCGAAGCCGGTGGCCGCTGGGCCCTGGGCCAACTGCCGGGACTGGAAGTGGACGACTACAGAGGCACCCTGGGTGGCCGCTGGAGTGCCACCCGAATGTCGTGGCAGCAGGATGGCACCGTCCTGAAACTGGAAGCGCCAATGCTGGACTGGAATCCCGCCTGTCTGCTGCGTCGCACCCTCTGCATCAACGAGCTGTCCAGCGACAGCATTCACCTCGATCTGCCTCCCACCCGGGATGTAGAAAGCGGCGGCCCCATCAGTCTGCCGGCGCTGCGTTTACCGTTGGCGCTGGAAGTCAGGCAAGCGCGAATTGGCCGCTTTCTGCTCGACGGCAATGACCAGCTGCAGCAGCTGGAGCTGGTTGCGCGATGGCAAGCGGATGGCGTGAACCTCGAACGTCTCAAGCTGCGCCGCGATGATCTGGCCCTGGATCTCCACGGCAGGCTGCACCCCGAAGGTAATTGGCCCCTGGCCCTGCAGGGCAGCCTGCAGCTACCCGCGCCGGGAGAGGGACCGTGGACGCTGATGCTGAAGGCGGACGGCGAGCTGCAGTCAGCGATCCGGCTCCAGGCCGATAGCAGTGGCTACCTCAACGGCCGCCTCGACGGCGAGCTGCGCCCCCTGGCGGAGAACCTGCCGGCCAGCGCCACCCTGCGGGCCGATGGTTTCAAGGCCAGCACAGAGCTGCCGGATACCCTGACCCTCAACCAGGTGGTCCTGGACGCCAAGGGCGATCTCCAGGCGGGTTACGCCGTGCAGGGCAAGGCCAGCCTCCCGGGTGAAGGTGGCGCCGTAGCGCTGGACTTGGCTGGGCGAGTCGATGCCAACGGCGCGGACATCCAGCAGCTACTGCTCACTGGTGATGCCCAGCAGACCCTGGCGCTGCAGGGGCGGGTCGACTGGCAGCAGGAGCTGGCCATCGACAGCCGCCTGCAATGGCGTGATTTCCCCTGGCAACGGCTGTTCCCCCAGGAGCAACCTCCGCCAGTGGAGCTGCATCAGCTCGATGCCGAGGCGCGCTATGCCGCGTCGCGCTATGAGGGCAGGTTCGAAGCCAGCCTCAAGGGGCCGGCGGGCGACTTCAGCATTGGCAGTCCGGTGGTTGGAGACCTCGCCAGCGTCAACCTGCCCGACCTGCTGCTTAAAGCCGGGCGGGGGCGGGCGCAGGGCCAGGTGAAAGTTGATTTCGCCAACGGCGTAGGCTGGGACAGCCAACTGGCCCTGAGCGAGCTGGACCCTTCCTACTGGCTGGCCGAACTGCCCGGCAAACTGGCTGGCAAGCTGCAATCAAGGGGGGCTTGGCGCGACCAGCGACTGGAGCTGAATGCCGACCTCGACCTCAATGGCCAGCTGCGCGGCCAGCCGGCTGTGCTTCAGGCCAAAGCCGAAGGTGCCGGCGAGCGCTGGCTGCTCAATGCACTGCAGGCGCGCCTGGGTGACAACCGGATCGAGGGGCGAGGGCAGTTGGACCAGAAGCTCAGCGGCCATCTCGACCTAGCCCTGAATCGTCTTGGGCAGCTCTGGCCGAAACTCTTCGGCAAGGTCCAGGGGCGCCTCGACCTCGCTGGCACGCTGAAAGCGCCGCAGGGCAAGCTGGCACTGACCGGTGAACGGATGGGGCAGGGCGACAACCGCCTCGACAAGCTGAAGCTGGATGCCCAGCTCGACGCCGCCCAACGTGGCCGCGTGCAGTTGCAGGTGGATGGCCTCGCTTCCGGTGACAACGAGTTCGGCACGCTCACGGCTGACGGTTCTGGCGACCGGATACGCCAGCAACTCGAAATGAACCTCAAGGGGCCGATGCTCGATCTGCTGTTGGCCCTGGATGGCAAGCTGGACGGCGGCAACTGGCGCGGTCGCCTTGCCCGGGGGGAAGTCCAGGCCGGTGGCCAGGACTGGCGCCTGGAAGCCCCTGCGCGACTGGAGCGACTGGCCGACGGCAAGCTGAACTTCGGCGCCCATTGCTGGCGCTCGGGCCCGGCGAGCCTCTGCGGCGGGGAACAGCGCCTGATGCCTGAGCCAAAGCTGGATTACCGCCTGCGCGACTTCCCCCTGGCCAGCCTCGCGCGCTGGTTACCAGAGGACTTCGCCTGGCAGGGCCAACTCAACGGCGACCTCAAGCTCGACCTGCCCGCCAGCGGCCCGAACGGCCAGATCACCCTGGACGCCGGGAGCGGCGTGCTGCGCCTGAAGGAAGAAGATCGCTGGGTCGATTTCCCCTACCAGCGCCTGCTGCTCGATAGCACCCTGCGTCCACAGCGAATCGACAACCAGCTGAGCTTCCAGGGTCAAGGCCTTGGCGAATTGCAGCTGGATGCGCGAATCGATCCGCGTCCTGCGAACAAACCGCTGTCCGGACAGTTCCGCCTGGACGGACTGGACCTTGCGGTGCTGCGTCCCTTCGTACCCAAGGTGGAAAGCCTTGAAGGCCGCCTTGAAGGTGCCGGCAGCCTGAGCGGTACCCTGCAGGCTCCCTATGTCCTGGGCAACTTGCGACTGGCGGATGGTCGAATCGGTGGTGGCGACCTGCCCATGAGCTTCGAGAACCTGGGCCTGGACGCACGAATCGCCGGCGAGAACATGGAACTGAGCGGGCAATGGCGCAGTGGCGAGCAAGGCCAGGGCAGCCTGTCCGGCAGTCTCGCCTGGGCTCAGGGTCTGGACCTCGATCTCGCGTTGCGTGGCACTCGCCTGCCGCTGGTGGTGGAACCTTACGCCAACCTGGAAGTGGAGCCGGACTTGAACATCGGACTGTCCGGTGATCGCCTCTCCGTGAGTGGCAAGGTGCAGGTGCCGCGAGGCAAGATCAAAGTCCGCGAGCTGCCGCCGCAAGCGGTCAAGGTCTCCCCGGATGCCCGTGTGGTCGGCGAGCAGGAGGCAGAGCAACAGCCGCTGCAGATGGCCATGAACGTGGATGTGGAAGTCGGCCAGGACCGCCTGCAGTTTTCCGGCTTCGGCCTGACCGCAGACCTCCAGGGGCATCTCAAGGTTGGCGACAACCTCACTGGCAACGGTGAGCTGGTACTGAAGAACGGTCGTTATCGGGCGTATGGCCAGCGCCTCGACCTGCGCCGTGCGCGTCTGCTGTTCGCCGGCCCGCTGGATCAGCCCTACCTGGATGTGGAAGCCGTCCGCGTCATTGGCGACGTCACTGCAGGCGTGCGGCTGAATGGTCGTGCCGACGAACCCGCTACCGAAGTGTTCTCCAATCCGGCCATGAGCCAGGAGCAGGCGCTGTCCTATCTGATTCTCGGCCGGCCGATGAACACCAGTGAAGGTGACGGCAACGCCGTGGGCCGCGCGGCATTGGCCATGGGCCTTTCCGGGAGTGCTTCGTTGACCAGCGAACTGGCCCAGAGTCTCGGCCTCAAGGACCTTCAACTCGATGATGATGGCGCCCTGGGGCAGATTACCGATCGCCTGAGCATCCGTTACGGACTCGGGGTGGTGGACTCCACCAGCGTGGTGGCGCTGCGCTACGAGCTGACCAAGCGTCTTTACCTGGAGGCCGCCAGTGGCTTGGCGAGTTCACTGGATCTCTTCTACAAGCGGGATTTCTGAACGCGGCCCTTGAGATGGGCATCCAAGGGTGGATCACGCTTCATCGATCCACCATAGAAGCCTGAATTGGCAACCATTGATGGATGCAAAAAACGACATCCACCCTGCATTCATCCAGTAGTTGGGATGCGCTAGCATCCAGTCGAATTCTCCCGCGCCGGGCTGACTCAAAAGTCAGGACATTTTCCCTGACCCGTGATTAACTCAGCGCTTTACTACAACACCACCTGAAACAAGGACCCATGCAATGGCTCAAGTAACCCTCAAGGGCAATCCGATCAACGTTGACGGCCAACTGCCGCAGAAAGGCCAGCAAGCCCCGGCCTTCAGTCTGGTTGGCGGCGACCTGTCCGACGTGACCCTGGCCAGCCTGAGCGGCAAGCGCAAGGTGCTCAATATCTTCCCGAGCGTTGACACTCCGACCTGCGCCACGTCCGTGCGCAAGTTCAACGTCGAGGCCAGCAAACTGGCGAACACCGTGGTGCTGTGCATCTCCGCCGACCTGCCGTTCGCCCAGAAGCGCTTCTGCGGCGCCGAAGGCCTGGAGAACGTGGTGAACCTGTCCACCATGCGCGGTGCCAGCTTCCTCAAGGACTACGGCGTCGCCATCGCCAACGGCCCGCTGGCTGGCATTGCCGCCCGTGCCGTAGTGGTTCTGGACGAGAACGACAAGGTGCTGCATAGCGAGCTGGTAGGCGAAATCGCCGACGAGCCTGACTACGCGGCTGCCATCGCTGCCCTGTAAGGCAAGATGAAATGAAGAAGGGAGGCCTATGGCCTCCCTTTTTTCTTGCGCGCTGTGGGGTTGAGGCTGATCTGTGGGAGCGAATTCATTCGCGATTGAAATCCCTCCCACAGGGCAGGGCTACAGCGTCAGTTTCAGGTTTCTGACCAGTGCTCCCGGCAGCAGTGCTGACCAGGTCTGGCGCTCGCCGTAGGTGCTGTTGGACAAGCGCAACTGTCGCTCCTGGGTCAGCTCTTCCAACTGGTCGCCGAGCAGGTTGAACAGGCTGTCATCGAAACGCATGGTGTCCACTGGCGCCTGGATCTGGCCGTCTTCCACCCAGAATGTGGCGAAGCGGGTCATGCCGGTCATGCGTGCGGCAGGCAGGTCGGACCAGTTCAGGTACCAGAGATTGCCGATGTAGAGACCGTTACCAAGGCGCTCCAGCACGTTTTCCAGGGGAAGCGTGCCAGCGCCCATCACCAGTGACTGGGTGGCTTCGTTGGCGTCGGCGCAGTTGGCCTGCAGGTCGTATTCGCGCGCGCTGCGGGGATAGACCAGTTGCCCGGTGAGCTTGCCGCCGCGCACCAGTGACACATCGCTGCGCGGGGCTCCCTCTGGGCCGAAGGCCGGGGCCAGGGCGCCGGCAACCTGTTCGTCGAGGTTGAGTAGCGGACTCAAGTGGGCGCTGCCGTCATGCAGGCGCTGCAGAGGGCTTTCCTTGTTGGCCAGGGCGCGGGCTGAAAAACCAGTCCAGGAGAGCATGCCCAACACTTCGTCCAGGGCGGCCGGGGCCAGGTAGGCGCGGTAGTCGCCGGGGTGCAGGTGACGCACTGGCTTGCCCAGATACTCCAGTTGCCGGCGGGCATTGTCGAAGCGACTGGCAAACTCATTGGCGTCCCAGCGTGCGCCGGCGTAATCGGCCTTCACCGCCTGGTGATTGGCGTGGAACAGGCTCCAGTCGAAGTTGAAGCAGTGTGCTGCGTGCCATCCGAGGGCGCCGAAGCTATTGGCGAAACCCCGGTACAACGGGCCGGCGGCGTAGATACCCACCAGGTCGAGGCCGTTGGCCGCTTCGTCGATCCCGGCCAGCACGCTGGCGCAGTCGGGAAGGGTGGCTTCGTCTACCGAACGACGATGCCAGGCGGAGCGCTCCACTTGCAGGTAAGGGTCCGGCTGCAACTGGCAGATCACCAGGCGCAGCTGCACCAGGCCTTCGGCCAGATGCTGGCGGTCGCTTTCCGGATCGCCGGATAACGCGATGGCGATCTCCGCGCTGCGATCGTCGCGGATCAGCCGCAGGCGGCCGGTGCCCTGGGTCACGTGCCCCGCCTGGCGCACCTGGGCACGGTTGAAACGAATGAACTCGGACTCCTCGCCGCTGTACCAGAGGCTGAAATCCTCGCCGGCCTGCAGGTTGGCGTTCAGGCTTTCGGCCAGGGCGGTGAAGCGGGATTCTGCGTCAGCCATCACTGGGCTCCTCCAAAGACTTCCACTTGTCTGAAGACGCATGCGGGCGAGGCATGGCCCACGCGCACCACCTGGTTCGGCTCGCCCTTGCCGCAATAGGGCGTGCCATGGACCTCGAAGGTGCTGGCATTGCCCACTGCGGCGAGGTTGCGCCAGAACTGCGCGGAAACCCCGCGATAGTTGGGGTTCTTTACCACGCCCCGGAGTTCGCCATCCTCGATCAGCCGACCCCACTCGCAGCCGAACTGGAACTTGTTACGGGCGTCATCGATGGACCAGGAGCGATTGGTGCTCATCAGGACGCCGCGCTCGATGCCGCCGATGAGCTGGGTCAGGCTCTGGTCGCCCGGCTCCAGGTTGAGATTGGCCATGCGGTCGATGGGGGCGCGATTCCAGCTGCTCGCCCGGCTGTTGGCCACGCCCGGCAGGCCGCTGCGTTGCTGGGACAGGGCGCCGCCGAGCGGGCGCAGGAGCACGCCATCCCGGATGAGCATTTCCTTGCTTGCCAGCCGGCCGTCGTCATCGTGGCTGTAACTGGCCAACTCTTCCGGGATGCCTGGATCGAAGCTGACATTCAGCAGCGGCGAGCCGTATTGATAGCGGCCGAAGTCCTCCAGGCCGATGAAACTGGTGCCGGCATAGTTGCGTTCGTCGCCGAGGATGCGGTCAAGCTCCAGCGGGTGGCCGATGGACTCGTGGATCTGCAGCATCATCTGGTCCGGCATCAGCAAGAGGTCGGTGATCCCGCTGGGGGTATTGGGCGCCAGCAGCAGTTGCAGCGCCTCGTCGGCCACGCGCTCAGCGGCGCCGACGAAACCCAGGCGCTGCAGCACTTCGGTGCCGCCTTGCTGGCCACTGCCGTAGCCGCCGAAGCTGCGAGTCTGGCTGTCACTGCCGTCGAAAGCGGTGACGCTGATGCCGGGGTAGGTGAAGCGCAGGTCCTGCCATTGCTCGGCGCCGGCACTGTTGAGGTAGAGCTGCTCATGGCGCTGGCTGTCGAGATAGAGGCTCCAGTTGACCAGGCGCGCGTCATTGGGGATTCGCGCCGATTCCTCGGCCAGCAGTTCGAAGCGTTCGGCGAGGCTGGGGAAGGGCTGCTCCAGTCCCGGTGAACGGTAGTCCGCACTTCCTCGGGGCGACTCGAGTCGGCTCTGGTCCACCAGGGCGTAGCGGGCGATCTGCCGGGCCAGCTCCTCGGCCTTGTCCAGGGCCCGTTGCAGCCCGGAGGGGCTGAGGTCGGCAGTGGCCGCATAGGCTTCCACGCCAGCGACGCGCACGCTGAGCATCGCCCCCATGTCCAGCCCCAGGGACGGCGGCTCGGCGATGCCGCGGCGCACCATGGCCTGTTCGGAACTCTGGCGGACGATGCGCAAGGAATGGACCTCGGCACCTGTCCTGAGGGCGGCAAAACGCTGCCTGAAACATTCGAACACGGAACTCTCCCTGGCCCGGTGTAATCACTTGTGGCCGCAAAAGCAGGGTAATCGCAGGTCAGTAAGGATAGTTCGCTGCGTCAGGCCTAGGTAAATAGCCGGTAAATAGACTTTGCCTTCTGCTTTCAACTGCTTATCGTTCACGCTCTCGCATACCTCGACTCGAATCATGTCCCCGATCACTGAGATTTCCCCGAACTCCCGTTCCCTCCGTAACTGGCTCGTCATTGCCGTCTCGCTGTTGGCACTGCTGGTCCTGATCTGGTGGTTCTGGCCAGAAGCCGCCTCCAAAGCCGGCCACCAGAACGGCCGAGGGGGAGCCGGGCGCCCCGGATTCGGTGCCTTCTCGGGACCGGTACCGGTGCGTGTCGCCACCATCAGCCAGGGCGACTTCCCGGTTTACCTCAAGGCTCTCGGCACCGTTACTGCGCTGAACACCGTGAACGTGCGCGGTCGTGTCGATGGTGAACTGGTCAAGCTGCAGTTCGAGGAAGGTCAACAGGTCAAGGCTGGCGACCTGCTGGCGGTGATCGACCCGCGTCCCTACCAGGTCGCCCTGCAACAGGCCGAAGGCACCCTGGCGCAAAACCGCGCGCAACTGAAGAACGCCGAAATCGACCTGGGCCGCTACAAGGGCCTCTATGCCGAGGACAGCATCGCCAAGCAGACCCTGGACACCCAGGAAGCGCTGGTGGCGCAGTACCGCGGGACCATCAAGACCGACGAGGCGGCCGTGGCTTCAGCCAGGCTGAACCTCGGTTTCACCCAGGTGCGCGCGCCCATTTCCGGTCGCCTCGGCCTGCGCCAGGTGGACCTCGGCAACCTGGTCAGCAGCGGCGACACCACGCCGCTGGTGGTCATCACCCAGACCAAGCCCATCAGCGTCGCCTTCACCCTCCCCGAGGGCCAGTTGCCGCAGGTGGTCAGCCGCTTCCGTGCCGGCCAGCCCCTGGTGGTCGAGGCGTGGGACCGTGGCGACAAGGTCAAGCAGGCCGAAGGCGTGCTGCAGAGCCTGGACAACCAGATCGACACCACCACCGGCACCCTGAAACTCAAGGCGCGTTTCGCCAACGAAGACGAAATCCTCTTCCCCAACCAGTTCGTCAATGTCCGCCTGCGCGCCGAGTTGCTGACGCAGGCGGTGCTGATTCCTTCGGCTGCCGTGCAGTTCGGCAGCCAGGGCACCTTCGCCTACGTGATGGATGGCGACAAGAAGGTCAAGGTCCGCAAGCTGGAAACCGGTCCGGACGACGGCGAGCGCACGGTGGTCAAGAGCGGTCTGCAGCCAGGCGAGCGCGTCGTGCTGGAAGGTACCGACCGCCTGCGCGACGGCAGCGACGTGGAAGTGGTGCATGACGCCGACGAGGTTCCAGTGCAGCCCACCGAGCAACTGCAGGGCGCCAAACCTGAAGGCCAGGACGCGAAAGGCGGCGTATGAACCTCTCTCGCCTGTTCATCCTGCGGCCGGTCGCCACCACTCTGAGCATGCTGGCGATCCTCCTCGCCGGCCTGATCGCCTACCGACTGTTGCCGGTTTCCGCGCTGCCCGAGGTGGATTATCCGACCATCCGCGTCCTCACCCTCTATCCGGGCGCCAGCCCGGACGTGATGACCAGCGCCGTTACCGCGCCGCTGGAGCGCCAGTTCGGGCAGATGCCAGGGCTGACCCAGATGTCTTCCACCAGTTCCGGCGGTGCCTCGGTCATCACCCTGCGCTTCAGCCTGGAAATAAATCTGGACGTGGCCGAGCAGGAGGTGCAGGCGGCCATCAACGCGGCCACCAACCTGCTACCCAACGACTTGCCGGCGCCGCCGGTCTACAACAAGGTCAATCCGGCCGATACCCCGGTGCTGACCCTGGCCATCAGCTCGAAGACCATGCCGCTGCCCAGGCTGCATAACCTGGTGGACACCCGCATGGCGCAGAAACTGGCGCAGATCAGCGGCGTGGGCATGGTCAGCATCGCCGGCGGCCAGCGCCAGGCGGTGCGCATTCGCGTCAATCCCGAAGCCCTGGCGGCCAATGGCCTGAACCTGTCCGACGTGCGCAGCCTGGTGAGCGCGTCCAACGTCAACCAGCCCAAGGGCAACTTCGACGGCCCGACCCGCGTTTCCATGCTGGACGCCAATGACCAGCTCAAGTCCGCCGAGGAATACGCCAACCTCATCCTCGCCTACAACAACGGCGCCGCCCTGCGACTGAAGGATGTCGCCAGTATCGTCGACGGTGCTGAGAACGAGCGCCTCGCCGCCTGGGCCAACCAGAACGAGGCGGTGCTGCTGAACATCCAGCGCCAGCCCGGCGCCAACGTGATCGAGGTGGTGGACCGCATCCAGGCCCTGATGCCGTCGATCACCGCCAACCTGCCGGCGGGCATCGATGTCGTGGTCCTCACCGACCGCACCCAGACCATCCGCGCGGCCATCACCGATGTGCAGCATGAGCTATTCCTCGCCATCGCCCTGGTGGTGATGGTGACCTTCCTGTTCCTGCGCCGGATGAGTGCCACCATCATCCCGTCCATCGCCGTGCCGCTGTCCCTGGTGGGCACTTTCGCGGTGATGTACCTGGCCGGCTTCTCCATCAACAACCTGACGCTGATGGCACTGACCATCGCCACCGGCTTCGTGGTGGACGACGCCATCGTCATGCTGGAAAACATCTCCCGTCACCTGGAAGAGGGGGAGACACCGCTCAATGCCGCGCTCAAGGGTGCGAAGCAGATCGGTTTCACCCTGATCTCCCTGACCTTCTCGCTGATCGCCGTATTGATCCCGTTGCTGTTCATGGCTGATGTGGTGGGCCGGCTGTTCCGCGAGTTCGCCATCACGCTGGCGGTGGCGATCCTGATCTCGCTGGTGGTCTCCCTGACCCTGACGCCCATGATGTGCGCGCGCCTGCTCAAGCGGGAGAAGAAAGAAGAGGAGGGCGGTTTCTACAAGGCCAGCGGTGATTTCATCGACGGCATGATCCAACGCTATGGCCTTGGCCTGACCTGGGTGCTCAGGCACCAGGGCCTGACCCTGCTGGTGGCCATCGGCACCCTGGTGTTGACCGTGCTGCTCTACCTCGCGGTACCCAAGGGCTTCTTCCCGGTGCAGGACACCGGCGTCATCCAGGGCATCACCGAGGCGCCGCAGTCGGTGTCCTTCCGCTCCATGAGCGAACGCCAGCAGAAGGTCGCCGCGCTGATCCTCAAGGACCCGGCGGTGGCCAGCCTGACGTCCTACATCGGCGTCGACGGCGACAACGTCACCCTTAACAGCGGCCGCATGCTGATCAACCTCAAGCCCCACGGCGACCGCGATGTGACCGCCAGCGAGGTGATCCAGCGCCTGCAGCCCGAGCTCGACAAACAGAGCGACATCCGTCTTTACCTGCAGCCGGTGCAGGACCTGACCATCGAGGACCGGGTCAGCCGCACCCAATTCCAGTTCAGCATGGAATCCCCGGACGCCGACCTGCTCAACGAGTGGACAGGCAAGCTGGTGGACGCCCTGCGTCAGCAGCCGGAGCTATCGGACGTGGCCAGTGACCTTCAGGACAAGGGCCTGCAGGTGTACCTGAACATCGACCGCGACATGGCCGGACGCCTGGGTGTGGAGATTTCCGCCATCACCGACGCCCTCTATGACGCCTTCGGCCAGCGGCAGATTTCTACCATCTTCACCCAGTCCAGCCAGTACCGCGTGGTGCTGGAATCCGCCGCCGGCGAAGTGATCGGCCCGCAGGCGCTGCAGCAGATTCACGTCGTCACCAGTGCCGGCACCCAGGTGCCGCTCTCGGCACTGGCCACAGTGGAAGAGCGCCAGACGCAACTGGCGGTCAGCCATATCGGCCAGTTCCCGGCCGTGACCCTGTCCTTCAACCTGGCGCCTGGCGTCGCCCTGGGCGAAGCGGTGGCGGTGATCGAACGGGTGCAGCAGGACATCGGCATGCCCGAAGGCATCCAGACCCGCTTCCAGGGCGCGGCGGCGGCCTTCCAGGCGTCGCTGTCGAGCACGCTGCTGCTGATCCTGGCGGCGGTGGTGACCATGTACATCGTGCTGGGGGTGCTCTACGAGAGCTATATCCACCCGGTGACCATCCTCTCCACGTTGCCTTCGGCGGGCGTCGGCGCCCTGCTTGCGCTGCTGCTGACCGGCAATGACCTGGGCCTGATCGCGATCATCGGCATCATCCTGCTGATCGGCATCGTGAAGAAGAACGCCATCATGATGATCGACTTCGCCCTGGACGCGGAGCGGCACCAGGGCATGTCGCCCGAGGATGCGATCTACCAGGCGGCGCTGCTGCGCTTCCGACCGATCCTGATGACCACCCTGGCGGCCCTGTTCGGCGCCATCCCGCTGATGTTGGCTACCGGCTCCGGCGCCGAACTGCGCCAGCCACTGGGCCTGGTTATGGTGGGCGGCCTGCTGCTGTCCCAGGTGCTGACCCTGTTCACCACTCCGGTGATCTACCTGGCCTTCGACCGCCTGGCCCGTCGCTTCACCGGCCGCAGTGCGGCGGGGGTGGCGGTATGAGCCGCTTTTACTCCCCCTCCCCCTGGGAGAGGGCGGGGGTGAGGGCAGTCGTGCTCCGCGCGGAGGCTAGTCTTTGAACCTCTCCGCCCCCTTCATCCATCGCCCGGTCGCCACCATGCTGCTGAGCCTGGCGATCCTGCTGCTGGGTAGCGTCAGTTTCGGCCTGCTGCCGGTGTCGCCGCTGCCGCAGATGGACTTCCCGGTGATCACTGTGCAGGCCAGCCTGCCCGGCGCCAGTCCGGAGATCATGGCGTCCAGCGTGACCACGCCGCTGGAACGCTCCCTGGGCACTATCGCCGGCATCAATCAGATGACCAGCCGCACCAGCCAGGGCTCGACGCGGATCATCGTGCAGTTCGACCTGGACCGCGACATCAATGGCGCTGCCCGCGATGTGCAGGCGGCCATCAACGCCTCCCGCAACCTGCTGCCCAGCGGCATGCGCAGCATGCCCACCTACAAGAAGGTCAACCCGTCCCAGGCGCCGATCATGGTGCTGTCGCTGACCTCCGACGTGAAGGAGAAAGGTGAGCTCTACGACATGGCGTCCACCATCCTGGCCCAGAGCCTGTCCCAGGTTAAGGGCGTGGGTGAGGTGCAGATCGGCGGCAGCTCGCTGCCGGCCGTGCGGGTGGAGCTGGAGCCGCAACTGCTGACTCAGTACGGTATTGCCCTGGACGATGTGCGCAGCGCCATCGCCGCCGCCAACCAGCGTCGCCCCAAGGGCTCCGTGGAAGACGCCGGCCGCCACTGGCAGGTAGGTGCCAACGACCAGCTGGAGAAGGCTGCCGACTACACGCCGCTGATCCTCCGCTACCAGGACGGCGCCGCCCTGCGCCTGGGCGATGTGGCCAAGGTCCGCGATGCGGTGGAAGACCGTTACAACAGCGGCTTCTTCAACGACGACTCGGCGGTGCTGCTGGTGATCAACCGCCAGGCCGGCGCCAACATCATCGAGACCATCGAAAGCATCAAGCAGCAACTGCCCGCGCTGCAGGCGGTGTTGCCGGCCAGCGTCAAGCTGGATCTGGCCATGGACCGCTCGCCGGTGATCCGCGCCACCTTGCACGAAGCCGAGCGCACGCTGCTGATCGCCGTCGGCCTGGTGATCCTGGTCGTCTACCTGTTCCTCGGTAACCTGCGCGCCTCGCTGATTCCGGCACTGGCGGTGCCGGTGTCGCTGGTGGGCACCTTCGCGGTGATGTACCTGATGGGCTTCTCGCTCAACGTGCTGTCGCTGATGGCGCTGATCCTCGCCGCCGGCCTGGTGGTGGACGACGCCATCGTGGTGCTGGAGAACATCTCGCGGCACATCAACGACGGCATGGCGCCATTCAAGGCGGCGCTGCAGGGCACCCGCGAAGTCGGCTTCACCTTGCTGTCGATGAACCTCTCGCTGGTGGCGGTATTCGTCTCCATCCTGTTCATGGGCGGCATCATCGACCGGTTGTTCCGCGAGTTCTCGCTGACCCTGGCGGTGGCTATCCTGGTTTCGCTGCTGGTGTCCCTGACCCTGACGCCGATGCTCTGTGCGCGTTGGCTGAAACCCCATGTGCCGGACGAAGACAGCCGCCTGCAACGCTGGAGCGAGGCGCTGCATACGCGCATGGTCAATGTCTACGACCGGACCCTGGGCGTGGCCCTGCGTCATCCGCGTCTGACCCTGGCGAGCCTGTTGCTGACCATCGGCTGCAATATCGCGCTCTACGTGCTGGTGCCCAAGACCTTCCTGCCACAGCAGGACACCGGCCAGTTGATCGGCTTCATCCGTGGCGACGATGGTCTGTCCTTCACCGTGATGCAGCCGAAGATGGAAATCTTCCGCCGCGCCGTCCTCAAGGACCCGGCCGTGGAAAGCGTGGCCGGCTTCATCGGCGGCAGTGGTGGTATCAACAACGCCTTCATGATCGTGCGCCTGAAGCCCATCGCCGAGCGCAATGTGTCGGCGCAGAAGGTCATCGAACGCCTGCGCGCCAATCTACCCAAGGTGCCCGGTGGCCGGCTGATGCTGATGGCCGACCAGGACCTGCAATTCGGTGGCGGCCGCGAGCAGCGCAGTTCGCAGTACGAGTACGTGTTGCAGAGTGGCGAACTGTCCGACCTGCGCACCTGGGGGCCGAAGGTCACCGCTGCACTCAAGGCGTTGCCGGAGCTCACCGCCATCGACGCTAACGAAGGGGAGGGCGCCCAGCAGGTCACCCTGCAAGTGGACCGCGACACCGCCAAGCGACTAGGGGTCGACATGTCCATGGTCACCACCGCGCTGAACAACGCCTACAGCCAGCGGCAGATTTCCACCATCTACGACACCCTGAACCAGTACCAGGTGGTGATGGAGGTCAACCCGAAATACGCCCAGGCCCCGGAAACCCTCAAGCAGGTCCAGTTGATCACTGCCGATGGCCAGCGCGTGCCGCTGTCCAGCTTCGCCCGCTACGAGCGCAGCCTCGAAGAAGACCGCGTCAACCACGAAGGCCAGTTCGCCTCGGAGAGCATTGCCTTCGACCTGGCGCCTGGCGTCAGTCTCGACAAGGCCACCGTGGCCATCGAGAAGGCGGTGGCCGCCATCGGCCTGCCCAGCTCGGTGATCGCGCGTATGGGCGGTAGCGCCGATGCCTTCCAGAGCACCCAGCAGAACCAGCCGTGGATGATCCTCGCCGCCCTGGTGCTGGTGTACCTGGTGCTCGGCATCCTTTACGAGAGCTATGTCCACCCGCTGACCATCCTCTCGACGCTGCCGTCGGCCGGGGTGGGCGCGCTGCTGGCGATCCTGCTTACCGGTGGGGAGTTCAGCCTGATCTCGCTGCTGGGACTGTTCCTGCTGATCGGCGTGGTGAAGAAGAACGCCATCATGATGATCGACCTCGCCTTGCAGCTCGAACGCCAGGAAGGCATGGAGCCTGAAGAATCCATTCGCCAGGCCTGCCTGTTGCGACTTCGGCCGATCCTGATGACCACCATCGCCGCCATCCTCGGCGCCGTTCCGCTGCTCATCGGCGGCACGGAAGGCGCGGAAATGCGCCAGCCCCTAGGTGTCGCCATCATCGGCGGCCTGGTGCTGAGCCAGTTGCTGACTCTCTACACGACCCCTGTGGTCTACCTCTATCTCGACCGTCTGCGCCATCGCTTCAATCGCTGGCGTGGCGTGCGCACTGACGCCGCTCTGGAAACACCCCTATGAACACCGCCGCCATTTCCCTGAACCCCCTGCGCCGCGCGATAGCCCTGGCGCTCGCCGGCCTGTTGCTCGGTGGCTGTGCTATCGGCCCGGACTACAAGCGTCCGGAACAAAGCGTGCCCGTGCAATTCAAGCATGCAGAGGGCTGGTCCCTGGCCAGCCCGGCCGACCTGGACCATCGTGGCCGTTGGTGGGAGCTTTACGGCGACGCCACCCTCAACGACTTGCAGCAGCGCCTGGAAACCTCCAACCAGACCCTGGCGCAGTCCGTCGCCCAGTACCGTCAGGCGCAGGCGCTGGCCCGTGGTGCCCGTGCCTCGTTCTTCCCCTCGGTGAGCGGCAATGCTGGCAAGACCCGCTCGGGCCAGGGTGGCGGCGATAGCACCGTGCGCCTGTCCGACGGTTCAACCGTCACCAGCTCCGGTGGCGGTGGCGTGTCCAAGAGCTACGACGCCAGCCTCGGGGTGAACTGGGAGATCGACCTCTGGGGCAAGCTACGCCGCCAGTTGGAGTCCGACACTGCCAGCATGCAGGCCAGCGCTGCCGACCTGGCCGCAGCGCGCCTCAGCCTGCAATCGGAACTTGCGCAGAACTATCTGCAACTGCGCGTTCTGGATGCGCAGAAACGCTTGCTGGAAGCCACCATCGCCGGTTACCAACGCGCCCTGACGCTGACCCAGAACCAGTACAAGGCTGGCATCGTGACCCGCGCCGACGTGGCCCAGGCCACCACCCAGCTGAAGAGCACCCAGGCCCAGGCCATCGACCTCAAGTACCAGCGTGCGCAACTGGAAAACGCCATCGCCGTGCTGATCGGCGTACCGCCGGCGGAGTTCAGCCTGGCCGAAGTGGACAGCGTGCCGGCCCTGCCGAGCGTGCCCACCCTGCTGCCTTCGCAACTGCTGGAGCGTCGTCCTGACGTGGCTTCCGCCGAGCGCAACATGATGGCCGCCAACGCGCAGATCGGTGTCGCCAAGTCGGCCTACTTCCCCAGCCTCAGCCTGACCGCTGCGGGTGGTTATCGCAGCGGCAGCCTGCAGGACTGGATCACCACGCCGAACCGCTTCTGGTCCATCGGCCCGGAATTCGCCATGACCCTGTTCGATGGTGGCCTGATCCGCTCCCAGGTGGCGCAGGCCGAAGCCAGCTACGACCAGACCGTCGCGACCTACCGCCAGACTGTGCTGGACAGCTTCCGCGAGGCCGAGGACTACATGGTCCAGCTCGACGTCCTGGAAGAGGAGAGCGGGGTGCAGCAGGAGGCCCTCGATGCTGCCCGCGAGGCCCTGCGCCTGATCACCAACCAGTACCGGGCCGGTACCGTGGACTTCAACAGCGTGGTCACCAACCAGGCCACCGCACTGAGCAACGAGCGCACCGTTCTGACCCTGATGGGTACCCGCCTGACCACCAGCGTCCAGCTCATCGCGGCGCTGGGTGGCGGGTGGGATCAGGGACAGTTGGAACAGGTGGATTCGGATTCGGAAGCGACTCCCTGACGCTCCCGACACTTGGAGTGGGACACCATTGTGGGAGTGAATGATTCGCTCCCACAGGGTTACGTCTGGCCGCTCACATCCACAACCGGCACCTCACACAACACCTTCAGGCTCTCCACCAACTCATCCCCCGCACGCCCCAATCCGGTCCTCCCATACAGCGCCAGCCTCAACCCTCGGATCTCCGGCAACCCTTGCCCTTCGTCCAGCAAGCGGTGCTCCGGCCCCAGCACGCGCAGCGGCAAGAGGCTCACGCCCAGGCCAGCAGCCACTGCCGCACGCACGCTTGCCAGGCTGGCGCTGGAGTAGGCGATGCGCCAGCGCCGGCCCTGCACGTCCAGGCCATGGAGCATTTCGTTGCGGTAGAGCCCGCCAGGCGGAAACACCACCAGCGGCAGCGGTTCACGTCCGAAGACCGGTTGGCTGGCGCTGTCCACCCAGCCCAGGGGCTCCGGCCAGGACGCCAGGCTGTCACCGCCATCGCCCATACGCTTGACCAACAGCAGGTCGAACTCACCGCCCTGGTACAGCCGCAGCAGTTCCGGGCTGAGGCCGCTGGTCACCTCAAGGCGCACGCCGGGCCAGGCGGCGGAGAATTCTGCGAGCACCGGCATCAGGCGTTCAGCGGCGAAGTCCTCAGGCACCCCCAGGCGCAATACGCCGCTGCCGGGCTGGTGGCGCAGCACTTCAGCGGCTTCGTCCTGAAGGGCAAGGATGCGCCGTGCATAGCCGAGCAGCTGTTCCCCCTCGGCGGTCGCCACCACCTGGCGCTGGCTGCGGTCCAGCAGGCGGCAACCGAGGCTTTCCTCCAGCCTTCGCAACTGCTGGCTGACGGTGGATTGAGTGAGGTGCAGGCGCTCGGCGGCGCGGGTGAAGTTACCGCAGTCGGCTACGGCCACGAAGCTGCGCAGGAGGAGGGGATCGAACATTTAACTATTCCTACTGACACTGATAGGCATGGATATATTTAATTTCAGAATACCTGACCAGGTGGACATAATTTCGCTCATTCGACGAAGCGCGGAGGCGAACCATGAAAGCCCGACTCACCCACTGCCTGCTCCTCGCCACCAGCCTGCTGCTGGCGGCCCAGGCGAACGCCGATGACGCCGGCCAAAGCCTGCTTCAGGCGGCCGGGACGGGTGACCTGGTCACCGTCGACAAACTGCTGGAACAGGGCGTTTCGGTGGATGTACGCGATGCCGAGGGCAATACCCCCTTGCTGGTCGCCACGGCCGGAAATCAGGTCGAGGTGGCGCGCCGCCTGATCGAAGCCGGTGCCAACGTCAATCTGCAGAACCGCATGCAGGACAGCGCCTACCTGCTGGCCGGCGCCAGCGGTCACCAGCAGATCCTGGAACTGACCCTCGCCCATGGTGCCGATCTGCACAGCACCAATCGCTTCGGCGGCACTGCACTGATTCCCGCCTGCGAGCGTGGCCACGTGGAAACCGTGCGCACCCTGATCGCCGCTGGCGTCGACCTCGACCATGTCAACAAGCTGGGCTGGACCTGCCTGCTGGAAGCCGTGCTGCTGGGCGACGGCGGCCTGGCCCACCAGCGCATCGTCGACCTGCTGATCGCCGCCGATGCCGATCTCGACCTGCCCGACAAGGACGGCGTTACCCCCTTGCAACATGCCGAGCAGCGCGGCCAGTCGGCCATCGCCGCCAGGCTGCGCGCCGCCGGCGCCCGCTGATTGATGGACCAACCCATGTCTGAAGAACGCAATTACCTGGAACAGGCCGTGGAACTGGCGCGGCAGAACGTGGAGCAGGGCGGCCGTCCATTTGGTGCACTGCTGGTTCGCGATGGTGAAGTTCTTGCTCGTGCCGTGAATGAAATCCATCTGACCCAGGACCCGACCTGCCATGCCGAACTCCAGGCCATCCGCGCTGCCAGCAGGCAACTAGGGCCGCGCCTGGACGGTTGCGTCATCTATGCCAGCGGCCAACCTTGCCCCATGTGCCTGGCGGCCATGCATCTGTGTGGCGTGAGCCGCGTGGTATTTGCCGCGGCCAATTCCGTGGGCGAACCCTTCGGCCTTTCCACCGCTGCCGTCTACCAACAGATGGCCCTGCCGCTGGAGGCCCAGAAGCTGGATATCCGGCACCTGCCGCAACCGGCCATGAGCGAAATCTACGCGCGCTGGCAGGCCCTGCATGCAACGCGCTGAACGCCTTGAAAGATTCGCCGGCTGGGCACTGCTCATCGCCCTTGGATTGAACCTGCGACCTATCCTCGCCTCGGTCAGTCCGCTGCTGGCTGATATCCGCGGCGCCACCGGCATGGGCTTCCAAACTGCCGCGTTGCTGACCACCTTGCCGGTCGTCTGCATGGGCCTGGTGGCGCTGCTGAGCAACCGGCTGGACGGCCTGGGCGAGCGGCGCGGCATCGGCCTCGGTCTGGCACTGATCGCCGGCGCTTGCCTGGCGCGGCTGCTCCTCGGCCAGGCCGGGCCACTGCTTGCAACCGCGTTGCTGGGCGGCGCCGGGGTGGCGCTCATCCAGGCGTTGCTGCCGGCCGTGATCAAGCGACGTTTCGAAGGCCGCGTGGCGCTGGCCATGGGGGTCTATTCCGCATCCCTGATGGCCGGTGGAGGTCTGGCCGCGCTGTGCAGCCCGCTACTCGCCCACCGTTTTGAGCATTGGCAGGCCGGCCTTGGCCTCTGGCTGGTGCCGGCGTTGCTGGCCCTGGTGCTGTGGCTGGCGCGTCCCGTGCCGGGGCCCGCGCCGACCGTCGCAGGTAGGTCCGCGCGTTTCGCCGGCAATCGCCGGGCCTGGCTGCTGGCGCTGTACTTCGGCTTGGTGAACTGCGGCTACATGAGCATGGTGGCGTGGCTGCCAGCCTACTATCAGCAACTCGGCTGGAGCCCAACCCGCAGCGGCTCACTGCTCGCCTTCATGACCCTCTTCCAGGTCATTGCCGCGCTGGGCATGCCCGCACTGGCGCAGCGCAGTATTGACCGTCGGCCATTGCTGTCGGTCAGCCTGGCCGCCCAGGCAGTGGGATTCGGCGGTCTGATCTGGGCGCCGACGGAGCTGTCCGCTCTCTGGGTGGCGCTGATCGGCTTCGGTCTCGGGGCCTGCTTCGCCCTCAGCCTGATCCTCACCCTCGACCACCGCCGCGACCCGCGCGAGGCTGGTCAACTGGCGGCTTTCGTGCAGGGAGTGGGCTTCCTGATCAACGCCGTGTCGCCCTGGCTCAGCGGCTTTTTGCGGGAACTCACCGGCAGCTTCGCCGCCGCCTGGCTGGTGCTGGTGGTCAGCGCGGTGCTGATGCTCGGGCTGACCCGGCTGTTCAGCCCGGCGAGCTACAGGCCGGTGGCGACCACAGCGCCGGTAGGCGGCACCTTCTAGGGGCGATTTCAATCGCCTTGCGGACTGCGGCTCTACCCTTGGTGACCGGTAGGGCGGATGGCCTCTGCGTCCGCCCACCAGGGAACTTGTAGGAGCGACCTTGCTCGCGAACAGGCCGAGCACGATCTTTCGCGAGCAAGCTCGCTCCTGCAGAAAGTTCAAACCCCTCCCGCTAATGGGAGCACTTCGAATTATCACAGGCAGAGCCGATGATTCGTGATCACGTCCTGAGGATGTGGTTTCCCGGGATCAAATGAATGAGCCCCTTCGGGGCCGATTGCGGCGCCGGATAACCGGTCCCGCACGGCGCGCCAACAGCGGCTATACCACTCAAAAGGCCCCACACACGGCAGCAGCCGTGGCTTCGAGGGCCTGTCCGGGAGAGCCGCATGCCAGAAACTGCCAGAACAGCCATCGTCACCGGAGCGTCCCGGGGTATCGGTGCCGCCATTGCGCGACGCCTGGCCGCCGAAGGAATCCAGGTGGTGGTCAACTACGCCTCGCGGCCGGAAGCCGCCGAACAGGTGGTGGAGGAGATCCGGCGCGCGGGTGGCAAGGCCTACCCGGTGCTGGCCGATGTCAGCGACCCGGTGGCGGTCGCCGTCCTCTTCGACCAGACGGAGATGGAATACGGCGCCATCGACATCCTGGTAAACAATGCCGGAGTGATCCAGCCCGGCCTGGTGCCGTTGGCCGACACCGAAATGGCGCTCTACGACCGGCTGTTCGCCATCAATACCCGAGGCACCTTCAACACCCTCAAACTGGCGGCGTCGCGCCTGCGCCGTGGCGGTCGCATCGTCAATCTGTCCAGCAGCGTGGTTGGGCTGAGCCTGCCGGGCTACGCCATCTATGCCGCGTCCAAGGCGGCGGTGGAAACCATGAGCGCGATCTTCGCTCGCGAGCTGCGCGGGCGGAACATCTCGGTGAACTGCGTGGCGCCGGGGCCGACCGCAACCAACCTGTTCCTGGAAGGTAAACCGGCGGAACTGGTGGAGCGCCTGACCAAGCAGGCGCCGCTGGAACGGCTGGGCAATCCCGAAGACATCGCCAATCTGGTGGCTTTCCTCGTCAGTCCGGAAGGGGCCTGGGTGAACGGACAGACGCTGCGGGTCAATGGTGGCATCGTCTGAGCGCCTGCCCACGATCGGCTGCGCGTCGGATTAACTGCGTTGCGAATGGCTTCGGGCTTGTTCATTTACAGCTCGTAAACTCTGCGCCCTAAGCTATTCGCGCCTTGTTCCTCTCTAGCTCGCGCAACCGTGAGCAGGCTCTAATGTGGAGGTCGCATGAAAGGCTACCAGCTCACCCTGTATACCCAGCAGAACCGCCGTCATCAGGGCAAGATGCTGGCTGACTGGATCGTCGCCCAGGCCATGGACATGGGCCTGCGCGGCGCCACTCTGGTTTCCGGGATCGAGGGTTTTGGCCACAGTCGGCAATTTCATTCTCACCACTTCTTCGAGATGGCCGACCAGCCGATGCTGATCCTCCTTGCGCTCTCCGAGGACGAATGCGACGCCTTGCTCAAGCGCCTGGAAGAAGAAGGCGTGACTCTGTTCTACGTGAAGGTGCCGGCGGAGTTCGGTCTACTGGGCGCAGCTGTGGATGCCTGAGCCGTGGCTCTGCGACAATCGCCGCTCTCTCTACCTGCAAGGCCACCCGATGAACCCCGAAGACCTGCTGCTCCTGGTCACCCGCGAAATGCCTTACGGCAAGTACAAGGGCCGTCTGCTCGCCGACCTGCCTGGGCATTACCTCAACTGGTTCGCCCGCGAGGGCTTTCCCAAGGGTGAGATCGGTCGGTTGCTGATGCTGATGCAGGAGATCGACCACAACGGCCTGAAACCGCTTCTCGAGCCGCTGCGCAAGAGGCGCTGAGTCGGCCTTGGGGGCGCGGCCTAACCCCGGCGCCCGGTCAGGGAGGGCTGTTCGCCATACAGGCGCTTGTAGAGCGAAGAGAAATGGCTGGAGCTGGCAAAGCCCAGGTCCAGCGCCAGGGTGGTGATGCTCTGCAGCGGGTCTTGCTTTAGCCGGCGACGTGCCTCGGCCAGGCGTAGGGAAAGGAAGAACTGCTGCGGCGTGGCCTGGCTGATCTGCTTGAAGCAGTACTGCAAGGTGCGGTGGCTGGTGTTCAGGGCCTGGCAGAGTTCGAGCATGGACAGCGGCAGGTCGAGGTTCGCCTGCATCATCTCCACCGCCGCCAGCACCAGGCGGCGACGTTGTTCCAGTGTGCGGGGCAGGGCGCTACCGCGCTGGTTCGGACCGAGTAGCACCTCGTCCAGCCCCTGGAGCACGCAGTCGAGGCTGGACATCACGGTACGCACGCCATGCTCGGCTGAGCGCGGGTCGTATTCCGCGCGCTCGAAGGCGCCGATGGAGGCGCACAGGTCCTCGCGCAGGCGCTGCGCAGCCAGCGGTGAGATATCCAGGCGGCGCCGGCCGAGTGCCTGCTCCAGGCGTTCCTGCTCCTCGGCCCCGAGAACCCGGGCGATCAGGCGGCGATCCACTGTCAGCCCGAGCATGCCGATTTCGCCGGGGGCACAGATTTCCATTTCCTCGCCAACTTCCAGTACCAGCAGAGTGTCGCCGGCCAGGGCTCCGCCATTGAACAGCGAATCAGCGGAAACCTTCAGCGGAATGCCGAACACCACTTGGTCTTGCGGTGGCGTCATGTTCTCGTGCAGGTGCAGGTTGGAGTGCTCGTAGATGAGTGACGCCTCGACGAGCTGGATGTGCAGCAATTCGGCATGCAGCCGGCCACGTCCCAGTTGGGTGTAGTCCTGGTTCCAGCCGGCCAGTGCGCCGGCGAGCTCGTCGGAGTCGGATGCCTGGTGTCGGGCAATGCCTGTCATGTCGGGTTACCTGTCGAGCGCGGTTGGCGGACGCTCCGGGCCATCATGGCGGAGTCCCGCGCAACCGGCATTACCCTGCGCGCCAGGCGCTTGTGCATCCCTGCCAGGCGCTGCCGCGATGGATCATCGCTGGTCGAGGTAGGCCTGCGCCAGATGGCAGGCCCGCCCGATCAGCATGGGCGCCAGCTCCTCGGCTGTGCGAATTTCCCGACGGGTGTGAATCCAGCCCAGGTAGGTCATCCCGCGTAGCGCCAGGAACAGCGGCAAGGTCGCGCGGTCAGCCGCGGTCAGCGGTTTGACCGAGTGGTAGCCACCCAGCAGCGCCGCTTCGATCTCCGTGTAGCGCGGGTCATCCAGGCAGAAGTACAACGCCGTGGCGAGCTCGAACATGTGCCAACCGAAGCCGGCGTCATCAAAGTCGATCAGGTGCAGTCTGGCCTGCTCCAGCAGCAGGTTTTCCGGCACCAGGTCGGCGTGGATCATGCCGAAGTTGTCCAGGTTGCGCCCATAACGTCGCAGGTCCGCGCGTGCCGCCTGACGTGTGGCCTGCAACAGCGCGCGCTGGGCTGGTTGGAGCAGGTCCAGCTCCCAGTAGGGGCCCCAGAATGGGCGCTGGCCGATCAGGCCTTCTTCATCCCAGGCGTGGCGGCTGAAAGCGTTGGGCTGCTCCCAGCGTGCCGAACTCTGGTGGATGCGCGCGGCGACGGCACCGGTGTCGAAGAACAGGCCGGCAACGTCGGTCTGCACCGCGAGTCCGTGTTCGGCCGAGCCGATGCTGGTGCCGTTCAGCCAGCCGAGCATGTCGATGTAGCGAGATTCGCCCAGCTCGTCACTGTGAACCCGTGCCAGATGCTCACCGTGGCGGGTGCGGATGATCTGCGGTACATGGATGCCGTCGGCGGCCAGTGCCTCCATCCATTGCAGCTCGGAGCGCAAGGCTTCCTCGGAGTGGTAGCCGTCGCGATGGACGCGCAGGGCGCTGCGTTGGCCGTCGCGGCGGGTGGCGCAGAACACAGCGTTTTCACGGTACTTGATCAGGTCCAGACGGACGAAATCGCCGTCCCATTGCTCAAGGGCGGTGAACGCCAGGCGCTTCAGGCTGGCGACCTGCTGGTCGTGGTCGAAGGTGTGGAATTGGCTCATGGCACGGTTCTCAGAGTTCGCGCAGGACGCTGTCGAGGGTGTCGATGAACAGGTCCGCGTCGGCGCGGCTGAACACCAGCGGCGGGCGGATCTTCAGCAGGTTGTCGTCGGGGCCAATCTTGCTGATCAGCACGCCGCGCTCGCGCATCTGGTTGACTACGCGGCGCGCCTCGGCACCTGCCGGCGTCTTCTGCTGGCGGTCGCGCACCAGCTCGACGGCGAAGAACAGGCCCTTGCCGCGCACGTCACCGATGATCGAATGCTGGCCCGCCAGGCGCTCCAGTCCGTTCGCCAGGTGCGCGCCAACCGCGCGGGCGTTGTGCAGCAACTGTTCGTCCTCAATGACGTCGAGCACCGCGCTGCCCACGGCGGCGGCCACCGGCGAGCCGCCGAAGGTGTTGAAGTAAAGGTTGCGCCCACCGAAGGACTCGACCCGTTCGCGGCGGGTCACCAGGCCTGCCAGGGGGAAACCGTTGCCCATGGGTTTGCCCAGGGTGACGATGTCCGGTACCGCGCCATGGGCCTGGTGGCCCCACATGTGCTCGCCAGTGCGACCGAATCCGGCCTGGACCTCATCGACGATCAGCAGGCCGCCGGCCTCGTGGACCAGCGCCGCGATGCGCTCGACGTAGCCTGTCGGAATGCGGGGCAGGCCCTCGTTGGCGAACAGGGTGTCGATCAGCATCGCCGCCAGTTGCACGCCCTGGGCCTTGAGCGAGGCAATCGCTTCGGCCACACGAGCCACGTACTGATCGGCCAGGTCTGCCGCACTGGTGCCGACCGGCGCCCGGTACAGGCAGGGAATCGGCACCGCGCGGGCGAACGGCGAGAAGGGCTCGGAACTCGGCAGCGCGGTGGTCACTTCGGCCAGGCTGGTGGTATTGCCGTGGTAGTTGTAGCTGCTGACGATCACGCCCTTGCCGCCGGTGCCCGAACGCGCCATGCGCAGCGCGAGTTCGTTGGCCTCGCTGCCGGTACAGGTGAACATCACGCAGTCCAGAGACGCATCGAAGGTGCGGGTCAGGCGTTCGGCGTAGGCGACGATCCGCTCGTTCAGGTAGCGGGTGTGGATGTTCAGGGTGGCCGCCTGGCTGGCCATCGCCTCCACCACGCGCGGGTGGCAGTGACCCACGCAGGGCACGTTGTTGTAGACGTCCAGGTAGCGTTTGCCGCTCTCATCGAAGAGCCATACGCCCTGGCCCTTCACCAGATTCAGGGGCTGGTCATAGAACAGCGGCGACTGGTCGCCCATGGCCCGGTAGCGGCGTTGCAGAAGATCGCGCTCAGACATTGTCGGGATTCTCCGTGGCGAGGGGCTTGGCAACGCGCGAGACGCGCATCAGGTAGTTGATGACCAGCACGACGGCCAGCACGGCGAGGGCGATGAGCACTTCGACTTCGAGCTGGAAGCAGGCGGCAATCACCGTCAGTGTCAGCAACATGCCGAGGCCGGCGATCACGGGGCCGCCGCGCAGTCGGAACGGGCGCGCCAGATGGGCATGGGTGCGGCGCATGCGGATGTAGGCGGCGAACAGGAAAAGGTGGCAGGTGCAGAGCAGCAGCACCACGCACAGCAGCAGTTTCTCCGGGCTGACCAGGGTCAGCGGCAGGCCGATTGCGGCCAGGGCCAGCAGTGCGATATAGGGTGAGCCGCGACGGTTGGTCCGCGCCAGTGCGGCTGGGAAGTAGCCGTCGCGGGACAGGGCGAAGAGCTGGCGGGAGGCTGAATAGACCACCGAGAAGAAGGTGGCCAGCAAGCCGCAGATGGCGCCAATGCCTACCAGTTGCGCCAGCCAGCTCGAGGCGTCGTAGCGACCGCTGTGGGTCATGGCGGCATACAGCGGGTCGGCGGCTGTGCCGACCACCTGGACCCCGGCGGCGCCCGGTGCACAGACCAGCACGGTGACTGCCGTCAACAGCAGGGTGGCGACGGCTGCGGCGATCCCGCGGGACATGGCGCGGCCGGGGTCGGCAGCTTCTTCGGCGGCGGAGCTGACCTGCTCGATGCAGATGAACATCCAGATGGCGAACGGCACGCAGGCGAAAATGCCATGGAGACTGAGGGACTCGCTGAAGCTTCCCGCGGTGCCGAGCAGGTTGCTGCTATCGAGCTGGGGCAGCATGGCGCCGCCGAATACCAGCAGGGTCACGGCGGCAATGGCACCTGCCAGCAAGGTGGCACCAAGGGCTTCACCGACGCCGCGGATGTGGATGCCGATGATCAGGGCGAACAGAGCCACCTTTACCGGCCAGCCACCGAAGCCGAATACCGACTCCATGTAGGAGGCGACGAAGGTGGCTGCGGCGCCGGTGCCGATAGTCAGCGCCAGTGCGCAGGCGGACCCCACCAGGTAACCGACGAACGGGCCGAATGCGCTCTGGGCGTAGGCGAACACGCCACCGGCATGGGGCATGGCGGTGGACAGTTCGCTGATGCACATCGCCAGTCCGCAGCTCAGTGCCGCCATCAGCAGGGTGGCCAGGAGCATGTTGGCCCAGCCGTTTTCGGCGAGGCCGAAATTCCAGCCGGAGAATTGACCGGCGATCACCAGCGATATGCCGAGCCCCGCGATCTGGGGCCACCCGAGTACAGCTTTCTTGAGCATGGCGGTGCTTCCTTCTTGTTGTTGTGCCGTCGAGCAGGCGCGGGATGGCCGTGCCTGCCGGTGTGACGTTAAGGCGAGGGGAGAGGCGGCGATATCAGGAATGCGCAAAGTGGGTCGGGGGCGGACCTGCGGCCCGCTTGGCGAATGTATTCGCCCCTAAAGGCTCATGCCGGTGGTGAGTCGAGCGTCACCCCTCGCCCTTGAGGGAGAGGGGCTGGGGGAGAGGGCGGGTACCCGTGACTTGGAGTCCTGGGTATTTCGCGAATGAATTCGCTCCCACAGGCAAATGCCGGTGGTGAGCGGAGCGTCACCGCTCGCCCTTGAGGGAGAGGGGCTGGGGGAGAGGGGGTTACCCGCGACTTGGAGTCCCCGGCATTTCGCGAATGAATTCGCTCCCACAGGTTCATTCCGGCGGTGAGTCGAGCGTCACCCCTCGCCCTTGAGGGAGAGGGGGGGCCGTCCCTCTGGTTCCCGCTGGCAGTGAGCCGGGGGCAGGGGCGAAGGGATCACGACGGCGCGGTGGCGTCTTGCTGTTTACCCACGAAATGCTCACGCGTGCCAAACACCCAGTCGAACCAGGGCTTGGTTACGCACCAGTTGGCCTGGGGGTTGGGACCCATGTGGTGGTCGTAGTGCCAGGGCAGGTGCTGGCGGGCCCAGTCGGGGTGGTCGTGGGCTTTCTTGTGGGTGAAGTAGTAGTTGCCGGCGCAATACCAGAGCGTCAGGCACAACCAGGGTGCCCAGAGAATCAACGGTGCCACCAGCAGGCTGGCGACCACCAGGGCCCAGGTTTCCTTGCCCTGGGCGTGCCAGCCCAGCGGATGGCGGCGATAGCAGGGGTCGTAGAAGTTGTTCTGGCGGGCGTTGCGGTGGTGTTCGTGGAAATGGAAGCTCCAGAAGGTGCCGCGCTTGCGGCCCAGGCCGTGGAGCACGACGCGGTGGAACCACCATTCAGTGAAATTGCCGAGCAGCAGGCCGGCGGGGATGCTGATCAACGCTTCGAGGTACCAGGGCATTTTCTTCTCCTTGTTGTCGTCCCATGCAGCCCGGAGTCCGACACCCGCCCCGGGCCATCGAAACAAGGTTCGCGCCGGCGAATGATGGAGGCAGCCCGACTTTCGATTAGTGTCGACGCAGCGCCAGCACTACCAGCGCCGCCACGCAGAACGCCACACCGGCGAGGAAGGTGCTGGCGGGACCCTGGCTTTGCCAGAGCCAGCCTGCCAGCGTGCTGGCCACCAGCAGGGCGCCGCCGCTGGCCAGGTTGAACAGGCCGTACGCGGTGCCCTTTAGCTCCGCTGGAGTGGTCTCGGCCACCAGCGCCGCGAGGATGCCCTGGCTGAACCCCATGTGGAGACCCCAGAAGGCGACGCCGGCCAGCAGCAGGGTCGGGTTGTCAGCTCCGGCCAACAGCAGATCGGCGACTATCAGCAACGCCAGGGAGAAGACCAGCAGCCCGGTGGGGCCGATTCGATCGGACAGCTTGCCGGCGGGGTAGGCCGAGAGCATGTAGAAGGCTGCCATCACCACCATGACGAGCGGCACCCAGATGGTGGAGAGGCCCGCATCCCGCGCACGCAACACGAGGAATGCCTCGCTGAATCGCGCCAGGCTGAACAACGCCCCCAGGCCGACCACCCACCAGTACGCCGGAGAAAAGCTTCGCCATGCGCGAAACCGAATGGGCGAGCGCAGACGCCGGGACGGATGGGTGATGTCGGGTTCTTCTACACCGAACAGGATCAAGGCCACTGAAATCAGCGCTGGCAACACGGCGAACCAGAGCACCAGTGCGATATCACCGGCCAGCAGGATCATCAGCAGGATCGCCAGCAGCGGACCGAGAAAGGCGCCGACCGTGTCCATGGACTGGCGCAGGCCGAAGCAGGCACCACGGATATCTACAGGCGAGACGTCGGCCATCAGCGCATCCCTTGGTGCGCCACGAATGCCCTTGCCGATCCGGTCCAGCAGGCGCGCGAACAGCACCTGGTCGGCGCTGGCCGCAAGGGGAAACAGCGGTTTGGTAAGCGCCGCCAGGCCGTAGCCGAACAGCACCAGTCCCTTGCGCTTGCCGAGGAAGTCGCTGAGTGCCCCGGAGAAGACCTTGACGATCAGTGCGGTGGCTTCGGCCAGGCCCTCGATCAATCCGACCGCGAGCATGCTCGCGCCCAGGCTGCCCACCAGGAACAGCGGCAACAGGCTGTGCACCAGTTCGGAGGAAAGGTCCATGAACAGGCTGACGAAGCCCAGTACCCAGACGGTGCGTGGAATGCGGTGAGCGGTGGCGGAAGCGGGCATGTCCCTGTCCTGTCGGCACTTGCTTCAGGTTAGGCAAGAACCTGTAGGGGCGAATTTATTCGCCACCCGGGCCTCAGGTCCGGCCATCGAATGCGCAACGATCAATCCTTGTCGTCCAGTTCCGCCAATCGATATCCCACGCCATGGATGGTGTGCAGCAGGGGGCGCTCGTAGGGTTTGTCGAGCACCTGGCGCAGTTGGTGGATATGGCTGCGCAGGCTATCGCTGTCCGGGCAGTCGTCGCCCCAGAGGGCTTCCTCCAGCACTTCGCGGCGCACCACGGCCGGGCTCCTGCGCATCAGGGTAGTGAGCAGCTTGTGGCCGATGGGGTTGAGTTTCAGGCGCTGGTCGGCACGGGTGGCCTGGAGGGTGTCCAGGTCATAGATTAGGTCGGACACCTGCAGTCTGCTCTTGCGTCCGCCGTGGCTACGCCGCACCACCGCCTCGATGCGGGCCACCAGTTCGGACAGCGCGAAGGGTTTGACCAGATAGTCGTCGGCGCCCGACCTGAGGCCGGCCAGTCGATCTTCCAAGGTGTCGCGGGCAGTGAGCATGATGATCGGCGTGTCCCGCCGGGCTTCCTGGCGCAGGCGGTTGCAGAGCTGCAAACCGTCGATGCCCGGCAGCATGATGTCCAGCACGATCAGGTCGTAGTGCTGGGTAGTCGCCAGGTGCAGGCCCGACAGGCCGTCCTGGGCGCAATCGACGCCGTAACCCTTGAGCTGGAGGTAGTCCAGCACGTTGGCGAGGATGTCGCGGTTGTCTTCGATGATCAGTACTCGCACTTAGTGCCCTCGATCCTGCGCCGTGGCGCCGTTGATGTTTTTTTCACAAGCCCTTTACCAGTTGCTCACGCATGCCGGCGCAGACTTCGGTCGTCCCACTTGACCAAGGACCTTCCGATGCCCCATTCCCGTCCCTTCAATTTCGTGCTCTGGAGCGGCCTGCCGCTGGCCACCATGGCACTTCTGCTGTTGATCGACGTGCCCCACGTCGATTTCGCCCTGGCGCACCTGTTCTACGACCCGCAAAACGGTTTCATCGGTCGGCACAGCGCGTTCCTCGAGGATGTACTGCACGACCGCGCCAAGCAGGCCGTGATCCTCCTCGGCGTCCTCGCTATCGCCGGCTTTCTCGTCAGCCTGCTTCCTACCCGCCTGCGCCAGTGGCGTCGTCAGCTGGGCTATCTGGTGCTGGCCCTCGGCCTGTCCACGGCCATCGTCACGCCGCTCAAAGCGGTTACCGCCGTGCAGTGCCCCTGGAGCCTGGCGGAATTCGGCGGTGTCGAACCCTATTCGCCATTGGTCGGTCACCATCCCTACGTCGACAAGCCTGGCCGCTGCTGGCCGGGTGGCCATGCCTCGGCGGGTTTTTGCCTGCTCGCCCTGTTCTTCGTCTTGCGCGACCGCCGTCCACGCTTGGCGCGGGCCGCGCTGGTGGGGGCGCTGGTCCTCGGTAGCCTGTTCTCGCTCGGACGGATGATGCAGGGCGCGCACTTTCTCTCGCATAACGTCTGGACGCTGCTGTTCGACTGGATGATCAGCCTGGTCTGCTACCGCCTCGTGCTCTATCGCCCGGAGCCGTTGGAAATGGCCGCCCGGGCGGAGGAAGCGCTGGACGTCAGTTCTTCCTGAAACGATAGAGTTGCCGGTGCCGGTCAAACCGGCACCGCTCGCGGGTATGGGACTAACCTAACGACACAATGGTGAAAGCTGTGTGTTGATGTTTCGGGATTTCGAGGTGGTTCCTTTTCGCTGTCGGGCGGTTGCGAGGAGGCAGTGGCCATCAGCGATGCTCAGGGTTTCGTTGCAGTTCCAGCACCCGTTTGCGTCCTTGCTCGGCGACCAGGTAACGGCCTGAAGCGATCTCGACTATGGTTTGCGGCGAACGCAGGTGGGACAGCACGACGTTCAGGTCTCCCTTGGCATCGAGCAACAGGACGCGGGCCATGTGCGTGGCGTCTTCGGTGACCCACAATCCATCGTGATTACAGAGCAGGAAACCGGGTTCGCGCAGGCCATCGATCGCCACCGGGTCCTGCCCGTCATCCTGCAGCAGGCGGACCTGGCCACTGGTTTTCTCGCTGTAGAACAGGCGGCCATCGGGACAGAAGGCGACCGCTTCGGCTTCGTCCAGGCCGCTGCGCAGCGTGGTGACGCTATCGGTTTCCGGGTCGTAACGCAGCAAACGGCCGTTACCGTGGAGATCTTCGATTGCGTAGAGGTAGTGGCCGTCTGTGGACAGGCCTTCGACGC
Organism: Pseudomonas sp. DY-1; assembly: GCF_003626975.1. Classification (NCBI taxonomy): domain Bacteria; kingdom Pseudomonadati; phylum Pseudomonadota; class Gammaproteobacteria; order Pseudomonadales; family Pseudomonadaceae; genus Pseudomonas; species Pseudomonas sp. DY-1. The sequence continues at coordinate 1,562,248 of NZ_CP032616.1, read as the reverse complement.
TGTCGGCGCTGAACAGTTGCCGGGTGCCCAGGTCGTTCATCCAGAGCACCGGGTGTTCGCCCTGTTCCTGGCTGAAGGCGATGCCCCCGCGATAGCGGGCCATGCCGTCGGGCTTGGACAGGCCGGTCTCAACTTCGCTGTTCCTGCCGCCCGATCCGACACGCAGGATACGGCCCTTGCCGTCTTGCAGTTCCTGGCTGAGGAAAAGGCCTCCCCGGTCATCGGGTATTAGCGCGCTGACTTGCTCGATACCGTCGAGGTGCACCTGATAGCTCCATCCCTGCGCGGCAACGGCGGGGTACAGGTGGTGCCAGGCAGGTATCCCTGCACCCAACAACAGGAGCAGGGCGAAGGCCCCTAGCAACCAGCGCATGGTGCGCTGGTCGAGAAGCAGGATCAGCCATTGGCCGCCGGCGCGTGAGCGCTTGCGGAAGGGAGAGCGGCGACGCGGCAGAGAGGTGGTATTGGCGGACATGGGGAGTTCCTTCGCTCAGGACGCGGAATGCAGACCCGCCACTTGGCGAAGCCCAGTGCACCGAATCCATGTGGACAGCTGATAAGTCTGGATGGCGGGCTGTATTGGCGAGGTCAAAAGCCCGTGAAAAAAACGTCAACGGCTGCAACCAAGGTGTACGGAGAAGCAACTGCCCGAGTCCGGACGGGATTCCACCCGGACTTCCCAACCCTGCTGCTGGCAAATGCGCCTGACCAGCGAGAGCCCCAGGCCCAGACCTTCGCCGCGGGCCTGCTGGCCGCGTACGAAACTCTGGAAGATGCGTTCCTGCTCTTCCTCCGGAATGCCCTGGCCACTGTCTTCGACCCGGAAACCGTCTGCCGCGAGGATCAGCCGCACCGCACCCTGTTCAGTGTAGTGAAAGGCATTGCGCAGCAGGTTGGACATGACCGTGCGCAGTTGCGGGGCTTCATAGCGGTCCGCGCTGGAGCCTTCGTCGATCAGGGCGAACGCCAGGCCCTTGGCCTGGAACTGGGGCATCCACTGGCGGTACTGCTCGGCCGCGAGTCCGGACAGGGCAACTTTCTCGGCGATGCCGCTTTCCTCCTGGCCGGCTCGCGCCAGGCGCAGGAAGGTCTGCACCAGATCGTGCATGTCAGCGCTGGCGCGAGCGATGCGGGCGACCTGGGCGCGCTCGCTGGCGGTAAGTCCGGCGGCGTCCAGCAGCAGCTCGCAGGAGGTGGCGATGACCATCAGCGGGGTGCGCAGTTCATGGCTGACATCGCTGGTGAACAGCCGCTCGCGCTCCAGTGAATGTTGGAGCTGGCCGAGGGTCTCGTCGAAGGCGGCGGCGAGCCGACCGACCTCGTCGTCCGGGTAGTCGGGCGACAGCCTGGGTGCCATGGGCAGCAGCTGGTCACGATGGCGAACCTGTTGCGCCAGGCGTCGAACGGGGGCCATCACCCGGCGTGCGAGCAGGCGTCCAAGTCCCCAGGCGCCGAACACGCTGAGCAAGAAGCCGGCCAGGACTACGTCGAAAAGGACCTGCTCCCGGGCCTCGAACTCGTGCTGTTCTTCCACCAGCACGTCCTCATGGCTGCCGTGGCTGCGCTTGAATACGTAGTAGGCGGCGTCGCCATCGAGCACCTCGGAGAAGCCTTCCGGCAGACCGGTGAAACGCGGTGGCAAGGCATCACGTCCGCTGTGGGAACTGAAGAAGCGGGTATTGGCATCGATACGCGCAACCGTGTCCAGCTTGAGCTCTTCGTCTATCGCATAGTCCAGTTCCCGGCCCATCTCCTCTGACACCAGGAGCTCTTCGATGAAGTGCACGATGGCGACGATTCCCAGGGAAAAGGTGCCGCCAACGATCAGCGTCATCAACACGAAGGCGAAGATGATCCGTCGCTCAAGTGGCTGCTTCCCGCCCATGGCGTCGACCTATTTCCTTGCAACGGTGAGGCCGCTGGTACGGCAGGAGGCGAACAGATCCAGGCCTTCCCGGTATTCACCGGTCTGGACCTGCAACAGACCCAGCATCGAGTGGAAGAGGTTGTCCTGGCTCAGCGGCTTGTCGCGCTCCCTGGACACGCAGCCGGTGTCCAGGGCGAACTCCCTGCGGTAGCTGTCGGAGAACCAGGTGAGCATGGCCACGTGCTTCTGCTGGTCGGGGGCCAGCACATAGGGCGTGCCATGCAGGAAAAGGTTGTACTCGCCGAGCGATTCGCCGTGGTCGGCGAGGTAGATCATGGCCGTGTCGACCTTGTCCTGGTTCTTGCGCAGGAGATCGATCAGGTTCGACAGCACGTAGTCGGTATAGACCAGGGTGTTGTCGTAGGCGTTGACGATGCTTTCCTGGCTGCAGTCGTTCAAGGCATTGCTGTTGCACACCGGGGTGAACTTCTCGAAACGCTTGGGATAGCGCTTGGCGTAGTCCGGGCCGTGGCTACCCATCTGATGCAGGACCAGCACCGAGTCGTCCTTGAGCTGGTCGATGTAGGCTTGCAGGTCCTTGAGCAGGATTTCATCGTGACACTCGCCGCCACTGCACAGGACGGGGTCCTTCAGGTGGCTGAGGTTTTCCTGGGTAACGCGGTCGCAGGTGCCCTTGCAGCCGGACTGGTTGTCGCGCCAGGTCACTGCGAGGCCCGCATGCTTGAGCACATCAAGCAGGCCTTCCTGGCTGCGGGCGCGGGCGGCGTCGTAGTCGCCGCGTCCCATGTTGGAGAACATGCAGGGCACGGAGACGGCAGTCTCGGTGCCGCAGGAACGCACGTTGCTGAAGGCGGTGACGCCTTGCTGGCCCCGGAGTAGCGGAGAGGTGTCGCGTGCATAGCCGAGGATGCCGAAGTTTTCCGCCCGCGCGCTTTCACCCACGACCAGGACTGTCAGCGACTTGCGCTGGTGGGTCTGCCAGGCCGGCGCCTTTTTCGCATCGGTGCCGATCTGGCGCAATGGCTCCTTGGCCACCACCAGTTGTTCGCGCACATAGCCAAAGGAGGCGTTCAGGTAGTTGCTGGGCACCACCAGCAGACGCAATTCGTGGTGGTTACGGAACAGCGACGCCAGGCCTTGGTAGTTGGCCAGTGCGACCACTCCCAACACAGTCAGCGAGCCGACTGCCAGGGCTAGCTTGCCCAGCAGTTCACGGCGCAGGGGCTGGTGGCGGACCGGCAATTTCCACAGCAGCCAGCTCGGCAACACACCGAGGATGAGGACGAACAGCAGCAGCTTGAAGGAAAGCAGGTCGCGAACTTCGTTGACGTCGGTTTCCGCGACGTTGCGCAGCATGTTGGCGTCGATCAGCACGCCGTACTGGCTCATGAAATAGGCGACCCCGGAGCTGGCCAGGAACAGGAAGATCAGCACCGGTTTGAAGACCCGGCGGAAGGAGAGCAGGGCGAGTACGAAGTTGAAGATGGCCAGCACCATGACGCCGAAGGCCATGCGCATGCCGAGTCCGTCGGCATCGGCCGGGACTATGGCGAAGACATGCCGCCAGAGTGGGAAGTTGTAGACCGAAAGCAGCAGGAGGCTGGCCAGGAAGGCCAGGGCTTCGGGGCGGATGGAAATGCGTTTGAACATGGGCCGCTCGCTTGGGACGTATCCCTCGTGGATACGGCGCGCAGATTAGGAACGGCGGAATCAAAACTTCGTGAAAAAAATCTGGGGAAAATGTCGAGGTTGTGAAGGCGATGTCGGGGGTGTTGTGGGGGCGAATTCATTCGCTATGGGCAGCGCAGCTGCCCTCATTCAGGCTTGAGGCGAACCTTTGGTCCGCTTGGCGATTGAAATCGCCCCCACAGATCGAGTTGGGGCCGTGGCCTTACTGCGCGGCAACTTCCGGCAGCACCGGAATGTGCTCCAGTTGCAGGCGCTCACTGCTCCAGGCGCGGACCTGGTTGGTCAGCTCCAGGTCGTTGTTCAGCTTGCGCCCGTAGGAAGGAATGATCTCCTTCAGGCGGGCTTGCCATTCCGGGGTCTGGACCTTGTCCTTGAAGGTCTTCTCCAGCACGGTGAGCATGATCGGCGCAGCAGTGGACGCACCCGGCGAGGCGCCCAGCAGCGCGGCGATGCTGCCGTCGGCGGAGCTGACGACTTCGGTACCGAACTGCAGGATTCCGCCTTTTTCGGCGTCCTTCTTGATCACTTGCACGCGTTGGCCAGCGGTCAACAGCTCCCAGTCCTCGTCCCTGGCTTGGGGGAAGTACTCGCGCAGTTCATGCATGCGGTCGGCCTGGCTGAGCATCAGTTGACCCATCAGGTAGGTGCTCAGCGGAATGTTGTCCAGGCCGGCGTTGGTCATCGGGCCGATGTTGTCGGTGGTCAAGGCGCTGAACATGTCCAGCAGCGAGCCGTTCTTCAGGAACTTGGTGGAGAAGGTGGCGAAGGGTCCGAACAGCAGCACTTTCTGGCCGTCGATCACACGGGTATCCAGGTGCGGCACCGACATGGGCGGCGAGCCGACCGACGCCTTGCCGTAGAGCTTGGCCTGATGCTGGGCCACCACCTCGGGATTGCGGGTGACCAGGAACTGGCCGCCCACCGGGAAGCCGGCATAGCCCTCGGCTTCTGGAATGCCGGATTTCTGCAGCAGCTTGAGGGCGCCACCGCCAGCACCGATGAAGACGAATTTCGCCTTGACGCTGCGTACGGCCTCGTCGTTTCCGAGGTCGGCGACGACCACAGTCCAGGTGCCGTCGTCGTTGCGCTTGATGTCGCGGACTTCGTGCTTGAGGTTGAGCGAAACCTTGTCGCTCCTGGTCAGCGAGTCGATCAACTGGCGGGTGATTTCACCGAAGTTGACGTCAGTGCCGATGGCCATGCGCGTGGCGGCCACTTTCTGTTCGGCAGGACGTCCTTCCATCGCCAACGGGACCCACTTGCTGATCTGCTCATGGTCTTCGGAGTACTCCATGCCACGGAACAGCGAGCTGTGCTGCAGGGCGGCGTGGCGCTTCCTGAGGAACTCGATGTTGTCGTCGCCCCAGACGAAGCTCATGTGCGGCACGCCGTTGATGAAGGACTTGGGATTTCCCAGCACGTTGCGCTCGACCTGGTAGGCCCAGAACTGTTTGGAGATCTCGAAGGATTCGTTGATCGCCACGGCCTTGCTGATGTCGATGCCGCCGTCTGCGGTTTCCGGTGTGTAGTTCAGCTCGCAGAAGGCCGAGTGGCCGGTGCCGGCGTTGTTCCAGGGGTTGGAGCTTTCCGCGGCGACCTGGTCGAGGCGTTCGTAGATGTCGATGCTCCAGCCCGGCTCCAGTTCGTGGAGATAGGTGCCGAGGCTGGCACTCATGATGCCGGCGCCGATCAGCAGCACGTCTACCGACTTCTCCGCCTCCGGTTGCTTGGCACAGCCGAGCACCGTGAGGCACAGGAGTCCTAGGAGGAGTTTTTTCATGGGACCGTCCCTTTGCTATTTCTCGAAAAGGGCGGTGGGTAGGCAAATGCCGTGCCGTATAGGCGAAAACCCCATGAATCGATTCACTTTGCGCGATTCAAGGCTTACACGGGGGTGGGCAGGTGGCGGATATCCGCCCGATGAGTGGGAATCCCGCCCTGCTTGCGGCGGATACCCGCCAGGCACAGGGTGAGTTGCTGGTTCAGCCGCGATCGATCCGGAAGCGGCAGACCTGCCCCTGGCGCACCATGCATTCGAGGTGATCAACCGTGCCGCCGCCGAGGGTACCGATCAGCGCGAGGTCCAGCTCGCAGACCTCCGGATGCAGCGCCGCAAGGTGATGGAACACGCAGTTGTGGGCGACGATCTCGGCTTCGCCACCGGAGCGGAAGAAGACCTCGGCCTCGTAGCCGGCTTCGTGCATGTGCTGGGCGATCCGGGGCTCATCCACGACCTTCGTTTCGATCTCGCCGGCCAGACGGCGTCCGAGGCCACGCATGAGTTGGATCAGGGCGTCGTGGCCGATGAGGCTGGCCACTTCGCCAATCAGCAGGTCGGCCAGTAACTGGTACTGGCGGGGAAATAGCTCCCGGCCACGCGGGCTGAGCCGGTAGAGCTGCTCGGGGCGGCGGCCGGTAGGTCGCGTTTCGCCCCGCAGTATCAGCCCGTCGCGCTCCAGCGCGGCCAGGTGCTGGCGGATCGCCGTGCGGGTCACCGCCAGGTGGTTGGCCAGTTCGTCGATGCTCATGCCGCCCGGTTGATAGAGCAGGGCGCCGAGCAGGTCCTGTTGGGTACGTCCCATTCCTTGAAGCATCGATTACCTCGACAGACCGGAGTCAGAACTTGTCAGGGAATTGCTTGACCAGCGCAGCGGCCAAGGTATCGGCCAGTACCTGCATGTGCTGGCGCATGGCTGTCCAGGTCCTGGCCTCACCTGCGAAGTCCCCTGTGCTCAGCTCGTCGATTTGCGCCACATGGTGTCCGCCATGGGCGCTGAGCATGTTGATCAGGGCGTCTTCAGGCAGGTTCGGGTTGGCACTGGAGAGGAACTTGGCGATGCCTTTGGCATTGCGGGTGAGGTCGGTGACCGCGGCTTTCTTGCCCGCATCATCCTTGGCCACGGCCGCATCGCTGTAGTGCTTCACGGCACTCCAGTGGCCGGCCAGCAGTTCCAGCAACTGATCCGCGGCTGGCTGGCCGTAGAGCGGGGCGATGCTGTTGGCGATTGCCTTGGCGTTGTCCACCACCTGCGTGGCGGCTGCGTCGGCCTGCTTGCGCTGGCCGTCCTGATTGGCGACGACGTAGTTCCTGACCCAGAAGATGTGTTCCACCCACAGGTCGCGTAGCGCCAGTCGGGTTGTCAGTGCGGCATTGTCAGCGCCGGAGGCAGCCGTTTGTTGCGCGGCCAGGCTCCAGGTGGGTTGGACGAGTGCTACAAGCAGCAGTAAAGCCAGTGTCCTGAGTTTCATGACGGGCCCCTCGTGTTACGGATTGTCCTGCAAAATCAATTAAAGCATAAAAAAATGTCATTATTGATTTTGAGGTATTCGCTGATCGGAACCCTCAGTGCTTCTTCTGTAGCCAGTTGAGGAAACCGGTCTTTTTCACGGCCTGGGGTTTCTGCATTAACAGGTTGCGGCTGGCCTGTTCGCGGAAGGTGCGCAGATGGATGAGGGCGGCGCGGACTTCCACACGCGTATCCAGGAATTTGCTCATGGCATCACGCTCGATGCGGTAAAGCACGCAAGCAGTGAGGGCGGTGAACTGTGCCTGGGACGGTGCGTTGCAGCCGATGCCTTCCTCGCCGATGATTTCCCCCGGCCCCATGCGGCCAGCTTCTATCAGCTTCCCGGTGCTGTCCGGCACTGCGGCGGAGACCACGCCCGTACCGACGATCAGCAGCCCTTCGGCCACTTCGCCTACCGCCATTACCACCTGGCCGGCAGAAAACGCGAGCGGCGCCATGGCTTCGCTGAGTTCGTCCTTCTCTCCATGGCTGAGCGCGCGGAAGATCTTCACCTCTTCCAGCAGCAAGCGTGGCCGCGAGGAGGGCTGCGGTGCATCTTCTCCGGTGAAGGTAATGCCGGCCGCTTCCAGATGCCTGTGCGCCAGGTCGTACATCAGGTTACGCACCTCGGTCTTGTTCTCTCCGGTGCGGATGAAGCCACTGATTTCGTACTCCATGGACTCCAAGTCCGAGCCCTTGATCGCGACCTTGGGCTTGGGGTTGGTCAGCAGCGCACTGATGCTCTGGACCGCCCTTTCCAGGGCCTCCAGTACACGGCGTGGACGCACCTGGGTAGACACCTGAACGGTGATCGACACGCTGGTCAGCTCATAGGGTCGGCTGAAGTTGTGCACCTTGGTCTTGGCCGCCACCGAGTTTGGAACCACGACGGTGCTGCCTTTGTTGGTCAGCAGGTGGGTGGCGCGCCAGTCGATTTCCACCACCTTGCCTTCGGTGCCGTCGATGGAAATCCAGTCATCCAGTTGGTAGGGCTTGGTGGTGTTGAGGACGATGCCGGAGAACACATCGCTCAACGTGCTCTGCAAGGCCAGGCCGATCACGATCGCCATGACCCCGGAGGTGGCCAGCAGGCCCTTCACCGGCAGCTGCATCACATAGGCCGCGGCGGCTACCACCGCCACCAGGAATATCACCGCGCCCAGCACGTCCTGGAGCAGTCGGCCGGCATGGCCGATGCGCGGCATCAGAAGGCCCAGTACCACGGTGGCGGTGCGGGCACCAAACAGCCACCAGCCGATTTCCATCGCGGTGGCCACCAGGTTGAGCGTTGGATCCGACCACGTCGGCGGCTGCAGGGGGCTCATGCCGGCATCGATGATCACGGCGCTGAACAGCACGAACAGCAGCAACCGGCAGACCACCCGCCAGGTCTGCTGTTCGGCGGGAATGATGCGCCAGGTCGAAAGGTCGATCAGGATCAGCAGGGCGCCGAAGGCCAGGGGGTGGCTTTGAATGAAAGCGAGCATGAATTCCGTTCCGCGAGAGGGCCTGCATCACGTTAGCAGACCGCCGTGTCGACCGGTGAGCCCCTCCATCACTGGTCGTCAAAATGCATGCGGTGGCACTCAGGGCCCGCCTTCAGCGAAGGGGTTACGGCCCTCGGAAACGGAGACCAGCGGGTCGTTCGTGGGATAGCTCCACTCCTTCGGCAGCCCCTCCGAATCGGATTGCCACGCCTGTTGTGAGCTGCTTCCTCCTGCTGGCGCTCAGGGTCAATCGTCGGATGCCGTCTCACGACCGCTGACGGTGCGCTTGGTCGCTCGCCGTGGTCAAAGCCCAATGGAACAGTCCCGGAGGACGCATGACCAGGATCGCCTTGAGCCTCGCATTGTTCGCCACTTGCAGTCTCGACGTGACGGCTGCGGCCTGCCCGCCGGAGCAATACGAAGTCTGCGTGACGGATTGCGTCTGCCTGCCCGACGTACGCGGAGTGCTCGGGCCGCTACCGGGCGAGGTGAGTCGGGTGGCGTCCGGCGCCTTGCAGCAATGGTTGGTGCAGGCCAGGGCCGATGCCCTGGCCAGCGGGGTCGAGCCGATGCCCCCAGCCATCCGCGAAAAGCTGACGCCTTACTTCGACGCCGCGCTGCTGGAGGGCGCGCGCTATCGCATCGGCGACAGCAGTGAATTGGGCGCGGCCAGTGCGATGCTGCATGACCCGGATATCAAGGCAGTGACCCTTGTAGACGTCATCCTCTTTCGCGATCGCGAAGGAGCGCTGGACGATGTGGCGCTCTGGGCCCACGAACTGGTGCATGCGCAGCAGTACCGGGAGTGGGGCGTGGAAGGTTTTGCCAGCCGCTATGCCGAGGACGCCGACAGCGTGGAGCAACCGGCCTACGAGATGCAGTTCCGGGTGGCGAAGGCATTGCGGGGGAAGTGAGTTGACCGGGGCCGGATGCAGGGGCAGGCATTCTTGGTTACTTCTTTTTGGTTCGGCATCCCGACGTTTGAAAGAAGTGACTCGCCGGGGAGGGCAAAACCAGAAACATCCGCAGAACTCGGCAAGCAGCCTGGCCCAGGACGTTCTAGCAGCCCCCGGCAGACAGCATTCAATCCCGCTGCGGAATCCCCAGCCCGCGTACGACTGCCGGGCGTGCCAGGAAGGCTTCCAGCACCCGCTTCACGTTGGCGAAGCGCTCGAACCCGACGAGCTCACCCGCCTCGTAGAAACCCACCAGGTTGCGAATCCAGGGGAAGGTGGCGATGTCGGCGATGCTGAACTGCTCGCCCATGATCCAGTCCCGACCTTCCAGGCGCTGGTCGAGCACCGCCAGCAGGCGTGCCGACTCCTGCACATAGCGGTCAAGGGGGCGTTTGTCCTCGTAGTCCTTGCCGGCGAATTTGTTGAAGAAGCCGATCTGGCCGAACATCGGGCCAATCCCGCCCATCTGGAACATCAGCCACTGGATGCATTCGTAACGGCCGGCCGCGTCCTGCGGGATCAACCGGCCGGTCTTGTCGGCCAGGTAGATGAGGATCGCGCCGGACTCGAACAGGGGCAGTGGACGGCCGTCTGGTCCATTGGGGTCGATGATGGCGGGGATCTTGTTGTTCGGGTTGAGGGAGAGGAACTCCGGCGACATCTGGTCATTGCGTTCAAAGCTGACCAGGTGCGGTTCGTAAGGCAGACCCGTTTCCTCCAGCATGATGGAGACTTTGACGCCATTGGGCGTCGGCAGGGAATAGAGCTGCAGGACGTCCGGCCGGGTCGCGGGCCATTTGCGGTTGATGGGGAAAGCCGAAAGATCACTCATGAGGTGGACTCCCTGTTCGAAATAAACGGATGGGAAACCTTACTCGCCTGCTGCCGGGTAGCGAAAGGCCGAAAGCAGGCAGGAGCGGGCTCCGCTCGCGAACTTCACGGCGTCCAACCTTGAGCTTCAGTCGCGATCCGGCGCTCCCAGCGGGAACAGTGGCCGATACGGGCGCGCCTCATCTACTGCACGGGCGATCGAAGGATGCGCAAGCAAGCGTTGCCTATAGTTGCGCAGGTTGCTGAAGGTCGCATCGATCGGGTGTACCCAGTCGGCGTAGAACAGCGAGGGCGCAGCCGCGCAGTCCGCCAGGCTGAAGGCGTCGCCGGCAGCCCAGGTTCGCCTCGCGAGCTTCCCCTCGAGCCAGGCGTAGCTGCGCTCCAGCAGAGCCTTGGCGTCCGCCACCCCACAGGCATCGCGCTGGCCCTCCGAGCGCAGGCTATCGAGCACCGGCTTCTGCATGGGTGTCATCACGTACAGGTCGAAGAAGCGATCCAGCATCCGCACCTCCAACGCCATTTCCGGCTGCTCGGGGATCAGCTTCACCGGCCCGGCATGATGCTGCTGGAGGTATTCGATGATGATGCTCGACTCCATCACCGGCCGCTCGCCGTCCAGCAGCAGCGGAAACCGCTGCAACGGCCAGAGGCGCTGGAACTGCTCGGCGGTCGCCGGATCGTCCGGCGACAGCAGGCGCATCTGGAACGCTGTGTCGTTCTCGTAGAGCGCGATCAGGACCTTCTGGCAGTACGACGAGAAGGGATGCGCGAACAGTTGCAGGGACATGGGCGACTCCTGGGATAGGTGTGGATTCGCTGACTGGTCGATTGGCGTAAGGCGAGATCGACATCGGGCTGACGCTCGAAGGCTCACGCCTGCAATACCTGGTCGACACCATAGCCGAGCCGGTGGTGTGCGATGACATCAACACGCGCTTGCCCCCCGGCCAGCTGACAGCCAGCTGACAGATTCGCCCGGTATCCTGCCGCTGCCAGGTGACACGATTGCCGGGCGTTTCAACTCCCATACCCTGCGGTGCCGGCGGCGGCCCAGGCCACAAGCCTGTGGCTGGCCGCCTTGTCGTCACTCGATCAGTGGGGTCGATCTGTATTCGCGAGCAAGCTCGCTCCTACAGGTTTGGGCGTGTGCTCAATCGTCGCGGGTCAGGACTTCCAGCAACTCGATTTCGAAGCACAGATTGGAGTTCGGCTTGATGTGGGCACCGACCTGGCGCTCACCATAGGCCAGGTGCGCGGGGACGAAGAGCTTGCGCTTGCCGCCGACCTTCATGCCCATCAGGCCGATGTCCCAGCCCTTGATAACGCGACCGGTGCCGATCACGCACTGGAAGGGTTTGCCACGGCTGTAGGAGGAATCGAACTCGGTGTCGTCTTCCAGGGTGCCGCGGTACTGGGTCGTGATCAGGGCGCCCTTGACCACTTCCTTGCCGTCGCCCAGCTGGATATCGGTTATCTGCAGTTCGTCACTCATGGGAATGTGCTCCTTGGTTCGTCGACCGGGCCCGGCCATTTGCGCGCAGCCTTTTCGCAGGATAGGGCGCACTGGTCAAGCCCAGTGGCCAGGTGACAGGAAGCCGGTTTCATCGGAACTTCGTGCAACTTGCACGGGGATTGGACTAGGGACCGTGCAAGTCACCCGGAAGCGACACAGTGCGTTCGCGCCATATGCCTGATTAGCAAGGAAATTGGTGGAAACGGCGAACGGGCATGCCGAGTGCAAGAAACAGGGTCCGAACGACCCATGGTCCGACAGGAGTGTTCCGCATGAAGCTGCCATTCACTGCCTTCTATGACGCTTTCCCGCAGCATCAGGTCGACGTGAAGCCGCGACCCGACGGGTCGCTGCTGCTCACGCTGATCAGCCAGGATGGTGCGACCTTCTGCAAAGCCATCGACAACGAAGCCTTCTATAGCGACGAGCGTGTTCGTCAGGTGATCCGGGAAGTGCAGAGGGACATGAAACTGGAGGCGGGTGAGGTTCACTGGCGTGACAAGGGGATCGATTGGGTATCGCGCGAGCTGCCCACCTACCAGGGCGGCCCCATTCACATGACGGCGGCCAAGACACTAGTGGCGCGGCGCAAGCTGGCATCTGGCCAGCCGCCCCGTTGATCCCCTGCGGTCTGAAGTCCGCTCAACGCGACCAGTTTCCGTGGGCGTGCAGAGCAGCGTCGGCGTCCATTTCCAGTAGCTCGGTACGGGTATCGAGCAGGTGCGCCAGCAAGCTGGCCACGGCTTGGCGCTGAGCCGTCGAGCAATGCTGGAGCAAAGCGTTTTCCGCGCCGCCGTAGCCGAGATGGAAGACCATTTGCCAGCCATACCAGTCTATTTCCGGCGACGGCTCGGCCAACGCGAAGCGCGCCAGAGTTGGGAAGTAGTAGGCGATGCCTTCGGGCGAGCAGAAACAGATAGGGTCCCAACCGGCATTGCCAACATCCGCGTGTTGCAGTGTTTCGCGGTCACGACTGCACAGCAGCGCGTCGTGCTCTGCACATTCGCAGCAATGCTGGAAATTGGTGAAGTGCTCCGGGCGCCGGCAGTCGCCGAAGGCGGTATCTATGGCAGCGAGGATCTGGGCGTCGGTTGGCATGGAGGGCTTCGTCGGCTGTCGGCATGACGCTAGCCGGCGATTGTCGCCGAGGCAAGTGCGTCGCCTGCAGCGATCACGCCCGAGGTGATGGGGGCGGGACAAACCGCCAGACCTCGACTGAGGGCCGGCGGGTTATCGCTGTGGGCGGGATGGGGCAGGTAATCCCGCCCCGTCCCTGTGGCTTAGCCACGTTTTGCTTTTTCTGCGAGTTCCTTCTGGGCGACGGCTTCGTTTGCCTCGCGTTGCTGCTTCTCGATCTGCGCCAGGCGCTTTTCATAGCGCGAGATGGTGCGGTCGCCACCGCCGGATGCCATGGCGGAACCCGCGGAAAGGGCGACGGCCAGAAGGGTTGCGGAAGTGATGAGCTTTTTCATGGAATCTCTCCTATCGAGATCAAGGGTTGGGGTATCCAGAGCTTTCTCCGAATTCGGTACTGCCATCCTTGACGCGGTCAGCAGGCTTCCTGGGAGCCGGCTTTTCCCGGACGCCCACGGAGAGCTGAATAAAAGTCCCCGCGGCGAGGAGCTCGGACCCGCGGGGTAAAGCTGCCGGCCGGGGCAGGCCGGACAAGGGAGGAAATGATCACGCCTGAGGTTGCCAGCCGCCGCCAAGGGCCTTGTAGATGGCGACGATGCCGCGATAGACCTCGACTTCGGCCAGGGCCTGGGCGTCTTCGGCAGCCAGGCGCTCGCGTTCGGCGTCCAGCAGCACGAGGAAGTCCACGGTACCTTCGCGATAGCGGGTCGCGGCCTGTTCGGCGGCGGCGCGGGTGGCTTCCGACTGGCGCACCAGCGACACCAGTCGTTCCTGGCGTTTGCCGTAGTCGCTGAAAGCGTTTTCCGACTCTTCCAGGGCCAGCAGCACTTGTTGCTCGTAGTTGGCCAGTGCACCGTCGGCGTCGGCCTCGGCGCCACGCAGTCGGGCGCGAACACTGCCAAGGTCGAAGGCTGCCCAGGAAATGGTCGGTGCCACCGCCCAGGCTCGTGCGGCGGAGGAGCCGATCTGCGAGCCGCGTCCGGCCGTGAAGCCGAGGAAGCCCGACAGACTCACGCGCGGGAACAGGTCAGCCGTGGCCACGCCAACACCGGCGGTGGCGGCGGCCAGTTGCCGCTCCGCTGAACGCACGTCCGGACGACGACGCAGCAGCTCGGCCGGATCGCCGATGGGCAGTGCCTTGGCAATCACCGGCAGGGGCTTGGGAGACAGGTCCACGGACAATTGTTCCGGACGCTGGCCGAGCAGTGTGGCGATGCGGTTGCGGGCACGCGCTTCTTCGGCCTGCAGTTGCGGCAGGCTGGCTTCGGTGGCGGCCAGACGACCGTCAGCGCGCAGCACATCCAGTTCGCTGCCGACGCCCGCGTCGCGCAGTTGTTCGGTCAGGCCGCGGGACTCCTGCTGGTTCTCCAGGTTTTCGCGTGCAATCCGCTCCCTGAGCTGTGCGCCACGCAGGTTGCCGTAGGCGTCTACCAACTCGGCGATCAGGCTCACCTGCAACTGTTGCAGGTCGGCCTGGGCGGCGTCGGTTTCCGCTTCGCTGGCCTCGATCTGCCGTTGGATGCGACCGAACAGGTCCAGCTCCCAGGCCATGTTCAGACCCAGGTCGTAGCGTTCGGCGTTGACCCGCTCTTCTGTTACGCCAGGCTGCTGGCCTTTGCCAATTTCGGCACTGGCTCCGGCGGTGACCACAGGCAACTGGTCGTTGCCGACGTCATCGCGGATGGCGCGGGCGGCCTTGAGGCGGGCGAAGGCGATGCGCAGTTCGCGGTTTTCCTTCAGCGACTCTTGCACCAACTGGTTCAGGGTCGGGTCTTCGAACTGCTGCCACCAGAGGCTCTCGAAGCGGGTGCGATCAACCTTCACACCTTCGGAAGAGGCGAGCCGCGCGGGCTCGCTCTCCGGGGCCTTGTAGTCCGGGCCTACGGCACAGGCGGCAAGCGCCAGGGCCAGCAGAGCGGGGGCAAAAGCCTTGTGAATCATGTGTGTGCTTCCTTCAGTTGCTGGGCGCGGGCGCCCTTGCGCGCTTCGCGCTTCTCGACGAATCCGCGGATCAGGACATAGAACACCGGGGTCAGCAGCAGGCCGAAGAAGGTCACGCCGATCATCCCGCTGAACACTGCAACGCCCATGGCATGGCGCATTTCGGCGCCGGCACCGGAGGACAGCACCAGCGGCACCACGCCCATGATGAAAGCGATGGAGGTCATCAGGATCGGGCGCAGACGCAGGCGGCAGGCTTCCAGGACGGCGGCGACGCGATCCAGACCTTCTTCCTGTTTCTCCTTGGCGAACTCGACGATGAGGATGGCGTTCTTGCATGCCAGGCCCACCAGGACGATCAAGCCGATCTGGGTGAAGATGTTGTTGTCGCTACCGGCCAGGATCACCCCGGTAATGGCGGAGAACAGTACGGTCGGCACGATCAGGATCACCGCCAGCGGCAGGCTCCAGCTCTCGTACTGGGCGGCCAGTACCAGGAAGGCCAGGAGCACGCAGAGGGGGAAGATGAACACCGCGGTATTACCGGCGAGGATCTGCTGGTAGGTCAGGTCGGTCCACTCAAAGGTCATGCCGTTGGGCAGCTCTTCCTTCAGCAGTTTCTCGATCGCTGCCTCGGCCTGGCCGGAACTGTAGCCGGGGGCTGCAGCGCCGTTTATCTCGGCGGTGATGAAGCCGTTGTAGTGCATCACGCGATCAGGGCCCGAGCTGTTCTCCACCTTGACGAAGGTGGACAGCGGAATCATCTCGCCACGGTTGTTGCGTACCTTCAGCTGGCCAATCTGCTCGGGCTCCAGGCGGAATTGCTGTTCTGCCTGGACATTGACCTGGTAGGTGCGGCCAAAGCGGTTGAAGTCGTTGGCGTACAGCGAACCCAGGTACACCTGCATGGTGTCGAAGATGTCGCTGATGGCCACGCCGTGGGTCTTGGCCTTCTCGCGGTCGATGGCGGCATCCACCTGGGGCACGTTGACCTGATAGCTGGTGAACACCGACATGGGGTTCAGCTCAGGCAACTGGCGGGCCTTGGCGATGATGTTCTGGGTTTGCTTGTACAGCTCCTCGTAGCCCAGGTTGCCGCGATCCTCGACCTGCAGGCGGAAGCCGCCGATGGTGCCGAGACCCTGTACCGGGGGCGGCGGGAAGATCGCGATGTAGGCGTCCTGGATATCCGCGAACTGCTTGTTCAGCTCGGCCGCGATGGCGCCAGCGGACATGGACGGGTCCTTGCGCTCATCGAAGGGCTTGAGCGGGGTGAACACGATGCCGCTGTTCGGGCTGTTGGTGAAACCGTTGATGGACAGACCCGGGAAGGCCACGGTGTTTTCGACGCCCGGATGCTTGGAGGCGATCTCGGACATGCGCTTGATCACAGCCTCGGTACGGTCGAGGGTGGCGGCGTCCGGCAGTTGAGCGAAGGCCACCAGGTACTGCTTGTCCTGTTGCGGCACGAAGCCGGTCGGGGTGCTGGAGAAGCCCAGGTAGCCGAGCACCAGCAGGCCGCCATAGACCAGCATGGCAATGCTGCTGCCACGCAGGACGCGGCGTACGGTACGGACGTAACCGCCTCCGGCGCGTTCGAACATGCGGTTGAACGGGCCGAACAGCCAGCCACCGAACATCTTGTCGAGTACGCGGGAGAAGCGGTCTTTCGGCGCGTGGTGATCCTTCAGCAGCACGGCGGCCAGGGCCGGCGACAGCGTCAGCGAGTTGAAGGCCGAGATCACCGTGGAAATGGCGATGGTCAGCGCGAACTGCTGGTAGAACTGCCCGGTGAGGCCGGAGATGAAGGCGGTGGGCACGAACACGGCGCACAGCACGAGGGCGGTAGCGATGATCGGGCCGGTCACTTCCTTCATGGCTTGGCGGGTCGCATCGATCGGCGACTTGCCGAGTCCGATGTTCCGCTCCACGTTTTCCACGACGACGATCGCATCGTCCACCACGATGCCGATGGCCAGCACCAGGCCGAACAGCGACAGGGCGTTGAGCGAGAAGCCGAACAGGTGCATCACCGCGAAGGTGCCGATCAACGACACCGGCACGGCGGCCAGCGGGATGATCGAGGCGCGCCAGGTCTGCAGGAACAGGATCACCACCAGCACCACCAGCACGATGGCTTCGAGCAGGGTGTGGACCACGGCCTCGATGGAACCGCGCACGAAGATCGTCGGGTCATAGACGATTTCGTAGTCCATGCCCTGGGGGAAGTTCTGCTTCAGCTCGGCCATGCGTGCCCGGACTGCATCGGAGATTTCGATGGCGTTGGAACCGGGACGCTGGAATACCGGGATGGCCACGGCCGGCTGGTTGTTCAGCAGAGAGCGCAGGGCGTACTGGCTCGAGCCCAACTCGACACGAGCGATGTCTTTCAGGCGAGTGATCTCGCCGTCCTCGCCGGCGCGGATGATGATGTTCTCGAACTCCTCCTCGGTAACCAGGCGGCCCTGAGTGTTGATCGAGAGCTGGAAGCTGTTGCCGGCGTTGGACGGCGGCGCACCGAGGGCGCCGGCTGCCACCTGACGGTTCTGTTCGCGGATGGCATTGACCACATCAGTGGCAGTCAGGTTGCGCGAGGCGACCTTGTTGGGGTCCAGCCACACGCGCAGGGAATAGTCGCCCATGCCGAACAATTGCACGTCCCCTACGCCGTCCAGGCGCGCCAGCTCGTCCTTGACGTTGAGCGCGGCATAGTTGGACAGGTAGAGCATGTCGTAGCGGTTATCCGGCGAGGTCAGGTGCACGACCATGGTCAGGTCGGGCGAGGCCTTGTCGACCGTGATGCCGATACGGGTGACTTCCTCCGGCAGCTTGGGTTCGGTTCGGGTCACGCGGTTCTGCACCTGCACCTGCGCGTTGTCCAGGTCGGTACCCAGGGCGAAGGTGATGGTCAGGGTCAGCTTGCCGTCGTTGGTGGCCTGGGAGGACATGTAGAGCATGCCTTCCACACCGACGATGGCCTGTTCCAGCGGCGAGGCGACAGTTTCACCAATCACCTTGGGGTTGGCGCCGGGGAAGTTGGCGCGCACGACCACTGTCGGCGGTACCACTTCCGGGTATTCGCTGATGGGCAGCTGGAACAGCGAGATGGCACCGCCGATCAGGATCAGCAGCGACAGCACGGCGGCGAAGATCGGCCGCAGGATGAAGAACTGGGAGAAATTCATGACGTGCTACCTCAGCCGCGCGGGCCGACGGAAGTTTTGGCGCTCTGCTCAGCCACCCGTGGGGCGTTGCTGCTGTCGACCGATTGGCGCAGGCGTGCCAGTTGCGCGAGGGTGGATTCGTCAGCCATGGGGACTGACTGCGGTTCCACCGGGGCGCCAGGCATGGCGCGTTGCAGACCGTTGACGACGATGGTCTCGCCCTTGGCCAGGCCACTGCGAACGATGCGCAGGCCTTCCAGCTTCGGCCCCAGTTCGATGGAGCGGTAGTTCACCTTGTTGTCGTCACCGAGCACCAGGACGAACTTCTTGCCCAGGTCGGTACCGATGGCTTCGTCCTTGATCAGCGCGGCGGGGTAGGTCTCGCTGCCAACCAGCTTGATGCGGGCGTAGAGGCCAGGGGTGAAGCGGCCGTCCTTGTTGTCGAACACGGCGCGGCCACGGATGGTGCCGGTGCGCGGATTGACCTGGTTGTCGAGGAAGTCCAGCTGGCCCAGGTGCGGGTTGCCGGTTTCGCTGGACAGGCCCATGTAGACGGGGCTGGCGGCGCGGGTGTCGGAGCCGGTCTTGCGGGCCAGTTCCACGTACTTGAGGAAGGCGCGCTCGTCGGCGTCGAAATAGGCGTAGACCTTGTCAGTGGAGACCACCGAGGTCAGCAGCGATTGGCTGGCGTTGACCAGATTGCCTTCGGTGATTTCGGCACGGCTGACGCGACCGTCGATGGGCGCGGTCACGCGGGTGAAGCTGAGGTTGAGCTTGGCGTTGTCCAGTTCGGCCTGGGTGGCGGCGACCGCGGCCTGGGCTTCGGTGGCAGCGCTGGCGCGAGCGTCGGCCAGTTCGGCGGAGATGGCATTGCTCTGGCGCAGGCGCTCACCGCGGCGGGCTTCGTTGGCGGCACGGTTCTGGTTGGCGCGGGCTTGCTGCAGCTGGGCTTCCAGGCGCTTGACCTCGGCCTCGAAGGGGCGTGGGTCGATCTGGAACAGCAGGTCGCCTTTCTTCACCAGGCTGCCTTCATCGAAAGCTACGCGGTCGATGTAGCCGGAGACGCGCGGGCGAATTTCCACGGACTCCGGAGCTTCCAGGCGGCCGGTGAATTCGTCCCATTCGTTGAGGGGCTGTTCGATCACTTCGGCGACGCTGACTTTGGGGGCCGCTTGGTTGAGCGTGGCTTCCGGTGCCTTGCCGCAGGCTACCAGTACCACCGCCGCCGCGAGGGTAAGAGGGTAACGCCAGAGATTCTTCTGTATTGCTTCCATGGGACAGCTCCGCCAATTGGTTTTATGAATGGGCGGAGTCTGATTGCGGCGTTTCGACCAGACGAATCGAACGCCCTGAAGATGACTATTACTGGAAGTGATTGATCAGGGCGGGGTTATGGATTCGGGAACTGTAGGGGCGATTTCAATCGCCGAGGGATGCGCAGCGTCCCCTGAGAGTCTGATGGGCAGGCCTTCGTGAAATGGCGATGTCTGCGTTGCGTGTTGCTGGCAGTTGCATTGCCCGTAGGAGCTGGCTTGCCTGCGAATGGCCGCGCTTCGCTGGCAAGCCAGCTCCTACAAGGCTATTGGCCAGTTTGAAAAACTCTCGCAACAACTAACGCAGACATGGCGAATGAATTCGCCCCTACAAAATGAGGGGCTTCGCGAGGCCGTTATTCCAGGCTGTCCGGGTCCCCGCAATACATTTGTATGCGTGAACGCAGCCAGCGCTCGGCGGGGTCGTTGTCCTGGGCGCCGCGCCAGGCCATGGACAGCTCGAAGGACTGGACCGGCAGAGGTGGGTCTTCGGCGCGCAGGCCCCCGGCGGCGGTCAGGGCTGCGGCCGTATAGTCCGGGACCATGGCTACCAGGTCGGTACCAGCGAGCAGGGTGCCCAGGCCGTTGAATTGGGGTACAGCGAGGACCACCTTGCGGGTTTTCCCTACCTTGGCCAGTTCTTCGTCGACGAAGCCACCCAAGTCGCCGGCGAAGGACACCAGGGCATGCGGACGGTCGGCGTAGTCGTCCAGGCTCAGTGCGCCGGGGACCGAGTCGGCGCGAAGGAGTTTGGGTTTGGAGCGACGCAGGGTCTTGCGCTTGGCGTTGGCCGGCAGCTCCTCGGTGTAGGCGACGCCCACGGATATCTCGCCGGAAGCCAGCAGGTTGGGCATCAATAGATAGTTGGTGCGTCGCACCACCAGCACCACACCGGGCGCTTCGGCGCGCAGGCGGCGAAGCAGGGCGGGGAGCAGGGCGAACTCCACGTCGTCTGACAGGCCGATCCGGAATACCGCATTACTGGTGGCGGGGTCGAAGTCGGCGGCGCGGCTGACGGCGGTAGAGATGGAGTCCAGGGCCGGGGAGAGCAGGGCGAAGATCTCCATGGCCCGGGCCGACGGCTCCATGCTGCGGCCGGTACGGACGAACAGCGGGTCGTCGAACAAGGTCCGCAGTCGGGCCAGCGCAGCACTGATAGCCGGCTGCCCGAGGAACAATTTTTCTGCCGCACGCGTTACGCTGCGCTCATGCATGAGCGTCTCGAACACGATAAGAAGGTTGAGGTCAACTCTTCGCAGGTCGTTCCGGTTCATGGAATCATCCGTAATTAATGTGTGAAAGGTGCAGTTCCAATGACCGGTCGTCAAGGCTCACATCATCGCCGTTTATGACAACTATCAATGGCTGCAGGTGGTTTTGTAGATAAAGCCCGGATAGAGTCCGTGGCTATGAAGAGTCAACAGGCGAGGTATGTGATGTCCCGCATGATCCGTTTTCACCAGTTTGGAGGCCCAGAAGTCCTTCAACTGGACGAGATGCCCACCCCCATTCCGGGGCCGGGTGAAGTACTGGTTCGTGCCCAGGCCCTGGGTGTGGGCTGGCGGGACGTGCTCTGGCGGCAGAACCTGGCTGCCGAGCAACCTGCCCAGCTACCTTCCGGCCTTGGCTCCGAAATGGCCGGCATTGTGGAGGCCGTTGGCGAAGGCGTTGACGACCTGACCCCCGGTACGCCAGTTGCCAGCTTCCCGGCCAGCACGCCGAGCCATCATCCGGCCTGGGGCGATCTGGTGCTGATGCCACGCAATGGGCTGGTGGCCTATCCCGACGCGCTGACGCCCGAGGAAGCCGCCATCCACTACACGCCGCTGCTGATGGCCTATTTCGCCCTGGTAGATCTGGGCGGCCTGAAGCCGGGCCAGCATGTACTGGTCACCGAGGCAGGGCATTGCCTGGCGCCGCAGACGGTGCAGCTGGCCAAGGCGTTGGGTGCCAAGGTGATCGCATCGACCAGCTACCCGGAAAGCCGTGCCTTTATCAAAGGACTGGGTGCCGACAAGATCATCGTCACCGAAGAGCAGGACCTGGTCCTGGAGGTCGAGCGCTTCACCCAGGGCAAAGGTGTCGAAGTGGTCCTGGACCAGTGCGCCGGCCAGCAGATGAAGCTTCTGGGCGACGTCGCCGCGCAGCGCGGCAAGCTGGTCGTTTATGGCTGCAACGGCGGTAACGACACAGCGTTCCCGGCTTGCGCCGCGTTCAAGAAACATCTGCAGTTCTATCGTCATTGCGTACTCGACTTCACCGGTTCGCCGGAGCTGGGCATCGAGACCAATGAGGCTTCGGTCAAGCGGGCGCTGGACCATATCAACCAGATGACCCGTGATCATCTGCTGAAGCCTCCGATTGATCGCGTCTTCGCGTTCGAGGACTTCGTCGAGGCCAACCGTCACATGGAAACCTGCCCGGCAGGTGGGCGTGTGGTGATGAAGGTTGCCGACTGAGGAAGGCGGGGCGGGCCCTAGGGTCCGCCCCGAATCTGTCTTGTTGTGGAATGTTGGGCAGTGTGCCGCGCGAGGCGGCCGGATCGATAGCCGATTTCTGCTGGATTATTGCCTGATTCTCTTGAACCGCTTCCAGGTACGAGACTACCCATGCATCTCATGGGTAGAGTTGGCCCATCTTCATCGAGGGTCGAAACCATGAATGCACATGCGCTCCTTGCCGCGCAGGAATCGGATACGGCTGCGCGCCAGCAGAAGGAGCTGGTGCACTTCATTGAACGATTCGCCAGGCAAGACGGCGTCTATGAAACGGATGTTCCGGGCTTGCTGGTATATCGCACCTCCCTTCCCAGCGAGCCGCTGCACTGTCTTTACGAACCCGCCCTGGGCCTGGTGGTGCAGGGGCGCAAGAAAGTGCTGCTGGGCGAGGAAACCTATTACTACGGGCCCTCGCAGTTCCTCATCGTATCGGTCGACGTCCCGGTGATCGGCCAGGTGCTCGAAGCCAGCCCGGAAGTCCCTTTCCTCAGTCTGCGCCTTTCCCTGGACCCCAAGGAAATCAGCGCGCTGCTGATGGAGCTCGATATCCCTGCCCAGGAGCCGCGTCCTTGTCCGCGCTGCCTGGCGGTCAATGGCCTGACGGCGTCCCTGCAGGATGCCGTGCTGCGTCTGTTGCGCCTGCTGGACGCACCTGAAGATATTCCCGTGCTATTGCCGATGATTCGCCGGGAGATTCTCTACCGCCTGCTGCGCGGCGAACTGGGCGGGCAGTTGCGCCAGATTGCCAGCAGTGGCACCCAGGGCCATCGCATCGGCCGCGCCGTGAACTGGTTGCGGCAGAACTTCCACCAGCCGCTGCAGATCGAACGCCTGGCCAATGAGGTGAACATGAGCACCTCGGCCCTGCATCACCACTTCAAAGCGATGACGGCCATGAGCCCGCTGCAGTTCCAGAAGCAGCTGCGCTTGCAGGAGGCCCGCCGGCTGATGCTGGTGGAAGCCCTGGATGCCGCCAGCGCAGGTGGCCGCGTGGGTTATGAGAGCCCATCGCAATTCAGTCGTGAATACAGCCGGCTGTTCGGCGCGCCGCCGCTGCGCGATATCGCGCGCTTGCGCCAGTCGGCGTGAATTCGCCCCGATCGGGGCGCCTGAACCATCATTGTCTTGTTCCCGAATGCCGGTTCGGCATTGCCGGCCGGTTCCCTGAACCATCCAGTCCGAGGTGGTACGCCTGATGATTACCCTGAACCTTAATGGCAAGGACGTTGAGCTCGACGTGCCTGCAGATATGCCGCTGTTGTGGGCCTTGCGCGATGTCGCCAACCTCACCGGAACCAAGTACGGCTGCGGCATGGCCCTGTGCGGTGCCTGCACCGTACACATCGACGGCCAGGCGACCCGCTCCTGCATCACCCCGGTCTCGATGGTGGTGGGTAAGAAGGTCACCACGGTCGAAGCGGTGGCTGAAGACCCGGTGGGCAAAGCCGTGCAGACCGCATGGCGCAATCTCGACGTGGTGCAGTGCGGTTACTGCCAGTCCGGGCAGATCATGTCCGCCACGGCTCTGTTGCGCGTCAATCCCAAACCCAGCGACGCCGATATCGATGCAGCGATGAGCGGCAACATTTGCCGCTGCGCCACCTACGTGCGCATTCGCGCCGCCATCCATGAAGCGGCCGGCACCCTGGCCTGAGGAGAGTCGACATGGGCACGTTCGAAACCGAAACCCGAGCCGCCAGCGGCATCCTCAATGTCAGCCGGCGGACCTTCCTCAAGGGCAGCGGCGGCCTGGCGCTGGGCATCGCCTTTGCCCCCTTGCTGAAAGGCGGTGACGCCCTGGCTGCAAGCGCCGAACCTTTCATGCCCAATGCCTTCGTGCGTATTGCCGGTGATGGCAGAGTGACCGTTCTGGCCAAGCACGTCGAAATGGGGCAGGGCAGCTACACCGGTCTTGCCACCTTGCTGGCAGAAGAACTGGATGCCGACTGGAACCAGGTACAGGTCGAGGGCGCACCGGCCAACGCTGCGCTCTATAACAACCTGGCCTTCGGGCCGATGCAGGGAACAGGCGGCAGTTCAGCCATCGCCAATTCCTATGAGCAAATGCGCAAGGCCGGTGCCATCGCACGCGCCATGCTGGTATCGGCCGCCGCCGAGCAGTGGAAAGTGCCAGTGGCGGAGATCACCGTGAGCAAAGGCGTGGTCAGCCATGCTGCCTCTGGGAAGAAGGCCGGTTTCGGTGAGTTGGCCGACGCGGCGGCGCGTCAGGCTGTGCCGGCGGAGGTGTCACTCAAGTCGCCCCAGGACTTCACGCTGATTGGCAAGGAACGGCTCTCCCGCAAGGACAGCGCCGACAAGACCGACGGCAGTGCCACCTTTACCCAGGACTTCAAGTTGCCCGGCATGCTGGTCGCTGTGGTTGCCTATCCGCCGCGCTTCGGCGGCGTTCCCAAGACGGTGGATGCAAGCAAGGCCAAGGCTGTGCCCGGCGTCGTCGAGGTGGTGGAGTTCAAGGATGCTCCCCACGGCCGATCCGGCGTAGCGGTTCTGGCGAAGAACACCTGGGCGGCGCGCCAGGGCCGCGATGCGCTCGTCGTGGAGTGGGATGAAAGCAAGGCGTTCAAGCTTGGCAGTGAGGAAATCTTCTCCCGCTACCGCGAGG
The DNA here is from genome assembly GCF_003626975.1 of Pseudomonas sp. DY-1. Lineage (NCBI taxonomy): Bacteria > Pseudomonadati > Pseudomonadota > Gammaproteobacteria > Pseudomonadales > Pseudomonadaceae > Pseudomonas > Pseudomonas sp. DY-1. Next base: position 1,537,924 of record NZ_CP032616.1, on the reverse strand, counting down.
CCGCCGGCAAGGAGGGCCGAATCGCCGGCAAACAGGGGGATATCGCCGCGGCCCTGGCACAGCCAGCCAAGCTGATCGAGGCCGACTACGAGTTTCCCTATCTGGCCCATGCCGCCATGGAGCCGATGAACTGCCTGGTGAAGATATCCGCGGGACAATGCGATGTCTGGAACGGCGAGCAATTCCAGACGGTGGATCAGTTGGCCATCGCCAAGTACCTGGGCATCCCGGTGGAGAAGGTCAGCCTGACCCAGCTCTACGCGGGTGGCAGTTTCGGTCGTCGTGCAAACCCGCAGTCGGACTACCTCCTGGAGGCGGTGGCCATCGCCAAGGCGGCCCGGGCCAAAGGCCAGGACGTACCGGTGAAACTGGTCTGGACCCGCGAAGATGACACCCATGCAGGCTTCTTCCGTCCGGCTTATCTGCACCGGGCGCGCCTGGCGCTGGATGGCGAGGGCCGGTTGCAGGGCTGGCACCAGCGAGTGGTGGGGCAGTCCATCCTCAAGGGCACGGCCTTCGAGGGGGCGATGGTGAAGGAAGGCATTGATCACACCTCGGTGGAGGGCGCGTCCAACCTGGCCTACGCGGTGCCCAACCTCCAGGTGGAGCTGCACACGCCGGATGACATCGGCGTGCCGGTGCAGTGGTGGCGCTCCGTGGGTCACACCCACACGGCCTACGCGGTGGAAACCCTGATCGATCAGGCGGCCACGACCGCCGGCAAGGACCCTTACGCGTACCGCCAAGGGTTGCTCGGCAAGAAGCCACGCCATCTCGGCGCACTTGAGCTGGCAGCGCAGAAAGCGGAGTGGGACAAACCACTGAAGCCGGGTGCAGAGGGCGAGAAGCGCGGACGTGGAATCGCCGTGCACGAATCCTTCGGCTCCTTCGTTGCCCAGGTGGCGGAAGTGACCGTGAAGGCCGATGGCAGCTACAGGGTGGATCGAGTGGTCTGCGCGGTGGATTGCGGGGTGGCGGTGAATCCAGACGTGATCCGGGCGCAGATGGAAGGTGGCATAGGCTACGGCCTGGCTGCCGCACTGCACGGCGCAATCACCTTGAAGGACGGGGTGGTGGAACAGTCCAACTTCCACGACTTCCAGGTACTGCGGATCAACGAGATGCCAGTGGTGGAGGTGCACATCATGCCATCGGCACAAGCGCCTAGCGGGGTTGGGGAGCCAGGCGTACCGCCGATTGCGCCGGCGGTGGCCAATGCGCTGTACGCGGCGGTGGGCCAGCGGATCTACAAGCTGCCGCTGCCGAAGCAGGTGCAGCAGGCCTGATTCAGGCGGCCTGGGCGGCGCAGATCAGTTCGCGCAGGGCCTTGCGCTCGGCAACCGGAGTGGGGGCCTTGCGCACGGCCAGGCTGCCGTCTTCCAGGCCGACTACCACTTCGGTTTCGAAGTGCAGGCGGAGTTCATCGAGGGTCACGTGGGTGACCTGATACAGGTTGTCGCTGATGCGCGGGTCGGCGGACATGGCGTTGGTCTCGTTCCGGTTGGCCGCAAGGCCGATGGAGTGATAGTGCCGCCGAGGTGTCCAGTGCGGAATTGATTGGGCGTGATGGTGAACATCACTTCTGTCGATGGCATGACCGGATCTCGAGCGCCTGGCTAGCTGCCGAACTTGTAGGAGCGAGCTTGCTCGCGAACAGTCCACACACTGTCTTTCGCGAGCAAGCTTGCTCCTGCAAAGGCTCACGCATTCGCAAGGCTGCCTACCGCTGCGGCACGAGCGTGGGATCGGACAGATGCTCCACCAGCAGGTCGTGGACGAGTCGAACCCGCGGTGATACCGGGCCTTGTTGCGGGCGGTAGATGAACATCTCCCAGGGCGGTGGCGCCTGCTCCTGGAGCACCACTTTCAAGTGGCCGGCGCGGATGTGCGGGTCGACCAGGTAACTGGGTAGCTGGCCGAAGCCGAATCCGGCCAGCACGGCTTCCAGTTCGTTCTCTGGGTCGTCGGTACAGAAAGCGGCACTGGCCGGCTGGATCTGCCTCCCCTCGGCAAACATCCAGGGCCAGACGCGTCCGGTGTTGTTGTCGATCAGCGCGGTGGTGGGCGTGTGGTGCAGCTCGTCCACCGTCCCAGGTGCGCCGTGGCGCTGCAACAGTTCCGGAGCCCCGACCACCAGTAGCGGAATCTGCGCTACGGCCCGGGCAATGTAGCGGCGGTCGCGGATGAAGCCGATGCGCACGCCGAGGTCGATCTGTTGTTCGACCGAGTCCGTGAGCTGGTCGGACAAGCGCATATCGAAATGGATGCGCGGATGCTCACGGGCGATCTTCGCCAGTACCGGGAGCAGGAAACGCCGACCTACCGAGCGTGGCGCGGCGATACCCACGCGCCCGGCCATTTCTTCTTCGCGTTTGCCGCCATGTTGCTGGAACAGCTGGTCCAGTCCGGCAAGGGCTTCACGGGCCTGGCTGACAAGCCGTTCGCCAAAGGCGGTGATCTGCACATGGCGGGTGCTGCGGTGGAACAGCGGCTCGCCGAACTGGTCTTCCAGGTCCTTGATGGCGCGAGTCACGGTCTGCGGCGAAGCACCCAGGCGGGTGGCAGCTTCGCGGAAGCTGGGCGATTCGGCGGCTACGCAGAGAATGCGCAGAAGTTCGATGCGATTGAACATGGTGTGTGTTCCGTTTTTTGGAATTTCAAAATCCTAACTATTCCATTCCGTGGCGGTAAGAGCTTTCCGATACTGGCGTCCAGTTACCGGATTCATCCTGATTCCGGGCTTCTCTGGAGTGCCCTCAATGAGCAACAACATTTCTTCCAAGGTCGTGGTCATCACTGGCGCCAGCAGCGGTCTGGGCGAATCCACCGCCCGTCACCTGGCATCCAAGGGTGCCAAGGTGGTGCTCGGTGCGCGTCGGGTCGAGCGCCTGCAAAGCCTGGTCGCCGAGATCGAAGCCAACGGCGGCGAAGCCCTGGCAATCGCCACCGACGTGACTTCGGCCGAGCAGGTGGCCGCACTGATCGAAGGTGCGGTACAGCGTTTCGGTCGCGTAGACGTGCTGGTGAACAACGCGGGACTGATGGCCATCGCACCCATGGATGAGGTCAAGGTGGACGAGTGGTCGCGCATGTTCGATATCAACGTCATGGGCGTACTCCACGGGATTGCTGCGGCGCTTCCTCTGTTCCGCAAGCAGGGCGGCGGTCACTTCATCAACGTCGCTTCGGTGGCCGGCATCAAGGTGTTCAGTCCGGGCGGCACCGTCTACAGCGCCACCAAGTTCGCGGTACGCGCTATCAGTGAAGGTCTGCGCCATGAAGTCGATGGTTCTATCCGTACGACGGTGATCTCTCCCGGGGCCGTGGATTCCGAGCTGAAGCACGGCAGCTCCCACCAGGAAAGCACCCAGGCTGTCGGCGAGTTCTACAAGATGGCCATTCCGGCCGATTCCGTGGCACGGGCGATCGCCTACGCCATTGAGCAACCGGCCGACGTGGACATCAACGAGGTGGTGCTGCGTCCCGCGGTTCAGGATTTCTGATCCCAGCCAGCAAAAAAGGCGGCCCAAGTGGCCGCCTTTCTTTGTTTCGTCTATTTGCTCAAGAGTACCGCCAGTTCGTCGGCTTCCTCGGCCCAGTCGGAGTCATCCAGCAGGGCGTCGCGCAGGAAGCTGGACTGGGACTGGCTCCAGAATGGCGCGTCAGGCAGGGCCTGTCCCACCGCCAGACGATGCCCGGCGACAAAGCTGTCTATCTCGGACTTTCCGGAGGGCAGGCCGAGTTGATCGAAGAGGGCGCTGAGGGAGTGATGGCTGGTGTCCATTTACGTGCCTCCGGTGGGGCGTTCGACGGAAAACAAGATTTCCATCGACTATAGACCCTGTGCCGGCCAGGGCCGTCGGATGGCAGCATGTCGGCTATGGCTTGCGCTGCCGACAGTCTTGTCTAGCCTCACAAAAAGCGCGGCTATCGAGCCGCGGGCCACCTGCATGGGGGGCGGAATGGGCATCCAGAGCGAGCAAAAACATTCATTCCGGGACCCGGTGGAGGCTACGCTGCTGGTCGCCCCTGTCTGGTCACCCGTCCTGTTCATTTTCCTTGCCCAGTTTCTCCATGAGTTCTTCCAGATCCACTGGCTGTTCAATTCCAGCTTGAGCACGTTCGGTATGTTTCTGGTGCCGGCCATTTCCGCTCTTCCACTGATCCACGATTCACCCCGTCGGCTGTCCTTCAAGCTGTTGCTTGCGGGCGGCTACTACCTGGTCGGGCTGGCGGCAACTTTCCTGATGTCCTGGGGAATGCTGCTTTATACCGGCTATACCTGATCCAGTTGCGGAACCCGGCGCGGGGCCATGGATCAAAGGTCCCGGGTCCGCATATGGCGGATCGACCCAACACGGAGCTCTCCATGTCCCCATTGAAGAAACTCGCACTCGTCGGTCTCGTGGCCCTGCCGCTGGCTGGTTGCCTGAAAGAAGAGCCCATCGACCAGGCTGTGCTGTGTACCTACAGTACCGATGCCGAGGCCAAGCTGTGCAAATCCGGCCAGATGTCCTGGTTCAAGGCGGGCAAAGCCGTCAACCAGTCCCTGCCGCTGAGCGTGGCGGCGGCCTACTGCGACTTCAATTACCAGGTGATGTACAACGAGGCCGGGGTGATCTGCGTGTTCACCGACAAACGACTGAGCCTGGTGAAGTAAGGGGAAGGGGTGACTGTGCGGCTGGAAGGGTGAGTCCCATCCCGCGAAGCGCTATGCCACGTAACCTGAAGTGATCTTTTCCGATCTCCCGAAATGAAAGAAGGCGCCACAAGTGGCGCCTTCTGCCTTTCGAGAAACTGCATACATCGTAATTGCCTGCCTCTTGATTGCTCCGGGATCAGCTGATGCGGTTGGCACCAGTGCGGTCGGCACCACCTTCGGCTACGCGGAAGGCATTGGTACGGTCGGAGCCACCTTCAGCAACGCGCAGGGACTGGGAGCGCTCGGAGCCGTTTTCGGCGACATCGAAGGCTTTGGTGCGGTCGGAACCACCTTCGGCAACACGCAGGGACTGGGAACGCTCGGAGCCGTTTTCGGCGACATCGAAGGCTTTGGTGCGGTCGGAACCACCTTCGGCAACACGCAGGGACTGGGAACGCTCGGAGCCGTTTTCGGCAACATCGAAGGCTTTGGTGCGGTCGGAGCCACCTTCGGCAACGCGCAGGGATTGCGAACGCTCGGAGCCGTTTTCGGCAATGCGGTTGGTACCGGTACGGTCGGCGCCACCTTCAGCTACGCGATGGATCGAGGTGCGATCTGAACCACTTTCAGTAACGGTGACGCCTTTCGGCAGGGCAAAGGCAGTGGCAGACAGGCTGGCGATGAACAGGCTGGCAAGGATTTGCTTTTTCATTTTCGGGCACCTCGTGGAGGGTTGGAATTTGTCTACGGGGCCCATGTTACTGATGTGATTTCGATGAAGAAGTGATCCTGTGTAATGGTTACCATCGACGTTAATGATAGTTGTGGAGATATCATTAAAAACAATGGCTTAAGAGATTTTTCAGGGAGTGGTTGCGCAAAGTGGAAAGGCTTTTTCCTGAAATTGGTATAATCGAATTATGCGATTGGATATGGCTGCGGCACCCTTCAAACATCACCACTGAAGTATCAGTCTCCACTCATTCCAACCCGGTTAGCTATCTGTGATGGCTATTCCAGAGCGGCTGCGTCAGTTGTCGAACACTTCTGCTGCCTGCCCTGAAAACACTGATTGGAAGGCGGCAGGGAGGAATGCTTTTCTCGCCAGCCGGCGGGGACTAGGCTAGTGGCACTTTTCAGCAAACGGATAGTGCTATGTCCACCGAGATCCATGCCCAATTTGCCGACGCGCCACTCAATGCAATCGAGGCTCGGTTGCTCGGGAGCCTGATTGAAAAACAGGCCACAACACCCGAGTCCTACCCGTTGACCCTTAACGCCCTGGTGCTGGCCTGCAACCAGAAGACCAGCCGCGAGCCGGTAATGAATGTCACGCCCGGGCAGGCTGGGCAGTCGCTGCGCAACCTCGAGGCGCTGAACCTGGTGAAGCTGGTGATGGGCAGCCGTGCAGACCGTTGGGAGCAGCGAGCTGACAAGGCGCTGGAAGTGGTGCAGCCGCAGTTGATCCTTATCGGCCTGCTACTCCTGCGCGGCCCGCAGACCCTCGGTGAGCTGCTGACCCGTAGCAATCGCCTGACCGACTTCGACGATACCGAGGACGTCCGGCACCAGCTCGAACGCCTGATCGCCCGCGGGCTGGCGGTATTGATGCCGCGCCAGGGCGGCCAGCGGGAAGATCGCTACATGCACCTGATGGGCGAACCGGCCGATCTGGAGGCGCTGCTGGAGGCTCGTGCCAGCCAGCCGGAGCGGGGCGAGTCACGCGCCGCCGCTGATGCGCGGATCGAAGAGTTGGAAGCTCGGGTCGCCGACCTGGAAGCACGCCTGGCTCGTCTGGAAGATCGCGGCGAGTGACCCTGCGGGGCGCCGGCTGTCCGTCGATGTCGCCCCGACGATTTCCCCGCACGATTCGACCTGCGATGCTGTCGCAACCGTGAAACACCGCCCCTGAGGTATCCATGAAGATCAGCTCGGACTTCGACAGCGGCAATATCGAAGTAATTGACGCCAGCAACCCGCAACAGGTGCTGCTGGCCATGCGTCCGGACCTGAAGAGCCACCACTTCCAGTGGTTCCACTTCAAAGTCGACGGCCTGACCCCCGGCCAGCGCCACAGCTTCAGCCTTACCAATGCCGGCCAGTCCGCCTACAGTCATGCCTGGACCGGCTACAACGCCGCCGCCTCCTATGATCAGGTTCACTGGTTCCGTGTCCCCAGCAACTTCGACGACAAGGGCCTGCACTTCGCTCTGGAGCCCACCCACGAGCAGATCTGGTTCGCCTACTTCGAACCGTACAGCCGCGCGCGCCACGAATGGTTGATCAGTGAAGCCCTGGACAAGGCGGGCGCTGAGATCGTGGCAATTGGCAAGAGCATCGAAGGCCGCGAGATTCCGCTGCTTCGGGTCAGCCGCAACCCCAATGCCCAGCGCAAGGTCTGGATCATTGCCCAGCAACACCCTGGCGAGCACATGGCCGAGTGGTACATGGAAGGCGTGATCGAGCGTCTGTCGAAGCAGGGCGATTCCGAACTGGACGCGCTGCTGGCCAAGGCCGACCTCTATCTGGTGCCGAACATGAACCCGGACGGAGCCTTCCGTGGCCACCTGCGCACCAATGCCGCCGGCAAGGACCTCAACCGCGCCTGGCAGTCGGCCAACGACACGGAAACGCCCGAGGTGTTCTTCGTCCAGCAAGAGATGCGCAAGGTGGGTGTGGACCTTTTCCTCGACATCCATGGTGACGAGGAAATTCCCCATGTGTTCACCGCCGGCTGTGAGGGCAACCCCGGATACACGCCGCGCCTGGAAGCCCTGGAATCCGAGTTCCGCCAGCGTCTAGTCGACATGGGCGCAGAGTTCCAGACGACGTTCGGCTATCCCCGCGACGAACCCGGCCAGGCCAATACCACGCTGGCCTGCAATGCGGTGGGCATGGCTTTCGATTGCCTGTCCTTCACCATCGAAATGCCGTTCAAGGACCACGACGACAATCCGCACCCGCGTACGGCCTGGAACGGTGATCGTTCCAAGCGATTGGGCAAGGATGTGCTGTCGGTGATCGCCGCGATGGTCGACAAGCTGCGCTGAGACGACCGCGCAATGAAAACCGGCCCCTGATGGGGCCGGTTTTGTTTATTGCATGGGCTGGCCGGATAGGGTTTGCAGAGGGGGGCTCTGTCGAGCGCCTGTCAGGCCAATGTGGGAGCGATTTCAATCGCGAATGAGTTCGCTCCCACAATAATTGGCTGCCACAAACGGCCTTACACCCCCGACTCGTTCTGCAGGTTCGCCTGGGTGATGTTGCTGTGCTCCGGCACGCTGCGGGTCAGCCAGACGTTACCGCCGATGGTGGAGCCCTTGCCGATGGTGATACGGCCGAGGATGGTGGCGCCGGCATAGATCACTACGTCGTCTTCGACGATCGGGTGGCGCGGCTGGCCCTTCTGCAGGTTGCCTTCCTCGTCTGCGGGAAAGCGTTTGGCGCCCAGGGTCACGGCCTGATAGATGCGCACCCGCTCACCGATGATTGCCGTCTCGCCGATGACCACGCCGGTGCCATGATCGATGAAGAAGCTCTTGCCGATCTGGGCGCCGGGGTGGATGTCGATGCCCGTGGCCGAGTGGGCGATCTCGGCGATCATCCGCGCCAGCAGCGGCAGGCCGGCCGTGTAGAAGTAGTGGGCGAGGCGATGGTGGATGACTGCATGCACACCCGGATAGCAGATCAGTACCTCATCCACGCTGCGGGCTGCCGGGTCGCCCTGGTAGGCGGCCAGCACGTCGGTGTCCAGCAGTATCCGCAGCTTGGGCAGGGTGGCGGCGAACCCTTTGACGATCTCGATCGCCTGGCAGGCGATATCGTCGCCGCTGACGCCGTTCTGGCGCGCGGCATAGGACAGTTCACGGCGCACTTCGCCGGCCAGCGCGTTGAGCACCACGTCCAGGGTATGGCCGACGTAGAAGTCCTCGCTTTCCTCGCGCAGATCAGCCGGGCCGAGGCGCATGGGGAAGAGGGCGCCGGACAGGGCTTCAATGATCTGCCCGACGGTAACGCGCGACGGCAGTTCACGACCGCCACGGTCCTGCAGGCGGCCATGTTGGGCGCGCCATTGGGCACGGGCGTCGCGCAGGTCGTTGACGATCTGGTCGAGTTGCCAGTTCACCGGCTGGCAGCCGGTGGCGACATAGGGAAGTCTGTTCATTGAGGTACCTGTAAGGCGCGGTCCGGATCGCTATAGCGTGCGGAGAATTACCTGACTTCCGCAAGAGGGTGTTCAACGGAAATGCCCGTGCTCAGTCGGCGGGTACCAGTGGCGGGGTCTGTTGGCGGGGTGTCGCGGTGACGGTGCAACCGACGGACGCAAGGATGATGCAGAGGATTGCCAACCATTGCAGCAGCGAAAGCTGTTCACCAAGGAAGATCAGGCCCGAGAGAGCACCAAAGGCTGGTTCGATGCTCATCAGGGTGCCGAAGGTCTGCGCCGGCAGGCGGGTGAGGGCGACCATTTCCAGGGTGTAGGGAATGGCGGTGGAAAGCAGGGCGACGGCCAGCGCCACGGGCAACAGTTCCGGGCGCAGCAAGTCGGCGCCGGCATGGGCGATGCCAATCGGGGCGACGAACAGGGCTGCTACCAGCACCCCCAGGGCAGCGCCTTGCATGCCATGGTCGTTACCGGCACGCGCGCCGTAGAGGATGTAAAGAGCCCAGCAGACGCCCGCGCCAAGTGCGTAGGCCATGCCGGTCAGGTCCAGGTGGCCTTCGCTCTTGCCCAGCGGCAGGAGAAGCCAGAGGCCCAGTACCGCCAGGCCAATCCAGATGAAGTCGATCGCCCGGCGCGATGCGAACAGCGCCACGGCCAACGGGCCGGTGAATTCCAGGGCGACGGCGATGCCCAGCGGAATGGTACGCAGTGACATGTAGAAGAGCAGGTTCATGCCGCCCAGTGCGAGGCCGTACATGATCAGCGGCAGCAGGGAATTCTTGCTGATGCGCGCGCGCCACGGGCGCAGGATCAGCGTAAGGATGACGGCGGCGAACACCAGGCGTAGTGCTGTGGTGCCCTGGGCGCCGATAACCGGGAACAGTGACTTGGCCAGGGAGGCGCCACTCTGGATCGAGGCCATGGCCACCATGAGGACGGCAACGGGTAGCAGGGTGGAAGCAAGGCGACGCGACAGCGAGGTCATGGAGGCAGATCCGGCAAGACGGTAGGGGTGGCGTGTTTTACTGGTTATGTGCAACATAATGCGCAAAAGCCAGGGTGTGAGCAATATGTTGCCCAAGTCAGATGAGCGCCCCAACGTCCTCGAACATGTTTCTGAAAACGTTCGCCGCCTGCGTCGCGCGGCGGGGCTGAGCCAGGAAGCCCTGGCCGGCGCCGCTGGTGTCAGTCGACGCATGCTGGTGGGTATCGAAGGCGGCGATGTGAATGTCAGCCTCGCCACGCTGGATCGCATTGCCGCAGCCCTCGGCGTGCTTTTCCCGGACCTGGTGCAACGGCCGGATCGTCCCGATCGCTCGCGTATCAATGCTGTCGCCTGGGTCGGCTCCAAGCCGGGTAGCCGCGCGACCCTGCTGGCCAGTTCCGCGACGCGACACGAGGTCGAACTCTGGAGCTGGTCGCTGGAGCCCGGTGAGCGCTATACGGCTGAACCGGATGCCGAGGGCTGGCGAGAGATGATCTACGTGATCGAGGGCAGCCTCAGTGTGCTGCGCGGCGAGGAGAAGCAGCAGGTGGGCGCCGGGGATTTCCTGGTGTTCGGCAGCGACCAGCTTTACACCTATGCCAATGAAGGCGACGTGCTCGTCCGCTTCATTCGCAATGTGCTGACCTGAACCTCAGAGGTACACCAGTCACTTACAGGTACAGCGGTATCGCTTGGCTGAACCGATCCTGCACTCGGTGCGCTGCGCGCACCGGTGGTGGAGTGTTACTCCTGCTCGTCTTCATCCTCTGCATCGCCGCCGACAGCGTCCAGGCAGAGCAGGGCGTGGTCGCCTTCGGCCCCTGCAAGTTTCCAGCAACCAGTGGCGCTGTCGAAGCGCGCAGATTGCACGGCCGCCTGGGTGAAGCGCCATTCGCGGCGGGTGCGTCCGTCCATGCACGCAATGCACAGCAACTGGGCCTCGGGTTCGCCGGGCTGGCCTGCTTGCAGCGCTTCCACCAGCACTTCGTCGAGATCGAACTCCCAGGCGTGCAGGTCGTCGATCAGCAGCATATCGGCGGCCAGCAGCGCATCCAGCAGGTTTTCGTGAGTCATCAGGCGTTCATCCATCATCAATTGCGGCGGGGGCGAAATGATAAAGCAGGTGGCTGATCACTGCTCGGCCTGACTGGCCAGGTACTGCTGGTTTTCTTCGCGAATGCGCCGGGCCTCTTCGTCATAGAGGAAGGGCAGGAACATGTAACGGCGGCCTTGCGTGACGGGCGTGGCCTCGTGCAGCAGCGAGCAGGAGAACACGACGGCGCCGCCCGTGGGGGCGCAGTAGAGGCTGCGGCCGAATTCCGGGAAGCGCAGTTGGCCGCCTTCGTACTCGCCGCTGTTGAGGAACAGGGAGACGGCGAAGCGGCGGTGTGCGGTGCCCTTGGTGGTGTTGTCGCGGTGGGGGCGGAAGTGGCCGCCTTCCGCGGCGTCGTAACAGGCGACCAGGTAGCGCTCCATGCGTGTGGCGTTGAATTGGAAGGCCTTCAGCAGTTCGGGGATCAGTCGCGTGGTGATGCGGTGCATGCAGGTCTGGCGCAATTGCTCGTCCTCCAATGCGCAATCGCGGCGGCGCTTGTGTTCGTGCTTGAGGACTTCGACCGTCATGCCGTCGCGTTCGATCATATAGCCGGATTCGCTTCCGCCCTGACGCTCGTAGTAATCGATCAGTTTCTGGCACAGGGCGGGTTCGAAGATGCGCGGGATCACCAGGACCGGCGCCTGAGGCTGGGCGGTAGCCGGTGCAGGGACGGGGTCCTGCGCCTGGAGCAGGGCGAGGACGTTATCGACATGGCCTTCGCCACCCGTGGCGATAGGCAGCACCGCAATCACCCGCAGCCGCGGGTCGAGCACATAGGTCATCTGGCGAATCGCGCCATTTTCCCGCTGGACGCCGTAGAGGTTGCAGATTGTGCGGTCGATGTCCCAGAAGAAGCGAACGCCTGGCAGTAGATCGCGGATGCGCTGCTGGTCGCGGTCGCGCGGGTCGACGATGACGCCGAAGAAACTCGCCTGGTCGTCGTTGAAATATTCGCGGCGCGCAAGCAGGTCTGTGAGTACGCGGGATGCCGTCGGGTCTGACGTCGAGCCGAGAAAGCTCAGGACGATGTAGCGTCCGGCTGCGGTGTCGAAGGTGAAACGCTCGCGGCTAGGGGTGCTGCTGGTGAACCAGGGCACCGCTTCGCCCGGCTCCACGGGTGATCTGCGCTGGGTCATGGTTGTCTCCTTTGCCTTGGTCTCAACCTAGCCCAGGTGCCGGGCGCGTGCCTCCCGGTCCGCCAGACGCGTCTTCGCAGGGCATGACCGGTGCTTTACTCATTCCCAGACGCCCAAGGAGCCAATGGATGATCCACTACTACGCGCAGGATGGCGGCGTCCTGCACGCCACTGCAGGCCAGCCCGGCGTGGCCATTCCGCCAGGCACCTTGTGGATCGACCTGATGGACCCCGAACCGGGGGAAGCGGCTTTCATCGCCGAGGCCCTGGGCGTGGAGATTCCAGGCCGCGAGGCCATTGTCGAGATCGAGGAAACCTCGCGCCTCTATCAGCACGCCGGCACCCTCTACATGAATGCCACCCTGGTGAGCGGCCTGCGCGAGCAGCGGCCGATCTCCAGCGACGTGATGTTCGTGGTGGCGCCCGATTACCTGGTGACAGTGCGCTACGCCAACCTGCCGTTCTTCGAATACCTGGAGGACAAGTTCCTTCGCGAGCCTGAGACTCACGCGTCCAGCGAGCAGATATTCCTCTCCCTGTGCGGCAGTGTGGTGGACCACATTGCCGACATGCTGGAGCTGATGCAGCGTGAACTGGATGAGATGTCCGGCGCGGTGTTCAGCGAGGAGCGCGGCGCAGCGCCCAGAAGCAAGGGCAGCCGGACCGACCTGCAACAGGTGGTCAAGCGCCTCGGCCGGCACAACTCGGCGCTGGTGAAGTTGCGCGAGAGCCTGACCGGCATGGGTCGGGTAGTGGACTATTCGAATGCGTGGTCGGAGCTCTGGCTGAGCGAGCAGGGGCTGGATCGCTCGCGTTCGATCGAGCGGGACATCCGCTCCCTGGTGGATTACGTGGCAAAGATGTTCGACGAGATCGCCTTCCTCCTTAGCGCCACCCTGGGGCTGATCGACATCGAGCAGAACAGCATCATCAAGGTGTTTTCCATTGCCGCCGTACTCTTCCTGCCACCGACCCTGGTGGGCACGGTGTACGGCATGAACTTTCGCTCGATGCCGGAGCTGGATTGGGCGTTCGGCTATCCGGTGGCGCTGGGCCTGATGGTGGTATCGGCGATCCTGCCGTATGCCTGGTTCAAGTGGAAAGGCTGGTTCTGACTCAGGGCTTGCGGGTGTCCAACAGGGTGTCGGCCTCGGCGATATGCGCCTTGCGCGACTTGCGTTCGAACAGGCACAGCTCGCGGCCGCGCTGGTCTTTCATATGGGGCTGGGGGTAGCGACCCTCGAGCACCAGGGCGGTCAGCCCGAGGCGGTCATCGAAGAGCACCGGCTGGCCGGCGGGATGGACGTCCTGCAGACCACTGACGGCCTTGCAGGCACTGAGCAGGCGGGCGTCGTGCTCCTTCCAGGCCTGGTCGCTGGAGGCGTGGGCCTGGGCGGCAAGAAGTGTGGCGAACAGTAGCGGGAACGGGTTTTTCAAGGGATAGACCTCGGGCGCGGTTGGCAATCTGCTATGGACCGCTGGCGAGAGCCCGGGTTTCGTAGGTTGGCGCTGAGCTTGCGAAGCCCAACGATCGGCTGTTGGGCTTCGTTGCGCTCAGCCCAACCTACGGCTTCTCAGTAGTCGTTCTTGCAGCCGGTGCCCCAGACCAGGTACTCCAGGGTCTTAGTCTGCATCTGGCTGTCTTCGTAGGTCATGCGTGCCGGCCCGATGCCGCAGAAAGTCGACAGGTCGGTCATTTCCAGGACCCGGGCGATATCCAGGTGCACGCCGTACTCGTATTGAGTAACCGGCGGTGCGCTCTGGCCCGTATTGGCGGCAAGGGCGACGGTGGAGACAAGGCTGAGGCTCAAGGCGACTACAAGGGTTTTCATGGTGGATTCTCCTGCTGGAGAGGGAATTTGCGGGTAGTCCCGCGTCTACTGACCATCGGGCATCGAAGGGATGCCGCTGCCGGTGGTCATGCTCGAGAGCACGTCATCCCTGCGGATGAGCGCGTGGTAGAGGGCCGCCGCCAGGTGCGCCAGGATGCTGATGAACAGCAGGTACGCCAGTACAGTGTGGGCCAGGCGCAACAGGGCATAGAGCTGCGCGTCCTGCGAGACGATGGGCGGCAGTAGCAGGGACTCGTGGAGCACCAGCGGATAACCGCCCGCCGATTGCATGGCCCAGCCCACCAACGGCAAGGCGAACATCAGGGCATAGAGCAGCAGGTGCGAAAGCTTGGCGATCCTCTGCTGCCAGCCGGGCATGTCGCTGGGCAGCTCTGGCACGGGGCGGGCCAGGCGCACAGCCAGGCGAATCAGCACCAGCACCAGAAGCACCAGGCCCAGAGGCTTGTGCACGGCAATCAGTAAGCTGTGGCGGGGGGACAGGTCGCCCACCATGCTGACGCCAATGAACAGCATGGCCAGCAAGAGGATCGCCATCAGCCAGTGCAGTACACGCAGCAACGGATTGAAATGGGTCGGTGCGCTCATGGCTGGGCTCCTTGCTCGGGGTGTGGCGCACCTTCACGGGTGCGGCGGTTGTAGGACACGGCATAGGCGGCCGAGCGCGCGGCGAGAATCGGGTCGTCCGAGGCCTCGATGCCGCCGGGCAACACCAGTGGGTCGTAGTTGATGTCGCGGCAGGCGCCGGTGTCCTGAGATTCTGCGCTTTCCACCACCAGGGTGCCGGCGTCCACCTGCTTGCGATCGGCCGGCCATTGGCGAGTTGCGTCGTGGGTGGGGTCCCCGAGGTCGGCCAAAGTCAGTATCAGATGCCAGCGCAGGGGGCCCTGGGAGAGGCGCTGCTGCAGGTCATGACTGAGAAACTCCGGGTCGTTACCGGCTTCGCCAATTGGTTCAAAGGGCGTCTCGGGCTGCATCGACCAGCGCACGTAGTGGCCATTATCGTCGGCATCCACCAGGCGGAAGGCATTGACGCCGTTGTAGGCGACGTTGGCGAAGCTGTTGCTGGGTTTCGCGGTCTGGGCCCATTGGCGGAAGGCAGTACTTTCCGGGTGGGCGGCGAAGAATGCCTGCATCTTTGCCGGGTCCGGCTTGCCGGTAGCGGGGTCGGGACGCGAGGCCAATACCTGTTCGTAGAACGCTTCCGGAGTGGCTACCGGCAACACTGGGAAAGAGTTCATGCCAGTGCGCCACTGCTCTCCACCGGGTAGCTGGAAGAGCAGGGCCATGCTGCGGACCGGAACGCCGGCGTCCGGTACGTGCGGATTGCTCCCGCCAATGGCCAGGCGACCGATCACCGGCACTTTGCCGGGCGCGAATACGCTGGCGCGGGACAGGCTTGTCGCTTGGCCGCTGCTCTCGAAGTGCCCGGTAATGCAGATGCCTTTCGCGTGGTTCTTGCGGTAGCCGGGAAACTTCCCGGCGTTGGCCTCGAAGGCGTCGATGATTTGTTGTGGCGTCAGACGTTCGCCGCCGATCCAGCCGGCGGCATAGGCGAAGCCTGCTGCCAGGCCGCCAATGGTCAGGCTGATCACGGCCAGCCGTGCCGCCAGGTCTAATCCCTTGGGTGTTGCCTTGCTCATGCGATACTCCCGGGCGATATGCCCTTGTCCATGAGCCGGTATGACGCAGGCGGGCGACCTTTATTCCCGGCCGGGAATAAAATCCTGCTTCGCGCGTCTACCCGTCGCACCCTTGGCAAGAGCGGCACACGAACTGGCTATGAACATGATTGAAGACGCGGAACTGCGGGAGTTGTTACAGCGACTGCGGCGTTTTGCTCTGTGGCTGACGCGCAATGCCAGCAGTGCCGACGACCTGGTCCAGGCGACACTGGAACGAGCGCTTTCCCGCTGGAGCAGCAAGGGCGACGGCAACCTGCGCGCCTGGTTGTTTTCCATCCTCTACCGGCAGTTCCTCGATGGTCAGCGCCGCGCCCGACGTCATGCGCGGCTGCTGGAGTTCTTCGGCGCGCGTAGTGAGGAAGCGCCGTCCACCGAGGACCTCGTGGTCAACCAGGCCACCCTGGAAGCCTTTGGCCGGCTGCCGGCGGAGCAGCGTGCGCTGTTGCTGCTGGTGAGCGTCGAAGGGCTCAGCTACAAGGAGATCGCTGAAACCCTGGCAATCCCCATCGGCACCGTGATGTCCAGGCTGTCCCGCGCGCGCAAGGCGCTGCGCGAACTGGCCGAGGGCGAGATGTCCAACCCTCAGCTTCGGGTACTCAAATGAACGTATTCCATCCCGGTGAAGACGACCTGCACGCCTATCTCGACGGCCAGCTGGATGCTGAGCAACGCCAGGCGGTGGAGGCTTATCTGGCAGCCAACCCTGAGGCGGCGGCGCAAGTGGAAGCCTGGCGCCGCGACGCTCAGGCGCTACGGGCGGCACTCGCCAGTCCGGGGTTGGCACCTAACCCGCGCCTGGACCCCCGGGCGATACGTCGCTCGATGCACGCGCGCAAGCAGCGGCGCCTCGCCTTGGCCGCGTCCTTCGTGCTGGCATTGGGTGCTGGTGGCATCGGTGGTTGGCAGGCACGGGACATGAGCCTCGCGGCCGCGAATCCACCCATGCAGGACGCCCTGCAGGCCCACCGGCTGTTTTCGGCGAGTCCTGTGGTCGATATCCAGGTGACCCGGCCCGGAGAACTCCAGGCCTGGCTGGACCAGCGCTTCAGCCACGCGGCGCGGATTCCCGATCTCAGCCCCTATGGCTTCAACCCGGTGGGTGGGCGCTGGCTGGTGACGGAGCAGGGGGCCGCGGCGTTGTTGCTGTTCGAGGATGGCCAGGGGCAACGGGTCAGCCTGTACCTGCGAGCGCCGGGCTCGCTCTATCCGAGCATGAAGAGGGGCCAGCGTCGCGACGGCGAACTGGAGGCGCGGTACTGGTCGAGGGATGGCTACAACTACGCGCTGGTAAGCCGCGAAGGCGACCCGCGCGGAGATGTTCTGGGCAGGGCGCTTTCGTTCTGATGGGAGGGGTCTCTGGGGGGATGAGGTCACTCCGGTAGGGTTTGCCGTGCGCACCGGCGGTGTGACGGGGTGTCGAAGCGGTTCCTGAAGTCGATGCGCACAGCGCACCCTACGGTCTGATCCTATGGGGGGAACTCATTGGCTATGTCGGTACAGGAGCCTTGTAGGCGCTAACTTGCTAGCGAATAAGGGGCTATTCGCTGGCAAGCCAGCTCCTACGGGCAATGCAGCTTCTCGCGACGTCACAGCGACTTCAGGTATTCCGCGATATCTGCGATATCCGCCTGGCTCAAACCGAGCGACTTTTTGGTGTTGTAGGTCGCTACCACGGCTTCCAGGGTTGGAGCGGTGCCGTTGTGAAAATACGGCGGATGTTGCCAGACGCCTCGTAGCGGTGAGGTCCGATACTGCTTGGTCGCGCCACGCGAGGCATAGCTGGGAGCACCTTCGGGTTCGGGCTCGCTGACCACTTCAGCAAGGGCATGCAGTCGGGTATTGGCGTCAGTGAACTTGGGCCCGCTGTGGCAGGTAGCGCAGCGGGCAGCGCCGTCGAACAGGACCTTGCCGTGTTGCGCTGCCTCGGCATCGATGCGTGCGGGTGGTCGTGGCGCTTCCAGAGACAACTGGTACGCCTGCAGGGCCGGCAGCTTGCTGCTGATCAGATCGTCGCTGCCATTGGTGACGCTGACCCCCGTGCGTGGTTCGGTGAACGTGCCATGCCCGCCCATCTGAGTGACACCGACGTAGCGGTTCCAATAGGCAATGTTGTCGCCATCGCCGGTGAAGGTCACCCGGTTGAGGCCCGCCAGACCATAGGCAGGGGGGATGACCACGGGCCCGTTTCGGCCGTCCAGGTTGTAGCGCGGATCGTATTTGCCTTTGCCCCACGACTTGTAGACGGCTTTCTGCTCCGCGGTCAGCGCTGCCGACATTGCAATGATGGCGCCCACATCGAGGTCGCGGTTAGGCCAGCCGTCGAGCCGGTGGCCGATGCCAGGGAGCAAGGCATTATCGACGGTGGAATGGCATAACGCGCAGGTCACCCCAAGGGTCGCGATGCGGCCTTTCTCGTCGAAGGTTGCCTTTAATCCGACTACGGCGTCCTGCCGCAATAATTCGCGCGTGCCGCTGGCGAACAATGGGTTTTTCAGCACGAACTTGGTGAAATCCAGCTTGTCGAGGTCTACCTTCAGCCCCAGTGCCAAGGCTTCCACTGGCTGGATCTCACTGTCGACGATCTCGTGGAGTCGCAACGTCTGGGTCCAGTGCGTCTCGTTGCCGAAGGTGTCGAAGCGGAAGATCTGCTTGCCGGCTTCGATGGTCGCGGGATCGTTCACCCCTGTATCCGCCGTAGCGGGTTCGCTATCAGCGGTCCCCGACTCCGAATCCGTGCCGCTGCCGGCGCCGCAGCCAACCAGGGCAAGCAATGCCCACACGCATGAGCAAGACAGAAACTTCGTCATCTGTGTCCTCCCGGGCCTGCCACTCAATAGCCGTGGCGGCCCCTGGCGATGTGGCGCAATCTGCTTCCGGTCGGGGAGCGGTGCCTTGTGGCAAGCGCTTCATTAGTTGGATAAGGGCCTGGCGGATGAGTTCGACATTTTCCTGAGCTGCTGCACCGAGCATCTACCGCCTCGGGCGGAGACTGCGTTGCGACTTGGGGAGTAGCACTGGAGGCGGGTATCACCGAAGGCGGTGACCCGTAGGATGGGACGCGAAAACCCTGCGCGCGGGCTCGGCCCATCCTCCGAGGGTGAACGTGGGATCAGGCCTGCATCGCCGCACCGTGCACATCCATCGCGGCCTGGCGCAGGGCTTCGGAGCGGGTCGGGTGCGGGTGGCAGGTGAGGGCGATGTCTTCGGCCGAAGCTGAGAACTCCATGGCCACGCAGTACTCGCCGATCATTTCGCTGACGCTCGGACCAACCATGTGCACACCCAGCACTTCGTCCGTGCGCTCGTCCGCCAGGACCTTCACGAAGCCTTCGGTCTCATGGTTGATCTTGGCCCGGCTGTTGGCGGTGAAGGGGAACTTGCCGACGCGGTAGGGACGGCCTTCAGCCTTCAACTGTTCTTCGCTCTTGCCTACGCTGGCCACTTCCGGGCGGGTATAGATCACGCTCGGGATTAGGTTGTAGTTCACCTCGGCAGCCTGTCCGGCGATGCGCTCGATGCAGACGATGCCTTCGTCTTCGGCCTTGTGCGCGAGCATTGCGCCGGAGGTGACGTCTCCGATCACCCAGACACCGGGAGCCGTTGTCTGGTGGCGTTCGTTGGTGAGCACACCGCGGTTATCGGTTGCCAGACCCACGGTCTCCAGGCCCAGCCCTTCGGTGTAGGGCCTGCGGCCGATGGCGACGAGCACGTAGTCCGCTTTGAGATTCTCCGCAAGGCCGCCTGCGGCCGGCTCGATGGATAGCTCGACGCCGGTCTTGTCCGACTTGGCGCTGGTGACCTTGGAGCTGAGCTTGAAGGTCATGCCCTGTTTGGTCAGGGAGCGTTGCAGGGTTTTCGCGGCTTCCTCGTCCAGGCCAGGGCAGATGCGGCCCAGGTACTCGACCACGGTCACCTGGGCGCCTAGGCGACGCCAGACCGAACCGAGCTCCAGTCCGATGACGCCAGCGCCGATCACCACAAGGTGCTTGGGCACCTCCGGCAGCGACAGGGCTCCGGTTGAATCGAGGATGCGCTCGTTGTCGATGGTCACGCCGGGCAGGGGACTTGGTACCGAGCCGGTGGCGACGACGATGTTGCGGGCCTCCAGCGTCTGCTGCTGGCCGTCGGCCGAGGTCACCACGACTTTGCCGGCGCCGTCGATGCGGCCCCAGCCCTTGACCCATTCCACCTTGTTCTTGCGGAACAGGAACTCGATGCCCTTGGTCAGCGCGGCGACGCTCTCGGCCTTCTGTTTCATCATCTGTGCGAGGTCCAGCTTGGGTTCGACCTGAATCCCAAGGATGGCGAACTCCTTGCCGGAGGCCGCTTCATAGAGTTCGGATGCGTGGAGCAGGGCCTTGGACGGCATGCAGCCGACGTTCAGGCAAGTGCCGCCGAGGGTGTCCCGACCCTCGACGCAGGCCACCTTCATGCCCAGTTGCCCGGCCTTGATCGCCGCGTTGTAGCCGCCTGGGCCGCCGCCTATCACCACCACGTCGTACGCACTCATGGATTCACCTCGGTCAGGAATTCGTAGGGGGAAAGCAGAAGACTAGTGGACAACGGGCAGCCTTCCAGCCCGGTAATATCTCGCTTGAATTATGGTTGTAATATTATTCGTGGCGTATTCGCCGTCAAGCGCAGTTGGATCGGGGTGGTCACCAGTCCAGGCGTAGTTGGCTCTCGAAGTGGCGCGACTCGCCGCTGATGGGGTCGTCGAAGGCCAGGCTGCGGGCCAGCAACTTGAGGGGGCGCTGGTAGTCGTCCGAGCCGCCCTTGTCGGTCAGCTCCGGGTAGAAGCCGTCATTGCAGATCGGCGCGCCGAGGGCGGCCAGGTGCACCCGCAGCTGGTGCTGTTTGCCGGTGATGGGCGAGAGGTCGTAGCGCCAGAGGTCGCCATTCTTCTCCAGCACATCCAGGCGCGTGCGGGTGTTCGGCTCGCCTTCCATTTCCTGCATGCGGAAGAAGGGCTCGCCCTTGCCGAGGCGGGTTTCCCGCAGGAGTGGAAAGTCCAATCCTGGCAGGGCCGGGGCGATGGCTTCGTAGCGCTTGTGGATTTCGCGGTCGCGGAATAGCGCGTGGTAGATGTTGCGGCTGGCCGGGTTCGCGGAGAACAGCACCAGGCCGGCGGTATGGCGGTCGATGCGGTGCAGGGGAACCAGGTGGGGATTGCCCAGGCGCCGTGTCAGGCGCGCCTGGAGGGTTTCCTCGACGTACTCGCCGGCAGGCATCACCGGCAGGAAGTGCGGCTTGTCGGCTACCACCAGATGCTCATCGACGTGCAGCACCGATTCCTCGAAGGGGATGATCTTCTCGTCCTTCACTTCGCGGTAGTAGTGCACTCGTAATGCCAGCTGGTAGGGATGCGCCGGCCCAATCCGGTTGCCGTCGCCATCCGTCACCTTGCCGCTGTGCATACGCTCCACCCAGGTCTCGCGGGCGATAGCAGGAAAGCGCTCGCAAAGGCAGTCCAGCACGGTGCTCCAGTTGCCCGGGGGCAGGTGGAGGACGCTGGGGCGGATGCTCGGGTTATGGGACATGTAGTGTTTCGGCGCGTTTCAGGGGCCGGGCATTAGGCCGCACATGACTGACCGGAGTCAAAGGCAGAGGATAGAATGCACCCGCCGTGCGCCGGCGGGCAGGAGCCCCGCCGCATTTGCCGTTCCATTGCAGGCGCACGCCAGGACATTCGTTCAAAAGAGGACCGTTGTATGCACTTCAAGTCGATTTCTCTCAGTCTTGCCTTTGCCGGCCTGCTCCTGGCCGGTTGCAGCTCGACCGACAAACCAGAAACCCCCGACGCGCCTGCAGCCGAAGAAAGCACCAGCGCTGCTGCGCCTTCGCTCTCTGGCACTTGCGACAGCTCGGCGGTCTCCGCCCTGGTGGGCAAGACCGCCAATGTCGCACTGGTCGAGCAGGCCAAGCGTCAGTCCGGTGCCGAAACCGCTCGCGTGCTGCGTCCCAACCAGCCGATCACCATGGACTACAACTCCCGTCGCCTGAACATCGACGTGGACGCGACTGACGTCGTCAAACAGTTCAGCTGCGGCTAAAGCAGTCGGAGTATCGCCACGCCTGCTGCTATCACCCCGCAGGCCAGCAGGCGGATCGGTGGCGCCGGCTCCTTGAGCAGTAATGCACCGATCAGCAGCGCGAACAGCACGCTGGTTTCCCTCAATGCGGAGACCAGCGCCACCGGCGCCCGGGTCATGGCCCAGATGGCAATGCTGTAGGCCGCCAGCGACATCGCCCCTCCCGCCAGGCCGCCACGCCAGTGGGGCCCCAGTTGCAGGAAAGTTCGAGACCCTCTGGTGATAGCGATTACCACGACCATCACCAGGGCGTTCACCGAGAACAACCACATCGAGTAGGAGAGCGCATCGCCATTGCTCCGTGCCCCGGTGGCATCGGACAGCGTGTAGCCGGCGATGAACAGCGCTGTCATCAGGGCGCTGCCGACCAGCGATGCATGGAGGGGCTCCTTGCCGCGACCGCCGCGCACTGCCATCAACAAGATCCCACCCACCAGCACCAGTAGCCCCGTCAGCTCACCCAGGCTGATTCGGTCACCCAGCAGCAACACCGACAGCGCCGCCACCATCAGCGGCGAGCTGCCGCGCGCCAGCGGGTAAACCTGCCCGAGGTCGCCGTGCTGGTAGGCGCGGGCCAGGTAGACGTTGTAGCCAATGTGGAAAATCGCGGAGAGCACGATCCAGGGCCAGGCTTCCAGCCTGGGCACAGCCACGAAGGGCAGTGCGAGAAGCGCGACCAGGCCGGCGGCGATCTGGATCAGGGAGGCGGTGAGGAAGCGGTCGAGACCGATCTTCAGCAGTGCATTCCAGCCGGCATGCAGCGCGGCGGCAGTAATGACCATGAGGAAGACGGAGGAATCCACGCGGGGCGATCCTTGGGCGCTGTGGGAGAGCGAGATAGTGCCACAGCGGTCGCCCTGAGCGCGGAATCTGGCACCTCACTTGTAGGGGCGAGCTTGCTCGCGAAGCGTCCGAGCACGATCTTTCGCGAGCGAGCTCGCTCCTACTGCTGTCAGATGCGGAAGCTACCCGCCAGCTGTTGCAGGCGCGCGGCCTGCTGGTCGAGGTCGGCGCAGGCGCGCAAGGTGGCCTGGAGGTTTTCCACGCTCGGATGTACAGCTTTGAGTCGGGACGTGGCGAGCATCGCGACTGAAGTCGCTCCCACAAGGGACCACCTGTGGGAGCGACTTCAGTCGCGAAAAGGGTCAGAGCTGCTTGAGCATCTCCTCCAGATGCACGTAGTCCAGATGATGCGCGGCGGCGACGCTGCCATTGGTGAGTCGCCCCTTGGCAACGTTGAGGCCATGGCGCAGGTGCAGGTCGTCTTCCAGGGCCTTGCGTGTTCCCTTCTGCGCCAGGGCGATGACGAAGGGCAGGGTGGCGTTGTTCAGGGCGAGGGTGGAGGTACGTGCCACGGCGCCGGGCATGTTGGCAACGCAATAGTGCACGACGCCATCCACTACGTAGGTGGGCTCGGCGTGGGTGGTGGCCCGCGAGGTTTCCGCGCAGCCGCCCTGGTCGATGGCGACGTCCACCATCACCGCGCCATCCTGCATGCGTGCCACCATTTCGGCCGTGACCAGTTTGGGTGCCGCGGCGCCGGGAATGAGCACCCCGCCAATCACCAGGTCCGCCGCCAACACCTGTTCGCGCAAGGCACTGTGGGTCGAATAGAGGGTTGTGATGCGATTGCCGTAGAGGGAATCCAGCCGGCGCAGGGCATCAACGCTCTTGTCCAGTACGGTGACGTTGGCCCCGAGACCAACCGCCATGGCCAGCGCATGGGTGCCGACGACTCCGCCACCCAGCACCACCACCTTGGCCGGCGCTACACCGGGTACGCCGCCGAGCAGCACGCCCCTGCCGCCTTTGGCTTTTTCCAGACAGCTGGCGCCGGCCTGGATGGACATGCGCCCGGCCACTTCCGACATGGGCGCGAGCAACGGCAGTCGGCCGTGACTGTCGGTGACGGTCTCGTAGGCGATGCAGGTGGCACCGGAGGCGATCAGTTCGTCGGTCTGGGGACGGTCCGGTGCCAGGTGCAGGTAGGTGAATAGGGTCTGCTCGGGGCGCAGGCGGGCGCGCTCCTGGGTGAGCGGCTCCTTGACCTTGACGATCAGTTGGCCCTGCTCGAAGACCTCGCCGGCGCTGCTGGCCACCTTGGCACCCGCGGCCTGGTAGTCCTCGTCGGAGAAGCCAATGGCGGCTCCAGCCTTGGTCTCTACCCAGACTTCATGCCCCAGGCGGGTCAATTCGGCCACAGATTGCGGGGTCAGGCCGACCCGATACTCGTGGTTCTTGATCTCCTTCGGCACTCCGATACGCATGGCGACCTCCAGGGTTCTTGTTGTCCTTGGAACAAGTGTAGAAACCCCGGCATAGCGGCCCCGCCGAATACGGGAGCCTTTTCAGGGAATCTCCCTGAAAAGTGCGAGGAAAACAGGGTGTGGGCCGATATCTCAATCCTTGCTGTTCTTTTGCTTCCCGTCATCGCTCATGCCACCGAGCAAATCCACTGGCAACGGGAAGACGATAGTGTTGGTCTTGTCGCCAGCGATGGCGTTCAGCGTCTGCATGTAGCGCAACTGCATGGCGCCGGCCTGGCGGCTAAGCATCTCGGCGGCCTGCATCAGCTTCTCGGAGGCTTGCAGCTCACCTTCGGCATGGATCACCTTGGCCCGCCGCTCACGCTCGGCCTCGGCCTGGCGGGCGATGGCTCGAACCATGGTTTCATTGAGGTCGACGTGCTTGATCTCGACATTGGAGACTTTGATCCCCCAGGCATCGGTCTGAGCATCCAGCGCCTGCTGGATGTCGACGTTCAGGCGTTCGCGTTCGGCCAGCATCTCGTCCAGCTCATGCTTGCCGAGCACCGCGCGCAGTGTGGTCTGGGAGAGCTGGCTGGTGGCCATGAGGAAGTTCTCCACCTGGATGATGGCGCGCTCCGGGTCAAGCACGCGGAAGTACACCACCGCGTTGACTTTCACCGAGACGTTGTCGCGGGAGATCACGTCCTGGGGCGGAACGTCCATGACCACGGTTCGCAGGTCGACTCGAACCATTTGCTGGATGGCCGGGATGATCAGAACCAGCCCCGGACCCTTGATCTTCCAGAATCGCCCGAGTTGGAACACTACGCCGCGCTCGTACTCGCGCAGGACACGGATGGCCGATACCGCCAGGACGATCAATAGGAACAGGAGGGTGGCAAAGCTCAGCGGAAAGGCCATGTTTCAGTCTCCTCTGGGCGGACGCTCATCCGCCGTCACGTCCAGCAGCAGTCCATTGCGTGCCAGCACGCGCACGCGCTGGCCGCTCCTCAAGGGGGCATCGCTGCGCACCTGCCAGCGCTCGCCCTGCAACTGGACCCAGCCAATGTGCGGGTCGTCCACCCCGAGATCGAGCAGGGTGGTCTGGCTGCCCACCAGTCCGGCATCGCCGCTGACCAGTGCGCGCCGCCGGGAACGAACGGCCATGGCGAGGATGGCGAAGATCACCAGTGCGCTCGACAGGGCCACGGTGATGATCAGCGAAAGCGGGATGCCGTAGCCCGGAACTTCGGTGTCGATCAGGATTACTGCGCCGACGACGAAGGCGGCGATGCCGCCGAATCCGATAATGCCGAAGCTGGGCATGAAGGCTTCTGCCGCCATGAACAGGATGCCCAGGAGGATCAGCGCGATGCCGGCGAAGTTCACCGGCAGCAGCTGCAGCGCATAGAGCGCGAGGATCAGGCAGATGCCGCCGATCACGCCGCCAACGCCACTACCGGGATTGGAGAACTCGAAGATCAGGCCGTAGACGCCGATCATCATCAGGATCAGCGCCACGCTGGGATTGGTGATGACCGCGAGGATCTGCGCGCGCCAGTCCGGCTCGTGCTGCACCAGCCGCGCACCATTGGTGGCCAGTGAGATTTTCTGTCCGGCGACTTCCAGGTTCTTGCCGTCCAGTTTGGCGAGCAGGTCCGGTACATCCCGGGCTAGCAGGTCCACTACTTTCAGGCGCTGGGCATCGGTGGCGGAGAGACTGACGGACTCGCGCACTGCGCGCTCGGCCCACTCGGCGTTGCGCCCGCGAAGTTGCGCCAGTCCGCGGATATAGGCCGCTGCATCATTGACCTGTTTGCGAGCCAGGGTTTCCTCGTTACCCGCTGGCGCGGTCTTGTCGTCTTTTGGCTTCTCGTCCTTGCCGCCGGCAGGCTTGTCGCCTTCAGGTTGGCCGGGCATGCCGCCGATCTGCACCGGTGTAGCTGCGCCCAGGTTGGTACCTGGTGCCATGGCCGCGATGTGGCTGGCGTAGAGGATGTAGGTGCCGGCACTGGCGGCCCGTGCGCCACTGGGGGCGACGAAGCTGGCCACCGGTACGGGGCTGGCGAGTATCGCCTTGATGATGCTGCGCATGGAGGTGTCGAGGCCGCCAGGGGTGTCGATCTGGATGACCACCAGTTGCGCCTTGTCTTCCTCGGCGCGTTCGATTCCCCGGGTCAGGTAGTCGGCGGTGGCAGGCCCAATGGGGCCGTCGATGGAGAGCACGCTGATGCTTCCCGCGGCCAGCAGCGTGCCGGGAGCGATCAGGGCCAGGCACAGGAGCCTGCTTAGTAGCCAGCGGATCATGGTGACCTCACGCCGTGCGTGTTCACCTAAAGCATAGTTGACGTCTTTAGTCGGGTATTTTCGACGGGAAAGCCAGGTGCAAGGGAATGCGTGCAAAGGAGATGGCTGCCTTGTGAGGGTGACTTCAGCTGCTGAGCAGGACCAAGTCCTGCCCGCCAATGTCCAGGATCGCTGAGCGGCCCATAGCGATTGAAATCGCCCCCACAAGGATCGCGCCACCCTACAACGCTGCACGGAACAGCGGCTTGCACGCCTTGGCCATCTGCTCGATATGGCGGTGGTCGGTGCCGCAGCAACCACCCATGACATTGATGTGCGGCAGGCGCTGGCGCAGCCAGGCATATTGTGCGCCAAGCTCCTCGGGGTCGCCGCTGTCAAGCGCGATGGCCTCGTTCAACTCGGCATGGCTCTTGCGCGAGGCATTGGCGCGCAGTCCGCGTATGCGTTGCACCCAGCGGCTTCCAGGAACGAGCACATCCTCGAAATGGTCAGGGTGGGCGCAGTTGATCATGTAGTAGGCCGGGTAGGAGGCCGTGGCCCTGTCGACCTGTTCGAGGGCTTCTTTCAGGTCCTGGCCGGTGGGCAGCCTGCCATCGGTTTCCACCGTGAAGGCGATAGCCACGGGCATCTGTGCCGCGCGTGCAGCAAGGGCGATACCCAGCGCTTCCTCCACATAGTTCATGGTCATGGCGGTGATCATGTCGGCGGAGGTTTCGGCAAACACGCCGATCTGCTCGCTGTGGTACTGCTGGGCCTCGTACTCATCCATGGTCTCATCGGCGATATACCCATCTCCCCGGGGACCGACACAGCCGCTGACAACCACGGGAGTGCGACCACTTTCCACTTCTCTACGTAGCTCGTCCAGGAGGGCGATGGCCTGGCGGTTAGCCTCGGCCAGTCCCTGGGGGGTGAAGCCGAGGTGACTGGCCCAGTCGGGATTGGCGCGCCAGGTCGGACTTTCCAGGATCAGGCCGGTGCCGTAGTGGCTGGCGATGGCGCAATAGGTGCGGAAGTACTTGCGCAGGGCTTCCTGGCCATCCGGGTAGTTGAGCAGCACGAAGGCTGCGAAGTCGGGGAGGGCAAGCCCCTCGTGGAAGACCAGGGTGGTCTCGATGCCACCATCGGTCAGGAATAGTTCACCCTCCAGTTGTGGCAGGGCATCGCGATATTGGGCCATGGCCTGGACTCCGTGACCGGTAGATGTTCGCTGTCCGGAGCGGGCTTCTTGGCGAAGACGGAGCGGGCAGCCGGGCTGGCCTCGGGCTGGTTCCGCGATTGATGGGGTGGCCCGTAGGCAATGCACCGGGCGGGCTGTGGGCGCCCGGCAGGTAAGAGAAAAGGCTAGCACCGCCGCGAGACGCGGCCTGGCTGGGCTGATGGGTGGGGATGGCGGAGCGTGCAGTCTTTGAGTGTGGGAGCGAATTTATTCGCGCATGAATTCGTTCCCACAGGTATGTCCTCAACGGCTGGTCGCGTCGGACGCTCCATTGCGCTCATGGCGATACGCGCTCACGGCTTCGTACACCGCCTTGCGCAGGCGGTTGATGCCGCCGATGGGGCGATGCTCCGGCAGGCCGTGCCAGGGGTTGAAGGAAAGGTTGTCACAGGCAAGGTTCTGTTCGCGGCTGTCGAAATCCTGGGCCGGAACCTTGATGGTGGCGACGGTCACGAAGGGAGAGACGGACTCGTCCCACTCGACGCTGGTGTCTTCGATCGGCATGTAGTGCTGGGCATTCTGCTTCTGCACCTGGAATGCGAAGCAGGCCGGCACACGGTCAAGGGACAGTTGCTGGTACAGGGCGTTGCGCAGGAAGTTGGGGAGCGCGGTGTTCTGTTCGGGCAGCTCATACGGCGGGCAGCTTTGCGGGGCGGGAATGACGCGGTACTTGATGTTCGCCTCGCCCAGCTTGTACGGCGAGATGGAGCTGTAGGTCGCGCTGACCGGGCTGTCCGGTGCCGGGGCCAGGGTCTTAAGGGCGATGACCAGGTGGCGGATCTCCCAGGTGCGCGGGTCCCAGCTGGGGAAGAAGGCGCCGACCTTCTCGCCGTTGGCCTGGGCGTTGAAGTTCTGCCGGTACTCGGCCACGTCACGAACGAAGAACACCGGATGGTTGAACATCACGAAGTCCTGCTCGTTGGTGTGCGTCGGGCTCTTCATCAGTTTCTCGCCGGGCACGTCGAGCAGTTTGATGGCCATGCCGCGAGCGTCCCGCGCGCTGTCGAACTGCGGGAAGGCGTTGCCATTGGACAGGCGAATCCAGGCTTCCCAGGTCTTGCCCGGTTCGGCGAAGACGCCGGCGCGCAGGCCTTGATCGAGGTCGGGCACGACGCTGACCTGCGCCTTCACGCAACCATGGGCCTTGGCGTGGGCGTCGCGCAGTACGCGGGTGTTGTCGCGGTGCTGTTCGACGATGCGGACGGCGTCGTCGATGATGGCGCGGGTCTGTGCCGCCTCATCGGCAGGGATGACCTCCTCGCTTGGCACCGGACCGGAGAATTTCCAGCCGTAATAGGCCTCGCCAGCCAGCCAGCCGACCAGGCCGACCACCAGCACGAAGAGAGTGAGCTTGCCGAGTAGTCGGCCGAGCCAGAGCCAGAAACGCTTGAGCATGGGAGCTTGGGTCCTTGTTCTGCGTGGTAGGGGCGAGGGCTCAGCCCTGGCAGTCCGGGCCGGGATTCCACGGCTTGGCCTGGACGGGGGTGAGCTGGCTTTCCTGCGTCGGGTCACCCAGCACCTTGAGGTACTCGATCAGCGCCAGTCGTTCGTCCGGGGACAGGGCGCGGCCGATCACGCCGTCCTTGCGGCAACCATCACGGAACTCGTGGCCGTGGTTGCCGTTGCCCTTGATCGAGGTATCCAGCAGGAAGCTTCCGGGGAAGGCCGTGGTCTGGAATCCGACGAACTTCGGGTCGTACTCGAAGCTGCCGACATGGAACTGACTGGCCCGCTCGGTGATGGGAGAGAGCAATTGGAACAGGGTCGGAACCGAGCCGTTGTGCAGGAATGGTGGTGTCGCCCAGATGCCATCCAGGGGGCGAGCCTTGTAGCCGCGCTTCTCCTGCACGCCGATGGGCAGGCCGAAGCCGTCCATGTTCGCGCGCTCTTCGCCGGAGATGCCGGCCTGCTTGTAGGCCTGCTCCTCTACGAAGGAGGTGATATAGGCCAGGCCCTTGGCGCTGGAAACCTTGCTGAAGTCCACCTGCTCCAGACTTGCGCCGAATAGTTTCACGTCGAGCTTGGCCAGTTGTTCGCGGGTCCAGCCCAGCTTGCTGATGTCGAAGCGGTGATCGGCGATGTTGTCGGCCGTGGTGGAGTCGGTGCCAACAATGTCGACGGGCACGATACGCATGTGCCATTCCGGGTCGCGGCCGGGCGCCATGCGTTGCTCGAGCGGCACCACGTTGGGGGCATGGCAGTAAGCGCAGTTCTCGACGAAGAGGGCGCGGCCCTGGCTCGCACGGGCCAGGTCTACCTTGCCGAAGATGGCCTCCGGCCAGGTGGGCGGGGCGAGTTTCTTCAGGGTTTCCTCGAGGGTATGGAGATCACGCACGCGCACGCTGGAGGCGTAGCGGTCGGCTTCCGGCACCTGGCCACCGTCCGCCTGGAAAAGGTGCAGGCTGGCACCCACGCCTAGCGCTTCGCCTATGTTGCGGGCCATGGGTTGCATGGCAGAGCCGTTCCACTGCACCCAGTCGAACTTCCAGATGTCCCAGAGGTGCGGGTAGCTCACCGGGGCATCGGCAATGCGGTAGTTGTCGGGGCTGATGGCGTCGCCATAGACGCTGTTGGCGATACGGCCGAAGGCATCAGTGCGGCCGAAACCTTCCTCGGTGGGGTAGAGCCCCCGATGGGTATCGTTCCACGCGGTGCCGAGCAGGCGGTCAAGGACTTGCTTGAACTCGCTGCGCAGCTCCTTCTTGCCCTCCGGGTAGCGCTCGCCCAGTACCTGTTCGGCGAAGCGGCTGAACTTCAGCGGGTTGTAGTAGGTGAACGCCATGCTCATGCCAAGCGCCTGGCCGAAGCTGCCGCCGCGCAGGGTCGGCACGGTGGACGCCAGGGAGTGCAGTGCAGCGCCACCGTCGATACGCACGGCCTGACCCTTGTAGCGCAACTCGCCGGTATGGCAGGCGGCACAACTGATATCCAGATACTGCGCGCCGGTTTTCTCGTCCTCGTGGCGTGCCATGCCCACCGGCAGGTTGCCGGGGTTCAGTGGCGTGGCTTTCTGTTGTGGGTCGACCAGGAAACCGAAACGCGCCAGGTACTCAGGGCGGGCGAACTTGTCCTGGGAGAAGGGCAGTTCCAAAGCTGTGAACCACTCGTAGCGCAGACCTTTAACCGTAGTGCCCTGAGGGGTGTAGTAGTAGGTCTGGCGCTCCTGGTCGCTCCACTGTGCCTGGTAGTGCAGCTGGCTGGGCACCTGGTAGGCCGGAAGGTTGGGGTTGGCGATGTAGTAGAGGATGACCGCCAGGCCGGCGAGCAGGAGAACAAGCACCAACCATAGGACACGGCGTAGGACGCGCATCAGATACTTCCCTGTAACTTGACGAAATTACCTACCTTATGCCAATCGGTAGGGGTATTGGCAAGGTGCTACTA
Organism: Pseudomonas sp. DY-1; assembly: GCF_003626975.1. NCBI lineage: Bacteria > Pseudomonadati > Pseudomonadota > Gammaproteobacteria > Pseudomonadales > Pseudomonadaceae > Pseudomonas > Pseudomonas sp. DY-1. The sequence continues at coordinate 1,507,114 of NZ_CP032616.1, read as the reverse complement.
CGCAATAGTGCTAAGTCCCGCGTGGATAAAGCACGACCGCCGCGCGGCGCTTGCCCTGACCGAAGCGGCTGATGCGTTCGAACTCGCGGTGAGGCACCGGTACATGCTGGCAGTCCTGGGGGTGTCGTTGCAGGCTGCGCTCAGCGTTGGGGTCGTGCAGGTAGATGAAATTGCGGTCGCAATCGGTAACCAGGATCCAGTGTGGCGCCCGGCTGCGGCTGCGGCGATGACCATCCACCAGCACCAAAGGCTGGCCCCCTGCCTCCAGTAGCGGCTTCAGATCCAGCTCGTCGCCCAGATGCTGCTCGATGTCGGTGTCCTGCAGGGCGCTACAGAAGTCTTCATGGGCCTGGCGAATAACCTCGCGCTTGCCGGCGTTGCGCTCCTCTTCGAGAAACAGCGGGCCCCGGTCGCTCAGCTCCAGCCTGACCCGGAAGCCCCGACGCCAGGCGGCCAACGCGAGGCCGTGCGGGCTGCAGCCGCCGTGGCCGCCTTGCATATGCACGCTGCTGGCCTCGCGCCACAGGCGCAGTTCGTCCTGATGGTTGCCGGGCACGCCCCCGTCCAGTGCGCCCATGGCCATCAACAGACAGGCCGGGCCGCAGGTGAACTCGGTGGTCTGGCCGTAATACGGGACTGGCCGATGCAGCGCCTGCGGGTGCTGGACTACACGCTTCTCCATGCGCAGTGCTTCGCGATGGTCGGGGAAGAAGTCAGTGAGCAGCCCAAGGTTGCTGTAGCCGTTGCGCTCGAACAGGCTCACTGCCTGGCGGTCGTCCGGACATACCTCCAGCCGCAGGTAGGCGCAGTCGTGTTCGCGGGCACTGGCTTCCGCGGCGACCAGCAGACGCTGGCCGATGCCGTTGCCACGGGCACGCGGGTCGGTGGCGATGGAGTGCAGGCGGGCAAGGCTGCTACCCCGACGGAAGAGAGCAAGGGCATAGCCGAGGAGGGCATGGCCATCGCCCTCGGACACCACCAGGCTGGCATTGGCTTCCAGGATCATCCAGCGGAACTGCTGCCGGCTGAGGCGGGGTACCTCAAAGCAGCGACTCTCGAGCTCCACCAGTGCCGACAAGTCGTCGAGCCTGGCCTCACGCAGAAGCAGGTTCATGGCAGGGTCCTGCAAGGCAGGGAAGGAATCGCCCGAGTATTGGCCTTGATTGACACGCTGTCGAGACGCTTAAGAGGGGCCTATCCCACCTTAAGCGCGCAGCGAAATTGCGCTTATAGAGAAACGTTCCATAGAGCGTCAAAGTTCTTGCTAGCGTTACAAGTAGCGTCCACAAGCTGTTGTTTTTATTGATAAAGCAATTTTTTGGCGTCAAGGAAGGTTTATCTTGGAAGCGATCTCCTCTGCACCGAGACGTCTACTGCTGGTCGACCCATGCGATCACTGCCGGCGAATGTTGCCGCGTCTGGAAGAAGCCGGTTGGTCGGTGTCCAGTCAGAACCTCGACCAGGCCCTGGCAGCTACCTACGACATCGGGTTGTTGCGCTTGCGCAGCGACCACCTGACACGCCCGGAAGGGGTCAAGAACCTGATCAGTCGCAGTGGCACGGAATGGATTGCCCTGGTCGACCCGTTGGGCGAACCCGTGCCCGGTCTGGATGAGTTCATAGGTGAGTGGTTCTTCGATGCCCTGGCGCTTCCCGTGGACTTGCCGCGTCTGCAGGGTCTGCTGGGCCGTGCGTTCGGCATCGCCCGCCTGCGGGGCATCGGCAATCGTCGAGGCGACCAGCACGAACTGCTGGGCCAGAGCCGTCCGCTACGCGATTTGCGCAAGCAGCTGGCGCGTCTGGGACCGAGCGAGAAACCAGTGCTTATCCTCGGTGAAAGCGGTAGCGGCAAGGAGCTGGTAGCCCGCACCCTACATCGCATGTCGCGACGGGTGGCCGGCCCCTTTGTCAGTTTCAACTGCGGCGTACTGCCTGAGCCGGAAACCGCGAGCCTGTTATTCGGCCATCAGGGCAAGGTGGCGTCGGCCAATGGCGGCACGCTATTCCTCGATGCGATCCATGAGCTGCCCACTGGCCAGCAGGAGCGTTTGCTGACTTGCCTGCGCTCCAGGACCCTGCGTCACGCCGATGGAGAAGTGATGCCCCTGGATATCCGTGTCCTGGCGTCGGCGCGAGAGGAGCTGGGCGAACTGGTAGAGCAGGGGCATTTCCATCCGGGGTTGCGTCAGTGGTTGGATCAGAATCGCCTGATGATCACCCCGCTGCGCAAGCGCCAGGGAGACATTGCGCTACTGGCAGGCTACTTCGCCGATCTCTACAGCCTGGAGGCGGGGCGTCGACCCAGTCATTTCAGCGAAGAGGCGCTCGCTGCCATGGTTCGCCACCGCTGGCCTGGTAATGTGCGCGAGCTTGCCAGCCGAGTCCGGCGCGGCTATGCACTGGCGGAAAGCGGGCCTATCGAAGCGGCCGACCTGGGACTGCAGAGCGCCCCGATGGATGGCGCGCTGCTAGGGACGCTGGAGGACTACAAACGCCGGGCGGAGTACCAGGCGCTGTGTGATGCGTTGGCTCACTACAGCAGCAACCTCAGCCACGCGGCCAAGGTGCTGGGGGTGTCGCGGCCGACCTTCTACAGGCTGCTGCACAAGCATCAGTTGTTGTAGGTTTCGCGATGCTCGAGCGGGTGGGGGGTGGCTTTGCCACCCTTCGCAAATGAATTCACTCCCACAAGGGCCGCACGACCCAGGGCGGCGTGATCACATGCCGTTGGCGAAGGCCGGAATGCTCATGTCGATGGCTTCGCGCACTGGCTTCAGGGCTACCGCGTAGCGCGCGAGGATGTCCAGGTCGTAGTCCATGCGGGCACGGATGCGCTGGTCGTCTTCGCTCACCGGCTCGACGTCGTTCAGCACTTTTTCCACGCCACGAACGATCAGGTGCTCCGGCAGGTAGCAGAGACGGCAGTTCTTGTAGCTGGAAGCGCGCAGCTCGCTGATGGGGTAGCCACCACCGATCCCGGAGGAGACGCCCACCAGCAGGCCCGGCTTGTGCGCCAGTTCGGCCTTGCTGGCGTAGATGAAGAAGTTCTTGATGGCCGGGCAGGCCATGCCATTCCACTCGGGGGCGATCACTACCACCGCGTCAGCGTCGCGCAGTTGCTGCTGGTATTCGCTCCAGGGACCGGTGTTCTCGGCCGGCCACAGCGGCAGCGGACCTTCGCCGAGGTCGATGATGTTGCAGGATGTGGGGCTCACCTTGTCGAGGTCGATCAGGCGCTGGCGGACGAAGCGGGCGACCTTGCCCGATTGGCTGTTTGCACGGCTGGAGCCGGCGATCAGGACGATGTTCAGCATCTGGGGGTTCCTTGTTTAGACCGCAGGCAGGCTAGCCGGGGTGCCGATCGGCGGCAAGCGATCTGACGCCAGTTTGATGTGCCGATGGTGACAGGATTCGGAAAGGGAGGAGTGCGTCCTGCTTTCGCGAATGAATTCGCTCCTACAGGATCCGAGCACATACATATCGGTGCGCACGGACAGCTCCCTCGCCCTCAGGGTGAAGGGCTGGGGGTGAGGGAAGCCAGGTGTCGCTGGGTGTTCGCAGGGCAGACCTGCGGCCTGCTTGGCGATTGAAATCGCCCCGACAGAAGAGCGGAGCGTTGCTGGCGAGTATGAAGTCGCCGGCGCGCGTCACCCCTCGCCTTCTGGGAGAGGGGTGGGGGTGAGGGAGGTCAGGCGCGGAACTGCGCCATCAGCCCCTGTTGGTGGTTGGCCAGGCGGTTCAGCGCCTGGCTGACCTGGGCGGACTCCTCGGCCTGGCCGGAGAGCGATTCGGTGACGTCGCGGATCGCCGCCACGTTGCGGTTGATCTCCTCGGCCACCGCGCTCTGTTCCTCGGCGGCGCTGGCGATCTGCAGGTTCATGTCGGTGATCACCGTCACCGCTTCGCCGATGCGTTGCAGCGCAGTCACCGCCTGTTCCACCTGCTCGACACTGCCCTGGGCCTGGCGGTGGCTGCTGTGCATCGAACCGACCACCTCGCGCGTGCCGTTCTGCAGGCCCTCGATCACCTGGCGGATTTCCTCCACCGAGTCCTGGGTGCGCTTGGCCAGGTTGCGCACTTCATCGGCCACCACCGCGAAACCGCGGCCGGCCTCGCCGGCACGCGCCGCCTCGATGGCCGCGTTGAGCGCCAGCAGGTTGGTCTGCTCGGCGATGGCGCGGATCACTTCCAGCACCGAGCCGATCTGCTCGCTGCTGTTGGCCAGCGCCTGCACCTCTTCCATGGCCGCACTCATTTCGCTGGCCAGTTGCTCGATGGCGCTGGTGGTCTTGCCGATCACGCCGAGGCCTTCCTGGGTGGCGTGGTCGGCCCCCGCGCGGCTTCGGCGGCCTGGGCGGCGCTGCGGGCGACGTCCTGGGCGGTGGCGCTCATCTCGTTGGAGGCGGTGGCCACCTGGTCCACTTCGCGGTACTGCTGCTGCATGCCGGCGCTGGTCTGGCTGGCGATGGCGGCGGACTGGTCGGCGGTGCTGCGGGCGTCCTGCACCGAGCGTTTCACGTCGGCAATGATCGGCTGCAGCTTGTCGAGGAAGCGGTTGAACCAGCCGGCCAGTTCACCCAGTTCGTCCTGGCGGGCGTAGTCCAGGCGGCGGGTCAGGTCGCCTTCGCCACTGGCGATGTCCTTCAGCATACTGGCCACGCCGAGGATCGGCCGGGTCACGCCACGGGCGGTGAGCCATACCAGCAGCAGGCCGGCGACGCCGGCGACGAGGCCGATCAGCAGGCCGGTGAGGTTGGCGGTGTCGTTCTGCTGGTCGAGTTTGGCATCCAGTTTCAGGGCCGGTGCCAGCAGGACCTTCTCGGGAACTTCCAGCAATACGCTCCAGGGCGCGGCGGTGGGGATCGGCTTGAACGGCTGCATCACGCGCAGCATGCCGTCGTGCTCCATTTCCGCGGATTTGCCGGCCTGCAGATTGCTGGCAAGTTCCGCTGCCTTGTCACCGAAGGCCTTGTCCAGTTTGGCGCTGAGCAGACTGGCATCGCGGCTGTGGCCGGCGAGTAGGCCAGCTGGGCTGATGATGCTGACGTGGCCGTTGCCGTCATAGAGCTCGCGATTACCGGCCATGCTCAGTTGCTGCAGGCTCTCCAGGCTGATGTCCAGGCCCATGACGCCAACGGTCTTGCCGTTCAGTTGAAGCGGGAAGGCAATGCTGGTCATCAGTACCTGGCGGTCGCCCACGTTATCGAAGTAGGGGTCCAGCACACAGGCCTGGCCGGTTTTCATCGGGCAGGTGTACCAGGCGTTATAGGGCGCGCCGCTGGGGCCGGTGCTGCTGTCGGCGAGCAGTTCCTCGGTCATCGACTCGGATTCGAGCTTGCCGGGAGTCGGTTGGGACCAGTACAGGGAGAAGCGACCCTTGTCGTTGCTACCGAGCTCGGCCTGGTCGACGAAGAGTTCGTCCTTGCCGTCCAGGGCGTTGGGTTCGAAGACCAGGTACAGCCCCAGGATCTCCGGATTCGCCTCCAGGCTGGTGCGCACCTGGCGGGTCAGGTCTTCGCGCAGGTCAAAGGCGTCGAGGAAGCGTTTTTCAGCCTGTTCCTTGAGGAACAGGACCTGACGCGAGAAGCCTTTGCCGTACTGATAGTTGTCCATGAAGTAGCGCTGGATGCGGATGGCCTGGAGTTCCGAACGAGCTTGCAGGCTCTGTCGGGCGCTCTGGTCGAGCATCTGGCTGCTGTCGGCTTTCACCAGGCTGGCGCTGCGCTTGGACTGGTACAGGGACGAACCGACCAGCAGGGTCACGATGGCCAGCAGGCAGAGTCCGGCCAGCAGGGTGATCTTCCACTGGATGGACAGGCGATTGAACGGCATTGGGGCTTCCTTCTGTCTCGTCGGAACTTCATTCGTTGTCGGCGCGGCTGGCGATTTCTTGACGCAAAGACGACGAATAGCCGTGCGGAATGCACGAGGGCGCAATTTGCAGGCAAGAATTATGCACACTCCGACCAATATTCCGAACGCTTTTGACAGGAGGGGCCGCTTTCGGCAGAGTGCGCGCTTTTTTTTGCGGCAGAGTCCTTGGCTGGCAAGGCTCGAAGAACCGAGGAGTGGCGATGAATGCGGTAGTGGCGGCGGTGGGGATCATGCTGGTCCTCAGCCTGTGCCGGGTACATGTGGTGGTGGCCCTGATCATTGGTGCACTGGCGGGCGGCATGGTCGGTGGTCTGGGCGTCGACGGCGCCCTGGCGGCTTTCAACAAAGGTCTAGGTGGCGGTGCCACCGTGGCGCTGTCCTACGCGTTGCTGGGCGCATTCGCCGTGGCCATCGCTCGTTCCGGCCTGGCCCACGCGTTGGCCGACAAAGCCCTGGCGCTGGTGGGCAAGCAGGAGGCCAACGAGGGCGGTGCACTGAAATGGGGCCTGGTGGCGTTGCTGCTGTGCGTGGCGATCTCCTCGCAGAACATCCTGCCAATCCATATCGCGTTCATTCCGCTGCTGGTACCGCCACTTCTATATGTATTGACGCGCCTGGCCATCGACCGCCGCCTGATCGCCTGTGTGATCACCTTCGGCCTGATCACGCCTTACATGTTCTTGCCAGTGGGGTTCGGGAACATCTTCCTGAACGAGATTCTGCTGGCGAATGTGGTGAAAAGTGGCGTGGACGTTACCGGTGTGAATGTCACCGAGGCTATGTTGATACCGGCACTGGGCATGGTCGCCGGTCTTCTCATTGCGGTGTTCATCAGCTATCGCGGCAAGCGCATCTATGACCTGGAACGCATTGCCCAGGCCGAACAGGTCAGCGTTGCATACAACCCATTGAGCCTGGGTGTGGCGGGCGTGGCGATCGTGAGTGCCTTCGTGGTGCAGCTGTTGCTGGATTCGATGATCATCGGTGCGCTGCTGGGCTTCGTGATTTTCTCGGTGTCCGGCGTGGTGCGCTGGAAAGAGACGGACGATCTGTTCACCGAAGGCATGAAGATGATGGCGATGATCGGCTTCATCATGATTGCCGCCTCGGGCTTTGCCGAGGTGATGCGTGAAACCGGTCACGTCGCGACACTCGTGGACGCCTCCGCAGGCTGGATCGGCCACAGCAAGGCGCTCGGTGCGCTGCTGATGCTGCTGGTGGGTCTGCTTGTGACCATGGGCATTGGTTCATCCTTCTCCACGGTGCCCATCATCGCGGCCATCTTTGTGCCGCTGTGCGTGCAATTGGGTTTCAGCCCGCTGGCCATTGTCAGCATTGTCGGCACTGCTGGTGCCTTGGGTGATGCCGGTTCTCCGGCTTCCGACTCGACCCTGGGCCCTACCGCCGGCCTGAATGTGGATGGCCAGCACAACCATATCTGGGACACCGTGGTGCCGACCTTCCTGCACTACAACCTGCCGTTGCTGGCCTTCGGCTGGGTTGCGGCGATGGTGCTGTAGGGCGCGCCACAGCTGGTGTTCGTTTAGTTATTTCGACTCAGCGGTCGCTTAAGGTACGAGCGGGGTTGCCGATATATCGACAACCCCGCTGTGCGTTCTGGCCCTGCTTTCCGAGGATTGCTCGATGCGTTTGACTCTGAAGACCAAACTGTTGCTGCTGGCCCTGGTGCCGGTGATCCTCTTCGCGCTCGTGCTGTCTGGCGCCGTGACCAAGGTGATCCACAGCCTGGCCGAAAACGAGGTCAAGAACACCCGCGAGCGCCTGATTGCGGAGAGTCGCCTGGAGCTCAGGAACTACATGCAGATAGCCTTGGGATCGGTGCAGGCGCTCTATGACGCATCCGCGCCCGGCGACACCGCCAGCCGCGACCAGGCAATCGCCATCCTGTCGAAAATCAAGTACGGCAAGGACGGCTACTTCTTCGGTTACGACTCGCAGGTGGTTCGCCTGTTCCGCGGCGATAGCCCGGTGGACGTAGGCAAGAGCTTCACCGGTCGCAAGGACCCAAACGGCGTTGCGGTGAACGACCGTCTGGTGGCAGTGGCCAAGGACGGTTCCAACTATGTCGAGTACAGCTCGTCATTGCCGGGGAACGAGAGCGTCCTGGTTCCCAAGCTGGGTTACAGCTATTACCTGCCCAAGTGGGACATTGCGCTGGGCACCGCAGTTAACCTCGATGGCGTGGCTGCGCAGGTGGCCGAGGTGGAAGGAGAAATCGACGAGCGCGTAAGCACTATCGTGACCAGCGTGGCAGTAATCGCCGCAGTGCTGCTGGTGATCTTCGGCCTCGTCGGCCTGGGCCTGGCCAACGCCCTGGTGCGTCCGTTGCAGCGCATCAAGGCCAACCTGGATGACATCGCTGCTGGCGAAGGCGACCTGACCCGCCGTCTGGCAGTGGACAGCCAGGACGAACTGGGTGAGCTGGCGGGCTCCTTCAACCGTTTCGTCGAGAAGATTCACGGTCTGGTGCGTCAGATCGTCGACATGACTGGCCAGCTCACCAGCCTGGTGGGCGAGGTGGCAGCCCAGGCCCAGCGTTCCGAGCAGGCCATGGAGCGCCAGCGCCAGGAAACCGATCAGGTGGCGACGGCAATCAACGAGATGTCTGCCGCCGCCCATGAAGTGGCCAGGAGTGCCCAGGGGGCCGCCGAGGCCGCGCAGCAGACCGACCAGGAGGGCCAGGCCGCCAAGCAGGTGGTAGATGGCAGCATTACTCGAATTCATGCTCTGGTGGGCGATATCCGCAGCAGCGGCGTGTCTCTGGACAGCCTGCAACAGGATGTCCAGTCCATCGTCAGCGTGCTTGGCGTGATTCGCTCCATCGCCGAGCAGACCAACTTGCTGGCGCTCAATGCTGCCATCGAAGCGGCCCGTGCCGGTGAGGCGGGGCGGGGATTTGCCGTGGTCGCGGACGAGGTGCGTGCGCTGGCTAGTCGCACCCAGCAGAGCACGCAGGAAATCCAGGGCATGATCGACCGTCTGCAACAGGGTACCCAGGACGCCGTGACGGCCATGCGTCGTTCCAGCGATGCGGGAGATACCACCAGCAGCCAAGCGAACCAGGCCGGTGCGTCGCTGGATGCCATTGCCGGGCTGATCGGGACTATCAATGCGATGAACGCGCAAATCGCCAGTGCGGCTGAAGAGCAGACTGCGGTAGCTGAAGAGATCAATCGCAGCGTCCACCAGATCGCTGTTGCGGTGGACAGCGTGGCGGAAGAAACCCGCCACGGCGCCGAGACCGCTCGTAGCCTGTCGCAACTGGGCGATAGCCTCGGCGGACTGGTTCGCCAGTTCCGTATCTGATCGGCAGATCCCTTGGTAGGAGCGAGCTTGCTCGCGAAGAGTCCGAGCGCGCTATTTCGCGAGCAAGCTCGCTCCTACTCGTGCGGCGGTGAGTCCGGGCTACGATTTTCCCGTCTGCTTCGAGATGCCCCTTATAGGGGCAAAGCACGTCGGCATTCTGACCCGCGACCCTGCGGCTGACCCCGACAGGCGCCAAAAAAACACTTAGCACTTTTCCCGACTCGCTGCGGACTAACGCTGTAGGTTCTCTTCACCCTGCGGCACTGCCATGGCTTCTCAGCGGCAAATGCACAGCCGTACCCTGATCCTCCTTCTTGTGGTGGTATCGCTAGCTTTCTGCTGGATTTTGCTGCCTTTCTACGGAGCGGTTTTCTGGGCAGTGGTGCTGGCGGTGATCTTCAGCCCTTTGCAGCGCCAGCTTGCACTGCGTCTGGGTGGACGGGGCAATCTGTCGGCGATGATCACGCTGTTCCTCTGCCTGGTGGTAGCGGTGCTGCCGGTTTTGCTCATCGGCCTGATGTTGGTGCAGGAAGGCGCGGACTTCTACCACCGGCTCGAGTCCGGAGAGCTGGATATTGGCGCGTACGTGAACCAATTCAGGGAGTTGCTGCCGAGATTCCTCCAGCGTCAGCTGGATCGCCTGGGCATTGGCAATTTCAACGGTCTGCGTGACCGCATCGTCAGCGGGATGCTGCAGGGCAGCCAGTTCCTCGCTACCAAGGCTTTCGCCATCGGCCAGAACACCTTCGAGGCGGTGGCGGGCTTCTTCGTGATGCTCTACCTGTTGTACTTCTTTCTCCGCGATGGCTACGAAGTAGCGCGCAACGTGCGCATGGCCATACCCCTCGGCGAGCAGCACAAGCGTCGATTGCAGATCAAATTCACCCGCGTGGTACGCGCCACGGTCAAAGGCAACATAGTGGTCGCCATTGTCCAGGGGGCGCTGGGCAGCCTGGTGTTCTGGTTCATGGATATCCAGAGCCCGGTGTTCTGGGGCGTCATGATGGCATTTCTGTCCCTGCTGCCACTGGTGGGTGCCGGCCTGATCTGGGGGCCCGTGGCGCTGTTCTTCGTGCTTAATGGAGCGCTCTGGGAAGGTGTGGGTCTGGCGCTGTTCGGCATCCTCGTGATCGGCCTGGTGGACAATTTTCTGCGGCCGATGCTGGTGGGCAAGGACACGCGCATGCCGGACTATCTGGTGCTGATTTCCACCTTGGGCGGGCTGTCGCTGTTCGGCCTCAACGGCTTCGTCATCGGCCCGCTGATCGCGGCATTGTTCGTTGCGAGTTGGGACCTGTTCACCGAGGCGGGCAAGAAAGTGATGCTGCCATAGGCGGGTGTGCTTTCCGCCAGGAACGAAAAACCCGGCACATGGCCGGGTTTTCGTTTCTCGGGTTCCGCTTAGTTGGCCAGGGCCACCAGACCTGAGTGCTGGACCAGGTCCAGCAGCGGCTGCGGGTAGACGCCGAGGAAGAACGCCAGCAGGGCGACGAACAGCAGCATGATGCCGCCGGCACGTTGGGCCCAGTGCAGGTCGGCGTCGTGGCGACGCAGGTTCGGCTCGACCAGGAACAGGGTGACCATGACGCGCAGGTAGTAGAACACGCCGATGGCGCTACCCAGGACCATGGCGCCCAGCAGCCACCACAGGCCGGACTCGACACCGGCGGCGATCACGAAGAACTTGCCGATGAAGCCGGCAGTGAGCGGGATGCCGGCCAGGGACAGCATCATCACGGTGAGCACTGCGGTCAGGTACGGACGGCGCCAGAACAGGCCGCGGTACTCGTACAGGGCGTCGCAGTCACGGCCGCTGTACGGGGTGGACATCAGGGTGACCACACCGAAGGCGCCCAGGCTGGTCAGCACGTAGGTGGCCAGGTAGACACCGATGGCTTCCACCGCCAGGCCCTTGCTCGCGATCAGCGCCACCAGCAGGTAGCCGAAGTGCGCGATCGAGGAGTAACCCAGCAGACGCTTGATATTGTTCTGCACCAGGGCCAGCAGGTTGCCGAAGAGGATGGAGGCGATGGCGATGACGGTCAGCAGGTCGTTCAGCCAGCCACCGGCGGTGGCCGGGGACAGTTGGTACAGACGCAGCAGAACAGCGAACACGGCGACTTTGCTGGCGGTGGCCAGGAACGCCGCCACCGGCGCCGGGGCGCCTTCGTACACGTCCGGGGTCCAGAGGTGGAATGGAACCAGGGAGAGCTTGAACGCCAGGCCGATGAGCATCATGCCGATGCCGAGCTGGGACAGCACGCTGGAGGTGCCTGCAGCGGTCAGCTGGCTGAAGCTCAGGCTGCCGGCATCGGCGTAGAGCAGAGCCATGCCGAACAGCAGGAAGGCGGAGCCTGCGGCGGACAGCACCATGTACTTGATGCCGGCTTCCAGGGAACGCTTGTTGAAGAAGGCGTACGCCACCAGGCCGTATACCGGTACCGAAAGCAGTTCCAGGCCGATGAACAAGCCAGCGAGGTGCTGCGCGGTGACCAGCACCAGACCGCCAGCGGCGGACAGGAGGATCAGCAGGTACATCTCTTCGCGGTTGCCCGGATAGCCCTTGCCCGACTCACCGCCCAGGTAGGCGTGGATCAGTGTGACGCAGGCGAGGGTGCCGGCCAGGACCAGCGCCATGTAATAGGCGCCGAAGTTGTCGACCATCATCAGCGGGGTCACTTCCAGGGGAGCGACCTTGAGTGCCGGGACGATGGAAAGCAGGGCGAGGTTCAGACCGATGACCGAAAGGCCGAAGGTCCAGGAGTGGTGCCGCTTCCAGGCGATGGCCAGCATGACCACAACTATCGTGGCGCAGGTGACCAGCAGCGGTAGCAGGGCGATCAGGTGTTGAGTCGTGAATTCCATAACCTACTTACCGGGCAACGAGTTGATTGACGGCGGAATCCAGCCACTGGTGCACGCCATGCATGGTCGCAGCGGAGGTATCCAGTACCGGTTGCGGGTAAACGCCGAGCAGGATCAACAGGGCGGCGAGGCCCAGGACCATGGTCAGCTCGCGATAGCGCAGGCCTTCGTAGGCGTTTTCGTTCTTCGCCGGACCGAAGTAGGCGCGGTGGATCATGATCAGCGAGTAGACCGATCCGAACACCAGGCCAGTGGAAGCCAGTACGGCAATCCACGGCACTTGCTGGAACGAACCGACCAGGATCAGGAACTCGCCGACGAAGTTGCCGGTACCCGGCAGGCCCAGTGCGGCGGCAGCGAAGAACAGGCTGATGGCCGGCAGGTAAGGCATACGGTTCCAGATACCGCCCATCTCGCGCATGTCACGGGTGTGCAAGCGTTCGTACAGCTGGCCGCACAGGATAAAGAGCGCGGCAGCGGAGAGGCCGTGGGCGATCATCTGCACGATGGCGCCCTGCAGGGCGATCTGGCTGCTGGAGTAAATGGCGATCAACACGAAGCCCATGTGCGAAACGCTGGAGTAGGCCACCAGGCGCTTGATGTCGGTCTGGGCGAACGACAGCAGGGCACCGTAGACAATGGCGAACACACCCAGCCACTGGGCGATTGGCGCGAACTCGGCCGACGCGTTGGGGAACAGCGGCAGGGCGAAGCGGATCATGCCGTAGGCGGCAGTCTTGAGCAGGATGCCGGCGAGGTCCACGGAGCCAGCGGTCGGGGCCTGGGCGTGGGCATCGGGCAGCCAGGAGTGGAACGGCACCACCGGGAACTTCACCGCGAAGGCGATGAAGAAACCGAGCATCAGCAGGTACTCGGTACCCGGGGCGAGCTGGGCTTTCAGCAGGTCGGCGTAGTTGAAGGTCAGCACGCCGGTATTGCTGTAGTTCACCAGCACCAGGCCGAGGATGGCCACCAGCATGATCAGGCCGCTGGCCTGGGTGTAGATGAAGAACTTGGTGGCGGCGGTGATCCGGGTCTTGCCCTTGCTGCCGCTATGACCCCAGAGCGCGATGAGGAAGTACATCGGCACCAGCATCATTTCCCAGAAGAAGAAGAACAGGAACAGGTCGATGGCGAGGAACACGCCGACCACGCCGCCGAGGATCCACATCAGGTTGAGGTGGAAGAAGCCGACGCGGTTCTGGATTTCACGCCAGGAGCAGAGCACGGACAGCACACCGAGCAGGCCGGTGAGGACGATCATCAGGATAGAGATGCCGTCCAGGGCCAGGTGGATGGTGACGCCGAAACGCTCGATCCACTGCACCTTGAACTCCTCCGCCCACGCCGGATCGGTGCCGGGAGCAGGGGCCAGAGTGAAGTCGCCGGTCGCCCACAGCCAAAGGCCGAGGACGAACAGCAGGGACATGGTCAGCAAGGCGATCCAGCGTGGCAGGGTGGCGCTGAAGCGCTCACCCTGCCAGCAGAGCAGGCCGCCGATGAAGGGAATCAGGATTAGCCAGGGCAGAATCATGACGGGCTCAATTCCTTAAGAAGATTCAGGTCAGCAGCACGGCGCCGAGCACGAGCACGGCTCCGCCGACGATGGATACGGCGTACCAGCGCAGCTGGCCGGTCTGGCTACGGCTGAGGGCAAAGTTGCCGCCCCTTACCACGCGTGGAACCAGGCCGATGGTGCCGTCGATGGGATCGCGACGGAGCAGGCGGCAGACCAGCAGGTAGGGTTTGACGAACAGCAGGTCGTAGAGCCAGTCGAAGCCCCAGGCGGCGTACCACCAGGCACCAAGGAAGCGGCCCGGCGCACTCTGGGCGAGTGCGCTGACGAAACGGCGCTTGCCAAGGAAGAGCAGGGCGGCCAGCAGGATGCCCGCCAGGGCGATGGCACCCGAGGCGATTTCCAGGCTGTGCTTGGCTTCGCCACCGGCGTGGCCGACGCTTTCCGGCAGTACACCGGCCAGCGGCGGGGTGATCAGTGCGCCAATGAAGGTAGAGAGCACGATCAGCACGCTCAGCGGCAGCCAGTGGGCGACGCCGTGACCAGCGTGAGCTTCGGTCTTCGCTTCACCGTGGAAGGCGATGAATATCAGGCGGAAGGTGTAGATCGAGGTCAGGAAGGCGCCCGCCAGACCGGCGTAGAGCAGACCGGAGTGGCCACTGGCGAAGGCTTCCCAGAGGATCTCGTCCTTGGAGTAGAAGCCCGCGGTGACCAGCGGCAGGGCCGCCAGGGCCGCACCACCTACGATGAAGCTCGCGTAGGCCAGCGGCAGTTTCTTCCACAGGCCACCCATCTTGAAGATGTTCTGCTCGTGGTGGCAGGCGTTGATCACCGCACCCGAAGCGAGGAACAGCAGAGCCTTGAAGAAGGCGTGGGTCATCAGGTGGAAAATCGCCGCATCCCATGCGCCAACGCCGAGGGCGAGGAACATGTAGCCGATCTGGCTCATGGTGGAGTAGGCGAGGATTCGCTTGATGTCGGTCTGCACCAGGGCGGCGAAGCCAGCCAGGACCAGGGTTACGCCACCCACGATGCCGACCAGTTCGAGGATTTCCGGAGTCAGCAGGAACAGGCCGTGGGTACGGGCGATCAGGTAGACGCCCGCGGTCACCATGGTAGCCGCGTGGATCAACGCGGAAACCGGAGTCGGGCCCGCCATCGCGTCCGCCAGCCAGGTCTGAAGCGGCAGCTGGGCGGATTTGCCCACTGCGCCGCCGAGCAGCATCAGGGTCGCGACCCAGAGCCAGGCGTCACCGGCCACGTACTTCTCGGGGGCCAGCTTCATCAGTTCCTGGATGTTCAGGGTACCCAGGTGGAAGAACAGGATGAACAGCCCGATGGCCATGAACACGTCACCCACGCGGGTGACGATGAAGGCCTTGAGTGCCGCGTTACCGTTGGGCGTGTGCTTGAAGTAGAAGCCGATCAGCAGGTACGAGCACAACCCCACGCCTTCCCAACCGAAGTAGAGGAACAGCAGGTTATCGCCCAGCACCAGGAACAGCATGCTGGCGATGAACAGGTTGGTGTAGGCGAAGAAGCGGGAGTAGCCCTCTTCACCGCGCATGTACCAGGAAGCGAACAGGTGGATCAGGAAGCCGACGCCGGTGACCACGCCGAGCATGGTCAGGGACAGGCCGTCCAGGTAGAGGGTGAAGCTGGGCGCGAAGCCCGCCACGCTCATCCACTGCCAGAGCACCTGGGTGTAGACACCGCCTTCCGGCGGGGCCACGTTGAACTGCCAGATGATCCAGGCGGCGATCAGGGCCGAGAGGCCCACGGATCCGACGCCGATGACGGCGGATGTGTTTTCGGAGAAACGCCCGCGGGAGAAGGCCAGGATGAACCAGCCGAGCAGCGGGAACAGGCAAGTGAGGAATAGAAGGTTCATCCGCGCATCTCGCTGGCAGCGTCGATATCGAGGGTATGGAAGCGGCGGTACAGCTGCAGCAGGATTGCCAGGCCGATACTGGCTTCGGCGGCTGCAAGGCTGATCACCAGAATGAACATGATCTGGCCGTCAGGCTGGGCCCAACGGGCGCCGGCGACCACGAAGGCCAGCGCGGCAGCGTTCATCATGACTTCCAGGCTCATGAGCACGAAGAGGATGTTGCGGCGCACCATGAGGCCCGTGAGGCCCAGGCAGAAGAGTATGCCGGCGACCGCGAGGCCATGTTCCAGTGGGATTGCGTTCATGGCTTATTCCTTAGCTTCGTGGCGGCCGAGGTGGAAGGCGGCGACCAGGGCTGCCAGCAGCAGCATGGAAGCCAGCTCCACGGCCAGCAGGTACGGGCCGAAGAGGGCGATGCCAACTGCCTTGGCGTCCACGGTGGTGTGACCGATGGTGGCACCAGTGGCATTGCCGAACAGCACGTAGAGCAGTTCGGCCAGCAGGACGAGGGAGAGTAGGGCCGGACCGGTCCAGATGCCGGGCTTGAGCCACTTCTTCTCCTGTTCTGCAATCGCAGGTCCGAGGTTCAGCATCATCACCACGAAGACGAACAGCACCATGATGGCGCCGGCATAAACGATGATTTCGAGGGCGCCGGCGAACGGCGCGCCGAGGGCGAAGAAGCACATCGACACCGCCAGCAGCGAGACGATGAGGTACAGCAGGGCATGCACCGGGTTGGTGTTTGTGATTACCCGCAGGGTGGAGACAACGGCCACACCAGCGGCGAAATAGAAGGCGAATTCCACGCGTGTCTCCTTAGGGCAGCAGGCTCTTCACGTTGATCGGCTCGGCCTCGTTCTGCGCGGCGCCTTTCGGCTTGCCGGCAATGGCCATACCCGCCACGCGATAGAAGTTGTAGTCCGGGTTCTTACCCGGGCCGGAGATCAGCAGGTCTTCCTTCTCGTACACCAGGTCCTGGCGCTTGAACTCGCCCATCTCGAAATCCGGGGTCAGCTGGATCGCGGTGGTGGGGCAGGCTTCTTCGCACAGGCCGCAGAAGATGCAGCGGGAGAAGTTGATGCGGAAGAACTCGGGGTACCAGCGTCCGTCCTCGGTCTCAGCCTTCTGCAGGGAAATGCAGCCGACAGGGCAGGCCACGGCGCAGAGGTTGCAGGCTACGCAACGCTCTTCGCCATCGGGGTCGCGGGTGAGGACGATGCGGCCGCGGTAGCGCGGCGGCAGGTACACGGGCTCTTCCGGGTATTGCAGGGTGTCACGCTTGCGGAAGGCATGGCCGAAGATCATCACCAGGCTGCGAAGCTGGGTGAAGGTGCCATGCACGACGTGGATGATTTCTTTGATCATGGTGTTTCTCCTTACTGGGCCGCGGCCAGCACGAGCGCGCCGGTCACCAGCAGGTTGATCAGGGTCAGCGGCAGGCACACCTTCCAGCTGAAGGCCATCACCTGGTCATAGCGCGGGCGCGGGATCGACGCACGCAGCAGGATGAACAGCATGATGAAGAAGGCGGTCTTGAGCGCGAACCAGATGAAGGGGATCTGCGGCAGGATGCCGAACGGGCCATGCCAGCCGCCGAAGAACAGGGTCACGAGCAGGGCGGAGATCAGCACAATGCCGATGTACTCACCCACGAAGAACATGCCCCATTTCATGCCGGCGTATTCGATGTGGTAGCCGTCGGCCAGTTCCTGTTCCGCTTCCGGCTGGTCGAACGGGTGACGGTGAGTCACGGCGACGCCAGCGATGAAGAAGGTACAGAAGCCGAAGAACTGCGGAATGATGAACCACAGGTGTTGGGCCTGGTATTCAACGATGTCGCGCATGTTGAAGGAGCCGACCTGGGCCACGATGCCCATCAGCGACAGCGCCAGGAACACCTCGTAGGAGATGGTCTGGGCCGAGGCACGCAGGCTGCCGAGCAGGGCGAACTTGTTGTTGCTCGACCAGCCGGCGAAGAGCACCGCGTAGACCGCGATGCCGGCCATGGCGAAGAAGAACAGCACGCCGATGTTCAGGTCGGCCACGCCCCATGTGGGGGTGACCGGCACCACGGCAAACGCGATCAACAGGGCACTCATCGCGATGATGGGCGCCAGGGTGAAGATCAGCTTGTCGGCGAACGGCGGGGTCCAGTCTTCCTTGAAGAACATCTTGATCATGTCCGCGCCAAGCTGGAAGGCGCCGAACGGGCCTACGCGGTTCGGGCCGTATCGGTCCTGCCACAGACCCAACAGACGGCGTTCCACCCAGGAGAGCAGCGCACCGGTCACGACCACCCCGAGCAGGATGACGATGGCTTTGAGGACGGTGACGACGATGTCGATCAGTTCGGGCGTCAGCCAACTCATTGCGCGGACTCCTGTACGGCAGTGACGACGGCACCGGCGAAGACCGCCGGGATACCCGGCAGACCGGCAGGCAGGCCGATCAGGCCGATGCCCATTTCTTCCTTGACGGCAAGCGGCAGACGCAGGGTCTGGCCATTGACGGTCAGGGCGATAAGGGCGCCGTCATTGACGCCGAGGCGATCGGCTTCGTCCTTGGCCATGGCCACGTAGGGCTGCGGGATGCGTTCTTGCACCGGAGCGGCGCGGGAACTGTTCTCCTCGCTGCCGAACAGGTGGTGCAGAGGCACGGCCTGCCAGGTGCCCTGAGCCGGGTTGAACGCAGCATTGATGCAGAACCAGGGCAATGCCTGGCCCTTGGCTTCGATCAGGCGAACGCCCGGGTCGCCAGCGCGCAGGTGGCCACCGACTTCGTCCTGGAACTTGTTCCAGGCTTGCGGGGAGTTCCAGCCCGGAGACCAGGCGAACGGAATCTGCTGACGGTCTTCCTTGGTACCGGCATAGCCTTCCATGGAGAAGGCGAAGGCGGAGTCCTTGTCCTGGGGCTGACGCGGCTCGTGCACGCTGATATTGGCGCGCATGGCAGTACGACCGCTGTAGCGGTGCGGCTCGCGGGCGAGTTTCATCCCCTTGATGCGGAACGTAGCGCTCGGTGCGGCGTCGCGGATAGAGGCCAACAATGGGCTGCTGTCGGCGCAAGCTGCGGTGACCTGGTCCAGCTGGGTCCAGTCGACGGCCTTGCCTTGCAGAGTGCTGTGCAGAGCATGCAGCCAGCGCCAGCCTTCGCGAACGAGGATGTTGGCGTCGTAGTAGGTCGGATCGAAGACCTGGAAGAAGCGCTGGGCGCGCCCTTCAAGGCTGACCAGGGTGCCGTCGCCTTCAGCGAAGCTGGCGGCCGGCAGCACCAGATGGGCACGTTCGACGGTAGCAGTCTGCTGATGGTCGGCAACGATGACGACCTTGGCAGCGGCGAGGGCGGCATCGACCTTGCCGGCGTCGGCGCGGCGGTACAGGTCATTCTCGAGAATGACGACTGCATCGGCCTTGCCGGCGGTCAGCGCTTCGAGAGCGGCGTCGACGGATTCACCACCGAAGAGAGCCAGGCCCATGCTGTTCGCTTCTGGTACCACCAGGCTGAGGGAACCGTTCTTTTCACGGTTCTTCAGTGCGCTGGCGATGTTGGCAGCGGCTTCGATCAGGGCTTTCTCGCCAAGGGAGGCGCCGGAGATGATCAGCGGACGTTTGGCAGCGAGCAGGGCGTCGGCGATGCGCTTGACCAGCTCGGCGGCTTCGCTTTCCAGGCCTTCCACGGCCGGTGCGCTCGGGTCGATGGCGTGGGCAACAGCGAAACCGATGCGGGCGAGGTCGGCCGGGGCAGCGTGGACACTTTCAGCGGCGACGTCGTCCAGCCGGGTGGCGGCAACGCTGGCAATGAACAGCGGGTTCAGCGCGTCCTGGGCGACGTTCTGCACAGCGGCCATGTGCCAATCCTGGATCTTCATCGAGGCGGCGATTTCAGTGGCCTTGCCCTTGACGGCCTGACGCAGGGCCAGGGCCATGCGGGCTGCTGTCTGGGTCAAGTCTTCGCCGAGGACGAAGATCGCGTCGTGCTTCTCGACGTCTCGCAGGGTGGGCACCGGCAGCGGGCCGTTCTGCAGGATGTCGCGAATCAGGCGCAGGTTAGCCAGTTCGTTTGCGGCGATGCCAGAGTAGAAGTTCTCTCCACCGACCAGCTCACGCAGGGCGAAGTTGCCTTCGAGGCTGGCGCGCGGCGAGCCAATACCAATCACGCGCTTGCCTTTCAGCAGCTCGGCGGCCTTGTCCAAGGCGGCGTCCAGGCCCAGTTGCTGGTTACCCAGTCGCGGCTGGCGCGGACGGTCGTCGCGGTTGACGTACCCGTAACCGAAGCGACCGCGGTCGCAGAGGAAGTACTGGTTAACCGAGCCGTTGAAGCGGTTCTCGATGCGGCGGATTTCGCCGTAACGCTCGCCGGGGCTGATGTTGCAGCCACTGGAGCAGCCATGGCAGATGCTCGGGGCGAACTGCATGTCCCACTTGCGGTTGTAGCGCTCGGAGTGGGTCTTGTCGGTGAACACGCCAGTCGGGCAGACCTCGACCAGGTTGCCCGAGAACTCGCTCTCGAGGGTGCCGTCTTCGACGCGGCCGAAGTACACGTTGTCGTGGGCGCCGTAGACGCCGAGGTCGGTGCCGCCAGCGTAATCCTTGTAGTAACGCACGCAGCGATAGCAGGCGATGCAACGGTTCATCTCGTGAGCGATGAACGGACCGAGTTCCTGGTTCTGGTGGGTACGCTTGGTGAAGCGATAGCGACGGGCGTTGTGGCCGGTCATTACCGTCATGTCCTGCAGGTGGCAGTGACCACCTTCCTCGCACACCGGGCAGTCGTGCGGGTGGTTGGTCATCAGCCATTCGACGACGCTGGCGCGGAACTGCTTGGCCTCTTCGTCGTCGATGGAAATCCAGCTGTTATCGGTGGCGGGAGTCATGCAGGACATGACGAGGCGACCACGCTTGTCGTTCTCGTCGGTGTACTGCTTGACCGCGCACTGGCGGCAGGCGCCGACGCTACCGAGCGCCGGGTGCCAGCAGAAGTAGGGGATGTCGAGTCCGAGTGACAGACAGGCCTGCAGGAGGTTGTCTGCACCATCGACTTCGAGCGTCTTGCCGTCTACGTGGATAGTGGCCATGGTTCAGTCTTCATCTGCCCGTGTGACCGGGCTTTGGCTAATGGAATCTGCGTGCGCGCGGGGCCGTTCTTGCGGCCGCCGCTGCGCTTATTCTCTTGCCTCAGGCGCCGACGGGAATCGGGCGCGCTGCCGGAGTCTGGCTGGCGATGCCTGCCTCGAACTCCGGACGGAAATATTTCATCGCACTGCCCAGCGGCTCGACGGCACCCGGTGCGTGGGCGCAGAAGGTCTTACCTGGGCCGAGGAAGCTGACGAGCTGCTCCAGTGTCTCCAGGTCGCCCGCCTGGCCTTCACCGCGTTCAAGGGCACGGAGGACCTTTACGCTCCAGGGCAGGCCGTCTCGGCATGGTGTGCACCAGCCGCACGACTCGCGCGCGAAGAACTCCTCCATATTGCGGAGCAGGGAGACCATGTTGATGCTGTCGTCCACGGCCAGCGCGAGGCCGGTACCCATACGAGTGCCCACCTTGGCGATGCCGGCGGCGTACATGGGAGCGTCCAGGTGTTCCGGGAGCAGGAAGCCGGTGCCGGCACCGCCGGGCTGCCAGGCTTTCAGCTTGAAGCCATCACGCATCCCACCAGCGTAGTCTTCGAACAGCTCGCGAGCAGGAACGCCGAAGGGCAGTTCCCAGAGACCGGGGTTCTTCACCTTGCCGGAGAAGCCCATGAGCTTGGTGCCCATGTCTTCGCTGCCCGGGCGGGCGAGGGTCTTGTACCAGTCCACGCCGTTGGCGACGATCGCCGGCACGTTGCACAGTGTCTCGACGTTGTTGACGCAGGTGGGCTTGCCCCAGACGCCGACGGCGGCAGGGAAGGGCGGCTTGGAGCGCGGGTTGGCGCGGCGGCCTTCCAGGGAGTTGATCAGGGCAGTCTCTTCACCACAGATATAACGGCCGGCGCCGGTGTGGACGAAGAGTTCGAAATCGAAGCCCGAGCCCAGGATGTTCTTGCCCAGCAGGCCGGCGGCCTTGGCTTCATCGATGGCGCGGTTGAGGTTGCGCGCTGCGTCGACGTACTCACCCCGCAGGAAGATGTAGCCGCGATAGGCCTTGAGGGCGCGGGCGCTGATCAGCATGCCTTCCACCAGCAGGTGCGGCAGCTGTTCCATCAGCATGCGGTCCTTCCAGGTGTTGGGCTCCATTTCGTCCGCGTTGCACAGCAGGTAGCGGATGTTCATGGATTCGTCGGCCGGCATCAGGCCCCACTTCACACCGGTGGGGAAGCCCGCACCGCCGCGGCCCTTGAGGCCGGAGTCCTTTACCTGCTGCACGATGTCGGCCTGGGCCATATCGGTCAGGGCCTTGCGAGCGGCGGCGTAGCCGTTCTTCTGCTGGTATTCGTCGAGCCACACCGGCTGCGCGTCTTCGCGCAGGCGCCAGGTCAACGGATGGGTTTCTTCGCTGCGGGCGATTCGGTTGGCCGGGCCAATGGAGGTGAGGGTCTTCATTGGTAGGCCTCCAGCAGCATGGCAACGCCGTCAGGTTGTACGTCGCCGAAGGTGTCGTCGTCGATCATCACGGCCGGAGCCTTGTCGCAGTTGCCCAGGCAGCAGACCGGCAGCAGGGTGAACCGACTGTCGGTGGTGGTCTGGCCGAGGCCGATGCCGAGCTGCTTCTGCATTTCGGCAACGACGGACTCGTGGCCGCCAACGTAGCAGGTCATGCTGTCGCACACGCGGATGACGTGGCGGCCGACCGGCTGACGGAAGATCTGGCTATAGAAGGTCGCCACGCCTTCGACGTCGCTGGCGGGGATGCCGAGGATCGCACCAATGGCGTCAGCGGCGCCGTCCGGCACCCAGCCACGTTCCTTCTGGACGATCTTGAGGGCTTCGATGGACGCCGCACGCGGGTCCTCGTAGTGATGCATTTCGTGCTCGATGGCCGAGCGCTCGGTTTCGCTGAGTACGAAACGGTCGGTCTGGATAAGGGTGCTCATGATCAGCGGTCCACGTCAGCCATTACGAAGTCGATACTGCCCAGGTAGGCGATCAGGTCTGCCACCATGCTGCCGCGGATCACCGAGGGAATCTGCTGCAGGTGGGGGAAGCTGGGCGTCCGGATCCGGGTGCGGTAGCTCATGGTGCTGCCGTCGCTGGTCAGGTAGTAGCTATTGATGCCCTTGGTCGCCTCGATCATCTGGAAGGCTTCGTTGGCCGGCATGACCGGGCCCCAGGAAACCTGCAGGAAGTGGGTGATCAGGGTTTCGATGTGCTGCAGCGTGCGCTCTTTCGGCGGCGGCGTGGTCAGCGGGTGGTCCGCCTTGTACGGGCCTTCCGGCATGTTCTTGAGGCACTGGTCGATGATGCGGATGCTCTGGCGCATTTCTTCCACACGGACCATGCAGCGATCGTAGGCGTCGCCGTTATGGGCCAGCGGAACTTCGAACTCGAAGTTCTCGTAGCCGGAGTAGGGGCGTGCCTTGCGCAGGTCGAAGTCGCAACCGGTGGAGCGCAGGCCAGCACCGGTGACGCCCCACTCCAGGGCTTCCTTGGTGTTGTACTGCGCGACGCCGATGGTACGGCCACGCAGGATGCTGTTTTGCAGGGCGGCCTTTTCGTACTCGTCGAGGCGCTTGGGCAGCCATTCGACGAACTCTTTCACCAGGCCATCCCAGCCGCGGGGCAGGTCGTGGGCGACGCCGCCGATGCGGTACCAGGCCGGGTGCAGGCGGAAGCCGGTGACGGCTTCGATGACCTTGTAGGCGCGCTGGCGGTCGGTGAAGGTGAAGAACACCGGGGTCATGGCGCCGACGTCCTGGATATAGGTACCCAGGAACAGCAGGTGGCTGGTGATTCGGAAGAACTCGGCCATCATCACGCGGATGAAGTCGACGCGCTGCGGCACCTTGATGCCGGCGAGCTTCTCGACCGCAAGCACGTACGGCAGGTTGTTCATCACGCCGCCGAGGTAGTCGATACGGTCGGTGTACGGAATGAAGCTGTGCCAGGACTGGCGCTCGGCCATCTTCTCGGCGCCGCGGTGGTGGTAACCGACTTCCGGCACGCAGTCGACGATTTCTTCGCCATCCAGCTGCAGGATGATGCGGAAGGCACCGTGGGCGGAGGGGTGGTTCGGGCCGAGGTTGAGGAACATGTAGTCCTCGTTCTCGCCGTGGCGCTTCATACCCCAGTCTTCCGGGCGGAAGCGCGCGGCTTCTTCTTCAAGCTGGTGCTTGGCCAGGGTCAGGCTGAAGGGATCGAATTCGGTGGCGCGCGCCGGGTAGTCCTTGCGCAGCGGGTGACCTTCCCAGGTGTTGGGCATCATGATCCGCGACAGGTGCGGATGGCCGGCGAAGGTGATGCCGTACATGTCCCAGACTTCCCGCTCGTACCAGTTGGCGTTGGGCCAGATACCGGTGACGGTTGGAAGGTTGAGGTCGCCCTCGGACAAGGCGACTTTGATCATCACGTCACTATTACGCTCCAGCGACATCAGGTGGTAGAACACCGTGAAGTCGGCATTCGGCAAGCCGCGGCGCTGGGTACGCAGGCGCTCGTCGACGCCATGCAGGTCGTACAGCATGACGTAGGGGCGCGGGAGATTGCGCAGAAACGTGAGGACGTCGATCAGCTTGTCGCGGGCGACCCAGATCACCGGCATTCCGGTTCGGGTCGACTGGATGGTCAGGCTTTCGGCGCCAAAGCGGGAATTGAGCTCTACGACGACGTCTTGGTCGTCAGCCTTATAAGGCGGAATAGACAGAACGGTGTCTGCAGTCATGGTCTCGGTCGCTATCGGTCAACGTAAAGAATGAGCCTGGGGTCTTCCGGAGAAGAGCAGGCTCAGACTTCGTCGGGGCTGCGCAGGTTGGTGACCTGAATACGCTGTTCGCGGCGCTTTTCTCGCTCGGAGGGCATGTCGGCGCGGTACACGCCTTGGTCCCCCACGACCCAGGATAGTGGGCGGCGCTCCTGGCCGATGGATTCCTGCAGCAGCATCAGGCCTTGCAGGAATGCCTCTGGGCGGGGCGGGCAGCCGGGAATGTAGACGTCCACGGGAAGGAACTTGTCCACGCCCTGAACGACCGAGTAAATATCGTACATACCGCCGGAGTTCGCGCACGAACCCATGGAGATCACCCACTTGGGCTCCAGCATCTGCTCATAGAGGCGCTGGATGACCGGTGCCATCTTGATGAAGCAGGTGCCGGCGATGACCATGAAGTCCGCCTGGCGCGGTGATGCACGAATGACCTCTGCACCGAATCGCGCGATGTCGTGCGGCGCGGTGAAGGCAGTGGTCATCTCCACGTAGCAGCAGGAGAGGCCGAAGTTATACGGCCACAGGGAGTTCTTGCGACCCCAGTTGACTGCTCCGTTGAGAACATCCTCGAGCTTGCCCAGGAAGATGTTCTTGTGCACCTGATCTTCTAGCAGCGGGTCGGAAACGGTCTCCCGTTCGCCGATCGGATACTGCTCGTAAGTGGCATCCGGATCGATCCGAGTAAGTTTGTATTGCATTGCCAAAGCCTCATTGTTTTAGCTTCGCCTGCCGCTTGCGACGACCTTCGGGAGCCCAATCGAGCGCCCCGATGCGCCAAAGGTAGACAAGACCTGCCAACAGAATTGCTATGAAAATGGTTGCTTCGATAAACCCGGCCCAACCGCTTTCACGGACGGAAACGGACCAAGCGAAGAGAAAGAGGGCTTCGACGTCGAAGATCACGAAAAGCATCGCGACCAGATAGAACTTTGCGGAGAGGCGGAGGCGGGCAGTGCCGGTGGGAAGCATGCCGGATTCGAAGGGGTCGTTCTTGCTACGACCGATGGCCTTGCTGCCGAGCAGGCTGGAGACGCCGATCATGAAGGCGCAGAGGCCGACGACACCCAACAGGAAAACAGCGAAACCCCAGTTGTGGGAGATGATGGCAGTAGCTTCCGACATGCCGGAACTCCTTAGTCAAGGAACGGCGTTCACTTGCGTTTAAAAGGTTTAATGCCGGGCCTCATTGAGACCCCGGCAATCGATTCGGACAATTTTATGCCCGACCGGGTGTGCAAGTAAATTTTTCAGGCCAAAAAATTGCCCGCGCAGCCGGATTTTCGACCTGTCGATCCTTTGCAAGCTAGCAACCATCGGTGTTCCAGCGTTTTCTTAGGCTATGGTCGGATTGCGGCCTTATGTCGCAGTGAGGACCCTGAAAAGTAGCAAATGATAGTCATTAGCATTTGATTGGTGGTTAATTAGTCACTACACGTGAGTTGCTCGGTAGAACTTGGAAATTACCGCGGAAAATATGCGCAGAACATTCCTAAGTTGCTCTTCGAGCCGTTTTCATAATTGCGACAATTCCATTTATTTTTGTTCAGGCCGAATTGCGAAAGAGGAAAAAGAGGCCGGCCCTGGTGAGCCGGCCGAAATCCTTGAGGGGATTCAGAGCAGTCGACGTCCGTCTTCGCGGGTAATGATCACGGTGGAGGAGCGTGGCCGCTTGCCCGGGCCGTCTGGCCAGGTGCTGAGCAGGTTGGTGGCGGTTGACCCTTCGCCGGGGTGCTGGATGTTGACGAACAGTGTGCGGAAGTCGGGCGTTGCGCTTATGCCGGTCACCTCGGCACCCAGGGGGCCAACCAGGAAACGCTTGAGCTCACCGCTGCGAGGGTCGGCCACCAGCATTTGGTTGTTGCCGAAGGGGCCGGCGCTGAGTTGGCTGCCACTCATATCGGTCTGGATCCAGAGCCGCCCCTCGTCGTCGAACCAGAGTCCGTCCGGGCTGGCAAGGATGTTCTGCGCGCCCAGCGGCTTGCCATTGGGTCCGCGACTGTCTGTCTCGGGGCCAGCGAGTAGGAAGATGTTCCAGTCGAAACGGCTCCCGGCGTGGTCGCGGCTGTTTTCGCGCCAGCGGATGATGTGACCAAAGGCGTTGGCCGGACGCGGGTTGGCGGCATCGGCCGTGGTACGGGCCGTGTTGTTGGTGAGGGTGAAATAGACCTCGCCATTGTCCGGGTTGACTGCACCCCATTCAGGACGGTCCATGCGGGTGGCGCCGACAGCGTCAGCGGCCTGACGGGTATTGATCAGCACCTCGCCCTGGTCGGCAAAGGTGACACCCGCTGCCAGGCACGCCTTGAGGAAGTTGCGATCATTGATATCGAGTGGCAGCCAGTCGCCGCTGCCGTCGGCATTGAAGCGGGCGACATAGAGCGTGCCATCGTCGAGCAGGCGGCCGTTGGCCTGGCCAGGGCGGTATTTGTCGCGGCTGACGTACTTGTAGATGTACTCGTTCTGCGAGTCGTCGCCGGAATAGCAGACTACCGGGCGTCCGGGCTTCACCGGGGCGAAGATAAGGCCTTCATGGGCGAAACGGCCCAGTGCGGTGTGCTTGACCGGGGTGGAGTCGGGGTCGAAGGGATCGATCTCGACTATCCAGCCGAAATGGTTCGGCTCGTTGCGATAGTCGTCTTTTGCGTCGGCTGTCTTGCGAGTGGCATCGAAGCGCTCGAACTCGTCACCCGCGAGGGTTTCCCAGCCAAAGCGGCTGCTGCTGCGCAGGCCGTAGCGTTTTAGCTCGCGCGGCAGGTCGGTGTCGCGAGTGGCAAAGTAGCCGGCCCAGTTCTCTTCGCAGGTCAGATAGGTGCCCCAGGGCGTAAAGCCGTTGGAGCAGTTGTTCTGGGTGCCCCGAGTGGCGGTGCCTTGGGGGCTGTAGCGGGTTTTCAGTAGATTGTGGCCGCGTGCCGGGCCGCTGATTTGCATCGGTGTCGCGGCAGTTATGCGGCGGTTTCGACGGCTCGGCACCACTTCCCATTCGCCACGTACATTGCGACGGATTTCCACTACCGAAACTCCGTGGGCATTGATCTCCTTGCGTACTTCGTCGGCGATGGTGCGCTTGCCGTCGACGACGGTCGGGCCGTTGGGATGCAGCAGCGGGGCGTCTATGTACTCGTGATTGAGCACCAGCAGGCCGTGGTCGGAGCGCATGCCTGGCCCGCGGCGGGCGTCTATTGGGAAAAAGTGCATGCCGTCATGGTGCATGCCGACCTGTTCGGCCTGGTCCTGGGCGCTGTTGCTGGCATCCTCGGCAAAGGCCGGATAGCGGCCGGTGATTGGGGTTCCCCATGGAATGAACGCAGTGGCTTTGTAGCCCGGCGGCACGCTGATGGTATCGGCGCGGCCGGTGGGGATGGCCTCGAATGGCAGGCGAGAGCGCGGCTTGAAAGGAAAATCGCTGGTTTGGGGCTCGGCGGCCGTCGCATCGCCTGGAACGGCTGCGCCGAGGAAGGCCAGGGCGCTCATGGTGGCGCCACCGATCAGTACCTGGCGACGATTGAGGCTCCCGATCAGATCGTTGATGTGGGGATTGTTGGTGGTGTTGCTGGGCGGCTCATCGCCGTTACCAAAGAGCACGGCGTTGTCGTTGTAATCGTTCAAGGCGAGTCTCCAAACAGGCAAATCGACGGAGACCTGACGCTAATTGTCGAAAGCGACGGAACGGTTACAGCGGGATGGAGATACTGTTGCGCGGGATTTGGCGCACGTTTTCAGTTGCGTACCAGGGCTTGGTCGTCTTGCCGGATTGCGAAGATCAGCGCGCCGCCTTCAAGTTGCTTGATTACCCGGTCGCGATCGGCGCTGGACAGCACCAGGCAACCATAGCTCCGCCCCGGCACGCCGTGTTGGCGAATGAAGTCTTCCTCCATGTAAGCGTTGGCGTGGATGACAATGGCGCGTTCTTCAGCGTTGCTGTTACTTGGCGAAAGGCCCGCCAGGCGCATCGAGCGTCCGTGGCCCGGTTCTTCGCTGTCGAACACCTGGGCTGTGCGGAACAGGCCGAGGGAGGTAGCGCGGCTACCGGAGTCGTTGGAGAAGTGGTCGGCCTTGCCGTCATGGTCCGGGTCCGAGCCCTTGCCGTGGGCGACGCGGAAACTCCCGAGCAGTGCGTGGCTATGGCTGTCGAAGAGGTAGAAGCGAGGCAGCGTGGAGGAGCGGCCGTAGTCGACTACGGCGAAGTGTGGGTGCTGGCTGCTTTTCAATTCGTCGAGGATTTCGTCCAGCGATGGCTGGGAGATCAGTGTCTCCAGGTCGCCTGCGCGTAGAGCGGGGGAGATCAGTAGCAGAATCAGGAGCAGGACTCTCGGCACGGCCAGGTCTCCAAGGGATTGTTTTGACCAATTCTAAGTGGGTGCGCCAGGGAGGCAACTTCTAAGTCTTCAGCCTAATTTTGGGCTGGCCCGTCCGGCTGAAGTTCATATCGTTTCGTTGCGCCAAAGAAAAACCCCGGTGCATGCACCGGGGTTTCTGACTTGCCATGTCCGGTCGATGCGTGGTCGACCGGTGGCAGTTCCTCTTAGTGGAACTGGTTCATGGTGTTGTCTTTACCGCTCGCTTTCAGAGCTGCTTCGCCGGCGAAGTACTCTTTGTGGTTGTCGCCGATGTCGGAGCCAGCCATGTTCTGGTGCTTGACGCAGGCGATACCCTGACGCAGTTCCTGACGCTGAACACCCTTCACGTAGGCCAGCATGCCCTGGTCGGCGAAGTAGCCTTTGGCCAGGTTGTCGGTGGACAGGGCCGCAGTGTGGTAGGTCGGCAGGGTGATCAGGTGGTGGAAGATGCCGGCGTGGGCCGAACCATCACGCTGGAAGGTACGGATCTTCTCGTCTGCAACCTGGGCCAGCTCGGTTTCGTCGTATTCGACGCTCATCAGCTTGGCGCGGTCGTAGGCGGAAACATCTTTGCCTTCAGCAACGAATGCATCGAACACTTGCTGACGGAAGTTCAGGGTCCAGTTGAAGGACGGGCTGTTGTTGTAAACCAGCTTGGCGTTCGGGATGACCTGGCGGATGCGGTCAACCATGCCTTTGATCTGGCCAACGTGGGGCTTCTCGGTTTCGATCCACAGCAGGTCGGCGCCGTTCTGCAGCGAGGTGATGCAGTCCAGGACACAGCGGTCTTCGCCGGTGCCTTTGCGGAACTGGAACAGGTTGCTCGGCAGGCGCTTCGGACGCAGCAGCTTGCCGCCGCGGTTGATGACCACGTCGCCGTTCTGCAGGTCGGATGCGTTGATTTCGTCGCAGTCCAGGAAGGAGTTGTACTGGTCGCCCAGGTCGCCCGGTTGCTTGGTCACGGCGATCTGCTTGGTCAGGCCGGCACCCAGCGAGTCGGTACGGGCTACGATCACACCGTCGTCAACGCCCAGCTCGAGGAAGGCGTAGCGAACAGCGTTGATCTTGGCGAGGAAGTCTTCGTGCGGAACGGTCACTTTGCCGTCCTGGTGGCCGCACTGCTTCTCGTCGGAAACCTGGTTCTCGATCTGGATGCAGCAGGCACCGGCTTCGATCATTTTCTTGGCCAGCAGGTAGGTGGCTTCCGGGTTACCGAAACCAGCGTCGATGTCGGCGATGATCGGCACTACGTGAGTTTCGTAGCCGTCGATCTGAGCCTGGATCTCGTCCTGTTTGACCTTGTCGCCAGCGGCGCGGGCAGCGTCCAGGGCGGTGAAGAGCAGGTCCAGCTCACGGGCGTCAGCCTGGCGCAGGAAGGTGTAGAGCTCTTCGATCAGGCCGGAGACGGCAGTCTTCTCGTGCATGGACTGGTCGGGCAGCGGGCCGAAATCGGAACGCAGCGCGGCAACCATCCAGCCGGACAGGTAGAGGTAGCGCTTGTTGGTGGTTTTCAGGTGCTTCTTGATGGAGATCAGCTTCTGCTGACCGATGAAGCCGTGCCAGCAGCCCAGGGACTGGGTGTAGACGGAGGCGTCGGCGTCGTACTCGGCCATGTCCTTGCGCATGATGGCCGCGGTGTACTTGGCGATATCCAGACCGGTCTTGAAGCGGTTCTGGGCGCGCATACGGGCAACCGACTCGGGGTTGATAGCGCTCCAGCTGTTACCGTTCGCTTCTTTCAGAGCGGCAATGGCCTTGATGTCGTTTTGATAAGCGGACATGGTCAATCCTTCAAAGTGTGTATGTGGTTGAGCACCGACTTTCCCACTCAAAAACCTGCGTTCTGAAGGTTATTGCGGGTTGCTCACCGCAGCGCGTCGAAGGACCGACTGGAGAGTGATGTAGCTGGAGGAGGGGTGACTGACTGCAGACGCTCGCGAAATCGATGGGTGGTTTTGCGCTCGTCCATCACTTGCCGGTTCGTGGTAACCGTTGGGCGATTTGCCGGGCACTGCCTTCGATCTTGCGATTGTTGCGGGTGCTTCCCCGTCCCTCAGGACAACCTCGTTCCAGTCGCAACCTCGTCGCACTGCCTTATGGGCTGTTACAACACGGATCGGCTCGGCTGGTTGGCTGGGAGCGCGACCCGGAGGCCCTGTTCAGGGCCCCTGGCTAGCGGGAGCGAGGCCATCATGCTCTTTCAAACAGTCGTTCGTCAAACGTTTTGTAGTGTTTTTTTTCGACTACTACATAATACTTTAGGTGGAGACTGGTCGGTCTGAAAGTGCGCGATCAGTCGACCGCGTCGACCTTGAGTCGCAGGGTCATGTCTTCGCGGCCCTGGGTGGTGCGGCGGCGCAGGAAGCCGCTTTGGTCAGACTGGCTGTCTTCGTTCACGGCGCCGATGGTGATCCACTCGCCGAGGCGACCGCTGACCTTGGTGTCTGTGCTTTGCACGTCGATCGCACCTGGCTGACTGTTGTTCAGACGGTCGCGATTGCTGCTGATGCTGACGTGCACCAGCTCACCAGTGAGGGTGGCGGTGACGTAAAAGCCGCGGGTCACGTTGCGGTATTCCGTGTTGCTGTAGACCTCACCGTAAGGTCCGCTGCTGGTGGTGGTGATGGGGACGCTCTGGCCGACCTGGATCAGCGCTGGGTAGCCCTCGGTGGTCTGCACTTGTTGCACGCCACCGCCACGGCTGTCGGTACTGCGGCGAATGATGCGCACCTGGTCACGCCCATGGACTTCGCCACGACCAGCCTGCACGTCGACGCCGCCAACACTGGCAGAACCATTGACCGCATAGCCCTGATCGCTCTGGAAGTTGCTGTCGCTGGTGTCGACACTGATCAGCAGGCGACGGGGGCGGGTGTCGAGTTGATCGAGGAGGTTGCGCAGTTCGCTGATCTTGGCCGGCTCAGCGTTGACTATGAGTTGGTTGCCATAAGCGCTGACGCGGCCTTCGTTGCCCAATACCGACTGCACCATCGGAAGGAGCTCGTCCGCCGTGCGATAGCGCAACTGGATGAGTTCCGTCGCTGCCTGCAGGGGCAGGCACATGAGCAGCAAGAGGGCAGCAAGCAACGCGCGTGACGTCATATCAGGAAGCTCCGCAAATCGGGATCGGTAATGCTCAGGTCCCAGGCCTGGTCGAAGCGGGTCTGCTGCAGCCGGGTCCTTCCGGGGTCGTTGTAGAGGGTGTAGCCGGCATACTGCTCGGGCTCAGGGCGTACGAGGAGTCCGCGATCATCTGCTATCAGGTACGCCAGGTCCTCTGAAGGGTGGTCGGGGTTGATCCGGCGAATCTGGAAATTGCTGGAAATGCGCCGGCTGAGACTGAGCAGGCGATGGCCCTCTTTCACCGCGCGGCTCAAGTCGCGCACGAGAATGCGCACCTGGCATTTCGGATCGCTGACCAGCAGGCGGGTGCAGGCCTGCTGGATGGCACTGTTGTGGTAAAGCCAGGGCTCGAGGTCCGGGCTGTATAGGCAGAGCCGGCGGCGTGCCTGTTGCATCAGTGCTAGGGCGTGTGCGCGGGCCTCGTCTGGATTGCTGAAGCGTTCGAGGCGATCGTGGGTGCCGAGACTGAAAGGGGCGGGTTCCCATTCGGGCGCTTCAGCCTGCAGCGGAGAAGGGTTGTGAACGCTGAAGCGCCCCGGCGACTGGAACTCAATGGCCGGCAGTTCGACTTCGTTCTCAGTGCTTTCCGGGGCGTCTTCGTTCATCTTGGCCTCTATTGGCTTTCGCGCACCATGTCCACGTGGGGGATGCCTGCTTCGAGGAACTCGCTGCTGACGATCTTGAAACCGTGGCGCTCATAGAACGCGGTGGCGTGGACCTGGGCGGAAAGCATCTGGCGCTTCAGGCCACGTCGTTCGGCTTCGGCGATGGCCGCCTGCAGCAGGCGGTCGCCAACCTTCAGCCCGCGCCAATCCTTGAGCACCGAAACACGGCCGATGTGGCCATCGGGAAGCAGGCGGGCGGTGCCGATAGCATAGTCCCGCTCGAAGGCGAGAAAGTGCACTGCGTCCGCATCTTCGGTGTCCCACTCAAGTTCCGGTGCGACGGACTGCTCGGCGATGAATACGGCCTCACGGATGCGGCGCAAGTCGGCATTGTCCTTTTGCCAGTCGGCAACGCGGACGTGTATCTCACTCATCGGCAAACTCCAGACTTCCTTGCTTGACCAGTTCGAGAAGAAGCTTACGCCCCTCGTCATCGGCCAGCCATTGGCCGAGATTTTCCAGGTGCAATGCTTCAGCGGCGCAAATCAGCTTCAGCAATTCGCGCAGGCTGCCCGGCAGGAGACGGCTCTGGCCGCTGGCGAAAAGCACCAGGCCAACGTCGACTTCGGACCAGGCCAGGCGCGCACTGGGGTTGCGGATCAGCACCGCGCCATCTTCGATCGCGCTGAGGAAATCCTCTTCCTCCACTTCAGCGCCGGCCACGAGTTCCGGGTAGCGCGGCTCGGTCATGAACTGGCCGAACCAGGTGAGCAGCAGACGCTCGTCGCTCATGTGCTCGTTGAGCAGGGATTTGAGGCGATCAAGTGCATCGCGCTGGATCTCGTGCGGATCGCTCGTGGGGGCCGCGCCTGCATCGCTGTAGCGCTCTTCGTCCGGCATGAACTGGGCGAGGAAGTCAGTGAAGTGGGTCAGCACTTCGGCGGCGCTGGGAGCGCGGAAGCCCACGGAGTAAGTCATGCAGTCGTCTTCGGCAATGCCGAAATGCGCGAGGCGCGGTGGCAGGTAAAGCATGTCGCCCGGTTCCAGAACCCATTCCTCGCTCTGCTGGAAGTCGGCGAGGATGCGCAGGTCTGCGTGGGGCAGTAGGGCGCTCTCGGCATCGCACATCTGGCCGATCTTCCAGTTGCGGCGGCCATGGCCTTGCAGCAGGAACACATCGTAGTTGTCGAAGTGCGGGCCCACTCCGCCGCCCGGCGCGGCATAGCTGATCATCACATCATCGATGCGCCAGCTTGGCAGGAAGCGGAAGTGTTCCAGCAATTCCGCGACTTCCGGAACAAATTGGTCGACGGCTTGGACCAGCAGGGTCCAGTCGCGCTCGGGCAGTTTCTGATAAGTGTCTTCGGCGAATGGGCCGCGGCGCAGTTCCCACGGGCGCTCGCCATGTTCAAGTACCAGGCGCGACTCCACTTCCTCTTCCAGGGAAAGGCCGGCGAGCTCGTCAGGGGAAATGGGGCTTTCGAATCCGGGAATCGCCTGACGGATCAGGAGCGGCTTCTGTTGCCAGTAATCGCGCAGGAATTCACGCGCGGTAAGTCCGCCCAAAAGTTGAAGAGGAATATCAGGATTCATGTCTAAGCCTTTGAAATAAAAACGCCCGGCACAGCCGGGCGTGCACTGGTTCTAAACCGATCAGATGCGCTTGGCCTGGGCTACGGCGTTACCGATGTAGCTGGCGGGAGTCATTTTGCGCAGTTCGGTCTTGGCCTCGGCCGGAATATCCAGGCCGTCGATGAAAGTCTGCAGCGCTTCGGGGCTAATGCCTTTGCCGCGAGTCAGTTCCTTGAGTTTTTCGTACGGGTTCTCGATCGCGTAGCGGCGCATCACAGTCTGGATCGGCTCGGCGAGGACTTCCCAGCAGGCGTCCAGATCTTCAGCAATACGTTGAGCATTAAGCTCCAACTTACTGATTCCCTTGAGGGTTGCTTCGTATGCAATGACGCTGTGAGCGAAACCGACACCGAGGTTACGCAGTACGGTGGAGTCGGTCAGGTCACGCTGCCAGCGGGAGATGGGCAGCTTGCTGGCCAGGTGCTGGAGCAGCGCATTGGCGATACCCAGATTGCCTTCGGAGTTTTCGAAGTCGATCGGGTTGACCTTGTGCGGCATGGTCGAAGAGCCAATCTCGCCGGCAATGGTCTTCTGCTTGAAGTAGCCGAGAGAGATGTAACCCCAGACGTCGCGGTCGAAGTCGATGAGGATGGTGTTGAAGCGCGCGACAGCGTCGAACAACTCGGCGATGTAGTCGTGCGGCTCGATCTGGGTGGTGTAGGGGTTGAAGGTCAGTCCCAAGTCGCCTTCGATGAATTCCCGGGCGTTGGCTTCCCAGTCGACGTCCGGGTAGGCGGACAGGTGGGCGTTGTAGTTGCCCACCGCACCGTTGATCTTGCCCAGCAGCGGTACTGCGGCTACCTGGGCGATCTGGCGCTCCAGGCGGTACACGACGTTGGCCATTTCCTTGCCGAGGGTGGTCGGCGAGGCCGGTTGGCCGTGGGTGCGGGAGAGCATCGGTACATCGGCGAAACGTACGGCCAGGTCACGGATGGCGTTGGCAAGCTGGCGCATCAGCGGCAGTACGACCTGGTCGCGGCCTTCACGCAGCATCAGGGCGTGGGACAGGTTGTTGATGTCCTCACTGGTGCAGGCGAAGTGGATGAATTCGCTTACCTTGGCCAGTTCGGGCAGCTTGGCAGCCTGCTCCTTCAGCAGATATTCCACGGCTTTCACATCGTGGTTGGTGGTGCGCTCGATTTCCTTGATGCGCTCGGCGTGCTCCAGCTGGAAGTCTTCGGCCAGTTTGTCGAGCAGAGCGTTGGCTTCAGCGGAGAAGGGCGCGACTTCCGGAATCCCGGCGTGGGCGGCGAGTCGCTGCAGCCAGCGGACCTCTACCTGGACGCGGAAACGGATCAGGCCGTATTCGCTGAAGATTGGGCGCAGTGCGCTGGTTTTGCCGGCGTAGCGGCCGTCTACGGGGGAAACCGCGGTGAGCGAGGAAAGCTGCATGAGTGCGTTCTCGGACAATCGGTCAACGAAAAGGGGCGCACATCATACATGGTTTTCTCTCTGCTCGCTGCTCAAGCGCCACGGTCGACGACACATGGCGCAGACGAGTCAGCCGCGCAGGAGTGGGTAAAGCTCGTTGAGCAACTTGCGGCGGCTGAACAACAGCTGCCAGCGGTTGCCGCCGAGCTGGCGCCAGAGACGGGCAGCGCGGATGCCTGTGAGGAGGAGGGCGCGAATCTTCGCGGCGTTGCTGGACTGCTGCAGGTGGCGCATGTCGCCGTGTACCTGGATGCGCTGGCGGAAAGTGCTCAGCGTGTCCTGGTAGAGGCTGGCGCAGGCGGCGATGACGTTGTCATGCACGAGGCCGAAGTGCTGTACCTGCTGCTGGATCTGGTCCAGGCGATTGCCGATGACTTCCAGCATGTCGCCGCGCTTGGCAAGCTGGCGCTCCAGGGTCAGCAGAGCCAGGGCATAGCGCAGGGGTTCTCGCTGCAGACTCGAGGGCTCCCGCTCGAGGGCGCTGGCCAGGGCCTTGTAGCCGTCGCGCAGGTTGATGTCGTCACCGCCGTATACGTCCAGCGTGTCCTTCGGGTCGCGGACAAGCAGGCTGCCGAGCATGCAGCCGAGTGGCGGCTCGCTGATCTGGCCGGTTTTTGCGATGCGGTCCACCAGAGCGGCCGCCTCGAAGACGGCGCCGAGTGCAACCAGTTGTTCTCGGGTCTGGTTCATGGACGTATCACCGCGGCATCCGAAGGTTCGGCGCTTTCGATCACGCCGCCACCTAGGCAGATTTCGCCGTCGTAGAAGACCACCGATTGTCCTGGGGTGACTGCTCGCTGGGCGTCGTCGAACACCGCAATGTAGCCGTCGGCGGTTTTTTCCAGGGTGCAGGGCTGGTCGCTCTGGCGATAGCGCACCTTGGCCTTGAGTTGCCGGGGCTGGCTGAGGTCGATTGGGTTCACCCAATAGATCTCCGAGACTTTCAGCGAGCGCGAGTAGAGCCAGGGGTTTTCGTTGCCCTGGCCGACGATCAGTACGTTACGCGACAGGTCTTTTGCCAGGACGTACCAGGGATCATCGCTAGCGTCCTTCATGCCGCCGATGCCCAGGCCCTGGCGTTGGCCGATGGTGTGGTACATCAGGCCGTGGTGGCGACCGATGACGTCGCCGTCGGTGGTTTCGATGTCGCCGGGTTGTGCCGGCAGGTACTGCTTGAGGAAATCGGTGAAGCGGCGCTCGCCAATGAAGCAGATCCCGGTGGAGTCCTTCTTGCGAGCGGTGGCCAGGCCGTATTTTTCGGCGATGGCGCGCACTTCGGGTTTTTCCAGTTCGCCTACCGGGAACAGGGTGCGGGCAATCTGTTCGCCGCCAACTGCGTGGAGGAAGTAGCTCTGGTCCTTGTTTGGGTCCAGGCCCTTGAGCAGTTCGGTGCGTCCGTCGATGTCGCGACGGCGTACGTAGTGGCCGGTGGCGATCAGGTCGGCGCCCAGCGAAAGGGCGTAATCGAGGAACGCTTTGAACTTGATCTCGCGGTTGCAGAGGATGTCCGGGTTGGGCGTACGGCCGGCCTTGTACTCGGCCAGGAAGTGCTCGAACACGTTGTCCCAGTATTCGGCGGCGAAGTTCGCGGTATGCAGCTTGATGCCGATGCGGTCACAGACGGCCTGGGCATCGGCCAGGTCTACCTTGGCGGTGCAGTACTCGGTGCCGTCGTCTTCGTCCCAGTTCTTCATGAACAGGCCTTCGACCTGATAGCCCTGTTCAAGCAGGAGGAGGGCGGAAACTGAGGAGTCGACGCCGCCGGACATGCCGACTATGACGCGGGTATTGGCTGGATCACGCATGGGAATCTGCACTGGTTGTGTAAGCAAAAGCGGAATTCTAACAGAACCGGTTCGCGATCAGCGGGGCAAAGGCCCTGCTGCGTTGAAAGCAGGCTTTAGCTCATTAGATCGTAAGCAGGTTCTTTAGGCTGGAATGTTCAGGCGGCGCGGATAAGGCTCAGTGGGAAGCGTTCGCCGGCCAGGTAGTCGTCGATGCAGCGCAAGACCAGATGGCTGCGCCAGCGATCCTTCTCGGCCAGGAGTTGTTCGCGGGTCAACCAGCGCGGGCCGATGATGCCGTCGTCCAGTGATTGGTCCGGGTGGTGGCGCAGTGGCCTGGCGGCGAAGCAGACGCGCTGGTAGGTCACGCCGTTGCTGGGTGCGGTGTAGAGATAGATGCCGGTTACGGCAGTCAGCTCGACCTCCCAGCCGGTTTCCTCGAAGGTCTCTCGCATGGCTGCCTCCAGGAGGGTCTCGTCGGCCTCCAGATGGCCGGCGGGTTGATTGAACACGGCGCGCCCTTCGGCCAGTTCCTCTACCAGCAGGAAGCGGCCCTGGTCTTCGACCACGGTTGCGACGGTGATATGGGGTTGCCAGGTCATCGGAATGGCTCCGGATAAAAGGGCGACATGATAGGGCGTCGGGCGTGAAAAAAAGAAACCCCGGGCTTGGCCCGGGGTCTCCTTCGTCCTGCGGTGGCGATTAGGCCAGCAGACCGTCGATCGCAGCGTTGAAGGTGCTGCTGGGGCGCATGACCTGGCTGGTCAGCTCTGGGTTCGAGCGGTAGTAGCCGCCGATTTCCACGGCCTTGCCCTGGGCGCCATTCAGTTCGGCGACGATGGTCGCTTCCTGCTCGGTCAGGGCTTTCGCCAGCGGTGCGAAGTGGGCTTTCAGCTCGGCATCTTCCTCCTGGGCGGCCAGGGCTTGGGCCCAGTACATTGCCAGGTAGAAGTGGCTGCCGCGGTTGTCGATCTCGCCAACCTTGCGCGACGGCGACTTGTTGTTGTCCAGCAGCTTGCCTGTGGCTTCGTCCAGTGCCTTGCCGAGGAGCTTGGCCTTGGCGTTGCCGGTCTTGATCCCGGTTTCTTCCAGGGAGACGGCCAGGGCCAGGAACTCGCCCAGGGAATCCCAGCGCAGGTAGTTCTCTTCCACCAGCTGCTGCACGTGCTTCGGAGCCGAACCGCCGGCACCGGTCTCGTACATGCCGCCGCCCGCCATCAGCGGAACGATGGACAGCATCTTGGCCGAGGTGCCCAGTTCCATGATCGGGAACAGGTCGGTCAGGTAGTCACGCAGCACGTTGCCTGTCACCGAGATGGTGTCCTGGCCGCGCAATTGGCGCTCCATGCTGGTACGGATGGCTTCGTTGTAGCCCTTGATGCTGATGTCCAGGCCGGTCAGGTCGTGGTCCTGCAGATACAGTTCGACCTTCTTGCGCAGTTCACGGTCGTGGGCGCGCTCCGGGTCCAGCCAGAAGATTGCCGGGGTGCTGGACTGGCGGGCGCGGGTCACGGCGAGCTTGACCCAGTCACGGATCGGGGCGTCCTTGGTCTGGCAGGCGCGCCAGATGTCGCCAGCTTCCACTTCGTGCTGCATCAGCACGGTACCTTCGGCGGTCACGACGCGCATGGTGCCGTCGGCGGTCATCTCGAAGGTCTTGTCGTGGGAGCCGTACTCTTCAGCTTTCTGGGCCATCAGGCCGACGTTGGGCACGGTGCCCATGGTGGTCGGGTCGAAGGCGCCATTGGTTTTGCAGAAGTTGATCATTTCCTGGTAGATGCGAGCGTAAGTGCTCTCCGGCATCACCGCCTTGGTGTCCTTCTGCTTGCCATCCTTGCCCCACATCTGGCCGGAGTTGCGGATCATCGCAGGCATGGAGGCGTCGACGATCACGTCGCTCGGGATGTGCAGGTTGGTGATGCCCTTCACGGAGTCGACCATCGCCATTTCCGGGCGGTGGCTGTACACCTCGTGGATGTCGTGGAGGATCTCTTCCTGCTGGGAAGCCGGCAGCGCCTTGATCTTGTCGTAGACACTGCTGATGCCGTTGTTCGGGTTGACGCCCAGTTCCTTGAACAGCTCGCCGTACTTGTCGAACACGTCCTTGTAGTAAACGCTGACTGCGTGGCCGAACACGATCGGGTGGGAGACCTTCATCATGGTCGCCTTGACGTGCAGGGACCACATTACTCCGCTTTCCTTGCAGTCCTGCAGGGTCTGCTCGAAGAAGGTGCGCAGTTTCTTGCAGCTCATGAACATGCTGTCGAGGACTTCGCCGTCCTGCAGGGAGAGCTGCTTCTTGACTTCGACCTTGCCGTCTTTGCCGACGAATTCGATGCGTACGTCACCGGCCTTGGCCATGGTGATGGACTGCTCGCTGGAGAAGAAGTCGCCGCCACGCATGTAGTCGGCGTGGGAGCGGGAGGCCATGCTCCATTTGCCCATGGAGTGCGGGTGCTTCCGGGCGTATGCCTTGACGGCGGCGGGAGCGCGGCGGTCGGAGTTGCCTTCGCGCAGGACCGGGTTCACGGCGCTGCCCAGGACTTTGGCATAGCGGGCGCGTGTGTCTTTTTCGTCGTCGGTCTGCGGATCTTCCGGGAAGTCCGGGATGGTGTAGCCCAGCGCCTGCAGTTCGGCGATCGCGCCTTTGAGCTGCGGCACCGAGGCGCTGATGTTCGGAAGTTTTACGATGTTGGCGT
Organism: Pseudomonas sp. DY-1; assembly: GCF_003626975.1. NCBI lineage: Bacteria > Pseudomonadati > Pseudomonadota > Gammaproteobacteria > Pseudomonadales > Pseudomonadaceae > Pseudomonas > Pseudomonas sp. DY-1. The sequence goes on along the minus strand of NZ_CP032616.1, from coordinate 1,467,189 downwards.
CCGGCGAAGTGGCCAGGACTGCCAGGTAGGCCAGATCGTCTTCGATGCGCTTGTCGGCTGAAAGCTTGTCAGCGAAGGAGGCCAGGATTCGTCCCGCGAGAGAGATGTCGCGGGTTTCGACGTCGATGCCGGCCGAGGCGGCGAAGGCTTTGACGATCGGGAGGAGCGAGTAGGTGGCGAGCGCAGGGGCTTCGTCGGTGAAGGTGTATGTAATCTTCGGACGGTTGGACATTAACGTTTAACTCTCTTCTTTTCTGGGCGCGCACAGAGTCTCGAAGCGCATTGGTAGGCACATTCGCTCAATGTCGAAGTTGAGCTGTGTCGAGATTTGCCGCGGGGGTAATGAAGCGCCAGTAGAGCGTTGTACGGCTTTGCCATGGTGGTGGTTGGGCCGCTGCGAGGACAGTGAGTCTGGTCCCAGACTGCTCGCCCTCGATGACTGTCAAGTCACGGCGCGCAGTATACCACTCCTTTAGGCGGGCTGACGCGAGGGGCTGTTTTCGACTAAGGAAGATATGGTCGATGACCGCCCAACTGGAGTAGGCTCACGAGCTGCAAGAGCGTTCTCAACCACAAACGGAGCTCAGCATGGGATACCAAAAGATCCAGGTGCCGGCAGTCGGTGACAAAATCACCGTCAATGCAGATATGTCCCTGAATGTACCGAACAACCCGATCATTCCTTTCATCGAGGGTGACGGCATTGGCGTTGATATCAGTCCTGTCATGATCAAGGTGGTGGATGCTGCGGTCGCCAAGGCCTACAGCGGCGCCCGCAAGATCTCGTGGATGGAGGTATATGCCGGTGAGAAGGCCACTCAGGTATACGACCAGGACACCTGGCTGCCGAAAGAGACCCTGGAAGCCGTTCGCGACTACGTCGTCTCCATCAAGGGGCCGCTGACCACGCCTGTCGGTGGTGGCATCCGCTCGCTCAACGTGGCTCTGCGCCAGGAGCTTGATCTCTACGTTTGCCAGCGCCCGGTTCGCTGGTTCGAGGGCGTTCCCAGTCCGGTGAAGAAGCCCGGCGACGTTGACATGGTGATCTTCCGTGAGAACTCCGAAGACATCTACGCAGGTGTCGAATGGAAGGCCGGTAGTCCCGAAGCCGAGAAGGTCATCAAGTTCCTCACCGAGGAAATGGGCGTCAAGAAAATCCGTTTCACAGAGAACTGCGGCATCGGCATCAAGCCGGTTTCCCAGGACGGCACCAAGCGACTGGTACGCAAGGCTCTGCAATACGCCGTGGACAATGATCGCAGCTCCGTGACCATCGTTCACAAGGGCAACATCATGAAGTTCACCGAAGGTGCCTTCAAGGAATGGGGCTACGAAGTCGCGCGTGACGAGTTCGGTGCCGAGTTGCTGGATGGCGGCCCGTGGATGCAGTTCAAGAATCCTCGCACCGGCAAGAACGTGGTGGTCAAGGATGTGATCGCTGATGCCATGCTTCAGCAGATCCTCCTGCGTCCGGCCGAGTACGACGTCATCGCCACCCTGAACCTGAACGGTGACTACCTCTCGGACGCGCTGGCCGCAGAGGTGGGCGGTATCGGTATCGCCCCTGGCGCCAACCTGTCCGACACCGTCGCCATGTTCGAGGCCACTCACGGCACTGCGCCGAAGTACGCTGGTCAGGACAAGGTCAATCCGGGCTCGGTCATCCTTTCTGCGGAGATGATGCTGCGCCACATGGGCTGGACCGAAGCGGCTGACCTGATCATCGAAGGCACCAATGGGGCCATCGCGGCGAAGACCGTTACCTACGACTTCGAGCGCCTGATGGATGGCGCCAAGTTGCTGTCCTGCTCCGAGTTCGGTGACGCCATCATCGCCCACATGTGAGCCTGAAGGCGGAAACAAAAAGGCCGGTCAACTGACCGGCCTTTTTTTGCCCAAATATTTCGAGGGCTTAAACTTCTACCGTGCTGCCCTGGGGGTGGCTGATTGCGGCAGGCGCTTCGGTGGTGGCCGTGACCGGACGAATGTTCACGGCATGCAGGCCTTTCGGGCCCTGGATGATATCGAAGCTTACCGGCTGTCCAGCCTTTAGCGTCTTGTAGCCGTCCATCTGGATGGCCGAATAGTGGGCGAACAGGTCCTCATCTCGGCCTTCGGCAAGGATAAATCCATAGCCTTTGGCGTTGTTGAACCACTTGACCTTACCGCTAAGCATGCTGATATCCCTCTGCAAAGGACTCCATCACTGGAGTATCATCCACTTCGACTCCACGCCCTTAGGGCCGCCTTGGCCACGCACGTGGAACCCCTGATACCCGAAGACGGGTATCCACTGGTTGTAACACCGTTTTGCCGTTAGTCAAGGCGTTCCCGGCATCGCCTGAGAAACGGATCAAAGTCTTTCCAGCGGCCGTTTTTCACTCACCTATGACCTTTAATTCCAGCATGCATGCAAGCAGCCAGATTCGACTAACATTCAATCAGGACAGTCCGCAGCATCATGAGGACGACTCCACGGGCCTGGCGGTGCAGGAAGCCAAGCCAGCCCTGCAGGCGCCACCTATGTATAAGGTGGTCATGTTTAACGATGACTACACCCCAATGGATTTCGTGGTCGAGGTGCTCGAAACGTTCTTCGGTATGAACCGGGAACTCGCCACCAAGATCATGCTGACCGTGCATACGGAAGGTCGGGCGGTTTGCGGCGTGTTTACGCGTGACATAGCCGAAACCAAGGCCATGCAGGTCAATCAATATGCGAGAGAGAGCCAGCATCCGCTGCTCTGTGAGATCGAGAAGGACGGTTAATGCCGCCCCTTGGGTATGAGGTGAAGCCATGTTGAACCGCGAGCTCGAAGTCACCCTCAATCTTGCCTTCAAGGAGGCCCGCGCCAAGCGTCACGAATTCATGACGGTCGAGCACCTGTTGCTCGCCCTGCTGGACAACGAAGCTGCTGCAACAGTACTGCGTGCATGCGGCGCGAATATGGACAAGCTGCGGCACGACCTGCAGGAGTTCATTGACTCCACCACCCCGCTGATTCCTCAGCACGACGAAGATCGTGAAACCCAGCCAACGCTCGGCTTCCAGCGCGTTCTGCAGCGCGCGGTGTTCCACGTGCAAAGTTCCGGCAAGCGCGAAGTGACCGGTGCTAACGTGCTGGTTGCGATCTTCAGTGAGCAGGAGAGCCAGGCTGTATTCCTGCTGAAACAGCAGAGTGTGGCTCGTATCGATGTCGTCAACTACATCGCCCACGGTATTTCTAAAGTGCCAGGGCACGGGGAGCAGCACGATCACGACCAGGAAATGCAGGACGAGGAGGGTGGTGAGGCCGCCGCCTCGGGTCATCCCCTCGATGCCTATGCCAGCAACCTGAACGAACTGGCGCGGATGGGGCGTATCGATCCGTTGGTGGGGCGTGAGAATGAAGTCGAGCGCGTCGCACAGATTCTGGCGCGTCGTCGCAAGAACAACCCGCTGCTGGTCGGTGAGGCTGGTGTCGGCAAGACCGCCATCGCCGAGGGGCTGGCGAAGCGTATCGTCGACAATCAGGTGCCTGATCTGCTGGCTGACAGCGTGGTCTACTCCCTGGATCTAGGTGCACTGCTGGCGGGAACCAAGTATCGCGGCGACTTCGAGAAGCGCTTCAAGGCGCTGCTCAACGAACTGCGCAAGCGCCCCCATGCCATTCTTTTCATCGATGAGATCCACACCATCATTGGGGCTGGAGCTGCCTCGGGTGGTGTGATGGATGCATCCAACTTGCTCAAGCCCCTGCTTTCGTCGGGTGAGATCCGCTGCATCGGCTCCACTACCTTCCAGGAGTTCCGTGGCATCTTCGAGAAGGATCGGGCTCTCGCTCGGCGCTTCCAGAAAGTCGATGTGACTGAGCCTTCCGTCGAAGACACCGTAGGCATCCTCAGGGGGCTCAAGGCGCGTTTCGAGCAGCATCACCATATCGAGTACAGCGACGAGGCGTTGCGTGCTGCTGCTGAGCTGGCGGCGCGTTACATCAATGATCGGCATATGCCCGACAAGGCGATCGATGTGATCGATGAGGCGGGTGCATACCAGCGGCTACAGCCGGAGGAGAAGCGTGCCAAGCGCATTGAAGTGGCGCAGGTCGAAGACATCGTTGCCAAGATCGCACGGATTCCTCCAAAACACGTCACCAGTTCCGACAAGGAACTGCTGCGTAATCTGGAGCGCGACCTGAAGCTGACCGTGTTTGGTCAGGACGCCGCCATCGACTCCCTGTCCACTGCGATCAAGCTGTCCCGTGCCGGCCTCAAATCTCCGGACAAGCCTGTGGGCTCCTTCCTCTTTGCTGGTCCCACTGGGGTCGGCAAGACTGAAGTTGCCCGGCAGCTGGCAAAGGCGATGGGTATCGAGTTGCTTCGCTTCGACATGTCCGAGTACATGGAGCGGCACACTGTTTCGCGTCTGATTGGTGCGCCTCCGGGCTATGTTGGTTTCGACCAGGGCGGCTTGCTGACCGAGGCCATCACCAAGATGCCGCACTGCGTACTGCTGCTGGACGAAATCGAGAAGGCCCATCCGGAAGTCTTCAATCTGCTGCTGCAGGTGATGGATCACGGCACCCTGACTGACAATAACGGACGCAAGGCGGATTTCCGCAACGTGATCCTGATCATGACCACCAACGCCGGCGCCGAAACTGCTGCACGCGCCTCCATTGGCTTCACCCTGCAGGATCACTCCTCGGACGCCATGGAGGTCATTCGCAAGAGCTTCACGCCGGAATTCCGCAACCGTCTGGACACTATCATCCAGTTTGGTCGCCTGAGCCACGAAGTCATCAAGAATGTCGTGGACAAGTTCCTCACCGAACTTCAGGCGCAACTGGAAGACAAGCGCGTGCAGTTGGTGGTCAGCGACGAGGCGCGTGGCTGGCTGGCCGAGCGTGGCTACGATGCCCAGATGGGCGCGCGTCCCATGGCGCGTTTGATCCAGGACAAGATCAAGCGGCCTCTGGCCGAAGAGATCCTCTTTGGTGAACTGGCCGAGCACGGCGGTTTGGTGCATGTCGACGTCAAGGACGAAGAGCTCAGCTTCGAGTTCGAGACAACTGCAGAGATGGCCTGACGGTCATCCACAAAAAAGCCCGGCAATTGCCGGGCTTTTTCATGACTTTCTGATCAGCGGGCGCGGTAGGTGATGCGGCCTTTGCTCAGATCGTACGGCGTCAGCTCGACGCGAACCTTATCGCCGGTGAGGATGCGGATGTAATTCTTGCGCATCTTGCCGGAAATGTGCGCGGTGACGACGTGCCCATTTTCCAACTCCACACGGAACATGGTGTTGGGCAGGGTGTCGATGACAGTGCCTTCCATTTCGAAGCTGTCTTCTTTCGACATGCAGTAAAGCCCTCGGTATTCAGAGATGGGCCCGACCACAAAGTGCGGCGGGCAAAAACGGCGTGCATTGTGCCCGAAAATAGCACTGCTCGCCAAGGGCTTCAGCTGAGCGTCACCCAGCGCTGATTGACGAAGAGTTCGATCGGGCGGTACTGGGTCTTGTAGTTCATCTTCCTGCAGTTCTTGATCCAGTAGCCGAGATACACGGCCTGTAGGCCAAGGCGAGCGCTTTCGCCTATCTGCCAGAGAATGGCGTAGCGGCCAAGGCTGCGTCTCTCCTCATCGGGATCGTAGAAGGTGTAGACCGCGGAAAGTCCGTTTGGCAGCACGTCCGTCACCGCCACGGCCTTGAGCTCGTCCTTGAGGCGGAATTCGTAGAAGCGTGAAAAGGGCAGGTCGCGGACCAGGAAGGTGGAAAATTGGTCCCGGCTGGGTGGATACATGTCGCCATCGGAGTGGCGCTGCTCGATGTACCGGACGTAAAGCGCGTAGTACTCCTCGGTGAAGGATGGGCGCACTGCGGTTACGGTCAGGTCGCCGTTACGCTTGAGGATGCGCTTCTGTTGGCGGCTGGGGATGAACTGGTCGGCGGGGATGCGTGCGGGTACGCAGGCATTGCAGCGCTGGCAATGCGGGCGATAGAGGTGGTCGCCGCTGCGGCGGAAGCCCATTTCCGATAGGTCGGCATAGACGTCCACGTCCATGGGCTGGCTGGGGTCGAGGAACAGGGTGGTGGCCTGCTCCTCGGGCAGGTAGCTGCATGGATGCGGCTGAGTGGCGTAAAACTTGAGACGAGCCAGCTCGGTCATGATCAACCCCCGGGAAATCCCTTCAGCAAGTGTATGTCAGGCTGCGGGGCTCGCCTAGGCGATCCAGTCTGCGGCGTTCGGTTGGTCGAGGTAGAGCTGCAGGTAGCGGGTAAACTTCTCGCGGCTGATCGTGCGGGCGCCAAAGCTCTGCAGGTGTTGGGTGGGCATCTGGCAGTCGATCAGCACAAAGCCCCATTGATTCAGATGCTGCACCAGTGTGGCGAAACCGACTTTTGACGCGTTGTCTGTCCGACTGAACATGGACTCGCCAAAAAACAGCTTGCCGATCGCTAGGCCATAGAGGCCGCCGACAAGTTCATCGTCTTTCCAGACCTCCACCGAGTGCGCGACGTTGCGGCGGTGCAGTTCTGTGTAGGCCGCCTGCATTGCCGGGGTGATCCAGGTGCCGTCGGTGTAATTCCGTGGGCCGGCACAGCCTTCTATGACGGATTGAAACGCCTGGTCGAACGTCACGCGAAAGCGTCCCTGGCGTAGCAGCTTCGATAGGCTGCGGGAAATGTGGATTTCCTGCGGCTGCAGCACTGTGCGTGGGTCGGGAGACCACCAGAGGATGGGCTGGCCATCCTGGTACCAGGGGAAGCATCCATGGCGGTAGGCCTGGATCAGGCGCTCTGGCGAGAGATCGCCGCCGGCTGCCAGCAGGCCATTTGGTTCGCGCATCGCTCGGCCGAGCGGCGGGAACTCGAGGGAGTCGCGTTGTAGCCAGGTAAGCATGGGGGAGGGGAGGGCGGGCCGGAGCCCGCCTTTCCTGTCAGTTGTCGTCGAGGAACTTTTCGGCGTCCAGCGCGGCCATGCAGCCCGAGCCGGCGGAAGTGATGGCCTGGCGGTAGACGTGGTCAGCCACGTCGCCGGCAGCGAACACCCCAGGGATGCTGGTGGCGGTGGCATTGCCTTCGAGGCCGCCCTGGACGATCAGGTAGCCGTCGCGCATTTCCAGCTGGCCCTTGAATAGGTCGGTGTTCGGCTTGTGACCAATGGCGATGAAGACACCTGCCAGGGAAAGCTCCTTGGTGGTGCCGTCGGCGGTGTTTTTCAGGCGCACACCGGTTACGCCGGTATTGTCACCCAGGACTTCGTCCAGAGTGTGGTTCCAGTGCAGGCGTACGTTGCCGTTTGCAGCCTTCTCGAACAGCTTGTCCTGAAGAATCTTTTCCGAGCGCAGCTTGTCGCGGCGGTGGATCAGGTGGACTTCCTTGGCGATGTTGGCCAGGTATAGGGCTTCCTCGACCGCGGTATTGCCGCCGCCAATAACGCAAACCACCTGGTTGCGATAGAAAAAGCCGTCGCAGGTCGCGCAGGCGGAGACGCCCTTGCCGGCGAAGGCTTCCTCAGAGGGCAAGCCGAGGTACTGGGCGGAGGCGCCAGTCGCCAGGATCAAGGCGTCGCAGCTGTAGGTGCCGCTGTCGCCCTTGAGGATGAAGGGGCGCTTCTGCAACTCGGCGGTGTGAATGTGGTCGTAGACAATCTCGGTATCGAAGCGCTCGGCATGCTTCTGCATGCGCTCCATCAGTGCCGGGCCGGTGAGGCCTTCGACGTCGCCTGGCCAGTTGTCCACTTCAGTTGTGGTGGTCAGTTGGCCGCCGGGCTGGATGCCCGTGATCACAACAGGCTTGAGGTTGGCGCGAGCGGCATAGACGGCCGCGGTGTAGCCCGCCGGGCCGGAGCCCAGTACGATCAATCGGGAATGCTTGACTTCGCTCATAAAAAGGCTCCATAAGTCTTTGTCACGAAAGAGAATGCATGCTCCAATTGAGCATTGCGCAAATTGTTGGCGGCTATGCTACACCGAAGCGCGAGACGTCGCCAAAACGCTGGGGCGACAATCAGTTCCCACATGGCGTCGCGCAGGCAAATCCGTACAATGGGCCGCGTTCCGAATGGGTTGGAGCTCGTAATGGCACTGTGCCTTGCAGTTTTTCACCCTCGACCGACTCTTGAACGCGCCATGGGCGCAGGAAAAGACGCGTTTTGAAGAATTCCACGACCAGAGCCCAGATTCCTGTCTGGCGCCAGCAATTGCATTATCGCCTCAAGGAAGGTGCGTTGATCGCGCTGGGGGCGGTCTGCCTCTATCTGTGGATGGCATTGCTCACCTACGACTCCTCTGATCCGGGCTGGACCCACACCAGCAACGTCGAGCAAGTGCAGAATGCGGCCGGCCGCCTGGGTGCCTGGTTCGCCGACATCCTGTTCATGGCCTTGGGCTACTTTGCCTATGTCTTCCCGCTGCTGCTGGCGATCAAGACCCTGCAAGTCTTCCGCCATCGCCACGAACCCATCGATTGGAGCGGCTGGCTGTTTTCATGGCGCCTGATCGGCCTGGTCTTCCTCGTGCTTTCTGGTGCAGCACTGGCCGATATCCATTTCCAGGACCATGCCGGGCTTCCAGCGTCTGCCGGCGGTGCCTTGGGCGAGAGCCTCAGCCATCTGGCAGTCAATGCACTCAACGTGCAGGGCAGCACCTTGCTGTTCTTTGCACTCTTCCTCTTCGGTCTGACGGTGTTTACCGACCTTTCCTGGTTCAAGGTCATGGATCTGACCGGCAAGATCACCCTCGATCTCTTCGAACTCATTCAGAACGCCGTGAATCGCTGGTGGAGTGCGCGCCTCGAGCGCAAGCAACTTGTAGCCAAGCTGCGTGAAGTGGATGTGCGCGTGAACGAAGTCGCTGCACCGGTAGTGCCGGACCGTCGCGAACAGGCCAAGGTCAAGGAGCGTCTGATCGAGCGCGAAGAGGCCTTGACCAAGCACATGACTGAACGCGAGAAGCGCCCGGCGCCGGTCATTACTCCGCCGCCGCCGCCCAAACCCGCGGAACCGAGTAAGCGCGTGCAGAAGGAAAAACAGGCGCCGTTGTTTGTCGATACCGCTGTCGAAGGCACCTTGCCGCCTATTTCCATCCTCGATGTTGCCGAGAAGAAGCAGAAGAGCTTCTCTCCGGAATCCCTGGAGGCCATGTCGCGCCTTTTGGAGATCAAGCTGAAGGAATTCGGCGTTGAAGTGATCGTGGAATCCGTGCACCCCGGCCCGGTGATCACTCGCTTCGAGATTCAACCTGCCGCAGGTGTGAAAGTCAGCCGGATTTCCAACCTGGCGAAGGACCTGGCCCGCTCCCTGGCAGTAATCAGCGTTCGCGTGGTGGAAGTGATTCCCGGCAAGACGACCGTCGGTATCGAGATTCCCAACGAAGACCGCCAGATCGTGCGTTTCTCCGAAGTGCTTTCCTCGTCCGAGTACGACGAGGCCAAGTCGCCCGTCACCCTTGCCCTGGGGCACGACATTGGCGGTAAGCCGATCATTACCGATCTCGCCAAGATGCCCCACCTGCTGGTCGCCGGTACCACCGGTTCCGGTAAGTCGGTCGGTGTGAACGCCATGATCCTGTCGATCCTGTTCAAGTCCACGCCCGAGCAGGCGCGGATGATCATGATCGACCCGAAGATGCTGGAACTCTCCATCTACGAAGGTATTCCTCATCTGCTGTGTCCGGTGGTCACTGACATGAAGGAGGCGGCCAACGCCCTGCGCTGGAGCGTTGCCGAGATGGAGCGGCGCTACAAGCTGATGGCGGCCATGGGTGTACGGAACCTCGCCGGTTTCAACCGTAAGGTTAAAGATGCCGAGGAAGCTGGTACCCCGCTGACTGATCCGCTCTATCGTCGCGAAAGCATGGAAGACGAAGCGCCTCTGCTGAAGACGCTGCCGACCATCGTGGTGGTCGTCGACGAATTCGCAGACATGATGATGATCGTCGGCAAGAAAGTGGAAGAACTGATTGCCCGTATCGCCCAGAAGGCCCGTGCGGCTGGTATCCATCTGATACTCGCGACTCAGCGTCCTTCGGTTGACGTGATTACAGGCCTGATCAAGGCCAACATCCCGACCCGCATGGCCTTCCAGGTGTCCAGCAAGATCGACTCCCGCACCATCCTCGATCAGGGCGGAGCGGAGCAACTGCTTGGCCATGGCGACATGCTTTACCTACCGCCAGGGACTGGCTTGCCGATCCGCGTCCACGGCGCGTTCGTTTCTGACGACGAAGTGCATCGTGTGGTGGAAGCCTGGAAGTTGCGCGGCGCACCGGACTACATCGAAGACATCCTTGCAGGCGCGGAAGAGGGCGCTGGCAGCTTCTCCGGTGGCGAGGGAGGTGAAGGCGGTAGCGAGGGCAGCGAAGACGACCCGCTCTATGACGAGGCGGTACGCTTTGTGACCGAAAGCCGCCGCGCTTCGATCTCCGCAGTACAGCGCAAGCTGAAGATTGGCTACAACCGCGCCGCGCGCATGATCGAGGCGATGGAAATGGCTGGGGTTGTGAGCCCCATGAACGGCAACGGTTCGCGCGAAGTTATCGCGCCGTCACCGGTGCGAGACTAATCCGAAACGGATTTTTGACGAGGAATTCCATGCGACTGATCCGCATGCTCATGGTTGCTGTACTCGGCCTGTCTGCTCTGACTGCCCAGGCTGACGACAAGGCGGCCATCAGCCGCCTGACAGAAATGCTGAACAAGGCGCAGACCATTACTGGTCGATTTTCCCAGCTGACCCTCGATGGTTCCGGCACTCAATTGCAAGAAACCTCTGGTGAGCTCTCGCTAAAGCGTCCGGGCCTGTTCCGCTGGCATACCGATGCCCCAATGGAGCAACTGCTGGTCTCCAACGGCGAGAAAGTCTGGCTCTACGACCCGGATCTGCAACAGGTGACCATCCAGACCCTGGATCAACGCCTGACCCACACTCCGGCCCTGCTGTTGTCGGGTGACGTATCGAAGATCAGCGAGAACTTCGAGATCACCCACAAGGAAGGCGGCGACGTGGTGGACTTCATTCTCAAGCCCAAGGCCAAGGACACCCTGTTCGACACCCTGCGCCTGTCGTTCCGTAACGGTGTGATCAACGACATGCAACTGATCGACAGCGTCGGCCAGCGCACCAACATCCTCTTCCTCGGGGTCAAGATGAACCAGGCGATCGATACCGCGCAGTTCAACTTCAATATCCCGGAAGGCGCCGACGTCATCCAGGAATAAGCTGCAACGCCCATGGACCTTTTCCGCTCCGAACCCATCGCCCAACCGCTGGCTGCGCGCTTGCGTGCCGCCAACCTGGACGAATATGTCGGCCAGGAGCACCTGTTGGCACCCGGCAAACCCCTGCGTGAGGCTCTGGAGCAAGGTGCGCTGCACTCGATGATCTTCTGGGGCCCACCGGGGGTCGGCAAGACGACCCTTGCCAAACTGCTGGCCCAAGTTACCGATGCTCACTTCGAAACCATCTCCGCTGTGCTTTCAGGGGTGAAGGAGATTCGCCAGTCGGTAGAAATGGCCAAGCAGCAGGCCGCGCAATATGGCCGCCGCACCATTCTCTTCGTGGATGAGGTGCATCGCTTCAACAAGTCCCAACAGGACGCCTTCCTGCCTTATGTGGAAGACGGCACCCTGATTTTCATCGGTGCAACCACCGAGAACCCTTCTTTTGAACTCAACAATGCATTGCTTTCGCGTGCGCGCGTTTATGTGCTGAAGAGTCTCGATGAAGCCGCCCTGCGCAAGCTGGTAGCGCGTGCGCTGAGCGAAGAGAAGGGGCTTGGCAAGCGCAAACTGAGCTTGCCGGACCAGAGTTTCGCCATTCTGATGTCTGCGGCCGATGGCGATGGTCGCCGACTGCTCAACCTGTTGGAGAACGCTGCCGATCTTGCCGAGGACGGTGGCGAGATCGGCGTCGAACTGTTGCAGAATCTCCTGGGGGATAGTCGTCGGCGCTTCGACAAGGGCGGCGAGGCGTTCTACGACCAGATTTCGGCCTTGCACAAGTCGGTGCGTGGGTCCGACCCGGATGCGGCGCTGTACTGGTATGCGCGAATGCTTGATGGCGGTTGCGATCCGCTTTATCTCGCTCGTCGTGTCGTGCGAATGGCCAGCGAGGACATCGGCAATGCCGACCCGCGCGCGTTGAGTCTTTGCCTGTCAGCCTGGGATGTGCAGGAAAGGCTGGGAAGCCCTGAAGGTGAACTGGCCGTAGCACAGGCAGTTACGTATCTGGCCTGTGCACCGAAGAGCAATGCGGTCTACATGGCCTTCAAGGCCGCCATGCGTGATGCCGCCGAGAACGGTTCTCTGGAGGTGCCGCTCCACCTGCGTAACGCGCCGACCAAACTGATGAAGCAGTTGGGCTATGGCGAGGAGTACCGTTACGCCCATGACGAGCCGGATGCTTATGCGGCTGGGGAGGACTACTTCCCCGAACAACTCGAGCCACGCTCATACTATCAACCAGTACCGCGTGGCCTTGAGCTGAAGATCCGTGACAAGCTGCAACACCTGAAGAGCCTCGACCGCAACAGCCCCTGGAAGCGGAGAAAGTCATGATCGGACTGATCCTGGCGGTATCCGCTGGCGGTGTGGCGGGTACCTTGCTGCGATTCGCCACAGGCAATCTGATTACTGCCTACTGGCCACGCTACTTCTACGCCGGTACCCTTGCGGTCAACATCGTTGGTTGCCTGCTAATTGGCTATCTGTATGGCCTGTTCCTCCTGCGGCCCGAAATTCCGGTGGAAATCCGCGCCGGGCTCATGGTGGGATTCCTGGGTGGCCTGACGACTTTTTCATCCTTTTCACTCGACACGCTGCGCCTGCTTGAAAGCGGCCAGCTGCCACTGGCCCTAGGCTATGGGCTGCTGAGCGTGTTGGGCGGCCTGCTCGCCACTTGGGCCGGCCTGATACTGACGAAAATCTGAGAGACGAGAACCTGACATGCTCGACGCCAAACTGGTCCGCACCCAGCCCCGGGAAATCGCGGAACGCCTTGCCACCCGCGGTTTTGAACTTGACGTAGCGCGCCTGGAAGCGCTGGAGAACCAGCGCAAGTCCGTGCAGGTCCGCACTGAGCAGCTGCAGGCCGAGCGTAACGCCCGTTCCAAATCCATTGGACAGGCCAAGCAGCGCGGCGAAGACATCACGCCCCTACTAGCCGAAGTCGATCGGATGGGCAATGAGCTTGAAGAGGGTAAGCGCGAGCTGGAAAGCATCCAGGTCGAGCTCGACAACCTGCTGCTGAACATTCCGAACCTGCCCCACGAGTCCGTACCGGTAGGCGAGGATGAAGAAGGTAACGTTGAAGTGCGTCGCTGGGGCACCCCGCGCAGCTTCGACTTCGGCGTCAAGGACCACGTTGCCCTTGGCGAGCAGCACGGCTGGCTGGATTTCGAAACCGCCGCCAAGCTCTCCGGCGCCCGTTTCGCCCTGCTGCGTGGTCCCATTGCCCGCCTGCACCGTGCCCTGGCGCAGTTCATGATCAATCTGCATGTAACTGACCACGGCTACGAAGAAGCTTACACGCCGTATCTGGTCCAGGCCCCGGCCTTGCAGGGCACCGGCCAATTGCCCAAGTTCGAGGAGGACCTGTTCAAGATCTCCCGCGAGAACGAGGCTGACTTCTACCTGATTCCGACCGCAGAAGTTTCCCTGACCAATATCGTTGCGGGTGAGATCGTCGACGCCAAGCAACTGCCGATCAAGTTCGTTGCTCATACTCCGTGCTTCCGCAGCGAGGCCGGTGCCTCGGGTCGCGATACGCGCGGCATGATCCGCCAGCACCAGTTCGACAAGGTCGAGATGGTGCAGATCGTCGAGCCATCCAAGTCCTTCGAGGCCCTGGAAGGCATGACCGCCAACGCCGAGCGTGTACTGCAGCTGCTCGAGCTGCCTTACCGCGTTCTGGCCCTGTGCACCGGCGACATGGGCTTCAGCGCCACCAAGACTTACGACCTCGAAGTCTGGGTGCCTAGCCAGGACAAGTACCGCGAGATTTCATCCTGCTCCAACTGCGGTGATTTCCAGGCTCGCCGCATGCAGGCACGCTACCGCAATTCGGAAACTGGCAAACCCGAGCTGGTGCATACCCTGAATGGCTCTGGCCTTGCCGTGGGGCGCACGCTTGTTGCCGTTCTCGAGAATTATCAGCAGGCCGACGGTAGCATCCGCGTACCCGAAGTTCTGAAGCCTTACATGGGCGGCATCGAATTCATCGGCTGATTGCCATCCCCTGTATCAGCGGGGGAAATGCAAGGCCTCACCGCCCGCGTCGTAGCCTGGCTGCATGCGGGCGGTGACCGTTCAAGCGCTACCTCCAACCGTTACTGCTAAAAGGCACTGCTATGGATTTCCTCCCGCTGTTCCACAATCTTCAAGGGCGCAATGTGCTCGTGGTCGGTGGGGGTGAGGTGGCCCTGCGCAAGGCGCGTCTGCTCGCCGATGCGGGCGCCCGGTTGCGAGTAGTTGCGCCGGAAGTCGATGCACAGTTGTTGGAGATGGTGGTCCAGAGCGCCGGCGAGTCGTATCTGCGCGGCTATCAGGAAGCTGACTTGCACGCTTGTGTCCTGGTTGTGGCTGCCAGCGATGACAAGGCGTTGAACGCTGAAGTATCGGTCCAGGCCCAGGCACGTGGAATTCCGGTCAACGTGGTGGACGCTCCCAAACTTTGCAGTGTGATCTTTCCCGCTATAGTCGATCGCTCTCCGCTGATCGTTGCCGTATCAAGTGCTGGCGACGCTCCCGTCCTGGCGCGATTGATTCGGGCGAAGATCGAGACCTGGATCCCTTCTGCCTATGGCCAACTGGCTGGCCTGGCGAAGAAGTTCCGTGACCAGGTGAAAGCCCTTCTCCCTGATGTGCAGCAGCGGCGTGTGTTCTGGGAAGAGGTCTTTCAGGGGCCAGTGGCCGAGCGCATGCTGGCCGGGCAAGGCGCCGAAGCCGAGCGTCTGCTGGCCGAGCGAGTGGCTGGCGGTGCACCCAAGGCTTTGGGTGAGGTTTATCTGGTAGGTGCCGGGCCGGGCGATCCGGACTTGCTGACCTTCCGTGCCTTGCGCCTGATGCAGCAGGCTGACGTTGTACTTTACGACCGCCTGGTTGCCGCGCCGATCATCGAACTCTGCCGTCGTGATGCGGAGCGCATCTACGTCGGCAAGCGTCGTGCCGACCATGCGCTGCCTCAGGACGAAATCAATCGCCTGTTGATCGAGCAGGCCAAGCTGGGCAAGCGGGTATTGCGCCTGAAAGGTGGTGACCCCTTCATCTTTGGTCGCGGAGGCGAGGAGATCGAAGAACTGGCGGCCGAAGGGATTCCGTTCCAGGTCGTTCCAGGCATAACCGCTGCGTCCGGCTGCGCCGCCTATGCAGGCATCCCACTCACCCACCGCGACTATGCACAATCGGTGCGTTTCGTTACCGGTCACCTGAAAGACGGAAGCTGCGATCTGCCATGGGCAGATCTGGTCTCTCCGGGCCAGACTCTGGTGTTCTACATGGGGCTGGTGGGTCTTCCGCTGATTTGCGAGCAACTCATTGCGCATGGTCGCGCTGGCGACACTCCGGCAGCTCTGGTGCAGCAAGGCACCACCAGCCGCCAGCGTGTTTTCACTGGAACCCTGGCCAACCTGCCGCAGCTAGTGGCTGAGCATGAGGTCCACGCGCCCACCCTGGTCATCGTGGGTGAAGTAGTGACCCTGCGCGATAAACTGGCCTGGTTCGAAGGGGCTCAGGCCGGAGTCTGAGCCTTGTGCGCCACAGGGAGCGCTTTCAGGTGCCCCCGTCCGTGTGGGCGCGTGAAGTCCTGTGTCGGGCCCAACGGCACTACACCCGTGGGATTGATGGTGCGATGGCTGGCGTAATAGTGGTGCTTGATATGCGTGAAGTTCACCGTATCGGCAACGGCCGGCCACTGGTACAGCTCGCGCAGCCATCCTGAGAGGTTGGGGTAATCTTCAAGGCGTCGCAGGTTGCACTTGAAGTGTCCGTGGTAAACGGCGTCGAAGCGGACCAGAGTGGTGAAGAGTCGCCAGTCCGCTTCGGTGATCCGCTCTCCTGCCAGATAACGTCGCGATTCCAGAAGTGCATCCAACTGGTCCAGCTCATCGAACAGTGCGTGGAAGGCTTCTTCATAGGCGGCTTGTGTCGTGGCGAAGCCTGCGCGATACACACCGTTGTTGATCGCTGGGTAGATGCGCTCGTTGAGTGCGTCGATCTCGTTGCGCAGCGCTTGCGGATAGAAATCCAGAGTATTGCCGGTGAGATGGTCGAAGGCGCTGTTGAACATCCGGATGATCTCGGAGGATTCGTTGCTGACGATGCGCCCGGTCTTTTTGTCCCAGAGTAGCGGCACTGTGACCCGGCCGCTGTAGTCGGAGCTGTCCTGTGTGTAGCGCTGATGCAGGTAGTCGAATCCGTCCAGCTTGTCACCGGTTGAGCCGTAACGCGGGTCGAACGTCCAGCCCTGCTCTAGCATCAGCCAACTGACCACTGATACGTCGATCAGCGATTCCAGGCCCTTGAGCTTGCGGAGGATCAGAGTGCGATGCGCCCAGGGGCAGGCCAGGGATACATAGAGGTGATAGCGACCGGATTCGGCAGGGAACCCGCCTAGGCCTGACGGACCTGGCGATCCATCAGCAGTGATCCAGTTACGCCTGCGTGCGCTTTCGCGCTGAAATCGTCCGTCCTTGGCGGTGTCGTACCACTTGTCATGCCATTTTCCATCGATCAACAGGCCCATGAATGGTCTCCGAATTTGGGTTCGGATTCCAGTCTATCGAGAAGCGATCGATGGAAAAGCGCAAAATGATGGGATTTGATATCGACTAAATTGATATCTTGCGCTCGGCCCAGATTCTATCTGCTTCTTCGAAGGCCTCTGCTCGTTTCATGCCCATACCGCGCAGGGCGAGGGCCATGGTGGAGCGTATTGCCAGAAGGCCGTAGTCATCACCGCTCTTGCCGTGCCAGACCGCGACCAGATGGCCGGGATCCAGGCTTTCTGGCTTCACGTGCCGTAAGGGAGATAGCGCCGGCCACTCCTCATCCCAGGACTGGCCATCGTGCGTGCCATAGAGGTGGCAAGCGGTATCGGGGTTGACCTCGATCTCGCCGCCTTCTCCCTTGATCACAATGGCGTGATCGCTGAGTAGACGGCTCGCTTCGCGGTGCTCCGCCTGGTAGCCAGGATGGAAGATACTCTGCAGACCGCAGCGGGCATTGAGCGGGTTGAGGATGCGTGCCAGGGAGTGGATGGGAGACCGCAGGCCAAGGGTGTTGCGCAGATCGATCATTCGCTGCAACTGCGGCGCCCATGCCCCCAGGGGAATGAAAGCCAGATGGCGTTCATCGAGGGCTCCGGCGACCTGATCCCAATCCCGGCAAAGCGGAATGTCCAGAAGATCCAGCAATTGCTCGCTATACATGCGGCCGGCGGTATGAGCACCACCGCCGTGCAGGACGATGCGTATGCCGCTATCGGCCAGCGCCTTGGCCGCCAGCAGGTACCAGGGTAGATGACGTTTCTTGCCGGCGTAGCTAGGCCAGTCCAGGTCCACCTCGATCCGTGGTGCCTGATTGCGTTGGCGGAAGGCTTCGGTGAAGCCGGCCAGTTCTTCGGCATTCTCTTCCTTGTGCCGCAGGAGCATGAGGAAGGCACCGAGCTGCGTGTCTTCCACGTTGCCGTCGAGGAGCATACCCATGGCTTCGCAGGCTTCCTCGCGAGTCATGTTGCGGGCGCCGCGCTTGCCTTTTCCGAGGATGCGCACGAACTGGGCAAATGGGTGTTCCGTTGGGGTGACAAGATTCATAGGCAGTTGGTCGGCTTTGGAAGTCCCGCCAGCTTGGCGGCAAGCTTGGCAGGAGCGCCTTTGAACAGGCGATTCAGGTGCAGGCTGTTACCCTTTTCCGGCCCCAGTTTCTGAGCTACGTACTTGACCAGCGGGCGGTTCGCTGGTGAC
Organism: Pseudomonas sp. DY-1; assembly: GCF_003626975.1. Taxonomy (NCBI): domain Bacteria; kingdom Pseudomonadati; phylum Pseudomonadota; class Gammaproteobacteria; order Pseudomonadales; family Pseudomonadaceae; genus Pseudomonas; species Pseudomonas sp. DY-1. Next base: position 1,449,246 of record NZ_CP032616.1, on the reverse strand, counting down.
AGCTGGAACTCGGCATAGAAACCGCGAAGCAAATCGAGAATCTCCCAGTGTTCCGGTTGCAGGGCCAGCTCCTCTAGATCGGCCAGCGCATTGGCAACGGCCGGGCTCCAGTCGCTCAGCTCCTGAAGGTAGCCGTCTTTGTCTAGCGGGATGCTGCGCCCGTCTATCACTAATTCGCTCATAGCCAGCTGTTCACCTTGTCATAGCGGCAGCAGAGCTCGACGAATGCCGGATAGTCCACGGTGTTCAGGCGCGCCGGAAGGGCGGCGAGGGCGCGGGCTTGCAGGTCTTCCGCAAGAGCGTGCAGGGCAATCGAGTCAGGCATCAGATCCAGCGCCTGGCGGGTCAGGCTGCCAGGTTGCAGTGCGTAGACGGCGTCGCCACTTAGTAGCAGGCCATCATTGGGACCCAGCAGGTGCAGGCAGCTTCCGAGGCGGCTATCGGAAAAGGGAGAGTGGGAGAGAACGTGCAGGGTGGCCATCAGAGTGTGAGCACCTGGTCATAACGGTCGATAAGGGAAGTCAGGGCGCTATCGTCTAGGATTTCCACTGCCAGGTTCAGGTCGGTGCCGTCCAGGCCGCGCTCCTGCAGGCTGCGTGCGGAGACGAAGAGCGACTCGACACCGAACAGCGGCAGGGCCTGGAGGTTGGCAGTAAGGTCCTTCTGTTGGAGTGTCGTCGGCTGCTGATTAGGAGCAAGCTGGAACACCCCATCATCGAGGAACAGCAGGCCAAGTGGCAGGTCGAACGCGCCGCCGGCGAGAGCTATATCCAGGGCTTCGCGCGCTCCGGGACCACTCCACGGGGCTTGGCGGCTGATGATGAGCATGGATTTCATCTCAGTTGCCTCCGAAGCTGACCAGTCGATCGGCCATTTGCGCTGCTTCATGCAGCTGCCCCAGTCCGGAAAGCTCCCAGCCTTCTGCCAGGTTGGCTGCGGGGCGTTCATAACGTTGCGCTTCTTCTGAGTTCAGCACGCCTCGACGGAGCGCTGCAGCAATGCAGACGACGCCATCCAACTGGTGCTTGTGTACGAAGGCGCTCCACTCGGCGGCGAGGTTCGGCTCATCCTGGGGGGCGATGGCGTTGGCGGAGGCACTGTGCACGCCTTCCTGGTAGAAGAACAACCGGACGATTTCATGGCCCCCGGCAAGGCAGGCCTCGGCGAAGCGGAGGGCGCGACGGGAGGAGGGCGCATGGGGCGGGGCGAACAGGGCGATGGCGAATTTCATGGTCGCTCGGGCGAATGGAAAACTGCTGGAATGATACGGCCAGACGCGCCCTTTTACCCGCCCGGACAGAAAAAAGCCCGCCGAAGCGGGCTAGTCCGAGGAGATGGCTGGCGATCAATCGTTGCTGCTAAGTACGCCAACCAGTTGCAGCAAGCTGATGAACAGGTTGTAGATGGACACGTACAGGCTGATGGTGGCCATGATGTAGTTGCGTTCGCCGCCGTGGATGATCGCGCTGGTCTGGAACAGGATGCAGACCGACGAGAAAACCACGAAGCCGGCGCTGATTGCCAACTGCAGGCCGCTGATATTGAAGAAGAAGCTTGCCAGCATGGCGCCGATCAGGACGAAGAAACCGGCAGTGATGAAGCCACCGAGGAAGCTCATGTCCTTGCGAGTGGTCAGCACGTAGGCGGACAGACCGAAGAACACCAGCGCGGTCATGGCGAAGGCCGAACTCACCACTTCACCGCCGTTGGGCATCCCGAGGTACATGTTGAGGATGGGGCCCAGCGTGTAGCCCATGAAGCCGGTCAAGGCGAAAGTGGATACCAGGCCCCAGGCGGAGTTACGTAGTTTCACGGTAAGGAAGAAAAGACCGTAGAAACCAATCAGTACCACAAAGAAGCTGGGGTAAGGCACGCGCATCTGTTGCGCCGCGTAGGCGACCAGGCCGCTGAACGCAAGCGTCAGGGCCAGCAGCCCGTACGTGTTGCGCAGCACGCGGCTGACTTCAAGCTGCTCAGCCTGCGCAGGGTTGAGGGCATAATTCTGTTCGTTCATCGCGACACTCCCGATTTGTTTTCCGTGACCTTGGTCAGTGCTGGATATTAACAGAGGCGTGGAAGGCGCCGATTGCAAGAGTTTGACAGCGTGTTGCGTTCCGGTAGTATGGCGCCCCGCGCAAGTGGAGGTGTGGCCGAGTGGTTTAAGGCAGCGGTCTTGAAAACCGCCGAAGGGGAGACTCTTCCGTGAGTTCGAATCTCACCGCCTCCGCCATCTAATTAGCTGATTTTCAAAGAGTTTTTCCTGAAAAATCCCTGAAAGGGACATTTTGGGAACAAAATGGGAATATAGCTCAAAAAAAGGGGGCCTCTAGAGGCCCCCTTTTTGTATCTGTAGCTAGCGGAACCGTGGCCGCGCTTCACACGCTTTCAACTACGCCAATCCGCTTGGTTCTCCAGGCTTTCCTGAAGTGCCTCGTCGATGCTGCCAGGTTATTCCTCGCAAGAGAGGTGGCGATCAACAAGGCTGGTGCGGATCAGTTGGCGGCGTACTTCTGATCGATCTTGCGTTTTTCCAGGGCGTACTGGGTGACGGGGTAGAACCCCACCCCAGGATCCCGATTCAGCTTCTACCCATTAGCGACGGCCTCGGCCACCTTCGGGTGGTCTTTTGGCATCTGCGGGCAATACTTCTCTGCAAGGCTGGGCGTGTTGCTGATGGAGCGCGCCGCCGGGAGGTGTGAGGTGAAAAAGCTATCAATCGTGGGTGTCGGTATGGTGGGTGAGGCGGCCGCTCAGATCATCGCCCGGGAAGAGTTCTGTCGTGAGTTGATGTTGATTGATGTGCAGGGTGAGTTGGCACAGGGCAAGGCGCTCGACGTCTGGCAGGCGGCAGTTGAGTCAGGTTCCGATACTCGGGTTTACGGCGGGTCCAATGCCGAGTTGCTGCAGGACTCTGACCTAGTGGTGATTACGGCGGGTGTGCCCCGCAAGCCTGGTCAGTCGCGCCAGGATGTATTGAGCATCAATCTGCCAATTCTCGACGGCATCATGCTGGATATTAATCGTCATGCTCCGGCGGCGACGGTGTTGGTGGTGTCGAACCCGGTCGATGTGCTGACCTATCGGGCTTGGAGTCTCAGTGGGCTGGGACGCGACAGGGTGTTTGGCCAGGCAGGGGTGCTGGATACAGCGCGCATGAAGTGTTTCATTGCCGAGGAGACAGGGTTTTCTGCTCGGGATATCACGGCGCTGGTGCTGGGAGGGCATGGCGATAGCATGGTGCCGCTGATGCGATACTGTGCGGTCGGTTCGGTGCCACTGTCTCACTTCCTGACCAGTCAGCAAATAGAGCGGATTGTGGAGCGCACGCGTCAGGGCGGCGGCGAGATTCTGGGGTTGAAGAAGGTGGGGAGCGCCTGCGATGCTCCGGGCGTGGCAATTGCACAGATGGTGGACGCTATCGCCAATGGGCGAAACCGCATTTTGCCGGCGGTCGCGATTCTCGAGGGCGAGTACGGGCGAACAGGCATTGCCATGGGGGTCCCCTGTGTGCTGGCAGAGGCGGGGCTTGTGCGGGTGATCGAGTTACCTCTGGATACGCAGGAGCAGGCGATGTTCGACCACTCTGCCGATCAGGTGGTGCGTGATATCGCTGAGATGAAGGCTTTGTGAGCAGCGTATGTGAGGAGGGCGTGTCGCCTACTAATAGTTAGGCCGCACATACGCATCACGACCGCCATCATTACCAACAGAAAGAACACCATGGCCAAATATCTGATCTCCTTCCCCAGTGCGGCGATGGTCGTGCCCAAAAGTGAGTTGGAGGTGGTGGGCCGCCACGCGCGCGCTGTGATCGACGAGGCGAAGGCTGCCGGCGTCTACGTCTTCGGAGGCTGCATCGACGAAGACGTGCCGCCCGCGCTCGTCTCAGCTGACGGCGCGGTCACCGATGGCGGCTACCCGTGGGCGCCCCCGCTTAACGGCGGATTCACCGTGCTCGAACTGCCCTCGCGCGAGGAAGCCGTCGCATGGGCCGCGCGTATTGCAAGGGCCTGCCGCTGCGATCAGGAGTTGCGCGTCTTCGGGTTCGACCCGGAGTCCTGACGGTGGTCGGTGCGGCCTAACAAATCATTCAGGCCGACGTCGCTTCGCGGCGCGGCTCAACTCAGGCGTTACTGTCCGTCTAGGGGCGATTCAGTGTTTTGAGAGCATTCTGGAGACAGAAGGTAATGGGGGTCGCCTCGAAAGAGGGGCCCCCAGTGTCGTTTCAGGCACTTCAAGTCCTGCTGTTCAGCCTCTGGCATTCGCCCACCGCCATGGCCTCTTCCTGATGCTTGCCACCGACATAGTCGCCGGTGGCCCGGTCGATAATCCGGTACCAGCAGCAATCCAGCGCTGTTCCTCCGAGCGCTTCACTATTTCTGATCCCTCTGGCCTGGACATTTGGAACCCTTTTCACCGAGAAGCGTGCACTCATGGTGGAACTCCTTGTGTAGGTAGAAGTGGAGCATTTTTGATAGCTGGACCTTATCGAACTCGCAACCTGGATCTCGATACCGATCATTTCAGAGGTCCAGGTCGCTTTCATGTCGCCAAGCATTCGTCATTTGCCGATCTCCTGGCCCATTGCCCACCGCCAGGTTTCTCGATTTCGTTACATCACAGCACTTCAGCGTAAGCCTTTGACCGCTCATCCCTGAGTGGCAGCATTCCCCTCCGTCTTCAATCCCTGTTCAGGTGCTCTATCTCGGGCTTTTCGCCACTTACAGACAGGCGCGTCAATTTGATGACCGCTAGCATTTACATTTTGAAACATTTGCACTTTAGTCAGGTTATTGACGTTCTGCGGCGCTAAACAGAAACGAGCAAAAGCTCAAACAGCCCAAACCTTCACTGGTGCAGTTCCTCTAGAGACGCCACAAGGCGTCCGTCCGGTGTCGAGGGCCAGCAACTGGAGATGGTCATGAAACGCCCTGACTGCGAGCACGCAACAGGTCGGTCTGAGGAACAGCCCGACGGCGAGGGGAGAAGGAATTTCCTGAAACTGACGGCAGCGACGATGGCGGCGCCACTGCTAATGACAGGTATGAAAGCGCGGGCTGAAACCGTGCCACCCGTGTTCCCGCCAAGCCCGCCCACCGTTCCCTGGGCCCATGAACTGCCCATGCAGGTCAACCCGGTGGGCACAGTATCGTCCCTGAGCCCGCCCCCAACTGAGGTTGCCAACGTTGCTGCGGGCGAAGCGGGGCGCAATCCCCACCAGCGCTGGGCGCAGTTCGGGCCGGGTGCGTTGCTCTACGAGATCAGTGCCACGGAGCGAAATGACTGGGTCTACAGCCCTTCCTATCCGCCCCAGCGGATCTGGGGTTATCAGGCCAACAGTAATCCAGATAAGACCATGCCCAGCGCTACCTTCTTTGCGCGCTATGGGCGCCCCCTGATCTGCCGTATCCATAACAAGTTGCCGCAGAATCATGTGGGCTTCGGTACGCCGGAAATCTCAACTCACTTGCACAATCTGCATTGTGGGTCGGAAAGCGATGGTTTCCCGGGTGACTACTACAGCCCCACCAAGCATGGTCCGACGCTTTCGGCCAACGGCAGATTCAAGGATCACCTGTACTCGAACGTGAAGGCGGGGTTCGAGGCACGACAGGATCTGGTTGGGGACCCCACCGAGGCGCTTGGCACGCTCTTCTATCACGACCACACGCTGGACTTCACAGCTCCCAACCTCTACCTCGGGCTGGCGGGGTTCTACTACATATTCGATGAGTTGGATTCTGGAAATGAGGCCGATCCCAATCCCAATGCTCTACGTTTACCGAGCCATCCGTACGACTACCCGCTGAACTTTAACGATCGGCGTTTCGATGCGAGCGGAAGGCTGTTCTACGACCAGGTGAACCCCGAAGGGGTGCTGGGCGACAAGGTCGCGGTGAATGGACGAATCGAGCCTGTACTGCGAGTAGCGGCGCGCAAGTATCGTTTCCGTCTGCTTAACACTGGGCCGAGTCGCTACTACAACTTCGCCCTGGTGTCGCCGACCAATGTGATGCAGAAATTCACTCACATCTCCAATGACGGCAACTTGTTCCCGGCTCCGTTGCTGAATCAGACCAACGTGACCCTGGGCGTGGCCGAGCGCGCGGACATAGTGGTTGATTTCTCGAAGTACGTGATCGGGACCCAGTTGTATTTGGTTAACCGCATGCGTCAGATAGAAACCCGGCTACCGAAGGACATCAAGGAGCCTGGCGACCGGGTGCTCAAGATCATCGTTGACCGTTACCCGCCGGCCCAGGATTTGAGTCGGGTTCCAGCTTCCTTGCGACCCCTGCCTCTGATCACCCAGGCGGAGATCAGCTCAGCACCGGTGCGGCGCTGGATCTTCGAGCGCGACAAGGGCATGTGGGCAATCAACGGCAAGTTCGTCGATGTGAACAGTCCGCGGGCACAGATACCCAAGGGCGGTTATGAGATCTGGGAACTCTCCAACGTCAACGACGGCTGGAGCCATCCCATTCATATTCACTTCGAAGAAGGACGAATCCTGCAGAAGATCGTCAAGGGCGTCAGTGTGCCCATTCCGGCCCACGAACGAGGGCGCAAGGATGTCTTTGTGGTCGAGCCTTTCACCACGTTGCGCGTGTTCCTGCGCTTCCGCGACTACAAGGGCAAGTTCCCGATGCATTGCCACAACCTGATCCACGAAGATCACGCCATGATGCTGCGCTGGGACATCGTCTGAAGCCGATTGCAGGGCAACTTCGAGGTGGGAGGAATCATCATGAACACGCGAAGAAAGATGCTGGCTGGAATGGGTGGTGCGGCTGCCTTGCTGGCCGGATGGGCTGCCACTCGCGGAGGCGGTGAATTGGTCGAAACCGCTTACGCAAAGGGAGCCGGGGCCGTTGCATTTCCCAATGTCACGCTTTACACGCATGAGGGCCGCAAGGTGAGGTTCTACGACGACCTCATCCGTGGGAAGGTCGTTACTTTCAACATGATGTACACACAGTGCACGGGCAAATGCCCGACCATGACGGCGAACCTGCGCCAGTTCCAGCAACTGCTGGGCGACCGCGCAGGGCGGAGTGTGTTCATGCACTCCATTACCCTGCAGCCGTTGCTGGATACGCCCGATGTGCTCAAGGCTTATGTCGAGAAGTACCACATCGGTCAGGGTTGGGAGTTCCTTACCGGGGATCCAGAAGACATCGAGGCCATCCGTTTCAGTCTGGGTTTCTATGACGTGGATCCGGAGGTCGATCGCGATCTGACCAGCCATACTGGCCTTGTCCGTATGGGGAATGACAGTTACGAGCGCTGGACAATGGCGCCTGCCCTGACCGGGCCGCAGCACATCTTTGCCACGCTGAACCACGTTGATCGCGCATGGGGTGCGACCTACTGACTTGTTCGAGGGTGTCCCTGGCTTTACAGGGGCGCCCTCGCATTTGTTGCAAGCTTTTCCTTGTCATCTACTTCATGAGTGTTACCTAATCCATTGTAAATAAATGGTTTTTTCTCGCCTTCTGTATTTGATTAGACCTCTGTCCGGTTCTTCTCGGTTGAGAAATTGGCGCTACTCCTTTGACGTGCGTTGCATCTGGCGCTAGGTCATTCTCTGGTCATTTGCTAATGTGAGCCTCATTTGAACAAGCTTGCTGCCCAGGCAGCGCGCGATGCACTGCGAGGTGTCGCTTGATTAGGGTGCTGGTGGTCGATGACCACGATCTAGTGAGAATGGGGATTACCCGCATGCTGGCCGATATTGACGGCCTGCAAGTGGTAGGACAGGCCGATAGTGGCGAGGAAGCACTCAAGAAAGCACGGGAGCTCAAGCCCGATGTCGTCCTGATGGACGTCAAGATGCCAGGCATCGGCGGTCTCGAAGCGACTCGCAAGCTTCTGCGCAGTCATACGGATATAAAGGTGGTCGCGGTGACCGCCTGTGAGGAAGACCCCTTTCCGACCCGTTTGCTGCAGGCGGGGGCGGCCGGTTACCTGACGAAGGGCGCAGCCTTGGAAGAAATGATCCAGGCGATTCGCCAGGTCTTCGCAGGGCATCGGTTCATCAGCCCGCAGATCGCGCAGCAATTGGCGCTCAAGTCCTTCCAGCCCCAGGCCAGTGGTTCGCCTTTCGATCTGCTATCAGAGCGCGAGATTCAGATCGCTCTCATGATCGCCAACTGCCAGAAGGTGCAGAGTATTTCGGACAAGCTCTGCCTGTCGCCGAAGACGGTGAATACCTACCGTTATCGGATCTTCGACAAGCTTTCAATTTCCAGCGATGTGGAGTTGGCGTTGCTGGCTGTTCGCCACGGCATGGTAGACGCCGTCAGCTAAGATGTCCGATTCCTTCGACGCAAGTGCTTTCCTTGCCGCCTGTAGTGGTCGTCCGGGTGTTTACCGGATGCTCGATGCTGGCGGCGAGCTGCTTTATGTGGGCAAGGCGAAGAACCTGAAGAAGCGCCTTGCCAGCTATTTCCGCAAGACCGGGCTGGCGCCCAAGACCGCGGCCTTGGTGGCGCGGATCGTTCAGGTCGAGACGACCATTACCGCCAACGAGACAGAGGCGCTGTTGCTTGAACAGACGCTGATAAAGGAATGGCGGCCGCCCTACAACATCCTGCTGCGGGACGATAAGTCCTATCCGTATGTGCATCTGAGCGATGGCGATTTTCCGAGGCTGAGCATCCACCGCGGAGCGAAAAAGAAGAAGGGCCGCTACTTTGGCCCCTATCCCAGCGCCGGTGCCATCCGCGAATGCCTCAACCTCCTGCAGAAGGCTTTCCTGGTTCGCCAGTGCGAAGACAGCTACTACAAGAACCGCACTCGACCTTGCCTGCAGTACCAGATCAAACGCTGCAAGGCGCCTTGCGTGGCGCTGGTGGACCCGGCGGAGTATGCCGAGGACGTGCGGCACTCGATCATGTTCCTGGAAGGACGTAGCAATGCGCTATCCCAGGAGCTATCTACCGGAATGGAAGAGGCGGCGCAGCGGCTCGACTTCGAACGAGCGGCAGAGCTTCGCGACCAGGTAGCCATCCTGCGTCGGGTGCAAGATCAGCAGAGCATGGAAGGCGGTACGGGCGACATCGACGTGGTTGCCGCGATCGCCACGCCAGGTGGCGCTTGTGTCCACTTGATCAGCGTTCGAGGTGGTCGTGTGCTGGGCAGCAAGAATTTCTTCCCCCAGGTGGGCATCGAGGAGGAGTCTGCAGATGTCCTGGTGGCCTTCATCGCCCAGTACTACCTCGGCAATCAGGAGCGGGATCTACCAGGCGAGCTCATCGTCAATACGACCCATGAAGACTTCCCGACACTGGTCGCAGCGCTGGCTGAGTTGCGTGGCCGGGAACTGGATATCAGTCACCGGGTGCGTGGCACGCGTGCGCGCTGGCAGCAGCTTGCAGTTACCAATGCGGAGCAGGCACTGTCTGCGCGGCTGGCCAACCGGCAACACACGGCTGCACGCTTCGAGGCTCTCGCCGAGGCCCTTGGACTGGACGAAGCGCCACAGCGCCTGGAGTGCTACGACATCAGCCATTCCAGCGGCGAGGCCACTGTTGCATCGTGCGTCGTATTCGGTCCCGAAGGCGCACTGAAGTCGGACTACCGACGCTACAACATCGAGGGTGTCACCGCTGGCGACGACTACGCAGCTATGCATCAGGCCCTTTCGCGCCGCTTCGGCAAACTCAAGGACGGGGAGGGCAAGCTGCCCGATATCCTGCTGGTGGATGGCGGCAAGGGGCAGTTGGCCATGGCCCAGGAAGTGTTGAAGGAGCTGGCTGTGCCGGAGCTGATCCTGCTTGGCGTCGCCAAGGGTGTCACCCGCAAGCCCGGGTTTGAAACGCTCTACCTGAACGATGCCGCGCACGAGTTCACCCTGCCGGCGGACTCTCCCGCATTGCACCTGATCCAGCAGATTCGCGACGAGGCGCACCGTTTCGCCATCACCGGTCACCGCGCCCGGCGAGGCAAGGCGCGACGTACCTCGAGCCTGGAAGATGTGGCCGGGGTAGGGCCCAAGCGTCGCCGGGAGCTGCTCAAGCACTTCGGTGGGCTGCAGGAACTCAGTCGAGCAAGCATCGAGGAGATCGCCAAGGCGCCAGGTATCAGCAAAAAGCTTGCTGAGTCGATTTATGCCGCACTGCACAGCGAGTAGAATGCGGCCTTCCTTCAGAACCAGCCGTAACGATGAATATTCCTAACCTCCTCACCGTTCTGCGCGTACTGCTCATCCCCGTCTTCATCCTGCTTTTCTATCTGCCGTTCTCCTGGAGCTATCTGGCAGCCAGTGCAGTCTTCGCCATTGCCGCGGTCACCGACTGGTTCGACGGCTACCTGGCCCGTCGCTGGCAACAAAGCACGCCTTTTGGCGCCTTCCTCGATCCTGTGGCGGACAAGCTGATGGTGGCAGTGGCGCTGGTGTTGCTGGTGGAAGAACACCACAACCTCTGGTTGACCCTGCCTGCGGCTACCATTATCGGTCGCGAGATCGTGGTTTCGGCCTTACGTGAATGGATGGCGGAACTGGGCGCGCGCGCTCATGTGGCGGTATCCAATCTGGGCAAATGGAAGACCGCGGCGCAGATGGTGGCGCTGGTCATCCTGCTGGCCAATCCGCCGCTGCTCAACTTCTGGGTGGGCGTTGGGTATTTCCTGCTGATCCTTGCTGCGGCACTCACGCTTTGGTCCATGCTGCACTACCTGCTGGCCGCATTGCCGCACCTCAGCACCGACCCGAAGGAAAAATAAAAGTTTTTTGAATCAAGGGGTTGACGGCTGTTAATGAATCTATAGAATGGCGCCCGTCAACACGACAAAGCGGGAATAGCTCAGTTGGTAGAGCACGACCTTGCCAAGGTCGGGGTCGCGAGTTCGAGTCTCGTTTCCCGCTCCAGTTTCACGCGATGACGCCGCCGCTAGCGGCGACATCGTTCAGGCCGGATGGCAGAGTGGTCATGCAGCGGATTGCAAATCCGTGTACGCCGGTTCGATTCCGACTTCGGCCTCCATCTAAAAAGCCCCGTAGATCAAAAGTCTACGGGGCTTTTTTCATGCGCTTAAAAAAGTTGCGGTATTTTCGGGGCCAGGCACCGGGGTCGGGGAATTAGTCGTCCCCAAGACGGGCGTTCGACGCCTAAGTGATTGATTCGAAATTTTATTTGGGCTTAAATCAGCGCCCTGCACCAATCCCCCTCCTGCCCGGATGGCGAAATCGGTATACGCAGAGCACTTAAAATGCTTCGCCCTTTGGGCTTGCGGGTTCGAGTCCCGCTCCGGGCACCAATAAAATCAGTCACTTTCTCCGTCTTATTCAAGTGGAATCTGCGCTTGCCTGAATATTCCTGCGAGCGAGAATCGGATGTTGAGTCCGTTCGGTTCCAGACCATTCTTGTGCCGAAAGAAATCGGTCTAAAAAGGCGCTGCCGGAAGCAAGGGGCTTTGCTAGATTCAATATCAGTAGGTGGATACGCAGACTGATGCGCAAGCGGATAGCGAGGAAACGTGGGGCGCGTTCCGAAGGGTACACGGTTAGAAAGATCTCCCCGATGAGATCCAGCCCTTACGCCGTGTGAAGCAGAAGAGCTACTGGCTTCTGTGGGATGCCTGATAAACCTTGCAAGCCGGAAACCAGCGCCGGCCACCTACTACGAATTCCAGGCCCGCCACGTGCGGGCCTGTTCGTGTCTGGCGATATCTGCACCGCAACTCCTTGGTTTATGATCGCCTGACATGCCGTGGATGAGGGCTCATCTACGGCAATGCAGAACCTTTGAACCCACGAGCGGACTAAGGCTGAAGCTGCGCAACGCCTTCATGGCGAATCAGTGGCGCAAATTCGGCTAGCTTTAGGCGAACCTGAATGGATCAGGCGCAAGAGAGGAATCGAATGGAATCGAAAGAGCAGCACCTTGTGCGTTTGCTCAGCCTGACTACCCGCAGCCTCACCCATCTCACGGCAGCAATGAGCGAAATGTCGTTCGAGATGATGCGTAGCGAGGACCCTGCGGTAAAGAGCGCAGGAAGGCGCATGATCGACCATCTTGCTGCCATCGGTGCCGGGCTGGATCAGCATTGGGAGGCACTGGCCAGTTACAGTGGCGTGCCGATGGTCCATGAGGGCAATGAAACCCTGGTGGAACTTGAACTGAACGAACTTCCCCAGGAATCCTGAACAGACGGTCCTATAAGGACCGTTTCTCCGTTCTGTCACATCGTCGTCACGGCCTTGCCATCGGCCTTGGATGGAATCCGCCTATCACAGGTGGAGGGCTATCCATGCGGCTATGCGTGATGGGTGCGGGTTATGTGGGCTTGGTGACGGCAACCTGTTTTGCCGAGATGGGCAACCAGGTCAGTTGCGTGGAGCGAGACCCGTTCCGCTTGGCGCGCCTTTCCTGCCGCTGAAGGTGTCGATGCGTTGGTGCTGGTCACCGAGTGGAAGCAGTTCCGCCAAGCGAACTTCGAGCGAATTCGTGGTCTTATGCGCATGCCCGTGATCTTTGATGGACGCAATCTCTACGAGCCGGCGCAACTGGTCGAAGCGGGGTTCCTCTATCGCGGCATAGGACGGCCCGCAAGCGGGCATTGTAAGGCGAGTGCCGCCTGATTAGACTGCGCGGCAATTCGCCATAACACCCACCCCAAAGGATCGAAATGATCAAGAAATGCCTGTTCCCCGCCGCCGGTTACGGTACCCGATTCCTGCCGGCCACCAAGGCGATGCCCAAGGAAATGCTGCCAGTGGTGAACAAACCGCTGATCCAGTACGGCGTTGAAGAGGCCCTGGACGCTGGCCTGAGCGAAATCTCCATCGTGACTGGTCGTGGCAAGCGCGCCCTCGAAGACCATTTCGACATCAGCTATGAGCTGGAACACCAGATCAAGGGCACCGACAAGGAGAAGTACCTGGTCGGCATCCGTCGCCTGATCGATGAATGCAGCTTCTCCTACACCCGCCAGGTTGAAATGAAAGGCCTGGGTCACGCCATTCTCAGCGGTCGTCCGCTGATCGGTGACGAACCCTTCGCCGTGGTCCTGGCCGACGACCTCTGCCTTAACCTGGAAGGTGACGGCGTACTGACGCAGATGGTCAAGCTGTACAACCAGTTCCGCTGCTCCATCGTCGCCATCCAGGAAGTGCCGCGCGAGGAAACCTCCAAGTACGGCGTGATCGCCGGCGAGATGATCCGTGACGATATCTTCCGTGTGAACAGCATGGTGGAGAAGCCCAAGCCGGAAGACGCCCCGTCCAACCTGGCAATCATTGGCCGCTACATCCTGACCCCGGACATCTTCGATCTCATCGAGCAGACCGAGCCGGGCAAGGGTGGTGAAATCCAGATCACCGACGCCCTGATGAAACAGGCCCAGGACGGTTGCGTGCTGGCCTACAAGTTCAAGGGCAAGCGTTTCGACTGCGGTGGTGCGGAAGGCTACATCGAAGCTACCAACTACTGCTTCGAGAATCTGTACAAGACTGGCAAGGCCTACTGATCGGGCCATGCCAACGAAAAGGCCGCCTTCGGGCGGCCTTTTTCATTTCGGGCGCAGGACGCCAATACCGGGATCGGTTTTCCTGTGGGGGCGAATTCACTCGCCTAGGGCAGCGCAGCTGCCCCTCGGCAGTTGAAGGATGAACCTGCAGTCCGCATGGCGATTGAAAACGCCCTCACAAGGGTCGTGAACGTTGCCCACAGCGCACTCTAGGGAATCGGCAAGGCCTCCGATCCCGGTCCCAATGGCTGGCCGTAGCTGAACTCCACATAGTTGCCCGCCGGGTCGCGCAGGCCGCAGTAGTAGCCAACGGGATAGGGCTCGTCGCGAGGGGGCCAGATCAAGCAGCCGGCGGCTTCGGCCTGGACGGCGATGGCGTCGACCCGTTCCCGGCTGTCTACCGCGAAACCGAAGTGGCTGTAGTCGTCAGCGGCGAGATGGCGGTCCTGGCCGCCGGGCATTATCACGAAGATGAACTGGTGTTCCTTGCCGGGTTCGGCCATCCAGACGATCTTCGAACCCTTGCCTGCGCGCTCGTGGATCACGCGCATTCCGCAGAAGTCCGCATAGAAGCGAATGCAGGCTTCCAGCTCCGGTACATGCAGGGCCACATGGGTGAGAGTGGGGCGCATGGAAACCTCCTTTTTGATGCTTCAAGAATAGGCCCGGCAACTGGTCAGAGACAGATCTTCCGGTATGCTGGCGGCTTGTTTCTGGAGATTTGCCATGGCTTACGACTTCGACCTCTTCGTCATAGGTGCCGGTTCCGGCGGTGTGCGTGCCGCCCGTTTCGCCGCAGGCTTCGGGGCCCGCGTTGCCATAGCCGAGAGCCGTTATCTCGGCGGCACTTGCGTCAACGTCGGCTGCGTGCCGAAGAAGCTGCTGGTCTACGGTGCACATTTCGCCGAGGACTTCGAGCAGGCCAAGGGATTCGGCTGGAACCTCGATGAGGCCGACTTCGACTGGCAGACCCTGATCACCAACAAGAATCGCGAGATCCACCGCCTCAATGGCATCTATCGAAACCTGCTGGTCAACAGTGGTGTCACCTTGCTGGAAGGTCACGCCAAGCTGGTGGACCCTCACACCGTAGAGGTGGCTGGCCAGCGATGCACAGCAAAGAACATTCTGGTCGCAACCGGCGGCTGGCCGCAGATCCCGGACATTCCCGGCCGCGAACTGGCCATCAGCTCCAACGAAGCCTTCTTCCTCGAACGACTGCCCAAGCGCGTACTGGTGGTAGGCGGTGGCTATATCGCCGTCGAGTTCGCATCGATTTTCCACGGCATGGGTGCGCAGACATCCTTGCTCTATCGCGGCGAACTCTTCCTGCGTGGCTTCGACGATAGCGTGCGCAACCACCTGCGCGATGAGCTGGGCAGGAAGGGGATGAACCTGCAATTCAATTCTGACATCGCCCGCATCGAGCGGCAGCCTGACGGCAGCCTGCTTGCGACGCTGAAGGACGGCCGCCACCTGGAGACCGATTGTGTCTTCTATGCCACCGGCCGGCGCCCGATGCTCGACAACCTGGGCCTGGAGAACACCTGCGTCGAACTCGACTCGCGTGGCTTCATCAAGGTGGATGACGAGTTCCAGACCGCCGAGCCCTCCATTCTGGCCCTGGGTGATGTGATCGGCCGCGTGCAGCTCACTCCGGTCGCGCTGGCCGAAGGCATGGCCGTGGCCCGTCGCCTGTTCAGGCCCGAGGAATACCGCCCGGTGGACTACGAACACATTCCCACCGCCGTGTTCAGCCTGCCCAATATCGGCACTGTCGGCCTGACCGAGCAGCAGGCACGCACCAAGGGCCACAAGGTCAAGGTCTTCGAGAGCCGCTTCCGGCCCATGAAGCTGACCCTGACGGAGAACCAGGAGCGCACGCTGATGAAGTTGGTGGTGGATGCCGAGACCGATCGTGTTCTCGGTTGCCACATGGTCGGTCCGGAGGCGGGCGAGATCGTCCAAGGCCTGGCCGTTGCGCTGAAGGCAGGCGCTACCAAGCGCATCTTCGACGAAACCATCGGTGTGCACCCGACTGCCGCCGAAGAGTTCGTCACCATGCGTTCACCGGTCGGCGCCTGACGCCGAATGGAGCAACTCTTCTATCTGTCCGACCTGTTCGGCGTAGCGGTCTTCGCCATTACCGGTGCCCTGATGGCGGGGCGCAAGTCCATGGACCTTTTCGGTGTGCTGGTTATCGCCATCATCACTGCTCTGGGTGGCGGCACCTTGCGGGACGTTATCCTCGGCAACCACCCGGTGAGCTGGATTCGTGACGATACCTACATCCTGGTGGCGTCCCTGGCCGCGCTGGGTACGGTTATCTGGGTGCGCCTGACGCAACCGATCAACGAAGCCGGATTGCTGATTGCAGACGCCTTCGGCCTCGCGGTTTTCACCGTGTATGGCACCGAGGTCGCCCTGCAGCACAACCTGCAGCCAGGCACGGCGGTGATCATGGGGGTGATTACCGGTGTGGGCGGTGGCGTACTGCGGGACATCATCTGCAATGAGGTGCCGCTGATCTTCCAGAAGGAGATCTATGCAATCGCCTGCATCGCCGGCTCCCTCGTCTTCCTTGGTCTGCGCGAGGTGGCGCTGCCGGGGTGGCTGGTGACCGCGGCGGCCATGCTGGTGGTTCTGCTGATTCGTCTGGCGGCCATCCACTGGAAGCTTCGGTTGCCGCGTTTCCATCTGCTCGACCGAGACTGACGTGTAGGAGCGAGCTTGCTCGCGAAGATCGTGCCGGAGTTTTCGCGAGCAAGAACTTGGCGTCGCCCTCGCTCCTGCAAGCCCGTGGCACGACTCGAGATACCCTTCCACAATTCGCATTCAACACGGATCCTTTCAGGGAACGCTGGCGAAATCCGACAAACCCGCGACACTGGATGCAGTTGTTTCTCACCACTTCAGATTGGAGGAAAACTGCATGTCCAGAATTGCGCTCCTGTTTGCGCTGCTCCTCGGCGCCAGCCTCGTCCAGGCCGAAATCAAAACCAGTGAAATTCCCTACAAGGGCCCGGATGGCACGTCCCTGGTTGGCTACTACGCCTATGACGATGCCGTCGTCGGTAAACGGCCCGGGGTGATCGTGGTCCACGAATGGTGGGGGCTGAACGACTATGCCAAGCGCCGCGCCCGTGATCTCGCTGCGCTCGGCTACAGCGCCCTGGCCATTGATATGTATGGCGATGGCAAGAACACAGAGCATCCGGCCGATGCCCAGGCCTTCATGCAGGCCGCCCTGGCCAGTGCGCCGGCGGCCAAGGCACGCTTCCTGACAGGCCTCGACCTGCTCAAGGCCCAGCCGCAGACCGATCCCGACAAGCTGGCCGCCATCGGCTACTGCTTTGGCGGCAAGGTGGTGCTGGATATGGCACGCGAAGGCGTGCCGCTGGCCGCTGTAGTCAGTTTTCACGGTGTACTGGCCGCCACGTCAGCCGCCAAACCGGGCGCGGTCAAGGCCAAGGTGCTGGTGGAGCATGGCGAGAATGACACCCTGGTGCCCATGGCCTCGGTCACGACGTTCAAGGAAGAGTTCGATAACGCCAAGGCGGACTACCGTGTGGTGATCCAGCCGAAGGCCAAGCACAGCTTCACCAATCCCGATGCCGACCGCCTGAGCCATGCCGGGCATGGCAGCGAGAAAGGTCCGGATCTCGGCTACAACGAGGTGGCTGACGAGAACTCCTGGGCCGACATGCAGGCGTTGTTCAAGGAAACCCTTGGCCAGTAGTGCGTTGGCTAGGATTGAAAGGTAGGCAACCAAGGGAGCTGTCCCATGAGCAAGATGCTGCAGACCCGCTCACCCATTGATGGTTCGATCTACGTCGAGCGCCCCTGGGCCTCATCGACAGAGATCGCGGCGGCGCTGGAGCTGGCCGAGTTCGCGCGTGATACCTGGAAGGGCACGCCAGCGGCCGAACGGGTTGCGATCACTCGCCGTGCCATTGCTGCGTTCGCTGCCCGTGAGGCACAGCTGGCCGAAGAGCTTTGCTGGATGATGGGGCGGCCAATCCGCTACGCGCCGGGGGAAATCCGTGGCTTCGTTGAGCGCGCCGCCTACATGGCTGATATCGCAGAAGAGGCTTTGGCCGATATCCGCCTGCCGGACAAACCTGGCTTCACCCGGTTGATCCGCCGCGAGCCGCTGGGGCTGGCGCTGGTCATC
Organism: Pseudomonas sp. DY-1; assembly: GCF_003626975.1. Classification (NCBI taxonomy): domain Bacteria; kingdom Pseudomonadati; phylum Pseudomonadota; class Gammaproteobacteria; order Pseudomonadales; family Pseudomonadaceae; genus Pseudomonas; species Pseudomonas sp. DY-1. The sequence continues at coordinate 1,431,599 of NZ_CP032616.1, read as the reverse complement.
GCGCCCTGGAATTACCCCTACCTGACGGCCGTGAACGCAGTGGTCCCGGCCTTGCTGGCGGGCAATTGCGTGCTGCTCAAGCACTCCGCGCAAACACCGCTCTGTGCCGAACGCATGACCGAGGCATTCGCCGAAGCTGGCCTGCCGGAGGGCGTGCTGCAATACCTTCACCTGACTCACAGTGACACGGAGCAACTGATCCAGGCCGAGCCGGTTCGCCACGTGGCCTTCACCGGCTCGGTGGAGGGCGGTGCCATGGTCGAACGGGCGGCGGCCGGGCGCTTCATCAGTTGCGGTCTGGAATTGGGTGGCAAGGACCCAGCCTACGTGCGCGCGGACGCAGATCTCGGCCACGCCGTGGAGACCGCCATCGACGGCGCTTTCTTCAATTCCGGGCAGTCTTGCTGTGGCATCGAGCGCATCTACGTGCATACCGATCTCTACGATGCCTTCGTCGAGCAGGCCGTTGAGCTGGTGGGGCAATATCGGCTGGGCCGCTCCGACGACCCGGAAACCACCCTGGGGCCGCTGGTGCGCAGCGAAGCGGCGGAGTTCGTCCGGGCCCAGATACGCGAGGCAGTGGGGCAGGGTGCGAGAGCCCATCTCGATCCGGCCGCGTTTGCCCTGGACCAGCCCGGCAGCGCCTACCTGGCACCGCAGGTGCTCACTGACGTCCACCATGGCATGCGGGTGATGAACGAGGAATCCTTCGGTCCGGTGGTGGGCATCCAGAAAGTGCGCGACGACGACGAGGCACTGGCGCTGATGAACGACAGCCCTTATGGCCTGACCGCCGCAATCTTCAGCAAGGATGAAGCCGCTGCCCTGGAACTGGCCGACCGGGTCGAGGCGGGGACTGTCTTCCTCAACCGCTGCGACTACCTGGACCCGGCCCTGGCCTGGACCGGCGTCAAGCAATCCGGGCGCGGCTGCACCCTGTCGCGGGTGGGCTACGAACACCTGACCCGGCCGAAGTCCTTCCATTTCAAGAACAGCCTGTGAGGCGCGCCATGGACCCGAGCCACTTCCGCATGAACTGGAACTACCCGACGTCGGTGCGAGTCGGTGTCGGTCGCATCAAGGAGTTGAGCGCCGCTTGCCGGGAGCTCGGTATGCAGGCGCCGCTGCTGGTCACCGACCCGGGGCTTGCAGCGCTGCCGATGATCGACTCGGCCTTGCGCCAATGTCGCGATGCGGGCCTCACGGCCGGGCTGTTCCATCAGATCAAGGGCAACCCTACCGGGCCGAACGTGATGGATGGCGTAGCTGCGTTCAAGGCTGGGCGCCATGACGGGGTGATCGCGTTCGGCGGTGGCTCGGCGCTGGATGCGGGCAAGGCCATTGCCCTGATGGTGGGGCAGGATCGCCCGCTCTGGGACTACGAGGACATCGGCGACAACGCCTCGCGCGTCAACGTGGCCGGCATGGCCCCGGTGGTTGCCGTGCCGACCACGGCCGGTACCGGCTCCGAAGTTGGCCGTGCGGCGGTCATCACCGACGACCAGGCGCATATCAAGCGGATCATCTTCCATGCCCGGATGCTGCCGGCCATCGTCATCCTCGACCCCGAACTCACCGTTGGACTGCCGCCTCATATCACTGCAGCGACTGGCATGGATGCCCTGTCCCACAGCCTGGAAGCCTACTGCTCACCGCTCTATCACCCAATGGCCGCCGGTATCGCCCTGGAAGGCATGCGCCTGGTCAAGGACTATCTGCCACGGGCGACCTCGCGGGGGAGCGATGTCGAGGCGCGGCTGCAGATGCTGGTGGCTTCAAGCATGGGCGCCACTGCATTCCAGCGCGGCCTTGGCGCCATGCATGCCCTGGCCCATCCCCTCGGCGCGCTGTACGACGCCCATCACGGCTTGCTCAATGCCGTACTGATGCCTTACGTGCTGCAGGCTAACCGAACCCACATCGAAGGGGCCATGGCAAGGCTTGCGCGTTACCTCGGCCTGCCCAAGGCAGGTTTTGCCGGTGTGCTCGACTGGGTGGTGGATCTGCGCAGCGAACTGGACATCCCCCATAGCCTGAGTGAAATCGGCATCGACGATAAGCGAGTGGAGCAGGTCGGGCGCATGGCCGAGGTCGATCCGTCCGCCGGAACCAATCCGGTCCAGTACGACGCCCAGGCGTACAGTCGGATCTTCGAGAAGGCGCTGCACGGTCGGCTCTGAACTAATCTGATCAATGCAGCGGTGAGGTCCAACTGATCCGTGCCCACGCGGGCCCAGGCCCGCTCCGGGACACACTTCCGGCGTTCTCCCCACGTTCACGAACCAGACCCTCGCCGGTGCACGCCGGCACGGTGCGGCGCCGTGCGGATTCAACCTCGATGGGAGAACTGACATGACCGAGTCATTCAGGGCGGTCGGTGGCTGCCGGTGCGACAACAACCCGGTGCGTTACGAATACACCGCCAGGCCCGCGGAGGTGCATTACTGCCTGTGCACCGACTGCACCGACATCTGCGGTGGCGCCATGGCGATCATTGCGGTTGTGGACCGCAGCGCCTTCCGGATTACCGACAATGCCGACAAGCTGAAGTGCTATCACTCCAAGTCCACCTGCCACCGTTACTTCTGTTCCGAATGCGGTTGCCACATGTACCTGCACGTGGACAGCTTTCCCGACTTCGAACTGGTGCACATACCGACGCTGGACCGCGACGCCGACCCTGGCGGCAAACCGGACCGCTACGTGTTCGTGCGCTCCAAGCATCCGCTCCTGACCCTGCCGGACGATGGCCTGCCGCGCCACCAGGGCTGGGGAGACAGTGGCGCCCCCGTGGAGTCCTGATTCTCGGGCCACGGCAGCACGCGTTCAGTCGATGCTGGACAGTACCCGGCGAAATGCCTCGAAGGCGGCCGTGGAATAGCCCTGGCGCCAGACCAGCAGGGTTTCTACCTGCATGAGGGGAAATTGTCGTAGTAGCGGAGGTTCGCGCTGCAACTCCAGCACCGAGCGCGGCAGGATGCCGACGCAGGAGCCAGCCGACACGCAGGCGAGGATGGCGTGGTAGGAGCCCACCTGCTGCACCTTTGGCAGTGGGCGGCTTTCGCCGGACAACCAGTTCTCGGCGATCTGCCGATACGTGCAGCCCTCGGCGAATCCCGCTAGCCCCCGCACCCGCACATCGGATGGTCCTTCTACCGGCGGGTGGCCGGCTGGCAAGACCAGCAGCAACTCCTCCAGGAAAACCGGCTGCGCTTCCAGCCCCATCGCGGCAACTTCCTCCTCTTCCCTGGGCCAGGCCACCAGGGCGCAATCGAGGCGGCGTGCCTGAACGCCTTCCACCAGCGCCTGACTGGTGCCAGTACTCACCTCCAGCTCCACGTCGGGGCATTGACCGTGGAAGTCCGCGAGTGGCACGGGCAGGCGACTGGCAGCAGTGCTCTCCATGGTGCCCAGGCGCAGGCGACCGGCAGGTTGCAGCGGGTGCATGGCCTGGCGCGCTTCATCAGCCAGGGCCAGCAGCCGCTCGCTGTAATCGAGGAAGGCCTGGCCCCGATCAGTCAGGGTCATGCGCTTGCCATCGCGGAGGAACAGCGCGGTGCCCAGCTCTTCCTCCAACTGACGGATTCGCGTGGTGACGTTGGACTGCGCCCGCTGCAATCGCTGCGCGGCACGGGTGACGCTGCATTCCAGGGCAACCGCGCGGAATATCTCCAGGCTGGATAGATCCATGGCCATTGATCTCTATACGAGAATGAATGCTTAAAATTATTCTCCATTTAAGATAGATTGGCCAGGTTTTCACATGCCAAGGAGTCGCTGCGCCATGTCCATTGCTCATCTGCTCGGCATCGAGCATCCCATCATCCAGGCCCCCATGGTGGGCGTTTCCACCCCGGCCCTGGCCGCCGCCGTTTCCAATGCCGGCGCACTGGGCTCCATCGGTATCGGTGCCAGCACCCCGGCCCAGGCCCGCGCCATGTTCGTGGAAACCCGTGCCCTGACCAGCAGGCCCTTCAACGTCAACCTGTTCTGCCACCGTCCGGCCGTATCCGATGCCCAGCGTGAGGCAGCCTGGCTGGAACACCTGCGGCCTTTGTTCAGCGAGTTCGACGCCGAACCGCCGGCGGGTATTCGCGAGATCTACAAGAGCTTCCTTGGCGACCCCGAGATGGCGCAGCTATTGCTCGACGAGCGCCCGGCCGTGGTCAGCTTCCACTTCGGACTACCGCCGCAGGACTGGATCGACGCGCTGAAGGGTGCAGGCATCCGCTTGCTGGCCAGCGCCACCAGCCTGGAAGAGGCGCGCCTGGTAGAGGCGGCCGGGGTCGATGCCATAGTCGCCCAAGGTGTGGAGGCGGGCGGCCATCGTGGTGTGTTCGAGCCGGAAAAAGGTGATGACGGAATAGGCACCCTGGCGCTTGTGCGGCTCATTGCTCGCCACTCCCGGCTGCCGGTAATCGCCGCCGGCGGCATCATGGACGGGCAGGGCATCCGCGCCGTCATGGCACTGGGGGCTCAGGGGGCGCAGTTGGGCACTGCCTTCGTGCCATGTCCCGAGTCCGCAGCCAACGCCGCGTATCGCGCTGCGCTGAAGAGTGATCGCGCCCGCCAGACGCGCATTACCGCCGCCATTTCCGGTCGCCCGGCCCGTGGCATGGTCAATCGTCTCTGGACGGACCTCGATACCCCGGATGCTCCGGCCCTGCCGGACTATCCGAATACCTACGATGCCGCCAAGGCCCTGCATGCCGCGGCCAGCACCAGGGGCTGCAACGATTTCGCCGTTCAGTGGGCCGGGCAGGGCGCACCGCTGGCGCGGGAGATGCCGGCTGCGGAGTTGGTGAAGGTGTTGGTTGAGGAGATGCACGGCTGAGGCAGGCTTCGTCCTGGTACCCGTCGGTCGGCTGCGGGGCGGGTCTGTCTATCCGACAGCTCGCCGATCGACCAGGGGATGATCGTCTATCGTCATCCCACCCCAGCAGGAGGTGCATCATGAGCAAGCGGATTCACACCATCGTCCCGTGCCTGTGGTTCGACGACCAGGCTGAGGCTGCCGCCAACTTCTACATCGGCATCTTTCCCAATTCGAAGATCGCGACCATCAGTCGTTATGGCGAGGCGGGCAGGGATGTCCATGGCAGGGAGCCGGGGTCTGTACTCACCGTGGACTTCGAACTGGACGGCCAGCGCTTCACTGCTCTGAATGGCGGCCCGGTATTCACCTTCAATGAGGCTGTGTCCTTTCAGATCCACTGCGATGACCAGGAAGAACTGGACTACTACTGGGACCGGCTTTCCGCCGGTGGTGACCCGAATGCCCAGCAGTGCGGCTGGCTCAAGGACCGCTTCGGTCTGTCCTGGCAGGTGGTGCCCATCGCCATGCTTGAAATGCTCGAGGACTCGCTGTCGGCGCCTTCGCAGCGTGCCTTCGCAGCGATGATGCAGATGAAGAAACTGGATATCGCGGCATTGAAAAAGGCTTTCGACGGTTGAGGTCGCTGCGGCCGGGAACGGATTCGGTAGCAACATACACATCCGTTCGATAACCGCACGAATAGTCGATTATCGGATTGTCCAGGGTGGGGACGGGGAGTACTTTTTCCTCACCCGGCGCCCTAAACGCCCTGGATAACAACACGAGATCGACCATGGCTGAAATCATTTCCCTCCGCGAAGCCGTCGAGCGTTTCATCAACGACGGCGACAAGGTAGCCCTCGAGGGCTTCACCCACCTGATTCCTACTGCCGCTTCCCACGAAATCATCCGCCAGGGCAAGAAAGACCTGCACGTGGTGCGCATGACCCCTGACCTGGTCTATGACCTGCTGATCGGCGCCGGCTGCACCCGCAAGCTGACCTTCTCCTGGGGCGGCAACCCCGGCGTGGGCTCGCTACACCGCCTGCGTGACGCCGTAGAGAAGCAGTGGCCGAATGCCCTGGAGATCGACGAACACAGCCACGCCGACCTGGCCAACTCCTATGTGGCCGGTGCCTCTGGCCTGCCGTTCGCCGTGCTGCGTGCGTATGCCGGTTCCGACCTGCCGAAGGTCAACCCGAACATCAAGTTCATCCAGTGCCCGTTCACCGGTGAGCAACTGGCGGCGGTCCCGTCGGTTCGTCCGGACGTGACTGTGATCCATGCGCAGAAGGCCGACCGCAAGGGCAACGTGCTGCTCTGGGGCATCCTCGGCGTGCAGAAGGAGGCGGCCCTTGCAGCCAAGCGTTGCATCGTCACCGTCGAAGAAATTGTCGACGACCTGAACGCGCCGATGAACGCCTGCGTCCTGCCCACCTGGGCCCTGACCGCTGTTTGCCATGTGCCTGGTGGTGCCCATCCGTCCTACGCCCACGGTTACTACGAGCGCGACAACCGCTTCTACCAGGCCTGGGACCCGATCGCCCGCAACCGCGAAACCTTCACTGCCTGGATCGATGAGTACATCCGTGGCACTGCCGATTTCGCCGAGTTCCAAGCCAAGATTGCGGAGGCCAAGTGATGAGCGCCTATACCACCAATGAAATGATGACCGTGGCGGCTGCCCGCCGCCTGAAGAATGGCGCCGTCTGCTTTGTTGGCATTGGCCTGCCGTCCAAGGCCGCCAACCTGGCGCGCCTGACCTCGTCCCCGGACGTGGTGCTGATCTATGAGTCCGGCCCCATCGGCGCCAAGCCGACCGTGCTGCCGCTGTCCATCGGTGACGGCGAGCTGGCCGAAACCGCTGACACCGTAGTGCCCACCGGTGAAATCTTCCGTTACTGGCTGCAAGGCGGCCGCATCGACGTCGGTTTCCTCGGCGCCGCCCAGGTCGACCGCTTCGGTAACATCAACACCACCGTGATCGGCGACTACAACAGCCCGAAAGTGCGTCTGCCGGGCGCCGGCGGTGCTCCGGAGATTGCCGGTTCCGCCAAGGAAGTGCTGATCATCCTCAAGCAGTCCCACCGCACTTTCGTCGATAAGCTGGCCTTCATCACCTCCGTCGGCCACGGTGAAGGCGGTGACCACCGCAAGCAGCTGGGCCTGCCCGGCAAAGGTCCGGTGGCGCTGATTACCGACCTCTGCATCATGGAGCCGGAAGCCGGTACCAACGAATTCATCGTCACCTCGCTGCACCCGGGCGTGACCCGCGAGCAGGTCATCGAGAACACCGGCTGGGCCATTCGCTTCGCCGCCGACGTTTCCGAGACCCTGGCCCCCAACGAAACCGAGCTGACCGCACTGCGCGCCCTGGAAGCTCGCACCGCTGCTGCCCACGGCCAGCAAGGCGGTGAGGAATGAGTCGCGAGGTCTACATCTGCGACGCCATTCGCACGCCCATCGGCCGCTTCGGCGGCTCGCTGGCGCCGGTACGCGCCGACGATCTGGCTGCCATCCCGATCAAGGCCCTGGTGGAGCGCAACCCCCAAGTGAAATGGGATCTGCTGGATGAGGTGTTCCTCGGCTGCGCCAACCAGGCCGGCGAAGACAACCGTAACGTGGCGCGCATGGCGCTTCTGCTGGCCGGCCTGCCGGACAGCGTGCCGGGTGTGACCCTGAATCGCCTGTGCGCCTCGGGCATGGACGCCGTGGGCACCGCCTTCCGCGCCATCGCCTCGGGTGAGATGGAACTGGCCATCGCTGGCGGCGTGGAATCCATGTCCCGTGCACCTTATGTGATGGGCAAGGCCGACAGCGCCTTCGGTCGCACCCAGAAGATCGAAGACACCACCATCGGCTGGCGCTTCATCAACCCGCTGATGAAGGCCCAGTACGGCGTCGATGCCATGCCGCAAACCGCGGACAACGTGGCCGATGACTACCAGGTCTCCCGTGAAGACCAGGACCTGTTCTCTGTACGTAGCCAGCAGCGCGCCGGTCGCGCCCAGGCTGCAGGCTTCTTCGCCGAAGAGATCGTCCCGGTGGTAATCAAGGGCAAGAAGAGCGAAACGGTAGTCGACCAGGACGAGCACCTGCGTCCGGACACCACCCTCGAAGCCCTGGCCAAGCTGAAGCCGGTCAATGGCGAAGGCAAGACTGTCACCGCCGGCAACGCCTCGGGCGTGAACGACGGTGCCGTGGCGCTGATCCTGGCTTCCGCTGAGGCGGTGAAGAAGCACGGCCTGACCCCGCGCGCGAAAGTGCTCGGCATGGCCAGCGCTGGCGTAGCGCCGCGCGTCATGGGCATCGGCCCGGTTCCCGCCGTGCGCAAGCTGATGGAGCGCCTTAACCTGGCCATCGGCGACTTCGATGTGATCGAACTGAACGAAGCCTTCGCCGCACAGGGCCTGGCCGTCATGCGTGAACTCGGCATCGCCGACGACAGCGAGAAGGTCAACCCCAACGGCGGCGCCATCGCCCTCGGCCACCCTCTGGGTGCCAGCGGTGCGCGTCTGGTCCAGACCGCCCTGCACCAGCTGGAGAAATCCGGCGGCAAGCTGGGCCTGGCGACCATGTGTGTGGGGGTGGGCCAAGGCCTCGCCCTGGCCATCGAGCGGGTCTGACAGGCTACAGCGCTTGCCATCTCGGGGTTGGGCAGTGCTCGCAATCCTCATGTACAGAAGTACATTCCGGTTGCTGCGCGCTGGTCGCCCCCGACCTGCCTGCGCTCGCTACGCCTGTGAATGCCTGTAAGGTGGGCTTCAGCCCACCTCGCACGGCAATCACTGGCCTCTCGGGGCCGGCTGCTATAAAACGAAACACCATCCCGATTTCCGGAGCACCGGCTTGAACAGCCCGAGCAACCAACTCTTCGACGCCTATTTCACCCAGCCCGCCATGCGTGCGGTGTTCTCCGACCGGGGACGCGTGCAGGGCATGCTGGACTTCGAGGCCGCATTGGCGCGCGCCGAGGCGAGCGTCGGCCTGATCCCCGGCGACTCTGTGGCGCCCATCGAGGCGGCCTGCAGCGCCGAACTCTACGACTACTCTGCACTGGCCCTGGCTATCACCACGGCTGGCAACTCCGCCATCCCTCTGGTCAAGGCGCTGGGCAAGCGCGTGGCCGCCCAAAGCACGGAAGCCGAACGCTTCGTGCACCTGGGGGCTACCAGCCAGGACGCCATGGACAGCGGCCTGGTGCTGCAATTGCGCGCCGCCGCCGAGCTGCTGGAGCAGGACCTTGCCGGCCTGGCCCAGGCCCTGGCCGTGCAGGCTGAACGCTTCGCCGACACCCCGCTGGCCGGCCGTACATGGCTGCAGCAGGCCACTCCCGTCACCCTCGGCATGAAGCTGGCTGGCGTGCTGGGTGCGGTAACCCGTCATCGTCAACGCCTGGCTGAACTCAAGCCGCGTTTGTTCTGCCTGCAGTTCGGCGGTGCGTCCGGCAGTCTCGCCGCCCTGGGCGAGCAGGCCTGGCCTGTTGCCGAGGCCCTGGCCCGCGAGCTGGACCTGAACCTGCCCGACCAGCCTTGGCACACCCAGCGTGATCGCCTGGTGGAGTTCGCCAGCCTGCTCGGACTGATCGCCGGCAGCCTGGGAAAGCTGGGCCGTGACCTCAGCCTGCTGATGCAGACCGAAGCAGGCGAAGTCTTCGAACCCTCCGCGCCGGGCAAGGGCGGTTCGTCCACCATGCCGCACAAGCGCAATCCAGTGAGTGCCGCCGTGCTGATCGGCGCCGCTACGCGCGCACCGGGCCTGGTGTCCACAATGTTCGCCGCCATGCCCCAGGAGCACGAGCGCAGTCTCGGTCTGTGGCATGCCGAATGGGAAACACTGCCCGAACTCTGCTGCCTGGTTTCCGGTGCCCTGCAGCAAGCGTTGCTGGTGGTGCCTGGCCTGGAAGTGGATGCCGCACGCATGCGCCGCAACCTCGACCTGACGCAGGGCCTGGTGCTGGCCGAAGCCGTGAGCATTGCCCTGGCCCAGCGCATCGGTCGCGACGCTGCTCATCACCTGGTGGAGCAGTGCTGCCGCCAGGCTGTGAAGGAGGGCGCTCATCTACGTGCTGTACTCGGCGCCAATGCCGAAATCAGCGCACAACTTTCTGCCGCCGAGCTGGACCGCCTGCTCGACCCGGCCCATTACCTTGGCCAGGCCCGCCGCTGGGTGGACCGCGCTCTGGCCGAACACAACGCATTTTCGCGCTAGGAGATTTGCATGCCTGCCGTACGTCTCGCCGATGGCGACCTGAATTACCTCCTCGAAGGCCCGGCCGGTGCGCCGGTGCTGGTGCTGTCCAACTCCCTGGGCACCGACCTGCACATGTGGGATGTCCAGATCCCGGCCTTCACCGAGCACTTCCAGGTGCTGCGCTACGACACCCGTGGCCACGGCAAGTCCCTGGTCAGCGAAGGTCCCTACAGCATCGAGCAACTGGGCCGTGATGTGCTCGACCTGCTGGATTCCCTGGATATCGAGAAAGCGTATTTCTGTGGCTTGTCCATGGGCGGCCTGATCGGCCAGTGGCTGGCTATCAATGCTCCCGAGCGCATCGAGCGCCTGGTGCTGTGCAACACGGCCGCCAAGATCGGCAGCCCGGAAGTCTGGAACCCGCGCATCGACACAGTCCTTTCTGGCGGCGCCCAGGCCATGCGTGATCTGCGCGATGCTTCGATTTCCCGCTGGTTTACCCCGGATTTCGCCGAGGCGCAGCCTGCCAAGGTCGAACCCATTGTCGGCATGCTGGCGCAAACCTCGCCTGAGGGTTACGCCGCCAACTGCGCCGCCGTACGTGATGCCGACTACCGCGAGCAGCTTGGCAGCATTAGTGCGCCGACTCTGATCGTCTGTGGCAGTGGCGACCCGGTGACCACCACCGAGCACGGCCGCTTCATGCAAGAGCGCATCACCGGCGCCGAGCTGGTGGAGTTCCATGCAGCCCACCTGTCGAACGTGCAGGCTGGTGATGCGTTCAGCCAGCGCGTGCTGGCTTTCCTTGCTGCCTGACAATTGATGTAGGAGCGAGCTCTGCTCGCGAAAGCGTTATTCGCGAGCAGAGCTCGCTCCTACGGTCCACATTCGAGGACGTAAAGATGGACGAGAAAGAACGTTACGAAGCTGGCATGAAGGTGCGCCGCGCGGTGCTGGGTGACGCCCACGTGGACCGCAGCCTGCAGAGCCTCACGCCGTTCAACGAAGAGTTCCAGGAAATGATCACCCGCCATGCCTGGGGCGATATCTGGACCCGCCCCGGCCTGCCGCGCCACACCCGCAGTCTGGTCACTATCGCCATGCTCATCGGCATGAATCGCGAGGGTGAGCTGAAGCTCCACCTGCGCGCTGCGAAGAACAATGGCGTGACCCGCGACGAGATCAAGGAAGTGATCATGCAGAGCGCCATCTACTGCGGCATCCCCGCAGCCAATGCCACCTTCCACCTGGCTGAAGCCGTGTGGGATGAGCTGGGCGTGGAATCGCTGCAAGGCTGATCTGCGCGAGACGAAAACGCCGCCCGGACCACGCATCCGGGCGGCGTTTTTTATTGGGCATCAATGCGTCTGGGGAGCGAATTCATTCGCGAACTGACGGCAGCCCTTCGGCCTGCATCGCGGTTGAAACCGCTCCCACAAATAGAGCGCTCCGGTCGTTACGTTGTAGGGGCGAATTCATTCGCCGAGGGCGATGCGGTTGCCCCTACGCGGCCCGCTATCAGGTATCCCACTCCGGCGCGAAGTCAGGGCTTACGACGCGCGTGTCCTTCGGCAGGGCAGCGATCAGGGCGCGGTCCTCATCGTCGAGCTGCACCTTGAGGGCATCCAGGTTCGACTGCTGATTCGCAATGCTGGAAGCCTTCGGAATGGCGGCGACGCCTTCCTGTTCCAGCAGCCACTTCAGTGCCACCTGGCTGGGAAGGACGCCGTGTTTTTCGGCGATCTGCCGAATCGAGGCCTGGTCCGCCGCCAGGCCGCGCGCGAGCGGGGTATAGGCGGTCAATGCCAGGCCTTTGCTGCGGGCATAGTCCAGCAGGCACTGCTGGTCGAGCATCACGTGGTACTCCACCTGGATGGCTGACAGCGGTGCGCCAAGGTCATCCACCACTTGGCGCAGTAGGCCCAGGGGGAAGTTGGCAACGCCGATGCAGCGTGCCTTGCCTTCATCGCGCAGGGCCACCAGGGTTTCGATGCTGCGCCGCAAATCCCAGTCCTTGGCCGGCCAGTGGATCAGGAACAGGTCCACCTGCTCGGTACCCAGGGCACGCAGGCTGTCCTCCAGCGACTGACGCATGGCGGCCGGCTGCAACTTGTCCCACCAGACCTTGGTGGTCAGATGGATGGACTCGCGGGGTACATCGCTCAGACGCAGGGCCTCCCCGACGGCTGCCTCGTTCTCATACGCGGGCGCGGTGTCGATGTGGCGGTAGCCCAGCTCCAGAGCCTGGCGCACGGCACGGGTGCATTCCTCGCCCGTCATGGGCCAGGTACCGAGGCCGAGTTGGGGCATGTTCAATCCTTGGGCAGTGGTGATGTTCCGCATGGATGACTCCTTGTTCGTGGGTTGAGGCTTTCTCATTGAATGGTGGCGCCCGCGGCATGAAGGCCAGCGATGTAGCCGAAGGTCATGGCCGGGCCCAGGTTGATTCCGCCTGACGGGTAATGCCCGCCCAGCACGCTGGCCATGTCGGTGCCTGCTGCATAGAGCCCTGGAATCGTCTGACCGTTCTCATCCAGCACCCGAGCCTGGCCATCGGTGCGCAGGCCGGCGAAGGTGCCAAAGCAGCCGGGCTGGACCTTCACTGCATAGAAAGGGCCGTGCTCGATCGGTGCCACGCAGGGGTTGGGGCCCTGGTGCATGGCGTCGCCGCTGCGACGGTTGAAGGCGGTGCTGCCGCGCCCGAACTCCGGGTCCTCGCCTCGGCGGGCATGGTGGTTGAAAGCGGCCACGCTGGTGGTCAGTCCTGCCGGGTCGATGCCACAGGTCTGCGCCAGTTCGACCAGGGTCCTGCCGCGCTTGAGGTAGCCATTGCGCAAGTGCGGCCAGAGCGGCAGTGGCGCGGGGCGGGCGAAGCCCAGTCCGTAGCGGCGCTGGAACCGATGGTCGCAGATCAGCCAGGAACAGCTCTCCTCGTCCTCCGCAACAGCCTTGTTCATGGCATCGACATAGTCGTAGTAGCCGCCAGCTTCGTTGACGAACCGCTTGCCGTTTTTGAGCACGCCGATGATGCCGGGTTTGCCGCGATCGATGATGTGGGGAAAGTGGCCGAAGGTGCCGTTGGGGTAGGGCACCCTGGATACCGGCGCCCAGGCCACGGGGGAGCGCAGGTCGTCGGCAACCACTCCACCGGCGGACTCACCCAGACGCAGGCCGTCGCCGGAGCAGGATTGCGGGGGCAGGGCAAGGTTGTCATGGCCACTGGTATCGCGGGGGAACATGGCCTTGCGGCGTACCGGGTCGTTGGGGAAGCCGCCCGCCGCCAGCACCACGGCCCCGGCGCGGATGAAGACCTCGAGGCCATGGCGTTCGACCACCGCACCGCGAACGCTGCCGTCTTCAACTATCAGTCGGCGCGCAGGTGCCGACTCCATCAGTTGCACGCCAAGGTCGTTGGCGGACCTGGCCAGGCGAGCAACCAGCGCCACGCCGTTCACCAGGTGCATGGCTCGGCCGTAACGGGCCAGGTGATAGAGGTGAGTGAGGAAGCGCCGCGTCACATGAGCGAAAGCGCGCAGCGAGCGGGTCATCCCGAGGAATGCGGCCAGGTCGGTGCCCGCCATGATCGGCATGCCCAGGAAGGATGTTTCGCGCATGGTCCTGCGCAGGCGTGGCAACAGGTTGCCGACTTCTCGGGCGTCATAGGGAGCGGCGATGACCTGATGGCCTCCGCTGGCGGCTCCGGGAGTATCCCCGTGCATGTCTGGAATCCCGTTGCCGTCGACGAATTGCAGCGCGGTGTGCTGCTCGAAGAAACCGACCATTTCCGGGCAGGCTTCGAGGAAGGCGTCCACCAGTTCCGGTCGGAAGTGCTCGCCCAGTTCGTTGCGCAGGTAGGTGCGTGGCTGCTCGATGTCCTCTTCGATTCCCGCGCGCCGGGCCAACGGATTGCGTGGTACCCACATCCAGCCGCCGGACCACGCGGTGGCGCCGCCGAACACAGGTTCCTTCTCCACGAGAATCACTTTCTGGCCGTGATGGGCGGCGGTGACGGCGGCGGCAAGGCCTGCGGCGCCTGAGCCAATGACCAGCAGATCGCAATCGAGGCGGTTTGGAGCAGGGCTTGTGGCACGCATTTCAAATTAACCTCAAATACTGGAACTGTGTTCCGTATTCTAAGATTGCTCTTTTCAGGGACCAAGCCCGGGGCTACGCAAGTGGCCGGTCAGCGAACGGAAATCGGATGTGCCACTAGAGCGGGAATCGCAATCCATAAAAAAGCCCGCCAGATGGCGGGCTGAGGGAGTCAAAGCACGCTTACCAAAGGATCAGAGAATCGACAGCGGATAGCTGATGATCAGACGGTTCTCGTCGAACTCGTTGTTACTGAAGTCGCGTCGGATGCTCGCGTTGCGCCAGCGCACGTTGAGCGCCTTGAATGCACCGCTCTGCACGGTGTAGCCCAGTTCGGTCTCACGCCCCCATTCCTTACCGTCTGTGACGGTGCCGACATGCACGTTGTCGCCGCTGATGTAGCGGTTCATCAGGGTCAGGCCGGGGATACCGACGGCGGCGAAGTTGTAGTCGTGGCGGACCTGCCAGGATTTCTCCTTGGCGTTGTCATAGCTGGAGTTGTAGCTGTCGTTGGCGAGGGTGCCACCGCTGGTGCCGTTGACGCGCATCCAGGCATCGTCGCCGCTCACTTTTTGCAGGCCGACGTAGAAGGTGTTGCCGCCGTACTTGGCAGAAAGCAGGGCGGACCAGGTGCGGTTGTCGAGGTCGCCAGCCAGGGCATTGCCGTTCTCCTTGCCGTTGAAGTAGCCGAGGTTGGCGCCCAGGGTCCAGTCGCCCACCGGCTGGCTGTGCAGCACCTGCAGGTACTGCTGCTGGTAGATGTCTTCCAGCTCGGCGTACCACAGACCGACCAGGGTGCGTTTCTCGTTGAAGGTGTATTCGCCGCCGGCGAAGTTGAAGCGGTCCGAGGTGAAGGCGGCGCGGCCGTTCATGGACATGTCTTCCAGGCTCGCGTCGTTGCGCGGGCTGTTCTGGCGGAACTGACCGCCGTAGAGGGTCAGGCCGTCGATCTCCTGGGAGGTCACCTGGCCACCCTGGAAAGTTTGCGGCAGGGATCGGCCGTCGTCGGAACGCAGGATCGGCAGCACCGGCATCCACTCGCCGACCTTCAGCTCGGTCTTCGACACGCGCATCTTGCCGGCCACCGCCAGGCGGCCGAAGTCATCGGCGGGGCGACCATCGTCATGCACCGGCAGCAGTTGGGTGCCGCGGGTACCCTTGCCGCCGTCGAGTTTTACCGAAAGCAGGCCGAGCATGTCGACGCCGAAACCCACCGGCCCGTCGGTGAACCCGGACTTGGCATCGAGGATGAAGCTTTGCGTCCATTCCTCGGCCTTGCCTTGCGGGTAGGTCGGGTTCACGAAATTGCGGTTGATGTAGTAGTTGCGCAGGTTCAGCGTGGCCGTGGCGTCCTCCACGAAGCCATGTTCATCGGCAGCCATGGCGGGTAGCGCGGCCAGGGTAACGGCTGCGGCGAGGATGCATGGGACAAAGGATTGGGCCTGGCGGCGGGTGGAATTCATGCTCGTTCTTGCCTCTGTGATTGTTGTTTTCGGGTGCGCAAAAGCCCCTTCGCGGCGCTTGCGCGAATACAGCTCAGGGTTGGCATTGCGGCGGCGTCAGCGGGCTTTGCGGCGCTCGATCAGGCGTGCGAAGCAGCGTTGCAGTCGATCGCCCAGACCTTCACCGCTGGCCAGCTGGACCAGGGCAACGGAGGCGAAAGGCGAAGCGCAATCGAAGGACGGCCCGGAAATGGGCGACGAGGCATTCTGGGTATGCGGCTGGAGCATTGTGGTCGACCTTTCTTGTATTTATGTCGGTAAGAGGCGAGGCGTCGCTGAGATCGCAGGCTGGTTGCGGCAACGCCTCGCACATGGGACCGATAGTGAAATCCGCCAGCCTTGCGTTCAATCGGCTGAAAGCGCTTTCGTTCGATCATCGAACGAAAACTAACCATTCCGTACATTTATGGTGTCGATATGTGGGAATCCCGTGCCGCGGTTCCAGGTTTCGTAAATGAGGCGATGTCTTCTAGAATCGGCGGACATTCCTGAGGATCCACGCCCCATGGCCGGTAGCCAGATAGAACGCGCCTTCAACCTGCTCGAACGCCTCACCAGCGACCCGCGCGGCCTGCCGATGCAGACCCTTGCCGACGAGTTGCAGATTCCCAAGAGTGCGACCCACCGCATGCTGGCCGAGCTGATCCGCCTCGGTTATGTGCGTCAGAACCAGGAGAACAGTCGCTATCAGCTGTCCACCCGGCTGGTGGCCATGGCGTTCCGTTACCTGGCCAGCAGCGGTGCGGATATCGTCCAGCCAATCCTCGACCGCCTGGCCCAGGAAACCGGTGAGCTGGTGCGCCTGGGGGTGATCGATGGCGACCGCCTGACCTGGATCGTCAAGTCCCAGGGCGCGCGTTCCGGCCTGCGTTATGACCCTGATATGGGCCGCGATGCGCCGCTGTTCTACACAGCCTCCGGCCATGCCTGGCTGGCCAGCCTGAGCGATGCCGAAGCATTGGTACTGGTGGAACGCCAGGGCGTGGCCGATGCAAAGGATTTCGGCCCCAATGCTCCGCGCTCCAACATCGAGTTGCTGGAGCGCCTGCGCCTGGCGCGTGAGCATGGTTATGCCTGGGTGGTGGAAAGCTCCTCGGTGGGCATGTCGGCCCTGGCTGCGGTCGTGCGCGATCCGCGTAGCGCCAGGCCCATCGGTGTGCTCAGCGTCGCCGGCCCCACGGCGCGCCTGCCGGAAGCGCGTATGCATGAGGTCGCGCCGCTGCTCCTGGCAGCGGTGGAAGAGCTCACCGCAGCAAGTCAGGCGTCGGAATTTTTCGTCTGATCGCATCACTGTAGGGGCGAATTCATTCGCCAGGGGCGGCGCAGCTGCCCTGTCTCGTTCAGCAGGGCAGCCCGTTGGGCTGCTTGGCGATTGAAATCGCCCCTGCCAGTTTCGTGCACCACCCCAAAATCTTCGCGAATCCTGCTTTCGTCAGTCGGTCGAATTTTTTCTTGAGATTATTTGGAACGAGGTTCTAAATAACGCAAGTCAAATTGTGGAACTGGATTCCGAGAAGAACATGACTGACCGAGTTTTCTCCCTCGCCGCACTCACCGTCCTCGAACTGTCGCCGCCTGAAATGGTGGAAGTGGCCGCCCGTACCGGCTACAGCCATGTCGGTCTGCGGCTGGTGCCGGCCACACCCGAGGAGTACCACTTCCCGCTAGTGGCCGATGCGGGGTTGCGCCGTCAGACCCGAGATCGCCTGCGTGATGCAGGCGTGCAAGTGATGGACATCGAGATCCTTCGGCTCAAGGCGGAAACCCGCGTGGCCGACTTTGAACCGGTACTCGCCGCGGGGGCTGAGTTCGGCGCTACAGAAGTCCTGGTAGCCGGGAACGATGGTGACGAGGCGCGCCTGACCGACAACTTCGCCGCCTTCTGTGACCTGGCTGCGCGCTTTGGGATTCATCCGAGCCTGGAGTTCATGCCCTGGACTGACGCACGCGACCTCGCCCAGGCCCTGCGTATCGTCGAGGCGGCTGGCCGGGACAACGGTGCGGTGCTGGTGGATGCCTTCCACTTCAACCGCTCGGCCTCACGCCTTGAAGACTTGGCCAGGGTGGCGCCTGCACGTTTGCGCTATGCCCAGCTCTGCGACGTAGCGGGTCCGCGTCCGGACGACATGGACGAGATCCTCCGCCAGGCGCGCAACGAGCGTCGTTTCCCTGGCGATGGAGACAGTGACCTGATCGGCTTGCTGCGGACCTTGCCGGCGGATATTCCCCTCAGCCTGGAAATCCCCACGCGCCAGCTGATGGAGCAGGGCGTCAGCGCCCAGGCGCGTGCACAGATGGCGTTGGACAAGGCGCGGGCGCTACACGAACACCTTTGAGATTTAACCCTTCGCGCGGCCGGGCTGGGTCGCGTTCTTTTCTTGAGCAACCCATGAGCACGATTGCCCCTCTATCCGGAGCCAACCAACCGCTGCGGGGCATCCTGCTGGTGGTGCTGGCCACTTTCCTCTTTGCCGGGCACGACGCCCTGTCCAAGTTCCTCGGTGGCCTTTATCCGGTCGTCATGGTCGTCTGGGCTCGCTACCTGGTGCACACGCTGCTGATGGCCGGAATCTTCCTGCCCCAGGCTGGCCTGCGCGTGCTGCGGACCAGGCGCCCGGTGTTGCAGGTATTGCGCGCGTTGAGCCTGCTCAGCACCAGCCTGCTGTTCACTGCCGGGCTGCAATACATACCCCTGGCCGAGGCGACGGCGGTCAACTTCCTTGCACCGGTGCTGGTCACCGCGCTGTCGGTGCCGCTGCTAAAGGAGAAGGTTACCGTTGGCCAATGGGGGGCGGTGGTAATGGGATTCGTCGGCGTGCTGGTGGTGGTGCATCCCGATGGCGAGCTGTTCACGCCGGCCATCCTGTTTCCATTCTGTTCGGCGCTGGGGTTCTGCTTCTACCAGGTCCTCACACGCAAGGTGGCCGCCCACGATAGCCCGACCACCAGCAACTTCTTCGCCGGCCTGTGCAACACCCTGGTAATGAGCGCGCTGGTGCCGTTCTTCTGGCAGGTGCCGAGCCTGGGGCATGGCTTGCTGATGCTCGCGCTGGGTGGCGCGGGGATGACCGCGCACCTGTTGCTGACCCAGGCTTTCCGCGTAGCGGCACCGGCCTTGCTGGCACCGTTCGGTTACTGCCAGATCGTCTTCGCCGGCATGCTGGGCTTCCTGATCTTCTCCCATACACCCGATACGACCAGCCTGGTGGGCATCGCCATCATCTGTCTGAGCGGATTGGGTGCGGCGTGGATGCAGCGCAAGGGTTGAGTCCGCTGCAAGTTCCCAGCCCCTCTCCCAAAGGGAGAGGGGCGCAAGCCGCAGGATGTGCCGTGTGTTCAGCCGGGAGACATGGGTAACGGCTGTATGGTCATGGCATACGCTGCCTGAGATCAATCTTGCGCACGATCTTGTGGATGAGTACCACCTTGAACACGCCATCCGTCGCCGTCGCCGTCGCCGTCGGGCGGAGGGCCACCCGCTCGCCCGCCAATCCACCCCCGACAAACAGGCTGCGGCCCTGCAAGCAGACCTGGCCGACGCGTCCAACCTTGAGCACTCGGTCGCCGGTCGTAGTCGATATCCGGCAACTGCTTCGGGTAGCTGCGCAGGCTGGGCCGGTAGCGCGAGATCGGAGGCCGATTCGCGGGTGGCGTCGGAAGTGGATACCGCGTTGCGCGCTACTTCCTCGACGGCGGTCGTCATTTCGGTAACGGTGGTGGCGGCCAGCTGGATTTCGTCGTGCTGCTGCAACTGGCGGCCTGTGTTTTTCTCGGTGCCGTGGCTCATCCGCTCTGCGGCGCTGGCCAACTGGCGCGATTAACCGGCGATCAGCTCGAGCGTGTCGCGCAGCCCCTGCTGCATGCCCGCCAGGGCGGCCAACAGACGACGGGTTTCGTCCTGGTTACGGATCGGCACCGCGCGACTGAGGTCTCCCTCGGCAATGCGCTAGTTCTGCGAATTGATCACCTGTACGGGTGGTGAGTGCCTGTATCCGGCCGTTGAGCAGCAACCCTATATCGTCGGTGCGGTTGGCGGCGGAGAGTTGCTCGTATTGATCCAGTACCTGTCGGTACTCGGCCACTGTGGCAGCGAAACATTCTCGGTGTGCTGGCCGGTGGCGCGAACCTGCGCGACCTTCTGCAGGGCGAACAGGCCCTGCAGAAGCACCAGCAAGGCGATCAGACCGAAGCTGAGCAGTGCGCGGCGGGCGATGCTGAGGCGAAGGAATGCCATGCTCATCTCCATTGTCATGAGCCTTCGGAATCGGGCCGGTAGAAAGAACGAAGGCCCCGAAAGGGGCCTTCATTGTGTTGGCGATTGGCGCTATCAGTGGCTGACGGCACGCATGCTGCTTTCGCGGCTGGACTCGTATTGCCGCTTGTCCATCGGCTTGGCATCCGGGTTGCCGAGGTCTTCCATGGCCAGGCGATGGGTTTCCGGTGCCACGTAGGCGGCCAGGGCGCACACGCAGGTGATGAGGAAGGCGAGGGTGCCAACCACTACCGGAATGTTGTCCGAGCCGGGCGGGGCGACGGCGGCGAACAGGGCCGGGAGCATGGCGGTGAGCATGGTGCCGATGTTCTGGGCGATGGCCATGGCCGACACGCGGTAGCGGGTCTGGAACAGCTCAGGGAAGAAGCTCGGGAACACGGCGTTGTAGCCCTGGTAGACCATGCCCCACATCAGGATCGAGGTGGCGAAGGCCAGGGGCACGCTCTGGATGCTGATGGCGTAGAGGTAGACGAAGGCAAGCGCACCCGAGCCCAGGCAGCCGGCGATCATGGTCGGGCGACGGCCGATCTTGTCGGAGAGGTTGCCAACGAAGGGAATCACCAGCACGGCGACGATGTTGCCCACCACCGGAATCCACAGGTAGACGCTCTTGTCGAAGCCGATGCCATAGGCCGGCTGCACCGCATAGGCCGCACCGAAGATGGTGGCCACGACCGGGATCACGTTCATCAGGGCCATGAACATCACCAGCACCATGCACTTCCAGCTGTGGCGGAAGGCTTCGGTAACCGGCGACTTGGCGACTTTCTGCTGGTTCTCTTCATTGACGAAGGCCGGGGTCTCGTGGACTTCGCGACGGATGATGAAGCCGGCCACCAGGACGAAAGCGCTCAGCAGGAACGGAATCCGCCAGCCCCACTCGTTGAAGGCTTCGCTCGGCATGAAGTAGGCCAGCGGGAGGAATACGGCGGCAGCCATCACCTGGCCGGCCTGGACGCCCTGCAGGGTGAAGCTGGCGAAATAGCCGCGTCGTCCGAATGGCGCATGTTCGAGGATCATCGAACTGGCGCCGGAAATCTCACCGGCCACCGCGAAGCCCTGGATCAGGCGCAGCACCACCAGCAGCACCGGCGCGAGCATGCCGATGTCGTGGTAGGTCGGTAGCAGGCCGACGGCCATGGTGGAAATACCCATCAGGAACATGCACAGCAGCAGTACGTTCTTTCGGCCGCGGGTGTCACCCCAGTGCCCCAGCACGAAGGCGCCTACCGGACGGGCCAGGTAGCCGACGCCGTAGGTGGCCAGCGAGGCGATGATGGCCATTTTCGGATCGGTGTTGGGGAAGAATATCTGGGGGAAGATCAGTGCCGCCGCCTGGGCATAGATGAAGAAGTCGTAATACTCCAGGGCGGAGCCTATCCATCCGCTGGCGGTTGCTTTCTTGGCTTGGGAGCTGGAGGTGGTAGCCATCGATGTCTCCGTTGTTTTTGTTAGGTAGCCGGACTCACGTTCCTATGGCTCGGGGCCAGGCTGGAACGCGTGCACGCAGGCGTTTCGGTGCTCGTCGGGAGCGGGCCGGTTATCGCCGTCCGAGTTCTGTCAGGGAGTCAGTTCAGAGTGGCGACGTGGATGTCGCACTCGATCTGGATGCCGTGGCAAGCCGGCTGGAGGAGGGGATTTCGATCAGGTAGCTGGTAGTAAGCATGAGCTGTTACCCGTTTCTTGAAATTGTTATGTCGTAGTGCCTGGTTGCAATCGCAGGGTCTTCCGGGTGGCTGGGCTGGCAGTGATGCCACCCGGTGGGTTGCCTGCAACATGGGGTTCATGTTGCGCAGTGATCGAAAAAGCGTCAATTCGATAACCGGCCTTTTGTTCGATGATCGAACACAAAACTAACTGGTTCGTACATATTGAATTGCTGGGCTGACTTTACGCGCGAATAATCAATCCAGCTACGAAAACAAGGGTTTTTGCATTTCCTTGTAGGGGCGAATTCATTCACCAAAGGGTCGCGAATCGACCCCAGGTACCGGCGGCAGGTCTCCGGCCTGCTTGGCGAATGAATTGGCTCGTACAGCTAACTGCGGCGCCCACCCACAAGGAGCTGAAGCATGCAGCGTTCCATTGCCACCGTCTCCCTGAGCGGTACCCTGCCGGAAAAACTCGAGGCCATTGCCGCCGCCGGTTTCGACGGCGTCGAGATCTTCGAAAACGACCTCCTGTACTACGCCGGCAGCCCGCGCGAAATCCGCCAGATGTGCGCTGATCTCGGCATCGCCATCACCCTGTTCCAGCCGTTCCGTGATTTCGAAGGTTGTCGCCGCGACCGTCTGCAGAAAAACCTCGACCGTGCCGAACGCAAGTTCGACCTGATGCAGGAGCTGGGTACTGACCTGGTGCTGGTGTGCAGCAACGTCCAGGCCGACTCCCTGCCCGATGAGGAAATCCTCGTCGACGATCTGCGCCTGCTGGCTGAACGTGCCGGCGCACGCAATCTGCGTATCGGCTACGAGGCACTGGCCTGGGGCCGCCATGTGAACAGCTGGCAGCAAGTCTGGAGCCTGGTGCGCCAGGCTGATCATCCGGCCCTCGGCGTGCTGCTGGACAGCTTCCACACCCTGTCGATCAAGGGCGACCCGAGTGGTATCGCCGAAATTCCAGGCGACAAGATCTTCTTCGTGCAGATGGCTGACGCACCGCAGCTGGCCATGGACGTGCTGGAGTGGAGCCGACACTTCCGCTGCTTCCCCGGCCAGGGCGAGTTCGACCTGGCGGGATTCCTCGCCCCCATCATTCGCAGCGGCTACACCGGCCCGCTGTCGCTGGAAATCTTCAACGACGGCTTCCGCGCCGCGCCGCCGCGCGCCAATGCCGCCGATGGCCTGCGCTCCCTGCTTTACCTCGAAGAGAAGACCCGCAAGCTGCTGGCCAAGGATCCGACTCCAGCCGCCAATCTGGATGTCCTCTTCTCGCCGCCGCCGGCCAGCCGCTACGACGGCGTGGAGTTTCTCGAATTCGCCGTTGACGAGTCCCAGGGCGCCAAGCTTGCCAACTGGCTGGAGCGCCTGGGCTTTGCCCGCGCTGGCAAGCATCGCTCCAAGGCCGTGAGCCTGTTGCGCCAGGGCGACATCAACATCGTGCTCAATGCCGAACCCTATTCCTTTGCCCACGGCTACTTCGAGGCCCACGGCCCATCGTTGTGCGCCACTGCCCTGCGAGTGAAGGACAGCGGCAGTGCGCTGGAACGCGCCCGCGAGTTCAAGGGGCAGCCATTCCGTGGCCTGGTAGGGCCGAACGAGCGCGAGATTCCGGCCGTGCGCGCGCCGGACGGCAGCCTGATCTACCTGGTGGAACAGGCCCAGGCCGGCCAGACCATCTATGACAGCGACTTCGTCCTCGACGCGGGCGCCAGCCAGACCGGCCAACTCGACCGTATCGACCATATGGCCCTGGCGCTGCCGGCCGACGGCCTGGACAGCTGGGTACTGTTCTACAAGAGCGTGCTGGACTTCGAAGCCGACGACGAAGTGGTGCTTCCGGACCCCTACGGTCTGGTGAAAAGCCGCGCCATCCGCAGTCGCTGCAGCAGTGTGCGCCTGCCGCTGAACATTTCGGAAAACCGCAACACCGCGATCTCCCACGCGTTGTCCAGCTACGGCGGCTCGGGCGCCCACCACATCGCCTTCTCTTGCGAGGACATCTTCGCCGAGGTGAGCCGTGCCAAGGATGCCGGGGTGCCGCTGCTGGACATCCCGCTGAACTACTACGACGACCTGGCGGCGCGTTTCGATTTCGACGACGAGTTCCTCAGCGAACTGGCCTACTACAACGTGCTCTACGACCGTGATGCCCAGGGTGGCGAGTTGTTCCACGTCTATACCGAGCCGTTCGAGGGGCGTTTCTTCTTCGAGATCCTGCAGCGCAAGAACGGCTACGCCGGCTACGGCGCGGCCAACGTTGCGGTGCGTCTGGCAGCGATGGCCAAGGCGCGCAGCGGTGCCATCGCCAAGGCCAAGCTGTAGACCGCACGCAAGCCTGGTGCGAGCTAGGCACCAGGCTTCCTTACGGCAGCTGCCAAGCCCATAATCCACCCAGTTTCCGCTGGCCGTGAGCCCAAGATGACAACAACTGCCGAACTCCCAGAACTGCCCGTAGAGGCCCCTCGCAAAGGGCGCAAGAACAACCCGGAGAAAACCCGCGAGAACATCCTCCAGGCGGCCATCGCCGAGTTCGTCCAACAGGGCCTTTCCGGCGCTCGGGTCGACGCCATTGCCGAGCGCATGCACACCTCCAAACGGATGATCTACTACTACTTCGGCAGCAAGGAGCAGCTCTATGTCGAGGTACTGGAGAAGCTCTACGGCGACATCCGTCGCACTGAAGGCAAGCTTCACCTGGCCGAGCTCGAACCGCGCGAGGCTATCCGCCGGCTGGTGGAGTTCACCTTCGACCACCACGACCGCAATGTCGATTTCGTCCGCATCGTTTCCATCGAGAACATCCACTACGGCGAGTACGTCAAACAGTCCAACGCCATTCGCTCCATGAGCACCAACATCCTCGACGCCATGGGTGAAATCCTTCAGCGCGGCCAGGCCGAAGGGCTGTTCCGTCCTGGCATCCAGCCCCTGGACCTGCATCTGCTGATCAGTTCCTTCTGCTTCTACCGGGTCTCCAACCGCAACACCTTCGGCCAGATCTTCCAGATCGAGCTGGCGGACGACGAGGTCAAGGCGCGGCACAAGGAGATGATCTGCGAGTCGGTTCTGCGCTACCTGCAGGCGTGACCGGCTCTCCCGCGAGGGAAAGTCCCGCCAGGTAGCCGAAGGTCATTCCCGGCCCCAGGGTGATTCCACCGCTGGGATAATGCCCGCCCATCACGCTTGCCATGTCGTTACCCACCGCATAGAGACCGGGGATGATCGATCCCTGGTCGTCCAGCGCCCGCGCCGAGGCATCGGTGAGCAGGCCGGCGAAGGTGCCGAGACTACCGGGCACCAGCTTCACGGCATGGAACGGACCTTTCTCCAGCGCGCCCAATGATGGGTTGGGCCCATGCAGCGGTTCACCCTGGGCCTGGTTGTAGGCGGAGGCGCCGCGTTGGAATTCCGGGTCCACCCCGTGAGCGGCGTTGGCATTGAATGCTGCCACCGTCGCTTGCAGTTGTTCCCCGTCGATGCCGCAGAGCTTCGCCAGTTCGATGAGGCTGGCGGCCTTCTTCAGGTAGCCGCTGCGCACATGGTGGCCGATGGGGAAGGGGAAAGGCCGAGCGCAGCCGATACCGTAACGGCGCTGCGCGCGCTGGTCGCAAATCAACCATGCCGCAGGTTCTTCTCCGGCTGGCGTTGCGCGGAACAAAGCGTTCATGAAGTCGTGGTAGGAGTCGGCTTCGTTGGTGAAGCGCCGGCCATCATTGCGAACGGCGATGAAGCCCGGTTTGGCCCGCTCCATCAGGTGCGGGAAGCCACTGATGCTGCCGTCCTTGCGTGGTACACGCGACACTGGCGTCCAGGCAGCCGGGCTGGCCAGTTGGTCTGTGGCCCGGGCACCCATGCTTTCACCCAGACGCAGGCCATCGCCGGTATTGGTTGCCGGTGCGGCGGACAGGTGCTCGTGGCCAAACAGCCGGCCGATACGCTGGCGGTCGTGAGGAAAACCACCGCACGCCAGTACCACGCCTCGACGCGCCATCACGTTCACCCGGCGCCCCTCCAGTTCCAGCTCCGCTCCAGCGACCCGTTGCCCAGCCCACAGCAGGCGCATGGCGGCAGCCCCTGTTTCCAGGTGGACGCCCAGGTCGAGGGCGCTGCGTAGCAGGCGCGCCACCAGGGCGTTGCCATTGACCAGATGCAGCCCCCGGCCGTGCAGCAGGCAATCGCGCCAATGCCGGAATAGCCGACCGGCGACATAGAGGGCGGAACGCGGAGAGCGGCCGGCGTTGAGGAAGTGCGCAAGGTCCGCGCCGCCCGCGATGCCCATGCCGCCCGGGCTGATCAGGTCCAGTGGTGGACGCAGTGCATCCAGCCACGGGCCCAGTAGGCGACCGTCATAGGGCAGGGCGCAGAGGGAGCGGCCACCGCGCACCGCGCCGGGGGAATCGTGCATGTCCGGCATGCGGCTGCCGGAATAGAACTGGACCTGGGTACTGCGTTGGAAGAACTCGACCATCTCCGGGCCGTGCTGGAGAAATGCCAGCTGGCGTTCGTCCAGTTCTTCGCTGCCCAGTTCCGCACGCAGGTAGCTTTCGACGGCCTGCGCGCTGTCGTCCGCGCCTTCTGCCTTGGCCAATGGGTTGCATGGAATCCACAACCAGCCCCCGGACCAGGCGCTGGTGCCCCCAAACTGGTGGGTCTTCTCTGCCACCAGCACGTCCAGTCCATGATGGGCGGCGGTAACCGCCGCCGCGAGTCCCGAGGCGCCGGAGCCGATCACCAGCACATCGCAGTGGCGTTCGGTCATGGTGTTCATTGCAGCGGCGAAAAACCGGTGGGGCGCATCAGGCGCGAGTCCAGATGCACCACGGCATCCAGCTCCTTGTTCAGTCTGCCGAACTCGGCCCAGCGCGGGTCGGCGGCCATCTTCGCCCGGCGCTCGATACGCTCGTCCAGGCTCTCGTAGGCCCAGATGTGCACCACCTGGTTGGCTTCGCCGAACTCGGTGGTGAAGAAGCCGACCAATTTGCCCAGATGCTCGGTCTGCAGTTCCAGGCAATGGCTGCGGTAGAGCGCCAGCCAGTCGGCCAGCTTGGTGGGTTTGATGGTGTAGGTACGCAGTTCGTAGTACATGGCGTTGTCCTCAGACTGTGGATTTCAGGTGTTCGGCGATATGGCGGGCGGCGAGGTAGCCGAAGGTCAGGCCCGGGCCGAGGGTGATGCCGGGGCCCGGGTAGGTGCCGTCCATGATCGAGTTCATGTCGTTACCGGCGGCGTAGAGGCCTGCGATGGGGTTGCCCTGATGGTTCAGCACATTGGCGTTGGCGTCGGTGACCAGACCGCGCGCCGAACCGAGGTCGCCGGTATGCACGCGCACGGCGTACCAGGGCGCGCGGGTCAGCGGCGCCAGGCAGGGGTTGGGCGCGTGGTGCGGGTCGCCGAGGGACTGGTTGTAGCTGCTGGCACCCTTGCCGAACTGACGATCCTGGCCGGTGCGGGCGTCCTCGTTGTACCGCGCGAGTGTCGCGGCCAAGCCCTGCGGGTCGACGCCGATTGAGCGGGCAAGGGCTTCAGGCGAGTCGGCCCGGAACAGGTAGCCGGCTTTCTCCAGGGCGCCGTTGTTCACCGGACTCGGTCGGGCCAGGCCCATGCCGTAGCGGCTCATGGCCTGTGAATCGCAGATCAGCCAGCAGGTCGCCAGGCCTTCCTGGTGCATGGCCTGGACGAAGCTGTGGTAGGAGTCCGCTTCGTTGGTGAAGCGCTGCCCCTTGTCGTTCACCGCGATGATCCCGGGCTTGGCGCGGTCGGTGACCAGGTGTGGGAACCGCTCCAGCTCACCGTTCGGCCGGCGCAACCGCGATACCGGTGCCCAGAAGAAGCTGGAGGCCATGTCCGCGCCGGTAGCGGCATTCACCTGTTCTCCCAGACGAAGCGCCGCGCCGTCGTTGCCGGCTGGGGACATGCTCAGGTGCTCGGTGCCGGTTGCCGGGCGAAAGCGGGCGGCCAGTTCACCGGCTGCGAAGCCTCCCATGGCGCAGACCACGCCGCCTCGGGAGCGTACTTCGACCGGACGGCCATCCTTGAGCAGACGAACGCCAACCACCCGGCCTGATTCGATCACCAGCGACTCGGCGCTGCTTCGCAGCCAGAGCTCCACGCCCTTTTCGAAGGCCGTGGTGGCCAGCCGCGCGATCATCGCGTTGCCTACGGTCAAGCGGGTGCCACGGTCATGACCGAGTCTGTCCAGGCCGTAGCGGGCCAGCAACTTCAGGCAATGCCAGAGGGATCGGGGCGAACGGCGGAAACTGAGGAAGTGCTGGATATCGATGCGGTTCACCATCATGCCACCGAACAGCAACATGCCTTCCGGCGGGCGACGCAGGTCCTTGAAGTGCGCTCCCAGGCGGCGGCCGTCGTACTCCACCATTTCCAGGGCGCGTCCACGGTCCGTAGCGCCGTCTTCCAGCGGGTAGTAGTCCGGCGAGAAGGGGCGCAGGGCGTAGGCCAGTTCGGTGTTGTGCTCAAGAAAACGCAGTGCTTCGCGGCCGTGGCTGATGAAGGCGTCCACCAGTTCCGGCCGATAGCCGCTTCCGATGGTCTGCTTCAGGTAGGTCCGAATGGCCGCGGCGCTGTCTTGCACTCCCGCAGCGCGGGCCTGGTCGCTGTCGAAGATCCATACGGCGCCACCGGAAATGGCCGAGGTGCCGCCGAACTGGGGCGTCTTTTCCAGCATCAGCACGCTGAGTCCCTTGCAGGCTGCAGTCGTTGCCGCTGCAAAGGCAGCTGCGCCGCTGCCCAGCACCACCAGGTCCCAGGTGCCCGCCAGATTCTCGGCGGGAGGAGTTTTCACGGCAGTGTTCATGGCGGCCTCCTCAGGCGTCCTGGGGCATCACGCCCATGTGCGCGCCCAGGTTGCCCATTTGCGCGCGCGCCATTTCCGGGCCGGTCTGGATTCGGCAGCCGAGCCTGCGGGCCAGCTCCAGCAGCGGTGTAACCACCGGGCTGGTCACCACATCCGCCACCAGGGCGGTAGGGGATAGGGTTTCCAGCAACATGCCGGGCAGGGGCATTTCGCCGGTGCCGCCCATGCCCACGGGCGTGGCATTGGCCACCAGGTCGAAGGCTTCAAGGTTGTCGTAGCGGTTGCCGATCACGATTTGCGGAAACGCATCGCGCAAGTGCTTTGCCAGCGCCTCAGCGCGGGGTTGGTCGAGGTCGGCGATCACCAGTTGGCGCACGCTTCCTTCGCACAACGAGTAGGCGATGGCGGCGCCGACACCACCGGAGCCC
Organism: Pseudomonas sp. DY-1; assembly: GCF_003626975.1. Classification (NCBI taxonomy): domain Bacteria; kingdom Pseudomonadati; phylum Pseudomonadota; class Gammaproteobacteria; order Pseudomonadales; family Pseudomonadaceae; genus Pseudomonas; species Pseudomonas sp. DY-1. Next base: position 1,402,820 of record NZ_CP032616.1, on the reverse strand, counting down.
ACTACCAGAACGCGTTGCCCGGCTGGCTGGAAACCGTGGGCGCGAGCGGCCTTGAGAAAGCCTTCGCCATCGACGTTGTCGCCCAGCAGGCGCCCATCGGCTTCGCGACGGATCACGTTTACCGAGCCCAGGGCAGCCGCACGAGGGCTGAGCTGGTCGAGTTGACTGGCCAGGACCTGTTTATAAGGCACGGTGACGACGCAACCTCGCAGGTTCTTCCAGCCACGCAGGGACTGGATGAAAGCGGCCAGGTTCTGCTCCGTCATATCTACGGCGATCATCGCCAGGTCCTGGTCGTTCTCGGTGAACCAGGCGTTGAAGTTTTCCGGCGATTTCACTTGAGCGATGGGGCTGCCGATGATGGCCACCAGTTCGGTCGAACCACGAATCATGCTGATCTCCTGGGCTTGTTGTTGTGCCGGCAGTATTGCCAGCGCCCAGGGAGCGGCCAATGAAACAGAAGGGCGTTTCGGTTGTTTATCGCAGTGACGCTGCGATAATCGCGCCGACAGGCGAAATCAGCTGACTGGTTTCCTTGCAGGGTGCGCTGCGCGCACTGCAGCTTCCAAGCGGGGTTACGGTGCGCACGGCGCACCCTGCGCAAAGGCATATCAAGCGGACAGGAGAGTGGGCATGAAGGTGCCGGTCATACACCAGCGGGACCTGATCGCCGGGCTGCAGAAGGGCCTGGCGCTGATGCAGCTGTTCAGTGCCGATCATCCGCGTCTCAGTGTGCCGGAAGCGGCGGCAATGTCCGGGCTGACTTCCAGCGCCGCGCGGCGTTTCCTGCTGACTCTGGTGCATGACGGCTTCGCCGAAACCGATGGTCGCCATTATTGGTTGACCGCCAAGGCCCTGCGCGTAGGCCAGGCCTATGTGGATTCAGCGCAGCTGCCGCGCATGCTGCGGCCTATCGTCGAACAGGTGGCACGGACTACTCAGGAGCACGTTTCCGTGGGGCTGCGCGATGGCGACGATATCGTGCATATCGTCCGGAGCCGGTACAGCCACATCGCCTCCCTGTCGATTCGTCCCGGATCGCGCATGCCCATGTACTGCACGGCAAGCGGGCGTATCTGGCTGGCATCGTTTTCTGCAGGGGAACTGGAGGCGTACTTCGCACGAGTCGCGCTGCGCCAACTGACGCCCTTCACCCGTACCGGTATGGACGAGCTCAAGGCGGAGCTGAGCAAAGTCGCTGCCCAGGGCTACGCCGTGGTGGACCAGGAGTACGAGGCGGGTATGTGCGTGCTGGGGGTGCCGCTGACCAATCGCAAGGGTGAGCTGAAGGCCAGCCTCACCATTACCACCCACGCGTCACGCATGAGTGGCGACGAGATGCGCCAGCGATATCTGACACCTCTGTACGAGGCGCAGGCACTGCTGAAGCCAGTGCTGGATTGAAGATTACGGGCGTTGTGGGGGCGAGTTCATTCGCGAGTGAATTCGCTCCCACAGAGAACAGACGACATGGATATCGCTGTTCACGCCCACCACCAGGGCGGTGGAGGGTTGAGTTCGTAGGGTGCACCGTGCGCACCCTACAGGAGGATGGATCAGGCGTTCATGCTGGCGAAGTGCGCCATCATCCGGTCGGCATCCGCGCCACGGCCGCTAATAAGCTCGAAGGCTTTTACGGCCTGGAATACCGCCATGGTGCCGCCATCCAGGGTGCGGCAACCGATGGCGCGGGCATCGCGCAGCAATTCGGTTTCCAGCGGGAAATAGATGATCTCCGCTACCCACAGCTCGGGGCGCAGCAGTTCTGCCGGAACCGGGGTGCCCGGCAGCTTGGCCATGCCGATGGGGGTGGTGTTGACCAGGCCGTCTGCCTCGGCCATGGCATTGGCCAGGTCCGTGCCGAGGGCCGCGCGGCCGGCGCCGAAATGCTGGTTGAGGCTGTCGACCAGGGCCTGGCCACGGACGACGTCCACCTCGAACAGGGTCAGGCGTTCGACACCTTCGGCAAGCAGGGCATGAGCCACCGCGGAACCCGCACCACCCGCGCCCATCTGTACCACTTGGCGGCGCGCCACATCCGGCAGGCCACGGCGGAAACCTTCGCCGAATCCCAGGCAGTCGGTGTTGTGGCCGACACGCTTGCCATCCTTCAGGACCACGGTGTTCACCGCGCCGATACCCGCGGCCTCGGGAGAGAGCTCATCCAGCAGGGGGATGATCGCCTGTTTGCAGGGGAAGGTAATGTTCAGGCCGGTGTAGCCCATGCGCTGGGCGGCATCGAGCAGGTCGGGGAGGGCGCTGATGTCCAGTTTTAGCTGATCCAGGTCGATCAGGCGATACAGGTAGCGGATGCCCTGGGCGTCGCCTTCATGCTCGTGCATGGCTGGGGTGCGGGAGGCCTGGATACCTGCGCCGATGAGGCCGGCGAGGACCGATTGATTGTGCTGGGACATGATGCTCAACCCTTGGAGAACAGTTGGCCGAAGTGCTGGAGTGCCAGGGAGTATCCCTGGCTGCCGAGACCGCAGATCACACCGACGGCGATGGCGGAAACGAAGGAGTGGTGACGGAACTCCTCGCGCTTGTGCACGTTGGAGAGGTGTACCTCGATCACCGGCAGTTCGCTGGCCACCAGGGCATCGCGCAGGGCGACCGAGGTGTGGGTCCAGGCTGCGGGATTGATGACGATGCCGGCGCAACGGCCCCGAGACTGGTGGATCCAGTCGATCAGTTCGCCTTCGTGGTTGGTCTGGCGGAAGTCCACCTCGAAACCCAGCCCGGCTGCCGTGCGGCTGCACTGGGCGGCGATGTCGGCGAGGGTTTCATGGCCGTAGGTGGCGGGCTCACGGGTACCGAGCATGTTGAGGTTCGGGCCGTTGAGAACCAGGACAGTGCGGGTCATTACAGCGGTATCTCCATTGTTGTTCTGGCCCGGCAGCGAGCCGGGGAAAGATGCAAATGAAAATGTACTAACCAGTTAATTCCGTCAATTTTCCGTAGCGTGTTTCGTGCGGTTATCGGACGGGAATACGGCTACTCTCTTTGTCCCAGCCTGAAGCGCTGGAACTTACGACCACCTGCAAGGAGCACAAGGCCGTGTTCGAGCCATACCTGACTGAATGGAACCTGACTCCCGACGGCGAACCCATCCATACGCCCGGCAGCGACCTGTTACCCGTGCGCTTTGATGGATTGCCGGCGATGCTGAAAGTCGCGCGGGACAGCGAAGAAAAAGTCGGCGCACAGGTGATGCGCTGGTGGGATGGCGACGGCGCGGCGCGGGTATATCGGCTCGAGAGCGATGCCCTGTTGATGGAGCGGGCCACCGGCCCCGGATCGTTGATGCGCATGGCCCTGGGCGGTTGTGACGACGAGGCCAGTCGCATTGCTTGCGCGACCATCGCGCGACTACATGCGCCAAGACCCGCTTCCGCACCGGAGCTGGTCACTTTGGAAGAGTGGTTCCGCTCACTGTGGCCGGCAGCGCGGCGACAGGGCGGGCTGTTCGGCGAAGCGGCCGGCGTTGCCCGTGAACTGCTGGGTTCACAGCGTGATGTGGTGGTGCTGCACGGCGATATCCATCACGAGAACGTGCTCGATTTCGGTGAGCGTGGTTGGCTGGCCATCGATCCGAAGCGGGTCATCGGTGATCGCGGCTACGACTACGCGAACCTGATCTGCAACCCCGAGCTGGCCACCGTCGTACAGCCTGCACGCTTCGCTCGCCAGATCGAGGTAATCGCCGAGGCGTCAAGCCTGGGCCGGCAGCGGCTGTTGCGCTGGGTGCTGGCCTATGCGGGGCTCTCAGCAGCCTGGTTTCTGGAGGACGGCGATGCCGAATCTGCAGAGTCCGACATGCGTGTGGCGCGGCTGGCTGTCGAGGCGCTCGGCGGTTGAACGCGTACTTCGCGAATGAATCTCCCACAAGAAGCACGCCCTCCTGTAGGCGCGATTTCAATTGCGAAAGGATGCGCAGCATCCCTAGCCTTGGCGCCGCTCCAGCATGTCCTGGATTTCCTGGGCAGCGCCCCGGGTACGACGGGGCTGCGTTGATGGCCAGGAGCCGCCGGCTGGCCTCCGGCCGAGACTGGAACAGCGCTTGCCGGTCCAACCCATCGTCCAACTTGCGCAGCGGGCCGGGGGGCAGAGTGGAAAACAGCCGGCTTTGGATGTCGAGCTGGGTCAGCTCGGACTTCAGACTGAGGTTGCGGCGTAGCTGGAAGCCGACGCTTGTAGCCCGGATTTCACCCGGGCTACAAGTGGCTTACACGTCAACGGCGAGTGATCACCACCTCCACGTATTCGCTGGGCACGATCAGCGAATCCGGCCCGGCGCGGTTGTAGCGCTCGAGCAGCTCGGTCAGGTCACGCTCCAGAGCTTCGGCGCCATCGGCGGGGAGGGCGGCGAAGGCCTTGTGCACCGGGCCGTACCAGGTCCGGAAGACTTCCAGGAAATGGGCTGCCGACTGGTAGCGGAAGTTGAACAACCGCCGCGCTACCGAAATCTCGCGGGCGCTGTGGTCGAACAGCTCACGCAGGTGGCTCTCCACGCCCCAGAGCGAGGGTGGCTGCACACCGGGTGGAGGCGGCAGGTGGCGCCCCAGTGTCTTGAACACCTGGCCGATGAAACCGTCCGGCGTCCAGTTGGCCAGACCGATGCGCCCACCGGGACGACAGACCCTTGCCAACTCGGAAGCCGCCTTGGTCTGGTCGGGGGTGAACATCACCCCGAAGGTGGACAGCACCACGTCGAAGCTGGCGTCAGGAAAGGGCAGGTTCTCGGCATCGGCGGCCTGGAAGTTCACCTCCAGCCGCTCGGCGCGGGCACGCTCCTCGCCGCGTTCCAGAAGGGCCGCCACATAGTCGGTGGAGGTCACCCGGCCGCCTCGGCGCGCGGCTGCCAGAGTGGCATTGCCATTGCCGGCCGCAACGTCCAGTACGGTCTCGCCGTGGCGCAGGTCGCAGGCTTCGGCGAGCAGTTCGCCGACCAGCTGCAGGGTGGTTCCGATGACGGCGTAGTCGCCGCTGGCCCATGAGGCCATTTGCTTGCTCTTCAGTGCATTCAGATCAATTGCAGAAGTCATTTCGGGGCTCATTCGGCTGTGGTCGGATCGATGGTCGAGCTGATGCGGGAGATGCGGCTGACGGGGAATCCGCCACGCTGGGCGTGTTCGCGGATAAGTCCCTCGTCGTTGGCGATGTAGACGCAGTACAGCTTGTCGTCGGTGACGTAGCTCTGGACCCACTGCACCTCTGGTCCGATTTCTTTGAGTACCCGGCAGGACTTCTGCGATATGGCTTTGAGGTCTCGTTCCGTGAGTTTTCCAGCTTCCGGTATCTCTCTTTCTATGAGGAACTTGGGCATGGGGACCTCTGTTTTCTTGGTTTTTTGGGTGTTGCAGACACGCCTTGGGTACAACGGGCAGCAAGGACGTGCTGGCAAAACTATCCGCCTCAAATGGGACACAGTCCTGTCCGAGCGTCGGCAAGGTCTGCTTGATCGTCCGCACAGAGCCATTTATCCGACGAAACGCTGCGTGTTCCCGCGACCGACCAGAATTTCAGAACTGCGGCTGGAGGTGAGGGCTGATGGACGCTCTGTCGGAAACGCTGCGCGTCGTCCATCTGGTCGGCGCCATCTTCATCAATGCACGGTTCAGCGCGCCCTGGTGCTACCAGTCACCCCGTGCCGATACGGTTGCTCCGCTTTTGGAACCGGGCGCCGAACGCGTGGTGATCTTCCACCTGATCACCGAAGGTGAGTGCTTTGTCGAAATCGGCCAGGAACAGCCTGTCCGTCTCTCGGCAGGTGACGTGGTGCTGTTTCCCAAGGGCGATGCCCATCGCATGACCTCCCAACCCGGCTTGCCGCCGGCCAAGGGGGGAAGGCTGGACGAAGTGCTGGCGCGTCGCCCTCGGCAATTGGCTTATGGCGGCGGTGGGGCGATCACGCGACTGGTCTGCGGCTACCTGGCCTGCGATGCAAGGCTGGCGGACATCCTGCTGGCCGGGCTGCCCTCGTTGGTGCGCGTCAACGTGCGTGACTCCAGCGCCGGGCCCTGGCTGGAAGCGTCGGTACGCTACGCGCTGACGGAAGCCAAATCGCCCCGTCCAGGCGGCGAGGGTGTGCTGGCCAAGCTGGCCGAAGTGCTGTTCATCGAAGTCCTGCGCCTGTACATGAACGAGCAGGCCGCTGGACGTACCGGCTGGCTGGCGGGACTGGGGGACCGGATAGTCGGATCGGCACTGACGGCCTTGCACCAATGCCCGGCCCAGGCCTGGACCCTGGAGGAACTGGCACGTACCGCCGGCACGTCGCGCTCAGTGCTTGCCGAACGCTTCCAGCTATTGGTGGGCAGCTCACCCATGCAGTACCTGACCCAGTGGCGCATGCTCCTGGCCGCCAATCTCCTCAGCCGCAGCAACGCCCCGCTGGCGCGTATCGCCGAGGATGTCGGCTACCAGACCGACACAGCCTTCAGCCGTGCCTTTCGCCGGGAATTCGGTGCGCCGCCGGCCGCCTGGCGGCGAAACCGGGCCAGGGGCGTGGCGACGGGTTAGGAGATCACTCCATGACCGCGTGAGTGTCCGGCGGGCCGGATGTTATCGGCGGCTTGCGCAGAAGCAGGAGCAAGGGCAAGGAGGCGAGGGTGATGAACATCATCAGGCGGAAGTCCTGCAGGTACGCGAGGATGGATGCCTGGCGAGTCACTTCCATATTCAGCGCCACCAACCCGGCTGGGCTGGACAGGTCGATGGCGCCACTTTCGGTCGCCTGGGTCAGGGCCTGGTTGAAAGGCGTCATGAAGTCGCTGAAGGCGGCGTGGTTGATCTGCGTGCGCTGGGCGAGATAGCTGATCACCAGGGAGATGCCGATACCGCTGCCGACATTGCGCATCAGACTGAACAGCGCGGTGCCCTCGTTGCGGTAGCGCGGCGCCAGGGTGGAGAAGGTCAGGGTCGACAGCGGCACGAAGATCAGGCCCAACCCGAAGCCCTGGACCAGGCCGCTTCGGACGATGGCGAAACTGCTGACTTCAGCGGTGAACTGGGTCATTTCCCACAGTGACAGGGCGGTGAGCAACAGGCCCAGTCCGATCATTCCACGTGGGTCGAAACGGCTGATCAACCGACCCACCAGCATCATCGCGGCCATGGTACCCAGGCCACGCGGCGCGATCAGGTTGCCGACATCCAGCACCGGATAGCCCATGAGGTTCTGCATGAATGGCGGCAGTAGGGTCATGGTGGCGAACAGCATGATGCCCACCATGAAGATGAACATCAGGCCGATGCTGAGGTTGCGATCGCGGAACATCGCCGGGTCGATGAATGGTTCGCGGTGGGTCAGTACATGGACGACGAATAGATAGAGCCCAAGTCCCGCCAGCACCGCCTCGATGAGGATTTCAGGGCTGTGGAACCAGTCCTGGGATTCCCCCCGGTCCAGCATCAGTTGCAGGGCGCCGATGGCCAGGGCGAGCAGCGCGAATCCGAGCAGGTCGAAACGGCGCTCCCGCTCGATCGGGGTCTCCTTGAGAAAGGCGGTCAGGCCGAACCAGGCCAGCAGGCCGAAGGGCAGGTTGATGTAGAACACCCAGCGCCAGTTGTAGTACTCGGTGAGCCAGCCGCCGAGGCTGGGTCCGAGGATGGGACCGACCATCACCCCCACGCCCCAGATGGCCATGGCCGAACCGTGTTGCTCGGTCGGGTAGGTGTCGAGCAGGACGGCCTGGGACAGCGGCACCAGGCTGGCGCCGAACACGCCCTGGAGCAGACGGAACAGGACGATCTGCTCCAGGCTCTGGGCCGCGCCACAGAGCATCGACGCAATGGTGAAACCGACGATGGACCACATGAACAGCCGCTTGCGGCCGAAGCGTGCGGCGATGAAACCGGTCAGCGGCATGCAGATGGCAGCAGCAACGATGTAAGACGTCAGCACCCAGCTGATCTGGTCCTGGGTCGTGCCCATGCTGCCCTGCATATGCGGCAGGGCGACGTTGGCGATGGTGGTGTCCAGCGCCTGCATGATGGTGGCCAGCATCACTGAGAGAGTGATCAGCCAGCGGTGCGAACCGGCGTCGCGGGAGTGGGTCGCCTTCATGGTGATCAGGGCAGCAGGCTGGCGAGGCTGCGGTGGTGGCCGGTATCGATCTCCACCACCGCACTGAGGCCGGCGCGTAGCGGTGGCTGCTGGGCGTCGGGTCGCAGGTGGATGCGCACGGGTACCCGCTGCGCCACCTTCACCCAGTTGCCGGTGGCGTTCTGCGCTGGCAGTACCGAGAACTCCGAACCGGTGGCCGGACTCAGGCTTTCCACTTCGCCGTGCCAGGTGGCGTCCGGGTAGATGTCGAAGCGCACATCGACCGGTTGGCCGGGGCGCACGTAGGTCAGGTCCTTCTCGGGGAAGTTGGCTTCCACCCAGAGATTGTCATCCACCACCAGGGTCATGGCGGTATTGCCGGCACTGATGTACTGGCCAGGTTGCGGCACCTTGCTGATGCTCCCGGCGAGCGACGCGCGCACTTCGGAGCGTTGCAGGTCCAGGCGCGCCTGTTCCAGCTCGGCCTGGGCGCTGAGGTAGCTCGGGTGTTGCTCCACCGGCAGTGCCGGGCTGCCGCCGAGGTTCTCGGCGATGCGCTTTAGATCGTGCTCGCGGGCGTCGATTTCTTGCGCGGCGATCTGGGTGGCCTGGCGCGATTCGTCGAGCCTTGCCGGGGAGAGATAGCCTTTCTGCGCGAGGTTCGCCTGGCGCTGCAGGTCTTTCTCGGCGTAGGCGTGACGGGTACGGGCCAGGGCCAGTTCGGAGGATTTTTCCTGGTAGCTGGCTTTCAGCGCGGCGAGGTCGGTACGTACCTGTGCCAGGCGCGCCTCGGCCCGGGCAACGGCGATGCGGAAGCTTGCCGGGTCGATACGGAATAGCAGCTGCCCGGCACTCACCCTATCGTTCTCGCGGGTCAGCACCTCGGTGATGGTGCCGGATACATCGGCGCTGATCGGCACCTTGTCAGCCTTGGCATAGGCGTTGTCGGTTTCGACAAAGCGTCCACCGTGGAGATAGGCGGCCAGTCCCAGGCCTACGGCAAGAACAGGGGCGACGCCCATCAGCAACAGGCGTTTGCCGCGGGAGTTGGTGGCGGCCGCTGCGTCCTGTTCGGGAACGATGACCGTGTGGGTGTTCATGGCGTTGCGCTTCCTTTGGAAATCAACGGGAAGAAAGGTTGCTGCGCATCTTGCGCAGGGCGCTGGAGAGCGCGGCCGTTTCGGCTTCGCTGAAGCCATCCAGCGCCACGGCGAGCATCGCCGCACCCGCGGTGCGGATGTCGTCCAGGGCCTTGTCGGCCCGCGGGCGCAGATACAACCGATAGGCGCGGCGGTCGTCCGGGTCGGGGCGTCGTTCCACCAGTTCGGCTTGCTCCAGTTGATCCAGCAGGCGGGCAAGGGTGATGGGTTTGACCTCCAACTGGTCGGCCAGCTCGACCTGGCGACAACCTTCGTTGCGCGCGACATGTGCCAGGGCGCGGGCTTGGGCAAGGGTGAGGCTGCTGCCAGTGATGTGCTGCTCGAAGGAGCGGCGCATCAGGCGGGAAGCATCGGCCAGGAGGAAGCCGATGCTCTCTTCGAGGCGGGGCATGATGTGGGGTCCATATAATAAGCGGTGCTTACTATATGGGTGCGAGCCAGGCGCCGTCAAAATCGCGATGAGCGCTGCGATTGAACTGTGTGAGCGAATTCATTCGCGAATGGACGCGAAGCAACCCGGTCCCTCTGGCAGCCCTTCGGACTGCATCGCGAATGAATTCGCTTTCAAGAAGATTTCGAGGCGGGATTCAGCCGTGCCTTGCGCGGCTCGCCTGCACCACTCGGTGGGCCGGCACCTTCAGCTGTGCAAGCAGGTACTCGGCGAACTCGGGCGAGAAGGGCTGCTGGGCGATGGCCCGCTCCATGCAGCCCAGCCAGGCGCCGCTGAGGGATTCGTCGATGGGCCACTGGGCGTGGAAGGAGGGTATCGAAATGGACCCGTATTTCTCGCTGAAGAGCTTCGGGCCGCCCAGCCAGCCGCTGAGGAAACAGGCCAGCTTGTCGCGGGATTGCTCCAGACTATCCGGGTGCAGGCGACGCAGGTCGGCGGCTTCCGGCAGCTCGTCCATCAGCCGGTAGAAGTCGTCCACCAGGCGTCGCAGGCCGTCGATGCCACCAGCGGCCTGGTAGGAAGCATCGCCGTTGCCGAAGAGGGGAGTGTTGCTCATGGTGGGTAGCCGTCAGGAAATCCGGGTCGGCATCATACCCGCCGCGCCACGGGAAGTCCGTCCGGTTGGTCGTCTCGTTGTTCGAGGAACTCGGTGGGTTCGGTGCCATTGGCGTTGAGCTGGAAGATGCGCGAAGGCCGCCCCTCGGTATCGAAGAACACCTGGCCGAGACCTGCGGAGTTCCACAGCCGTTCGCCGGCCTTGCTGTGTTCCGGCGTGCGCGGCATCACCTTCATCGGGCGCCGCTTGGTGAACCAGTTCAACGGAGAACGCGGCGAGTAGAGCCAGCGGTTGAGGCGGTCGAATACATCCAGCAAGCGCCTTGGAAACTCGTTCTTGATGCCGCTGCTGGTGATCTGCCAGATCTTCGGGCCTTGCTGGCGATGGCGGATCAGCACTTCATAGACGAAGGAGTAATGCACGTCGCCGGACAGGATCACGTAGGACCCCGGTGTGCGCGAGTGGCGGAAGATATTCAGGATCACCTGGGCCGCGCCACGGTGGGCCATCCAGTTTTCCGCATCCACCAGCAGTGGTTGGCCGAAGGCGCTGAAGACCCGCTGGACCGTCTCGATCAACTTGACCCCGAAGACCGGCGCCGGGGAGACGATGATCGCCGATGGATGATCCAGCAGTTCCTGTTGCAGTTCGCACAGGGCCTCCCAGTCCAGCAGGCCGGATGGGCGCTGGAGGTCGATCTCGCTGCGCCAGCGGCGGGTCCGGGTGTCCAATACCACCAGCGCCGGTGTCGTGGGCATCACGTACTGCCAGTGGTTGAAGGTGATCAGGCGGTCGATCAGCCCGTCCAACGCCGTGCTGTCGAGATGATTGTCGTCGGCGGCGGTGGCGGCCAGTGCCTCGGCCTTGTCCAGCACCTCGCTGAACGCCCTGGGGTCGTTGCCCCAGCCTTGACACAGCATGTAGGCAACCAGCGCATTGCCGATGATGCGCTTGGAGAAGGGGTGGCCGTAGGCGGTCAGCTCCCACTGTGCAGACAGGTTCCAGTCGTCGGTGATGTCATGGTCGTCGAAGATCATCAGGGTCGGCAGGTGGGCAAACACCCTCGCGACGCCCGGCAGCCCAGCGCGGAAATCGACCAGTCGGGTTTCTTCCAGGCGATAGCGATCGATTTTCCCGGCGTCCAGCGGGGGCATCTGCGGTTCCACAAGTTCCCAGGGCACCGGCGACCAGACCAGCAGGTACATGGCCATGACTTCGGCCAGGGTCACCAGATGATTTTCCGCATTAGCGCTGGTGAAGATGGGCTTGCGCGCGCCGCCGAAGAAACGTTCGCGCAGGGTTTCGTTGCTCTCCAGCGCGGGCAACAGGTCCGCCCGGTGGTAGTAGCAGGCGGCATGGCCGTACAACGCCGCGCTGTCGCTGACGATCGCCCCCTCCAGCCTCTCGTCGAACAGGCCAAGCCGCGCGATCAGTTGATGGATGGCGCGCAGCATCGGACCGGCCACATCATCGGTATAGACCTGGTCCCCGCTGAGCATCAGCAGGGCGGGGCGCTGCTCGGGTTTCGGGTCGGCTGCCAGCAGGCGGTCGGCGCAGAGCAGGCCGTCGTTGGCCGGGAAGTGCGGCTTGCGGCAAGAGCCGTGAAGCAACTGGTCGATACGCGATCGCAGGACGAAGCTCGGCGTTGTTGCGTGCTCATGGACCAGGTGCGGCGCCCAATGGCCGATGCCGTCGTCGTCGATCAGAAGGTCGTAGTCGATCTGCTGGTCGAGGGGCAGGGAGATTTCCAGTCGCAGGTCGATCAGGTGCAGGAAGGCATGACGGCCGAAAGGAATCACCCGGCAGCAGTCTTCGCCCAGCGGATACTCGACGCCACCGTCCACGGATAATCTCAGCACCGGCGAGAGCCTGCGCGAACCGACCAGCCAGAACACCAGCCGACGGGCTTCGATGCGGCGCAGCATGGGGCCGGCGAGGACGATGGGGAGATTTGCCTGGAGGGAGACTGCGGACATCGGTTTGACGGGCCTGGACGAGGGGGCGCAACAGGATACCGCGAGTGACGGCGGGCTCCGAAACGGCTTGAAAAAAACTCAGGCGAGTAGTGCGTTTAAATCAATTGGCAGTTTCTGCCAGGACTTCTAGCATCCTCGAATCATTCCCGCTGGCGTCACGGAGCCGCCAGCCGCCCAGCCCTGATGGAACGGCCTGCCCACGGAGGCAACCATGCTTCAGGTACCGCTTGTTGGCCGAATGACATTCGTCTTCCCAGGCACGCCCCCCGAAGCCCATTCAGGCGCGCCCTGATCCATCCCTTTTCCCTGCCTTTACTTCCGGGGCCGCGGTATCGCCCTGGCGAACCGCGCATGCCCGCGCAGACGGGCACCTGTCCTGATGAAAACCAACGGGAGGCGATATGGCCCTCACCCTGAAGATCAATGGCGCTGAGCACAGCGTCGATGTCGATCCCGATACGCCGCTGCTCTGGGTACTGCGCGACGTGCTGGGCATGACTGGAACCAAGTTCGGCTGCGGAATGGCCCTGTGTGGGGCGTGCACCGTACACATGAATGGTGCGGCAGTACGCTCCTGCGTGATGCCGGTCAGCAGTATGGTCGGTGCGGAAATCACCACCATCGAAGGCATCGGCGCAACCGACGCCGGCAAGCGTATACAGGAGGCATGGCTGGCCAAGGAAGTGGTGCAGTGCGGCTACTGCCAGTCGGGACAGATCATGTCGGCGAGCGCGCTGCTGGCGACCAACCCCAATCCCGGCGACGCGGAAATCGATGGCGCGATGTCCGGGAACATCTGTCGCTGCGGAACCTATCTGCGCATCCGCGAAGCCATCAAGGTTGCGGCCCAGGCACAACCTGCCAAAGGGGAGGGCGCAGCATGAACGATCTCTTCCTGCCTGGCCTCAGCCGCCGGGGATTTCTCAAGGCCAGCGCCGCTGCAGGTGGTGGCCTGCTGATCAGTTTCACGCTGCCGGGGTTGATGGGGTTTGCCGAGGCCGCCGATGGAGACTTCAGCCCCAACGCCTACATTCGCATCGATCGCAGCGGCAAGGTGACGTTCATCATCCAGCCGGTGGAAATGGGGCAGGGCACCTACACCTCGATGCCCGCGCTGATTGCCGAGGAGCTGGAGGTGTCGCTCGATCAGGTCGTGATCGAACACGCTCCGGCCGACGACAAGCGCTACGCCAACCCCATGCTGGGTTTCCAGGTTACCGGCGGCTCGACTTCGATACCCGCCAACTGGATACCCCTGCGCCAGGCCGGCGCCACTGCGCGCACCCTGCTGGTGACAGCAGCCGCGCAGCAGTGGTCGGTGCCGGCAGGGAGTTGCAAGGTCGAGAACGGCGTCGTGGTCCACCCGGACAGCGGTCGCAAGCTCGGCTACGGGGAATTGGCAGACGCTGCCGCCAAGCTGCCGGTTCCTGGTGAGGTACCGCTCAAGGACCCGGCGCAGTTCAAGCTGATTGGTACCCCTGCCAAACGCACAGATGGTCCCGCCAAAGTCACGGGCAGGGCCATGTTCGGCATCGATGCCCGCCCCGAGGGGGTGAAGGTTGCCGCGATCACCATCTGCCCGATCATCGGCGGCACCCTGGCCGAGGTGGACGACGCCCCTGCCATGGCGGTCAAGGGCGTGCACAAAGTGGTGCGTACCAAGGATGCGGTGGCAGTGATCGCCGACCACACGGGTGCGGCACGCAAGGGCTTGGCGGCGCTGCAGATCAAGTGGAATGAAGGCGAGAATGGCAAGGTTTCCAGCGCCGATATGCTTAAGAACATCGCCGAAGCCTCAAAGGCCGAAGGCGTGAAAGTGCGCGCCGAAGGAGACGTGCCGGCTGCCATGGCCAAGGCGACGAAGAAGGTCGAGGTGGTTTACCAGGTACCGTTCCTCGCCCATGCCTGCATGGAGCCGGTCAACTGCACGGCACACGTGCGCAAGGATGGTTGCGACCTCTGGCTGGGCATTCAGGTGCCGGCGCGGGCCAAGACGCTGGCGGCGCAGCTTACCGGCCTGCCCGAAGAGTCTGTGCAGGTACATAACCAGCTGCTGGGCGGCGGTTTCGGTCGGCGACTGGAAACGGACTTCGTCGGCCATGCGGTGGAAGTCGCCAAGCAGGTGGACTACCCGGTGAAGGTCATCTACTCCCGCGAGGAAGACATTCGCCACAGTAGCCTGCGGCCTTTCCACTACAACCACCTGTCCGCTGGCCTCGATGAGCAGGGGCATCCCATTGCCTGGAGCCACAAGGTCACCGGCGGGTCCATCATCGCGCGCTGGGCGCCGGGCCTATTCAAGAACGGTATAGATGGCGATGCCGCGCGCGATGCCTGTGGCCCCTACGGCTTCCCTAACCTTGCGGTGCACTACGTGCGCCACGAACCACCCAAGGGCATTACCCCGGCTTTCTGGCGCGGTGTTGGCCACACCCAGAACTGCTTCATGGTGGAAGGCTTCCTCGACGAGCTGGCGGTAATGAGCAAGATCGATCCGTTCACGTACCGCTACCCGTTGCTGGAGAAACATCCGCGTGCGGTGAAGGTGCTGGAAACCCTGAGGGAGAAATCCGCCTGGGATTCGCCGCTACCGGCCGGCAAAGGCCGTGGCGTCGCGCTGACCTACTGCTTCGGCACCTATGCCGCGCAGGTTGCGGAAGTCAGCGTGGATGCCAACGGAATGGTGACCGTGAACAAGGTCATCTGCGTGGTGGACTGCGGCATTCCCATCAACCCGGACACCGTGGTCGCGCAGATCCAGGGCGGCACGGTCTTCGGCCTGACGGCGGTGCTGTTCGGCAACATCACCTTCAAGGACGGCCGGGTGGAGCAAGGCAACTTCGACAGCTACCGCCTGCTGCGCCTCAACGAGGTGCCGCCCATCGAGACCCACATCATCAACAGTGGCGAGTCGCCGGGTGGCCTGGGTGAGGTGTCCACCGTGGTCATCGCCCCGGCGGTGGTCAATGCCATCTTTGCCGCCACCGGTAAGCGCCTGCGCACCCTGCCCGTCGATCCGGCGCAGTTGAAACCGGCCTGACGGGGCAGGTAAGCGTCAGCCCACCGCAGAGGTAAAGGTATCTGGCAGGTAACGAAGCCCAACAACCCCAAATCGGGTCGTTGGGCTTCGTAGCACTCAGCCTGTGCTTCTCGTTAGTTCGTCTCCTGGCTTGCAAAAAACTCAACCAGTCGCGGTCTTTATATCGTTTGTCGGGCTCCCGCCCGATGTCGACCATAGCCTCAGTCCAGAGCCGTTCACGCGGCTGAAAACAACAGGAGGTCGACATGAACCCACTGCCATCCCTCTGGGGAGACGCCAGCCCCTCACGCCTGCTTGGCTCCCGCCACATCGCCACTGGCGAACTGGTATTCCCTGCGCTGCCCGGCCATTCGCCGCTGGCCAACCAGTACCGCACCGAGACGCTGGCCGGCGAAGGTGAGCTGTACAGCTTCACCATCATCCATCCGGGCCCCAAGAGCGGCCTGGAGCCATTCGCCCTGGGCTACCTGGACCTCGAAGGGCCGATGCGCCTGTTCGGCCGTATCACCGGCGGCGAGCGTCCGGTGATCGGTGCCAGCTACCGCATCCTGCCCGATGAAACCTATGGCTATGTGTTCGAATCCGTGGAGGCCCGCCAATGAGCCAGATGCATGTAATGGGCGGTGCCATGACCCGCTTCGGCCGCCACCAGGGCGTGATGGCGCCAGAGCTGGCCCAGCAGGCGATCATCAAGGCCGTCGCTGATTCGGGCCTCGCGCTGAAAGACATCCAGGCGATCTACTGCGCCAACGTCCTTGGCGGCATGATCCTCGGCCAGGTGATCCTGCGCGATCTCGGCCTGGACGGCATCCCCGTCTACAACGTCGAGAACGCCTGCGCCAGCGGTGCCACCGCCGTGCACCTGGCACGTCATGCGCTGCTGGCCGGGCAGTACGAGCGCGTGCTGGTGTTTGGCATCGAACAACTGACCCAGTTGGGTGGCGGCACCATTCCGCTGCAGCGCAACGACGAGAAGACCGACCTCTATGCCAAGGCCGGCATGGTGCTGCCGGCGGTCTACGCCATGCGCGCCACCCGCTTCATCCACGAGCGCGGCGCCAGCCCAGCCGACCTCGCCCGTGTGGCGGTGAAGAATCGCCATCACGGCTCCCTCAATGAGTACGCCCAGCAGCGCACCGGAGTAACCCTGGAGGAGGTGCTGGGCTCGCGCATGATCGCCGACCCGCTGACGCTGTTGCAGTGCTGCCCGTCCCAGGTGGACGGCGCCGCCGCCCTGGTGCTCGGCAACAAGCCGGGCCCCCATGCCAGGGACGTGCGCGTGCTCGGCTCCATCGTCGTATCCGGCCTGCGCGAGGGTGCTCGTGACGACATCCTCGACGCAGAAATCACTGCTCGCGCTGCTCGCCAGGCCTACGAGCAGGCTGGCGTCGATCCGCGCGACGTGGGCGTGGTTGAGCTGCACGACGCCTTCACCATCGCCGAGCTCCTCTACTACGAAGCCTTGGGGCTCGCGCCCCACGGCGAAGCGGTCGCGCTGCTGCATTCCGGTGCTACCGCGCTCGGCGGCCGGGTGCCGGTGAACCCCAGTGGCGGCCTGCTCGCCAAGGGGCACCCGTTGGGTGCCACCGGCGTGGCGCAGATGGTCGAGCTGATGTGGCAGTTGCAGGGCCGTGCCACCGGCCGCCAGGCCGATAACCCGCGCATTGGCGTTGCCCAGTGCACCGGTGGCGGCATCGCTGGCGTGGACCATGCCGCGTCCTCCGTTCACGTACTGGGGGTGTGAGATGACTGCACAACGTTTCCATGAAGGGCAGGTGGCAGCCGTAACCGGCGCTGCTCGCGGCATTGGCCTCGGCATCGCCACCCGCCTCGCGCGCCAGGGCGTCACCGTCTACCTGCTGGATCGCGATGCACCTGTCCTGCTGGACGCCGTCAAGCTGCTGCAGGACGAAGGGTGCGACGCCCACGGCATCGCGCTGGACCTCACCCAGGGAGCGGACGTCGAGGGCGCCTTCGCGCAGATCCGGGAAGTATCCGGGCGCCTGGATTTCCTGGTGAACAACGCCGGCGTGGTGCGCGACAAGCGCTTCCTGAAGATGACCGAGGACGACTGGGACCTGGTGGTGGATACCAACCTGCGGGCGCAGTTCCTCTGCTGCCGGGCGGCGTTGCCGCTGATGCTGGACGCGGGCTTCGGGCGCATCGTCAACCTGTCTTCGCGGGCATGGCTGGGTGGCTTCGGCCAGGCCAACTATTCCGCCGCCAAGGGCGGTGTGGTGAGCCTGACCCGCAGCCTGGCCATCGAGTTCGCCGCCAAGGGCATCACCGTCAACACCATTGCGCCCGGCATCGTCGACACGCCGCTGTTCCAGGCCTTCGAGCCGGAGGTGCAGGCGCGCCTGAAAGATACCGTGCCGGTGAAGCGTATCGGTTCGCCGGATGACATCGCCAATGCGGTGGAATTCTTCCTCGACCCAGCCAGTTCCTACGTCACCGGCCAGACGCTCTACGTCTGCGGCGGGCGCAGCCTGTCGTCGGCCAGTGTCTGAGGAGGTCGCCATGCCCGTACACATGGAAATCCAGGGTGCTGTCGCGGTCATCCGCCTCGATCGCCCGGGAGCCCTCAACGCCCTGGACATCGACTCCCTGCGCGCCCTGCGTGGCCACCTGGTGGACGTCCGCGACAACCGCGATATCCGCGCCGCGATCATCACCGGCGCGGGGGATCGTGCCTTCTGCGTCGGCGCTGACCTGAAGAGCACCCGCGTATCCCACGCGTCCTATGCCGAGGCCCTGTTCCTCGACAAGGAATTGGCGGCCGACGACGGGCTGTACATCCGCCTGATGGATCTGTCTGACCTCGACCTGCGCAAGCCACTGATCGCCGCCATCAACGGCCACTGCCTCGGTGGCGGCCTCGAGCTGGCGCTGCAATGCGACCTGCGCATCGCTTCGGGCAATGCCAGCTTTGGCCTGCCGGAAGCGGTGGTGGGCTCCATACCGGCGGTGTCCGGCCTGCATCGTCTGCTCAAGGCGGTCCCCCAGGCCCATGCCATGCAGATGGCCCTGACCGGCCAGCGCATCGATGCGGCCAAGGCACTGGATATCGGGCTGGTCTCGGAGCTGGTTCAAACACCTGAGGCACTGTTGCAGCGTGCCCTGGAACTGGGTGAGCGGATCGCCGTGGCGGCGCCGCTGGCGATCCAGGCCCTGCAGTCACTGGCGCGGCAGACCGCGCATCTGTCCGATGCCGACGCCCAGCGCCTGACCGAACTCTACTGGGGCGTTTTGCGCGACACCGAAGACCGCCTGGAAGGGCGCGCGGCGTTCGCCGAGAAACGTCCGCCGCAGTACAAGGGGCGCTAGGCGCCGGGGAGGATCACCATGCAATTGCGCAATCCGTTCCTGCAGAGTCTTGGCGTCGAACTGGTCCATTGGGCCGCAGGCGCCGCCGAGTTCCGTATGCCCATCGAGGCGCGGCACCTGAACCGACAGGGCATGCTGCACGGTGGGCTGGTCGCCACCTTGCTCGATGCCGCCTGCGGCTACGCCGGGCTGCACACCGCCGAGGACGAGGAAGAGATTCACGGCGTGACGGTGATGCTGAACATCGCCTACCTGAAGGCGGCCCGCAGTGGAACCGTCATCGCGCGGGGCAAGGTCAATCGCAGCGGCCGCAGCCTCTACTTCGCCGAGGCGTCGCTGGAGACGCTGGAAGGCGAGTTGCTGGCCACCGCCCAGGGAACCTTCAAGCAGGGAGAGCGCCGCCATGTTGCGTAATGCCTTGCAAGGGCTGACGGTGCTGGATTTCACCCAGATCGCTGCCGGTCCCACCTGCACCATGCTGCTGGCAGACATGGGAGCACGGGTGATCAAGGTCGAGCCGCCCGAAGGCGATCTTGGCCGCACCCTCGGGCCTGCCTGGGTTGGTGATTCCAGCGCGCTGTACCACGGCTTCAATCGGGGCAAGCAGGGGCTCTGCCTGGACCTGAAGAACCCACAGGGTTTGGCTGTCGCCAAGCGCCTGCTGGAAGAAGCCGATGTGCTGATCGAAAGCATGCGCCCCGGCGTGATGGCCCGGCTTGGCCTGGGTTTCGAAGCGGCGCAAGCGATCAATCCGGCCCTGGTCTACTGCTCCATTTCCGCCTATGGCCAGCAAGGCCCCTATGCGGACCGTGCCGGAGTGGATGGCATCCTCCAGGCGGACTCCGGCCTGATGAGCCTGATCGGCACCCCCGGCGCGCCGCCCTGCAAGGTGCAGGCACCTGTGGTCGATGTGGTGACTGGTTACATGGCGTGCATGGCCATCCTCGCCAAACTCCAGGCCCGGCATCGGGACGGGCAGGGCGGCCACCTGGACGTGAGCCTGATGAATTCGGCGCTGGCGTTGCAGCAGTCGTCCATCAGCAGCTACCTGCGTGACGGCGAACTGCCGACCCCCATTGGCAGTGCCGCGCCCTATTCGGCGCCAAACGAGGCATTCCAGACCGAGGATGGCTGGCTGATGGTGGCGGCCTACAACGGCAATCGCTGGGAGCGACTGTGCACCGTGCTCGGCAACCCGCAATGGTCGAGTGATCCGCGCTTCGTCACCTCTGCCCAGCGTGTGGTGCATCGGGCCGAGATGCAGGAGGCCCTCAATGGGGTCTTCCGTACTCGTAGCACTGCCCACTGGCTGGAGCGCCTGCGCGAGGCGGACATCCTCTGCGCCAGGGTGGCCGACTACAGCGATCTGCTGGAACACCCGCAACTGGCCAGCAACGGCATGCTCGCCACCATCGAGCACCCCAGGCACGGCGAGCTGCGGGTGCCAGGCTTCCCGGTGAACAGCGCCGAGGCGGCGCAGCAGCCATACAGACCGGCACCAGACAAGGGCGAGCATTCCCGCGAGTTGCTGGTGGAAATGGGCTTCAGCGAACTGGAAGTAGAGGAGGTGACTGCGAGCGGGGCAGTGATCGCGGCGTAGGAAAGCTTCATGCAGTCGCAATGGTAGAGGGCGAAGCCTGAGCAAAGAAGAATCCCGGCCAACCCGCCGGGATTCGTCGCAATCGGGCTTTGTGTAGGAGCGAGCTTACTCGCGAAAGGCCGGGCTCCATTTGCGTGGGCTGGATGCCGCTCTTCGCATCCACCATCCGGCGCCCCAGCCACCCCTCGTTGGTGGATCGATGGAGTACGCAAGGCGATGGTTCCGGTGCTGGTTTCTTTTTCGCGAGCAGAGCTCGCTCCTACGCCCGCCCCACGTTGTGCAGTGAAGGAATCCCGGCCAACCCGCCGGGATTCGTCGTTTTCGGGCTTTGTGTAGGAGCGAGCTTGCTCGCGAAAAGCCGGGCTCCATTTGCGTGGGCTGGATGCCGCTCTTCGCATCCACCATCCGGCGCCCCAGCCACCCCTCGTTGGTGGATCGATGGAGTACGCAAGGCGATGGTTCCGGTGCTGGTTTCTTTTTCGCGAGCAGAGCTCGCTCCTACGCCCCGCCCAACGTTGTGCAGTGAAGGAATCCCAGCCTATGCGCCGGGATTCGTCGCCATCGGGCTTTGTGTAGGAGCGAGCTTGCTCGCGAAAGATTGGCTCAATAGCTTCGCGAGCAAGCTCGCTCCTACAAGGGCGGCGTGGATGCGATCCTTGCCCCGGCCAGGTCTTCCAGCACTCGCACCACGTGGGTCATGTCACGGGTCGGCTCGCCGCTGTTGATGGCCTGGTCGAAGAGCTGCTTGACCACCGCGCAGGTCAGTGCCGGCGTCCCGGTGCCTTCGGCCTCGGCCAGGAACAGGCGGATGTCCTTGCGCATCAGGTCGAGGCGGAAGCCGAAGTCGAATTCGCGCTTGAGCACGGTACCGGCGAGGATCTGTTCGCTGGTGTAGCTGCGCGCCGTGCTGGCATTGAGGATGTCCAGCATCTGTCCTGGCTCGAGGCCGGCCTTGATGCCGAACAGCAGCGCCTCGCTGGTAGCCACCAGGGTCGCGCCGACGATCATGTTGTTCACCAGCTTGAGGCTCTGGCCCAGGCCGGGCGTGTCGCCAAGGTGAACCACCTTGCGGCCGAACGCGGCGAAAACCGGTTGGCAACGCCCGTAGGCTTCCCCAGGTCCTCCCACCATCACCGACAGGGTGCCGGCTTCGGCTCCGGCGACGCCGCCGGCCAGAGGAGCGTCCAGGGTCGCTATACCGCGTGCCTTCAGCGCCTGGTCGAGGCGGCGGGCGACACTCGGGCCGGTGGTTGAGTGGTCCACCAGCACGCGTACGGTCTCGCCATGGATGACACCGTTCTCACCCAGTACCACCTGCTCGACTATCTCCGGCGTCGGCACGCAGACCAGCACCACTTGCGCGGCATCGGCCACGGCTCGAGGCGAGGCGTGACTACGTGCGCCGCGTTGCAGCAGGGGCTCGAGGGCTTGTGGGTTGCTGTCGCAGATTTCCAGGCCGAAGCCGTGGTCCAGCAGGTGTCGCGCCATTCTCTGGCCCATGGCGCCAAGGCCGATGAAACCGATGCTCTCGTTCATTATTGTCGCTCCAGTTCAACGGACGGGTCTTCAGCCGTGCTCGGGTGAAGGGGAACCATCCTAGGAAGCCGCAAGCGACGCGGACAAAGCACTTTTGAGCCTGGAAGCGTTGAGGAAAACTCAAGCGGCCTGGCGGGTCTGGCGTGCCTGCTCCAGCAACCAGAGGCGGAAGGTGGTCATGTCCTCGCTTTCCGGCCGGTGTCTGGGGGTGAGCAGGTAATAGGTGTACGCGCCCATGTCCACGGTCTGCGGGAACGGTCGCACCAGGGTGCCTTCGCGTAGTTCCTTCTCCACCAGGAACAACTGGGCGATGGCGATGCCCTGGCCGCCGGCGGCCGCTGCATAGGCCATCGATGAGCTCTGGTAGGTCATGCCGGCCCGCGCATCCACCGCGCTGCCCACGCCGGTGGCTTGCAGCCAGTGGCTCCAGTCGTCCGGGCGGGCGATGGAGTGGAGCATGGTGTATTCGGCCACGTCGGCTGGTTCCTCCAGGCCGGGGCCGATGTCGAGCAGCGCGGGACTGCACACCGGGGCGAGGATGTTGTCGCTGAGCACATGGCAGTTGCAGTTGGGCCAGTCGCCGTTACCGAGGCGGATGGCGGCATCCAGGTCTTCCTTGTGGAAGTCCACCGGGTCCAGGGAGGCAGTGAGCAGCACCTCGATCTTGGGGTTCTCCTGGTGGAAGCTGGCGAGCCTTGGAATCAGCCATTGCATGGCGAAGGTGGTATAGGCGCGCACCTTGATCTGCCGGCGCTTGGCCGGGCGCTTGAGTTTGCGGGTGGCGCTGCGCAGCTCTTCGATGATCCGTGCTACCGCCTTGAAGTACTGCTCGCCAGCCGGGGTGAGGGTGATCTGCCGATGCCCACGTAGGAACAACGGCTGCTCCATGTACTCCTCCAGTGCGCGGATCTGCCGTGAGACGGCGCCGGGAGTGACGTTCAGTTCGTCGGCGGCAAGGGTAATGCTGAGGTGCCGGGCGACGGCCTCGAAGGCCCGTACGGCATTGAGTGGCGGCAGTCTGTCCATCTTCCGGATCTTCTTGTGTGACAGGTGAAAAGGCGCGGAATCTTACTCTAGTTCTGATTGAGTAAATCTCAAGCGAAAGGCCTGTTTTAATCGTTTGTCGCGGCCTCCGGCAGGTTCCTAGCATCGGCCCCGGACGTACCACAACAACAAAAGAGAGCCGCTCCATGACCACTCCCAACCGGGCCAATCGCATTGGTCCGCAGACCCTGTTCGCGCTCTTCGGCCTGACCCTGGGTGCCAACGGCACCGCCAGCGCCGATTTCATCAAGGATTCCAAGGCCAGCCTGGAATTGCGCAACTTCTACTTCAACCGTGATTTCCGCCAGGACGGAGCCCCGCAAAGCAAGGCCGAGGAGTGGGCCCAGGGATTCCTGCTGCGTTATGAATCGGGCTTTACTGAAGGCCCGGTCGGTGTTGGCGTCGATGCGCTCGGCTTGCTGGGGGTGAAGCTCGATTCCAGCCCGGACCGCACTGGCACCGGCCTGCTGCAATCCGATCGCGAAAAGCCCAATCGTGCCCAGGACGAGTACGGCGAACTGGGGCTGACCGCCAAGGTGCGCGTTTCCAGCAGCTTGCTGAAGGTTGGCACCCTGCAGCCCAAGCTGCCCATTGCCCTTTCCAATGACAGCCGTCTGTTGCCACAGACCTTCCGGGGGGCGTGGTTGAGCAGTGCGCAAGTCCAGGATCTGAACCTGGACCTCGGCCGTATCGACCGGGTGAACCTGCGCAATTCGTCCGATAACGAGGAGATGCAGGTGTTCAACGGCGGGGCGCGGAACATTGTCCTGGGCCGCCACAAGACCAGCGATGCACTGGACTTCGCTGGTGCCACTTACAAATGGACGCCAGCCCTGACCACTTCCTATCACTACGGCGCACTGGACGGCATCTACCGCCAGCACTACTTCACCCTTGGCCATCTGCTGGACCTGGGCGGGGCCGGCTCCATCAAGTCGGACCTGCGTTGGGCGCAGAGCCAGGACGACGGCGACAGCAACGTCGACAACCGCGCGCTTGGGGCGATGTTCACCTACAAGCGTGGCCCCCATGCCCTTGGGCTCGGCTATCAGCGCATGTCCGGTGACACCGGCTTTGCCTACGTCAGCGGTGCCGACGGCTACCTGGTGAATCTGGTGCAGGTCAACGACTTCGGCAACGAGGACGAACGCTCCTGGCAGGCCCGCTATGACTTCGACTTCACCTCGCTGGGCGTACCTGGGCTGACCTTCATGACGCGCTACCTTTCCGGCGATGGGGTAGACGTTGCCAACCGCGTGGACGAGGGCAAGGAATGGGAACGGGACACCGACATCGCCTACGTAGTGCAGGGCGGACCGCTGAAGAACCTCGGCCTCAAGTGGCGCAATGCGACGGTACGCAGCAACTTCGGGCCGGATATCGATGAGAACCGCTTGATCGTGACCTACACCTTGCCGATCTGGTGAGGACAGATCGCAAGGGTGGAAGTCGCTCTTTACTTCCGCCATTTGCGGTTCAGTTGGGCATCGGTGGTGGATGAGAAGAGCGCTATCCACCCCTTGAGAGGCATAGAAGCACCCCGGTTCCCAAGCACAAACAAAACCCCGCACCAGGCGGGGTTTTGTTTTGCGGTGGGGTTGGCTTCAAAGCCGAATGATCACCGACTTCAACTGGGTGTAGTGGGAGAGGGCGTCGATGCCTTGCTCGCGGCCATAGCCGCTTTGCTTGAACCCGCCGCAGGGGGTCTGGACGAAACCACCGCTGTATTCGTTGACCACGATACGGCCAGCCTCAAGACCCGCGGCGACGCGGTGGACGCGGCCGATATCGCGACTCCAGATACCGGCGCCCAGGCCGAACTCGCTGTCATTGGCGATGCGCAGGGCGTCGGCCTCGTCCTTGAAGGGAATGACGCAGAGGATGGGGCCGAAGATTTCTTCCCTGGCCAGGGTCATGTCGTTGGTCACGCCGGTGTAGACGGTGGGCTCGATGTACCAGCCATTGCCCAGGTTCGCGCCGCTGGCCACCTTGCCGCCGATGGCCGGCTTCAGGCCCTCACGCGCGGCGACCTCGAAGTAGCTCTGGATCTTCTCGAACTGCGCCTTGGTGGTGATGGGGCCGGAGGTGGAGTCGAAGTCCGGGCCGACACGCAGTGCCGCGACCTCGGCCACCAGCTTCTCGACGAAGCGGTCGTGGACGTTTTCCTGCACCAGCAGGCGGGTACCAGCGCAGCACCACTGGCCACTGTTCCAGGTGAAAGCGCTGGTGGCGCCCTTGGCGGCGGCGTCGAGGTCGGCGTCATCGAAGACGATATTGGCCGACTTGCCACCCAGTTCCAGGGTCAGCGGCAGGATGCGTTCGGCGGCGATTCGGCCGAGTTCCTGGCCTGCGGTGATGCCGCCGGTGAAGGAGATCTTGCGCATCAGTGGATGGCGCGCCATCACCGGGCCGATGACGCTGCCCTTGCCGACGATCACGTTGAACACGCCGGCAGGCAGGCCGGCTTCCTCCACGGCGATGCGCGCCAGTTCCACCAGGGACGCGGAGGTGTGCTCGGAGGGTTTGGCGACCACGGTGTTGCCGGTGGCCAGCGCCGGAGCGATGGCCCGTGCGGCCTGATGCAGAGGGGCGTTCCAGGGCAGGATGGCGCCGATCACGCCGAACGGATCGCGGCGGGTATAGACGTGGTAGTTCGGGCCCTGGTTGATCACTTCGCCGTCCATGACATTGACCAGGCCGGCATAGAACTCGAAGTACTGCGCGGTGAGGTCCATCAGCGTGGCCATTTCGCGACCGGGCTTGCCGGTTTCGGCGCTCTCCAGCTTGCCAAGGCGGTCCTCGCTGCGGCGAACGATGCGCGCCAGCTCCACCAGGATGCGACCGCGCTCGGAGGGGCGCATGTCGCGCCAGGCGGGCAGCGCTTCCTGGGCGGATTGGATAGCGAGTTCCACTTCCTCGGGACCGCTGTTGGCGACCTCGCCCAGCTTCTCGCCGGTGCGCGGGTCGAACTTGTCGACGTAGCGACCACCGGCCGGCGCCAGGCAGCGTCCGCCGATGTAGCTCTCAACTTTCAGGAACATGCTTCGAGTCTCCTCAGTTCAAGGCCCGGATCATGAGTGGGTGCAGTTCTTGTTCGTCGACCCGGGCGTTGGGGGCAGGTTGGGCATTCGACGCTGTGCCTTCAAAGGAATTTTCAGCTGCCGTCGCTTGAAAAAAAATCAAGCGTCCAATGGCCTGCACTGGCCGTCATGCCTACTCCTTAAGTTGAATTAAACTCAAGCGAACAGGGCGGAAATCTCGCTTCACCAGCCCCGCGTGTCGCTGCATCTTGCTCGCTAACCAGAAGAGAACGCCTTCGGGCGATCAACAACAAAAAGTGTGCTCACGGGAGCGATGCAATGAATAACGACAATAGTGCGATTGGTGGTCTCATGCCTGAAACCGGCCCAGCCACTGCCACGGCCTCCGAGGGCCGAAAACTGACCCGGACCGAGAAGAAAGCCATCGTGGCGGCAACCCTGGGCACCATAGTCGAGTACACCGACTGGGTGATCTACGCCACCTTCTCATCCATCCTCGCCAAGCAATTCTTCCCGGCCGGCAACAGCCTGACCGCGCTGCTCTCGGTGCTGGCGGTGTTCGCCGTAGGTTTCCTCATGCGACCCATTGGCGGCGCGGTGCTCGGCGTGTTCGCCGACCGCTACGGCCGCAAGAAGGGCCTGACCCTGTCGATCCTGCTGATGTCGGTGGCCTCGCTGGTAATCGGCGTCTGCCCGAACTACGAAAGCATCGGCATCGCCGCGCCGATCATCCTGGTGCTGGCACGCCTGACCCAGGGCTTCTCTGCCGGAGGTGAATTCGGTTCCGCTTCGGCATTCCTCATCGAATCCGCGCCGTCCAATCGCCGCGCCTTTGCGGGCTCCTGGCAGTGGTTCGCGATCAACGCCGGCACGCTGGTTTCCTTCCTGCTCGGTGTCGTGCTGGCCTCGGTGGGTAGCGACACGGCCCTGGAAGACTGGGGCTGGCGCGTGGCGTTCGTCATTGCCGCACTGATGGGTGTGCTGACCCTGTGGATTCGGTTGTCGGTGAAGGAAACCGAAGTGTTCAAGTCCCGCGTGGCCAAGGCTGCCGTCGAGAAGCGTCCGATCCGCGACATCTTCACCAAACACCGCAAGGACGTGCTGCGGGTGATCGGCGTGGCCATGGCGGGCAACCTGCTCAATTACGTGTGGATGGTGAGCTACCCCTCGCAGGTCCATCTGGTGACCGGCATGCCGATCCGCGAGACGCTACTGGCCGGCGTGATCGCCGTGGGCGTGTCGCTGCTGTTGCTGCCGCTGGCCGGGATGCTGGCAGACCGCATTGGTCGCCGGCCGATGCTGATCGCCTTCGCCGCCGCGTCGATCCTCTGGGCCTGGCCGAGCTTTGGCCTGCTCTACCAGGGCATCAGCCTGGCGGAAGTTGCCCTGTTGCAGACCATTTCCATGGTGATCATGACCGGTTTCGGCGCGGCTTCCGCCGTGACCATGGCCGAGCAGTTCCCGGCTGAGGTGCGGGTCACTGGCATCGCCTTGCCCTACGCACTGTCGGTCACCCTGTTCGGTGGCACCTCGCCGTACATCATGACCGCCATCTCGGGCGCCGGTTACGGCCACCTGTTCTGGATCTACCTGGTAGCGGTGAGCCTGGTGAGCCTGGTGGTCTACATCCGCATGCCGGAGATGAAGGGGCAGCCGCTGCGCTGATAATAGAAGGCTGAGCCTGGTGGGTACGTTCGTGGTTCGCACGGCGCACCCTACCGGAGAGGCTGGGTGCTGGACGTAGCGTACGCCACGCGCACCTGCTTCGGAAGCGATGCGAACTGGATAAAGGTGAAGGCCGGGCCCAATGGGTTCGGCCTTTGCTTTTCGGTGTGCGCCACGCGCACCGGCCCTGGGGTCAAGGTTCCTGCCTTGCCGCCCGCGCGAACTCGATGAAGGCCTTGAGCACCGCCGGCACCTGGCGCCGGCTGGGGTAGTAGAGGTGCAGGCCGGGGTAGAAGGGGCACCAGTCTTCCAGTACCTGCACCAGCTGCCCTTCGGCGACATGGTCGGCCACCATTTCCTCGAATACGTAAGCCAGCCCGACGCCCTGCAGTGCCGGACCGACCATGAGGCCCACGTCACCCAGGGTGAGGGGACCGTCCACTTCGATTTCCAGTTGCATGCCCCCGCGTTCGAACTCCCAGCGGTAGAAGTTGCCGCTGGGAAAGCGATGGCGGATGCAGGGTAGCCCGTGGAGGTCCTGGGGTTTCCGTGGCACGGGATGACGCTCGAAGAAGCTGGGTGTCGCCACCACCACCGAGCGCATATAGGGCCCGATGGGCAGGGAAACCATATCGGCCTCCAGGCGTTCGCCGAAGCGCACGCCCGCGTCGTACCCCGCGGATACGACATCCACCAGCGCATCGTCGGCGGAGATTTCCAGGTTCACATCCGGGTACGCCTCGAGAAAACGGCTGGCCAGCGGCAGCAGCACCAACTGTGCGGCGGCGCGGCCGGCATTGATGCGCAGGGTGCCGGAAGGCGAGTCGCGGAACTGGTTGAGGTCTTCCAGGGCGTCGTCGATATCGCGAAAGGCCGGCTTGATGCGGGCGTACAGGCGTTCGCCTGCTTCGGTGAGCGCCACGCTGCGAGTAGTGCGGTTGAACAGGCGCACCCCGAGGCGTTCTTCCAGGGCGCGCAGGGCATGGCTGAGGGCCGAAGGCGAGAGCCCGAGTTCGACGGCCGCGCGGCTGAAACTGAGGTGGGCGGCGATGCTCAGGAAGATGTTCAGATCAGCGGCGGATACGGGTTTCATTGGTGAGTCCTGCTCATTAACTCAAGCGAGCTTATTGGGATTCACACAGGAGTAAAACCGCCCACAAGTGAACGCAACGCGAAATCGAAATACGGACGGATACCGCTGTACGCAAGGCAGCCTTGGTCTAGAGTGGAACCCCACAACTCATTGGCAAGGAGGCCACCATGCCCAGTCTTCCCATGTATTTTCCCGCTGCGTTTTCCCTGACCCAGGCGCTGCAATGCGCCAACCTGGTGGAAGCGGCCTACGACCAGTACGAGCAATGGCTGAAGCAGGACAAGCCGCGCAAACCTTCCGATTTCAATTGGCAGCCCCCGAGCATGAGTGGCTGGAGTTTTTCTGCGCCGGTCTGGAGCATCCTCAGCGAACTGAAGTACATCAACGAGTCCGAGCCCTTCGGCTTTGCCGTCAGTGACCCCAGCGGTGCGGTGTACCTGGTGTTTCGTGGTACCGAATCGGCCCAGGACTGGGTGGATGACCTGGACGTCACGCAGAGCGAATACCCCTGGCAGTCGGGCATAGGCCAGGTGCATGCGGGCTTCCTCAAGCTATACACCTCCCTGCGCGATCAGGCCCTGCAAGCATTGGACGGCCTGAAACCGGGTGGCGACCTCTGGGTTTGCGGCCACAGCCTGGGAAGCGCGCTGTCCAGCCTGGCGGTGCTCGACCTGCATACCCAATGGCCGGACCAGCCGCTGCAGCACTACAACTTCGCCAGCCCGCGCGTGGTCGACCCGAATTTCGCCGCCTACTACAACGGCCTGAACATCCCCACCTACCGTGTGGTGAACGACAGCGATCTGGTTCCGGAAGTCCCGCCGGGCGTGACCGACTCCTGGGTCTACCAGCACCTCGGCCTGGCCGTGACCTTTACCGCCAGCTACAGCAGCTTCGCGGGTGACCACAGCATGGCGGACTGTTACCTCTATGCGATCAACAATCCCGATGCGCCGATGAATGGGTGAGGGGCGGCTACAGCGCTTTCACCGCTTCTTCGATCAACCCGAATATCTCCCTGGGGCGCGATGCCAGCGATGCGTGGCTGGCATCCAGGGTGATGGTCTTCCGGGCCTGGATGCGCTCGGCCATCCAGGCCTGGGTGGCAGGCGGGATCATCTGATCGCCGGATGACACCTGATACCAACTGGGTTTACCACGCCAGGCCGGCGCTCCGGCCTTGTCTTCGAAGCAGCGCGCGGCAATGGGTTTCTGCGTGACCGACATGACCTGGGCGTCCCGCTCGGGAAGGTCGGCGCAGAAATTGGCGTGGAAGCTGTCGCCCGCCAACCAGAGAAAACCTTCCTGATCCGGACGGATGCCGCCGGCACCTTGCGGTGGTTCGGCGCGGGCGAAGATGCCACCCAGGCTGTCGCCCTCATCCGGCGCGAAGGCGGCGACGAACACCAGCCCCACGACATTGGCTGCATGGCCGGCGCCGGAGATGACCGCTCCACCGTAGGAGTGCCCGACCAGCAAGGTGGGCCCGCCAAGGGACTCGGCGAGCTTGCGGGTGCGCGCCACGTCGTCAGCCAGGGCGGTCAGGGGATTCTGTACCGCACTGACCGAGTACCCGGCATCCAGCAGCAGGGGAATGAGGTAGCGCCAGTGCGAGGCATCGCCCCAGGCGCCGTGGACCAGCAGGATATTGGGCTTGGCAGGCATGACCTTCTCCATCGACTCAGCGGGTGCAGCACCTGCAAAGCCTAGCCGCTGGTCACCCTGGCACCTGTTCCAGCCGTCAGATTGCCAGGCTGTCCACTACACCGCCGTCCACACGCAGGGCGGCGCCGGTGGTTGCCGAGGACAGCGGTGATGCCACGTATGTCACCAGGTTGGCAACTTCCTCTACCTCGGCAGCGCGCTGGATGATGGAGCTGGGACGCGCCCTGCGGACGAAAGCGTCCACTTCTTCCCGTGCGCTGCGTCCGGATTCACGCATGGCGTCGGCGACCATCGTGGCCACGCCCTCGGTGAAGGTAGGGCCGGGAAGGATCGCATTGACCGTGACCCCGGTGCCGGCAAGGCGCTTGGCCAGGCCGTGGGAAACGGCCAGGTTGGCGCTCTTGGTAACGCCGTAATTGATCATGTTGGCGGGAATGGCGATTCCGGACTCGGACGACAGGAAAATCACCCGGCCCCATTTCCGCTCTACCATCGTGGGAATGTAGTGACGCGCCAGGCGCACCCCTGAGAGCACGTTGATCTCGTAAAAGCGGGTCCACTCTTCGTCATCGGTCTCGAAGAAGTCCACTTCGTTGTAGATCCCCAGGTTGTTGACCAGGATGTCGGCGCTGGATTCGGCGGCGAACAGCACCTCGGCGCCTGCGGCGGTTCCCAGGTCGGCCACCACTCCGCGTGCCTTGCCGCCGCTGGCCGTGATGCCAGCAACCGCCTCGTCTACCGCTGCCGCGGTACGGCCGACGATTACAACGTCGGCGTTCGCCATTGCCAGGCCGCGGGCGATGCCCAGGCCGATGCCGCCGGTGGAGCCGCTGATGATGGCAGTCTTGCCGCTCAGGTCGATTTTCATGTTTCGGGTCCTCTGAAGGGTAGGCAGCGCTGTTGGCTACCGGTGATCAATGGGGTCTGGGCGGCATCCTAGAATCGGCGTATAAGACCGTCCACGTCCTGATTCGTCATACTTAAGTCCTCGGAGGTCATGTGCTGGATCTCAGACAACTTCGCTATTTCGTCGCGGTCGCCGAAGTCGAACACGTCGGCCGCGCGGCAGAACACCTGCATATTTCCCAGTCCCCCTTGAGCCGCCAGATCGCGCAGTTGGAGGACCGCCTCGGCTTGCAACTGTTCGAACGCAGCCAGCAGCGGTTGCGCCTGACCCGCGATGGCAGGACTTTCCTCCATGAAACCAAGGCGCTGCTCAAGCACGCCGAGCGCCTGGAATCCCTCGGGCGACGACTGGGGCGAGGCGAGGAGGGCGGCCTGTGCATTGGTTACGTCAGCCATGCCATCCACGGCGGTGTGTTGCCTGAGGCGCTGCGTACGGTGCGTGAGCAGCGTCCCGGCATCCACATCGCGCTGTACAACCTTTCTGTGCAGGAGCAGTTCGAAGGGCTGCGCCAACGTAGCCTGGATATCGCCCTGGTTTGCGAGCCGCCAGCAGCCGACGACCCGGAACTGCTCGCCGCGTCGGTGTTCAGAGACCCGCTGCATCTCGCACTCCCGGCCCAGCACCCCTTGGCGGGAAAGGCCAGCATTGAGCCCGCGGACCTGCACGGGCAGGACTGGATCATGGTCGAGAGCAACCTGCTGCAGCACAAACGCGAGAGCTTCCTCGCCAGCTGCGTAGAAGCCGGCTTCACTCCGCAGATCAGGCTGGCAGCGGCCGAACCACTCAGTGCCCTGGGGCTGGTGTCCGCGGGCCTGGGACTGGCGCTGATACAGCAGAGCATCAAAGGTGAAGGCAACGAGAACGTCGTACTGCGTGAACTGCCCTGGCTGAACCAGGACATCGAACTCTGGGCTGCCTGGCACCGAGTCGATCTGCGGCCGATCGTCGGCGACTTCCGCGAAATGGTGCTAGCAGGTACGCGCGCCTGATTCCGACGTGCGCGGCCTCATCCCGAATCAGCCTAGTGCGTCGGGCCTGGGCTCGCCAATTCATCGGCGATCAGGGAGCGGTCAGTTGTCAGGTGGCACTTTTCAAACGAAGAAGACATTGAAGGAACTTCGGTGCGGAGCATCTTCATCTTCGGTACATAAAAGAGTTGTTGCGTGTCGACTCTAGCGAGTTGCTTTTCAGCCGCCTAATGAAAAAGTTGGATTACCTGATCATGCTTTGTTATCGGTCAAGCCAGGTCGACTTGCGAGTTGTCAGGTTCGTGATCTTTTGGCAATTATGTATTTCAGTGAAAGCAAAGATCGCCTGACTCTGTTAGTTATAATTCTTGCCTTTCCCCCGAGAAATCCACCATGTTCCCGTCCCTGGAAAACATCGCCGCCCGGCTTCGCCTGAAACAGCTGCGATTGCTAATTGAACTGGACAACCATGGCTCGCTGCACAAGGCGGCCGAAGAGATGGCGATTTCCCAGCCGGGGGCGACCAAGGTCCTGCGGGAGATCGAATCCATCCTCGGCATGCCGCTGTTCGAGCGGCAACCCAAGGGGCTGGTGCCCAACGACGTCGGGCGTTGCATCACGCGCTATGCGCGGCTGATCTACAGCGACCTGTCACATCTGCGGGAAGAGGTGATGGGCATTATGCAAGGCGAGGGCGGTCGGCTTTCCGTGGGCGTGATCATGGGGGCGGTGCCCCTGCTGAGCCGGGCACTGAGCCGACTGCGACAGAGGCAGCCGACGCTGTCGGTGGAGGTGGTGGAAAACACCAGTGCCAGTCTGCTCGGGCTGCTCGACGAGGGGCGCCTGGATATCGCGATCTGCCGCACCGGCGTCAGCCAGAGAGCCAGTGCCTACCAGAGCGTGGCCCTCAGCGATGAACCGTTGTCGGTGGTCGCCACCCGCAATCACCCACTTGCGGGCGCTGGCCAACTGGATATCAAGGAGCTCAGCAACTACCGCTGGATCGTCTACCCGGTGAATACGCCGATGCGCCAGGCCCTGGAACGTGAGCTCAGTGAGGCGGGCCTCGAGGTACCGCGTTACCCGCTGGAAACCTCGTCGACCTTCGCCACCATGATGCTGCTGCAAGAAGACCCGAACCTCGTAGCGGTGATTCCGCGGGAGGTGGCCGAGTTTGCCAAAGGCTTCGGCATGCTCGTGCAATTGCCGGTTTGCCTGCGCGCACTGGTCGAGCCTTTCGGCGCGGTCAGCCGCACCGGAACCGAGCTGTCGCCGGCTGCGCGTTTGCTGGTGGACGAGCTACTGGCCTGTCGCTGAGGGCGCCACGCGTAGCGCGCGGCGCCCGGCGCACTCCAGAAACTAGCGGATGGGTGAGAAGGCCGCCGGCATCAGCAGCTTGGACTCCTGCTTTATCAGCATCGGGAAGGCCTTGGGCACGAATCGGGTCAGCCAGTCCTGGTCTTCGTATAGCGCGGCGCGCTTCTTGATGCGGTCGTCCAGGCTCTCGTAGGCCCAGATGTGCACTACCTGGTTCAGCTCGCCGATCTCGGTGTACCACCAGCCCACCAGCCGGGTGTAGCGGGAGATCACCGGCAAGCCTTCGGCCTCGAAGTGCTGCAGATACTCCTTCATCTTGCCGATCTGGATGGTGTAGGTACGCATTTCATAAAACATGATCAGGGGTCCTCGGGTTGTGCCGGTCCGCGGCACTCAGTGAGTGCCGTGGTAGGCGCGGGTGATGATGGATTCGATGTCTGCGGCGGTGGTGAGGCGCGGGTTGACCAGTACGTTGCCGCTGCGCATGGAGTCGCTGATCATCTGCGGCAAGAAGTCCAGGTTTACGCCCAGGTCCTTGATGTTGTCCGGTATACCCAGGGCGGCATTCAGCTCCACCACGAAATCCACCACCTTGCGCGCGGCAGCCAGGTCGTCGAGGCCGCTGGTGTCCTGGCCCATGGCGATGGCGATGTCGCGGAACTTCTCCGGACAGGCCGGCAGGTTGAAGCCGATCACGTAGGGCAGCAGCGTGGCGTTGGCAATGCCATGGGGAATGTTGAAGACGCCGCCGAAGGTGTGGGAAATCGCATGCACATTGCCCAGCTTCGACTGGGCGAAGGCGACGCCAGCGAGGAAGGAGCCCAGCAGCATGCTTTCCCGGGCCTCGCTGTCGTTGCCAACGAAGTAGGCCTTGCGCAGGCTGCTGCTGATCATGCGGATTGCCTGGATCGCCAGGGCCTGACTGACCGGGTTGGCCTGCTTGGAGACGTAGGATTCGATGGCGTGGGTCAGCGCATCCATGCCGGTTGCGGCGGTAATGGCCGGCGGCAGCTTCCAGGTCAGTTCAGCGTCGAGTATCGCCAGCTTGGGAAACAGCAGCGGGCTGATGATGACCGTCTTGAACAGCGTCTGCTTGTTGGTAAATACCGTGGATGCAGTGCATTCGCTGCCGGTACCGGACGTGGTCGGGATAGCGAAGATCGGCAGGGGGACGTTCGGGAGACGGTCATAGCCCTCGTAGTCCAGGATGTTGCCGCTGTTGGTGGCCATGGCTGCAACACCCTTGGCGGTGTCGATGCTGCTGCCTCCGCCGACACCTATCACTGCGTCGCAACCGTTCTCCCGGAGGAAGGCCACGGCCTGGTCGAGCACCTCGGTACTAGGGTTGGGCTCGACGCCGGAAAACACCTCGTAGGGGATCTGTGCGTCGACCAGGGATTGGAAGAAACCTTCGAGAACACCTGACTTGATCAGGCCTTCATCGGTAATGACCAGCAGCTTTTCGCGCAGGTAGGGCTTGAGCAGTTGGCCAGCCTTGTGGGCCAGGCCGTTGCCGGATTTCAGGATAGTGGGGAAGTAGAACTGGAAATGGTTCATGGCAGCCTCGTGAGCAATCCGCCAGGGCAGGGGTGAGCCGTGCCGGCGACGTCAGGTACGAAAGGTTCGGATCAGGCCAGCGAAACCGGCAGCAGATGAAGGGCGGGTGAAAGGCGCTCTGCACTCATGGTTTTTCCCTTTTTTGTTGGTTGAGTGTTGTGGGTTGGGGAAGGGCAACTTCGAGATGGAAGCTACAAATCCGTGCCCGCACTTCCAAATGAAAAGAGCTGATCTGCAGATAACCGAAAGTTATCCGCCGTGAGTTGTCTTCGTTGCTTTACGGGGGATTCAGATTGTTCTGGAAGATGATCAGGATCGGTTATCTCCCAATCATGAAGTCTCATTAGGCAGGGACGGATTTGTGAATTAAAAAGTTCTTCCGCCCACTCCTCCATTCCTCTTTCGCGCTGACTAGCCACTCCGTTCCAGTGGGCTGGTGTGACCTTTCTCGACCCGACAATCACAAGAATGAGACGAACCATGAAAACACCGTCCCCTGAAGCGATTTCCGTGCAAGCGGTGGATGCACTCCGGCCCACCAACGTGCGCTGGCGCATCTTCCTGATCATGCTGCTGCTCACTGCCATCAACTACATCGACCGGGCGTCGTTGTCGGTGGCCCTGCCGCTGATTGCTCCTGAGTTCAATCTCTCGCCGGCCATGGAAGGTCTGCTGCTAAGCGCATTCTTCTGGTCCTATGCGTTGATGCAGATTCCCGGCGGCCTGCTGCTGGACCGCTACCAGACCCGCGGGATCATCGGCGTCGCTACCGTTGCCTGGGGGCTGTTCCAGGCCCTGGGCGCGGCGTCGCATAACTGGCTGGTGCTACTGGCCACGCGTATCGGCCTGGGCGTTGCCGAATCACCGATCATGCCGGCGGGCGCCAAGCTCAATGGCGCCTGGCTAACCCCGAACGAGCGCGGTCGAGGTGCAGTCCTGGTGGATGGCGGCGCGCCGTTGGGAAGCGCCCTGGGCGCCATCATCATTTCCGGACTGATCGCCTGGCTGGGCTCCTGGCGGATGGCCTTTGTGGTGGCAGGCGTCGGCACCGTCCTCGCCGGGGTCCTGGCGTGGAAGTACATCCGCAATCATCCGAGCGAGCATGCTGGCGTCAACGAGGCCGAGCTGGAGCACATCACTTCGGCCAACGCCAATGCCCAGCGTGGGCGTCGTGAACACAACCCACCCCTGCGCGTGTTGCTCAAGGATCGCTCCATTCTCGCCATGTTCGCGGGATACAGCTGTGTTCTCAGCGTCTTCTACGGGCTGCTGACCTGGATGCCGAGCTACCTGCACAAGGCCCACGGCCTGGACATCTCGGCGATGGGTGGCGCGACGTTCCTGATCTTCATGTGCGGCTTCGTGGGTGAGCTGATCGGCGGCTGGATCGGCGATCGCTGGAAGTCCGCTGGTGCCTCGCCGAACCTGGTGATGCGCAGCATGTTCAGCGGCTCGGCCCTGGTGGCAGCTGCCTGCATCCTGGGGGCGGCTTACGTTTCGAGCGCGCCGCTGGTGATCGGTCTGCTCTGTGTGGCGATGTTCTTCATCCGGTGGTGCGGCATGTACTGGTGCCTGCCCGCGATCATCGGCGGCCCGGCGAAAACCGGCGTGCTGGCCGGCACCATGAACTTCTGTGGAAACATGGCCGGTGTTGTAGTGCCCATCCTGATCGGTCTTATCGTGGAGTTCAGTGGCTCCTACTTCCTCGCCCTGATCTTCTTCGTGGTGATGGCGGCGCTGCTGGCGCTCTTCTCCAGCTTGATCGACTACCGGGAGCGCACCTGAACGGGCGCGCGTCCGGGTTCCTGACTCCGTTTCATGCCTTGGCTGCACGGCCCGTCCGGATAACGGCGCCGCGCAGTCGCTTTCTGAAGGCGAAAGACCTCGCAGGTCTCAGCTGTGTCGAATTATGACTTGGACGGTCTCATGTGGCTGCCCATAGGATGAGCCCACAGGAGAACGAACCGACTCCTTCAACCACTGAATCAGGAGAAGCCCCATGAACCTCAAGTCTCTGATCACTCATCCCCTTGGCTTCGGTACTGCTCCGCTGGGCAACATGTTCCGCGCAGTGACCGAGGAAGAGGTCAAGGCCACCGTCGATGCTGCCTGGAACAACGGTGTGCGCTACTTCGACACGGCACCGTTTTACGGCGCCGGCCTCTCCGAATCCCGCCTGGGCGCCGCCCTGGCCGGTCGCCCGCGTGATCAATATGTGCTGAGCAGCAAGGTTGGCCGCATCATCCTCGACGAACTGGAGGACCCGTCCAGCCGCGAACTGGGTGAAAAGAGCGGGCTGTTCGAGCACGGCAACAAGAACCGCATCGTCAACGACTACACAGCCGATGGCACCCTGCGTGCCATCGAAGGAAGCCTCAAGCGCCTGCAGACAGACCGCCTGGATATCGTCTGGATCCATGACATCGCCCAGGACTTCTACGGCGATGAGTGGCTCGAGCGCTTCGAGACTGCGCGCAAAGGTGCCTTCCGAGTCCTGACCCGATTGCGGGAAGAGGGTGTGATCAAAGCCTGGGGCCTGGGTGTTAACCGTGTCGAACCCATCGAACTCACTCTCGACCTCGAAGAGCCGCAACCCGATGGCTTCCTCCTTGCCGGTCGCTATTCGTTGCTGGATCACGAGCGTGCACTGCAACG
The DNA here is from genome assembly GCF_003626975.1 of Pseudomonas sp. DY-1. Taxonomy (NCBI): domain Bacteria; kingdom Pseudomonadati; phylum Pseudomonadota; class Gammaproteobacteria; order Pseudomonadales; family Pseudomonadaceae; genus Pseudomonas; species Pseudomonas sp. DY-1. The sequence continues at coordinate 1,365,215 of NZ_CP032616.1, read as the reverse complement.
GGTGATGCCGGCGGCGGCTGCGCAAGGCGTCGGGATCGTGGTCGGTGGCCCTTACAGCTCCGGCGTGACTGCCGGTGGTGAGCATTTCGAGTACCAGAAGGCGCAGGCTCCGGTTCTGGCCAAGCTCGAACGCATCCGCCACGTGGCGCAGCATCATGGTGTCGACATCAAGGCAGCCGCCCTGCAATTTGCCTTGGCAAACCCTGCTGTGGTGGCGGTGATTCCTGGTTCCACCCGGGTGCTGCACGCCAATGAGGATCATGCCGCCCTGTCGGCCTCGATTCCGGCGGCCTTCTGGCAAGCGCTGCGCGAGCAGGGCCTGATCGCGGCCCAGGCACCGGTACCTGCCAACTAAGCACCTCGCCAGGCCCTGCGGTCAGCCGGGCCTGGCTCCAAAAATTCTCGATCGATTTCAGGGGCCAGCGCCCCGGGAGATAAGTCCATGAGCAACGCCTACGCCTCCATAGACCTTCACGTCAGCGCCGACCAGGTCTGGCAACTGATTGGTGGCTTCGATTCACTGCCTGACTGGCTGCCGTACATTCCCAAGAGCGCTCTGAGCGAAGGTGGTCGCATCCGCACGCTGCAGAGCATCGAAGGCAAGACCATCATCGAACGCCTGCTGGCTTTCAGCGAAAGTGAACGCAGCTACACCTACACCATCCTCCAGGGCCCAGCTCCGGTTCGCGATTACCAGGCCACCTTGCGTGTACTCGCCAATGGCCATGGCAGCAAAGTCGAGTGGTTCGGTTCCTTCACGCCCGATGGCATCAGTGAGGCGGAAGCCGAAGCGATGTTCGAAGAGATCTACAAGGGGGGACTCGCAGCGTTGAAGCAAACCCTAGAAGGTTGATCACTTTCCAGGTTCTGCTATCAGGCACCCTCTACAGGGTGCCTTTTCTTGTCGTCGGCGATTGTCGGTCGGGAACGCTTAGAAGGTGCCCGGATAGGCACCGCCGTCGAGCAGCAGGTTCTGGCCGGTGAGGTAGCCGCCATGAACGCTGCAAATGAACGCGCAGAAGGCGCCGAATTCTTCCGGGCTTCCGAAGCGTCCGGCTGGAATGGCGCGGCGACGTCTCTCCGCGACTTCCTCCAGGCTGTTGGCGCCATTGGCTGAGGCCTTCAGGGTCTTCTGCAGGCGCTCGGTATCGAAGGCGCCGGGCAGCAGGTTGTTCAGCGTCACATTGCACCCGGCCAACCTCTGTTGGCGCGCCAGGCCGGCGATGAAGCCGGTCAGCCCGCTGCGAGCGCCATTGGACAGGCCGAGTACATCGATTGGGGCCTTCACCGCCCCGGACGTGATGTTGACCACGCGACCGAAGCCGCGCGCCGCCATGTCGTCCACGGTTGCCTTGATCAACTCGATGGGGGCGAGCATGTTGGCGTCAAGCGCCTTCAGCCAGTCTTCGCGGCTCCAGTCACGGAAGTCGCCAGGGGGTGGTCCACCCGCGTTGTTCACCAGTATGTCCACCTGCGGACAGGCATCGAGCAGAGCCTGGCGCACCTCGGGCAGGGCGACGTCGCCAGCTACGCTGCGTACTTCGATCCCCGGATTTTGAGTCCGCAGTTCTTTGGCTGCGGCCTCCAGCGCGTCCTGGCCACGGGCGTTGATTACCAGGTTGACGCCTTCGCGAGCCAGGGCTGCCGCGCAACCCTTGCCGAGCCCCTTGCTGGCGGCGCAGACGATTGCCCAGCGCCCTGTGATTCCCAGGTCCATGTCATCTCTCCTCGAAGTGGATTCAGCGAAGTCATAGGTTCAGTAAACGCAATGGCGGCATCGGTACCGCCAGAAATCCGCGACAACGCTACAGGTGTGAAGGTGCCGTGAGGAGTTTAATCAGCCGCGCCGGGCTGATCTGTATTTTGTGCAGCCTTCTGCCGCTGTTGCCGGGCGCGGCTGATTCCTAGAGTCGGGTTCCAGCCACCCAGGAAATCCTTCGATCATGTACAGCTCGCTCGCGACGCCTTTCGAGCCGCGCGGATTCCAGTCGCGCATTTACGCCGGAGACATTCTCCGCTTCAGCGGGCAGGCCGCCATGGAGCAGTTGGTGGCCCTCTCTCGCGACCTGCTGGAGGCGCGCCTGTATCCCCACCGCCCGGAGCACATCCATCTGCATCTTTCCCACGCTCGGCAAACCCAATGCTTTGCGCAGTGCCAGCAGGAGTTCATCCGTTCGACGGAGGTGCAAACGCTCTGGCGCGATCTGCTGGAGGGGCTGGGCTTCGAGGTCGAGCATCTTGCCTGCGATCGGCTGCATTTGCGCTTCCAGCCACATCAGCAACCCGGTGAAGTCGCTCCGCGCTCACGCACCACGGCAACGATCGCGTTCCACCGGGACACCTGGGGCTCGAACCTCTACGGCCAGACCAACTGGTGGGCGCCGATCTACCCGATTTCGGCCGAGCGAACCTTTGCGATCTATCCGCGTCTGTGGCGTCAGTCGCTGCCCAACACCAGTGCGGAGTTCGACATGCAGGCAATTCTTCAGCGTTCCCATAGCAACGGACGCAATTCGGTGGATGCGGATGAGGCGATTCCCCATCTGCTCGAACAACTGCCGGAAGAAGGTGCGCCGGTTTTGCTGGAGCCGGGGGAGCTGATTGCCTTCTCGGGTGCCCATGCCCATGCCGGAGTGGGCAACAGCAGCGGACTCACGAGGATTTCCTTCGAGACCCGCACGCTGCTGATCCCGGACCTGGAGGCCGGACTCGGTGCGCCCAATGTGGATGGATATGCCCCCTGGATGACGCCGGGGCTGTTTCGTCGCCTGAGCGATGGCAAGCGCCTGGATGAGTTGCTCGGTTGCCGGTTCATCGAGCCCTATGTGGCGCCCTGACCGTCGTCAGGTGAGGACGTAGTCCTGCGGCGTCGGTGCCGGCGGCAGCTCACGCTGGCCCAGGGCATCGAGAATCTCCCGCTCCAGGGTGCGCACCATGGCGTCGGTCGCCAGGTCATTTTCGTCACGGCCGAAGGGGTCTTCGAGCTGGTCGCCGATGGCATCCAGGCCGAAGAAGGTGTAGGCAACGAAGATGGTGATGATGGGTGCCAGCCAGCCCAGGGGCCCAGCCATGGCAAAGGGCAGCAGCAGGCAGAAGATGTAGCTCGTGCGGTGCAGCAAGAGGGTGTAGGGGAAGGGCAGGGGCGTGCCCTTGATCCGTTCGCAGGTGGCTTGCGCCGTGCCAAGACCAGTCAGCCGGGCTTCAAGCAGGGTGTAGCGCCATTCGTTGATCTCGCCGCGACTGGCCAGTCGGGCGCATTCGCTGCCGATATGCCGCAGGATGCCGTCGCTTGGATTGAGGCCGTAGGCTTCGGAGGGGCCGCTCAGCCAGGGACGTGCCGCCTGCCGTTCGTCCTCGTCCCGTAACCGGGCGTTGAGGGCATGGGCGAAACCACAAAGCTCGCGCAGCAGCGTCTCGCGCAGTGCTGCATCGGGAATGGTCACGCTCTGCCGGATGAACGAGCGAACTTCGATGATGACCTGGCCCCATGCCTTGCGCGCCTCCCACCAGCGGTCATAACAGGCGTTGTTGCGAAAGCTCATGAAGATCGACAACGACAGCCCCAGCAGGGTGAAGGGCATGGCGTTGACCTTGATGAACCAGTCGGGATGCAGGTTTTCGACTACGACGATGAGGCAGGCGAGCAGGGTGATCATCACTGTGCGCAGCGCGATGTGGCGCGCGATCGAGCCCTTGAGGGTGGTGAGGATGTCGAGCAGGTTGGGTTTCGGGCGGACGATCATCGGAGTACCGGGCACCAGTGAAGTACGTGTGGCGAAAGCTAAGGCGGTGCCAGCCCTTACGTCCAATCGCTGATGATGACCGATCAATCAGTGCGGTCTATCGATGTTGCTGTGGGGTGGCTGTTTGAGTGGGGGGCTGCATAGATAGGGTCGATGAAAGAACGTGGCGCACCTTCGGCGCCACGCATTGGGGACATAGGCTTGCGAACGGGAAATCCCAGTCCGGGATTGCGGTCACAGCCCCAGTTCGGACAGTCCCGGGTGATCGTCAGGGCGACGGCCCAGGGGCCAGCGGAACTTACGCTCGGACTCCTTGATCGGCAGGTCGTTGATGCAGGCGTAGCGGTTGAACATCAGCCCGTTCTCGTCGAACTCCCAGTTCTCGTTGCCGTAGGAACGGAACCAGTTTCCGGAATCGTCATGCCACTCGTAGGCATAGCGCACGGCAATGCGGGTGTCGGAGTGGGCCCAGAGTTCCTTGATCAGGCGGTACTCGTGTTCCTTGGCCCATTTGCGAGTGAGGAAGGCCTTGGCGTCGGCGCGGTTGAAGGCGAATTCGGCGCGGTTGCGCCACTTGGTATCCAGGGTGTACGCCAGCGAGACCTTCTCCGGATCGCGGCTGTTCCAGCCATCCTCGGCCAGGCGGACTTTGAGAATGGCCGACTCGCGGGTGAAAGGGGGAAGCGGCGGACGAACTTCAGCGTTAGAGGACATGGAAAGTCTCCAATACAAATAGAGGTTCAAAGTTTGAAGTTGCCCGAACGATGACTTCCTATTTACCCAGAAGCGTTTGCGCAACTTGCCGTGCGTTGTCTGCCGAGTTGTTATCACCGAGTACATGGGCAACGGTAATGGCGCCGTCGATCAGGACTAGAAACTGCCTGGCCAGGGCGTCCGCGTCGACGGCTCCATATTGCTGGCAAATCCCCAGTACGAAACCGAGCAACTTTTCTTTGTGCTCTTTGGCAACCAGGCGAACGGGGTCTTGAGGGTCACCCGTTTCACCTGCGGTATTGATGAAGGCGCAGCCCCTGAAGCCGTCCGACTCGAACCAGCCCTTGAGCACGCTGAATATCTGCAGCAGCTGCGCTTCGGGCGTCTCGGCCTTTTCGACCTCGTTTCTGAACCAGTTCATCCAGCGCTCGTCACGCTGCCTCAATACCTCTGCTACCAATTCGTCCTTGGTTCCGAAGTATTTGTAGATACTCTTGCGCGCAACCCCGGAAGTCTTGACCAGAAGGTCCATGCCAGTGGCATTGATACCGTTTCTGTAAATCAGGTCTTCGGCGGTTTCGAGAAGTTTATCTTTGACATCGGTAGTTGATTTGCTGTCCATGTGAAAGATGGTAGAACGATCGTTCTCCACGAGCAAGCCTCTTTTCTAAAAAAGGTATGAACGGTCTTCCGGTGGATGAAAGCCATGAGTTCTCGGCTTCATCCATCGCTGCCGAAGTGTAATTCCGTGCCGCGCGGGATCGGCGTTTGTGGGGAGCAGGGCAGCCTGCAACCAGCGACTATACTTGCCACGAAATCTGCCACTGGGGGAACAGAGGCCGAGCATCCGGTCATGCCGGAAGCCAGAATGTGATTCTGCTGTACAGCCGATGACCGTCGCACGCACGACCGCGCACGAGCATCAGGAACGAGGCGACGGGAACATGGCGATAGCAATCATCCTGATCATCATCGTTGTCGCGTCCGTGCTGTTCCACCTCCTGGCGCCCTGGCACCTGACCCCGGCTGCCTCCAACTGGGGTTCCATCGACACCACGCTGCTCATCACGCTGCTCATCACCGGCGTGTTCTTCGTCGCCATCGTCGGCTTCATGGCGGTGGCGATCATCCGCTTCCGTCACCGCGAAGGCCGGCGTGCGAAGTACGAGCCAGAGAGCCGCAAGCTGGAGTGGTGGCTCACCATCGTCACGTCCATCGGCATCATGGGCATGCTCGCGCCGGGGCTGGTGGTGTACAGCGACTTCGTCCAGGTGCCCAAGGATGCCTACCCGCTCGAGGTGATCGCCCAGCAATGGCAGTGGGCTTTCCGTTTTCCCGGCCAGGATGGCCAGCTCGGCCGCGCTGACGTGAAGTGGGTCAATGCCGGCAACCCGCTGGGGCTGGACCCGCAGGACCCGCTTGGCCAGGACGACGTGCTGATCAAGAACAACGAGGTGCGCCTGCCACTGGACCGTCCGGTGAAGGTCCTGCTGCGCTCGAAGGACGTGCTGCACAATTTCTATATCCCGCAGATACGCGGAAAGATGGACATGGTCCCCGGCATGGTGTCGCACTTCTGGTTCACCCCTACGGTGGCCGGCAAGTACGAGATCCTCTGCGCGGAGTTCTGTGGGGTAGGGCACTTCAACATGCGCGGGATGATGTTCGTCGAGCCGGTCGCGGCCTTCGACCAGTGGCTGGCCGCCCAGCCCACCTTCGCCCAGACCCTGACCACTGCCAGCAAGCCAAGCCCAGGCAGCCTGATCGAGAAGGGCCGCCAGTTGGCGGAATCCCACGGTTGCCGCGCCTGCCACAGCCAGGACGGCAGTGCCAGTCTCGGACCGGGTTGGAAGGATCTGTACGGCCGCGACGAAAAACTGGTGGACGGCAGCAGCGCGAAGGTGGACGACGCCTACCTGAAGGAGTCCATCCTCGATCCCAAGGCCCGCCTGGTGCAAGGCTATCCGCCAGTGATGGTGCCCTATACTTTCAACCAGGATGAGCTGGCCGCCCTGATCGCGTTCATCCAGTCGCTGAGCGCCGCCGGTCAACAGCAGCAGAACGCTCCGGGAGCAGCAAGCGATGCAACAGAGCAGGGCCGGCAACTGGCCGAGTCCCTCGGTTGCCTGGCCTGCCATACCATCGATGGCAGCCAGGGCGTGGGACCCGGATGGCAAGGGCTCTACGGCAAGACCGAAACCCTGGCCGATGGTAGCCAGGTAAAAGTGGATGAGGCCTACCTCAAGGCGTCGGTGCTCCAGCCCGCGGTGGCCGTGGTCAAGGGGTATCCGCCGGTGATGCCGGCCTTCACCCCGAGCGACCCTGAACTGGAAGCGATCATCGCGTTCATCAAGTCCAGGGCCAATCCCGACGCCGCGAAGCAGGAACAGGCGCCGTAGAACCGGACGGACCCGTTGCGTTACGGAGGGCTTGCAATGGCCCACGTCGAGCATGCCGAAGCCGAGGCGCTACACGAGCCGACGAGCTTCTTCACGCGCTACATCTGGAGCCAGGACCACAAGGTCATTGCCGTCCAGTATTCCCTGACCGCGATTTTCGTGGGCCTGATCGCCCTGGTGCTGTCTGGGCTCATGCGCATGCAGATCGGCTTCCCCGGCAGCCTGGAATTCATGGACCCGAGCACTTACTACCAGGCCATGACCATGCACGGGATGATCATGGTGATCTACCTGCTGACGGCACTCTTCCTCGGCGGCTTCGGCAATTACCTCATCCCGCTGATGGTGGGCGCGCGGGACATGGTCTTTCCCTACGTCAACATGCTCAGCTACTGGTTCTACCTGCTCTCGGTACTGGTCCTGCTGGCCAGCTTCTTCGTTCCGGGCGGCCCGACCGGGGCGGGCTGGACACTCTATCCACCCCAGGCCATAACCCAGGGTACGCCGGGCATGGAGTGGGGCATCGTGCTGATGCTGGTATCCCTGGCGATCTTCATCGTTGCCGCCACCATGGGCGGCCTGAACTATGTCACCACCGTGCTGCAGGCACGTACCCACGGCATGACACTGTTCCGCATGCCGCTCTCGGTGTGGGGCATCTTCATGGCGTCGATCCTGGCGCTGCTGGCCTTCCCGGCGCTGTTCGTCAGCGCGGTGATGATGCTCTTCGACCGTCTGCTGGGTACCAGTTTCTTCATGCCGGCGCTGATTTCCATGGGGCAGCAACTGGACCACCAGGGCGGCAGCCCGATCCTCTTCCAGCACCTGTTCTGGTTCTTCGGCCACCCAGAGGTGTACATCGTCGCGCTGCCGGCCTTCGGCCTGGTTTCGGACCTGATCAGCACACACGCGCGGAAGAACATCTTCGGCTACCGCATGATGGTCTGGGCCATCGTTGCCATCGGCGTGCTGAGCTTCGTGGTCTGGGCCCACCACATGTACGTCAGCGGGATGAATCCGTACTTCGGCTTTTTCTTCGCCGTCACCACCCTGGTGATCGCCGTGCCTACCGCCCTCAAGGTCTACAACTGGACCCTGACCCTCTGGCATGGGGACATCCACCTGACGGTGCCGATGCTCTTCGCCCTGGCCTTCATCGTCACCTTCCTGGTGGGCGGCCTGACCGGACTGTTCCTCGGCAACGTGATCGTCGACATCCCGCTCTCGGACACCTATTTCGTGGTGGCGCACTTCCACATGGTCATGGGCGTGGCACCAATACTTGTGGTGTTTGGTTCGATCTACCACTGGTTCCCGAAAGTCACCGGGCGGATGCTCAACGACACGCTCGGCAAGCTGCATTTCTGGATCACTTTCCTCGGTACCTATGCCATCTATTTCCCCATGCACTATCTCGGGTTCCTCGGCATGCCGCGCCGTTACTACGCATACCCGAACTACGAGTTCATCCCGCATTCGGCCCAGCAGTTGAATGCCTTCATCACCGTGGCGGCGCTGATCGTGGGCGTGGCGCAGTTGCTGTTCCTGATCAACCTGGCTTGGAGCACCTTCAAGGGACGGCCGGCGGGTGGTAATCCATGGAAGGCCGCGAGCCTCGAATGGCAGACCCCGGATACGCCGCCCGTGCATGGCAACTGGCGGGAGAAACTCCCTGTGGTGCACCGCTGGGCTTATGACTACAGCGTTCCAGGTGTGGAGCAGGACTTCGTCCCGCAAACCGTTTCGGAAGAAGAGCTGCAGCGCATGCGCGAAGCGAACGGCAATCCGGCACCAGTGGAGAAACGGCCATGAGTACGCAGCTCTGGAAACACGCTGAAGATGGCGAACCCGGCGGCTGGAGACCAGGCGACAGCCCCGGACCCGAGGCGCCGATCCAGGATCGTGACCGGACCGCAAAGGTTGGCCTGGCGGTGTTCCTCGGCGTGGTGACTGCGCTGTTCCTGCTGTTCCTGTTGGCCTTCATCACGCGTTCCCAAGTGTCGGACTGGCGCCCGCTGACCTATCCACTGGCGCCGTTGGCCCATCCCTGGATGCTCTGGGTGAATACGGCTCTGCTGGCACTCGGCAGCGGTTGCCTGCAATGGGCCAAGGTGGCGGGGGAGCGCAGCCAGGCAAGCACTGCGGCCCTGGCCTTCCTGCTGGGGGGCGTCTTTGCCGTGGCCTTTCTCGTTGGCCAGCTCTGGGTCTGGCAGCAGTTCACTGCCTGGGGTTACCTGGTCTCGGGCAACCCGGCCAACAGCTTCTTCTATCTCCTGACCGGCCTGCACGGCGTGCACCTGGCCGGCGGATTGGTGGCCTGGGCGATGGTTGGCGTTCGCATGCGCGCAGGTCCGAGTGATCGGCTGCGGACCGGCATGGCGTTGTGCGCCTTCTACTGGCACTACCTGCTGGGGTTGTGGCTGGTGCTTTTCGCGTTGCTCACCAGTTCCCCGGAAATCTACCAGGCCATAGCGGCCTTCTGCGGGCTGAGGTGAAGCCATGGCCAGTTCAAGGGAGAGCCCGGCCCCCAGTACCTGGCGCGCCATAGCCAGCGATTGGTCCTCGGATCGCGATGCCTTCAAGCAGGTGCCCTGGGGCAAGGCGATGATGTGGATCTTCCTGCTCAGCGACACCTTCATCTTCACCTGCTTCCTGACTGGCTACATGTCGGTGCGCATGAGCACGACCGCCACCTGGCCCAATCCGAGCGAAGTCTTCGCCCTGACCATCGGTGGTGCGAGCATTCCCCTGATCCTTATCGCCATCATGACCTTTGTGCTGATCAGCAGCAGCGGCACCATGGCAATGGCGGTGAACTTCGCCTATCGCCACGAGCGGGTACGTTGCGCTGCCTTGATGCTGGCCACCGCTGCCTGTGGCGCCACCTTCGTCGGCATGCAGGCGTTCGAGTGGAGCAAGCTCATTTCCGAAGGGGTGCGGCCCTGGGGCAACCCCATGGGTGCGGCGCAGTTCGGCGCCAGCTTCTTCATGATCACCGGCTTCCACGGGCTGCACGTGTCGGTGGGTGTCATCTATCTCTGTACCGTGGCATTCAAGGTGCTGCGTGGGGACTACGAGCAACGCGGGAACTACCAGATCGTCGAGATCGCCGGCCTCTACTGGCACTTCGTGGATCTGGTCTGGGTCTTCATCTTCGCGTTCTTCTACCTGTGGTAGAGCAGGGGAGAAATGAGATGGCGCACGCACAGGGTCAACAACATCCGATCAGCCTGTACCTAAAGATATGGGGGCTGCTGTTCATCCTCAGCACCCTGTCCTACCTGGTGGACTACTTCCACTTCGTCGGCGTCTTCCGTTGGTCGATGATCCTCATCCTGATGCTGTTGAAGGCGGGGCTGATCGTCTCGATCTTCATGCACATGGCATGGGAACGCCTGGCGCTGGTCTACGCCATCCTGGTGCCACCCTTGTGCCTGCTGGTACTGGTGGGGTTGATGGCTGCCGAGGCGGATTACGTGTTCCTCACGCGGGGAACGTTCCTGGGGCAGTAGTGCTCGTTGAGCCGAAATCTCTGGCCCAGAAGCAGGGTGCGCGATGCGCACCGAGGGGATACTTACGACGCCGAGCCTTTCTATGGCGCGCAGGTTGGATAGCGCTGCTTCTATCCACCAGCCCTGCAATGCTGGGCTTCGTTCCTCGTACCAACCTACTGCAGGACTACGTCCTGCTTGGCGAATGAATTCGCCCTACAACGGCACGACCTGCTTTGTAGGTTGTGGTAGAGCGAAGCGAAACCCAACGATTCGCGGTGAGGCCCAGTTCCGCGAATGAATCCTTCGGCATACCCCCCTCTCCCCGCAGAGAGAGAGGGGGAGAGGGCGCCCTAGATGGTCCGTTTGAACTGATGCCAGCGATGCAGCCAGGAAACTATCCAGTGTGGCGATGCGGAACCTGTGCCGGCCAGGCGCAGCTGCGGATGGTGATTGATGACTCGGTCGAGTACGGATTCCTGATCCGGGTCCACGTCGACGAAGAAGATATGTTCACCTTCCCGGACCTTCTCCTTCAGATTGCGGAAGTGAGCGTTGGGTACCTGGATACCGAAGAAACCGCCTTCCCAGATGCAGAAACCGAGTACGACCACCGCAAGGAATACGAAGGGGACCCAGCCCGCCGGCGTATCAGTCCAGCCCGCAAGCCAGGCACCTAGCAACACCAGCGCTGCCAGAGGCACGCCAATCGCAGCGCCAATCTCGCCGGAGTGGACGACATCCTGCTTCATGAAGGAATTCACATCATGGAGATGATGCTGTTCGACATCGGCATCCTTGTCGCTCAGCACATGGATCTGTTCGGTATTGATGCCATTGGCCTCGAGCTCGGACTCGAGGGTTTCCAGATCATCGAGGTTGTTGCTGATGTAGTAGTGCCTGTTCATGACTCACCTCCGGATTATGGTTCGAAGTGGTCGTTCGCCTCCCGCAATCGATGGATTTATTCCCGATGGTTATCAATGAGCCCTGGTTGAAAATTCAGGGTTCTTTCACTTGAAAATTATAGCATCCGGATTTCCTGTCGAACGCCTGTAACCCTTGTGGCGCGCGGCATCGGGCGATGACTGACGCTTCTCGACGATCGGGCTTGTCTAAACTGCTGATTGAACAGCTGGCGTGGCAACGCACAAGTCAGGAGGGTTGCTAGATGAATACATTGACCATCAAGAGCTGGTGCAAACCCCAGGGCGTGGAAAGGTCCATTCCGATGGGAGATCTGCACTTTCACGTCAACGACGCTGACCATCTGCTGCTTGAGGAAGCGGAAGAGCGCCTGCAGAAAACCCATGAGCCCGAAGTGATGATCGATGCTGAAATGGAGCACATGGAACTGGTCACGCCCAGCGAGTGCGGTTCGCTCTCGGATCTGCAGTTCCGCGTCTTTCTCAGCAAGGACGACGACCGCGGTTTGTTCCACCTCGTGGGCCACCGCGAGAGCGACGGAAGCCTGGTGTACACCAACACGGTGATGATCGATCAGTTGGGCTGACAAGCAGCAAGACCGATCGCGCGGGTGGCATCGAGCCACCTGCGCGGTTGTCGTTCAAGCGAGCAAGGCAGCCAGTTCTCCCTGGCGCTCCAGCGCCGCCAGGTCATCGAATCCGCCCACATGGCGCTCGCCAATGAAGATCTGCGGCACCGTTCGACGTCCGGTCCTTTCCAGCATCTCTGCCCGCAAACGCGGGTCGGACTCGACATCGATCTCGGTCGCGGTAACGCCCCGGCGCGCCAGCAGGGCCTTGGCGTTCCTGCAGTAGGGGCAGTAACCGGTGGTGTACATGGTCACCTGGCTCATGGTGGTTCTCCATCGGATTGGGATAGGGCTCAGCGTTCAAGCCTGCAATGAATGCTATGGAGCTGCCTGTCAAAGTGGGTTCAAATAGTCCAATTTATGCGGCAGATCGTCTAAATCTGAGGGTGAAACACGTGGACAGACTGTCGTCCCTACTGAGCAACTTCAGCCTGCATGCCTCGACCTTCTACAGCGGTGGCTTTTGTGGTGTTGCGGCCTATCCGGGCGACGTGCCGCGCGGCTATGTGCACTTGCTGCGCGCCGGGCGGGTGACGCTGGGTTCGAGCCATGGAGAAGGTGTGGTGATCGACGAGCCGAGCCTGATGCTGATGGGACGCCCGCTGGCGCACCGCGTGAGCGCCAGCGACGAAGACGGCGCCGAACTGGTGTGCGCCACCATCGAGTTCGATGGCGGGGTCGACAATCCGTTATCGCGGGCGCTTCCGGAGTACCTGTTGTTGCCCCTGTCCGCGGTGCCGAGCATCGCTGGTGCCATCGACTGGCTGTTCAGCGAGGCCTTTGGCGACGATTGCGGGCGTGAAGCCGTGCTCGACCGCCTCTTCGAACTGATGGTCATCCAGCTCCTGCGCCACCTGATGGCCAGCAATCAGCTTTCCGGCGGCATGCTGGCGGGCCTGGCGAATCCTCGGTTGTCCAAGGCGATGACCCTGATGCACGACGCTCCCGCCAAACCCTGGTCGGTGGCCGATCTCGCGCTGGCCGCCAACATGTCCCGTGCCAGCTTCGCCGCGCAGTTCCGCGAGGTGGTGGGCATGACCCCGGCGGATTACCTGGTGAGCTGGCGTGTGAGTCTGGCCCAGAAGCGCCTCCGGGAAGGACGGCCCATTGCGCTGATCGCCGATGAAGTGGGCTACGAGAGCCCATCCGCCCTGGCCAGGGCCTTCCGCCGCAAGGTGGGTGCCAGCCCGAGGGAGTGGGTACAGCGGCTGGCTTGAGCGCAGTCAGGCGATTTTCCATCTCGACCTGGCAGCCGTCGGTGCTTTGTATGTGCGTGTGTCAGTCGCGCGGCCATATACATGCGCTTGCAGAACCCTCCGGGTCCTGACACATCGTCGGCAGATGCCGGGGATAGGGTGAAGCCACCCCAACCTGTCTCCCCGAGGCTACTGCCATGCTGAACATTCGAACCCTCACCACCGCTGCGGCACTGATGGCAATCGCTGGTTTTGCCCAGGCACATGACGCAAAACCCCAGGCCAGTTGGCAGAACGGCATCCACCGTACGGACCTCACGCGCCACGATCTGGAAGTTCCCGGATACGAAGCCATCCAGGTTCTGGTGGACTTCGAGCCAGGCGTCGCGTCACCTCGACATTCCCATCCGGGCGCGGAAGTTGCCCATGTGATTTCCGGCACCTTCGAGTACCAGCTGGAAGGCCGTCCAAACGTCATCCTCAAGGCGGGCGAGTCCCTGTTCATTCCCGCCGGCACGGCCCATGTCGCGACGAACGTCGGAAAGGACAAGGCATCGGAACTGGCGACCTATATCGTGAAGAAAGGCCAACCGCTCCTGAAGCTGGAGGAGTAACTGGGGCGGCTAGAAGGAAGAATGGCTGAACACACTTGCATTTGTAGGAGCGAGCTTGCTCGCGAAGGGTCGTGCTCGGAACTGTTCGCGAGCAAGCTTGCTCCTACACAAACACACCTCGACTTCTGCAAGAATACGCGCCGCTTTTTTCCTTGCACCGAGCTGTCCATGCCGTCGATTCAAGCCTTTCTATCCCATCTGAAACCCTGCCACGGTGAGTGGCCATGAGCGGCGCCGTCGAGCTGGTCGAAACCGCCGTTGAGCACATGGAGCTGATCCGAAACCTGTATCAGTTTTACGCCTACGAGTCCTCGGACTGGGAACAGGAAGACGTGGATGTCGACGGCCGCTTCTACATCCATGAGGAACACCTGGCGCGGTACTGGCAGGAGCCCCTGTGGAGCGCCCACCTGATCCTGGTTGACGGATTCATCGCCGGATTCCTGCTGATCGAGCGGAGCGAACTACCCGGAATCGATGCCCTCGAATTGGCGGACCTGTTCATCCTCAAGAAGTACCGGCGCCTGGGTGTAGGCCGCGCCGTGGCCACGCAGGTCCTGACGAGCGGGACTAACGACTGGCTGGTGCGCTTCTACCGGCAGGACGAAAGCGCCCTGGCGTTCTGGCGAACCGTGCTGGGCGAGCTTGCGCGAACGGTGCACGAGATCGCTCCAGATGACGAACCGCAATTGTTGAGCTACCTGGTGACGCGGGTGACTCACTGAACCGCGCGTTGCAGGTTGTTCGGCTGGATCATAATCCTGTCATTTTCGATCATTGAACCTGGTATTTTCGGGCCGTATCGTCCTTCTTCGCCCTGCCTGCCAGACGCATTGCCTCGCGCCTGCCGGGCTTCCAGAAGAAGAACAATCGAGAGGAAGTGACGATGTCCGAATTGAACCTGCATCCCCAGGCCGCCGCCTCGCTGCAACGCTGGCATGAGATGGTCGAGCGGCAGGATCTCTCCGCGCTGCCGGAGTTGCTGGCGGAGAACGTGGTATTTCGCTCGCCCATGGCGCACACACCTTATCCGGGGCCGATGGTGGTCTCGACCATCCTCAATACCGTGCTCAAGGTGTTCAACGACTTCACCTACCACCGTCAACTGGCCACCGCCGATGGACTCAATGTGGTGCTGGAGTTCAGCGCGCACGTCGATGGCCGTAACCTGAAAGGCATCGACATGATCCGCTTCGACGAGCAGGGCAAGATCGTCGATTTCGAGGTGATGGTCCGCCCCATGAGCGGCTTGCAAGCGCTTGGCGAAGAGATGGGCCGACGCCTGGGTGGCTACCTTGCGGCAGCCAAGGCCTGACAGCGCACTGCGTAGCATGGGCCATGGAATACCCATGGCCCGCGCGTTCGGTCAGTTCCGCCCGGCGATCCAGCGGCGATAGCGCCGCGTCCGCGCCGAGGTCGAAACCTGTTGCCCCAGCAAGGCGAGTAGCGGAGAAACCTCAGGTCGCGTGACGCGACCCTTGCTCAGCCGCTGCAACTGGTACTTGACCACGGCCATGTTCGCCATGGCGCCGAGGGTCTTGTTCTTCCAGGTGATGGGGCGCAGGGCAGGGGCGTCGTCGCCACCGTTCGACCATTCCCGCGGAAGATTCGGATTGATCGACAGTGCGGTGGCCATCCCCGCCAGTGCGATGCCGCTCTGGATGACTTTCTCGGCCACGGCGCGACGCCGGATACCGCCGGTGACCATCAGCGGCATTCGCGCAACCGCGGTGATGCTTTCGGCGAATTCCAGGAAGTAGGCCTCTCGGGCGAGGGTGCGACCATCGCGGGCCTGCCCCTGCATGGCCGGGGCCTCGTAGCTGCCACCGGATAGCTCGACAAGGTCCACCTGCAGTTCGTTGAGCATGGCGACCACACTGCGCGCATCTTCCGGGCTGAAGCCTCCGCGCTGGAAGTCCGCCGAATTCAGTTTCACCGACACCACGAAGCCTGGCGAAACCGCGCTACGAACGCCCCGGACAATCTCGACCAGCAGGCGCGCGCGATTCTCCACGGCGCCGCCCCAGCGATCCTGACGCTTGTTGCTGATCGGCGAGAGGAACTGGCTCAGCAGGTAACCATGCGCGGCGTGAATCTGAACGCCGTTGAAGCCGCTGCGTTCAGCCAGTTGAGCGGCATTGACGAAGCGCTGGCGCACCTCCTCGATATCCGCTTCGGACATTTCCCGAGGCACACGGAACTGGTTGGAAAACTTGCCCAGATCCAGGGGCACGGCGGACGGAGCCAGGGTCGGCTGGCCCAGGGCAGCCGGTGTCTGTCGACCCGGATGGTTTATCTGCATCCAGACCTGTGCGCCGCGAGAGCGGGCGACCTCGGCCCAGCGCTGGAAGCGCTCGAGGTGGTTGTCGGTTTCCAGCACCACGCCGCCCGGTCCGGTCATGGCGCGGCCATCCACCATCACATTGCCGGTGATGATCAGCCCGGCGCCGCCATCGGCCCAATGCTGATAGAGGCGCAGCAGCGCTTCGGAGGGGGCATGGTCGCCGTCGGCCATGTTTTCTTCCATGGCCGCCTTGGCCAGACGGTTGGGGATCCGGGTGCCGTTGGGCAGTGCAAGCGGTTCGAACAGGCTCATCGATAGCTCCTCCTTTGCGGAGCCAGGATGCTACGTTTAAAGTTAACTTTAATGTCAAGCGGGTCGGAGCTAACCATGAAAATCGGCGATCTTTCCAGGCACAGCGGTCTTGCCGCATCGCGGATTCGTTTCTACGAATCCAAGGGGTTGCTCACGACTGTGGCGCGCAAGGCCAACGGCTATCGCGAATACCCGCCCGAGGCGTTGCTGATCCTGGAGATCATCACTGGGGCTCAGGCGGCGGGATTCTCGCTGGATGAAATACGTGGGCTGATCCCGGTCGATCTGGGCGACTGGAAGCAGGGAGAACTGGTGGAAGCGCTGCACAAGAAAATCGAGGATATCGAAGCGATGGAACGCAGGCTGGCCCAGAGCAAGGCCAGCTTGCAGGACCTTATCCGGCACATCAGGGAAAAGCCCGAAGGCGTGAGTTGCGTCGACAACGCCAGACGGTTCATCGAAGGCTGGAACGACCCGCAACGGGTGACGTGAAAGCCTGAAGCGGGGTCCGGACGTATCTCAATGTATCCGGGCCTCTTCCACGACGAGTCGCTTACAAATGCTTTTTCTCCGGATACGTCGCGGATACATGGCTGAGGCGAAATAGCCAAACCCGAACGAGGTCAGCCTCGGCGCCTCGCTCCAGGGTTCCAATGCCCTTGTGGCACGCCCCGCGCGACTGATCGCGCCAATGTATCCGGAGAAACTCCATGTCCCGTACCCAGTTCTCGAACAAGACCCGTATTGGCCTGATCGCTGTCGCCCTGGCCGGTGGCATGAACATGGCCTCGTCAGCATTTGCCGTTGAGGCACTGCCCCAGGGCTACATGCTCGCCGCCGCCGACAAGGCCGCCGAAGGTAAATGCGGTGAAGGCAAGTGTGGTGGTGCTGAAACCACTGGAAGCAAGGCCGCCGAGGGTAAGTGCGGTGAAGGCAAATGCGGTGGCGCGGAAGCAGGCGCCGCCAAGGCTGCCGAAGGCAAATGTGGCGAGGGCAAATGTGGCGATGCCTCCTTCGCTCGCACCGACACCGACGACGACGGCCTCGTTTCGCTGAAGGAGCTTCTGGCTGTAGCACCGAACGGCAGTGGCGAATTCGCCGCAATGGACACCAACAAGGACGGTTTCCTGTCCGAGGGCGAGGTCTACAAGTTCCGCAGCAACCAGTACCTCTCCAACGGCAAGAAAGTCCCCACCGAACTGTTCACCAAGATGAGCAAGGCCAAGAGCTGATCCTCTGCCTTGATTAACCCTCCCGGCGCCTGACGCCGGGGAGGTTCCTCAACTTCGGGAGAACGCCCATGAACATCGCTTCCTTCCCCCAGGGCGCAGGCCTGGGCTTGCGCCGTGCCCTGTTGCCGGAACTACTGGCGATGGATGCCGGTGCCGTGGATTTCCTCGAGTGCACGCCGGATAACTGGATCAATGTCGGCGGCCAGCATGGCGACGCCCTGGCCCGGCTGGCCGAGCGCTTCCCGCTGGCCTGCCATGGCCTCTCATTGTCCCTGGGCGGCCCGGCACCACTGGATCGCGAGCTGCTTCGAGGCATCCGCGAGTTCCTCGACGATCACAACGTGGCCTTCTTCAGTGAGCACCTGAGTTACTGCTCGGACGACGGTCAACTCTACGACCTGCTGCCACTGCCCTTTACCGACGAATCGGTACGCCACGTCGCCGCGCGCATCCGTCAGGCCCAGGATTCCCTGGAGCGACGCATCGCCGTGGAGAACATTTCCTACTACGCCGCGCCCTACCAGGCATTGCAGGAGATCGACTTCCTCCGCGCGGTACTGGAGGAGGCCGACTGCGACCTGCTTCTGGACGTCAACAATCTCTTCGTCAACTCGATAAACCACGGTTACGACGCCACCGAGTACATGGCCGCTCTGCCGGCAGAGCGGGTCGTCTACATGCATGTGGCGGGTCACTACGACGAAGCGCCGGATCTGAAGATCGACACCCATGGCGCGACCGTGAAGAGAGGCGTCTGGTCCTTGCTGGAGCAGGCCTACCAGCGCTTTGGTGCGCTGCCGACCTTGCTGGAGCGTGACTTCAACTTCCCGCCGCTGGCGGAGCTGTTGGGTGAGGTCGGGCAGATTCGGGCGCGCCAACAGGCAGTCATCTCGTGGCCGGAGGTGCGCCGTGCATGAAGTCCTGCATGAACAGCTTATGAGCATGGCGCGCCATGTACGCGACCCGCAGAACAACGCACCGCCGTCGGGGATCGAACCGCGCCGCCTGGCCGTGTACCGCCGGTTGTTCTTCGGCAATGTGGAGTCGCTGCTCGCGGGTTGCTTTCCGGTCATTCGCGCCAGCCTCGGCCCCCAGCGCTGGCAGACCCTGGTGGAAACCTTCTTTGCCGATTACCGCTGCCAGACGCCCCTGTTCACTGAAATCTCCGGGGAGTTCGTCAGCTTTCTGGAGGAGGGCGGCGCCGATGAGCTCGAGCTGCCTGCCTGGTTGCCGGAACTGGCCCATTACGAATGGGTAGAGGCCGCGCTGCTCCTCAGCGGCAGCGGTGAGCAGGACCACGACCCGGCGGGAAACCTGCTCGACGGCGTTCCCGTGCTGTCGAACCTCGCCTGGCCGCTGGCCTATCAATGGCCCGTGAGCGAGATCTCTCCCAACTTCATGCCGCAAGACATCCCCGGTCAGCCGACCCTGTTGCTGGCGCGGCGTGGTGTCGACAAGAAAGTCCACTTCTCGCGCCTGGCGCCCCTGGCCCACGCGCTGCTCGTATCCCTGCAGCAGCGTGACTGCTCCGGCCGGGAGCATCTGCAGACCCTGGCCGAAGCCATAGGCGTGGACAGCGAGGCCATCCTGCCGCAGGGCATTGCCTTGCTGGAAAACCTGCGCGCCCAGGGCGTAGTGCCCGGCACTCGCATCTGAGGCGCAGACAAATGCCGGCGCCAGCCGGCACATCCTTCCCTGCATCAAGGAAACACTCTGATGACCGCAATACTGGAAAGCACTCTCTATACCGCCCAGACACGCACCACCGGTGGCCGCGATGGGCGCGGCGAATCCTCCGACGGCGAACTGAACGTGCGCCTGAGCGCGCCCAACTCGGGGCGACCGGGAACCAATCCGGAGCAACTTCTCGGCGTTGGCTGGTCGGCCTGCTTCATTGGTGCCTTGCGCCGAGCCGGCCAGAGCCTGCAAATCCGCTTGCCGGACGACGTGGCGGTGGTCGCCGACATCGCCCTGGGCAATACCGCTGACGGTGGCTTTGCCCTGGCGGCGAAGCTGCGGGTGGAACTGCCGGGCCTGGCGAGCGAAGACAAGGCTCGACTGGTCGAGATGGCGCACCAGCTCTGCCCGTACTCCAAGGCCACTCGCGACAATATCGAGGTCACCTTCGATATTCCCTGATCAATTACGGCCAGGCCAAAGCCCGCGTTCCCGAGAGGTGCGCGGGCTTTTTTATTGCAGTTGCGATGTTGGGCCTCGTTCCTCGGACCAACCTACGGCAGGACTGCGTCCTGCTTGGCGAATGAATTCGCCCCTACAGGGTTGGTGTTGGGCTCAACCAAGGCACGGACAGCTCCCTCTCCCTCCGGGAGAGGGCTGGGGTGAGGGATGGTCCGGGTTCGAGCGGGCACTGCGTCCTGCTCGCGAATGAATTCGCTCCCCACAAAAACAACGAATCCCATCGCGTTGCAGACACGAAAAAGCCCGCACATAAGGCGGGCTTTTCATTTCGAGTGGGGTTCAGGCCTGTCGGCGGAACAGCAAAGCATCGAGGCTGAAGCGTCCAGAGCCTTTCAGCAGCAGCGGCATGGCCGCTATCAGATAGATAAGCGGCAGCTTGTAGTTGCCGTAGCCCTTGTTACTGATGGAATAGCCCTGGGCGAGCTCCGAGAGGCTCGACCAATGTTCCGGCCAGTGCACCGCGGCAATGGCGACCACGGTCAGCACCATCAGCACCAGGGTGGCGAAGCGTGTGCCCAGACCGAGCAGCAGGAGCACAGGGGCGATCAACTCGGCCCACATCGAGATCTGCCAGCTCGCCTCGGGCGGCAGCAGGTTGAAAGGGAAGGGGAAGGCGGACTGGATATCCACGAACCAGTTCTGCCCATTCCATTTTTCCAGGCCGGATTCGAAGAACTCCCAGGCGAGGAACAGGCGCAGTGGCAGATCGGCGCTCCAGGCGCCGACCCGGTCGAGCTGGTTGAAAACGAACTTGAACGGGGAGGTTGCAATGCTGCTCATGGGTGGGCTCCGTTGGCCTGCACGGGGCCGGCGGGAGTGCCGGCGCTGCTCGTGTGCCCATGTTGAAGAAGGTGATTGTCCCGGATGTGTCAGCCGTGGCCCGTCGTGTATCGCTCTGTACGTGGACTCAATCGGCGGCGCCGAGCTCCAGTCGGGCGCAGAGGCCACCGCCGTCACGGTTGGCCAGGCTCAGGTGTGCGCCCAGCGCCTGGCTCAGTTGCTGGGCGATGGCTAGCCCGAGGCCAGTTCCTCCCGTCGTGCGGTTGCGCGAGCTTTCCACGCGATAGAACGGTTTGAAGACCTCTTGCAGTTCCTCTTCGGCAATGCCCGGTCCGTTGTCGTTCACCAGCACCTGAACCTTGCCTTGCGCATCTCGTCGCACTTCCAGCTGGGCACTGCCGCCGAACTTGAGGGCGTTGTCGATCAGGTTGCTGAGCACCCTGCGGAAGGCATGGGGGCGGGTTTCCAGCAGAAGACCGCTGGAACCGTCGAGGGTGACGGCCTGGCCGCTGTCCTGGTAGTCGCACACGAGGCTGTCGAGGAAGGCATCGAGGTCGACCCGGCACAACGCTTCGCTTGCCCCATCCATGCTGCGTGCGTAGGCAACGCCTTCACGCACCAGGTGCTGCATTTCGTTCAGGTCGCTCCATAGTTTTTCCCGCTCCGGGGAAGGGTCCATCTGTTCCACGCGCAGCTTCATCCGTGTGATGGGCGTCTGCAGATCGTGGGAAATGGCCGCTAGCAATTGCATGCGTTCTTTCAGGTATGCACCGATGCGCCCCTGCAATGCATTGAAGGCGCGGGCGGCATAGGACACTTCCTGCGGACCGCGTTCGTCGAGCTCCGGACCGGGAGCGTCCGGGTCCAGATGGTCGACGGCCTGGGCGAGGCGAGCCAGTGGGCGGATTGCCATGCGCACCGCCAGCCAGGTGCAGAGCAGTAACACGGCCAGTTGCAGGATCAGCACCACCGGCAACCACTGGGCCACTGGAATGGGGCTGGGCGTGACATCCACCGTCAGTGGGCGTCCATCGCTCAAGGTCAGGTGCGCCTGGAAGTGAGGGGCCGGACCGGGAATGTTCTCGAAGCGCAGCCGATAGTGCTGGCCGATAGCCCGTTCGATGGAGGTTGCGGCCATGTGGGCCTGGGTCATGTCCATGGGCACGCCCGGCGTACCCTCGTCGAGCCGATAGCGGTAGTTGCGTCGCTCCAGAAGCGACAACCAGGTGGCGCGCTCTTCCGCCGGCAAACGGTCGATCAGTGCCACGGCGGTGCTCACGTCATGCTCCAGGTTGCCGAGCATCACGTTGCGCCCGGTCTGGTAGCGCTCGTAGAACTGCGAGGCGAAAGACAACCCGTAGGCCAGAACCAGCCCGGTGAGGAATATCAGCGCCAGGCGTGCGGCCAGGGTGCTTGGCCAGCGGGGCAGGGGCATCACGTCGTCGGCTCGATCAGTTGCACGGGCAGCGAGAAGACATAGCCTTCGCTGCGTACCGTCTTGATATAGGCGGATTCGCGAGCGTCGTCCTGCAGGCGTTGGCGCAGGCGGCTTACCAGCAGGTCGATGGAACGGTCGAACACGTCCGCCTCGCGGCCCTGGGTGAGGTTGAGCAGTTGCTCACGGCTGAGCACCCGCTGCGGATGATCGAGGAAGACGCGCAGCAGCCGATACTCGGCGCCGCTCAGGGCTACAAGCGTGCCCTCATCATCCAGCAGGTGGCGCGCAGTGGTATCCAGGCGCCATTTGCCGAAGCCGATCAATCGGCTGCTCTCGCTGATCTGCAGGTTCGGCGGCAGCATGCGCGTGCGGCGGATCACGGCATTGATCCGTGCCAGCAGCTCACGGGCCGAGAAGGGCTTGGTCAGGTAATCGTCGGCGCCCATTTCCAGGCCGATGATGCGATCGGTTTCCTCGTTGCGCGCCGTCAGCATCAACACCGGCGTCGCCTTGTGCTTGCCCACGCGCAGCTCACGGCACAGGCGCAGGCCGTCATCGCCGGGCATCATGATGTCGAGGACGATCAGGTCGACGGTATTGGCCTCGAGGAAGGCGCGCATCTGCCGGCCATCGGCCGCCAGACTGACTCGCAGGCCGTTCTTCTTCAGGTAGTTGCCGACGAGCTCGCGGATTTCCCGGTCGTCGTCAACGACCAGGATGTGGTCGACATGGTCCATGAAAAAACCTCGCTATGGCTATTCGATGCCCAGTGTATCGGGCCTTCCGGCGATTGCCCGCAAGCCTTTGTATTCCACTGTATCCAGCGCCGCGCTGATACCTGTGATTGCACAATGGCCCTGCGTATCACCGTGTATCCGCAGCCCTCGCTGATACCTGACAGCGCAATCCCGGTCCGCACCGGACACATCGGCGATACCTCCCACCGATGAAATTGGTACCCAGCGGATGCCCCCTTGCATCTGCGCCCCTTTCTCAATTGGTCGGGAGATCAGCATGAAACTCGCATCCCTGGGCACCGCCTTTTTGCTGGCAGCCACTTTCAACGTCGTCAGCCTTGCGGCGCAGGCCGCCGAGAGTGTCACACCGGAGCCTTATCGCTACGGCACGCATCTGGATATCAACAAAGTAGTGTCGCTGCGCGAGGCGCCATCCGTTCTCTGCCAGGTGGTCGATGCACGCATGGATTACCTGGACTCCAAGGGTCGGCTGCACAGCCTGGAGTACCGCAAGCACTCCGATGCCTGCAGCAATGAAAACTGACACATGACTCCAGATCCTGCGCCGGAGACGACGCGGGTCGCCAGCCCGGTGACTGCCGGGAGCCAATGCCACTGAGGTGCCTATGCTGCTCATTGCCTTTCTAGGCGGGGTGCTGACCCTGTTCAGCCCCTGCGTACTTCCTGTCCTGCCGTTACTGTTTTCCCGCGCCGGCGGTCCCGCCTGGTCGCCCTTGCTGACGCTGGCTGGCCTGGCCTCCGGTTTTGCCGTACTGGCCAGTCTGGCGGTGGTTTCCAGTGAATGGGTCATCGACGCCAGCCAATGGGGACGCTACGTCGCCCTGGTGTTGCTGGCGGCGTCGGCGGCTGCCCTGCTTTCCTCGCGAGTCGGCACCTGGCTATCGCGCCCCTGGCTCTGGTTGGGTGACCGGCTGCAAGGCGATGCCCGTCGCCTGCCACCGGCGCTTTCGGCCTGGCTGATGGGCTTTGCCGCAGGCCTGCTCTGGGCACCCTGCGCCGGGCCTATCCTGGGCCTGATCCTGTCCGGTGCCATGCTCAACGGCCCCAGTGCCTCCACCAGCCTGCTGCTGCTCAGCTACGGCCTCGGCGGCGCCCTGGCGATGGGAGCGCTGATCTTCCTCGGGCGTGGGGTGTTCCAAAGGGCGAAGCTGTCGCTGGGCGCCGTGGAGTGGCTGCGTCGCGGCGCCGGTGCAGTGGCTTTGCTGGCAGTGGTCGGCATTGCCAGTGGCACCAGCGACCAACTGTCCGGAGCGGGGTCCTCCCGGCTTGCGGCCGAGCTCGAGCGCAAGGTGATCGATGGCGTGCCAGTCCTGCTGGAAAGCCTGGTGGGCAGCGCCCGCGCCGACAGCATTGAACAACTGCCGGACCTGGGAGCTATGCCGTCGCTGCAAGGCGCGACCCAGTGGCTCAACGGCCCGCCGCTCGGCAACGAACAACTGCTCGGCAAGGTGGTGCTGGTGGACTTCTGGACCTTCGACTGCATCAACTGCCGGAACAGCCTCCCCTATGTGAACCAGTGGGCTGCGCGGTACGCCGACAAAGGACTGGTGGTGATTGGTGTGCACACACCCGAATACGCCTTCGAGCGAAAAATCGACAACGTACGCGAGGCAATCAAGCGCCTGGGCGTCAAGCACCCGGTGGCCGTCGACAACCAGTACCGCATCTGGAACGCGTTCACCAACCAGTATTGGCCGGCGCATTACTTCATCGACGCCAACGGACGGGTACGTCACTTGCACATCGGGGAGGGTGACTACGAAGAGCAGGAAGCGATCATCCAGAAGCTCCTGCAGGAGCGGGCGGAAGCGGGCAAGGCCGCGAGCTGATCCCCTCCGGACGTGCGCGGCTCATGGAGGCGCCGCGCAACACCCGGTGATGAAGGTTTTTTGGACGGATCTGCTCGAGATGGTAGGTTCTTCCCCCCTCCATGACCGAAGGACGACTTCGATGCGCCTGACAGGAATGTGCCGCGCACAGATTTTCACGCTAGCCCTTGCGGCCTCGCTCGGCGGCCAGGCGATGGCAGCGGACGGACCGGACGCTATCGCCGCCAACGTGGAGCAAGCCGCCCGCCAGGTGATGCAGCAGTACGGTATTCCAGGCCTGGCCATCGGCGTCATCGCCCAGGGCGAGCGGCGCTTCTACAACTACGGCGTGGCATCGAAGGCCTCCCGGCAGGCCGTCACTGGCGACACGCTGTTTGAGGTCGGTTCCATCAGCAAGACCCTGACCGTGACGCTCGCCAGCTATGCCGCAACCCAAGGCAAGCTGTCGCTCACCGACAGTCCGAGCCGCTACCTGCCGGAGCTCAAGGGCAGCCGGCTGGACCAGGTGACGCTGCTCAATCTCGCCACCCATACCGCTGGCGGCTTTCCGCTGCAACTGCCCGACGACGTCCGCAATGAAAGCCAGTTGATGGACTACTACAACGCCTGGCAGCCGCAGTTCGCCCCGGGGACCTACCGAACCTACGCCAACCCGAGCATCGGACTGTTGGGGGTGGTTGCCGCCAGGAGCCTGGGTGTGACCTATGTCCAGGCGATGGAGCGCGACCTGTTGCCGAAACTCGGCATGGGCAACACCTGGATAGACGTTCCTGCCAGCGCGATGCCGAACTACGCCCAGGGCTACGACAAGGAAGATGCTCCGGTGCGTGTGAATCCGGCGATGTTGGCGGCGGAAGCCTATGGGGTGAAGACGAGCAGCAAGGACCTGCTTCATTTCGTCGAAGCCAACCTGGGCCTGACAGCGTTGGATGCGTCCTTGCAGCGGGCGATCGACGCCACCCGAACCGGCTATTTCAAACTGGGCGCCATGACCCAGGACCTGATCTGGGAGCAGTACAGCTACCCGGTTGCCTTGCAAACGCTGCTGGAAGGCAATGCCAGCCGGATGGCCCTTGAAAGTCATGCCGTCACGACCATCACGCCGTCTCTGGCGCCGCAACAGGCGGTCTGGGTCAACAAGACCGGCTCGACCAATGGCTTCGGCGCCTATGTGGCCTTCGTGCCGGAGAAGAAGCTCGGCATCGTGCTGTTGGCCAACAAGAATTATCCGAACGAAGAGCGGGTGAAGCTGGCCTACCGCATTCTCGGTGAGCTGGAGGCGCATCCGTAGACCGTGGAATTGCCATCGTCGGCATGGCATCGATGCGTGCCGCACCCTATTCGCGAGGTCGTCCCAGGCCATAGCCTGGTGACTCATGATCACGCCCCAAGGGCATGGCTTTTTGCCTTCGAATCAATTCGCCCCAGAGCAAACAAGCACGCACAATTGAAAAAGGGAGGCCGAAGCCTCCCTTTTTCATGCCTTCAAGCGATTACCACTTGCCAGTGCTCATGCCGCCGTCCACGGCCAGCACGACGCCGGTGGTGAAATCGGCCTTGGCCAGGTAGAGCACGGCATCGGCGATTTCCTGAACGGTGCCGACACGACCGGAAGGCGCCAGGTTATTGAGGAAGTCGCGGGCAGCCGGGTCATGCATCGGGGTATCGATGATGCCGGGGGCCACGGCGTTCACCTGGATGTTGTGCGGTGACAGTTCCAGGGCCAGGGCACGGGTCAGTTGGTTGACGCCACCCTTGATCAACACCGGCAGCGCCGCTGGTACGTTGATGTTCGGCTGCAGGGCAACTGCCGCGGAGATATTCACGATGTGTCCGCCGCCTTGTTGCTGCATGTGCGCAGCGGCTACCTGCGAGGTGTAGACCACACCCTTGAGGTTGGTATCCAGCAGGCTTTCCAGGTCTTCCGGGGTGTAGTCGACAAAGGGTTTCGGGAGGAAGAAGCCGGCATTGTTGATCAGCACTTCGACGCTGCCGAAGGCTTCGATTGCCGCGGCGAAGGCCTTGCGGGCGGTGGCCGGATCGGCAACGTCACCGGCAACACCAACGAAGCTGGTCGGATTGCCCAGGCTGGCGGCGGCTTCCTGCAGGCGGTCGATGGAACGGGCAGTACCGACGACGTTGTAGCCGTTGTCGATGAAGGCCTTGGCCAGGCCCAGGCCGATGCCGCTGGATGCGCCGGTGATGATTGCTGTTTTCTTGCTCATGGTGTGTTCCTCGCAGAAATAGTTGGGGCTTGTTGCAGCGGATCCGGGAGGTTCGCCGCTGGTGAGGAGGACTATATTCATGCGCTTTAAGTTGATAAATCAGCTTCGCCTTGTTTCAGTTGATACCTGATGTAATCAATCTGGTGTGATTGAGCGCTTGGCACGACCTGGGAATGACATCAGCGGATCGATTTGTACGGTCTTGTATCCCGACGCCTTGCGGCTACATGAGGATGCAAAGCAACCATCAGGCGACACACGCGGGGTATCGGCAACATCGAGACTGGGCCCGACTATCGCGGGCGAGGGCCTTGCAGGTGGTCATGCCTGATGTCTATGACCTTTGCGGGATGAAATCGATGAAAACCCTGAAAAGCTTCCTGACTTCCATAGCCTTTTCCCTGGCCGGCGTAGCCGTACACACCAACGCCGCTACCGAAAACCACCGCAATTCGAGCGGCGTCTGTTTTCAACTGACTCCGCTCGGCAGCCGGAAGGCATTGCCGGAGTCGGGCCGGGATGACTCGACAAGCGAACCGCTGGAAGTCTCAGCTCTGCACGCGCAGAGCTGAGGGCAGGCAGGGGGAGTAGCCGCCGATAGCACCAAACGACTGAGTGCCGATTCGCCTGAATGGTATCGAGCATTGCGCTCGGGGAGGGGGCAGCCGGAGGAAAACCGGGGGTGCTTCCCCGGCCGCAATCGATCACGCGTAGGCCGAGCGGTAGGCGAAGATTCCCGGCAGGCCGCCGGTCATGACGAAAAGCAGGTTGCTGCCCGCCGGGAAATCGCCCCGGCGGACCGAGGCCAGCAGTCCGGCAAATGCCTTGCCGCCATACACCGGGTCGACCAGCAATCCTTCGTGGGAGGCCAGGAGTCGAGTGGCTTCCAGCATCGCGTCGGTAGGTGCGCCGTAGGCATCGCCGCGCTGGCTGCCATCGACCCGGACTGAGCCTTCATCCAGTTCTGCCGATGGAGCGAGGAGCTGCAGGACCTGACGGGTCTTGTCGACGGTCGCTGCGAGCGCTTGTTCCGCAGTGCCGAGCACGGTGTAGCCGGTAACCAGCGTGGAGGTACGCGTCAGTGTGGTGCCCGCCAGCAGCCCGGAGTGGGTGCCGCTGCTGCCGTTTGGAACGATGATTTGCCCAAACTCAAGCCCAAGGTCCATCGCCTGGCGAAGGATCTCGAGCGCACAGGCTGCATAGCCCAGACTGCCTCTGGGGCTGGAGCCGCCCAGAGGCATGAAGAAGGGGTTACGTCCTTGCTGCCTGAGCCGGTCCTGCAGCTCGGCGGCGTAAACGTCGGGATTGGCGCCATCTGGCAGACGGTGGATGTTCGCACCGAACAATCCATCGAGGATGAGGTTGCCGCTGTGGCGGAAATCGTCATCCGTACGCACGGCGGACGGGACCAGGATCAATTCGCAGGCGAGACCCTGGCGGGCCGCGACCGCCGCGGTGAGGCGTGCATGGTTGGATTGCAGACCGCCCCAGGTAACCAGGGTGTCGGCACCCTCGGCCAGTGCTTCGCCAAGCAGGAACTCCAGCTTGCGCAGCTTGTTGCCGCCGCCGCCCAGGCCGGTCAGGTCATCGCGCTTCACATAGAGGTTGCAGCCGTTCAGCTCTGGAAGGGCGCTAAGGCGTGAAAGACGCTGGATAGGCGTCTTGCCTTCCAGCAGCGCCACCCTGGGATAGCGTGCAAGGGCCGCATCCAGATTGCTGAGATCGTTCGACATGCAGGCTGCTCCTTTCGTGTCGGATGTCGCCGCCTGTGTGGCGACGGTACTTATGCCCACCCGGCGGATGCCGGGTGGGGATGGAACGGGAAGGTCATCCAGGCTGATTCTTGCGGTACTCGGTGGTGGTGATGCCGGCGTAGCCCCAGTTATCGGTATCCACTTCCTCAATGACGATATGGGTGAGGTCCGGGCGCTTGCCAAGCACGCGCTGCAGAGTGTCGGTGATCTCGGCGATGACCTGGGCCTTCTGTTCCCGGGTAACGCCGTCACGGGTGATACGAACGCTTACGAATGGCATGTTGAGCTCCTTTGAGGCTTGCTTCAGTGACACCAAGGCAGCAGGACGTTGAAGACAGCGGCTTTCATCGGCCTGGCTCCACATCGGCGGGGTTGATGGACAGAACTATATTTGTGCCGCTTGGACGGATAAATGTAGGCTCGGATACTTCACTTGATACGCGGTGTAATGAATCGTGAAACGCCATTTCGATGACATCCAGCTGGGCAGTATCGAGCTCTTTTGTCTTGCCGCGGAGGCGGGGAGTTTCACGGCTGCGGCGCTCTCGGCGGGAGTCACTCCGGCCGCCGTGAGCCGATCGATATCGCGTCTCGAAGAGCGCCTGGGGACGCGTCTGTTCGTGCGCACCACGCGCAGCATCCGTCTCACGGAAAGCGGTCGAACCTACTTCGAGCAGTGTCGGCAGGCCCTGACCCAGCTGGTTGAGGCCGAGCGCGAGGTGATGGGCAAGCAGCTCGAGCCCACCGGCGAACTTCGCATCAGCATTCCCACCACTTATGGCCACTACCGCATCCTTCCGCTGTTGTCGCGCTTTCGCGAACGTCATCCCGGCGTGACGATCGACATCCACTTGAGCAACCGCAATATCGATTTCGTCGCGGAAGGCTACGACCTGGCGATCCGCGTGCGCGCCCAGCCAGACTCGACGTTGATCGCCCGACATCTCGAAGATTCCCGACTGGTCGTGATCGCTACACCGGAATATCTCGCCCGCGTGGGAACCCCTACCAGCCTGGATGATCTCCAACAGCATGACTGCATTCAGTTCGAACTGCCGAGTAGCGGGCGGCGTATCTCCTGGCTGTTTACCGAGAACGGGAAGGAGCGGGAGATCTTCGCCAGCGGCAATTACTGTTGCTCGGATGACGTGCTGGGCGGGGTGACCCTGGCCAGGCACGGCGCCGGGTTGTTCCAGACCTATCGCTTCATCGTCGAACAGGATCTGGAGGAGGGCTCGCTGGTAGAGGTGCTCCAGGAGTTTGGTGGACGCTCCCGCCCCTACACCTTGTTGTACCCCCATGGGAGGCATGTACCGCTGCGTCTGCGTGCCTTCGTCGATTTCCTGATGGAGTGCAAGCGGGAGTGGAAGGTGTGAGCAGGGCGCCCCGCCTCCCGGAGGGGCGCGCAAGCGAGTTCAGACCAGTTTGACCTCGGCGTGTATGTTGCCTCGCGTGGCCTTGGAGTAGGGGCATGTCTGGTGAGCGGCGTCGACCACGGCCTGAGCGGTCTCGCGATCCATTCCGGGCAGGCTGACATTCAGTCGCGCCTGGATGAAGTAGTCATTGCCGGCGGTGCCAAGGTCGACTTCTGCATCGACGGCCACATCTTTCGGGACGGCGACCTTCATTCTGCTGGCCACCACGCCAATGGCTCCGATGAAGCAGGCCGACCAGCCTGCGGCGAACAATTGCTCCGGGTTGGTGCCATTTCCGGGGCCGCCAGGGGAAGAGTGCTTGATGTCCAGGCGCTTGTCGGAGCTGACGGATGCACCGTCGCGCCCACCGGTGGTGTGGACCTTGGCCGTGTACAGGACTTTTTCGATCTTGGTCATGATGGAGCCCTCCGCGAAGTGTGCTGGGGACTGCTTTTCAATCACGTTCGAGCTGGTCGGACGGGGATAAGACTAGTCCGCCAGCACCTCCGACCGGGAACTTCCGGCCTAGTGGTCGTGGCGTTTCCCCTGTGGCCCCAGGCCTGTGTATCTGCCTGTGTATGGATGCCGCGGCGTTACATCCGCATGTCATTCCCTGGTCCGTTCAATACATCCCCGACACAGATGCGCGATCTACTCATCGTTCCCGGGCGCACCAACGTCTTGCTGATTGACGAGGCACCGGACCTACGCTGATTACCATCGATGGGGTACCCAATGACCAGAAGCCTGCCTGATACGAAATCCAACCAGCCGGCCGTCGACCGACTCAATGTCCGCACCTACACCAACGGCATCGTCGGGCCCAGCCTGCCCATGCTGGGGCCACTGGCGAATGGCGGCACCCTGATCACCGGCACGCCTCCAGGCTGTTGGGGACCTATGATCACCCCGGCATTCCAGGGCGGCCATGAAGTGACGCAACCCGTTGCGATCGAGGGGGCCGAAGTGGGCGATGCAGTGGCGCTGAAGATCATCCGGATGCGGGTGACTTCGCTGGCCACCTCGTCCGGGGTGATGAAGTTCGTCGAGGGCCGCTACCACGGCGACCCCTTCGTCTCGAAATTCTGCGCGAAGTGCGGCACCGAACATCCGGCCAGCCATGTCGAAGGCATAGGAGAGGACGCGATCCGCTGCAATAACTGCGGTGCGGAGGTCAGCGCCTTCCGCTTCGGCCACGGCTACGTGATCGTGTTGGACCAGGAGAACCAGGTCAGCCTGACCGTCAACCAGGAGGTGGCCAACGGCCTGGCCGGCGATGCCTCGCAGATGTCCGCCTTGCCGGCGCTCGCCGAGCAGCATTCGATCCTCTCGCTGGCCCGCGCTGACATGCCCGGCGTGGCGGCCCACATGCGGCCGTTCCTTGGAAACATCGGCACCACGCCGTCCCGTGACATTCCCGACTCGCACAACTGCGCCGATTTCGGCCAGTACCTGGTCGGGGCGCCTCATCGTTACGGCCTGAGCGAAGAAGAACTGCATGCGGCCAAGACCGATGGCCACATGGACACCAATTCAGTGCGCGAGGGCTGCATCCTGATCTGCCCGGTAAAGGTGCCGGGGGCCGGCGTCTACATGGGCGACATGCATGCCCAGCAAGGTAATGGCGAGATCGCCGGACACGCGACGGACGTATCAGGGGAAACCGAGCTGACGGTTGAGGTGATCAAGAACCTGACGCTGGAAGGCCCGATTCTCCTGCAGAACCTCGATGACTTGCCACCCATGGCTCGGCCGATGACCGCCGAGCAGCGCCGCAAGGTCCAGGATCTGGGTGCGCGTTGGGGTCAGCACGAAGTCGAACGCAACGGCCCGATTACCTTCATCGGCAGTGGCAAGAACCTGAACGCCGCCACCGAAAACGGCTTGGAGCGCGCCGCAGCGGCCACCGGGTTGCCCTACGACGAGGTGCTCAATCGCGCCACCATTACCGGCTCCATCGAGATCAGTCGCTTGCCCGGTACGGTTCGCGTGACCTTGCTGTGCCCGATGGACGTGCTCGACCGGATGGGCATCGGCCATCTGGTGCGGGAGAAGTACCAGATCGACTGACCCTGTACCCGCGTCGCGGCTCGCAGGTTGGCTGCCCCTTTCCTGCGAGCCTTTTGACGGGCCAGACGATTGAATTCGACTATGGCTGAAAGATCGTTTCATTATCTTGCCGATCGCCCCCAGCACTCCCCGTGCTAAGCCCTGGAAACCCTTGATATCCCGTGGGATATCCCTTCACCGCCAGCGCCGCGGGCCTTGCGCCAGCGGGCTCCTCCAATATGGGTTTCACATTCCTTGTCTACTATCAATGCCATTTCCAAAACCTATTGGCTGGGTCGGTACCTGGATTCCAAGCTGAATAGAGTGGTTGGCTGAAGACAAAATGAGAGGAGATAAGCATGTCTAGCGAAGCAAAGTGCCCGTTCTCAGGGAAAAATGTGATCGCGGGTGTTATGCCATCGAATGCGCAGTGGTGGCCCAACCAACTTAATCTCAAGATCCTTCATCAGCACTCGGCAGCGTCCAACCCCCTGGGGGCGGAATTCAACTATGCCGAAGCATTCAAGACCCTCGACCTCGATGCCGTCATCAAGGACCTGCACGCCCTGATGACCGACTCGCAGGACTGGTGGCCCGCTGACTACGGCCATTACGGCCCGCTGTTCATCCGCATGGCCTGGCACGCTGCCGGCACCTATCGCATCGCCGATGGCCGCGGCGGCGCGGGCACAGGCAACCAGCGTTTCGCACCGCTCAACAGCTGGCCGGACAACGGCAACCTCGACAAGGCGCGCCGCCTGTTGTGGCCGATCAAGCAGAAGTACGGCAACAAGCTGTCATGGGGCGATCTGTTGATCCTGACCGGCAACGTTGCGCTGGAATCCATGGGATTCAAGACCTTCGGCTTCGCCGGAGGGCGCGTGGATGTCTGGGAACCCGAGGACGACGTCTACTGGGGTGCCGAGCATGAGTGGCTGGCGACCAGCGACAAACCCAACAGTCGCTACACCGGGGACAGGCAACTCGAAAATCCGCTGGCTGCCGTGCAGATGGGCCTGATCTACGTGAACCCGCAAGGTCCGGACGGAAATCCGGACCCGCTGGGCTCTGGCCGCGACGTCCGTGAGACCTTTGCCCGCATGGCAATGAACGACGAGGAAACCGTGGCCCTCACCGTCGGTGGTCACACATTCGGTAAGTGCCACGGCGCTGGCGATGCAGCGAACGTCGGTGTTGAACCGGAGGCCGGCGATATCACCGACATGGGCTTTGGCTGGAAGAACGCCCTCGGAACCGGCATGGGTAGCGACACCATCACCAGTGGCCTGGAAGGCGCCTGGACGCCGACACCGACCCAATGGGACAACAGTTATCTGGAAACGCTGTTCGGTTTCGAATGGGAGCTGACCAAGAGCCCGGCTGGCGCCTACCAGTGGAAACCCCAAGGGACAACGGGAGACGGCCTCGTGCCGGATGCCCACGATCCCAGCAAGCGCCATGCGCCCATGATGACCACCGCTGACATGGCGATGCGCATGGACCCTGTCTACGAAAAAATCTCTCGCCGCTACAAGGACAACCCACAGGAGTTGGCAGATGCCTTCGCCCGCGCCTGGTTCAAGCTGACCCACCGCGACATGGGGCCACGCAGCCGTTACCTCGGTCCGCTGGTGCCGCAGGAGGAGCTGATCTGGCAGGACCCGGTTCCAGCTGTCGACCATCCACTGGTGAATGAACAGGACATTGCCACCCTGAAGGCGAAGATCGCTGGGACCGGCCTATCGGTTTCCGAACTGGTCGGCGCCGCCTGGGCTGCCGCATCCTGCTTCCGCGGCAGCGACAAGCGCGGCGGTGCCAATGGTGCTCGCCTGCGCCTGGCTCCGCAGAAGGACTGGGAGGTCAACCAGCCGGCTGAAGCGGCCAAGGTAATTGCTGCCCTGGAAGGTATCCAGAAGGACTTCAATGCCTCCGGTAAGAAAGTCTCGCTCGCCGACCTGATCGTGCTGGCCGGTGGCGTGGGTATCGAAACCGCGGCGAAGAAAGCCGGTGTTGATGTGACCGTGCCTTTCGCGCCCGGCCGCACCGATGCCTCGCAGGAGCAGACCGATGTGGAGTCCTTCGCGCCCTTGGAGCCGCTCGCCGACGGCTTCCGCAATTACGCCAAGAAAGGCTACGAAGGTTCGACGGCGGAAATGCTCGTGGATAAGGCCCAACTGCTGAGGCTCAGCGCTCCGGAAATGACTGTGCTGGTTGGCGGCCTGCGCGTACTGGGCGCCAACTTCGGCAAGTCCCAGCACGGTGTTTTCACCAAGCGTCCGGAAACGTTGACCAACGATTTCTTCGTGAACCTGCTGGACATGCGTACCAAATGGGAAAGGTCCGCGTCCGATCCGACTGTGCTGGAAGGTCGTGACCGCAACAGCGGCGCACCCAAGTGGACCGCCACTGTGGTGGACCTCATCTTCGGCTCCAATGCCCAGCTCCGGGCGATCGCGGAAATCTACGGCAGTTCCGACTCGCCACAGGCTTTCGTGCGCGACTTCGTCGCCGCCTGGACCAAGGTGATGAATGCGGACCGCTACGACCTGAAGCAAGGGTGAGTAAGGCAGGTCCTTACAGGCCTGCCTCGTCACTTCCCTGACCCACGCCGCCGACAGGGCATCCCTGTCGGCGGCGTGGCATTTCAGGGGCACATTACTTCAGCGGGCGTTCTCCGGCAGGGTGCTCTCCAGGTATTCGACCACGCTGCCATGGACGTAATGAAAGCCCTCCAGGAATCGCGCCGAGGGTGTGTATCTCAATGCATAGAACCGCGGCAGGATTTTGCTGCGGGTCAGACTCGTGTACTGCTGCATGTACTCGGTCGGCGCATCTATCCAGCCCGCCATCAGATGGAAGTAATGGCTGAAGCTGCCCTGCTGCATGACCATGGGGATGAACAGCAGCTCATTCGTCGAACGGCCCGAGAGCAGGTGACCGATGCTCTCAGTGATTGCGACAGGCTCTATAGCGCCCGCCTTGGGCACGGTCACCGTGAGTTCGATCGACATCACTTTGCCAATGTCCCCATGCAGCTGCTCTGACAGCCGTACCAGCTCATCCACCTTTTCCTTGCGCTCGAAGTGTTCGACCTGCTGCGCCAAGGCGCTTGCACTGCGAGCGGCTTCCTTGCGGGTTCCCTCCCGCTCCGTCTGGTTCTGCACGATGGTGAAGAGCAGGGCGATCAGTGCCAGGAAGGACAGCGCTGGAGTCAGCAGACCGCCGATGTAGCCGCCGAATTACCCCCAGATGTCCTGGTGCTGTGAAAGGGGCAGCCCCTTGAACGCCGCCCAATAGGCGAAAAAGACCGCCGCGTAGACACACACGGCAACGACCAGAACGAACTTGATGAGGGACCGAGGCTTCATGTCCGGCTTCCAGGCGAGGAGGGCGTTGCTGCCAAGTATGGCGGGCCTGGCCGCTAGCGCAGTCTGGAAGCATGGATTCTGCGCAGACCGAATATGTAGGAGCGAGCTTGCTTGCGAATGGGCAGGCTCGGGAGTTTCGCGAGCAAGCTCGCTCCTACAAATGCAGCCCTTGACAATGAGCAGAACTCCGGATGATCGGTCGTTGACACTCGGGCGACCGGGACTAGCCTCAAGGTGTGGGAAAAAATCCCACAACAAAATACAAACCGGCTGACACGCTTCATGCGAATTCTGAAATTGACTACAAGGTCGTATGCGGAGGTCGAGCTGGTTGGTCAGTGGCTCTAAGGAAGCGGTAACCCAATTTCCATTTCTTGCGTTCGATAGGGAGATGACTACGCAACTCCGTTCGGAGGTTCATCATGCTGCTCAAGAAGTGTTTGCTGGCGCTCGCCATTGGCGGCGTTCTATCGGCTTCGACCGTTCTAGTCCCTGACTACATCGGCGGCTTCTCCAGCGCTTATGCAAAAGATGGAGGAACTGGCGGTGGTGGCGGTGGCAGTGGTGGCGGTGGCGGTGGCAGTGGCGGCGGTGGTGGTGGTCATGGCGGTGGCGGTGGTGGTCATGGCGGTGGCGGTGGTGGTCACGGCGGTGGCGGTGGTGGTCATGGCGGCGGCGGTGGTGGTCATGGCGGCGGTGGTGGAAGTGGTGGGAGTGGCCACGGCGGGGATGGCGGTGGTCACAGCGGGTCAGGTCACAGCGGCGACGGCGACGCCGGTGGTCAGGGTGGCAACAGTGGACCGGGCAGTGCGCACAGCGGTCGTGGCAACGACCATGGTGCGAATCACGATGTTGGCGAAGCACATGGCGTAGGCCATGGTGCCGACGATGGTGCTGATCACGATGTCGGCGAAGCGCACGGTGTGGGACGGGGGGCGGATGACGGTCCCGATCACGATCTGGGCGAAGCACATGGCGTGGGCCAAGGCGCAGACGATGGGCCTGACCATGACGTCGGCGATGATCGCGGCGGTGCCTGAGCGGCCAGGCCACTGCTATACAAGACTCGGAGTGGCATAGGGACTTGTGTAGCCGGCCTGACCAGGGTGACGGATGTGATTGCCTGAAGGATCGGGGGCGACGATCAACGCCGTCGACAATAGCGGGAGACGTTCAGGGCAGGCTGCCGGGACGTCTGCCCGCGCGTTCATTTGTATTCATTTCGACAGGAGCGCCTTGAATGCAATTACCCGCTTTCCCGCCCTCGCTGTTGCCGGCGCTACAGCACGTGATGCGCCCGCTGGTGAGGCTGATGCTGAGGAAAGGGGTCACCTACAACTGCTTCGCCGAAATGCTCAAGGAAATTTTCGTCGACGTGGCCGAGCGTGAATTCCGGCTGGATGACAAACCGCCTAGCGACAGCAGGATCAGCCTGCTCACCGGCGTCCATCGCAAGGATGTCAGACGCTTGCGCAGCGGGGCGGCCGAGGAGAAAAACCATCTACCGGAGAATATCTCCCTCGGTGCCCACCTGGTCAGCGTCTGGCTGAACAATGCACCGTTCTGCAAGCAGCGCGGCCGACCATTGCCTTTGGCGCGACTCGCCAGCAGCGGCGGTGAATGCTCGTTCGATGGACTGGTCGCGACAGTCAGCAAGGATATCCGCGCCCGCGTTGTGCTGGACGAGTGGCTGCGCCTGGGCATTGTGCGGATAGACGGGCAGGACTGTGTGCACCTGGAAACCATGGCCTTCATTCCGCAGCGCGGGTTCGATGAGAAGGCCGTCTATTTCCGTCACAACCTGCATGACCATGCTTGCGCGGCCGTGCACAACCTTACCGAAGGGGGGGAGCCCTTCTTCGAGCGGAGTGTCCACTACGACAGCTTGTCGTCCGCCGCGGTCCAGCAGCTGCGCCAGGCGGTCAGCACTGAAGGCATGCAAGTGCTGATCGGGTTCAACCAGCTGGCCTCGGAACTGGAAGAAAGGGACGTGCCGGAGCCCGAGGCGCGGCAGCGAATCACCATCGGCCTCTATTTCTACACTGAAGGCAATCCACCGGACGCCTCCAGGCCGAAAACAGGCCGCTCATCATGAGAATCGCCTTACGTCTCCTGTGCGCCCTGGCATTGCTGGGCGGGACGCTGCTGTTCGTTGCTCCCGTGGCGGTGGCGGCACCCGTGTGCCTCGATCCGGGGGGAATGGGCGGCACAGGCGCTGTTGCCACCGGCGGAATAGGCGGCACTGGGGCACCAGTCGCACCCGCGGAGCATGGCGGGATCGGTGGCACAGGGGCCCCCGTCGATGACGGCGGCATCGGCGGGACCGGCATCGTGGGAACCATCACCGGCTTTGGCTCCATCTGCGTCAATGGCGTGGAAGTCCACTACGACGCCAAGGTGTCGCTCAGCGAAAACGGGCTGCCGGCCAGCAGCAAGCAACTGGCGATCGGTCAGGTGGTTGCAGTGGAAGCCCACCGATCGGCAAGAGGGCTGGTGGCCCGGAGTATTGCCATCCTCCATGCCTACGAGGGTCCGGTAACCGAGGTCGCCTCGGGCAGCATTCCCTTGCGGGTGATGGGGCAGCCGGTACGCATTGCCGACGGGGCGCGTGTGACGGCAGGGCTGCGAGTAGGCGATGCGGTGCGGGTCAGCGGACTGCGTAATTCCGTTGGCGAAGTCGTGGCCAGCCGGATCGATCGGGCACCGAAGCTCGCCCAGGCAAGCGCGATCGGTGCCATCGAGCGGCCAGGTGAACTACAGGGGCTGGCGCTGAGCAACAAACGGCTGGCACCCAAAACAGAGGTGCTTGTACGAGGCAACTGGAACGGCCGCCAGCTGGATGTCGTCCAGAGTCGGGTCGATCCGGGGCTGCCGTTCGAGGGACGCGTACGCAATGTCCTCGTGGAAGGGCTGGTGCACAAGCAGCAGGGGGACCGTGTCGAGTTGGGCGGATTCACTGTGCAACTGGGGCATGGCACTTCATTCGCCGGCGGGCGTTCAAATGAGCTGGCGGTCGACCAGCGCGTACGCGTTGCCGGGGTGATCAGGGCAGGGCGGAGCATCCATGCCGAGCGGGTCGAATTCGTCCGCGACAACCCCGACGGCTCCATTCGCCGCGGCTCGGATCACAGCGGGTCGGGTTCCGGCTCGGCGGAGTCGGAACGACACGAGAGCGGGAACTCCGGAAGCGGCGGCCATGATTCGGTGGAGCGGGTGAGGACTGAATCCAGCGGCCGCGACGGTGGAGGCGAGACGCGAGAAAGGATAGAGCGGGAGGTAGAGTCGGCATCTGGCGAACTGGAACGCCGGGAACGGATAGAAACGCGCGAGTCTGCTGACCGCGTGGAAACCCGCGAGCGGATCGAGATTTTCGAGAATGGCGTGCGCGTCGAGCGAATCGAGCGGATCGAGAAGATCGAGCGCCCCGAGCAGGTTGATAAACCGGAGCGCGTGGAAAAGATCGAACGTGTGGAGCGCGTTGAGAAGCCCGAAAGGGTTGAGAAGGTCGAACGTCCAGAGACGGTGGAGCGCCCGGAAGAGGTGGAGCGAGTGGACCGGTCCGGTCCCCACTAGCCCTGTCGTCCCGCGCTGCTGGTGCCGGGCGGTGCGCGAGAGCGGAATCCGAAAGGAAAGCTAATCTGGGGAAGGTGTTCCCCGGTCAGTTGGGGTGCCAAGTGTGGATTCCGACGTCTTGAGCGCAACGAGGTAAGCATGGCACCTACGCGCGTGATTTCCCCGATCCTGTTGGTCTTCCTCGCGGCGCCGGCCCTGGCGGATGATTTCACGATTACGTCGGGGCTCGATTACTCACGAGGAAAGTACGGAACCCCGACCGTCAGTGAAACCTGGTATGTCCCGGTGGTCGGCAAGTATGAAACCGGCCCGATGATCTACAAGCTGACCATCCCTTACCTGCATATCACCAATCCCGCCGTGGGGCCGGATGGAGAACCCTTGGCAGGCGACTGCGGCAGCGAAGAAAGTGGCCTCGGCGACACGGTGGCCAGCGCCGACTATGCGTTGCTGGATGGCAGTGACGGGGGCAGCCTGCTGCTGGACCTGATCGGCAAGGTGAAGCTACCGACGGCCGATGAGGATCATTGCCTCGGCACGGGCGAGACCGACTATTCGGCACAGGTGGACCTGACGCAGGGTTTCGGCGGTTTCAGTGGCTTCGCCACGCTGGGCTGGAAGAAGTTCGGCGATCCGTCGGACACCGACTTTCGCGACCCGATCTTCGCCTCGCTGGGCCTGGTCACGCGCGTGGCGCCGGCGACTTCCATTGGCGCTGCCTATGACTGGCGACAGAAAGTGACTTCCGATGGCGATGAAATCCAGGAGTTCACCCTGTTCCTGACCCAGAGACTCGACGCCCAATGGAAGGTCCAGGTGTACGCGCTGGCAGGCTTTTCCGATGCCAGTCCGGACTCCGGCGGTGGGGTGATGTTGAGTCACAGGTTCTGATTGCTCGCGCGGTTTGGCAGTCGTTAATGACGCGAAAATAACCACACTGAATTTGGCCATTTTCGTGTTTCCTTTGAAAGTCCTTCGTCCTCCCGCGGCTGTTTGTGGTTGTACATCCTCGTCACACTCCGTGCCCATACCGTCACTGATAACCGGAGTGCAACCATGAATCCCGCTTCCCTCGCCAGCCAGCGCTATACCACCAAGGCATACGATCCGGCCCGGCGCATCACCCAGTCGACCATCGACGAGCTGCTGGCGCTGCTCCGCCAGGCGCCGTCGTCGGTCAACTCCCAGCCCTGGCACTTCATCGTCGCCGGCAGCGCGGAAGGCAAGGCCCGCATGGCCAAAGGTACCCAGGGACCCTATGCGTACAACCAGCCCAAGGTGCTGGATGCTTCACACGTGATCCTCATCTGTGCCCGCACAGACATGACCGATGCCCATCTGGCGCAGGTACTCCAGCAGGAGCAGGACGACGGCCGCTTCCGTGACGACGAAGCTCGTGCCGGCCAGCTACGCACGCGGCAGACCTACGTGAACCTGCACCGTTTCGAGCGCAAGGACCTGCAGCACTGGATGGAGAAGCAAGCCTACCTGGCCCTGGGCACGCTGCTGCTCGGCGCCGCCGCTGTTGGCGTGGATGCCACGCCGATGGAAGGCTTCGATGTGCAATCGCTGGATACCGAGCTGGGCCTTCGCGAGCAGGGTTACACCAGCGTGGTGCTGGTGGCGCTGGGTCACCGCAGCGAGAAGGACTTCAACGCCGCACTGCCCAAATCGCGTCTGCCATCTGAACGCGTCATCACCACCCTCTGAAACCCTTTATATCCCACAGTGCCCCGTTTCCCGGGGCGCTGCACCTTCCGTGAGTTCCCGCAATTCAGGCAAGGGGCCGGAGCGCATGGACGGACCGTCCATCCCACATCCTTCCCACGAGTGAACTCAATCCGTTCGCACGCTGTCTGTCTGCTGTCGGCCCACGGGGTGGATTGCATGGCCTTTCGCTACCTGAGCGACTGCGCTGCCTTCCGTTCCATCCTGATCGCTTACCTCTCTGGAGCAATCTGCCCGGCCGGCTTTTTACGTGCCCGTTTTGCCGGGTTTTGTCCCATCGCCATGTGAAGATTGCCCATGACCCTGTCCCGTCATTTCCACGCCCGTGTTTCCCCGCTCCAGTCCCGTGCCCTCGGCGCCCTCATGCTGGGTGGCCTGCTGATGTCCGGGGCACCGGCCCAGGCCGAGGAGCCCGCTGGCAACACGCGCTGGGTGAGCGATAGCCTGACGACCTATGTTCGTAGTGGTCCGACTGACGGATATCGCATCGTGGGTACGCTGACCTCCGGGCAGAAGGTCGAGCTGCTCACGACCCAGGGCGACTACAGCCAGGTTCGTGGTGAGAATGGCAGCAGTGTGTGGATTCCCAGCCGCGACCTGCAGGAAGTGCCCGGCCAGGTCGAGCGTCTGCCGCAGCTTGAGCAGAAAGTGAGCGAGCTCAGCGCGCAGCTCGCCGGCATCGATGATTCGTGGAAGTCCCGTGTACAGGGCATGCAGGAGACACTGGATGCACGCAAGAAGCTCATCGACGAGTTGCAGGCCGCGCGCTCGGCGCTGGATGCCGAGCTGACCCAGGCCCGCTCTGAACTGCGTGATGCACAGGCGCAGTTGGGCGACGAGAACAAGCAAGTGCTGATGCGCTACATGGTCTACGGCGGCAGCATCGCCGGTGCAGGTCTCCTGGCCGGGCTGATCCTGCCGACCTTCCTGCGCGTGCGGCGCAAGCGCAACGATCAGTGGGTGTGATGAGCTGAAACCGCCTCGGCGGCCCTGTCTGCATAATGCGTCGGGGCTAGCGGGGCGGCGCCAGATTCAGCTTCGCAGCAGATGCACGGCTAGCCCACGTCGGCGGTAAGGCCGGCCAGTGGTGTTATCCATGGCGCGGCCCTCCCTGAAAG
Source organism: Pseudomonas sp. DY-1 (assembly GCF_003626975.1). NCBI lineage: Bacteria > Pseudomonadati > Pseudomonadota > Gammaproteobacteria > Pseudomonadales > Pseudomonadaceae > Pseudomonas > Pseudomonas sp. DY-1. Next base: position 1,323,441 of record NZ_CP032616.1, on the reverse strand, counting down.
CGGGTGCCAGAACTCAGTGCGGCCCGCGATGGCGGATGGTCTTGAGCAGGTCGTCCGGGGTGATCTGGCCCACGACATTGCTCGCTGCGCTACCCGGTTGCGGCAGGTCGAGGATGTGGCCCTTCATCTTGCCCACCACGTGCATTTCGCAGGGCTTGCAGTCGAATTTCAGGGTCAGCACTTCATCCCCGTGGACCAGTTGCATCGGCGCCACCTTGGTGCGTACACCGGTCACGCCCTTGGCCTGTTTCGGGCACAGGTTGAACGAGAAGCGCAAGCAGTGCTTGGTGATCATCACCGGGACTTCGCCAGCTTCTTCGTGCGCCTCGTAGGCCGCATCGATCAACTGCACACCGTAGCGATGGTAGAAGTCGCGCGCCTTCTGGTTGTAGACGTTGTACAGGAACGACAGGTGCGCCTCTGGATACACCGGCGGCGGCACGCTGACGGCCTTGCGGCTGCCGTGGGGGTGGGCGGCTACACGGGCCTCGGTCAGTGCCTCGATCGCCTCGCGGCGCAGGGCCTTGAGCTGGGACGCGGGGATGAAATAGGCCTGGGGCGCATCCAGTTCGATGCGCTGGGCGTGATAGCTGGTGGTACCCAACTGGCCCAGCAGGTCATGCAGCTGCTCCAGGGCCTGCTCGGGTTTGTTAGCCGCCCCGAACGGACCGTCCAGCCTGACATGGGCGCTGACGCCTTCCTCGCTGGTGGCGGTCAGCTCGAGGCCGTCTTCGCGCAGACTGGCCTTCCAGTCGACGCCAACCCGGCGTTCCGCCGAGGTCTTCAGCAGCGCCTGTTGCCAGTTGTGGTCCAGGTTGCGGCTGAGCGGGTGATTGGGGCGCAGCCGGGACAGGGCGGCCGGCATTTCATTGGGCTCGACGCGGTAGCGCCAGCGCTTTTCGCCTTCTTCCTCGAACTCCCCCTTCAGTTCGGCGATGTTAGCCCGGAAGCCCACGACCTCACGTTTGACCAGCACATTGAGACCGTCGCCGTTGGACAGCGGCTCATGGGTCACGGCAATGAGGTCGCGCTTGCCGACTTTCTCCACCTGGCCAACCAGCAAACCGGTGAAGGTCGGCGTGTCGAAGGCGCCGATGTCGATCTTGCGCTCGGTGACAAAATAGTCGGTGCTGCCGCGGTGGAAGGTCTTGTCCGGGTCCGGTACGAAGAAGTGATCAGTACGGCCGCTGGAGGCACGGGCCAGATCGGGACGCTCGGCGAGGATGCCGTCGAGGCGCTGGCGGTAGTACGCAGTGATGTTCTTGACGTAGCTCGCATCCTTGTAGCGGCCTTCGATCTTGAAGGAGCGCACTCCGGCGTCCACCAGGGCACTCAGGTTGGCGCTCTGGTTATTGTCTTTCATCGACAGGAGGTGCTTCTCGAAGGCCACCACGCGGCCCTGATCATCCTTCAGGGTGTAGGGCAGGCGGCAAGCCTGGGAGCAGTCGCCCCGGTTGGCGCTGCGTCCGGTCTGGGCGTGGGAGATGTTGCACTGACCGGAGAAGGCGACGCAGAGCGCGCCATGGATGAAGAACTCGATAGCTGCATCGGTTTCATCGGCGATGGCACGGATCTGCTTGAGGTTCAGTTCGCGGGCGAGCACCAGTTGGGAGAAACCGGCCTGGTCGAGGAACTTCGCTCGCTCCAGGGTGCGGATATCGGTCTGGGTGCTGGCGTGCAGCTCGATGGGCGGGATGTCCAGTTCGAGCACGCCCATGTCCTGCACGATCAGCGCATCGACGCCCGCGTCGTAAAGCTCGTGGATCAGCTTGCGCGCCGGCTCCAGCTCGTCGTCGTGGAGGATGGTGTTGATGGTGACGAATACGCGCACATGGAAGTGGTGGGCGAACTCCACCAGTTTGGCGATATCCGCCACTTCGTTGCAGGCGTTATGGCGGGCGCCGAAGCTTGGGCCGCCGATGTACACGGCGTCGGCGCCATGCAGGATGGCCTCACGGGCGATGTTCACATCACGGGCGGGGCTGAGCAGTTCTAATTGGTTTTTGGGTAAGGGCATGGCAATCACGTCCGGCACGGGTGCGGGTGGCGCATTGTAGCGGGCATGCGCCACCTGAGCATCCATGGAGTGCCGGATGGTGGACGGCTTCGTCCGGCGGCACAACAGGATGCCCAGGGCCACCGGAGAAGGGCGCTAACGGTTGTAACTGGCGGTTCCGTAGCCGGAGCCTTCAGCGCGTCGAGGCTGGCGGGATGGAGTAGGTACCCACGACATGGGCCACCGGCTCCTCCAGACCTTCCGAAAAGAGCGAAACCTCGCCCACTGCCAGGGTCTTGCCGACCTTCATCAACCGGCACTCGCCAATGATGCGTTTGCGCGCTTCGGGCTTGCGCAGGAAGTTGATGGTGAGGCTGGTGGTGACGGCCAGGGGAACGATGCCGATCTCGCCCAGTAGGGCGACGTAGAGCGCCACATCGGCAAGTGCCATCAGGGTGGGGCCGGAAACGGTGCCGCCGGGCCGCAGGTCGGACTCATCGACCTCCTGCGAAACACGCGCGCTGCGATCCCACACTTCGTCGACCACGACGCGGGTCTGGGGGAATTCCTGCTGGATGAATCGCGCTATCGCTTCCGTCTTGCCGATCATGTCGAACGCTCCTGGCTACATATCGCCCGGACGCTGCCACATCCCCGCCGACCCTGTCCATGCCGGGCCAGAATCGAAATTTTACCTGGTGCAACATCATTCTCATGTTCGACAGCTCGCTCCTCGGACCTTGTCTCGAAGAGTAGCCAGGATGTCATTCATCGATTCGGTGATCGCTCATGTATTGGGACTGGAAGTCGGGCTTCATCACGCATATGCGCGACTTGCCTGCCGGACGGATGAAGAAGCGCTACATGACCTGCGAATCCATCTGCGTAAATTGCGCAGCCTGCTGCGCCCCATGCGTCGTCTGGCAGCGCCCAAGGAGTTGGATGCGGCAGCCGCTGACGTCGGCCGGCTGACGACTCCGGTGCGCGACCTCGAAGTGCTGATCGTTGAACTCCAGCGGCAGGGCTTCGTTGATCAGGCGGAGCGTCGCAGGCACCTGCTGGAGTCCCACTACGCCATCATCGAACGCAGCGCCACGCTGCAGCGTTTCATGGCGGTGCTGGATGCCTGGCCAGCACGGATGCGCGAGGCAGAGCTCAATGGTGAGCTCGACAACCTTCGCGAACGGGTGAAGATTCGCCTGCAACGGCAGTTGCAACGTCTACGCGAATCCCTTGCCGATCCGGCATTCGATCGCCACGCCTTGCGCCTCCTGGTCAAACGCATGCGTTATGCCCATGAGGCTTACCCCAAACTCTCCCCAATCGGGCATGACGCGGTTACGGCGCTGAAGGCCGTGCAGTCCGCCTTGGGCGATTGGCACGACCACTTCCAGTGGTGCCTGAAAGCCGATCAGGAGGCGGACCTGCTGGTACTCAAGGATCGTTGGGAAATCGCCGGAGCTGCCGAGTTGAGTGCAGCCGAAGTTGAGCTTTCCATCCTGGCAGAATGCCTGGAAGAGGAATCCCATTCGGCTGCATAGGGTGTCCGCCGGTTCAGACTGCTTCAATCAACTCGGGCCTGGCAGCGGTCTCGAACAGTTTCAGTCCGATGGATCGAGCCGCTTCCAGGTAGGGCGCCGGGTCATTGGATTCCGACTCGAAATACACCGCAGAGGTCAGTACCGTCGCGCCGCAGTAATCGAAGATGCCGTGATCGATCTGCGTTTTCATCGCTTCGCTATAGCCGTGGCGTTCGAAGGTGCCCGCATCGGCACCCGCCACACCGATCAGATGGACCTTGAGGTGGCGCAGCTTCTTCTTCAGCCCGCCATCCAGGCTGTACTCGAAGGCCCATCCGTTGGCAAAGACACGATCGATCCAACCCTTGAGCACGCCGGGCATCGACCACCAGTAAACCGGGAAGACAAGCACCAGCGCATCTGAACGGTCGATACGGGCCTGCTCGGCTGCGACGTCGGCTGGGGGTGCCACTTGGTGGCGGTGGACGGCGTGATCCGCGAAGTTGAACCGCGGATCGAAGCCCTCCGCGGCAAGGTTGGCGATCTCCGAGTCATGGCCGGAGTGCTTCAGTCCATCGGCAACCTGTGCAGCGAGGCTGTGGGTGAGCGAACGGGGATCATGGTGGGCGACGACAATCAGGGCGTGCATGGCAGGGCTCCTGCGGGTGGATTGCGGCTGAGACTGGCGCCCGATATCCTGTGCGCCAAGTTACTTTTGGTAAGTTACGATTGGTAACTTACGTTTGGTAGGTTAGCCATGTCAACACTCGATGAAGAGGCGCGTCCGCGCCGTCGTTTATCCCGGGAAGAGCGGCAGCGGCAGCTGCTGGATGTCGCTTGGCAGATGGTCCGGGAGGAGGGCACCGATGCGCTTTCCCTGGGCCGATTGGCCGAGCAGGCGGGCGTCACCAAGCCCGTGGTCTATGGCCACTTCAAGACTCGGGGAGGGCTGCTTGCGGCGTTGTACGTGGAGTTCGATACACGCCAGACGGCGCTGATGGATGCGGCGCTGGAGGCCAGCGAGACGACGCTGGAGGGTAGGGCTGCGGTGATCGCCTCGTCCTATGTCGAATGCGTACTGTCCCAGGGGCGTGAGATTCCGGGGGTGATCGCGTCCCTGGCTGCTTCACCCGAGCTTGAGTCCATCAAGTGCGAGTACGAGTCGGTGTTCCTGGAAAAGTGTCGGGCTGCGCTGGCGCCCTTCGCGGGCGAGGGGGGCATTAGCCCGGCCGGGTTGCGTGTCATGTTGGGTGCGGCGGAGGCACTGTCCCATGCCGCTGCAACCGGAGAGATCACGCCGCAGGAGGCGCGGGATGAACTCCGCGCAACCATCGTGGCCATGGTCGAGCGCAACGCCCGGCGTAGTTGAGACAGTGCGTCACTGCACCTGCAACCATTGTTCCTGGCGCGCCAGAACCGCGCTGGCGGGCTCGCCTACCAGCTCGGCATAGAGCGCCGGCGCGGTGGCCCCTTCGGTGCTGATCAGCAGGACGCGTGACTGGCGGTCGAGCCCAAGTTCAGCAGCCTGGGGAGTGCCCATCAGCTGCCTGAGACCAGCAAGCCCGGCCACTGCAGACTCGCCTGCCACAAGCGGCAGGTCACGTTCGCTTCCCTTGGCCAGGACGCGCATCGCCGCTACGGCCTCGGCGTCTTCCACAGTCATGAAATGGTCGATGCAGCCTTCCAGGAACTGCCAGGCCAAAGGAGATGTTTCACCGCAAGCCAGCCCGGCCATCACCGAGTCCACCGAGCCGCTGGCCCGGGTTGCCTTTCCGGTCAGGGCACTCTGGTAGAGGCAATCGGCTTGTGTTGGCTCGACGACGATCATGGTTGGTCGCGCGGCGTCGTAACGCTCCCAGAGGTAGCTGGCAATCCCGGCCGCGAGGCCGCCAACACCGCCTTGTAGAAATACATGGCTGAACGGGCATCCGGCCTGCTGCGGCGCCAATGCTTCCAGCGCTTCCGCGGCAATGATCGCGTAGCCCTGCATCACATCGCGGGGTATTTCTGTGTAGCCCTCGTAGGAGGTGTCGGACACCACGGTCCAGCCATTTGTGGCTGCCAGCCTGGCCGCTTCGTGCACCGAATCGTCGTAGTTGCCGTCAATGCGGATAATGCGTGCGCCGTAGGCTGCGATGGCCTGCTCCCGCTCAGTATTGACATGCGCGTGGAGGACGATCACGCAGCGGCAACCAACGCTTTGTGCCGCAGCCGCGAGGGCTCGGCCATGGTTGCCGTCGGTGGCGCTGATCACCGTGAACTCGGCCAGAGACTCGGCAAAATTTCCCGCGAGCAAGGCCCGGGGCTCCAAAACCATATCGGGGAAACGCCGCAGGATGAGACGCACGAGTGCAACGGGTGCTCCCAGGACCTTGAAGCTGCCCAACGCCGAACGCACCGCTTCGTCCTTGAGCAGCACCTGGCCGACACCCAGATCACGCGCAAGGTCAGGCAGTTGCCACAAGGGCGTGACCGCGCGCTCGAAGCGGCTCCAGCTGGAAAGCAAGGTGCGGCTCTCGGTGGCCTGGGTCACGCTCATGATGGCGCGCAAGTCGTCGGGATAGGCGCGGCGAGTGCATTTGGGGTTGGCGATCAGCATCGTGGACTCCGGAAACTAAGACAGGGAAGGGTGGTCAGGCCTGGGCAAGCCGCTGTTGCACCACATCGAGCAGGACCTGCGCGCCGGCCAGCAGCAGATCGTCACTGGTGTGCTCGCGAGGGTTGTGACTGATGCCACCCTGACTGGGCACGAAGATCATCGCCGCCGGCGCGATGCGCGCGATCATCTGCGCATCATGGCCTGCGCCGGAGGTCATGCGCCTGTGGCTGAGTCCCAGACGGTTGGCCGAGGATTCGATGGCAGCGGCCAGCTCCGCATTGAAGGTCACCGGCTGGAATCGCACTAATTGCTCGCTCCAGACCTCGACGCCTTCTTCGTCAGCCATGCGTGCCAGCAAAGCCGCCAGCTTCTGTTCGGCAACGCGAAGGTGCGATTCATCGGGATGACGCAGATCCACCGTGAAGACCGCCTTGCGCGGAATGACGTTGATCAGGTTCGGTTCCAAGCGCAGGCAGCCGGCCGTTGCCAGGGTGCCGTCGACTGCTATCTCGCGTAGTTCGCTGATCACGCTGCTGGCCACCCAACCCGCGTCCCGGCGCAGGTGCATGGGCGTCGTACCGGCATGGTTGGCGCTGCCCTTGATGGTGATCTGCTGCCAGGAAATGCCCTGAAGGTTCTCGACCACGCCAATCTGGATACCTTCGGCTTCCAGAATCGGCCCCTGCTCTATATGCAGTTCCAGGTACTCGTGAGGTGCCAGCGCGCCGGGCGAGAGGTCGCCGGCGTAACCAATGCGATCCAGTTCATCGCCCAGGCGGGTGCCGTCGGTGCCCAGCGTATCCAGCGCGACTTCAATATCCAGACCGCCTGCGTGTACCAGCGAGCCCATCATGTCCGGCTGGTAGCGCACACCTTCTTCATTGGTAAAGGCGGCAACCGTGATCGGGCGGGTTGGTGTCGTGGCGGCGTCGCGAAACGCCCGCACCACGGCCAGCCCGGCGAGCACGCCGTAACAGCCATCCAGTTCGCCGGCGTCAGCCACGCTGTCGATGTGTGAGCCGATCATCAGCGGCGCTTGCTGATCGCCATCCGCGCCCAGGGTACCGAAGATGTTGCCTATGCGGTCTGTCCGCACGTTCAGGCCCAGCGCGTCCATCCATTGCCGCAACCGGTCACGGCCGGCTTTATCGGCATCAGTCAGCGCGATTCGGGTGCGGCCCTCCCGGCCAGGCTCGATGCCGATCTCGCCCAGGCTACGAATCTGCTTGAGCAGGGTTTCACCGTCGAGCTGCAACGGTTGCGCATCGGAAGGAAGACTCATCAGGCAGGCTCCGGGAAAGCAAATCAGTCGATGGCGTAATAATATTGCTCGGGTACGCACTTTTTTCTCTGATTACAGGTACTTTGCGCATTTCTATTTCGAGAAAGCCCCGTTTCGATCAACTCTCAATCGAGCCCTGCCCATGAATCTGGATGCCTTCGATCTCAAGCTGCTCAAGGAAGTCCAGCAGGACGCCGGATTGTCCCAGGCGGAGCTGGGCGACCGGGTCAATCTCTCGGCTGCCGCTGTCAATCGTCGGCTCAAGCGCCTCAACGAGGAAGGCGTGATTCGCAGGACGGTGGCCCTGGTGGACCCGCAGCAATTGGGGCACCAGCTGACCGTAATCACGGAAGTAGAAGTCGAGAGCGAACGGCTCGACCTGCTGGATGCGATGAAACGCAGCTTCCTCGCCTGTCCGCAGGTGCAGCAGTGCTACTACGTGGCAGGCGAGTTCGACTTCGTGCTGGTCCTCGCGGTCAGGAGCATGGAGCAATACACCGACCTGACCCGGCAGCTCTTCTTCGAGAGCAACAACGTCAAGCGCTTCCGTACGCTGGTGTCCATGAGCAATGTGAAGGTAGGGCTGGAGGTTCCCGTCGATATCGACGCGGATTCCTGACGTCCCTTGGCAGTGCCGTTCAGTCGAAAACGAAGGCGGCAATGTGCCTGGCGCTGGCCCTAGGATACTGCAGGTGCGGCCCGTGGCCGGTACTCGGCAGGGTGACGAGATGTAGGGTTGGCAGGGTGCGGCTCAGTGCATGCCAATTCTCGACCGGGAATACGATGTCGTGGTCGCCGCCGAGGTGCATCACCGGAATACGGGTGGTACGCAGTGCATCCAGAGCGGGCTGTAGCGGAAACATCGGGTTGCGCGGCCCCTCTCCCAGTTGCTGGCCAGCCCATTCGTGCGGTACCTCGGGGCATCGGCCCTCCTTGCGCGAGGCGATACGTTCGGCGGAGCGCAGGGCTTCTTCGCGACTGGCAGGCGAGGTCGGTTCGAAGAACAGGTGAACAAAATCCTCGAAGTCGTTCTCCCGGCGCGCCAGCTCATAGAACAGCGGCTCGCCAGTCTTCACCAGTTGACCGGGCGGTGTGGTGCCAAGCAGCACGAGGTGGCTGACGAGCTGTGGTGCTTGCAGCATGGCCACCTGTGCGGCGATTCCGCCGAGCGACCAGCCGCCGAGCACGACCTTGCCTAGTCCCAGTGTGGTGATCAGCTCGATGGTGTCACGTGCCAGCGATGCCGGGTCATAGGTGGGTGTACCGTCGGACAGCCCCAGGCCGCTGTAATCGAAGATATACACCTTGAAGCCCTGTGCCGTGAGCTCATCGAGGAATGCCGGGTCCCAGGAGTCCATCACACCGCGAAAACGCAGGCACAGCACCATTGGCATGCCATCGCCGATCACTCGGTAGGCCAGGCGACGGCCACTGCATTCGACGAACTGGTTGGGTACCTGGCTGGCGGATTGGACGTTCGGCATGGCGTCGCTCCCTCGAGGCGTTGGGCGGCAGGATGATGAATCACACTGATACCGTCATAGCGGTCCGCAACCGCAGCGCGAAGGAGGAGGGGCATGGCCCCGTGCATGCGAAGCAATGATGGCATCCATGCAGGGTAGTTCAGGCGAATGGATGCGGCGGTTCAAGGCCATGGCCGCCAATCGGATTGGTGGCCATGGCAGTTTGCAGGGTAGTCAGGCTCGCCTTGCACGCTTTACCAGCAAGCGCCCGTAGAGCAGTCCGACCACCCCGGCGACAACCGAGGCCACCAGTACACCCAGCTTGGCAGCGCTCAGCAGGTCGGGTTGGTTGAAGGCAAGATTGGCAATGAAGATCGACATGGTGAAACCAATGCCGGCCAGACAGCCGATCAGCACCATCCACGACCAGGTCATACCCGGTGGCAAGCTGCACCAGCCCATGCGCACCATCAGCCAGCTGCTGCACAGAACGCCGAGTGGTTTGCCCAGCACCAGTGCCAGCGCGACTCCTGAGAGCACTGCCAGCGAACCGCCCTGGTCAAGGTTCACACCCGCCAGACTCACGCCGGCGTTGGCGAGGGCGAACAGTGGCATGACCAGGTAGGCGACCCAGGGATGCAGGGCCATCTGCACGCGCGTTACCGGAGGCAGGAGCTCCCGCTGCGCCTGACGAAGCTGCTTGATGAACTCCATCAGCTCGGCACCACCATTGGGCGCTTGTTCGCGCGCGGCAAATTCATTGATGGCTCGCGAAGCCAACTGCAGGGGCGGGTCCATGACCTTGACCGGGCGAACCGGGGTCATCAGACCGAGCACGACGCCCGCCAGCGTCGGGTGGGCGCCGGTCTTCAGCAGGCCGAACCAGAGCAGCGCGCCGGGCAGCAGATAAGCGTAGGCCGAACCAATGCCGATGCGTTGCAGGCCAAGCACCAGCAGGATACCGGCAGCGGCAATGGCGAAGCCGAGTGGGTCGAGTCCGCCCGAATAGAACAGCGCGATGATCAGCACGGCGACGATGTCGTCGATGATCGCCAGCGCCAGCAGGAAGACCCGCACCGAAGCTGGCACCGAACGTCCCAGAAGCGCCAGGACGCCGACTGCAAATGCGATGTCCGTGGCCGTTGGTACTGCCCAGCCCTGGCGCAATCCATCGGCGCTGTTGAATGCGAGGTACACCAGGGCGGGGACCAGGACGCCACCGAACGCAGCGACCATGGGCAGGGTGGCGAGCTTGAAGTTGGCCAGCGCGCCTTCATGGATTTCCCGGCGGATTTCCATGCCCACGACGAGGAAGAAGACCGTCATCAACGCATCGTTGATCCAGAAGTGCAGCGAGTTCGAGATAACGAAGTCACCGATGCCAATGGACAGCGGCATGTGCCACAAATGCTCGTAGCTGCTGGCGTAGGGGGAGTTGGCCCAGGTCAGCGCAGCCGCCGCGGCGATCAGCAGGACGATGCCACTGACGGCTTCGATATGGAGGAATTTTTCGAACGCGGAGAATGCCTTGTCGGCAATACGCTGCACAGCCGGCAGCGCCTTTCGGGAAGGGGCTTGGTTCATGGTCGCTAATACTCAGCAGCTTGTGCGGCGGCCCGACCAGCACATGAAACCTGTCTGGCGCAGAAGCGCATCCAGACACCCGGCGCGTAAACTACCGTGCCTTTTTTGTTTTGACCAGCACCCATTTAGCCGAGCATGAGGCTCGGGGTATCCCGAAAGGCGTGAAGCCCTTCGCTCAAAGCGCCAGGCTATGGATCAGCTGCGCGGCATCCTGCGGGTCGCGTTTGCAGGCGAAACCCATTGCACGGGCAAGACGTTGCATCCGGACATTCGTCGCGGCGTCAATCGAATACATTCGCTTGAAACCGTTGTCGCGAGCGGCGTCGATCAGGTGGCGCATCAGGATCTTGTCCAGGCCCAGGTCTTGCCAGCCGTCGGCGATGGTCACCACGCACTCGCATTGGGCTTGGTCGTTGGAAGCGGCATAACGGCTGATTCCGACTTCGATCAGTTTGCCGGCCCGATGCACCAGGGCGACGTAGGCCATCTTGCGTTGGTAATCGACCTCCATCAGGTGATCGAGCAGGTCGCTGCTGGCTTCCCTGATCGCACACAGGAAACGGAAGTGGCGTGTTTCCGGGGAAAGGTCGCGGATGAATTCGGCTTCGCGCTCGCGATCTTCCGGGCGCAACGGGCGGATGAGGACATGGCTGCCGTCCTCCAGCGTCTCGATCCAATGATCCTGGACAAGGTCGCCGGCATGGGCTGCGTGAGAATGCGCGCACGATTGCAGAGACATGGCTACGTACTCCGTATTGAAAACCTGTCTTTTTTCTACGCCGAATCGGCCGTGTGCGATTGATTGAGATCAAGCGAATCGGGATGGTTAAGAAACAATCGACGAGACGCACACTCCGATTCTTCGTAGCGCTTTGCAGGGAGCACGGGAAGTGCGGAGGACGTCTCTGGTTTGGAGCGTTTTCGGGAAGGGGAGTCGCGCCGGATAACCGGCACGACCGGGGCATCAGAGGATGCTGATGGGGTATTCGATGAATGCGCGGACTTCGTTGAGGTCCGGGCCCACTTGGTTGTCGGCGCGGTAAATCGAGTTGCGCAGCTTGAACGACAGGTCCTTGGCCGGACCGTCCTGCACCACGTACTTGAACTGGTTGAACAGCTCGCGCTCGGTGCCGTCGTTTTCGCCACCGGCAACGATGTCGGTGCCGCGCACGTAAGCGAACTTATAGGTCAGGCCGGGGATGCCATAGCCGCCGAAGTCCAGCTCGTAGCTGACCTGCCAGGACTGCTCGTCTTCCAGGTTGAAGTCCGAGTAGTAGGAGTTGGCCACGTAGATGGTGCTGCCACCGTCGCCGAAGTCGTAGGCATAGCCGGTGTCGCCAGTGTTGCGCTGATGAGCGAGGATGAAAGCATGGGCGCCGATGCTGTACTTGGCTGCGAGGCTCCACAGGGTGTTCTTGTCGTCCTGGCCGTCGCCACCAAAGGCCAGCGCGGCATCGGAGCCGTCGTCGTATTTGGTGCGGTAGATGTTGAAGTCGAAGTTCAGCGCCTGCTGCTCGTTGAACGGGATGTTGTAGTTCACGTTGGCGTAGTACTTCTTGAACTGGTCCTCCACGTCGGAGTGGTAGAGGCTCACGCTCAGGTCGTCGGTGACGGTGTAGCTGCCGCCAAACACGTCGATGCTCTTCAGACGGTTGGGGTCGCGCGCCGGGTCGCCCATGGGGCTGTCGCCGGTGAAGCGGCCGACATTCAGTTCCAGGCCTTCGATCTCCTTGCTGGTGAGCAGGGTACCGGTGAAGGCCTGGGGCAGCAGGCGGCTGTCGTCATAGGCCAGAACCGGCAGGGACGGGAACTGGTTGCCGTACTTGAGCACGGTGTTGGAGAAGCGCAGTTTCACCGCCGCACCGGCTTCGGAGAGGTCGTCCACCGGATGGCCATCGCTGTCGGTGTCGAAGAAGGCGCTGTAGTTGCGGCCGCGACCACTGTCCAGTTTCACGCCGAGCAGACCGTAGGCGTCGACACCGAAGCCGATGGTGCCCTGGGTGAAGCCCGATTCGAAGGTGCCAATGAAGCCTTGGCCCCAGGTCTTGGCGTCGTTGGTGTGGTCCTTGTAGTCCCGGTTGAAGTACGCGTTGCGCAGCAGCAGGGTGGCGCTGGCGTCTTCGACGAATCCCTTGGATTCGGATTGCTCACTGGCCATGGCGGGAACGGCGAGGGCGGCGGAAACCGCCAGCGCCAGAGCGCTCAGGGGATTGAGTTGCATCACGGGTGCTCCTGATGGTGGTTTTGTTGGTCTTGGGAAAGGCAGGAATTCAAGAAACTACCGATGACCGGGAGCAGCGAGGCCCGCCGGTGCCGATAGGAAAATCCATTGGTTATCGTTGTGATTGCCGGCTTTGCCGACGCGATGCGCGCAGAGAGTTATCACGTCTTGCATCATTCAAAAAACTGTAATCATCAATTTCGAATATTGATGGGATTAATATTTATCAATTTCACCGGTCAGTATCCTGTGCTGGACGGAACATGGAGCTGTCGATTCGCCCCGTGAATCAACAGAGGTTCCATCAACTTACTCTCTGATTCAGCCACCTCTTCGGAGGTGGCTTTTTTTGTTGCATAAAATTAATTACATGAAGTGAATATGAATGACTCCATGCAATTCATGAAGATACCTATGGATTATTGACAATGGCAGGCGCGTGCCGTACTAGACGCCTGCGCGTGAATCGGCAGGCAATTTCATGAGGATGTCAAGTGCAATAATTGCCTGGCCGATTAGCAGTTGGAGGAAGTGAAGCCCATGAATCGATATCAATAGTTTCTATCAACGTATTTGATTTGGGATGGACGGCAAAATGCGTACACTTGCCCCCGATGAAGATTTTGGTCGATGGCACTTTCCGGTCTTCCCTCAGGAATTGCGATCGACTCCTCCACTTCATCAATCCTTTGGTTTTATTTAATGGCCGCCTTATCCAGGCGGCCTTTTTTTATTCACCTGATATTTGAAAGTTGCAGGTCAACAGCATATTGGCCGTGGCGGCCTGGACGAGTCCTGCATCGAACCAGGTGCCCTGCGGCCCAGCATCAGGAGCAGCATTGCCGCAACCTGCAGCCCGGCGGCTAGGCCGAAGGGCAGCCACCCCAAGGTCAGCGATTTCATCAGGCCGAATAGGGCAGGGGCGAACGCATAAGCTCCTTGGGATATGGCCACGATCAGAGAAACTACGCGCTGGGTCAGGTGACGCGGAAATTCGGCCTGGGCAATCAAAGGGGGCAGGGAAGTGGCATTACCGATGCCGGCCCCGAACAGGACGATCCCTATCCAGATGAAGCCCGGCCAGGCATGCATCGCCATCAACAGCAGGCACCCCAGCAACTGACTGCCGTAACTGGCGCAGGCGACGATGCGCCGATCAGCGCTGGCCGACATATGGCGTCCCACCAGAACGCGCCCGGCGATGGCGCTCAAGGTCGCAAGCCCCATGGCGAATCCCGCCTGCGTGTCGCTTAGCAGTGGTGTCAGCAACAGGAACATGTGGGCAATCAGGCCGATCTGCGCAAACAGTCCCAGGGCCATGCTTGAGGCCAGTGTGAGAAAGCGCCGATTGCGCCATAGCAATGGCTCGGCTGCGGTTTGCGCTGGCGTCGCTTCGCTCGGATCCACTTTGGCACCGTCCGGATGCTGACCGAGGTGCTCCGGATGTACGCCGTAGACCTTCCACGCAAGGAAACCGACCAGGGTAAGTGTCAGCACGCTCACCACCAGGGCAGCCTGGGGGAAGCCGAGGTGATTGATCAGGAATACCCAGCCGGATGAGAACACGACACCGCCAATGCTGGCGCCGTTGTAGGCCATCGACAGTGCCGAAGGCCTGCCGCTGATGAACCAGGGCGCAATCATGGCGTTGATCGCCGCAGCGCCCATGGTCACCCAACCGAAACCGCTGAGCATCGCCGCAATGAACAGCTGCCACGGCTCGCGGGCAACAGCCCAGCCACAGACGCCGGCACAGAGCAGGAAACTCCCAAGCAGGCTGATACGCGGGATACCGAAGCGTTTATAGAGGTGGGGGAGGTTGACCACTACGAGGGTGCCAGCGAGGAAGTGCAGGGTGACGGCGGCGGAGCATAGCGGTACCGGCCAACCCGTGCGCTGGGTCACTGCATAGAGGAAAACCGGGGGACCATAAAAGCCTACGCCCCAGCCGAACAGGGCCGTCATGAAGGCCGCTAACACGACTTTTCTGCCAAAAAAGGGTGAGGACATGGCGAGCTCTCTCCATAGGGTTCGAGCCCGATTATGATGACGTCGACAACCGACACTTCGGGGAGCGCCGAATCATGGATGCAGATACCGCCGACAACCATCTCGCCGCGCTGGCCGGCGCCATCGCTGACCCCGCCCGCTCACGGATGCTTTGCAGTCTCCTCGACGGCCATGCGCGGACGGCGACCGAACTGGCCGCTGTCGCCGACATAGGTGCCTCCACTGCCAGCGGCCATTTCACCCGCCTGCTGGAGCAAGGACTGGTCGTGCTTCACGTACAGGGCCGGCACCGCTACTACCAGCTGGCGAGTCGTCAGGTCGCTCAGACGCTGGAGAGTTTACTGTCGCTGGCGGGAGTGCCCGCAGCGGCCTTCCGGCCATCGACGCCGTCCGTGCTGCGTCAGGCGCGTACCTGCTACGACCACTGCGCAGGTGAGGTCGCCGTGCAACTGCACGATGCCTTGCTGGCAGCGAACTGGATCGAAAGCCAAGACAAGGATTACCGCATCACTGACGCCGGCACCCAGGCCCTTGGGCGACTGGGGATTGACCTGGCCGAAGTGCAGCGTCAGCGCAGACGCCTGGCCTATCCGTGCATGGACTGGAGCGAGCGTACGCCGCATGTCGGCGGTGCGCTGGGAGCTGCCTTGCTTGACCTGATGCTCAAGCGCGGCTGGGTTACCCGTCACCTGGACTCCCGCGCCCTGAGCGTAACGCCCAAAGGTGTCTCCAGCCTCTCGAAGAGCTTCGGCATGGCGCTTGCCCGCCGCTGACGCGTCAGCTCCATGAAACGAACACCATTCCATGCAGGAGAAGTACGCCCATGTTGGTTGCCGAGTTGCTGAAGAAACGTATATCTGTCCGCGCCTTCACCGCAGAACCGGTCGACGCGCAAACGATGCTCGACTTGCTCGAGGCCGCACGCTGGTCGCCCTCGGGAGGCAATTTGCAGCCATGGAAAGTCATAGCTGTCAGCGGCGAAGAAAAACTCGCCCTGGAGAAACTTGCCGTGGAAACCCTGCTGAAAAATCCGAAGGGCGAGGCGGGTGACCATCCCATCTACCCGGAAAGACTCAGCGAGCCGTATCGCTCACGACGCTACAAGGTAGGCGAAGACATGTATGCGCTGCTCGGCATCCCCCGCGAAGACAAGTCCGCGCGGCTGCGCAATCTCTCACGCAATTACCAGTTCTTCGGCGCGCCGGTCGGTGTGTTCTTCGTCATTGACCGTTCGATGGGCCATGGCCAGTGGGCGCACCTGGGCATGTTCATGCAGTCACTGGCACTGCTGGCCGAAGAGCGCGGCCTGGCGACCTGCATGCAGGAAGCCTGGGGGATGGTGCGCGAGAGCCTGCATCGGCATTTCGAGCTGCCGGAGAACGAGCTGGTCTATTGCGGCATGGCGCTGGGTCATGCGGACCGCTCGGCGGCGGTGAATGGCTTGCGCTCGGATCGTGCGCCTGTGGAGGAATTCGTGCAGTTGCGGGGCTTCGACTGAATCACGGAGGCGCTTCGAGGTGCTCTGAGTAGTCACGCGGGAGTGGTGCGCTTGTAAGCAAGCGCACTCCTGCTGTGCGTCCCCCTTCAGCTTGATGTCCCCCTGCTTGATTGCGGTGGGGAAATCCAGTTGGCCCATGCTGATCCTGTCCAGCGTGGACTTGGTCAGTTTCACGGTGAGGTTGGTCTGCGGATTCGGTTTGGAGTTGCGATGGGTCAGCACTCCATTACGCTGGATTAGTCCCTAGGACTGCCCGACGTCCTCGAAAACCCAGTTGAGGACCATGCCGCGTCCCCGGGCCTTGTCGCTGTCCAGGCGAACCGCGAGATAGTCGAAGAACTGGCTTGGCGTCATCGAGCGGCCGAGGTCGGACTTAGTCGAGCCGCCGACAATGCCTGCAGTCAGGCGCACAAGAGTATCGCCGGGCGTCTGGCGATGGGCATCGTTACCCTGAGCGGCATCGTCGACAATGGTGCTGAACGTGACCTGGCGATCGAACTGGCGCAGAACGTGCGAGGCGTGAAGAGCTTCCAGTCCACCGACCTTTGCTATTGATGACCGGTCGCCAGCCTGCCCCCCAGGGAAGTGGCTCGCTGACGCCTCTCGCCGGCAGGTGGCGCCTGCCGGTGGTCCTTTCAATTGCCGACTCCTCAGGGTGCGTTCGCTCCGGTTGCGATGGCACCCCCGCTGCTCAGTGCGAAGTCGCACAGACCCGCGCACCCCCCGATATCAAGCTGGCGATACGCACCCTCGCGCAGAGCCGCCTCAAGGAAATCACCATGGACCTGAAAACACTGTTGATCGCGGCAACGGTCGCCGCTGGTCTCCCCTTCATTGGAGGATGCGCGCTTCCCGAACACGAGCAGAGCAGCAGCGAAGTCCTCTCCGACATTGCCCTCACCACTAGGGTAAAATCCGCGTTGTTGATGGAAAACGACGTGAACTCGTTCGACATCAAGGTCAAGACGTTCAACGGCACCGTGCAATTGACGGGCTTCGTCGACTCCCAGTGGCAGATCGACAAAGCGGTGCAGGTCGCCGCGGCCGTAGATGGTGTCCGCCAGGTGAAGAACGACCTACAGCACAAGTCGGCTCAGTAAGTGCCGAATGAAAAAAAGGCCCTTCCATCGAAGGGCCTTTTGCCGGCAACTTCCGTGGAGCTCACAAGCCGTTGGCTCCCGCAGGCCTGGCAGGCTGGTAGTAGGCGGCGCGGATGAATGAAGCGCTCGGGATTCGCGACTAGGTCATCTGGGCAATCAGGACGGAGTTGGTATAGATCAGGCTGCCGTCGCTGGCCCGATGGCCGACCAGATGGAAGTGGCCGCGGTTGCTGTCCGAGTCCAGATAGACGCGCAGCTGGCAATCGGAAAGCGGACTGTATTCCTGCGGCATGCTGAGGTCCAGGGTCGCCATATCGACATCGACCATGACTTCGGACAGATGGCTCTTCTGCAGATATTCCTCGGCCTGTTCCAGGCGTAGATGGTCGTTTCCAGTCAAGTAGAACTGGATGTCCTCCACCGGGGTGGACGGCTGTCCAGTGCTAGTCTTGCACCAGCCTTCGATGGTCAAGGTACTCATGGCTCTGCCCCCTTGGGCTGATACCCGGCCGGGATTGGCAGGGAAGAGTAGGGTGGCAGCCATCACCCGAAGGGTCGGTGCGCTGGCCAACTTAGCCATCGCGACAGCATACGTACGTCGACGCACAGACCACCCGGGGTCAGTGCCGCCAGACTGGACCTTGTCGCTACGGCTACCCGGTAGCCCATGGAGGTGCGTTCATGGTCGGTGCATTTGTGATTTTACTGATAGCCCTGTGGGCGCTAGGGCTAATCACTTCCTACACGCTGGGAGGTTTCATCCACATCCTGTTGCTTGGGGCGCTGGCTGGCCTGGTGTTCCTGATGCGACAAGGCCGGCGATTCTGACGAGGCGTCCGCCACCGCCAGGGGCCTAGACATACCTAAGGCCGGCACATCAGCACCAGCAGTTCGCCATGGCAATTGAACTCATTCTTTAGCAACTGCCCAGGGATAGGATGTTGGTGAGCTTCGTGTCAGAAAAGTGAAAGCGTGCTGTCAGGCGAGGCGCAAGAGATCCTGAACGCCAGGATTCCTGTTGGAACCCAGCTGCGCTCGTTCAAAACTGTCCTCACCAACCACGTCAACCGCCGTCGTGGTTCTTACCTAAGGATTCGCATAATCTATATTATGGTAAATCACGTGTTATGCCATAAGTGTTCATGACGGCGTTAAGGTTCTGATTCGACAGATCCCCTTTCGGCTTCCAGCCCTGCAAACGGACCACGCCAAGATTGCTCATGGCGATGCCCTGCAAGAGGTCTTCTCCGTGAAGCTATTTCAGCGCCGTTTCGCCGCCGGCTAGCGAGTCCCGCTGCTTTTCCAAGACGGTGCTGCCGTACCTCTACCCGTGCTCGTGCTTCCTCTATGCCCAGATCAAGCTGGTGGCAGCATTAGTGATCGGTATTACGCGCCGCGTGGCCCGGTGCAGCGACTTCAAACCCAGCAACGATTCCAACCCCTGCGTCTGGCCGGAGTTGCTGGTCTTCTCCAGATTCAACACCTCCGCTACACGGTTAAATCATCCCACCGTTACCAGCCTGCAGAACGCACGCACCGCTCCAAGCGACCGAAGGCGATGGTAGTGCTTCTGACAGATTTCCCCTCGGCGCCTTCAGCTTTACTTCGAGCTACCTGGTGGTCCACAGCTCGCTCCTGAAGAATCGGCAACACAAAACTTCTACAAGCCACGTTGACTTGTACAGTTTTCGCGTTAGGCTCCTGGAAAGTTGTACGAAAAATCGCTTTGTACAAATATTCGAGGCGCCAGAATGCCTGACTTCCTGCGAGGCTTTGCCCAATCGTTCTCTTCGTTGGATTCCAATAGCCTGGGCAATCTGGATAAGTTGTACGCCCCGGATGTGCAGTTCCGTGATCCTCTACACCGCTTGAACGGCCTTCCCGCGCTTCGACGCTACTTCGGGCAGATGTACGCCAGTGTCGAGGACCTACATTACGATTTCCACGGATTCGATGAAGTCGGTCCCGGTCGAGGCTACCTTCGTTGGACCCTGTGTTTTCGTCACCCACGTTTAGCCAGAGGTGAAATCATCCAGCTGGACGGCTGCAGCTACCTGCATTGGCGCGAGCGGGTTTATCTGCACCACGATTTTTTCGACGCTGGGGCTCTGATCTACGAACATCTGCCATTGCTGGGACGGCTGATTGTCAGGCTCAAAGGGAGGCTGGCATGAGTCGTGTCTGGCTAACAGGGGCCAGCAGCGGTATTGGCGCAGCACTGGCGGAAATCCTGCTTGAAGAGGGCCATCAGTTGGCCTTGAGTGCCCGCCAGATTAAGCCCCTGCAGGCACTGGCTGCACGTTTCCCCAACCAGGTTCTGCTCGTAACGGCCGATATCAACGAGCGGCAACAGGTTATGGACATGGGCCAGCACATCAAGGACTCCTGGGGTGGCCTCGACCTGGTGATCCTCAATGCTGGCACCTGCGAGTATCTGGAGCCCGGGTATTTCGACGCTGAACTGGTGGAGCGTGTGGTTCGCACCAACCTGTTCGGAACCAGCCACTGCGTACAGGTGGCATTGCCACTGCTTCGCCGTGGCGAGCGCCCTCATCTCGCTGTCGTTTGCAGCGCGGTAACCTGGCTGGCGCTTCCGCGTGCAGAGGCCTATGGCGCGTCCAAGGCGGCCCTGCGCTATCTGATCGAGTCGTTGCGTATCGACCTTGCCGCAGAAGGCATCGACGTGACCCTGGTCAGCCCTGGCTTCGTCGACACCCCACTCACTCGCCGCAACGACTTTCCCATGCCCATGTGCTGGTCAGCACAGCGAGCAGCCAGACACATTGCTACTCACCTGCGGAAACGCCCCCTCGAGATCGCCTTTCCCCTCCCCTTCATTCTTGCCATTCGCCTGCTTGGCAGCCTTCCAGCGCGCTGGCGCCTGGCTCTGGGCCGACGTCTGGCACGTCCACAACGAATGGACTGAAACGTGCGCATCGCGATCATTGGCAGTGGCATATCCGGCCTCACTTGCGCGCACTTGCTTTCGCGCCGCCATGAAGTAACGGTGTTTGAGGCCAGCGACTGGATTGGCGGCCACACTCATACCGTCGATGTCCAATGGCAGGACCGAAGCTACTCGGTGGACACCGGCTTCATTGTGTTCAACGACTGGACATACCCGAATTTCATCCGTCTGCTACAGCAACTGCGAGTGGCCTCACGGCCTACCGAGATGAGTTTCTCGGTGCATGATCCGGCCAGTGACCTTGAGTACAACGGCCGCGATCTGGCCAGCTTGTTCGTGCAACGACGCAATCTGTTATCGCCGGCCTTCTGGAAGATGCTTCATGACATCCTGCGCTTCAACCGCGAGGCTCCTGGCTGTGTGCACGAAAGACGCGTCACTCCTCAGACCCCGCTTGGCGAGTACTTGCGCATACGCGGCTACGGACATCGCTTCATCGAGCACTACATCATTCCCATGGGCTCGGCCATCTGGTCGATGTCACGGACACAGATGCTTGATTTCCCGCTGCAGTTCTTTGTGCGTTTCTTCCATAACCACGGTTTGCTTTCGATTAGCGAACGCCCGCAATGGCGAGTGATCGAGGGCGGTTCACGCAGCTACATCGAGCCGCTGTGCGCCCGTTTCCGAACGCGTCTGCGAGTCAGCTGTCCGGTGAAACGAGTCGGCCGGGACGTCGATGGTGTGCGGTTGCTGAGTGCGGTGGGATGGGAGCGCTTCGACAAGGTGGTGTTCGCCTGCCATAGCGATCAGGCCTTGTCCCTACTGGAGACCCCAACCCAGTATGAGCGAAAGGTGCTTGGCGCCTTGACGTACGCCTGCAATGAGGTGGTCCTGCACACAGACGAGAGTCTGTTGCCGCAGCGACGCAAAGCTTGGGCCAGTTGGAACTATCGGCTAGGTGGCCCACCGGATTCGCCGGCGACGCTGACGTACAACATGAATATCCTGCAAGGCCTCGACGCCCCGGTGACCTTCTGTGTCAGCTTGAACCAGGGCGCGGCAGTCGACCCGTCCCAGGTGCTCGCACGCTTCGAGTATGCGCACCCCCAGTACACCCAGGCCGCGATTACCGCTCAAGCCTGCCAGCAAAACCTGCAAGGTCATCAGCACAGCTATTACTGCGGCGCGTACTGGGGCAGTGGCTTCCACGAAGATGGCGTCGTAAGCGCACTCAAGGTCGCCGCCCACTTCGGTGAAATGTTGTGAACAGTGGCCTCTATCATGGTTGGGTCAGCCATCGGCGCTTCGCGCCCTACCTGCACAGCTTTCGCTATCCCATCGGCATGCTCTACCTGGATCTTGCAGAGCAAGAGCAGGTGCTAAGCATGTCTCGCCTACTGCGCCCGCGGCTACTGGCGCCACTCTGCTGGCGCGAGTGCGACTACCTCCCAGCCTGGACTAGCACGGGCCTTTCACTGGCGGACGCTGTGCGGGCATTGCTGCGCGACGCGCTGGGCGAAGCCCCTCGGGGCGCCATCCATTTACTGACGCAGCCGCGCAACTGGGGCCTGTCGTTCAATCCGGTGAGCTTCTACTTCTGCCACGACGACATCGGCTACCTGGCGGTGATCGTCTGCGAGGTACGCAATACGCCCTGGCGCGAACGCCACCACTACGTGCTGCCAGTTCACGCCGAAGGGGCGCACGAGTTCAGGGTTGCCAAGGCCTTCCACGTCTCGCCCTTCCTGCCGCGAGACATGGATTACCGCATGCGTTTCCTGGTCGAGGGCCCGCACCTTCGCGTGCACATGGAGAACTGGCGTGATGGGAAAAAACTGTTTGAGGCGTGCCTCAACTTGGAGCGCCAGGCACTGGACTCCAAGGGGCTGCGCCGCCATGTGCTGGCCTTTCCCTGGATGTCTCTGCGCACCCTGACCGCCATCTACTGGCAGGCCCTGCAACTACTGCTCAAAGGCACCCCCTTGCACGATCATCAAGCGAGTGATCGCCACCTGAGCGTCGGCCAATCCGCTAATGAGGACTTAACGCATGTCCGATCCGACTCTGAGCGCTAGCAAAGCCGGCAACCTGCGCCCATTCGCAGGCAGCCTCTTCAAGCAGGCCGTCCTCGCCCAACTGCGCCGCCTGCGCCATGGCCACCTGCGTATACAGTTTCGCGGTGGGCAATTGGGTTTCGGCGATCCAACCAGTTCGCTGCAAGCCCAGATAGAGGTCCTGGATGAGGCGGTCTGGGGCCTGGTTGCCAGCAACGGCTCGATCGGCGCCGGCGAGGCTTACATCCTGGGTTACTGGCGAAGCCCCGATCTAGCAGCAGTAACCCGCCTGTTCGTCGCCAACCTGGCCGTGCTCGACGCCATGGAGAGTGGCTTGGCGCGGCTGGGCCGGCCGTTGCTGCGCCTAATGCACTGGCTCAATCGCAACAGTCGAAGTGGTTCACGCCGCAACATCATGGCGCACTATGACCTGGGCAACGCGCTGTTCGAACACTTGCTCGATCCCACCATGATGTACTCCTCGGCCATGTTCGAAAGCCCCGAGCAGAGCCTGGAAAAGGCTCAGTTGAACAAGCTCGAGCGCATTTGCCGCAAGCTCGACCTGCGCCCAGGCGACCACTTGCTGGAGATCGGAACTGGCTGGGGCAGCCTGGCACTATATGCGGCCAGCCATCATGGCTGCCGGGTGACCACCACCACCTTGTCGGAGGAGCAGTTTGCACACACCATGCGGCGCGTCGAGGCTCAGGGTCTGCAACAGCGTATCTGCGTGTTGCGCAAGGACTACCGCGATATCGAAGGGCGCTATGACAAACTGGTATCCATCGAGATGATCGAAGCGGTCGGCCACCGCTACCTACCTGAATACTTCCGTCGTTGTGCCGAGTTGCTCAAGGACGACGGACTGATGCTGCTGCAAGCCATCACCATTCGTGACCAGCGCTACGAACTGGCCCGTCGTTCGGTGGACTTCATCCAGCGCTACATCTTCCCTGGCGGCGCCCTGCCCTCGCTAACCAGCATGCTGCAGACGGCCAGCGCCGAAACTCAGCTCAACCTGTTGCACATGGAAGACTTCGGAGCGCATTACGCACGTACTCTGAGACTCTGGCACGACAACCTCCGGCAGTCGCGCCACGCCTTGCTGGAGCTCGGCTATGACGAGGCCTTCCAGCGCCTCTGGGAGTTCTACCTGTGCTACTGCGAAGGTGGTTTCGAAGAACGCGCCATTGGCGTTGCCCAGTTGCTCTGGGCAGGCCCGGCCTCTCGCAGCGCTCCCCTGCTGGAGCGACTGTAGGCCGAGCCATGGGCCGGGCCTGGCTGATGGGCAACGCGCTTTGGCTGCAGCTGGGCTGGTGGGGCTGCGTGCTCGGCGCCCAGGCATCCTGGTTGCTGTTCGCGGTCGCCGTCGGGCTGCTCTTGCACTTGGCGCTGTGCCCCCACCCCCAGTTGGAGGCCGGTGCATTGTTGCGGGTCGCCCTGGGTGGCTGCGCGATGGACACGGTGCTTGGCGTAGTGGGTGTATTCGACTTCGGCCACTCCCCTCTTCCGATCTGGCTCGTCATGCTCTGGCTGGTTTTTGCCTGCGGCCTAAGACACAGCCTGGCCTGGGCATCGCGGCCCGCCTGGCGAGGAATGCTCCTCGGAGGGATCGGTGGTCCGCTGGCCTACTGCGCAGGCGCGCCATTGGCTGAGGTTTCACTACCCATGGGCGTAGCTGGCACGGTACTGGTGCTAGCGCCGCTCTGGGTGATCTGGATGCCTCTGGCATTTCGCCTGTCGGGGACGCGCTAAACGACGGCAGCGCTCCGAGCAGTAGCGGACTTCATCCCAACATCGCCGCCAACGCTTGCGCCATAAGAACGGGCGATCGCAGACCGGGCATACCTTGCTGGGAAGCTCAGTCTTCTTCACAGGGAGTCTCCGGCGTCCAACCGCGCCAGCAGTTCCTCGCCGCGCGACCAGATTGCCTCACGGCGCGCTTCAGTCATGTTCAGCAGATTGCGATAAACCATGGCCAACCGTGGATTTCCCCCCAGGGAATCGCGATGACGCATCAGGAAATGCCAATACAGCGCATTAAATGGACAAGCTTGCGGCCCCGTTGCCTCATCAACCCGATAGCGGCATTCCTTGCAGTAGTCTGACATTCGCTGGATGTAGCGGCCGCTGGCGCAATATGGCTTGGAGCCAAGGTACCCGTTGTCGGCGTGCATCACCATGCCCAAGGTGTTCGGTAGCTCAACCCAGTCGAAGGCATCCAGGTAGACCGCCAGGTACCACTCGCAGATGGCCTTGGGGGCTATGCCAGCGAGCAGCGCAAAGTTGCCGGTCACCATGAGCCGCTGGATGTGATGGGCGTAACCCAGATCAAGGGTTTGGCCAATCGTCTGGGCCATGCAGCGCATCTCAGTGGCGCCAGTCCAGTAGAACTCCGGCAATGGGCGGTGATTGCCGAATGCGTTGAGTGCGGCGTATTCGGGCATGCGCAGCCAATAGATGCCACGCACGTACTCGCGCCAGCCAATCAGTTGGCGGATGAACCCCTCGGCGGCATTCAGCGGCACTTGCTTTCGTCGGTAGGCGCTTTCCACATCCGCACACAGTTGGCGTACATCGAGCAAGCCGATGTTCAGCGCAGCGCTGATTCTCGCGTGGAACAGAAAGGGCTCGCCGGTGGCCATGGCGTCCTGGTAATCGCCGAAGGCGGCCAGGGAGAAGTCGAGAAAGTGCTGCCACAGAACATGTGCGTCGGCGTGGGTCACAGGGTAGTCGAAGGGCTCCAGACTGCCGTAATGGTCGCTGAATCTTGCACGGACCAGCGTCAGCACTTCTCCGGTGATGGCATCGGGTTGGAAGCGCATGGGGATCGGGCCACGGAGGCCACGCGGCAGCGCCTTGCGATTCTCCGCATCGAGATTCCAGGCTCCTCCCAGCGGACTGCCGTCTGGCTCAAGCAGTAGGCCGGTGCGTTTGCGCATCCCGCGGTAGAAATGCTCCATCCGCAAGTGCTCACGGTCTCCTGCCCAGCGCGCGAACGCCTCTCGGGAGCACAGGAAACGGCGGTCAGGGTGCCAAGTCAAAGGCACTCGGCAGTCTTTGAGCGCCTGCTCCAGGCGCCACTCACCGCACTCGGTGACATGTGCCTCCTTGGCCCCCAGAATCTCCATCCAACGATGCAATTCCCCGGGCAGGCTGCCGCTGTTGCCGTCATCGTCCAGACGTACGTAAATCACCCGCCAACCACGCTGGAACAGCGTTTCGGCGAAGTGCCGCATGGCGCTGAAGATCAGCGCGATCTTCTGTGGATGGTGAGCTACGTAACGCGCTTCGGTGTCTACCTCGGCCATCAGCACTGCGTCCTGCCGGGGATCCAGGGCGTCGAACAGGCTCAGGTCGAATGACAGCTGGTCACCAAGCACGAGGCCTATACGGCGAGCAGACAGCGGCATGCGCAGATCGCCTGCTGCAGGACCAGGTCTCAGCCGGCGGCCATCACACCCCTCTAGCGCTTTAAGATTCATGCGTCTTCCACGGTTACCAAGGCAGACGCTCGCCGTCGTAGGCATAGAACCCGCCGCTCTCGGCAGGTCCAAGGCGGTCGATAAGGCTGAGCAGATCAGCTGCCGCCTGTTGCGCCGGGCGTGCCAGCGCCGCGCCTCGAAAGGGCTCGGACAGTCTGGAAATCACCGTACCCGGATGAAGACTGAACAGGCACGCCTGGGGCTGGATGCGGACCAACTCGATGGCGGCAGTCTTCACCAGCATGTTCAATGCAGCCTTTGACGCACGGTAGGCGTACCAGCCGCCCAGGCGATTGTCGCCGATGCTCCCCACCTTCGCCGAAAGCAGCGCCATCTTTCCCCGCGCATGCAGCAACGGCAGGAAGTGGCGCAGCACCAGCGCCGGTCCGAGCGCATTGACCTGGAACACGGCCTGCAACGCGTCGGCCTCAAGAGCGGCCAGGGATTTTTCCGGCCGCAAGCCCGGACGGTGCAGCAGGCCGGCTGAATGCAGGATCAACTGGTACGGTCCCTCTTCTGAAAGCTCGGCGGCAGCTCGTGCGATACTCGGTGGGTCTTCCAGATCGAGCTTGGGCGTGCTTGCGCGCCCCAGTTGGTGGACCGCGCTGCATCGTGGGTCGTCTCGCAGCAGCTCACAGAAGGCAGTCCCGAGTGCCCCGCTCGAACCAATGACGAGGGCCCGGTAACCATCATCCATCGACTGAAGACTGAGCATCTCTCATCCCCCCTGCCCGCCTGGCTGTCGGCAGAGCAACAAGGTCACTCGGCCCAGTTCCATCCCGAGCCTGCATACGTTTGAGCGGTTGATCGGGGTGACCTTGTCAACGAGGTACATCCAGTCGTCGACGCTCAACTCGAACGTCGGCACGTCCATCGGCGGAATCAGACGGGAATGCCTTCGCCATGCATCGAGCAAGAGACTCATTCGGCGGCGACCTCAAGCCCCAGCAGTTGGCGTCGCAGTTCGGGATTGCGAGTGCGCGGGTCCAGCCAGATTGCAAAAAAAGCACGGGCGAAATCCGGATCGGCCACCTCTCGTCTCAATTGCCCATCCACATAGAAGCGGCATCCCCGGCCCGGCAAGTACAGGCCCGTGATGCTTTGGCCGGGGGCTACATCGACAAAGGCTTCGTGCATTTCGCGCGCCCAATGCGCCAAGCGATCCTCATGGAACCTTCCATCACCTAACCTGCGCATTTCTTCCAGACTGACCTCCACCAGGTCGCCACGCTTGATCTCACGCCGGTAGGTCAGTTCCAGGGCGAAGGAGTTGTCCAGCGTTGGCCTGGCGCTTGGGCTCCAGAGTCTCGCTTCGTAGATTGAAAAGCCGAACCACTTGAACTGGCCCGTGCCGACAGCGCGCGCACCAGGCAGGTCTTCACGCCAGTCCGCCAGCACCGCTGTCGCGTCCAGCAAAAGCACCAAGGCCAGGGAACTGACCTTGTGACCCCCGCGTTTGAGCAGCCAGCCGAGTGCCACCTTGCGACTCCCCTGCCAGAAATTACGACACGTCGAAATAGTTGTACATAAAAGTGATTTGTACAACTAATTTCACTATCCGGCTTCACAATCAATAGATTTTCAGCTCGTGGACCACCAGACATTGCCGTGCCCATTGAAAGGACCGCTCGCAAGGATCTTATCGTGGCTGAAGCCCAGGCTACGGTGGCATTGGGATTCGAGCGTTGAGCTGCATGCACGGCGCTCTAGACCAGAAGCTCCGGCGTAAGCATCGCCACCGGCATTCCCTTGCCGAGAACGGCCTCCAGACACAGATTGGATTCGCCATCGGGCCAGCAAACGAAGTAGCCGCCGGCGCTCTTGTTTCTGATGCGGAATCGCCACTCCCGCTCTACCAATCGACCAAAGCCGCTCGGTGGCTGCTCCAACTCGATCACGGAGTAGAAGCCGTCCGGTGTTTCAACCCGTTCCAGGACCTTGACCCGGGCACATTGGAGCGCGAGCACGACCGACTCTTGATCGTCCAAAAGCTTGTCCAGGGCAAACAGTTCGAGGGGCGTCAGTTGCATGGCCATGATCTCCACTCACTTTCCAAAAGGCGCATGACACTTGCCTCACCCTGCCGCTGCAGGGTGAGGTGATTAATGAGTTTGGGGGTTAGAGAACCTGTTCGAGACCGATCAGGCGGGCAAGGGTGAGCGCAACCTCTTCTCGAGACACAGGCTTCTGCGGCTGAAGCAAGCCGTTGCTGGATGTCATCCAGCCTTCACCGACCAGCAACGAGGCAGCCTCTGCTGCATCAGGTTCGATTCCGCCCAGGTCCTTCAAATCGGCGCGTTGCTGCAGGCGGGACTTGGAGAACCCTTCAACCAGCGCCTTGCAGGCTACGGCCCACTCGGCACGCGTCACTTCGCGTTCACCGTCAAAACGCTTGTCGGCGGCCATCCAGCCATTGGAAACGGCAACCTCGATGGGCTCTCGCAAAGGATGGCCATAAGGCACATCTTCAAATGTTGGCAGCTTCTCCAGCGCCGGCTCCGCTGCCAGCGTCATCTGCAAGGCATTGGCCAGCTCGAAGCGCGACATGGCTCGCTTGGGTTCAAAGCGATTCTCGGAGTTGCTGACCATCAGACCACGGAAGTTGACGGCACGAACTGCGTTCGGCCAGCGACTCGCCGTTGCATCCCGCGGGCTGCTGTAGGCCGGGTCGCGAAGGTTGGCATCTACCGGTTCGATCTCCAAACCAACATTCTGTACCGTGTAACTGGTCAAAGAGTCCTGGATGCGGCTGTGTGCCTTGAAGCCTTCCCCTTCACTGAATTTGAATCGATAGCCGTAGTGATAACCACCTGATGGGTTATAGCGAGTCATCAGCCCGAACTGATGGGTTGCGGTGTTATCCGCGAGCCCGTAAAGCACCGCGCGGGAGATGGCGGAAACTGCGGAAAGGTCAGTAATGAGCTGATTGCCGTTCAGGTACTCCTGGCCAGCTGCGATTTCCGATTTGCCTTCGGCCGGCATCACTTTGCCGCTGCGGGTGTCGTAGCTGTCCCCGGCTCCCAGCATCGCCAACTGCACGCCAGAAAGACGAGTGCCGTATATCCCGAACTGTTTGCGCGCCTGACTGGCGTCCATGACCGTCAAGTAACCTTCTCCGATCACTTGCAATCGGCCACCTGGCTGCACCCAGACAGCGGTGTTGGTGTCTATGCCAAAGCCTCGAGTGACCTTCTGGCCAATCAGGTAGCTGGCCATGCGTGCTGCACGACCGGAACTGGTCTCTTCAATCTGGTCAAAGTGCTGGTCAATGATCCCGGACTTGAACAGCCCTGCACCCTTCAGTAACGCGGTGCCACGCTGGTCGGCCTGCTCCGCGACGCCAAAATCCAGAGTATCCATTACAACGCCATAAGCAGTCGGCATGGTCTCGCCCAGGACACTTGCGCCTGCACTGGTGCCAGCCACCACACCTCCCCTGTCGAAAACGGCTCTCACTGCCTGAAGTGTCTTCGATTCACTGCCATCGCTGTTGTACAACGCCCTAGCGATTCGAGCCTGATCACCGCCAACGAACCAGACGGCAGTGGCTTTCGAAAGTGGCTCGAGCACTGCCGGATCATTCATCGTGCTCTGGTAGTTCTGCTTGTCGATGCCGATGATGCTGATTCGTTCGATTGGCACGCCAAGCGCCTGCAACTCGCTTTGAAAGCGCTTACTTGAGCTCAAGCTGCCGCTGGCGGTGGGAAAAATGACAATCCGAGATTGGTCGCGAGCCCCCGCCAGCTCGATGAACTTCTCGTAAACCTGAACGTTGCTCGCCCTGAGCATGCCCCCCACAGCTATCAAGTGGCCCTCGGCAAGGGGCGACGCGCAATGTCCAGCTAACAGAAGCGCAGCAATCAAGGCGCCAGGTTTGGTCCGCATTCTCATCTCTTCTTGCTCTTGTTCTGATGGATACCCTGGGAGCACATCCCGCCGAAAACTCTATGACGCATTCAATTTCGTGTAAACACTCATATGAAATTATCTGTGTCAATGCGCTGAGCGACATGCTTCCGGTATTGCCACCTTTGACGAGGCATAGCGCCATCCCAGCGTGCACGCCAGGGATGAGAAAAGATCAATCACCCTCCGGCAAAATTGACACACAAAATATCAGCAAGTAGCTTTGATGAAGCGTCACGTTGCACTCATGACCTGTCGTCAGCATCTCTGTGACGGAAAAACTGGACGCCGCGCAAACACTTCCTGGCCGGCATACAAGGGATTCCGTCCAGGTCACCACCACATGAACTGGAGTAATAAATTGAACAAGATCGCTCTACTTGGCGCCTTGGCGCTTTCTGCTTGCGCCACGCTCTCCCAGGCACAGGACTCCCTGCGGATAGGGATCGAAGCCGCGTACCCACCCTTCGCCTACAAGACCGAGGACGGACGTTTGAGCGGCTTCGATTACGACATTGGCAATGCCTTGTGTGCGGAGATGCAGGTGAAATGCGAGTGGATCGAGCAGTCCTTCGATGGCCTGATTCCCTCTCTCAAGGTTCGAAAGGTCGATGCCGTGCTGTCGTCGATGTCGATCACCCCAGACCGCCTGAAGTCGGTCGATTTCACCAAGAAGTACTACCACACGCCTGGCAAGTTGGTGATGAAGGAGGGAGCGAATGTAAGTGACCCACTCAAGGACTTAAAGGGCAAACGCGTCGGGGTGCAGCGCGCATCGACCTACGACCGCTACGCCAGCGACAAGTTTGCTGCGGCCGGGATTGAGGTGGTGCGTTACGGCTCGCAGAACGAGGCATTCCTTGACCTGGTCTCCGGCCGCATTGACGCAACCCTGGCGGACGTGGTGAACATCAGCGAGAGCTTCCTCAAGACCGATAGCGGCAAGGGTTTCGCATTGGTCGGTCCGGATTTCAACGATCCCAAGTACTTCGGCAATGGCGCAGGCATCGCCGTGCGCAAGGGAGATACGGCTACCGCCGAGAAATTCAGCAATGCAATCGCAACCTTGCGCGCCAATGGCAAGTATCAGGAAATCCAGAGCAAGTACTTCCGCTACGACATTTACGGTCAATAGATGCAGGCCCGGGGTACCCGTTCAGCCCGGGTACCTCACTGCTACATGACTTCTGGTTGAAGCGCGGTGGACACTGCCGATTGCGTCAAAGCGGTTTCCACACTCACACAGCGATCACATAAACTGGCGCTCCTGGCCATAAGGACCCTCTCAACGTCATGACCCGAGCGCCGCGAGACCTGTCTGTCTATACCTCACCTGTCATGCGCAAGCTGGCATCGGCCTCCCCCGATTTACCGCCCTCGTTGCGAAAGGTCGCTGACTTCATCCTGCGACATCCGCTCAAGGCCGCGACACTTACCATTGAAGAGCTCGCACAGGAGACGTCGACTTCGGCCGCAGCAGTCAATCGGCTGGCTCGCGCCTTGAAGCTCAGTGGCTACAGCGCACTCAAAACAGCCCTGGTCAGCACACTGCAAGACCTGGTTTCGCCGGTGGACAAGCTGCGCCAGGAAATGGCCCAGCGCCCAGACGGTTCCTTCGGCCTGCATGAGCAAATGCAGGCTGCGGAGGGCAACCTACGTGCGGCCGTCAGCAGCAACAGCCCGGCGGCGTTCGACGCCTTCGTCGAGCGACTCAGCAAGGCCCGCCGCATCTTTATCCTGGGTTTTGGCAACAGTGCTTACATGGCCGGTATTGCAGCGGCCAACCTGATGCCCTATTGCCCCGATGCGACAGCCATTAGCATGGAGGGCGGCAACGAGAATGCCGCCTACAGACTGGCGGCCATCACTCAGCACGATGTGTTGTTGGCGATCTCTCTTCCCCGTTACTCCCTCGATACCATCCAACTCGCGCGCTTCGCCAACGAACGTGGAGCCGGCGTGTTGGCCATCACCGACTCTCCGGCCTCCCCACTGGTGCAACTCGCCGAGCATGTGCTGTTCGCGCCCGCCGAGCACCCCGTCCTGATCAGCTCGAACGCGGCCGCGCTGGCCGTAATCGAAAGCCTGGTCTCCGCCGTGATGACACGTAACAAAGAAGCGGTGAAGTTGGCAGCTGAGCTTACCGAAAGCGTCATGTCGTACCTGCACGTTCCACGTGACCAGACGCGCAACTCCAAAGCGCGTCGGAAATCGGAGAATTAATTCAGGCGTTGCTGATGCGTTGCGGATGAAGAGCCTGGGCCGAAGCCCTTTACCGGCTCGGCCTTGTTCATGGTCAGACTCTCAGTCTTTGGGATCGCGAACGAGGCTGGCGACTGGTATCCAGCAGTCGTCACGATCTACCCATTGCCCAGAATCACTTTGAGCGCCAGTTCGTCTCGGATCGCGCCAATCGGCACTGGATTTCTGACATGGCCTACGTGCAGGCTGTGCAAGGCTGGTTGTTTACAGCCGTCGTCCTCAATCTCAATTCACGCGCCGTCGTCGGTTGGGCGATGTCGCCACTCGACGCAGGGATATCTAAGCCCGTTGGAATTTGAGCTGCGCTATTCGAGCAATAGCGCTTAACTTCCAGTTCAGCAGTTCTGGGACAGACCATACCTCGCAATGTTATTTTCAATGGCGAAGTGGCTTGACCTGCTGATGTTTTTGCTAGCCGGACGTCCGGCCCCAGACGTCATCAGAAGCCATCAAACTTGGTGGCCGGTAAACAATAATGACCTTGGCAATATTGGTTAATATTCTAGTGGTATTGATGGCTGTGATAATTCATTACGAGTTCCTTCTCCGCCTGAATCTTCTCATGCCAAAACTCAAGATATGGCATAGGTCAAGGATAATATTTGGAGTACTAGGAGCCCTCGTTGCGCATGCCGTCGAAGTATGGATATTCGCAATTTCCTATTTCCTGATGATTCGGGCCGAGGGCTGGGGCACCTTGACAGGGCGTTTCGACGGCAGCCTTCTGGATTGTGTTTATTTCTCGTTCACGACATTCACAACCATAGGATTCGGTGACATCGAACCTGTTGGAAGTCTGAGGTACCTGACAGGTCTTGAGGCGCTAACTGGCCTTGTTCTTATTACTTGGACAGCATCTTTCCTGTTTATTGAAATGCAGAAATACTGGAAATCCAATTAAGCGATCTATCATCCCGCAGGGTTTCTGGCTGGAGATACCTTGGGTCAGCGTGTATAGGCTTCTTGATAAATTGCACGGATTGGCCCTCGTTCTCCAGGAACGAATAGACCGAGGATAGGTGGTCCTACACACTCGGCTCCACATGCTGCTCCAGGTTTGTTGTTTGTCTTGAAAGCTCAGCCTGGCGAGCAAACCGGTCAGGTACCCACATGCGGCCGATCCTGGCGCCCTCCCCTTGGCAAAAAGACGCCCACTCCCGCCTTTACACTACTGCATGTCTATACCACGCAAGACTCGTATCGATGGCCATGCAGGTGGCGCAAGCCCCGGTCCTCACTCTTTCTTGAGCACTACCTGGTCCCGATGTTCCGGCACCGAGACCGACCAGCCCAGCTCAACGCTGATCCGTCGTCGTAAAACGTCTGCCGCCATGGGCTCACCATGCACCACATAGGTGTGCTTGGGCGGAACTTTGAATCCCCGTAGCCACTGCATGATTTCGTCCGCGTCAGCATGCGCGGAGAGATTTTCCATTTGCACGACTTCGGCCCGAATCGGTACCTCCTGACCATGTATGCGCACGGTCTCGGCACCACTGATAATCAGCGAGCCCCGCGTGCCACCGGCCTGGAACCCTGAGAACAGCAAAGTGTTACGCGGATTGGGTGCCAGGGACTTGAGGTGATACAGCACACGCCCACCGGTCGCCATACCGCTCGCGGCAATGATCACCGCAGGCTTGCGCAATTCGTCCAGCGCCTTGGAGTCTTCCACAGACCGCACGGTTTGAGCCACCTTGCAGGTTTCCTCGCACTCCCTAGCGGTCAGCCGGTGCTCGCTGCGGAATCGGTGGTAGAGCGTGGTGGCATCGGTCGCCATTGGGCTGTTGAGATAGATCGGCAAATCAGGGATGAGCTTCTGCTCCTTGAGCCTATACAGGTGGTACATCAGCAGCTGTGCTCGACCCACTGCAAAGGACGGGACCAGCGTGATTCCTTGGCGCATCGCGGTTCGATTGATGACATCTGCCAGTCGCGTCTCGACAGACTCTGGCGGGTGCTTGCGATCACCATAGGTCGACTCCACGAGCAGGTAGTCAGTCTGGTCGATGGTTTCAGGTGCCGGCATGAGCGGGTCATGCAACCGTCCCAGATCGCCGGAACACACCAGCTTGACGCCGTCGACCTCCAGCTCCACGGTCGCCGCTCCCAGAATGTGTCCGGCAGAACGCAGCAACAAGCGCATTCCGGGCATGATGCTCTGCGGATGGTGCAGTTCTATGGGGTGAAACAACTTGATTGCGCGCTCGGCATCCGCCTCGGTATAGAGCGGTTTCGCCGGATGGTGTTTGGAATAGCCCCGCCGGTTGGCGTATTCGGCCTCCTCCTCCTGGAGCCGGCCGCTGTCCAGGAGCAGGATACGAGCGAGCTCGCACGTGGCTGGCGTCGCATAAACAGGTCCCCGATACCCCTCCCGCACCAGTACCGGCAAGTAACCGCTGTGGTCGAGATGAGCGTGGGTGAGAACAATTGCGCCCAGGTCTTCGAACGACACTGGGAACGGGTCCCAGTTGCGCAGGCGCAGTTGCTTGTACCCCTGAAACAATCCGCAATCGATCAGCACACGCCTATGCTCGTCCTCGACGAGGTATTTGCTGCCAGTCACGGTGCCGGCAGCTCCCAGGAATGTCAGTCGCATCGAGTTCTCCCCTCGGGCGTGGCCCAAAAGTCGATGGATCATGATCAAAGGGTTTAGCAGTCCTGCGGCTTCAGCGCACACGTCCGGCACTGGGCGCCCCATTGCATCGGTTCACTCAGGTGCGCCTCGAACAGGTGCGTAGCCGCGGGAATAACTTCCAGTTGTAGTTCGCTAGCCAACGCGTTTTGCCCGAGCACAGACAGGTCATGCACGAACACCACAAGATCCTTTGCTCGCGTCGGTAGCAGGAAGTCTCCGACTAGCTGCACATCCGGCGGGTCAATGACCAGATGTTGAGGTCGGAGCCTCGGTCACCTCCCAGGGCTCAGTTGACCCTTGCTGCTTGCGTTGCCACGCGCGTTGCAGCAGATCGATCACCTCTCGATCCGTGATCTGCGCGAAATCCACATACCAGCGACCAATCGCCGTGAACCAGTCGGGCGTGAAGGGGCAGACCACTTCGTCCACCTCGTTTCGCAATTCGGCAATCGTGTCGTTTGGCGCCACGGGTACGGCGATGACAATTCGTGCCGCCCCTTGGCTGCGCACTGCTCGTACAGCCGCCCGCATGGTGGCGCCAGTAGCCAGCCCGTCATCCACCAGAATCACCTGCTGGTTACGCAGGTCCGGCAAGGGATGATCGCCGCGATAGATCCGCTCCCGACGTTGCAACTCTTGTAGCTCTCGCTGCGCAACTTCATCCAACGTGGCTTCATCTACGCCGTGTATCTTCACCACATCACGATTGAGAACGCGCACACCTCCGCTGGCGATGGCACCCATGGCCAGTTCGTCATGGAAAGGAAGTCCCAGCTTGCGCACCGGCATTAGATCCAGGCGCAATTCCAAGGCTGTCGCGATCTCGTAGGCCACCGGAACGCCGCCACGTGGAAGGGCGAGAACAATGGCGTCAGATCGATGCCTGTATGGGATCAACATTGGCACGAGCGCCTGGCCAGCGGCCAGACGGTCGTGAATTGGGATATGCATCGAACCGGAGAATTTCATCTGGCTGCCTTCGAAACGTCCCTGGTTGCTGGTTCTAAATCGATCTGCGCTTCTTCGTAGCTTTTCGGCCGGATTGGGTTTCCAGTGCCGCAGAGCCCGACGTGTCAGGCGTGCGAATCAGTTGGAAGAAGAGCAGATTCAGGCGTTCGGCCAGGGCTTTGAACCAGCGACCAGTTGAAGAGCGCTTTATCTCATTTGGCTTGTCATCGGGCGCGGAAGCACTTTTGTTTGAAATTGCCATAATGCTGGGCTCCTCGTGGTTTCCATCTTCATATTCAATTGGTGCGGACTTCCTTCTCGGGATGGGACGCACTCTGAACTGTCTTGTAGTCATTACAGCCAGGGAAAGCCTCGGCATTCCCGAATCAGGTTTCTGCGTCGCTGTCTTTGGGCCGGATGGCCAGGACGCTCCCGGAAAGCCGATAGAGGACGGTTTCGGTCGTGCTGCCGATAAACTTGTCCAGGACCTTTCGGTGAATGCGCCCCATGACCACGACATCGGCTTGTGTTTCTTCTGCGAACTTGGTGATTCCCGTGACCGGTTGACCAACTATGAAGTGACGTCGCTCCGCTGGGACGCCATGCCGTTCGGCCAGGTCGACGAAGGACTGATGCAACGCGCTACGCAACTCCTCGACAACGTCCGCCCAGCCAGCAACCGTTTCGCCGGAACCTGTCATGTAGGCCGGAATGTTGTTGTACACATACAGCAGTTGGAACTCGGCGCCGCATTGCGTGGCCAGGCCGGCGCCGGCCGTGATGATCTGATCGTTGAGGCCGGAGTACTGGGCCTCGGGATCGGTCGGGTCGACCGCTGCCACGACCACCTGTAGCCTCGGATGGCGGGCGTCATTCACCAGATGGAGCGGCACAGGGCATTCGCGCAACAGGTGCCAGTCCAGAGGCGTTACGAATGCACGTTTGAGCACTGGCTCGCGTTGAATGTCCTTCACCAGCATATCCGGCTGGATCTCTTGCACGTGGCGAATGATCTCCTCATGCAGGTTCTCGGCCCAGACCACAGAGCAAGTGGCGTGGATGCCTTTATCTCTGAGGATTTCGATTTCCTTTCCCCAGCGTCGACGCTGCTCGTTGAGCACGCTTTGGCGTATCTGCTCCCTGAGTTCAATTGCCAATAATGGAAAGGTCATGAAGGGCTCGACCAGAACCGAAATATGGAGCGCAGCACCGCTAGCCATCGCGAGCGATACCGCTCTCTGGAACGCCGCGGATTGACGTTGCTCTGCATGGCCGACCAGCAGAATTCTTCGCATTTGGCTCATGGCCCACCTCCGCCTGACCGATACTTCATCTGGTTTGGATTCCCTGCTTGGTCTACAGCCATCTCGAGACCCAAGGCTAAGTGCATCCTGCGACAGGGAAGAACGAGCGAATTGATGTCCGTCAATTTTGTCGGCGTCGGCAGGTCCCCATCGACAACCTTTGGCGACGAAGCTTACGAAGGCGCCAATCATTCAGAAAAAACCAAAGCTGACAGGGCGTTACTGCGAGCAAATGCTTGCATCGGCCCACATGTAACTATTCCGACGAGCTGCCGATCCCACAGGAAATCGCTCTCCTAGACTTAATTGTCTGGCACCAGAAAGGTATATCCGATGGCAGACAATCCGCTCAGCAGGCCCGTGTCATCGCCGCGGCCAGCGCACGTTACCTGCCATGATTGCTCGCTAAGCCACTTGTGCCTTCCGGACAGCCTTCACGAGGCGGAAATCAGCCGCCTTGAGGGAATTATCAAGCGCAGCCGACCGCTACGTAAGCACGAGTACTTGATTCGCGCAGGCGACCCGGTACAGAACCTGTACGCCTTGCGCTCCGGCGCGATCAAGACTTACCTGCTAAGTCCGGACGGTGTCGATCAGATCACCGGCTTCCATTTACCGGGCGAGCTGATTGGCCTCGACGCCATCGGTGAGGACAGTTACCCCAGTTATTCTGTTGCCCTGGACACCTCGATGGTGTGTGCCATTCCATTGCATCAGCTCGAAGAGCTGTCCGGCCTGATTCCAGGGCTGCGCAAACAGCTGCTTCACAGCATGAGCCGGGAGATCCAGGCCGATCATGAACGCCAGTGCCACACGCGGGAAAGCGCAGAGCAGCGCCTGGCGGCCTTCCTGCTCAATCTCTCGGCCCGTTACAGTAAACGCGGGCTATCTGCATCGAACTTCGTCCTGCCCATGAGCCGCAGCGAAATCGGCAACTACCTGGGCATGACCACAGAGACGGTCAGTCGCCTGTTTACCCGCTTTCGTGACCTGAACCTGATTGATACCTCCGGCCGCGAACTGCGCCTGCTTGATATCCAGGCACTGTGCCAGCAGAACCAACCCCCCAACGCAGGCCACCTCTAGCGACGGCAGTGATCGCCGACTCAAGCCACAGGCGGGCGTACTCGGCGACTGAAACGATATGTTCGCTCAGGGCAGTGCTCCCTGCATCAGTTCGCGACAGATCCACAACTGAGGCCACTTTGCGTGGAAGCCGAAGCTCTCCCGTGCTGAGCCGGTGCAGTGGCATCGAGCGCGCAGCAGCCGCCATTCCAGTGGTGTGATTTTGGCCGTCGCCACCGGATGCTCCAGCCACTGGATGCACTTCAGGAGTACCAGTACCCCCACGAGGATGCATGTGGCTCGCAGATTTCAATCTGGTGTCGATAATGGTCGTAACGGTAGACCGGGCCATCCACGCAAACGTGGGACGTGCCGAAATGGCAGTGTCCGCACAGGCCAATCCCGCATGGCATGCGACGCTCGACAAACAGCCAGATATTGTTTGGTTGGATTCCCTTGGTCGTGCACATTCGCGCCAGTGTTCGCATGAACGCTTCGGGGCCGGAGCAAAGCACCGTGTCTGGCCGTTCGCTGTCGAGCACTCGCCCCATTTGCAGAAGCGGCGCCCCATGAAGCCGCAATGCCGATACGTCTTCGCCAGAGGTTGCCATTACCTGGAAGTACTCTTTCCAGCCTTCCTGTGCAGCACTCAGGGTCCGGGATTGGTGACCGTCGGTGACATGCAGCAGGTTCAGATTGACTGGAAGATGCCAGTCACGGGCCTCTTTGATGAACGTGGTCAGGTGAATGAGCCCACAATCGGCGGCGACGGCCAGCACTTTGTGTCGGCCGATAAGCAGTGGCCAGCCTTTCCCATAGGGCCCGCGATAACCCAGTATCGCCCCGGGCGCCTGCGCAAAAAGTGCCGACGTCAGAATTCCGCGACGATGAATCAGCGCTTGAAAATTGCCTGCCACGTCAGGCAAATCGAGGTAACTGAATGGCGCTTCCCCCAGCCCGGGAACACTGAGCATGAAAAATTGCCCGGGAATGACATCCCGGTCGCAATCCATTGGCTGTTCGATGACAAAATCGAATACTCGCGCGCCTTCGCCATCCGACTGGGAGCCGGATAGCCACAGCGTCCGGGGTGCCGGGATTTTCATGGCCTGGTGATCCGACGCAACAGCTGTCGCGCGCCCACGCCACGCGCTTCTGGCTCACTGCTGCGAACGCGGCCGACGCACCCATCGCTATCAAATCGAGCTTTGACGTCGCTACCGGAGTTGTGCAACCAAAGGTGCTGCACTCGCCGACTTGGGGGGCAGGGACTCTGGCTACCCGCTTCCAGCGGGAAGCCCCAGGCGAGGTAGGAGTCGCAGACCCGCTCGCACTTATCCTGCGCATCGAGTTGTTGCCAGCGCACCTCGCCCAGTTCGCCCAGACTGGCCGCATATTGCTGCCGCCCATCTTCCAACTGGGATCGCAGTACTTCGGGGTTTTCCATCCTGAATGTACCCATCTCCCCTCCCTACGCTCTTGCCAGTGGGCGCCTCGCCGACCGAGGCTAACCCACGGAGCGTTTCGAGCCCTGCAAGTCCTGCGTCACTGGCCCATCGGCATTTTCATCATGTGCGACTGCTGATCCATCATCTTCATCATCATGTCCATCATTCCCATACCCGCATCATTATTCCCGTTCATACCCATGTGCATGCCCTTGCCTTTGCAGTTCATCTGCATCATGGCCATGCCCTCTTTCATCGCCACCATGCCTTCCTGCATGGCCACCTGGCGTTCGGCCGGGGTTTTGGCAATGGCGATCTTGTCGTGGGCAGCCTGCATTTTTCGCATCTGGTCGGCCATGGCCTGATCGTGCATGGGCAGTGACGGACTATCAGCTTGCGCAGGTGCACCAGGCGGTTGCTGCGGGGCGGGCTCTTCAGCGGCCAGGACGATCAGTGGGGTGCAGATAAGAAGCGCAGCGATCAGCGACTTGGAATGCGTATTCATGGCGATCTCCGAATAGTGATGGACTTCCCGGACGCGCCGTG
This sequence comes from Pseudomonas sp. DY-1, assembly GCF_003626975.1. Classification (NCBI taxonomy): domain Bacteria; kingdom Pseudomonadati; phylum Pseudomonadota; class Gammaproteobacteria; order Pseudomonadales; family Pseudomonadaceae; genus Pseudomonas; species Pseudomonas sp. DY-1. Next base: position 1,283,601 of record NZ_CP032616.1, on the reverse strand, counting down.
AGGGCGTAACCGGACAGGGCAGCTGGAAACTCCAATTACCGTTTAGTCGCTCAAGTGAACAGCGACCTGACCGGTAGAAAGTGGTTGCTATCCGAGCCTTGGAGTTGCCTTGGCGCTGAAGCGTTCGTTTTCAAGTTGCCGCGTAAAACATTGCTTGTACTGATCCATATCAAACAAGGGGTTCGGAACGGCCGCTTGACTGGGACGGTCCTGCAGTCACAGCGCCCCGGTCGAGTTGACTGACATACCACTTAGCGAACTGCTGAACAGTCTGGCGTTCGTCACTCAAGGGCTTGCCGCACTCGCTACTCCGCTCCCATCAGGTCCGAGTCACCGTATTGGCCTGCCTCCCCCTGCCGCTGCACATATCTGTCTCCCGATACCGGTCGTTCCCCTAGCAGCACCGCTCATGCGCGCAATTGCATCCTGCAACTTCGACGATTGATTTAGATCAATTCGAACCATCCGTGCAGGTCGCACAAGAGATCAACCCTTCCTCCAGCTGATTGCGGATAAGGGCCCTACCAGTCTCTCGTCCCTTGCATGGGGGAATTCGACATGTTCACGAGACGCCAGCTCCTGCAGTACAGTGCGTTCGCCGCAGGCGCCTACCTGCTTCCCAGCCATCCCTTTCTACGCCAGGCCCAGGCGGTCGCGCTCCTTTCGAATGTCGGTTCATTGAGTGATCCGGCACTGCAGCCGAAGTTCGTCGAGCTTGCACCCAACGCGCTGGACCCGGCTTTCCTGTTCAAGGACCTCAACAGCGACGGCCATCCAAGCAAACTCCCGAATTTCAACATTCGCCTGAGTGAAACCGAGCAACAGACAGGGCTTATCAACCCGAAGAACCAGAAGAGGCTGTGGACCCGAGTCTGGGGCTACGGCAACAAGACCGTGAGCTGGCCGGGCCAGACCATCCAGGTTGTCAGCAGTTCGGCCGGCGGAGCCGACGAAACCATCGTGCGCTGGCGGAACGAACTGTTGAGCAGGCAGCACCTCCTTCCCCTCGACACCAACTTGCACTGGTGCTACTCGCTGCACGGTGAGCACTCGGCCAACGGCGTGGACTACCGGAATTTCAGCATCAGGGAGAATGGGGTACCGATCAGCACTCACCTCCATGGCGGGAACAGCGATTTCCAGTTCGACGGAAATCCCGAGTTCTTCTACAGCCCCTATGCCAAGGTCAGGGGGCCTCAGTGGGACTTCGTTGATGGCGGCTTCACGGACCGCTTCCGCTACAACAACGGTGTGCCAGCCAACCACCTCTGGTATCACGACCACGCCCTGGGCATTACCCGGCTCAACGTCTATGCCGGCCTCGCAGGTCAGTACTTCGTCCGCGACGAGTTCGATACCGGGCTGGCGGGCAACCCACTGAACTTACCCGCCTATCCTTACGAGCTGGCCTATCTCATCCAGGACCGGATGTTCACCGAGAAGGGCGCGTTGTTCTATCCGGCCTTTCCTGGCGATCCCGCCTACGCCGACTTCATCACCGGCGAAGGCGCGATCCTTCCTCCCGACCTCTTCCCCAACGGTGGCCCGACCGCGCTGGCCGAGTTCTTCGGCGATCACATCGTCGTCAACGGCAAGATCTGGCCCAAGGCCAATGTCGAGCCGCGTCACTATCGCGTGCGCCTGGTGAATGCCTGCGACTCGCGGTTCATGGTGCTCCAGTTCGTGGCCGTCGCTCCGCTCGTCACGGATCCCAAGCACTCGAGCGCTGGCGCACCGCTGCCCTTCTGGGTCATCGGCAGCGACCAGGGACTTGGCACGCCGCGCCAGACTGACACCCTGGTATTCGAGCCAGGCGGACGCTACGACGTCGTCATCGACTTCTCTCAAGTCCCCGCCGGTAGCCGCGTCATCATGAAAAACCTCGGGGGTGATACGCCGTTTGGCGGTGCTTTCGGTGAAGACCTTGCCCCGGAAGACCTGTTCGACGATCGCCAAACCGACCGCATCATGGCCTTCGATGTGGTCAAGCCGAAGTCCGCCGTGCCCGACAACTTCAGCCCCGAAAGCCTTCCCAGCTATGCGGGCGTATCCGGCGATGCCTCGACCCGCAGGGTCGCGCTCTTCGAGGGCATGGATCAATTCGGGCGACTCCAGCCTCTGCTGGGCACTGTCAAGGATGGCAACCTCAACACCACAAACGTCGCCACCGCTTACGCGTGGTTCCAGCCGACCACCGAGACGCCCGGCGTCGACACCACGGAGATATGGGAGATTTACAACTTCACCGCCGACGCCCACCCGGTCCACCTGCATCTGGTGAACTTCGAGATCCTCGACCGCCAGGTATTCGAGTACCAGGTCACAGGTTCGCAGATGACCCATCAGCACGACGGCATGACCGGCGAGGCCCCAGAAATTTCCTTCGTCGGGAATTTCTCCCCCGCGCCCGTCGGAACGGAGTACTTCGAGGCGGCCCCCAGGGACATGGTCATGGCGTTGCCGGGAAACCCGGAGCCCGAGTCCGGCAATCCCACGGGCCAGATGGTCAGGATAAAAGCCCACTTCAACAAGTCGGGACAATATGTATGGCACTGCCACATCCTCTCGCATGAGGACCACGAGATGATGCGGATATTCCAGGTGGGTTGAACGAGTCGGTAGCTGGACGATCCCGCAGACCCCAGCCATCCCTGCGACTGTCGATGGACCTTCGGACGCAGGGAACCTGGAGCAATCGAAGCAAGCGGTCTCGCCAGCGACCGTTGATCCTGCGGGGGTAGCTCTGCGTCGCTTGGCGCATGCTCGCCACTCAGTGTCTCCGCCGCCCAGCCTAAAATTTCCAACACAACCATAACGGGTCGTTGCTTGGTGGCAGCCGATGAAGAACCATAATTCGATACGTGGCCGCATGGTCGCCGCCTTTGTGCTGTTAGCGGCGATCATCGGTGGAGTGTTCGCCGGCTCGGCTTTCTTCGTGATCGAGGAGATCGAGAAGCAACTGATCGATAAGCGTCTGGTTCGTGTATCCGAACTCTGGACTTCAGGCTTAAGCAGCACAACGCAGCTGCAGACGAGCGACCTGAGTTTCTTCGTCGGCCAGCAGTTGCCTAAGACATTGCAGGGATTGGGCCCTGGGACGCATGAATTGCGTCTGAGTGGTCGGACGTTGCACGTATTGATTGGCGAGGCGGACGGCCAGCGCTACGCCGTAGTGGATGACCAAAGCGACTTCGAAGCAATTGAAGACCGTACCTACATTGCCTTGAGCCTGGCGTTTCTTGGCGGCCTCGTATTGGCACTACTAGTTGGACGGGCCAGCGCAAGCCGGGTGATTCTGCCCCTGACCGAGCTGGCCTCTGCAGTTCAGGATGAGCAGCGAGAGGAAAAGCTTCCCGGGCTCGATGCAGCCGACGAGATCGGCGTATTGGCCCGTGCAATCGAGGATCGTACTAATCAACTTAGCCGAGCCCTCCAGCGCGAGCGTTGGTTCACAGCCGACGTCAGTCATGAATTGCGCAATCCGCTGACGATCTTGCTCGGCGCCGCAGAAGTTTTGGCGCGGCGTTTGAAGGACTATCCCAAACTGCTGACCATGACCGAGCGTATTCGGCATAACGCTGCGGACATCTCCCAACAGATGAGCGCCTTGTTGGAGCTGGCGCGGGTGCCGGAGAATGCTCACCCATTCCGTGTAGCCTTGCGTCCGCTGATTGAGCAGGAACTGCAACGCTGCCAACTGCTGCAGGGAAAGTCCTTGGCGATCGAGTTTATCTCGAGTGAAGACGTGATGGTCCCCGCCATTCCGGAGCTGGTTGCCATCGCGGTAAGCCACCTTCTACGTAATGCCAGCTTGCATACTAGAAAAGGCGTAATAACGGTCCGGCTGAATTCCAGTGGCATCGTGATTGAGGGCCGTGGAACGGGAGGCCCTGATGCCATTGAGAAACATACGGCCGATCGACTTCCCCCTGACCTCGACGCGACTGGTTTGAGCTTGTCTATCGTCAAGCGCGTGGCCGACCACCTGGGATGGTCGGTGCACTACACATCCGCGTCGGCGGAAGTTAGCCGATACTTCCTGGCGTTCGACCTTAAGCGCAGCCAAGTGTTGCCGATGGCGTGCGCAGGTTGACAGCTCGGGCACACGTCCGGCGACTCTGATCCATCACAAGGGGCCGCTGTCGACCATGACCTCCCAGTCCAGGGAAGAGCCGGACTCCCCTACCCTGGCGCTTGGTCGACCTGGAGGCTGGCTTTCCTTCAACTACTGTTTCTTGACTTGCCCTGGAAACAACGACTCGAATCGAGGCGTCGCTCGGGCAGCGAAGCCCTGCCCCTTGCGCATGATGAAATAGGCAGCGAGGTCATGTCGCTCGGCGAAGGCATAGCCCTCCTCCGGGCCGAGCACCATCAGCACGGTAGACAAGCCATCGGCATGCAGCGCCGAAGGGTCGACTACCGTCACTGCCGCCAGCGCATGCTTCACGGGTCTGCCGACGCGTGGATCGAAGGTATGCGAATAACGCTGGCCACCTTCCTCGAAATAGTTGCGGTAATCGCCGGAGGTGGAAACGGCGTAGCCATCCAGCGCAATGACGCGCTCCATTTGTTGCTCGTGCTCGCCGCTGGGCACCTCCAGGGCGATGAGCCAGGACGAGCCATTCGGCTTGCGGCCGATCGCCTTGAGTTCGCCGGTGATCTCGACCAGGTACGCCTGGACACCCAGGGCCGAAAGCTTGTCGCCGACCCGATCCACCGCATAGCCGGCGACCATGCTGTCGAAATCCAGTTGCGCCGCTACTTCCTTGCACAGCTTTTCACCATCCAGGCGCAAGTGCTGGAGCCCCACTCGTGCCTGCTCCCGTGCCAGCGCGGTTGCATCCGGTACCGTCACCCCCCGTGACTGCGGGCCGAAGCCCCAGAGATTCATCAGAGGCAGCACCGTCAGGTCAAAAGCCCCGCCACTCTCGCGGAACAGAAACTCGCCGTAAGTCAGCAAGCGATGCATATCTTCGGGCAACGCCTGACAGGCACCGGCCGGCAGATCGTTGAAGCGGGAAACCACGGAGTCGCCGCGCCAGATGGAGAACTGCTGATCGAGCGCCCCGAGTATCGCCTCGACTTCGGTCTTTATTCGCTGCAAGTCGGGTGTCTGCTCGGTGGGCACGTACTGGATCGAATAGGTGCTCCCCATGGTCGGTCCGGAGACGCGCTCGATCCGTTCACCGCAGCCAAACAGCAATGTCAAAAGCATCACCAGCAGGCTTGCGCGCATCTATCGATACCTCTGCGACCCCGGCCGCGCTTCGCGGGCGCGTGGAAACCTACCCAAACTGCCGGCACTAACGGCTTACCAGAGAGTAAAGCTGCATTGCCGGAAATGGCCCCAGCATGTCCCACAAGTTGGCTCAATCCGGCTCACTCAAGACCCGACATGGCTTCCACGCGCCCGCGCTAGGTCAAGTCGCTGGGTCTTGCGCATGACGGTCGAAGGTAGGCTCTGACCAGTGCGGATTACCCGTGCCAGGGCCTGGGAGCACTGCGCAGGCGTTGGATGCGATGCCTCGAAGTGTGGCAATTGGCCTACCGTTCATCAGTCATTTTGATCAAAAACCGAACAAAGCATTTTTTCGGCGCTCTGAGTCCCGAGAGTTATCAGGCGTCGCCCTCGCTTTTCGCTCAACTTCCAGGAAGCAAAAAAACATTTTGTGCATTAGTGCGCAGGGGAGTTTTTTGCCGAATAAAAATTGGAGGACAGTGAATGTCTAACCCTTCGTCGCATGGCGTCGAGCGCATGCAGAACCACGCCCGCGCTCAGCGTCAGCCGCAACAGAAGCCCTTCTGGCGCCGCCTGTTGGCCATTGCCTACCCCTCACAGCGCAGTTGGCATGGTGGGATCAAGCTCAAAGGCTACAAGCAATTATCCAACGCCAACCCGATTGCGCCGGTCGCAATCGAAAACATACAACTGGCGATCCCGCTTGAACGGGGTCGTCGATGTGTAGAGCCTTGCGTCCAGCCGGGACAGCATGTGCGCAAGGGCCAGGTTATCGGTATCGGCGATGACAACACCCCTTGGGTGCATGCCAGCACCTCCGGCGTCGTGGAACGGATTGGTTTGGCGTACGCGGCCGACTCGGCCGAACCGGTCATGGCTGTCGTTCTGAATGCTGATGGCCTGGATGAGTGGATCGAACGCCCAGTGCTGGGGCTGCCACAAACCCCCGAGGCGTTGGTCGAACGGGCAATGCAGATGGGCATTGTTGGCCTTGGTGGAGCGGGTTTCCCGACCGCCCTCAAGCTGGCCGGCGCTCAGCACCCCGACCTGCTGCTGATCAACGGTGCCGAATGCGAACCCTTCCTGACCTGCGATGACCGTCTCATGCGCGAACGTGCCGAGGCACTGATCGAGGCCGCTGACTATCTCGCCGCTCTGCTGGGAATAGCACTCACCCGTTTCGGTATCGAAACCAACAAACCTGAGGCGATGGCCGCGTTGCGCGCAGCCTCGCGCCAGGCGCGCACCCGAATCGAAATATGCCCGCTGCCCGAGCGTTATCCGGCCGGGGGGCAGCCGTTGATGATCAAGAGCCTCAGTGGCCGCAACCTCGCGCCAGGGACCCTGCCCGCCGATATCGGAGTGCTGGCGCTGAATGTCGCGACGCTCTATGCCCTGGGACAGGCCGTCTTCCACGTCGAACCACTGATATCACGCGTGCTGACGCTGACCGGCGCCTGCGAGCGAACCGGGAATGTCATGGTGCCGGTGGGCTACCCGGTCAGCGCATTGCGCGCGATTGCTGGTGCGTCCCCCGAAGGCCAGTTGACACAGGTTGGTGGGCCGATGATGGGACAGCCGCTACCGGACCCTACTGCCGTCATCAGCAAGACCAGTAGCTGCCTGATATTCGGCGCCGAGCGCTACCTTCCGGCCCCCCAACCCGCAGGCAGCTGCATTCGCTGTACGCGCTGTGTGGATGTCTGCCCGATGTCCCTCAGACCGCTGGATCTTTACGCTGCCGCCGAACGCCATGACAAGGCCAGCCTGCAAGAACTGCGTTTGTATGCCTGCATCGAATGCGGCAGCTGCAGCAGCACCTGTCCGAGCAACCTGCCGCTGCGCGAACGTTTCCGCCAGAGCAAGACGGAGCTGCGTTCATGAGCCTGATCAGCGGTCCCACCCCGTACCGACTCCGCACGGTGATGCTGCTGGTCAGCTTGTGTCTCCTGCCGGGCTCCGCCTTGTACGCCTGGCAATTTGGCGTCGTGGTGTGGATGCAGACCTTCTGGTGCGTACTGCTCGCCATGGTCTTCGAAGCCGGCCTGCTGCGCCTGCGCGGACGCAATGTACGCGAGGGTTTGAGCGACCTGAGCTGGCTGGTGCTAGGTCTGATCCTGGCTCGGGCATTGCCGCTGCTGGTGCCGTTGTGGATGATCGCCCTGGCCAGTTTTGCCGCTCTCGCATTGTGTAAACACGGCAGTGGTGGCCTTGGTCGCAACCGACTCAACCCCGCCATGGTCGGCTTGGGGATCATCGCGATCTGCTTCTACCAGCAGTTGTACCCCGCTCCATCGAACTATGCCCCCTGGACCCTCACCCTGGATGCCAAGGCGGTTCTTCTACAACAGTTGCAGCTGGTGCCACGCCTTGACCTCGATGCGTTCGCCGGCGCCACCCAGTTGGCCAAGAACCAGTTCACGCCGATCACCCCCAACCTGTCGGGCTATGGCTATATTGCCGGTGGTTTGATACTGGCTGTCCTGCGGGTGATCCGAATCGAGATTCCATTGGCGATGCTCACCAGCACGGTATTGCTGTGCCTGGCCGCGGGTCATAGTCCACTGGAAAGCCTGTACAGCCTCAGCCTCGGTGGCTATCTGTTCACCGCCTTTTTCATCGCGACCGATCCGGTCACCAGTCCCGACACACGTGGTGGTCGCATACTCTTCGGCCTGGCCATTGGCGCCCTGACTGAATTGATTCGCGAATTTGGGCTCTATGCCGATGGTCTCTGCTTCGCTGTGCTGGCCGCCAACCTGCTGGTGCCGCAGATCGACCGGTTGGTGCTGCGCATACAGCGCCCCTGGTACACAGCGAAAACCTGGAACTGAATGCGCGCAGCGCCGTCGGAAGCGTTCGACGGCGCTGCGCGCAAGTATCAGTGTCCGGCGCTCTGACCACCATCGACGTGCAGGATTTCACCGGTGACGAAACCGGCGTTGTCCAGATAGACGACGGCCTGGACGATATCGCTGGTCTCGCCCATGTGTCCGACCGGGTGCAGCCGGCCCAGCGCCTCATGGGTTTCCTCGCCGTGCATCGGGGTCTTGATGATGCCGGGAGAGACCGCGTTCACACGGATACCGCGCTTGGCGTATTCGATGGCCAGGGACCTGGTCGCCGCGTTGATGCCTCCTTTGGTCAACGACGCCAGTACCGACGGCACACCTTCGATGGCGTGGTCGACCAGGCTCGTGGTGATGCTGACGACGTGGCCGCTGCCCTGTTTCTCCATCTCGGTGATCGCGAGCTGGGAAATGTAGAAGAAACCACCGAGGTTCACCCCCAGTACAGCGGCGTAGTCTTCGCGGGAGTAGTCGGTAAAGGGTTTGGCGACGAAGATTCCGGCGTTGTTCACCAGGGTGTCGATACGGCCAAAGCGCGCGATACCTTCACCGATCACTCGCTCGGCGGTCGCAGGGTCGGCGATGTCACCCGCCACGGTGAGGATATCCGGGTCGCTGGATGGCTTGATCGAACGCGACGTGGCGACAATCCGGTAATCGAGATCGCGGAAGGCTTTGACCACAGCCGCACCGATGCCTTGGGATGCGCCTGTGACAACAACGACTTTTCTTGCATTGCTCATGATGAACCTCCAGGTACACGGGGGTTGGGAAGAACGGTTGATCAGGCTTCGGCTGGGGTCCGCGCCATTTGCCGCAGGACTTGCTCGTAGTACTCGACGGACTGCGAACCGGACACCAGGTGGCGGCCGTTGAGGATCAAGGCCGGTACCGAACTGATGCCACGAACTTGGCAGAACGCTTCAAGCTCACGCACCTCGCTGGCAAACGCCCCGGTTGCCAGCACCTCTCTCGCACGCACCGCATCGAGCCCCGCTTCGGCCGCCAGATGCACCAATGTCTCCTGATCACTCGGGTTCTGGCCGTCGGTGAAGTAGGCGCGAAGCAGGACTTTCTTGAGATCGATTTGCCGCCCTTCCTGCCACGCCCAGAACAACAGCCGATGGGCATCGAAGGTGTTGTAGAAGTGGCTGCGCTTCTCCAGGTCGAACTGGAATCCGATGGCCTGGCCACGGGCGATCACCATTTCGTTTCTTGCGGCAACTTCTTCGGCGCTACGCCCATACTTGCGCATCATGTGCCTGGTCGCAGGCTCGCCTTCGGGCGGCATATCCGGATTCAACTCGAACGGCTTGAATGTCAGTTCGACCAGCACTTCGCCGGCCAGATTCTCGATGGCCTGGTCTAGCGCCGCTGCGCCTAGAGCGCACCAGGGGCACACCACGTCGGAAACGAACTCGATGTTCACGTACGGAGTCATGACTGAGCCTCCGCAGTTTTTTTGCGGTATTCAGTGGTGGTCACGTTGAAAAACGGCATGACAGCTCTCCTGCGACCTCCCATCGGCATGATGGGCAGGTGTTGGAGGCGAATTTAGGGCGCTGACTCAGGGGGATAAAGACGGGGTTTTGAACATCATTAGTGACGTGATGTAACGAGTCGGTGTGGTTCTCGACTGAGGGAAACTTCATTTGAGCTCGCTAAGTGCCAACAGATTAGGCGGTTCAGTGCCTCGCACTTCAGCGGTTTCCGTTCGGTGCGCAGCGCAGCCTGCCGCCGCAATGGCAGCAGGTCCATGGCCTCATGCCGCGTGGTCGAGGGACTGCTTCAGCTCGCGCTTGCGGTTTTCCATGTGCTTGCCCAGCTCTTCCAGCTCGGACTTCTTCAGCAACTTTGCCGCGTTGGGAAACATGTCCTGCTCTTCTTCCTGGAGGTGGTGCTCCAGCAATTCCTTGAGCACCTTGATCCGGCCGGAGAATTGCACGGAGTCGGCCGGCGTTTTCAGCAGGTCGGGCAGCACCAGGCTGTCCACGGTGCGATGTTCTTCCATGGCTTCGTAGAACATCTTCTGTTCTTCCTTGCCACCTGCTTTCACATAAGCCGGATAGAAGATCCGTTCCTCGATTTCGGTGTGCACAGCAAGCTCGCCGCTGATCCGGTTCAGCAGCTCCATCCGCGTCTTCACACCGCGTTCGGTGGTGGCGCTGAGCTTCTCCAGCAATTGCCTGACCACTGCATGGTCCTGTTTCAACAGTGTGATCGCATTCATGTCCTTCTCCTGGCTATTCGACGGTCATCCACCAGTGGGCAGATATGTTGCTGACCGGTGCCCCGACGGGGAGTTCGAGTTAATGGGCGAAAGGCGGTGCTGAGGCGGGTGCCTTGGAATGAGCTGACGATTGATCCCGGACGAGCATTGACGCGAGGGTGGAACATTGAAGCGGCAGCATTGGCCGCCGCTTCGATCAAAGCGACGGTGATCAGTTGTTGCGTCCGCCGCCACCGCCTTGCTGGCCGCCTTTGCGACCGGTATCAGCAGGGGTACGTTCCGGCTCTTTCTTGATGTTGCCGCCATCTTGCTGGCCGCCTTTTCTTCCTGCTTCGGATGCGCGGTCACGATCCTCGGTGAAGCTGCCTTTACCGCCTTTTTGTTCGTTCATGGTCGTTATCTCCGGATGGTTGGGGTGAAGAGAATGCGCGTGGCATTCCCCTAGTCCGAACCGACCCGTCGCTCAAACGTTCAGTTTCATTTCGCTCCTGGCCCTGCAGGACATTGCAGACCCGCCGGGCATTCCAGCATCAGTTCGCCATCAGAATGCCGGGGTTGAATGTTCGCTTTCCTTTCCTTGCTCGTGCCGAAGCCCGCGCAAGTCCTTGACATCGCAAGGGCGTCCGGAGAATCAAAACGGTCGTTTCTATTTCTGACCAATTGGCCAGCATATGGCGGGAGCTAATGAAAGGAATCCCTGTGCCATGCGAAAACGGTCTGAGCGCGGGGGCGACCTCTACCTGTTCAACCATTGACTACCGTGCCGCCATTCACGCGCAGCACCTGTCCGTTCTTGCAAGAGGAGTCGCTGCTGGCCAGGTAGACATAGGCCGGTGCTACTGCGGAAGGCTGCCCGGCGCAATAGGCTGCCGACAAGTACTGCGGGGCTGGCTGCATGTCGGACTCCAGTCCCGGTTGGCGGTCCTGGTGCTGCGGCGGAAGGTTTTTTAAGGCCAGGTAGGTTACCTCCGGTAGAGCGCGGGTTGGCGAGCCCTCGGCGGGACCGGCTTACCGCCCAGGAGGGCTCGGCCACCGGGGGGGCCTGGGGTTGTGAGGACGGCAGCGCGCTTAGGTTCGAACTGCCTTCGCGCGCAGGGCCCGCAAACTTTCTTGAACTTCCCTCGTGCCCTCCTCTTCTACCGAGCGTGACCTTCACGAATTGAGGATCTCACCATGACTCATTCGCTCAAACACCTGATAGTCGTGTTGTGCGCAGTGCTGGCGCTTGCTCCTTCGGTGCAGGCCAAGGATGAGATCAGCCCACAAGACTTCGTTGGTCAGGCATCAGCCGCCAGCCTCGCCGAAGTCGAGTCCGGCAAGCTGGCGCTGCAAAAAGGCACTAGTGAGGAGGTCAAGACATTCGCGCGGATGATGGTCGACGACCACTCGGCAGCCAACGAACAACTCCAGGCCCTGGCGAGCAAGCAGGACCTGAAGATATCCGAAGCTCCCAGCCTGACTGAACAGGCCAAGGCGAAAATTCTGCAAATGCGCGGTGACGCATCCTTCGACAAGGCCTATGCCAACAACCAGATCGAAGCGCACAAGGCCGCCGTTGAACTCTTCCACACTGCAGCCAATTCCGAAGACGAAACCATCCGCGACTTTGCCTCCAGGATGCTGCCCAAGCTGGAAGAGCACCTGAAGATGGTGCAGAGCCTCGCCGTCGACGTGGGTGCCCGTGAGTAGGTCGGACGCTTTGTCCGAGTACGCTTCCATTGGAGGCCCAGCCATGAACGAGGAGCACCGCTTCCAGAGTTGCATCGCCGCCTGCAGCAGCTGCGCCACCGCATGTGAAAGCTGCATGGCGGCCTGTCTCAGCGAAGAACGTGCGGCCACCCTCACCCGCTGTATTCAGCTGTGCCGTGATTGCGCCGATATCTGTCACTCCTGTGCCTCACTGATGATTCGCGAGAGCGAATACGCATCGGCCATGTGCCACGTGTGCCTGGTCGTCTGCATCGACTGCGGCGAGGAGTGCGCGGTTCATGGCAACAACCATTGCCAGGAGTGCGCCAGGGCCTGCCAGCTCTGCGCCGAGGAATGCGAACTCATGGCAGACTGGCACGGCGCCGCACCGCTTCCCTGACACCCGAGGAGAAACGCCATGGGTACCGAAGAACGGCCGATTCCCGAACAGCCCCTTATCGACGATCCGGGAAACGAAGACCCCGGCTCCCAGATCGAGCGGGAAGAACCTCCAGGGGTGATACCCGATAGTCCCCCACGCGAAGATCCCGACCCGCGCATCCCGGACAGCGACAAGGAGCGTCGCGCACACGGCTGAGCACAGCGGATTCGGAGTGGGGTTGATCGGCTGGCCGTGCAGCAAGACGGGCGGATCAGTGTGATCAGTTCGTAGCGATATGCCGCGAGTGTTCCAGCTTGCGGCGGGCCACCAGGGTTTTCGCTGCGGTCATGTGTAGCCCACCGCCGTAATAGGTCGGCAGTTCCCGAGACACCCAATCGATGCCGCGCGCGTGCCAGATAGCCTCGCCGCTGGCAAGCTTCATCTCGCGTTGTAGCTCCCGAATTATCCCGCGCGCGCAGTCCTCGTCATGCAGCGCGCGGCCGCTGATGGCCTTGCGCAAGGGATGCCCGGTTTCGTCTGTCAGCACGAGCAGCAGCGTTCCGTCGGGTCGGGACTTGAGGTCCACCTGGAACTGTGAAAAGGCTTCGGTGAATAGATTCAAAAAATTCATTTGGGAGCTCCCTGTCTGGTGGCGCGGTTCCTTCATCCAGCATTAGTCGTGCCTGGCCCACAAATGGAAACATTCGCGCTGGAACGGCAGTCCCGCCCTCACCGATGACCTCTCGCCAATTGCGATTTGCATGATCGCCGCCACAGTTCCTTGCATCCTGCATGAGCCGTCTGTCTCGCCATTTGCAAGGTTGAACCCCGGGCTGCGGATGGGATTCGGAGTAGGAGCCACTCCGGATTCCACGAGGTGATCGGGGCACTCAACCACGCAAGGGCCAGGCAACGGGAAATGCTTCACGAGAAATCTTCCGCCAGCGCTTCCAGGAATCCTTCGCCGACTGGCGTATTTTGCCGAACGGGACGCATTGCAACGGATCGAAGCCATTGCCCGGGAGAGCTACCAGGGAGGCGCGTCGAGCACTCTCCGACTGGCTCGACTGGATGGGCTTCGTGGATGCGGGAATCCACGCTCGGCTCGAGCCCTACATTGGCTACTTCAAACCCTATGCGACCAGCCACGAAGAGCTGGACAACGATCTGGCCCTGCAACAAGAAGTACGCATTGTCGCCCAGGCAGTCATGCGGACCGCGGCCGAGGCCAGGGCGGGCAATCTCGCCTGTCCACGGCGCGGGTTACAAGCGCCACGACCGAAGTGATGCGTACCCTCCTCTACCCGCCGGATGTCCGGCGGGAAAAGGCAGAGGATGCGTCGGCGAATCTTGATCATGGACGTCAGCTCCGTACCTGGTTGGGGGATCAGGAATGCTGACTGCCACTTAACTTGCTGGTTCAAGGAAAGCTCTCAGCGGATGCGTCTTGGCGAGTTCCGAGATCAATGCACGTCCACCGATTGCCGGTCGACCATCCGCGCCAAAGCCTCACAGGCTTTCCGACATTCCTGGCATTCGGCCATTTCGTGACGCGCGCACTCCCCCGCGCAGAGCCGGCACATTGCGGCGCAGAAGGTGCCGTAACTGGCCACGTAACGGCTCTCCTGTTCCATCAGCACGAGCATCTGCCGACAAGTCTCCATGCATTCGCCGCACAGCTCGCGGCAACGCCGGATGGCCCCGCGTCCGGCCCCGTCCTCCACGAGCAGGAAACGGGTAATGCACAGGGAACAGGCGACGATGCAACGGCTGCATGCTTCGCGACGGGAGTCCATGGCATCAGCTCCGGCGCAGCCGTTCGTAGTAGTACGGCAGGTTGAGCAACGTCTCTCGGACGGCGGCATCGCGAACGTCGCGGGGTTGGCCGTCGAAGCGCAGCATCGCGCCAATCGCACGCATGGTTTCGTCCTCCCTCTGAAAGGCTTACCCATGACCCATGGAAGACCCCCGGCAGGCAAAGTTCAGGTTTTCCCCTGAACGGAGCCCGGCTGAGAAATAAGTCGAACCTAAAGGGAATCCCGCCAGTCAGGAAAAAGTGTGGGGCCCGAGTACGGGGCCACCGCGAACCACAGACGGTTCAAGCCCGGGCACAGGGAAGCAGACGTGCGCGTCCACCGGGTTCGGCAGAAGGGTTGTCGAACCAGGGGATCGCCAACCATGGACCATGACGATTCGGAGCACATTATGGGAACTGCCGTTGCCACGGCCCACGTTGGTGAAGCCACTACCATCGAACCGAGGCCCAAGGCCGAGCTGCACCTGGGAAGTCTGAAAGCGTCCAAGAAACGCATCCTGTTCGTTACGCCGGAACTGGCCGACCTGGTAAAAGTCGGCGGTCTGGGAGATGTCTCGTCAGCGCTGCCGAAAGCACTTTCGGTCCATCACGACATCCGCGTGCTGCTGCCGGGATATCGACAGGTGCTGGAAAGCGGCCATCCCATTCGCGTCGTCGGCCAAGTGAACGGGCTGGCCGCCCTGCCGCCATGTGGCATTGGGCGGATGGACCTGCCCGACGGGCTCATCGTCTATGTGCTGATCTGTCCCGAACTCTACGAGCGAGAGGGCACGCCGTACGGCGATGGCCACGGCAACGACTGGCCGGACAACCACATCCGCTTCGCCCGCCTAGGCCTCGCGGCAGCAGAGATCGCCGCCGGGACGGCCGGCATCAACTGGTGTCCGGAACTTGTCCATGCCAATGACTGGCCGGGCGCACTTGCGCCCGCCTACATGGTCTGGCGCGGCTTGCGTACGCCCTGCGTATTCACCATCCACAACCTCGCCTACCAGGGCCTTTGCGGCCTCCACAGCAGCGCAGAGCTTGGTATCCCGGCCGCGGCGCTCACCTCCGAGGCTCTCGAGTTCTACGGCAAGCTGTCCTTCCTCAAGGCCGGCATCGCCTACTCGAGCCATGTGACCACCGTCAGCGAAACCTACGCCCAGGAAATCACCACACCCCTATTCGGCTGCGGACTGGAGGGCATGCTGCAGGCCAAGGTCAATGACGGCCGATTGAGCGGAATCCTCAACGGCATCGATGAAAGCTGGGAGCCGCGCAGTGACCCGCACCTCGTACAGGGCTTCAGCGCCGGTCGCTGGCAAGGAAAGGAGGCCAATGCCCGCCATGTCCGGGAACGCTTCGACTTGGACATCCACGAGGGGCCGCTGTTCGCCGTGATTTCCCGCCTGGTGCAGCAGAAAGGCATCGACCTGACTCGCGAAGTGGCCGGGCACATAGTCGAGGCCGGTGGCAGCATTGTCGTGATCGGCCAGGGCGAACCGGAGCTGGAACAGGCGATGGTGGACCTGGGCGAACGCCATCCCGGCCGCATCGGCGTGAGCATCGGCTTCGATGAAACCGTGGCACGGCGCATGTTTGCCGGCAGCGACTTCCTGCTCATGCCGTCGCGCTTCGAGCCCTGCGGCCTGAGTCAGATGTATGCCCAATGCTTCGGTTCCCTGCCCATCGCCCGTCGAACCGGTGGGCTGGCGGACACCATCGAGGACGGTGTCACTGGGTTCCACTTCGACGACGCTTCGGTGGACAGCTACCTGGATGCCATCGACCGGGCCCTGGCGGTATACGAACGTCCCGAATTGCTGGATGCCATGCGTACCCACGCCATGGATTCACCCCTCTACTGGGAACGCACGATCTGGGCCTATGACGAGCTATACCAGCGGCTGGTCGACGGCCCTGCCGTCGCGGGGAAAGCAGAGTGCTGACAGCCCCTTTGCATGGCGCCAGGCTGATCGGCCCACATACCACGCGCTTCTCGCTCTGGGCGCCGGATTGCCGCAGCGTTGCCGTGGAATTGATGGACGGGGCCCTGCACCCGCTGGCGGAAGAGCCAGGCGGCTGGTTTGGTGGCGAAGTGGAGTGTTCTGCGGGAACCAGCTACCGCTACATCGTGGACGGTGAACGCCGTGTGCCGGACCCGGCTTCGCGTCGCCAGGCCGGGGATGTCCACGGATTCAGCATGGTGGTTGATCCCGCGACTTATTCGTGGCGCGTGAAAGATTGGCCCGGACGCCCCTGGCACGAAGCAGTGATCTATGAGCTGCATGTCGGGCTGCTGGGAGGCTTCGCCGAAGTGGAAGCCTACCTGCCGACTCTGCTGGCGCTGGGCGTCACGGCGGTGGAGCTAATGCCCCTGGGGGAATTTCCGGGAAAGCGCAACTGGGGCTACGACGGCGTACTGCCTTTTGCCCCCGACTCTTCCTACGGAACGCCGGACGAGCTGCGCAGCTTGGTGGACCGGGCGCACGAGCTGGGACTGATGGTGCTGGTGGACGTGGTCTACAACCACTTCGGCCCGGAAGGTAATTACCTGGGGCACTACGCTGCGGACTTTTTCCGCCGCGACCGTCAGACGCCCTGGGGCGACGCCATTGACTTCCGTAAGCGCGAGGTTCGCGAATTCTTCATCGAGAACGCGTTGATGTGGCTCCAGGACTATCGCATGGATGGATTGCGCATCGATGCGGTACATGCCATCCGCGACATCGCGTTCATGTTGGAACTGGCTGACCGTGTGCGCGCCAGCGCATCGAGAAAACGTCACCTGCATCTCGTGCTGGAGAACGAAGCCAATGAGGCCAGTCTGCTGGAACGGGGCTACGACGCCCAGTGGAACGACGATGCCCACAACGCGCTGCACGTCCTGCTCACCGGTGAACATCACGGCTACTACGAGGACTTCGCCGAAGCCCCTGCCCTCAAGTTGGCCACCTGTCTGGCGGAAGGCTTCGCCTACCAGGGGCAGTCAGACCGCCATGGTTTCCCCCGCGGCGAACCCAGCGTCCATCTACGCCCCGGCGCCTTCGTGTTGTTCCTGCAGAACCACGACCAGGTGGGTAATCGCGCCTATGGCGAACGTTTGCCCGCGCTGGCAGACCTGGATGCCCTGAAGGCGGCCACTGTGCTGTTGCTGCTTTCACCGATGATTCCGCTGCTGTTCATGGGCGAGGAATGGGGTTCGACGCAACCATTCCTCTACTTCACCGACCATCCGCCAGCGCTGGGGGCGGCGGTGCGCGAGGGCCGGCGCAACGAGTTCGCGACGTTCCCGCACTTCAGCGACGCGGTATTGCGGGAGAACATCCCCGACCCCAATGCCGCACGGACCTTCAACCGCTGCCTGCCGGACCTCGATCTGGTCAACCAACTGCGGCACCGGGAATGCCTGGCGTTATACCGCAGCCTGATCAGCCTGCGACATGCCCGCATCATTCCGCGCCTGCCTGGCAGCCATGCGCTGGAGTCCGGCGTCCTGGGCTCGCACGCGGTAAGCGCGGCATGGCGCATGGGTGACGGCGCTCGCCTGGATATCCTGATCAACCTCGGGGAATCTCCCGCGCCCATGGAGCCTGCCGGCAGCAACGCGGAGATTCTCTTTGCCCATCGTATTGAAGGCGCGGACCTGGCCGAGTGCCGGATGCCGCCGCGCAGCGCCTTGGCGTTGCTGGAACCAGCGTGATGAGCGACGTGCAACTGGCGGCACTGGCCAGCGCTGTAGGTTTGCAGCTCGACTGGATGGACGCTGACGGCCAGCCTCAGCGAGTCAGCCCTGAGGTCCAGCGGGCGCTCCTGGAAGCCATGGGTTATGCGGCTCAGTCTCCCCAGCAGATCGCCGGCGGCCTGGTCGAAGCACGCGAACACGAGCAGGCCACCCGCCTCGGCCCACTGATCGTGCTGGACCAGGGCGATCTGCTGTCCCTGGCCGGATCTCATCGCCCTGGCCATGCCTACCAGTTGCATCTGGACGATGGACGGCTGTACGAGGGACGTCTCGATGCGGACTGCCGCCTGCTGGCTCCCGATGCCTGCGGATATCACCAGTTGCGCGTCGGCGACAGCGAGCTCTGTCTCGCAGTCGCTCCACCAGCTTGCCCAAGCGTCCGCGAGCTGCTGGGCCATGCGCAGGCCTGGGGCTTGGCCGCACAATTTTATGCACTGCGCCGGCCCGGTGACGGCGGCCTCGGCGATACCAGCGCTGTGGAGGACCTGGCCCGCAGCGCTGCCCGCCATGGCGCCGACGCGCTGGCCATCAGCCCCGTGCACGCGATGTTCAGCGCGAACGGTGCCCAGTACAGCCCGTACTCTCCCTCTAGTCGCCTGCACTTCAATGTGTTGCATGCTGCCCCGGCCCACGTACTTGGCGATGCCGAACTGCAGCGTGCGCTGGCGGCCACCCGCCTTGGCGCCGAGTACGCCCGCCTGGAAGCCTTGCCCCTGCTTGACTGGCCTGCGCTTTCCACCGCACGGATGGCAGTCCTGCGCCAGCTCTACCGGCAGTTCGATGAAGAACAGGGGGTGTTGCGCCAGGACTTCGAGCGCTTCTGTGAAACGAGTGGGGACGCCTTGCTCCTGCACTGCCGGTTCGAAGCACTGCACGGACACATGCTCGCCAATGGCGCTCCCGGCGACTGGCGCTGCTGGCCCGAGCATTTGCGCAATCCTGCCCACGCCGCCGTCCAGCGCTTCGCCCTCGAGCATGCCCGCGAAGTGGAGTTTCACGCCTTCGCCCAATGGCTGGTAGTACGCGGTCTTGAACGAGCACAGATGGCCGCTGTCGGCGCCGGCATGGGCATCGGGTTGATCGCCGATCTCGCTGTGGGCGCGGATTGCTCGGGTAGCCAGGCCTGGGCCTGCCAGGACCAACTGCTGGCTACCATCCGGGTGGGCGCACCGCCGGACATCCTCAATCGTTCCGGCCAGAACTGGGGAGTCTGGGCGTTTTCACCGCTGGGGCTGAAAGAAAACGGTTACCAGGCGTTCATCCAGATGCTCCGTGCCAGCCTCGGCTGCTCCGGTGGTGTCCGCATCGACCATGTCATGGGCCTGCAGCGTCTCTGGGTGATTCCCGAAGGCGCCCGCCCAGAGCAAGGGGCCTACCTGCGCTTTCCCTTCCATGACCTCCTGCGCCTCATCAGCCTGGAGGCCTGGCGTAGCCAGGGCCTGGTGATAGGTGAAGACCTCGGCACCGTTCCCGACGGGCTGCGGGAAGAACTCGCCCGCCGCAACGTGCTGGGTATGCGTGTGCTGTTGTTCGAGCAGCGTGACGGTGAGTTCATTCCGCCCTGCGACTGGCCGCAAGATGCCCTGGCGACCACCAGCACCCATGACCTGCCGACCTTGAACGGCTGGTTCCAGGGCAAGGACATCGATTGGCGCCTGAAAGCCGGCCATTGCGATGCCGAAACGGCCCGCCATAGCCGGGAGATTCGCGAGCGAGAATGCCGGGCGCTGACGGCGGCGTTGCGACTGGAGGGGCATCTCTCTCCTCATGAAGACAGCCGTGAGCGCTGCGTGCAGGGTTGCATCGGCTATGTCGCCGAAACGCCCGCGCCGCTAGTCCTGTTGCCGCTGGAGGACCTGCTGGGAGAGTCCGAACAGGCCAACCTGCCGGGACCGGGTGATGCGCATCCGAACTGGCGTCGCCGCTGGCCGACGACGGCGGCCGAACTGATCGAGCTACCGACGTCGCGCCGCCATCTGGCTTGTCTCACGGAAGGCCGCGACATGCGGCGGGAGGTGCCAGATGAATGAACTGCGCGCCACCCTGCGCTTGCAATTCCATCGCGGCTTCACCCTCGACGCCGCCGTTCCCCTGGTGCCCTACTTTGCCGAACTGGGCATCAGTCATCTGTATTGCTCACCGCTGTTCACGGCCCGTTCCGGGTCCAGTCATGGCTACGACGTGGTGGACCCGACGACCATCAACCCCGAACTCGGTGGCGAGGTCGCCCTGGAGCGGCTGGTGGATGCCCTGCGCCATCGACGCATGGGACTGATCCTCGATCTCGTACCGAACCACATGGCGGTGGGCGGCGACAGCAATCCCTGGTGGCTGGATGTTCTGGAGTGGGGTCAGGAGAGCCCCTATGCGAACTTCTTCGATATCCACTGGCATTCAACGGACCCGCTGCTGGATGGCCAGCTACTCGCGCCCTTCCTGGCCAACGACTACGGCGAGGTGCTGGCCGCTGGCGAGTTGCACCTGGGCTACGACAGCAGCCTTGGCGGTTTTACGGTCCGGCATTTCGAACATCGCTTTCCCCTGTCGCCGCCCACCTGGGGCGAGCTGCTGCGCAGCAGCGGGGACCCTGATCTTTCCGCCCTGGCGCAGGAGTTCGACCGCCTGGCCGACCTTCCCTCCCCTCGCGCCCCTGCGTTGGCTTTGAAAGAAGGACTCGCGCGGCTGCTCGCCGAGCCTGCCCGCAAGGAAGCACTGACCCGCGGGATGACTGGGTACAGCAGCGACAACGATGCCGCCATGCAGCGCCTACACGCGTTGCTGGAACGACAGCCCTATCGACTGGCAAGCTGGCGAACCGCAGCCGACGATATCAACTGGCGGCGCTTCTTCGACATCAATGAACTTGGCGGCCTGCGGGTGGAACGTGCCGAGGTGTTCGAAGCCACCCACGCCAAGCTCTTCGAGCTGATCGAACGCGGACTGGTGGACGGACTGCGCATCGACCACGTGGATGGCCTGGCCAATCCCCGTGGCTATTGCCGACGCCTGCGCCGACGGGTGAACCGCCTGCTGGATGCCCGCCCCCGAACCGCCCCGTTCCCCATCTACGTGGAGAAGATCCTCGGCCACGGCGAGCGCCTGCCCCGCGACTGGGCCGTGGACGGGACCACCGGCTACGACTTCATGAACCAGGTTTCCCTACTGCAGCACGACCCGCTCGGCGAAGCGCGCCTGGGAGCACTCTGGAGCTCCCTCAGCGGTCGCAGCGGAAACTTCCTCGCGGAAGCGCAGGAGGCACGGCGCCTTCTGCTCACGAGCTCCCTGGCGGGCGACGTGGAGACGGTCGCTCAGGGACTCGTGCAGATAGCGCGAGGCAACCTGGTGAGCCGTGACCTGACGCTGGGAGCCATTCGTCGTGCGCTGCTGGAGCTGTTAGTGCATTTTCCGGTCTACCGCACCTACGCCGGTCCCTGTGGGCGCTCGGAGCAGGACCAGGCCCTATTCCAGCAAGCCCTGGAAGGTGCCCGGGCGAACCTGGCCGCGGCCGAATGGCCATTGCTCGATTCCCTCGACCGCTGGCTCGGCGCCGAGCCCCTGCGCGATCTCCCACCTGGCCCCGCACGTCGTTTGCGGCGCCAGGTGTTGCAGCGTTTCCAGCAATTGACCTCGCCGACCGCAGCCAAGGCCGTGGAAGACACCGCCGGCTACCGCTCCGCGGTATTGCTCTCGCGCAACGATGTGGGGTTCGACTCCGAGCGCTTCAGCGCGCCCATGACAGAGTTCCACGACGATTGCCTGGAACGCGCCGCCCTGTTTCCTGCCAGCCTGCTGGCCACCGCCACCCATGACCACAAACGCGGCGAGGACTGCCGCGCTCGCTTGGCTGTGCTGAGCGAACGTTCCAGCTGGTTTCTCGAGGGGATACAGCGCTGGCGGCGTCTGGCCGATCCACTGCGCCTGATCGCCGACCTAGACGAGACCATCGCGCCGGCCGACGAACTGGTGCTGTATCAGTGCCTGCTCGGCAGTTGGCCTCCCGACCTGTCCCTGGACGATGTCGGCGGTATCGGCAGGTACCTCGAGCGCTTGCAGCGCTGGCAGGAAAAATCCCTGCGCGAGGCCCGGCTGCGCAGTAACTGGAGCGCTCCGAACCAAGCCTACGAAGCGGCCTGTCGTATCTTTCTCGCCCGGGTGCTGGAAAGTCCCGAAGCAAAGCCACTGCGCGAAGAACTGGCCGCCGCGGTTGCCGAGCTTGCGCCCGCCGGCGCACTCAACAGCCTGGTTCAATGCCTGCTGCGGATGACTACTCCCGGGGTGCCGGATCTCTATCAGGGCACCGAATTCTGGGACTTCAGCCTGGTGGACCCGGACAACCGTCAGGACGTGGACTTCGCTGCGCGCGTGGCTGCTCTCGCCAGCCGGGAGGCTCCGCAAGAGCTGCTGCACGGCTGGGAGGACGGCCACATCAAGCAGCGGTTGGTAGCGACCGTCCTTAACCTGCGACATAAACAACCGCGCCTGTTCAGCCAGGGCAGCTACGAGCCATTGCAGGTCGAAGGCCCCCAGGCCGCACGGGTTCTGGCCTTTGCGCGCTGGCATGACCTGTACGGGTTGGTGGTCGTGGTGCCGCGCCTGGCAGCGCCTCTTCTGGATGGTCCCTTGCCACAGGTGCCGCCACCGCGCTGGGGAGACACCCGCGTCAGGTTGCCCCGTGTGCTTCGTGCCGGGCGGCTGAGCGGCGCTTTCTCCAGCCGTGACCTCGTTCCCCGGCAGGGCTGCCTGGAAGTTGCCGAGCTGTTGGCGGACTTCCCCGTCAACCTCCTGCTGATCACGCCATCGAATCGGGAGCCCGAGCCATGAGCAGAAATGAAGCACGTATCCGTGAACTTGCGTACCAGATCTGGGAGTCCGAAGGTTGCCCTCAAGGCCAGGCGACGCGTCACTGGGAGTTGGCCTGCATCCTGGCCGAAACGGTGGCAGCGCATTCCGCCGCACCCACCGCCGGCCCACGACGGATTACCAGGCCCTGTCCGGTCCCACTGGATGAGACCCATCCGGGCAAAGCCAGGGTTTCCAAGGCAAGTCCAGTGAGCACACCGTCGGAGCCGAACGCTTGAGAGCGTCCAGGTAGGCAACATGACCCGGCAGCGCCAACGCGCCCCAGAAGTCCAACAGCGCTCGCGTATCAGCGAAGGCCACCCGTTTCCATTGGGCGCGAACTGGGACGGACTGGGCGTCAATTTCTCGATTTTCTCGGCCCACGCAACGCGAGTCGAGCTCTGCCTGTTCGATGCCAAGGGCGAAACCGAGCTGGAACGCATCGAGTTGCCCGAGTACACGGACGAAATCTGGCATGGCTACTTGCCCGACGCCCATCCCGGCCAGATCTATGGCTTTCGCGTGCACGGTCCCTACGAACCGGACGTCGGGCACAGGTTCAACCCGAACAAACTGCTGATCGATCCCTATGCCAAACAGCTGGTCGGACGACTGTGCTGGTCCGAGGCGCTGTTCGGTTATGTGATCGGCTCGCCCGACGCCGATCTCAGCTTCGACACCCGCGACAGTGCCGCCTTCGTGCCGAAGTGCAAAGTCATTGACCGCGCGTTCACCTGGGGCGATCAGCAGCACCGGCGCATTCCCTGGGACAGCACGCTGATCTACGAAACGCACCTGCGGGGAATCAGCATGCGCCACCCGGCAGTACCCGATCACCTTCGCGGCAGCTTTGCCGGATTGATGAATGCCGAGCTGATCCAGCACATCCGTTCCCTGGGCGTTTCCGCCGTGGAGCTCCTCCCGGTGCATGCCTTCTTCGACGACAAGCACCTGCTGGAAAAAGGCATGAGCAATTACTGGGGCTACAACAGCATCGGCTTCTTCGCTCCCCATCCCGGCTACCTCGCCAGCGGCAAGATCAACGAGTTCAAGGAGATGGTGGCCCATCTCCACGATGCCGGCCTGGAGTTGATCCTCGACGTCGTCTACAACCACACCGCCGAAGGCAACGAGCTGGGTCCGACCCTTTCCATGCGCGGCATCGACAACGCCACTTACTATCGGCTGATGCCCGGTGATCGGCGTCACTACATCAATGATTCCGGAACCGGGAACACCCTCGACCTCAGTCATCCCTGCGTACTGCAGATGGTCACCGACTCACTGCGCTACTGGGCGACCGAGATGCACGTCGACGGCTTCCGATTCGACCTCGCCACCATCCTCGCCCGCCATTCCCATGGCTATGAGGAGCGTCACGGCTTTCTCGTCGCTTGCCGCCAGGACCCTGTGCTGAGCCGCCTGAAACTCATCGCCGAGCCATGGGATTGCGGCCCCGGTGGATACCAGGTCGGCGGCTTCCCACCCGGTTGGGCCGAATGGAACGACCGATTCCGCGACACGGTGCGTGCTTT
Source organism: Pseudomonas sp. DY-1 (assembly GCF_003626975.1). Lineage (NCBI taxonomy): Bacteria > Pseudomonadati > Pseudomonadota > Gammaproteobacteria > Pseudomonadales > Pseudomonadaceae > Pseudomonas > Pseudomonas sp. DY-1. Next base: position 1,259,295 of record NZ_CP032616.1, on the reverse strand, counting down.
CTGGCGCGGCGACGGCGGAGAGGCCGCCACCCTGGCCAAGCGTCTCACGGCCTCCGGCGATCTGTTCAACCAGCGTGGTCGGCGCCCCTTCGCCTCGGTGAACTTCATCACCGCCCATGACGGCTTCACCCTGCGCGACCTGGTGTCCTACGACCACAAGCACAACGAGGCCAACGGCGAAGACAACCAGGATGGCAGCGACCACAATCTGTCCTGGAACCACGGCTGCGAAGGCCCGACCCATGACCCGCAAATCCGCGCCCTGCGAACGCGACAGATGCGCAACCTGCTCGCCACCCTGATGTTCTCCCAAGGCACGCCCATGCTGCTCGCCGGTGACGAGTTCAGCCGCACGCAGCACGGCAACAACAATGCCTACTGCCAGGACAACGAGATTGGCTGGGTCGACTGGACGCTGGATGAGGAAGGCCGCGACCTGCTGGAGTTCACCCGCCGCCTGGCGAGCCTCCGGCGAGCCTATCCGATCATGCGTCGCTGGCGTTTCCTGGTCGGTCATTACAACGAGGCGCTAGGTGTGAAGGACGTCACCTGGTTGGCTCCCGATGGTGGAGAAATGGCCGAAGAGCACTGGCACGACGAGAACACCCGTTGCATGGGCATGCTCCTGGATGGTCGGGCCCAGCCGACCGGCATACGTCGCAGCGGCGCTGACGCCACGGTGCTGCTGGTGGTCAACGCCCATCACGAATCGGTGAGCTTCAAGCTTCCCGAAGTAACCGGTGGTTCGGGCTGGCACTGCCTTGTGGACACCGACAGTCCCGCCCTGCGAAGCCAGGGCGAACTCCCGTTCGATGAGCCATTCGAGGTCACCGGGCGCTCGCTTGCGCTGTTCGAGCTGGTCCCGCTGACTCCTCAGGGCTGACCGGCACCTCGCCATAAATAGCCTGAACCCTCGGGGTGAGGCCAAGTCGGAACAGAAAGGGCTGATTCGGATGGCCTGGCGATCCGCCAGCGATCCGACAGCCGGAGGAGCCGACCAATGAAAGCCGTGGTTTTTCACGACGTGGGCGATATCCGCCTCGACGAAGTCCCGGACCCGGTGCTCCTGGAGCCGACCGACGCGATCATCCGGCTCACAGCTTCGGCGATCTGCGGTACCGATCTGCACTTCGTTCGTGGGACCGTGAGCGGCATGGTCAAGGGCACCATCCTCGGGCATGAAGGCGTCGGGATCATCGAGGCGCTAGGCACGGACGTCCGCAACCTGGAAATCGGCGATCGCGTTGTCGTCCCGTCAACCATCGCCTGCGGCAACTGTTCCTATTGCCGCGCGGGCTACTACGCCCAATGCGACGACGCCAACCCTAACGGCAAGGAAGCCGGCACGGCCTTCTACGGCGGCCCTGCCAGCAGTGGCCCCTTCCAGGGCCTGCAGGCCGAGATGGCACGCATCCCCCACGCCAATATCGGTCTGGTCAAGCTGCCCACCGGCATCAGCGATGATCAGGCGATCCTCCTTTCCGACATTTTCCCCACCGGGTATTTCGGTGCCGAGCTGGCGGAAGTCACGCCAGGCGACACCGTGGCCGTGTTCGGTTGCGGCCCGGTAGGTCAATTCGCCATCGCCAGTGCCAAATTACTCGGTGCCTCTCGCGTGTTCGCCATCGACAAACACGACGATCGCCTGCGGATGGCGCGCCAGCAAGGCGCGGAGATCATCAACTTCGACCTGGAAGACCCGGTCAAGACGCTGCGCCGCCTCACCCACGGCATCGGGGTGGACCGCGCCATCGATGCGGTGGGCGTGGATGCCGAATGCCCCGCCCACTGCGATTCCACGACCGTGTCCGAGTTCCACCAGGAAATGGCCGAAGTCACCCCTCATTCACACCCCGATGGCGACAACTGGCACCCGGGCACTGCGCCCAGCCAGTCCCTGCGCTGGGCGGTGGAGGCCCTGGCCAAGGCCGGAACCCTCGGCATCATTGGCGTGTATCCGCAACAAGCACGCCGTTTTCCCATCGGAGGAGCTATGAACAAGAACCTGACCATCAACATGGGCAACTGTCACCACCGGCGCTATATCCCGATCCTGATCGAAATGATCCAGGCCGGCCGTATCGATCCGGCCAAGGTGCTTACCCAGATCAAGCCGATGGGAGACGCCATCGAAGCCTTCAAGGCGTTCGACCGCCGCGATAGCGGCTGGATCAAGGTAGAGCTGCAGCCACAGAAGGCTGCGGTCAGCAAGGCTGGGGAAGGAACCGAGCAAGTCGTTCACGAATTGAGCGCTGCCGGCAAACCGGACAAGGTGGCGACCCTGCCCGGCGCGCCAAAGCCGCCGGCCAGCAAGCGCAACGATGCCGAGGACTCGGACCAGCGGCAGGAAAAAACCGAGTCAGCCACCCTGCCGGCAGGTCCCAAGCCAAAGAAAACCAGTAGCTGAGGCACAAGGCTGTGGGCGAGATACGCATTGGCATCTCCGGATGGCGCTACGCGCCCTGGCGGGGGATTTTCTATCCCGATGGCCTGCCCCAGGACCGCGAACTGGCCTTCGCCTCGCGGGCGGTGAACAGCCTCGAGATCAACGGGTCCTTCTACGCCCTGCAAAATCCGGCACGCTACGCCAACTGGCGGGATGACGCACCGAAGGATTTCATCTTCGCGGTCAAAGCGCCGCGCTACATCACCCACACCCTCAAGCTCAAGGACGTCGAGAAGCCCCTGGCCAACTCTTTCGCCTCGGGGCTGCTGCAGTTGGGAGAAAAACTGGGGCCCATCCTCTGGCAATTCCCGCCCAGCATGGCGTTCGAAGCCGGCACGTTCGGCCGCTTCCTCGACCTGCTACCCGGCACCACTCATGCCGCGCTGGATTGCGCCAGCCATTGCAGTGATCGCCTGAAGAAGGTCGGCTATCAGGAGGCATCCGCTCGCGGCACGCTGCGCCATGCCGTTGAGATTCGCAACGAGAGCTTCGCCTGCGATGCCTTCGTGCAAATGTTGCGCGATCACAAGGTCGCCCTGGTCATCGCAGACACCGCCGGCAAGTGGCCTTATCTGGAGGACCTGACCAGCGACTTCGTCTACCTGCGTCTGCACGGCGACAAGGCGCTCTACGCAAGCGGCTATACCGAGCAGGCCCTGGCGCGCTGGGAGACGCGTATTCGCACCTGGAGCGCTGGTCTGCAACCTGGTGATGCCTTTGTAGTGGATGAGCACGGAACCCGGCTGCGCAAGTCGCGGGACATCTATTGCTACTTCGATAACGACCAGAAGGTGCGCGCGCCTTTCGATGCTCGCCGCCTGCTCGAACGCCTGGACCTGACCAGGGACCTGGAAACCCAGCCTGGTGTATTGCAAGGAATCCCACCGTGACCACGACCATTCCCATGCCTGAGATCGTCATCGACAGGATCACCGCAGTGCATCGCCTCAAGGTGCTCACAATCAACATGCACAAGGGGTTCAATGCCTTCAATCGGCGCTTCATACTCCCCGAGTTGCGAGATGCCGTACGCGCCACGGATGCCGACCTGGTGTTCCTGCAGGAGGTGCTCGGCAGCCATGATCGCCATGCCCGGCGCTACCATGACTGGCCGCCGACGTCGCAGTACGAGTTCCTCGCCGACAGCATCTGGCCGCAGTTCGCCTACGGGCGCAATTCGGTCTACCCGCACGGCCACCACGGCAATGCCCTGCTTTCAAAGTTCTCCATCATCGAGCGCGAGAACCTCGACGTGACGGTGCATGGCAATGAGCAGCGCGGCCTGCTCCATTGCATCCTGGACGTGCCGGGACACCGTGAAGTGCACGCCATCTGCGTTCACCTCGGGTTGCGCGAATCCCACCGCAAGCTACAGATCAGGCTGCTCGCGGAACTTTTAAGCAGCCTCAATCCTGCTGCCCCGACCATAGTCGCAGGGGACTTCAACGACTGGCGGCTGCGGGCGGATGCGGTGTTGGCGGAGCACGGCCTGGTGGAAGCTTTCGGTTGGGCCTATGGAGCTCCGGCCAAGAGTTTTCCCGCGCGATTCCCGCTGCTCTGCCTGGACCGAATCTACGTCCGCAATGCCACGTGTCATGAGCCCATGGTGCTCGCAACCCGGCCCTGGTCGCACTTATCCGACCACGCACCGCTGGCAACGGAGGTGCACCTGTGAAACGGCAATGGCGTGATGGAAACCGCATCGAACTGCTGATCAATGGCGAGGAGTATTTCCCTCGTGTTTTCGAGTGCATCCGCGCGGCGACGCGGGAAGTCCTGGTCGAGACCTTCATCATCTTCGAGGACAAGGTCGGCCACGAGCTTCGGGAAGTGCTTATCGAAGCGGCTCAGCGTGGCGTGAGGGTCGAGCTGGCGTTCGACGGCTACGGCACGGCGGACCTGGGCGAAGAGTTCATCGCCAGCATGACCTCCGCTGGCGTCCGAGTGCATGCCTTCGACCCCAGTCCCCGCCTGTTAGGCATGCGCACCAACCTGTTCCGTCGGCTGCATCGCAAGATCGTCGTGATCGATGGAGAAATGGCCTTCGTCGGCGGCATCAATTACTCCGCCGACCACCTGGCGGACTTCGGCCCCATGGCCAAGCAGGACTACGCCGTGGAAGTCAGCGGCCCGGTGGTCGCCGACCTGCGCCGATCCAGCTTGCGCTTGCTCTCGCAGGTACTCGACGAGCCCAGTGAAATCCGTACTCCCGCTCGCACTACCGGCCAAGCGCGAATCCTGTTGGTCGAGCGCGACAACAATCGCCATACCACGGATATCGAGCAGCAGTACCTGGCGGCCTTCCGCGGCGCACGCTCGCGTGTGGTGGTGGCCAACGCCTACTTCTTTCCCGGCTATCGCCTGCTGCGCGAACTGCGCAATGCGGCCCGCCGTGGCGTCAAGGTGCAGCTCATCCTGCAGGGGCAACCGGACATGCTTTGGGCCCAGGTTTTCTCACGACTGCTCTACAAGTACCTGCTGCGCGAAGGCGTAACCATCTACGAATACTGCAAGCGACCATTGCACGGCAAGGTCGCCCTGGTGGACGAGGAATGGTCGACGGTGGGCTCCAGCAATCTCGATCCTCTGAGCCTGGCGCTGAACCTGGAAGCCAATCTGTTCGTGCGCGACCGGGCGTTCAACCAGTACCTGCACCGCCACCTGGAACAGTTGGCTACCGAGCACTGCAAGAGCATCAGCCTGGAACGCATGGTCCGTGGCTACTGGTGGCGGGCACCGTTGATTTTCCTCTGCTTCCACTTCATCCGGCGTTTCCCCGCCATCGCCGGCTGGTTCCCCGCCCACCGACCCAACCTCGAGTCCCAGCATCCGGCCAAGGATGAAGAGCCCCATTTGGACGAGGGCAAGACCTGATGAGCGAGTCCACCAGGAAACCGTGGATGAAATGGGGTACGCGGCTGCTGACCGTGTTCTTCATACTGTTGATGCCGGTCCTGCTTTACCTCGTGGCGCGGAACGTCGACTGGAACGAAGTGAAACAATCGCTGCAAGCCTTCAGCTTGACCACGCTGCTGGTAGGCGGCGCGCTGGCCTTCTCCAGCTACATGGTGTTCAGCATTTTCGACCTCATCGGGCGGGCCTACACCGAACACCACCTGCCCGCGCGCCAGGTGCTCCCGGTAGCGTTCGTCTGCTACGCGTTCAACCTCAACTTCACGACCTGGGTCGGTGGCGTGGCACTGCGCTATCGACTCTACAAACGCATCGGCCTGGATACCGGCACCGTCACGCGGATCATCAGCCTCGGCATCGTTACCAACTGGATCGGCTACATGGCCCTGGCGGGCGTGATCTTCTCCCTGCGCCTGGTGAAACTCCCGGCCAACTGGAGCCTGGGTGTGACGGGCCTGCAATTGATCGGCCTGCTGCTATTGGTGCTGGTCGGCCTCTATCTGTATGCCTGCGGCTATGCCCAAGCGACGTACCTGGTCCTGGCGGGACCACCAGATCACCCTGCCCTCGCTGCGTCTGGCGCTGATACAGGTCTGGCTTGGCGCGACCAACTGGACACTGATGGCTTCGCTGATCTTCTGGCTGCTGCCCCACGGACACGGCACCTATTACCCCTCCATTCTCGGCATCCTGCTGATCAGCTGCGTGGCCGGCGTCATCACCCATATTCCCGCCGGCCTCGGGGGTACTGGAAACGGTTTTCCTCGCCCTGCTGCATGACCAGGTCAGCCAGGGCGGGCTGGTAGCGGCCCTGCTCGGCTATCGCACCCTGTATTTCCTGGTACCCCTGCTGGTGGCGGCAGTTACCTATCTGGTCCTGGAAAAGCGCGCCAAGACCATCCGCCTGCAGCATAAGCACAAGGTCCGGCCAGAAAAATCTTCCACGGGTTGAATGCGCCCTGCCGGTATTCCTGGCGCGGCTCATTTTCGGGTCTTGCGCGGGCGTGGGGCCTCTTCGCTTTCCTTGGCGTTTCTTTCACTCCGGGTCGCCTTGCCACCCAGGCTGCGACGCAGCAGTTCGGTGAGGTCGATGATCTCTGCGCTACGGCCGGCGGTTTCCTCGCCCGGCTGCTCGACGCGTTCGATCCTGCCCGCCTTGGCCTTCTGCTCCACCAACTCCATCACCTTCGCGCTGAAACTGTCCACGTAGGAATCCGGCTCCCAGTCTGCGGTCATGTCCTGGATAAGGCGGCTGGCCATTTGCATCTCGGCCTTGGACAATTTCGGGCTGGTTACATCGGTGCCCAGGTCGAGCACGTCCAAACCACGTACTTCAGCGGGCCAACGGAGCATCACCAGTACCAGCGCTTTCTCCACCGGCATCAGCGCTGCCAGATGTTGGCGTGTGCGCAGCACCACCTCCGCGAGAGCGACCTTGCCCGAAGCTTCAAGGGCTTCGCGCAGGAGGGCATAGACCTTGCCGCCACGTTTGTCGGGGCTGAGGTAGTACGGCGCTTCGATGTTCTGCAAGGGAATCTGCGCGGCCTCGACGAAGGCGAATATGTCGATGGTCTGGGTCGACTCCGGATGCGCCTGGCGGATTTCGTCCTCGCTCAGGATCACATAGTGGCCATCGCCATACTCCACGCCCTTGATGATGTCCTGGCTCTTCATCTCCTGGCCAGTGACCTTGTTCACCCGCTTGTAGCCGACCGGCTCCATGCTGCGCTTGTCGAGCCAGTCGAAGTCGATACCGCTGGATTCGCTCGCGGAAACCAGGGCAACCGGGATGTGCACGAGTCCGAAACTGATGGCGCCTTTCCAGATTGCGCGTGCCATTGAAGTGTCCCCTTCGCGGTGGCCTACACTCGAGCGACCGACCCGACCCCGCGAAAGTTGCAGGAATCCGCCGGACTACCTGCCAGGCCCCGGGGTGACGGTTGCCCTGACGTAGCGGTTACTGCCGCAGCGGCTGCAGCGTTGCTGTGCCACGTCCTCATTGCCGAGCCGGATCGGCGTCTCCCGCATCCATGCACACCCTCGGAAGAAGCAGATGAAAGTCATCACAGCCTCCCTCGCATTTCGCGAGAGTCGTGCTTGACCTTTGGACAATCAGGGTTGCTTGTCGGCTCATGTCATCGACAGGTGCGTCACCGTCCGACGGATAGGGGGAACCCCTGCAGGCGCGCCGGGAGTCTACCTCCAATACATCAAGCGAAAGAGAGCGCCACGGACATGTCTACGAAGACGCTATTCCTCATCAGCTACATCCTCGACAACCAACCCCGCAGCGTCGAGGTTGAGTCGGACGCCGAAGCGATGACTCCGGACCAGGCCCGTTATTACCTGGGCTCCATCCATACTTCCTCTTCGCCCGAGGCCTTCACAGACGTACAGGTGACCCGGATCAGCCATCCGAAGATGGGTGGGCCTACACCTGCCCATAACCTGCAGCCATGAAAAACCTCGAAACCCCGGCGGTAAAGCTGGCCCTCTACGGCGCACAGAGCGCCCTGGGCTATGCGCTGATGGCGGAGGCACTGCATCGCCAGTATGAAGTCGGCGCCGTGATCAGCGATCTCAATGCGATTAGCGCACGCCCTGGTCTGCGTACTCTGACGGGCAATGCCCATGACGCCCTCAGCGTGAGCCGGACGGTAGTAGGCAAGAGTGCGGTGATCGGCATGCCTTGCGCTTCCGGTCCGCCGCTCACGGCGCAGGACGGCAGTGGCCATGATTTCCCGCAGGTCTATTCCGCCGTCAGCGCCCTGATCGATGGCCTGCGTATCGCGGGGGTGCAGCGGCTCATCGTGATAGATCCGCTCAAATGGCTCGAACAGTCGCCTTCCTGCCCTGCGCCGGCGGCGGAGTACCTGCAACGCCGCTTGCTGGACAGCGGGCTGGAGTGGACCCTGGTGGAAGCACCGGAAGGTTTCGACTGCGACCTCGAGTTCGATGACTTCATACGTGTCCCGGCGGAGAACAAGGCTCAATCGGTGCTGGCCCTGCAACGCTTCGCAATGGCGGTGCTGGACGAGCTGATGCTGTGCAACCACCTGCATCAACGCATCTCTGTCGATGGCGGTGACTGAACAGACTCAGGGCTCACCGGGTCGCGATGACGGAACGTGTATGCCCCAGATATCGGTGGCGTATTCGCGGATGGTGCGGTCGGAGGAAAACCAGCCCGTGCGCGCCGTGTTGAGAACAGCGGAGCGCCACCAGCGGGAGCTGTTCTGCCAGCATCTGTCGACCTGTCTCTGGGCATTCCAGTAGGCATCGAAATCCTCGCAGACCATGAAACGGTCCTCGCGGATCAGCGCGTCAACCATGCCCTGGTAACGCCCTCTGTCTTCCGGTGAAAACACCCCTGAGCGTACGGCGTCCAGCGACGCGCGGAGGCGTTCGGAACGGCCTACCGCCAGTTCACTGGCCAGGCCGCCCATGCGCCGCTGCTCGACCTGCTGCGCAGTCATCCCGAAGATGAACATGTTTTCCGCGCCGATCCGCTCGCACATCTCGACGTTGGCACCATCCAGGGTGCCAATGGTCAACGCACCGTTGAGGGCGAACTTCATGTTGCTGGTCCCGGAGGCTTCCAGGCCGGCAGTGGAAATCTGCTCGGAAAGGTCGGCCGCCGGAATGATCGCTTCGGCCAGACTGACGTTGTAGTTGGGGATGAACACCACCTTCAGCAGCCCGCGCACCGTGGGATCGTCATTGATGGTGCGACTGATGTCGTTGGCCAGCTTAATGATCATCTTGGCTTGCTGGTAACTGGCGGCCGCCTTGCCCGCAAAAATCTTCACGCGTGGCGCCCAGTCGGTGGCCGGGTCGTTGCGGATCGCCTGATAGAGCGCGACGGTATGCAGCAGGTTGAGGAGCTGGCGCTTGTACTCGTGGATGCGTTTGACCTGTACATCGAAGATGGCCTGGGTATCCACGGCAATACCCAGCCGCTGGCGGATCAGGTGCGCGAGTGCTTCCTTGTTGTGCTGGCGGCGGAGACAGAACTGCTTGCGAAAATCCTGCTTTTCGGCAAAGGGTTCGAGCTTCTGCAGGATGGTTTCCGGCGAATCCAGCACGCCCTCCCCCAGGGTCTCTACCAGCAACCGCGTCAGCTGCGGATTGATCTGGAAGAGCCAGCGGCGGAAGGTTACCCCGTTGGTCTTGTTGTTCACCCGATCGGGGTACAGTCGGTGCAGGTGGCGGAAAACAGTCTCCTGCATCAGGCCGGTGTGCAGCGCCGACACACCGTTGACGCTATGGGCGCCAAGGAAGGCCAGATTGCCCATGCGTACCCGCCGTCCGTGTTCCTCTTCGATCAGCGACACCGAGCGCAGCAGTTCGAAGTCATGGATGTCCTTCGCCCGCAACGCGTCGATATGCAAGGCATTGATCAGGTAGATGATCTGCAGGTGACGGGGCAACAGGCGCTCCATCAGGGCGACCGGCCACGATTCCAGTGCCTCGGGCAATAACGTGTGGTTGGTGTAGGCCAAGGTCGCCACCGTCAGTTCCCACGCCTTGCCCCACTCCACTGCGTACAGGTCCACCAACTGGCGCATGAGTTCGGCGACGGCAATGGCCGGATGGGTATCGTTGAGCTGGATGGCTACCTTCTCCGGCAGATTGTGCACATCGCCGTACTGGTCCATATGCCGCCGCAGCAGATCCTGGAGCGACGCCGAAACGAAGAAGAACTCCTGGCGCAGCCGCAATTCCTGGCCGGCTTCGGTGATATCCGCGGGATAGAGTACGAGGGAGATGGCCTCGGCGCGCACCACGTCAACCACCGCACCGATATGGTCACCGGCATTGAACCGTTCCAGTTGCAGGTCTTCCTCGGCGCGCGCCCGCCACAGGCGCAGGGTGTTGACCGCAGAGCGGCGCCAGCCGATCACCGGGGTGTCATAGGCAATGGCGCGTATGGTCTCGTGGGGTTGCCAGATCTGCCGGCTGTTGCCGCCCTCCTCCAGATGGGTGAAGACACTGCCGCCGAAGCCGATGCTATAGGCCACCTCCGGTCGCTCGAACTCCCAGGGATTGCCGAAGTCCAGCCAGGTCTCCGTCTGTTCCGCCTGCCAGCCGTCAATGATCGCTTGACGAAAAAGTCCGTGCTCGTAGCGAATGCCGTACCCGTGCGCGGCCAGCTGCAGGGTCGCCATGCTTTCCATGAAACACGCCGCAAGGCGGCCCAGGCCACCATTGCCGAGCGCCGCGTCAGGTTCCACTTCACGGATGCGGTCAAGATCGACGTTCAGCTCTGCCATCGCCTGGCGAGCCACTTCCAGCAGCCCCAGATTGCTCAGGTTATCCATCAGCAGACGGCCGATGAGGAACTCCAGAGACAGGTAATAGATTCGCTTCTGGTCCTGCCGGTCGACCTGGCTGGAGGCCTCTTCCCACTGGTCGATCAAGTTGTCACGCGTGGCCAGGGCCAGCGCCTCGAACCAGTCATGGTCGAAAGCGTTTTCCGGGGACTTGCCAACCGCGTACTTGAGTTTCGCCAGGATGCTGTCCTTGAACGCCTGGACTGCATCGGCGGAGTTAGGCTGCTCGGCCATGACCGCCTCTCGTCAGATGCAATGGGTTTCAGAAGACCTTGCGTAGCGATTCGTAGGAGATAGCGCCAAGTCGTTGCAGCAGCATGGTTTTCTTCGCGTTCCAGGTATCCTGGTCGCGAATGCTGTCGAGCAGGTCATGCCCCTGCAGGGTCAGCGAACTGGCTACGCGCCCGGATTCGCCGTTCCATTGGTGTTGCTCCTTGCACTCCACCAGGCCTGCCTGTTCGAGGAGATGAAGGTGATAGTCGGCTTCCTCCAAGCTGCACCCATCGGTGCAGTGGAGAGAAGCGAGATGGCCCGGCTCCATGGCCTCGATTTCCAGCAGCAACTCCCTGATCAGATCCCAGTTCCGCTTCATGGCTGGTTGCTCCTCGTCGCCGGTGATGGCCCCTTCAAGATGAGTCCACGGGAGCGCCGACGAGTTCAGACTTTCTCGCCCCGATGGCGCCCGTTGATCAATCGCCCTGAACTCTCCGCAAGCCCGCCCGTTCAGAACCAGTGAACAGCTCCCCGGAGATCGACCATGCGCATCGCCCCCCTGATACCGCTGCTTTGCCTCCTCGGCGCCGGTCCGGCCCTGGCCGATGCCTGCCATGTCATGACCCGTTCTTCCAGTGCCGCAGTGCCAGAAGTCGAGATGGAAACCTGCTACGAGTTCACCGGCATGCCCGAATCGGCGATCGACTGGTCCTGCAGCAATGAAAGCAAGGAAATGCTCAGCAGCCAGAAGCGCAAGGTGGAAAGGTGCGCCGACGATACCCAGGGCCAATGCGTGGCGGCCCTCACCCAGGAATCGCTGGCAAACTACCGGTCCACAGCGGAGACCGAAAGCCAGGCACGACCGGCCATTCCCAATGACGCCAAGGTGGTCACCAACTTTTACAGCGTCGCCAATCTGGGTCAGGCCCGTGCCGACTGTGAAAACAGCGGCGGCACGTGGCGGGAGCAGTGATGAAGAATCACGACGGAGTACTGTTGCTGCAGGTCGGCGAACGCTTCCTGGAACACGAACTGGCGGTACACCGGGTGCTTGGAGAGAAACTTGGGGAACTGCTGGGATGCCCGTTTCTCGGCCGTTACGATCCACTGCGCCATGACCGTGGACGTTACTACCTGATTCCCGATGAAACCCTGATCGGCAGCGGCAAAGGACTAGGCATAAACGGGCCGGAGGATTTCTTCGGCGGTCTTGTGCCACACCCCTTCACAGCCACAAAGGCCATCACCCATCCGCTGTTCAAACTGCCGGCGCGAGTACCGCCAGGCTGGTCGGAACGCTTTGCCGAGCAAGCGGCCAAGGCAGTCCTGCACGGCTACACGGTATTCGACCTGGCCGACGCCCGGCGTGCCGGTGAAGCCATGCTGGAACATGGCCCGCTGCGCCTGAAACCGGTACGGGGCAAAGCCGGTCGGGGCCAGCAAGTGATCTGGAACCAGCACGACCTCGGCCAAGCGCTGGACGAACAGGACCTGGAAGAGATCGGAACCTGGGGACTGGTGCTGGAAGAGGATCTGGACCAGCCGGAGACTTTCAGTGTCGGCCAGGTACAGGCTGCCGGCCTGGTCGTCAGCTACTTCGGCACTCAGCAGCTGACCCGCGACAACGATGGTGACAGCGTGTACGGCGGCTCGCAGCTGACGTTGGTGAGGGGCGACTACGCGGACCTGATCAAACTCGATATCCCGGCCACGACACGCCTTGCCATCGAACAGGCGCGCATCTACGAGAAGGCTGCTTTCGACAGCTATCCGGAGATGTTCGCCTCACGCCGCAACTACGACATCGCAAGGGGGCTGGACGCCCTCGGCCAACAGCGCTCCGGCGTCCTGGAGCAATCCTGGCGCGCAGGCGGTGCGAGCGCGGCAGAAGTGTTCGCCCTGGAAGCTTTTGCCGCTGATCCGACGTTGACGAGCATCTGTGCCTCGACGCATGAAATCTATGGCGACGCAACGGCTCCTTCCGGCTCGATTCCACTCTTTCAGGGGATGGAGCCGGGCCTCGGCAAACTCTCCAAGTACGTCAAGGTGGAACCTCATGACAGCACATAGCGAACAGGTGGAAATCGTTGTGGACAACGAAGCCATAGCCGGAACGCTCCTGGCGCCCGAGACCAGAGTCCCGGGCGTTCTCTTCGTGCATGGCTGGGGCGGCAGCCAACAGCGGGACCTGGCCCGCGCCCGTGGCATTGCTGGTCTGGGCTGCGTATGCCTGACCTTCGACCTTCGCGGCCACGAGAAGACCATCGCCGCGAAGGAAAGCGTCACCCGGCGGCACAACCTCGAAGACATCGTGGCTGCCTACGACCGACTGGCGACCCATCCGGCGATCGACGCCGAGGCCATCGCGGTGATAGGCAGCAGCTACGGCGGCTACCTCGCGACCTTTCTCTCCACGTTGCGGCCGGTGAAATGGTTGGCCCTGCGGGTGCCCGCGCTGTACTGGGACGATGAGTGGGATTTACCGAAGCATATGCTGGACGCCGGGCGTCTGGCGCGGTACCGCAACATTCCCTGGAATCCGGTGGACAACCTCGCGCTGAAGGCCTGTGCGGGGTTTACCGGAGATGTCCTGCTGGTGGAGTCCGAGCACGACACCTTCGTGCCGCACACCACCCTGATGAGCTATCGCGCGGCGTTCGAGCGAGCCCACTCCCTGACCCACAGGATTCTGGATGGCGCGGACCATGCCCTTAGCCAGGACTGCGACCAGCAGGCCTACACGGGAATCCTCACCAACTGGTTCAGCGAGATGGTCATCGGCGCGCGGGTGGGTAGCTATCCCCATCATTCGGCGCGCTACTCCTAGCGCAGGACGCATAGGGTCGAGCCAGGCCACGGAACTGGCCACAGCAACGCAGGATAGGTGAAGTTTTCGATACCCATCCGCATCTCCGCATGGGTATCGCTCCGCATGGTTTCCCGAGTCCAGATGATCAGCTCAGATTCGCCCACTTTCGCGCAACGCACGGATCTGTCCATGATTGCGTATCACGCCGGCGTACTGCACCTGGACGATCTCGCGTATCGCGGGTGGCAAGGGTTGATCCAGGGCCTTCTGATAGTCTTCCATCGCGGCGTCCTCGCCCCGCTCGCACTCATCGAGGATGGCCTTCTCGTTCTGCCCGGTGACGAGCGCCTTGAAATCGATCCAGTGGCGGTGCATGTCGCCGCCAATGCTGGTGTCATCCTCGGGCGTGTCACCCAGCTCCATAACCAGACTCTGCAGTTTCTCTGCCGACGCCGCGCATTCTTCGGCGCGGGCCTCGAAGAGTTCCTGCAACGGTGGGCTCAGGACCGCCTTGGCGCAGGTGCGAAAACCCTCTTCTCCATCCTTGCAGGTCTGTACGAGTCCGTTGAGGACCTTGGCCGTTTCGTGTCGATCGATCATGACTGCCTCCCATGCCGGACGTCCCGGCTCGCTCGTGGCTTCGTGTCGCACTTACAGGTGACAGGCACTCTCCAAGCGGCGTTCGAGTTCACTGATGGCCGGTACCGATGAAACAACCTGAACGACCACGAGCCAGGCCAGTCGACTGTTTCAGGGGCCCCAGCCGGGGCCTTCGCATTGAAAGGAATAACCGAGATGAAAATCAGCGAAGTCATGACGCGAAACGTTCAGACCACTACGCCGGAGCGAAGCCTGCGGGAAGTCGCTTCACTCATGGAGAGCATCGACAGCGGCGCGATCCTGGTGCACGAAGGCGATAGGCTGGTCGGCATGGTTACCGATCGGGATATCGCCCTGCGCGGCGTAGCAGCGGGGCTTGGCGGGGAAACGCCGGTGCGTCAGATCATGAGCGGCGATGTGCGCTACTGCTTCGAAGACGAAGACGTCCAGCACGTCGCCGCCAACATGGCGCAGATCCAGCTGCGCCGGCTCCCCGTGCTCAATCGCGAAAAGCGCCTTGTGGGTGTGGTGTCACTCGGCAATATCGTCGCCAGTCGCAGTGAGCACGCCAGCGCCACGGTACTCCAAGGCGTCGCTCGCGCTCACTGACGGGGCGCTCGAGTCCGATCTACGGTTCTTTTCAGCGCGCAGGCCGGAAGATCAACGTACCCAGTGGCGGGAGGTCCAGCAGCAGCGACTGGGCCTCGCCATGGGCAATCACCGGCTCACTGTCGAGGGCTCCCGAGGTACCCGCGCCCGAGCCGCTGAAGCGTTCCTCATCGGTGTTCAACAGCAATTGCCAGAGTCCGGCCCTGGGTACGCCGATGCGGTAGGCGTTGCGTGGCTCGGGGGTGAAATTGTGCACCACCAGCAGCGGTTTACCGTTTTCGCCATGGCGCAACCAGGCGTAGACGCTGTTGTGGGAGTCGTCGCCGATCAACCACTGGAAACCGTCGGCGCGTCCGTCGCGCTGATGGAGCGGTGGCTCCTGCCGGTAAAGGGTGTTGAGCGTCTGCACCAGGTCGCGGACGGCGGCATGCTCCGGGTAACGCAGCAGGTACCAGTCCAACTGTTGGTCATGGTTCCACTCCCGCCATTGGCCGAATTCGCAGCCCATGAACAGCAACTTCTTGCCTGGATGGGTCCACATGAACGCGAGATACAGGCGCAGGTTGGCAAACTGCTGCCACCGGTCCCCAGGCATCCGCCCCAGCAACGATCCCTTGCCATGCACCACCTCGTCGTGGGAGATCGGCAGGATGAAGTGCTCCGAGAAGGCGTAGAGCAGGCCGAACGTCACCTGATGGTGATGGTGCTTGCGGTGGACCGGCTCTTTCTGGATGTAGGCCAGGCTGTCGTGCATCCAGCCCATGTTCCATTTGTAGGAGAACCCCAGCCCGCCCTCCGCTGCGGGGTGGCTGACGCCCGGCCAGGCGGTGGACTCCTCGGCTATGACCAGGGCGCCTGGCACCTCGCTGCGCACCACCCCGTTGAGATGACGGAGGAACTCGATGGCTTCGAGGTTCTCACGCCCTCCGTGGCGGTTGGGAATCCACTCGCCTTCCTTGCGCGAGTAGTCCCGGTAGAGCATCGAGGCTACCGCGTCCACCCGCAGGCCGTCGACGTGATAGACACGTAGCCAGTGCAGCGCCGAGGCCAGCATGAAGCCATGCACCTCGCTGCGGCCGAGGTTGTAGATCAGTGTGTCCCAATCCTGGTGGAAGCCTTCGAACGGGTGCTGGTATTCGTACAGTGCCGTCCCGTCGAACCGGGCCAGCCCATGTTCATCGGCGGGAAAGTGCGCCGGAACCCAGTCAAGGATCACCCCTATTCCCCCACGGTGGCAGGCATCGACGAAAGCGGCGAAATCCTCCGGGCTGCCCAGACGTGCGGTGGGCGCGAATAGCGAGAGCGGCTGGTAGCCCCAGGAGCCGCCGAAGGGGTGCTCCATGATCGGCATCAACTCGATATGGGTGAAGCCCACTTCCAGGATGTAGGGAATCAGGCGATCGGCAAGTTCCGCCCAGCTCGGTGGACGCTCTTCGATCCATTGCCAGGAACCAGCATGCAGTTCGTAGATGGCCAACGGCTGGCCTGGCTGCTGGGCGACCTTGCGCCGGTCCATCCATTCCTGGTCCTGCCATTCGAATGCCAGCGCACCAGTCACGCGGGAACTGGTCGCGGGCGGCGGCTCGCCGGCCAACCCAACCGGATCGGCCTTCAAGGGCAGAAGCCCTTCGGCACCGAGGAGTTCGTACTTGTAGCGCTCACCAGGCTCCAGGCGCGGAATGAAGATTTCCCAGATTCCGGCCGGATAGCGCCTGCGCATGGGGTGCCGGCGACCATCCCAGGCGTTGAAATCACCTACCACCGAAACCCGTCGCGCATTAGGCGCCCACACGGCGAAGCGCACGCCGGGTATCCCGTCCTGTTTCATGACCTGCGCCCCAAGGCAACTGCCGAGTTCGTGGTGGTTGCCCTGGGCAAACAGGTAGAGATCGAGGTCTCCGAGCAGCGGGCCGAACGCATACGGGTCTTCAGTAATCTGCTCGGCATCGGGCCACTGGATGCGTAGCAGGTACTTGCGCGGCTCCGCCATCAACCCCTCGAACAGCCCCTCCGGGTCGGCCCTGACCATCGTACCGAGCGGGCTCTGGTCGACGGCATCCAGCAGCTCCACCGACTCTGCGCCCGGCAACCATGCCCGTACCCCTACGCCGTCGGCCTCGATATGAGGGCCGAGATAGCTGAAGGGGTCCCCTTCTTCCGCCCGGCGCAGGCGTTGCAGCGCTTCATCGATCATGTGCGGTGTCCCAGCAGGTGGCGCGCCAGTTCCAGCAGCCCGTGCAGGGGCACGTCGATCCAGTCCGGGCGGTGACCGCGTTCGTAGAGAATTTCATAGGCGACCTTTTCCAGGCTGAACAGCGCCAGGGCAGCGCCCTCGCCTTCCCGGCCGTGCCATTCATGGGGCAAGCACCGGGCAGCGAGCCGATAGGCATCGAGGAAGGCAGTGCGCGCATTGGCCCGATAGCGGGCGATGACCGTGGTGCACGCATCCCGCGCTTCGACGGTGCTGTCGGCACCGCAGACCTTGCGCCGGGCCACTGCCGCCGCGTAGTCGAACGACCTGAGCATGCCGGCCACATCCTTCATTGGGCTATGGCGTTGGCGTCGCTCAGCCAAGGGCCGGTTGGGCTCACCCTCGAAGTCGATGATGTAGGCATCACCCTGCACCACCAGCACCTGACCCAGGTGCAGATCGCCATGCACGCGAATCCGGATGCCTCCGGCAGCCAGGGTCGCCAGGCGGCCGATGACCATCAGCAGGCGCTCTTCCTCGGCGCGCAGCCACCGCAAAGAGCCGACATCGTCCGAACCCAGCCGTTCCTCGACATGGGCCAGGGCGCTCAAAGCCTCGCGCAGCTGTGCGCTGATGCGGGTGGCCCACGTGGAGCTGTCGCCTTCGTCGCTCGGCTGGTATCCGAAATCGGGATCCTCGGTGGGCCGCGCCAACACCGCGTGCATTTCGCCGATGCGCTTGCCCAGGGTACCGGCGAATACCCGAAGCTCCGCCAGGGCACCCTGGTCGCTGTCCGCCTCCCCACCAGCCATGCAATCGCGTATGGCCCGATCAAGGTTGTTCAGCGTCCAGGTCCAGGCATCGCCCTGGTTGTCCAGATAGCGCTGCAAGACCATCAGCGTATGCGGCTGGCCATCCTCGTCCACGCGCAACACCTCGCCCAGGAAAGGCGCGACGTGGTTGAAGCCGTGATGGGTGAGGAAGCGTCCCATCTCGACTTCCGGGTGCACACCGGGGAAGCCACGACGCAGCAGTTTGAGCAACAACCGGCCACCGATCAGCGCGGAACTGTTGGATTGTTCCGCGGTGATCAGTTTCACCTCGGGGTGCGGGCCCGGATCGAAGTCGGCCAACGCGTCTTCGGGGAGGAACTGCAGTTCGCCATCCGCACCGCGCAGCACCGAGCCAGCACGCAGGTGGCGCAGGATGTCGAGGCTGAAGCCCGGCAGCGAGAATGCATCGGTCAGCAGCTCGACCTTGCGTCCTCGACGTATCCGCGCCAGGGCGAGCTGTTGCGGGAGGTCGCTGCCGCTGGCGCGCTCAGGTACCACGGCGAGCGGCAACTGGTAGCACTCGGGACCATGGGCGCCGTGGACCTCGATTTCCGCGATCACCGGAGCGTCCGGCCCCTCGTCGAGCGGCATCGCATAGAGCAGGTGCACGCTGCCTGCCGCGACTTTACCTCCCCCGAACCAGCGGCGCTTGGGTAGGTAAAGCGGAAGTGCCTCGAACTCCAGGGTCTGGCGCGCCTTGATCTGGATGATTTCGTCGATCTGCCGCAGCAGGACCAGGGTCTGCAGTTCCGGCATCCGCTCGACTGGCTTCTTGTGCCAGCTGGGCATCTGCGAGGCATCGGCCAGGTAGAACCAGTAGAAGCCGTAGGGCGGTAGTGTCAGGAGGTAGGTGAGCTGGCCGATGGGTGGAAATGAGGCGCCGCCGACCATTTCCACCGGCACGCGGCCGTCATAGTCGGCCAGCTCCAATTCGACGGCCTGGGCGGCACTGGAGAGGTTGGCCACGCAGAGGATGCTCTCGTCGCGCCCGTCGCCATCGCGATATTCGCGCAGGTAGGCAAGGATGCGCCGGTTGCTCGGCGAGAGCATTTTCACGCTGCCCCGGCCGAAAGCCTTCTGCTGCTTGCGCACATTGAGCATGCGGCGCATCCAGTTGAGCAGCGAATGAGGATCATGGGCCTGCGCTTCGACATTGATGGTCTGGTAGCCATACAGCGGGTCCATGATCGGCGGAAGGACCAGGCTGGCGGGATTCGCACGGGAGAACCCGCCATTGCGGTCGATCGACCACTGCATCGGCGTGCGCACGCCGTCCCTGTCTCCGAGGAAGATGTTGTCGCCCATTCCGATCTCGTCGCCGTAATACAGCGTCGGTGTCCCGGGCATGGACAACAGCAGACTGTTCAGCAATTCCACGCGACGACGGTCGCGCTCCACCAGTGGCGCCAGGCGACGACGGATACCCAGGTTAAGTCGCGCCCGCCGGTCTCCCGCGTAGTAGTCCCAGAGGTAGTCGCGCTCGTCATCGGTGACCATTTCCAGGGTGAGTTCATCGTGATTACGCAGGAATATCGCCCACTGGCAGTTCGGCGGAATCTCCGGCGTCTGGCGCAGGATGTCGGTGATTGGGAAGCGGTCCTCCTGGGCGATGGCCATGTACATGCGCGGCATCAGCGGAAAGTGGAAGGCCATGTGGCATTCGTCGTCCTCGCCGAAGTACGGACGCGTGTCTTCCGGCCACTGGTTGGCTTCAGCCAGCAGCATCCGATCCTGGTAGCGCGCATCCAGCTCGGCACGGATGCGCTTGAGCACGGCGTGGGTCTCCGACAGGTTCTCGCTGCTGGTGCCGTCGCGCTCGATCAGGTACGGGATCGCGTCCAGGCGCAGTCCGTCCACCCCCATGTCCAGCCAGAAGCGCATGACCTTCAGCACCGCGCTCAGCACGCGCGGATTGTCGAAGTTCAGATCGGGCTGGTGGGAATAGAAACGATGCCAGAAGTATTGGCCGGCCACCGGGTCCCAGCTCCAGTTCGATTTCTCGGTGTCGATGAAGATGATCCGGGTGCCGGAGTACTTGTCGTCCGTATCCGACCAGACGTAATAGTCCCGTACCCGGGAGCCCTTCCTGGCGTGGCGTGCCCGCTGGAACCAAGGGTGCTGGTCCGAGGTGTGGTTGATGACCAGCTCGGTAATCACCCGCAGCCCCCGACGATGGGCCTCGTCGATGAAGCGTCGGGCATCGGCAAGGGTGCCGTAGTCCGCGTGCACCCCCCGGTACATGGCGATGTCGTAGCCGTCGTCGCGCCTAGGCGAGGGGTAGAACGGCAGCAACCAGATGGTGTTGACGCCGAGTTCGGCGATGTAATCCAGCTTCTCGATCAGCCCGGCGAAATCACCGACACCGTCGTTGTTGGCGTCGTAAAAAGACTTCACATGGACTTGGTAGATGATCGCGTCCTTGTACCAGTGCGGGTCATTCAGGAAAACGAACCTTCCACTGCGCTTGGCCATGGGCATACTCCTGTTCTCAACGGACCGGACGGACACGCCAGATACCGAATGGCAGGTGCGAGGGGTCGATGCGCATCCATTGCACCTTGCCGTGCCATGTCCAGCGGTGGCCGCTCATGAGGTCCTCGCCTTCCAAGTCGGCGTCGTCCGGTAGTCCGAACTCCCACAAGGGGAGCTCGAAATGCGCTTCCTGTGGCTGCTGCGGATCGAGGCTGATGGCAATCAGGATGAAGTTCGACAAGTCATCGGTGCGCTTGCCGAAGTAGAGGATCTGGTCGTTCCACGCGTTGTAGGCCTTGAAGCCCAGATGGGTCTGCAGGGCGGGATTGTCGCGGCGGATCATGTTCAGTTGCGTGATCTCCGCGCGAATGTTGCCGGGAGCGTCGTAGTCCCGCGCGCGCAGCTGGTACTTCTCTGAGTTCAGGTATTCCTCCTTGCCGGGCACGGGCGCCGATTCGCACAGCTCGAAGCCCGCGTACATACCCCAGAGCCCGGAGCCCATGGTCGCCAGGGCGGCGCGGATGAGAAAGCCGGCGCGGCCTGCGTGCTGCAGGAAGAACGGGTTGATGTCCGGCGTATTCACGAAAAAGTTGGGACGGTAACAATCCCGCCAGGGCGGCTGGTTCAGCTCAGTGAAGTACTTCTGCAATTCGGCCTTGGTATTGCGCCAGGTGAAATAGGTGTAGCTCTGGCTGAAGCCGAGTTTTCCCAGCCGCGCCATCATGGCCGGCCGGGTAAAGGCTTCGGAGAGGAAGATCACCTGCGGATGCCGCTGCCGCACTTCGGCGATCAGCCATTCCCAGAATGGCAGTGGCTTGGTGTGCGGGTTATCGACGCGAAACAGGCTGACGCCCTGCTCCACCCAACCGAGCACGACGTCCCGCAACGCCAGCCACAGGCCGGGGATGGCCGGCTCGGCGTAGAAGTCGACATTGACGATGTCCTCGTACTTCTTCGGCGGATTCTCCGCGTGGCGAATGGTGCCGTCCGGTCGCCAGCTGAACCAGCCCGGATGCTGCCGGAGCCACGGGTGGTCGGGGGAGCACTGGATGGCGAAGTCCAGGGCCACCTCCAGGCCGTGCGCATGAGCCGTATCAACCAGCATGCGGAAATCCACGAGGCTGCCCAGTTTGGGATGGACGGCATCATGGCCGCCCTCTTCGCTACCGATGGCGTAGGGGCTGCCGGGATCGTCCGGCCCGGCATGCAGGCTGTTGTTGGGGCCTTTGCGATGGGTCCGGCCAATGGGATGGATGGGTGGGAAATAGAGCACGTCGAAACCCATCCCGGCGATGTCCGGCAGGCGCCGACAGACATCAGCGAAGGTACCGTGACGCGTTGGGTCATTGCTTTCAGAGCGGGGAAAGAGCTCATACCAGCTGCCGAACAGGGCGAGGCGCCGTTCCACTTCCACGGGGTACGTGGGGCTGCGCAGGAGATGAGGACGGTGCTCGGCGCGTCGCATCAGCGCGCCTATCTCAGTTTCGATGAACAGTGCCACCTGGTCCTGGATTCCCCGGCAGCCATCGAGTCGTGCCAGGAGTTGGCCGAGTTCCCTTGTCATGTGCGCTGGAGCCTCGCCGGCAATCCGTCGGACCAGCGCTGCACCTTCGGCCAGTTCCAGCGACACCGGGACGCCAGCCCCATACTTCTTCGTCAATTCGTAACGAAAGCTCGCATAAACGTCCTGCCACGCTTCGATGGCGAACTCCAGGCGTCCTTCCGCCTCGGGCATCAACAGGGCGGCCCAATGATCGTTGCCGAGAGGCTCCATCGACACGCGTCGCCAGTCGGAGTGTCCCGCCATTTTCCAGAGCAGGTCCGCCGCCAACTGGTCATGGCCGTCGGCGAAGATGACCGCCCGGACTTCCAGGGTCTGGCCGCAAATGCATTTGGCTGGAAAGCGCCCGCCGTCGACCACCGGTTCCACTCCCTCGATGGCCAAGCGGGGTTCCCGTGCCGCGCGAATCGCCGTGGATTCTCCTTCTTGCGTCGGAAGCATGCTCCTGGCTCCTTGAACGCCTCGCAGACGATGCAATCGGTTGAGTCGGCCCGGCCAGCACGATCCTGCATCGACACGCTGGGCTCCTGGATTCCGAGAGTGCGACGTCAGGAAAAGTTCAGGTGGATTTCCTACTCCTTCTCCTGATCGTTCTTGCCGTTCCCCGCAGGGTCGACCAGCAACGGGAGTACATGCAGCACCATCAGTGCCAACAGGGTTGCGAGCACCGCCGTGGCCTCCCGACCCAAGCCGACGGCAACACCAATGGCGGCGGCAGACCAGATACCGGCCGCGGTGGTCAGCCCCTTAACGTCGGCAGGACTGCGCCCCTTGAGGATGGTGCCGGCGCAGAGGAAGCCGATGCCCGCCGTAATGCCCTGGATTACCCGGCTAATAGCGTCGTGGCCTGCCCCGTCCTGTTCCAGGGCCATGACGAACAGTGTCGCGCCGAGACAGACCAGCATGTGGGTGCGCATGCCGGCCGATTTACCCTTGACCTCCCGTTCGTAGCCAAGCAATCCCCCAAGGAGAATCGCCATCAGAAAACGCAGCAGCGCTCGAACCAACCCCTCGACGTCGCCGAGATCGGCAAAATCCGCAAGCAGGGTGTCGAGGATGCGTTCACCCAGTTCCATCGCGCGCTCCGAATGGGCTGCATGACATTCTGAAAACAACCACTGGAATCAGTTCGCGCTATCGGAGTAACGGCGAAACCGTTCATCAGCCAGGGCGAACCGCTGGCCCGCGGACGCCTCTTTCGATGTAAGGCCATGCGGCGCAACAGTTGCAGGCGACCTCAGGAGGAACCACTCAATGCCACGCGGAAGCAAAGCCAAGTACACCGAGAAACAGAAGCGCAAGGCCGAGCACATTGAAGAGAGCTACGAGGCCAAGGGCGTGCCAAAGGAAGAAGCCGAAGCGCGCGCCTGGGCGACGGTCAACAAGCAGTCCGGCGGCGGCGAACGCGCCGGCGGGTCCGGTCAGCGCACCAGCGCCGGGGAAAAGCAGGCAGCCCGTAAATCCTCCGCCCGTCGCGCAGTGGCGACCCGCAGAGGCCTACCTCGCCCCGACCAGAAAATGAACGCCATGAGCAAGAGCGAACTAATGGAGCACGCACGCAAGCGCAACATTCCTGGCCGATCCAGGATGCGCAAGGATGAACTGATCGAGGCGCTGCGCGAACCCGCCTGAGCCCTTCTTCCCCTGGCCGTCGCAGCAGTATGGCGACGGTTCTTCTGGTTTGTGGACGCGGCGGGGATTTTCCCGGTGGCCAATTCATCCGCCTTGGGGCATACGCAGCAGCCAGCGCTTTTTCGGTGCACCAGGCGATGTTCCATGGGGCTCCGAGGGGGGATAAAAAGAGCGCTATCCACCCTGCGGCTACGTCCAGTTCCCAGGGCGTCCAGCGAGCTTGCGATAGCCATCAGCCCGGACCGCATGGGTAGCGCCACCCAGCCTATGCCGCAGAGCTCCCCACGAGCTACAAGATCCGGGGCTGGAGAGGGCTGGGCAAGGTATCGGTCATCACGGTGAAATCGGATCGCTTGCCGGGAAGGTCTCTTCCAGGGCGTGATCGACCTGGGTTTCGCGTGGCTGATCTCGCGCGTTGGCCTCGCCACAACGGCAATCCGGATCGCGGCATTGCTCGTCGTCCGTAGGATGGCCTTCGGCGCACGCCGGGCAGCAAAAGGCGCGCCCTTCACGTATCACGGCGTCGGAGCCCACCTCACAAGTGCATTCAGGGCAGGCGCAGCGCGTACCATTCATGGTCTTACCCTCCAGAGGTAGAAGCCCAGGGCTGTGTTGGGCTGGGGCACATGGCTGATCAGTGGCCGCTGGCGGTTTTCCGGGTAGCGGTGCTTATGCGGTAGCTGCATGATTCAGACCCTTCCTGCCGCTTGGCTGGTAGCCTTGCCTCGCTGTTTACGCGACCGGCGTTTTTTGCTCAGCGACACCACGACCTTTACGCCGAAGCGATTGGCGGGGACCCAACTGATCCTGGAATCGTTCATGGCAGTACCTCCCCGCGCCTGCGGCGCGAGCAATCACTCGTTTCCGTCGTCATCCACCGGAGACACCCGGTCGGTCCAGGGCTTGCCGTCGAGGGGGGCGGAACGCGCAAGCTCCCCTTCATCGAGACCGATGCCGCCGCCGATCTCGGATTCACCCACCGTGCGCAGTTCGGTATCTGCTGGGCCACCGCCAGGTTCTTCCGGCGAGCGGGCGCCAGTCTGGTCATACGGGGCGTAGGGTGACTGGTCGCCGTGTTCCACCACAGACTCCGACGCATATTCCTGCTCGGCCTCGCCGGTCGGGCGCAAGTCTTCGATGCTGCCCTCACGGGTATCTCGCTCCTGATTGAAGTCCAGCTCGCGAGGTGAGTTCATGCGGTACTCGGTATCTTCCCAGGGGGTGGGTTTGTCGCGAATCATGATGGCTCTCCGATTGGGTTACCTGTTTCAGTCGACTGGCCGGCCGCAGCAATGATTCAGACTTTTTGCCAGACGGATGAGCAGCTGGCGGGCATGAAAAGGCCCGAAGCATGTCCGGGCCTTCTGGCGCATCCAGCACCCGGATGCCTCGCCCCACTGATCAGCCCCTGGCACGCTCTGCGTTGCGCAGCGCCTTGATCTGATCATGGTTGCGCATCACCCCTTCATACTGCCGCTGCACGATGGCGCGAATGTCCGTTGGCAGGTTCGTTCGCAGCGCTTCGGCATAGTGCTTCTTGGCCACGTCCTCGCCGCGTTCGGCTTCGTTGAGGATGACTTCCTCATCCTTACCGGTCACCAGGGATTTCAGGTCGACCCAGCGCCGATGCAGGTCGCCACTGACGCTGGTGCTTTCTTCGGGCTTGCCTCCGAGTTCCAGCACCGCTCGCTGCAGTTCGGCTGCCGCCGTACCGCATTGCCGTGAGTGCTCCATGAATACTTGCTTAAGGTCAGGCCGTTTGACGTCCTCGGCACAGACCTTGAAGCCTGCTTCGCCGTCCTTGCTGGTTTCGATGAGGTTGTTGAGGGTGTGAACGATCTCTTTGCGATCTTCTGTGAGTTCCATGTGTCAGCTCCTGGCCTTCGACGGCCAATGTGTGGGTGGGTGACCCGAGCCGGGCCTACGCAGGTTCCGACGTATTACCCGCAGTGATCGTTCAGGTATTTTTCCCCGGCGGTCATTGGCGCCGCGATGGATGACATGGAGTCCACATGATCGGCGCACGGTCACATGTGAGTAGCCATCCTGCGAAGGTCATTGCCATGGACAAGAGCAACAGCGACAAGACCCCGGCCCTCACCGCCAGCGAAGAGCGCGAAGTACACAAGAGCAAGCCACCGCGCGCCGCCGTGGTGCACGAGATCATCCGTTTGCAGGGTGACCAGGAGCTGCAACGCACGGTCGCCGCGCTGTGGTGGTCGGCACTTGCAGCAGGGCTGTCCATGGGCCTTTCGATGATGGGCATGGGATTGCTGCGGGCGCGCCTGGAGGGCATCGAGAGTGCCGTGGCAATTTCCAGCATCGGTTATTCGGCAGGCTTTCTCGCGGTGATCCTCGCCCGCCAGCAACTCTTCACTGAGAACACCCTCACGGCCGTGCTGCCGTTCATGAACAAGCCTACGCTGGGCAACCTCAGCCGCCTGGGCAAGCTCTGGAGCGTGGTACTGGCTGGCAATCTCGCGGGGACGTTTCTGGTGGCCTACGGGATGCTCCAGTTACCGATCTTCGACACGCAAACCGACGAGGCTTTCCTCGAAATCGGTCGCAAGCTGATGGAAAACGACAGCACCCAGATGTTCGCCCGTGGCGTTATCTCCGGCTGGATGATCGCCACCATGGTCTGGATGATCCCGGCCCAGGAAAGCGCCAAGTTCTGGATCATCGTGATGGTCACCACACTGATGGGCCTGGGCGACTTTACCCATATCGTGGTCGGCTCGGTGGAGGCCGCTTACCTGGTGTTCGCCGGCGAACTGGCGTGGATGGAGTTCTGGCTGGTGTTCGCCGCTCCAACCCTGGCCGGCAACATCGTCGGTGGCAGTTTCATCTTCGCGCTGATCAGCCATGCCCAGATCCGCAGCGACGTCGAACTCCAGCAAGCAGAACGAGAGCGCCGCCGCGAGCTGGTCGCAAAGCCGGAAGACGACTAACTAGGTGCGCTGGACCGTCAGCAGCACGGCCGCGATGCGCTCGGCATGCTGGTAGGCGGACTCGTCCAACTCCTCGCCGAACACGTCCGGGTCCAGCTCCCGGTAGTGCCATTGGCAATCGCAAGCGTCGAGGCATTCCGCAATGCGTTCATAGAATCCGTCCCGCCCGTTCACCATGGCCACGCCGGTATAGAGCAGCAAGGCGCCGCCAGGTGCCAGGCGCGCCACACCGCTGTCGAGGATGGCAAGGGACAGCCCGCTGCCCATCTCCCCTCCCCCGTGGCGGTAGCTGCGTTGAGCCGGGTCCAGCATGTAGGGCGGATTGGCAACAATCAGGTCGAAGGTGCCTTCAGCCTCGCGCAACAGGTCGCTGGCAACCGCGCGTACTCCCGGCGTTGCCGCCAGGCGAGCGTTGACCCGGGTGAATTCCAGTGCCCGCAGATTGATATCCAGCGCCTGGACATCCGCTCGCGGATAGCGTTGGGCGATGCGGATGGCCGCCGCGCCAGTACCGCAGCCCACGTCCACGGCCTTGCGCACCTCATGGCCGCGGGTGTCGAGCAAAGCGTCGATGGCTTGTACAAACCGGTAGGTATCCGGGCCGAAAAACACCGCATCGGCAGCATCGGTGGGGAACGCGGAGTGCACGTAGAGCTCATCGCCCAGGTCGGACCAGCGAACCACGGAGCGGAAACCGTCGACCCCAGCGGACAGCACATCAGCTGCCTCCATCTGGCGGAACAGGGATTCACCAACCACATTACGGACGAAGGGACGGCTCCAGCCAAATACTCCGGCCAGGTCCGTCGCCATGGCGTTTCCAGGACGGCGGTTGATGCGCTGGTGGGTGGCAGGTGTGACGGTGGTGAAGCGATAGCCGCTTTGCTTCAGCGACTCGCCCAGTTGCAGCAGGGCCTGGTTGCGTCTGGACAGCTCAGTGCAGGTTTCGTCGAATTGCATGGTCCTGGCCTCTTCAAATTCATCTCGTCTGTGCCGTGAACAGGCGGGTCGCGAGCAGCCCCGCGGGCCGGTAATGGTAGGCCGGTGACATCAGGCTGATGAGTCGCTGCATGCCGCCATCTGGGTCTATCGCGTCCAGTTGCGCCTTCAGGGCACGCTCGTCGCGATCGAATTCGTCGGTCCCACCGAACGCCGGCGACGCTCTGTGCCGTTTGCGGCGCCAGGGTCGGCAGGCGGCTTCTGGTGTCGCCAGCCAGCGACCAGCGATCCAGTCGTGGATCAACTGTTTTTCATAGGGGCTGAACACGCCGAACATGGCTGCCGACTGGCCGTTGACCACCTGCCAGAATCGGCTGGCGGCGGGAGCCTCATTACGGCGAATCCAGCCGCGCTGCTCGAGTGCGGTAAGCAGGCGCTTCATCTGTCCTGGCCTACTGAGCCAGAGGTTCAGTGGGCAACCCTGCAACGCCGAACTATCCGAATGCATGTTCTGCGCCTTGAGTCGCTTGCGCTCGAGCATGCAAAGGAGCTCGTGTTCCAGGTCGAAGCGCTCGATCACGTCGAGCGTGCCGAGCCCCGTGTCATTGAGCCGGTATCCCCCGGCCACTCGGGCGAGGAACTCGTCGCGCCGGTCAGCCAGGGGCAGGTTCTCCTGAAGTGCCTTGACCGCCTGCATGGCATGGCCGCAACTGACGTTGTCGATGGTGACGTGCAGGCGGAAATAGTGCGGGTCGATACCCAGCTCCGCCAGCTCCCGCGCACAGATCAGCAGGTGCAGCGGCAACTGCTCGTAGCCCAGGTTGTAGCCGATGACCTCCGGCAGGCGCTCCCGCGCCAGGTACCCGAGCGCCAGTTGCGTGGCTCCCTGGATATAGCACTCGTCGTCCAGTGATTCGATATCGTCGCAGCCTTGGCGGGCCAGCAGGTTCCGGTAGATCAGCACATGGTTCTGTTCCGGCACACCCTCCCCCAGTTCTTCCAGGTAGGTACGCACCAGGCCCTGAAAACGGTGTTCTCTCCAATGCGCGAGCAGGCCGTAGAGCCAGGCGCCGTCAACCAGCTTGGTGGGTGCTACGCCGCGCAGGAAATACAGGGCGTGGGCGCGACAGAGAAAGTAGCGACGAGGCTGGCCCTTGGCCCGTTGCGCCTGGTACTCGGCGTAGGCGTTCGCCGTCTGGCGAACGCGACTTTCCATCCACGGGAGGATTCTCGCAGGCTCCAACGGCATGTCGCACGGAAGGCAGGTGGCCCGCGCCAGCTGAACGCCCAGGAAGCATCGTGCACGCTGGACGATCAACGCCGACGGCGGGTCGGCCAGCATCTTCCAGTAGAGGGTCTTCGCAGAATCGACTTCCAGGGGCTGCGAAAGGACGGCAGCACTACCGTCGCAGAGAAGAGACTTGTCCATTGCCGGATCCTTTATGACCTCACTTTCCGAACCGTGGGCAGTGGAAAGATTCAGCGTGATGGACAGGCGGCTGTCATGGCCTGAACCGCCGCGTTACGGCCGGGTCAGTTTGAGGAATTGGTCCATGGATTCACGTCAATGTTGAAACCGCTACCGCCGCCAGGCTTTGGCATAGAAGAGGAATGTCTGTTGGTGGACCTGCGCACGCGAAATGTGCCAACGCAGGCCCCTCCCGGTCTCCTCGCAGCTTGCAGCAGCGCACTGGGTACTTGCCTGGCGGAGGAGATGTTCGAGTGCCAACTGGAACTGGTCACACCGATACTCCACGACTTCACCGAGGCAAGGGCTTGCCTGCTGGACCAGCGCGCGCGCCTCGCTCAAGCGGTGGCCGGATTCGGCATGGGGCTGGTTTCAGCCGGTAGCCATCCCTTCGCCGACGGTCTGACGACACGCAGCAATCCTTCGCCGCGTTATGAATGCCTATTCGATGATTACCGGATGATCGCCCGCAGCAGCCTGCTTTGCGGTCTTCACGTGCATGTGGGTATCCCTGCCGGCCATGACCGCGTCCGCCTGATGCGCCAGCTGTTGCATTGGCTGCCGTTGCTGCTC
Source organism: Pseudomonas sp. DY-1 (assembly GCF_003626975.1). Taxonomy (NCBI): domain Bacteria; kingdom Pseudomonadati; phylum Pseudomonadota; class Gammaproteobacteria; order Pseudomonadales; family Pseudomonadaceae; genus Pseudomonas; species Pseudomonas sp. DY-1. The sequence goes on along the minus strand of NZ_CP032616.1, from coordinate 1,229,752 downwards.
GCCCTCAGTGCATCTTCGCCGTTCTGGTTGGGCCATGCCACCGGTTGCATGAGTTATCGCCGGGTAATCTGCGGGCAGTGGCCGAGGATGGAATTGCCTGACGATTTCGCGAGCGAGGCAGAGTACCGGGAGCATGTCAGGTGGTTACTCAGCAGCGCTTCCATTCGCAACGACAACGACATCTGGTGGTTCATCCGCCCTTCCGCCCGCTTCCCCACCCTGGAGCTGCGTATCGCCGATGCCTGTCCACGACTGGCGGATTCGCTGTGCATCGCCGGCCTGTTCCGCAGCATGGTCACTCACGCCCTCGCGCACCTCGAGCTCCCCAGCGTTACAGCCATCCAGCGGCAGGTGGTCACGGAGAATTACTGGCGGGCGCGTCTGCAAGGCATCCACGGCCGTTACCTGGACGAAACCGGCTGTCACGCAATGGACACCTCGACCTGGCTCACCCTGGCCGAAGAGCGTTTTGGCGCGACGGCAAGGGCCCTGGGTGAAGAAGGCGCGTTCGCGCAGGCACACCAAATCCTGCAATCAGGCAGCAGCGCCGACCGCCAGCTCGACGCGTACCAGCACGCCCTTGCGCAAGGCTCATCGAAGCCTCGAGCATTGATCACAGTGGTCGATGGTTTGCTGGCAGAGTTCACCGAAGGGTGGCCGACAGAGCGAAAAATAACCTGAACCCGAGAACGCGCGGAGACATCCCAATTGTACGGATGACCTCAATTTTCAAGGGTGAAATACCATGATTTCCCTACCTGATCTGGACACTGGCGAACCCTCCCCCCGAAGCTTTTCCGAAGTCGAGCGCGAATCCGGAGCCTTTTGTGCCCTGGCTCTCGCCACTGGCGAAGTCGGCATGCAGGCCGCCGAAATTGCCCTGCAGAAAAGCCCCTCCGCCGATGTTCGCGCCTTTGCCATGATCACCATGGTAGAGCACTGCCGGGTCAATGGGGCGTTGCAGTCCTTGGCTGGACGCAAATGCCCGCAGCTCCTAAGCGATTCTGGGGCGGGCGCGGAGCTGGATGAGTTGCAAAGCATCGAGCCCGAACACTTCGATGCCGCCTTCGCTACCGGACAGGTCGCCGCCAACGAAGCGGTTGTGGCGTTGCTTGAACGCTCGGCCGCCGACATCGACGACCTGGAGTTGCAGGACTTCGCACGCACCACGCTGCCGGTATTCGTGCACCGTCTGGAGCAGGCCCACGCCCTGGCCGCTGCCCACCCGCTACGCTAGCCGCGATCTGGTCGGCGCGGCCCATCCAGCGTGACCTTCTTCCTGTGGATGCTTGTGCTGGGCAGCATCCTGCTCATACTCGGGCTCGCCTCTGCCTATGTCCGGCTCCTGCCCCTGTCCACCTCCGCCATCTACCTGCTGTTCGGCCTGCTCATAGGGCCCGTTGGCTTCGGCCTGTGGGAACAGGACGTGCTGACGGTCGGTCCGTGGCTTGAACACCTGGTGGAAGCGACGGTGCTCATCTCGCTGTTCCTCTCCGGGCTGAGGTTACGCCTGCCCTTCCGGGCTCCAGAGTGGCGTCCGGCCTGGTTGCTGGCGGGCCCGGTGCTGATCGCCACCATCATTGGCCTGGCAGTGTTCCTGTACTTCGCACTAGGCCTCAGCCCCGGCCTGGCGCTGCTGCTGGCCGCGATTCTCTCGCCCACCGACCCAGTGCTGGCCAATCTGATCCAGGTGAACGATGCCGCTGATACGGATCCGATGCGCTTCGCCCTGACCGGGGAGGCAGGGCTGAACGATGGAATCGCCTTTCCCTTCGTGATGGCGGGGTTGCTGCTCCTGGGGTTCGGCGACTTGTCCAGCGTTCCGCTGGAGGACGCAGCGACCTGGTTGCTGCGCTACGTAGTCTGGGCCATTCCGGCGGGCCTTCTGTTCGGCTTCTGGTTTGGCCGCATCGTCGGCCAGCTCGGAATCCACCTGCGCGCACGGCACACGGACATGGCGGTATCGCCCAATACCTTCCTTGCCCTGGCGGTCATCGCCCTCTCCTACGCGGCAACGGAAAGCATCGGCGCCTGGGGATTCCTCGGCACCTTCGCCGCAGGGCTGGGGATGCGTCATGCGGAGGTAGGCGCCAGTGGTGAGGTGCCCGCCGAGGTCAGTACGCCTGGAGCCGAAGACCGTGAGCCTAGCCACGGCCAGGCGATCATCGAGTTCGGAAACGACAAGGAGCTCCACCCGCAAATCGCCGCCAGCGCGCTGATGGTGGACATCCTGGCCTTCGGTAACCTCCTGGAACGGGTCCTGGAGGTCCTGCTGGTCACCCTGCTCGGCGCGCTGCTCTACGCTCACTGGCGCTGGGAGGCGGTGATAGTCGCCTTCGGTCTGTTCCTGGTGGTGCGCCCCGCCGCCGTCCTGCTGCTCATCCACGCGCCACAGATTCCGACGCCCCAACGCCTGCTCATCGGCTGGTTTGGCATACGCGGGATCGGCAGCCTCTTCTACCTCTGCTTTGTCCTCAATCAAGGTGCCGTCGAACTGGATCGGCACCTGCTGAGCGACCTGGTGCTCAGCGTGGTGGCCATGAGCATCCTCATTCATGGGGTCACCGTGCAGCCGCTGCTCAAGTATTCCATGAGTGACCATTGCCGTTCGCGAATCAACCTGAACCTTATCGCGGCAGTCGCCTCTCCTGAAGCAGGAGGCCCTGCCGTGAGTGACTCTCTCGACGACTACAAGCGCAAGCGTGATTTCGATACCAGCCCGGAGCCGGCGGGCCGGCCCGCTCGTGTCCATGGTGGGCGCAAGGCGTCCGCGCGGGCGTTGCAGTTCTGCATCCAGGAACACGATGCCACGCGACTGCACTACGACTTCCGCCTGGAACTGGATGGCACGCTCAAGAGCTGGGCTGTGCCCAAGGGGCCCAGCCTGGACCCACAGGTCAAGCGCCTGGCCATCCAGGTCGAAGACCATCCGCTGGATTACGCCGACTTCGAGGGCCACATTCCCGAGGGGCACTACGGTGCCGGCGACGTCATCGTCTGGGACCGGGGTATCTGGATTCCCCAGCTCGACCCCGTTGCCGGCTATGCGATGGGGAAGCTGAAGTTCGAGCTTCGCGGCGAAAAGCTCAGCGGTATCTGGAACCTGGTGCGAACCAACATGCCGGGCAAACAGGAGCAATGGTTCCTAATCAAGCATCGCGACGACGCGGCACGCACCGAAGGCGAACTGGACATCACCGAAGCCCTTCCAGGCAGCGTCCTCAGCGAGCGGACCCTGCTGCCCAAGGCGAAGGGCAAGCAAACTCCCGAGCAGCAGCGAACCCCGGTAAGCCGCCGCTCCAGGGGGAAACGCCTGGAGGGGAGCCTTCCCGCGCCATTGCCAGCGTTCATCAAGCCGCAGTTGGCAACGCTGGTGGACGACACACCCGACGGGGATTGGCGCTACGAAGTGAAGTTCGACGGCTACCGCATCCTCGCCCGCATCGAGCATGGCGAGGTGTGGCTTTTCACTCGCAACGGCAAGGACTGGAGCACCAGGTTGCCTGGCCAGCGCAATGCACTGGCGGGACTGGGGCTGGAAAGCGCCTGGCTGGATGGCGAAGTGATAGTCGCCGGCGACGATGGCACGCCGGACTTCCAGGCCCTGCAGAACGCGTTCGAGACGGGACGTAGCGAGGACATCCTCTACTACCTCTTCGACCTGCTCTATCTCGACGGCAACGACTTGCGCGGCGTACCGCTCGAACAAAGGCGCGCAACGCTGGAAAAGTTGCTGAAGGACACAGACGATTCGCTGTTGCGCTACTCAGCCGATCTGATTGGAGACCCTGATTCCCTGTTGGGAAGCGCTTGCCGGATGAAGCTGGAGGGGCTGATCGGCAAGCGCGCGGGTAGCCTCTACCAATCCCGACGCAGTACGGACTGGATCAAGCTCAAATGCAAACAGCGCCAGGAGTTCGTGATCGTTGGTTACACCGAACCCAAGGGCAGCCGCAGCCACTTCGGTGCCCTGCTTCTGGCGCTGCACGACGAAGACAGCGGTGAACTGCGCTACGCCGGCAAGGTAGGAACCGGCTTCGACCAGGCGACCCTTACCCGGGTGCAGGCCCGAATGAAACCGCTGGATGTGGCAAAGCCGACCCTGGCGAATCCACCCACCGGAACCGAGGCCACGGGCGTGCACTGGCTCAAGCCGGAATTGCTGGCTGAAGTGGCCTTCGCCGAGATGACCCGCGAGGGCCTTGTGCGCCATGCCGTGTTCAATGGGCTGCGCAGCGACAAGCCAGCCAGCGCCATAACCTTCGAGACACCCAGGCATGCCGCTGGCGCGAAGCAAGGGGCTGATGCCAGGCCTGCGCACGAGTATGCAGGCGCAACGGCGCGGAAGGTTCGCATTACTCATCCCGACCGAATCATCGATGCCAGCCTTGGTTCCACCAAACGCGATCTGGTCGAGTACTACGCGGATATCGCCCCCTGGCTGCTTCCTCAACTGCGGGACCGACCGCTTGCACTGTTGCGGGCTCCCGATGGGATCGCCGGCGAACTCTTCTTCCAGAAGAGCGGAGAGCAGCTGGGCATAGACGCCATGGAATTACTGGAGAAATCCCGCGCCGGTCAGCCGGCGATGGTCATCAATAGTATCGAGGCGCTGATCGGCGCAGTTCAGATGGGCACCCTCGAACTGCATACCTGGAACGCGACAGGCGCAGACCTAGACCACCCGGACCGTTTCATCCTTGACCTCGACCCGGACCCCGCGCTGCCGTGGAAAACCATGGTCGAGGCGACCCAGCTGGTGCTTACCGTGCTGGACGAACTGGGGCTGACTGCATTTCTCAAGACCAGTGGCGGCAAGGGGATGCACCTGGTGGTGCCACTGAAGCCGAAAGACGACTGGGACCAGGTGAAGGACTTCAGTCACGCCATCGCCACCCACATGGCCCAACACCTGCCGCAGCGTTTCTCGGCCAAATCCGGTCCGAAGAACCGCGTGGGGAAAATCTTCATCGACTATCTGCGCAATGGCCTGGGCGCCACGACCGTGACCGCCTATTCCGTTCGGGCACGGGAGGGGCTACCGGTTTCCGTACCGGTGTTGTTTGAAGAGATCGCGGCGCTCAAGGGTGCCCATGACTGGACCATCCGCAACCTGCGCAAGCGTCTCGATGAAGCGGGCGAGTCGCCGTGGGCAGGTTTCGAGAATCAACGGCAGACCATTACCCGCAGCATGCGCAAGCGTCTGGGACTGGCGTGACTCAGGAATGCACGCACCAGCTCACGGATTCCGCAGGCATTCCAAGACCGTCCACGGCGTGGATCAGTCCCGCATCCAGCGCGTCCTGGGCATCGAGAATCTTCGGCGACGCCGTCAGGCATTCCAGGACGTTCAGTGGCGAAGCGGCGCCACGCGTACGCTCATCGACGATGCTGACGTACAGCTGCAGGTCGTAGTCGAGGCTCATCGCATACTCGGACATTCGCGCGTGGTCTACCGCACCGTTCAGGGTCCAGTGGAAGGGATGAAAGAGAAACTTGCTGTAATGACAGGCAGTCCGGTGCTCACCGGCGAGGAAGATGATGTTCCCCATGGATTCCACAGTGCCCAGGTTATGGGTCTTGACCGGCACCGGCAGTGCGATCAGGAAGTTATATATGGAAAACCCATAGCTGCACTCGCCGCCCATGGTTGCGATCTTGATCACCAGTTCGTCGGCGCCCTGCTGGATGGCCTGGGTACATTTGTCGATCAACTGGCCACAGGTGTGCGAGTTGATCGGTGCCGTGAAATGCACAACATGTGTTCTCACGTCGCTCTCCTTGGCGGAGCGCTCCCGCGACTTTCCCAGCCTCACCGCGCGATGGCGCGACGTCGGTTATTCCGCGGCGCAGTAACCCTGCATCACGTCCACCATGCTCTGGTACTCCTGATCTGGCAGGCTTTCCAGCGCCTCCATCACTTTCGGGGGAACCCCCTGTTGCCGTGCGTACTCGATCATCTGTGTCCTGCCCGCGGGAAAGTGCATTCCCTTGAGGAATGAGGCCAAGTTGGTCGGGGGCTTCCTGGACATATGCACCTCCACAAGTAGCGAGCGAAGCGAAAATCGCGTCGTGCGCTCGCCCGCTTACATGGCCCGACCAAACTGACTACCCGTCCTGGCAAATCGGGAAAGATGTCCGCAAGACTGACACTCTCACTGAGTGAGAAGCGCCACTGGTGGTTTCATGTTTTTTCCAGTAATGGACGAACGGTGACCAGTGTTTTGCCTCCTGGCTGGAATCAGCGGCGAGCCGACCACACGTGCCGGGCTACTCTTCTTCCTTCCGCTGACGTCGCCCCGCAGCGGACCGACCGCCCGGGGCGATGCCGTCAGTCCGCGCCCGTGTCTGCGAAAGCCGACTGCCAATCCATCGCCTTCAGCCGTTCACCCTCCACATGCACCAGGCCGCGCTCCAATGCCTGCGGGGCTGCCAACTTGCCAGCCATTATCGCCAGCAGTGCGCCCTCCCCTACTATCACTGCATTCTCTCCAGCAGCTGGTGCGGACGTGTGCGGGGTGAACTGCCAGCGGCCATCGCGCAGTTCGAAGCGTGTCCATAGTCCCGGCTCCACCAGCAACAGGCTGAAGTCTTCGCCACGGGGAGGAAGCGTGCTGGCAACGCGCTCCAGTGCCTTGAGGGCGCGACGCATGCCGAAGCCACCGGGCAGCGGCAGCGGTTTGGCAATCAGCTTGTCCTGGTAGGCCTGGTTGACGGCAAGGGCCACATCCAGTGAAGCCGGGTGCGCCAGGCTCAGGTCCATTGCCATGCCGTCGTAGCCGCAGGCCAGGCTGGCCGGAGCGACGCTGCAAAGCAGCGTCGCCAGACCGAGTGTCGTGAGTCTCATGGCGTGACGATGTTGAACCAGAAGTCGAACTTGTCGAGCAGTCCCATGAACTCGCCAAAGGCCTGCTGGCGACCATCGAACTTCAACTCGCCGGACGCCACCTTCTGCTCCAGAGTCGCTTTGCCCAGCTGGATGTCTTCCAGGGTGCCCTTGCGCATGGTCAGGCCGACGTCAGACTTGTCGCTGGCCTTCGGCTCGTAGGTGAGCACTCCGTTCTCCACGGTCAGGGCGTAGCTCTTGCCGAGGTCGGTGAAGTTGAAGTTGAGCACCAGCTTCTTGCCTGCGGCGCGCTCGCCGTTGAGGCGTACGGCGAGGTAGTCGAAGAGCATCTCCGGGGTCATGGCCTGGATCACGTCCGGGCTGGCGGTGACGGTGTTGCCCAGGGTCGGCACGCCATTACGCAGTTCAAAGGCCCCCTGTAGATAGACCGAACGCCACGGGCCGGATTCGGCCTGATAGCCCATCTGCTCGAACGCATCGGCCATCAGGTTCTTCGCTTCGGTGTTGTCCGGTTCGGCGAACACGACCTGCTTGGCCGCTTCGGCCACCCAGCGATACTCACCCTTGGCGAAGTCGGCTTTGGCCTTCTTCAGCACCTCGGCCGAGCCGCCCATGTACTCCACGTACTTCTTCGCCGCCGGCTGAGGCGGAAGTTTGTCGAGATTAACGGGGTTGCCGTCGTACCAGCCCATGTAGCGCTGATAGACCGCCTTGGAGTTGTGCTTGAGGGTGCCGTAGTAGCCACGACCCGGCCAGAAGGATTCCAGTTCCGGCGGCAGCTTGATCGCCTCGGCAATCTCCTCGCTGGTCAGCCCCTGGTTCATCATGCGCACGGTCTGGTCATGGATGTACTTGTAGATGGCGCGTTGCTTCTTCAGGTACTCATCGATCTGCGCGTTGCCCCAGACCGGCCAGTGGTGGCTCTGGAACTTCACTTGGGCCTTGTCGCCATAGAGATCGATGGCTTCGCCGATGTACTTGGACCACTGCAGCGCATCGCGGACCTGGGCGCCGCGCAGGGTCACGATGTTGTGCATGGTGTTGGTCGTGTTCTCGGCCATCCACAGCGCCTTGAACTGCGGGAACCAGGTGTGCATTTCCACCGGAGCCTCAGTGCCCGGCGTCATCTGGAACACCATCTTGACCCCGTCGATGGTCACCTCCTGGCCGGTTTTCGAAACGAACTCGGTGGGCTGGATCAGCGTCGTGGTGCCAGCGGATACGGTTGGTGCGAGTCCGGCGCTGACGCCGCCCTGAGCATTACGTGGCAGCAGCGCGCCGAACATATACACCGCACGGCGGGCCATGGCGTTGCCGGCAATGACGTTCTCGCTGACTGCGTACTCGGGAAACTCTTCAGGCGCGACGATTCGTACCTTGCCGGCCTTCACGTCGGCCTCGTCGACGACGCCGCGTACGCCGCCGAAATGGTCGATGTGCGAATGGCTGTAAACCACGCCGATCACCGGTTTCTTACCCAGGTGCTGAGTGACCAGGTCGTAGGCGGCCTTCGCGGTTTCCTTGCTCAGCAGTGGATCGAAGACGATCCAGCCAGTGTCACCCTGGATGAAAGTGATGTTGGAAACGTTGTAACCACGCACCTGGTAAATGCGGTCGGTCACTTTGAACAGCCCGTATTGCAGATTGAGCTGGGCGTTGCGCCAGAGGCTGGGGTTGACGGTGTCGGGGGCCGGATTGTCCAGCGCGATGAATTGCTTGTAGCTCTCCAGGTCCCAGACCACCTTGCCGCTGGCGTCCTTGATGGTCAGGGTATCAGGCTTGGCGATGAAACCACGCTCGGCATCAGAGAAGTCCTGGCGGTTGGCGAAAGGCAGTTTCTCCAGCACGGCCTGATTCGCGGTCCGGGTCGTTTCCGTAGCCGGCTTGGCGGGCGCCGGAGCGGCCTGGGCGATTGCGCTGGCCAGCAGCGTGAAGCAGAGGCCAGCGGCCGTGAGACGTTTCAAGGGACGGTGCATGTGATGCTTCCTCTTTGTTGTTATTAGGGACGCGCGATCCATTCCGCCGCGCGCTCGGCGATCATGATGGTGGGGGCGTTGGTGTTGCCGCCGACCAGGGTCGGCATGACCGAAGCGTCCACGACCCGCAGGCCCTGGACGCCGCGCACGCGCAGCTGGCTGTCCACCACCGCGGACTCGTCGTTGCCCATGCGGCAGGTGCCCACGGGGTGATAGATCGAATCGGTACGGCGTCGCAGCAACTCGATCAGCTGCTCGTCGCTGTGCAGGCCTTCGCTGAACTTGTCCTTGAGGCCGAACCGCGACATGGGCGCCTGCGCGACGATCTCGCGCGCCATGCGGTAGCCCTTGAGCAGGGTCTGCACGTCATCGTCGTGGCCGAGGAAGTTGGGATCGATGCGCGGCGGTACGCTCGGGTCGGCCGACTGCAGTCCGACGCGACCGACACTCTTCGGGCGCAGGACGCAGACGTGGCAGCTGAAGCCGTGGCCCCAGTGCAACTTGCGGTTGTGGTCATCGAGCAGGCTCACCACCGAATGCAGCTGGATGTCCGGGCGGATCAGATCCTCGCGCGTCTTGAGGAAGCCACCGCCCTCGGCGAAGTTGCTTGCCAACGGACCGCGTCTGCGCGCGAGGTACTGAGCCAGGGCAGCGCCCATCTTCAGGCTTCCACCCAGGGAATAGCCCATCAGCGTGTTATCGGTGCTTTGGTAGCCGAGGACGACGTCGGGGTGGTCCTGCAGGTTCTGGCCGACGCCGGGCATTTCATGCTGAATCGGGATGCCCTGCGGCTTGAGTTCGGCTTCGGGGCCGATACCGGAGAGCATGAGCAATTGCGGGCTGCCGAACGCACCGGCGGTGAGCAGCACCTCCCGGCGCGCCTTGATGATCGGCGAGCGCCCCTTGATCCGCACCTGCACGCCGGTGGCGCGCTTGCCTTCCAGCAGGATGCGTTCGGCATGGGCGCCGGTCAGGACGGTGAGGTTGCCACGGGATTCCCGGATGGGCGTGAGGAAGGCAGTCGCCGTGCTCCAGCGACGGCCTTCACGAATGGTCACGTCGTACTGGCCGATGCCTTCCTGCTCGGCACCATTGAAATCGGCGTTGTAACGGTGGCCGGCCTTCTGCCCGGCTTCGATGAAGGCGTGAGTGGCGGCGTGGGCTTCGACCTGTCCCACATAGAGCTCGCCCTCTCCGCCATGGAACTGACTGGCTCCACGATGATGCATCTGGCTCTTGCGGAAGTACGGCAGCACTTCGTCGAACGACCAGCCGGAATTTCCCAGTGCGGCCCATTCGTCGTAGTCACTCTGGTGGCCACGGATGTAGATCATGCCGTTGATCGAGCTGCTGCCACCGAGCGCCTTGCCCCGTGGCTGGTAGCCGCGACGATTGCCCAGGCCCGGTTGCGGCACGGTTTCGAACGCCCAATTGACGTGACGGGTGGGCAGGATGGCGGCGACGCCGGCTGGCGCATGAATCAAGGGGGACCAGTCGCGTGGCCCCGCTTCGAGCAGACACACGGAAACACTGGGGTCTGTACTCAGACGATTGGCCAGCACACAGCCGGCCGAGCCGGCACCGACGATGATGTAGTCGAATTCCATGGGTCGCTCCGAAGTGGGGAGTAGCCATGGGATTTTTTGACGGTTCGACAAAGCAAAGATTGATCTTTCATGACAGATAATTGATCTTTGGCGACATGGAACCTTTCATCAGAACCACCTCTTTCGGCGGATTCCGCGAGCTGGCCAGTCAGCTTGGACAGGACCCAGCCCTCCTCCTTTCGCGCTTCCGCATCCGCCCGGAACTGCTCGATGACGAGGATGCGCGAGTCCCCTTCCGCTCCCTCATCGACCTGCTGGAATATGCAGCCGAGGAACTGGACTGCCCCGATTTCGGTCTGCGCATGGCCGAGTACCAGAACCTGGCAGTGCTCGGCCCGATTGCATTGATTGCTCGCAACGCAGTCACGGTTGGCCATGCACTGGCCGAGATCGTTCGCTTCATCGGTTACCACAGCTCTGGCGTCCATCTCGATCTGGACCGCAGTGAACCGGACGCGCCGAAACTGGTCATCGAACTGCGCATGCGTGGACCCCAGCGGCAGATGGTGGAACTGGCCATGGGCGTGGCATACAGCACCATGAAGCTGCTTTGCGGACCGACCTTCAGCGCCCGCGCGGTACAGCTCTCGGGCAGCAGCTCGCTGTCGCTGTCGCGCTACCGCCGCTACTTCGGGTGCGAGGCATACGTCGGCCAGCCCTGCAATGCGCTGTTGATCAGCGAGCGTCAACTCACCCAGCGCATCGAAAAGCACGATCCTGCCCTGCACCGCGCCCTCGTGCAGTACCTCAGCCAGGTTCATCTGCTGGGCTCCTCGGATCTGCTGGAACAGGTCCGCCGGCTGATACTTCGCCTCCTGCCAACGCAGCAGTGCCGCTTGCCCCTGGTGGCCGAGCAACTTGGCCTGCACGAACGCACCCTGCAACGGCAGCTTGCCGAACTGGATTGCCGCTTCGAGGAACTGGTGGAGGATATTCGCCGGGAACGCGCGGACTTCTACCTGACCGAGCGCGATATTCCCCTGTCACAGGTTGCCGGCATGCTCGGTTACAGCGAACAAAGCGTCTTCAATCGCGCCTGCCGTCGCTGGTTCATCATGACGCCCAGTGCTCGTCGGCGCGAACTACTCGCACAAAGGCGCACAACCGGCTAGTTGTTGGCACTTGCTGTGATTGAACTCGCACCCGCAAGTTGTTTCAGAAAAGATACATACCGCACTATAGCCTTCACTCAAGTTCGCTCTAGCCATATGCGATAGCGAATTTTACCGGCGCAACTAAATGGCGCCCTAATTATGGCGCCAAATAATAAATGACGTACTTTAGAGAGCCTTTAAAATCACTCTCGAATGTATGCGAGCACTAGAAACGTCGGCCATCTTCCCTGCCCTCCAGTACTATCCCCCATAGCGATTTGTTTTAAGAACAACGACACACGGCCTGAACTTTGCGGCGCCTGCTTCACTCACATATCTATAACTGGACCCCACCCACAGAACCACTAGAGGGAATAGCCTTACGCCTTACCAAGAGATCGAAGCAAAGACCAACAAGTAATATGGCTCAGTAAATGAAATGAAGCATTGCGTCGCGTCGACTGTGCAATATCACGCAGTCATGTCGCAGCAGCGCATTTCGGCCCCCTATTACTTCCCCCAAGCAACAGGAACATATTGTGCGCACGGACTTGTCGACAACTGCGCAGGCTTTCCGTTTTTGTTTGAACCTTGTTCGGCGCGAGACACTTGAATGGCACGATAAGTAAAACAAGGAGAATAGGAAATGCGACTGAGCATTTTTGGACTCGGTTATGTCGGGGCGGTTTGTGCAGGCTGCCTGGCGGCGCGGGGTCATCAAGTTATAGGTGTAGATGTTTCTTCCACCAAGGTGGAACTGATCAACCAGGGCAAATCACCGATCGTCGAGCCGGGGCTGCAGGCGCTCCTGCAACAGGGCACCCATAGCGGCAACCTGCGCGGCACCGTTGACGTACTCGAAGCAATTTCGTCAAGCGACGTATCCCTCATCTGTGTTGGCACGCCCAGCAAAAAGAATGGCGACCTCTCCCTCAACTACATCGAAGCCGTCTGCCGTGAAATCGGTTTCGCCCTGCGCGACAAAGCCGATTACCACACCATAGTCGTGCGCAGCACCGTGCTGCCTGGCACAGTCAGGAACGTGGTGATTCCAATCATCGAGGACTGCTCTGGCAAACAGGCCGGCGTCGATTTCGGTGTCGCGGTCAACCCCGAATTCCTCCGTGAAAGCACGGCGATCCAGGATTACAACCTGCCGCCGATGACGGTCATCGGCGAACTGGACCGTCACTCCGGCGACATACTGGAGTCTCTCTATAAAGAGCTCGACGCCCCCATCGTGCGCAAGAGCATCGATGTCGCGGAACTGATCAAATACACCTGCAACGTCTGGCACGCGACAAAAGTCGCCTTCGCCAACGAGATCGGCAACATCGCCAAGGCGGTGGGTGTCGATGGCCGCGAAGTCATGGACGTGATCTGTCTGGACCAACGGCTCAACCTGTCCAGGTACTACATGCGTCCGGGCTTCGCCTTCGGTGGGTCCTGCTTGCCCAAGGACGTACGCGCCCTTGCCTACCGTGCCGCGCAACTCGACGTCGAATCGCCGTTGATCAGCGCGCTGATGCATAGCAATGACGTTCAGGTGCGGCATGCCTTCGACCTGATCGCTGCCCACGACAAGCGCAAAGTCGCCCTGCTGGGCCTGAGTTTCAAGGCCGGTACCGATGACCTGCGCGAAAGCCCACTGGTGGAGCTGGCCGAAATGCTCATCGGCAAGGGCTTCGACCTGCGCATCTATGACTCCAATGTCGAGTACGCCAGGGTCCACGGGGCGAACAAGGATTACATCGAATCGAAGATTCCCCATGTGTCCTCCCTGCTCGACAGCGATCTGGACAGGGTCATCGCCCACGCGCAGGTCATCGTGCTCGGCAACGGAGACGAACGTTTCCGCTCGCTTGCCCGGCAGGTGCCCGAGGGCAAGCGCGTGATCGATCTGGTTGGCTTCATGGAGCACACCAGTAACGACTGTAGCGAAGGCATCTGTTGGTGAAGTCACGACGCTGGCGATGCGCGCAGCTGGCCATGCGTGTGCACCGCCGCCGTCGAAGCATTGGGATCTGCAGGTTGCCCGAGGTGGACCGCAACGCCCGGCGCCAGGCCTGCAGGTTTTTTTCCTCCAGCTGAACATTGCGGCACGGCCAGGTACCAACAGGCGACACGACAGTTCGCCTTGTCTGAACCAGCTCATGGATATGGACAATGGAGAGGCTCACGCAGGGTTTGATCAATACCGCAGGCTGGCTGTTCTATCTCAGCCTGCTCATGGGTCTGGCCCTGGCCGTTCCCCAGACCCTGTTCGACCCCCTGTCCAGGGACTTCGTCCTGCTGCTCGGGGCTGTCGGTATCTGGCGTTACTCCATGGGCTTCGTGCATTTCGTGCGAGGCACTCTCTTCCTCTATGTCTTCTTTCCCCGCTATCGGCGCCGGGCGCTCCGGCTCATGGCCAAGTCCACCCCGCCCCACGTGTGCGTCCTGGTCACCAGTTTCCGCATCGACGCCCTGACCACCGCCCAGGTCTACCGCTCGGTAATCGAAGAAGCCATCGCCTACGGCCACCCGGTGACCCTGGTCTGTTCCATCGTCGAGTTGTCGGATGAACTGCTCATAAGGAGCCTGTGGGCCCGCTACGCCGCGCCGAGCTGCATCACCCTGCACTTCGTGCGCATCGCCGGCACCGGCAAGCGCGATGGCTTGGCCAATGGCTTTCGTGCCATCTCGCGACACCTGCCGGATGACGAGGCGGTAGTGATGGTTGTAGACGGCGACAGCGTCCTCGAACCCGGTGTATTCGCCAGGACCGTGCCGTACTTCCGGTTGTTCCCCAAAGTCGGCGGGCTCACCACGAACGAGTTCTGTGAAGTCCGCGGCGGCTATCTCATGAGCGAATGGCACAAGCTGCGCTTCGCCCAGCGCCACCTCAATATGTGCTCGATGGCACTCTCACGGCGCGTGCTGACCATGACCGGGCGGATGTCCGCATTTCGCGCCACGGTGGTGACCAACCCGGAGTTCATCGCCGATGTGGAGAACGATCACCTCGAGCATTGGCGCCTTGGGCGTTTCCGCTTCCTCACCGGCGACGACAAGTCCAGCTGGTTCAGCCTCATGCGCCTGGGCTATGAGACCTTCTACGTGCCGGATGCGGCGATCAACACGGTCGAGCACCCGCCGGAAAAAAGCTTCTTCAACTCGACCCGCAAACTGATGTTCCGCTGGTACGGCAACAATCTGCGGCAGAACTCACGGGCGATGATGCTCGGTCCGAGAAAACTCGGCTGGTTCGCAAGTGTCGTGCTGCTCGACCAGCGCATTTCCATGTGGACCTGCCTGCTCGGCCTGACGGTGGCAATCATCGCCAGCCTCAAGTACAGCATCGTCTACCTGTTGATCTACCTGCTGTGGATCGGCATGACACGGCTCATCCTGACCCTGCTGCTTTCGGTCACCGGACACCACATCGGCCCCGCCTATCCCCTGCTTCTTTATTACAACCAGGTGGTCGGTGCGGTCGTGAAGATCTACGTGTTCTTCCACCTCGACCGCCAATCCTGGACGCGCCAGCAAACCACGCTGAATCGCGAGCTGGGCCGCTTCCAGAACTGGTTCAACACCTGGTCATCGCGTTCCATGACCTTTTCGGCCGCAAGCCTGTTCGTCGCCACCCTGCTGCTGGTGGTATGAGCCATCCAATGGAATAGGAAGACCTCAATGAACACCGCCCTCAACGTCGTACATGAATCGGAAATCCAGCGACAGCATGCCCGTGTGCGGATACCCGCCAGGATTCGCTTCGCTGCCAGGAACCACCCAGCAGTCGAGCACGTCCTGCTGGAGCTTTCAGCCGGCGGATTCAGCTTCCTGGCGACCAAACCGACCCTGGCGATCGGTGATCACTTGAAGGGCATGCTGGTGTTCAACATCGACAACCTGGGGTTGACCATGCCAGTTGAGTTCCAGGTTCGCTCGATTGCCGACGAAAGCGGCCGGGTCGGCTGCCAGTTCCACAACCTCGATCCGCGCGACATCGCCACCTTGCGCCACCTGATTACGGCACACCTGTCCGGGGAGCTGGTCAGCGTCGGCGAGCTGCTGACCACTCTGCAGCGCAATAACTTCAGCCCGGCCCGCAGGGACAAGGGACGCAAGGGCCTGGGCGTACTCGGTCGGATGAAGGCGCTGATCCTCAGTCTGGCAGTACTGGCCATCGGCATCGCGGCGTTCGGTTTCATCGGCAAGTCCCTCTACGAGCTCTACTTCATCACCCATGCGCTGTCCGCGAAGGTCAGCGTCCCCAGCGTCCAGGTGACCATGCCGCGCGAAGGCGTGGTGCAGAGCCTGATCGGCGAGAGCCAGATGGTGACCAAGGGTGCCCCCATCGCCACCTTCAACACCTCGATGCTCGAGCTCCTCAAGGGCCAGTTGAACAACAACATCCAGCCGGCGCGCATCGAAGAGCTGTTGCGCCAGCAAATGAAGGGAACACTGACCAGCCCTTGCAACTGCACTCTCGTGCGCCAACTGGTGGCCGACGGACAGTACGCGAGCAAGGGTGATGTGGTCTTCGAGTTGGCCCAACGCGGCAGCCTCGCCAGCGTCGAAGCGCTCTTCCCCTATTCCAAGCTGAATGCGGTGGCACCGGGTAGCCGCATCAACTTCACGGTGGCCGGTGAAAGTCAGCCACGCACCGGCCGCGTGACCAGCAGCAACCTGAACCCCACCCGCAGCAATGACCTGACGGCCGATATCCGCGTACGAATCGAGCCCGACGAGCCGCTGGACAACAGCCTCGTCGGCAGGCCGGTGGAGGTCAGCGCCAGCCGTGGCCCATCATTTGCCTGGCTGATGGACGAAGTTCGCTCGTCCAGGCTTGTCGGAGATATCAGTCGTGAATAGCGCGCAGACAACCTTGCTGCTACTCGGGGCGCTTGCCCTGGGAGGCTGCAGCGGGCTTCCAGACCAGCGCCTGGCTCAGGAGGCCCTGGCGCGGGGTGATACTGGAACCGCCCTGCAGAACTATCGCCAGCTCGCCGACCTCGGCTACACCGACGCCCAAGTGGGACTCGCCGATATCCAGCTTCAATCCGGCGACCCGGAACAGCTACGCGCCGCCGAGGCTACCTACCGTCAGGCGGCCGCCAACTCGCCTCGTGCCGCCGCCCGTCTGGGACGCCTGCTGGCGAGCAAACCCGGCGCCACCCTGGCCGAACAGCGCGAAGCCGAAACCCTGCTCAAGGACGCCATGGCCGCAGGCGAGCGCAATACCGTGCTGCCGTTGACGGTGCTCTACGTCCAGCATCCTCAGACCTTCCCCGAGGTGAATGTGCAGCAGCAGGTCAGTCAGTGGCGCGCCGACGGCCAGCCACAGGCGGAGCTGGCGCAACTACTGCTGTACCGCGCCCAGGGAACCTACGACCAGCATCTCGATGAAATCGAACGCATCTGCGAGGCCCAGCTTGCGGTCGAGGATGCCTGCTACGTCGAGCTGGCCACGGTGTACCAGAAACGCGGGCAGCCGGAAAAACAGCATGCGCTGATCACCAAACTGCAGGAGGCCTACCGCGGTGGCCGTGTGCCACCGCAGCGGCTCGACGCGGTTGCGCGCGTAATGACCGACCCCACGCTCGGGCCACCTGACATGGAATCTGCAAAGGCTCTGCTCGAACCCATCGCCCCCGGTTACCCGGAGGCCTGGGTGAGCCTTGCCCGACTGATGTACGAGTCCCCGGAAGCGGGAGACGTCGAGCAGATGCTGGACTACCTGGAGCGCGGCCGCGCGGCCGGATCGCCGCGCGCCGAACTGTTGCTCGGCAAGCTCTATTACGAGGGCAAGCTGGTGCCACAAGACCCGGCCAAGGCTGAGCAGCACCTGCTCAAGGCCGCAGCCACTGAGCCCAGCGCTGATTACTACCTGGGCCAGATCTACCGACGCGGCTTCCTGGGCCAGGTCGAACCGGACAAAGCGCTAGAGCACCTGCTGAGGGCCGCCCGCAGCGGCCATGCCGGCGCCGATTACGCACTGGCGCAGATGTTCAGCCAGGGCCGTGGTGTCCAGCCCGACCTGGTCAACGCCTATGTTTTCAGCAAGCTCGCGGTGCAGGCCGGAAGGGCCGAGGCGCCAGAACTGGTCGTGCAACTGGAGCAGCAGCTTTCGCCAATCCAGAGAACTGATGCACAGAACAAACTCGAAGAAGAACAGCAGTTTCGAGGGGGTGGCACTATGCTACGTGCTGCTGCAGATGGGGAGATTTACTGACAGCCTGACGGCCGTCGGACTCTCCACCGACCTTCGTCCCCAATTGGAATAGACCATGAAACTAGAACAATGGATTCGCGTTGGCCTGGCACTTCCGCTGATACACGGCGCTTCTGCGTGGGCGGAAGCTCCCGACAAACCGTTTGGAGTCGATGTGAAGGTCACTGCCCAGTCGGAAGACGACCGGGACCTTGGCACCCGCAATGGCGGTGATGTGAGTGGCATAGGTATCGACGTGCGGCCCTGGCTCTTCTTCCAGCGCGGCGACTGGAGCGCCTACGCCATGGCGCAAGCCGTCGCGGCCACCGACACGATCGAAACGGACACCCTTCAAACTGCTGATCTCGAAGAGGACAGCGGCGGCGGCAACAATGACCGCCAGGCCGACGACAGCTACCTGGCCATGCGCGAGTTCTGGATCGGTTACTCCGGCCTTACCGCCTACCCTGGCGAGGAAATGCGCTTTGGCCGTCAGCGCCTGCGTAATGACGACAGCCTGTGGCGCGACACCAACATCGAAGCGCTGAACTGGACCTTCGACACCACGCTGCTGCGCGCTCACCTCGGCCTGGCCGAGCGCTTCTCCGAATACCGCACCGATATCGACGAGCTGGCGCCGGAGGATGAGGACCGGCTGCACGTTTACGGCGACATCGCCTCGCAATGGACACCCGGTCATTGGGTAGGCCTTAACGCCCACTACAGCCATGACGACGGCGACCTGCGCAGCCCCGGCGAAGAGGTCGACGAGCTGGACAAGGACACCACGGGTGACCTGACCTGGATTGGCCTGCAAGCCAACAGCGATGCCTTCAACTGGCGCAACGAGCAGACGTTCAACTATTGGGCCAGCGTGATCTGGCTGGATGGCGACCGCGACCAATTGCTGACCACCAGTGGCCCCGGCGGCCAGCCCATCGCCACTGGCAAGCAAAGTGCCGACGTCAGCGCCTGGGGCACCGACCTTGGCGTGCGCTTCCGCCTCGATCCCAACTGGCAGGCCGGCGTTGCCTATGCACGCGGCAGTGGCGGCGGTGATGATGGCGACGAGAACTTCCAGCAGACCGGTCTGGAAAGCAACCGCAACAGCTTCACCGGCACGCGTTCGCGGGTGCACCGCTTCGGCGAGGCGTTCCGTGGCGAGCTGAGCAACCTGCAGGTCGCGACCCTGTTCGGTTCCTGGCAGCTGCGCGACGAGTACGACGCGAGCCTGGTGTACCACCGCTTCTGGCGCGCCGATGGCGACCAGCCGGTGGGTGACAGTGGCATCAATGCCGCGCTGACCTCCGACGACAAGGACATCGGCCAGGAGGTCGACCTGGTGCTCACCAAGTACTTCAAGGAAGGCCTGTTGCCTGAATCCATGAGCCAGGCAATCGACGAACCTTCGGCACTGGTGCGTTTCCGTGGCGGCTTGTTCTTCGCTGGCGATGCCTACGATGGCAGCGGAGTCGACTCGAGCATGCACCGGGCCTTCGTGGATGTGATCTGGCGCTTCTGACGGGAGGGCAATGAATGAACAGCCGGTGGCGCGTTTACTGCTCCCTGGCCTTACCCCTGCTGGTCGGCTCGCTGCTGACCAGCCTCGTGTTGGCCGCGTCACCGAGCTCCCCGTCCAGTAAAAATTCCGGCAAGGCCGCCCCGGCGGCCAAGACGTACACCGTCACCAGTTCCCCCGTGGAGCGGCTGAACCTGAGCGCACCTGCGCTGCCCGACCTATCCGGCTATACCGCCAACGCCGTCCAGGACAAGATCCAGCGAGACAAGCCCGGCCGCATCGGCGTACGCCGTATGCTGCGGCAACCCGTCCTCAAGCAGTTCGTCGGTGGCAAAAACCGCCTGGCCGAATGGGTCAGGCGCCAGGGCGGCATGCCCCAGGCGATCTTCATCGAAGGCGGCTACGCCGATCTGGCGACCCTGGCCAAGAAGCTCCCCAAGCAATATTTCCGCGCCATCGGAGACGACACCTACCTGGCTCGCCTGCCCATAGTCGTGGCCCGCGGCGCCACCCTGCACATCGATGGGAAGACGTTGCGCCTGTCCCAGGACCGCGGCGCGTTCCTGGTCAACGACGGCAAGCTCTTCGTGACTGATAGCACCCTCATCGGCTGGAATGAAAAAGCCAACGGCCCATCGGCATTTCGCAAGGACAAGGAATTCCGCCCCTTCCTTCTGTCCTGGGGCGGAACAGAGACCTACATCGTCAAGAGCCGCTTCAGCAGCCTTGGCTATAGCGGCGAGAAGTCCTATGGGCTGAGCATTTCCCAGTACACGCCTTCCATGCGCAAGCGCATGGGCCGCACCGCGCCGAGCGCCTGGCTGCTGGACTCGGAGTTCAGCGACATGTGGTTCGGCTTCTATTGCTTCGAGGCCGACGACGTCGTGATCAAGGGCAACACCTACCGCGACAACCTGGTCTACGGCATCGACCCCCACGACCGTTCACATCGCCTGATCATCGCCCACAACACCATCTCCGGCACCCGCAAGAAGCACGGTCTGATCGTCTCCCGCGAGGTGAACGACAGCTGGATCTTCAACAACCAGATCTTCGACAACAAGATTTCCGGCATCGTCCTCGACCGCAACAGCACCAACAACGTGCTGGCCTACAACGAGGTGTTCCAGAACCACGCCGACGGCATCACCCTCTACGAAAGTTCGAACAATCTCCTGTGGGGCAACAAGGTGGTCGGCAACGATCGCCACGGCGTTCGCCTCCGCAACAGCGCGAACATCCGCCTGTACGAGAACCTCGTCCTCGGCAATGGCCTGAGCGGCGTGTACGGGCATATCAAGGACCTCACCGGCCAGCACCGCGACCTCAAGCTCGACCCCTACGAAACCAAGGTGTCGCTGGTCGTGGTCGGCGGCCAGCTTGCCGGCAACGGCAGTGGCCCGCTGGCGGTCGATACACCGCTGTCCCTCGAACTGTATCGGGTGGACATGTCGATGCCGGACAAGGCCTCGGGCATTACCTTCAGCGGCATCCTCGGCGAACGCCAGGAAGAAATCCTCGATCTGCTGGTACGCCAGCGCAAAGCCGTCCGGATAGACCTGGTGGACAGTGGGACCAAACTTCAACCCTGAGGTTGAGCACCATGAACGCAAGCCAATCGATGCACCTGCCGCTGGCTCTCCTGCTCCTTGCCGCGACCGGCACGGTACAAGCCCAGGGCCCCGTCTACCATGCCGCGCCCTGCTGCAGTCTCTGTCCGGCGGCGCACGATGCCAGTCGCTACACCACCAACTATCAGAAGAACTTCGTCACCCTGGTAGAAGCCCAGGGCGACTGGCTGTTCCGCACGCGCGAGGACTTGCGCACGGAGTTCCAGACCACATCCGCTGGCTACCGGCGCCTGAAGCAGCTGCACGACGCCTTTGCGCGCAAGGGCATCGAACTGGTGGTGGTCTATCAACCGACCCGTGGTCTGGTCAATCGCAACAAGCTCAATCCGGCGGAGCTGGCCAGCTTCCAGTACCAGCGCGCGCTGACAAACTACCGGGCCATGCTCGGTCGCTTCCGCGACATGGGCTACCACGTGCCCGACCTCTCGGTGCTGGCCGATGAGCAGCAGACCCCCGCCTTCTTCTTCCGCGGCGACCAGCACTGGACACCCTATGGTGCGCAACGTACCGCCAGACTGGTGGCCGAGACGATCAAGCAGATGCCTGCCTACAAGGGCATACCCAAGCGCGAGTTCGAGAGCAAGGTGGTTGGCCGGATGGGCAAGAAAGGCACCCTCCACAACGTCGCCAGCCAGCTCTGTGGCGGCAGCTATGCCATCGAATACATGGACCAGTTCGCCACCGAGCCGAAGGACTCGAGCGACGGCGACGCAATGTTCAGCGATGCCGGGCATCCCCAGATATTCCTGATCGGCACCAGCCAGAGCGCACAGAACTACAACTTCAGCGGCTTCCTCTCCGAATACCTGCAGGCCGATATCTACAACGCCGCAGTTCCTGGCGGTGGCCTGGAAGGAGCCATGCTGCAGATGCTGGGCAGCAAGGACTTCCTCGAGAATCCACCGAAGATCGTCATCTGGGAATTCTCGCCGCTCTATCGCCTAGACCAGGAAAGCACCTACCGGCAGCTGTTCGCCATGCTCGACAACGGCTGCGTTGGCAAACCGGCGGTCATGTCAGCGAAGACCAAACTGCGGCCGGGCACCAACGAGGTACTGGTCAATGGCGATGGCGGTCTGAAGGACGTGCGCAATGGGCAGTACCAGATCGACGTGCGTTACGCCGATCCCACGGTGAAAACCCTCCAGGCTACCCTCTGGCACCTCAACGGCCGGCGCGAAACCCTCAAGCTCGACAAGCCCAAGACGGTCGACACCGATGGACGCTTCGCCTTCGAGCTGCGCACCGACTCGGACTGGGCCGACATGATCCTGCTCTCCCTGGAGCTGCAAGGCCCCCCTGCCGGCAGCCCACCGCAGGAAGTGGAAGTGAAGGTCTGTCAGCGAAACCGCAACGCCGGCCCGGTCCAGCACACCGCCCAGGCGGAACGTTGAGGACGTCATGATGCGCGCAACGGGCCTGTTCCTTCTCCTCCCTCTCCTGCTGGCCTCGGGTGCGACTCTGGGAGCAGGACTGGTGCCGCCTCCCGGCTACTACGCGGCCATCGAGAAGGAGCGCAAGGGCGAACCCGGAAAGTGCGACCAGGAAACGCCCTCTCCCTATACCGGAGCCCTGGTGTTCCGTAGCAAGTACGAAGGCTCGAACAAGGCCCGGGCGACGCTGAACCCCGAAGCCGAGAAGGATTTTCGCGAGAAGACCCGTGCCATCAACGATCTGGAACGCGGGGTCAACAAGCAGGTGATGCGATTCATGCGCGACGGCAAGCCTGAAAGCCTGCAATGCACCCTGCAGTGGCTCGGCGACTGGTCCAAGGCCGGCGCCCTTCTTTCCACCGAGTTCAATCACACGGGCAAATCCATGCGCAAATGGGCCCTGGGCAGCATGGCCTCGGCCTGGCTGCGCCTGAAGTTCTCCAGCTCGCGGCCGCTGGCGCCCTATGCCCTGCAGAGCCAGCAAATCGAAGCCTGGTTCGCCAGGCTGGCCGAGCAGACCGTCAAGGACTGGAGCGACCTGCCACTCAAGGAGATCAACAACCACTCCTACTGGGCCGCCTGGTCGGTCATGGCGAGCGCCGTGGCGACTGACCGCCGTGACCTGTTCGACTGGTCGGTGGCGCAGTTCCGGGTCGCCGCGGGCCAGGTCGACCCCGACGGCTTCCTGCCCAACGAACTCAGGCGGCAGAAGCGCGCCCTCGCCTACCACAACTACAGCCTGCCACCGCTGACAATGGTCGCGGCGTTCGCCAAGGCCAATGGCGTCGATCTGCGCGAGGACCACAACGGCGCGTTGCGCCGGCTCGCCGAGCGGGTCATGCAGGGTGTGGAAAACCCCGAGGTCTTCGCAGACAAGACCGGCAAAGGCCAATCGGTAGGCGAGCTGAAGGAGAACGGCAAATTCACCTGGTTGGAACCCTACTGCACGCTCTACCGCTGCAGTGACGAAACCCTCAAGTGGAAGCATTCCATGCAGCCGCTCATGAACTTCCGCCTTGGCGGAGACCTGACGCGGCTGTTCGATCCGCAGGCGGCGGAGAAAGCGAAAAACGGTTGACCGTCACGGGGCTGCGCACGGCGGGCGCGGCGAAGGACGTGGCACAGGCAGCAGTAACCCGATCGCAACACAGGAGCGACGGGCGCAACACCTTGAACCAGGGGAGAAACGGGTGGGCCGCTTGGCCCTGACAGTTCTTCAATGGAGGAAACGCGGATGGTGTTTTCATCCAACGTATTCCTGTTCCTGTTCCTGCCGACCTTTCTCGGCTTGTACTACCTGAGCGGGCCGCGTTTTCACAACCTGCTGCTGCTGATCGCCAGCTACCTCTTCTACGCCTGGTGGCGGGTCGACTTCCTGGCGCTGTTCGCGGTGGTCACGGTATTCAACTACTGGATCGGACTGCGTATCGGTTCCGCCGGGGTGCGCACCAGACCCGCCCGGCACTGGCTGACCCTGGGCGTGATGGTGGACCTGTGCGTCCTCGGCTACTTCAAGTACGCCAACTTCGGCGTCGACAGCCTCAACGTGATCATCACCAGCCTCGGCATGGCACCCTTCGTGCTCACCCACATCCTCTTGCCGATCGGTATCTCCTTCTACATCTTCGAGTCCATCAGCTACATCATCGACGTCTACCGGGGAGACACGCCGGCGACCCACAAGCTGATCGACTTCGCGGCCTTCGTGGCGATTTTCCCGCACCTGATTGCCGGCCCGGTGCTGCGCTTCCGCGACCTGGCCGGTCAGTTCCATCACCGCACCCACAGCGTCGACAAGTTCGCCGAGGGCTGCACACGCTTCATGCAGGGTTTCATCAAGAAGGTGTTCATCGCCGATACCTTGGCGCCGCTGGTCAGCCACTGCTTTGCACTGGAGAACCCCAGCGCAGCCGATGCCTGGCTCGGCGCACTGGCCTATACCGCGCAACTGTACTTCGACTTCTCCGGCTACAGCGACATGGCCATCGGCCTTGGCCTGATGATGGGCTTCCGCTTCCTGGAAAACTTCAAGCAGCCGTATATCAGCCAGTCGATCACCGAATTCTGGCGGCGCTGGCACATCAGTTTGTCGACCTGGCTGCGGGACTACCTGTACGTCAGTCTCGGCGGCAATCGCGGCACCACCTTCCAGACTTATCGCAATCTGGTCCTGACCATGCTGCTGGGTGGTCTCTGGCACGGCGCGAATTTCACCTTCGTGCTCTGGGGCGCGTGGCACGGCACCTGGCTGGCCATCGAACGAGCCCTGGGCGTCGACGCCGCGCCACGGCGCTTCAACCCGCTGAAATGGTCCTTCACTTTCCTCCTGGTGATCCTCGGCTGGGTTCTGTTCCGTGCAGAGAACCTGCACGTCGCCGGACGCATGTACCAGGCAATGTTCGGCTTCAGCGGATGGCAGTTGTCGGAGCTCGGACGGGTCGGTTTCACCGATCTGCAGCTGGTCACCCTGCTTATCGCCTACGCCAGCCTGGCGCTGTTCGGCCTGCATGACTTCTACACCCGCCCCCTGGCTCATGGCGCGCCGAAGGTAGCGGCCCAAACCGCCGCCGACCAGGTGCCTCTCGTACCGCCACGCGCCCTGGGTGAGCGCGCGCTCGCCTGGGTTGGCGCGGTACAGCGCCCGCTCCTGCTCCTGCTGTTCTGCGCCTCGGTACTCAAGCTCTCGGCGCAGAGCTACTCCCCCTTCCTTTACTTCCAGTTCTGAGGCGGCGCCATGATTCGCTTCTCCCGCAATGCCTACATCGCCCTCTTCCTTGCCCCGTTGCTGGTCCTGGGCGTCTGGTCGGTGCGTGGACTGCTGGATCTGCGTCTGCCCCCCGACGCCTCCCTGCATGACGGCAAGATGGCCAAGGCGGTGGAGAACCACTACGAGGCGCAATTCCCACTGAAACGCCTGGGTACCAACCTGTGGGCAGCGCTCGATTACAGCCTGTTCGGCGAAGGTCGTCCGGGGGTGGTACTGGGTCGTCACGACTGGCTGTTCAGCGATGAAGAGTTCAATCCCGTACCCCGTGGCGAGCAGCAGATTGAGGCCAACCTGGAGCTGATCCGGGGCATCGACCAGCGCCTCAGCGAGCGCGGAGTGAAACTGCTGCTGGTGATCGTGCCGGCCAAGGCCCGCCTCTACCCGGAATACCTGGACGAAGAACAGCCCGCCCAGCAGCAGCTCGGGCTGTATCACCGCCTCCACGAGGCCGCCCAGCACGCCGATATCCTGGCCCCCGACCTGCTGGCCAGCCTGCTGCCGGCGAAGGACACGGGGCTGTTGTTCCTGCGTACCGATACCCACTGGACGCCCCACGGGGCCGAACTGGTCGCCCAGGAAGTCGCGCGAGCCGTGCAACGCAGTGCACCGCTCGATGGAGATCGCCAGCTCTTCACCACCCAACAGGCGGCGAGCAAGCCCTACCTGGGTGACCTGGCGCGGTTCCTGCCACTGGACCCGCTGTTCAGCGCCCTGCTGCCGGCTCCCGACCAGCTCCAGTCGCGCTCCACCCATGCAGTCGACGCGCACCCGAATGACGCCTCTGCGGCGCTGTTCGCCGATGTCCGGGTTCCCGTGGCCCTGGTCGGGACCAGCTACAGCGCCAACCCCGACTGGAACTTCCTCGGCGCCCTGCGTCAGGCCCTTGGCAGCGACATCCTCGACTTCGCCGAGAGCGGTCAGGGGCCGTTGCCGCCAATGCTCGAGTACCTGCAGAACGACGCGCTCAAGAACGCTCCACCGCAGTGGGTGATCTGGGAGTTTCCGGAACGCTACCTGCCGATGCCCCCCGACCTGAGCCAGTTCGAAAGGGAATGGATCTCCCAGCTGGTATCCGCCGGTTCGACCGGGTACCACCAGACCGCAACCGCCGACTCCGTATTCCCTGGGAGAAACCAACCATGAAACCGCTCCACCATCCCCGCCTGATCGCCACCGTGCTAATGACCAGTCTGTGCTGCTGGCAGGCCCAGGCTGACGACGCTGCCCTCTACGGCCCCGCCGCCCCTAAAGGCTCGACGTTCGTGCGCCTGTACAACGCCAGCAACCAGGAAGTCAGCGCCCTGGTCGGCACGGCCAACCTCGAAGATGTCGGTCCACTGGCGAGCACCGACTTCAGCTTCCTTCCCGGTGGCACCTATAGCGCCCGGGTCGGCAGCCAGAACATGTCGGTCCAGCTTGGCGCGAACCGCTACTACACCCTGGTCAATCTGCCCAACGGGCAGCCCCGGCTGGTGGAGGAAAAACCGTTCCGCAACAAGCAGAAAGCCCTGCTCAGGCTGCAGAACCTTTCCGACACGCCGCTCAGCGTGAAAACCGCCGACGGCAAGACCCCAGTGGTGGAGAACGTCGCACCGCAAAGCTCCGGCGACCGCGAGATCAACCCGGTCAAGGTCAACCTTGCCCTGTTCGCCGGCGACCAGAAGATCAGCGACCTGAAACCAGTCGCGCTCAATCGCGGCGAAGTGGTGTGCCTATACGTTACCGGTAGCAGCGGAAAGCTTGCTCCGGTGTGGGTCAAGCGGCCCTTGTCCAGCAACTGAAAACTCATAGCCCAGTAAGGCACTTGCAATTCACCAGCAGGAGATAACCATGATTCCCATTGTGCTTTCCGGTGGCAGCGGCTCGAGACTCTGGCCGCTATCCCGTCGACAGTTTCCCAAGCAGTTCCTCGCCCTTACCGGCGAGTACACACTGTTTCAGCAGACCCTCCAGCGCCTCACTTTCGACGGCATGCAGGCGCCCATCCTGGTCTGCAACAAGGACCACCGGTTCATCGTGCAGGAGCAACTCGACGCGCTGAAGCTCACGCCCCATGCGGTCCTGCTCGAACCCTTCGGGCGCAATACCGCACCGGCAGTGGCCATCGCCGCCATGCAACTGATCAGCGAAGGGCGCGACGAGCTACTGCTGGTACTGCCCTCGGACCATGTGCTGGAAGACCTCGAAGCCTTCCGCGACGCCCTGGTGCTCGCCACCAGCGCTGCCGAGCTAGGCGAGCTGGTGCTGTTCGGCGTACCGGCGACCCGGCCGGAAACCGGCTACGGCTACATCCGTTCCGAACAGGACCCGGTGTTGCCCGAGGGGATCAGCCGGGTCGCCCAGTTCGTGGAGAAACCCGATGCGGATCGCGCGCGGGAGTTCGTCGAGTCCGGTAACTACTTCTGGAACAGCGGCATGTTCCTGTTCCGCGCCAGTCGCTACCTGGAAGAGCTCAAGAAGCACGAATCCGATATCCACGACACGTGCCGGCTGGCTCTGGAACGCAGCAAGTGCCACGAAGACCATATCGATGTCGACGAGGCCACCTTCGCCTGCTGCCCGGACAACTCCATCGACTACGCGGTGATGGAGAAAACCGGACGCGCCTGCGTGGTACCGCTGGACGCAGGGTGGAGCGATGTCGGCTGCTGGGCATCGATCTGGGACGTGCATGACAAGGACGCCGACGGCAACGTCATCAAGGGTGACGTGGTCGTGCAGGACAGCCACAACTGCCTGGTGCACGGCAACGGCAAGCTGGTCTCGATCATCGGCATGGAGGACGTGGTGGTGGTGGAAACCAAGGACGCCATCATGGTCGCCAGCAAGAAGCACGTGCAGAAGGTCAAGCAGCTGGTGGAGAAGCTCAAGGCCGAGGGCCGCAGCGAGGTCGAGAACCACTGCCAGGTCTATCGCCCTTGGGGATACTACGACTCCGTGGACACCGGCGGACGCTTTCAGGTGAAGCACATCACGGTGAAACCCGGCGGTCGGCTATCGCTGCAGATGCACCACCACCGTGCTGAGCATTGGATAGTGGTATCTGGCACTGCCGAAGTGACCTGTGACGACAAGGTGTTCCTGCTCACCGAGAACCAGTCCACCGACATCCCCATCACGTCGGTCCACCGCCTCTCCAACCCGGGCAAGATTCCCCTGGTGCTGATCGAGGTGCAGACCGGCAGCTACCTCGGCGAGGATGACATCACCCGCCTGGACGACGTCTATGGTCGCGAGGAGCACGAGACGCTCGGGATCACGCCCCATCGCTGACTCATCGGTTACCTGTGGGAGCGATTTCAATCGCGGGTGAAATATGTCGAGGGGCAGAGTGGCCGAATGTGTAGGAGCGGGCTTGCTCGCGAATAAAGAAGGCTCGGACTGTTCGCGAGCAAGCTCGCTCCTACAGAAGTTTCTCTACGCCGACGGTTTGTCCTTGCGATCCGCGCACAGGGAAATGACGAAATTGCGCAGTGCATCCCGCTCCACGATGCCCAACTCGCCGCGCTGGTAGCCGGCATCGATCAGCCCAATGCAATAGCCGTCGTACTCTTCGCACTGGTCGGCAGCCGAGAAGGCAAGATTGGCCACGGCGGCGTAGAAGGGTTTGATCGCGCCAGTATCCAGGCCGTCGATCATTTCCCGCAGCTCGACCGGGATCAACGCGGCGCCGGCAACGGCCCGGTCGTCTGCAATCTCACGGGTCCAGGAGTAACGATCAGTCATGCGCGGGGCCTCCAGGGGTGTCGGTGAGAGTGGGGACTGGAATGGTGATGGTAGTCCAGCTCCACAGGCCTCACCGGGTAGCGCGACGAGGCGAACCGACCGTTTACATGACCGCCGAGTCGCTCATGAAGGTTTCTAACCGCACCAGGGTATTCGGCGATACCGAAGTGCGGCTCACTGGCCTGACCGACCAGGTACAGGATCCTGGAAATCCCATCGGATCGACAACGCGCGCGGCCGAAGGACGGCTTGCTGTACGTCGAGGGTCCAGAGGCGTTGGGCACCCTCGAAGGCGGCGATCATCGGACTGTCGAACACCAGCTCGATCGCTCCGGACAGTTGCAACACGTTGCCGCTGAAGAAGTCGACGAAAAGCAGTCCGGCAACCGGGTTGAGCTGGAAGTTGCCCAGGGTGTTGAAGTGCTGGTTACCGGCATAGTCCGGAATGGTCAAGTGATTGCCCGTGACCATGATGAAGCCCGGTCGTCCGCCGCGATGGGAGACATCCACCGAGCGTTGGCCATCCTCGTGCTCGACGTAACTGGCGACGAAGAAGGTGTCGGCGTTGCGGATCATCGCTGTCAGGGTCTCGTTCAGCGCCGTGAAGTCCTGGCGCTCGCCCTGCCACCCGCCACGTGTCTCCTCGCGTGTGTAGGTACGCTGCTGGATGTACTGCGGGCAGTTGCCGAAGGACTGCTCGACGGCGACTTCCAGGCGCCCCGCTTCGACTCGTTGGAGGATGCCGTTCATGCGATTGCGCCGCCGCGTGTGCAGCTCGATGCCCAGCAGGCCGATGGCGCTGCCGGCGTCAAATCCGCTGGCAGCCGGGTCTTGCGGGTCGGGTTCAGTGACCAGCACAAGGCGCTGGGGATCGGGAGAACTGACAAAGCCTTCCGGCCCTTCGAGCAGCGTCGCCCAGGGTCGGCCCTGGGTATCCACCGCGCCGACGATGATGAATGGCAGTTGGTGAAAGAAGTCGCGGTGCTGGTCGGGCATGTAATCGCGGATCACCCGCTGACCGTAGGCTTCCATGTGTTCGGAGACGCCGACGCGTTCGTGCATCACCTTTTCACCGGCGTGCCAAGGGGAGAGACGGCGCTCGGGTAGATGGTCCATCGTGAATACCTCGCGGGAAGGCTGCCGGATTACCCGGCAGCGGGCTGCGGTGCGTTCCAAGGGCACGAAGCCAGGCACGCACGGAGGTCAGAGGAGGACGTCAGGCCCGAAGATCCCCCAATACTTCTCGAATGCGCTGGGCGATATGGTCGACATGGGTTTCCAGGGCGAAGTGCCCGGTATCCAGCAATTCCACCACCGCAGCGGGATTGTCGCGCTTGAAGGCTTCGGCGCCCGGCGGGATGAAGAAGGGATCGTGCTTGCCCCAGATCACCAGGGTCGGCAGCCGGGTATCGCGGAAGAAGGCCTGGAACGCCGGGTAGAGCTTCAGGTTGTTGGCGTAGTCGAGGAACAGGTCGAGCTGGATGTCCTTGTTGCCCGGACGTTCCAGGAGTAGCGCATCCAGGTAGTACGACTCGGGGGCCACCAGCTCCAGGTCCTTCACGCCATGCAGGTACTGCCAGCGGGTGCCTTCCAGGTGCAGCACGGCATCGTGCACCACCTTGCGGCGTTCGTGATTGTGCGGTTCGGCCCAGTAGGCGCGGATCGGTTCCCAGGCATCACCCAGGCCTTCCAGGTAGGCATTGCCATTTTGCGAAATCAGCCCGGTGACGCGATCCGGATGGGCCAGGGCCAGGCGCAGGCCGGTGGGTGCGCCGTAGTCGAACACATAGAGGGCGTAGCGTTGCAGGCCCAGCTTCTCGGCGAAGGCGCCGAGGGTTACAGCCAGGGCATCGAAGCTGTAGCGGTATTCGCGCTCGGGGGGTACCTCGGTGAAACCGAACCCCGGCAGGTCCGGCGCAACGATATGGAACCTGTCGGCCAGTAGCGGGATCAGGTCGCGGAACTGGTGGGACGAGCTGGGAAAGCCGTGCACCAGTAGCAAAGTGGGCGCGGCCGGATTACCGGCTTCCCGGTAGAAAACACGGACACCGTCGGCTTCGACGAACTGGTGGCGAACCGGGATATGCACGATGGGCGAAATCATGGTGGTCACTCCGTAACTTGTATAAACACTGTTAATGGTTACTTGTGGCGCTGAGTATGAACCCATCACGTAACCTGTCAATAGGATTAATAGTGGTTACAAGCATCGCCTTTCGTAACTATTCACTGATGCTTTACAGGGTTACCATTTCGCCATTCGTCTTCTGGAACGCCATCATGACCAGCGCCGCCTCCTCGCCTTCCCTCGAACCCTTCGTATTGGCCGACCACCCTGTGCTGGACATGCTCAACACCCTGGCCGCGATGGACGGTGCTCCCGTGGAGTTCTGGCGCAGCGATGAGGATGTCCAGGCCTGGCTGGACCGCACCGGCTGGGCCGTCCCCAAGGTGCGCTTTGCCAAGGGCGAGTTGCTGCAGGCGGCGTTGACCTTGCGCGAAGCGGTGCGTGGGCTTGTGGAGCGGCGCAAGGCGGGCGGCCAGGGTTCGCCGGACGTACTCAATCGCTTCCTGGCGACACCCAGCTACCAGCAGCTGGACTGGCCGGCCAGTGGAGAACCGCGACTGGAGAACGTGTGGGCAACCGCTACCGCCGAACAGTATTTGGCGCCTCTGGCCGAAGCAGCGGCGAAGCTGCTGGTGGAAGGCGACTTCAATCTGGTGCGCGAATGCGAGCACCCGGACTGCGTGCTCTGGTTCTACGACCGCACCAAGTCCCATCGCCGCCGTTGGTGCAGCATGGCGCTGTGCGGTAACCGGCATAAGGTGGCCGAGTTCCGCAAACGCAAGCAGCAATGATGCAGGTCTTGTCGGCCTGGCAGGGCAAGGCTCTGCCGCCAACCAGCGGGTGAACGTTCAATTGAAAAAGCGAAAGACCTCCGCGCCAGGCTCTCGATTGCCAGCATCTGCCACTAAGCCACGGGGAGTTCCAGCGGACGAGCCTGTTAGGCGGTAACAAGTTGCGCGCCTCGGTGGTTCTGTTTGTCAGGGGCAGGCTGGCCACTTGAGCGACAGGTAGAGGGAGGAGCCAGGAAGCGAACTCCCAGGCTCCCGCAAAACTCAGCTTCGAACGAAGGCAAGCAGGTCGGCGTTGATCGTATCGGCGTTGATGGTAGGCATACCGTGCGAGAACCCCGGGTAGATCTTCAGCGTGCTGTTCTTGAGCAGCTTCGCCGACAGCACGCCAGCGTTCTCATAGGGAACGATCTGGTCGTCGTCGCCATGCATCACCAGGACCGGAATCGTGATGCTTTTGAGGTCTTCGCTGAAATCGGTCTGGGAGAAGGCGACGATGCCGTCGTAGTGAGCCTTGGCACTGCCCATCATCCCCTGCCGCCACCAGTTCCGAATGATGCCCTCCGAAGGCTTCGCACCAGGGCGGTTATAACCGTAGAAAGGTCCCGCCGGAATATCCTGGAAAAACTGCGCACGGTTGGCGGCCAACTGGGCTTGCAGATCGTCGAAGACATCCTTGGCGAGACCGCCAGGATTGCTCGCGGTCTTCACCATCAACGGCGGTACCGCGCTGATGAGGACCGCCTTGGAAACAGGGTCTTCACGATGCCGCGCGATGTAGCGGACGACCTCGCCGCCGCCCGTGGAGTGGCCGGCATGGACGGCTCCCTGGACTCCGAGGTGGTTTACCACCGCAGCCGTGTCATCGGCGTAATGATCCATGTCGTGACCATCCCAGACCTGGCTGGATCGTCCATGGCCGCGGCGATCATGGGCGACTACGCGAAAACCCTGAGCCAGGAAGAAAAGCATCTGCGCATCCCAGTCGTCCGAACTGAGCGGCCAGCCGTGATGGAAGTAGATCACCTGGGCGTCCCGCGGCCCCCAGTCTTTGTAGAAGATTTCAACTCCATCTTTCGTTGTGACGTATCCCATGTTCGCTTCTCCTGTGTGATATGGAGGTCTGCAATTGGAGATGTTCGCCAATCGATAACGTTCATGACGTGGCTACTACACCTTTCTCGATGGGCGATACCTGGACGCGGCTGGCTTTGCAATTGAGTCGGTTTGCCGCTATTGCACTCTAGGATTAAAGGGAACTTTAAGGTCGTGCTTTCTGCCGAGGTGCAGCACGAGAAGTAGCGAACTGGCTTGCTCCGGGTAGCCTCATCGACCTACCCGGAGAATCCAGACGCTGCGTACGGGTGCATTTAGCTTTCCCGAAAACGCCTACTCCTTGTCCAGGATCGATTTCAGGGGTTGGGGGGCATAGAGCGCGCTTTGGAAATTGGGCACGTACTCATACTTCATCATTTTCCCCAGCTTCAGGGATTTCATGAACGTAGAAAGGCTGCCTTCATTCAGCGTGAGGTTGACCGACTCTTCATTCGTGCTGGAGGCGTGGCTCAGTTGGCGCGAGACAGCATAGCCGTATGTCAGCTCGCCAGTTCTATCGGTGTTCGTGAAGCTACTGGTCACCAGTTCGACTTCATCCGAAGGCGCGCTCAGCTTTTCTCCTTCAAAGACAACGTCGACCTTTCCGGTTTCGCTATCAAGGATCTCGAAGGTCACGGACTTGCCATCTTCCCGGCGATTGATACCGGTCAACCACTTCGGCAGGTTGTACCCGACCACGCCCCTTACCCTCGCAAGTTCGGTATTGACCGGAAGCTTCAGGACGTACCCCCAGAAATCCTTCGACATCGACTGCCCTGCTGGCTTGAGCCTGTCGGCTAGACGCGGAGGAAACCTCATGCAAAGGAGTGGCAAAGCTGCGCGAGGCAAGTCATCGCGCTTGGGGACTGCTGGCGGGACACTGAGCGGAGAAGTCTTGATGTCGGTGTTGCGAAGAAGGTTTCTGGCGCGTCAGTCCTCGCCAATTCCAAGCGGTCTTCCTGACCGAGCAACTTGTTCGCACCCGCTGCCTTGCCTAACCTCGCTGCACTTAGCGAATGGAAGTCTCAGTCATCATGGATTTCATCAAGTACCACGCCGCCAGCAACGATTACCTGGTTTATTCAGGCGAGTCGCCTTTCGGTCTTTCGCCGGAGGAAATCTCAAGGATTTGCGATCGACACAGAGGGCTTGGGGCCGACGGAATTCTTGTTCCTGTCCTCGCACAGGGCGAAATACCCAAGGTGATCATCTACAACACCGACGGCTCAGAGGCTGAGAAAAGCGGCAACGGGCTGCGGATCTTCTGCCGCTATCTCTGGGATCATGGCTACGTATCAGCAGGCGAGTTCCAGGTGCACACTGCCGGTGGCGTGGTGTCCTGCGAGGTCCTGAGCGGAGGCCGGAGCGTCGCCATTCGCATGGGGCGAGCGCAGTTTCCAGACACGGGTGATATGGACGTGAGGATCGATGGACGCGAGCTTCGGCTGCATCCGGTCTCCATGGGTAATCCGCATTGCGTGATCTTCGTTGATCAACCCGATGAACAAACTGCACGGTCGCTGGGGCCGATCATCGAACATCTCGCCCCCTTCCCCAATCGCACCAACGTGCAGTTCGTGAAAGTGATCGACCGCCACAACCTTGAAGTCCGCATCTGGGAACGGGGCGTTGGCTATACCCTCTCCTCGGGCACCAGCAGCTGCGCGGCGGCGGCGGTCTGTCGGCGATTGGGGCTGGTAGAGTCACAGGTGGACGTTCAAATGCCGGGGGGACTGATCCAGATCGTCCTGGATGAGAACTTCGAAGTCCTGATGCGAGGGCCGGTGTGCCGCGTAGGTCGATACTGCCTGGACAGGGAATGTTTGACCTGATCCTTGCAACTTGGCAGGGCCGCTGATCGAACTGTGCTGAAAAGTTCCCGATCTGTCGTTTCACACGCATCGACCTCGGTTGCCTGCCCTTCGTTCTCCCCCGCTTCGGCGCGCGCCAGTCAATGCGGCGATGAAGCTCCCATCGGCGCACAGGCTGTGAAATGCGCCGAACCAAGCGAGGAACTGGGGGCTCGAACAATCAGCAGGTGCTCGGGATGAGCCTAGGTCGGGATTGGGAATCGGCTGGCACGCGCAAGGACCGAAGTGGCAGTCTGCGAGACGGCCTCCACAACGAGCACGAGCGGAGAATGCATCGATGTACGAAAGGGTTGCCCGCAGCGGCATTCGAATGGTTCAAGGTTGGACTGGAACTGGCCCATCCAAGACATCAGGGCGTCCATCGGATCGCACCGATCAACCCATGACGTTGTCCAGTTGAGTCCGCGGCGAGCACACTAAGTGGCAAGCGTCTTGCCCTATGGCTGCTTATCCTTTCGCTGTTGCTTCACCTTGTACATTTCGCGGTCTGACAGCTTGATAGCTTCCTCTG
This sequence comes from Pseudomonas sp. DY-1, assembly GCF_003626975.1. Classification (NCBI taxonomy): domain Bacteria; kingdom Pseudomonadati; phylum Pseudomonadota; class Gammaproteobacteria; order Pseudomonadales; family Pseudomonadaceae; genus Pseudomonas; species Pseudomonas sp. DY-1. The sequence goes on along the minus strand of NZ_CP032616.1, from coordinate 1,194,620 downwards.
CAGTCATGCTGTCCGGCATCACTGCCACAACCCCAACACTCGCACCCGCATAGCGGATGTCGTCGAGGCCATGGCCCAACGCATATTGCCCGACTGTCGCTTTGGTCAGGCGGTCCTGCAGCAGCGCGGCAGCATGTTGCATGTCCATTGCCAAGTCCACATGTTCGGACGGCGTACCCAGGGCGATCACAATGAATTCATCCCCTCCAGTACGTCCGATGATGTCGCTGGCGCGAAGGCCATTCTGCAACTGGACGGCTATGCCGCGCAGAAACTGATCTCCTGCCAGGTGGCCATAGGTATCGTTGATGAGCTTGAACCCATCCAGATCGATGACCCCAACCAGCACGTATTTGCTCTCACGCTGGGCCAGGGCGAACAGGCGCGCAGCATCACTCAGGATGGCACGCCGGTTGGACAGGCCGGTCAGGGAATCGGTAAGGGCCAGCCTTGCCAACTCGGCGTTGGCGATCTGGAGTCGCTCCACCAACTGTTCACGTTCAAGGGAATAGCTCAGCAACCCTGATAGCAACATCAGCAAAGGCTCAACGTCCGGAGAGCGCGCCACCTTATCCGAGCTGGCTGCACAGAATGTACCCAGCACTCGCCCGTCCTGGGACCTGATTGGAGCGCTCACGTAGGTCCTGATGCCCAGGGCCGCGGCGGCCTCCGAATCCCCCCAGCATTCGGCGACGTTGTCCGAGTACAAGCGGTTCTCGTCCAGCGCACGCTTGCAGAGAGTATCTGTCCAGGGCACGACCAGCCCTTCAGGAATCACCATGTCACCGACGTTGCGTGCGAACTCGACACGCTGGACACCCACATCGGTATCGATAGTGGTCAGGTAGGTCGACTCCATTCCGGTTACCTGGCTGAGCAGGGTCAGCAAGGGCCGTGTGAGCTGTTCCAGGGTTCGGGCTTTGGGAACGGTTTCGGAAAGAAGAGAAAGTATCTGATCCATCTGGGTGCTTCGGTAGCGAAGGAAAGAACCGATTGTCGGCCAATCGGCGGCTCACTGAACAGGTGTGGTCTTCACCAAAACCCGCAACGGTGCGTCAAAGCCAAATGCCAACGGAACTAGCAAGTACTCAAGTCGTGCGACGGCACTGTAGCCAGCAATCGCCCCCGGGCCGAATTGCCCCGACAGTGCAATCGCATGATGGAACCGAGCAGGGCCATTGCAACGGACCTGTTCGCGAGGGTTGGGTGGATTCAAATGGAGCGATTAACTGGCAACTGCGAAATCCGGAGTCCCGAAATTGCCAGGCCGCTCGGCCGGCGACTAAACTCCGCTGGATGAAACGCCACCTCCGGTTCCTTCTCATCTTTCTGATCAGCCTTGCGCTTCCGTTGAACGGGATGGCGGGCATCGAGGCGCCGACCGACCCCTGCCCCATGCAGGCGGCCGGTATGAGCCAGATGACGAACATGGATATGTATATGGATTGCTGCCAAGACCACGGCAAGATGGCCGAGCATGGCAAGAAAGCCTGCAAGACGGGGCAGGAATGCAAGACCGGCAGCATGCTCCAGGTTTCAATCCTCAAGCCACCGGTCTCCCTGGCCGGCCCCGCACTCCCTGCCCCCTACCCTGAAGCTGCTCCCGACCGCACCCCTGCCGACCTCTGGCGACCTCCCTGCGCCTGATTCCCCTCCCTGACTGAACTCCCACCTGCGTCGCTTGCGACTGCGGGAGGGCATGCGCTTACGCGCTGAATATTCAGAGGAGTCGTCAAATGACTGCCTTGAATCCTTGCTTCGGGCTGCCTGTTGTGGCCGCCCTGGCAATGATGCTCTTCACCCTGCCGAGCCGGGGGGCTTCGCTGTCGCTGGACGACGCGTTGCAGTTGGCCGAGCGCAATGCACCGTCCTTGTCCGCTCAGGCGGCCAAGCTGGATGCGGCGAAGAATGCCGCGATACCTGCCGGTGAGCTACCTGATCCGAAGCTCGCTCTGGGCGTGCAGAACGTCCCCGTCGAGGGTGAAGACCGTTGGAGCCTGGATCGCGATTTCATGACCATGCAGATGGTCGGCGTGATGCAGGAAATGCCCAATCGCGACAAGCGCAAGGCGCGAGTCGAAACGGCCCAAGCTTCGGTGGATCGGGCTGCTGCCGAGGCGGAAGCCGAACGCGTGAAAGTCCGCAGGGAAACTGCCCTGGCCTGGATCGCGACCTACACCGAGCAGCGAAAGCTCGCCCGATTCGAGGACTTCTTCCGGGAGAATCGCCTGCTGGCGGAAACCGTTCGGGCCCGCCTGGCCGGAGGTCGAGGCCAGCCGCTTGATGCAGTTGAGCCCCGACAGGAAGCAGCCCAGTTGGCAGAGCAGCAGGACGACCTGACACTCCAGGCGGCCCAGGCGCGTGCGGCACTCAAGCGCTGGGTTGGCCACGAGGCCGCCCTACCCCTTGCCGGCGACTTTCCACACTGGCCCATCGACGCCCCCAGCTATCTGCGCGCCCTCCATCGACACCCCGAACTGGCGGCCTACGAGCCGATGGCACGAGAAGCCGAAGCCCAGGTGCGGGAGGCCGAAGCGGAGAAAAAATCGGACTGGAGCTGGGAGGTGGACTACCAGCGCCGTGGGCGCGAGTTCGGCGACATGATGACGGTGCAATTCACCTTCGACCTGCCACTGTTTCCCGGCACTCGCCAAGACCCAAAGATTGCCGCGCAACGCGCCCGGATGGATCAGCTGGAGGCAGAGCGCGAAGCCCTGGTGCGTGAGCACGCCCAACAACTGGAGGCGGATCTGGCGGATTACCAGCGCCTGGAACGTGCAGTGAATCGCAGTCAGTCGACGCTGGTGCCCCTGGCCATCGACAAGGTAACGCTCGCCCTGGCCGGTTACCGCGCCGGGAACACCGAGTTGGCCAGTGTCATCGCGGCACGCCGTGAGCTTGTCCAGGCCAGGCTCAAGGAGCTTGATCTGCAAGGTTTGAAAGCATTGGCCGCTGCCCGCCTGCACTTCACCTACGGGGAGGGTCGGCCATGAGTCGTGCATCCTGGAAGTTGCCGGCGATGATGAGCCTGGCCCTGCTCGCAGGCGCGGCAGGTGGCTACTGGTATGCGGTCCAAGGGCGTATGCAGGAGGCATCCACGGTCACCGAAGGCAATCGCGGCACTCCCGAAGCCGACCGCCAACCGCTCTACTGGTACGACCCCATGTTCCCGCAGCAGAAGTTCGACAGCCCCGGCAAGTCGCCCTTCATGGAGATGCAGCTGGTTCCCAAGTATGCAGACGAAGCAGGCGATAGTTCGTCCGTACGCATCGAACCGGGCATCCAGCAGAACCTCGGCGTGCGGTTGACCACGGTCACCAAGGGCAAACTTGAGCGAACCCTGCAAGTATCCGGCGTCCTCGCCTTCAATGCGCGAGAGGTGGCACTGGTACAGGCGCGGGCCGGCGGATTTGTCGAACGCACCTACGCCCACGCGCCAGGTGACCTCATCGAAGCCGGCGCGCCCCTCGCCGACCTGCTGATACCGGAATGGGCGGCCGCCCAGGAAGAGTTTCTGGCATTGCGCCACAGCGGCGACCAGGCCCTTTCAGCTGCGGCCCGCCAGCGTCTGCGACTGATCGGGATGCCCGCGGAACTGATCGCGCAGGTCGAGCGCGGTGGTAAAGCCAGGCCGGTCATGACGCTGACCAGCCCCATCAGCGGTGTGATTCGCGAGCTCGATGTGCGCCCTGGCATGACCCTGGCAGCCGGACAGACCCTTGCCCGGATCAACGGCCTGAAACACGTCTGGCTGGAGGCCGCCATCCCGGAGTCCCAGGCTGGCGTATTGCAGATCGGGCAGGCGGTCGAAGCGCGACTGCCGGCCCTCCCCGAGGAGGTGATCCACGGGGCACTCTCCACCGTGTTGCCCGAAAGCGATGCGCAAAGCCGCACGTTGCGCGTGCGCATCGAACTGGCCAATCCCGATGGCCGCTTGCGGCCAGGCATGACTGCGCAGGTTCGGCTGAACCAGCCAAGCCAGGCCGACCTGTTGCTGCTACCCAGCGAAGCGGTCATCCGCACGGGCAAACGCGCGCTGGTGATGCTCGCGGAAGAAAGCGGCCGCTTCCGGCCGGTTGAAATCCGGCTGGGTCAGGAGAGCGCGGATCAAGTGGCGGTGCTAGATGGATTGGCAGCTGGTCAGCGAGTCGTCGCGTCCGGGCAGTTCCTGATCGATTCAGAAGCCAGCCTGCGAGGTATCGAGGCCAGGGCGCTGGGCGAGCCAACGATGCCCATGGACCGCCCCGCCCTGCATGAGGCCGAGGGTAGCGTCGTCGAAGTCGGCGTCCAGGAACTGACCGTTTCCCACGGTCCCTTCAAGACCTTGGCAATGCCAGGAATGACCATGACCTTTCCCCTGGCCAAACCCGAACTGGCACAGGGTCTGAAAACGGGTGATCGCATCAGGCTGCATGTGCGCGAAAGCGATTCCGGCTTGCTGATCGAGCAACTGGAGAAACTGGAGGGCTCGCCATGATCGAGAAACTGATTCGCTGGTCGGTCGCCAATCGATTCCTGGTGCTGCTGGCCACCCTGTTTGCCGTTGTCTGGGGAGTCTGGTCGCTGCGCAGCACCCCCATCGACGCCTTGCCCGACCTCTCTGACGTACAGGTCATCATCCGCACGCCCTATCCAGGGCAGGCGCCGCAGATCGTCGAGAACCAGGTCACCTACCCGCTGACCACAACGATGCTATCGGTACCAGGAGCCAAAACGGTCAGGGGCTTCTCCTTCTTCGGTGACAGCTTCGTATACGTGCTGTTCGAGGACGGTACCGACCTGTACTGGGCGCGCTCGCGAGTGCTCGAATACCTGAACCAGGTGCAAGGGCGCTTGCCGGCGGCCGCTAAACCGGCACTGGGCCCGGACGCCACGGGGGTTGGCTGGATTTTCCAGTACGCGCTGGTCGACCGCAGCGGAAACCACGATCTGGCAAAACTTCGAGCGCTACAGGACTGGTTTCTCAAGTTCGAGCTGAAAACCCTGCCCAATGTGGCCGAAGTCGCCTCGGTGGGCGGCATGGTGAGGCAGTATCAGGTCCAGGTAGACCCGATCCGCCTTGCCGGCCTGGGTATCACCCAGCGCGAGGTGACGGAAGCCATCGGCAAGGCCAACCAGGAAACCGGTGGCGCCGTGCTGGAACTGGGCGAAGCCGAGTTCATGGTCAGGGCTTCGGGCTACCTGAAGACCCTCGCCGACTTCCGTGCCGTACCCCTGAAGCTGACGCCCGAGGGTACCCCCGTCACCCTCGGCGATGTGGCGACGATCCAGCTCGGGCCGGAGATGCGCCGGGGCATCGCCGAGCTCGATGGCGAGGGGGAAACTGTCGGCGGCGTAGTGATCCTGCGCAGCGGGAAGAACGCGCGTGACACCATCGCCGCCGTGAAGGCCAAGCTCGACGAGTTGGAAAAGAGCCTTCCCGACGGAGTCGAAGTGGTCATCACCTACGACCGCAGCCAGCTGATCGAACGGGCGGTACGCAATCTCAGCCAGAAACTGATCGAAGAGTTCATCGTGGTCGCATTGGTCTGCGCCGCGTTCCTCTGGCACCTGCGCTCGTCCATGGTTGCCATCGTCGCGCTACCGGTAGGCGTGCTGATCGCGTTCGCGGTCATGCGTTACCAGGGCATCAACGCCAACATCATGTCGCTGGGCGGAATCGCCATTGCGATAGGCGCCATGGTCGACGCCGCCGTCGTGATGATCGAGAACGCCCACAAGCGCATAGAAGCCTGGAACGCCAGCCATCCCCACGAAACCTTGCGCGCAGACCAGCACTGGCGAGTTATGACCGATGCAGCGGTCGAGGTTGGCCCGGCGTTGTTCTTCAGCCTGATGATCATCACCCTGTCGTTCATTCCAGTGTTCAGCCTGGAGGCGCAGGAGGGTCGCCTCTTCGGCCCACTGGCCTTTACCAAGACCTACGCGATGGCGGCCGCTGCCGGTTTGTCGGTGACGCTGATCCCGGTGCTGATGGGCTACTGGATACGTGGGCAGCTACCAGCCGAGCAGCGCAATCCGCTCAATCGTGGGCTGATTCGGCTGTACCAGCCGGTCCTGGATGCCGTGTTGCGGCATCCCAGAACGACCCTTGCGATCGCTTTGCTGACATTCCTGACGACGCTTTGGCCAGTTTCCCGACTTGGCGGGGAGTTCCTGCCGCCCCTGGACGAGGGTGACCTGCTCTACATGCCTTCGGCGTTGCCCGGCCTTTCCGTGCAGAAAGCCTCGGAGCTGTTGCAGCAGACTGATCGACTGATCAAGACCGTCCCGGAGGTAGAGGGTGTGTCTGGCAAGGCTGGACGCGCCGAGTCGGCCACCGACCCTGCGCCGTTGGAGATGTTCGAGACCACGGTGCGCTTCAAGCCCAAGGATCAGTGGCGTGCGGGAATGACCAGCGAAAAACTGGTGGAAGAGCTTGATCGCGTGGTCAAGGTACCGGGCCTGACCAATATCTGGATTCCACCGATTCGCAATCGAATCGACATGCTGGCGACGGGTATCAAGAGCCCTATCGGGGTTAAGGTCGCCGGGACCAATCTCGCCGAGATCGACCAGGTGACCCAAGCCGTCGAGCGTGCAGCCCGAACGGTGCCGGGCGTAACTTCGGCCCTCGCCGAACGCCTTACAGGCGGTCGCTACATAGACGTGGATATCGATCGACAGGCTGCCGCTCGCTACGGGATGAACATCGCCGACGTGCAAGCGATCGTCGCCGGCGCCATTGGTGGCGAGAACATCGGCGAGACTGTGGAAGGACTGGCGCGCTATCCCATCAACCTGCGCTACCCGCGTGAGTGGCGGGACACGGTCGGTGCACTGGAGCAACTGCCCATCTACACCTCACAGGGTGGTCAGATCACGCTCGGGACAGTAGCGCGGATCCGGATCACCGATGGGCCGCCCATGCTCAAGAGCGAAAACGCTCGTCCCTCGGGCTGGGTGTACATCGACGTTCGCGGGCGAGACCTGGCCTCGGTCGTGGCCGACCTGCGCCAGGCGGTCGAAGGCTCGGTGAGACTGATGCCCGGCATGAGCCTCAGCTACTCCGGACAGTTCGAATTCCTGGAACGGGCCAATGCCCGTCTGAAGCTCGTGGTACCGGCCACGTTGGCGATCATATTCGTTCTGCTCTACCTCACCTTCGGTCGCGTCGATGAGGCCCTGCTGATCATGGCCACGCTCCCGTTCGCGTTGACCGGAGGCGTCTGGTTCCTCTACCTGATGGGCTTCAACCTGTCGGTTGCCACAGGAGTGGGCTTCATCGCCCTGGCCGGCGTGGCTGCCGAGTTCGGCGTAATCATGGTGCTCTACCTGAAGAACGCCTGGATTGACAAACAGGCGGCCGGACATTCCACGAATGAAGCGCTGCGCGGAGCCATTCGGGAAGGCGCAGTACAACGCGTGCGCCCCAAGGCGATGACCGTCGCCGTCATCATCGCCGGCCTGCTGCCAATCCTCTGGAGCGGCGGAACCGGCAGCGAAGTGATGAGCCGCATCGCTGTGCCCATGGTCGGCGGCATGATCACCGCCCCGCTGCTATCCCTGTTCGTCATCCCGGCAGCGTATTGGCTGATGCGCCGTCGCCCACAACCCCACCCCACTTCGCAAACCACCCTTGGAGAAGCTTCATGAGAACTGCACTCGGCGCTGCAGCGGCGCTCGTCCTTGCTTCGGCCCTACCCGCTCTCGCAGACGATATGCCCGGTATGAACATGGACAGCATGCCAACCGAGCCCTCCCGGGCGCGGGCACAAATTGCCGAGGCCAATGGCACGGTCAAGGCAGTCGATGTAGCCAAGGGCACAATCACGATTTCCCATGGGGCCGTGCCAACCCTGAAATGGCCGCCGATGACGATGGCATTCGCTGCCAGCCAGGAGCAACTCAAACGTGTTGAAGCGGGCGAGAACGTCACCTTCGCGTTCAAGGTGAAGGCGTGAATGCCTCCATCCTGAGCATCACCGGGGCGGCGTAACGGTCCGGACATACGAGGGGCCGGTTCTCAGCGTGAACGCATCGCTGTGAGACGGCGCCTCCAACCCGGGCAAGGGCTTGATCTTTATATATGGCGCTCCGTATATTCGAATTTTCGTATATTCAGACCCCAACGATGTTCAGCGCCCTGACCCCATCCGATCTCTTCAAATGCCTATCCGATGAAACCCGTGCCCGCGCGGCGCTCCTGATTGCTCAGGAGGGGGAGCTGTGCGTGTGCGAGTTGGTCTGCGCATTGGGCGATGGCCAACCGAAGATTTCCCGTCACCTCGCCCAACTGCGCGGATGTGGCCTGCTGCTGGATCGCCGCCAAGGGCAATGGGTGTACTACAAGCTCAATCCAGACCTCCCGGAATGGGCACATGGCGTGCTGCAAACCACGCTGGAAGCCAACGCTGTATGGCTTCGGCAGGACAGTTTCCGCCTTCAGCAAATGGGCGACCGCCCAGTTCGCAGCGCAGCCTGCTGCTGACATAGGGTTTCCGAGGAGTTTCCGTGATTTCTGCGTTTGTCATCTTTGCCATCACCATCACACTGGTGATCTGGCAGCCCAAGGGGCTGGGCGTCGGTTGGAGCGCATCATTCGGCGCGCTTCTCGCCCTGGTCACCGGAGTGGTATCCGTCGGCGATATACCGACCGTGTGGGACATCGTCTGGAATGCCACTGCAACCTTCATTGCCGTCATCATCATCAGCCTGCTGCTGGATGAGGCCGGTTTCTTCCAATGGTCGGCCCTGCATGTTGCGCGCTGGGCAAAAGGCAGTGGTCGGCGTCTGTTCGCCTTCACCGTGCTGCTGGGGGCAGCCGTCTCGGCGCTGTTCGCCAACGACGGTGCGGCGCTCATCCTCACGCCAATCGTGATTTCAATGCTGATGGCGCTGCGCTTTTCAGCGGCCTCTACCCTGGCATTCGTCATGGCAGCGGGCTTCATTGCCGACACCGCCAGCCTGCCGCTGGTGGTGTCGAACCTGGTGAACATTGTGTCTGCCGACTACTTCGATCTGGGATTCAGCGAGTACGCCGCGGTGATGGTTCCGGTCAACCTGGTCAGCGTCGCCGCCACACTGTGTGCGCTGTTGCTGTTCTTCCGTCGCGACATTCCGTCTACCTATGACCTGGCGCAACTTAAAGACCCGCAACTGGCCATCCGTGATCGTGCGACGTTCCGGGTAGGCTGGTGCGTTCTGGCGGCCTTGCTGCTCGGTCTGTTCGCGCTGGAGCCCCTGGGCATTCCGATCAGTATCGTGGCGGCCGCGTGCGCGACCGTGTTGTTCGCCGTGGCCGCGCGCGGCCATGTGATCGCCACCCGACGCGTACTGCGTGAAGCCCCGTGGCAGGTCGTGATCTTCTCCCTGGGCATGTACCTGGTGGTCTATGGCCTGAAGAACGCAGGCCTGACGAACTACCTGACAGCCGCGCTCGACGCCCTCGCCGGGTATGGCGTTTGGGGCGCGGCTCTGGGTACCGGCTTGCTGACGGCACTACTGTCGTCGGTGATGAACAACATGCCTACCGTGCTGGTCGGCGCCTTGTCGATTCAGGCGACCGACGCCTCGGACGTTGTTCGGGATGCCATGGTTTACGCCAATGTCATCGGCTGCGACCTCGGTCCCAAGATCACCCCGATCGGCAGCCTCGCCACGCTGCTCTGGCTGCATGTGCTGGAACGCAAGGGCATCCGCATCACCTGGGGTTACTACTTCAGGGTCGGCATTCTGCTGACCCTGCCGGTGCTCTTGATCACGCTTTCGGCGCTGGCACTGCGCCTTAGCCTTTGACGTCCGTCCGGAGGCGGCAGAGGTAAAGATGCGCGTCCTGTTCATGTGCACAGCCAACAGCGGCCGCAGCATTCTTTCCGAAGCCATGCTCAACCACCTGGCTCCAGAAGGATTCGAAGCCGTGAGCGCCGGAAGCTTTCCCAGAGGCGCGGTCTTGCCCCGCAGTCTCACCACGCTGCAACAGGCCGGAATCGCCATCGATGGTTTGCGCAGCAAGGGCAACGACGCCTTCGAGGACAACCCGCCCGATATCGTCATCACCGTCTGCGACAAGGCTGCGGGTGAAGCTTGCCCTGTGTACTTCGGCCCGGTGCTGAATGCCCACTGGAGGCTGGCAGACCCCTTACAAGTCAGCGGAGAGGAAAGCGAGGTGGATACGGCTGTCGGGCTCCCCTCACCCCAACCCTCTCCCGGAGGGAGAGGGTGCAGTCGCAGCCAACGTTCGACCTCAGCGCTTTTCCTGCAGGGGCGAATTCATTCGCCAAGCAGGACACGGTCCTGCCGTAGGTTGGTCCGAGGAACGAGACCCAACATTGCAGCGCCTGGGCAACGCAGGTTAGTGGATGGGAAAGGCGGTATCCCTTGAAACCGTCGCGAACCTACAGCCCGTTACCGATGAACCAGCGGTAATAGGGGTTGTTGCCATCGCTGCGGGCCAGCTCGCGGGTTTCACGGGCCCATGCCTGGCGGTTGCCGTTGTAGGCGTGCAGCGTCAGGGCGTAGAAGCGGGCCAGGGAGCGCCACTGGTCGTCCACCGCGCCCCGGAAACCGGCGTCGGCATTCACCAGTGGCGGCGTTGTGCGCAGGGCCAGCAGCTCCGGCAGTACACGCGTGATCTCCTTGCTGCGTACCCAGGATGCGTATTCGATTCGTGGACGATCATCGGTGACCGCAAGCGCATCACCGGCATAACGTTCCAGACCGTCACGGTCAGTTACCCAGGTGGCCAACAGGGCCGCTGCCGAATCCACGCCAACCGCTCCCAGTGCCGCGGCGACTTCGGGTTGCTCGAAGCGTTGGCGGATTCGCGCAACATCCAGCTCCTGAGGCTCCAGCGAGCCGATCAGCAGCATCTCGTGGAACTCGGTGGTCCACAGCGACGCATGGGGGAAGACATCGAGGAAGCTGCGTACCAGGGAGCGGCTGTCCTCGTCGTTCTGGGTCGGCAGCGGCAGCCATTGTGCGACAAGGCCGCCGACCTGGAGTCGCGAAGCCGCCAGTTGGTAGAAGTCGCGCGAATAGAGGTTAACCACCCCGGCTGCCGAGGGTGGCGGCGGTTCCAGGGTGACCAGGTCGTAGCGCTCGGCACTGCGCAGCAGTTCGCGGCGGCCATCGCGCAGGCGGATATCCAGACGTGGGTCGTTCACGGCGTCGAAATTGCCTTTGAACAGTGGCGCGGCCGCCAGCACCTCGGGCAGTAGCTCCGCTACTACCGGTCGTTGCAGGCCGGGGTAACGCAGCATGGCGCCTGCGGTGATGCCAGTGCCGAAACCGATGACCAACGCCGACTGCGGTTCCTGACGATGGATCAGCAGCGGAAGCAGCGCTTGCAGACGCATGTAGCGCAAGGACGGCATGGCGTCGCCGGTATTGGACACGCCCTGGATGTACAGGCGGCTGAACTCGCGCCCCTGGCGTCCCTGGGTGACGACGGCGACGGTGCCACCCCTGCCCTCCTCGTAGAACGTGATCTGCCCGTTGCGTGCACCGGGCAGTAGCTCCGCCAGCCGCTGAGGCGGCGTCAACACGGCGATGGCCAGTGTCGTGACGGCCAAGGCCAGGATCGTCCCACGCATGCTTGGACCGACTTCTGCCCCGCGCCAGGCGGCAATGCAACCCACCAGCGCGGCCAGCACGGCGAGCACTGCCAAGGTACGCACCAGGCCCACGCCGGGTACCAGCAGGAAGCCAGTGAGCATGACGCCGATGATGCCGCCCAGTGTATTGAGAGCGACTACCACACCCACGTCGCGACCGACGTGCCCGCTGTCCACTGCCAGCCGCAGGGCCAAGGGGAAAGCGGCACCCAGCAAGGTGGTGGGCAGGAAGACCATGCTCAACGCCGCCGTGGCAAAGCGCGCGCACATGCCGGCCAGTTCATTGCCGGTGACCTGAAGCACGAGCATTTCCATCTGGGTCTGGGCGATTACCAACCAGCGACCTAAACCGGCGACCTGCAGCAAGGCGATCAAGCCGGCAGCGGCGATCAGCAGGCCAAACAGCCCCCACGGATCGCGAATCCGGTCGGCGCGTCGGGCATACAGGGCGCTACCCAACACGAGACCGGTTAGGTAGGTAGCAAGCACCATTGCGAAGGCGAAGGTGCGTGTGCTCATGAACTGAACGATGGACTGGCTCCAGACCACTTCGTAGCCGAGCGCCACGCCACCAGCCACACAATACAGAGCGATAGCGAGGCGCGCCGCTGGTGAGCGCGGCATCCGCGCGGATACGGGCGGCTGCGCCGGGAGATCGTCACTGCGCCGGAAAAGCCAGGCACCGGCAGCCGCCGCCAGGTTGAGGCAAGCTGCCGCGAACGCGCTGCCGGTAACTCCCAGTTGCGGCAACAGGACGAAGGCTGCCAGCAAGGTTCCGGCAATCGCGCCAGCTGTGTTGGCCGCGTAAAGCCGCCCACCGGCTTCGCCCATTTGACCGTCCGCAGGCGTCAGGGAGCGGACCAGCACTGGAAGCGTGCCGCCCATGAGAAAGGCTGGCAGCCCGACCAGCAGGAAGGGTAACAACCAGGCCAGCAGGCCGATCCGGTCTTCCAATCGCGCGAACAGCCCGGCCGAGTTGGCCAGGGCCAGCGCGGCGCCGACCCCAAGCACGGCCACGGCGAGTTCCAGCAACGCGTAGAGCCGCACGGGACGGCGCAGGCGATCGGCCCAGCGACCGAATACCAGCCCTCCGAGGGCGAGTCCGGCGAAGAACGCACTGATACCGGTGGTGACGGCGTAGACCTCCACCCCCACCACCAGGGAAAGCTGCTTGACCCAAAGCACCTGGTAGACCAGGGCAGCTCCACCAGAGATGAACAGCAGCGCTGCGGGAATCAGTATCTGCAAGGGGAGCCGTTTGCGGGCATCTTCACGCGCCGTGGCTCGGGAACGCGCACGGGACGAACTCGCGGCTGAGGACATCGACTGGCCTTATCGGATTGGGCAACCCGCAAAAGGTAGTTGAAAGGAAGGTGCCCGCCAGCGGGCGGGCACCGGGCCCTGCTACTGCTGTTTCATTTTCTCTTCGATTTTCTTGTCCACGTTCTCGCGGATCTGGTCGATGCTGAAGCTCGCCGGCCGCTGGCTCGGCGGGTAATCGACGAAGGTCTGCAGGAATGCCGCAGCCTTTTGCGTCCCCTGGAAGATCAGGTAATCGTTCTTGGTCAGCCAGTCGTAGTACTGGTCGGAGACGATGTCGGCCCGCTCGTAGGGATCCATCCGCAGGTTGAACAGCTTGGGCACCCGCAGGCAGGTAAAGGGCTCGCTCCAGACCTGCAGACCGCCCGGTGCACGCTGTTCGCACCAGACGATCTTCCAGTTCTCGAAGCGCATCGATACGAGTTCACCGTCATCGTTGAAGTAGTAGAACTCGTTTCGTGCGCTCTTGTCGGTTTTCCCGGTCAGGTAATCCAGTTGGTTGTAACCGTCCAGATGCACCTTGAAGGTCTTGCCGCCAAGGTCGGTGCCTTTCAGCAGGCGCTCCTTGATGTCCGCGTCACCCACTGCGGCAAGCAGGGTTGGGAACCAGTCGAGACCGGAGAACATCTGGGTGGAGATGGTGTCGGGTTTGACCTTGCCCGGCCAACGGATGATCGCCGGCACCCGGAACGCGCCTTCCCAGTTCGAGTTTTTCTCGTTGCGGAATGGCGTGGTCGCCGCATCCGGCCAGGACCACTGGTTCGGTCCGTTGTCGGTGGTGTAGACGACGATGGTGTTGTCGGTGATCTTCAAGTCGTCGAGGGTCTTGAGCAGCTTGCCTACGTCGCCATCGTGCTCGAGCATGCCATCGGCGTAATCGTTGCCCGCCATCCCGCTCTGCCCCTTCATCGAATCGCGAATGTGGGTGAAGGCGTGCATGCGGGTGGTGTTCATCCAGACGAAGAAGGGCTTGTTGGCCTTGACCTGCTTGTCGATGAAATTGATGGCCGCCTGGGTGGTTTCGTCATCGATGGTCTCCATCCGCTTTCTGGTCAGCGCACCGGTGTCTTCGACCTTGCCGTCGGCGCTCGACTTGATGACCCCGCGCGGCGAGGCGGCCTTGACGAAGGCCGGGTCGTCCTTCGGCCAGTAGGGACGCTCCGGTTCCTCTTCAGCGTTGAGGTGGTAGAGATTGCCGAAGAACTCATCGAAACCGTGGTTGGTCGGCAGGTATTCGTCACGGTCGCCAAGGTGGTTCTTGCCGAACTGACCGGTGGCATAGCCATGGGCCTTGAGTGCCTGGGCGATGGTGACGTCTCTCGCCTGCAGGCCAACTGGCACCCCCGGCATGCCGACCTTGGAAAGGCCCGTGCGCAACGACGCTTGCCCGGTAATGAAGGTCGAACGACCCGCAGTGCAACTGTTCTCCGCATAGTAGTCGGTGAACATCATGCCTTCCTTGGCGATGCGATCGATGTTGGGCGTTTGGTAGCCCACCACACCCTTGCCATAGGCACTGATGTTGGTTTGTCCGATGTCATCGCCGAAGATCACCAGGATGTTCGGCTTGTCGGCGGCATTCACCGTACAGATACCCAACGCCGCTGTAGCGGCCAGGGCAAATGTCGTTATCCATCTTCCACTGCGCTTCATATGGCCTTTCTCCGTCTCACGTTGCTGTCGTCTCCACGACTACGTACACGAGAGATGCCGACTGCCTGGCTGGAGTCCCTGTGTTCCTGCGGTTCCTCGTTAGGGGTGGTCAGTTGTTCTCGAAGGGATAGACACGGCTCCACTCCCCTGCCATGTCCACCACTGTCCAGTTGCCGGCTTTCGCCGCGTCCAGCGCCTTGTCCAACCGGCCGATCTTGCTTTCGCGGTCATAGGCCCATTCGCGCGTGGCGTCGGTGTGGTGGACCAGACCGGCGAAGCGCTTGCCATTGCCGGCCATGGTCCACTGGAGCATCTGCAGGTCGCCGTCGGAGTTGCCGAAAGCGAAGATCGGCCGCCGGCCGATGATTGTGTCGATGCTGACCGGTTTGCCCGGCCCGTCGTCGTTGTGCGCCAGCTTCGGCAAGCGCTGGATCGACAGCTGGCCGTCCTTGTCCTGGAACTGGGATTCGAAAGTGGTGCCGATCACCTGTTCCGGGGGAATTCCGTAGACCTCTTCAGCAAAGGCACGCATGAACGCCACTTCGCCGCCAGAAACGATATAGGTCCTGAAACCGTTGGCCCGCAGGTAGGCCAGCAGTTCCAGCATCGGCTGGTAGACCATTTCGGTGTAGGGCTTCTTGCTGCGGGGGTGGACCGCCTTCGCCAGCCAACCCTGGCTCTGCTCGATGAATTGCTCGGTGCTCATGCCCGAGTGGGTAGCGCCAATGATTTTCATCAAGCCTTCGGTACCGCTCTCGGCCAATGCTTTCTGGTCACCTTCCAGCACCGCCTTGAAGGGTTGCTGCTCCTTCCATTCCGGGTGCTGCGGGGCAAGGCGCTTCACTTCGTCCAGGGCGAACAGCACTTCGAAGTACATCGGCTGCTCGCTCCAGAGGGTGCCATCGTTGTCGAACACCGCGATACGTTCTGCGGGGGGAACGTAATCCTTGCCGCCCTCTTTGGTCACAGCGCTGACGAAAGCCTCGATGGCCTGGCGCGAGGGGCCGTCCTTCCAGGAAGGCAACGGTTCCTGCGCCTGCACCAGCAGAGGCAGGATCAGGAGGAGCGTGAACAACCAGCGCAGATTGCGCGAAGCGAGCGACTGGCGCATTTGACGTCCTTGCTGAGTAGCGGTTTGCCTGAGACGACCGGCTCAGGGATTTAGCGGTTTCAGTCCGCGCCGTGCACGGGGTGTCTTCTTCATTGCGGCTACCGCTCGCCCTACATCCGGCAATGCCTGCGACGCGTCGGTTGCTGCTTGACTCTCAGCATGTGCCGCCCCGTAGTGAACTTTGAGGAAGGCTAGCAAATGATTTGTAGTCCGGTCGGGCAACGCACGGGAAAATTCCGACAGTGTCCTACTGCCATTACTGCGGCGAACCCAAAGATACAGACCGCCCAACTGAACAGGACGGGCTTTCAACTGCTGCTGTGCCAGTCGCCGGGCATACTCTGCCGAGTCCAGCCAGGCCTGCTGGCGGGCCGCTCGCCAATGCCGCAGCCAAGTCAGCGTGGCATGCCCCCAGGGCCGACCGAAGTATGCGAGCCCGGCCAGCAAAGACAGCAGCACGGCCAATAGCAACCAGTGGCCGGATATCCTCACCTGCGCCTTCCGCCCGAGGGCACGCAGGTCTTCGTTGATGGAGAACGGAGCCTGGTAAGCACCTTTGGCAGCCTCGAGCGGCACCGCCGGTACCGAGACACTTTGCGCCTCGCCGGTAGCAGCATCCCACCACTTCAGTTCGACGGCCGGCAGGCTGTACGTGCCGATATCGCCAATCACGTACGTGGCCGAGTCCTCGCGGGTGCCACCGCTGGTGCCGCCACGCCCATCGCTGAGGGGTTGCACCTTGGGGGTCTGCACATAGCGTTTGAGCCCTTTCACCTCGGCGAACAGCGGTGGCGGAATGAGCATGGCCTGGGCGCCCTCGGCCTCTACGCGCAGGCGGCGCGTGATGCTGTCTCCCTGGCGCAACGGATCGTGGGAGCGCTGGATCTCCTGGGTGAGTTTCACGCTGCGCGCCACCAGCCGGCTCTCGTCACCGGCTCCGGCCAGGGCCCTGGCGACGAAGGACAGCGGCTGGCCACTGATTTTCACCGGGCCGCTGGCCTGTCCCGGCTGGACCTGGAATGCCAGTGCGGGGATATCGAAACGCTGGGCCGCCTGCGGGGTGATCTGGTACGTGAAGCGCAGGCCGAAGAACGTTTTGCCATCCAGTTGTTCGGTCAGGTGCTGCGCTTCGCCGCTGGGCGGGTCAACCACCGCACCGGGCAGGTCCAGCCCCGGCAGGATGGGCGCTTCGGTGAACCAGGTATCCACCAGGAGATCCACCTCCAGATTGACGATGCCTCCCACCACCGCGCCTTCCGCTGGCACCAAACGCTGCTGTACCCGTACCTCGGGCTCAGTCGCCTGTACCAGCCACGACAGGCAGAGCAGCAGCAGGCATGCCAGGCGCTTCATCGGGTTGCCTCCTGAGCTTTCTGGCGGGCGGCTTCCTGCAACGAGAACTTGCGCTTGAGGAACATCGCCGGCGAGGTAGTCAGGTTGTTCAGCCAGACCTGGTCGGAAGCGGCCTGGGCCTTGTCCTGTTGCACCGACTTGCCGCCCTGCGAGGGCGTCTGGTCTTCCACCACCTTGTCGGGCTTCTCGTTGGGAGTGCCCTCCTCCTGCTGGTCCTCGTAATCCTTCAGCAACGCCTCGGCCAGGGCCAGGTTGGCAGTGGCCTCGGGAAAATCGGGCTGCTTCTGCAAGGCCTGCTTATAGGCGGCGATGGCTTCAGGGAATTTGAATAGCCGGACGTAGGTGTTGCCGAGGTAGAAGTACGCAACCGCGCTGTCCAGCCGCGCAAAGCTGGCCAGCGCCAGGTCGAAATCCGCGGCCTGGTAAGCGGCCAGCCCTTTCCAGTAAGGGTCGGAAAAGTGCGCGGCGGCCTCCGGGTAATGCTGATGTTCGAAGGCCCAGCGCCCCTGCTGGTCAGGGGTGAAGAAAGCATCCGCCAGGGCGCCGGCCCGTGTGGGCGCCGATGTGCCAAGTAGCGACACGGCAAGCATCAGCCCACCCAGCCAGCGAACCTGCCAACCGCGCCGCACGCAGCACAAGGCAATAAGCGCCAGGGGCCAGCACAGCCAGTAGCCGGCGTCTTTCCAGTGCACTTGCCGGCCATCGCCCTGCACTGCCTGGAAGTGCTGCTGGGCGTGCAGTTCGATCCAATCGAGGTCATCGTCGTTGAGGGTCAGGCTGCCCAGCGGGGCATCGGCGGCATCGGCGAGGCGCTTCAGTCCAGCCTCGTCGAAGCTCACCGCTACCGGCCGGCCATCCGCCGCGATGCGCGGCTGGCCACGAGCATCGCGAACCAGACCGCCGTCCCGACTTCCCACAGCAAGGACGAGCATCTGCAGGTCGCCACCCGCCAGGCGCTTGCCGATCGACTCGAACTGGCTGGCGTCGGCGCCATCGGTAATCAGCACCAGGGTACCGGGTGCCTTCTCCGCATCCAGCAACTTGCGTGCTTCGTCGATCACACCGAGCACGTCCTTGCCGGGTTGCGCAATCAGATCTGTGGCCATGGCCTGGACGAAGGTGTCCAACAGCAGCGGGTCTTCGGTGGCGGGAAGCACCAGGTGGGCCCCACCGGCATAGGCGATCAGCGCAGTGCGGGCCCCTGCGCGGCGCTGGATCAGGTCATGCAGCTTGTGCTTGGTGGCGGCAAGCCGCGTAGGCGGCACGTCGTCGGCATCCATGGACGGCGAAAGGTCGACGGCGAGGATCAGCGGCGCCCGGTTATCGAGGAAGGCCGGTTTGTCCTGTTCCCAGGTAGGGCCGGCCGCGGCCAGCCCACCAAGGACCAGCAAAGCGCCGAGCAGATACACCGGGCGCAGGCGCTGGCGGTCCTCGGGGGTGATGAGCAGTCGCTCCATCAGGTGCGGCGCGATGACACCCTCGAGCTGGTGCTTGAGGTCATGGCGACGTATCCAGAGGAGCGGCAGCAGCACGCCAGGAAGGATCAGCAACAACCAGAGGGGTCGCAGGAAATGGAAGGCGCCGAAGTCAATTTCCATCTCAGCGTCCCCTTTCCGTCCGAGCAGCCGGACCTTTGGAAAGCCGGCCGAACGATGCCGCAAGCAGATGACAGCCCGCCAGGAGCAGGAGTGCCGCGCCCAGCGGCCACCAGAACAGGTCCCGCTTGGGCTGATGGCTGAAGGTCTTCACCTTGTGCGGAGTAAGCCGGTCGAGGGTGGCGTAGACGTCCAGCAGTGCGCCGCGATCATCGGCACGGAAAAAGCGGCCACCCGTGGTCGCGGCGATGTCCCGGAGCGTTTGCAGGTCCACCTTGGCATCGCCGGTGGCCTCGGGGTCGCCGATGCCGATGGTGTGCACGATGATACCGCGCTCCCGGGCCATCTTCGCGGCATGAGCCGGAGTGATTGCACTGCCGGTATCGTTGCCATCGGTGAGCAGGATCAGCACCTTTTCCTGCTCCTTGGCGGTCTCCAGCAGCTTGATGGTCAGCCCGATGGCATCGCCCAGGGCGGTATTCGGTCCGGCCATGCCGATGCCGACCTCATCCAGCAGCACTCGCAAGCTGGCGTGGTCGAGGGTGAGCGGGGACTGGGGGTACGCGCCGGTGCCGAACACGATGAGGCCGATGCGGTCCTCCTTGCGCCGCTCGATGAAGTCACGCACCACGCCTTTGACTGCCGTCAGGCGGTCCACCTGTTTGCCGCTGGCGTCGGTGTAGTCGGTGGTTTCCATGGACTGGGAAATATCGATGGCGAGCATCAGGTCGCGGATCGGTTGTTCGTGCTGGATGGCCTTCTCGACGAACACCGGGCGTGCGCAGGCAGCCAGCAGCAGGGCCCAGACCAGCATATTGAGCAGTAGCTGCCAGCGCCCTTCCCGCTTTCCGTTGTGTCCCGGTACCTGACCCACGGCCCGGCTCATCGCCGAGAAGAACGGCACCCGCAAGGCGCTGTGGGCTTCGCGGTATTCGTCCAGATAACGCCACGCCAGCCACGGCAACGGCAGCAGGAAGAGCACCCAGGGGTAGTCAAACTGCCACACGGTGCGCCTCTATCCAGTGTCGGCTGGTGATGAAGAGCGAGCGCACCTCCGCATCCGGGATCGCCAGGACTCGGGCATCCGGTGCGTAGGCGATAGTGAACAGGCCTTTGGCGAAACCCTCTGGCAAGGGCGCAGGGGCGCGCTCGGCGAGGAACGCCTGCCATGCCTGGCCCCCCAGGCGCGCCACTGATGGCGCATCGGGCATGGACAGGGCAACCCGCTTGAGCAGCTCGGGCAGTTCACGCAGGGCCGCAAGACGCTGCCCGGCGTCTTCCAGTGCCCCTACCAGGGTATCGAGACGTACCAGGGCTTCCCGCCGGTAGCGGTCACGCTGCCAGCGTCGCCATTTCAGGGCGCCCCACACCAGGGCAATGGACACCACCACCAGCAGCAACACCAGCCAGCCCCAGGTCTGCGGAAAATAATTGTAGGGGGGCACCGGCAGGGCCAGTTCCTTGAGCTGGTCGATACCCGGCACCGGCGTGGCGCTCATCGCGGCATCCCCGACAGCCGGCCCAGCTCGCGGCGCACCTGATCGAGGCTGTCCTCACCGGTACTGATCATCATCACCGGCACCTGGCTGCGGCGCAGCAGCTCGGCTACATCCCGCAGGCGTCCGGAGAGGAACTCACCCAAGGGGCGATGAACCTGGCGACGCTCCACCTCCAGTTCGACCTGCAGCTCTCCCTGTGTGACAGTGACGCGCCCCTTCTCGGGAACATTCAGCGCAAGCGGGTCGTAGACCTGCATGGCGATCACATCGTTGTGAGCGCTGAGCTGGCGCAGCAGTTGCACCGTCTGCGAAGTGACGCCGGCGAAGTCGCTGATGATGCAGATCAGGTGGTCATGCCCCGCCACACCGATACAACTGCGCAGCACGTTATCGAGTTGGTCGTTGTCCTCGCTGTCCGGCATCGTAGCGTTCAGGCCTTGGTTGGCCCGGACCACCGCCGCGCACAGGGCCTGGACCCGGTTTCGGCTGCGCAGCGGGCGGATGTGCTCCAGCCGCTGGTCGTTGAACACCAGACCGCCCACCCGGTCGCCGGCGTGGAAAGCCACCCAGGCCGACAAAGCTGCCAGCTCCGCCGCCGTGACCGACTTGAAGTTGCGCCGGGAGCCGAAATACATGTTCATGCGCTGATCCACCACCACCAGTGTCGGCCGGTCGCGCTCCTCGGTATAGGTGCGCACGAAGGGCTTGCCGAAGCGCATCGAAGCACGCCAGTCGAGATGCCGCAGGTCGTCACCGGGAATGTAGTGGCGCAGTTCGTCGAAGCTCAGCCCACGTCCTCGCAGGCGGGAAGCGTGGCTACCTGAGAGGATGCTCGACAGCGGCTGCCGCGAAAGGAAACTCAGGCCACGGACACGCTGCTCCAGCGCCATCAGTTGGGCGAGCGTGGCGTAAACGAATCCGTCGGGAGCCGATTGGGTCAGTTGCATGGCCTTGGGTCCACTCAGGCAGGAATCGCCACCTTGTCCAGCAGGCGGTCCAGCACCTGGTCCGCACTTACGCCGTCGGCAATGGCGTCGTAGGAAAGCTGCAGGCGGTGGCGCAATACCGGGTGCAGCACGGCACGCACGTCGTCCGGTGACACGAACTCGTTGCCGGACAGCCAGGCGTGCGCCCGCGAAACGCGATCCAGGCTGATGCCACCCCGGGGGCTGGCACCGATATTGATCCAGCGGGCAAGGTCGGCGTCGTAGTCGGCCGGGTGCCGTGTCGCATTGATCAGGTCGATCAAGTAGCGATCGATGGCCTCCGAAACATGCACGCTGGCCATGTCACGCCGCGCCGCGAAGAGCACCTCCTGGGGCAGGCGTACCGGTTCCCGCTGCTCGCCCTGCGCGGCCTGTTCCTCGCCACGCACCAGGCGTAGGACTCGCGTCTCGTCTTCCACTTTCGGGTAATCCAGTTGCAGCTTCATCAGGAAACGGTCCATCTGCGCTTCCGGCAGCGGATAAGTGCCTTCCTGCTCGATGGGGTTCTGCGTCGCCAGCACCATGAACAGGCCGGGCATCGGGTAGCTATGGCCGGCGACGGTGATCTGCCGCTCCTCCATGGCTTCCAGCAGAGCGGCCTGGACTTTGGCTGGTGCACGATTGATCTCGTCGGCGAGGATCACATTGCCGAACAGCGGCCCCGGCTGGAACTTGATCTGGTTGCCCTCGGCGGTTTGCTGGAGAATCTCGCCGCCGGTGATGTCCGAGGGCAACAGGTCAGGGGTGAACTGGATACGGCGCATTTGCGCTTCGAGATGGGTGGCGAGCGCCTTGACGGTACGGGTCTTGGCCAGGCCCGGCAGGCTTTCCAGGAGTACATGACCATTGGCCAACAGCCCCAGCAGGACGTGGCGAATGGTTTCGGCCTGCCCCAGGACCAACTCCGAAACACTGGCCTCCAACTCGGCAATCTGCTCGCGTGTAGTCACTTATCGATTCCCTGACTGAACGTGGTTCGGAAGGTTGACCATCGACGCCTGCATAGCGTGGCGAACTGCTTCCACTACACAGGCCTGGATCGACCACACGAGACGCATTCGTGAACTGCGGCTTTCGTAACTCTAGCCGCAAGTGCTCCATGCGCCAGCTAGCACCTGACCGGACGATCAGGGAATTCGCTCTGAGAAGTGCGGCGCCAAGTCGAGTTGCACGCAGAGGACGAGCATCTAGGCTGGATAACGTCGACGCCCCACGCAGTCAGGCGGGTACGGCGCCATCTGGTTCGACTGACCGGCAGAGGAAGCACCATGTCCAGTACCCGCTCCCTAGCACCACGCGTCATCAGACTCTCCGCCCTGACCACTGCGCTCTGGACGCTTCCGGGAGCAAGCTGGGCGGGCGGCATCCTGATCTACGAGGCCGGACAGGAAGGCGCCGGCCTGGCCAATGCCGGCGCGGCGGCACTGGCCACCGACCCCAGCGTGTTGATGAACAACCCGGCAGGCCTCACCGAACTGCCCGGCACCCAGATCAGCGCCAACGGCCAGGTGATCTTCGGCGACATCACCTTTTCCCGCGATGCCGGCAACCAGTTCGACGGCAACGAAGGTGGCAACGCGCTCCAGTACCTGCCGGGCACCAGCCTGTTCGTCAGCCACCAGATCAACGACCAGGCAAGCATCGGCTTCGGCATGTACGGGAATTTCGGCCTGGCGCTGGACTACGACGACGACTGGGCCGGCCGATACTTCACCCAGGAGTCCGCCATCATTGGTGTGTCGCTGCAGCCGACCTATGCCTACAAGATCAACGACGACCTCTCCATCGGCTTCGGGCCGCGCATGATGTACGCCTACTACCGGACCGAAGTGGCGGTCAACAACAACCTGCTCGGCCTGGCCGACCGCCCGGATGGCCAGCTCGAATACGAGGACACCGACTTCGGCGTGGGCTTCAACATCGGCCTGCTGTACCGACTCGATGAACGTACCCAGGTCGGTCTCGCCTACACCAGCAAAGTGGACCTTGAGTTCTCCGACCGCCCCAGCGTCGACGATATCAGCAACCCGCTGCTGAACCTGGCGCTGCGGCGCTTGGACGTGGACAACCTGGACATCGACATGGAAGTGCCGCAAACCGCGGTACTGAGCATCGCCCACGACCTGGATCCGCAATGGAAGCTGCTGGCCAGCCTCGGCTGGCAGGACTGGAGCGAGTTCGGGAACATCGGTGTCGAAGTGGACGCTGACAACTTCGGCACCAGCCGGACCGTGGACCGGCAGTACAAGGACACCTGGCACGCCTCGGTAGGCGCCCAGTACCAGGCCACTCATCAACTGCGCTGGAGCATGGGCGTCGGCTACGACAGCTCGGCGGTGGACGACGAAGACCGCACCGTGGACAACCCCATGGCCGAATCCTGGCGCCTGGCTGCGGGTGTGAACTATCAGGTCGACGAAGGGCTCGACCTGCACATGGTCTATACCCTGATCTGGCTGGGCGACATGGACGTTGAGCAGACCAAGCAGCGCTCGGGCAATAGCCTGTCCGGCAGCTATGACAATGCCGCGCTGCACGTTATCGGCGGTGGCGCAACCTGGCGGTTTTGAAAGGCCCAGCCCCCGCAGACAGCCCGTCCGTTGGGCTTCGCTCTGCGCCAACCTACGAGAAGCGGGCGAATTCACCGGCCGTAGGTTGGTCCGAGGAACGAGGCCCAACGTTCGAGGCGCCAAATGCCGGACAACACAGCCTGAAACTACCCGCTCCCCAAAAGGGTGAGGCACAAACAATCCTGAATCCACCAGCGGCCTGAAGCTGGGCAGCTGATCGCGGGCAGAATTCGCTCCTGCAGATATTCCACCACCCACAAAAATGCCCTCCTAAGAGGGCATTTTCGTTTGCGAGTGGTATCAGCTCGGCAGCTTGGCGTAGCGAGCCAGTTGCTGGTCGCGGCTCATCACGTCGAGAGTCGCGGCGAGTACCTCTTCGCCGGTCGCGTCAGGACTTGCGAAGATGCTCGAGAAGTTGGCCTGGGTGACCTTCGCGAAGTGGGCGCGGTCAGCCTGTTCGATGCCCAGCAGGGTGGCATAGGCATCCAGCGCTTCGCCCTGCCCCTGCGCCATGTCCTCGGCGATGCTGTCGAGCATGCCATTCATGGCGAACAGGGAACGGCCGCCGTAGCCCAGCTTCACGCTGGAGTCGCAACCGTTGGTACCCGAGGTCAAGCCAAAGGTGGCGTTGCCCGAGGTGCCGTTGGTGGTGGTGGCCAGCAGGTGCGGAACCAGGCCGCGCTGACCTTCGAACACCATGTTCCCCCAGCCGCAGCCGCCGCCCCCGGCCTGCCCCGCGTACGCCGCAACGCCGGCGGTGCTGAGAAGTCCGAAGATAATGGCCTTGCCAATCAGTTTGTTCGTCATGTTTTTCATTCCTTGGTTGTTAGACAGCAAGTCACGTGACTGCACGTACGACTTCCACACTGAACGACACGTAAACGTTTTGAAGGTTTAGGCGAGAGAACCACGACTTTCAAATGCGATGTCGCCAGTAAGCTCGCCTGTTTGCGCTGCCTGCCGTGTCTCACTGCCGCCAATAGGGCTCGATCGCGTGCAGGCGAGGGTCATCCGGTGCCACTTCACGCATGCGTTTGACGTATTCGAACGCCTCGCTTCGCTCGCCCTCCACAGCGTGCAGATAGATCAGCGAATAGAGCAGGTCCGGGTCCGACGGGGATTGCTCAAGGCCGCTACGCAGCGCACTCAGCGCGTCATTGCGACGGTGCATGCGTGACAGCAGCAACCCCTGGTTGTAGCGGATACGTGAATTGCCGGGCAGTTGGACTGCGGCCTTTTCCATCCAGTTCAACGCCTCCTCCGCCCTACCCCGTTCCACGAGCAGCAAGGCCAGCATGTAGGCCAGGTTGCCGTGGTCGGTTTCCGGCATCTTTTCCAGCGCCAGGCCTTCGCGCAGCAGCCGCTCGGCCTCGTCGGGCTGCGTCGCACTGGCCAGGGTGACCAGGTTCACTCGTGCCGGCGAGAAGTACGGGTCGAGCCTGAGCGCCTGGCGATACTCCTCCATCGCCTCGCCATCACGCCCCTGACGCGACAACAGTACTGCCAGGTTGAGGCGGCCACCGGGTAGATCGGCATTGCCGCGCAGGCGCCGTTCATAGTCGGCCAGCAATGCCTGAAACGGCGCTCGCCGCTCGACCGGCAACAGATCAGGCGGGACATCCGCCAGGGCACGGACGGTTTCATCCCGCACTGCACGCGTCGGGTCATCCAGCAACGCCAGCAACGGCTTCAGCCGCTCGGCCGGTGGCACGCTGGTAAAGCCCGAAACGGCATAGGCACGCACCAGCTCGCTGTCGTCCTTGAGCGCCCACTGCAAATTGGAGATGGCCGGCGGGCCGAGGTCGGCCATCTGCTCGGCGGCGGTGGCGCGGACGATGGCCGGCTTGCCCTTGTCCGCCAACACCGAGCCGAGCAGGCTCAGCGAGATACCCTGGCCGCTGCGCACCGCATGAAGGTCCTCGCCATAGTGCGGTGGCCGTTGCGGCTTGCCGAACCAGCCTTCAATGGCCTTGGCTGCCCATGCGGGTTTCTGGTCCTGATGGCAGCTGGTGCAAGCATCCGGGCTTCCGTCCTTGTCGGCCAGGTCCGGGCGCGGAATGCGCAGGCTGTGATCGCAGCGCGGGTCCACGACCATGTAAGTCTTGCTCGGCATGTGGCAGTTGACGCACTGCGCACCAGGCGTGCCTGGCACATGGCGGTGGTGAGCCTTGCTGTCGTAGTCCTTGGACGGGAGGCTGGCGAAGCGCGCCAGCGGCGGATTGCTGTTGTGGCATTGCAGGCAGAGGCCGTTGCCTTCGATCTTCACTTGGGTGGTATGCGGGTTGTGGCAGTCGGTACAGGCAACGCCGGCCGCGTACATCTTGCTCTGGGTGAACGAACCGAACTCATAGACTTCGCCGTCAATCTGGCCGTCAGCGTGGTAGAGGCCCGCGCGCAGCGTGGCCGGCAGGCTCTGATCCAGTTGCGGCTGCCCCGGTTCCTGCCCCGTGCCCAGCCCCTGTCGGCGGCTATGGCAGTAGGCGCACTGCTCCACCAGACCCTGGCTGCCCAACGCCTTGAAGTCGACCTTCAGTCCCAGGTCGGCGGCCGCAGCGTAGGTCTTGTTGGCCGACTTGTCCTGCTTCGCCCAGTCGACGTGAGCCTGGCCCGGACCGTGGCAACCCTGGCAGCCGACAGTTTGTTCGTGCCAGGTGGAGGCGAAGCTGTCCTGCCTGTCGTCGTAGTTCTTCATCAGGCGCGTCGAGTGGCAGTCAGCGCACATGGCATTCCAGTTCTGGTAGCGGCCGGTCCAGTGCAGCGGGTCGCTCGGCGCAAAACGCTGCCCCGGATAGAGGGAGAACCAGCGTTGGCCACCCTCCCCCTTGGGACGGCTGTCCCAGGCGATCGTCAGGGCCTGCAGGCGTCCACGCGGCAGGGCCACCAGGTACTGCTGCAACGGGGAGAAGCCGAAGGTGTAGAGGATCTGGAAGTCAGCGGACTTGCCGTCTTCACCTTCCGTGTTGACGAAGTAGTCATCGCCCTTGCGGAAGAAACGCGCCTTGACACCAACCTCATCGAAAGTGGCCGCATCGAAGTCGCCCAGCACATTGCCTGCCTCTGCCTTGCGCATGGCCCAACCGTGGTCGGAGTCTTTCCATTGCCCGGCCTCCGTGGCGTGACATCCCAGGCAACTGTCGCTGGCGGCATAGCCTTCCACCTCGCTGGCAGGTCCCGGCAACCTGCCTGGCGCTTCCCCGACAGCCCAGGCTGCCTGCCCCGTCATCAGCGCCAGCGTCAACACTGCGGACTGCAGAACGGCGCAAAGTCGTCCCTCCGAATCTCGCCCCCTCATTCCCTTGCTCCATGATCAGTTCGACTTGCCCCTGGTCGGGCTTATTTCCTGTTTGCAGCGAGTCCAGGACGGATTCGATCACCGCCCGCCTTCTTCCTGATCCACTTCTCTGGCGGGTGCCGTGTACCAGCGCTCCTTTGGCACCCACTTCTCCTGCGTGGGATCGCCCAGGTAGTGCGGCGACATGATCTGCACGCCGTACTCGTTGAACACGTCCTGGATATTGGCGTGCAGCATCGTCAGCAGCTCGGCCCGTGGACGTGGTTCGCTGGGCACTGCCTGTGCCACCAGCCGGTACTCGGGGTAGAAGTCCGACAGCGCCGTCTGGAACACCTGTGGCACGGGATTCTGGAGGATGCCGGGAGTGCGTCGGGCCGCTTCCAGCAGCATGGCCTCGACCTGGCGCCAGGGCGTGTCGTAGCCGATGGTCACAGTGGTATCCACCACATAGCCCCGGCCCTGCACGACGCGGGAGTAGTTGCGCGTCACCGAGCCGGTGATCATCGAGTTGGGGATGGTCAGCACCTCACCCAGGCCGGTGCGGATACTGGTGGTGAACATACCCAGCTCGGTGACTGTACCCTCGTTGTCGCCAATGCGGACGTACTCGCCGGGCCTCAGGGTGCGGGTGTAAGTCAGAATCAGCCCTGCCGCTGCCTGCCCGACCACGCTGGACGCGCCCAGGGAAATCATCAGACCGATCAGCACGGACAACCCTTTGAACGCCTCGGTCCCGGCGCCCGGCAGGTAGGGATAGGCCATGGCCAGGGCGAACAGCCAGATGGCCAGTGAAGTCAGACGCGTGGTGGGTTGCAGTGTTTCGTCGTTGAGCCAGGTGATGGTGCCAGGACGGGAAAGGCGCTCCAGCAGACGTTTGCTGAAGGCGCTGATGCCGCGCGCGATGAAGAAGATCAGCAGCGCGATGACCAGTCCCGGTATGGCGCTGACCATGGCGTCCAGTACATAACGCACCAGGTCCACCAGGTAGTGGTTCAGGCTTTCGCCCCAGGGCCGGGTATAGGGGAATCGCTGTAGTACGAAGCTCAGCCATTCATAGGTGAGCAGCAGCACCAGTGACCAGAACACCAGTGCCAACAGGCGCCGAACCACCGGAAACAGGTTGCTGGTATCCACCAGCTGGGTTTCCCCGATCTTCAGTGCACTGGTGTGCCTGCGCATGTGCCTGGGTAACCAGGACAACGCCTTGCGATGCGCCCAGCCGAGCAATTTCAACAATGCGATATACAGCAGCGTGGCCGCCACCGAGTACCCGCCTGCGGTCAGCAGGAAGCGCAGACTACGGGCTTGCGCAGACTCCGCCACCACCAGGCGCAACCGCTGGGCCGCGTCTTCGGCATCCTGCCGCACCGAGGTTTCACCGGCATCCAGATCGTTCGGCGAGACGATGAAGGCGCGCCGGTCACCCAGCAACACCATGTAGTTGTCCTGGATGCTATCGAGCCTGACGTCGGTCTCCTCAGTGCCGTCCAGCATCTCGCGGATCACGGCGCGGGCGCGGCTAGCGCGAGCGGCGGGTGATTCACCCAGGAGCGTGGCACGAAAGACGAAGATGCTGCGATTGGCGATTTTCAGTTCGGAGGGTTCCGCCGCGGCGGTCGCCGCTTCATCGGCGCCATGTGCGGTAGCGGAAAGCACCATCGAGAAAATCCAGAAGATCGTGGCTCCCCACCAACTGATCCGTTTGTCCATGTAGCGCGCTCCAGCCAATTCTTTTTGTTCGCCGGGCGCCCCCAACTCCTGGCCCGGCCAGTTGCAGCCTAGTTCAGTTCGTTGAACCGGGGTTGCCTCCCTGCGCGCCTGATTCACCCCGGCTCGCCAGTTGGGGATTCATCCGCACTCTCGATCTCTACATGCGATGGCCGACCCCGTCACGGTTTCGCCTCGAAAGTAGCGCGGCAGCTGGATTTGCCACGCCTTGTGGCGGACGGATGGGCTGGCGTTTCAAAAAAACTTGTGTAGGCTCATCGTGAGAATTTTCTGACAGAAAACGGACTTCTGCTCAGCAAACCGGACTTCAGGACTGGACTCGGCCGCAGACAGGCGAAACTTCCCACCTTGGCTTTTGACGGGTCATCGACATGCCCCGGACGACGCCGGGTTTCTGCGCCGCAGTACCCAGTACAGGTTGAACCCGCATCTTGCACCCTCCGGGGCGCGAGGTGCTCTCGATGTACTGAATCTCAAACGTTGCAGGCCTGCCCATACGTGACAGGTTTCTTGGTGAACATATGGATATTGATACCAAGCCCGGTACCTTTGTGCCGCCCGCATTCAGACCCCAGCGCCGTGCCCTGGCCCTGGAGCCCCGCATTCTCTTCGACGGTGCAGCCGCCACCGCAGCGGACCAGCAGCACCAGGACACTGGCGACGCCGGCAAACCCGTCGCCGATCACGCCACGCCCAGCGACGCCCGCAGCGAGCCCGGCCAGCAACCTTCCGCAAGCCGCCACCTGCTGGTGCTCGACAGCCGTATAGACGGTCGCGAGAAGCTGACGGCGCAGCTCCCAGGCAATGTCGAAGTACTGGTGGTGGAAGCCAACCAGGATGGCCTCGCCGCCATCTCTGCTGCACTGGCCCAGCTTGGCCAGGTGGATTCCATCCAGATCCTGTCCCACGGTGCTTCAGGCGAGTTCACCCTCGGCAAGACCACCCTGACCGCCGACAACATCGACCAGTTCGCCCAGCCCCTCAGCCAGTGGAGCCAGTCGCTCAGCGAAGGCGCCGATATCCAGCTTTATGGTTGCAAGGTCGGCGAAGGCAGCGCCGGGCGCACCCTGGTCAACGAGCTGGCGCGCTGGACCGGCGCCGACGTCGCAGCCTCCAGCGATGACACCGGCAGTGCCCGCGCGGGCGGCGACTGGGAGCTGGAAGTCGCCCGCGGCGACATCGACAAGCCCATCGCGCTGGCTGTCGCGGCCACCGCTGGCTACGACCGGCTGCTGGCGGCCGGGCCGACCACCACCCTCACCGGTGGCGCGGATGTGCTGCTGGGAGAAACCTTCAGCTTCAACGTTACGTTTACCAATATCACCACCGATACGGGCTACGCGCCCTTCATCGACCTGTTCTTCCCGGCTACGGGCAAGGATGGTGCTGGCGCGGAAATAGACGACGGTGTCACCTTCGTCTCCGCCACCTACCTCGGGCAGAACCTCACCGCCCACGTGCTGACCTTCGACGCCAACGGCCAGGCCAGCCACCCGCTGGCAGTAGGAACCGACGGCAAGCCGCTGATCATCAACGCCGCAGACTTCGGCATGCGTGCCGGCGACCAGATGGTGGTGGTAGAACTGCCGTTCGCCAGTGTCACCCTGGGCCAGCCGCCCATCACCGTGCAAGTGACGGCTTCTCTGAGCGACCTGGCTGACACCGACTTCTCCTTCTCCGGGACGACGCCGGACCTGACCATCCGTGCGCGCAGCGGCTTCCAGTACGGCAATGACTCGCTGAACAACCCGGCCACCGACCCCAGCATTCTGGAGCCATCGGCCAACGCCGACAGCTTCGTGGTGCATCCGACGGTAATCACCTTCGACCAGGTGATCACCACGCCCGAAGGCGAAACCGCGACCGGACCGAACTATGGCCGCGAACTGGACGTCACCATCAATCCGGCCGACTCCCAGACCTTGACCAACGTGGTACTGACCCAGCCGGTACCGGACAACGTCATTGTGACCGCCATCACACCCGGTGGCGGCGGCACCATCACCTCGATCACCCTTCACAACGGCAATACAGTCACCGACCCGACGTTCATTCAGCGCATCCTGGCGCAGAACAGCGACGGTGACCTCAGCAACGACCTGTACATCAGCGAGTTCACTGTCAGCTATGCGACCTTGACCGCACCGACGACCACCAACGTGCAGTTCTTCGTTCCGGACGACGACGCCGATGGTGTGCCGGTGCTCAACGCCGCCACCGGCGACGATGTCACCATCACGTTTGCCAGGCCCGAGGCCGCGGGGAACTGGATACCCCTCGACCCGCGCGATGCTCCCAATGGCCAGATCGCCTTCGACGGCACCGGCAACGACGTCAGTTTCGTCGCCAAGTCCATCACCCTGCAGAAGCAGGTCAGCGTACGCACCGATGTCGGCAGCCCCGGCATCAGTCCGGGGGATGTCCTGGACTACAGGCTGAACATCGCGCTGTCGGACTACTTCGCCTTCGGCAAGACCTTCCTCGGCAACGGCAGCTTCCTGGTATCGGACCAGCTGGGCGACGGGCAGAACCTGATAGCCGGCACCGCGACCCTGACGATCACCCAGAACGGAGTGACCCAGACCATCGCCCTGGTCAGCAGCAGCGTGGTCAATGCCGACGGCAGCACCTCGATGCAGTTCGACATTGCCCAGTCGCTGGCCAACGCATTCGGTATCCGCGATTGGCTCAACGGTGACCTGGCCTTCGATGACCTGCTGCAAGGTGCCACCCTGGCGGTAATCGGTTATCAGGCTCGGGTTGCCCAAAGTTACACGCCGCCCGCCGGCGCGCCCCACAGCGAAATCAACGAAGGCGACTCGGTCGGCAATAACGCCACGGTGACCGCCACCATACTGTTCGACCCGAACAACCTCAGCGGTTTCGACGAAAGCGACACCTCCAACACCGTCAGCACCATTCCTACCAGCCAGGTGCAGATCGATCTGGCCGGCCTCAACGGTGGAGGTGCGCCGGCGCCCGGCACCGAATTGCGGCCAGGCGATACCGTCACCTTCCGCCTGACCTACGACCTGGTCACCGGCGATTACGAGAACTTCAAGCTCACCGCCTACCTGCCGCTGCCGCTGTTCGACCTGAGTGGCGTCGATCCCAATGCCATCTGGCGCCTGGCCACGGGCAATACCAACCCCAACAGCCCTATCTCGGTCACCATCGGCGCCGGCAATTCGCTGGTATTCACCTTCGCTGACTACGTGAACCCCGGTATCAACGGCAGCCGCGTCGCCATCGACTTCACCCTCACCGTCAGCGACCAGCCGTTCGCCGACCAGCGCGCCTTCAACGTGCTGGGCGAATCCAGCCAGACCCGTACCCTGGACAAGAGCGTCCTGCTCACCACCGATGACGTGACCCTGATCGCCTCGGTGGCCGAACCGGTGCTCACCATGAGCCACGGCGTGGTTTCCACCAGCCATGGCACGGTGACCGGCACCACCGGCGCCTGGAACGCGCCGGGCACCACCGGCGTGCCCTTCAGCGGCAGCATCACCGATATCCTCGCGGTCAATGGCAATGTCACCGGCATCGATGCCAGCGACCGCCTGCGCCTGGCCACCGCCATCGAGAACCATGGGGGCGGCAACGCCTATGACGTCAGCACCCGCATCAGCCTGCCGCCGGGCCTGTCCTTCGTGGGTGGCAACCTGGCCAGTTCAAACCTGCTGATCTATCGCGGCGACGGCACCCGACTGATAGCCGGCACCCACTTCACCGTGGACAACGCCACCAACACCATCACCTTCATCGACTCACCCGGAGCTGGCGCCCTGCTGGCCGGCCGCCCCGGGACCGCGGCGGATAACAGCGGCGCCAACGTCGTGGTCATTACCTATGACGTGCAGGTGGCGGCGGCCATCGGCGCCAGCGCCACCCTGCAAAGCACTGCCGAGCTGACCCACTACGCCAGCGCCGAGGGTGGGCAGAACTTCGTGCCGGTGCCGCTCTCCGACCTCGCCAGCCAGCAGGTCGCAGCGCCGGTGATCAGCAAGAACTTCGCCGGCGGCAGCCTGGACAATGGCGATTCCAGTGCCGCTCACACCACCGGTGCGAACCTGGTAGTCGGCGAAAGCATGCTCTACGACATCATCGTCACGCTGCCTGAAGGCACTACCCAGAGTTTGCGCATCGACGACCTGATCCCGCCCGGCCTGCGCCTGGACACCAGCTTCAATGCCAACCAGGGCTACCAATTGATTACCACCGCTGGCGGCGCGTTGACCGCCAACTTCGCCGGCACGGTCACCATCGGTAGTCTCACCGCCCCCACCGGCACCCTGGGTGCCGACGGCGCCGATGCGCGCTTCATTTTCAGCGCCTCCGGCGCCACGGGCGACAACAACATCGGCAACAACAGCTTCGTCATCCGCGTGCGGCTGGTGGCCAGCAACGTGCTCGGCAACCAGGCCGGTGGCGTGCGCCAGAACGACGCCCGCCTGAGCTACAGCGACCCCGATGGGAACACCCCGAACGGCAGCGCGCCGCTGAATCGCGATGTGAACCTGACCGGCACCAAGCCCGCGATCACCATTCAGGAACCCACCCTGCAGCTCAGCCAGCAATTGATCACCAACCCGGGCCTGGGCTTCGATGAAGGCGACCCGGTCGACTTCAGCATCACCATCGCCAATGGCAACGCCGGTAGCGATTACGACGCCTTCGACATCGCCTTCTCCAGCCAGCTGCCCACCGAACTGGACCAGCTCACATTGGTCAGCGTGACCTATACCGTAGGCGGGGTCAGCACGGATATCAGGGGCAGCTTCGTCCTCGACCCGAATGGCCGTACGCTGATCAACACCGGCAACGTCGACATCGCCAAGGGCGGCACCATCACCATCCGCATCAGTGGCGTAGTCAATGCCACCGGTGCCTCGGTGGCCCGCTTCGACAACCTCGCCGATGTGCGCTGGACCAGCCTCAACGGCAACAACACCAACGGTGCCGCTGATCCGGCCGGCGAACGCACCGGCCAGGACGGCCTGCTCAACACCGGCGTGCTCAACGACTACCAGCGCGACAGCATTCTTATTTTTCCCATCGCCCAGGGCATACGCCTGTCCCGCGTGGGGGGGTTGAACGATACGGCCGCCCCCAACCCCACCAATGCACCGATCGAGGTCGTGGCCGTTGGCGAGATCATCCGCTACCGCACCGCCGTCCTGATTCCCGAGGGCATCAACCCCAACTACCAGCTGGTTGTCACCCTCGACGACGGGCTGACGGTGGATGACCTCAGCACCATGCGTATTGGGTTCATTTCCGACGGCGGGCTGGTCACCAGCCTCGGCGACCTGATCACCAGCGGCACCCTGCAGATCATCGGCAACGAAGACAGCCCGCAAGCCCAGCTCATCACCCCGAATCTGTCCGGACCGGCCCCAACCGGGGTGCTGAATCCCATCTACGTCACGCTCGGCACCGACGGCAATGGCAACCAGGTGGTGACCCTCAACCTGGGCAACATCACCAACGAGGGATTCGCCGGGGGCAACGATGGTAACGATGACGACCTGGAAGGGATTGTGTTCGAGTTCAATGCCCGCGTGGATAACAGCCTGGGCAACCAGTCCGCCGTCCAGCTCGGCGTCACGGTGCATGATCGCGTCAACGGCATCATCCGTACCACCAGCGATACCCTGTTCGAGCGCATCGTAGAACCCGGTTTCGCCAACCTCGACAAGACCGTCACCGACTTCAACGCGAACCCGGGTGGCAGCCTGGGCACCGCCACCGTCACCGTCGATTTCACCGCCAACGGCAGCTTGCCGGCCTACGATGTCCGCCTGACCGACGGCTTCCCCACCGGCAGCAACTACACCCTGCTCAGCATCACCATCGGTGCCAACACCTACGGCCCGAGCAACCTGCCGGCCGGTGTCAGTTTCAGCACCACGGGCGGCGTGACAGTGGACATCGCGCGGATCGACCCCGGCACCAGCGTCAGCGTGGTCTACAGCGTCCAGGTGCCCAATAACGCAAGCATCGCCAGTACCGACGCCAACCTGACCTGGAGCAGCCTGCCGGAAACCTTCACCAGCTGGGGGGGCACTTCGGTCGGCCCCGATGGCACCGCTACCGGCGAGCGCAACGGCTCCAATGGCCCCGGTCCGGATAGCACCACCCTGAACAACTACGTGCTCCGCGAAGGCGCCGGCCTCGGGATCATCAGCGGCACCCTGTGGAACGATACGGGCACGGCCGCCACCGCCCCCAACGACGCCACACCGGATCCGGACCCGTTTCCGGGCACCCCCGCGTACGAACTGGCCATCGCCAACCAGACCATCAACCTGATCTGGGCCGGTAACGACGGCGTGTTCGGTAGTGGCGACGACAAGACCTTCACCACCACTACCAACGCCAACGGCCGTTTTTCCTTCGGCGTGCTACCCAGCGGCCTGTTCCGCATCGATGCACCGAACACTGTGAACAGCATTGCCCAGTTCGGCGAACTGCGGATTCGCATCGACACCGATGCCGGAACCCTCGGCCAGGTCCAGGTGACCCTTGGCGAAGGTGTCACGCAGCAGGCCAACTCCGGCTATGTCGAGCTCAACGATGCGCCGGTCAATACCCTGCCCGGCTTCCAGCAGGGACGAGAAGACACGCCCCTGGCGATTTCCGGCATCAGCGTCAGCGACATCGATGCCGAGCGCGATCCGGTCGTCGCCAGCCGCGCCATCGAGGTCAACCTCAACGTTCTTCACGGCACGCTCACACTCACCGGTCCGACCACTGGCGTAACGGTGACCGGGGCCGGGACGACGAACCTGGTCCTGCTGGGCCGGATCGCCGACATCAACGCGGCCCTGGCCGGCGTCAGCTATCTGGGCAACCTCGACTTCAACGGCGTCGATTTCCTCGAGGTGCTGACCAACGACCTGGGCAACTACGGCGACTTCAACGGCAATGGCATTCCCGGCGAACTGGCGGACGCCCGCACCGACAGCGACTTCCTGGTGATCCGCCTCGATCCGGTGAACGACGCGCCGAACGCCGTGGACGACAACGCCACGGCGGTGGAAGCTGGCGGTACCGCCAACCGCCTCCCGGGCATCGATCCGCGCGGCAATCTGCTGAGCAACGATACCGACATCGATATCGGTACCAACGGCGACCAGATATTCGTCGTATCGGTCACCTCCCCACTCGGCGTAGTGGTTCCGCTTCCAGCGCTGGGATCGGTGGAGGTGTTCGGGCGCTACGGCAAGCTGGTGCTGCAGTCCAATGGCGCCTACCAGTACATCATCGACAACGCCAATCCCGAGGTGCAGGCGCTGCGCCAGGCGGGCGACCAGTTGAACGAGAGTTTCACCTACGTGATCTCGGACATCGGCCTGGGCGGTCCACCGTTGCAATCCTCAGCCAACTTCTCGGTGGTCATCCAGGGCGCCAACGACACCCCAGTGGGTGTCAATGACGTAGGCACAGCCATCGAGAAAGGTGGCGTCAACAACACCGATATCGGTAACCCCGGCGATACCCCGCCGGCCGGCTTCCCCGCTCCCGGTGCCAACGCCACCGGTAATGTGCTGGACAACGACTTCGATGTGGACGGCGGCGAAAACCCGGCGGACCCGATCGACTATGGCGAAACCAAGACAGTCACCGGCGCGCGCGCCCTGCGTGAGCTCGCGCAGGGCGTACTGACCATCGTCCCCACTGGTGGCAGCGTAAACATCATCGGCACTTACGGCACCCTGACCATTGCGTCCGATGGCACGTACACCTATGTGCTGAACGAGAACGCCACCGCCGTGCAACGGCTGGGGCCCAACGACACGCTGACCGAGTTCTTCAGCTACCAGGTCACTGATACGGCTGGCTTGAACGACCTCGCGGAATTGCGCATCACCATTCGTGGCAACTACGACAACCCCCTGGCCAGCGATGACCAGGCCGTGGCCCAGGCCGGCTCCGGCCCCGCTGCCATCGGTGAAAGCAACCCCAGCGGCAACGTCATCCGCTTCCCCAGCCGCCCCGGCCCGGTCACCCAGCCCGGTGGCAACGGCGTGGACAACGACGTCGACGCGGCCGACCGGCCCAATACCCTGCTCCGGGTCAATGGCGTGCGTTCGGGCCTGGAAACCGCCGGCGGGGTGCTGATTGGAGTAGCGACCGGTTCCACCAGCACCACCGGCGCCACCTTGCTACTGGGCAACTTCGGCCTCCTGCGCATGGGTGCTGACGGTTCCTTCACCTATGACGTAGACAGCGCCAACCCCACGGTCCAGGCCCTGCTCGCTGGCCAGACGCTGACCGAGACCTTCACTTACCAGATCATCGACACCAACGGTTTCACCGACCTGGCGCAACTGGTCATTACTGTCCGCGGCGTAAACGACCCGCCGGTGGCTCAGAATCACTTCAACATCGCCGTCGAACGCGGCGGCGTCGCCAACGGCCAGGCAGGCATCGACCCCACGGGCGACGCTCTGCTGTTCGATGTCGACCCTGACGGCGACCCGATCACGGTGGTCTCCGTCAGCAACGACGAACTGGGAACCACCGGCGTGATCGGCCAGGCCTTCGCGGGCCAGTACGGCACCCTGACCCTGAACGCCGATGGCACCTACAGCTACGTCCTGGATAACACCAATCCCGAAGTGGAGGCCCTGCGCCTGCTCTCGGACTTCCTCATAGAGCGCTTCACCTACGCCATTTCCGATGGCCAGGAAGCACCTGAATCAGCGCAACTGGTGATCCTCATCCTTGGCCGCAACGACAACCCGGTGGCGACCAACGACACCGCTACGGCAGTGGAAGCCGGCGGTCGGAACAACCAGATTCCCGGCGTTGACCCGACCGGCAATGTCCTGGACAACGATACGGACGTCGACGGCAGCGCCCTCGACCCCATCGACTATGGCGAGACCCGGGCGGTGGCGTCGGTGCGCACTGGTGTTGTCGAAGGAGCAGGCACGACTGGCATCCTCGGTACCGAATTGCGCGGCACCTATGGATGGCTGACCCTGAACGCCGACGGCAGCTACAGCTATCGCCTGGACAATGACATGCCGGAAGTCGAGGCGCTTCGCACTGCAGCGGACACCCTGTTGGACGGATTCAACTACACCCTGATTGATGCCTCTGGCACCACCGACATCGCTTGGCTGAGCATCACCATCCAAGGCGCCAATGACGCTCGCGAGGACAATAACGACTTCGCGACAGCGATCGAAGCCGGCGGGCTGAACAATGGGACCCCCGGTTTCGACCCCAGCGGCAATGTGCTGGACAACGATATTGATGTGGATCAGTTCGGCGAGACCGTCACCGTCATCGGTATCCGCCAGGGAGGCACCCTGGGTACGATCGGTGTCCCATTCGCAGGTCGCTACGGCACCCTGACGCTCAATGACGACGGCAGCTACACCTACGTGGTCGATAACAACGATCCGCAGGTTCAGGCCCTGCGTGTCAACGGCGACACCCTCGTCGAAATCTTCACTTACGCCACACGCGACGAAGCGGGCTCAAACAGCATCGCGGACCTGACAATCACCATCCGTGGCGTCAACGATAACCCACTGTCCGTCAACGATGGAGCCATTGCAGTGGAAGCCGGCGGAACCGACAACGCCACGCTGGGAGTGAACCCAAATGGAAACCTTCTCAACAATGACCGTGACGTCGATGCTGGCGATACCAAGGCCATCAACGGCATTCGTACCGGTAGCGAAGCTGAAGGCGGCACCTTCACCAACGTTGCCGGCAACCAGGTCATTGCGGGTCTCTATGGAATCCTGACAGTCTCGGCCAGCGGCCAATACAGTTATGTGGTGAACAACAACCTTGCTGCGGTCCAGGCCCTCAAACCGGGAGACAGCCTGCAGGAAATCTTCTCCTACCGCATGCGCGATACCGCAGGTGCCGAGGATATCGCTCAGTTCAGCATCACAATCCAAGGCGCGTGGGACAGCCCGGTGGCGCAGGACGACGTGAACGTCGGCGTCACCGACAATGGCGACGGCCTGGTGCTCAACCCCAGCGGCAACGTCCTGCCCAATGACACCGATATCGACCAGGGCGACCAGCTCACCGTCACCGGTATCCGTACGGGGCCGGAGAACGGCAGCGGCACCGCCGGCTCGGTCGGCAGCGTGCTGGTAGGCCAGTACGGCACCCTGGTGATCAATGCCGACGGCAGCTACCACTACACCATCGACATTTCCAACCCGGACGTGCTCGCCCTCGACCTGCTGGACACCCTGGTGGATCACTTCACCTATGAGGTCACCGACCTGGGCGGCCTCACCGACCTGGCGCAACTGTCGATCATCGTCGTCGGCCGCAACGACGTGCCGGATGGCTTCGACGACGAGGCCACCGCTATCGAGGCCGGCGGCTTGAACAACGACGTACCGGGCGTGAATCCCAGCGGCAATGTGCTGAGCAACGACACGGATCTCGAAGGGCAGCAGCTGTCGGTATTGGCCATTCGCACCGGCAGCGAAGCCGGCAGTGGCACCAGCGGGACCGTCGGCACGGTGCTGCGCGGCCTCTACGGCGATCTGACGATGAATGCCGATGGCAGCTGGACCTACGTGGTCGACAACAGCCTGGCTGTAGTCCAGGCGCTGCGCATCAGTGGCCAGACCCTGGTGGACACCTTCACCTACACGCTTGCCGACACGCATCTGGCCACCGATACCGCCGAGCTGCGCATCACCATCGATGGTCGCAACGACACGCCGGTCGCCCAGGATGACGACACCACGGCGGTCGAGGCAGGCGGCGTGGGCAACGACATCCCTGGCAGCGACCCTACCGGCAATGTCCTGACCAACGACCAGGACGTGGACAGCGTCGCCAATGGCGAGACCCGGCAGGTCCTTTCGGCCACCAGCGAGCTGGGCAGCGGCGCTCTTGCGGGACAGGCCCTGGTGGGTCGCTACGGCACGCTGACCCTCAATGCCGATGGCAGCTATGTCTATGTGCTGGATAACACCAACCCGCTGGTGCAAGCCCTGCGCACTGCCGGTGAATCCCTGCGCGAGTCCTTCACCTACGTCATGCGCGACACGACAGGTGCACAATCGGAAGCCCGCCTGAACATCCTGATCCAGGGTGCCAACGACAATCCGGTCGCCCGGGACGACAGCAACGTCGCCAGCGACCAGACCCCGGCGCCCCAGGCTACGGGCAATGTGCTGCCCAACGACTCGGACGTGGACGGTGGCGAACAGTTGCAAGTGGTGGGCATCCGCAGCGGTGCGGAGAATGGCAGCGGCACGACCGGGCTCGTCGGCCAACCCATCGCCGGTCGCTACGGCACCCTGGTGATCAATGCCGACGGCAGCTACACCTACAGCATCGACCTGACCAACCCCGAAGTGCTCAGGGCCGCCGGCCTCGGCCGCGTCCTGCAGGACGTCTTCACCTACACGCTCGGCGACCGCGCCGGTGCAACCGACCTGGCGCAACTGGTGATAGACCTGGATATCGCCGCGCCCTTCATCCCCGCTCCCAACCATGACCCCATTGGCCCACACGAGGACCGTGGCGATCTCGATCCATTCCGGCGTCTGCCTCTGCCCGGCGTGGACCCGGTGGTCTTCGTCGGCCCGGTGGTGGAACGGAATGATCGCCAGCTGATGTTGTCCGGCTGGGACGCTGACGGCAGCGATCTGCGGCTGGGGCTGGAGCCGGAAATCGAGAGCGAAACCCTGAGCGCGCACTTCGGCCAGGTCAAGGGCCAGTTCGTCTCCCACGCCGTGCGCGATAGCAGTGCCAGCAGCGACCTGGACCTGGCCTGGATTCTCGGTCGCCACGGCCGAACCAGCCTGAGCGCCGACGGCCTGCTGCCCGACCCCTCGGTGTTCGCCACCACCCCGGACAACCTGACCCAGGGCGATGCCCAGCTGCCGCCGCCTTCCGACTCCCGTACCGCCCCCGGCTTCCGTGCCCAGTTACGCGAGGCCGCCGAGCGCCTGCGCGCGCTGGGCAACCGGTCAACCGAATAAGCAAGGAACAAGGATCGACCATGCCAAGAACGCCCCAAACGCTCCTCAGCGCCGCCATCGCCTCCAGCCTGCTGCTAGGTGCCTGCTCGGCCATGAAACCCCACGAGTACACGGATGAGGAAAGCCGGCAGCGCATCATTCGCGATCAGTCACAGATGTATTCCAATCAGGAGCCGGTGACCGCCCCGATCACCTTCTACGAGGCCGCGGCCCGGGCCCTGAAATACAACCTGGACTATCGCCTCAAGCTCATGGAAAGCGCCCTGGCCAGTGACCTGCGCGACGTCTCCAGTCACGAGATGCTGCCGCGCCTGGTCGCCTCGGCCGGATATGCCGGGCGTAACAACGACTCCGGCGGCACCTCCATCGGCATCGAGGACCGTGAAGAAAGCTTGCGGGCTTCCACCTCCGAAGAGCGCTACCGCGAACTCTACGGCCTGGGTCTGTCCTGGAGCCTGCTGGACTTCGGCGTCGCCTACTACCGTACCCAGCAGAAGAGCGACCAGATCCTCATGGCCGAGGAACGCCGCCGCAAGGTGGCGCAGAACGTCCTGCAGGACGTGCGCAACGCCTACTGGCGCGCCGTCGGTGCCCAGCGCCTGATGCCCCAGGTCGACCGCCTTCTGGTACGTACTCACCAGGCACTGCTTTCCGCCCGCGAGGCCGAGACCAAGGGCCTGCTGCCGCGCCAGGAAGTGCTGTCCTACCAGCGCGCCCTGCTCGACTCGATCTACCTGCTCACCGTACGCCGCCAGGACCTGGAGTTCGCTCAAGCCGAACTGTCCGCGCTGATGTCGCTGCCGCCAGGCTCGAAGCTGATCCTCGCCGACCAGGCCGAGCCGCCACTGCCGGAACTGAATCAGGACATCAACCGGCTGGAACAGATCTCCCTGGAGAACCGTCCGGAAATCATGGAGGAGTGGTACCGCAAGCGGGTCAACGAGAATGACCTGAAGATCGCCAAGGCCCAGCTCTGGCCTAACGTCAGCCTGGACTTCGGCTACAAGTACGACTCCAACAAATTCCTCTACAACAGTCACTGGACCGAGACCGGCCTGCAGGTGTCGCTGAATCTGCTGCGCCTGCTGCAACTGCCGTCGCTGAACGCGGCTGCCGAATCCCAGGAGCAGACCGACGACATGCGCCGTGTCGCACTGTCCATGGCCATCCTCACTCAGGTAAGGGTGGGCACCCTGCGCTATCAGCTGGCGCGCCAGGAAGTGGAATTCGCCGACCAGAGCCTGCGGGTGGACCAGAGCCTGCTGGACTACGCCCAGGCCGCACGTACGACCTCCTATGGTTCGGAACTGGAGCTGATCCGTGCCGAAGGCCGCTACCTGCTTTCGCGCTACCAGCGCGAGGCCGCCTACTCCGACGCCCAGGCGGCCTGGGGTCGGCTGTACAACTCCATTGGCCTGGATACCCTCCCGGAGCAGATCGAAAAGCACGACATCCAGACGCTCGCCCGGGAAATCCAGCGCACCCTGGGTGAACAGGAACACAGCAAACTTCTCGTCAGCAAATAAGGAACACCGCATGCCGTACAACGCTGAGCGCAGTCTGCTCGCCCTGTTTGCGTCCCTTGTCCTGTCTTTTCCATTACCCGTCGCCTTTGCCGATGACCTGCCGCCGGCCAACCCTGCCGAGGACCCCGGCGCCATCCGCGTACTGCTCAGTTCAGACCTGGAGACCACGCTCTCCAGCCAGATGAACGGCACCCTCGGCGAGCTCAAGGCCTCCCTCGGCCAGCCGGTAGCAAAGGACGCCCTGCTGGCCCAGCTCAATTGCGAGGAAGCCCACGCCCGCGCCAAGGTTGCCGCCGCCGAGCTGACCATGGCCCGGCAGAACCTCGATGCCAAACGCAATCTGCGCAAGCTGGATGCGGTAGGCGACCTGGAAGTGGCCATGGCCAACACCGAAGTCCAGAAGGCCGAAGGCGCACGCTCCCTGGCCCAGGCCCAGAGTGGCTACTGCCGGATACAAGCGCCCTTCTCCGGACGGGTCGCCAAGGTCCACGTGAAGCCCTACCAGACGGTGGCGGCCGGAACGCCGCTGTTCGACCTGGTCAGCGACGGCGCCCTCAAGGTGCGCCTCAACGTGCCGTCGAGCCTGTTGCCACAGCTCAAGCCCGGCATGCCGTTGGAGGTCAGCATCCTGGAAACCGGCAAGTCCTATGGCGCCCATATCAGCGCCATCAACTCGCGGGTCGACGCCGTGGCCCAGACCGTGGAACTGGAAGCACGGCTCGATGCCGAGCACCCGGAACTGATCGCCGGCATGAGCGGCACCGCACGATTCCCGCAAGCCCATGAATGACCGCCTGCCGCACCCGCAATTGCTGCTTGCCCTGGCCGCACTGCGCGACCGCGCCCTGGCCGCCGACTCGCTCAATGCCCTGGCTTTCTCCATTGCCAATGACCCCTATGCGTTGCTGCGTTACCACCAGGCACTGGTGCTCGCGCAGCGCGGCGCGGACCTGGAACTGCTCTGCGTATCCGGCCTTGCCCGGCCCAGCGAAGATTCGCCCTACCTGGTCTGGTTGCGCCGCGCCAGCCGCTGGCTGAACACCCAATTGACCGACGCCCAGCCATGCTGGCTGGCCCGCGAGGCCGTGGAGCCCCCCGAGGACATCGCCGAAGGCTGGGCCGAGTGGTGGCCGTCCGGACTCTGGTGCATTCCCCTGCATGACCGCGAAGGCACGCGCCTGGGGCTGGTGCTGTTCCTGCTGGATGCGCCGCCGGCCGAATCCCTGGCGCCGCTGACCGATGGGCTCTGGCAGACC
This sequence comes from Pseudomonas sp. DY-1, assembly GCF_003626975.1. Lineage (NCBI taxonomy): Bacteria > Pseudomonadati > Pseudomonadota > Gammaproteobacteria > Pseudomonadales > Pseudomonadaceae > Pseudomonas > Pseudomonas sp. DY-1. Next base: position 1,151,150 of record NZ_CP032616.1, on the reverse strand, counting down.
TGGGCCCACTGCTGGGCCGCCTTCGCTGGCCGGCGCCGTCTGTTCGGCTGGCGCCCCAGCAAGCGCCAGCTCCTGGCCGCACTGGCGGTGGCCGCTGCGCTGATGCTGGTGCCGGTGCGGCAAACGGCGCTGGCGCCGACTGAGATCGTCTCGCGCCAGGCGGAGGTCATCAGCTCCCCCATCGATGGGGTGATCGAGCGCATGCAGGTGCGGCCGAATCAACCCGTGGAAGCAGGCACCCTGCTCTTCACCCTCGACGAAACCACCCTGAAAAGCCGCGCCGAAGTGCTCGGCAAGGAAGTGGCGGTAGCCGATGCCGAGCTGATGGCGGCCAGCCAGCGCGCATTCGACAACCCGCAGAGCAAGAGCGAGCTGACCTTGCTCAACGGCCGCGCCCAGCAGCGCCGAGCCGAACTGGCGGCGGTCCAGGCGCAGTTGCAACGTACCCGCGTGCGCTCGCCGCGCGCTGGCGTGGCTGTGTTCAGCGACCCCAACGATTGGCTGGGCAAACCGGTGGCAACCGGGGAACGCATTCTCCAAGTGGCCGACCCAGCGCAACCGGCCATGCTGATCCAGCTGCCGGTGGCCGACGCCATCGCCCTGGAACCCGGCGCCGAGGTCACCCTGTTTCTCACCGCCTACCCACTCTCGCCGCTAAAAGGCCAGGTGCTGGAAACCAGCTACCAGGCCCGCGCCAATGAAGAGGGTGTAGTGGCCTACCGGCTGCTCGCCAGCATCGAAGGCCAGCCGGAACACGCCCGCCTCGGCCTGCACGGTACCGCCAAGCTCTACGGCGAGCGGGTGGTGCTGGGCTACTACCTGCTGCGCCGGCCATACGCCGCGCTGCGTGCCTGGACCGGGCTGTGATCGTCGACGCGGCGCAGATGCCGCTCCCGCCTTTGCGCGAAGACCTGCGGCTGCTGGAGACCGCGCCCGGCAGCGACGGCGAGCCGGCGTGGGTGATCCAGGACACAGTGATCAATCGCTTCTATCGCATTGGCTGGCTGGAGTTCGAATGCCTGCTGCGCTGGGAAGACACGCCGCAACGGATCTGCCAGGACATCCAGCAACAGACGCCACTGCGCCCGGATGTGGAGCAGGTACTGGAGCTCCGCCAGTTCCTCGAACAGCACCAGCTGTTGCGCCCGACGCCGGATGCCGCCGCCCGCTTGGCGTCCCGCAGTGAAGGCAATGCCTGGCTCAACTGGAAATGGTGGCTGCACCACTACCTGTTCTTTCGTATCCCGTTGCTGCGCCCGCAACGGCATCTGGAACACCTGGCGGGCTATCTGGACTGGTTGTTCCGGCCACTGACCGGGGTGCTGGTGGTGACCTTGGGCGTGATCGGCGTGCTACTGGTATTGCAACAATGGGACGCCTTCACCACGGCGGTGGTGGAATCCTTCTCCGCGTCCGGGCTGGTCAGCTTCGCCTTGGCGCTGGCCCTGGCCAAGACCCTTCACGAACTCGGCCACGCTTTGGTGGCGACACGCCTCGGCCTTCGCGTCGGGCACATGGGCATCGCCTTCGTGGTGCTCTGGCCAATGCTCTATACCGATACCGGTGAGAGCTGGAAGCTGCGCAGCTCCCGGCAACGCCTGGCCATCGCCTCGGCGGGCATCCTCACCGAACTGGCCCTGGCGGGCCTCGCCACACTCGGTTGGGCCCTGTCCGACCCCGGCCCGTTGCGCAACGCCCTGCTCTACCTCGCCACGACCAGTTGGGTCCTGTCGCTGGCCCTGAACGCCAGTCCGTTCATGCGTTTTGACGGCTACTTCATCCTGTCCGACCTGCTGGACTTCCCCAACCTCCATGAGCGCTCTTCGGCCCTGGCCCGGACCACCCTGCGGCGCATGCTGCTAGGGATTGACGAAGACTGGCCGGAATCCTTCAGCCCCGGTAAACGCCGCGCCCTGGTGGCGTTCGCCATCGTCACCTGGGTCTATCGCCTGGTGCTGTTCCTCGGTATTGCCGTGGCGGTTTACCTGCTCTTCTTCAAACTGCTCGGGATACTGCTGTTCGCCGTGGAAATCTCCTGGTTCATCGTCATGCCGATAGCGCGCGAATTGAAACACTGGTGGGCCAATCGAGCCGCCATCCACAATAGCCGCAGGTACTTCTGGTGGGGCGTGCTGGCCGCGCTCCTGCTACTCCTGGCGGTGCCCTGGCGCAGCGAGATCCATGCGCTTGGCGTCGCTCGCGCGGAGCAGCAATTGCGTGTTTTCGCGCCCTACCCCGCGCGCTTGCAGGCCATTCATCCGGCCGGTGAGGTTGAGGCTGGCGCGACCCTGGTCACCCTTGAGGAACCGGACATCTCGTCGCGCCTGTCCAGTAGCGAAGCCAGCGTGAAGAGCTACGAGGCGCGCCTTGGCGGCCTGATCGCCGACCCGGGTGGCGCCGACCAGGCCCTGGCCACTCGCCAGCGCCTGCGCGTGCAGTTCGAGGAGGCCCGTGCCGCACGCTCGGAGATCGCCCGGCTCAAGCTCCAGGCCCCCTTCTCCGGGCGCTGGCTGGACCTCGACCCCGACTGGCGCCCCGGCCAATGGGTGCACAGCCGCGAGCCCATCGGCATGCTGGTGGACCCGAGCCGCTGGCAGGTGGATGCCTACGTCGACCAGGATGACGTGCAGCGTCTGGTGCAAGGCAGCGCGGTGAGTTTCTATCCCGAAGGCCAGCCGACGCCCATCCCCGGCAAGGTGGTGGCCATTGGCAGCACCCGCGTCAGCAAACTCGAACACCCGATGCTCGCCTCCCGCTACGGCGGCCCGCTCACCGTGGCCAGCCAGGGCAAGGAACTGGTGCCGACGCCGCCGCTGTTCCATGTGCTGGTGCAGCTTGAAGCCGCCCCGCACACCCTGCGCGAAACCCGCGGCCATCTGCAGATCGACGGCAACCGCCGCAGCCTGTTGGCCGAAGGCCTGACCCATGTAGCGGCGGTATTGCTGAGGGAAAGCGGGTTCTGAGCTTTGTGTAGGAGCAAGCTTGCTCGCGAAACGCCTGCCCTGAAGGTTCGCGAGCAAGCTCGCTCCTACAAGTGCGCCGTGGCACCCCGTAGGGTGGAACTCGTTTTCTATCTCCACTACACGAGGCCAACCGCAGAAATCGGATTCCAAGGCTTTGTGTAGGAGCGAGCTTGCTCGCGAAAGGCCGGTGCTGAAGGTTCGCGAGCAAGCTCGCTCCTACAAGTGCTCCGTGGCACCCCGTAGGGTGGAAATCGTTTTCTATCTCCACCACACGAGGCCAACCGCCGACATCGGATTCCAAGGCTTTGTGTAGGAGCGTGCTTGCTCGCGAAACGCCGGCCCTGAAGGTTCGCGAGCAAGCTCGCTCCTACAAGTGCTCCGTGGCACCCCGTAGGGTGGAAATCGTTTTCTATCTCCACCACACGAGGCCAACCGCCGACATCGGATTCCAAGGCTTTGTGTAGGAGCGTGCTTGCTCGCGAAACGCCGGCCCTGAAGGTTCGCGAGCAAGCTCGCTCCTACAAGTGCGCCGTGGTACCCCGTAGGGTGGAAATCGTTTTCTATCTCCACCACACGAGGCTAACCGCCGACATCGGATTCCAAGGCTTTGTGTAGGAGCAAGCTTGCTCGCGAAAGGCCTGCCCTGAAGGTTCGCGAGCAAGCTCGCTCCTACAAGTGCTCCGTGGTACCCCGTAGGGTGGAACTCGTTTTCTATCTCCACCACACGAGGCCAACCGCTGACATCGGATTCCAAGGCTCGCTCCTACAAGTGCTCCGTGGCACCCCGTAGGGTGGAAATCGTTTTCTATCTCCACCACACGAGGCCAACCGCCGACATCGGATTCCAAGGCTTTGTGTAGGAGCGTGCTTGCTCGCGAAACGCCGGCCCTGAAGGTTCGCGAGCAAGCTCGCTCCTACAAGTGCGCCGTGGCACCCCGTAGGGTGGAACTCGTTTTTTATTTCCACCAGACGAGGCCAACCGCCAATGGTGGACCGGTGAAGCGTGGTCCAGCCTACGAGAGCTTTTCAGATCAATGATGGCTCAATTCCCCGCCGACACCCCCCTATCAATCGCCATGTCCGCACCGGTGATCGAGCGCGCGCCTGGCTGGCAGAGGAAGTACGCCAGCTCGGCAACCTCCTCGGGCTGGATGAAGCAGGCCCGGTCGCCCTGCGGATACTTGGCCAACAGCTCGCGGTAGTAGCCTTCGGGGTCGCCCTGGCCGTAATGCTCGGCCTGGAACTTCAGCATCGGCGTCTCGATATCACCGGGCGACACGGCGTTGCAGCGCACGCCGCATGGCGCCAGGTCCAGAGCCAGGGTCTTGGTCAGCAACGTCACCCCGCCCTTGCTGGCGCAGTAGGCCGCCGCATTACGGTTGCCCTGGCGGCCGGCATCGCTGGAGATGTTGACGATGGCGCCAGCGGATGCCTTGAGCGGTGGAATCGCGGCCGAGCACATGAAGAAGGTGGCCTTCAGGTTCACATCGAGCACCAGATCGAAGTCCTCTTCGCTGAAGGATTCCACCGGACCTTCGCGCCACACGCCGGCAGCGTTGACCAGCGCATCCAGCCGGCCGAAGGACGCCAGTGCCGCGGCGACCACTGCGGTGCAGGTCGACGGCCGACGGATATCGCCGGCGAAGATGCCGCAGGCAGGATGCTCCGATTGCAGTCGTGCCAGCCCCTCGGTCGAGAGGTCGGTGGTGAAGACCTGCCAGCCGCCCTGAATGAAGCGTTTGACCAACGCCCGGCCAACACCGCCTGCCGCGCCCGTGACCAGTACAACGGGATTGCTCATGGTGACCACCTCCCTCAAGGCGCTTTGTTCTCGATCAGGCAGTTGCCGCCATCCACCACCAGCGTTTCGCCGGTGATGTAGCTGGCTTCGGGCGAAGCGAGGAACGCCACCGCTGCCGCAACCTCTTCGGGCCGCCCTGCCCGGCCCACGGGAACGTAGCTGGCCGCATGACGCTCTTCATCCGTGCTGGAGCCAGTGCCGATCCAGCCCGGCGCAACGCAGTTGACAGTGATGCCCTGGCGCGCGACTTCCAGCGCCAATCCCATGTTCAGGCCCACCATGCCGGCCTTGGCAGCACTGTAGGCGGCTTCGCCCGGATTGCTGCCACGGGTGCCGGTGGTTGAGCTGATCTGCACGACACGCCCATATCCCCTCGCCTGCATGCCCGGCAGCACGGCGCGGGTCAGCAGGAAGGCGGTGGTCAGGTTTCGCGAGATGGACAGGTTCCAGGTTTCCAGGTCCATGCTGGCGACTTCAGCGAAAGGCTCGGGGCTGCCTTGCATGGCCATGCCGGCATTGTTCACCAGGATGTCGATGCGGCCCCAGAGTGCTTCGGCCCAGTCAGCCAGCGCGCGAACCTGGGTTTCATCGGTCAGGTCCGCCGCCCGGCCTTCCGCCTCGAAGCCCTCCGCGCGCAGCTCGGCCACCCGTTCGGCAATACGCGCGCTGCTCGCCGTGACGATCAGCTTCGCCCCGGCAGCCCCGAGCCTGCGGGCAATGGCCATGCCGATTCCCAGTTCGCTGCCGGCACCACTGACCAGTGCCACCTGGCCCTGACAATTCGTTTGGGTCATTTCAAGCTCCTCATGCTCGTTGTCATCGCTGGAGTAGAAATTACGTGCGCGCTCCTGATAGAAAAAGACAACTGTCATCAGGAAAACTGAAAACAACATGGCCTTTACCAGCGAATCCCTGAAAGTGTTCCTTGCCGTGCTGGACGGCGGTTCCTTCTCCGCGGCCGCGCGAAACCTTGGTCGCGTGCCATCCGCCGTCAGCATGGCCATCGCCCAGCTGGAGGCCGAACTGGACATGCCGCTGTTCGATCGCGCCACGCGCAAGGCGCTGCCAACAGCGGCGGCCCTTGCATTGGAGCCCCAGGCGCGGCAGGTCGCCAGCCAGCTCAACCTGCTGGACGCCCATGCGCTGCAATTGCATCAGGGCCTGGAGCGACGCCTGGTCCTGGCCATGGCGCCCGAGCTGCAAACGGGCGCCTGGAGCCGCCCGCTGGCGATCCTGGCCCGTGAGTTTCCAACACTGGAGATCGAGGTGCGCTCGGCTTCGCAATCCGAAGCTGTGCGCATGCTGCATGAGGGTAGCGTGCAACTGGCACTGGTATTCGAGCGACCAGGAATCGACGAGCGCGAGGCCTTTCTCGAGGCTGGCAGCCAGTTGCTGGTCGCCGTGGCGGCGCCCGGTTTCCCGGCTGCGGGTGGGCAGTTGCCCCTGGGTGAAGCGCAGATGGCCGACACCCGCCAGATCATCGTCGCCACTGGCGAACCCACCGCGTCCGATCCGCAGATCGTGCTGTCGCACCGGGTCTGGCTGACCGACAGCTACCTGGCAACCCTCGACCTGGTGCAGGCGGGCCTTGGCTGGGCATACCTGCCGCAGCCGCTGATCCAGCCCTTGCTGGCATCGGGCACGCTCACCGAAGTGGTCTTCGACAACATGGCCAGCCAGTTGCGGCTCTGGGTAGACGTGGTGTGGATCAAGGCCCGTCCGCGCGGGCTGGGTGCCACCCGTTACCTGGAACTCTTGCGGGAACAGTTGAGGGGCGAGCCCGCAAGACCCTGACGCCATGCGATAACAGCGTCAGCGGGACGTTGCCGAAATTACTGAGCTGAGGGTTCCGGCAATATCGATACCAAAGATGTCATTCTCGCCAATATCGATACATCCAGTCGTGGCCGTACCTTTGGGCCGTTCCCATGTGGGATCGCCTTTAGGAGAAAGCGCAATGATCAAGCTCGCACTGTTCGCCCGACTGGAAGCCAAGCCCGGCAAGGAGGCCGATGTGGCCGCCTTTTTGGAGACCGGACTGGCCCTGGCCAACCAGGAAGCCACCACGCCGCTCTGGTTCGCCCTGCGTTTGTCGCCAACGACCTTCGGTGTATTCGATGCCTTCATCGACGAAGCCGGCCGCCAGGCTCACCTGAACGGTCCCATCGCAGCCGCACTGATGGCTAACGCAGCGGAAATGCTCGCCTACCCGCCGAGCATCGAGCCCATCGAAGTACTGGGTCTGAAGAACACCGCAGCCACCTGAGCCGCAATGCCGTGCCGCGAGTGGGCATCCCCTCTCGCGGCACGGCAAGCGTCAGGACGCGCCGTCCAGCGCCATCGCCGCTTCAGGCGATGCAGGCGAATGAACAGCCGGTACGGCGGAGAATTGCAGGCAGGCATCGGCGACCGGGCCTTTGCGCAGCAGCTTCACATCCTTGAAGTAATCCATGGACATCACCCAGGGCGTGCCCGGCCCCTGGCGCGGCAGGTTGGCCAGGACACGCTGCACGTAGCCGGCACCGAAATCCAGCAGCGGCCGGGTCTCCATGCCCGCTGGCGCAAGGGGCTGGCATACGGCGTGGTCGTGGTCATCCATGTAGCCCAGCAATCGGCAGAAGTGCTCGCAGAGCAGGCTCACCTTGAGCGTCCAGGATGCGTTGGTGTAGCCCACCGCGAAAGCGAAGTTGGGAATGCCGGACAGCATCATGCCCTTGTAGGCGACCGTTTCGTTCCAGGCGATGGGCTGGCCGTCGCGGGAAAGCTGGACACCGCCGAACACCTGCACGTTGAGGCCCGTCGCAGTGATGACGATGTCCGCCTCCAGTTCCGCGCCGGACTTCAGGCGTACGCCCTGCTCGGTAAAGGTCTCGATGTGATCGGTGACGATGGACGCCTTGCCGCTGCCCAGCGCCCGGAACAAGTCGCTGTCCGGTACGACGCACAGACGCTGGTCCCAAGGGTTGTAGGGCGGGTTGAAGTGCTGATCGACCGGGTAGTCCCTGGGCAACGCACGCTGGTTGACGAAGCGGATGATGCGCCGCGCGGCATTGGGAAAGCGCTGGCAGAAGCGCCACATGGCCAGCGCCACCTTGGCGTTCTTGTAGCGAACCAGGGCGTAGGCGGTTTGCTCCGGAAGCAACTTGCGCAGCAGCAGTGCGATCGGATCCTTCGCCGGCAGCGGAATCACGTAGCTCGGCGTGCGTTGCAGCATGGTCACGTGGGCTGCCTTTTCGGCCATCGCCGGCACCAAAGTCACGGCGGTGGCGCCGCTGCCGATCACCACGACGCGCTTGCCGCTGTAATCCAGGTCCTCCGGCCAGTGCTGCGGATGGATCACCTGCCCTCGGAATCGTTCGACGCCCTCGAAAGCAGGGGCGAAACCCTGGTCATAGCGGTAGTACCCACCTGCCGAGAACAGCCAGCGGCTGCGTACGATGCTGCGCTGGCCAGTCGCGACATCCTCCACCAGCACTTCCCAGCAGCCACGTTCGCTATGCCAGTCCGCCGACACCACCTTCTGGCCGTAGCGAATGTGCTGCTCGATGCAATGCTCCGCCACGGTTTCGCGCAGGTACCCCATGATCGCGCTGGCATCGGCGATCGCCTTCTCGTCCTTCCAGGGCTTGAACTCGAAGCCGAAGGTATAGAGGTCGGAATCCGAGCGGATGCCGGGATAGCGGAACAGGTCCCAGGTACCGCCCAGGTCGTTGCGCGCTTCGAGTACCTGGAAGCGTTTGGAGGGTTGGTCCCGCTTCAGGTAACAGGCGGCGCCGATACCGGATAGACCGGCGCCGACGATCAGCACATCGAGTAGATCGGACGATGGATTCGATTGGGCGGTCATGGCGGTTCCTTGTGCTTGTTGTCAGGACCACGCGTGGCAAAGCCATGCTTGAGGCTAGAGCCGGACTATGGTTCCAACAAGCACCGGTCGGCACTATCCAAAAGCATGGAATCGCGGGTCCGTCCGCCAAGGATGTGTGCCATGCCCGCGGGTGCCTGTGGTCGCCGATGCGATTGCCAGTGCATTCGAGACCGTTACTGGAAAGTAGCTGCCTGCGACAGCGAACACTCGGTAGGTGCTGGTGACACGAACTCAATGCCTGTCAGCCATTCGTTGGCCACGATCGAGGAGAACATGCCGCACACCGGCTCGGCGCACGGATCGATGCAAAGGTGCAGACGCCAGGCGCAACCTTCGGCCGATATCGACTGGAGCGTCCAGGCGACGCCGGGCAGGCACTGGCTGATGATCTGTTCGATGGCTGCGGCAGCCAGGGGGCGGGTGAGAATCATGACCGTCAGGCTCATGGCAGGCTCCGGGCATGTAGATCGGGGCCTGGGATCGCCCGTTACAGGACGGGCGACCCAGACGATTGGTTAGCGACTACGGGTATCAGGCAACAACCGGGATCAGCGGATCGGCGGCAGCCAGCGCGGTGGCGCGATCAGCCGCCGGCGGATAGATCCACACGGAGTTGATCTGCTGCTTGATGGACTTGCCTTCCTGCCGTTCGAACTTGATCTGGCGGTCCCAACCTTCGGTGAACACGGCCCCCCAGGCGCCGAGATCCAGGCAGGTGACGTACTTGGGCTGGCTGTAGGGGATCGACGCGACGCCCAGCAGGCTGGCGGCGACGTTGTTGCCGGCGGAACGCCCCAGGGCGATCGCGTGCTGGCAGGACATCAGTGCATGGTTGCCCTGGTCGTCGCATGCCGCGCGGGCAACGTCGCCGGTAGCGAACACGTCGTCATGTCCATGCACCTGCAGATTGGCGTTTACGTGGAGACGGCCCTGGCCGTCACGCTCCGCCGGAACCTGCTCGGTCAGCGAGCTGGCGCGCACGCCAACGGTCCAGATCACGGTGTCCGCTTCGATGCGCTCACCACTGAAGAGGGTTACCCCGGCGGCATCCACCGAAGCCACGCCGCTGTTCAGGCGCCACTCGATACCCAGTTCGGTGGACGCCTCGACGATGGCCCTGCGCGGCCCCTCGCCCAGTGCTGCACCGATTTCGCTGCCACGGTCGACGACGATCACTCGGACATCAGCGCCCTCGCCAAGCACTGCACGTAGGCGGGCCGGCATTTCGGCAGCGGTCTCGATACCGGTGAAACCGCCACCGGCGACAACCACGGTGTTGCGACTGATGGACTGGGGACGCTCGGCCAGGGACTGGATGTGGCGATCCAGTCGAATTGCCTCATCCAGTTGGTCGACATCGAAAGCGTGTTCGACGCCAGACATTGCCGGGCGCACTACGTGGCTTCCAGTGGCCAGGACCAAGCGGTCGTAGCTCAGTTCAGCGAACTGGCCGTCGACACCACGATAACCGACGCGCTTGCCCTCGACATCGATACGTTCGGCGAAGCCTTTGACAAAGGTAACGCCCACTGCGTCGAACAGCTCACCCAGCGGTGCCACCATCTTGTGCACCTCGGGTTCGTAGAAGCGCGGACGTACGCGCAGCTCGGCCTGGGGTGCAAGTACCACCACTTCGACGTCGTGGCGGCCATGCTGGTCCAGCAAGCGAGTCGCGCTCAAGGCGCTCCACATACCACCGAAACCGGCGCCGACAATCAGAATGCGTTGTTTCATAGTTTTCTCCACAAGGCGAAAAGCGAGGTTATTCCGGGCGGATGCGCCCGACATCTACATGCCGGGCTGTGAGGTCATCGCCCCTAACCACACCGGCTAACTACGACTGTATTAGTCGTAGTTACTTTCGGCAAGCGTTTTTTCTTGCCGGGGAGTGCCGCTCGTCGCCATCATTCGCTTCACGCCGCGACAAATCTGGGCGTTAAGGCTTCAATCCTTTAGCATTAAGGCGTATGAAGTGATAGAAGGCTTCCTGAAGGAAGCTCGAAACACGGGAAGAGCAATAGAGAACAGTCGCAACAATGGCGACACAATTAGTCGGAGTTACCCATGGCTTTGTACAGTGCAGGCGTGGAGTACGGCATCCATTGCCTCCTCTACCTGGCGGACGAAAAAGGCGACGGTCGCGAAGCCAGCGTGCGCACCCTGGCCGAATTGCAAGGCGTACCACCGGAATTGCTGGCCAAGGTATTCACCCGCCTGGCGCGAGCGGGCCTGGTGGCAGCAACCGAAGGCGTGCGCGGCGGTTTCCGCCTGGCACGGCCTGCCGACCAGATCAGCGTGCTGGATATCGTCCGCGCCATCGATGGCGAAAAGCAGATCTTCGAATGCCGGGGCGTGCGCGAGCGTTGCGCCATCTTCGGGAGTGACTGCCCGGCGCCGAACTGGGCCGTTGCCGACCCCTGCTCCATCCACGCCGTGATGCAGCAGGCGCAGAAACGCATGGAAGAAGCCCTCGCCCAGCAAACCGTGCTCGACCTGGTGCGTCGCGTCGCACGCAAGGCTCCGCCCGAATTCGGCGAACAGGTACTGCGCTGGATGAACGACCGTCACGACGGCAAGGTGGAAATCGGACCGCTCTGAGGCTCCGGGGGCAATGCCCCTGTGGTGCCCCTGTGAGACATCCGTAGTGATTGACCTTCTAGACGATCAGTCTAAAATCTCCTCCCCATGACCGACACTCCACCCAAACCCCGCCGCGGCCGGCCGCCCAAGGTCGACCGCGACTTCGCCGATACCCGTGCCGCGCTGATTCGCTGCGGCATGGAGATCCTGACCGAGCAGGGATTCATGTCCACTGGTATCGACGCGGTGCTCAAACGCGTGGGTGTGCCGAAGGGCTCGTTCTATCACTACTTCGACAGCAAGGAAGCCTTCGGGCAGGCGGTGCTGCAGAGCTATGCCGGCTACTTCGCCCACAAGCTCGATCGCTACCTGCTGCAAGAGGACGTGCCCCCGCTGCAACGCCTCGACAACTTCGTCGAAGATGCCAAGGCCGGCATGCTCCGCCACCAGTTCTGCCGAGGTTGCCTGGTGGGCAACCTTGGCCAGGAAGTGGCCATCCTGCCGGAGGGTTTCCGCCTGGAACTGGAGGCCATCCTGTGCAGTTGGCAGGACCGCCTGGCCCAATGCCTGCGCGAAGCCCGTGCGGCTGGTGAGTTGTCGGCGAAGGCGGACTGCGACGGGCTTGCGGCATTCTTCTGGATCGGCTGGGAAGGTGCTGTGTTGCGTGCCCGGCTGACGCGGGACAACGTTCCGCTGGATGTTTTCTTCAAAGGTTTTTTAGCCGGACTGCCGCGCTAGCCCAACGGGCGCGCGGTTTTCCGGGGCTATTTATAGACGAGTGGTCTAATTGGAGGTGCAAGCATGTTCGACGCAATCCTGATCGAGAAAGACGAGGCCGGTTACCGCGCCCGCAATACCAAACTGGATGAAGCGCAGTTGCCGGAAGGCGACGTCACGGTTCGCGTGGCCTACAGCACCCTGAACTACAAGGATGGGTTGGCCATTACCGGCAAGAGCCCGGTGGTACGGCAGTTCCCCATGGTGCCGGGCATCGACCTGGCCGGCACGGTAGAGAGCAGCAGCCACCCGGACTACCAGGTGGGCGACGCGGTCGTGCTCAATGGCTGGGGCGTGGGCGAAACCCATTGGGGCGGACTGGCGCAGAAGGCCCGCCTGAAAGGTGACTGGCTGATCCCACTGCCCAGCGCCTTCACCCCGCGCCAGGCCATGGCCATCGGCACTGCCGGCTACACCGCCATGCTCTGCCTGCTGGCACTGGAGCGCCACGGCCTGAAACCCGGCCAGGGTGATGTGTTGGTCACCGGCGCCAACGGCGGCGTGGGCAGTTTTTCCATCGCACTGCTTGCTCGCCTCGGTTACCGCGTTGTCGCGGCCACCGGCCGTACCAGTGAAGTGGATTATCTGAAGGGCCTGGGTGCTGCCGAAATCATCGACCGCGCGGAGCTGTGCGAACCAGGTCGCCCGCTGGCCAAGGAACGCTGGGTCGCCGCCATTGATTCGGTGGGCAGCCATACCCTCGCCAACGTCTGCGCCGGACTCCGTGCCGACGGTGCTGTTGCCGCCTGTGGCTTGGCCCAGGGCATGGATTTCCCCGCCAGCGTGGCACCGTTCATCCTGCGTGGCGTGAGCCTGCTGGGCATCAATAGCGTCACCCGCCCACGCGCCGAGCGCATCGAAGCCTGGGACCGACTGGCACGGGACCTGGATATCGCCCAGCTGGACGCCATCACCCGCGAGATCGGCCTGGGCGATGCCATCGCCGTGGCAGACGACCTGCTGGCCGGCAAGGTGCGCGGCCGGGTGGTGGTTAACGTCAACGCCTGACGCCGCAGGGCGTCCTCAGGCGCCCTGTTCCAACAACCCCGCCATCCGTTGTGCCAGCCCTCGCTGCCCGGCGAGGCGCTGGACGATCCGTTCGACGATCTCGACCCGTGCCGCCGCACCGGCCCTCATCTCACCCATTGCATGGAGGGCCGCGGCGGACTTTTCCAGTCCCGCGCGGGTTGATCCGCTGACATGCTCCATGCCCGCCCTCGCCTCCTCGGCCGCCTTTTGCAGGCCCTCGGCAATCAGGCGAATCTGCCCACTGGACTCATTGGCGCTCAGCGACAGGTTGCGCACTTCATCCGCCACCACGGCGAAGCCGCGACCATGGGAGCCGGCCCGCGCTGCTTCGATGGCGGCATTCAACGCCAGCAGGTTGGTCTGCTTTGCGATGTCCTGGATGCTGCCGACGATGGCGCCGATGCGCATGGACTGGCTGCCCAGCTCGTTGAACACCTGGCCGATGTGGGCCATGTAGGCATCCAGCTCGCCGATAGCCCCGGCGGTGGCCTGCATGCTTTCCGCGCCCAGCTGGACCTTCTCGCCTGCGGCGCGAGCCAGGGCGTTGGCGTACTGCATGTCTGACTCGCAATGGAGAATGGCATCGAGCAACTCGTCCAGTGGACCTTGCAGGTGAGCATTCGAGGGGATGCGGACCGGCTCCGGCTCGGTAGCGGCGACTACTCGGGCGACTCGCTCGACCGGCACCTCCACGCGCACTTCAACCACTAGCGGCGGCTGGAAGTGATACAGCAGGCCAGCGGCAACGAGGGCGGCGAGAGTACCGGCCATCAGCCATCCGCTAGCCGTCAGGAAGGCCAACAGGGAGAGCACGCCGCCACTGCCAAGCAGCAGTGCGGCGAGGGGTTTGCGGGGCATTGAAAGGAACTCCTTCCATATCGCGGGATACAAGATCCTGTAGGGGCGAATTCATTCGCCAAGGGCAGCACAGCTACCCGCCTCTTGGCCTGAACGTGGTGGGCCTCCGGTCCACTTGGCGATTGAAATCGCCCCTACGGGTAAAGCAGGCCGTGCCCATGACAGGCCACGGCGCTCGGTCTTAGAACAGCGTCCAGGTGTAGGACAGGATCAGCCGGTTCTCGTCAATATCGGTGCGGTAGTTGGAGCGCGCCATCACGTTGCGCACACGCACGCCGAGTCCCTTGAGGGCGCCGCTTTGGAAGGCGTAGCTGATGTCCAGGTCGCGCTCCCGGTCCTTGCCTTCGAAGCCCTGGCCGGTATCCACGTTGTCTCCGGTGATGTAGCGGGTACTGGCCACCAGGCCGGGAATGCCGAGCGCAGCGAAGTCATAGTCATAGCGCGCCTGCCAGGAGCGTTCGTCGGCGAAGGCGAACTCGTAGGTGGGCACTTCGTTACCTAGCGGGCTGACGTTGGCGAACACGCGCGGGAATGAGCTGTCGCCATACATCGCCTGATAGCCGACATAGAAGGTATGGCCGCCACGCTTGGCCGACAGCAGTGAGAAGAAGGCCTGGTTGTCGATGTCGCCAATCAGTTTCTTGCCGTCTTCGCTGGAGTCGAAGTAGCCGACGTTGGCGCCCAGCACCCAGTTGCCCACCGGCTCGCTGTGCTTGAGGCCGAAGAAGCGCTGGTCGTAGATATCTTCCAGCTGCGCATACCAGGCGCTGAGCGTGGTGCGATTGGAATTGAAGGCGTAATCGGCGCCAGCGTAGTTGAAGGCGTCGCTGGATGCCTGACGCTGCGGCACGTGACCGAGCATGGCCTGCATCTTGTCGTCGCCCGCCTCGTTGCGCAGGCTGGTGCTGGTGAGGTGGCCGCCCTGCAGGGTCAGTCCGGCGACTTCGTTGGAGGTGATGCTCGCGCCCTGGTAGCTCGGCGGCAGCAGACGGATATCGCTGAACACCAGCACCGGCAGGTTGGGTTGCAACTCGCCGACTTTCAGCTCGGTCTTCGAAAAACGCATCTTGCCGGCCACGCCCAGGCGGCTGTAATCGTCGGCTGCCCTGCCGTCTTCCTTCACCGGCAGCAGGCCGGTATTGACCCGGTCAGGGCTGCTGTCGAGCTTGATGCCGAGAGTACCGATGGCATCGAGGCCGAAACCCACCGGGCCAGGCGTGTAGCCGGACTTGAAGTTGAGGATGAAGCCCTGGGCCCATTCTTCGGCCTTGGACTGCTTGTTGGCGCCGACGATGTCGGAATAGTCACGGCTGAAGTAGTAGTTGCGCGCCTGCAGGGTCGCGGTGGAGTCCTCGATGAATCCGGACTCGGTGGCCTGGGCGAAGCCGGCGCTGACGCCGGCGCAAAGCATTACGGAAAGCTTGCTCGTGGTGTTGGTCATTTCGTCGCTCTTGTTTTTATTGGGACAAAACTTCCCCGCCGACCCTCTTTCGGGGCCATGCACGCAAGTCGGGGAAGGTGTGGCGATGGCTGCGGACAGCTCCCGCAGTCGTTCCATCACCGGGTCAGGTCAGGGATTGGGTTCGAGCACCTCCTCCCGTTCCGGTGAAGCCTTGGGTATGCGGCGGGCAGTCAGCAGCAGGTGGGCGAAGATGCCGAAGATCAGCCCCCAGAACGCAGCCGACAGACCGAGGAAGGACATCCCCGACGCTGTGACCAGGAAGGTGATCAGGGCGGACTCGCGGTCTTCGGGCACAGCCATGGACCCGGCCAGCGCACCGGCGATGGCGCCGAACAGTGCCAGGCCCGCGAGTGCGGCGATCAGCTCCTTGGGCAGCGCGGTGAAGATCGATACCAGGGTTGCGCCGAAGACCCCCAGCAACAGGTAGAACACCCCACCCACAACGCCGGAGACGTAACGCCGGGCTGGGTCCTCATGGGCCTCGCGGCCAGTGCAGATGGCCGCGGTGATGGCCGCCAGGGTCAGGCCGTGGCAACCGAAAGGCGCCAGCAACAGACTGCCCAGACCGCTGGCGGAAATGATCGGGCTCGCCGGGGTCGGGTAACCGGCATTGCGCAGCACGGCCACGCCAGGCACGAACTGCCCGGTCAGGGCCACCATTACCAGCGGCAGCGCGATGTTGAACAACCCGTGCCAGCTGAAAGCCGGCGTCACCCATTCCGGGGTGGCGAAGCCGATCACCAAGGCCGAGGTGTTGAGCTGGCCACTGCCAGCGGCGATGGTGCAGCCCACCAGCAGCACGGCCATTACCGCGTAACGCGGCGACAGGCGCCGCACCAGCAGATAGGTGATGAACATCGCCATCACCATCAGTGGCTCGTCCTTGAGTGACGTGAACAACCGGGTGCCGAAGCTGAACAGGATGCCCGCCAGCATCGCCGCCGAGATGGCCGCCGGCAGCTTGCCGACGATGCGGTCAAAGGCGCCTGACAGGCCCACCAGCAGGATGATGGCGTTGGCCATCACATAGGCCCCCACCGCCTCGCCGGCGCTGATACCCGGCAGCATCGACACCAGCAGTGCCGAGCCCGGCGCCGACCAGGCGATGATCACCGGCACCCGGTAGCGCAGGCTGAGGACGATTCCCAGCCCCCCGCTACCGATGGAGATGGCCCACACCCAGGAAGACAGTAGCTCTGCCGGCATGCCGCCGCTCTCGGCCGCCTGGAACACGATGACCAGGGGGCCGGCGTAGGAAATCATGGTGGCGATGAAACCCGCCACCACAGCGGACAATGAACATTCCTTGAACAAGGTGCGCATGCTGCCTCCTGGCCAGTGGTGCGACGCGTGGTTGGACTCAGCCCTGTGCAGCGGTCGCCAGCGGTGCAACGCGGGTTTGCTGCAGGTGGACGAAGCACATGGCCAGGGCGGCAATGGCACCGGGAATGGCGAAGGCCATGAAGTTCAGTTGCAGCGGCAGGTTGATACCCAGCAGCGCACCGCCCAGCAGCGGGCCGACGATGGCACCGTTGCGACCGATACCCGAGGCCCAACCGAGACCGGTCGAACGGATCGCCAGGCCGTAAAACTGCGCGGCGGTGGCGTACAACAGGATCTGCGTGCCGATGGTGGTGGCACCGGCGATCCCGATCAGCAGGTAGAGCACCGGAGTCGGACTCTTGAAGCCCAGCAGGCTGATGGAGACGGCCGCGACGATGAAGAAGGCGGCAACCACCTTCGGCAGGTTGAAGCGGTCACCGAGGAAGCCGCCGGCAATGGCGCCGAACATGCCGCCGAAGTTCAGGGCGAGCAGGAACGACAGGCTGGAGCCCAGGCTGTAGCCGGCGTTGGCCATCAACTTCGGCAGCCAGGAACTCAGGGCGTAGACCATCAACAGGCAGCAGAAGAACGCTACCCAGATCATCAGGGTGCGCAGCGCACGGCCTTCGCGGAAGAGCTCCAGCACCGGAGCGCCTTGTTTCTTCGCTTCGGTGAGTTCCAGGAGGTCGTCATCACGCAGTTCGAGCTGCGGGTTGACGCGCTTGAGGATGGCGCGCGCCTGCTCGACACGGCCCTGGCGCAGCAGGAAGCCGACCGATTCCGGCAGGTACCAGAGGATCAGCGGCAGCATCAGCAGCGGAACGGCGGCGGCGAAGAACATGGCTTCCCAGCCGAAACGCGGGAGCATGTAGATGCCCACGCCGGCGGACAGCATGCCGCCCAGGGAATAGCCGCTGAACATGATGGCGACCAGGGTGCTGCGCAGTTTCTTCGGCGCATACTCGTTCATCAGCGCCACCACGTTGGGCATCAGCCCGCCGATACCCAGGCCCGCCATGAAGCGGCAGATGCCGAACTCGGTCGGGGAGCTGGTGAAGCCATTGAGGACTGTGAAACCGGAGAAGAGCACGAAGCAGATGGCGATGCCCTTCTTGCGGCCGATCCTGTCAGCCAGAGGGCCGAAGAACAGCGCGCCGAACATCATCCCGAACAGCGCGTAGCTGCCCAGGGCGCCGGCTTCCAGCGGGGTCAGGCCCCACTCCTTCATCAGTACCGGCAGTACCACGCCGTAGATGAACAGGTCATAGCCGTCGAAGATGAGCAGGAGTGCGCACCAGCACATCACCATCCAGTGGAAGGGCGTGAAGCGCGCGTTATCGATGATCTCGTGTACGTCGAGTTTTCGCATGGCATCTGTCTCTTTTGTTTTTGTTGTGTAGAAACCGCAGGGACGGGCGCGTGACGGTGCCTGTCCGGTATTGCTCTGCAGGAGACCTCTTGTGGGAGCGAGTTCATTCGCGAATGAATTCGCTCCCACTGGCTGTTATCCCAGGTCACCTCCGCCCACCGGCAGGGTCACGCCGGTGATGTAGGAGGCGTCGTCGGAGGCCAGGAAGAGGATGGCGCCGGCCTGTTCGTCGATGGTGCCGTAGCGCTTCATCAGACTGCTGTCGATCGTCTGGTCGACGATCTGCTGGTACCAGACCTTCTCCTGTTCGCTCTGCTGGGCCGTGTTGCGCGGGATGCGACGCGGCGGCGCTTCGGTACCACCCGGCGCGGTGGCGTTGACGCGGATACCGCGCTCGGCGTTCTCGAAGGCGAGGCAGGCAGTCAGGGCGTTCACTCCGCCCTTGGCGGCGCCGTAGGGGACGCGATTCACCCCACGGGTGGCGATGGAGGACACGTTGACGATGGCGCCCGCGCCCTGCTCCAGCATGTAAGGCAGCGCGGCGTGACAGCACCAGAGCGTGGGGAACAGCGAGCGACGCACTTCGGCCTCGATCTCGTGCTGCTGGTAATGCTCGTAGGGCTTGGCCCAGATGGTCCCGCCCACGTTGTTGATCAGGATGTCCAGGCGGCCGAAGCGCTCCACCGCGGCGGCAGCTACACGGTGGCACTCGGTGAACTGTTCCAGGTCGGCGGTGAGCGCCAGCATCGAGGCGGCGGCACTCAGTTCGTCCTGCAGCTCGAAGACCAGTTCAGAGCGATCCACGGCAACGACGTGCGCGCCCTCTTCCACCAGCCGCTCGACAACGCGACGACCGATGCCCTGCGCCGCGCCAGTAACTACCGCGACTTTGTCTTGGAATCTCTTGTACATGGCAGCCCCTGCAATTGGGTTCTGGTATCGCGGATTCGATCCGGGATACGGATCAGCCCCCTCTCCCTTCAGGGAGAGGGTTGGGGAGAGGGTGACGTCCGAGTCAGCTGAACGGCCCTCTCCCCCGGCCCCTCTCCCGCAAGCGGGAGAGGGGCGCTTCAAGCCGCGCTGGCGGCGAACTTCTCGTAGTAGAAGTTCGCCGGCGAAATGCCCTGCTCGCGGATGTACTGGCTGACCGCCTCGACCATGGGCGGCGGGCCACACAGGTAGACATCCACGTCGCCGTCGTTGAGGTGCTTGGGCGCGATGTGCTGGGTCACGTAGCCCTTCTGCGGATAGCTGCTGTCCGGACTGGCCACGCAAGCGCTGAAGGTGAAGTTGGGGATGCGCGCGGCGAAGGCTTCCAGCTTGTCCATCTCGACCAGGTCGTGGTCGTGGGTCACGCCATAGATCAGGTGCAGCGGGTGCTCGCTGCCCTCTTCCGCAATTTTCTCCAGCATCGCGGTGAAGGGCGCAAGGCCGGTACCGCCAGCAAGCAGCAGCAGAGGACGACGGATGTCACGCAGGTAGAAGCTGCCAAGCGGGCCGGCCAGGGACATGCTGTCGCCAGCCTTGGCCAGGCCGGTGAGGAAGCTGCTCATCAGGCCGCCGGGGACATTGCGGATCAGGAAACTGACTTCACCGTCCTTCTGCAAGGAGCTGAAGGAGTAGGCGCGGGTCTGTTCGCTGCCCGGCACTTGCAGGTTGACGTACTGGCCCGGCAGGAAGGCCAGCTTGCTCAGGGACTCGCCCTTGATGGACAACGCGATGGTGCTGTCGGACAGCTGGCGGACCGCAATGATGCTGGCCTCGAAGCTGGCCTGCTGGGTCTTGCAGACGTCGGAGGACGCAGGTACGCGCACCACGCAGTCGCTCTCGGCGCGCATCTGGCAGGTGAGCACGTAGCCCTGTGCGGCTTCGTCCTCGCTAAGGGCGTCCTCGATGTAGTCCTGGCCCAGGTCGTAGCGGCCGGCTTCAGCGAAGCACTTGCAGGTGCCGCAGGCGCCGTCGCGGCAGTCCAGCGGGATATTGATGCCCTGGCGATAGGCCGCATCGGCCACGGTTTCGCTCGGGGTGGCGTCGATGAAACGGGTGACGCCGTCTTCGAAAGTCAGTGCGATTTTGTGAGTCATGACCGTGCCCTCAGATGTGGTAGATGTCGATCACTTGGCGAACGTAGTCATTCTTGAGAACGACCTTCTTCGCCTTGATCAGCGGGCTCTCGCCGCGCACGTCGAGGGTGTAGAAGCTGGTGCCGAAGTAGCTGTCCACGGTCTTGTAGCGGAAGCTCAGGGTGTGCCAGTTGAAACGCACCTTGCACTGCCCGTCGGCCACTTCGAGGATCTCGATGTTGCTGATGTTGTGGGAGGTGCGAGTGTCCGGCATGGTCGCGCTGGAACGGTCGGTCTTGATGCGGAAGACGCGGTCTTCCAGGCCGCCGCGGCTGCCGTACCAGATCAGCGAGATTTCAGTCTGCGGATCGATGGTCAGCTCGTCGCGATCGTCCCAGGAAGGCATCCAGAAACTGGCGTCGCTGGCGTACAGCTCCAGCCAGTTGTCCCAGTCCTTGTCGTCCAGGTAGCGCGCTTCGCGATAGAGGAAGTCGCGCACGGCGTCGTAAGAGATGCTCATTGCACGGCCTCCACGGGGATCAGTTGCTGCTCGGCCGCGGCGGCCTTGAGCATGGTCTCCTGCCAGTACTTGTGCTGCAGCACGAACAGGCCTTCGTCTTCGGTGCGTACGCCGGAAAGCAACGGGTGCAGGTCGATTTCCTGGGCGGCGGCATCGGCGCCTTCGACCCAGTGCTCGGCACCACGGGACATGTCGTTCCAGCCACGGCTGCCCTGATAGCCCAGCTGACAGGAGCGGAATTCCTCGAGGTCGTCCGGGGTGGCCATGCCGCTGACGTTGAAGAAGTCTTCGTACTGGCGGATGCGCTTGGCGCGGGCGTCCGGACTCTCGCCTTTCGGCGCGATGCAGTAGATGGTGATCTCGGTCTGGTTGACGGAAATCGGCCGGGCGATACGGATCTGCGAGCTGAACTGGTCCATCAGGTACACGTTCGGGTACAGGCAGAGGTTACGGGAGTTCTCGATCATCCAGTCGGCACGAGCCTTGCCGAAGTCCTGGACGAGTTCATCGCGGCGCTCGTAGAGCGGACGATCTTCGGGGTTGGCCCAGCGGGTCCAGAGCAGCAGGTGGCCGTGGTCGAAGGAGTAGAAGCCGCCGCCGTTCTTGGCCCAGCTGCCAGCACTCATGGTCTTGATTTCTTCGCCCGCTTCGCGCTGCTTGCGCTGGTTCTGGGTGGCGGCGTAGTTCCAGTGCACGGAGCTCACGTGGTAGCCGTCGGCGCCGTTCTCGGCGGTCAGCTTCCAGTTGCCCTCGTAGATGTAGCTGCTTGATCCGCGCAGGACTTCCAGGCCCTCGGGGGACTGGTCGACGATCATGTCGATGATCTTGGCGGACTCGCCGAGATGCTCGACCAGGGGTTTCACGTCGGCATTCAGGCTGCCGAAGAGGAAGCCGCGATAAGACTCGAAGCGAGCCACTTTCGTCAGGTCGTGGGAGCCCTCGCAGTTGAAGCTGGACGGATAGCCGGCTTCGGCCGGGTCCTTCACTTTCAGCAGCTTGCCGGAGTTGTTGAACGTCCAGCCATGGAACGGGCAGGTATAGGAGGAACGGTTGCCGCTCTTGTGCCGGCACAGCTGTGCACCGCGATGGCTGCAGGCGTTGAGGAAAGCGTTGAGTACCCCGTCCTTGTTGCGCGCGATGAAGATCGGCTGGCGCCCCATGTTGAGGGTGAGGTAGTCGTTCTTCTCGGGAATCTGGCTCTCGTGGGCGAGATAGATCCAGTTACCTTCGAAGATATGTTTCATTTCCAGTTCGAACAGACGCGGGTCGGTGAACATCTCCCGCTTGCAGCGGTAGACGCCCTTCTCTTTGTCATCCTCAAGCAGCGAGTGCAGGAAATCGAATCCCAGGGACATGGCCAGGGCCTCCGTTGTTATTGTTCAGGCCAGGTCAGGTTAGGGATGCGGGGCAAACGGCAATATCCGCTTTGTGCAGATCGCTATCCGTTTTTTGCAAAGCGGTGGTGAACGCCTGTAGGAGCGAATTCATTCGCGAAGGCAACGTGCAGCATTGCCGTTGTCGTCGCCGCTGAGGGCCCGATCGCGAATGAATTCGCTCCCACAAGGAGGAAAGCAGGTGGGATCAGAGCCCGCGCCGCTTCAGCGTATCCGACGGCAGTTCGCCGAACAGGCTCTTGTAGCTCTCGGAGAAGCGCCCCAGGTGCAGGAAGCCGTAGTCCAGCGCCAGCTCGGTGACGTTGCGTACGTTGCAGCTGGGGTCGGCCAGGCAGGCGCGGATGCGCTCCAGCTTCTTCTGGCGGATGTAGTGCTTGGGCGTGGTGCCCAGGTGGCGCTCGAACAGCGCGTAGAGGGAGCGCAGGCTCATGCTGGCCTGGCGGGCGAGGAATTCGCTGCTGATGTCCTGTTTCAGGTTGTGCTCGATATAGGCCAGGATGCGATCGAAGGAAGCCTCCTGGCAGCCCAGGCTCTCGCGGCTGACGTTGGTCTTCATCAGGCTGAGCATCTTGCTCGCGACGATCTGCGCGTAATGCTCCTGCACCCTTGGCAGCGCGTCGCTGGCTTCGGCCTCCTGGCAGACCATCGCCAGCAGGTTGACGAAGCCTTCCAGCTCTTCGAGCCGGTAGTTGTTCTGCAGGAAGCGCACGCCAAGACTGGGACGGTGCCAACGCTGCTCATCGCAGATGCTTTCCAGCAGTGTGGTGGGCATCTTCAGGATGAACTTCTCGCAATCGTCCGAGTAGGTCAGGTCCACCGGGTCGTCGGGATTGATCAATAGCAACTCGCCCGGCGCCAGGTAGTGCTCCTGCTTGTGACCGCGCCACAGGCAATGGCCGCTGAGCAGTATCTGCAGGTGGTAGATGGTTTCCAGCGCCGGTGAGGTGACGCGCACGGCACCGCCGTAGCTGATGCGGCACAAATCGAGATTGGCGAACTTGCGGTGGTTGAGGCTGGCCTCGGGATGGCCCGCGGCGGGCAGGCGAATGCAGTGCGAGCCGACATGCTGGTTCACATATCCGGACACGGCATAGGGGTCCGCACGCTCGAACACCTTACTGCGTTCACTCAGCAGGCGACTATCCATCACAGGCACTCTTTCTAGTTGTTGTAAGTCGCGGGCGTCATGCCGGTTGGCAAGCGCCCGCGATCATCATTACGCGATTCTATGTGAGCCTTTTCCTACACGCCCTCAATGGAGATAAACGGTTACGAATCAATCGCCGGACGTCATGTAGCGTCGGCGTGGCTCACGAGCCCCTTTATCACCACGGCTGTGGTTGCGATGGCAGCAGGCACCACCAGCGCGGTCAGCACTTGTTCGAAGTTCCAGCCCAGGCCCAGCAGGGTCGCGCCGATCCAGGCTCCGAGAATGGCACCGAAGCGGCCGATGCCGAGCATCCAGGACACGCCTGTGGCACGACCCTGGGTCGGGTAGAAGCGCGCCGCCAGGGACGGCATGGCCGATTGCGCGCCGTTGACGCACATGCCGGCCAGCAGCACCAGAGTGGCCAGCAGGGTCACTTCACCCAGGCTCTGACCGACAAAATAAGCGAAGACACCGGCCATCAGGTAGAACACGCCAATGACCTTGTGTGGGTTGAAACGGTCCATGGCCCAGCCTACGCCGACGGCGCTGAGTACGCCGCCGAACTGGAACAACGCGCCGATGAACGCGGCCTGCTCCATGCTGGCACCGCTGTCGCGCATCAGGGTGGGCAGCCAGCTGGTGAGCAGGTAAACGATCACCAGGCCCATGAAATAGGTCAGCCAGAGCAGCAGGGTTCCCGCGCTGTAGGTGCCGGAGAAGATCACCTTGAAGACGTTGCGGCTCTGCACGGTCTTCTGTTCCGGCACGCTGAAGCCGGTGGCAGTCGCCACTTCAGCCGGCGCAATGGGGGCGAGTGTCTTGCGTATCTTGTCCGTGCCCTTGTTGCGCACGACCAGGAAGCGCGCCGATTCCGGCAGCCAGATCAGCAGCACCACGGCCAGCGCCAGCGGCAGGATGCCGCCGAGCAGCAGCAGGCTGTGCCAGCCAAAGGCCGGGATCATCGAGGCGGATACGAAGCCACCGGAGGCCATGCCGAGGTTGAAGCCGCAGAACATGCTGGTGACCAGCAGCGACTTCAGGCGCTCGGGGGTGTATTCGGACAGCAGCGTCGTGGCGTTGGGCATGGCGGCGCCAAGGCCGAGGCCGGTAAGGAAGCGAAGAATCAGCAGTTGCTCGAGGTTGGCGCTGAAGGCGGAGATCAGGCTGAACAGCCCGAACAGGAACACCGCGGTCACCAATACCACCTTGCGGCCGAAGCGGTCGGCCATAGGACCGGAACCGAGGGCACCGAAGACCATGCCGATGAGCGCTGCGCTCATCACAGGGCCGAGGCTGGCGCGGTCGATACCCCAGTCCTGGGTCAGCGCCGGAGCGATGAAGCCCATGGCGGCGGTATCCAGGCCGTCGAGGAAAACGATGAGAAAACACAGCAGCACGACACGCCATTGATAGGCGGATAGCGGCTGGGCGTTGATGAAGGATTGAACGTCGAGCGTGCCCGTGGCGGGCAGATGGGCTGGGCTGGTCATGCAAGGATTCCTGCGATTGGCCTTCCTCCGCATGCGGGCCGTTCTATGCGGCCTCTGACGGGGAAGACTCGGACTGGACAGGAATGAGGGCGTTTCCGGTAATACAGGCTACGACCGAAACAGACTCTCATTGTTGTTATTGGCCGCGCTGGCTGGTGGCGCGGCTGTGCAGACCTTACGAATAGACGACTGAGGGTTCAATTCGATAATCGGCAAAGCGTTCGATAGTCGAACAAAGATTGGCTGGAGCGATGAATCCCTTGTGAGGGGCGAACTCATTCGCCAAACAGGCCGAAGGTCTGCCGTCGAAACATGGGGCTGCGTCGCAGCCCTTGGCGATTGAAATCGCCCCTACAGTTGAAATCACCGCACCACTCAATGGAACAACCGCGTGCTCAGGTCCTTGCTCGCTTCCAGCAACGCCGGGAGGAAGCGGGTTTCCAGTTCCTGGCGGCTGACGCGGCCGACGTGGGTGCCGACGTTCAATGCGGCGAGCACCTGGCCGGCGGAATCGCGCACCGGCACCGCCACAGACCGCAAGCCCATTTCCAGTTCCTGATCGATGATCACCCAGCCCTGGCGGCGGATTTCCGCGATGCTGGCGCGTAGCCCGTCGACGGTATGCACGGTGCGGCTGGTCTTGATCTGCAGGTCGGCGTGCTCGAGGTAGTCGTCCAGGGCGGCGTCATCCAGCGCGGCCAGGAGAATACGACCCATGGAGGTGCAATAGGCTGGCAGCCGGCTGCCAACGCTCAGGTCCACCGAGATCAGTCGGTTGGGCGTGGCCGAGCGGGCGATATAGAGGATCTCGTCGCCTTCCAGGGTGGCCATGGAACAGGCTTCGTGGAGCTGATCGCTGAGTCGGTCGAGGATCGGCTGGGCGGTTACCGCCAGCGGGGTCGACGACAGATAGGCATGGCCCAGGGTCAGGACCTTGGGCAGTAGCGAGTAGGTGCGCCCGTCGGTCGTGACGTAGCCCAGCTTCATCAGGGTGTGCAGGCAGCGGCGCACGGCGGCGCGGGGAATCTCGGTGCGGTGACTGATCTGGGCAATGGTCAGGTGACGCTTACGTTCCTGGAACGCATGGATCACCGCCAGGCCCCGGGCCAGCGAGGTCATGAAGTTGGGATCGCCGGTGAAGGCTTCGATGCGCTTGGCCGGCGAGGCGATGATCGGCGGGGCCAGGGGCGCCAGAGGGGCACGCAGTTCTTCGGTCATTCTTGTTGTCCTTGGTGGATCGCGGTCGCGGCAAGTCGGCCGATTATCGAACCAAAGTTCGATAATCGCAATTGACCCTGATGCCTTCGGCTCTTACTTTTGCCGCCGCCAACCAGCGCCCCGGTTTGATCAGGTACCTCGGCGCCCGGCATCGGCTTCGCTCATGAGGCGCAGCCGGACTCCCCCACCGCGGCAAACGTCAACACCCCGGCGTGCCATGTGGGGTCGATTTCATTCGCCAAGGGCAGACCTGTGGTCTGCCTGGCGATTGAAATCGACCCCCACAATTCCCGTGGTCCCATCCCTACAACAGCTTGCACACCTCATCGAATTCCAGGCGCGGTCCGCGCGCATGCAGCTTCGACGGATCGCCGTAGCCCAGGTTGCACAGGAAACTGGACTTCACCTGGCTGTCCGCGAAGTGTTCCAGCTGGAAGGCATCCCCCGCACCATCCGCGGGTAAGAACTCGTGGTCTACCAGCGCATTGTCGAATCCCGACATGGGGCCACAGTCCAGGCCCAGGGCCCGCGCCGCGATGATGAAATAGGCGCCTTGCAGAGAGCTGTTGCGCCGCGCGGTGAGGCCGGCGAGCTCTGGCGTGTTGGCGAACCAGGCGCGTGCATCGGTGTGGGGGAAGAGCTTGGGCAGCTGTTCGTAGAACTTCAGGTCATAAGCAATGATGGCGGTGACCGGCGCCGCCATGGTCTTGTCCACGTTGCCTGGT
This sequence comes from Pseudomonas sp. DY-1, assembly GCF_003626975.1. Lineage (NCBI taxonomy): Bacteria > Pseudomonadati > Pseudomonadota > Gammaproteobacteria > Pseudomonadales > Pseudomonadaceae > Pseudomonas > Pseudomonas sp. DY-1. Next base: position 1,124,560 of record NZ_CP032616.1, on the reverse strand, counting down.
GCCAGGGCCGGCATCAGGCGATGTTTGGCCTCGGGAGTACGCAGGAAGAGGATACGCACCGGACAGCAATTGGCGCTGGTCGGGCCCCACTTCATCAGGTCGTAGAGCTGGCGCAGGGTGTCGTCACTCACGGGCTTTTCCAGCCAGGCACTATGGGTTCGTGCGTTGCGGAACAGCAGGTCCAGGCCTTCCTCGCTCAATTTTTCGCTCATCGCTGTCTCCTCTGGTCAGGATTGGCCGCACGCGCGTGCGGATGACCTAGTGAGGATAGTCAGTGCCGAGCTCCACTTGTGGGGGCGAAGCAGCCCCCAGGCTTTAGCCGTTACCTCAAGTCAACAGACCGATGAAGCTGCTGATGCTGACAAAGGCGAGGATGGTGCAGACCACCAATGCCGCGGCGCAGCGACCTTCAAGCCCGTAACGCTGACCGAGGATCGGGTAAATGCTCATCATCGGCGAACACGCGAAAAGTACGCCCGCGATCCGTAGTACAGGGTCTACCGGTGGCAGCAACTGAAAGCTGAGCAAGACCACCAGCGGGTGAAGGAGCAGCTTGCCGATGCTGAGCTGGGCAACATCCTTGATCAGGCCACCGGCCCGGAGGCCGTTGAGGCTGGCGCCGATGACGAAGAGCGCAACCGGCGCCGAGGCCATCGCCAGCATCTCCACCACTTTCGCCGGCACGCTTGGCAGGCGTACCCCGAGCAGGGCCAATCCCAGGCCGATGCTGATGGAGATGATCACCGGATTGCGCAGCAGGCGCAGGAAGGTATCCAGCAGCGCTGCGCGCAAGCCGCTGCCGTTCTGTCGCCCCAGTTCAGCCAGGGCCAGTGCCAACGGGATCATCAGCAGGTTCTCCACCAGCATCCCCAGGGCTAGAGCTACCGCTGCCGGCGAACCGAGGACCATGGCCACGATGGGATAACCGATGAAGCCACTGTTGGACACCGACATGCCAAGGCCTGCCAGGGCACTGCCGCTGAGGCTGTCCTTGCGCACTAGCCGGGAAAACAGGAAGCCACCCCAGAACACCACCTGGGACCCGATGCCGTAGGCCAGCAGGTAGGTCGCGTCGAACACCTCGTCCAGGGGTTTCTCCAGCAGCGCCCGTATGACCAGGGCCGGCAGGGCGAAGGTAATGACGAACTTGCCCATGCCCAGCACCTGCTCCGGGCTGACCAGCCGTCCGCGGGCTGACAGGTAGCCGATGCCGATGAGGATGAAGATGGGCGCGGTAATACCAAGTATCTGGAACATTCGGGGCTCTTCGGTCAGCAGGTCCCGTCCGCGGGCTGGATCGGCTTCAGTTGCTGCAACCGGCTGCGGGTACGGGAAAAGTCCATATGGGGTTTGCCCCGACACAAGTCGTCCAGACTGGCTTCGCTGGCCAGCAGGAGCCGGGTACCGGCGTCGTAGGCGATGTCGATCAGATTGACGAAGCGTTGCTGCACGTCGATGGCTTCCTCACCCAGGCGAGGTACGCCGCTGATGGCGAGCTGCTGGAAGCGCCTGCTCAGCCATAGCAAATCGGCGCTGGAATGGGGGCGCCGGCACAGCTCGTCGAAGTCCAGCCAGGCACGCTCGGCGTCCATGGCGCGCAGCCTCAGCGGATGGTGGTTGACCACCACGACCGCATCCCGCTCGGCGGCGGAGCTCAACCCCAGCTGGCGCTCGATCCAGGGCTCATCGGTGGCTGACAGCGGCCAGCAGTATGTGCCCCAGGCTTCGAGCTCCCCACGCCGCAGCCGATAGTCTTCGCCGCCGTCCAGATTGAGTACCTCGAAGCGTTTTTCGATCAACGCAATGGCCGGTTGGAAACGTTCACGGTACAGCGGGTTCGGGCAAAGCCCGTCGGGGTCGTAGTTGGAGGTGCAGACCATGCCCACCCCCTCCTCTACCAGCACCTTGAGCAGGCGCCCAAGGAGCACGGCATCGCCGATGTCGTGGACGTGGAATTCGTCGAAGCAGAGCAGCCGTGTATCCACGGCAAGTGCCCTGGCCGCCAGCGCCAGCGGATCGGCCTGGCCGGCGAAGGCACGCATGCGCTCCTGCAACTCCTGGAGGAAGGCGTGGAAGTGCACGCGACGCTTGGCGGAAAGCGGCGCGGCGGCAAAGAAGGCGTCCATCACGAAGCTCTTGCCGCGCCCTACTCCACCCCAGAGGTACAGGCCGGCGACGGGACGTCGCAGCCAGCCCCTTTTTCCGGCCATGAACGACTCCAGCCATTGCCCAAGATGGGCAATGGCTGTGCGTTGCGCCGTGTCGGCCCGATAACCACGGGCTTCCAGCAGTGCATCGAAATGCCTTCCGATGCGCTGGCCGACGGCTTCGGCCGGCACATCGAATGCGAGTTCCCGCTCCCTAGAAGTCAAAGAAGACCGTTTCCCCTTCTCCCTGGATACGAATGTCGAAGCGATAGGCCAGTTTGCCGTCCACTTCGCAGCGACGCGCCACCAGGGTTTCGCGGCGTTGTGGCTGCTCGATCAGGTTCAACACCGGGTCGACGGCATTGGCGCTGGCTTCGTCGTCGAAGTAGATGCGCGTCTGCAAGTGGATGTTGATGCCACGGGCGAACAGCGACAGGTTGATGTGCGGCGCCATGGCTACGCCAGCGGCGTTCTTCACCACGCCTGGCTTGATGGTGTGCAGGGTCCACTCGCCGGCGTCGAAGGTGGTCGCGGTGCGGCCGAAGCTGTTAAACGGCTTTTCCAGGTCGAAGGCGGTGTCATACACCCCTTCATGGTTGGCCTGCCAGAACTCCAGGAAGGAGTCGCGCACCAGGTGGCCGTTGCCGTCGTAGACACTGCCGAGCAGCAGGATGTGCTGGCCGGGAGCATCTGCCTTGGCCATCTGGTTCCAGATTTCCTGGTCGCGGGTCGGGTTGCCGGCCGCATCCAGGGCCAGGCCGATATGCACGTAGGGGCCGGCGGTTTGCGAGGGGGTTTCCGGCAGCAGTTCGATAGGCATGCGCGTGCCTCCTCAGCGGTTTTCGAAGTGGGTCTTGCGCTGGCCGCGCAGGACGATGTCGAAGCGGTACGCCAGGCAATCCATCGGGATGGCGTTGCTCATGTCGAGCTTGGCGATCAGCGTTTCTACCGCGTCGGGGTTGGCGATGCTCTTGACGATGGGGCACATCGGGATCATCGGATCACCCTCGAAATACAGCTGGGTAATCAGGCGGGTAGAGATGGACGGCCCGCTGATGGAGAAGTGGATGTGCGCGGGGCGCCAATCGTTCGGGCCATTACGCCAGGGATACGGGCCCGGCTTGATGGTGCGGAACTGGTAGTAGCCGTCGCGATCGGTCAGCGCACGGCCGACACCACCGAAGTTCGGATCGAGCGGCGCCAGGTAGCGGTCATTCTTGTGGCGATAGCGGCCGCCGGCGTTGGCCTGCCACATTTCTACCAGGGTGTGCGGAACCGGCTTGCCGTATTGGTCCACGACCCGTCCGGAAACGATGATTCGCTCGCCGATTGGCAGTCCGCCGTTATTGAAGTTGAGCAGCAGGTCGTTGTCGTGCTGACCCATCTTCAAGTGGGAGAAGTCAGGGCCGCTGGTCTCGGAAACGGACTGCGGAATGCTCACCAGCGCCTGGCGCGGCGACCGGGCGATGGAGGTCTTGTAGTCGGGCGTGAGGGCTTTCGGGTGCCAGTTTCGGTCACGAATGACGAAGCGGCTATTTTCCGCATCGGACATCACGGTTTCCTCTTATTGGATTTGTCGGGCGGCCCATCGATACACAGGGCAGTGGGCCGTGACGCACAGTCTCATCCAACAGAGGCTGGCAGAAAATTGAAATCCTGCCGGCCTTCCATAACCATTTGGTTATGGAAGACGCCCCTCGCGATAGTCCAGCGCCACCTCGCGCAGGGTCTCCACCGCCCAGTGTGCCGCCAGCGAAAGCGGCAAGGACGCATTGCTGCAGATGCCGACCGAGCCTCCGGGCTCCTTGAACCCCAGGTCCAGCTCCACCAGTTCTCCGCTCGCCAGGTCCAGGCGCACGGCATCCAGCGGAGCAATCCATACCGCATCGCCGTTCAACACATAGCGTCGACTCAGGGCCAGGGAAAGCGTTTCCAGGCGTTGTCGCGGCGGGCTGATGCCGCTTTGCACGAAGAAGCCGTCGGCATGCTTGCGGATGGTGGTTCCGGCAAGAGGCAGTACCAGGGGGAATCCGTCCAGCGAGCGGCGATCGGCGCCCTCTTCCAGCAACGGGTGGCCGGCGCGCACAACCAGGGTCATGGATTCGCTGTACAGGTGTTCGAAGGTCAGGCCATGAATTTCCGGGTTGTCGGTCATGCGTCCGACCACCAGATCCAGCTCGCCTACCCGCAACTGCGACAGCAGGTAAGCGCCCGGCCCGGTCAGCACACTGACCACCAGCGAGGGATGACTGTGATGCAGACGCCGCACGACTTCCGGCACTAGCAGGCCTTCCACCGTGGAGAGCACGCCAAGACGCACGGTGCCGGCGGCATATTCGCCTTCGCGCAGGCTGTTGACCCCGTCACGCAGCGCCTGCACGCAAGGGCCGGCATAGCGCATGAAGGCCAGGCCCGCCTCGGTCAGGCTGACGCCGCTCTTGCTGCGATCGAACAGGCTGGCGTCGAGGACCTCTTCCAGCTCCTTCAGGGTCTTGGAGATGGCCGGCTGACTCACCGCCAACTGGTCCGCAGCACGAGCCAGGCTGCCCTGGCGTGCCACTTCGAGGAAGCACAGCAGATGGCGGAATTTGATGCGGGTATCGATGTTCAACGTCGCGGTCCTGTTGCGGCTGGCCTGCGAAGGCTAGCGCAAGGACGGGCTGTGGAGCCATTCGTTGGCGGCATTTGTGGGAGCGAATTCATTCGCGATTGAAATCGCTCCCACAGGAATAGTCAGACGGTCAGGCCGCGCACACCTTCCCGGCCAGTTCCATTCGTCCGAAGCGTGCTCCGGGCTCTAGCGGCGTAATCGCCAGCAGTCGGTCCATGCGCACTGAACAGGGTCCGTCCTCCACTTCCAGCACGAAGAATTCTTCCTTCTCCGCGCTGGTGTGGGTGGTCAGCGCCCTGGCCTCGAACCCGCCGCCGTCCACCAGTTCCACCTTCACCAGGTAGCGATAGAGACAGGCGATTTCAAGGAAATCGTGCAGGTCGCAATCCAGGGGCTGATACATCGCGAGCTCCTCAGCAACCTTGCAGTGGAATGATCGAGTAGCCGTACTGGCCGATGGCTTCGGCCACCTGCGGGCTGGCGATCTCGCTGTGGCAGAACAGGCATTCGCTGGCGGCGATGTCGGCGTCCTGCACACCCCGGCTGGCCAGCCACTCGGCGGCGAAGCGTCCAGCCTGGATCTTGTCGCCGCCGTCGGTGAGCACGTCGAAGTGCAGGTAACGGCCATCGCGGGTACGGACATGGGTATCGAAGACTTTCACCTGCATTTCGATGCCCTCCTTACTTCAGGTCCGCAATCGCGGCGCCAAAGTTAATGTGCAGTACCTGGTCGTCCACCACCAGGGCAGGAACCGATTTCACGCCGGCGGCTTCAGCTTCGGCGACGCGGGCCGGGGCCTCGCCCAGGTGCACCACTTCCACCTTCACCTCAGGGGCGAGCAGGTTGAGCAGGGTCTGTTCAGCGGAAACGCATACCGGGCAGCCGGCGTGGTAGTAACGAGCGGTAGTCATCTTCAGTCTCCTGGTTGATTTGGTATCGAATCGATACGTTATTCAGATTACCCGGAGGCACCCCTTTGTCAATATAGTTTTTACTCGATACTATCTATCGACGGAGGTGAACATGAGCACCCTATTCGACCTGTTCGAAAGACTGACCAGCCTGATGCGCATCTGGCACCGCGAGCACCCGCTGCTCGCCGACCTGCAGCCGGTGCAGCTCAGCGCGCTCGAGTACCTGGCGCGCTGCAACCACTACTCAGATACGCCGCTGGCGGTGACCGACTACCTCGGGCTGACCAAGGGCACCGTGTCGCAATCGCTGAAAGCACTGGAAGCGAAGGGGCTGATCGAGAAGCGTCAGGACCTCAACGACAAGCGCAGCGTGCACCTGGTGTTGACGCCTGCGGCGCGGGAGTTGCTGGCTGCGGTGACGCCGCCGGCATTCCTGGCTGACGCCGCGGCGGAAATGGGGGCGGACGCGGCACAACTGGAGCGGCTACTGGGAGAGTTGCTGCGCACTGTGCAGCGCCAGGTCGACGTGCCCGGTTTCGGCCTGTGCAAGACCTGCCGCTTCCACCAGCAGCGGGACGGCGAGCCCTTCTGCGGACTGACCCGGGAACCCCTGAGCCGCCCCGCCATCGAGCTGATCTGCCGCGAGCACGAACCTCTCGACAGCGCGGCCTGATCGCGCCAGTACCTGATGGGCAGGCTGGGGCCTCCCTGCCCCACATGAATTCAGGCGGCGGTGTCGAAAAGTTCGCGGCCCTGATCCAGGTACTGATCCACCAGCCACCTGCCGTGGGCCAATGATGCCTGCTGGGCCTTGCCGAGTTCCGCCAGGAAGGAATAGCGGACCGGAAGCGCAATGCGGCGCGTGGTCTGGCCGTCAGGCGCGATGATGTGGCAGCCGGCTGCCCAGGGCGTCGGAATGCCCGGATGCTCGAAGACGTCAGCGACTACGGTGTGGTTGCGGTGAACGCATTGCAGGGTGCTCATGGGGTCTACCTCTTTGTTGAATGCCCGGAGCCATGGAGTCGGCCAGCCCGGCGGGCGTGAATGAAGTTCAACTGAAGGTCGGCGCATGCCTTGCTCACTTCCGGATATAGCACAGGGAGCAATCCGGGACGTTTCACCTGACCGGGGGTCATCCCATTGGCCTGCCGGGTTTCCCGCAAATTGGCTATTCGACGGCACCGGACCGCACGATAACTTACGTCCATCCCCGCAACCTGCGGGTCCCGACTGGAGAGAGCAAGATGCGAATCGAGTGGAAGCAGCAAGCGCCCGAAGTCTTCAAGGCCATGCTGGGCCTGGAGCAGGCCCTCGCCAAATCCGGCCTGGAGAATTCCCTGCTTGAGCTGATCCGCCTGCGCGCGTCGCAGATCAACGGTTGCGCCTACTGCGTCAACCAGCATGCCAATGACGCACGCAAGGCGGGTGAAACCGAAGCTCGCCTGCAGACCCTGAGCGTCTGGAAGGAAACCCGCTTTTTCAGCGAGAGAGAGCGTGCTGCCCTGGACTGGGTCGAGAGTCTGACATTGCTGCCCGAACGCCACGCGCCGCAACATCAGTTCGATGCCCTGCGCGAACACTTCAGCGAAGTCGAGATCGTCAACCTGACGCTGGCCATCGCCACCATCAACGCCTGGAACCGCTTCGGCGTGGGCTTCGAGCTGGTCCCCTGAGGCAATATCCGCACCTTACCAATGGGCCGCCGCGTGCGGCCCATTGCATTTCCGAGCCATCCACAACGACCGGCAATGCGGTATTTTTTCTGACAGTCCCTCGCCGGAGCCATGTATGGAACTCCACATCGTCATCCAGGGCAGCAAGGACCTGTCCGGTCAGCTGTATCGCCAGTTACGCGAAGCCATCGAGTCCGGCCGCCTGAAGGCGGGAACCCGGCTGCCACCCAGCCGCTTGCTGGCCGAGCAGCTCGGCATCTCGCGCAAGACGGTGTCCGATACTTATGCCCTGCTTACCTACGACAACCTGCTCACCGGCAAGGTTGGCTCGGGCACCTTCGTCAATGCCCAGTCCGCCGGACAGGGACGCAAGCAGGGGCACGAATCGCTGGCCAGCGCGGCGATCATTTCCCGGTGGCGCAATATCTCTACCAGCCTGCGCCATCCATCCCCCGACGCGATGTTGCGCTACGACTTCATCGGTGGCGCGACCACCCGCAACCAGTTCCCCCAGGACGATTGGCGCCGCTGCACCCAGCATGCCCTGCGCCAGACGGCGAAATCTCGGGGCCTCTACAGCGAAACAGCCGGCTTGCCCGCCCTGCGCGATGCCATTGCGCGCCATGTGGCCTTTTCCCGCGGCGTGCGCTGCAACGCCGAAGATGTCGTGGTGTGCAATGGCGCGCAGCAAGCGTTGGACCTGCTCGCCCGTGTGCTGATCGAGCCGGGGTGCAGCGTGGCCGTGGAGGACCCCGGCTACCCGCCGGCACGCCAGTTGTTCGCTGCCCAGGGCGCCGAGGTAATTGGCATTCCGGTGGATGCGGAAGGCATCTGCGTCGACGCCATCCCCGAGCATGTGCGGTTGATCTACGTGACCCCGTCGCACCAGTTCCCCCTCGGCATGCCCATGAGCCAGGCCCGGCGCGAAGCGCTGCTGGAGAAAGCCCTGCGTATCGGCGCGGTGATCATCGAGGATGACTACGACTGCGAGTTCCGCTACGAAGGCCGCCCCACAGAAACCCTGCAGAGCCTGGACAGCCAAGGCGTGGTGGCCTACGTCGGCACCTTCTCCAAATCCTTGCAGCCCGAGCTTCGCCTGGGCTACTGCATCCTGCCGCCGGCACTGATCGCTGCCGTTACCGCCGCCAAGCAGCTCGCTGACTGCCACTGCTCCACCTTGACCCAGTGGACCCTGGCCAAGTTCATCGATGAAGGCTGCCTGCTCAAGCATATCCGCCGCAGCCACATCCTCTACACCAGCCGGCGCGAGCGCATCCACGAGCGTTTCAAGGGCGACCTGGCGCGCTGGTTCGAGCTGGTGCCTTCGGTGGCAGGGTTCCACCTCGCAGTGCTGGCGAAGGTGCCGGTGGACATGCCGCTGCTGGTGGAACTGGCCCGCAAGGTGGACGTCGGCCTCTATCAACTGGCCGCCTTCTCCTACCAACTGCCGCCGCGCAGTGGCCTGATGCTCGGCTACGGAGGCATCGAGACCCTGGACATCGACCCGGCACTGGATCGGGTGCGGGACATCCTGGAGCAGATTGCATAGGGAGGTTGGATAACCTCCTTTGTGGACTAAGGACTGGCAGGAGCGAGCTTGCTTGCGAACAGCTTGAGCACGATCCTTCGCGAGCAAGCTCGCTCCTACAGAAAACCACGACCCAAGGATGTAGTTTCCCACGTACAAATTGAGAAAGGGGCTGCACTTGGCAGCCCCTTTCTCATTGAACGCCAACTGTCAGCGACGATCGCGCCAGATGGTCTGCACATTGAGGAACTCGCGCAGGCCGAAGTGGGACAGTTCGCGACCGTAACCGCTTTTCTTCACGCCACCGATCGGCACGCGCGGGTCGGAGGCGGTGAAGCCGTTGATGAATACGGCGCCGCTGACGATACGACGGGCCAGCTTCTGCGCCTTTGCGGCATCGGTAGTCCAGAGCGCACCACCCAGGCCGAACTCGCTGTCGTTGGCCAGCTCGACCGCATGCTCGGCATCGCGGGCGACGATCAGGGACGCCACAGGGCCGAAGATTTCCTTGCGGAATGCAGTCATGTCCGGGGTCACGTCAGCCAGGATGGTCGGTGCGTAGAAGTTGCCTTCGCCTTCCAACTTGTGGCCACCGAGCAGCAGGGTCGCGCCCTCGGCCAGGGTCGCCTGCACCTGGCCATCGAGTTCATCGCGTAGGTCGAAGCGGGCCATGGGGCCGACGAAGGTGGAATCGGCTTGCGGATCACCGATCTGCAGCGCCTTGACCGCCGCCACGAAACGCTCGGTGAAGGCTTCGGCGATAGGCGCTTCGAGGATGATGCGCTTGGCCGCGATGCACACCTGCCCGGCATTGTTGAAACGGCTGGAGACCGCGGCTTTCACGGCCTGGTCCAGGTCGGCGTCGGCCAGGACGATGAAGGGATCGGAACCGCCCAACTCCAGCACGCACTTCTTCAGCGCCGCACCGGCCTGGGAGGCGATGGCGGCACCGGCGCCCACGCTACCTGTCACCGCCACCATGGCAATGCGCGGGTCGGCGATGGCCACGGAGACCAGCGGCGGCTCGACATTGATCACCTCGAACACACCTTCCGGCAGGCCAGCCTCGGCCCAGGCGTTGCCCAGCAGGCGAGCGCAGCCCATTACGTTGGGTGCGTGCTTGAGCACATACGTGTTGCCGCCGAAAATGATCGGCACTGCGCCGCGCATCACTTGCCACACGGGGAAGTTCCAGGGCATCACGGCCAGCACCGGCCCCAACGGCAGATAAGCGACCACAGCCTTGTCGTCCTCCACCAGGGTCGGCTCGTCGGCCACCATTGCGGGACCATGCTCGGCGTACCACTCGCAAAGCTTGGCGCACTTCTCGATCTCGCCACGGGACTGGCTGATCGGCATGCCCATTTCAGTGGTGGTCATCCGCGCCATGGTTTCGGCGTTGGCACGCAGCGCCTTGGCCATGCGCAGCAGCGCCGCGCTGCGCTCTGCCACGCTGGACTGGCTCCAGACCTCGAACCCGCGCTGGGCAGACGCCAGGCTGGCTTCCAGGGCGGCGGCATCCTGGTAGGGATAACGGGCAATTTCTTCGCCGGTGGCAGGGTTGCGGGAGATGGCGACGGGCTGAGTCATGTTGTCCTCGTTCTACGTGAGAGCCGGTCAGGGCTCGCGATCAATCATGCGGCGACGTTAAGGCAGCGACCGATTCACGTAAAACGAATAATCAAGAAGAAAGTATTCACAAAAAGAGAATGGGTGGTGGACCACTTCGTCATTGAAATCGCGCCAATGACGATCGGGTGATTCGCGATAGCTCAAGCAGAGGCCAAGGTGTCACGCCGATTGCAGCGCCACTCGCGCTTTTCCCCTGTAGCCACGCGTCAGCGGCCAACTGCGGTGTAGTTCATCCGGCGATTGAGTGGTGACCACGTACACCCGCTGCTCGTGACCATGGCGCAGCAGCAAGCACTGCAGCGATTTGCCGTCTTCCACATCGAACCATCGGGGTTCGCCGTCGTGGGTCATCTCCATGAAGCGCGCCACCCGCGCCAATACCGTGGCAGGGCTGAAGCGGTCCCAGCCTTCCGGCAGCGAGCCCTCCCCCTGTAGCCAGCCAGTGGCCGGGAGTTCTCCGTATTCCTGGCTTCGACGCCCCCACGGAATCCACACCACGCCACGTTGTGGGTCATGGATGGGCAATGCGGCATCGGCATCCGGGTAATTGATGAGTTGCCGACATCCTTCGACGGTGAAGAGCCCACTGACTTCCACTGAATGACACATGACTGCCTCCCCTAGCCGAAGCAATTGTCATCGTTGCCAGGATTGCTGGTTCAGGGGCGGTTGTTGGCGTATCGATATTTTTCGGCCCCTGCCGCCTGAGTTTCGTAACCGGGGGGCAGGAGTCAAGACGCCGCCATACTGGCTTTGACAGGAGGGCCAGAGACGCGACGAAGCGCAGTGAAACGCAGTTCACGAAGGCTGCCCAGCCAGTTGTCATTATTTTGACTGACAGCAATTTCATAGTGATATCGTCATTGGAATTCCAGAAGCATGACGGAACCCCCAACACTCCCTTACGGCACGAAGCACATCGGTATTTCCAGCCCCTGAGCAACAAGAATCCCCTGGGGGAGGAGGCGTCTCATGAACAGGCCCTACCCCATCCAACTCACGTCCGCCGATTCCCGCAGAACCTTCCTCAAGTTAGCCTCAGCGGCAGTGGCCGCCCCCCTCATCGGGCACCCGCTGGGAAGCCTCGGCAAGGACGACGAAGAGGAAGAGGTCCTTCCAGTCATCCCGCCCAGTCCGCCCACCATTCCCTGGACCCTCGAACTGGCGGAACGGATCACCCCGCTGGCCCCCGTGCTCCTGACTCCCGCACCCACCGAGCGGGCCAACGCCGCAGCCGGAGAGGCCGGCCGGGCGGCGCATCAGCGCTGGGCCGAACTGGCCTTCAGGGTCACCTACGAACTGTCGGCACGGGAGAACCCGGAATGGCTGTTCAATGACGCCTACCCACGTCAGCCGATATGGGGCTTCCAGGGCAACGAAGCGGAACCGATGACACCAGGGCCGGTGATCTTCGCGCGCTACGGCGAGCCCATAGTCGTGCGTATCCGCAATGGCTTGCCGCCCGACCACCAGGGATTCGGTTCACCGGAAATTGCCACCCACCTGCACAACGCCCACACCGGATCGGAAAGCGACGGTTTCCCCGGTGACTTCTACAGCGCGACAAAGGCAGGTCCGACGCTGTCCGCTCCGGGGGAGTTCCTCGACCACCTGTACGGCAACATCTACGCCGGCTTCGATGAGTTCCAGAATGGTATCGGCGACCCGCGCGAGGCCCTGGGCACGCTCTTCTATCACGACCACACCATGGATTTCACCGCGCCAAACGTCTACAAGGGCCTGCTCGGTTTCTACCTGTTGTTCGATGACGTCGATTCCGGCGACGAGCACGATCCCAACCCATCGGCGCTGCGCCTTCCCAGTCATCCGTATGACTATCCACTGGACTTTGGCGACAAGCGCTTCGCGCCCAACGGCACCCTGTTCTGGGACCAGGTCAGCCCGGAAGGCGTGCTGGGCGACAAGATCACCGTCAACGGCATCATCGAACCCGTCCTCCGGGTCGCCGCGCGCAAATACCGCCTGCGTCTGCTCAACAGTGGCCCGAGCCGCTTCTACGAGTTCTATCTGGTGGATCGCCGTGGCCGCGACCAGCGCTTCACCTACATCGCCAACGACGGCAACCTGCTTCCGGCACCGCTGCGCAACCAGACGCGGGTCCGCCTGGGTGTGGCGGAGCGCGGCGACATCGTGGTGGACTTCTCCGTCTACCCGCTGGGAACCGAGCTCTACCTGGTCAACCGCCTCACGCACAAGCCTGAAGACACCCGACAGCCCAAGGACGTTCGCGAACCCGGTGTGCGGGTGCTCAAGCTCATCGTCGACCGCATGCCCCCCGAAGCCGATATCAGCCAGGTGCCCGATCGGCTCCGCGACCTGCGCCCACTCACTGCCGAGGAGATCGCCGCGGCACCGATTCGACGCTGGGTGTTCGACCGCGACAAGGGCTTGTGGTCCATCAACGAGCGCTTCTTCGACCCCAACCAGGTCAACGCACGTATACGCCAGGGCAGCGCCGAAGTGTGGGAGCTGGTCAACCCCGAGGATGGTTGGGACCACCCCATCCACATTCACTTCGAGGAAGGTCGCATCATCAGCAAGACGGTGCTCGGCCGTGCCGTGCCGGTACCGCTCCACGAACAGGGACGCAAGGATGTCTTCGTGATTGGTGAGGATATGACGGTACGGGTATTCCTGCGCTTTCGTGACTTCCTCGGCAAGTACCCCATTCATTGCCACAACCTGATCCACGAAGACCACGCCATGATGGCTCGCTGGGATATCGAACTGGACACCAGCGGGCCGTCGCCCAACAGCGGCAGCGGCATGGCGCGCAATCAAGCGCCGCTTCCGGGAGGCCGCGCATGAACACTCGACGCATGGTAATCGGCGGGCTGGGTCTGGCCGCCGTTGGCGGCACCCTGGGTTACGGCCTTGCGCCGAAGTCACCATCAACGACGCGCCAGGCCGAAAGCCGCTTCCCTGATGTTCCCGTGCAAGCCCATGACGGCCGCCAGTTTCGTTTCTACAGCGACCTGGTGCGCGGCAAAGTGGTGGCGATCAACATGATGTACGTCCAATGCGAAGGCAGCTGCCCGGCGATGATCGCCAACCTGCGCAGGCTCCAGTCCCTGCTCGGCGAACGCCTGGGCCGCGACGTATTCCTCTACTCCATCAGCCTGCAGCCTGCGCTGGACACCACCGAGGTCCTCAAGGACTACGCCGAACGCCAGGGTGCACGCCCCGGCTGGCTGTTCCTCACCGGCAAGGAAGCGGATATCCGTCGCCTACGCTACGGCCTGGGTTTTTACGATCCCGTGCCTGAGGTGGACGACGATCTCACCAGCCATATCGGCATGCTCCGTATCGGCAACGACCGCACCAACCGCTGGACCATGGCACCGGCCCTATGTGACGCCGAGCGCATCATCGCTACCATCAACCATGTCGATACAGCGATGGTGGCGACGGCCTATCAGCGCGCAACCGCACCCGCCTGACGACGGGTGCGTTACGCCGCCTGGGAAACGACTGACGAAAAAACCTATCCTGGGATGTAACGCCGATTCTCGCTCCCTGTCTCCTGTTTCGAAGGCGGAGCTTCCAGCGCCCGGGCAACCGGGAATGCCCCGCCCCCCTTGGGCACTACGCCCCGATCGACCCATCAGAAACGGAGAGAACAACCATGAAAACCCCGACTGCCAGTGTCGTATCCGCAACCGGCCTCGCCCTTGCCCTGAGCACCGCTCTTGGCCTGGCCATGGCGCCTGTGAGCGCCCAGGCCGCCGACAACGAGAAGTGCTTCGGCGTCTCCATGAAAGGCAAGAACGACTGCGCTGCCGGCGCCGGCACTTCCTGCGCAGGTACCGCGAAGATGGACTACCAGGGCAACGCCTGGAAGTACGTCCCGGCAGGCACCTGCGAGAAGACCGCGTCCCCCACTTCGCCCACCGGACATGGCCAGCTGCAAGCCTTCAAGGAAGAGAAAAAGAGCTGACCATAACCGGCAGGAGCTCGCGCCATGACTCCGTGCTCACTGCTCCTGGCTCTTGCCGGTCGATTGCCGGCGCGGGCCGGAATCGGGCTGAAGTCCCAGCACCACCGGGACTTGCTCGATGCCCGCCCGGCCCTCGGCTTCGTTGAAATCCACGCAGAGAACTACATGGTGGAAGGCGGCCCTTTCCACCATTACCTGGGGTTGATCCGAGAGGATTACCCCCTCTCCATCCACGGTGTCGGCCTGTCCATCGGCGCCAGCCAGCCCCTCGACACGGCCCATCTCGATCGCCTGGCCACGCTGCTCCGGCGCTATGAACCAGCGTCATTCTCCGAGCACCTCGCCTGGTCGACCCATGGCGACTACTTTCTCAACGACTTGCTGCCACTGACCTACGACCAGGACAGCCTGGCAAGAGTCTGCGCGCACATCGACCAGGTCCAGGACCATCTGCAACGACCGATGCTGCTGGAGAACCCGGCTACCTACCTGGAGTTCAGCGACTCCAGTCTGGAAGAAGCCGAGTTCATCAGCGAGGTCGTGAAACGCACGGGCTGCGGCCTGCTGCTGGACCTGAACAATGCCTACGTGTCGTGCATCAACCACAACCGCGATGTGCGCACCTACCTGAATGCCCTGCCCTTGCATGCGGTTGGCGAAATCCACTTGGCGGGATTCGCCGAGGATTGCGATGCCGCCGGTGCGCGCCTGCTGATCGACCATCATGGATCGGCGGTAGATGACGCAGTCTGGGCCCTCTATGACGAAACCCTGGAGCGTCTCGGCCCGTTGCCGACGCTGATCGAGCGGGATAACGACATTCCCGCCCTGGACGTTCTGGTCCGCGAGGCCGATCGTGCCGAGCAGCGGCTGAGACAGGAGCAGACGGCATGAACGTCGATGCCTTCGCCACTGCGCTGCTCGCTCCTGATCCAGACTGTCCGCCCGGCCTTGCAACATGGAACGGCTCCGATCCGATGCGGCGTTTCGCGGTTTATCGAAACAACGTTCTGGCCTCGCTGATCAACGCGCTGGCGGACACATTCCCGGTGGTGAAGCAACTGGTGGGGAACGAGTTCTTTACCGGGATGGCGCGCCTGCATGTACAAGCTGCGCCACCGCGCTCCCCCCTGCTGGCTTACTACGGCGAGGATTTTCCCGCCTTCATCGCAACTTTCCCACCGGCTGCCGGACTGCCTTACCTCGCTGACGTGGCACGGCTGGAATTGGCCCAGGTGCATGCCTACCACGCCGCTGACCTGCCACCGCTGGACAGCGCCGGCCTTGCCGCCGTCCTGGCCGATCCGCAGCTCCTGCCCGGCATGCAACTCTGGCTGCACCCGTCGGTGGCGGTAATCGGCTCCGACTTCGCCATCGCCTCGCTCTGGGCCGCCCACCAGGGCTTGCTCGAACTGACTGCAGTCGATCCCGCTCAGCCCGAATGCGCCCTGGTACTGCGCAATGGCCTGGAGGTGGAAGTCAGCCGTATCAGCTCCGGTGCAACGGTCTTCATCCAGGCCCTGCGCGCGGGCAGCCCACTCGGTTCGGCCGTGGGCGCCGCGCTGACCGTCGACACCGATTTCGACCTCGGTTCCACCCTCGCCTGCCTGCTGGCAGGCGGAGCCATTACGCGGTTCACCCTCCACTGCGGGAGTCAGATGCCATGAACGCCACCATCCAGATCCACTACAGCCACCTGCCGGCCAAGCTGGTAGTCCAGGCCATCGAACTGTGCAAGCGAATTCCCTACAGCCTTGTGGCCTTCGTCGCGCGCTTCTCCATTGCCGCGATCTTCTGGAAATCCGGGCAGACCAAGATAGAGGGCCTGGTTATCGACCTGGTGGACGGCACCTTCGAGCTGGGCATCCCGCATCTCTCCGCATCCGCAGTGCCACTGTTCACCGACGAGTACCACCTGCCCTTTCTCTCACCTGAACTGGCTGCCCACATGGCGGCATTCGCGGAGCACTTTTTCCCTCTGTTGATTTTGCTCGGTCTGGCCACGCGCTTTTCCGCCCTGGCCTTGCTGGGCATGACCCTGGTGATCCAGACCTTCGTCTATCCCGACGCCTACCCTACCCACGGCGTCTGGGCCGCCAGCCTGTTGTTGTTGGTCAGCCAGGGGCCGGGGGTGTTGTCCATCGATCACCTGATAGCGCGGCGGTACCAGGGTTGAAATGCCCCGGCGCCCCATATCCGTAGGAGCGAGCTTGCTCGCGAACAGCCCAGAGAAGAGCCTTTCGCGAGCAAGCTCGCTCCTACAAAAAGCTTCAACGGGAAATGCGGAATTCCTTCGGCGACTGCCCCGTTCCGCGCTTGAAGAATCGGGAGAAGTAAGCCGGCTCGGAGAATCCCAGGCTGTCCGACACCTGGATGATGGTCATCGCCGTGTACACCAGGCAGCGCTTGGCCTCCAGCAACAGCCGCTGGTTGATCATCTGCAGCGCGGACTGTCCGGCCAGGCGCCGGCACAGGGCATTCAGGTGGGCAGCGCTGATCCCCAGGCGCTGCGCGTAATGCTCAATGGGCAGATGCTCGCGGAAGTGTTTCTCCAACAACCGGGTGAACTCCTGCAAGTGCAGCCGCCCCCGGTCCTGATATTGAGCTTCTGACTGGGACCGGGCCAATGAGCAGCGGCCGATCCACACCAGCAGCACACTGATCAACGACTGCAGCATCAGCTCCCGTCCCGGCGCGTGTTGGGCGTATTCGCGGCTGATGGCTTCGAACAAGGTGTCCAGGTAGGGCTGGCTGTCGCCGGCGGCGAAGCAGGCCGGAGTCAGCAACGCATTGCTGTCGAGCAGCCCCGCCACCTGCTCCACCAGTGGCAGCGCGAGGGTCAGCACGTGGCCATCGACGTCATTGGAAAAGCGGAAACCGTGTACGCAGAGGGCCGGCACCACCTGCAGCGAAGCGCAGTCGACCCGGTTCACCTGCCCCTCCACTTCCAACTCCGCACGGCCAGAACGCACATAGAGCAATTGCACCAGGTCGCCATGCTGGTGCGGCTTGATCTCCCATTCGTGCAGGCGGCTGCGCGACTCGATCGACTCCCAGTGGATCAAGTCCGGCGTCGGCCAGGCGGACGTCTCGCCATAGAGCTTGAAGACCGGTACGGGGGAATGGGTCTGTTCGATCATCGAACCTCCAACGACATGAATCCACGAAAAATCCAGGAATGCCGTTGGATATTGCCTTCAAAGCGGATGCTCATCCACAAAAAATACAGGCCAACCACAACACGAGGTGAGCCGCGACTGCGTTGCGCCGGCCCCCCGGAACCCTTCGAGAGGACAACAACAATGAAGACTCAGGTCGCCATCATCGGCGCCGGCCCCTCCGGCCTTCTCCTCGGCCAGTTGCTGCACAACGCCGGTATCGACAACGTCATTATCGAACGCCAGAGCCCGGACTATGTCCTCGGCCGCATCCGCGCCGGTGTGCTGGAACAGGGCATGGTCGATCTGCTGCGCGAAGCGGGTGTCAATGAGCGTATGGACCGTGATGGCCTGGTGCATGACGGCTTCGAGCTGGCCTTCGACGGTCGTCGCGAACACATCGATCTCAAGAGCCTCACCGGCGGCAAGAGCGTGATGATCTACGGCCAGACCGAGGTCACCCGTGACCTGATGGAAGCCCGCCAAGCCTGCGGTGCGCGCAGTTTCTACAATGCTGCCAACGTCCTGCCCCATGACCTGAAGTCCGCCGCACCCTGCGTCACCTTCGAGCAGGACGGCCAAACCGTACGCCTTGACTGCGACTACATCGCCGGGTGCGACGGTTTCCACGGCGTATCGCGCAAATCCATTCCCGCTGGCGTGCTCAAGGAGTTCGAACGCGTCTATCCCTTCGGTTGGCTGGGTGTGCTGGCCGATACCCCGCCGGTGCATGACGAGCTGATCTACGCCAACCATGAACGCGGCTTCGCCCTGTGCAGCATGCGTTCGCCCACCCGCACCCGCTACTACGTGCAGGTGTCTGCCGAGGAAAAGGTCGAAGACTGGAGCGACGAGCGCTTCTGGGACGAGTTGAAGAGCCGTCTACCCGAGCAGACCGCGGCGAAACTGGTCACCGGGCCTTCCATCGAGAAGAGCATCGCCCCGCTGCGCAGCTTCGTGGTGGAACCCATGCAGTACGGCCACCTGTTCCTGCTCGGCGATGCCGCCCACATCGTTCCTCCCACCGGTGCCAAGGGCCTGAACCTGGCGGCCAGCGACGTGAACACCCTGTTCCGCATCCTGGTGAAGGTCTATGGCGAGGGCCGCACTGACCTGCTGGAGCAGTATTCGGCCATCTGCCTGCGGCGCATCTGGAAGGCTGAGCGTTTCTCCTGGTGGATGACTTCCCTGCTGCATCGTTTCCCGGAAACCGACGCCTTCGGCCGCCGCATGCAGCAGACCGAACTGGACTACTACGTCGGTTCCGAAGCGGGCCGCAAGACCATCGCGGAAAACTACGTCGGCCTGCCCTACGAGACGATCAGCTAAGGCGCCTTCCCGACAGGGTGCGCCTTGCTGTCGTCACCAATGGGCCTGGCGGCCTCCCGCTCATGACCTAGGCTTGCAAGGGCGATTCGCAAGAATTCCAGAAGCTCGGTTCCTGCCGTTCAAAGGAGTGCAGTCATGGCGCAGCAGAATTCCGTTCAGGCCAATCCCCACCAGAAACTGCGCGGAGTGAATCTGGGCGGTTGGCTGGTTCTGGAGAAATGGATGACCCCCAGCCTGTTCGAAGGGCTGGAGGCTACCGACGAAACGACCTGGTGCGCCGAAATGGGCGCACGAGCTCCGGAGAGACTGAAGCGGCACTGGGAAACATTCGTTACCCGCGATGACTTCGCCTGGCTGCACGAGCACGGCATCAATGCTGTACGAATCCCCCTCGGCCACTGGATATTCGGGCCCGATTACCCCTACCACTCCAAGTACGGTGAAATCCGCCACCCCTTCGTCGTAGGCGGCATCGAGGTGCTTGACCGGGCCTTCGCCTGGGCTGATGAATTCGGCCTGCGAATCGTGCTTGACCTGCATGCCGCCCCTGGCTGCCAGAACGGCTTCGACAATGGCGGTATCAAGGACATCTGCGAATGGCACACCCAGGACGAGTACCGCGCCCATTCGCTGAGCGTGCTGGAGCGCCTGGCCGAGCGTTATCACGACCATCCGGCCCTGCATGCCATCGAAGTCCTCAACGAACCGCGCTGGGATGTGCCGACCGATTACCTCAAGGGCTACAACGTCGACGCGTACCAGCGTATTCGCCGGCATTGCAGCGCGGATAAGGTCAGCGTGGTCTTCCACGACGGTTTCCGCCCCTTCGAGCAGTACCTGGGATTCATGCAGGCACCGGAATTCGCCAACGTGGTCTTCGACATCCACCGCTACCAGTGTTTCGAGCGCGGCGACATCGACAGCGACATCTACACCCATGTGCACAAGGCCAGCGGCCAGTGGAAATCCGAAGCCGATGCGATCATCCAGCAGCTGGGCATTCCGGCGTACTGCGGCGAGTGGAGCCTGGGGCTCGACTTGAAAGTGGTTTCGCTCTGGGCCGAAGGGCCGTTCAACCACGCGCTGGAGCACATGGACCGCTTCCAGCAGGACGTAGCCTATCGGGGCTACGCCGCCGCCCAGCTACTGACCTTCGAAAAATACCTAGGCTGGTTCTTCTGGAGCTACAAGACGGAAACCACACCGGCCTGGTGCTTCCGTGAATGCGTCCAGCGCGGTTGGTTACCGTCAGTTTTTTCGTAGTGCACGCAGCGGTGTGCCATAGCCGACCACCGCGTCGTTCGGCAGGTGATTGAGCAGCAACTTGCGCTGGTAGTTGCGCTCCAGGCCGGCCTGGAAGCTGATGGCCAGCAACGTCGTATCCGGCAGTTCGCGATGCAGCATGTCCATCAGGTATTCCTCGCCCTGGGGCTCGAAGGCACTGGTGGCCTCCTCGATGAACACCCAGGCGGGCTGATGCAGGATCAGCCGGGCGATACCCAATCGCTGCTGGGCGCGCAGTGGTAGCACGCTCTGCCAGTTCTCGACGTCTTCGAGGCGCTTTGCCAGCCAGGCGATCCCCGCGCATTCAAGGGCAGCGCGCATTGCGCTGACGGCGTAGGTTTCGGCCGGATGCGGATAGCAGAGCGCCGCACGCAGACTTCCAACGGGCAGGAAGGGGCGCTGCGGCAAGAAGCACATGGCCGGCCCCGCCGGCAGCCAGACCTCGCCATGCCCCCATGGCCACAAGCCGGCCATGACCTTGAACAGGCCGATGGTGATCGTCGGATCGCCGGATATCAGCACCCGTTCTCCCCGCTGGATCACGACGTTGAGCCCCTCGATCAGCACCTGTCCGTCAGGGTTGGAAATGCACAGGTCACGCAGCACCATTTCCGTCTTCGGCGACTGCGCCAGATTGATCCGGTGCGCCTGCGCTTCGTTGCCCTGCTCTTCCAGGCTCACCAGGTCGCTGTAGAGGCTCATCACGCGATCCGCCGATGCCCGGCATCGAGCCAGTTCCGCAAGATTGTCGATTGGCCAGGACAGCGCCGAAGTCAGCTGCTGGAATGCCTGCGCCGCCTGCATCAGCACCCCCAACGTCATGCTTCCGGCGACGTACTGGGGCGCCATGATCAGGATCGGGAATACCGGCAAGAGCACGCCGTAGCCCGAGGAAAACGACACGATTCCAAGATAGGCGCGGGTCTGGCGATACCAGCGTTGACCCAGTTCGGCGAAATGCACTGAAGATTGCTGGCGCTCGGCCGCTTCCCCTTGCATCAGCGCGATGGACTCGGAGCTTTCCCGGGCGTGAGCCAAGCCAAAGCGGAAATCAGCCTCCGCGGACTGCAACCTGTTGGTCGCCCTGATCAGCGGGCGGCCGAGGAGCATGCCGAAGATCGTACCGGCGCCGGCGTAGGCGACGGCCAGAATCACCATGTAGCCGGGCACCATCAACGCGGTTCCGGGAAAGTTGGCACTGCCGGTGACCGTCAGCAGGATGTCGGCGAAGCTGCCGAAGATCAGCAGCGAGTAAACCAGCGAGTGAGTCAGGGAAATCGAGCTCTCGGTAAAGACGTGAATGTCTTCGGCGATGCGACCGTCTGGATTGTCATGCTCCCCTTCGGTCAATTGCAGTTGGTAGTGATGTCCGTGCGCCATCCACTTGTCGAGAACCCTGGCCGTCAGCCATTTGCGCCAGTCCAGCTGAAGCCAGCGCTTGACCCGCATGTGCAGCGCAGTGACGCCCACGGTCAGCAGCAGGATCACCACGAAGGTACCGATCTGGACCATCAGGCGATTCAGCGACCTGGCCTCCAGCGCGTCGAACAGCGCCCGGTTCCAGTAGTTCAGGCAGATCACCAATGCGACCTGGGCCAGGGTGAGCACAAGCAACGCCAGGGTGTAGCCGCGCGCCTTCCATTTCCCGTTGGAGTTCCAGTACGGCATCACCAGACTCAGGAACTGCCAGCGCGACCTTGCCGCCGGCCGGGTCATCTAGCTGCCGCTCGATTCAGAGAAAGGACGAGCGGGAAACCTGGAAGAGTCAGGGCCCACCTTGTGCTGCGCACAGGCGTCGCAGCAGTTTCCCCAGCGCGGGCGAGCCTGTGTTGCCGCCCAGTCCAGCATAAGAAGCATCATCTGACCCCCTGCTGCTCGAGGCCGTAGCCTCAGGTTGCTCAGCGAACTCCGGGGAGCGCGTTGTCTGCCCTGCCGATCGTTGGCATTCGGCGAGGGGCTGTCGCGGGGCGCGGCTTCAACGCAGGAGCGGACGAAGATCGATCATCATGATCGCGTCTCATCGGACTCGTTGCGTGGCTACGCCGGTAAGGTTGATTCAAGCACACGGAATCTGATCCACCGCTTTTTTACAGACCGTCGAGCACCTCTGGCCGAAAAAGGTGGATCAACGGACTCGGTGGATACACCACCACGTCAGCCCGCATTGCCGATCAGTTGGCTGATCACCGCCCTCAGCTTGCCCGGCTTGACCGGTTTGTTCAGCAGCGGCACACCGAGCTTCTGCAGTTTGCGGCGGCACTGGTCGCTACGGTCAGCGGTGATGATCACCGCCGGGACCTGCCGCTCGAAACGCTGGCGAAGGGCCAGGATCACATCGCAACCGACCATGCCGTGGTCGAGGTGATAGTCGACCAGGATCAGGTCCGGCGCCTGATCTTCCAGCACTTGCTGGGCGGTGGCCAGGTCAGTGGCGGTCATCACTTCGCACCCCCACTGCCCCAGCAGCGCCGACATGCTTTCGAGAATGTCGGGTTCGTTATCCACCACCAACAGGCGCTGGCCGGGCAGTGGATCGCCGGTTACGGAACGTGGCTCCCCGAGGGCTCTCGCCTCGGGTTGCGACCTGGCCAGTGGCACTTCAATACTGAACACCGAGCCTCGCCCCAAGTGCGACTTCACCTCAACCCGATACGCCAACATGCTGGCAATCCGATCGACTATCGCCAGGCCCAGGCCCACGCCCTTGCGTTCCGCTGCACGACCGACGTCCAGCTGATTGAACTCCAGGAAGATCGCCTGCAGTTTGTCCTCCGGAATGCCGCGACCACTGTCCCAGACCTCCAGGCGCAAATGGTCACCACGGCGACGGGCGCCCATCAGGACGCGTCCGCGCACTGTGTAGCGGCAGGCATTACTGAGGAAGTTGCGCAGGATACGCGTCAGCAGGCGAAAGTCCGTGCTGATGCACAGGCGCGGAATGCGCACGCGCAACCCCAGCCCGGCGGCTTCGGCAACGCTCTCGAACTCCGAGGCCAACGGGCCCAGCACCTCGTCCAGTCGATAGACATCCACATCCGGCTTGATCGCGGCCTGGTCCAGCTTGGAAATATCCAGCAGGTCGGTCAGCAGGTCCTCAGCCCCTTCCAGCGCCTGGTGGGTGCGCTCCACCAGCTGATGCTCGGACGCCGGCAGGTCGCGCTCGCGCAGGGTGGAAACCAGCAAGCGCGCAGCGTTCAGCGGTTGCAGCAGATCGTGGCTGGCAGCGGCCAGGTACTTGTCCTTGCTCAGGTTGGCCGCTTCGGCCGCGTCCCGTGCCTCGCGCAACTGCTCGTTCAGCGCCTGGAGTTCGCGGGTGCGGTCCAGCACGCGTTGCTCCAGTTCGTCATTGAGGGTCTGGTAGCGGTTGCGCTCGGCTTCCAGCTCCTCCAGGCGTGCCAGCAGTTCTGGGTAATGACTCTTGCGCGCGGAGTGACTGCCCAGGCCTAGCAGCCCGGTCAACGCCTCGCGTGGGTCGTCAGAGGGCCTCGGCATACACCACCTCGACATCCCGCTGGCTGGATTCGCGCGGGTTGGTGAGGATGCAAGGGTCGTGCATGGCGTGGCGCGAAAGGAACGGAATGTCCGAAGTGCCAACACCTTGCAGGCCGAGGGTCTCATGGAAGCCCACCGCGCGCTTCAGGGTCACCAGGTGCTCCACCAGGCGCTGGCGCACCTGATTGTGGGTCAGGCCACGGCAATCGATGCCGAAAGTCTCGGCGATCACCTTGAAGCGTTCCGGCGCAGCACTGTAGTTGAAGGCCACCACGTGCTCGACCAGCACCGCGTTGCACAAGCCGTGTGGCAGGTCGAGGAAGCCACCCAAGCTGTGGGACATGGCATGCACGGCGCCGAGGATCGCGTTGGAGAAGGCCAGCCCGGCCTGCATGCTACCGAGCATGATCTTCTCGCGCAGGGCGATGTCCTGGGGATTGGCGATCATCGCCACCAGGTTGCCGTTGATCAGGCGCATGGCTTCCAGCGCGTGGGGGTCGGTGAGCGGGCCGTGCCCCGTGGAAACGAAGGCCTCGATGGCATGAACCAGGGCGTCGATGCCGGTACAGGCAGAGAGGAACGGGTCCATGCTCAGGGTCGTTTCCGGGTCGATCAGCGACACGTCGGGCACTACCGCCTTGCTGACGATGGAGAACTTCATCCGTTCCTGCTGGTTGGAAATGATCACGAACTGCGAAACGTCGGCCGAGGTGCCGGCGGTGGTCGGGATCAGGATAAGCGGGGGACTGGGCACGGTCAGGGTGTCCACCCCTTCGAACTCGAGGATGCTGCGCCCATGG
Source organism: Pseudomonas sp. DY-1 (assembly GCF_003626975.1). Taxonomy (NCBI): domain Bacteria; kingdom Pseudomonadati; phylum Pseudomonadota; class Gammaproteobacteria; order Pseudomonadales; family Pseudomonadaceae; genus Pseudomonas; species Pseudomonas sp. DY-1. The sequence goes on along the minus strand of NZ_CP032616.1, from coordinate 1,100,033 downwards.
GCGACCACGATGCCAATGCCCTTGGCGCAATCCATGGGGCTGCCCCCGCCCACGGCGACAATCACGTTGCAACCCATGGTGCGGTAGTAGTCGGCCCCTTCCATCACCTCCTCCACGCGGGGGTTGGGCGATACCTGGGTGTAGAGGCAATGATCGATGCCCTGCGCCTGGAGGCTGGCCTCCACATCGGCGACCCAGCCAGCGGCTTGTACGCCGGGGTCGGACACCACCAGCACCTTGCGCGCGCCGAAGGTACTGGCGTAATTGCCGACATTGTGCCGGCAACCGGCGCCGAAAATGATCTCGGGAGAAACGAACTTGCGAAGCGAGCTGATATCGTGACGCATCAAACGGCTCTTTCTTGTAGTTATCGGGTGAGTAGGATTCAGCGTACTGGAATCGCGGCGCATTACAATCCGACCTTGGATGGCTTCCCCATACTGCCGGAGGTGGGATCTTACCGTTGTGTAGGCGAATTCATTCACCAAGGGCAATGAAGTGCCCCCAGGAGGCTCGTTGGGCAGACCTGCGGTCTGCTTGGCGATTGAAATCCCGCCCACAAGGTTGCCGTCTCTCAAGCATTCAGTAGCCGCAGATAGAACGCCAGCTCCGCCTCCAGCGCGTGGGACAGGTTGGCGGCCTTTCGAAAGCCGTGACGCTCTTCGGGATAGACATGGCACTCCACCTGCCGTCCGGCCGCTTGCAGCGCCGCGACCATGCTGGCGGTCTGCTCCGGAACCACCACCGCGTCCTGTCCGCCCTGGAAGAAGATTACTGGCGCACCGATCTCGCCCGCCCGTAACACCGGCGTACGCTGCCGGTAGCGCTCAGCGTCCTGTTCAGGATCGCCGATCAGCCAATCCAGGTAATCGGCCTCGAACTTGTGAGTCTTCTGGCGCAATACCAGTGGGTCGCTCACACCGTAGTAGCTGGCGCCGCCTCGGAAAGGTGTTTCCCCGACCAATGCCAGCAGCGTGGTAAAGCCACCAGCGCTGGAGCCCCGAATGAAAGCCCTGTCGCGATCCACCAGCCCCTGGCTGGAAAGATGGGCCAGCAGCGCCTTCGCGTCATCGACATCCAGCTCGCCCCAGCCATTTGCCAGGCGCTGCCGGTAGGCGCGGCCATAGCCGCTGCTGCCGCGGTAATCCAGGTCTGCCACGGCAAAACCACGCTGGGTCCAGAACTGGATGCGCGGATCGAGCACCGGCTGGCAGGCGGAAGTGGGCCCGCCGTGGCAGAACACCAGCAACGGCGGGAGCTGACTTCCTGGAGGTTGGAAGTGCTCGTTGCACGGCGGATAGAAGAATGCATGGGCCCACTCCCCCGCCGCTGCGGCAAACCGCAGCGGCTGCGGGCGGGAAATACCCGCGGCCGGCAATCCCGAACCTCCGCCAGCCAGGACCTGCCGCGAACCACTTGCGCGGTCGATAGCCAACACGGCACTGGCGCTCTGAGACCCGGCGGCGATGCAGTAGTAGTGCCTGTCATCCGCCGCCAACTGACGGAAACGGCTGTAGTCGGGCACCAATGGCAGGCCATCGCCGGCGGCCAGATAACCCTGCCCATCGACCAGCCAGCTCCGCAACCCAACATCTGGCAAATAGCTGCAGGCGCCCAGCTGCCATGGTGCCGGCGCATGGTCCGCCAACACCGCGGGCATTGCCCGGAAGCCGTGGGCGTCGAGCCGCCACGGCTGCCACCAGCCATTACGGTCACTCAGGCAGTAGAGACGGCCTTCGTCATCGAAGCGTGGCTGCTGCAGGGACTCACCGCCTTCCCCCCCAGCGAGCGTTTCAACCATGCCCCAACCATTGTCCTGGCGGCGGCGCAGGCAAAGCCGCGTTTCCGTCCAGGGTTGCGCTGGGCGACTCCACTCGATCCACGCGAGGGACTGGCCGTCCGGGCTGATGCGCGGGGCAGCGTAAAAATCAGCGCCCTCGGCCAATACCTGACGCGAGCCTGCCAGGCTGATCTCCACCAGGCGATGCGTCCCCTGCTCTTCCTCCACCGCCAGCACTGAATGGCCTGATGGCTGGAGGTCGCCGTAGCGGCGCCGGGGATCGACAGTCAAGCCGCGCGGCAGAGCAGACAATGACTGGAAATAGAGCTGCTGGTCGGATTCGTTGACGAATGCAACGCCCTCGTCGAACAGGCAAAACGCACCGCCGCCGTACTCATAAACCCGGCTACGCAGGGAGAAGCCGTCTGGCGTCAGGCAACGTGCTGTCCCACCCTGCCAGCGCCACAGGGTAGTGCGGCCATCGGCGGGGTCGAACAGGCTCCAGAACAGGCCGGCCACGCCACAGCGCAGTTCGGCGAAATCGCGGCTTGCCGCTACCGCGTTCTCAGCGCTCCAGTCGCTGTCCCAAAAACCAAAGGGGCGAATCTCAGCCGCGGCAGATGATCTTGGAGGTGCGCTCATTGCGATAGGTCAGTTGCTCCAGGGTGCGAGGAGCATGCTCCGCTTCTTCCCGGGCCGCCAGTATCTGGCCGTGGTGTGCCGACTTGGCGCAGACCGGGTCGGCGTTGCTGGCGTCGCCGGTGAGCAGGAAGGCCTGGCAGCGGCAACCGCCGAAGTCCTTTTCCTTCTCGTCGCAGGAGCGGCACGGCTCGGGCATCCAGTCATAGCCACGGAAACGGTTGAAACCGAAGGACTCGTACCAGATATGCCTGAGATCGTGCTCCTTCACGTTGGGGAACTGCACCGGCAACTGGCGGGCGCTGTGGCACGGCAGCGCGGTGCCGTCCGGGGTGATGTCGAGGAACAGGCTGCCCCAGCCGTTCATGCAGGCCTTGGGGCGTTCCTCGTAGTAGTCCGGGGTGACGAAGATCAGCTTGCACGGGTGCTTCTCGGCGGCGAGCTTGTCCCGGTACTCATTGGTGATGCGCTCGGCCCGTTCCAGCTGGGCGCGGGTCGGCAGCAACCCGGCGCGGTTCAGCTCGGCCCAGCCGTAGAACTGGCAGGTGGCGAGTTCGACGAAGTCCGCCTCCAGCTCCAGGCACAGTTCGATGATCCGCTCGATGCTGTCGATGTTGTGCCGGTGGGTGACGAAGTTCAGCACCATCGGGTAGCCCTGCGCCTTCACCGCGCGGGCCATCGCCAGCTTCTGCGTAAAGGCCTTGCGCGAGCCGGCCAGCAGGTTATTCACCTCCTCGTCGGCGGCCTGGAAGCTGACCTGGATATGGTCCAGCCCGGCGTCCTTGAAGGCGGCAATGCGCGCCTCAGTGAGGCCGATGCCGGAGGTGATCAGGTTGGTGTAGTAGCCCAGCTCCCGCGCGGCGTGGATCAACTCTTCCAGGTCCTGGCGCACCAGCGGCTCGCCGCCGGAGAAGCCGAGTTGCGCCGCGCCCAGCTCACGGCCCTGGCGGAACACCTCGATCCACTGGGCCGTCGTCAGCTCTTCGCCCTGCTGGGCGAAGTCCAGCGGATTGGAGCAGTACGGGCACTGCAAGGGGCAGCGGTAGGTCAGCTCGGCCAGCAGCCAGAACGGCGGCCCCGGCTGGGTTTCAGGCTTCGAGTTGCAACCAGAACTGGGCATGAGCCACCTCGATGAACGCCAGAATATCTTCGTTCAGGCCGGGAACATCAGGGAAACGGCGACGCAGATCAAAGATGATCTGCGCCACCGATCGCTGACCATCCACCAGGCGCAGGATTTCCCCCGCGCTCTCATTCAGCCGCACCATCCCTTCGGGATAGAGCAACACATGGCAGCCCTGGGTCGGCTCCCATTGCAGACGGAAGCCACGACGCAGGTTGGGCACCTGCTTCAGGTCGAAGTCGCTCATAGGGCAATCCCCCGATGCCAGACCCGCTCACGGGTCACCGTGTGGTAAGGCGGACGGTCCAGTTCGTAGGCCATGCTCATCGCATCGAGCATGCTCCAGAGCACGTCCAGCTTGAATTGCAGGATCTCCAGCATGCGTTGCTGAGCCTCCCAGGTGCGGTAGTGCTCGAGGGTGATGCGCAGGCCGTGCTCGACGTCGCGGCGCGCCTCCTTCAGGCGCTTGCGGAAGTAGTCGTAGCCAGTCGGATCGATCCAGGGATAGTGCTGCGGCCAGCTGTCCAGCCGCGACTGGTGGATCTGCGGGGCGAACAGCTCGGTCAGCGAACTGCTGGCCGCTTCCTGCCAGCTCGCGCGACGGGCGAAATTCACATAGGCGTCCACCGCGAAACGCACCCCCGGCAACACCAGCTCCTGGGACAGCACCTGCTCGCGGTCGAGGCCCACCGCCTCGGCCAGGCGCAGCCAGGCCTCGATGCCACCTTCCTCGCCGGGCGCGCCATCGTGGTCCTGGATGCGCTGGATCCATTCGCGGCGGGTATCGCGGTCCGGGCAGTTGGCCAGGATGGCGGCGTCCTTCAGCGGGATGCACACCTGGTAGTAGAAGCGGTTGGCCACCCAGCCCTGGATCTGCTCGCGGCTCGCACGGCCTTCATACATGGCGCGGTGGTACGGGTGGTGGATGTGGTAGCAGTCACCCTTGGCGCGCAGGGCCTGCTCGAATTCGGCGGGAGTCATGGCGGTCTGGCTCATGCTCGATGTCCTCGTAGGGTGCGCCGTGCGCACCGTAATTGGTTCGTGGTGCGCACGGCGCACCCTACAGCTCGATGCCCATGCCGTCCCAGGCCACTTCGATGCCGTGGCGGCCCAGTTCAGCGCGCTCGCGGGAATCGACGTCGAGGATCGGGTTGGTGTTGTTGATGTGAATGAGCACCTTGCGCGGGCCCGAAATGCCGTCGAGCACTTCGATCATGCCGCCCGGGCCGCTCTGTGGCAGGTGGCCCATCTCGCTGCCGAGCTTGTCGCCGACCTCGCAATGGCGCATTTCGTCATCGCGCCACAGCGTGCCGTCGACCAGCAGGCAGTCGGCGCGGCGCATCCAGCCGAGCAGTGTCTCATCCACCTGGCCCAGGCCCGGGGCGTAGAACAGGCTGCCGCCGCTCGCCAGGTCCTCGATGAACAGGCCGATGTTGTCGCCCGGATGCGGGTTGCCGCGATGCGGCGAGTACGGCGGCGCACTGCTGCGCAGGGGGATGGCGGTGAACTTCAGGCCGGCGCAGGTGGGAATCTCGAACACCGGACTGGCCAGGTCGATGGGGTGCCACGCCAGCCCGCCGTTCCAGTGCTGGAGCATGTTGAACAGCGGGAAGCCGCTGGTCAGGTCCTGGTGAACCATGTCGGTGCACCAGACCGGGTGCGGACATCCTTCGCGCAAGCTGAGCAGGCCAGTGACGTGATCGATCTGGCTGTCCATCAGGATGATCGCGGCGATGCCCGTGTCGCGCACGCGGCGGGCCGGTTGCAGCGGTGGGAAGGCGTCGAGCTGGGCGCGGATATCCGGCGAGGCGTTGCACAGCACCCAGTCGACGCCATTGGCGCTGAGGGCGATGGAGGACTGGCTGCGCGGCTGCGCCCGGACCTTGCCGCTGCGTACGCCGGCGCAGTTGCGGCAATTGCAGTTCCACTGGGGGAAACCGCCACCGGCGGCCGAGCCGAGAATCTGGATGTGCATGGGATTAGCCCTGGCGGGGGCCCCGGCTGGGCCGGGGCGATGCGGATCAGCGGTTGGCGAAGTACAGGGTCACTTCGAAACCAATGCGCAGATCGGTGAAGGCGGGTTTAGTCCACATGGAGTAATCCTCTTGTTATGCCGCCGGAGGATTCCGGCAAGGCCAGTTAACCACCGGCCCAGAGGGGCCCGAATGGTACTTTCGGAGGAGATTTACTCGTGATTTGGTAGGGGCCGGTTGGGCATCCACAAAAGATCACGCCAACCAATGTGCCTTGAAAAAAAGAAAACGCGGCCGAAACCGCGTTGCGACAAAGCCCTGTCGGGCATTGGATGTGGGGGCGCTCTTTCCCGCAGACAGGACGGCGTCGCCTAAGGGGATTGTGGCGCCCAAACCGGCGCGCCACGGGTTCGACAAGGGCGCATCAGACTCAGAAGAAGCCCAGCGGATTGATGTCGTAGCTCACCAGCAGGTTCTTGGTCTGCTGGTAGTGGTCGAGCATCATCTTGTGGGTTTCACGGCCAACGCCAGACTTCTTGTAGCCACCGAACGCGGCGTGTGCCGGGTACAGGTGGTAGCAGTTGGTCCACACGCGGCCCGCTTTGATGCCACGGCCCATGCGATAGGCGCGGTTGATGTCGCGGGTCCAGAGACCGGCACCCAGGCCGAACTCGGTGTCGTTGGCGATCGCCAGGGCTTCGGCTTCGTCTTTGAAGGTGGTGACGCCCACCACCGGGCCGAAGATTTCCTCCTGGAACACGCGCATCTTGTTGTGGCCTTTCAGCAAGGTCGGCTGGATGTAGTAGCCGCTGGCGAGGCCGCCTTCGAGCTTCTCGGCAGCCCCACCGGCCAACAGCTCGGCACCTTCCTGCTGGGCGATGTCGAGGTAGGAGAGGATCTTCTCGAACTGCTGTTGCGAAGCCTGGGCGCCGACCATGGTGTCGGTGTCCAGCGGGTTGCCACGCTTGATGGCTTTGACCTTCTTCATCACCTCGGCCATGAACGTCGGGTAGATGGATTCCTGCACCAGGGCGCGGGACGGGCAGGTGCAGACTTCACCCTGGTTGAAGAAGGCCAGGACCAGGCCTTCGGCGGCCTTTTCGATGAAGGCCGGCTCGGCCTGCATGATGTCTTCGAAGTAGATGTTCGGGCTCTTGCCACCCAGCTCCACGGTGGAGGGGATGATGTTCTCGGCGGCGCACTTGAGGATGTGCGAACCCACCGGGGTGGAGCCGGTGAAGGCGATCTTGGCGATGCGCTTGCTGGTGGCCAGCGCTTCGCCCGCTTCCCTGCCGAAGCCTTGCACCACGTTGAGTACACCGGCCGGCAGCAGGTCGCCGATGAGTTCCATCAGCACCATGATCGACAGCGGGGTCTGCTCGGCGGGTTTCAGTACCACGCAGTTGCCGGCGGCCAGGGCCGGGGCCAGCTTCCAGGCGGCCATCAGCAGCGGGAAGTTCCACGGGATGATCTGGCCGACCACGCCCAGCGGTTCGTGGAAGTGGTAGGCGGCCGTGTGTTCGTTGATCTCGGCAGCGGATCCTTCCTGGGCGCGGATGCAGCCAGCGAAGTAGCGGAAGTGATCGGCGGCCAGCGGCACGTCGGCATTCAGGGTTTCACGCACGGCCTTGCCATTGTCCCAGGTTTCGGTGACGGCCAGGACTTCCAGGTTCTGCTCGATACGGTCGGCGATTTTCAGCAGGATCAGGGCGCGATCCTGGACCGAGGTGCGGCCCCAGGCATCGGCGGCGGCATGGGCGGCGTCCAGTGCTTTCTCGACGTCGGCGGCAGTGGAACGGGGGAATTCGGCAATCACCTCGCCGTTCACGGGCGAGGTGTTGGTGAAGTATTCACCACCCACCGGTGCGACGAACTCGCCGCCGATGTAGTTGCCATAGCGAGGCTTGAAGGTGATGACGGCGCCGGGAGTGCCTGGTTGTGCATAGATCATGGCGATGCTCTCTCTGGTCGGGACCCGCCCGGCCGGGCAGGTTGTGGACCGATCTTAGTCAGCCGACACCACCCCCCGGTATGCGCACATGGGACAGAGACCCTCCTCATTTGGTAGTAGATTGCGGGCGCTCAGGCCCGCGCCAGAGCCTCTCTTATCGCCGTCGGAGTTGCGGCCGCCTGTTCCGGCCTATACCCCAGGCGCAACCCACCCCAGTGCCGTTCCCGGACGATGATCGGCACCGAGAGATCGTGCATCAGTTCCCCGGTATCGCGGGTGTAGGTCTGCAGCAGCAGCGGCTGTTGGTGGCTCCCACAGCGCAGGCCGGTGCGGTCGTTGAACATGCGTTTACTGCGACTGCACGCCATGTCCTGCTCCGGATCGCCGCAAGGTGCCTGGCTGAAGGCTTTGTTGTGGGTCGGCACGTAGCCTTCCTGGGTGCAGGCGATGGCGAAGACCAGCCCCTCATGTTGCGTGAGCAGCGATTCCTGGATATCCGGCAGGACCTGGTCGGTGTAGCGGTCGAAACGCGAGCTGTACTTCTGCGGATAGGTTCCGGGCACCACCTGGAAGCGGCGGTCGAAGAGATCGTCGAGGCTGATGCGCCCTTCCTGCACGTCCCGCTCGAAGCGCGCAGCGATGGCACTGGCACCTTCGCGGGCCAGGTCGTAGATGCGCTGGTGATAGTCATCCAGTCCCACTTCCGCCAGTCGCTCACTGATTGTCTCGGCCTGTCCCTCCAGCTGGCTGGCCGCCCCGGCCAGGCGGCGAGTCTGTTCATCACTGTCACCGAGGTCACGGCGCATCTGCCCCACTGCCTCGAACAGCCCGGCGAGCTGGTCACGGTTGGTACGGGCACCATGGGCGATCTGGTCCACCTGCCCTTCCACCGCTGCGGCCAGACCGGCGATCTTCTCCAACTGGCGGCCAGTCAGCTCGACCTGGCCGACACCGGCCTCCAGGTCGCTGGAGAGTTGCTGGATCTGCTCGACCACCAATGAGGTCTGCCGCTGGATGTCGGCCACCATCTGCCCCACTTCACCGGTAGCACTGGCCGTACGCCCGGCCAGACCACGTACCTCGTCTGCCACCACGGCGAAGCCACGACCATGCTCGCCAGCTCGTGCCGCCTCGATGGCAGCGTTCAGCGCCAGCAGGTTGGTCTGGCTGGCGATGGACTGGATGACCTGGGCCACCTGCTGGATCTCCTCGCTGCGCTGGCTGAGCGTGGCAATCAACTCGCGGCTGGCGCCGGCCCTGAGACTCAGTTGCTGCATGAGTTCGATCGCCTGCCGCAGCACTTCGCGCCCCTCATCGCCGCTCTGGCGCACATCGTGGGCAGCAGCGAACGCCTGCTGGCTGAGTTCGGACGTAGCCGCCTCGGTGGAGATCATCACCTCGGCGCTGCCGACGATACGTTCGGCAGCCTGCAATTGAGACTTGAGGCGTTCGGCCAGACGATCCACCGACCAGGCCACGCCGGCGGCGGACAGCGCGTTGTGGCTGGTGCTGCGGGAAAGGTCGCGGGTCAGCCGGGAAAGGTCGGCCCCCTCCTCCACCTTTGTCGGCGCCTGGAGCTTTTGGCGGAACAGCCAGGGAAGCGGCACCAGAACCAGAATGCCCAGCCAGGGCGGCAGGCCAGCCAGGGTAACGACGCCAGCGATAGAGAGGATCAGGAAACTGTGGATCAGGCAGTTGCGCATCGCTTGTCCCTTTGTTGTTTCCGGGTATTAAGCGGCGAATTGCTATCTGGCGACATGGTTCCTTGGTCGTAGTACCAAGGGGAACAACGGCCATCACCGCATCGCGGTGCCCATGGTGCCCCCTACGGCCAGGTCCAGGTGGGTGCGCTGCGCGCACCGTTCATGTCGTCCCGGAAAGAAAAGGCCCGCCGGAGCGGGCCTTGTTGCGCATCAGCGCTTGGCTACGACATCTGCCTTGGGCAGCTTGAAGGTCCAGAGCATGCCGCCCTGGTTCAGGTCCTTGATGCGTTTGGCCACCTCGCCACCCCAGAGCGGCACCGCGCCACCCCAGCCGGACAGCACGGAGACGTACTGCTCACCGTCCATTTCCCAGGTGATGGGCGAACCGATCACGCCGGAACCGGTGTTGAACTCATAGAGCTTCTTGCCGGTCTTGGCGTCGAAGGCCATCAGGTAGCCCTCGGGGTTGCCGGTGAACACCAGGTTGCCCTTGGTCGCCAGCACACCGCCCCAGAGCGGCGCATAGTTCTTGTAGCGCCAGACTTCCTTGCCGGATTTGGGATCGATGGCACGCAGCACGCCGATGTAATCCTCGTTCAGCGGCTTGATGGTGAAACCGGCGCCCAGGTAGGCCGCGCCCTTCTTGTAGGAGATGTTCTCGTTCCACATGTCCATGCCCCACTCGTTGGACGGCACGTAGAACAGGCCGGTGTCCTGGCTGTAAGCCATGGGCATCCAGTTCTTGCCCCCCAGGAAGGACGGCGCGACGAACACCGAACTACCGTGCTTACCGTCACCGCCCGGCGCGCCGGGGCGTTTGGCGTCGTCGTAGATCGGACGGCCTTCCTTGTCCAGGCCCTTGGCCCAGGTGACGGTGTCAACGAACGGGAAGCCACGGATGAACTTGCCGTTGGTGCGATCCAGGACGTAGAAGAAGCCGTTGCGGTCGGCGGTGGCAGCCGCTTTCACGGTCGTGCCGCCATCCTTGTAGTCGAAGGACACCAGTTCGTTGACGCCGTCGAAGTCCCAGCCGTCGTGCGGCGTGGTCTGGAAGTGCCACTTGATGGAACCGTCTTCCGGATTCAGGGCGAGGCGCGAGGAGGAATACAGGTTGTCCCCCGGACGCAGGTGGGAGTTCCAGGGCGAGGGGTTGCCGGTACCGATCAGCAGGGTGTCGGTGTCCGGGTCGTAGTAGCCGCCCAACCAGGGCGCGGCACCGCCGGTCTTCCACAGGTCGCCGGGCCAGGTCTTGCCGGGCTGGCCACCGGAGATACCGTTCTCCACCTGCTTGCCATCCTTGTAGACATAACCCATGTGGCCTTCTACGGTCGGACGGGTCCAGAGCAGCTCACCGTTCTTCGGGTTGTAGGCCTCGATCTTGCCCACCACGCCGAACTCGCCACCGGCGACGCCGGTGATCAGCTTGCCTTTCACCACCAGCGGTGCGGCAGAGATGGAGTAGCCGGCCTTGTAGTCGGCCACGGTCTTGCGCCAGACCACCTTGCCAGTGTCCTTGTTCAGTGCCACCAACTTGGCGTCGAGCGTGCCGAAGATCACCAGGTCGTCGTACAGGGCGACGCCGCGGTTGATGACGTCACAGCAGGGCATGATGCCGTCAGGCAGGCGGGCATCGTATTGCCAGAGTTTCTTGCCGGTGCGGGCGTCGACGGCGAAGACCCGCGAGTAGGAACCGGTGACGTACATCACGCCATCCTTGACCAGCGGCTGGGCCTGTTGGCCACGCTGTTTCTCACCGCCGAAGGACAGTGCCCATACCGGGCGCAGTTGCTGCACGTTTTCGCTGTTGAGAGCTTCCAGAGTGCTGTAGCGCTGACCTTGCAGGCCCAGACCGTTGGTCACCACCTGATCGGTGGATTTGGCGTCATCGAGGATGTCCTTGTCGGTGACACCGGCCAACGCCAGGCTGCTGGACAGCACCAGCGCGACACCGAGCAGCGTCAGGGCAAAAGGCGGTTTGAGTGTGGCGAGCTTCATTGACGGCTACCTCTGCGGGCTTGTTGTTGTGATCCGGGAAAATTTCCCGGTCTGCCGCAAATTCTTGGTTTGCCGCGCCAGACCAACAATTGGACGCAGTGCTGATTTTCCTACTCCGTTGGTAGCAATACCGCCAATCCCCCGCATACTTCAGCTGCCGATTGTGCTGCGGCGCCTACCACTGGCAGACTGCCGCCCCTGCTTCGCACTCCAACGTCCCGGGACCTATGCAAGTCTTCAGTGATCGTCAACTGCTCCTGGCCAGCTGGGCCATCGTTCTCCTCGGCCTGCTACTGGTACTGCCTTTCCGGCTCCTGCCGTCCCTCCTGTCCGGGCTGCTGGTCTATGAACTGGTAATCAGCCTCGCGCCCCGCCTGCAACCGGTGATTCCCGGCGGTCGCCGCGCCCGTTGGCTGGCGGTGGCATTGCTCGGCACGCTGGTGGTGAGTCTGTTATCGCTGTTCTTCGTGTGGATCGCCGGCGTGGTGATGCAGGAGGTGCACAACCCCGGCCAGCTGCTGGAGAAATTCATCACTCTCACCGAACAGGCACGCGCACAGCTGCCGGCGTCCGTCGAGAACTACCTGCCGGCCAGCGCCGATGACCTACGCCGCGAACTGATGGATTGGCTGCGCGCCCACGTCGGGCAGCTGCAGTTGCTGGGCAAGGGGGCGGCGCACACCTTCGTGACCATGCTGATCGGCATGATCCTCGGCGCCATCATTGCGCTGCAGCCCATCCCCAACTTCGAGACCTTGCGTCCGCTCAGCCGCGTGCTGCTGGAGCGCATGGCCCTCCTGGTCACCGCCTTCCGCAACATCGTCTTCGCGCAGATCAAGATTTCCCTGGTCAACACCACCCTCACTGGCATTTTCCTTGCGGTGGTGCTGCCGCTGATGGACATCCATATGCCACTGACCAAGGTCCTGATCCTGCTGACCTTCCTGCTCGGACTCCTGCCGGTGATCGGCAACCTGATGTCCAACACCTTGATCTTCATCGCCGGGTTCTCGGTGTCGCTCTGGGTGGCAGTCGGCGCGCTGGGTTATCTGATCGCCATCCACAAGCTTGAGTACTTCCTCAACGCCCGCATCGTCGGCGGGCAGATCAGTGCCAAGGCTTGGGAACTGCTGCTGGCGATGCTCGCGTTCGAGGCGATCTTCGGCTTGCAGGGACTGGTGGCGGCGCCGATCTACTACGCCTACCTGAAGAGCGAACTGAAGCACGCGGAGCTGGTTTAACCCTCCGCAAGTTGCGCTGCGCGCACGGAACCCCTTGCGCAAGACCTCTGGTGCGCCATGCGCACCGGCCTCCTTCATTCCGTCGCGCTATCCACCCTCGGCATCCGCGCCAGTTCGTACTTCGGGTACAGATGGCTGACCGTGCGGATCAGCTCGTAGCGGCTCAGGTTCACCGAGGCGAAACGCTGGGGAATCGGTGAGCGGATCACTTCGTTCATGTCCTCCCCCTTCCCTGCCGCCTCCTTCAGCAAGCCATCCAGCCAGCCCAGATAGTCACGCATCTGTTCGAATGGCGCCTTGTCATGGCTGACGGGCCCGTGGCCGGGCACCAAGGTTTTCCAGGGTAGCGACTGCAGTGTGGCGATATCCGCAAGCCAGGCATCCAGCCCTGGACTATTGGGTGTGGTCAGGGCGCGCTGGTAGAACACCAGGTCGCCGGCGAACAGCACGCCGGTGCGTTCATCCAGCACGGCGAGGTCGGCGCCGGTGTGACCACGCAAGGCCAGCAATCTCAGCCTGTGGCCGCCGACTTCACGCACACTGGGTTCCAGCGTTTCAGTCGGCAGGACAACTTCAGTGCCGCGCATCCAGTCGCCGACCAGGCGGTACATGTTCTCCGCCATCGCGTTGCCCTGCTCGTCCAGCAGCTTGCGGGCACCGGCCAGCGCGGCGATGGGGACATCCGTGAATGCCTGGTTGCCCAGCACATGATCCGGGTGATGATGGGTCAGGAGCACCAGGGCCACGGGCTGGTCCGTTACCTGTGTGATCACGCGGCGCATGGCCTCGCCATAGGCCCTCGATGGCCCGGTGTCGATCACCACGACGCCCGCATCGGTAACGATGAAGCCGGTGTTGACGATGTTGCCGCCGTTGGCCTTGTCGAAGTTGCCGGTGCTGCCTTCCAGCAGCCAGGTGTCCTCGGCGATCTGCCTGGGACTGAGGGCATAGTCCTGGCCAGCCTGGGCGGTGCAGACGATGCAGGCCAGCAGAAAAACGATCAAGCGCATGATCTCTCCCTAGAAGCTGGCCTCGAACTCGTTGCCATTGTTGTCCCGCAGCCACAGCCGTGCTTGCTCATCCTCCTGCACTTCCAGGCTGATGGTCGGGTTCTCGCTGACCGCCGGAAACAGTTCCAGGTTGGCCAGCACCTTGCCCCTGACGTCACGCAATTCGACCTGGTTGATGAAGAACTCGGGGATGCCGCCGACCAGGCCGTTGTCCATCGGGTGGTCGATGCGCATGCGCAGGCGACTGCTGTCGCCAAGGAGGAAGCGGCCAGCGTGGACCTGGCCGAGCCGATCCTCCCAGCCGGCCTGGGCACGCACTACGCTGGGTGCCGTGCAGCCGCCACCCGCCGCGTCGACATGGGTGGAGCCGATGTGCCAGAGGCCGTCACGGGTGAGTACGGCGGCGCGGATGGGCGTGGCCTGCTGGACGCGGATGCGAATGGCCAGCGCAGGTTCCACCTGCCCACCGGGCTGGAATACGAATATCTGCGGAATCGGATTGAGTTCGGCCCAGGCCATGATTTTCACCACCTGTCCGGCAAAGGCACGTGCGTCGACCTGGATCGGTACCTGGCGCGAGTCCTCGGCGAAGGGTGGCGCTTCAAGCACCACCTTCGGGTCGTGAACGAATGGTTGGCCACCCAGGAGGCGCTGGTGGAAGTAGTCCCACATGACCGACTCCACCGGATCCTGACCAGCCCCCCAGAGTGGCGCGCTGGTCCCGAGCAACCCCAACAACAGCAACGAACGCCTGTGCATCCCGCACCTCCGGCTATTGAACGTCCTGATAGAACCCCGGTAGCTCGTAATGCAGGCCGTATGAGGCATAGAGCTTGTCCATGCGACCGTCGCGCACCATGCCATCGAGGGTTTCCTCCAGGGCATTGGCCAGTTGGCGATTGCTTTCGTGCACCGCCATGCCGATGTCCCATTCGGGTTGGCCGAGGTTGGGATAGGTGTTGTCGGCATTGCGGATCTGCGGGTCGTGGGCCTCGTGCTGCAGCCAGTCCAGCTCCCCACGCAGAGCCATCACGGCATCCACCTCGCCCTTGCGCATTCCTTCGAAGGCCGCAGCCGTTCCCGGGAAGTGATGGGTGTTGCGCGCCAGACGCCCGGCGAACACCGAGGTGAGATAGAAGGACGGCACGCTTTCCAACTCGACGCCGATGGGATGGAACTGGAACACGCCGATAGTTGGCACTTCCGGCAGTCGACGACTGTCATAGGCAACCTGCCAGCGCTCACGCTGATAGGGGCCGAACATTACTACCTGCTCGTTGGCCAGCTCGCCCACATCGTTGCGCTTTTGCGAGTAATCGCGGTCGTAGGGCACTCGCAGCATCACATCGGCGAGCACACCTGGACGCATGTAGTGCCCCTTCCAGACAAAATTGCGCAGGTCATCGTCGAGCCTTTCTCCCGGGGTGACCCAGAGCAGTTCCAGCTTCAGTCCAAGCCCCTCCGCAAGGGCATTGGCAAGGTCGATATCAACCCCGCGCGCCTGGTCGCCATCCTTGAAGCTGTAGGGCGCGAAGTTCTCGTAGACGGCCACCCGCAGCACACCCGAGTCGACGATGTCGTCATAGGGGCGTACCTGTGCCTGCGCCAGGGGCAAGCACAGCAGCCAGCACAACAGAACCAGCAGGCGCATGGCGATTACTCGTCCACGTGCACGCTTTCCAGGTAGGTGCGGATGGCCCAGAGGGCTTCCTGGCTGAGGAAGTCGGCCATCTTCGGCATGTACACCGCGCCGTCGCGCACGGCGCCGTTGATCACCCGCTCCTTGAACCACTCATCGCCGCTGGCGTCGGTTTCCAGGTAGCGCAGGTCGGGGGCGATGCCGCCGGACTTGGCTTCCAGGCCGTGGCAGCGGGCGCAGTTCTGGTTGTAGGCAGAGGAACCGATCTCAACGGCCAGGTCGTGATTGGCATAAGGCGCGCGATAGGGGTTTTCTTCGCGCCATTCCTTGCCCAGTTCCTCCAGACCTTGGGTGTTGACTGCCTGGGGCACCACGTCGCCATGGGCCAGTACGATTCCGCTGAGGGTAAAGCCGGCCAGGAGTGCGAGGCCGCGCAGTGCGCTGTTCTT
Source organism: Pseudomonas sp. DY-1 (assembly GCF_003626975.1). NCBI lineage: Bacteria > Pseudomonadati > Pseudomonadota > Gammaproteobacteria > Pseudomonadales > Pseudomonadaceae > Pseudomonas > Pseudomonas sp. DY-1. The sequence goes on along the minus strand of NZ_CP032616.1, from coordinate 1,084,530 downwards.
GTTCATCACGTACATCCTCATTAGCTGTGCAAGGCGGCGCCCCGGTGGGAGCGCTGTGAGGAAATGGTAAGAAGCCCCTTGCAAGCTCCCCATCCTGCTTTGGTGGCCTGGCACTCCTCCCTTGGTAGTAGTGCGAGCGGAGGCCGGTGAAGAAATTTCCACGCAAAGGTCGATAACGCAGGCGCCAGCGAGCTGGCGAACCACAAAAAGCGATTCGCCAGCTCGCTGGTACTTATGCGATTGGAAAGCAGGTCGGCCTTTCAGTTGGCCCGGGAGCAAGAGGTCGAGATGGAGGGGGTCAGGTCCAGCGAATGAGGGGTGTGCCGGGAGGGGACGCTTGCGGCCCTGGCCAGCTCGAATTCGAGCAGGCAGCAGACGACCAGGAGCGGTAAAAGAAGATGTTTGATAGCAGCCATGACGGAATCCTCTTGCCGGTTCCCCTGCGAGTCAGACTAGGGCCATGAGCCCCACGCGGCCTTACTACCTTGGTAGCGCCGGACCACTACCTTGTGTGGTCGCAGGCGCCCTGCCCCTTTGTCGCAATGCCTTGGCAGGTATCGGCAGCGGCTTTGGCAGCAGTGCCAAATCATGGCCGCAGCGGGAAGTTTTCCCGGCAAGCGCGGGAGCTTTTCCGTATCAAGGTGACGACGCGAATCCCACCATTCGAGACGCCGGGCCAGCAGATGGCCCCGTATCCATCGACTATGGGAATCGCAACCATGACAACAAGATCGCTACCCTTACCTGCCAGCCGGCTTTCGACCGCCATCCGCTGCCTCTTGCTGGTGGGAGGCCTGGCCGCTGCCGGCGGCGCCCTCGCCAAGGCCGTCACCTGGGACGACATCGCCAACGACCATCAGACCACCAGCGACGTGCTGCAGTACGGCCTGGGCACCAACGCCCAACGCTGGAGCCCTCTGGCCCAGGTGAACGCAGACAACGTGTTCAAGCTGGCGCCCGCCTGGTCCTTCTCCTTCGGCGACGAGAAGCAACGCGGCCAGGAATCCCAGGCGATCGTCAGTGACGGGGTGATCTACGTCACGGCCTCCTATTCCCGCGTCTTCGCCCTCGACGCCAAGACCGGCCACCGCCTGTGGACCTACAACCACCGCCTGCCCGACGACATTCGTCCCTGCTGCGACGTGGTCAACCGTGGCGCCGCCATCTACAGCGACAAGATCTTCTTCGGCACCCTGGATGCCCGCGTGGTCGCACTCGACAAGAAGACCGGCAAGGTGGTCTGGAACAAGAAGTTCGGCGAGCACGGGGCCGGCTATACCATGACCGGTGCGCCGACGATCGTGAAAGACCAGAAGAGCGGACGCGTGCTGCTGATCCACGGCAGCTCAGGCGACGAGTTCGGCGTGGTCGGTCAACTCTACGCACGCGACCCGGACAGCGGCGAAGAGGTGTGGATGCGTCCTTTCGTCGAAGGCCACATGGGGCGCTTGAACGGCAAGGACAGCACCCCCACCGGCGACATCAAGGCACCGTCCTGGCCGGACGACAAGAATCATCCCTCCGGCAAGAAGGAAGCCTGGAGCCATGGCGGCGGCGCTCCCTGGCAGAGCGCGAGCTTCGATCCGCAGACCAACACCATCATCGTTGGTGCCGGCAACCCGGCGCCCTGGAACGGCTGGGCACGCACCGCCGACGGCGGCGCCCCGAAGGACTTCGACAGCCTCTACACCTCCGGCCAGGTCGGCGTGGACCCGAGCACCGGCGAAGTGAAATGGTTCTACCAGCACACGCCCAACGATGCCTGGGACTTCTCCGGCAACAACGAACTGGTGCTGTTCGACTACAAGGGCAAGGACGGAAAAACCGTCAAGGCCACCGCCCACGCCGACCGCAATGGCTTCTTCTATGTGGTCGACCGCAGCAACGGCAAGCTGCAGAACGCCTTCCCCTTCGTCGACAACATCACCTGGGCCAGCCACATCGACCTGAAAACCGGCCGTCCGGTGGAGAACCCCGGCCAGCGCCCGCCATTGCCGGAGCCCGGCCAGAAGCACGGCAAGGCGGTGGAAGTCTCGCCCCCTTTCCTGGGTGGCAAGAACTGGAACCCCATGGCCTACAGCCAGGACACCGGCCTGTTCTACGTACCGGCCAACCACTGGAAGGAGGACTACTGGACCGAAGAGGTCGCCTACAAGAAAGGCTCGGCGTATCTCGGCCAGGGTTTCCGCATCAAGCGCATGTATGACGACCATGTCGGCATCCTGCGTGCGATGAACCCCTCCACCGGCAAGATCGTGTGGGAGCACAAGGAGCGCTTGCCGCTCTGGGCCGGCGTGCTGGCCACCAAGGGTGGCCTGGTGTTCACCGGCACTGGCGACGGTTTCCTCAAGGCCTTCGACGCCAAGAACGGCAATGAGCTGTGGAAGTTCCAGACCGGCAGCGGCATCGTCTCCCCGCCCATCACCTGGGAACAGGACGGCGTGCAGTACATCGGTGTGACCGTGGGCTACGGCGGTGCGGTTCCGCTTTGGGGTGGCGACATGGCCGACCTGACCAAGCCCGTGGCCCAGGGCGGCTCCTTCTGGGTGTTCAAGCTGCCGAGCTGGGACAAGACCGCACAACGCTGAGTGACGGACCGGGGCCATGGGCCCCGGTTTCCTTTCCCGACCTGAACGGAAAACTGCCATGAACAACCTGCACCTGTTCCTCCCTCTTGCCCTGCTGGTCACCGGCAGCGTCGCGTTGGCCGACGACGGCGACCTGGTCATCAACGGCTGCCGCATCGTCCCGGAAAGCCGCTGCCCGGGGGCCGACCTGCGCGGCGCCAACCTGTCCAACCAGGACATGAGCAAGATGGACCTGTCAGGTGCCAACCTTGAGGGCGCCGACCTGCGCCACGTCCGGCTGGACCTGGCCAACCTGGAAAAAGCCCACCTGGCTGGCGCCAATCTGACCCGCGCCAGCCTGCAACAGACCAACCTGCGCCTGGCCGACCTTTCGGGCAGTCGCATGGTGGCCGTCCAGGGCTGGGGCATGTTCGCCCAGGCCGCCGAATTCAGGGGTGCCGACCTTTCCGCCGCCTATCTGGAATTCGCCCGTTTCTCCGGAGCGAAGATGCATCAGGTGAGACTCCAGGCCGCCGACCTGGAAATGGCCTGGCTGAGCAAGGCCGATCTCAAGGGCGCCGACCTGCGCGACGCCAACCTGCAGGAAGCCAAGATAGGCGAAGCCAACCTGGAAAATGCAGATCTCACCGGTGCACGCAGGCACTACGCGACGTTCCAGGCCACCAACATGGAAGGCTGCAAGGGTTGCCCGAGCGGCTGGGACTGAGCATCGGTGTGCATGGCCCACCCTACTAGGGCGGCGTTGAGCCGCGGGTGCGCCATGCGCACCCTACTCCGACATACCGAATGGGACGCGCTGTTGCGCTAAACCGTCGCCACCCGCAACACCCCGGTGTCGATCGCCAGGTGCACCAGCTCTGCCTGGGACTCCACCTGCAACTTGCTCTTCAACAGGGTCAGGTAGTTGGAAACAGTCTTGCCACTGATGCACAGGCGCTCGGCGATCTCGCGGGCCGGGACGCCACGGGCGAGCATGACGAAAATCTCGAATTCGCGTTGGGTGATGCCACGCAGGCGTGGGTCGTCGGTTTGCTGGCAGGCCAGTTGAGTCGCCAGCGGTTGCTCGATGTAGGGATACCCCGCGACGATGCGGCGCACGGCTTCCAGCAACACTTCCGGCGGCGAGCTCTTGGTGATGTAACCCGCCGCGCCAGTGTCCAGCGCCTGACGCACCAGGGGCAGCTCGTCATGCATGCTGAAGAACAGCACGCGCAACTGCGGCAGGCGCTGACGCAGGCGGCGGGTGGTCTCCAGGCCGCTGATACCAGGCAGGCCGACATCGATGATGACCAGGTTGGGAATTTCCTCCTGCACTTTCTGCAACGCGTCTTCACCACTGCCCGCTTCGCTGACGCTCACTTCCGGCAATAACGCGCAGAGCAACGCCGCATAGCCCTGGCGCACCACCGCGTGGTCGTCCACCAGCAGAATTTTCATGGTCCTGGCTCCTCCAGAGGAATGTTGAGGCACAGCACCAGGCCGGCGCCGGGGCGCGTCAATAGCCTGAGTTCACCGCCCAGGCAACGAGCCCGCTCGCGCATCGAGCGCAAGCCGATACCGCCGCCGCCGAGGCTCTCGGCACCACGACCGTCATCCCGCACGACCAGACGCAGGCGCCGCTGTCCGGTACGCAGGCGGATTCGCACTTCGCTGGCACCGGCATGTCGCACGACGTTGGTCAGGGCCTCCTGCAACAGGCGATAGAGATGGGCCTTGGCTTCACCCGAGAGTGCCGGCAGGTCGTCGGCCAGCTGCATGCGGCAGGAAATGCCGTGGGCCTCTTGCCATTGCTGGCCAAGCAATCGAATCGCCTCGGCCAGTTCCAGGCGCTCCAGCACCACGGGATAAAGATCGCGCACCAGGGCGCGGAAGCCATCCTGCAGATGCTGGCAGTTGTTCTCCAGGGCCTGCGCGGTGCGATTAACCACCGGCAACTGCCCCGTGACGCTACGCAGCAGGAAGAGCTGCGCACGGATACCCGCGAGGTACTGACCGAGGTCGTCGTGCAATGCCTGGGCGAGCTGGCGGCGTTCGCGCTCCTGCAGTGCCAGCAGCGCCTGGGTGAGTTCAGCGTTCTCCACCTTGACCCGTTCCAGGCAGGCTGCCATCTGGTTGAAGTGGCCGGCCAACCGCTGGGATTCGGCTGAAGAATGCGCGGGAAGGCGTGCTTGCAGGTCCCCACGGGATACTTGCTGCAGTGCACCAAGCAGCTCATCCAGCACCCGCAGGCCACGTCGCACCGCCCAGCGGATGGCCCACAGGCTCAAGCAAAGCGCGATGGCGAACAGCACCAGCAGTTGCTGCAGGGAGTCGCGAATCTCGTCCACTTCGTCACGCGGGTCGACACTGATCCGCACGCGGCTGCCATCCACCAGGCTCAGGACATCGCCGCTGGCTTCAGCCGCCGGATACAGCCAATGGGCCAGCCAGCGCTGCAGTGGCCCGGGCGCGGGTTCGGCGGACGGCTGGTCAAGGCGATGCACGCGCACGTGGCGCAGATTGCCGGTGAGGTGCGGCTGGAGCGCAGCGGGATCGCGCCGGGCGGAGTCACGCAGGTATTCCACCACGGCCTCGGCCGCCATCAGTTCACGGCGTACGTCCTGCCCGGCCTGGCGCAGCAACAGCGCCAGGCAGGCCCCCCCCACCAGCACGAAGAACAGAGTGACCAGCAGGTTGATGCGCCAGAGCGCGGACATCGCGGCTCACTCATCCAACCAGATGACCGGCAACACCGGTGCGCCGCCCTGGTAATGGAAATCGGAGGACCCTTCGCGGTCGAAACCGAGCAGGCTGAGGATCAGTAGCAACGGCAACAGCAGGTGCTTGAGGATGCGCATGGACGGCTTCCTTCAGGTTTTTGTGTGGCCATCCTAGGGCCTAATCGCCGGCCGATTTCTACTACCTTGGTACCGCACGACCGGTACTTTCTTCATATTTCCCAGGCTCCGTCTCGTTCCTATGCTGGCTCCACGTTCAAAGGAGCCATGAAATGCGTCAGTACCTGCTCCACGGCCTGACCTACTTGCTGGCACTGTCCAGCGCCGCCCTTCTCGCCACCGAAGTCCGCGCCGACGAAGGTCTGGAGGTTCGCATCGGCTACCTGGCCTGGACACCGGATCGCGGCCCCTTGCTGTCCAACGTGATACCCGAACCGGAAGACACCGGGCTGCGCGGAGCCGAACTGGCGATAACCGACAGCAACAGCACCGGTCGCTTCCTCGAACAGCGCTACTCACTGAGCACTGTGCGCACGGCTACCCCCAATGAGTTGTTGGCCAAGGCTCACGAACTGCACGAGCAGGGTCTGCGGCTGTTCGTGGTCAACGCCCCGGCGGAGCAGCTGCTGCAACTGGCTGACGCCTTCCCCGATAGCCTGCTGTTCAACGCAGGTAGCGCCAGTGACGAACTGCGGGACGAACAGTGTCGCGCCAATCTGCTGCACAGCCTGCCCAACCGCGCGATGCTGGCCGACGCCCTGGCCCAGTTCCTCGCCAGCCGCCGCTGGCAGCGCTGGCTGCTGGTGACCGGCCAGGCACCGGACGACCTCGCCTACGCCGCCGCCATCCGCCGCGCCGCTGGGCGTTTCGGCGCGAAAATAGTCGAAGAGAAACCCTGGACCTTCGATAACGACCAGCGCCGCAGCGCCCAGGCGGAGATGCCGCTTTTCACCCAGACCAGCGAATACGACGTGGTACTGGTGGCAGACGAGCGCGGCGATTTCGGCGAGTACCTGCCCTACAACACCTGGTATCCGCGCCCGGTGGCCGGCACTCAGGGGCTGACGCCCACCGGTTGGCACAAGACAGTGGAAACCTACGGCGCCGCACAGTTGCAGAAGCGTTTTGAAGCGCTGGCCGGGCGCTGGATGAACGACCGCGATTTCGCTGCCTGGATCGCCGTGCGAAGCATCGCCAGCGCCGTGACCCGCCTGAAGAGCGCCGACGCTCAAGGCATCCGCACCCTGGCACTGTCCGCCGACCTGCCGCTGGACGGCTTCAAGGGCCGCAAGCTGAGCTACCGCGACTGGGACGGCCAGTTGCGCCAGCCCATTCCCCTGGTGCATCCCCGCTCCCTGGTCAGCACCTCGCCCCAGGAGGGTTTCCTGCACCCGGTAAGCGAGCTGGACAGCCTCGGCTTCGACCGTCCCGAAAGCACCTGCCGCCAGTTCGCCGCAGCGCACTGACCACAACAAGAAGGAAACTCGCCATGCCCGCTCCCCTTGCCGCTGCCATAGGCTCAGCACTACTGCTGCTCGCCGGCCAGGCCCTGGCCGCCACCGCCTACGTTTCCAACGAAAAGGACAACAACATCAGCGTGATCGACCTGGACAGCCTCGAGGTCACCGGGAGCCTGGCGGTCGGCAAGCGTCCCCGAGGGCTGCTGCTGTCCGGCGACAACAAGCTGCTGTACATCTGCGCCAGCGATTCCGACACGGTGCAGGTGATGGACCTGGCCACCCGCCAGATCATCAAGGAGCTTCCCTCCGGTGCCGACCCTGAGCAGTTCGCCCTGCACCCCAATGACCGCTGGCTGTACATCTCCAACGAAGACGACGCCCTGGTCACCGTGGTCGACACCCAGAGCGACCAGGTACTGGCGCAGATCGACGTGGGCGTAGAGCCCGAAGGCATGGCGGTAAGCCCGGATGGCAAATGGGCGATCAACACCAGCGAAACCACCAATATGCTGCACTGGATCGACACATCCACCCAGAAGCTGATCGACAACACCCTGGTGGACCAGCGTCCGCGCCATGTGGAATTCAGCCATGACGGCAAGCAACTCTGGGCCTCGGCCGAGATCGGCGGCACGGTCACGGTGGTGGACGTCGCCAGCCGCAAGGTGCAGAAGGTGCTCAAGTTCCAGATCAAGGGCGTGCATCCGGACAAGGTGCAGCCGGTAGGGGTGAAGCTGACCCGCGACGGCAAGTACGCCTTCGTTGCGCTGGGGCCGGCCAACCACATCGCAGTGGTCGATACCAGCACCTATGAAATCCTCGACTACCTGCTGGTGGGGCGCCGTGTCTGGCACCTGGCGTTCACTCCGGACGAGAAGCGCCTGCTGGCCACCAATGGCATCAGCGGCGACGTCTCGGTGATCGATGTCGACAGCCTCAAGGTGACCAGGTCGATCAAGGTCGGCCGTTACCCCTGGGGCGTGGTGGTGACACCGTGAACGCGCTTGATCTGGTCGACGTGTCCTTTGCCTACGGCCCGCGCCGAGCCCTGGACAGTGTCGGGTTCCATCTGGAATCGGGCAGCTTCACCGCCCTGCTCGGTCCCAATGGCGCGGGCAAATCCACCCTGATCGCACTGCTCACTCGACTCTACGACCTGCGCCAGGGTGAGATTCGCGTCTGCGGCCACTCGCTGCGGCAGGAGCCGCGCAAAGCCCTTGCACGACTCGGGGTGGTGTTCCAGCAGAGCACGCTGGACTTGGACCTCAGCGTTGAACAAAACCTGCGTTACCACGCCGCCCTGCACGGCTTGCCCGGCAAGCTGGCCACGGAGCGTATCGAGCGGGAGCTGGAACGCCAGCAGTTGGGACCGCGTCGGCACGACAGTGTGCGCCTGCTCAATGGAGGTCACCGGCGGCGAGTGGAGATCGCCCGTGCGCTGCTCCACGAGCCTCGCCTGTTGCTTCTCGACGAAGCCAGCGCCGGCCTCGACCCGGCCAGCCGCGACGGGCTCAACAAGCATGTTCGCCAGCTTTGTCGGGAACAAGGCGTCGCCGTGCTCTGGACCACCCATCTGCTGGACGAAATCCAGCCCGATGATCGTCTGCTCCTGCTCAATCAAGGGCGGATCGTAGCCAATGACAACGCGGCCAGCCTGAGCGCCGGACACGAAGGCGGCCTGGCCGCGACGTACGAGCGGTTGACGGCATGAGGCCCCTGTCGGACCTGCTCGGTGCGCACGGCGTACCCTACGCGAAGCACTTGGCCGTAGAACCCGCGCGGAAACCTCGGTGCGCGCAGCGCACCCTACGCCAGAAGCCCGCCACCATTACGGAGCCCTTCCCATGCTGACCGCCTACTGGAATTGCCTGCGCGGAATCCTGCTGCGCGAGTGGCTGCGCTTCGTGCTGCAGCGCACCCGTTTTCTTAGCGCCCTGGTGCGCCCACTGCTGTGGCTCCTGGTCTTCGCTGCCGGTTTTCGCGCCGCCCTGGGCATCGCCATCATCGAGCCCTACGACACCTACATCACCTATGAAACCTACATAGTTCCGGGGCTGGCCTGCATGATCCTGCTGTTCAACGGCATGCAGGGCTCGCTGTCGATGGTCTACGACCGCGAGATGGGCAGCATGCGTCTGCTGCTCACCAGCCCCCTGCCCCGTCCCTTCCTCCTGGCGTCACGCTTGCTGGCCACTTCGCTGGTCTCGCTGCTGCAGGTCTACGCGTTCCTCGCCATCGCCTGGCTCTACGGTGTACAACCGCCGGCCTTCGGTCTGCTCGCGGCGCTGCCGGCGCTGCTGCTGGCGGCGTTGCTGCTCAGCGCGCTGGGGCTGCTGCTCTCCAACGGCATTCGCCAGCTGGAAAACTTCGCCGGCGTGATGAACTTCGTGATCTTCCCGCTGTTCTTCCTGTCTTCGGCGCTCTATCCGCTTTGGAAGATGCGCGAGGCCAGCGAATGGCTGTACTGGCTCTGCGCACTCAACCCCTTCAGCCACGCCGTCGAGATGGTGCGTTTCGCCCTCTACGAGCGCTTCAACACATTGGCGGTCGCCATCTGCCTGACCCTGACGCTGGTCTTCGCCGTGGCCGCGCTGCTGAGCTTCAACCCCCAGCATGCAGCCCTGCGCAAGGCCGGCTAGCTGCGCTGCCAGGGAGCACTGTAACGCTCGGGAAACACTGGAGTTTTCGCTGTGTCCCGGCGGATTGAAATGCACGCACTTAGTCATAAAGAAACTGAGAAAGCGCAAGATGCGCCGGTAGCGCTGCTGTCGACGAAGGCCAACCTTTCCACACCGACCTTCCAGTGAGCAGGCTGCCACTGCCGGATTGGGCGCCGGCCGGGGCGATCTACTACTTTGGTACCGGTTGTCCCCTCTCAACGTCGAATTCCCAAAGCAGCAGCACTGGCCTGTAATGGCTACACAAAAAGAACAGAGCGTCCGCCATGAAGCGCCTACTCACCTGCCTTGCCTGCGTTGCCCTTGCGCTACCCGCGCTTGCCAGTGAAGCCGCCGACACTCCGCTGTTCTCCGCGGACGGTTACCGCCTGACCCGCTACCGCAGCCCGACACCAGCCAACGTTGAATCCGCCCGTACCCTGGATACCGCCCAGCTTGAGGCTCAGTTGAAGGCACAGCCCGATACCCTGCTGGTGGACGTTTACCGCCGCCAGTGGCTGCAAGGGCGCTTCATCGAAGACGAACCCCATGCCAACCTGCCTGGCAGCCTCTGGCTGGCCAACACTGGTGATGGCGAACTCAGTGCCGAATGGCTGGGCTATTTCAGCCGCCATCTGCGACAGGCCAGCCATGGCCGCAGCAACCACCCTCTGGTTTTCTACTGCCGTTCCGACTGCTGGCTGAGCTGGAACGCCGTGAAACGCGCTGCCGCGCTGGGCTACACCAACCTCTACTGGTACCGTGATGGCATCGATGCCTGGGAACAGGCCGGGCTCCCCCTGCAGCCCGCCCGTCCCGTTCCATTTCCCTGACCCGGCAGGGTTGGGCATGCCGCACCATAATGAGAAAAATGAGGTGAAAGGCCGTGTACAAAATTCTGATTGCCGATGACCACCCGCTCTTCCGCGAAGCCATCCATAACGTCATCAGCGACGGCTTTCCGGAAAGCGAAGTGATGGAGACCGCCGACCTGGACAGCGCGCTGGCGCTGACCCAGGAGCACGACGACCTGGACCTGATTCTCCTCGACCTGAACATGCCGGGCATGCACGGCCTGAACGGGCTGATCAACCTGCGTAACGAGGCACCGACCGTGCCGGTGGTGATCGTCTCCGCCGAGCAGGACAAGCAGGTGGTGCTGCAGGCCATCACCTATGGCGCGGTGGGTTTCATCACAAAGTCTTCGCCCCGCACACAGATGACCGACGCCATCGAGCAGATCCTCAACGGTAACGTCTACCTGCCTTCGGACATCATCCGCACGCAGAAGACGTCTCCCCGCCGCCACCACGATGAAGCCAGTATCCCGCCCGAACTGCTGCAAGCCCTGACTCGCAAGCAATTGCTGGTGCTGGAGCGGATGACCAAGGGCGAGTCGAACAAGCAGATCGCCTACAACCTGGACATCGCCGAGACCACCGTGAAAGCCCACGTTTCGGCGATCCTGCGCAAGCTCAACGTGCACAACCGGGTACAGGCCATTCTCTCGGCCAGCGATATCGATTTCACTGCCTATCTGCGCCGTTGAACACCGGGTACTTCCCTAAGGACAGCCATGCCCGCTCCCCGCACGCTTTTGCTCACGGCACTGGCCATGCTGGCCTTTGCCGGCAATTCCCTGCTTTGCCGCCTCGCCCTCAAGCACACTGCCATCGATGCGGTGAGTTTCACCGCCATCCGTATCGCCGCTGGTGCCCTGATGCTCTGGCTGTTGCTGCGCCTGCGCCGCCAGCCCCTGGCGGCGACCGGCAATTGGCGCGCAGCGGCGGCGTTGTTCGTCTATGCCGCTGCCTTCTCTTACGCCTACTTGCAACTGGACGCCGGTGCCGGCGCGCTGTTGTTGTTCGGCGCCGTGCAACTGTGCATGGTGGTCTTTGGCCTCCTGCGCGGTGAGCGGCTGAACCCGCAACAGGCCCTGGGCTTCACCCTGGCCACGGGAGGGTTGGTGGTCCTGCTGCTGCCCGGCGCCAGCGCGCCCCCGCTTTTGGGCGGCCTGCTGATGCTGCTCGCCGGCTTTGCCTGGGGCGCCTACACGCTGCTCGGCCGCCAGGCTGGCCTGCCCCTGGCCGCTACGGCCGGCAATTTCATTCGCGCCCTGCCCTTTGCCGGATTACTCCTGCTGCCCTTCATCGACCAACTGAAACTGGACCTGCCAGGTTTCAGCTACGCCCTGCTTTCCGGCGCGCTGACGTCCGGCATCGGCTACGCCATCTGGTACAGCGCCCTCCCGGGCCTGGGCGCCCTTCAGGCCGCCAGCGTGCAACTCAGCGTTCCCGTCCTCGCCGCCCTGGGCGGCGCAGTGCTGCTTGGCGAACACATCAGCCTGCGTTTGGCGCTGGTTTCAGTCGCCGTGCTTGGCGGCATCGCCCTGGTGCTGCGGGCGAAATTCCAGCCAGTTCCACAGCGAGCTTGAGGTGCACCGTTCCTGTGGGGGCGAATTCATTCGCTGAGCAGGTCGCAGACCTGCCGTAGGTTGGCGCTGAGCGAAGCGAAGCCCAACAGCGAACCTGACCGGTGGCTTTGAGTTTCGCTTCGCTCAAGCGGAACTCCGCCCGCGACAACCCAAAACCGCGTCAATACAAGGCATTTGTATAGACACGCATCCCTTCAACGCTCCAGCAAATGACTCATGGCTGTCTTCAGTTTCATGGGCCGCACCGGCTTGTGCATCAGGGTGTGGCCGAGTTCGCGCATCTGCTGCTTGAGTTCGTTGCTGTAGTTGGCGGTGATCATCAGGGCCGGAAGCGGCGTGCTGCGGCGGGCGTTGATGGTGGCCACGGCGTCCACTCCGTTGCAGTCGTTGTCCAGGTGGTAGTCGGCGATCAGCAGATCGGCTTCGGCGTGGAAGTTTTCCACCTGGCGTGCCAGGTCTTCCTCTGACAGCGCGGTAGTCACCTGGCAGCCCCAGCCTTCCAGGAGTGTGCGCATGCCGGCGCAGATGGCTGCGTCGTTATCCAGCACCCAGACCCGTGCCCCTTGCAGCCGCTCCAGCACCGCCTGGGGTTCGTCGTGCTGCAGCTTCTGACGCGGCACGCGACGCGCCAGCGGCACCTCCACGGCGAACAACGAGCCCTTGCCCAGCTCCGAAGACACGTGAATGCGGTGGCCGAGCATGCGGGCGATCTTCTCGACGATGGCCAGGCCCAGGCCGAGCCCGCGGTCCTGCTTCTCGCGCACCACTTCACCACGCTTGAACTCCTGGAAGATCTCGCCAAGCTTGTCCTGGGCGATGCCGATCCCGGTGTCACGCACCTCGATCCACAGGCTTTGCCGACGGCGGCGACACCCCAGCAGGATGCGCCCCGAGGGGGTGTAGCGGATGGCGTTGCTGAGCAGGTTGCGCAGAATCCGCGCCAGCAGCTGCAGGTCGCTTCGCACCAGGGCTGAGCTGCCCACGAAGTCCAGTCGCAAACCTTCACTGGCGGCGATCTGGCGATACTCCACGGCCAGGTTGTCGAGCAGCTCGCTCACCGCGAACGGCGCGATATCCGGCTTGATCACCCCGGCATCCAGCTTGGAAATGTCCACCAGGGTACCCAGCAGGTTCTCCACATCCTCCAGTGAGTTGCTGACGTTGCGTACCAAAGCGAGATTGCAGGTCTGGCTGCGCTGTTCCAGCAGTGCGCTGGTGAACAGCCGTGCGGCGTTCAGGGGCTGCAGCAGGTCGTGGCTGACCGCTGCGAGGAACTTGGTCTTGGACAGGTTGGCCCTTTCGGCTTCGAACTTCGCCTCCCGCAGGCGCAACTCGACCTGTGTGCGCTCGTCGATCTCGCGGCGCAGTTGGCTATTCAGCGCGGTCAGCTCGGTGGTGCGCTCGCGGACCCGCTGTTCCAGGTTCTGGTAGGCCTGGTGCAGGGCCTCGGCGGTACGGCGACGCTCGGTGATGTCACGGATCAGCACAAAGATGCCGACCACTTCGCCATTGGCCAATCGATTGGGCACGTAGGACCGCAGCATGCAACGTTCCTGGCCGTTGTGGTTGGTCTCGGTGACCTCGAAGGACAGGCTTTCGCCACTCAGCGCCCTCTCCACATAAGGCTCCAGGCGTCGCCAGTGCTCATCGCTGTGCACATCGCGCAATGTCTGGCCGAGCATCCCGCCGCGCGGCCAGCGGTACCACTCCTCGTAGACCTTGTTGGTGAACTCGTACACCAGGTCGGCGCTGAGGTAGGCGATCAGTGCCGGGACATGGTCGGTGATCAGGCGAATCCAGCGTTCGCTCTCGGCAAGCGTCTCAGCATGGCGATAACGCTCGGTGATGTCGGTGAAGGTATTGACGAAGCCGCCTGTGGGTAGCGGATGGGTGCGGACCTCCAGCACCCGGCCGTTATACAAGCGTTGTTCCATCTCGCGGACGGGGCGGCCGCTCGCGTCGCGGGTATCGGGTGTGAGTAACGGCAGCTCACTGTCGGCCATGACCCCTGCGAAGGCGCGATGCGCTTCTACCGGCGCCAGGCCGCAGAGTTCGAGGAAGCGATGATTCCAGAGCTCCAGGATGCCCTCGGAGCTGACCATGGCCACGCCCTGGGACAGGTTGTCCACGGCGCGCTGCAACAGTCGCGACTTCTGTGCCAGGGCCTGCTCGCGGCGATCGGTCTCGCTCTGCTTCACCTCGGTGATATCGGTGTAGAGGATTACCAGCCCACCTTCACGGGTGGGCCGTTCGCTGACCTGCACCCAGCGGCCGTTATGCAAGCGATAGAGGATGTTGTCATCGCTGCCGCGATGCTCTTCGACTATGAGTCCGGTGCTTTCGGCCAGGCGACGGATTTCCGAAAGCCGGGTGCCGGCGCTGATCCGCGCGCGCGTCTTGGCCCAGAAGGATTTGAAGCGGCTGTTGAAGAGGACGATGCGCTGATCGCGGTCGAATAGCACGAAGGCGTCGGAAATGCTCTCTATGGCGTCGATCAGGTGCTGGTGGGCGGTTTCCGCGCGCAACCGGGCGTCGCTCAGCAGCCGGTTGCTGGCCTTGAGTTCAGCCATGGCCTGATTGAGCGCATCGGTTCGCTCGCGCACCTGCTCGGCCAGTACCACCGAATGCTGGAAAGCGGCATAGCTGTCGTCGTGGCGCGAAGCGCTGGACTCCACCCGTTCGATCAACGCGGCATTGATGCACCGCAACTTGCGGTTCTCATCCTCGAGCTCAGACAGGCGCGCCTGCTGCTCAGCGGCATCCATTGCCACCCCGGCGGCCGATGGCGACTCCGGTGAAGGTCTGGTTGATGTGCATGCCATTGAACTGCTCTCCATAGGAGTTGAAGCCGATGACCCGCTGCCGACGCAGGATTTCTGAGGTGCGAGCCACGGCATCTGCGTCGTTCTCGATTTCCAGTCGACGCAGGAAGCAGTCGCAGCCGATGGTCAGCAAGGGCGGGCCAAGCCGCTCGCCAAGACGCTCGAACAGCGCCTCCAGATTGGGCAGCATTGGCCCCCTGCGCATGGCGGTCAGGACGATGCCGTTCTCCACCGCGCAGTAGAAGGTCAGACTGAGATCCGCATTGACCCGCTGTATGGAACGGACGTAGTACGAATCCCCCAGGCGTACCGCCAGGGGATGCGCAGCAAACACTCTCAGGTCCAGGGCCTCGAGCGGCACACCGGTCATCCGCGCATAGACTTCCGCCGCAGGTTCGGCGTTGAGCTCGAAAACCCTGCGGCTGGCGTTGTCGGCGCGAGTGACCACGAGTTTCTCGGTGCCCGGCAGGATGTGATGAGTGCTGAACACCTCGAAATCCAGCGCGGTATTGACTAGCACCACCACCGCTGCGCCCGCATGGAAGCGCCCTTCGTAATAGACGTGGGTGTGCTTGAGGTGATGATCATCGGCGGCCGAACCGCCGAAGTGCGGGATGCTGCCGAACGCGGCACCGAGCGCCGCCAGCACCACCTCTTCGCGGCTGGACAGGCCGTCCAGCAGGGTCAGGGCGAAGCTGTGGCCCTTGATCGGTGCCAGGGAATTAGCCCGGCAGTCCTGCACCAGTCGCTCGACCAGTTGCTGGGCGTCGATCAGCCCGAATCGATCCATCTCGTCCACCAGAGCGCTGGCGATCGAGAAGGTACGATGATCAAACCCGACCGCGCTGACGCAGTTGCGGCCATATCCCTGCGGCGTGATTTCCCCCGCGCTGGTGCATCCCACCAGGCGTACGCCGCCGAAATACTGCTCCAGTGCGTGGCCCAGGGCTTCCAGGTCGTACTCGGCCGAACAGAAGAACAGCACGACCCCCAGGTGCGGGTGGATGAGCTGGCGTGCCAGGTCTTGCGCCACAGCCTCCGCCTCGCTGGCCAGCGACATGGCGGTGACGACGCCCTCTGCCGGTACTTCGAGCATCCTCGGTCTCACTCAATAGGCTTGTTCGGGATAGGAAAATTCTACGGACAGATATCGAAGCGCCCCATCCTTCTTGGGTAGCGGGCGGACTAGTTCGAAGGTAGGGGGGCCAGAGCTGTGCGCACCGGGCCTTCTCCCAGAGAAAGCAGTCAGTGCCCGACACTCTCAATAAAAAAGGCGGGAGGACCACAGCCTCTCCCGCCAAAACCGGAGCAATCTGGAGCAGGGTTTACCAGGTCAGCACGGCACCCACGGCGACGGTATCGGTGTCTTCGTTCTGGGCATCACCTTCATGACCGTCGATTTCGAACTGGTTGTACTCGGCCACCAGCTTGAGGTTGTCATTGATGTCATGGAACAGCGCGATGCCACGGGTCTCGTAGTCGGCGCCGGTATTGACCACGCCGTTACCATCGTCCTTGGTCTTACCGTAGGACAGCGCCAGGCGGTTCTTGCCAAAGCGGTAGGAGCCCTGCATCAGGTAGCCGTCGCTGTCCACTTCGCGCAGGGTCGGTTCGCCGGCGTTGTTGGTGAAGAATGGATTGATGCCCTTGGCCTGGAAGCCTGAACCCACCAGGGTGAAGGCGCCCATCTTGGCCTGTACGCCATAGCCCAGGCCCTTGGAGGTGACGCTATCGACGTTGGGGTCGGTATTCTCCGAGGTCTGGTAGGCGCCGTTGACCCAGGAGTAGATCTGCGCGCCACCCAGGTCGAACTCGTAGGTGATCTCGGACTCGAAACGCGGATTCTCCTGGTAGGCCTTGCCGGTGGGACTGTCGTCATTGGTGTCCACCGGGTCCATGATGCCCACGGCGGCGCGCAGGCCGTCGGTTTTCGGGCTGCGATAGGTGATCTGCGAAGTCGGGAACGGATAGGGGTATCCGCTGCCGATGTTGCCGAAGGACACGCCGCCGCCATCCACCAGGCCCAGGGTGTCGCTGACCTGGCCGTAACCGGCGAGCAGTTCGTCGAGCAGGATGTTGGAACGCGCGAACAGGCCGAAGTCCTTGCCCACCAGTACCTCGCCCCAGTCACCACCTGCGGTGCCGTAGAACTGACGGACATCGATGGCAGTGGCGGTGCCATTGGTTTCGCTGTCGTTGATGGTGACCCAGAAGGATGAACGGGCGCCGAGCTTGAGGTCATCCACCTGCTTGCCCATGTTGAAACCGATCCAGTTGGGCAGGAACCCCATCTTGACCCGCGCCTGGCGACGGTCGAACTGCTCACCGTCACGGTCCACATCGCTGTTCACATAGAAGGCGTTGACGTAGCCGTCAGTGGAGAACGTGGTCTGGTCCTGGTCATAAAGGACGATTTCGGCGGCTGCCTGCTGGGTGGCCAGGGCTACCGCTGCCGCGAGGGCGAGGCGGGACATACGGGCTTGGGCGATCTTCTTGTTGTGCATGACGCTCTCCGCTGTGGATTGACGACTGGGCAGGCCAGTCGTGTCGGAGGCGATTATCGAAACCCCATCAGGGCTGCCATACGCTGCAATGGCACGGGTTCTGCGCTGCTTTGGCCGGGTAGTGCGAGCCGCACCGGCAAGACTTAAGACCCGGCGCCCCGAAGGTCGTACACCGACGGACCGAGGCACAGCACAAAAGGACGAGGCCCATTCGGGCTCGTCCTCCAGGAGTGGAAAAGGAGTGGATCAGAAGAGTCAGTACCAGCTCGATGCAGGGACTTCGGAGTTGGCCAGGGCCTGGCAGCGCAAGCCTTTAATCAGGTGCTCCTGCTGTTGCAGCAGGCGCGCGGTTTGCAGTCCCGCCAGAGAGCGGCGTACCTGCTGGGAATGGTCGGCCGGCAGGCCGGCCCGGTAATCGAGCCAGCACTGGTGGGCATGGGTAGCGAAGTGCACGCCTTGTCGGTCCAACTGCTGGTCAAGGGCCAGGACCAGCTCGTGCAGCTGCGCCTGATCCAGGCGTGACAGGCGTTCGTGCTGTCGCAGAAGGAATTCCTGGATGTGCTGGTAGAGACCGGCGACGGTCTCACATGGCGACTGTACGGCGAACAAGACGCCTCGATAGCCATCGAACTGCCTGAAGCCACAGGCCAGCGCATATCCCAGCTGCAGTTCACCGCGCAGGCGCTGGTGAAAAGCGGGTTCCAATATACGTGCAAGGAGGCGTCCGGCGGCCTCGGACTCCGCACTGAGGGATTCAAGGGGATAGAACAGCAGCAACGCCGCTTCACCTTCCACATCCAGTCGATGCCAGGTGCGTCTCCCCCCCCCCGCCGCCCTCCTGGGGAACGCTGGCAAGCCCGGCAAGTCGGCATCCACGGCCACATCTCCCAAGCCCAACCCTTGCCAACGCGATCGCCACCAGAAGCGCGCCAGTGATTCCGGATCGAGCACGCCTGGTGCTTCCGTCGATGCATCGTCGAGCACGCCCGGCAGCCGTTGCAGCAACTGGCGGATGGGAAGCTCGCCAGCCTGGCGGCGCAGCTCGCTTAGTTGCAAACGCGGCCCCTGGGCCAGCGCCCAGAGCGGAGGAGCCTGCAAAATGGGCAGCGCGTCGCCGGCAACCTGGCGCAGTGCTCGCGCCTCACCCTGCAGAGCCAACGTCAAGCCGCCGCGGACCACCTGCAGCTCACCTTCTACTTCCGCCAGGGCTGCGGCACTCAGGAGCGGCCGCAGCGCTCGCTGCAAGCCATGGGCTAGCCCATGAGGCAATCCTCCTCCACCGGGGCTCCAGTGCAGGAACAGTGCGCCTTGCCCTGGGGCGTCCGGTAGTTCCGGCAGCAAAGTCAGCAGCGGGTCCGCCGCTGATGCGGGGGCTGTCGGACTCAGGTAGGGATTGGCGGGCGGAAGTTGCCATCGATTGATGGAGTGCGCTCCAGAGCAGACGTCCAGACGCTCCAGGTGCAAGGGGAAACCTGCTGACTCCACGTTTGGCGTACCGATTGACGTACTGGTTTCAAGGCGTATCAGACGCTCTTCCCGCATCTCGTCCAGCAGCGAACGCACATCCGCCTGCTCTGGAAGCCCTGGTGCCATCGCGACTTCCAGCGGCTCCAGGCGATCGATCCTGCGCTGCAGGATCTCCAGCCGCTCCTCCCAGACCCCCGGCCAAGGCGCTGCGGCGCGCAGGAAGGCCAGCCAGCCCAGCACTTCCGACTCCAGTCGAGCACAATCCGCGCCCGGCACCCGATCGAAGTCCATCAGCAACAGGCCCTGCCCGCGATGGGCGTAAGAAAGGCGCACCTTCACGCCGTCGCTCAGTTCGAGAAAGCCGAGCCTTGCCTGCAATCCACCAGGCGCCTCGTCCTGAATCAGGCTGTCGAGAAAGGCAACGGCGGCTTCCAGAGCGGCCCCCTGCTGTTCCAGCGCAAAGGCCAAAAGCAGATTTTCAGAGCCACCTGGCAGCCCGAGGCGAAGCCGTTTCTCACGCAAGGGCAGCAGGGATGGCGCGCCCGGTACGGGCAGATGCTTTCCCGCCAGCAGCGATTCACCATGGCGCCGAGCGAGCTCGAGTTGCTGCTCCAACGACTGCGGCGCCACTAATGTCAGGCGCATGTGACCAGGCAGGTAGTGTTCCCGGTGGAATCGCCGGAGCGTCGGCAAGAATGCAGGCGATTGCAGGTCCAGGCTGGCAGCATGGCCCGCGTGGAAGTCCGCCAGCGGGTGACCGGGCGCCAGGGCCCATGCCAGTGCCGCTTCGCAAAGGGTCTGTCGGTCCTGCGTACGGGCGCTGTACTCGGCTTGCAGCACGTCACGCTCGCGCCATACGGCCTCCGTCGCCAACAAGGGATTCGCGAGCATGTCCATCAGCCGCGCCAGTGCCTGGTCAAGGTGCGTTGCCGGTACTTCGCAAAAGAAGCGTGTCTGGCGCGCCTGGGTACTGGCATTGACCCGCCCGCCCAGGCGCTGGACGAAGGGAATCAGGCTCTGCTCCGGCGGAAAATCGCGGCTGCCGAGAAACACGAGATGTTCGAGAAAGTGTGCAAGTCCGGGGTACTCGGCCGGTTCGTCGTGGCTACCGCCCTCTATATCCACCAGAACAGCACACATTGCTGTACCGGGCCGGTACACCAGGCGCCCCTGAAGGCCGTTTGCCAGGTGCACATCCTGTGATCGCTGCTGCGCGGTGGATTCAATATGACGGGGCATGACAGGCCGGATACCAGAGGGGAACGATCCTAGATTCGAACCCGACCAAAGTCGTGGCAATGCTGCTTTGGAACTAGACCGATGAGTCTGCGTCATATCCCCGAGAGAGATAGCCATTCTCCTACAAGCTGTTCAGAGATTTCCCAGCATCAGTTGTCAACGTGACTCCATCGTTGTGACAACTATCTCAGATCGATAATGGCGCATCGCCATATGGACTGATGGCCCTAGCGGAGCATTCATGGACCAGATTCCCGAACAACAAATACCGCAAAGCGAAATTGCCTTGCTGGCCAATATCCTGGCCCTCACCACACGTAACATGACGGCAATCACCACACTGCTGGCCAAAGTCACCGCCAGCATGGCCGGCTCCACCGACAACAACCTGCAAGCAGCCTCCGTGGGCCTGCTCGACCAGGTAACCGGCCTTGGCCATGACCTGGAACTGCAGTGGGACCTGATCCAGTCGCTGGACCGTTTCTGCCCCCTGCTCGCCCGCACGCCACCGGCACGGACGTCCCTCGTCACCGAAATCAACATCAGCCAATTGCCGCAGAGCCACTAAAATGGCTTGATTTTTGCGAAGAGATCCATTACGGTCGCCGCCGTTAGTACCAAGTTGTAAGTCAATCCGGCCCTCCGATCCCTCGCTCATTCGATTCCGAACGAGCCTTGCCAAAGGGACATGGCCACCCCCGCCGCCTGTAAGACAGCAGCTCCCGCCCTGAAGCGATGCAGCAAAGCTGTCATGAACGCACGGTAGATTGACCAGGACTGCCAGCCGAGCCAGACCCTTGCCCGGCGCAGCACCTGGCATCCCAAGTACCAGCTGCCAGAGCTTGATCCCGATCGGGGAACTTCATGCCGGCACCCTTGCTCCGATAAGGATCATCCGACCAGAGTCTGTTGCTCGGCGGATTCGGAGCCATTGTCTGGCGGCCCATGGCCGCAAAACGAAGGAAGCAACACGATGACTATCCATCATCAAGCACAAGCTGCAATCAGCACCCTGACCCACGCATTTGCGCCGTTCACTTGCCATATCACTGCCGCTCGCAATGGCAATTTCAGCTTCACCATCGTCAACGAGTTTGGTGTTGCCCGTCACAGCGAACGTTTGTACCCGGAGCATTATGGCGACGCCGATCACTTGAAGAACGTGATCGACCGGGCACAGAGAGCCCTGACCTGCTGATGAAACAGCCAAAAATGAAAAGCCCCGCAAATGCGGGGCTTTTTCATGGGCAACGGGGCCCTCTTCGTGGGTAGTTGCCCCCTGTGCCGCTCTCAGACCAACCCAGGCTGGACGATCTCGATCCAGTAACCATCCGGGTCGCCGATGAAGGCGATGTTTGCCATGCCCCTGTCCAGCGGCTTGACGAAGCTCACGCCCAGCGCCTCGAAGCGCGCACAGGCGGCCTTGATGTCGGGCACGGCGAAGCAGATGTGGCCAAAGCCGCGCGGCTCGCTATTGCCGTTGTGGTACGCGCTGTCATCGCTCTCGGTGCCCCAGTTGTGCGTCAGCTCCAGAACCCCTGAACGGCTGAAGGCATAGGCCTGGCGATCCGCAACGTCTTCCGGCACGTCGTCACCCCGAGTCATGGCCAGAAAATAAAGAGAGAAGCGCCCCTGCTCGAAGTCCAGTCGACGCAACAGGCGCATACCCAGCACACGGGTGTAGAAGTCCAGGGAGCGCTGAGGGTCCTTCACCCTGAGCATGCTGTGGTTGAAGGCGTAGTCCTGGGTCACGGTGTCCGGCTCCAGGCAAACGCCGGGCTGGACTTCGGTGTTGAAGGTCATCGCGCTACTCCTCGAATGCGAGGCGCCATTCGACCAGAACCACCTACGCGACGGGTAATACCGGACTACTACAACCACGACGGCCTGTTACCTAAGGACGACAGACCGGGCATAATTCGCCCCTTCAAATCGCCAGCCCAGCGTTTCCATGCGAATTCACGTCACCTTCATCGACCGCGTCGGCATCACCCAGGAGGTCCTGGCCCTGCTCGGCGGCCGTAATCTCAACCTGGATGCGGTCGAGATGGTTCCGCCCAACGTCTACATCGACGCCCCCACCCTCAGCCCCGAAGTGCTCGACGAGCTGCGCGAGGCCCTGCATGCGGTGCAAGGTGTGCAGGAAGTGACGGTGGTGGACATCCTTCCCGGTCAGCGCCGGCGCCTGCAGCTCGATGCACTGCTGGCGGCGATGACCGACCCGGTACTTGCCGTGGATGGCGCGGGCCGCATCCTACTGGCCAACCCGGCACTGATCGCCCTTTATGGTGACGAACCGGAGGGCCGGCCACTGGCGCAGCTGTTTGGTGACGACAGCCTGCACAGTGCACTGCTGGAGCACAGCTTCCGGCTCCCCCTGCGGGAAATCACGCTCAAGGGCCAGGCACTGCTGCTGGACGCAGTCCCCATTACCGAGGGTGACCACCTGACTGGCGCCCTACTGACGCTCTACCAGCCCAATCGCATCGGCGAGCGCCTCTCGGCGCTGCACCACGACCATGCCGCGGAAGGCTTCGATGCGCTGCTGGGCGACTCGGCACCCATGGCCACCCTCAAGACTCGCGCCCAGCGCGTGGCATCGCTCGACGCGCCGCTGCTGATCCATGGTGAAACCGGTACCGGCAAGGAACTGGTGGCCCGCGCCTGCCATGCCGCGAGCACCCGTCGAAACCAACCCTTCCTGGCACTGAATTGCGCGGCGCTACCGGAAAACCTGGCGGAAAGCGAGCTGTTCGGCTATGCCCCAGGCGCCTTCACCGGCGCCCAGCGCGGCGGCAAGCCCGGTCTGCTGGAGCTGGCCCACCAGGGCACGGTGTTCCTCGACGAGATCGGCGAAATGTCGCCTTACCTGCAGGCCAAGCTGCTGCGCTTCCTCAGCGACGGCACCTTCCGCCGGGTGGGCGGCGATCGCGAGATCAAGGTGGACGTGCGCATTCTCAGCGCCACTCACCGGAACCTGGAAAAGATGGTCAGCGAAGGCACATTCCGCGAAGACCTCTTCTACCGCCTCAATGTGCTCAACCTGGAAGTGCCTCCGCTGCGGGAACGCGGGCAGGACATCCTGCTGCTGGCGCGCTTCTTCATGCAGCAGGCCTGCACCCAGATCCAACGCCCGGCTTGCCGCCTGGCACCGGGTACGTTCCAGGCACTACTCGGCAACCGCTGGCCGGGCAACGTGCGCCAGCTGCAGAACGTGATCTTCCGAGCCGCAGCCATCTGCGAAAGCAGCCTGGTGGAAATCGGCGACCTGGATATTGCCGGCACCGCCGTGGCGCGGGCGAGCGATGGCGAGGTGAACAGCCTGGAAGAAGCCGTGGAGAACTTCGAACGGGCGCTGCTGGAAAAGCTCTTCGTCACTTACCCCTCTACGCGCCAACTGGCTGCCCGGCTACAAACCTCCCACACCGCCATTGCCCACCGGCTGCGCAAGTACGGCATTCCCGGAAAATCTTAATCAATTTTCTAGATAGACAATCTATCTTATTGATTAATAGATAAATTTTTCATGCGAAGATGCAGAGACGAATTCATTCGCGACGCAGGCCGATTAGCCTGACCGGCAACTCTCAGAGCGCGCTGCAAGGGCATTCGCGAATGAATTCGCTGCTACAGAGAATAAAAAATTAATCCAAAGCATCATAAAAACTACCTATCTTATTGATTTATAAGCTGTTAGATAGACACCAAAACACACCTGTAGCGATATCGCTACAGCGTAACGATTCCGCAACAAGACATCACAACCCCCGTCATCTCTGGCTTCGGCTCAGCCCTCATGAAAATCCCTTTCTTCACCGTAGCGATTTCGCTACAGCCAGATTCGCGTAAATCCTCATATAAACCATTCAAAGCATTGATTTTAAAGGCTTTACACCTTCTGGCACTGCCCTTGCTAAAGGCCGGGCAACAGCGCGCGGCCATGACCGCGTGCGGGGCTAAGCGCCTGGCATCAGAAACAGGCGCGTCATACGAGTTGAGGACCAAGAATGAGCGATTTGCGTTTCACCGCCGACCACGAATGGCTGCGCCTTGAAGAAGACGGCAGCGTTACCGTCGGCATTACCGAGTACGCGCAAGACGCGCTGGGCGACGTGGTCTTCGTTCAACTCCCGGAACTGCAGGCTTACACCCAAGGCGAAGAAGTCGCCGTACTGGAATCGGTGAAAGCCGCCAGCAACATCGTCATGCCTCTCGACGGTGAAGTGATCGAAGTGAACCAGCAATTGGCCGACAGCCCGGAACTGGTCAACGAAGAACCCCTCGGTAAAGGCTGGTTCTTCCGCATGCAGCTGGCCGACGCCAGCATCCTCGACGGCCTCCTCGACCAGGCCGGCTACGAAAACCTGCTGAAAGCCAACGGCTGAGGAGCGACCATGACCATCGAAACCCCTGCCCTCGGCACCACCAACGAATTCATCGCCCGCCACATCGGCCCGCGCGACGCCGATACCAAGGCCATGCTGGCTCTGCTCGGTTATGAAGACATCGAAGGGCTGACCGCAAGCGTCATCCCCGACAGCATCAAGGGCACCAGCGTGCTCGACCTGCCGGCCGGCCAGGGCGAGGCCGAAGCGCTCGCCGCGATCAAGGCCATCGCCGCGAAGAACCAGCTGTTCAAGAGCTACATCGGCCAGGGCTACTACCCTTGCCACACCCCCAGCCCGATCCTCCGCAACCTGCTGGAAAACCCCGCCTGGTACACCGCCTACACCCCCTACCAGCCGGAAATCTCCCAGGGCCGCCTGGAAGCCCTGCTGAACTTCCAGACCCTGGTCAGCGACCTCGCCGGCCTGCCGGTGGCCAACGCCTCCTTGCTCGACGAAGGCACCGCCGCCGCCGAAGCCATGACCTTCTGCAAGCGCCTGGCGAAGAACAAGGCCAGCAACGCCTTCTTCGCCTCCCAGCACTGCCACCCGCAGACCCTCGACGTGCTGCGCACCCGCGCCGAGCCGCTGGGCATCGAAGTGGTGATCGGCGACGAGCGTGAGCTCAGCGACGCCAGCGCCTACTTCGGCGCCCTGCTGCAGTACCCCGCCGCCAACGGCGACCTCTTCGACTACCGCGAGCTGGTGGCGCGCTTCCACGCCGCCGGCGCCCTGGTCGCCGTCGCCGCCGACCTGCTGGCCCTGACCCTGCTCACCCCGCCCGGCGAGTTCGGTGCCGACGTCGCCCTCGGCAGCGCCCAGCGCTTCGGCGTGCCGCTGGGCTTCGGCGGCCCGCACGCGGCCTACTTCGCCACCCGCGACAACTTCAAGCGCGACATGCCGGGCCGCCTGGTCGGCGTCTCCATCGACCGCCACGGCAAGCCGGCCCTGCGCCTGGCCATGCAGACCCGCGAGCAACACATCCGCCGCGAGAAGGCCACCAGCAACATCTGCACCGCGCAGGTGCTGCTGGCCAACATCGCCAGCATGTACGCCGTCTACCACGGTCCGCAGGGCCTGACCCGCATCGCCCGGCGCGTGCACCAGCTGACCGCCATCCTCGCCGCCGGCCTGACCCAGCTGGGGCTTGTCGTCGAGCAGGAAGCCTTCTTCGACACCCTGACCCTGGCCACCGGCGCCAAGACCGCCGACCGGCACGCCCAGGCCCGCGCCCAGCACCTCAACCTGCGTGAAGTGGATGCCGCGCGCCTCGGCCTGTCCCTTGACGAGACCACCACCCAGGCCGACGTCGAGCAGCTCTGGGCACTCTTCGCCGACGGCCAGGCCCTGCCGGTCTTCGCCGAACTGGCCGCCACGGTCGCCAGCCGCCTGCCGGCCGCCCTGCTGCGCCAGAGCGCGATCCTCAGCCACCCGGTATTCAACCGCTACCACTCGGAAACCGAGCTGATGCGCTACCTGCGCAAGCTCGCCGACAAGGACCTGGCGCTGGACCGCAGCATGATCCCGCTGGGCTCCTGCACCATGAAGCTGAACGCCGCCAGCGAAATGATCCCGGTGACCTGGGCCGAGTTCGGCGCCCTGCACCCCTTCGCCCCGGCCGAACAGTCCCAGGGCTACCTGGAACTGACCCGCGAGCTGGAAGCCATGCTCTGCCAGGCCACCGGCTATGACGCCGTGTCCCTGCAGCCCAACGCCGGCTCCCAGGGCGAGTACGCCGGCCTGCTGGCGATCCGCGCCTACCACCTCAGCCGTGGCGACGACCAGCGCGACATCTGCCTGATCCCGCAGTCGGCCCACGGCACCAACCCGGCCACCGCCAGCATGGTCGGCATGCGCGTGGTGGTGACCGCCTGCGACGCCCGCGGCAACGTCGATATCGCCGACCTCAAGGCCAAGGCCGAGGAGCACCAGGAGCGCCTCGCCGCGCTGATGATCACCTACCCGTCCACCCACGGCGTGTTCGAGGAAGGCATCCGCGAAATCTGCGCGATCATCCACGCCAACGGCGGCCAGGTGTACATCGACGGCGCCAACATGAACGCCATGGTCGGCCTCTGCGCCCCGGGCCAGTTCGGCGGCGACGTCTCGCACCTGAACCTGCACAAGACCTTCTGCATCCCCCATGGCGGCGGCGGCCCAGGTGTCGGCCCGATCGGCGTGAAAGCCCACCTGGCGCCCTTCCTGCCTGGCCACGCGCACATGGCCCGCAAGGAAGGCGCGGTCAGCGCGGCGCCGTTCGGCAGCGCCAGCATCCTGCCGATCACCTGGATGTACATCCGCATGATGGGCGGCGAAGGCCTGCGCCGCGCCACCCAGATGGCGATCCTCAACGCCAACTACATCGCCCGTCGCCTGGAAGAGCACTACCCGGTGCTCTACACCGGCAGCAACGGCCTGGTGGCCCACGAGTGCATCCTCGACCTGCGTCCGCTCAAGGAAACCAGCGGCATCAGCGTCGACGACGTCGCCAAGCGCCTGATCGACTACGGCTTCCACGCCCCGACCATGTCCTTCCCGGTGCCGGGCACCCTGATGATCGAGCCCACCGAAAGCGAGTCGAAGGAAGAGCTGGACCGCTTCTGCGAGGCCATGATCCGCATCCGCGAGGAAATCCGCGCGGTGGAGAACGGCGAACTGGACAAGGACGACAACCCGCTGAAGAACGCCCCGCACACCGCCCAGGAACTGGTCGGCGAGTGGACCCACCGCTACAGCCGCGAACTCGCCGTGTACCCCAGCGCCAGCCTGGTGGACGGCAAGTACTGGCCGCCGGTGGGCCGCGTGGACAACGTCTACGGCGACCGCAACCTGGTCTGCGCCTGCCCGTCCATCGAGGCCTACCAGGACGCCTGACCGCGCTCCTCTGCAGGAGCCAGCTTGCTGGCGAAGCGCTCTGCCGGAGCCATTCGCGAGCAAGCTCGCTCCTACAGCGACCGGACACAAGACAAGGAGCACGGCGGTCGGGCCCTCGGGTCCGATCCGCCGGGCTGTCTACGCTGACTAATAAGAAAAGCCGAGCAATCGCTCAGGAGTGCCACATGTCCCTCAGCGTCTTCGACATGTTCAAGATTGGCATTGGCCCCTCCAGCTCCCACACCGTAGGCCCGATGCGCGCCGCCGCGCGATTCGTCGATGGCCTGCGCCGTGAGAACCTGCTGGTCGACACCCACAGCCTGAAAGTCGAGCTGTACGGCTCCCTCGGCGCCACCGGCAAGGGCCACGGCAGCGACAAGGCCGTGCTGCTCGGCCTGGAAGGCGAACAGCCGGACACCGTCGATACCGAACGAGTGGACGAGCGCCTCGCGGCCATTCGCCAGCGCGGCGAACTGCGTCTGGGGGGCGAGAAACCCATCCACTTCGTGGAAAAGGAACACCTGGCGCTGATCCGCAAGCCGCTCCCCTACCACCCCAACGGCATGATCTTCCGCGCCTTCGATGCCGCCGGCATCCAGATCCGCGCCCGCGAGTACTACTCGGTGGGCGGCGGCTTCGTCGTCGATGAGGAAGCCGCCGGCCTGGATCGCATCGTCGAGGACCGCACGCCGCTGCCCTACCCGTTCAAGACCGGGCGCGACATGCTCGCCCAGTGCAGCGCCAGTGGGCTCGCCGTCAGTGGCCTGATGCGCGAGAACGAGAAGGCCTGGCGCACCCCCGAGGAAACCAGCGCCGGGCTGATGAAGATCTGGCAGGTGATGCAGGACTGCGTCACCACCGGCTGCCGCAAGGAAGGCATCATGCCCGGCGGACTCAAGGTCAAGCGCCGCGCCGCCGCGCTCTACCGCCAGCTCAGCGAACACCCGGAGGCCAGCCTCAAGGACAGCCTCTCGGTGCTCGACTGGGTCAACCTCTATGCCCTCGCGGTGAACGAGGAAAACGCCACCGGCGGCCGCGTGGTCACCGCGCCCACCAACGGCGCGGCCGGCATCGTCCCGGCGGTGCTGCACTACTACAGCCGCTTCGTGCCCGGCGCCAACGACGACGGCGTCGAGCGCTTCCTGCTCACCGCCGCCGCCATCGGCATCCTCTACAAGGAGAACGCCTCCATCTCCGGTGCCGAAGTCGGCTGCCAGGGCGAGGTCGGCGTGGCCTGCTCGATGGCCGCCGGCGCCCTCTGCGAAGTCCTCGGCGGCACCCCGCAGCAGGTGGAGAACGCCGCCGAGATCGGCATGGAGCACAACCTCGGGCTGACCTGCGACCCGGTCGGCGGCCTGGTCCAGGTGCCCTGCATCGAACGCAACGCCATGGGTTCGGTGAAGGCCATCAACGCCGCGCGCATGGCCTTGCGCGGTGACGGCCAGCACTTCATTTCGCTCGACAAGGTGATCCGCACCATGCGCCAGACCGGTGCCGACATGAAGAGCAAGTACAAGGAAACCGCCCGCGGCGGCCTCGCCGTGAACATCATCGAATGCTGAAGAGCACCTTCTCCCCAGCCCTCTCCCGCACGCGGGAGAGGGCGCTTGTCTCCCCTCGCCCTTCAGGGAGAGGGGCCGGGGGAGAGGGCTGCCCCAACCCGCACCGACTTTTGCTTTGGAGCCTTACATGACCGACCTCGCCAAGACCCCGCTGCACGCCCTGCACCTCGAACTCGGCGCCCGCATGGTGCCCTTCGCCGGCTACGACATGCCGGTGCAATACCCCCTCGGCGTGCTCAAGGAACACCTGCACACCCGCGAGCAGGCCGGCCTGTTCGACGTCTCGCACATGGGCCAGGTCATCCTGCGTGGCGACAACGCCGCCCGCGCCCTGGAGAGCCTGGTGCCGGTGGACATCCTCGACCTGCCGGTGGGCACCCAGCGCTACGCGATGTTCACCGACGAGAACGGCGGCGTCCTCGACGACCTGATGGTCTCCCGCCTGGCGGACGACACCCTGTTCCTGGTGGTCAACGCCGCCTGCAAGGAACAGGACCTGGCGCACCTCAAGCAACACCTCGCCGAGCAGTGCGAAATCGAATCGCTGTTCGACTCCCGCGCCCTGCTCGCCCTGCAAGGTCCGGCGGCCGCCGCGGTACTCGGCCGCCTCGCCCCGGAAGTGCAGAAGATGACCTTCATGCAGTTCGGCAGCGTGCGCCTGGAGGGCGTCGAGTGCTACGTCAGCCGCTCCGGCTACACCGGCGAGGACGGCTACGAGATTTCCGTGCCCGTGGCCCAGGCCGAAGCCCTGGCACGCACCCTGCTGGCCCAGCCGGAAGTCCAGCCGATCGGCCTTGGCGCGCGCGACTCGCTGCGCCTGGAAGCCGGCCTGTGCCTCTACGGCCATGACATGAGCCCCGCCACCACCCCGGTGGAAGCCAGCCTGCTCTGGGCCATCTCCAAGGCCCGCCGCGCCGACGGCCTGCGCGCCGGCAATTTCCCTGGCGCCGGTCGGGTCTTCGCCCAGCAGCGCGATGGCGTGCCGAGCAAGCGCGTCGGTCTGCTGCCGCAGGAACGTGTGCCGGTGCGCGAAGGCGCCGAGATCGTCGACGCCGACGGCACGGTGATCGGCCGCGTTTCCAGCGGTGGCTTCGGCCCCAGCCTGGGCGCCCCGGTCGCCATGGGCTACGTGAGCACCAGCCATGCCGCCGTGGACAGCGAGGTCTGGGCCCTGGTGCGCGGCAAGCGCGTGGCGATGAAAGTGGCCAAGACGCCCTTCGTGCCGCAGCGTTACTACCGCGGCTGATACAGAGTCCCCAACGCCCCGTCACGGCGGGGCCTTGAAGGGTGATGGCGCAGGCCTTCACCCTTTTTTCTTGCCAACACTACGAGCGCAGATCAGCTCTCAAGAAATCGATCCAACCCGCTGAAAAACAAAGCCTTCTCCTTTTCATCACAGCGACACAAAGCCGTCATCAACCGGTCATCCAGCGCAGGCAGATTCTCTGCTCAACTTTCCTGGGGAGGACCTCCGATGAACCACAAGAAGAACCTGATCAAGCCCTTGGCTGCGGCGCTGCTGGCCGCCACCCTTGGCGCCTGCGCCGTACAAGCCCCGGCCCCCGCCAAGCCGGTAGCCCTGGACAACGAGGACTGGTACCAGATCCGCACCGAGAAGGAACTGTTCGTCTTCGACGACTACGCCACCTACCGCGAATTCGTGAAGAGCGGCACTGCTCCGATCAAGCAGAGCGCCGGCAAGCAGGACGGGTTCGGCCGCGACATCATCCTGGTACTGAAAGCCGCCGATCAGGGCAAGGACGTAAAGACCCTTTCCGCTAAGCGCTTCCTCGACATCAGCCTGCCGCCAGCGCAGCCCTTCTACGGCGAAATGCGTGATGAGGAAGGCATCATTTACGTATTCAGCCGCTACGGCGACATGATGGACATGTACCGCATCGGCGAACCCACCTTCAGCTACGTCGACATCGGCGGCGGGCCTGAAGGTCAGCGCGTGGTCTATGTACTGGCCAAGGAAGAGCCCAAGCCGGTTAAGCAGATCGCACTGTTCCACGATAAGTACAAATAACCCGCCGCACGCGACCGGAATCGCTCCTTTTCCGGTCGCCTTCACCCCGCGCCAACCGCTCTACCGCCTGCCCTCCAATCCCCGCCGCCCGTCTTCCAGAAACATTTAGAAACAATCTGCGCCACACCTAGAGCCAGAAGCCACTGGCCACCAAAAGCGACAAAATACTGCCGGAACGCGGATTGCGCACCGCAAATGAGAGGTCTTTAGTCGGCTTATTGGCGCATTGGCCGTGCAAACAGATTCACCCTTTGCGGCCTGCACCTTCGTGGGAATGGATGGGGAAAAAGAGCCCTGGAGCACTGCATCCATGGCAGGCCGTTCGCGCGAATTCGTGGTGGGGAGGTGGAGTGCATCCATGAAAGGCAAAGACCCGCGACAACCGAAAAACAAAAAAGACAGGTTGGTGGACGAAACCCGGCGCGACTTCCTCAAGCTGTCAGCCGCCGCGGTAGCGGCGCCAGCGCTGCTGCGCGCCCCGGCCAGCGAAGCATCGAGCATCCCTCCGGTACTGCCGCCCAGCCCACCGACTACTCCATGGGTCATGGAGTTGCCCACCGAGATCGTGCGCGCCGCCTCCGTTCCCTACTTGACTCCGAGTCCTACCGAACTGGCCAACACCGCCGGCGGCGAAGCCGGACGGGCGCGACATCAGTTCTGGAACAAGTTCCGCCCCAACGCTAACTACTATGAGCTTCGCGCGGTCGAGCGCGACTGGCAGTTCAACCCGGCCTATCCGATCCAGAAAGTCTGGAATTACCGCGCCGCCAATACTCCGCCGAAGGAATTCAGCGCCACCGTAGCCTCGCGCTACGGTTCACCGATGATCTGCCGCATCTACAACGACCTGCCCGCCAATCACACTGGCTTCGGTACGCCGGAAATCTCCACTCACCTGCACAATCTGCATTGCGGTTCGGAGAGTGACGGATTCCCCGGTGACTACTACAGCGCAACCAAGGCAGGCCCGACCCTGACCGCCAAAGGCAAATTCAAGGATCACTTCTACCCCAACTGCTGTGCCGGCTTCGAAGATCACCAGGACAACGTCGGCGACCCCACTGAGGCCTTGGGCACGCTCTTCTATCACGACCACACCCTGGATTTCACATCACCCAATCTCTACCGCGGACTCTCGGGCTTCTACCTACTCTATGACTCGCTGGATTCAGGCAACGAAGCCGACCCCACGCCCGGGGCTCTGCGCCTGCCGAGCGGCGCCTATGACTACCCGCTGCAGTTCGCCGACCGCCGCTTCGACGCCGCCGGCAAGCTCTACTACGACGAGATCAACCCCGAAGGCGTGCTCGGCGACAAGGTGCTGGTCAACGGCATGATCGAGCCGGTGCTCAAGGTGGCCGCGCGACGTTATCGTTTCCGCCTGCTGAATGCCGGCCCGAGCCTGTTCTATGCCTTCTCGCTGGTGAACCCGAACAACGTCAAGCAGAACTTCACCTACATCGCCAACGACGGCAACCTGCTGCCAAAGCCCCTGTTCAACCAGCAATCGGTCACTCTCGGCATGGCCGAGCGCGCCGACATCGTGGTCGATTTTTCCAAGTACGTGGTGGGCACTACCCTCTATCTGGTCAACCGCATGCGCCAGGAAGAAACCCGTGGGCCGAAAGACATCAAGGAGCCTGGGGTACGCGTACTGAAGATAGTGGTCGACCGCTGGCCAACCTCCCAGGACCTCAGCCAGGTACCGGCCAACCTGCGGCCACTGCCGCCGCTGAATCCGGCCGAGGTGGCCGCCGCTCCGGTGCGCCGGTTCGTCTTCGAGCGCGCCAACAACATGTGGGCGATCAATGGCCAGTTCGTCAACGTCAACGCGCCACGCTTCAACGTGCCCAGGGGGCGCGGGGAAATCTGGGAGCTGGTCAACATCGACAACGGCTGGTCGCACCCGATCCACATCCACCTGGAGGAAGGCCGCATCATCGCGCGCATCAGGAATGGCGTTTCACAACCCATCCCGGCCCATGAACTAGGGCGCAAGGACGTTTACGTGATCAACAAGAACGAGACCATTCGCGTGTTCATCCGCTTCCGTGACTACGTCGGCAAGTACGTGATGCATTGCCACAACCTGATCCACGAAGACCACGCGATGATGCTGCGCTTCGACCTCGTATAACGGCCGCGGGAGGAATTTCCATGAACACTCGCAGAAATCTGATCGGCGGCCTCGGCGCCGGTGTGCTGGGGCTGGCTGCCCTGGGCTCACTGGGTATCGCCGCGGATCGCCAGCCGCAACCTCGTCAGGGCGATGGGCGCTTTCCCAACCCAACGCTGTTCACCCACCAGGGTCGGAAGGTGGAGTTCTACCGGGACCTGCTGCGCGGAAAGGTGGTTGTGCTGAACATGATGTACGCCAGCTGTGGCCGTAACTGCCCCACCGCCACCGCCAACCTGCGCAAGGTGCAACAGATGCTGGGCGATCGGGTAGGACGGGAAATTTTCATGTACTCGATCACCCTGCAACCCGAGCTGGACCAACCGCACCACCTGCAGGAATACGTAGACAAGTTCCACATCGGTCCAGGCTGGGAGTACCTCACCGGCGATCCTCAAGACATCCTCGAGTTGCGCTACGCCCTGGGCTTCTATGACGTAGATCCAATCGTGGATGGCAACCAGCTGACCCATACCGGCATGGTGCGGATCGGTAATGAGCCCATCGGCCGGTGGACCATGGCGCCGGCGCTGACCGACCCGGAGCACATTCTCTCGGCCATCAACCATGTGGACCATCGCGTAGAACTGACCGGTTGGGGGATGCAGCAACCGTCCTGAGCCGTCCAGAGGCCTTCGGGAGCACCCGGAGGCCGGCTGGTGTATGATGCGCGCCTCCAGCCCAGCCACGGGCCAAAGCCTGATAGCAGCAGAACACCATGACCAGCCAAGACATCGACCAGGTCGACACTCAACCGGTGGAAACCCCGACCGCCGAAACCGCTCCGGCCAAGCCGAAGAAGCAGAACGTCCCCTATTACCTCACCCTCAAGGGCCACGACCGCGGCCAGCGTCCCGGTCCCGCACCGCGCGGCTCGCGCCGCTCCATGGGCAAACGCTGATCCCGGCGCCGCCCCCGCAATGGGGGCATTGCCTTCGATGCCATTCCTCGATCCGCCGCCAGTTCCCGCTGAACACATGCCACTAGAGCATCCAGCGCTCTAAATCGGCACTTCCATCGTCGCGTTGCCACTCAACGATTCTTTTCCCGCTCAAATACATCTAATTAATCGATTATACCAATTTCAGGAAAAAGCCTTTCCACTTTGCGCAACTACTCCCTGAAAAATCTCTTAAGCCATTGTTTTTAGTGATATCTCAACAACTATCATTAACGTCGATGGTAACCATTACACAGGATCACTTCTTCATCGAAATCACATCAGTAACATGGGCCCCGTAGACAAATTCCAACCCTCCACGAGGTGCCCGAAAATGAAAAAGCAAATTCTTGCCAGCCTGTTCTTCGCCAGCCTGTCCGCTTCCGCTTTCGCCCTCTCGGTTGCCGAGGGTGGCGCTGATCGCACCAACGTTCACCGTGTTGCCGAAAGCGGCTCCGAGCGTTCGCAATCCCTGCGCGTTGCCGAAGGTGGCTCCGACCGTACCAAGGCCTTCGACGTCGCTGAAAACGGCTCCGAGCGTTCCCAATCCCTGCGTGTTGCCGAAGGTGGCTCCGACCGCACCAAGGCCTTTGATGTTGCTGAAGGGGGTTCCGACCGTACCAATGCCTTCCGCGTAGCCGAAGGTGGTGCCGACCGTACTGGTGCCAATCGCATCAGCTGATCCCGGAGCAGTTCAGAGGCAGGCAATCACGATGTATGCAATTCCTCCAAAGGCAGAAGGCGCCACTTGTGGCGCCTTCAGTCTTTTTGGGGCTGGCGAAGATCACGGCACAGCACTTGATCAGGGCTGCACCCAGCCACGCTCCAGCAGCGGTCGGTCCCAGGCTGGTGCATCGCTGATGCGCTCCACGAGGAAGTCGATCAAGGTGCGCACCTTCAGTGCTCGGCGCTGGGTCGCCGGATAGACAGCAGAGAAGTTGAAGGACGTCAGGGAGTAGTCGGTAAGTACTGGCACCAGACGCCCGGCCAGCAAGTCATCGCTGGCCACCAGGGTAGGCAGGCACACTACGCAGGTGCCGGTGACGGCGTAGTCCCGTAGCAGATGGACCGAATTGGAGCGCACCTGACCCGTGAGGTTGAGCTCCACCTGCTCATCACCGTTGAACACCCACTTGTTGCGCGACGGGTAGCCCTCGTACAACGCCACCTTGTGCGCCTGGAGGTCCGCCGGGACGGTGGGCGCGCCATGCCGCTCCAGGTAATCCGGAGAAGCGCAGAACAGCCTCCGCACCGAGAACAGCTTGCGCTCGATCAGCGACTCGGCAAGCGGCGGGAACATCTGGAAGGCCACGTCAAAGCCCTCCTCGATGGGGTCCACCACGCGGTCGTTGACGATTACATCCACCTCGATGTCCGGGTACAGATCAGTGAACTCAGCCAGCAGGCCGCCGAAGTGGCCGAGGGCGAAGCCCGGCAGCATCTGGATGCGCAACTTGCCGGTGGGCTTGGCCCGCAGATCGCGCATCTGCTCCGTTAGGCTGTTGAAGCTGGCCACCATGTCGGCGCATTCCTTGTAGTAGGTCTCCCCTACTTCCGAGAGGCGAACATGGCGCGTACTGCGGTGGAACAGCGGCGCACTGATGTATTCCTCCAACTGCTGGATGCGGTGGCTGATGACCGAGCGGGTCACGCCCAGTTGCTGGGCAGCCTTGGCGAAGTTGCCGGTTTCCGCGACGCGAACGAAGGCTTCGATGCTGAGAAGGCGATCCATAGGTGTACCCGGTTATAGCGATGCTCTAACTGTAGGGGCGATTTCAATCGCCAAGAAGGCCAAAGGTCTTCCCTTCGCATTCGAGCGGGGCAGCTGCGCCGCCCTTGGCGAATGAATTCGCCCCTACAAGAAGGGCAACTCCCCATGCCTCAACCACCGATCAACTTGCGCTGCATCGGGAACAGCTGCCAGCCGAAACGCTCGCTCACCACTCCCCATACACCCTGGGGCGCCTTGAGCATCATCAGCACAGCCACGCCGCCGAGGATGATCATGTACAGCGCACCGAACTCGGCGAAACAGCTACGCAGGATGAAGTAGATCAGGGTGCCGATCAGGGGACCTTCCAGGGTCCCGATGCCGCCGATGATGACGATGAAGATCACCGCCGCGGTCCAGTCCTGCACGCTGAAGGCGGCATCCGGCGAGATTCGCAGTTTCTGCAGGAAGATCAATGCCCCCACCACACCGGTACATCCGGCGGCCAACACGTAGACCATCAACTTCGTGCGGAACACGTTGATACCCAGACTTCCGGACGCCGGTTCGGAGTCGCGGATGGCGGTCAACGCCAGTCCCTGTCGCGAGCGCAACAGCAGGTAAACCACCAGCACCGCACCGATGGCAATGGCCAGGGCGCTGAAGTACATCAGCATCTCGCGGCCGTCACGGCTGCTGCCAATCTGCCGCACAATGGAGGCAGGCAGGCTCTGTCCGGAACCGCCGCCAAGGCTACCGACCTGCGCCAGCCCTAAGCGGAACACCTCGGCCATCACCCAGGTACCGATGGCGAAATAGGCGCCGCGCAGGCGGAACAGCACCAGAGCTGTCGGCACCGCCAGCAGCGCCACCACCAGCCCGGAGAGAAACACCGCTGCCAGCGGCGGCACGCCCAGCTGCGAAGCCAGCACGAAGAGCAGGTAGCCGCCGAGGCCGACGAAGGCCTGTTGGCCCACCGAAACCATCCCGGCGTAACCCGCCAGCAGGTTCCACATCTGTGCCAGGGCCAGGTAGTAGGAGAATTCCACCACCAGGCGCAGCACCGCGCGATCGGCCCAGAACGGCAGAGACGCCAGAACCAGCACCAGCACACCCAGCAGTGCCAGGCCCACCTGACTGCTGCGGGTAGCGCGCTGGACGAGGTAGGCATTGTTCATCGCATTCATCAGTCGACACTCCGGGGGAACAGGCCGCGGGGGCGGAAAACCAGGATCAGCAGGAACACCAGGTGGCCGGCAAGGATCTGCCAGCCCGGATCGATGCGCGCACCGATCGCCTGGGCAACGCCGAGGATCACGCCGCCGGCCAGGGTGCCCCAGAGGCTGCCGAGGCCCCCGATGATCACGGCCTCGAAACCGTAGAGCAGGCGCGCTGGGCCAACGCTGGGGTCGAAGCTGGTGCGCACCGCGAGGAACACGCCGGCGATGGACACCACCGCCATCGCCAGGGCCATGGCCAGGCCGAAGATGTGGCGATTGTCGATGCCCATCAGCTGGGCAGTGTGCTGGTCATCCGAGGTGGCGCGGAAGGCGCGCCCCAGGCTGGTCTTGTAGAACAGCAGCTGCAAACCGCCGATCACCAGCAGAGCACTGCCGAACACCATCAGCGGCATGACGCCGAGGCTGAGCCCGCCGACGGCGACGCTGGCCACTTCCAGATCGCCCTGGGACAGCTTGCGGCTGTCGGCGCTGAAGAATTCCAGCAGGACGTTTTGCAGGATGATCGACATCCCGAAGGTCACCAGCAGCGGCGGCAGGATGTCATTGCCGAGGGTGCGATTGAGCACTTGGCGCTGCAGGCCATAACCGATCACGAACATCACCGGCACCACCAGCACCAGACTGGCCAGGGGTGAAATGCCCAGCGTGTCCACCACCACCAGGGCCAGGTAGGACGCCAGCACAATGAAATCGCCATGGGCGATGTTGACCAGACGCATGATGCCGAACATCAGCGACAGGCCAACCGCGAACAGTGCATATAGGCCGCCGAGCAGCACGCCCTGCGCCAGGGTATCGAGCCATTCCATCGTCATGCCTCCGCCAGGCCGAAATAGGCCGCCTTGATCTGATCCTTGCTCGCCTCGCCCGGCTTGCCGGAGAGAGACACCCGACCTTCCTGGAAGCAGTAGAAACGGTCAGCGACCGCCAGCGCCTGGTTGATGTCCTGCTCGACCAGGATTACCGCCGTGCCGTCGGCCTTGATCGACGGCAGTGCGGCATAGATGTCCTTGATGGTGGTCGGCGCGAGACCGAGACTGATCTCGTCGCAGAGCAGCAGGCTCGGGCTCGACATCAGCGCGCGGCCGATGGCAACCATCTGCTGCTGGCCACCGGAGAGCGCGGTACCGGGGCGCTTGCGCAGGTCGGCCAGCACCGGGAACAGGCTGTAGATGCGCTCCAGGTTCCAGGCACCCTGGCGCTTGCTGTAGCCGCCAATCAGCAGGTTCTCCTCGACGCTGAGCGACGGGAAAAGCTTGCGGCCTTCCGGCACCAGGGCGATGCCCCGCTCCAGTACCTGGTTGGCAGGCAGGCTGCCGATGTACTCATCCTTGAAGCGAATGGAACCGGGATCGTTGCGGATCAGCCCGGCCAGCGAACGCAGGAAGGTGGATTTTCCGGCTCCATTGGAGCCGATGATGGCCAGGGTTTCCCCTTCGGCCAGATCCAGGTCGATGCCGAACAACGCCTGGAAGTCGCCGTAGCCGGCGCGCAGTTTACGGATCGTCAGCATGACTTCAGCTCCCGATACCCATATAGATTTCCTGCACCTTCGGGTTGGCCATCACCGCATGGGGCTCGCCTTCGTCCAGCTTGCGACCGAAGTTGATCACCGCCAGGCGGCCGACCACAGCCAGTAGTGCGTGGACGATGTGCTCGATCCAGATGATCGCGGTACCGGAGCGGTGGATGCCCTGGATGGTGCCCACCAGTTCCAGGCACTCCGGCTCGGTGAGGCCGCCGGCGATCTCGTCGAGCAGCAGGAGTTGCGGCCGGGTGGCCAGGGCGCGCGCCATTTCCAGGCGTTTGCGCTCCAACAGGGTCAGTGAGCCGGCCAGAGCATTGGCCTTCTTGATCAGGCCAGTCAGTTCAAGGACGTGCGCGCACCAGGCATGGCTGTCCTTCTCCGTCTGGCCGGCACCGAAGGTGGCGCCCACCAGCAGATTCTCGAACACCGTCATCTTCACGAAGGGATGGGGAATCTGGTGGGAGCGGCCGATGCCCCGCTGGCACCGCTTGAACACCGGTTCGCGGGTGACGTCTTCACCCTGGAAGTGGATGCGCCCGCTGTCTGCGGCCACACCACCTGCAATGAGGTTGAACAGCGTGCTCTTGCCGGCGCCGTTGGGCCCGATGATGCCCAGCGCTTCGCCCGGAGCCAGCGCCAGACTGAGATCGTCGGTCACTTTCACCGAGCCGTAGCTCTTGTGCACCTGCTCCACTACGAGGAGTTGTTGCATATGTCGTTACCTGTTCGAAGTGAGCACGGACGAACCCCCTCTCCCTAAGGAAGAGGGGTGGGGTGAGGGAACCCGGCCCGCGCCCGAACTCAACCGCCGTAGGTGATTGCCTGCATCTCCCCACCCAGAGGAATCTGCGGCGCGGTCTGATTGCTGGTGATTACCAGGTCGTAGGTGAAAGGCCCGCCCAGGCGCCATTGGCCGGATACCAGCGGGGTCTTGGCGACGTTCTTGACCGGGCCGTTTTTCCAACTCACGGGACCGACTACGGTGTTCAGCTCGGTCTTCAGCAGCGCGTCGCGCGTAGCTTCGGGGTTACCCACCTCTTCGGTGCGTTGGAGGATGTCCACCGCCAACTCGAACAGCGCATGCACGAAGCCCAGCGGCTGGGTCCACTGCTTGCCGGTCGCCTGGGTGTAGCGCGCGGCCAGCTGTCCGGCACTGAGGCCATTGAGCGACGAACTGAAGGGATGGCTCGGGCTCCACCAGATTTCCGTGGAAAGGTTGTGCCCAGCCTTGCCCAGTGCCTCGACCGCCGACGGGAACAGCAGCGCCTTGCCCACCGACATGGCCTTGGGCTGGAAGCCCTGCTGGCGTGCCTGGGTCCAGAAGGTGGTGAGGTCCGGCGGAATGACCACCCCCGTGACGATCTCGGCCTCGGCTTTCTTGAACGCGGAAATCTGTGCGGAGAAATCGTCGGTGAGGCTCTGGAAGCGGCCTGGGTCCACCAGTTGGAAGCCCTTCTGCGCGAGCACCGGCGGGAAGCCCAGCTTGCCGTCGCCCCAGGCATTTCCATCGCCGTCGTTGGGGAACAGTCCGCCGATCACCTTGTTGCTGCCCATGCCACCCCACATGGCGGTGTAGGCGGCGATCACGTCTTCCAGGCCCCAGAAGAAGTGGTAGGTCCACTGGAAGCCTTCGTCCGGCTTGCCGCCACGGGTGAAGAACCAGGGCTGCCAGGGCGCGACGGTGGAGATGCAGGGAATTTCGTTGATCTCACACTGGTCCGAGACCGGGTTGGTGGTTTCCGGGGTCGAAGACACCAGCATCAGGTCGATACCATCTTCGAGGATCAGTTCGTTGGCCACTTCGGCGGCGCGGTTGGGGTTGGACTGGCTGTCCTTGACGATCACCTCCAGGCGGCAGCGCTGGCCGCCCACCGTGATGCTGCTCTTCAGCACCGAAGCGAGGCTTTCGATGATGTAACCATCCGCCGCGGCAAACGGTGCAAGCGGCCCGGTCTGCGGGCTGACATAGCCGATGCGGATGACCTTCTCCGCCGCCAGCAACGGTCCTGAAGAAAAGCCTGCGAGCAGCGAGCCGCCAGCCACGACGCCGCTGGCCCGCAGGAAATCACGCCGGGAAAGCCCGGCACCGAGGAGTTTCTTGTTGTTGTCCATGACGCTTACCTCGACTGGAGGATGAGACCCGGCGCGAGCGCGTTGGGGCCCGGCCGGGATGGCAGTGGTTTGGAGCCGGATCAGAAGAAGACAGTGACGTCGAAGGAGCCGATCAGCTGGCTGTCTTCGCCACCGCCGCCGAACGCGTCGCGGCCGTTGCCGCTGTGGATGTCGTAGCGCAACTCGGGGCGCAGGCGGACGTTCGGCACCGGTGTCCATGCCAGGTTGGTGGTGAAGCCGTAGAAGCTGCCCCAGCTCGGATCGGGGATGCCGGTTTGCGGGTCGATATTGGCCATCACCACATGCACCGGGGCATCGGTGTAGAACCACTCGGCGCGGCTGTTCCACATCAGGTTGTCGTCCAGGCGGTGGTACCAGTTGACGTCGGTGCCGTACCAGTGGGCATTGCCTTTGTCGGCAAAGGCGGCGAAAGCTGCGTCCTCCTGCTGGCCGTAGTTGAACTCCACGGCGACCCGGTTGCGCTCATCCAGCACGTGGGACACGGTCAGGTACGAGGCGTAGCGGGTCAGGTCCTGGTCATCGGTCCCGGCAGGAAGCGGCGAGCCGCAGGCGCATTCGGCGAAGCTGTCGCCAGCGCCATTGCCGTAGATGTTTTCCCAGTCGACCCAGGTACGGAAGTCCGCAGAGCGCCAGCGCAGGTTGGCGATCACGTCCGGATCGCCATTGGGGTCCTGCATGTTGTTCCAGCCTTGCACCACGCCCAGCTCGAAGCCGAGCATGCTGCCGCCCTCCTCCTGCGGCAGCTTGAACGAGTACAGCGCCCCCGTGTGCTTGGCCGGGCCGTGCATGAAGGAATAGGTGTGACTGTAGAAGTCCGTCGGCGCCGGGCTCGGCAGGGCAAAGCCGATCTCGTTCTCCAGCGGCGTGTGGAACACACCGAGCATCAGGTTGGAGCCGCCGAGCACAGGGAAGTAGAAATCCAGGTAGGCCTGGGCGATGTTGAAGTTTTCGTCGTTAGCGTCCGCGCTGCGGTTGACGCCCAGGTCTTCGTCGAAGCCGTAGGTCTTGAAGAAGCGCGCGTCCTTGCCGTAAAGGGCGGTGACATTGAAGCCCCAGTCGGCTTCCTGCGGCATCGGTCCGGGGAACGGGCCCACGCGACCGACCACATTGCCCTTGGGTGTTTTTTCGATAGCCAGGGCGAACTGGTTGAGATTGAAGCCTTCGTCATTGTTGAAGAAGGCCTGCTTGCTCACGTCGTCGCTGCCGTTGTCGTTGTAGATCCAGCCGGCCTGTGCCCAACCATGGACCTTGATGCCGTAGTCCTTTTCCAGGCCGTCGCCGAATGCGCTGCGAAACAGCGAACCGGACGGCCCCGGCTCGGCAGCCTGGGTGAGTGCGGGAAACAGCGCGGCGGCCGCCAGGACCGGAGCGCACAGCGATGACACGGAAAGGGGCTTGCGAGGGATCATGGCAGCTACCTTGTTGTTATTAGTCAGCCTGAAGCCGAGACGTGCACCGCTGGCAGTGCGGGTCTGGTTGCTCGGTTGGGTCGCAAGCTACAAGCGCCCCTCCCCGCCAACAATTCCGGTTTCCGCGATATGAGTGTTCGTGCTTCACGAACAATGCCGCACACGCCGCGCTAGAGCGGCCGGCGCGGAAATCGGGATTGCGGGATGGGCGGTTATCGGACGGAAATCACGTCTATCCATTCGAATTCGGGAGCTTCGAATTGGCTCGTGAGGCGTGGTCCAGGCTACTGCTGTGGGAGCGAATTCATTCGCGATTGAAATCGCTCCCACGATGACCAGTCGACCAGGCCACTCCTAAACCCGACCGGCGTGCATGGCGCACCCTACCGATTGGTGGCGAACCGCTGCACCAGGAAGTCGATCAGCGCCCGCACCTTGGCCGGCAAGCGCCGCCCCGGCGGGCAGACGGCGTAGATCTGCGAACTGGGCAGCGGGAAGTCCCGCAGCACTTCCACCAACCTGCCATTGGCTAGGCTTTCCTCCAGCAGGAAGCGCGGCAGCGACACCAGCCCCAGGCCATCCACCGCCGCCTGCACCAGCACCTCGCCGTTGTTGGCGATCAGACGCGGCCGCACCACCACCGAACGCCACTCGCTCCCCATGAGGAACTGCCACTGGCTGCTGTTCGCGCGGTTCTTGTAGCCCAGGCACTGGTGTTCGCGCAGATCATCCGGCACTTCCGGGGCGCCATGGGCCGCGAGGTACTCGGGACTGGCACAGACTGCATGGGGACAGGGCCCCAGCTCACGGGCCACCAGGGTGGAATCCGGCAGGCGACCAATGCGCAAGGTGAGGTCGTAGCCTTCGTTGACGAGGTCCACGTAGCGGTCGTTGAGGTCCAGCTCCACGTCCAGGCCGGGGTGGACACGCATGAACTCGTTGAGTGCCGGCGACAGGTGTTTCAGCCCGAAAGACATCGGTGCGGCAAGGCGCAAGCGCCCGCGCAGCTCGCTCTGCAGACTGCGGGTCGCCTCCTCGGCTTCGGCCAGGTCACGCAGGATGCGCTGTGCGCGCTCGAAATAGTCCAGGCCGGTTTCGGTCAGGCTGAGGCGTCGGGTGGTGCGGTTGAACAACCGGCACTCCAAGTGCCGCTCCAGCGCGCTCATGCGCCGGCTGACCACCGACTTGACGATGTTGAGCCGCTGCGCAGCCGCCGAAAAGCTGCCGGTTTCGACCACTACCACGAATACCCGCATGTCTTCGAACAGGTTCATTGCTTGCCGCCTGTGATGAACGAGGGGCCGTTATCACAGGTTTAGTGGATTTGGGCATTGGCATTTGTTAAGACGCG
Source organism: Pseudomonas sp. DY-1 (assembly GCF_003626975.1). Classification (NCBI taxonomy): domain Bacteria; kingdom Pseudomonadati; phylum Pseudomonadota; class Gammaproteobacteria; order Pseudomonadales; family Pseudomonadaceae; genus Pseudomonas; species Pseudomonas sp. DY-1. The sequence goes on along the minus strand of NZ_CP032616.1, from coordinate 1,041,303 downwards.
GAAGTCTTGCGAATCCCTGTAGGGGCGAATTGCTTCGCCAAGGGCGGCGCAGCTGCCCCGTAGGTTGGCGCAGAGCGCAGCGAAGCCCACACGCCCAAAACACGGGACTGGCACCTGTGACGGCGAACCTTCGGTCCGCATGGCGATTGAAATCACCCCTACAACAAGAGCGGCGCCCCTACAGCAGCACCACAGCCCCCTGCACCACCCGCACCGGCACCGCTTCGAGTCGGCTGCCTGCGCAGGGACCTTCAATGCAGTGGCCGTCCTCAAAGCGGAACAGTGCGCTGTGGTGGGCGCACATCAGGACCTGGCCGCGATAGGTGCTGAACTCACCCGGACGGAAATCAAGCGGCACCGAGAAATGCGGGCAGCGATTGCGGTACCCCCACACCTCTTCGCCACGACGGACCAACACCAGTGGATGGGCCCTGCCCTCGAGCATGCACTCCACGGCCAGGGCGCCGCCGTCGACGATGGCGTCCAGCGTGCAGAGTAAGCTCACCCGCGCAACTCCGGGTTACCCAGGCCCCAGTTCCAGGGGCGGATCTCGATGTGCTCGAACAGGCCGGCGCGGACATAGGGGTCGTCCCCGAGGAATGCCTGGACCTCACCAAGGCTCATGGCTTCCACCACCAGCAGGGTACCGTTCATGCGGCCGTTGCCGCTGTCCAGGGTAGGTCCACCAAGGCGCACCACCACCCGATGCGGATAGGGATTGCGCAAGTGTTCGCGATGGGCGGGACGCACCTGGTTGCGCAGGGCCAACTGGTCAGGCTTGTCTGTAGCGAAGACGGCAAAGTACTGGCTCATGCGCGCTCCAGCACGAAGTCGTAGCTGGCCAGGCGGAATGCACCATCGATGCCATGCTCGGCCGCCAACGGATGACCTGCCTGGCACGGCTGGTAGACCACCTTGAGCGAATCCTTCACGCCGAACACCACATCGGACTCCAGGTAGGGATCGTCATGATTGAACAGATGGGTGACCAGGGTCCGTTGCCCCTCGGCCATGACCATGAAATGCAGGTGCGCCGGGCGCCAGGGGTGGCGGTCGCTGGCCTGGAGCAGACGCCCTACCGGGCCATCGGTGGGAATCGGGTAGCTCACAGGGACGATGGTGCGGATCGCGAAGCGGCCTTCGGCGTCCGTGCGGTAGCGTCCCCGCAGGTTGGCCAGCGGCTGGTCCGGGTCCTGTCCGGAGTACATGCCGTTCTCGGCCGTCTGCCAGACATCCAGCACGGCATTGGCGATGGGCTCGCCGGCTGCATCCAGCACCCGGCCCAGCACCAGGGCCGGCTCACCCGGAGTGAAGGCCATGTTTTCGCCATGGCCGCGCTCGGGCATGCCGGCGATGTAGAAGGGACCGAACACCGTGGTTTCAGTGGCGGCTTCACTGGCGCGATGGTTAATGGCGTCCACCAGCATGGACAGGCCAATCACATCCGAGAGCAGGATGAACTCCTGACGCACAGTGCCATCGCACTTCTTGCCCGTGTCAGTGAGGAAGCGGATGCCTTCCAGCCACTCGTCTTCGGTCAGTTCCACTTCACTGGCGAAGGCATGGAGATGGCGCACCAGGCCCTGCACCAATTGGCGCAGGCGCGGGTTGGGCGTGTTGGCGAAGGCGGCGACGGCCTGCGCGGAGATTCGGGCTTCATTGGCCGGGATGTTGTTCATCTTGTGTTCCCGTGGGTCTCAATTCTCGTCGTCTGCAGGTTGCGCCGGGCGCACCAGGACGCCTGTGCAGGCCTCAGGTGCGCACGGCGCGCCCTACACGGAGCAGTTATTCCGGCGGCAAGCCCTTCCAGGCGCGCAGCAGCATGGTTTCGATGGCGTCCTGCTCGAACGGGCGCGGGTTGTAGTAGGGACTGGAACAGGCGATCGCAGCGGCTTCCGCTGGCCCTTCCTCGGGCAGGCCGATCTCGGCCAGCGATGCGGGAATGCCCAGCTTCCGGTTGAGGGCGAACAGCAGCGGCCCCACCTCCTCCGCCTCCTTGCCCCCTAGCGCACACGCGGCACGGCGCAGGGGTTCGGCGGCAGCCTCGCGGTTGTAGTGCGCCGCATGGGGCAGCACCACCGCATGGGCCTGTGCGTGGGGCAGATTGAAGGTGCCGCCCAGGGTGTGGCAGAGCTTGTGGTGAATGGCCATGCCCACCGAGCCCAGGCAGATGCCAGCCAGCCAGGCACCGTAGAGCGCGCGGCTGCGGGCGTCGGCATCTTCCGGGTTGGCAACCACGCCCGGCAGGGATTCGGCCAGCGCACGGATCGACTCTTCCGCCATCAGGGCGATGATGGGGTTGGCATCCTGGGCGTAGAGCGCTTCCACCGCATGGGCCATGGCGTTCATGCCCGAGCAGGCAGAGATTGCCGACGGCAGGCTCAGGGTCAGTTGCGGGTCATAGACCACCGTCTTGGGCAGCACGCGAAAATCGCGCCCGGTTTTCTTCAGGCGGTTTTCGGTGAGGCCATAGATGGGGGTCATCTCGGACCCCGCATAGGTCGTCGGCACCGCCAGGATCGGCAGGCCGGACTCCAACGCAATGGCCTTGCCCAGGCCGATGGTGGAACCACCGCCGATGGCGACGCAGCAATCGGCGCCGAGCCGGGTCGCCTCGTCGCGGGCGGCACGGGCCACTTCCACCGGCACATGCATCACCGCCTGCGGATAGACCCCGGCCGAACGCTCACCGAGGATCTCTGCCACCCGCTCGCCGAGGTGCCGCTGTTCTGGTGTGGTGAGGATCAGTGCGCGGCGGGCGCCGAGCTTGTCCAGTTCCTCGGCCAGGGTTTCCAGCTTGCCCCAACCGAATACCACACGAGAGGCCAGGCCTTGATAGATGAAGGGATTCATGCAGGACCTCAACGCTTGAAATGGGGCGGAATCTTCGCGTCCACGTTGACCCACACGGAGCGGGCCTCGGTGTAGTCGTGGATGGCCTCGAAGCCCATCTCACGGCCATAGCCGGACTGGCCGACGCCACCGAACGGGCTGCCGGGACTGACCCGCTTGTAGCAGTTGATCCAGCACATGCCAGCATGGATGTTCGCCGCCATGCGGTGCGCGCGCTGCAGGTCGCGGGTCCAGAGGCCGCTGCCGAGGCCGTACTGGGTGCCGTTGGCAATTGCCAAGGCTTCTTCATCCGTGGAGAAGCGCAGAACCGTGACGAAGGGACCGAACACCTCTTCCTGGGCCACGCGGTGGTCCGGGTGGGCTTCGACGACAGTCGGCTCGATGTAGTAGCCGGCGGCGAGCGCCGGATCGCTGGGCACCTTGCCACCCGTGAGAATGCGCCCGCCCTGGGCGCGGGCGATGTCCACATAGTCCAGCACGCGGTCGCGATGCTGGGCAGAGGTCAGCGGACCCATCTCGGTGTTCGGGTCCAGCGGGCTGCCCAGGCGGATGGAACGCGCCAAGCCGATGAAGCGCTCGAGGAACTCGTCGGCGATGCGTTCATGGAGGATCAGCCGCGAGCCGGCGATGCAGGCCTGGCCCTGGTTGTGAAAGATCGCCCAGGCAGCGCCGTTCACGGCAGCGTCCAGGTTGGCATCTTCGAAAACGATATTGGCGCCCTTCCCGCCCAGCTCCAGCTGCACCCGCTTGAGATTGCCCTGGGAGGCTTCGACTATGCGCCGGCCAGTGGCGGTGGAGCCGGTGAAAGCGATCTTGCCCACGTCCTCGTGCTCGGCCAGACGCTGGCCGGCGGTGTGGCCGTATCCCGGCACTACGTTGACCACGCCATCAGGGAAGCCCACTTCCTTCATCAGCTCGGCGATGCGCAGGGTGGACAGCGGAGTGATCTCGGACGGCTTGATGACTACCGTGTTGCCGGCGGCGAGCGCCGGGCCCATCTTCCAGCTGGTGAACATCAGCGGGAAGTTCCACGGCACGATCTGACCGACCACGCCGACAGGCTTGCGCTGCACATAGTTGAGGAAGCCGGTATCGACCGGGATCACCGCACCTTCGATCTTGTCCGCCATGCCACCGAAATAGCGGAAGCAGGCCGCGGTACGGGGCACATCCAGGCTGCGCGAGTCGCGGATTGGGTGGCCGGTATCCAGGGACTCCAGCTGCGCCAGCTCCTCGTGGTGTTCCTCGATCTTGTCCGCCAGCTTCAGCAGCAGACGCCCACGCTCCGCACCGGACAGCGCGGCCCAGGCTGGAAAGGCACGTTTGGCGGCTGCGACCGCCAGGTCCACGTCCTCGGCTTCAGCGGCGGCAATATGGGTGATCAGCGAGCCGTCGTGGGGAGACAGGACTTCGATGGTCCCGCCCTTCTGGGCCGGCACGAAGCGGCCGTCGATGAAGAGTTGGTTTTGCATGGGTAAAGCTCTCCGGGCGCCGCGGGAATTCAGCGGCGGCATTGGACAATTACGGGGCTTGCTCAGGAGATGAGGCGACCCTCACCCCAACCCTCTCCCGGCGGGAGAGGGAGCTGTATGGATCAGAACTCAACCGGGTACGGCGGCAGCTCGCCGCTTTCGTAGCGCTGCGGCAGGTTCGGCGTGGCGTTCTCCCAAACCAGCAACATGGAGCGCTTGGTCGAGTAGCCCTGATGGCGGATGTCCGCGGGCATGGCGCAGATGTCGCCAGGGCGCATGGTGATGCGCGCACGCGGAGCGCCATCGTCCTTGTCGGCCACGTCCCAGATGATCTCGTCGGAGAGCTGCAGGAACCACTCCACGCGATCGTTGCCGTGGAATACCGGGAGAATGAATTCCTCGGTGGTCGGGCAGAACAGACTCGCCTTGCACACCGAACTGACCGACGGGTTCCAGGTCACGTCGGAGCGGGACAGGTACTTGTAGAGGTTGAAGGCATGCAGTTCACCTTCGAAGCCTTCGGCGGCATGGATTTCCGGCTCATCCTGGGGTACGTCGACGAACTGGCGGTTCACCGGCAGGTCATTGCGCAGCGGCGAATCGTCCGGCAGGCCCGGCATGCGGCGTGTGGCGACACGGAAACGCTCGATGGCTTCGATGTTGTCGCCGTTCTTGCGACCGAAGGCGCTACCGGTTTCTTCCGGTGCGGCGAAGGGGTCGAAGCCGGCGTTGGTCCAGTCGCGCAGGATGGCCTTGAAGGTGGCCATGATCTTCGGCGTCTCGAACTGTTCGGTGTAGTCGACGCCTGCCTCGCGCAGGACGCCGTTGAAGGTGCCGGCGTAGAGGTCGACTTTGCCGTAGTGGTTGCGGGTGCCGATCACTTCATCGAAGTTCACCCAGCCGTAGAAGAAGCCCCAGGCGACATCGCGCATGGTGGCGCGCAGGAAGGCATCGGCAGGAATCAGGTGCGAGCGCTCCTGGCCTTTGGCCGGCCATTGGATGCGTACGAAATACTCGTCGCGGGACAGGGTGAAGGCGCCCAGTTTGAATGCGCGGTAGCCGGTAACTGCATCGGGCAGGCTGGCTTCCACCTCATCGGCGGCGAAGCTGGCGGAAGTGTCGAGGGATTCGAGCATGGCCATGGTGGATGTCCTCTTGTTCTGGTTGTAGGTCAGGCGGTCACTTCAGGCAGATGTCTGCCCACTTCTCCACCGACAGCGGTCCCTTGATTGTCTGCAGCAGCAGTACGCCAGGACGCGCGCTTTCGAAGCGGTAGGCGCAGCCCGCCGGCAGCAGGGCCTGGTGACCGCGCTTGAGCAGGACGTAACCCATCGGGCGACCCTTGGGCTGCTCACCGGCCAGACGCGTGCCTTCGCCATCCGCCAGGGGCTCGTCGAGCTTGAGGAAGTCCACGCGCACCTCGCTGTCCACGGAAATGGCAAATTCGTCGTGGGCGGCGGTGTACCAGGGCGAGACACCTTCGGCGCGCAGGGTTTCGATCACGTAGCCGAGGTTCAGGCCGACCACCACCTTTTCATAGGGGGCGGAGCGGCTGGCAACGTCGAAGATGTTGGAGAACGCGTAGTGGCGGGCTTCGCCCTGGATGATCTCGATCGACCCCATGCGATGGTCGTCGAGCGAGCCGAAGACGGTACGGAACGCGGCAGTGCTCATCTCATTCACCGTTTGTTGTTGTAGTGGATGAGTGAACGTTACGAGCGGCACCCGCAGGCAACAATTCCAGACCGGGCGACAACAGTGTTTGCAAAACGCGAACAGTGCTCCGAGCGCTCTAATGCGGCACTTTCAGCCGTAGCTTCGACTGTATCCATCAGGCAGAACGCGTGACCGAGGTTGCAATGGAGCGACTCTATCGGGCAGATAAATCGATTTAATCGATTATTCCATCCCATAGAAAACGCCTTTCCATCTTGCGCAACTGCGCTCCTAATTAACACCTAACTTATTGTTTTTAATGGTACTCACATAACTATCATTAGCATCGATGGCAACCATCACGCAGGATCACTTCTTCATCGAAATCACATCAGTAACATGGGCCCCGTAGACGAATTCCAACCCCTCCTCACCAAGGTGCCCAAAATGAAAAAGCAAATCCTCGCCAGCCTGTTCATCGCCAGCCTGTCCGCCACTGCTTTTGCCCTGCCGCAGGGTGCCGTTGTCGCTGAAGGGGGTTCCGACCGCACCACCATCAACCGTGTAGCCGAAGGCGGTGCTGATCGCACTGGTGCCAACCGCATCGCGGAGAACGGTTCTGATCGTTCCCAGTCCCTGCGAGTTGCTGAAGGTGGCTCTGATCGCACCAAAGGCTTCGACGTTGCCGAAGGCGGCTCCGACCGCACCAAGGGCTTCGACGTTGCCGAAGGCGGCTCCGACCGCACCAAGGGCTTCGACGTAGCCGAAGGCGGCTCTGACCGCACCAAAGGCTTCGACGTTGCCGAAGGCGGCTCCGACCGCACCAAGGGCTTCGACGTAGCCGAAGGCGGCTCCGACCGCACCAAGGGCTTCGACGTTGCCGAAGGCGGCTCCGACCGCACCAAAGGCTTCGACGTAGCCGAAGGTGGCTCTGACCGCACCAAAGGCTTCGACGTAGCCGAAGGTGGCTCTGACCGCACCAAAGGTTTCGACGTAGCCGAAGGCGGCTCTGACCGCACCAAAGGCTTCGACGTTGCCGAAGGCGGCTCCGACCGCACCAAAGGCTTCGACGTAGCCGAAGGCGGTGCCGACCGCACTGGTGCCAACCGCATCAGCTGATCCCGGAGCACAGTTCAGAGGCAGGCAATCACGATGTATGCAGTTCCTCGAAAGGCAGAAGGCGCCACATGTGGCGCCTTCAGTCTTTCTGGGGGGCGGAAAGCTTGTTTTCAGGTAAGCGCCGCCGCCCTTGTAGGGGCGAATCCAACCCCGCGCGCAAGGCTGACCTCTTCAGCTCGGTCTGGACCGCAGGGTGCGCTTAGCGCACCGATTTCAGGATCAGCTTCGACGCCACGTCAAACCGACGGTGCGCACGGAGCACCCCACCGGATTGGGATCATCCTTCTAGCCCGCGGATTCGAATCGTCACAGGAAGAGCCGACGACTCATGACCACCTCCACAGGACGTGGTCTCGCAAGTTCAAATGAATTCACCCCACATACGGTCATCCCAATGACGGATGAAGTCAGGCCACACACTTCCCGAACGCCGCTTGCATCGACGCCGTGTCGATGCTCCCTCGCTTACCGATGAAGACCAGTTGCGTGTATGGCTCCCGGCCCTCCCAACCCGATTCCGGCAGGATTTCGCTGCGGCTTCCCACCAGATGCAGGATGCAACGCTTGCCCGGCGCTTCGGCGATCTGACAAACCCCCTTGGCGCGGTAGATATCCGCCGGCAGGGCCGAGAGTGCCTGACGCAAGGCTTTGAGCGACATGGGCCGCTCGCTGGCGAAGCTCCAGGTCTCGAAGATCACCGAGTGATCCTCTTCTTTCACGGCCGCTACCACCGGGGCCGAAGCTACGGCAGCTGGACGGAAGCTCCACCCTGCCTTGAAGCGCCCAACCCCCAGTACCAGTTCCAGCGGCACTTCGCCGTACTGACTCTCCAGCACCCGGGCATTAGGGTAAAACCAGCGGGCTTTGAGCGCGTCAATCTGCTCGCGACCAACCCGGTCCACCTTGTTCACCACGATGATGTCCGCCACGTCCAGCTGCTCCATTGCCAGTTGGGCCATGGCGCCGTCCAGCTGCCCGAACTGCTCGGCATCGACCACCGTCAGAATGCTGTCGATGGCCAGCGCTTCGCGGAACTGCGGGTAACGCAGCGTATTGGCGATCTTGCTCGGATTGGATACCCCGCTCGCCTCGATGACGATGTACTCCGGCCGATTGGCGCGGTCGTCCAGCAGGCGCCCGAGCTGCTCGATCAAGTCGCTTTCCACGGTGCAGCAGATACAGCCGTTGGCGAGGCTGACCATGGTCTGGGTCTGACTGACGATCAGTTGACTATCGATATTGATGGCACCGAAGTCGTTGACCATCACAGCCATGCGCAGACCGTGATCACTGGTGAGGATGCGGTTCAGCAAGGTGGTCTTTCCGGCGCCGAGAAAGCCGGAAACTATGGTCACGGGGATGGGATTGCGTTTACTCATCGTCCTGCCTCTTGGCCGTCGGCCGGGATTCTCCCGGCCTTGCACATCAGAAATTCGGCAACTCGCCACGCCAGGTGGCGGCGTAGCTGGTTTCGTCGAACTCGCCATGTCGGTCCCAGGTCACTTCGCCTTCCAGCAGAGTCAGCTGCACCTGGGTGTTGTGGATGTTGCCCTTGGGCGTTACCTCGAACAGGTTGCGATCGAGCACGATGAGGTCGGCGGACTTGCCCACCTCGATGGAGCCGGCCTTGTTTTCGATCCCCATGCACCAGGCACCATTGAGTGTCATCACGCGAATGGCCTGCTCCAGGCTGATGGGGCTGCCATAGAACTGCCCCTCTTCCTCGCCGTAGGGATTCTCGCGAGTGACCATGGCCTCGAAGCCGATCCAGGGGTTGATGCTGGACACCGGCCAGTCGGTACCCATGACCGCAACGCCGCCGTGCTCCAGTACACCCTTGAAGTTATACGCGCGCTGCATCCGGTCTTCGCCGAACACCGCGCGGGCATTGGCGAAGGAGGACGGGAACCAGCCTACCGGGGAGAACTCGGCGGTGACGTTGAGCTCGGCGAAGCGCGGCAGGTTGGCATCCAGCAACGTGGTGCTGTGGGCGCACTGGTGGCGCACGCCGCTGTAGCCATTGCGCCGACGCGCCTCGGCTACGGCGTCGAGGAACAGGTCCGACGCGCCGTCGCCGGTGCAGTGAGCAATGACGCGGATGCCCTTGCGATCCATGTCCACCACCATGTCGGTGATGTGTTCCGGGGTCAGGTTGAGGTGACCGCGCCAGCTGGCATCACCCGGCCAGGCGCTGGACAGGTAGGACGAGCGCGACTCGTGGGTGCCGTCGAAGTGGAACTTCACCGCATTGGCATTGAGCCGCGCACTTCTATAGAAGTGGCGCTCGCCGGCCAGTAGCTCCCAACGGCGCTTCACCGGGAAGATATCGTCCTGCCAACTGATGGCGGCTTCCACGCGGACTGAAAGCTCGCCGACCTGGTCGATGGATTTCAGCGCATTGAGGCGGTGTTCGCAGACGTGCACGTACTTCGTGCCGACCACGCCATGACCGCTCTGGAACCAGACGCCTTCGCGGTACGCACGCTTGAGCGCGTGCTGGGGAGTCGGCGGCATGGCGGCATGAATCAGTGCGTAGGCGCCGTCGACCAGGATGCCGGTGGGCTCACCCGTCACGCTGTCGCGCTCGATGTAGCCATGACGCGGGTCCAGGGTATTGGCGTCGATACCGGCCAGCTCCAATGCTCTGGAGTTGACCATCATGCAGCCCCAGGAACGATCGAGGATGGCCACCGGACGATCCGGCAGGACGCTGTCCAGCCATTCGCGATCCGGCACCAGGCCGGCCTGTTTGAAGGTGTAACGGACAAAATACTGGCCGTAGACCCAGCCATCGCCAGGATGGGCAGCGGCGTAGTCGAGAATGGCCTGCTTGACCTGCTCCGGTGTCGGGTCCTCGACACCCACTTCCAGATACCCAGCGTAGCCCGGCGCCAGTTTCAGGTCCGGATGGGTATGCATGTCGTAGATGCCGGGCATGGCGAAGCGACCTTTCAGGTCGAGGACCTGGGTATGGGCGCCGATCAGGCCATCCATCTCGGCGCTGGAGCCGACCGCGACGAATCGCCCGCCGCGAATGGCCACCGCTTCGGCCCAGGAGTTGGACTCGTCCACGGTGTAGATGCGGCCGTTGAGCAGCACGAGGTCGGCGGCGCCGGAAGGCCCCGGCAGGTTCGACGAGCGGAAGTCGGTGTGTTTATCCATGGCAGTGAAGTCCGAATCGGGAATCTTGTTATGGGCTTGGGGCCGGGGTACCTGGCGGCACCCCGGGCGCCGGTCAGCCAACGATCAGGTGGCCCAGCAGCGCCAGGATCGGCAGCGAAACCAGAACCCGCAGCACGTAGATCATCAGCAGGTCACGCAGCTTCAGGCCGATGTCGGCACGAATCAGCAGAATGGCCGCTTCGGTGAAGAAGATGATCTGGTTGACCGCCACGCCCACCATCACGAAGCGGGTGACCTCGCTCTGGATGCTGGCACCCAGGATCGACGGCATGATGCTGTCGACCATGCCGGCCAGCAGCGCGGGGGCGGCCTTCTCGGCTTCTGGCAACTGCAGCAGCTCCAAGTAGGGCACCAGCGGGATCGCCATGTACTTGAACAGCGGAGTGAACTCCACCAGGGCCAGGCCCAGGCAGCCGATCACCATCATCGCCGGGTAGACGGAGATGGCGATGTCCATGCTCACGTGAACGCCATGGCGCACCTGGGCGAAGATCGACGGCGCGGTATCGGCACGCTCAATGGCGCGGCGCAGGCCCAGGGCGAACAGGCCTTCGCCTTCGCGACGATCGGTTTTCAGTTGCTTGCCCACGACGGGGTTATAGGCATTCGGCTTGCCACGCAGCGGCGGCAACTTGGGCACGATCAGGGCACAGAGCAGGCCGGTGATGGCCACTGCGATGTACCAGGGCACGAAGACGTGCTCCATGCCGATCAGTTTGAGCAGCAGGTAGGAATAGGCGATCGACACAATGGAGAAGTTGGTGGCGATCACACAGGCCTCTCGGCTCGTGTAGTAGCCCTGGCGATACTGCTGGGTGGTGAGGATGATGCCCACGCTGGAGGCCGCCAGCCAGGAGGCCATGCAGTCCACCGCGGCGCGGCCGGGCAGGCCGAACAGCTTCTCGAATCCGCGGCTGACCAGGCTGCCGACGAACTCCATCAGGCCATAGTCGGTGAGCAGCGGCAGCAGGATGGCCGAGAGGAAATAGATGGCCAAAACGACCGGGCCGACGTCATAGAGCATCACGCCGCCGGTGTTGCGGTGCCAGATCCACTCCGGCCCGATCTTCCAATAGGTCATCACCATCAGAACGGCGCCGATGACGCGCACGGCGGTCCACCCCAGCCCCGGGTTGAACAGCTGGATGAAGCGGTTGGGGTTCTTCTTCAGCGCGCTGAAGGTGACCAGCAGGGTGAGCAGGCTGGGGATGGTGGCGACGCCGACGGTAACCGGCACCATCATCGGCTTGACCACGTCGTTGATGTAGTCGATCACGTAGGCAATGAGGATGTTGCTCTTGCCGTTGATCTCGAACGGCACCAGGAACAGCATCACGCCGATCAGCGACGGGATCAGGAAGCGCAGCAGCTGTGCGGTGCTGTACTGGCTCAAGGGACCTCCGGACTGGGGAAGTACCGATCCGGCATCGGGTTGTTCTTGCATGGTCACACCTTTTTGTATTTGTAGTGGATGTTGCACCGGTCGCTGGTGGCCCCGGCTCGCACGGCAGATTCAAGCGTTCGGAACGGGCATCAGGCCCTGAAGGTTGCGTCCAGGCGGTCCAGTCGACGCAATTCGGCCTGCCAGACCAGGTCGACGCTTTCCAGGTGGTAGCGTTCGTTGTCGAACTGGCGGGCCGTGAAATCACAATCCTCATGGGACGGAATGCGCAGCGGGCGGCCAGTTTTCATGGCCTCCAGCTGAATCTCGCAGGCCTTGTTCAGGTAGAACATCAGGAAGTAGGCCTCGGCCACGCTGCGGCCGACGGTCAGCAGTCCATGGTTGCGCAGGATGGCGGCCTTCTTGTCGCCCAGGGCGGCGACGATGCGCTGGCGCACTCCCAGGTCCAGCGGAATGCCTTCGTAGTCGTAGTAGGCAACCCGCTCGTAGAAGGCCATGTTGGTCTGGTTCAGCGGCAACAGCCCTTCTTCCAGGGCTGCCAAGGCCATGCCGGCCAGGGTGTGCGTATGCATCACGCAGACGGCATCATGGCGGTGCAAGTGAATGGCGCTGTGGATGGTGAAACCGGCGGGGTTAACTTCGGGGGCGCGGTCGTCGAGCTTGCGGCCGTTGACGTCGATGGCCACCAGGTTGGAGGCGGTGACCTCGTCCGGGCGCAAGCCATACTGGTTGATCAGGAAAGCAGGCTCATCCGTCGGCAGCCTGACCGAGATATGGGTGAAGACCTGGTCGCTCCAACCATTGACCTCCAGCAGCCGGTAAGCGGCAGCGAGGTCGGTACGGAGCATCTGTTCATTGCTGCTTGTTGTCATGGAGCATTCCAGCCGGTCAAGTATCGACATCGCTGGGCAGCTCGGCGCGTCCGTGAGCCTACGCACCGGGGGGATGCGCCTACCCTTCAATGGTCCCTCGGGGCTGAGATTAGAGCGCTTGCCCAGGTGCGAATATCGATATATCTTGCTGACAATCATTCCAAAATGTAATGAACTCCGATGCGCCGCCAGCTCCCCAGTATGATCTCCCTCAGCTGCTTCGCCGCTTTCGCCCGACACATGAGCGTGACCCGCGCCGCCGAGGAGCTGAACCTCACCCAGAGCGCCGTCAGCCGGCAGATAAAGAATCTGGAAGACATGCTCGGCTGTCCGCTGGTGGAGAAGGTGCGCCAGCGCCTGCTGCTGACCGACCAGGGCCGCGAGTACGTGCAAGAAGTCAGCCTGCTGCTGGACCAGTTGGAAGCCGCCACCATGCGCGTACGCAGCAGCCACTCGGGGCGACTGCGGGTCGGCGCCGAGCCCTCATTCACCACCCGCTGGCTGCTGCCCAAGCTCAAGGAGTACGCCCGCGAGCATCCCGAAGTCGAACTGGAAATCATGAACGACCTGCGCCGCCTCTATGATCGGCACGAAGGTTATGACGTGGGCATTCTGTACGGCGACGGCGACTGGCCGGAGTTCGATGCGCGATTGCTGATGGAGGGTGAGATGGTCGCCGTCTGCACGCCGGACCTGCTGGAGCGCTTCGGCCCCATCGTAGAACGGCGCGACATCCTGCGCTATCCCCTGCTCCACCACAGCTCACTCACCAGCCTGACCAAGTCCTCTACCCAGCTCTGGCTGCACAGTGCCGGCCTTTCCGCCAAGGAAATAGAGGCCCTGCCCGGCCAGCGCCTGGAACATTTCCAGTTCGTGCTCGACGCAGCCCTGCACGGCCTCGGGGCGACCGTGCTGCCGCGCTTCTTCGTCGATCGCGAGGTCAAGGATGGCCACTTGGTGATCGCCTGCCAGCAACCGCTGGTGGCAGGCAAATACTACGTGGTGATACCGAAGCAGAGCCGCGACCCGAAACTCAGGCGCTTTGCCGACTGGCTGCTGCAATGGGCGGAAGGTCCAGGCGGCGGATAGCGCCTGAAGGAGGATGATTTAAAGGGCAGAGTGAGCCGCAGGTTCGCCCCGCGGCCCTCCCCCGACAAGGCTGCCGTCAGACCGGATCGCGGCGCAGTGGCTGGCACATGCAATGCACGCCGCCACCGCCTTTGGCGATCATGCTGATGTCCGGGTCATAGACCTTGAGGCCCAGCGCCAGGCATTTCTCCTTGAGCGTCTTGCTGGTGGAAGGCAACAGCACCCTGCCCTCGCCCAGTGCCACCACATTGCAGCCCAGCTCCATCGCATCCTTGAAGGGGATATCGACGATCTCGATGCCCTTGGCCTTCAGCCAGTCAACCAGTTCCGGCTCCACGGCGTCCACGCACACGGCGGCCAGACGCTCGGCCAACATGACGCAAAGCGCATCCATGTGCACGAAGAAGGGGTCCATGCCGTAGAGCTTCACTTCCCAGCCTTCGGCCTCCAACCAGCCCTTCATCTGCTGCACCGCCGGCTCCTGGGAGCGCTCGCCGGTATAGCCACACAGAATCACGCCCGGCTGCAGCATCATGAAGTCGCCGCCTTCGAAAGACCCGGCGGTGACCATGTCGTAGATCGGGATGTCGTTGTCCTTGTAGAACTGGATTACCGGCGCGTACTCGCCACGACGCCACCACTGGGCCATCTGGGTAACGATGGGGCCGAAGGGCGTCATCACACTGGAGTCTCGGGCGAACACCTGATACTTCAGACTCGGGTCCGTCGGCAGCATGTGCACCGTCACGCCCGCCTCCCGATACGCGTCCACCATCTCCGCATGCTGGGCACGCGCCACGGATGCGTCGAAGCGATAGCCAAGGCGCAGGCTCTTGCGCGAGATGGAGCTGGTTTCCAGCCAGTGGTAGTGATCCACCGGCCCGAGCAGGACGTCACGCAGGACGCCGTATTCGGAATCGGCCCCCCAGTTTTCCAGGCGAGGGGTGTCGCCACCGTCGAGGCGGTGTTTCAGGGTGAATGCGCTCATCAGGTTCTCCAGGTCAAATTTGAGCCATGCGCAGCATGGCGTGCAGCAGGACGTTGGCGCCGGCTTCAAGGTCGGCAGGTGCGGCGTTTTCCGCCTCGTTGTGGCTGATGCCCCCTTCGCAGGGGACGAAGATCATGCTGGTGGGGGCGACCCGCGACAGGTACACCGAATCATGGCCGGCGCCGCTGCACATCCGCAGATGCGTATAGCCGAGCGCATCCACCGCGCCTTGCACGGCCGCCACGCAGTCGCCATTGAATGTCACCGCCGGGGAATGCCATTCCTCGCGAATGTCAGCCTGCAACCGATGACGACTGGCCTCCTCGGCAACGATGCGGCGAAAGTCGGCGTCCAGCCGCGCCAGCACAGCCTGGTCGGGGTGTCGCAGGTCAACCGCCAGCACCAGGCGCTCCGGCACCGTGTTGCGCGAGCCGGGCTCGGCGCGGATGTCGCCAAAGGTCACGCGAGCCCAGGGCCCATGTTCCTCGGCCAGTTGGTAAAGGCGCGGAAGGATGGCGCCAAGCCCCATGAATGGATCGCGACGCACCGTCATCGGCGTGGGGCCGGCATGCACCGGCTGCCCTTCCAGGGTCAGGTCGTACCAACGGATACCTTGCACCCCGGTTACCACGCCCACCTGCAGCCCCTCGGTTTCGAGGATCGGCCCCTGCTCGATATGCACTTCGAAGGAGGCCGCCAGTGGGCGAGCCCGCGCGGGGCGCTCGCCCAGGTAGCCGATGCGGGCCAGTTCGCTGGCGATACTCGTGCCCTGCTTGTCAGTGCGGCCGTGGCCATAGACAAGGTCGAAGGCGCCCGCCCAGACACCCGAGCCGATCATGGCCGGCGAGAAGCGCGCGCCCTCTTCGTTGGTCCACACCGCCACCTCCAGCGGGGCACGCGTGCGAATGCCTGCGTCATTCAGGGTCTGGATCACCTCCAGCCCCGCCAGCACGCCATAGACGCCGTCGAAGCGGCCACCGGTAGGCTGGGTATCCAGGTGCGAGCCGGTGAGCACCGGCGGCAGGTCGTCTTCGAGGCCGGCGCGGCGGGCGAAGACGTTGCCCATCTGGTCCACGCTGATCTCACAACCCGCTTCGCGGCACCAGCCCACGAAAAGGTCGCGACCGGCCTTGTCCAGGTCGGTCAGGGCCTGCCGGTTGCAACCGCCCTGCTCGGTGGCACCGATCCGCGCCATGTCCATGAGGCGGCCCCAGAGGCGCTCGCCGCTGATACGCAATGAATGGATTTGTGTGTTGGCCATGCAGCTGTCTCCCGGTTGGCCACCGGCGCGCGGCCGGTGGTGACGATGGGGGACAGCCTAGGTAAGGCCATCGGACGGAACCATACCCAGATTAGGGTAAGTGCCCGGTCATGCCGCGCCCGGCGTGGCGATGGCGGCCAGGAACAGCGAGAACAGTTCGCCCTGGGAGCTTATGCCGAGCTTTGCATGGATGTTCTTGCGATGGACCCGCACCGTATCTGCGCTGATAGCCAGTTCATGCGCCACCGATTTCGACGAGTGCCCCCGTAGGATCAGCCGCGCGACTTCAGCCTCCCGATCAGTCAGGCAGTCACCACCGAAGCGGTTGAAGGCGCGTTCCAACTGCGCGTGCAGGGCCTGCCCTGCGCCATCGCCGCTGACCGCTTCCGAAGCCCAGTGCCTGCGGGCAACAGCGGCCACCATGGGCTCGATGGAAGCCAGTACGGAAAGTTCCTCGGGCGCGAAGGCGCCGTGAGAAGCGATTCGCCCCATCGACAGGGCAATACCGCCCGCGCCCTCCAGGCGGATGAGAATGTTCACTTCATCCGCCAGACCGTGGGAGGAGTAGAAATTGCGGTAGTACTCAGACTCCTGGAACTGGTCGGGGGCGATATCCGCCAGCCGCACCAACCCCTGGCGACGCCCCTCGACACACGCCAGATGCACCGGGTCCAGCAGGTAGGGACCGGCCAGATAGCGATGAACCTCCTCGCGCCGCGCGGGCAACACTCGCCCTTCCTCCAGCATGAGCGGGGGTTGGCCCGGGGCATGGGCGACGATGAAGGCCGTGTCGATGGGCACCGCAGCGAAGAGTGCCTGCAACAGGCGCGCGGGAAACTCCGGCTGGCCGATGGCATCGATCAGGCTGGCTTCCCGTCGTAGCCACTGGGCAAGGTCGAAGACGGAGTAACTCAAGGCATCGCGACTCGGGTATGGAAAATGCTGCATTCTCCACCAGCGCCGGACCGCAGGTCACCCCCTGCCCGGTATCGCGTTGACACGAATGTTATCGCTAACATAGAGTCCGCCACACCCAACTTCGACTCAGCCGGTGCCCGATGTCCAACTCGAAACCTCGCGTGGCGCTCTTTCACACCTGCCTGGTGGACCTCTACCGCCCCAGTGTCGGCTTCGCTGCCGTTCGCCTGTTGGAGCAGGCCGGCTGCCAGGTGGAAGTGCCCGCGAACCAGACCTGCTGCGGCCAGCCGGCCTTCAACAGCGGTGCCACAGCACTCGCGCGTGAACTCGCGCAGAAGCTGATCGAGGCGTTCGACGACTACGACTACGTAGTGGGCCCCTCCGGCTCTTGCGTCAGTCTTCTCAAGCTGCACTACCCGCACCTGCTCGAAGACGACGCGGCCTGGCATCAACGTGCGCTCGACCTGGCCGGCCGCAGCCATGAGCTGTTGAGCTTCCTCGACGAAGTCATGAACTTCCGTCCCGCCGCACGCCTGCCTGGCATCGCCACCTACCACGACAGCTGCTCCGGCCTGCGTGAGCTGGGCATCAAGCACCAACCACGGCGCCTGTTGGCTGAGGTCGACGAGCTGGAACAGGTGGAAATGGACGAAGCGGAAACCTGCTGCGGCTTCGGCGGCACCTTTTGCGTGAAGTACCCCGATATCTCCGCCCGCATGGCCAGCCAGAAGGTCGCGAACATCCATGCCAGCGGCGCCGACATCGTGCTCGGCGGCGACCTCGGTTGCCTGCTCAACATCAGCGGCCGCCTGACCCGGCTGGGCAGTCCGGTACGGGTGTTTCACACCGCCGAAGTGCTGGCGGGCATGACCGACGGCCTCGCAATCGGCGAAGGGAGAAGCGACTGATGGAATTGCGTTCAGCGCGCTTCAAGTCCGCGGCCCGTGTCGCGCTGTTCGACCCCGAGCTGCAAGAGGCGATGGCCGACAACCGCCATTTCGCCGCCCACGTTCGCCGCCAGGTAGGTGCCACCGGCAGTTTCCAGACCCTGCGCGACGAGGCACGCGCCATCAAGGATCACACCCTGGCGCACCTCGACCATTACCTGGAGCGCTACGAAGCCGCTGCCGCCCAACGCGGCGTACAGGTCCACTGGGCCGCCACGCCGGAGGAGGCCCAAGCGCAAGTCCTCGCCATCTGCCGGCAGGCCGGAGCGCGTCAGGTCATCAAAGGCAAGACCATGATCGGCGAAGAAATGGGCATCAACGCTGCCCTGGCCCGCGCCGGCATCCAGCGCTTCGAAACCGACCTGGGCGAGTACATCCTTCAGTTGGCCGACGAGCCGCCCAGCCACATCAACGGCCCGGCGATCCACAAGACGCTCAGGCAGGTACAGGCGCTGTTCCATGAGCATCACCAGGAGCTGGGCCGCGACGAGTACCTGCTCGACCCGGCTGACCTGCTGGCGGAAGCCCGTCGACTGCTGCGCCAGCGGTTCATCGACGCGGACGTAGGCATCACCGGCGCCAACTTCCTCGTAGCCGAGGACGGCACGCACGTGCTGGTGACCAACGAGGGCAACGGCGACCTCACCAGCCTGCTGCCACGGGTGCGCATCGTCCTGGCGAGCATCGAGAAGGTGTTGCCGACGCTGGCCGACGCGGGCACCCATCTACAACTACTGGCCCTCAGCGCCACCGGCCAGCCGCTGACCAGCTACACCTCGATTTACGGCGGCCCAGCCGATGATGGTCCGGAGGAATGCCATGTGGTGTTGCTGGACAATGGCCGCAGCGAGATGCTCGCCGGCGCATTCCGTCCCATGCTGCGCTGCATCCGTTGCGCCGCGTGCATGGACAACTGCCCGGTGTACAACTGGGTCGGCGGGCATGCCTACGGCTGGATCTATCCCGGCCCGATGGGATCGGTCTGGACGCCCAACCTCGCCGGCCTCGACGATACGCGCCACCTGCCCAACGCCTGCACCCTGAATGGCCGCTGCAAAGAAGTCTGCCCGATGCAGATTCCTCTGCCAGACATGCTGCGCGAGCTGCGTCATCAGCAGTGGCAACGGCACCTGACGCCAACCGGCAGTCGCTGGGGCCTGCGCCTGTGGGGCGCCCTGGCGCGTCGCCCTGCCCTTTACCGGTTCGCCAGCGCGATGCTCGCGCAAATCCTGCGCCGGGTTGCTGGCAGCCGAGGACGCTTGCGTCGCCTGCCCCTTGCAGGTGCCTGGACAGCCGAACGCGACATGCCGGCGCCACAGGGCGCGACCTTCCAGCAACTCTGGGAAAAGCAACAGAAGAGGGATGCACCATGAGCGACTCACGCGCAGCGATCCTCGACAAGGTTCGTCTAGCAGTCGGGCGTCAGCAGGGTGATGCCCCGGCGCCCAGGCCATTCTCCAGCGCAATTGCCCTGGCCGCTGCCGGCGACCTGGAACAACACCTGCGCGAACGGCTCGCCGTCACCGGCGTGACCATGGAATGCCTGCCAGGCATGCAGGCGCTGCCCGACGCCCTCGCCGGGTATCTGGCGTGGCGGCGGCTGGAAGGACCGGTCGCCCTCGCCCCATCCCTGGCCAGCCTGGATTGGCGCGACCTTCCGGTGGACGTCGGCAGCGCCCTGCCCCATCACACTGTCGCCGTGGGCGAGGCCTTCGCCGGCATCGCCGCAACGGGTAGCCTGGTGATGCTCGCCAATGCCGACAACCCGCCTCGGCTCAACTTCCTGCCGGAGCATCACCTGGTGGTGCTGTCACGCAGCCGGCTTCTGGCTCGCCTGGAGCAACTCTGGCCGTTGCTGAAGGCGCACGACACCCAGGCAGTGCATCTGGTGACCGGCCCGTCCAGCACGGCGGACATTGGCGGCCAGTTGCTCTACGGCGCCCATGGGCCGCGCGCGGTGCACGTGTTGTTGACGCCTTAACGCCTTAGCGCCGTCGATTCCCGCGCCACCAGTTCACTGCCCACATCCACCAGAGCGTCCCAGGATTGCTCGCCGCGAATGCGCTGGCAGAGCAACTCCACGGTGGCGTTGGCCACGCGCTCGGCCGGGATTCGCACGGTCGTCAGCGAGGGCATCGCCACCCGCGCAATGGGCAGGTCGCCGAAGCCGCAAATGGCGAGTTCGTCAGGAACCCGGATGCCCAGGCGCTGGCAGGTGAAGAGCGCACCAATGGCCGGCATGTCGTTGGTAAAGAAAGCGCTGTCGCAGTTGATCTCGCTGCGGGCGACGCGCTGGATCACCTCCACGCCGTCATCGATAAGCGGCACAGGCGAAGTCTTGAAACGCTGCGGTTCGATGCCCAATCCGTCAAGAACGGCCTGGCGAAAACCGGCGAAGCGCAGGTTTTCGCGCTCATCGTCGTACCCGAAAAAGGCCGGCTTGCGGTAACCGCACTCCACCAGGTGACGCCCCGCCGCAGCGCCGGCGGTCCAGTTGGAGAAGCCCACCACCTGGCCCACGGGCTGGCGCGGCATTTCGCCCTCGGGCAGGTCCCAGAGTTCGATCACCGGAACATCGGTGGACTGGAGCAGCTCCAGTGTTTCCGGCGCGTGGTAGCCGTAGGCGAGAATCAGCCCGTCGAGCTGGCGCCCAAGGAAAGCGCGCAACAGCTTGCCTTCTTCTTCCTGGGAGAAGCGGGTTTCACCGATCAGCAGGTGGTAACCGGCCCGTGCCAACCCTTGCTGGAGGATCTCGATGGTGGCAGCGAGGATGGGATTGGTGATGGTGGTGATCAGCGCACCGATAATGCCGCTGCGTCGGGTCACCAACTGGCTGGCAGCCAGGTTGGGGACGTAACCCAGTTCGCGTACTGCCTGCTCGATCTTCTGCCGAGTCCGCTCGGAAACCATATCCGGCTTGCTCAGCGCCCGCGACACCGTCATGCCGGATACCCCGGCCAATTGGGCGACGTCGTGCAGGGTGGGTTTGCTCTTGGTCGACATCCTGGCCTCTGGCGCCGTGTTCAGGGAGGCGCATTATCCCTGAACATTCCGTGTGGGAGCGATTTCAATCGCGAAGCAGGTCGAAGACCTGCCCAACAAATCCGGAGCGACGACGTCGCCCTTTTTCGCGAATGAATTCGCTCCCACAACGCGGCCCCTCTACAAAGCGGGAACGGTCCTGGATCAGGCCAGGAACTCCGCGTGCTCCCACACTTCGATCACCGTCGGGCGATCGGCCTTGGCGGCGGACTTCAGCAGCTCGGCCAGATGCTCCAGGCTCTCGGCCTTCTCGGCATTGCAGCCGAAGGCACGGGCCAGACCCTGGAAGTCCGGGGTGTAGATGTCGACGCCTATGGTGGGAATGTCGCGGTTCTTCATGTAGCGCTTGATCTCGCCGTAGCCGCTGTTGTTCCACAGCAGCACGATGATCGGCGCGCCCGCCTCCACGGCCGAGGCCAGTTCCGGCAGGGTGAACTGGATGCCGCCGTCGCCGATCAGCGCGATAACCGGACGCTCGGGAGCGGCCAGCTTGGCACCGACAGCCGCCGGCAGGCCGTAGCCCAGCGTGCCGTAGCCAGTGGCGGAGTTGAACCAGCTGCGCGGACGGGTCGCCTCGAACAGGTGGTTGCCGGAGTAGACCGGCTGGGTCGAGTCGCCTGCCACGATGAGGTCCGGCAGGGTCTGCTGCAGGGTTTCCAGAACCTTGCGCTGGCCGTTCCAGCTTTCCGGCCACTGCGCGTCCAGTTGCTCGCGCACGGCAGCTGCACGCTTCGAACCGGCACTCTCGGCATGGAAAGCAGCCTTCGCGCCCAGCGCATCGGCCAGGGCAGCCATTGCCTTGCGAGAGTCGCTGAGGATGGCGATGTCGGCCGGGTAGTTACGGTTCAGTTGCTCGGCGTCGATGTCGATGCGAATCAGCTGGCTCTCGATCCGGAAGTTACCGTCGAACACCACGTCATAGTCGGTCTCGCCAAGCTCGGTGCCGATGGCCAGCACCACGTCGGACTCCAGCACCATCTGGCGCACCGGCACCCAGGCCTGGTTGCAGCCCAGCGCCAGCGGATGGCTCTTGGGCAGCACGCCCTTGGCGTTGATGGTGTAGGCGGTAGGCGCATCCAGTGCTTCGACCAGGCGCTGTGCTTCAGCGCCGGCGTCGGCGCAACCGCCACCCAGCAGCACCAGCGGACGCTTGGCGCCCTTGAGCATTTCGGCTGCGCGGGCGATGGCGTCCAGGCAAGGACCGGGGCGGCTCGGCAGAGCGCCCAGCTTGCGGCGTACGTGGTCGGCTGGGGCCGTGATCACGTCGATCGGAATCTCGATGTGCACAGGGCGCGGACGCGCACCATTGAATACGGCGAAGGCGCGAGTCAGTACGTCCGGCAGCTCGTCGGGGCGCATCAGGGTGTGGCTGAAGGCGGCAACGCCAGAAACCAGGTTGCGCTGGGACGGCAGCTCGTGAAGACGGCCGCCGCCCATGCCCAGCTGCTCGGTGTTGTTGACGCTGGAAATCACCAGCATCGGGATGGAATCGGCGTAGGCCTGGCCCATGGCAGTGGTGATGTTGGTCATCCCCGGGCCAGTGATGATGAAGCACACGCCCGGCTTGCCGGACACGCGGGCGTAACCGTCGGCCATGAAGCCTGCGCCCTGCTCGTGGCGCGGGGTCACGTGACGGATAGCGGTATTGGGCAGGCCGCGATACAGCTCTACCGTGTGTACGCCAGGGATACCGAACACGGTATCCACGCCAAAGCCTTCCAGCAGCTCAACCAGCAGTTCTCCGCAGGTCAACATGGGCAGTCCTCCAAAGGATCGGTCAACGAATGGGGCGCACTCTAACACCAGATTGTTAGCGTTAACATCGCTTTTGTCGGAATTGTCCGACGAGGTTGAACGGGAGGGTTTGATTCGCATGTGGGAGCGATTTCAATCGCGATCGGTCAGCGACGCTGCCGTGCAGCTATGCAGCGGGCCTGAGACCGGCATTCGCGAATGAAATCGCTCCCACAAAGACACCAGGATCAGCCGCGGTCTCAGCCCAGGAACAGCTTGCAGGCCGGGTTGTCGCTCTCTTCCCAGTACGGATAACCGATCTCGTCCAACGCCTCGAAGATCAGGTGGTTCTCATCCTCCGGCACTTGCAGACCGGCCAGCACACGACCGTCGGCGGCGCCGTGGTTGCGGTAGTGGAACAGCGTGATGTTCCAGCGCCCGCCCAGCTTATTGAGGAAGTTGAACAGGGCGCCCGGACGCTCGGGGAACTCGAAGCGGAACAGCCGCTCTTCGCCGATGTATGCGGCGCGGCCGCCAACCATGTGGCGCACATGCATCTTTGCCACTTCGTTCTCTGTGAGGTCGAGTACCGGGAAGCCCTGGCCCTGCAGGCTCGCCACGAGTGCCGCGCGAGGATCGGAAACCGGATGGGTCTGCACGCCGACGAAGATGTGTGCCTCGTCTCCCGAGTTGTAGCGATAGTTGAACTCGGTGATCTGGCGCCTGCCCAGTGCCTCGCAGAACGCCTTGAACGCACCGGGTCGCTCCGGCAGGGTCACGGCGATGATGGCTTCGCGCTTTTCCCCCAGCTCGGCGCGTTCGGCCACATGGCGCAGGCGGTCGAAGTTGACGTTGGCGCCCGAATCGATGGCCGCCAGGGTCTGCCCGCTGGCGCCCTCGCGCTCCACATACTTCTTGATCCCGGCCACGGCCAGCGCGCCGGCGGGTTCGGTGATGGAGCGGGTGTCATCGTAGATGTCCTTGATCGCCGCGCAGATCTCGTCCGCGCTCACCGTCAGCACCTCATCGACGAAGTGCCGGCAGACCTCGAAGTTATGCGCGCCGATCTGGGCCACCGCCACACCATCGGCGAACAGCCCCACCTGGTTGAGCACGACCCTCTCCCCGGCAGCCATGGCGGCCTGCAGGCAATTGGAATCCTCCGGTTCGACGCCAATCACCTTCACCTCGGGTCGCAGGTATTTCACATAGGCGGCGATGCCGGCGATCAAACTGCCGCCGCCGACAGGCACGAAGATGGCGTCCAGGCGGCCGGCGTGCTGGCGGAGGATTTCCATGGCGACGGTGCCCTGGCCGGCGATCACGTCCGGATCGTCATAGGGCGGCACGAACGTCAGACCCTGCTCCTCCGCCAGCTTCAGCGCATGGGCAAGGGCGTCGGGGAAGGCATCACCATGCAGCACGACCTTGCCGCCACGGGAGCGCACACCCTGCACTTTCAGCTCGGGCGTGGTGCGCGGCATCACAATGGTCGCCTTCACACCCAGCTCCCGCGCCGCCAGGGCCAGGCCCTGTGCATGGTTGCCCGCCGAGGCTGCGATCACACCACGCGCGCGCTCTTCATCGCTCAACTGCACCACGCGGTTGTAGGCGCCACGGATCTTGAAGGAATACACCGGCTGCAGGTCTTCGCGCTTGAGCAGCACCTGGTTGCCGAGGCGCTCACTCAGTTGCCGTGCGGGCTGCAGGGGCGTTTCGATGGCCACGTCGTACACCGGCGCGGCGAGGATCTTGCGCACGTAGTGCTTGAGCAGGCTTTCGCGCGCATCCAGCGGACGCTCGGTGAGACGTTCGGCGGGTTGGGTGGTGAAGGTGGTCATGCTGGGCTCCTGGTTTCGATCTTGGCGCCCAGGAGACAGAAGGAAAAAACCCGCCTCGAGGGCGGGTTTTTTGTTTGGTCGTCGGCTAACCCGCCACTGCTGGAATGGCGGTAATAATCGCGGGGCCGGACAACCAAGGGAATTGCGTCATGGCGGGCAATCTAGAGGCCCGCGGTCCTGCAGGTCAAGCAGAAAATGCACTCGGGGCAAAAGAAAGATTCCTACAACTGCACAGTCAGGAGACTTGATCACGAACCATCCGCAGCTCCGCCGCGTCCTGGTTCATTCGCTGGATCACATTGAACAGCTGCTCTTTCAACACGGCGTCACCTATGCGATCGGCCGCGCGCATTACGGCCAAGGCAGCGTCCTCGTTGTTCATCGCCACAGCGTCCAGGGTTTTGCGGAAGTTTCTAACGGTACGGGTCACGCCAAGGAGCTCCAGAAAAACTGCATGCACCCTATTAGATGAATATTTCTCTTTGATTTCAGTGGCTTGGATCAATGCTTCGGTCCGCCCAATTTGACGTTGCCATCGCCATTCACCAAGCTACCGGCCTCGATTCTCCCATCAGGAACATCACGACGTGATCGCCCCTCTCTACCGTCCGGGCCGGCTGGCGCTGTGCGTCGCCGCCCTGCTCTCCCTGCTCGCTGGTTGCGACAAGGAACCCACCAAGCCCGAACCGCCCAAGGTCGATACCTACACCAAGGCCAGTTGGGAAGAACTCCCTGCCAGCAGCGACGCCGACGTGATCGCCGGTTTCACCGCCTGGCGTTCGGCCTGCGCACGTCTGGCCAAGGACCCGGTCTGGTCCACCACCTGCAGCAGCGCCGCGCAGGTGCCGGATGATCCAGCCGCTATTCGCGCCTGGCTGAAGACGCAGCTGGAGGTCTACAGCCTGCGCAATTCGCGCAACAGCCCGCAGGGTCTGATCACTGGCTACTACGAACCGGTCTACGCCGGCAGCCTGGAGCAGAGCGAGAAGACGCCCGTTCCCGTCTACGGGATTCCCGAAGACATGATCGTGGTCGCCCTCGACAGCCTCTACCCGGAACTCAAGGGCAAGCGCCTGCGCGGCCGCCTGGAAGGCCGCGTGCTCAAGCCCTATGACGATGCCGCGACCATCCGCACCCAGGGCGTCAAGGCGCCTGTGCTGGCCTGGCTGACCGACCCGATGGACCTGCAGTTCCTGCAGATCCAGGGCTCCGGACGCATCCAACTGGAGAGCGGGCGCCAACTGCGCATCGGTTATGCCGACCAGAATGGCCATCCCTATCGCCCGGTGGGCCGCTGGCTGGTGGAACAAGGCCAGTTGAAGCAGGAAGAAGTCAGCATGGGCAGGATTCGCGACTGGGCGAAAGCCAACCCGCAGCGGGTGCCGGAACTGCTGGCGAGTAACCCGAGCTTCGTGTTCTTCGGCCTCAACCCCGACAGCAACGAAGGCCCGCGCGGATCGCTCAACGTGCCGCTTACCGCCGGCTACAGCGTGGCCATCGACCGTAAGGTGATCCCGCTCGGCAGCCTGCTCTGGCTCTCCACCACCCGGCCCGACGGCAGCCCGGTGATCCGTCCGGTCGCCGCCCAGGACACCGGCGGCGCGATTGCTGGCGAAGTGCGCGCAGACCTGTTCTGGGGCACTGGCATGGAGGCCGGCGAACTGGCCGGCAACATGAAACAACAAGGCCAGATCTGGTTGCTCTGGCCCAAGGGCATTCCTCTGCCCGGTTCACCCGCACCACAAGTCCAGGGAGGCAAATCATGAGCCTCGGCATCCGCGCGGAAGTACCCGCCGACATCCCGGCCATAGAGGCCCTGACTGCCGCTGCTTTCGCCACAGCCCCTCACAGCAGCGGTACTGAGCAGTTCATCGTCAACGCCTTGCGTCGTGCCGGGCAGTTGTCGATTTCCCTGGTTGCGGAAGACGCTGGAGAGATCGTTGGCCACGTAGCCCTGTCGCCGGTAGGCATTTCTTCCGGCGCGCCAAACTGGTACGGCCTGGGCCCGATCTCCGTGGCGCCGGCGCGCCAAGGCACTGGCATTGGTTCGCGACTCATGGGCGCGGCCCTGGCGGCCTTGCGCGAACTGGGAGCGCAAGGCTGCGTGCTGCTGGGCGACCCTGCCTATTACGGTCGCTTCGGCTTCGTCGTACGGCCGGGGCTGGTACTGCCCGGCGTGCCGGCGGAGTACTTCCAGGCCCTGTCCTTCAGCGGTGAGTGGCCAGTAGGTGAGGTCAGCTACCACGTGGCTTTCGAAGCCACTGCCTGACCGGCGTCCGATTCGGTATAAGAAGGCTTTGCGCAAGGGAAGGCGCCAACCGAGTCGGCCAGTACGGGGGCAGCCATGAGCGACGACATCGAATCCACCACCCAGGAGGTCTACAAGGCCTTGCTGGAGTCCACCCGGGCGATCCCCTGGAAGATCGACTGGAAGACCATGACCTTCGCCTACATCGGCCCGCAGATCGAAGCGCTGTTGGGCTGGAGCCAGTCGAGTTGGGTCTCGGTCAATGACTGGGCCGAACGCATGCACCCGGACGACCGTGATGCGGTCGTCGCCTTCTGCGTTTCACAGTCCCAGGCCGGCACCGATCACGAGGCTGACTACCGCGCGCTGACGACCACTGGCGACTACGTATGGATTCGCGACGTGGTGCATGTCATGCGCGACGCCGACGGTGAAGTGGAAGCACTGATCGGCTTCATGTTCGACATCAGCGAGCGGAAGAAGGCAGAGCAACAGCTGATCGACCTGCAGAAGCAGCTCGAAGAGTATTCCTACAAGGATGGCCTTACCGGCGTGGCCAACCGGCGCATGTTCGATTCGATGCTCGACGTGGAGTGGGCAAGTGCCCAACGCACCGGCGAGCCGTTGTCGCTGATCCTCCTCGATATCGACTACTTCAAGCAGTACAACGACCACTATGGCCATATCCAGGGCGATGACTGCCTGAAGAGCGTCGGCCGTGCGCTGATGAACGCCGCCATCCGCCCTCGTGACTTCGTCGCCCGCTTCGGCGGAGAAGAGTTCGTGCTGATCCTCCCGGGGACCGATGAACCCGCCGCTCGCCAGGTGGCCGAGCGCTGCCGCAAGCTGATCCGCGAGCAGTGCATACCCCACGAGAAATCCAGCATCGCCTCACTGCTCACCATCAGCCTGGGGGTCGGCACCGTTGTGCCCCGCCACGATGAACAGCCCCTGCCCTTCATCCAGGCCGTCGACCGGTTGCTCTACAAGGCAAAGCAACGCGGCCGAAATCGCCTGGAGTCAGCCCACTGGATTAGTGCGGCAGTACCCGTCGAGCAGGGCGAAGGTCACTGACCTTCGCCCGGAGCGTCACATTGGGGTGCGCCGTATGCCCGGCAAACACGGACCATCGGAATCCGGGCGCTGCTTTCGGCCTGTACGGTCAAATGGCCGGCGCTAATGGCACACCGCCAGATGCAAAAACGATGCATTTTAAAGCTGCTCATCGTTCTTGAGCTTGGCCGTCACGGGATGAAGTGCCTGTTTGCGCCTTGGCACCGTGGCGGTCCTTTTTGAGCTTCCCCTGAGCGACGCGTCCCCCAAAAGCACAGCCCCTCCAAAGAGGGGCTGATTCGCCGCATCAGTGGAACCGTGGCCAGTGCCAGTGGTGGTGATCGAACCAATCCTTGACCAGAGGACGGTTGCCCCACAGCACCATGCCGATGCAGCCGAAGAACAGGCAACCGATGACGATCAGACCCAGTGCATTAACGCTCATCGCACACCTCCGCATCATTCGACCGACTACAGCATTCAGCATATAAGCCCCGGGATCACTCACAAGTGACGGGCGCCAGCCGGTCGGGCGCTGACTTTTTTACGCATTTTTTACGCCGCCGGCTGCGCCCACAACGGATACTTGCCGCCCCTTTTTGGCAGTTCGCCGCCATACCCGATCCGCACCAACGCCGTGACCCCGACGCCCTCCGCACCGAGCCCCCAGGAGTGATTCCATGAGTTCCAACGTCCTGGAGCAGCACACCCATGCTCGCCCTCATTCCTCGTTCGGCCTGCTCGTGGCCGCAGCCGGTGTGGTCTACGGCGACATCGGCACCAGCCCGCTGTACACCCTGAAAGAAGTATTCGCCGGCCATTACGGCGTACAGGTCAATCCCGAGGGGGTGTACGGCATCCTGTCCCTCGTACTCTGGTCGCTGCTCTGGGTGGTGTCGCTGAAGTACGTGATGTTCATGTTGCGCGCCGACAATGGCGGCGAAGGCGGCGTGATGGCCCTGACCGCACTGGCCCGCCGCGCCACGGCGGCCTACCCGAGACTGAGCAAATTGCTGGTGCTGCTGGGCCTGTTCGGTACGGCACTGTTCTACGGCGACAGCATGATCACCCCGGCCATCTCCGTGTTATCCGCAGTCGAAGGTCTGGATGTCGCCCTGCCGGGCCTGAACCATTGGGTGGTGCCGGTGACCGTTGTACTGCTGATTGGCCTGTTCCTGATCCAGAAGCACGGTACGGCCCGCATCGGCATTCTCTTCGGCCCGGTAATGGTGGCCTGGTTCGTAGTGCTGGGCGTACTGGGCGTCTACGGCATCGTCCAACACCCCGAAGTGCTCCAGGCGATGAATCCCTGGTGGGCCTTGAACTTCTTCCTGGCCCATCCCGGCATTGGCGTGACCATCCTCGGTGCGGTGGTACTGGCCCTGACCGGCGCCGAAGCCCTGTACGCCGACATGGGGCATTTCGGCCGCAAGCCGATTGCCCGCGCCTGGTTCAGCCTGGTACTGCCCGGCCTGGTGCTGAATTACTTCGGCCAGGGCGCCCTGTTGCTCGCCAACCCGGCGGCCGCCCGCAACCCCTTCTACCTGCTGGCCCCCGAATGGGCGCTGCTGCCCATGATCGGCCTCGCCACCCTGGCCACCGTCATCGCTTCTCAGGCCGTGATCTCCGGCGCCTTCTCGCTGAGCCAGCAAGCCATCCAGCTCGGCTACATCCCACGCATGCAGATCCAGCACACCTCGAGCGCAGCGCAGGGACAGATCTATATCGGCGTGGTGAACTGGGCGCTGATGACCTGCGTGGTGTTGCTGGTGATCGGCTTCGGCTCATCCGGCGCCCTCGCGGCAGCCTATGGCGTGGCCGTGACCACTACCATGCTGATCGACACCCTGCTGGTTTCGGCGGTGATGCTGCTGCTCTGGCGCGTGCCACGCTGGCTGGCAGTGCCTTTGCTACTGGGTTTCCTGATCGTCGACTCGCTGTTCTTCAGCGCCAACGTGCCGAAGATCTTCCAGGGCGGCGCCTTCCCGGTGATCGCCGGGGTGATCCTCTTCCTCCTGATGACCACCTGGAAAAGCGGCAAGCGCATCCTCATCGAGCGCCTCGACGAAACCGCCCTGCCCCTGCGTGGCTTCATCGACAGCATCTGCCTGCAGCCGCCGCACCGCGTCGAAGGTACTGCAGTGTTCCTCAGTGCCAGCCCCGACGCCGTGCCCCATGCACTGCTGCACAACCTGCTGCATAACCAGGTCCTGCATCAGCAAGTGGTGCTGCTGACCGTCGTGACTCGCGACACGCCGCGTATCGAGGATGGTCAACGCTTCGAAGTCACCCGCTACGACGGCGGCTTCTACCGGGTGCTGCTGCATTTCGGCTTCATGGAAGAGCCCAACGTCCCGGAAGCGCTGAGCACCTGTCGCCTGGAAGGCCTGGATTTCACGCCCATGCGCACGACCTACTTCCTCAGCCGCGAGACGGTAATTCCCACCAAGGGCCTGGGCATGTCGCTCTGGCGGGAAGGGTTGTTCGCCTTCCTGCACAAGAACGCCAACAGCAGCCTGCGCTACTTCCAGCTGCCCGTGAACCGCGTGATCGAACTGGGCACCCAGGTCGAGATCTGACCCCCGGCTGGCGCCACCGCTCCCTCCGGCGCCCCGGTTCCATCCAGTCCCATAGGCTTGGCCCGCAACAGGTCGAGCCTTTTCCACTTCGCCTCGCCAGGCGCTTCGACGCTCAAGGCCAATTAAAGGCTGCCCGACTGCCTACAGTGTGTTCGGACAATTTGCACAGACAGCGCACACGTCCTCGCCTTGTCCTCATTTCCCGTAACACAGAAAGTGATGCCCCGGAAATCTGGCGTTACTCACGGCCGTTCGCCCTCATGTGTTCGCGTGCGGCCATCGATGATCGAGAAATGGATTCAGGACAACCGGCCCATGCGCTACATCAGCAAACTCATTCTTCCAACGCTACTGTTGATACTCCTTCACCCTTCAACCAGCCTCGCAATGCTTTGTCAGGGAAACGGTGGAAGTTTTACGCTGCCCCGCGGACTGGCCGTAGGCGCCGACCTGGAGGATGGAACCATCGTCTGGGAATCCGAACCACTCAGCCGAAAAGTGTCCTGTCGGGCGGACGCCTTTGACCCTGGGGGCCTCGGCGACCAGATCCCCATTTCCATCTATGTGAATCCGAAAAGCCACAAAATCGATGGCGGCATTGAAGTAGGTATGCGTTTTGGCGGAAAGATATACACGCGCACGGGAGAGAAGATCCCTACCGGCGTTCAAACAGAAATGGTGTGCGGAATCGATGGAAAACCGGGGATGTGTGGGCGACATGCCAATTTCACCCTCGATTTCAGCCTTGTCGTGCTCAAGCGAGGCGTCTTTCCGCCGTCGGGCATGGCCACCCAAGTGGGGACATACACTGTATTCACTGTTGACCGTGATACTTCCCTGTCAGCCAGACAGTTGTTCATTCCTACTATCTACAACTTGCAGCTTGTGCGCTCTTCTGCCTGTACTCCCACACTCAGCCTCGTTCCCGATCACATCACCTTCCCCATGGTCCACGCCCGGGACGCACAACGGGGCAAGGTCGCCAGCGCCGTCGACTTCAACCTTGAAATATCCAGGACGTGCAGCAAGGACATATTTTCCAGTGAAGCCAAATTCACACCGGTCACCGCCACCGATGCCGCCGGCATGCTCGTTCCCGACGACAACCCCTCGGTCGGCATCTCCCTGGTAAGGCCCGATCACAGAACCACCGCCCCCCTCAACAAATGGTTCAGCCTGCACAGCGGCTCCTATCGGGAAGTCGTCAGGGTTCCCTTCCGGGCCGACCTGCTCTGGCGGGAAAACCGACCCCAGATCGGCCCCTTCAGTGCAGGCGTCATCGTCGAGGTGACTCACTTCTGACTCGTCGAAACCACGATTCACTGAAACGACTGGAAGCCAGGGCCCACGCCCTGGCTTCTTCTTTTCGGATCAAGCAGTCACAGCCCCTGGGGCGCCGCACGCGCCAAACGAGCGTTCGCCTTTAAATATCCAAAACGAATTACCAAATAATAATTAAGTATTTATTGATCTAAGAAGACAAAAGCTAGTCTTGCTCCCGTAACCCTCAGGACTCCCCAAGGAGCTGCATCATGGACCGCACCGACAACGTCATCGACCTCGCCCGCTATCGCACGCGCCGTCAAGCGCGCCGCATGGCCGAGCTGATGTGGACGATGTACGCATGCCGGGCTGGTTACGGGGCTTTCCAGCTCATCCAGCAACAGAGGGAAAATGGCATTCGCGAGGCGTGAGTCATGGGTCATTCGCTACCTCTCGACGCCGTTGACCAGGTGTTGCTCTCGGCCACTGCCGTGGACGACCCAATCAGCCAGCGCGTCGCCAGCAACCTGTTGCGCCTGCGCGCCAAGCGCAACCTCTCGCTGGACGGTCTGGCCCGCGTTTCCGGCGTGAGCCGCGCCATGCTGGCGCAAATCGAATCCGGGCGCAGCGTTCCCTCGATCAAGGTGCTGTGCAAGATTGCCCAGGGTCTGAAGGTCTCTGTGGCCGCATTCCTGGATGACCGCGCATTCGACGGCGTCGCCGTACTACCGGCACGCCAGAGCAAGCGCCTGGTGAGCAGCGACGGCAGCTTCGTCAGCCGCGCGTTGTTTCCCTTCGATTGTTCGCGCCAGGTGGAATTCTATGAGTTGCGCCTGGCGGGACTGGCCACCGAGGACTCTCCCGGCCATGCCCCCGGCACCCAGGAAAACCTGGTCGTCGCCCAGGGCGTGCTGGAGATCAGCGTGAACGAGGAACGCTTCCTGCTCGCCACCGGCGATTCGATCCTGTTCTACGCCGACCAACCCCACGCCTACCGCAACCCCTCCAACAGCGAAGCGGTGGCCTACCTGGTTACCACCTACGCCGAGCGGCTCGACTGAGCCGCCCTTCTTCCCCACACACCCCCACAAAGGTGGATCACGCTTCACCGATCCACCATCAGTGCCATGCCGAACCGCGATGGTGGACATGAAGAGCGATGTCCGCCCTACGACTGCCCTGCGTCGCGCCAAGACCTGACGAGCAGGCACAAAAAAAAAAAGCCCGGCGGGATTCCCGGCCGGGCTTTTTCACATCCTGCCAATCAGCAGGTGCAGCACATCATCGGCATGCCGTTGCAGCTCATCATCATGGGCATGCCGCACTCTGTCATTTTCATCATCAGGGCGCAGCAGTTCTTGAACATTTCCATGTTCATGCCCTGCATCGGCATCATCTTGCACATCATGGCGTCGCCCTGCGTCGAGCACTCCATCATGCACTTCATGGACGGCATGGGCATGGGCATGCCCATCCCCATCATCGGCATCATGTTCAGCATCGGCATCATGGCCATGCCGGCCTGGGACATGCACATCATCGACATGTTGCCGCAGTGCATCATCATCGGCATGCCGCAGTTCATCATCATCGCCATCATTTCCGCGCTGTTGCGGAACATCGTCATGTCCATGCCCATGGCCGGCATCATCTTGCACATCATGCCGTCGTCCTG
The DNA here is from genome assembly GCF_003626975.1 of Pseudomonas sp. DY-1. Lineage (NCBI taxonomy): Bacteria > Pseudomonadati > Pseudomonadota > Gammaproteobacteria > Pseudomonadales > Pseudomonadaceae > Pseudomonas > Pseudomonas sp. DY-1. Next base: position 1,008,108 of record NZ_CP032616.1, on the reverse strand, counting down.
CATGTCGCACTGCATGGTGGCCATCATCATGGGCATGCCCATCATCGGCATCATGGTGTTGGCGGACATCGGCATTTGCATCTGCATGGCATTCATCATGGTGGCGCTCCCTCAAAGGATGGAATGTGTAACCGGAATGGGGCCGATTCTAGGGGTGCGAATCTGTCGGACAAGGTGACGAGGCAGCGTCGGCCGGACATGCCCGGCCGGCGTTTTCGCCATGGATTGCAGTGGCTGCTTTCGTGATCACAGCGAATTGCCCGCGATCACGAACAGGCATGAATCGATAGCGGCTTTATCGGCGCAATGGATATGCGTTTCAGGAATTAGCAAATAACCCTAGTGAATATTCAATCTAACGACCGGGCACTTCTTATTGCCCAGCCCCGGTGCCTGCACAAAATCGGAGGGACCCGTCCTGGAGTGCCCACCCACTCAGCGCGATTTCCCGCTGATGGCGAACCGCAGCGTCTGAGCCTGCCGGACTGCACGGTGATCGCGCGGGAAATAGCCTAACCATGGATACGGCCGCTGGAATTGCCGCGCTCATCTCGACAGCCCGTCGCCACCTGCGGACCAGCAGTCGGCCCGCGAAATAATGGCAAATCCATGGCTATGCTTTGAGTGTCACCACACCGAATGGAAATCGGTATCTGGCGCCAGTTCCGGGGGATCCGGTGCCGGGGTTGAACGAACAGGATGTCTTGCTTTTTGAACGGCGCTTATCAGGTCCATACATAGGGACGTTGGTTGGAGATCGTGAAATGGATTCGTTCGAGAGCGAAAGCGCTGCCAACCAAGTCATATCTGCCCACTCGAACAATCAACCCACGACCCGCTGGCACCGCATGTACTTCTTCCTTGCGGGCTTCGACGTGCTGGTCGTGGTGCTGAGCGTTCTCCTGAACCACCTGATCGTCGATACCTACCACCGCTCCATCAAGGCCAACCAGTCCTGGGTCCAGCAGCTTTCCGCTTATTCGACCCTTGGAAGCCTGGCCTCGGAAGTGAACGCGCCGGGCAACAACGTGTTCGACACCCATGATGTCGAAGCCGAATCGCAGAACATGACTGCCGCCTTGCGTGCCTTCGACGAGCATCTGGCGAACGCCAAGCAGCAATTGGAAGTGCGAATCGCCAATCAGGCCGAACACAGCGCGGACATCCAGGCTTTCACGCTCGCCCTGAAGGGTGAAGTGGCAGAGGTCGACTCGGCCATGGTCGAAATGGTGAAAGAGGCCACGCTCATCTTCTCGTTCTTCCGTGAAGGCAAGTCGGACGAAGCCGGCAAGCGCATGGCGACCATGGACCGCAAGTACGCCAAGTTGCTCGCCTCCCTTGCCGCCGTGCGCGAACGCGTCGGCCTGATCCAAAGCAAGCTCCTGGAGGAGGAACTGGAATCGGTCGAGGAACTGCGCCGGATCGAATACGCCATCATGGTCTTCGTGCTGCTGATGGTTACCGCAGCCGTCTTCTACGGGCGCCGTATCCGACGTGAAATGGAGTCCCACGCTGCAGAGCGCGAAGGCTACCTGAGCGTACTGCGCGAGAGTGAACGGCAGTTCCGCCAGCAGGCATCGCTGCTGGACAAGGCCCAGGACGCCATCGTCGTACACGACATGGATCACCGCATCCTCTACTGGAACAGGAGCGCCGAGCGACTTTACGGACTGACCAGGGACGAGGCGCTGGGCATGTCGGCCCAGGGGCTCATTTACCCTAGCCATGCCCCCATCGACACGGCCACCCATAGCCTGATCGAACTGGGCGACTGGTCGGGAGAGGTAACGTTGCGACGCAGGGATGGCAGCACCATCAACTTCGAGAGCCACCGCACCCTTGTACGCGACGACAACGGCCTGCCGCAGTCCGTGCTGTCGATCAACACCGACATTTCCCACCGCAAAGCCGCGGAGCAGGAGGTCAAGCGCCTGGCCTTCTACGACCAACTCACTGGCCTGGCCAACCGGCGACTCATGCTGGATCGCCTGCAGCACGCGCTGGCCAGCAGCGCCCGCAGCCAGCACACGAGCGCAGTCATCCTGATCGACCTGGACAACTTCAAGGCCCTCAACGACACCCTGGGGCACGACCGGGGCGACATGCTGCTGCAACAGGTCGCCCATCGTCTGTCCGCCTGCATTCGCGAAAGCGATACCGTCGCCCGCCTTGGCGGCGACGAGTTCGTGGTCCTGCTGGAAGGACTCAGCGAGAACCCCCCGGATGCCGCCATCCAGGCCAAGACCATCTGCGAGAAGATCCTCAGCTCGCTGAACCTGTCCTACCCGCTGGACGGCTACGAACACCACAGCACGCCCAGCCTGGGCATCGCCCTGTTCCAAGGGCAGCTCAATACCGTCGACGACATCATGAAGCGCGCGGACCTCGCGATGTATCGCGCCAAGGCCGCCGGACGCAACACCATGCGTTTCTTCGACCCGGAGATGCAGGCCGTCGCCACTGCCCGCGCCAGACTGGAGTCCGACCTGAGACAAGGCCTGCAAAGCAAGGAACTATCGCTGCACTTCCAGCCTCAGGTGAACAGCCAGGGCCGCATCGTGGGTGCAGAGGCACTCATGCGCTGGCAGCACCCCGAACGCGGCAATGTGTTGCCGGCCGATTTCATCCCGCTGGCGGAGGAAACCGGACTCATCCTGCCGCTCGGTCGCTGGGCACTGCAAACCGCGTGCGCTCAGCTGACGACCTGGGCCAAGCACCCGGAAACCGCCCGACTGGTCGTCGCGGTGAACGTCAGCGCCCGCCAGTTCCACCACCCCGACTTCGTGGAAGAGGTACTGACCGTGCTGCGCTACACGGGTGCCGACCCGAGGAGGCTCAAGCTCGAGCTGACCGAGGGGCTGCTGGTGGAAGACATGGAAAATACCGTCGCCAAGATGATCGAACTGAAGGAGATCGGTATTGGCCTGTCACTGGACGATTTCGGCACCGGCTACTCGTCGCTCTCCTACCTGAAGAGCCTGCCGCTGGACCAGCTGAAGATCGACAAGTCGTTCATCCGCGACGTGCTGGTCGACCCCAATGACGCAGCCATCGCCTGCGCCATCGTGAGTTTGAGCCAGATCCTCGGGCTCTCGGTGATTGCCGAAGGCGTGGAAACCGAGGCCCAACGCGCCTTCCTCGTCAGCCACGGTTGTCACACCTACCAGGGCAACCTGTTCTCCCGCCCTCTTCCGGCCGAACAGTTCAAGCAGTACGTCCACGAACGGTCGATGGCGGAGAACTGAGTCCTCCAAGCACCCATTGTGCTCGGAGCGTGGCATGTAGGAGCGAGCTTGCTCGCGAACCTGCTGAGCTCGACTTTCGCGAGCACGCTCGCTCCTACACAAAGCCAGGTCTGCAAAGCGTGCTCAGTACTTGATGTCCCTTGCCCTCTCTCGCCCCTGCTGCTTGGTCTCGCGCTTGTCCTGCCGACACTGTGCGTTGTACTGCTGGTCAGCGGCGCGGCAGTCCTGCTTGATCTGGCGTGAGTCCTGCCGTGTTTCCTGCCGCACTTCGCGTGCGGCCCGGCGTTGTTCGGCCTGCTCAGTGGCCCAGGACGCACCTGCCGAAACCGTCAGGAACATCGCAACCACCCACACAGAAAATCGACTAATAGGCATGACATGCCCTCCTCTGGCCAGGATTCCCGGCTCTTTCATTACAACCGATTATCCCGGCCCATGCGGTGGAGCCGCCAAGCGGTGTTCCTTGGCAAGTTCCCTATTGGGCCTCGTTCAACCTGCAAATGCCTGGTCGTTTCGGCAACCGGGCCCGCTTCTGCCAGCACTGATCGCTGACCGCGATGGTTCAGCCTTGCGTGCGCTTCGGCGAAACTCCCGGGGCGTGCCGCCCGTCTTCGACCTGAAGACGGGCCGCCTCCACACGCATGCGCAACCCTGGCGGCCGGGATGCTTGCCATCGACAGTCGATGCATGTCAGCGACTCATCCACATCGCGCTTGGTGCAAAATAGTGCGCTGAATACCCTGGCCCTGGTTTCAGCCGAGCCCTGAGCCGTGTTGCGCTGAAACGAGGGCCGAAATGAGTACTGGTTCTAGCAAGTTGATGTTCCTGGACCCCGCGTTCAGCGTGATGGAGAGATTCAATGCATAACCCAACAACCACCGGCGGTGACAGCATGATCGAGGTAACCGAGGTTTCCATTGCCCAACTGCGCGCCGCGCTCGAGTCCGGCCGCACGACAGCTGTCGAGCTGGTCCAGGCCTATCTCGCCAGGATCGATGCCTACGATGGTCCCGACACCCCAACCGCTCTGAACGCAGTCGTGGTTCGCAACCCCGAGGCGCTCAAGGAAGCCGAAGCATCCGATGCGCGCCGCGCGCGAGGCGAAACGCTCGGACCACTGGATGGCATTCCCTATACGGCCAAGGACAGCTACCTGGTGAAAGGGCTGACCGCGGCATCCGGCAGCCCGGCTTTCAAGGACCTGATCGCCTATCGCGATGCGTTCACCATCGAACGGCTTCGCGCCGCCGGTGCCATCTGTCTGGGCAAGACCAACATGCCGCCCATGGCCAACGGTGGCATGCAGCGCGGCGTCTACGGTCGTGCGGAGAGTCCATACAACGCGAACTACCTCACCGCGCCGTTCGCCTCGGGCTCGTCCAATGGTGCGGGCACCGCGACCGCAGCCAGTTACTCGGCATTCGGCCTGGCCGAGGAAACCTGGTCGAGCGGGCGCGGGCCGGCGTCCAACAACGGCCTGTGCGCCTACACGCCTTCGCGCGGGGTGATCTCGGTACGCGGCAACTGGCCGTTGACGCCGACCATGGACGTCGTGGTGCCGTACGCAAGGACCATGGCCGACCTGCTGGAAGTACTGGATGTGGTCGTAGCCGAGGACCCGGACAAACGTGGCGACCTGTGGCGCCTGCAGCCGTGGGTGCCGATCCCCAGCGTCGCTTCGGTGCGCCCCGCGTCCTACCTTGATCTCGCTGCCACGCCCGAGGCCCTGGCGGGCAAACGCTTCGGCGTTCCACGCATGTTCATCAACAAGGATCTGGAAGCCGGCACCAGCGAAGCACCGGGTATTGGCGGCCCGACGGGGCAACGAATCAATACCCGCCCTTCCGTCATCGGTCTCTGGGAAGAGGCGCGCAAGGCACTCGAAGCGGCCGGGGCCGAAGTGGTCGAGGTCGATTTCCCACTGGTGTCCAACTGCGAGGGCGATCGCCCCGGCGCGCCGACTGTGTTCAACCGCGGTGTGGTATCCAAGGAGTTCCTGCATGACGAGCTCTGGGACCTGTCGGCCTGGGGCTTCGATGACTTCCTGCGCGCCAACGGCGATCCCAAGCTGAACCGCCTCGTCGACGTCGACGGACCGCAGATCTTCCCCCACGACCAGGGCACCCTGCCGAACCGTGAAGGCGACCTGGCCGCCGGCATGGACGAATACGTGCGCATGGCCGAACGCGGCATCAAGCAGTGGGACCAGATCCCCACCCTTCCGGATGGTCTGCGCGGTCTCGAAAAGACGCGTCGAATGGACCTCGAAGACTGGATGGACCAGTTGGGCCTGGACGCGGTGCTCTTTCCGACGGTGGCCGACGTTGGCCCGGCGGATGCCGATGTGAATCCGCAGTCCGCGGATATCGCCTGGAGCAATGGCATCTGGGTTGCCAACGGCAATCTCGCCATCCGCCATTTGGGCGTTCCCACGGTCACCGTGCCGATGGGCGTGATGCCGGACATCGGCATGCCCATCGGGCTGACCTTCGCGGGTCGCGCATACGATGACTCGGCCCTGCTGCGCTTCGCCTCGGCATTCGAATCGACCGGCTCGAAGCGTCTGATCCCCCCGCGCACCCCGCCATTGCCGCGCGGCTGACGATGTAACGGGCGGGATTGGGGCGGCGAGTCCCAATCCCGCTCACTACGGTCAGGGACGGGCGAGTCCAGACATGCACCCAGTAGTTCACTTCAGACGAATCCCGCCCCGGCAGTATCCGGGGCGGTCTCGGCTTTACTTGCTCAACCGGAGACGGACTCCAGCGGCTTGTCGATCGCATCGCTGACCAGCGCTCCATTGCCAGGACGGTGCCAGAGAAACACCAGGATAGCGGCGGCACCGATCAGGCCCGGCAGGGCGAAGGCCAGGAAGCTCGCCTGAATCGGCAGTTGCGCGGCATGCAGCGCACCGCCCAGCAGCGGGCCGATGATCGCGCCGATGCGGCCGATACCCATGGCCCAGCCAAGTCCGGTGGAACGGATATGCGCCGGATAGAACTGCACCGCGCAGGCGTTGGCGAGGATTTGCGTGCCGATGGTGCAGGCACCAGCCACACCGATCAGCAGGTACAGCACCGGCAGCGGGGACTTCAGCGCCAACAGGCTGAGGGACAGCGCGCCGAGAGTGAAGAAGGCGAACAACACCCGACCGAGACCGATCCGGTCCCCGAGCCAACCGCCGCCAATGGCACCGAAGATGGCCCCGAAGTTCAGCACCAGAAGGAACGCAAGACTGGAGTTGAGCCCGTAGCCGGCAGCATTCATCAGTTTCGGCAGCCAGGAGCTCAGGGCGTAGACCATCAGCAGGCAGCAGAAGAACGCCACCCAGAGCATCAGGGTGCTCAGCGAGCGCCCATCGTGGAAGAGCTGGCCAATGGCGGCCTTGCCAGCCTGCCCCTTGGCCAGTGCAAGTTGATCACCAGCGCCGGGCCGGTATTCCGGGGCGGCCTTTTCCAGTAGCTCACTGGCCATTCCGACCTTGCCCTGGCGAACCAGGAAGTTGATCGATTCGGGCAGCTGGCGCACCAGCAACGGCAATACCAGCAAGGGCACAACGGCGACGAAGAACACCGCCTGCCAACCCCAGTGCGGTATCAGCACCATGCCCAGGCCGGCGGACAGCATGCCCCCTACCGAATAGCCACTGAACATGACCGCCACCAGGGTGCTGCGAATCTTCTTCGGCGCGTATTCGTTCATCAGCGCGACGACATTCGGCATGACGCCGCCGATGCCGAGCCCCGCTATGAAGCGGCAGATGGCGAACTCCTCAGGGGTGCGGGCGAAGCCGTTGACCACGGTGAAGCCACTGAACAGGACCACACAGGTCATGATGGTCTTGCGGCGTCCGATGCGGTCGGACAGCGGGCCGAAGAACAGCGCGCCGAACATCATCCCGACCAGCGCGCAGCTGCCGAGCAGGCCGGCCTGGAGCGCAGTCAGGTTCCAGGTCTGCATGAGCGCGGGTAGCACCACGCCGTAGATGACCAGGTCATAGCCGTCGAAAATGATGATCAGCGCGCACCAGAACAGCACGCGTGCGTGAAAGGCATTGAAGCGAGCCCCGTCGAGCAGGGCGGAAACGTCGATGGTACGCATGGCATGGCTCTTCTTGTCGTTGTTATAGAGCCGGAGCGGCCTGCAGGCCCGCCCCGGTAGGACGAGGCGGAATCAGGCGCAGCGGCTGACGGCCTCCCAGCCCAGTCGGGCGCGGGCCTGGGCGACGTCTGCGTCCAGGTCATGGTTCCACAGCCAGTCGAAGCGACTGGCCAGGGTCGGTCCCAGGGCCTGCTCGTCGTCACCGACGACCGGGTCGCGCAGCTCGTACAACTCGCCCGCCTCCCAGGAAGTGCGCTGCACGCGACACGCACGCGGCCGGCGCAATGCGTCGTAGGCCGCCAGCAATCCGTCCAGGTTGCCCTGACTCACGTTCGGATCACCCAGCAGGCGCGCCAGGAAGTAGGCATCTTCAAGTCCTTGCCCTGCCCCGGCCCCCTGGTGCGGCAGCATGGCGTGCGCGGCATCACCGATCAGCGCCACGCGGCCGTGCACGTAGCCGGGCAGTTCGGCCAGGTCATGCAGCGCCCAATGGCTGGGCGCCGGAATGCATTCGAGCAGGATGCGCGCGGCATCGCCCCAACCTTCGAATGCTTCGAGCATTTCGCGCTGGCTGGCCTCGCGCACCCAGGAGGCATCCTCGGGCCATTCGGGGTTGGGCTTGCTGCGGTCGGAAACGAACGCCACCACATTGATGATGCGGCCCTGCTTCACCGGGAAGGTGAGGATGTGGCCGTCGAGGCCGAGATACATCTGCGGTACATCCACCAGATGCTCGTCGACCCCGGCAGCGCGATAGGCCTCGCGCAGGCGCTGACTATCAATCAGGCCGCGATAGGCGCAGGTGCCAGTGAAGCGCGGAGCGACCGGCGCGGCGCCGATCCCCTCCAGCACATGGCTGCGCATGGCGGACTTGATACCGTCTGCGGCAATCAGCAGATCGCCCCGGTACTCACTGCCATCGGTGAACAGCACCCGTGCCTCATTGCCCTGTTGCTCCACGCCGACGGCGCGCTTCCTGAAACGCGCCACGCCTTCGGGCAAGCGGCTGGCCAGCACATCCAGGAAGTCTGCCCGGTGCACCGAGGACTGCCCCACGCCCGGCGCCACACTGGCGCCGATGTAGCCGGCATCGCTGCTGCGGCGCCATTCGAACCACACGTCCTGCCAGGGCTCAGGGGTACGGTCGGCCAGTTGCCCGTATGGCTCCGCGAGCCCAAGACCGGCGATGGCCCGGACTGCGTTGGCGCCAAAGGAGACGCCGGCGCCCACTTCACCGAAGGCAGGGGCGGACTCGAAGAGCTGGACGTCGAGATGGGAGTGACGGCAAAGGTCCAGTGCCAGGGCGACGCCGGAGATACCGCCGCCGATGATGCCGACGCGCAAAGCAGGCTTCTTGCTCATGTTCGTACCCATGATGGTGTTGTTGTTGGAGTGGAACCATCATGGCGACCCGAGAAATATTGATAAATGCACCAACTCGCATACAGACTATTTCAGCTATGAATATTCCTATCGAACCCTCCACTTCACGGGACGCCCCATGGACCTGCGCGATCTGGACCTGAACCTGTTGGTGGTCTTCAACCAATTGCTCATCGACCGGCGCGTATCGACGGCCGCCGACAACCTGGGGCTGACCCAGCCGGCCGTCAGCAACGCCCTCAAGCGACTGCGCACCGCCCTGCAGGACGACCTGTTCGTGCGCACCTACCAGGGCATGGAGCCCACGCCCTACGCGGACCAACTGGCAGAGCCCGTGTCACTGGCCATACACACCCTGCGAGATGCCCTGAGCCGGCAGGACAACTTCGATCCCTTGGCTAGCGAGCGCACCTTCACCCTCGCCATGACCGACATCGGCGAAATCTACTTCACCCCGCGCCTGATGGACGCGCTGGCCCGGCTGGCGCCCAAATGCCGAATCAGCACCGTGCGCAATACCTCGGTCACGCTGATCGAGGCGCTGCAGAACGGAACCGTCGACCTCGCCGTGGGGCTGCTGCCGCACCTGCAGGCGGGTTTCTACAAACGCCGCCTGTTCCAGCATCGCTACGTGTGCATGTGCCGCAAGGACCACCCGGCCACCCGCGAACCGCTGACCCTGGAGCGGTTCAGTCGCTACGGTCATGTACGGGTGTTCGCCGCCACCACCGGTCACGGTGAGGTGGACGCCCACATGGCGCGCCTGGGCATAGAGCGGGATATACGCCTGGAAGTGCCGCACTTCGTCGCCGTCGGTCATATCCTCCAGCGCACCGACCTGCTCGCCACCGTGCCTGAGCGCTTTGCCGACTCCTGCGTCGAACCCTTCGGCCTGGTCGCCCTGCCCCACCCGGTCGAGTTGCCGGAGATCGACATCAACCTGTTCTGGCACGCGAAGTACCACCGTGACCCCGCGAATCGCTGGATCAGGCAACTGATGTTCGAGCTGTTCGCGGATTGAAGAAGATGCCGGCCAGATGCAGCCATTGCGCGGCAGGCCGGGCGTCGTCCTGTCGAGTTGCCGTGTATCAAAGTGTCTCTGAAGGAGGTCGGGATACACGCCTACCAGTCCGGCCGTAGATTCGACACAGGCCAGATACGCCGTGGCATTCAACTGTTTGCGTGGCCCGAAGGGGACTACCCGGCCCTCAACCAATCGCCAGCAACGGAGACATCACCATGTCGATGGCACAGCGGAACAACGCGTCCGACAAGAATCGCCGTCACCTCGTCAGCGCCTCGATCCTCGCTTTGGCGCTCTTGCAACTCGGCGCAGCCCACGCGCAAACCACCGCCAGCATGGCGCCCGCCGCGACCGGGGCGCGTACTCACCAGGTAGCCCCCTCCCCGCTCGGCCCGCTGAAACATGTGAAGGCCGGGCTGCTGAACGTGGCCTATGCCGAAGTCGGCCCGGCTGACGGGGCGGTGGTCATCCTGCTGCACGGCTGGCCATACGACATCCACAGCTATGACGAGGTCGCACCATTGCTGGCCGCCAAGGGCTATCGGGTGCTGATGCCCTACGCACGAGGCTTCGGCGACACACATTTCCTCTCCGGGAAAACCCTTCGCAATGGGCAACCCGCCGCACTGGCCAGTGACGTGATCGATTTCATGGACGCGCTCAAGATCAAACAGGCCGTACTCGGCGGTTACGATTGGGGCGCGCGCTCGGCTGGCATCGTCTCCGCGCTCTGGCCAGAGCGCGTCAAAGCGCTGGTGTCGGTCAGCGGCTATCTGATTGGCAACCAGGCTGCCGGCAAAAAGCCGTTGCCACCCAAGGCTGAATTGCAGTGGTGGTACCAGTTCTACTTCGCCACCGACCGCGGCCGTGAGGGCTACAAACAGAACACCCACGACTTCGCCAAGTTGATCTGGCAACTGGCCTCTCCGAAATGGGCGTTCGATGACGCCACATTCGATCGCAGCGCAGCCGCTCTCAACAACCCTGACCACGCCGACATCACCATCTACAACTATCGCTGGCGCCTGGGCCTGGAGCCGGGCGAGAGTCAGTACCAGGCCCTGGAGCAGAAGCTGGCCACCACGCCATCCATCAGCGTGCCGACCATTACGCTCGAAGGTGACGCCAACGGCGCGCCGCATCCGAAAGCCGAGGACTACGCCAAGCGCTTCACCGGCAAATATGAGTACCGGCTGATCACCGGCGGCATCGGCCACAACCTGCCACAGGAAGATCCGCAGGCGTTCGCCAAGGCTGTCATCGATGCTGACAAGCTCTGAAGCCAGGCTGGCCTGACTGCAGGCACCTCAGGGCTGAAGGTGAATCATCCGGGTAATGAAACGCGAAAGCCCGCCAGAGAGGCGGGCTTTCGTGCAACGACAGCGGGGATCAGTCGTTGTGTTTGTGCTTGTGTTTATGTTTGTGGCTGGCTTTGCGGTTGTCGTAGTGGTCGTGGTGGTCGTCGTCATCGGCCAGATTGTTGCCGATAGCACTACCGGCCGCCCCGCCCAGGCCGGCGCCGATTGCACCACCGGTGGAGCCACCTACGCTGTTGCCGATCACCTGGCCGCCAGCCGCGCCAAGGCCACCGCCAATCGCCGCTTCTGTCTTCTTGCCATCTTTCGCGCTCACCGCGCCGCCCGCCGCACCGCCCAGGCCGGCTCCAATCGCAGCGCCAGTGCTGCCGCCGACCGCCTGGCCAACGACGCTGCCCAAAGCCCCACCGACGCCACCGCCGATTGCTGTATTAGTGGTTTCGCCGGCGACTACGTACTGCGACGCCAGGATGCTGAGTGCCAGTGCGGATAATGATTTGCGCATGCTTGCGAACCTCTGACAGGACGGGAAAAAGCAGATTCTGGCGGATGCGAGATCACCAGACAACGCAAGTCGGGCCGTTCATGGACCTGAGTCAAGGGACTACCGGCTAGCGCTACCGCCTATCGAGCAAACCGCAATGCCAGCCAGCGAACTCATGTGGGGTCCGGGCAGGTATCGAGCAAACAATCGGGGAGGACCGATATCCGCGACCTCACCACTCGATGCCAGTCGCCTGTCGGTACTGTCGCGGGGTAAACCCGGTCAGCATCTTGAACTGCCGGCTGAATGCACTGTGGTCGGTGTAGCCGCATTGCAGGGCAACCTCGGTAATCGGCAGGTCGGTGTGCAATAGCCGATGCGCGTGCTCCAGCCGCACCTTGTGGATCAACTGCCGCGGTGTCAGGTGGAACACCCGTTTGCAGTAGCGCTCCAGCTGAGCCACGGAAATGCCGGCAATGCGCGTCAACTCGCCCAGGGTGATGGGTTGATCGAAATGCGTGCGGATGTATTCGTCCACGGCAGCGAGGCGCTGGTAGGCCGGGTGCGTATCACTGGCCGACTGCAGGTCCACCGAGATGCCCACCAGACCGATGATTTCACCACTGCGGCTGTACAGCGGTCGTTTGTGCGTCAGGCACCAACCCGGTTCGCGGCTCCCGTACAGATGCAGTTCCAACTGGTCTTCCAACACGTGGCCATGTTCCAGGACCCGTCGATCCTGTTCGGTGTAACCGGGCCCCAGCTGCGCGGGAAAAACCTCGGCGCTGGTCTTGCCCAGTAGCGGTTGCAACTGCTTCAGGCCGCACCGCTGCACCAGTGTGCGATTGGCCATTACGTAGCGGGCCTGATCATCCTTGATGAAGATCGCGGCATTCGGAATCACATCCAGCATGGGCAACAGCAGGGCCACACCCGCCAACAGTTGCTCCATGGTTTCGGGACGCTGCTGATCTGCTCCCTGGCACAGCATCGCAAGCGCGTTCTGGGTCATGACTCTTCCCCCTCAAAGGCCGACCGGCCAGGACGTGGCGGGCAGATTGACGCAAGGCACACAGCCTGTCGAGCAGGCTCGGATGCAGCACTGCGAGTGCCACTGCAATTATTTAATTGTGCTGATTTCGTCATTCGATCTGAAGAAAACCATCAAGCGCAGGGGCATCGGCCGGTCCACTCTATGGCCATCGCGTGCAGCCAGAAAACAACAGGAAACGGTCACCAACGACCCATTCCTGGCGCACTGCCGATCGCAACTTCCAGTGACACCACCTTTGCCTATCCAACAACTCACAAGAAGGCGACGCCATGTCAGGCAAGTTCAAGAAACAACTTTCATTGATAGACCTTACCTTCATCGGCCTGGGGGCCATTTTCGGCTCGGGCTGGCTGTTCGCGGCCAGTCACGTTTCATCCATCGCAGGTCCTGCAGGCATCTTTTCCTGGTTGCTGGGCGGCTTCGCCGTGCTGTTGCTGGGTATCGTCTACTGCGAACTGGGGGCCGCGTTACCGCGTGCCGGCGGCGTGGTGCGCTACCCGGTGTACTCCCACGGTCCCTTGCTCGGCTACCTGATGGGCTTCATCACCCTGATCGCCTTCTCGAGCCTGGTGGCGATCGAAGTGGTCGCCTCTCGCCAATACGCGGCCGCCTGGTTCCCCGAGCTGACCAAGGCTGGCTCCAGCGATCCCACGGTCATCGGCTGGCTCGTGCAGTTCGGCCTGCTCTGCCTCTTCTTCATGCTCAACTACCGCAGCGTGAAGACCTTCGCCAAGGCCAATAACCTGGTGAGCGTGTTCAAGTTCATCGTGCCGCTGCTGGTCATCGGCGTGCTGTTCAGCTTCTTCAAACCGGAGAACTTCGAGACCCAGGGCTTCGCGCCCTTCGGCCTTTCCGGCATCGAGATGGCGGTATCCGCTGGCGGCATCATCTTCGCGTACCTCGGGCTCACGCCGATCATCTCGGTGGCCAGCGAAGTGAAGAACCCGCAACGGACCATTCCGATTGCGCTGATCCTGTCGGTGCTGCTCTCCACCGCCATCTATGTGTTGCTGCAAGTGGCTTTCCTCGGCGGCGTGCCCACCGAAATGCTGGTCAACGGTTGGGGCGGCGTCTCCAAGGAACTCGCCCTGCCCTATCGTGATATCGCCCTGGCGCTGGGCGTGGGTTGGCTGGCCTATCTGGTGGTCGCCGATGCGGTGATCTCCCCCAGCGGCTGCGGCAACATCTACATGAATGCTACGCCTCGGGTCGTCTATGGCTGGGCGCAAACCGGCACCTTCTTCAAGGTCTTCACCCGCATCGACGAGAAGTCCGGCATCCCGCGCCCGGCACTGTGGCTGACCTTCGCCCTGTCGGTGTTCTGGACCCTGCCTTTCCCGTCCTGGGAAGCCCTGATCAACGTGGTCTCCGCCGCGCTGGTACTGAGCTACGCCGTCGCACCGGTCACCGTGGCCGCCTTGCGCCACAATGCACCCGGCATGCCACGCCCGTTCCGCGTCAAGGCCATGAGCCTGCTTGGCCCGCTGTCGTTCATCATCGCCGCCCTGATCGTCTACTGGTCGGGCTGGAGCACCGTGTCCTGGCTGCTCGGCCTGCAGATCCTGATGTTCGTCGTGTACCTGCTGTGCGGCCGCTTCGTGCCGACCCAACACATCGACCTGCGCCAGCAAGTGCGGTCATCGGCGTGGCTGATCGGCTTCTACGCCCTCACCATCGTGCTCTCCGGGCTCGGCAGTTTCGGTGGCCTGGGTGTGCTCGGCCATCCGTTCGACACCCTGGTCGTGGCGGCATGCGCCATGGGCATCTACTACTGGGGCGCCGTAACCGGCCTGCCCGCTCATCTGGTGCGTCTGACCGGCGACGATGAAAGCGAAGCAGGCGTCGACGCCACTTCTGCCCGTTACCCCATCGGCACTCATCCCCAGGCGTCCTCCTGACGTCGCCTCCGTGCTTTCTCAAGGGACAGGAATATGAAACGCGTACACATCATCGATTCCCACACCGGCGGCGAACCCACTCGCCTGGTGATGAAGGGGTTCCCCGAACTGACCGGCACCAGCATGGCCGAGAAGCGTGATGCGCTGCGCCAGCAGCATGACCAATGGCGCCGCGCCTGCCTGCTGGAACCACGCGGAAACGACGTGCTGGTAGGTGCGCTGTACTGCGAACCGGTGTCCCCGGATGCCACGTGCGGCGTGATTTTCTTCAACAACGCCGGCTACCTCAACATGTGCGGCCACGGCACCATCGGCCTGGTCGCCTCATTGCACCACCTGGGGCTGATCGGCCCCGGCGTGCACAAGATCGATACCCCGGTCGGCCAGGTCAGCGCCACCCTGCATGAAGACGGCGCAGTGACCGTCGGCAACGTGCCGGCCTACCGCTACCGCCAGCAGGTTCCGGTCGAGGTCCCTGGCCACGGCCTCGTATTCGGCGACATCGCCTGGGGCGGCAACTGGTTTTTCCTGGTTTCAGAACATGGCCAGAGCTTGCACCTCGACAACGTCGAGGTCCTGACCGAGTTCACCTGGTCGATGCTCAAGGCCTTGCAGGCCCAGTGCATCCACGGCGCAGACGGCGCCCTGATCGACCATGTCGAGCTGTTCGCCGATGACGACGAGGCCGACAGCCGCAACTTCGTCATGTGTCCGGGCAAGGCCTACGACCGCTCGCCCTGCGGGACCGGCACCAGCGCCAAGCTGGCGTGCCTGGCGGCCGATGGAAAGCTCGCCGCAGGCCAATCCTGGATTCAGGCGAGCATCACCGGAAGCCAGTTCGAAGGCCGCTACGAATGGGATGGCGAGCGCATCCGCCCCTTCATAACCGGCCGCGCCTACATGACCGCCGACAGCACCCTGCTGATCGATGAACAGGACCCCTTCGCATGGGGTATCTGAGCCATCGCGACGGATACCACTTCGACCCTCTCTTCCCCCAAACACCTGCATGACTGCTTCAAGGAGTTAAAACAATGAGCGACAACATCTTCACCGGCTGCATCCCCGCCCTGATGACCCCCTGCACCGCCGAACGCAAGCCGGATTACGACGCCCTGGTGGCCAAGGGCCGCGAGCTGATCGATATCGGCATGAGTGCCGTGGTGTATTGCGGGTCCATGGGCGACTGGCCGTTGCTCACCGAAGCCGAACGCCAGGAAGGCGTGGCGCGCCTGGTGGCCGCTGGCATCCCGACCATCGTCGGCACCGGTGCGGTCAACACCCGCGAGGCGGTCTCCCACGCTGCACACGCCGCCAAGGTTGGCGCCCACGGGTTGATGGTGATCCCTCGCGTTCTCTCCCGCGGTGCCTCCCCTGCTGCGCAGAAGGCACACTTCGCCGCCATCCTCACGGCGGCTCCGGGCCTGCCGGCGGTGATCTACAACAGCCCTTACTACGGCTTCGCCACCCGCGCCGACCTGTTCTTCGAACTGCGCCGCGACTACCCGAACCTGATCGGCTTCAAGGAGTTCGGTGGCGCCGCCGACCTGCGCTACGCGGCCGAGAACATCACCTCCAAGGACGATGAGGTCACCCTCATGGTCGGTGTCGATACCCAGGTGGTCCACGGTTTCGTCAATTGCAACGCCACGGGCGCCATCACCGGTATCGGCAATGCCCTGCCCCGCGAAGTGCTGCACCTGGTGGCGCTGAGCAAGCAGGCAGCCAAGGGCGATGCCAGGGCGCGCCGACTGGCACGGGAGCTGGAGTCCGCGCTGGCGGTGCTCTCCTCCTTCGACGAAGGCTGCGACCTGGTGCTCTACTACAAACACCTGATGGTGCTCAACGGCGACACGGAATACACCCTGCACTTCAACGAGAGCGATGCGCTCAGCGATGCCCAGCGTCGCTATGCCGAGAACCAGTACGCGCTGTTCCGCCAGTGGTACGCCAACTGGTCAGCCGAGCAGAATGTCGCCTGACGACCCGCTGCTAATCGCGCCCCTGCGGAACATCGCTGTTCCGCAGACGGACCCACTCAATTCTCCAGGAAGCACCATGACCCTGACAGGCAACATGCTCATAGGCCGGCACAGCGTGACTGGCAGCCGGGAAGCGATCCGGGCTATCGACCCGGCCACTGACATACCGCTCGACCCGCCCTATCCGGGCGGCACAGGCGAGCATGTGGACCAGGCGTGTGCCCTGGCCTGGGCAGCTTTCGACACTTATCGCGAGACGCCACTGGCGGCACGCGCCGAATTCCTCGAATCCATTGCCGACGAGATCGAAAGCCTTGGCGATGCGCTGGTCGAACGGGCCATGGCCGAGACCGGCCTGCCGCGCGCGCGCATTCAGGGCGAACGGGGTCGCACCTGCCAGCAACTGCGACTCTTCGCCCGCACCGTGCGTGCCGGTGGATGGCTCGATGCGCGGATCGATACGGCTCTGCCGGAGCGCAATCCCATTGCGCGCCCGGACCTGCGCCAGCGCCAGGTGCCGCTCGGCCCGGTGGCCGTGTTCGGCGCCAGCAATTTCCCCCTGGCCTTCTCGGTGGCCGGTGGCGACACCGCTTCGGCGTTGGCGGCCGGCTGCCCTGTGGTGGTCAAGGCCCACAGTGCCCACCCTGGCACCAGCGAGCTGGTAGGTCGGGCCGTCGCCCGCGCCGTGGAAAAATGCGCGCTGCCGCAAGGCGTGTTTTCGCTGCTGTATGGCTCCGGTCGCGAAGTGGGCATCGCCCTGGTCAGCGACAGGCGTATCAAGGCGGTAGGTTTCACCGGGTCGCGCAGCGGCGGAGTCGCCTTGTGCAATGCCGCGCAAGCGCGCCCCGAGCCAATCCCGGTGTACGCCGAAATGAGTTCGATCAATCCGGTGTTCCTCTTCCCCGCAGCCCTGCAGGCACGCAGCGAGGCGCTGGCACAAGGCTTCGTCGCCTCACTGACCCAGGGCGCAGGTCAGTTCTGCACCAACCCCGGCCTGGTGATTGCCCGTCAGGGCCCGGCACTGGATCGCTTCATCGTCGCGGCTAGCGAGCACGTCGGGCGTAGCCCGGCGCAGACCATGCTCACCCCGGGGATCTTCCAGGCCTTCGCCGCCGGCGTTGCCAAGCTGGCCGAGCACAGCCAAGCGCAAACAGCGGCGACCGGTCTGCCGGGCGAAGGCCCCAACCAATGCCAGGCTCGCCTGTTCGTGACCCGGGCAGAGGCGTTCCTTGCCGATTCGGCCCTGCAGGGCGAGGTATTTGGCGCTGCGTCGTTGATCGTGCAGTGTGCCGACGATGAGCAGGTCCGCGAGGTTGCCGAACACCTGGAAGGCCAGTTGACCGCGACCCTGCATCTGGACGAGGCCGATCTGGAGCAATCCCGGGCATTGCTGCCCACGTTGGAGCGCAAGGCTGGCCGCTTGCTGGTCAATGGCTGGCCAACTGGCGTCGAAGTCTGCGATGCGATGGTCCACGGCGGTCCGTTCCCGGCCACGTCGGATGCACGCACGACATCGGTCGGCACCGCCGCAATCCTGCGTTTCCTGCGGCCGGTCTGCTACCAGGACTTCCCCGACGGCCTGCTGCCGTCCGCACTCCGGCACAGCAACCCTTTGCGGCTGCGCCGCCTGCTCGATGGCCAGAGAGAGGCCTAGGAACATGGTCAACGCCAATCCATCAAACGCGCCACAGACTCACGCGGACATCGCCGTGGTCGGCGCCGGTATCGTCGGCGTGGCCTGCGCCCTGCAGCTGGCGCGCCAGGGCAAGCGTGTAGTGGTCATCGACCGGCATGACCCTGGCCAGGGCGCCTCGTTCGGCAATGCCGGGCACCTGGCCACCGAACAGGTGTTCCCGATTGCGGACCTGTCGATCCTGAAACGACTGCCGTCCATGCTCATGGATCCCATGGGTCCGTTGCGCCTGGACTGGAAATACATGCCACGCGCCCTGCCCTGGTTCACGCGGCTACTGCTGAACCTGCACCCAACGCCGTTCCGGCGAACCGTCGCCGGCATACGCGCGCTCAACGAAGGCAGCCTCGGTGCCTGGCAGCGGCTGCTGAAGACGATTGACCGGCCGGGCCTGCTGAAGGAAGACGGCTCATTGCTGGTGTTCGAACGCGCCGAATCGCGCCGGGCGCTCGAAGCCCTGCAGGCACGGATGCGCGGCCAGGACGTGGCGGTCGATTTCTGGCGGGCCGAGGCCGTCCATGCAGCGGCTCCGCAGTTGAGCGAGTGGATTCAGGGTGGGCTGTTCTTTCCGCGCACCGGGCATTTCCTCGATCCCTACCGGGTGGTCTGTGAACTGGTTGCAGCTGCGAAATCCCTGGGTGTGCAGTTCCGCAGGCAAAGCGTTCAGGGTGGCCATTTGCGCCAGGACGGCATCGTGCTGACCACCCATGACGGCGGCCTGCATGCCCGCCAGGTGCTGATCGCCTGCGGCGCCCACTCGGCCAGGATCACCGCGGCGCTAACCGGCAGGAAGGTGCCACTGGATACCGAACGCGGCTATCACCTGATGCTGCCCAATGAGCATGAGCGCCTGCCATTCGCAGTCACCTCGCTGGAGCGCAAGTTCATCATGACGCCAATGGCTGACGGCTTGAGGTTGGCGGGTACCGTCGAGTTCGCCGGCCTCGAGCAGCCGCCGAACATGGAGCGCGCCTGGCAGCTGCATCGACTGAGCAAAGGCCTGTTCCGCCGTGACCTGAGTGTCGAAGCAGCCACGCCATGGATGGGCTTTCGTCCATCCCTGCCGGACTCCCTGCCGATCATCGACCGGGTGTGCGACGGCAAGGTACTGCTCGCCTTCGGCCACCAGCATCTCGGCTTGACCCAGGCTGCGGTGACTGCAGAACACATCGCCCAGTTGGCGGCCTTGCCGGCAACAACCGATGGCCAGCACGGGTTAGCGGCATTGGAAGCCTATCGGCTCGACCGATTCTGACTTGCGGCTTCTGGAGCCACCCATGGCGCTATAAACTGGCCGCGAAAACGGCGTCGCCCCAGCGGACGCCCCGGCTGGCCGAGCCACCGGGGGTGATGTACAAGCCGCCTTCCTACCACTCGAGCAGAGCTGCCATGGCAAACCACGACCTCACTTTCCTCCCAGATCCAGACCCGGAATCCATTTCTTCGGACGTCGCCAGCTTCGGCGGCTTGCTGGTGTCCACCCAGATCCCTACCCGCGCCGACGGCAGCCTGGAGCTGGGCGACATCGTCGCGCAAAGCGAATGCACCCTACAGGCACTGAAGGTCGCGCTGGAGCGCGCCGGCAGCTCCATGGACCGCGTCATGCACCTGACCATCTATCTCACCGATATGGCCGACCGCCCCGCCTTCAACGAGGTCTACCAGCGCTTCTTCGCCAAGCCCTGGCCGGTTCGCGCCGCCGTTGGCGTGGCTGCGCTGGCGGTGGAAGGCATGCGTGTGGAAGTCACTGCAATCGCAGCCAAGGGCTGAGCGTTTTCGCATGATGGCGCTGAGCGTGCGGTTTGATCCCGACACCCTGTCGGACCTCGTTGCACGCTGCGCCAACCTTCGGCCCTGGTGCGCCCAAACGAGACGACGTGCCTGAATTGGCCGCACTGCGGCATGACGTGCGACACCTACGGCGCCAGCACATGACGCACCCTGGCCACCAGCAGCCTGCTGGCCAGTCGGGTGTCCTCCAGCCGGAGGGCGGCCTGGAGGCCCATGCCTTCGACGTCGACCAGATCGAATCCGCGGCGCGTCTGGAGAACCACCTGAAGTCGCTCAAGGACCGCCCGTACAGCCTTGCCCGCAACACTGTGGTGGTCGCCGGCGGCGGCTTCACCGGCATCGAAACTGCCACCGAGATGCCGGCGCGTCTGCGCGAGGTGCTCGGCGAAGACCAGGATATTCGCGTGATCGTCATCGACCGTGCTCCACAGATCGGCGCTGCCCTGGGCGACGGAATCCGCCCGTCGATCGTCGAAGCATCCGATCACCTCGGCATCGAGTGGGTACTCGGTACCAGCGTGGCGGCCGTGGACGCCAATGGTGTGACCCTCTCCGACGGTCGCCATATCGAGAGCAACACGGTGATCTGGACGGTCGGCTTCCGTGCCAGCCCGCTGACCGAGCAACTGACCAGCGTGCGCGATGGACTGGGTCGCCATGCGGGTAACAACGTAGCCGCCGACTTGCTGGGCGTGCAGCCCATTCCCTACAGCCAGCCCAAGTACGTGACCTGCCTGGACCTCGGTGCCTGGGGAGCGGTGTTCACCGAGGGCTGGGACCGTCAGCTGAAGCTGGTGAAGGATGAAGCCAAGCAGCTCAAGACCCAGATCAACACCATCTGGATCTATCCCCCGGCAGCTGATCGAGCAACCGCCCTGGCCGCAGCCGACCCAATGATTCCGGTGGCCTAAGCACCCTGAATGGACCAGGCGTCCGTGACCCCGTCACGGACGCCTGCCAAGCAGACCGCAACCTCTGCTGGAGCAATGGATATGTTCGCCTTTTTCGAATCCCCCCAACGCGTCCACAAGCTTTCCAGCCACTTGCTGATCAGTGGCATGGCCATGCTGGTGATCGGGGCCCTGCTGGCCTATGGCTTCGACGCCTACCTGTCCATGGGCTGGCTGGTACTGGCGCACTTGCTGACCATCCTCGGACCGACCTCGATCAAGCTCGGCTACGTACTGCGCCTGCAGGCGCAATACCGCCTCAAGGCAAGTACGGGGATGTTGCTCAGCTGAATACTCCCCGGGCGGGGACGCTGGCTCTAGTTCCCGCCTGATTCGCCCGCCAACACCTGTTTTGGCGGGCTTTTTTATTCGCGACTTGCCTTTGCCCTCGCTGCACGCCCCACAGTAGGACTCGGCAGCCGTAAGGCCCCTAGTGCACGAGACGCACTCGACTCAAGACGGCCAACACTCACTCCCCCTTCATCTCCCTGTGCAGCTTCACCGGTTCCGCCGCCTTGCGGCCGCGGGCCGTGCGGGCACGGATGTTGAGTGCTTCCACGGCCAGGGAGAAGGCCATGGCGAAGTAGACGTAGCCCTTGGGCACATGAACATCGAACGACTCGGCAATCAGCACCGTGCCGACCACCACCAGGAACGAGAGCGCCAGCATCTTCAGGCTCGGGTGCCTGTCGATGAAGGCGCTGATGGTTCCGGCAGCGAGCATCATCACCAACACGGCGACCACGATGGCAGCAACCATCACCGGCACGTTGGAAACCATGCCGACAGCGGTAATCACCGAGTCCAGCGAGAAGACGATGTCGATCAGGGCGATCTGGATGATGGTGCCGACGAGCCCGCCGGCAAGGCTCCTGGGTTCGTCGAAGTCTTCCTCGTCGCCCTCCAGGCCCTGGTACATCTCGGAGCTGCTCTTCCAGAGGAGGAACAGGCCGCCGAAGAAGAGAATCAGATCACGCCCGGATATCCCCTGCCCAGCCACCTGGAACAGGTCGGCGGTGAGCCGCATGATCCAGGAAATGGAAAGCAGCAACAGGATGCGCGTCACCATCGCCAGGGCCAGGCCGAAGAAGCGGGTGCGCGCCTGCATGTGGGGCGGCATTCGACCCACGAGGATGGCGATCATGATGATGTTGTCGATACCGAGGACGATTTCCAGTGCGGTCAACGTAAAGAAGGCCACCCATATTTCCGGGTCGAGCAACCATTCCATCCCAAGCTCCCAGGTCAGGCCATACGGCGAAAAGGGTACGGGCGCCTGTCCGCTTGTGACGGAAAAGCGCACGTACAAGGTTCAAGCGTAGTTGGAGTCGCCGCCGGGACAATCGGCGAGCGGAAAACCAGTCGTCCGGGATCACCAGAGCGGACTGGAGACTGCGGCCGCTCAGGCCACCGCGTAGACCACCAGCTCCACGAGCATTTCCTCACGGGCCAACCCGGCCACCACCATGGCGGCACGGTTCGGATAGGGAGCAGAGAAATACTCGGCATAGACCGCATTCACGGTCGCCAGGTAGCTGCGGTCGGTCACGTAGATCAGCACCTGGGTCACGGCATCCAGACCAAGCCCGGCGCAGGCCAGGGTGTGCTTGAGGTTGTCCAGGGTCTGTCGTGTCTGGGCTTCGATCCCCCCATCCACCACGCGCCCTTCGACATCAATGGGGATCTGCGCCGTGTACAAAGTCCCGTTGCCGATCACGGCCCACTCCAGTGGGGCGTTGGACGGGAACAAACGGGTACTCACGGACTGTTTCATTTAGCTCTCCAGCATGGGAAGAAAAAATGGAGGGGCGACGGGCATCGCGCCCTCCCAAGGGACTAGACCTGCTGTTCCCGGGCCAGTCGACGGGCGATCTGCGGGGCGTTCCAGAGCGCAGGGAGGATCAGCAGGGAGACGGGAACAGCGGTGATGACGATGAAGGATTGCAGCGCCGAGACTCCGCCCGAGCCGATGGTGATCAGCACCACCGCCGCCAGCCCCATACCGATGCACCAGAAGGCACGCAGCCACTTCTTCGGCGAATCGTTGCCGGTCATCGCCATGGCCACGGTGTAGGCCATGGCATCGCCGTTGGTGGCCACCGAGATGAAGCTGAGGAACAGGAACAGCGCCGAGACCAGTCCCGCCAGCGGCAGGCTCTGGGTAACGCCCAGCAGCATGGCCTCCGGCTGGGTGCCGTGGCTGGTGACGATACCGGGGGTCTGCAACTCCAGGCCGATACCGGTGCCACCGACCACGGTGAACCAGAACATGGTGACCAGCGGAGCGATGATCGAAAGGGTCAGGATGATCTGGCGGATACTGCGGCCTCGGGAAATCTTGGCCACGTACAGCCCCATCATCGGCGCATAACCGATGAACCAGCCCCAGTAGAAGACCGTCCACCAGTCGAGCCATTTCGGATCGGCACGGTACAGGGTCATCGGCAGGAAGTGTTCCAGTTGCAGGCCGAAAGCCACCGGGAAACCGGACAGGATGAACAGGGTCGGCCCCGCCACGATCATGAACAAAGCCAGGCCGATCATCAGCCAGACGTTGATTTCGCTGACCATGCGGATGCCATTTAGCCCCACCAGGCAGGACGTGGTGTACATGACCGTCACCAGGATGATGGTGATGGACTGGGTCAGCAGGTCATTCGGCAGACCCCACACAGCATTCAGCGCGTTGCTGATCTGCAGGCCGAGGAAACCGATCGGGCCGATGGTGCCGGCAACCACCGCGATGATCGAGGTGGCGTCGGCCAGGTTGCCGATCGGTCCTTTAAGCGCACGCTCACCCAGCAACGGGTACAGCAGCGTACGGGGCGCCAGCGGCAGGCCCTTGTCGTAGTGCAGGTGCATCAGGACGATCGCCAGCAGGCTGCCGAGCACAGCCCAGGCCAGGAACCCCCAGTGCACGAACGACTGCGCCAGGGCCACATGGGCCGCCTGCTCAGTGTTCGGCTGAACGCCAGCGAACAGGGGCGGCGGGCTGGCGAAATGCATCAGGGGCTCGGCGGCGGCCCAGAAGGCACCACCACCGGCGAGCAGCGCGCACATGATCACGGCGATCCAATTGAACGTACTGGTCTCAGGCTTGTGGTTGATGCCACCCAGGCGGACGCGGCCACATTTGCTGAAGCCAATGCCCAGGCTGACCAGGAACGTTGCCAGCATCAGCACCTGCCAATAGAGCCCGAAGGCTTTCGTCGACCAGGCGAACAGCGTGTTGACCATTGCGGAAACCGCGTCGATATCCACCAGGGCCGCAATCAGGAAGGCGAGCAGGAAGCCGCCAGTGATGACGAACAGGGGCAAATCGACGCCTTGCAGTGCCGTGCACTTCATCGGTTCGCTGCCTACGGTCTGGGTCGGGAACAATTTCATGATGCCTCCAGGTTGTTGCGCTGGCTCTACCGAATCGAACTCGGCAGAGCGAATGACCATGGGTTCAGGAATGGAGCGGAACTCAACGTCAGCACGGTGGACGCGTTTCGCTCCTGCCTTCCGGAGGCAACGGATCAAGGTGATGTGTCGTCAGGCGCAGGCCAACTCCAGGGTGGGAGAAGGTCGAGGCTCTTTTCTTGTTCTTGTTCATGGCGTCCTCACGTTGGGGGGAGTCAGGAAATCACTGCTGCGGCGCGGTACCGCGCTCCAGCAGGTCGAGCCAGTTCAGGCCCATGATCTTGCGCACCTCGTCCTCGACGAAGCCGCGCTCGCGCAGCCCGCGGGCGATGACGGGAAAGTCACGGCTGTCGCGGAACCATTGCAGTGGCGCTGGCCAGTCGGCGTTATCTGCGGAACCTTCGCCGTAGTCCTTGGCTTTGCTCCAGCGGCCGTTACGCATCCACTCCAGCACCTGCAGCGGCTGCTGCTGGCAGAGGTCGGTACCAATGCCGATGTGCTCCACACCCATCAGGTCTGCCGTGCGCGCGACCATGTCGCAGAAGTCTTCAAGCCGGCACGCCGAGCCGCCGCGCAGGTGGAAGGGATAGGTGCTGAAGCCGAGCAGGCCGCCCGACTCGGCGATTCCGCGCAGCACCGCGTCGGATTTGTTGCGCTTGGCTGCATGGAAGCTGGTGGGGTTGGCATGGGAGATGATCACCGGCCGCGTCGACAGTTCTATGGCCTCCAGGGTGCTGCGCTCGGCACTGTGGGACATGTCGATGATCATGCCGACACGGTTCATTTCCTCGATCACCTGGCGGCCGAAGCGACTGATGCCGTTGTCTTCTCTCTCGTAGCATCCCGAGGCCAGCAGGCTCTGGTTGTTGTAGGTCAGCTGCATGATGAAGACGCCGAGCTGGCGGAAGATTTCCACCAGGTCGATGTCATCCTCGATGGGCGAGCAATTCTGGAAGCCGAAGAAGATCCCGACCCGTCCTTCCTGGTGGGCCAGGCGGATATCCGAAGCCTGCCGCACCGGACGGATCAGTTCCGGGAAGGCCTCGAAGCGGCGATTCCATTCGCCAATGCGCGACAGGGTTTCACGGGCGGTCTCGTGGTAGGCGATGGTGGCGTGGACGGCACTCAGCCCGCCCTCCTGCATCTGCCGGAACAGCTCGGGGCTCCAGTTGGAATACTGCAGGCCGTCGATCATCAAAAGCTCTTGCATGGCGCTCTCTCCCTCAGGGACGCACGTAGACGGTCTTGACCACGGTGTAGAAGTCGCGGGCGTACTGCCCCTGCTCGCGGGGGCCGAAGCTGGAATCCTTGCGACCGCCGAAGGGCACGTGATAGTCGGTGCCGGCGGTGGGCAGGTTGACCATCACGCAGCCGGTGTTGGCGCGGCGCTTGAAGTCGCTGGCGTGCTTGAGCGACTGGGTCATGATCCCGGCCGTGAGCCCGAAGCGCGTGTCGTTGAGGATGGCCAGCGCCTCCTCGTAATCCCGCGCCTTGATGACACAGGCGATTGGGCCGAAGACCTCATCGCGGTTGATGCGCATATCGTTTCGGGTGTCGACGAACAGCGCCGGGCGCAGGTAGTAGCCCTCATGCTCCTCGGTAATGCGCTCGCCACCGCAGACCAGGCGCGCGCCTTCGGCCTTGGCGTCCTCGATGTAACGGAGGTTCTGCGCGAGCTGGCGCTCGTCGATCACCGGGCCGATCTGCACGCCTTCACGCATCGGATGGCCGACCTTGAGCTGTCCCATGCGTTCGATCAGCGCTTCGACGAAGCGGTCGTGCACGCCTTCGGTGACGATGAGTCGGGACGATGCCGTGCACTTCTGTCCGGTGCCGAAGAAGGCGCCGTTCACCGCGCATTCCACGGCCAGCGCCAGGTCCGCGTCATCGAGCACTACCAAGGCGTTCTTGCTGCCCATTTCCAGCTGGCAGCGCACGAAATTGGCGGCTGTGGCGGCGGCGACCCGGCGCCCGGTTTCCACCGAGCCGGTGAAACTCAGGGCATTGATCCCGGTGGACTGGATCAGGCGCTCGCCGACCTCGGCTCCGCTGCCCATGACCAGGTTGAAGGTCCCGGCCGGCAGGGCCTGGCGGGCGATGATTTCGGTCAGCGCCCAGGCGCTCGCCGGCACTGCATTGGCCGGTTTGAACACTACTGCGTTGCCGAAGGCCAGGGCCGGGGCGATCTTCCAGGCGGCCGTGGCCATCGGGAAATTCCACGGGGTGATGATGGCGACCACGCCAACCGGCTCACGACGGACTTCGATCTCCACGCCAGGACGAACGGAATCCGCTGTCTCGCCCAGCTGCCGCAACACCTCGGCGGCGTAATAGTGGAAGAACTGCCCGGAGCGATAGACCTCGCCGACGCCCTCGGCGAGGGTCTTGCCCTCCTCCCTCGACAGCTGTTCGCCGAGTTCGGCCTTGCGTGCGATCAGCTCGTTGCCGATCGCCATGAGCACCTGGTAACGCTCCTCCAGTCCGCTGCGTGCCCAGACCTGCTGAGCGGCGGTGGCGGCGCGAATCGCCTGATCCACCTGCGAGGCATTGGCCTGGGCGTAGTGACCCACGACGTCCTCGACATTGGCAGGGCTTCGGTTCGCAATACTCGAGCCGCCTTCAACCCAGACGCCGCCGATGTAGTTGCTGAAAATCTTGCTGGACATGTGCACCTCCGTTCTCGCTTTGAGCGCATGGTAGGTGCCGTCTCAGATAAACTAAAATTAGTTGTGAATATTGGTTGATAAGGAAAACTTACCATGCTGCCGGACCTGAAGATCGTGCAACTGCGTCACTTCGTCTGGGTTGCCGAGCTCCAGGGGTTCCATGCGGCGGCCGAGCGGGCACACCGAACCCAGCCAGCCATTTCGCTGTCCATCCGCGACCTCGAAGGCAAGCTGGGCCAACCCGTGTTCGAGAAACGCAATGCGCGGGTCACAAAGCCGGAGCTGACGCCCTTTGGCATCCAGTTCCTCGCCTACGCCAAGGAACTGATCGAACACCACGACCGCGTGGTGCGCGACATGAACCTGATCGCGCAGTACAAGTCCGGCCACTTGCGCATCGCGTCCGTACCGTCGATTGCCAGTCGACTTCTGCCGGACATCCTCGCGCGCTTCATAGGCGACGCCACCGACCTGCATGTCAGCCTGTTCGACGACAACTCCGAGGCGGTCCTGACCATGGTGGAGAACCAGCAGGTGGACTTCGGCATCTCCAGCCTCTGGGAAACCGAGAGCGACATTCGCTTCATCCCCATCTGGGAAGACAGCATCGGCGTGGTCTGCCATCAGGACCATGCGCTGGCTGCCGAAACAGAGGTCGGCTGGCAACAATTGCGCGGCGAACGCCTGATCGCCAACGGCACCTCGCGCCTGCTCAGCGGAACCCGCGCCGAGGAGCTGGTGGCCGATTCGCAGTTCTACATCTCCAACATGATCTCCCTGCTGGCCATGATCGAAGCAGGCATGGGCATCACCACCCTGCCCCGTTTCGCCTTCCCCGCCGAACCCGGCCAACTGTGCTTCATCCCCCTGGCGGACCCGCTGGTAACCCGCGACATCGGAATCGTCCGCCTGGCCAACCGGTCGTTGCCGGTAGCGGCCCAGGCCCTGTACGAATTCATCCTGCGGGACAACGAACTCGACCCGGACGAGTGGCGATAGCCATGCTGATCGAGCATGCCATTTGAATAAGGATTCCTTATCGGACGATAGGGCGATCTGAATTGCTCCGGGGAGCCTCCTGTCCCACCATCGACGGCAGATCAATAACAAGCCGCTTCCGGTTGCCAACTGGCCCGGGAATGCGGACACGCCAGTTGAGGGCCCCAGAATGAGCACCCCTTCAATGATGGAATCGGGCTTGCCCGAAGCCGCGATCCTGCAGATGCGCCCTGCCAGCCTGGTCATGGACCTGGAACGGCTTGGCAGCCTGCATCAGAGCCGCTTGAGCTTCATGCGCAGCCTGGTCCGCCGGATCATGCGTGAGCGCTGGCAGATCGAGGCGCAACGCTTCGAACTGGATGCCGACGGCTACGGCACGGTGATCTACCGCATCCGCACCCGCGGCGACCTGTTCAGCTTTGTTCTGTTCTCGCAGTACCTGGCCCCGGAGAAACGCAATGACCGCGTCATCGCCAGCGAATGGGACCTGACCATGGCCCTCTGCGAGGGCGACGTGGATAACGCCTACGTCGACTACTTGCGCCAGAACGTGCCACTGCAAGAGGCAGGCCGGCTCGACGCCAAGGTGATGGTGCTGTCCCGCGCCAACCGCAGCATGCGCAACTTTGACAGCGTGGTGGATGCCCTGGCCCGTGGCGAGCAGCCGGAAATCGCCAGGATTGCCCAGGTCGGCTACCTGTATCGCACAACCGCCGTCTACGGCAGCGGCAAACTGGGCATGGCCGATTGGGAGAAGGTCCGCCGCAAACACCCGGATTTTGCCCGTCCTTTTTCAGCCGAGATGTTCACCTGCTTCATGCTGCGCAACTTCAGCCTGCAACAGGCCGAGCACATTGCCCGGCGCCGCTCGCCAACCACCGCCGTACCCTTCGAGCCGACGATCAAGCGCTACTTCGGCATCGGCAACTCCACGGGCCTCGGCATGGCACCCTACCTGATCAACCACCCGCAACTGATCAGCCGCTGGATCGAAATGCGCGAACTGGCGCTGGCCCGTATTCTCGCCAGCCCGGCGGCACCGGCAGAGCTGGCGCGCGTCCCGAAACTGGTTGACCGGGCCATCCGCCATATCGAGGAAACCTTTACGGAGGACGAGTGGCAGACCGGCAACAACCAGCGCGTACTGGCGGATCTGCGCGCCCTCCACGATTGGCTCGGCGCGCATCCGCTGGAGAACTGGCAAGTGTTGCAGGACTGGGCCCTTGGCCACGCCAGCCTGCAGGGGCAGGAGCTGATCAACTGCATTTTGCTGGAACTGTACCCTGAGCTCGTGGATGAGCTGGAAGATCGCCTCGCCTTGCCCGAGCAATTCCAGTTGCAACCGGAGATGTCCGCACAGCAGTTGCAAGCGCTGATCGAGACGAAATACGACTGGGCCCTGGCCATCGACTTCGACGCAGACGGTGCACAGGAAACCTTCT
Organism: Pseudomonas sp. DY-1; assembly: GCF_003626975.1. Classification (NCBI taxonomy): domain Bacteria; kingdom Pseudomonadati; phylum Pseudomonadota; class Gammaproteobacteria; order Pseudomonadales; family Pseudomonadaceae; genus Pseudomonas; species Pseudomonas sp. DY-1. Next base: position 978,675 of record NZ_CP032616.1, on the reverse strand, counting down.
GGTACCGCTCCGAGGAAAAGCAGGAACCGCGCCTGGGCAATTGCAGCCTCGACGAGGGCCGGGAAAAGCAGATGCCGCTGGGTATCGGTTACCTGGTCCAGCAATGCCATCGGCAACTGACGAATTACCTCGCGCAATACCCGCAGCACAAGGTCGCGCGCTTCCTGCTCTGCCACCCGGAACAACGCAGCATCGTCCGCCGCATCCAGGGCATGGCCATCACCCACTACGGCGAAATCCGCGCCAACCTGTTGGACCGAGACGTCCTGCCCATGCACCTGCTGCGCTGCAAGCTGTCGTTCTTCGGAGTGAGCAAGTTCGACCCACGTTCGCGCCTGTGGGTCCGCAACACCATGTTCCAGGGTGCTCCCGTGCTGGAAGACATCGGCCAGCCGTTCGACGATGACTGGTTCCTGCCACTGGCCCCTACCCAGGAGAAAAATCCATGCTGATTTCCGCCAATGAACTGACTTCCCTGCTCAAGCGGGTGTTCGAGGGCATGGGTTATACGCCGGGCCACTATGAAGACGCGGCCGCCCTGGTTGGTTGGCTGCAATTGCACGGCGAGGATGGTCTGGGCGAACTGGAGCGAGCACTGGAACTGGTCGCCGACCGTGATCGCGCCGCGACCGAACTCGTTACCGACGAACCGGGTAGCCTGAACGCTGACTGCCACGGACGCAGCGCCTTGAACTGCTTGCCGGCACTGTTGGAACTGGCCTACGTCCAGGCTGTGGAGCAGCCCGCTTTTCGCGTTGAGGTGCAGAACTGCCATAACCGTAAGTTCGTGCTCAAACTGCTGGCGGATTGCGCCCAAAGGGGCCTCTGGGCCCAGGCCAGTTGGGACAACGGCCACTCACCGGTGCAGCGCCACCTCGCCTGGATCGAAGCTGGCGCCTCTCACCCTAGCTACCTGACTTGCACGCTTTCGGAACACTCACCTCAGGCGACACGGCAATCGCTGAGCCTGATGCTCGGTACGGCTGCCCAGCCGCAGCCGGTCGGTGAGGTCGTGGCCAAACGGAGCGAGCGGTTCGTCAGCCCTGATAACTTCGCCCTCGCCCGCGAACAGGCCCTGGAAAACGGCATGGAGATTTCTCCAGCGCTCTGGCAACGCCTCAACAGCCTCGCTGAAGCGGTGCTGGTGGAAAGTTCCGAGCGCTCTCGCGGCGGCGCTGGCGGGCGCTGAGGACCGGTCACTCCGGAAGGCCGGCCTTGCGGTAGCCGTCAACGAAATGCTCGAGCGTCGCAGCATCACGTAATGGCTCGCTCGAGGCCCAGTGGCCAATGGTGAAAAGCGGGTTGCCGACGAGGAACAGCTCGACCTCCGCGCGCGCCTCGTCGAGCCGGCCGAGTTGGGCAAGGCTTGCGGCCAGGAAGCGGCGTGAGCTGGTGCGATAGGTCTCATCCCGGCGCAGAGTCTCGATGGCGGCTTCGTAATCGCCGGCGGCGTATTGCGCCTGGCCGAGCGCCAGGTAGTACCAGCTCGCCGGGAAGGGGTTGAGGCGGAATGCCTTGCGGATGTACTCAAGGCCCTCCTCGATCCGCCCGGCCAGGACCGCGATATCGGACAGCGCCGCCCAGGTGTCGGCCTCGTTGGGGTCCAGCGCGATCGCCCTGGCGAATTCGGCATCCGCCTCGGTGAAGCTGCGTCCATAGGCCAGCAGGTAGGCCAGGACCCAGCGACAACCGGCATCGTCGGGGTCGAGTGAGACCGCCTTGCGCGCCAGCTCCAGGGCGGCATCTCGGTCTGGTTCCGTAGGTCCGCCGCTATGCACCCAGCCCATCCAGTGGTTCATGGCGAGCCAGCGATAGGCCTCGGCATACCCCGGATCGAGTGCGACGGCGCGCGTGAGCATCAGGTGCGCTTCCTGCGCCGTCTGCGGTGAGTCATCCATCAGCTTGCGCGCCCGCACGCAGAGGTCATAAGCCTCGATATTCGCCGGCCGCCGGCGCGAAGCGGGTTCGCGTAGCCGACCGAGCAATGCTTGCACGATCTTGCCGGTGACCTCGTCCTGTACGGCGAAGATGTCTTCCAGGCTGCGGTCGAAGCGCTCCGCCCAGAGATGATCGCCATTGGTCGCATCCACCAGCTGTGCATTGATGCGCACACGCCCTGCGGCGCGCCTTGCGCTCCCCTCCAGCAGGTAGCGCACGCCAAGGTCCTGGGCAATCCCGCGCACATCCATGGCCTTGCCCTTGTAGACAAAGGCCGAGTTGCGCGCGATGACGAACAGGCCGGAATTTCTGGACAGATCAGTGATCAGGTCCTCGGTCAGCCCATCCGCAAAGGTTTCCTGCTCGGGATCGTTGCTGAGATTGATGAATGGCAGCACGGCGATCGATGGCTTGTCGGGCAGGGGCAAGGGTCTTCGTGCGCTGCCAAGCTGCTGGACAGCCCCGACGAAGCGGTAGCCGACACGCGGCACGGTGGCGATCCACTGACTACCGTCGGCGGCCGGACCGAGCAACTTACGCAGCAGCGCGATCTGGACGGTGAGATTGCCTTCCTCGACGACCGCGCCGGGCCACGCCGCATCCATCAACTCGGCCTTGCCGAGGATTTCACCGGGGCGCGCGACGAGCGCTGCCAGCAGTTGCAGCGCGCGGTAGCCAATGGCAACGGGAACCTCATTCCGCAGAAGCGTTCCCGCGGCGGAATCCAGAACGAACGGACCAAATGCAAAGCGCGATCCCTGCATACGACGCACCTGCACCCCATTTGGAAGATTTGAGAACTATTAGGAAGAGCTTAATTACGCTGCTGCGCGCATTTCGCAGAATTCAACCTCTGACAGGTCGAGGGCCTCCGGGTCCTCACACCCCAAGGAGGCTGCCATGAACGATACTCCCCACCCGTGGCCGGCGGAAGTGTGGCACCGGCGCTACAACCTGGCGCACCCTCGCCGCATGATCGCGACCTGGAGCGAGCGGAAACGCTTTCGGCTTGAGCTTGAGCGAATGGCGAAGGCCAATCCCCATCTGATCGAGGATATCGGCCTGACCCGGCGTCAGGCCGAGAGAGAAATCGCCAAACCCTTCTGGCAGGAATGAGGTGAAAGCTGCAATGACACCGGATCGTCCCATTACGAGGTCCGCATGACGGCTGAAAGTGCGGCATCAGCACCAAAGGGCCGGATTCCATGGGCCGCGTTGGCCGGCATCATCGCAACCGTCTCAGTGTTCGCAATGGCGCAAGGGCTGACCTATCCGCTGCTCAGCTTCATTCTCGAACGACAGGGCACGGCGCCCGTCCTGATCGGCTTGTCGGCGGCGATGACCCCATTGGGTTTCATCGTGTCCTCGCCCTTCATTCCGGCCCTGGTACAGCGCATGGGCGGAGGGCGGCTGGCGATCCTGTGTTCGATACTCGCCGCGTTCGCCTTGATCGCAATCGCCTGGACGCAGCACATCTGGGCCTGGATGCCGCTGCGTTTTCTGCTCGGTTTCTTCGCCAATCCGCTCTACGTGATCAGCGAAACCTGGCTGATGGCGATCACGCCCGCATCCCGCCGTGGCCGCATCCTGGGTCTTTATTCATCGATCGTTTCGGCCGGTTTCGCCCTCGGCCCGCTGTCCCTTGGGATTGTCGGCACCCAGGGTTGGCCGCCCTTCCTGATCGGCATCACGGCCTTTCTCATCTGCGGGATGATCGTGCTGGCGGTCGTGCCGCGCCTGCCAAAGATGCCCCAAGAAGGCGAGGCAAAATCGGTTGGCGGATTCATCGCATTGGCGCCGCTCCTGTTGTTCGCGGTGTTCGCTGCGGCCGCCTTCGAGCAGATCCTGCTTTCCCTGTTCGCAGTCTACGGCGCCGCGCTCGGTAGCTCCGAGGAGCGAATCGCGTCGCTCATCACCTGCTACATCGCGGGCAATGCCGGTCTGCAGGTCGTGCTCGGCCGCGTGGCTGAAAAGGCCGGTTCGAAACGAACCATGCTGGTCTGCGCCCTGGCTTCGCTCATCGGTTGCGTACTGCTGCCATGGGCCCTGAACACGTGGCTCATCTGGCCGTTCGTGTTCGTCTGGGGCGGATTCGCGTTCGGGATCTACACCATGTCGTTGATCCAGCTCGGCGAGCGCTTCAGCGGTCGAACCCTGATGGCGGGTAACGCGGCCTTCGCCTTGGTGTGGGGTGTGGGGGGCATGCTGGGTTCGCCCGCTACCGGACTGGTGATGCAACTGATGGGACATCCGGGGATGCCAGTGTCCCTTGGCTTGCTGTGTGGCGTACTGGCGGTGCTCCTTCTGGCGAAGCGGCAGCGGGTCTGATCGTCAGTCGTCCTTCGACGCCGCGCCCCGCGCAGCCCGGAAGGACTCGCGTCGGCCATTGCGCTCCTCGGCATAGACGGGGTTCTGCTCGCCTATCAGGTCTTCGCGCCGCAGGACCTCCCCACAGCCATCACACAACGGCCCAAGTCCGGCGGCCTGCCCGCAGGTCCGGTGCGTGAAGTGCACGGCAATGCCCTCCTCCGGCGCCTTGCACCACTGCTCGCCCCAGGCGCGCAGGGCGAGGATCACCGGATAGAAGGCCTCTCCCTTGGCGGTGAGCTGGTACTCGTAGCGCACCGGACGCTCGTTGTAGCGCGTGCGCAGTACCAGATCATCCGCTTCCATCTGTTTCAGGCGCGTGGCAACCATCTGTGGCGTACCGCCCGTCTGCGCCTGGATTTCGTCGAATCGGCAGTTTCCCATGAACAGTTCACGCAGGACCAACACCGTCCAACGGTCGCCCACAAGGTCTTCGGCGCGGGAAACCGGGCACAGGGTCTCAGCAGTTTTTTTGGGGCTTGACATGGCGTCTCCCGAGGCTGATTTTGTAAATATGATTTACATAGTAACAACGAACAAAGTCAATTCGGGAAGCAATGGACATCCCCTAACCGCGAGGAATCACTGATGTCGAACACCCCCTATCCCATCGCCAGAACGGCCTACCTGCTAGTCGACCCGTACAACGACTTTCTCTCTGAAGGCGGGCGCATCTACCCCCTGATCGAACCCATCGCCTCGGAAGTCGGGTTGCTGGACAACCTGCGTACGCTTGATCGTGCGATTCGCGAGCGCGGTATCCCCGTCTTCATCGTGCCGCACCGGCGCTGGGAACCGGGCGACTACGAGAGCTGGGACCACCCGACGCCCACCCAGTGCAAGATCATGCACGGCCACCACTTCGCCCGCGGCGAATGGGGTGGCGAGTGGCACCCTGACTTCGCACCCCGCGAAGGCGACACCATCATCGCCGAGCACTGGGGCTCCAGCGGGTTCGCCAACACCGACCTGGACTTCCGCCTCAAGCAGCGCGGCATCAGCCACGTGATCATCGTCGGCCTGTTGGCCAACACCTGCATCGAGGCAACCGCCCGCTTCGCGTCGGAACTCGGCTACCACGTCACGCTGGTGCGTGATGCGACCGCCGCCTTCCGACACGACATGATGCACGCCGCCCACGAGCTGAACGGCCCCACCTTCGCTCACTCCATCGTGACGACGAGCGAGCTCATCGCGAATCTCGCCAACTGACCGTCCAGCCTGGTCGCCGCCGTTCCAGGTGGCGGCCCCGTGCGTCGAAACGACGCCACTCCCCGCTTACTCAGGTGACAAAGAGATGGAATTGACCGGAAACCTCATCATCGGCGCCAGTGACGTCCCCGCCCGCCGGGGGACCATGAAGGCACTCAACCCCGCCTCCAACCAGCTCATCGAGCCGGACTTCGCCTTCGGCGGCGCGCTGGAGGTGGACAAGGCAGCGACCTTGGCCGACGAAGCATTCGACAGTTACAGCCACAGTTCCCTTGCCGTGCGGGCGGCCTTCCTCGAACGCATCGCCGACAACCTGGATCAGGTCCGCGAGGACCTCGCTGCCCGTGCCGCACTGGAAACCGGTTTGCCCGAAGCCCAGCTGCAAGGCGAGGCTAGCAGGGCCTCAACGCAGTTCCGCCAGTTCGCCGATGTGGTACGCAAAGGGCGCTTCCTTCAGCTGTCGATCGATCCAGCTCAGCCGGAGCGCCAACCCCGCCCGCGCATGGATCACCGGCTGCAGAAAATCGCGACAGGTCCGGTTGCCATTTTCGGCGCGAGCAACTTCCCCATTTCGTACTCGGTCGCCGGTGGCGATACCGCCTCGGCGCTGGCGGCCGGTGCAACGGTCGTCGTGAAGGCCCACAACGCCCACCCCGGAGCCTCCGAAATCATGGCTCGGGCCGTTCGCAAGGCGGTGCGTGAGAGCGGCCTGCACGAAGGTGTCTTCTCGATGCTGCGCGGCAGCGGCAACACCATTGGTGAGGCCCTGGTGGATCACCCCCTGATCAAGGCCGTGACTTTCACCGGATCGGAAGCAGGCGGCATGGCGCTTTATCGTCGCGCGCAGCAGCGCCCTGACCCCATCCCTGTCTTCACCGAGATGACCAGCGTCAACCCGACCTTCATCCTGCCGGGCGCTATGGCCGAACGCGGCGGCGCGATCGGCGATGGTTTCATCGAGCGCATGCTGGCCAATGTGGGCCAGGCTTGCCTGAAACCGGCGATTCTCATCGCCATCGACGGCGCGGGCTTCACCTCGCTGCGCCAGGCCATGCTGGATCGCCTCGGCACGGCCCCTGCGCGCACCCTGCTCACTCCGGCCATCCATGCTGCTTACGTCAGCGGCCTCGCCGAGCTGATAGCCGTCGGCGCCCAACGCCTTGCCGAAGGGACGGCAGCCAAAGCCGACCTGGATGGCCGCGCCACCCTCTTTGAGGTCGATGGCCAGGAGTTTCTCGCCGAGCCTCGGCTCGCGGGAGAGGTATTCGGGCCAGTGGCGCTGCTGGTGAAGGTTGGCGATTCCGACGAAATGCTTGCCGTGGCTCGTTCGCTTCGCGGTCAGCTCTCGGCCACCATGCACCTCGAAGACAGCGACACGATGCTGGCCCGCCGTTTGCTCCCCATCCTGGAAAGACGCACCGGGCGCATCGTGGTCAACGCTTTTGCGCATCCTCAGGAAGTGTCCTTCGCTTCCGTGCATGGCGGCCCGTTCCCGGCCACATCCGACAGTCGTTTCACGTCGGTGGGCATGACGGCGATCGAACGCTTCCTGAGGCCGGTGTGCTACCAGGGCTTCCCGGACGAACTGCTGCCCGAAGCTCTGCGCGAGGCCAATCCGTTGCATCTGCCGCGCATCGTCGACGGCCAGTAGGCAATAGCGCCCCGGCGAAGGTTTCAGCCCTCGATTTGCACGGTTTCTGCGGGAACCACAGTTGCCCGTACGCCAAAGCTCGACATGCTGCCGAGCACTGCGTTGTGGTGGGCGATGATCTGCGCGGCGCTGATGGCGGCGTTGTCCAGGGTGGAGTGGGCATCCGCCGGCAAAACCACCTCGTAGCCCAGCGAAAGGGCGCGCCGCACGGTGGTATCCACGCAATAGTCCGTCTGCAGGCCACAGATGATCAGGCGCTGGATACCACGTTGCTGAAGTACTTCCTGCAGTTCGGTCCGGTGGAAGGAGTCGGGAGTAGTCTTGCGGACGCGGATGTCGCTGGCTGCCACGACCAGGTCGTCCGCCAGTTGCCAGGTCTCGCTGCCGTAGAGGAAATAGGCTTCGAGCTCTTCATGCTGGATCACCACCACGGGCAGTCCCGCGGCTCGGACCTTGGCGCTCAGGCCGTTGATGGTGGGGATCACACGGTCGATTTCGAAAGCAGCGTACTGGCCGACGCTGATGGCGCGCTGGACGTCGATGATCAGGAGAGCGGTTTTCATGGGCAGCGGTCCCTGCAGAGGTGAAAGACGAAGCTTAAGACGGGGCGGCAATCGATACCAGCGGCTGGCCCGTCAACCCGCCTCACGCACTCGTCGTAGGGTGCGCCATGCGCACAGCGCACCCTAGCTCGTTACGACCACGGAATTTTCTGGCAGCCTGTAGCCTGTCCCTTGCGTTGGAGTCACCCGTGCCAAGCCCCAGCCACCACACACAGGACCTGCACATCGACAGCCTGCACGGCCGTCTGTTCGTTCGCATCTGGAGTCCCGCCCACCTCAGCCCGTCCTTCGACGAGCCGCCTATTGTCCTGTTCCATGATTCCCTCGGCTGCGTCGAGCTATGGCGCGAGTTCCCCACCAAGCTGGCCGCCATTACCGGCAAGACGGTAGTGGCTTACGACCGGCTGGGTTTCGGTCGTTCGGATGCGAATCCGCGCGAACTGTCGCTCGGTTTCGTTGGCGACGAAGCCGACCAGGCCTTCCCCACCCTGAAGGATCACCTCGGCATCGGCCAGTTCATTGCCTTCGGCCATAGTGTCGGCGGCGGCATGGCAACCCACTGCGCCGCGCGCCACCGCGAAGACTGCCTGGCGCTGATCACCGAATCGGCCCAGGCCTTCGTCGAGGACCGCACCCTGCAAGGCATCCGCGAAGCCAAGGCCGGTTTCCAGCAGGATGGGCAGATCGAGCGACTGGCGAAGTACCACGGCGCCAAAGCACGCTGGGTGCTCGACGCCTGGACCGAAACCTGGCTCTCGCCTGAATTCGCCGACTGGACACTGGAAGCCGAAGTCGAACGGCTGGACTGCCCCGTGCTGGCCATCCATGGCGACCAGGACGAGTTCGGCTCCGACCTGCATCCTCAGCAGATCGCGCACCTGACCGACGGCCCGTCGCGGGTGCTGCTCATCGAAAACTGCGGCCATGTTCCCCATCGCGAAAAACCGGAGACAGTGCTCCAGGCCGTTGCCGGACTGCTGCGTTGAACCGGCTCGGGGCGCTGTTGGCACCCCGGCAATCGGCTGACTATGATCGGAAGCCATGACGCCTACTCTCCCGACTCGCCAACCCTGCCCTCCTGGCGCCTGCAACTGCGGGCGTGAGGAGTTGCTGGATTTGCCCGGCGCCGATGTACGCATCCTGCTGCTGACCCGCCAGGAGGAGAAGCGCCTGCTGGAGCGGCTGGAGAACATCCGCAGCCTGGAAGACCTCGAGCATATGCAACGGCGCATTTACGAGCAGCTCGGCGTGCGACTGCATATCGCCCCCGGCTTCAACGAAGTACGCAGCATGCGTGGCATCGAGATCCTCATCGACGAGCTGCCCGGCCTCTGCCGCAAGACCCGCCAGTCGATTCCGGCGGCCATTCGCCGGGGCCTGGAGCTGCACCCGGAAATTGCCTACCGCCTGCTGGACTCCCACGACCTGCTGCGTGACGCCTGACGTCCGCCCGGCGGCCTGGCCGCCCTCCCCGCTTGGCGCTATACCGAAAGCGTCCCCGTCGGCGAGGAGTTCCCGTCATGCCCATCCCGTTGGTCATCCGCAACATGCTCCGCCCAGAGCTGGACGAGCTGGTCAGCTGGGCCGCGCGCGAAGGCTGGAACCCCGGCCTGCACGACGCCGAGCTGTTCTGGCTGAATGACCCCGAGGCCTACATAGCCGCGGACCTGGACGGCGAGCTGATCGGTGGTGGCGCCATCACCTCTTACGCGGGCGAATTCGGTTTCATGGGCTTTTTCATCATCCGCCCGGAGTTCCGTGGGCGCGGTCTCGGCGACATCCTTTGGCACGCACGCCGTGACCGACTGCTCGCCCGACTGCATCCCGGTGCGGTCATCGGCATGGACGGCGTGTTCGCCATGCAGAATTACTACGCCAAGGGCGGCTTCGTCTTTTCCCATCGAAACCTGCGTTTCCGGACAGAGGTCGCCGAACCACCGGAATGGGCGCCCGACGAAGAAATCCTGCCACTGGCCGACTTCAAGCTGGAGGAAGTTCTGGCTTACGACCGCCTCTGCTTTCCGGCACCTCGCCCCCGTTTCCTGCAGGACTGGATCGCCCAACCCGACGCCCTGGCCCTGGGCTGCCGGCGCAATGGCCGCCTGGCCGGTTTCGGGGTCGTCAGGCGTTGTCAGCAAGGCTGCAAGATCGGCCCGCTGTTTGCCAATGACACTAACGCAGCCGAAGCGCTCTACGCGCAACTGGCTGGATTCGCCATAGACGGTCCGCTGTTCCTGGATGCGCCGGAAAACAATCCAGACGCCATGGCCCTGGTGCAACGGCATGGCATGGAGGAAGTCTTCGGTTGCGCCCGGATGTACCTCGGCCCGCTTCCTTCGGTTGCCCAGGAACGGGTTTTCGGCGTCACCACCTTCGAGCTGGGCTGACGGTGGAGCGCGATCTGCTCGGCTACGGCGGCAAGCCGCCTCATCCGCATTGGCCGGGTAATGCGCGGGTGGCGGTACAGTTCGTCCTGAACGTCGAAGAAGGTGCCGAATCCTGCATGCTCAACGGCGATGTCCAGTCGGAGGCCTACCTGCACGAACTGCCGGGCCGCCCCGTGCGCGTCGGCGAGCGCGACCTCAGCGTCGAAGGCCTTTACGAGTACGGCTCCCGCGCGGGTGTTTGGCGCATCCTCGACCTGTTCAACGAGCGCGGGTTGCCGCTGACTGCCTTTGCCGTCGGTCGCGCCCTGGAACTGGTGCCACAGATCGGCCATGCCTTGCACAACGGCGGCCACGAGGTGGCCGGACACGGCTATCGCTGGCTGGACTATCGCGAGGTCGCTGAAGACGAGGAACGCCGTCACATCCAGCGCACCATCGAACTGATCGAGCGCATTTGCGGCCGACGCCCGCTGGGCTGGTACACCGGCCGCGTGAGCGCCAACACCCGCCGGCTGCTGCGCGAGGAAGGCGGCTTCCTTTACAGCTCCGACGCCTACAACGACGACCTGCCCTACTGGCTGCCCGGCTCGCCGCCGCACCTGGTGATCCCCTACACGCTGGTCAACAACGACGCCCGTTACCTGATGCCCCACGGCTTCGCTTCGGGGCAGGACTTCTTCCAATTGCTCAAGGACGCCTTCGACTGCCTGTGGCGGGAAGGTGCGCGGCAGCCAAAGCTGATGAGCATCGGCCTGCATGGCCGGATCAGCGGCCACCCGGCCCGTGCCATGGCCCTGGCGCGCTTTCTTGAGCATGTGCAGGGACATGACGGGGTCTGGGTATGTCGGCGGGAAGACATCGCCAGGCACTGGATCGCCGAGCATGGCTATCAGGCGGGAAGCCCCGGGGGCAGCCCGCCATAGCGCATCAGTGGAACGGGAAGATGTAGTTCATCCAGGCCGCCATGCGCAGGAGGATCTTGCGCATGATCGCCACATGGTGGAAGTGCTTGCTGTAGAGCGCAGCCTGGCCATAGGCGCCACCGGGCATCTGCGCAGCGTACTCGGCGTAGGCCGGATCGGTGATCTCGATGAATACCGGCACCCTGCCCGGAGGTGGCGAACCGGTGTAGCTGATCAGGGTCCCGGATGGTTGCACCTGACCTTCGCCGATCACCCCGATCACCTGCTTCACCGTGCCCGAGAACACCTTTCCGGGGATGCCGTCGAAGGCGACTTCCGCCTCGTCACCCACACTCAGGCGCAACTGGCTGTTCTGGCGCATCCAGGCGATGAAGTAGAAGCCTTCGTCCGGGATGAAGACCATTGACGGACGCAGCGGTAACTTCACCGCACGCACACCCGCCCGCAATGACACGTGGGTGACGAAGCCCTTGCTCGGCGCCCGGACCACGGTGCTTTCAAGGTTGAATTTGGCGATATTGAGTTGGGCCTGCAGGTCATCCACGCGTGCCGTGGTGAGATCCACGTCGCGGCGGTTGCCGACATTGCGCGCGGCCAGCTCACGGGCGCGGGACTGGTCGGCACGGGCCGACACCAGCTGCGCCTGGATGGATTTGACCTTGTTCTCGAATGGCGTCGGGTCGATGCGAAACAGCACATCACCCTTCTCCAGTGGCTGGTTGGCCCTCACCGGCACTTCGGTTACCAGGCCGGACACCTCGGGCACGATGGGCACCGAAACGAAGTAGGTCCGCGCCACCTCCGAATAGGGGTGGTTGTAGTTCATCAGGAAGATCAGCGCGCCTATCAGCACGATGCCACCCAGCACGGCGGTGGGCACGCTCCACTTGTTCAGAGGAATCTTGAATATCTTGAAGATGGCAACGCAGAACGCCGTGTAGGTGAGAATCAGCAACAGATCCATGGCTCAGCCCTCCTTCCGCTCGGCTTGCGGGGCCGGGGCGCGTCCTTCGAGATGCTCGATGCGCTGACGCAAATCCGCCAGTTCCTTCGCCAGGTCGACATCCTGGGAGGAGCCCGACTTGCCGTGGTCGAAGCCCCAGCCACGGTCCTCGCGGTACAACATGGCCCAGATCCACAGGAACGGCCACAGCGCGTGGAGGGTGAACAGACTCACCCAGCCGGCGGCGTGGATGGCGTCCTGGTGCGGATGGTTACGGTGTACGGCAATTTCATAGGGAATGTCGTGGAGAACGATGATGCCGTAGAACAGCACGATCCCCACGAAGAAGAGAATGCCCAGCGCGAAGTAATCAAGCATGTTGTTGTGTCCTGAATGACGCCCCTTACAACATGGAAACAGGGCGTCGGTAAATCCGAAACGGCATCGCCGCCGGCCGCAAAGCGGCGGGCGGCGATCCCCCGTTTCCAGATTAGTCCAACTTCCTTCGCTTGATGGTCAGGGCTGCACGGACTCCATCTGGCCGCTCTGCACCGTCTCGCTGACGGGGCGCGCGACCGGCTCGTCGACCGGGCTCACCGGCCGTGCCGCTTCGCCGTGCTCGCGCAGCAGGAAGTAGGACAACGCCGGGATCAGGATCAGGGCGCCGATCATGTTCCAGAGGAACATGAAGGTCAGCAGGATGCCCATATCGGCCTGGAACTTGATGGGCGACCAGGCCCAGCACACCACACCAGCGGCCAGGGTGATTCCCACCAGCGCCACCACTCGTCCGGTAAAGGACACTGCCTTCTTGTACGAGGCCGACAGCGACAGGCCCTGGCGTTGGAATTGCAGCTGCACGCTGAGTAGATACAGCGCGTAGTCGACGCCGATGCCAACCCCCAGGGCGATGACCGGCAGCGTGGCAACCTTCACGCCTATGCCCATCCACACCATCAGTGCCTCGCAGAGCACCGAGGTGAGTACCAGCGGCAGCAGCGCCACCAGGGTCGCGCGCCAGCTGCGGAAGGTGATCAGGCAGAACAGCGTCACAGCCAGGTAGACATAGAACAGCATGGTGCGGTTGGCTTCGCGCACGACGATGTTGGTCGCCGCTTCGATGCCCGCACTGCCCGCCGCCAGCAGGAACTGGCGATCCTCGGTGCTGTTCTCGGTGGCAAAGCGTTCGGCGATCGCCACCACTTCATCCAGGGTCTGAGCCTTGTGGTCCTTGAGGAAGGCGATTACCGGCATCAGCGAGCAGTCGGTATTGAACAGCTCAGGCGTGTTCACCGAAGCCTGCTGGGCGGCGTAGTTCAGCACATCCTGATTGCGTTGCAGGCTGAGGAACTTCGGGTTGCCCTCATAGGTGCCGGCGGTGATCTGCCGTACCGCGTTGGCCAGCGAAGAGGTCGCCTGCACGTTCGGATGTTGCTGCAGGGCCCAGGCCATGCGGTCCGCCTGGATCAGGGTCTGGTAGTTCAGGCAACCTTCCGGCGCCGTCTTCACCATCACCGCGAACAGGTCGCTGGACAGCGCGTAATGGCTGGTGATGTAGGCGTTGTCGCGGTTGTATCGCGACTCCGGGCGCAATTCCGGTGCGCCGGCGTCCAGGTCGCCGATCTGCAGGTGCTGGCTGACCATGAAGCCGCCTACGCCCAGGGCGAAGGCGAGACAAATGGTGGTCAGGGCCCAGCGCTTCTCGGTGAAACGGTCCAGGAAGTCCCAGATATGGCCGAAGCCTTTGTGCGCTGCGGCATTGGTGTCGATACGCAGTGCACGTTCGGCGGCCTTCTTGCCCACACCAACGTAGGACAGCGCCACCGGCATCATCAGCAAGGTGGTGAGGATCAGCACCGCAACGCCGATGCTCGCGGTGATCGCCAGGTCCTGGATCACCGGGATATCGATCAGCATCAGCACGGCAAAGCCGACGGCGTCGGCCAGCAGCGCGGTGACCCCGGCAAGGAACAGCCGGCGGAAGGTGTAGCGCGCCGCCACCAGGCGGTGAGTACCGAGGGCGATGTCCTGCATGATCCCGTTCATCTTCTGCGCCGCGTGGGACACGCCGATGGCGAAGATCAGGAACGGCACCAGAATCGAGTACGGGTCCAGCGCGTAACCCAGCCAGGCCACGATCCCAAGCTGCCAGACCACGGCCAGCAGTGAGCAGACGATCACCAGCAGGCTGCTGCGCAGGCAGCGGGTGTAAGCCAGGATGATGAAGAAGGTGGTAACCACGGCCAGGCCGAAGAAGGCCATGACTCGCATCAGGCCATCGATCAGGTCGCCCACCAGCTTGGCGAAGCCGATCACGCGGACCTTGATCGGGCCCTGCCCTTCTTCACCCGAAGCTTGCGCCTTGCGGTCGCCTCCGTATTCGAAGTGCAGCCGCAGCTTTTCTTCCAGGTTGCGCGAGAACTGGTGATAGTCCACACCCTGGCTGCCAGCGGTAGCCTGGTCCAGCAACGGCACCACCAGCATGGTGGACTTGAAATCATTGGCCACCAGGCTGCCGACGATGCCGGCGCGGGCGATGTTCTGCCGCAGTTGCTCGATGCTCGCAGGCGAGCCGTCATAGCCATCAGGCATGACCGGACCACCCTGGAAGCCTTCCTCGGTCACTTCGGTCCAGCGTACGCCGGGTGCCCAAAGGGATTTCATCCAGGCGCGATCGACACCGGCAGTGAGGAACAGCTCGTCATGCACCTTTTTCAGCGCGTCGAGGTAAGCCGGGTCATAGATGTCGCCCTCGGTGTTCTCCACCACGATACGCACACTGTTGCCCAGCCCGCGCAGGGCCTTGCGGTTTTCCAGGAAGTTCTGGATGTAGGGATGGCCCTGGGGAATCATCTTCTCGAAGCTGGGCTTGAGTTCCAGCCGCGTGAAAGCCATGTAGCCCAGCAGCACTGTCACCAGCAGAATGCCGATCACGAACGGCAAACGGTGGTTGAACACCATGCGCTCCAGCAGATTGCCGCCGCGCGCATCGAAGTCTTTCAGATCCCGGATAACCGGCATCGCCTCTTGTTTCATGCCACCCATGTGGGTATGCCTCGCATTTATTCTTGTTTTCCAGAAACCACGGGGCGCTGGCTGATGCCGCGCGCGCCAACCAGCAGCAGGCCGTTGTCGCTTGACGCCAGGGCGCCGTAGACAGGCACTGGCTGGCCGATGTCCAGGGGCTGGAAGCTGGCGCCCTGATCACTGCTGGCCAAGGCCTGACCAGTCTGGCCGAACAGGTAGAGCGTGCCTTGGGCGTCGCGCGTGGACGCGGTGATGCTGCTGTTCAGCCCGGTCTTCACCGCTGTCCAGCTGGCGCCGGCATCGGTGCTTCGGTAGGCGTGTCCGCGCAGGCCGTACGCCAGTACCGCGCCAGGCTGGGCGCTGATACCGAAGAAGCTGCCCTGATAGGGCGACTGCAGGGCCTGGAAGCGCTCACCACCGTCGTCGAGGCGCAACAGCAGGCCTTGCTCCCCGACAATGTAGAGATGCTCGCCGTCGCTGGTGATGGCGTTGAGGTGGTAGCCGGACGGGTTGTCGGTACGGTCGGTCCAGGGCTCCCAGCTCTGCCCGCCATCGCGGGTGCGGAAGATCAGGTTGAAGGCACCCACGACGAAACCATTGCGTTCATCGCTGAACCAGAGATCGAGGAAGGGCTTGTCGGCGCCTTCGGTCTCGATGCGCTTGCCCTCTTCCAGCCATTGCCCGGCATCAGGCCGGGCGCTGTAGTAGTCCTGCATGAGGCGACCGAGCTGGCGACCATCGAGCTGCTTTACCCAACTGGCACCACCATCGCTGCTGTGCAGTACGACGCCGTCATGGCCTACGGCCCAGCCCTGCTTCTCCGTGGGGAACTGCACGGCATTAAGGTCGGAGCTGACCGGCACGCTGGCCTGGGTCCAGCTTTGGCCCTGGTCATCGGAGTAGAGAATGTGACCACGCTGGCCTACCGCGACCAGGCGCTGGCCGGCCTGCACCAGGTCGAGCAAGGGACTGCGTAGCGCCAGTTCGCTGTGCTGCGCCGGCAGTTCGAGCACATCCACCAAAGATGCGGCGTGGGCATTACCCGCCATCAGGGCTATGCCCAGGGCGATGAACTTGAAAGAAATCATCGGGACGTCCTCTGAAAAAAAGGGGTTGTCGCTCCCCCACACTCAAAGGGAGCGACAACCAGCCTGGCTTAGCGAATGCCAGCGCCAGCCAGGGACTCGGCTGCCCACTGAGCCTTGGTCAGCGGGTCGATATAACGGATGCCGCCGTACGGGCCAACGATGCCGTTGATGTTGTAGGAGTTACCCACCAGGTCGTAGATCACGAACGGCGTGGTATCCGGTACTTGCTTGTCGTAGCTCTGGCTGAGGAAGGCGAAGGAGCCACGGTAGATCTGCCCACGGGCGTCGTACTGGTCGGAGGCCAGGGCCACCCAGCTGTCTTCGTCGAGGTAGAAGCGGCGCTTGGCATAGATATGGCGGGCGCCGTCCTTCAGCGTGCCTTCGACGACCCAGACGCGGTGCTTCTCCCAGCGCACGTAGTCAGGTGCCAGGTGGTTGGGGGTGGTCAGGGTCTTCGGGTCCTGGGCGTAGGTCAGCTTGTAGGTGTTGTAGGGAACGATCAGTTCCTGCTTGCCCACCAGTTTCCAGTCATAGCGGTCCAGCGCACCGTTGAAGACGAACACGTCGTCGTAGGTGCCAGCACCGGCGGTACCCGGGTTCGGGGTGTCGTAGGCCAGGCTCGGTGCCAGCTTCACGCGGCGCTGACCGGGCAGGTACTGCCAGGCGCGGCGCGGTTGCTCGACAGCGTTGGCGGCGTCCTTGAGCATGATCGCCTCGCCAGCGCGGCGTGCCGGGCCCGAGTAATACAGCTTCATCTGGTAATAGACGTCGGTGTTGGCGATGGGCTTGTTCAGGTTTTCGTAGATCGGGTAGTTGATGAAGGCCTGGCCGGTGGTGGCGAGGGTCGCCACGCCGGCAGAGTCGACGTTCCAGGAATCGTACTTGGAGTTGATGGTCACACCCTGGTAGCGCAGCAGGTGGTTCCACATGGCTTCAGCGCCCGACTGCGGAATCGGGAAGGGTACGCCCGGGAGTACGTTGTCGAGGGCCAGGCCGCCATTGCCGGTCTTGGCGCCGGTGGCATTCTTGACCGCGTTGTCCAGCACCGCCTGGGGCATGGCCACGGTCCGGTGGGTCGGGTAGACATCCACGCGGAAATCCGGGTAGCGCTTGGCCAGTTCCACGGTGGTGGCACTGAGCTGGTTCTTGTACTGGTCGACGTTCTTGCCATCGATCACCAGCAGCGGTTTCTCGCTGGCGAAGGGATCCGGACGCATGCTGTCGCCAGCCTTGAAGCCGGCCGGCGCGGTGGTCAGGCCACCCTCATAGGCCGGGATCGAGCCATCGGCGCTGGCGGCCTTTTCGGCGCCGACCAGGGTCAGGTTGTTGCCCAGCTTGGCCGCTTCATCAGGCGATACGGCGGCAAGGGAAGTGCTGGAGAAGGCCACCGCGAGGGAAGCCGCCATCAGAGTTTTCACGAATTTCATCTCGTTGTTCTCCTGCTCGGGTCACGAGCGGTGCGGAATGTCAGAAGGTGGTCTTCAAAGTCAGGTAAACCGCGCCACGGTCTTCCGTGGTAGCTCCGCCGCCGGAGAAGGAGGAGTAACCCCCGGCATAGCAGGTGTAGCGCTGCGTGGCATCCAATGCGTTAGGAGTCGAGCCGTCGGTGGCACCGTTGGTGCACTTCTTGGCATCGCCGAATGAGTCCACGTACTTCAGGTCGACGAAGTACTGGTTGTAGATAGCCGCGCCGATCCCCACGGAGTAGTTGCCGGTGTCTTCGGCACCACCACCCTGGACCGGAGAGACGCCGTCCAGGCCGACGTTCACCGACATCGGCGCGGTCATGTCCACGCCCGGGAACACCTGGTACCAGGTGGGCGTGAAGTTCACTGCGACGCCCCAGTTGTCGCGGGTTGGTTTGTCGATGCCACGGTAGGTGTCCTTGCCCTTGTAGAGCGCCTCGTTGTGGCTATCGAGTTTCAGCAGGTTGCTGTAGTAGAGCTCGCCCAGCAGGCTGGCCGCGTCGAACAGCGGCGTGTCACCGATGGTCATCAAGCCGTTCAGGGTCCAGTGCAGCGTGTCGCCGGTGGCGCTCATGCTGTCGCCGCTGCTCGGCAGATCAGTGACCACGCCGGAGCCCGGAATACGCGCCGGCAGCAGGCCGAGGCCCGCTGCGAGGCCGCCGGGGCCGGAGGCACTGACAATGGCCGGGATGCTCGCCAACGGCATGTTGTGGCGGATGTTCAGGTCGCTGGCGACGCTGATGCCGCCGAACTCCTTGGACAGGCTCAGGCCAAAGATGTCGATGTCGTCGCCGTATGCGAGCTTGTAGTTGGTGGTGCTGATGGACCGCTGCACGTTGGCGATGGGGCCAGCCGTGCCCCTGGCGGTCAGACCGGTGCCGTCGAGTACAGCCTGCGGCAGGATTTCCGCGGTCTGGCGGTAATAGGCGCCGACCGTACCGTCCAGCCATTCAGGGGACCACTTGAGCATCAGGCCCCAGTCACCGCGTTTATCCGGGGTGATGTCGTGGCCACGGCGAATGTTGGTCAGGGTGCCATTCGCTCCGGCCAGGCCTGGGCCGCCCGTGTGGCCGAGGATGAAGGACTGGGCGCCGAAACCCACCACGTCGGAACTGCCGTAGTAGGTGCCGGCCTCAGGCAGGCGTGCGGCGTCCCAATCGAGGAAATACTGGGCAGCGACGGTCAGTTCGGGGTTGATGGTGAAGGACGCGGAAATCTGGTTGCGCGGAACGAACAGTTCCTTCGCCTCCGTGCCCGGCGCGGCGGCGAGCTTCGCCAGGTCCAGGCCGGACTGGCCGTAGCTGATGGCATGCACCGGGTTGAGGATGGTTTCGCCCCAGTACACGTTGTGCTGACCGGCCTTGACGCTGAACATCGACTCGTCGCCGATTTCGGTGCTGTAGAACACGAAGGCGTCGAGGATTTCGCCAGACGGGCCGCTGTAGTAACGCTGGGCGTAGTTGGACAGGTGCGGGCTACCGAGCACGGCATTGTTAGTGCCAGGCTGGCCGGCGATGCGAGAGAACGCCTCGTTGCCGTTGACGAACGGGTTGGAGTTGGAACCGGTGTTGTCGTAGGCCTTGTCGTACCAGCTGGCGGCACTGACGCGGAAGCCCTTGTTGCCTTGGTGGATCACGTCCAGTTCGGTCAACAGGTCGACGCGGTTGGTGATGTTGGTGCCGGAACGACGGAAGTTGTAGTCGCCGTCGTTGTTGTTCGGCGTAGCCAGCATGCGCTTGTCTGCGCTTTCGGTGCGAACGCCGTAGTTGTACTTCACGGTGTTGTCGAAACGCACCGACCAGTCCGGATTGCCGGTGTCGACTTCCATGGCCTGTACCGCGGCTGGCGCGCCGATTCCGGCGGCGATCGCCGACGCGAGCAGGCACCTGCGCAGGTTCAGGTTGTGATTGTTCTTGTCTTTCATGCGTTGGCTCCGCTTTTTGTTGTAATGGCTACCGCAACCGCTGCTGTGCTCCTTGCCTGGTCAGTGCGCAGCCGGTTGCATGGCCGCGCGCCGCTTTCGCCGGACTCCCCGGCCGAACTCATCTGGTTTGCGTATCAGCGATCCAGTATCTCGATCAGCTCATGGGCATCAGGCCATTCGCCGTAACCGGTGGCAGGATTGAGATGGCCGACCTTGCCCAGTTCGACCAGGCTGGCTTCCCAGTCGCTGGCCAGCTCGCGGACGGCGTCCAGGCTGGCCAGGTGGTCGTCGTCACTGGCACACACAAGGGTGGGGAACGGCAGCGGCTGACGCGGCAGCGGGGTCCAGCCATTGGCGTGCAGGGACTCGGGGCTCGGGTAGTTCGCCGGCCAGGTGGCGTCGAGGTCCGGCGGCGTGGCCAGCAGGGCACCCTTGATCGGTCGGCTGTAGCGAGCCGCCCAGTGCGCCACCATGAGCACGCCGGCACTGTGGGCCACAAGGATCACAGGGCCGTCGATCTGCTCCAGCTCACGCTGGATGGCTTCGACGCGGGCCGACAGGCTCAGCTTGTCCTGCTCCAGTGGAGGTACGCTGCGAACTTTGGGCAGTTGTGCGGCCAGCAGGGTCTGCCAGTGTTCTGGCACGTGATCCCGCAGGCCGGGGACGATAAGGATGGTTGCGCTGTCGTTGTTATTCACGTCATCACCCTGTTGCCGCAATCGCGACTGGAGGAACTTGGTGATGCAAACAGTAGAGATGCGGGGGGGTGGTCGCTTCTCATAGAACGTCAGCCTCTTCGCATTTCATGACAGGGCCGCCCTACCCCCTTTGCTGTCCCGCCCGGCGGCCACGCCCGTCATCCGTGGCGCGCGCTGTTTTCCAGGAATTGGCTTTACTTTCATCTGCCGCAAACGAGGAACGGGACCGGCGTTGTCATCAAAGAGAAATTCGAAGACCATCGTCGACGACAGACTCACTTCGCTTTAAACGACAAGAACAGCTGGCGCGCGCCTACCAGCGCAGCCCTGGCACAACGACAGCGTGGCGATCGACATGACCCCAATGGTTCGCGCAGCGGCCCTGACCAACTACATCGAAGTTGCCCAGCACCTGGGCCTCAACCCGCAACAGATGTTGCGCCAGGTCGGCCTGAGCCAGGCGCTGGTGGACAACCCCGAACAACGCTTGCCTACTGCGGCCGTTGCCAACCTGCTGGAAGCATCCGCTCGCGCCTGCAATTGCCCTACCTTCGGCCTGCGCATGGCCGAGTCCCGCCAGCTCTCGGACTTTGGCGTCATCAGCCTGCTGCTATCCCACCAGCCGACCCTGCGCGACGCCCTGGAAACCATCGTGCAGTACCGTCACCTGCTCAACGAATCACTGGCCCTGTTCGTAGACGAGGTCGGCAAGACGGTGGTGCTGCGCGAAGAGATCATCACCGACCCGCCGGTGCCCATCCGCCAGGGCATGGAGCTGGCCATCGGCGTGCTGTTCCGCATGTGCAGCGCCCTGCTCGGCTCGGGCTGGCGCCCGCTGGCGGTGAACTTCAGCCACGACGCCCCGCCGGACCTGCAGCTGCATCGACGGGTGTTCGGCTGCAAGCTGGAGTTCGGCAGCGAGTTCAATGGCATCGTCTGCCAGGCCGCCGACCTCGACAAAGCCAACCCCCTGGCAGACCCGGCCATGGCCCGCCACGCCCGGCGCCTGGTGGAAACCCTGCCCGGCGCGGCCCAGCAATCGACCCTGAACGACGTGCGCAAGGCCATCTATCTGCTGCTGCCGATGGGCCGCGCCACCATCGAACAGATCGCCCAATCGCTGGGGATGAACGTGCGTACGCTCCAGCGTCGCCTGGAAGACAGCGAAGTAACCTTCTCCGACCTGATCAACGAAGTGCGCCGCGACCTGGTGCTGCGCTACATGGAGAATCCGCGCTATTCCCTCTCACGCATCGCCGACTTGCTCGGCTACTCGGTGGCCAGCTCCTTTACCCGCTGGTTCACCACCCAGTTCGGCATGGCACCGGCGGCGTGGCGGCGTGAGCATCAGGTGAAGGCGGAGGAGTAGTCCGCTTCTGTAGGTTGGCGCAGAGCGCAGCGAAGCCCAACGTTTCCCGAGAGCCCCGTATTGGACTTCGCGAGCGGCGCTCGCTCCCACGCCAACTGCCCCAGCCGCCCAATGAAAAAAAGGGGCGAATGCCTCCCTGCATTCACCCCTTCACGCCAAAAAAAAACCGCGCTACGAAGTCCGTCGCAAAAGACTTCGGCGCGGTGAAAGCCCGCTGTGGCAGGCATCGATGACCCCCTCACGGGAGCAGGAGTAAAGCTTCAGAACCCCCAGTGCAGCATTGCCAGCACCAGGGCGGCGAGGAACGCGGTTTCCCCGACCATCAGCAGGATTGGCTTGATGCCTACCGAGGCCAGGTCCTTGAGTTGGGTTTTCATGCCCAGGGCACTGATGGCGATCACCAGGCACCAGCGCGACAGTTCGTTGCCGGCTTCTTGCACCATCGGCGGAATCACACCCGTGCTGTTGATCGCGGCCAGGATCACGAAACCCACCGCGAACCAGGGCAGCAGCGGCGGCCGCTTGCTGCCCGGCTCGGCGCCGCGCATGCGAGTGATCATGGCGGCGCAGACAATCACCGGCAGCAGCATCGCTACGCGCATCAGCTTGACCACGGTGGCGCTGTCGCCGGTTTCGTGGGACATGCTGTAGCCAGCGCCCACTACCTGGGCCACGTCGTGAATGGTGCCGCCGATGAAGAAACCGGCATGCAATGGCGAGAGCCCAAGGACCTCGGCAATCATCGGGTAGAGGATCATCGCCAGGGTGGACAGTGCCGATACGCCAATCACGGTGAACAGCGTCGCGCGTTCCTTCTGCGGGTGGCTGGGCAGTGCCGCCGCCAGGGCCAGGGCTGCCGAAGCGCCACAGATGGCAGTGGCGCCGCCGGTGAGCAGGCCGAACAGGCTATTGAAGCCAAGCAGACGCGCCACTGCGACTGACACGAGGATGGTAACCACCACCAGTGCCACCACCATGGCGACTGGTTGCCAGCCGAGCGACGCGATCTGTTCCAGGGTGATGCGGATGCCCAACAGTGCCACGCCAACCCGCAGTACTTCGCGGGCGGTGAACTCGATGCCGGGCTTGCATGCGCCGTCGGTCGCCAGGAAGTTCACCGCGAGACCCAGCAAGAGGGCGAAGAGCATCACCGGAGCACCGTAGTGCTCGGAAAGGAAGGTGGCCGCCGCGGCGACCACGGCGCTGACGATCACACCGGGCATCAGAACCCGTGTGCGCGATCCCAGCGCGGTTATTGCTGTTGCAGACATACGATTGATTCCTGCGGACGCGGCCGCGATAGATCGATGAAACAACGGCCCTGCTGCAGCTCCACCGCATAGGTGGCAACACCAAAACCGCTCACGCCAGGGACGCACCCGGTGGCCAGGTCAAAGCGCAGGCCGTGGGCCGGGCAGCGCAGCAGACGCCCCTCCAGCCGACCGCTGAACAACGAGGCGCCGTTGTGTGGGCAGCCTTCGTCGATGGCGTAGATCTCGCCGTTCTGGTTGAACAGCACCAGCGACTTGCCGTCATGGCGAAACAGACTGCGCCCACCCACGGGCGGCAACTTTTCCGCGGGTACTTCCACACACTGGCTCATGCCCGACGGGCCTCCGCCAGCGGACGCAGCTCCAGTGCCCGTTGCAACTGGGCCAGCATCAACCATGGCGGCTGGGCACCGGCCAGGGACGGGCGCTCGTCGATCGTGAAGGACGGCACGGCCTGGTTCGCCGGAACCACCTCACGCCCGACAAAGGGACGACCATCGTCGAACAGCACCGCTTCGAGGCGACGCGGATCGAAGCCGCATTGCCTGGCCAGGCGCAGCAACAGCTCGCTGCTGCCAATGTCCTCGCCGTTCTGGAAGTAGCTGGCGAACAGGCGCTCCAGCAATGCGTCGACCTGACGCGCACTGCCCTGCTCCGTGGCCAGCGCCAGCAGGCGGTGCGCGTTGGCGGTGTTGGGCATGGTCGCGATGCGTTGCAGATCCACATCCACGTCAGCGTGGTAGGCGGCTTCCCGTACCTGTTCCTGGCGCGCGCGCACCATCTCCTCACTGCCGAGCCGCTGCAGGTAGAACTCCATGAAGGGCACACCCTGGGCCGGCAGGTCAGGCAGCAGTTGTACGCCTTTCCAGCGAAGCTCGACGGCGACATCCAGCCGCGTCGCGGAGAGTTGGCCCAGAGCCTTCTCCAGGTTGCGCTTGCCGATCAGGCACCAGGGACAGATAAAGTCGAAAGTCATTTCGACCAACAGCGGTTTCATTAACGTTCCTCACTTGCCATCAGCGGCGAGAGCTTCTGAATGTCCTTCTGGTAGTGGCGCTTGCCGTACCAGAACACCAGGGCCGCTGCGATGCTGATCAACGGAATCAACTGGAAGGCGCGATCCAGGCCGAAGTGGTCGGCCAGTACGCCAGTGACATAGGGTCCGGGCGCCAGGCCAAGCAGGTTGTTGGCCAAAGTCAGGGTGGCGAACGCGGTGCCATGGATCGAGTAGTGGGTCAGGTTGGCGACCATGGCGCCGGCTGGGCCGGACGTGCCGGTCGCCACCAGCATGGCCAGGGCGATGGTTACCAACTGTGGTACGCCGGGTGCCATCTGGAAGGCCACCGACAGCAGCACGCAACTGATCAGGCAGTAGGCGATGGCCAGGGCGATCTTGCGGTCCGGGGCATTGCGGCACAGGCGATCACTGAGAATGCCGCAGACGATCATGCCGGCACCGCCGGTGAGCACGATGATGGCCGCGACAGCACCGGCCTTGTCGGTGCCCATCTGGTAGTAGCGATTGAGGTAGCTGGGGAACCACACCATCACCGCTGCACCGACGAACAGCTGCAAGCCGCTGCCGACGTAGGCGGCGATCACCGAGCGGCTGGCGAACAGGGTTTTCAGTGGGCGGCGGCAAGGGAACTCGTCCGTTGCGCTCGGCGCCGGCAGCGGACTACCGATGCGCGACTGCTTGACCACCAGCGGATAGACCAGCGCCAGCGCCAGGCCGAAGACCGCCATGCCGGCGAAGGACCAGCGCCAACCCAGGTGTTGTGCCAGGACGCCGCCCAGGGCCATGCCCAGTACCGAGCCGAACATGCCACCGGCCATGAAGGCGCCAGTGATGGTGGCGCGCATCTCGCGGGGGAACACCGACAGCACCACTGCGATGCCGACACTGCCATAGGCCGCCTCGCCCACGCCCACCAGGAAGCGGGCGATGAACATATGCTCGTAGTTCTTCGCCAGGCCGCAACCCAGAGTTGCCAGGCTCCAGAGCATGGCCATCAACACCAGGCTCTTCACTCGCCCCCAGCGGTCCGCCAGAAGCGATAGCGGGAAAGTCAGCAGCCCCACCATCAGCGCGACGATGCCGCTGAGCAGGCCAAGCTGGGAATCGGTGAGCGTCCATTCGGATTTGAGCAGCGGGAATACTGCGTTGAGCACCTGCCGCGACATGTAGTCGGAAATCAGCAGGCCGAACGTCAGGGCGAAGACTACCCAGGCGTAGGTGCGGGGGACGTGCACGGCCGATTGATCGAAATCGGCGGTGGCAGCGGAATGAAAGGCCATCGCGGTTACCTTGAATCTGTGCGTGTAGTTGTTTTTGTCACGCTAGCTGGCGGAAGCGCGGTTAGCGCCCCGCCGGGGCCGACTTTGTGGGCCGGCCCTTCTGGCTACGCCGGTCAGGTACGCATGGGCACGTGTTTCTGACCCGGCTGGCGGTTCGGTGCCATACCGTTCATGCGCAGGGTCTCTTCCACGTCCTTGTACTCGACGCCGATCTTGTAGATCTCGCGCGCTTCCTTGCCGGACGCGATTTCGCGACCCAGTTCGTGGGCGATGCGCACGGTCTGCTGGATCTGCTGCACGGACGAGAAGCGCTTGCCGTGCTGGTCGATGATGGTGTCCTCGATGCCGACACGCGGGTGCAGGCCCATCGCGAGCGCCATGGTGTTGAACGGCAGGACGTTCTTCAGCAGCGACTCGGCGGTGAGGGTGCCACCGTTCGGGGCGCGGTGAATGAAGTTGAAGAAGTTGAACGGGTTGGGGCCATCGAAGCCGCCACCAATGCCGATCCAGGTCAGGTTCAGCGGACCCTTGTAGACACCCTTGCGCACCAGGCGCTCGAGGGTTTCCAGAGCATGCATGCCGGTGAGCTGGAAGTGCGGCTGGATGCCGTTGGCCATCAGGCGCTTGAGGTGTTCCTCGACCCAGGCCGGGCCGGCAGGCACGGTCATTTCGCTGTAGGCGGCCTGGTAGACCGGGTTCTCCAGGGAGGTGCCTTTCAGGTACTCCGGATAGAGCAGCTCCATGATGTTCATCTGGGTGGTGTTGATGGCCACGGTGACCTGGTCCGGCTTCGGAGTCAGTTCGGCCAGCATGTGGCGGGTGTCGTCGGACAGCCACTTGGCTGCTTCACCTTCGCCCTCGGGGGCGAAGGAGATGGAGCCGCCCACCTGGATGATCATGTCCGGCACGGCTTCACGCACACCGGCGATCAGTTCATTGAACTTGGACAGGCGCTTGGAGCCGGTGCCATCGAGTTCACGCACGTGCAGGTGCAGCACAGTGGCGCCCGCTTCATAGCAATCGACGGCTTTCTGGACCTGCTCGTCCATGGTCACCGGGATGTCTTCCGGGAAGTCTGCCGGCATCCACTCGGGGCCATAGGGCGCCACGGTGATGACCACCTTTTCCATATTTTCAGGGTGCAGGGAATCGTCGAAGAATTGCATGGTGGGTGTCCTCGGTAAGTTCTTGTTCAGGGGACCCCGGCCGGATAGTTCCGGCCGGACGGATCAGTGGTCAGAAAGTCTTGTCGCCGATGATTCCGGCGCGTTCCATCTTGCGAACGCAGGGCGGGTAATCCATCACGGCGTAATGCTGGGTAGAGCGGTTGTCCCAGATCGCCACGCTGTTCTTCTGCCAGCGCCAGCGCACCTGGTATTCCGGGATGTAGGCCTGGCTGACCAGGTAGCGCAGCAGGTCGCTGCCGCCCATGCTGTAGTCCTGGCCGTAGCGCACGCGCTCAGGCGTGTGGAAGTTGGTGAAGTGGGTGGCGAAGGCATTGACGAACAGCACCTTCTCGCCGGTTTCCGGGTGGATGCGCACCACCGGATGCTCGGCGTCCGGGTACATGGCCTTGAGCGCCAGGCGCTTCTCGGCGGGCATGGCCGCACCGAAGCTCGCTTCGATGCTGTGGCGGGCGCGCAGGCCCTCGATACGCTGCTTCACGTCTTCAGGCAGCTTTTCGTAGGCCAACGCCATGTTCGCCCACATGGTGTCGCCACCGACCGGCGGGCACTCCACGCAGCGCAGCACGCAGCCCATGGGCGGTGCGTCGCGCCAGGTGGCATCGGTGTGCCAGGCGTTCTCGTAGCGGTCGTTGGGCTGATCCGGGTCCTTGTAGATACGGACCAGGCCCGGGTGTTCCGGATCGCTGCCGGCCACCGGATGGTCTTCCAGCTCGCCGAAGCGGCGGGCGAAGGCCACGTGCTCGGCACGACTGATCTTCTGGTCGCGCAGGAACAGCACCTTGTGCTTGAGCAGCAGCGCCTTGATTTCGGCGAACAGGCCGTCGTCACGGGAAGCATCGCCCAGGTTCACACCGCTGATTTCGGCGCCGATGGCGCAAGTAAGTTGCTCGACTTTCATGGCCAGCGACCTCAGATGACGAAGATGGACGAACCGGTGGTCTTGCGCGATTCAAGATCCCGATGGGCCTGGACCGCATCTTCCAGCGCGTAGTGCTGGTTGATATCGATCTTGATGCGACCGCTGCCGACGTGATCGAACAGCTCGCCCACCAGCTCAGCCTTCTCCGCCGGGTCGGCAATGTAGTCGGCCAGGGCCGGACGGGTGACGAACAGCGAACCCTTCATGGCCAGCAGGACCGGATCGAAGGCTGGTACGGGACCCGACGCAGTACCGACGCACACCAGCAGGCCGCGGCGGCGGAGCGAATCCAGGGACGCGTTGAAGGTGTTCTTGCCCACGCTGTCGAACACGACGTCGACGCCGCGGCCACCCGTCAGTTCACGCACACGCTGGGCGATGTCTTCTTCGCTGTAGTTGATAACGTGATCGCAACCATGGAAGCGGGCGACTTCCGCCTTGGCCTCGGTGGACACGGTGCCGATCACGGTCAAGCCGAGCAGCTTCGCCCACTGCGAGACGATCAGGCCGACACCGCCGGCAGCGGCATGCAGGAGGATGCTGTCGCCTTCCTTGAAGTCGTAGATGCGACGCATCAGGTAGGCGGAGGTCAGACCGCGCATGGTCATGGCCGCGGCGGTTTCGAAGGCGATGGTCTCGGGCAGCTTGATCAGCGGCGCGGCAGACACCAGGCGCTCGGTGCTGTAGGCGCCGAGGGTGTTCAGGAAGCCGGTGTAGGTGACCCGGTCGCCCAGGGCGACATTGGTCACGCCCGCGCCGACCGCCACGACCACACCGGCGGCTTCGACGCCAATGCCGTTGGGCAGCGGAATGGGATAGGTACCGTTGCGGAAATAGGTGTCGGCGTAGTTCAGGCCCACGGCGACGTGGCGAATACGAACTTCGCCCGGACCAGGATCAGCAACCTCGACCTCTTCATAACGAAGTACTTCCGGCCCCCCAGCTTCATAAAACCGAACCGCTTTGGCCATGCCTTATCTCCAATCTGGATTCTTGTAGTCGGGTCACGGACCCATGGATTGGACTCTAGGCATCCCCCCCTGCGGCTGCTTCTCATAGGGCGTCAGCTGCTTCGCATTTCGTGACAGGCACAACCGCGCAGCGGAAAAGCACCGGTCGCGCCGCGAAACTCAGTGGTGCAATCGGTGTTCGACAGGTGGAATCCAGGGAGTAGCGCCAGCCCCCGGCCGACGAATTGGCAGTTTACTCGGCAGGCATCACTCGCGGCAGCGGCTGGAACTGGATGGGCTGGGTCCTGATTTGCGTCAGGCTGCCTTCCACCTGCCCGGACAAGTGGATCACCCCGGCCATCACACCCACTTCCGGATTGCGCATCATCTCCAGCCATTCTTCGTCGAAGGCTTCGTTGAGGCTCTTGCGCAAGGTGGCTTCACGATCAGCCCGCCCTTCCTCGTGGAGCATGGCGCTGATACCAGTGAAGCCAAGGGACAACACAGGCCCCGCGACTCGCCCCATGAAGCTGGTGACGACACTGGCGGCACCGCTGGTAGCCAATTCCGACTCCAGCTGCGCGCTGGTGTCGCGAGTGATGCGCGACAACCCGTCGTCGGTAGTCCAGGCGCCGGCGCCGCTCGGCGCATTGCGAATCCGGTCCATGAGCGAGGCATAGGCCGGCAGTTCCTCCAGCGGGTCAGCCCTAAGGACCTGGTAGAGGGAGGCACTCTTGCCCGGAGGCGCCATTTCGATGGCCGGGATCTGCTGTAAATGCTGGTTGAACTGGTCGCCGGGCACGCCGAAACGCTGGGGTATCAGTTGCAGGCGTTCGTCGAGCTGCTGGACGTAGGTACGCGTGGTCTGCTCCATGATGTCGTCCGGATCCAGTTCGCGGGCAACCGGCTGCAGCACCTGCTCGTCGTATTCCTCCTGCAGGTAGGCGGCCAGCCGGTTCACCGTTTGTTCCCGTTCGCCGTCAGAGCTCAGGCGATACCAGCCCACTTTCATGCTCAGCCACTTGCGGGTCCAGAAACTGGAGAACCAGGGGAGGAACTCGCTATCGGTTCGCTGGTAGATCAGGTCCATCCAGTGATCCATGGAGTCCTGGGCGTAGCGACGGGCCTGGCTGGTGGCGGCAAGCGAGGCGGCTGCGATGTCCCGGTCAACTTGTCGCCAGGTGGCCTGGGAGACCACCACCGGAGGTGGTACCGGTTTCGACGCGCACCCGCCGAGCGTCAGCGCAAGGATGACGATCAACATCGAAAGCAGCATACCCGGGGTTCCGAGGAGCCTGCCGGGCACCTGTTCCACTCGGATTCCAAGGGGAACTTGCGCAGCGCTCATGAAGGTTTGCCCGCCCCGTGGGCCAGTCGGCCCAGGTTCCATAAGTATAGGTATGACCACCCTCCCCCGTACCTCGTTCGGACGCGCTGCACCACGGAGCAAAACTGCCGCCGCGCGGTCTTAATCGTCGCCAGGTCGAGTATCGCGATGAGCGCGTGGTCACTGGCCAACTCCAGTCGTATCGGAATCGAGGTAAAGCAATGAAAACAGGCCCGCTAGTGGGTGTGTTCATTCTGGTCGCAACCCTTGCCGGCACCGTGCAGAGTGCCCAGGCCGACCACAGACGGGACAGGGATGATGGCCGGGTCGAGCACTACCGCGACGGCCCCTGCCGGGTGAAGGAGATTACCGACCGCGGCTACTACCGGAAGGTCATCCGCTGCCCGGACGGACGCGGCAAGACCTGGCGCCGTGGCGACTGGCACCGCGACTACCGTGACGGTCCCTGTCGGGTACGCATCGACGCGTCCAGAGAAGTCTTCGACAAGGAAAAGGTGTGCCGCGGGCGCGACCATTACGACGATTGATGCGACTGCATTGGAGCCTCGCAGGTGAATAACCGGCGAGCCCCGCCAGGGAGTTCCGGTCCGGGCTCCCTTCACACTGGGTCATCTAGCCAACGAAGAGTTCCACGAAACGGTCGACCGGCATCGCCTCCAGGGCCGCCTGGTCCTTGCACAAGGTCAGGATTTGCGCGCAGCGATGGGGGGCAAAGCGGGTCGCCAGGCTGGCCTTGTACTTGTTTTCCAGCAACGGCATGCCCTCATTGCGCCGGCGACGATGGCCCATGGGGTACTCAACCTCCACCTTCTCGGTGTGACGGCCGTCCTTGTAGAAAACCTGCACGGCATTGGCGATGGACCGCTTGTCCGCCTCCAGGTACTCACGGCTGTAACGTGGGTCTTCGACCACCTCCATGCATTCGCGCAGGCGGTCGATGATCGGATGGGACTGGTGGAAGTCATCTTCGTAGTGCTCGGCCGTCAGGTCGCCGTAGGCCAGGGCAACCGCAGTCATGTACTGCAGGCAATGGTCGCGGTCGGCTGCGTTGGCCAGGGCGCCTTCCTTGGAAATGATGCGAATGGCCGATTCCTGGGTGGTGATGACGATGCGGTCGATCTCCGTGATGCGATTGCGCACCAGGGGGTGCAACCGCACCGCCGCTTCGCAGGCTGTCTGGCCGTGGAATTCGGCGGGATAGCTGACCTTGAACAAGATGTTTTCCATCACG
Organism: Pseudomonas sp. DY-1; assembly: GCF_003626975.1. Taxonomy (NCBI): domain Bacteria; kingdom Pseudomonadati; phylum Pseudomonadota; class Gammaproteobacteria; order Pseudomonadales; family Pseudomonadaceae; genus Pseudomonas; species Pseudomonas sp. DY-1. The sequence continues at coordinate 947,915 of NZ_CP032616.1, read as the reverse complement.
TAGCTGCCAAACGCCTGCGGCAGGCTGAAGTGGTGTTTTTCCAGTGGCTTGGTGGCCAGGTCCTTGTTGGTGTGGCTATAGGACACGTCGTAGAAGCCCCATTGGGGTGCACTGAGCACGCCGGGGACACCCATCTCGCCCCGCATGGCGATATCGGCCAGGCGTACTCCCCGACTGGTGGCATCACCCGCCGCCCACGACTTGCGCGAACCGGCATTTGGCGCATGGCGGTAGGTGCGCAGGGCCTGGCCATCCACCAGGGCATGGGAGATGGCCGAGAGCATCTGCTCGCGACTGGCGCCCATCAACCAGGCGCAGACCGCGGTGGACGCCAGCTTGACCAGCACCACGTGATCCAGCCCGACGCGGTTGAAGGAATTCTCCAGGGCCATGACGCCCTGTATCTCATGGGCCTTGACCATGGCCTCCAGCACCAGGCGCATGCTCAGCGGCGACTCGCCCCTGGCCACGCGCCTTTGCGACAGGTGGTCGGCCACCGCAAGGATGCCACCCAGGTTGTCGGACGGGTGCGCCCACTCCGCTGCCAGCCAGGTGTCGTTGAAGTCCAGCCAACGGATCATCGCGCCAAGGTCCCAGGCCGCTTTGACCGGGTCCATCCGGTAGGCGGTGCCCGGCACCCTTGCACCCTGGGGAACCTGGGTACCTTCGACCAGTGGTCCGAGCAACTTGGAGCACTCGGGAAAGCGCAATGCCATCAGTGCGCAACCGAGGCTGTCCATCAGGCAGTTGCGGGCCGTGTCCAGCGCCTCCGCAGACTCCACCCGGTAATTCAGCACGTAGTCCGCAATGGTCTCGATCACCGGGTCGTAGGGTGGTCGCTGGTTCAGGTCAACGTTGCTGCTCATGGCCCTGCCTCCTTGTGGCGATGGCTTCCAGTCTAGGCCCTGCCTTGGCAAAGGCAGCGTCCAGCCGATGAAACCCGCCGGGCGACCAGTGGCCAGCGCGATACGCCACCATGTGCTGGGCTTACGAGACAGAGAAACCGGAGGTGCCCGTGATGAACAGCGACCCCAACGTACGCACGCCCGCGCCCAAACCCCAGGGCCCGAGCCAGCCGCCGGAGCAGGTTCCGGCGGCAGACGTGAAACGCATCAGCGACAAGGCGCCGAGCAAGGACAAGAAGCCGGATGATTGGGACTGAGACCGGCTGGGGGATGGATTTCCGGTGGGGGCGAATTCATTCGCCAGGCAGACCAAAGGTCTGCCCAACGGTTTGAGGAGGGAGTTGCTCGACGCAGACTGGCTAGAGCACGGGTTCTACTGTGGGAGCGAGTTCACTCGCGATTGAAATCGCCCCACAGGAGATTAATGCCCTCGCGTCAGAACCCTACGCTGGCCTGGATGTACCAGGTGCGCGGCTGGCCGACGTAGATGCCCGCGTTGTTGTCGCTGGAACGGGTGAAGTACTGCTTGTCGAAGATGTTCTTCACCCCCACACCCAGCTTCAGGTTGGACAGCTGTTCGCCAAAGTCATAGGCACCGCGGGCGCTCCAGGTCACGTAGCCGGGGATGTCGCCGAACTGGCCATCGGCGGTCGGTTCAGTGATGTAGTCGCCGGTGAAGTTGCCGTTGGCATCGATACCGGTGCCCGGTGCGCGTTGGCCGGACTGGGCGTAGCCGTCGAAGTTGTAGGTCCAGCGATCGACCTGGTAACGCAGGCCGACGTTGGCCACATGACGCGAGTAGAACGGCAGGTCACGGGTCTTGAAGCCCGGGATGTCGCCTTCGTAGGTGGCACGGGTGAAGGTGTAGGTGCCGGTCAGGCTCAGGCCGGAAAGCAGTTCATCCAGGTTGTAGTGGCCGGACAATTCCAGGCCCTGGTGCTTGGTGGCGCCCAGGTTGGTCCAGCCCACGTCGTTGCTGATGTACTGCAGCTCATGGTCGAAGTCGATGTAGAACAGCGTCGCTTCGCCGCCCCAGGTGTCGCCGTTGTAACGTGTACCGACCTCGTAGGTCTTGGCCTTCTCAGGCTCCAGGCCATTGGCAGTACTGTCGCCGATGCCGCCCTGGCCGATCTGGAAATACTGCAGGCTGCCGAACGAGGTCTCGTAGTTGGCGAACAGCTTCCAGGCATCGGAGAGGTGATACATCACGCTGATAGCCGGCAGCGGCTCGTTGTAATCCTTGCTGCGGTTCTTCTCCTGCACCGGCACACCGTTGGTGCCGCGCACCGGGCGGTCATGCCAGTCGGTGTTGATGCTCTCGAAGCGCACTCCGGGGGTGATGGTCCAGTTGCCGACATCGATCTTGTCGTCGATGTAGAAGGCATTGGCCTCGGTTCCACCGGTGCGGTCCTGGTAGACGTGACCGTCTGCCGATGGGCCGGTAGTGGGCGTCGGCACGTTGTTCACCAAACGCACGCGGCTGGTCTCTTCGTGCATGGCTTCCTTCAGGTAGCGATAGCCAACACCCACTTCGTGAGTGCTGTCACCGGCGAAAAAGATGCGCGAAACACGCGGCTCGAAGCCGTAGGTGTAGTAGCTGCGCGGGAAGGAGCTCAGGAAAGCCTTGTCGCGGCTGGCGATATGGCTGCCACGGAAGCTGTCGCTGTAGTAGGTCAGGACTTCGAACTGGGTGACGTCGTCGATCTGGCGCAGGTACTTCAGCGAGACGTCCTTGCGACGGCCACTGAAGTCATCCCAGTCGCGGTCGGACTGGAATGGGTTGTCATCGTACTGCGCCTGGGTGAGGCCGCCCGGCATGTCGGCGGTGGCATCGTAGTAATGGAAGTTCAGCGAGATGTCGTCCTGCTCGGTAGGCGCCCAGTGGGTCTTGAGCATGACGTCGTCGATGTCGTTGTTGTTGTTGCCGTCGCGGTAACCGTCACCGTTCACGCCCGAGTAGAGCAGCGCGGCGCCGATGCCGTTGTCGGCGGTACCGCCGAGAAAAGCGTTGTTGAGGTACTTCCAGCCACCGTGGGCGGTGTCTTCCATGGTGGTGCCGACTTCGCCGGAGAACTTCTCCGGGATGGCGCGGGTCACGAAGTTGATTACGCCGCCAACGTTCTGCGGGCCATAGCGCACGGAGCCAGCGCCCCGGACCACGTCGATGCTGTCGAGGTTACCGATGGAGATCGGTGCCATCGACAGCTGCGGCTGGCCATAGGGAGCGAAGGCGGCCGGCACACCGTCGATCAGTACAGTGGAGCGCGGGGAAAGACGCGAAGTCAGGCCGCGCACCCCGAGGTTGAGGGCAATATCGCTGCCGCCGGTACCGTTGGACTCCTGGACCTGCACGCCGGGTACCGCGCGCAAGGCGTCACGCACGTTCATTGCGCCCTTCTCGACCATCGCCTCGCGGCGCACCACGGTGCGGGCTCCGGGATGGTTCTGCACCACGGCATCTTCGGCAGTACCCAACCAGTCACCTACGACGGTGATGCTCGAAGCTGGCAGTTCCATCGCCGAAGCGCCCTGCTCTTCGCTGGAGACGCGACGCAGGATGGCGGTACCGTCGGTGAGGTCGAAGGTCAGGCCACTGCCTTGCAGCAAGGTCGCGAGGACTTCTTCCGGCAGCAGGTTGCCATCCACTGCGGGAGCCTGCTTGCCGGCCACCAGGTCAGGGCTGAAGAACAGCTGTAGCGACGTCTGCTTGCCCAGTTGCCCCAGGGCCCCGGCCAGGGATTGCGCGGGAATATGGACTTCAGTGCGCTCGGCAGCTTCAGCGCCGAGGCTGCCGACAGCCAGGGCGATGGCCAGGCTCAGGGGCAGCCAGCGTTGTGTGCGGGGAGTCTTGCGGGAGGAATCTGGCGACACAGCTTGTTGCGTTACTTCGTTGTTCACGTTCGTCCGGTCCTGAAAGAAAGCGCCCTGCACTTCACTGGGCGCAAAGAGTCGGACGAGAAGACGAACGACAGAAGAAAAACCTGAATCTAAAACGGAATTATTTCGCTTGAACCGTCAGGCAGGGTCCTGACCTTGACCGGAAGGATGCGCGGAAGGGCCGCCAGCAAGGCGTTTGTATCATCGGCGCGGAACACGCTGGAGAAGCGCAAATCGGCCACTTCCGGCACAACCCTCAGGGGTAGTTCCCGGTAACGGGACACCTCTTGCGCCACTTCTGCGAGCGGCACGTCATTGAAGATCAGCTTGCCCTCGCGCCAGGCGGTAATGCTCGCGATATCGATGCGCTGCACAGGCCCGACCACGCCATCTGCCGCCACCCGGACCCCGTCACCGCCCAGCAGGGGACGGCTGGCCTCGCCCTGTTCGCCCACGACCAGCACTCGCCCCGACTCCACGGCCACGCGCACGCCTGACGCATCCCGGCGAACATTGAAACGAGTGCCGGTGACGGTGACGCGACCTGCTCCGGCCTCGACCACGAAGGGGCGTGCCTTGTCCGGCGTCACGCCGAACATCGCTTCGCCGGCCTCCAGGCGCACCAGCCTGCGGTCTGCGCTGTAGATAACGGTGATACGGGTGCGTCCATTGAGGTCGAGGGTCGAGCCGTCGGCCAGGGTGACCTGGCGGCGTTCGCCTAATTGGGTTGCGTAGCTTTCGCCCCGTAACGAGAACGGATCGAAAACGTAGGTCGCGCCGCCCGCCAGCACCACACTGGCCGCTGCGGCAAGCGTGCCTTGCAGGAAGCGCCGGCGCGACCGCACCGGTAGAGGTCGGACTTCTGCGGTGCAGAACTCACGCAAGCGTTGCTCGGGAATCAGATCGACGGCGATCCACATCCGTTCCAGCAGGCGGTACTCGGATCGGTGCGACGCATCCGCCGCCAGCCAGGATTCAAAGAGGCGGCGTTCGTCGATGCCCTGCTCGGGGTCGCGGTTGCGACTGAACCACCGGGCGGCTTCATCGCGCACCTTGCAGTCGGCGGAATCGGCTTGCTTCATCAGGCTGCCATCCAGATGGCGGGAATCAGGCTGCGGTTGGTGTCCATGGCTCGGGGCTTGATGCCCTGTGGGGTGGTTCCGGTTCATGTGGCGCTCAAATCCAGGCGCTCACGCAGGTGACGAATGGTGCGGATCATATACCGCTCGACCATGTTCCTGGATAACCCCAGGCGCTCGGCGATCTCGGCCTGGCTCAGCCCTTCGAGCTTCTGCCAGACGAACACCTGGCGGCAGTTCACCGGCAATTCGGCCAGGGCCTTTTCGATGGAATCCGCCAACTGGACTGCGTGCATATAGGATTCGGGATCATCCTTCGACTCATCGCCGTCACCTGCGATGCCCACCTCCAGTTGGGCGCGGCGTTCCTCGCGGCGGAAATGGTCGACCGCAATATTGCGGGTCGTCTGGTGGAGGTAGGCACGGGGCTGCTTGACGTTTTCCTGCTCGGTCTCCAGCACCCGGACGAATGCATCGTGGGCGAAATCCTCGGCGCGATGGCGGCTTCTCAGTCGGCGGGTCCAGGTGCCGATGAGCTCTTCATAATGTTCGAAGAATCCGTGTTCGCGCTTGCGCATCTAGGGGATTGGGAGAAGCCGGAAACAGAAAGTCGCGAATGATAATGCCTCTCATATATTGCCGCAATTTCCCCTCATCCCCCCTGATTGCCCGCCCGACGAACGCCCCTTTTCAAGTCATATGGAGACTTGGCACCTTTTTTCGGTATCTTCTCCGACCGTCGCCAACCGTTCCCCAGAAAGAGCCTGCTCCATGAGCCGTACCGCAATCCGGGCCGTCGTCTTCTGCCTTGCCACCCTTTGCTCGGCCGCCACCTTCGCCAAGGTGGAAGTCCAGCCCGTCCAGAACACCAAGGCGGGCCGGATACTCGCCGTGCAGGTTTCGGAAGACATCGCCCCCGGTGACTACGAAGCGCTGATGAAGGGCCTGCGTGCCAACCCCGGCAAGTTCGACCGCAAGCTTGCGCTGCTGGACAGCATCGGCGGCAGCGTCACCGAAGCCATCCGCATGGGCCGGTTGCTGCGGGAAACCGGATTCGACGTGATGGTGCCCACCGACGGTGTGTGCCAGGGGACTTGCGTCTACCTGCTGGCCGCCGGTCGCACCAGGACCGTACGCGGCTACGTGGGCCTGCACCGCCCCTACTTCCCCCACGGCGACTCCGCCCTCGCAGCCCCCACCGGCGTCGGCTACAGCCCGACCGCCTACCTCAGGGACATGAACGTCCCCCTGAGCCTGCTGGACGAGATGAACAGCATCGAGCCGACGCGCATGCGCGTGCTGACCAAGGATGAGCTGGCGAAGTATCGGTTGAATTGAGGCGGGCCAATCCGCCAGGCGTTGGGTTTCGCTTCGCTCGCGGAACGCCGCCCGACTCAATCTACGCCCTCGTGACGTGCTTCAGCCCCTCCCTACCAACACCTCCACCAGCCGGCGCGCCATTGGCGACACCAGCAGCACCACGGGAAAGGCGACCAGCCAGGCCATGAGCCAGGCACCGAGCCAGAGCGCGGGAAAGTCCGGCACCGGCCCGGCGGCGCGCCAGGTGGAGATGCCGGACACCAGCAGGGACATGAGCCCGGAAAGGATCAGGCCGAACAGCAGCGGGGCGAAACGGCGGGGAATCATGACACTGCCTCCACGTTCAGCCGGTGAAGGGCCTCGGCGACGTTCCGGCCGAACATTCTTGCGGTCTTCACATCTCCCGGCGCGAACTGGTCGGCTGGTGCCGAGTGACTGGACTGGGCCATGAGACCCGACCAGGAACCCAGTCGGTTGGCAGCTTCTTGGTAAGGAACACCCGCGTGCTGCTCTGGCAGGATGGGATTGCCCACCCAAAGCATGCCGTGCTGCATGGAGAAGACGAACAGCGCCATCAAGGTCGACTGTTTATCGCCTGCCGCCAGTGACGACACGGTGAAGCCGGCTGCCAGGCGCCCTTTCAGTTTCTGGGCACGCCAAAGCGGCCCTGTGGCATCCATGAACGTCTTGAAGACCCCGGAAACGCCGCCGAAATAGGTGGGCGAGCCCAGGACGAATCCATCGAATTGCAACAGTTGATCAGGCGCCGTGGCGAGGTCGTCCGCCCTGAGCAGGTGGACTTCGGTATTGGTCATGTCCTGGGCGCCTTCGCAGATCTGCCGGGCAATGTGTTCAGTGTGCCCATGGGCGCTGTGGTAGATGACGGCAAGTTTTTTCATGAAGTGCGGCTCCACGTGATGGGGTGACGAGGGTGGAAATCAGCGGACGATCCCGTCCACCAGGATGGCGGCGAGGAACATCCCCAGGCCGAAGACGCTGTGGTTGGCGAGGCTGCGCAGGCAGTTCTTCAGTGGCGTTGGGGTTTTGCTTGCGAAGAAGCCCGCACCCATGGCCGGCTGCATCACCAGCAACGGCGCGACGACCGTACCCATGCCCACCAGTACGGCAGGCAGCAGGGTCGGGTTGGCCGCCCAGTCGGTTCCGGCCAGCATCACCAGCAAGCTCGCGAATCCGATGCCGATGGCGTAATGGGTACCCCAGCCCAATGCCAGCTCACCAGGAATGGGTTCTGCCTTGGCAATGGCATCGTGAGCGATGCGGCCCTGTAGCAGGTGGCCAACCCAGCGCCCGATGAAGGCGAAGTTGAGCGATGGAACGCCCAGGCGCTTGAGAAAGAGCAGCCAGATGTCCATGACGGCGGTGGCGCCGATTCCTATGCAGACCACCTTGATGATGTCGTTCATGTGAGCCCCTTGTTCGTTGACGACGGGAAGTGTCGAGCTCACTCTGCAAGTTGAAGTCAACTTCAAGTCAAGGGGCTACAGATGGACATTGCCGAGGTCGCCCGACGCACGGGACTCCCCTCCTCCACGCTGCGCTACTACGAAAAGAAGGGGCTGATCACATCCCTCAGCCAACAAGGGACCAGGCGCTGGTTCGCGCCCGGCATCCTTGACCAGCTGGCACTGATCTCCCTCGGGCAGGCGGCCGGCTTATCCCTGGATGAGATCCGCTCAATGTTCTCGCCCAACGGCGAACCGAACATCGACCGTGAGCTGCTGGCGGCCAAGGCCGATGAGATCGATGCCCTGGTCAAGCGTCTGGAAGCCATGAGCGATGGCCTGCGCCATGCGGCCGCCTGCCCCGCCCCGAGCCATTCGGAGTGCCCGACCTTCAAGCGGCTGCTGAAGGCAGCATCGAGCGGCGCCATCGAGCGGCGCTGGAGCAAGACGGCTCCCAAGCCGAAGAGCAAGGCGTAGTGGCGAGCAGTGAAGGCCGTGCCCGGCCCTCACTGTGCGGCGCGAGAGACTAGCGCAGCTGTAGCGCCAGGATCTGTTCGGTGCTGAGGATGTCGCCGAAGGTGTCGTCGATGCTCGCCAGCGCAGCGCGGTGCAGGGCGGCGTGATCGACGCCATCGCCGCTGTCCAGGTCGCGGGTGGCGCAGGCGTCGCCAGCCACCAGCACCGAGTACCCCAGGGGCACCGCATCGCGTGCTGCGCCCGCCACGCAGGCATGGGTCATCAAGCCGGCGATGATCAGCGTATCGACGCCCGCATCACGCAACTGCTGATCGAGATCGGTGGTCGGGAACACGCTGACCGAAGTCTTGCGCACCACCCGGTGCTGCGCTGCGGGCTGCAGATCACGATGGAAGGCGCCACTGGCACTGTCTTCGGCAAAGATCGGGCTGCCCGCCGGGGTCACATGCTGGACGTGGAATACCGGAATGCCCGACTGGTCGGCGTGCTCAGCGAGGCGCCGGGCATTGCGCAGGGCGCGCTCGCCGTCCGGCAGCGGCATGCGGCCGGTGAAGTACTCGTTCTGGAAGTCGATCAGCAGCAACGCGCTGCGCGTCGGGTCGATGGACTCGGGCGCGGCGGCGCCGGTCAGGTTGCGAATGGTTGGGTGACTCATGGTTTTGCCTCACTCGTCTGTATGCTTCAACGCTCTTTCCCGGCCATTGCCGGAAAGTGGTGAAAGCTTCCGGCAGCAACGCATTGGCCGAAAGCACGCCGGAAGCCAACAAGTGATCGTTTTGGGCCAAATCAATGACTGCCGGGAACTCAATGGAAGAGCACACCATCGCGGTGATCGCGTTCGACGGGATCAGTTCGTTTCATCTCTCGGTGCCCTGCATCGTCTTCGGCGACAACCTCGCCCGACTGGGCGTGGCCCGCTATCGCCTGCTGATCTGCGGTGAGCGAACCGGCCTTGTGCCGACTCTGTCTGGGTTCGATGTGGCCGTGCAACACGACCTGTCGGCGCTGGCTCAAGCCGATACCGTGATCATTCCTGCCTGGCGCGACCCCGATGAGCGGCCGCCGGAAGCCCTCCTCGAGGCCCTGCGCATGGCGCACCAGCGCGGCGCGCGCATCGTGGGCCTGTGCCTGGGCGCCTTCGTGCTGGCCGAGGCAGGCTTGCTCGATGGACGCACGGCTTCCACCCACTGGGTATGGGGCAGCGACTTCGCCCGCAAGTACCCCAATGTGCAACTGGACCAGAAGGCGCTGTTCCACAACGACGGCGACATCCTCACCTCGGCAGGAACCGCTGCGGCCATTGACTGTTGCCTGCACCTGCTGCGCCAGGACCACGGCGCCGAAGTGGCCAACAACGTGGCACGACGCCTGGTGGTCGCCCCCTGCCGCAACGGCGACCAGGCGCAGTACATCGAGCAGCCGCTGCCCAAGCCCACTGGCAACGACCTGCTGAGCAAGGCCCTGGACTGGGCGATCGAACACCTCGATCAGCCCCTGGGACTGGACCAACTGGCCAGTCGCGCAGGATTGAGCCGACGCAACTTTACCCGGCGCTTCAAGGCCAGGACCGGCGCCACGCTGACCCAATGGCTCCTCGGCCATCGCCTGTCCGCGGCGCAGCGCCTGCTGGAAACCAGTGACAAGCCGATGGAGCACATCGCCGATATCGTTGGTTTCGGCTCTACCGTGTCGCTGCGTCGGCATTTCACAGCAGCCTTCTCGATCTCCCCGTCTGCCTACCGCAAGCAGTTCCGCCGGGCATGAGCCTGGGAGAGTTACGTTGCCCCAGGCGAATGAGCCGCCTATGCCTGCGTTAGCTGGTTCCGCGATGAAGGGAACCCTCTGACACAGGCCGTACAGGCTGTCGCACTAACCTGCTCCCCTCACCCCGGCCCCTGCCCTGCGCGCCAGCGAGCAGCACTGCCCCCTCGTCAGACGGATTGGCGGAGGTAGCGCTTCTGCGCTGCAGTTAGATCGGGAGGAAGGCGCAAACCTGCACGGAGATTGTCATGGCCATCCAACTCGACCACCTGATGGTGCCGGCGCGCGACAAACTGCGCTCAGCAAGACTCCTTGCTGAACTGCTCGATGTGCCCTGGTCGGAAACCAGCATCGGTCCGTTCGTGCCGGTCTATGTCAACGACGGGCTGACGCTGGACTTCGATGAATGGGGTGAGCCGTTTCCGCTGATCCACTTCTGCTTCCGAGTGAGCCCGAAAGAATTCGAGGCGATCCTGGGGCGTATCAAGGCGGCGGGCATCGCCTATCGCAGCGCTGTTCACGGACCGATCGACCACAGGGTGGACGAGGAACATGGCGGCTCCATCGTCTACTGGAACGAGCCGGACGGGCATCAGTGGGAAATGCTGACAGAGAGTTATGCGCGGCAGCCTTGAGGCGTTTGTTGCAGGGGCGAATTCATTCGCCAAGCAGACTGCAGGTCTGCCCCTCAATTCATGGATGCGTCGCTGCAAAAGAGCCGCTTGACCTTGAAGTAACTACAGGGTGTTCACTGCGTCCACTATCCCTCCGCAGGAACGCCCACCATGAAAACCGAGCTAAGCATCGCCATCGACCAGGCCTTCCAGCTAGCCAGTCAGGCCCTCGATGCCGGCGATCCTCAGCGCGCCTGGCCCTGGCTCGAACGCGCGCACATCCTCACGCAGCGCCTGCCACTGGCACACACTCGCAGTCATTGGTGGATGCTGCGTGCCGGCTGGCAACAACGGGATTACCGGGAAGTGCTCGGCCAGGCCCTGCGCATGCCGGCCGCCCTGCTCTTCTCGCGAATCTGGGTGCCGCTGGGGAACACCGGCAGGGCCAGGGTCAGTGCGTTCAAGCCAATGTCCATGGCCGAGGAGCTGCGCCAACTCCTCGGCTGAAGCTTCAGGCGGCGTGCTCCGCCACCTTGAAGCTCAGGCACACGCTGGTGCCTTCGTTCTCGCGACTGGTCAGGCTGGCCTTGCCGCCAAAGCGCTCCATGATCTGCTTGACCATGATCAGGCCGATGCCCAGGCCGCCCTGCTTGGTGGTGTAGAAGGACTTGAAGGCCATCATTTCCTGCTGCCGCGACATGCCCTTGCCGGTGTCCTTGATCGTCAGATGCAGCCACTCCCCGCTGGTGTCAGGTGTCGCGGTGACGCTGAGGCGGCCGCCATTGGGCATTGCCTCGATGGCGTTGGCGACCACGCTGTTGAGCACCTGGGCGAGCAGCAGCTGATGACTGACCACCCGAGGGGTGGCGATATCGCTGAATTCGACTTCGATGGCCGACTTCGACAGCTGGTGGTCGAAGTTACCGAGTGTCGTGTGCACAACTTCCATCGGATCCACCTGCTCCGAATCGCCCTGCAGCGGGCGCAGGCAAAGCAGCAGGTCGCGCACCCAGGCAGACATGCGGTCGACCTGGGTGATGATGTCGTCGACGCATTTGCGCACCTGTGGCCCATCCATCTCCTGGGCCAGCTCGGCACTTGAGCGAATGGACGCCAACGGATTGCGTAGGCTGTGCGCGACAGCCGATGACATCTCCCCCAGCCCCACGTAGGTACTGTTGGCCACCAGTTGCGCCTGTTGCGCCGCGAGAAGCAGCGATGCACGCCGCACGATCCAGTACAGCCCGAAATACATCAGCAGGCCGCCGATGGCGGTGGCCAGCCAGATCATCCGGTAACCACGATTGACGCGGTCGATCAGGTCTACCGGCTCCTTGTAGATTTCCACCATGGCCTTTACCTCGCCATCGGCGTCGGTGAGCGGGATGTAGTTCTCAATGAAGAACATCTTCGGCGGGCGCAGGAACTTCTGCTTCACCCTGCCTTCTTCCACATCCTGGTACTCGGCGGAAATGCGGCCGCCAGACTGGAATGCCTCGTCGAGCGCATCGTCATCCTCGATGCGCTGCCCCACCAGGTCAGGATTGGTGGACCAGATCACCGTACGATCGGGGGAGAAGATGGTGGCCAGCAGAGAATCCGGCACATGGGACAGGTGATCGAGGAATTCAGAACGGGCGCGTTCGCGGCTCTGCGCAGTGCTGTGGGTGAGCATGCCGTAGTGATGGGGCACCAGCACATCGCCCATTTCCATGCCTTCCAAACCGTGGTGGCGCATCTCCCCGAGTGCCAGGGTCTGGATGAATTGCGCCGAGAGCATGGCGTCGCGCTCCAGACTCTCGCTCACCAGGAACCGCGTTGAAACGGTGCCGATACCGATGGCCACCGTGCCGATGATCACCAGGCTGACCAGCGAGAACCAGCGCAGGAGATTGAACTGTCCGTCTGGTGCAACCGCCCCGCTCCCGGCTCCCCAAATCCGCCTTCCCAGCATTGCCGCCACGTCCATCTGGAGTCCCCCAACTCGAACATTCCAGACTTATAGCAGCCCCGAGCATTGCCGTTGAGTCCAGGCGCTACTAGTTTCAATCGCTGCACAGCCAAAGCCAGGGAGGGAAAAGACGATGCCGACCATGGACTACTCATCCAGAAAGCAGAGCCTGCAGGATGTCCAGCGCGCACTGATCAAGCGAATGCTCTGGTCCCAGGAAATCCATAACAACATCACCGACGAAGTAAACAAGCTGACAGGCGTCTGTGACGACCTCGAGCGCTGGTACACCAACGGCAACTCGAACGCGACCATCGCTGTCGGCAATCTGCCCGGGCACCTCATGATCGCCACCCAGGGCTTCACCTTCACCCGGCACCTGGCGGATATTCAGGACGAAGTCATGCAGTACTACGACTTCGATCCGTCCAGGGATGTGGTGCATTTCATCACCAATACCTCACTCGGGCTGGGCAACCTCACCGGTCTGCATGCCGAAATGATGATCGTCCGCTTCCTGGTGGTGGAGCAGCACATTTCCAAGCACGCCCTGAGCGACCGGAACCTGACCATCGCCACGTCGACGTCCAAGGGCTGCTGCCCCAACTGCGCCGGCTGGTTGAACATGTACCGCATTCCCCACACCGTGCGGCGCGACAATCTCTCCGGGTTGTGGCGCAATCCAGTGACCCTGAACCAGTACATGCACAGTACCGTCGATCCGTTCACCCACGATCCGCAGGTCAGGTACGCCGGTCACGCCAATCAAGCGGCGGAGATCAACAGGTACGGGCAGGTGCTGCGAGCCCCGACCGGTCCGTTCAATCAGAAGACCTACAACGTCCCCGTCACGGTTCCGCAGTCGAATGCGGAGCTGAACATGATCCTGAATGTGGGCGGCCTGCTGAATCCCGACGACTACGACTGACTGCTCCCATGGCTGAGTGCGACAGTCCTGGCGCGCCGCCCCGACTGATCCGACCAAGGGTCGGAATTCGAGAACCAAGTGCAGAACTGACTGATTCACAGCTACCGCGATCCGCGGACGCCAGGCATCCCGGACAAATGGCGTTACATCTAGCCCATTTCCCCGACGGAAAGCCGACGCACTTTTTCTGGCATGAACTAACGTGAAACTGTCCCCTTGCAGAGGACAACTGGAGTCGCCACGGTCGCCACCTCCCCCCGTAAGTTGACCGCACCGTGGCGGCCTTTTTTTGTTCAGGAGAAGGCGACTCCAGTCGCGATTACGGGCGGCCCTACCCTCGTTTCAGTGCCTGCAAGGTGTAGCTCAGCGGTAACCGCCAGCGGTCTTTTTCCAACCGCCACTCGCCTGCCTCGTCCACCCGCATCCGTCCCGGTAGCGCCTCCCAGGGCACGCTGTCATGTTCTTCAAGGGCGGTGATCTGCAGGCCATGCCTGAGCAGGGCGGAAATGATCTCGCCCAGCCCGTGGTTCCACTCATGGGTGCGGGTGGCGGTCAGCGACGCATCGGTTTCCACGTAGGTGCTGTCGTCGTCCCAGACCATCGGCTCAAGACGTTCGAAGTAGGGATACTCGATCACCAGGCCATCCTCGCGCGCCTCATTGACCGCCCAGAGCACCGGATGCCCTTCGCGGATGAACAGACGTCCGCCCGGTTTCAACAGCGCGGCCACGACGCGGGCCCAATCGTCGATGCGCGGTAACCAGCACAGCGCGCCGATGCCGGTGTAGACGAAGTCGAATGCACCGACCGGCAGCACCTGATCGGCGGCATAAACATCCGACTCGACGAAGCCGATCTCCGCGCCGCAGCGCCCGGCCAACAAGCGGCCCTGTTCCAGGGACGCGGGCGAAAAATCGAGGCCGGTCATCCGTGCGCCAAGCCGCGCAAGGGAAAGCGTGTCTGTGCCGATATGGCATTGCAGATGCACGCCACGCAGCCCGGCGATATCGCCCAGGCGCGGCAGGTCGAAACGCACCACGTTCGAGAGGTGCGCGGGATCGTTGACGAACGACTCGGTACCGTAGCCACTGGAGGCTGCGTGCAAGGGCGCGCGCTGGTCCCAGTTGGCCTTGTTCAGACGGAGGTAATCGCTCATGGGGCAGAACTCCTTTCTTCCCGGTAAAGGTCGAAACGCTAACCCTGTGCCAAAACGCCGTCTACCAGTTCTGCACGAGCAATTGGATGCCCGTCACCAATAGTCCGGCCCAGGCGATGCGGTAGAACCAGGTGTGGTTGACGCGGCCCTGCAGCCAAATGCCCAGCCACACGCCAGCCACCACGATTGGCGCCAGGGCCAGGCTGGCAGTCAGGCTGGTGGTGGTGAACTGCCCGAGCAACGCATAGGGCACCAGCTTGATGGCGTTGGTCAGCAGGAAGAAGCAGTTCACCGTGGCGACGTAGCGCACTTTGTCCATCTGCTGCGGCAGCAGGTACATCATGATCGGCGGGCCACCGGCGTGGGCAACGAAGCTGGTGAAGCCGGCAATCCCCGACAGCAAGGTGCCCTTGACCACCTTCGGCGTGCTGGGCGACTGGGTCGCGGCTGCGTTCAATACGTTGAGCAGGAAGAAGACGATGGCAATGCCGCCGATCATCAGGCCGAGCAGCCGCTCGCTGAGCAGGCCGAAGCTCAGGGTGCCGGCCAGCACGCCCAGCAGCGCACCAGGCAGCATGATCTTCAGGTTGTGCAGGTCCCACTTTCCGTAGAAACGGCGCAGGCCAGTGATATCCGCCATGCAGAGGATCGGCAACATGATCGCCGCCGCCTGGGTCGGCGGCATCATCAGCGCCAGCAACGGCACCGCGATGCCACCCAGTGCGCCGCCGAAGCCGCCTTTCGAGATGCCCGTCAGCAGGACAGCGGGAATACCCAGGAGAAACAGCTCGGCGAATGACATCGGGGACGGCCTGCATGAATGGGAAACATGAAGCGCAGCATTATGGCGGGCAATTCAGCCGACGCCGACGCCGACTTGTGTGAAGCGGGCGATGAACGAACGCCCTCACTTTTCGCGAGCAACGCTCGCTCCTGCCAGAACCTCAGCGCGTCCTGCGCCCCTTGATTCAATCGCACGCGACCGTTCATCCAGAAACACACCTCACTCCTATTGACGTCATCCGGTTAGTGCGTGAGTATTCATACATCGCATCCGATTTGATCTTATGCGATTCACAAGTTTGCACCCTGGCTTCAAGCACACCAGACACTGAGGAACTCCCCCATGAGCAAGATCGAAAAAGTACTGTTCACCGGCAAGACCCACACCACCGTAGCCCACCGTGAAGGCGCTCCGCGCAATGACCACGGTCGCCTGGATATCAAGCTCTCGGCCCCCCGTGGTGGCAGCGCGGATTCGGCAATTCAGTTCGATGCCACCCAGCCTCATCCCACCGCGGAACAACTGTTTGCCGGTGCCTGGTCGGCCTGTTACATCGCCGCCATCGGCCTCGTGGCCCAGCAGCGGAAAGTGGAGCTGCCAAAAGACCTGGCAGTGGAGATCGAAGTGGATCTGGGCATGACCGGCAACGCCTATTTCATCCAGGCGCGCTTCAACGTCAACGCTCCGGGCTTGCCGTACGAAGTCGCCGAGGCCATCGCCAAGGAAGCACACGAGATCTGCCCGTACTCCAAGGCTACCCACGGCAACATCGACGTTGCACTGAATGTGGTCGTGGATTGACGCCCCAGCCGCCGGGCTTGTAGCCCGCGCAAAAAAGAACGCCCCGGTCGAAATCCGGGGCGTTTTCATTTGCCAATCATTGCTCCGTGGCTCAACCAGCCTTGCGACCCTCCGCTGCCTCGAAGATAGAGAGAAGATCCCGCAGCGTACTTTCCAGGTACTGCCCCGCCCGATAGTCCGGCTTCATCGCCTCACCACCAGCGATTACCTCCTGCGGCCGTTCGACGAATCGGCCGACCAGCTGGAAATCCGCATCCAGCACCGCCACCAGAGGAATCGGGACTCGATCCAGTTCCAGGCGCTCGAGCAGATCGTCTTCGGCACGCCCCTTGGTGATGATCGCCAGGTCGATATTCGAATGGGCGCGCTGCAGGTAATCCATGACCGTGACGTTGATCTGGCAGTCCGGGCACCACATTTCTCCGGCCACCAGCAGGTGATAGCGGCCCTGGACGGCTTGCAGGCGTTGCCGGGTGGCTACGCCAATGGCGTCTGGCTCAGCCAGCTTGTCTTGCACGGTCTGCACCGCAGCGACTTCCGCCGGCAGTCCGTGGCCGACGAAGGCCTCGAAGCGTTCACCGATGGAGAAGAGTTCTTCGTAGGAGGCCATGGGGGTTCCTCGATGAAGGGAATGGACGCGACCGGAACCGGCGATGACAGGCCGGCTCAGCCCTGGCTCTGGCGCAACTGAGTAAAAAGGGCCTCGACCTTTTCACGAGCCCAGGGCGTCTTGCGCAGGAAGGCAAGGCTGGACTTGATGCTGGGATCGTTCTTGAAACAACGGATATCGACCCGGCTGGCCAGGCCGTCCCAGCCATAATGGGCCACCAGTTCGTTGAGGAGCTTTTCCAGCGTGATGCCATGTAGCGGGTCGTTCGAAGTCTTGGTCATGGCCTGCCCTGGGCGGTGATCGTGAAGAAAGCCGGCAGCTTAGAGCAGCTGCCGGAACAAGGCCACAGCGCTTAGCTGGCGTCGAGCCGGAGCTCCAGGATTTCATCCCCGAGGTCATCCAGCTCCCCCGTAGGAACCCAGCCCAGATAACGATAGAAACCATGAGACCGAACGCCCGGATCGGCTGAGCAGCCAAGGAACAGTCGGTTGAAGCCCACGGCCTTGAAATCCTCGACCACCCGTTGCAAGAGCGCCTTCCCTATTCCCTCCCCTTCGTACTCGGGCAAGAGCGCCAATACGATGATTTCGCCACTGTCCCGATCACCGAAGCAGTAGCCGACCACGGCACCGTTTTCGCAACAGATATGGCCCGGAGAGCTGCCGACCTCGATGCCCGCGCTCCAGGTCTCGACAGTAATTCCAAGTGCCCGCAATTCTCGCTCGGAAAAAGCGTTCACGCGTGTGCGCCCGCGAATGTCGATGCACGCCGGCGCATCGCCGGGAACTGCCTTGCGGTAGGTTCTGCCGCCTGTTCATTCGTTGAATTGGCAATCGAGCCGCGCCCGCCGCGATTGCTTCCCAAGCCTTTGAACTGATGGAGGGCTGCGTCAACTCTCCGCAACGGGGCCGTGTGGTCGTTCCCCGACTCACGCGCGAACGCGTGTATCCGGGCAATTGCCTTCGGGCTCGGCTGCCGTGACCCAAGCCGGTGCCAATCACTCACTCCTTTCAGTATTCCGTCCCCTCGCCTTTTCGCCTACGGCGCTGCGCGGCCACCTCTGAGTGGTCGCGCCGTCCTTCACTCCAGCGGCTTCTGACATTTCCTATTTACCCGATTCAGCCCCGCCTTCGAACCTATGACCGGGCGCTTTTCTAGAACCGGTCTACCGGCAAGCCGGCGCCATCCACCATCAACGTAGATGTGCGCCCCGCTTGCGTTGGGCGCCTCGTAGAGAGGGAACTCAGTGGCTATCGGATTTTTCATTCGTCGTGGCGACAAGACCACCTGTGGCGGAGTGGTGCTGGAAGGACACCCGAGCTTCTGCCTGCATGGCGTCCCACTCGCGCGCGAGGGGGACCAAGTGACCTGCGGCAAGGACGGCAAGCCATACGTGATCGCCGGCGGCATCCATCACTTCATGACGGGCGCCCGTGCGGCTGGCACCCTGGACAGTTTCAGCACCTGCCCATGCCGGGCCCAGCTGATCCACTCGTTGCCAAGCGCTACCTACCGCTCCGATGGTGCCCCCTCCGGACCAGCGGATATCCCCTCGCCTGCTGTAGCGGCCATGCCGCTCTCCTCTGTCCAGCCAGAGGCCACCCCCAAGCCGGTCACGAACAGCCTGCTGGAAGAGGAGGAGGAAGAAGAGGAACTGGAGGACACCGGCATTGTGCTGCGTCTCGGGCTGTTCTTCGACGGCACCGGCAACAACCAGGCCAACAGCGCAGCGACGGCTGGCTGCCATGCAGTCAACCTGGGCATGTCGGCGGAAGTGGGCGAAGACATCCGCCAGTACTGCGCCAACTACGGCTATGACGGCCAGGGCAACACGCCGGACAACAGCTACGGCAATGAAGTCAGCAATGTGGCGCGGCTCTATGGCCTCTATTATCCGGACCAAACCGAGGAACAGCTGCCGCGAGGAGCCGAAGAGGTCTATCTCAAGGTTTACCTCGAAGGCATCGGCACCCGCAGCGGCCTGGGCGACTCTGTTTACAGTCAGGGGAGCGGCAAGGGGGAACCGGTGTGGTGGCGAGGGTCGAACAGATGCCTGCACTGGCTCTGAAGCAGTTGCGGTTGCTACAAGATGCTAATCCTGGCCTCAAGGTTCGTCGGATCGAGGTCGACCTGTTCGGCTTCAACCGGGGGGCGGCAGCGGCAAGACACTGTGCCAATGACTTGCTCATGGGGCCAAACAGCCTACTGGCCCGCTCATTACCCGTCGGCTCGCCCTTACTGGCGACCGGGTTCGCCTGGCGTCATCGGAGTGACTTTGTCCTCAACTTCATCGGGCTGTTCGACACCGTGGCTGGCATCGTCTCGCTGCGTGACGGCGACTTCAGTCCACACAATGCCGACAACCCTGGGCTCCACCTGCGGCTTGCACCGGGCATGGCCCGCAAGGTGGTTCACCTGGTGGCCCGCGATGAGTACCGCCACAACTGCTCCCTGACCCAGGCCGAGCAGGACATCGAACTCCCCGGCAGCCATTCGGATATCGGCGACGGTTATCTGCCCCTGGCGAGGGAGAAGCTGCTGCTGAGCAAGCCTGACAGCAGTTTCGAAATCGATCGACTGGCCAACGAACGCAGTGCCGCGTACACGCGCACCAAACTGCACTTCAGCCATGAATCACGCCACTGGCGCGCCTATGTACCGCCCGAAGGACTCGACATCGTCACCTGGTCGGTACAGACCAAGCGCCGGGCGCGGGACACCCAGGCCGAAAAACGGGTGTACGCCGCAATCTCCAGTGAGCGCCAGGTACGCGGCGAGCTATCGCTGGTGTACCTGCGCATCATGCGTGACTTGGCGGTACGCGCCGGGGTGGCATTCGACCCGATTGACCCGAACGACTGGCGCACGGCATTGCCCACCGAGCTGCAACCTATCGCCGCCAAGCTACAGGCCTTTGCCTTGCGGGAAGCGTACACGCCGCTGACCGCTGAGGAAGACGCCCTGCTGCGCCGCC
Organism: Pseudomonas sp. DY-1; assembly: GCF_003626975.1. Classification (NCBI taxonomy): domain Bacteria; kingdom Pseudomonadati; phylum Pseudomonadota; class Gammaproteobacteria; order Pseudomonadales; family Pseudomonadaceae; genus Pseudomonas; species Pseudomonas sp. DY-1. The sequence goes on along the minus strand of NZ_CP032616.1, from coordinate 928,215 downwards.
GCTACATCCACCTCTCAGCCCACTGGAATGCCGCCAAGGGCTGGAACAACAGCGCCCTGGATGTCGTATTCATCAACCGCCCCGCCGAGGGCATGCAGCGCAGGGAGCACCCCAATGAATAAGCTCAGGACCCTTGTGTCGCTGGGATTGTTGCTCTGGCTGGTCGGCTGCGCCAATGGCACCCACCGGCTACCCTACGATTCCTGGAGGCTGGGCTTCGGCACCCCAAATTACATGGAGGTCTGGATCGAGACCGCCGATGCGGTGGACGTGCGTGATCGTGTCTTTCGCAGCGCCATGAGTGGTATTGCCTCGACCCAGAGTCCGAAAAACCTCAGAAGCGATCCACGAGGTTGGCCAGAGCAGCCGGGGGCCGGCGCGGGCAAACAGGTACTAGGCGCCGACCTTCCACGCCTGCTCTATGTGCGCTGGCAGTCGCTGGCCGAGCCGCAGACCTATGAGGCCTATATCGTCATTCCCGAAGCCACCCGGGAAGCAATGGTGAAGTCGGAGTTGGGCTATTGCGCGGCTAGGGGCCAGTGGCGCGAGGACTATCGCAAGATGCTGACTGTCGGCCTCGCCCCCGGCGGAATTGCCAAGGTCTGGCTCTTGGGGCCCTGTCTCTCCGCTATCGATGTGACACGAGTGCAGGCCACTGTCGTGAAAGTGGGCCCCTATGATGGTACGTCAGGGGGACAACATAGGCCTTTGTCTGACACATCCAAATCCTATATCGAGAAGCACGGGATTCCCTATTGTTCCTGGTAAGCCCGAGCGGAAAGTATCAACCGCTCCCTGCACAAGGCTACAGCGCGTCTCGTGGGAAAGATTCTCCCCTGGGGGGGCGGGCTTAACGATTTCATCGCCACGGTCATCCAGCGCCCTCTTGGGAGCCCAGCCAAGATCGCGATAGAAGCCCGAGGATCGAGCGACTGGATTTGCGGAGCAGCCTGGAAATAGCAGACTGAGGCCATCCGCCCTGAGATCCTCGAACATTCCCTGCACTCGCCGAGCTGTCGGTAGCGTCTATGCTTGCTCTCCCGTACAACCTGAGGACGAGAGGGCTCCACGGATGGCGACGTTCAATTTTCGAGCGCACGACGGGCTCACCAGCGGCCATGCGGCAGGCGTGATTCGCGACGTAGCTAACCTGGTGGCGCAGGCTGCAGTGGGGGTTGGCTGGAATCAGTTGGGGGCAGCTCCCCAAGGATTCACGATGACCAACGTCAACGGCCGGATGCTGCCAATCCACACCCCTACCGGCATTCGCTTCAAGGCCGGATTCTGCATGTATCAGACGGCGGGCTCGCAGAAATGGGAGGGACATGCCACCACCGCCGATTACCGTCTCGATCTGCAGAGTATCGACAATGGCTGGGCAAACTGGGCGATACAAACCAACGGGGCGAACAGCAAGACCGTTGCAACCTGCCTGATGGAGGTGGACAAGGCGTTCTCCCAAGGTCAGCTGATGCACGGACTCAAGCAGAGTGCCATCCACAACCGGTTATACGAGCTGACCCAGTAGCCACGACCACGGAAAAGTCACGAATCACAGGGAGGAAACGTCATGGACATCGGGCAACGCGAAGCTTTACTCGGAACCTTGCAAGCGCGCTTCGAAGCGAACATGGGGCGACACCAGGAAATCAATTGGCCCGCGGTGCGGGCCAGATTGGAATGCCAGCCGGAAAAACTACACGCCTTGGCCGAGATGGAACGAACGGGTGGCGAGCCGGATGTGGTGTTTCACCTTCGGGAAAGCGATGCCTACGTCTTCGTCGACTGCTCCGCGGAAAGCCCTATCGGACGCAGAAGCCTGTGTTATGACCGGGAGAGTCTGGATTCCAGAAAGGAGAACAAGCCTACCGGCTGCGCCATGGACATGGCCGCCGCCATGGGCATCGAGATCCTGACGGAGCAAAAGTATCGGGCTTTGCAGGAGCTGGGATGTTTCGATAGCAAGACCTCCAGCTGGATACAGACACCTGCCGCCATCCGCAAGCTCGGCGGCGCCCTCTTCTGCGACCGTCGCTACGACTGCGTGTTTGTCTATCACAACGGTGCGCAGTCCTATTACGCGGCCAGGGGGTTCCGTGGTGCGTTGAGTATTCCGCGTTCGGCCTCGCGCTGATCGGAAGCGCCCGACTCAAGGGGGAACAGGGTCACCACGGGAACTGCTCGCATTGCTCCGCAAGGTGCACGCACAGGCCCGAGCCAGTCTGGTCAATCCATCGCCAGCATCAGGAACAGCCCGATCATCAGCAGCATCGAGGCGCTCAACGCGGTGCCGGTGCGCACATGGTTCCAGTGCGTCCATTGCACGACGAAGGTACGCCAAGGCGCGACCGATTCCGGGTTTTCCGCATCCAGCTTCGCCAAGGCGTTGTTGCGCGGCACATTGCAGAACAGCGTCACACCGAAGTTGCCCAGCAGATACAGCAGGCTACCGGTGAGCAGGAAGAAGGTGCCAGACACCTCCCAATGCACGAAGGCGTAGAGCACAAGCAGCGCACAGGCCGCCGTGGTGCCCAGGAAGGCGCCGAGGAAGATGCGGTTCATCACCGTGATATTGATGGCCTGCATGGCGGTAATGCCGGCTTCCGGCGCTATGCGCTCCAGCGCCCGCATGACGAAGTTTGAGAAGGCGAAGAACAACCCGCCCATGAGGCCGCAGGCGATGCTGGTGAAGAACGCGAGCAAGAAGGCCAGGTCATCGATGAAGGGCATGGTCTGTCTCTCCGGACTCCTTTCATTCACGGCGGTTTCCCGGAGCCCTTCCCGGGCGTCATCGGGCCTTGAAGCTTCGACCCGACTCGGGTGCCTTGGGCGGCATGACGCCCTGCAGGCCACTTCCAGATGTATCTGGAATCGATAAAGGCATAGTCCAGCAACGACGGGATGACCAGTTTCCGCCCACTCGTCGCCCATCTGGCTGAACCGCTCCACCCCATGCATGCTGATGAATGCCGGGAACCGCCGCCGTCCGGTCGCAACTGCAACCTACGAGGACACGAGCATGGTTGAAGAGAACGAATCGAACCGGCATTTGCGCGAAGTTCGCCAGTCGCCGATCTTCCGCTGGGCCCAGGGGCTGCAATGGTTCGGGGTCGTGATGTTCCTGCTGGCCGTTGGCCTGGCGATGTTCAGCGAGGTCACATCCACCCCGGGTGGCGTCATCCTGGTTGCGGTGTTTGGCATGCTCGGCCTGCTGTCTCTGGTACCCGCGCGCTTCATCCTCACCGTGTACTTGATGAGCCCGGCGAAGAAGGCCGAAAAGAACCAGGCGCGCAGCTGACCGCTCGTCCCGGCACCTGAACGCGACGAGCCACTGACCGGTCAAGGTTCAAACCAACACGGGAGGATTCGCACCATGGATAACCAATGGCAGATCAACGGCCCGGCGTACGAACAGAACGTGCATGGACTGGAGCGGGCCGGGTCCATAGTCGGTGGCCTGTTGATGGCCAGGCACGGTTTTCACCGCGGTGGCGTGCTGGGCGTCTGGGATATCGGGGTCGGCGCCGCACTGTTGCTGCGCGGGCTGACCGGCCACTGCTATGTCAAGGAAGTGCTGCACGACCGTCGTGAGGCACTGCACCAACTCCGCATCGACCTGCAGCGTTTACAGAGAGCGGCAGACAAATTGACGAAGGAAGGTCCCGGCAAGGCGCCCCAGGCCTGAGCAGTGGCTGGGCTCAGCGCATGGCCTTGCAGGTCAGTTGGGTGCCGTACCAGTCCACCCTGGCTTCACCCTGGTGTTCCCAGAAGTCCACGCCGTCATTGCCGTAGCGGGCGCCGCTGGCAGTTCGTTGACTGATGGCGATGACCTGGTCGCCGCCGTAGGTGAGGACAGCGGCGTTGGGCTCGACGTTGTTGTAGAAGCTCGCGGCAAAGGGCTTGCTGTTGTCACCGCAGGCGAACTCCACCGCCTTCGGCGCCGTCACCGCGCCGGACTGGATCTGCAGTTCCACCAGACGGGTCTGGTAGCTGAGGGCCAGGCACTGGTTCTGGTCGCTGGCCTTCCAGCAATCATCACGCCCCTTCAGCCAACCGCGCTGTTCGGCGCGAAGGCGTTTCTGGGTGGCCGCATCCGTGGCAGCCAGCGTTTTCTTGTACGCGTCGGCCATCTGCCGATCGAGTGCGCTCAACTCGGCACTCGTGCAGACCTGTTGCTCGATGCCCTGGGCCTTTGCACAGTCGAACGATGGACCGGCGTCGGCCATGGCGAGCGGGCTGGTGGCGCTGAGCGCCAGGATCAGTCCTTTTGCGGGGATCATGTCGGTCTCCAGTCCTTCCGTGGGAGTCTGGAGACAAAGTTAAGACCAAAGCGTCGGAAATGTCGCAAGTCATCAAGCCAGGGGCTTCCCAGCTCAACAACTCCACCGATGCGGGAGCGAGTTCATTCGCGACTGAAATCGCTCCCGCAAGGAGAGGCGCCCCTCACACCTCGCCGTAGAGCTTGTCGCTCACCAGCATGTGCCCCGGCGCGTGGGTGATGTAGAGCTCGGGCTCGGCCTCGGCGAGCACGGCCTGGGGGGTAACGCCGCAGGCCCAGAACAGCGGGATTTCGTCGGCATGCACCGGCACCGGATCGCCGTAATCCGGGGCGGCGATGTCACGAATGCCGATCAGGGCAGGGTCGCCGATATGCACCGGCGCTCCGTGGGTCATGGGGAAACGCGCCGTGATTTCGATCGCGCGCACGGCATCGGCGGCCTTCATCGGACGCATGGAAACCACCGTCTTGCCCGCCAGTCGTCCCGCCGGGTGAGTGTCGATGGCAGTGCGATACATGGCGACGTTGCGCCCCATCTCGATATGCCGCAGATGGATGCCGCCATCCAGCAGGGCCTGCTCGAAGGAGAAGGAGCAACCGATGGCGAAGGCGACGAAATCCGCCTCCCAGAGTTCGCCGATATCAGTCACTTCCTCGAGCGCACGTCCACGGCGATGCACGCGGTAGCGCGGCACGTCGCTGCGCACGTCGACGTCCACACCAAGCTTCTCGAAGTACGGCGAGCCTGGTTCTGTCACGTCCAGCAGCGGGCAGGAGCGCGGATTGAGCACGCAGAAGCGGAGGAATTCGTCCGCCCAGGACTTCTGCAGGATCACGATATTGGCCTGCAGGTGGCGCTGGCCCAAGCCGCTGGTGTGGCCGCTGTAGTCGCCACGGCGGATCAGCCGGCGCAGTTCACGAGGGGGAAGTTGGGCGAGTTGCTGCATGGTCATGGGCCTGCTCCGGTTATTGTTCTGGACGCTGTTTTAGAAGCGCGGGAACCGGCTCGTCCAACAAGAATTTTCCGGGACCGGGCATCGGGAAAGTTGAACATCCAGGCTGGAAGAGCCTGAATTTGGCTCCGCACCCTGTCGCATCGCAGGGTAAGCACGGCGCCCCCTGCCGCGAGACACTCACGTCAGAGGCTGCGCGGGCGCCCTTCTCCCTTTTTCAGTTCGGCCGGGACAAAGCACTCCCTGCCCACGTTCTCGGCATAGTTCGCCACCACCGACTTGCTCACATCGACCACCTGGTCCACCAGTTCCAGGCCGGTGCCGCCGCGCCAGGACACCACCAGCGGCAGGACGGGCGGCATCGGCCCGATGCGCAGGATGGTCAGCTCGCCGCGCTCCAGTTCCTGGGCTACCAGGGCCGGCGGCAAGGCACCGATGCCGAAGCCATCGCGCAGCAGGCGGGTCATGGCCGCCACCGAATTCACGCAGCTCAGGTGTGGCGTCGTCACGCCGTTGGCATGCAGAAGGCCGAGCACATCCTGGTGCGGACGCGAGTGCTTGGAGAAGGTCACGATACGCTCGCGGGCCAGTTCGGCCAGGGAGGCGTAGTCACGGTGGTAAATGGAGCCGGTGGAGACGATCCAGCACAGCGGGTAGGCGCCCAGTTCGAGGTTGAGCACCGACTCGTGGCGCAGCGGGTCGGTCTGGAAAATCAGGTCCAGGTAGCCCTTCTGCAGCTGATCGGAGAGGTTGCGCGCGGTGTCGGCCATCAGCTCGATCTCCACCGCTGGGTACAGCTCGTTCACCTTCGATACCAGCGGGCTAAGCCAGGTGTGGATCACCGTATCCATGGCACCGATGCGGATGCGTCCCTGGGTGGCCGCACTGGTATCGATGGCCTGGCGCAAGGCATGCATGGTGTCCATCATCTGTTCGGCGTACTCCAGCACCTTGTGCCCTTCCGGCGTAAGCGTCACGCCGCGGGAATCGCGCACGAACAGTTTCACGCCCAATTCATCCTCCAGCACGGCGATACGGCTGGAGATGGACGCCTGGGTGCTGAACAGCTTTTCGGCGGTCAGGCGAAAGCTTTTCAGGCGGGCGACCCAGACGAAGGTTTCAAGGAACTTCAGGTTCATGGCGATTACCGGCAAGCAATGAGTCAAACGCAGCAAGGGCGAAAAGATACAGTAGATTCAAGCACTTCCTGTGCCAGGCCGTCTTCGGAACGACGAACGCCGTCTGCGCACAGCGCGTGCATCTTCGATCCTGGCACCACTGATCGGGTATCGGAATTTCTTATCCCCGGCGGCCGCTTTAATTAGTTGGACGGTCCACCAACCCCGGCACAAGAATCCGCCCACAGGCTGCGGGCGTCGACTCCGCATCCGCCGAATGCTCATACAACGCCAAGAACAGCGATCGGAGAACCCCATGGAAAAACACGCGACCCACGCGGGCGGCCTGGACATCGACCAGGGCGGCCATTTCGGCTGGTACCGGGCCCTCAGCAAGCAGGAACGACGGACCTTCTGGAGCTGCAAGATAGGCTACGGCCTGGACGGCATGGACACCCAGATGCTCAGCTTTGTCATTCCTACGCTGATCGCCATCTGGGGTATCACCACCGGTGAAGCCGGCCTCATCCACACCCTCACCCTCCTCGCCTCCGCCGCCGGTGGCTGGGTTGCCGGCATCCTCTCCGACCGCATCGGCCGCGTGCTGACCCTGCAACTGACGGTGCTCTGGTTCGCCTTCTTCACCTTCCTCTGCGGCCTCGCGCAGAGCTATGAACAACTGCTGATCGCCCGCACCCTGATGGGCTTCGGTTTCGGCGGCGAGTGGACTGCCGGTGCAGTGCTGATCGGCGAAGTCATCAAGGCCAAGGATCGTGGCAAGGCCGTGGGCCTGGTGCAATCCGGCTGGGCCCTCGGCTGGGGCATGACCGCCCTGCTGTATGCCCTGATGTTCAGCATCCTCGCGCCGGAAGACGCCTGGCGCGCCCTGTTCATGCTGGGCCTGCTGCCGGCGATCTTCGTCATCGTCGTCCGTCGCCTGGTGAAAGAGCCGGAAATCTACAAGGAAGCCCGCAAGCACAACCAGGGCGCCGAGAAGGTCAATTTCTACGAGATCTTCGCCCCCGGCATGCTCAGCATCACCCTGCGCGCCTCGCTGCTGACCACCGGAGCCCTGGGCGGCTACTACGCCATCACGTCCTGGCTGCCGACCTTCCTCAAGGCCGAGCGCGGCCTGACCGTACTGGGCACCGGCGGCTACCTGGCGATGGTGATCTTCGGCTCCTACGTGGGCTATGTCATCAGTGCCTTCCTCACTGACCTCATCGGCCGCAAGAAGAACTTCATCCTCTTCGCCGTCGGCTCCTTCATCGTGGTGCTGCTCTACACCCAGCTACCGGTCAGCAATGCCGCCATGCTCTGGCTGGGCTTCCCCCTGGGCTTCTTCGCCTCGGGCATCTTCAGCGGCATGGGTTCCTTCCTCACCGAGCTGTTCCCCACCCGCATCCGGGGTTCGGGCCAGGGCTTCTGCTACAACATCGGCCGCGCCGTCGCCGCTCTCTTCCCGATGCTGATCGGTATCCTCAGCCAGCACGTCTCGCTGGGCGTGGGCATCGGCGGGTTCGCCGCCGTGTCCTACGGGGTGGTCATCCTCGCGGCACTCAGCCTGCCGGAAACACGCGGCAAGCAACTGGAAATCTGACCGAGCCCCATCCCACCCAGGATTCCCCCATGCACCCGAACACCCGTCTGGCTGCCGTGCTGATAGCCGGCAGCGGACTGGGCTGGCCCCTGCTCGCCCAGTCGGAACTGCTTGAAGACAGCCACGCCAGCCTGGAGCTGCGCAATTTCTACTTCAGCCGCGACTTCCGCCAGAGCGGCGCCCGCGACAAGGCCGAAGAATGGGCCCAGGGCTTCCTGCTGCGCCTGGAATCGGGCTACACCGAAGGCACCATCGGCGTTGGCGCCGATGCCATCGGCCTGCTCGGGGTCAAGTTGGACTCCGGCGACGGCACCGCCGGCACCGGCCTGCTGCCGGCCGACCAATCCGGCGGCTCCCAGGACGACTATTCCAAGCTCGGCCTGACCGGCAAGCTGAAGGTATCCAACAGCGTACTCAAGGCTGGCGCGTTGCACTTCAAGAGTCCCATCGTTTCAGCCAACGACTCGCGCCTGCTACCGCAACTGTTCCGTGGCGCGCTGCTCAACGTGCAGGAGATCGACAACCTGACCCTGCAGGGCGGCCGTCTCGACCGCATCAAGCTGAACAGCTCCAGCGACTACCAGGAGTTCAGCGCCAACCGCATCGGTGGCCAGAGCGACGCCTTCAACTTCGGCGGCGGCGACTATCGCGTCAGCCCGGCGCTGACCGCGAGCCTGCACTACGGACAGCTGGAAGACATCTACCGCCAGACCTTTGCCGGGCTGGTGCACACCCTCGCCCTGGGCGAACAGCTGTCGCTCAAGAGCGACCTGCGCTACGCCCTGTCCCGCGAGGACGGCAACTTCCGCGACCTGGACAACAAGGCCAGCGGCGCCCTCTTCACTCTCAAGGCTGGCAGCCATGCCCTGGGGGCTGGCTACCAGCGCATGTCGGGAGATGACCCCTTCCCCTACATCGCCGGCAGCGACCCGTACCTGGTGAACTTCGTGCAGATCGGAGACTTCGCCAATGCCGGCGAACGCTCCTGGCAACTGCGCTACGACTACGACTTCGCCGCCCTTGGCGTGCCCGGCCTGACCTTCATGAGCCGCTATATCGCTGGCGATCACGTCCAGCGCGCCACTGGCAACGACGGTGAGGAGTGGGAACGCAACACCGACATCGCCTACGTGATCCAGAGCGGCCCGCTGAAGAACCTCGGACTGAAATGGCGCAACGCCACGGTGCGCTCCAACTTCGCCAATGACCTCGATGAGAACCGCCTGATCCTCAGCTACAGCCTGGCGCTGTGGTAGGACGGGACCTGCCTGGAGAACAGACCATGAGCAGACTGCTGCTGAATTGCGATATCGGTGAAAGCTTCGGAGCCTGGACCATGGGCCTGGATGCCGAAGTCATGCCGCTGATCGACTGCGCCAACATCGCCTGCGGCTTCCACGCCGGCGACCCCGGCACCATGCGCCGCACCATCGCACTGGCGGTGAAGCACCGGGTAAGCATCGGTGCCCATCCCGGCTATCCGGACCTGGTGGGCTTCGGGCGCCGCTCCCTGGCCTGCTCGCCAGCCGAAGTGGAAGACCTGATGCTCTACCAGATCGGCGCCCTCGACGGCCTGTGCCGCGCCCAGGGTGCCCGCGTCAGCTACGTGAAGCCCCATGGTGCGCTGTACCAGGACATGATGCGCGACCCGGCCATCCTCGCCGCCGTGATGCGCGCCGTGGCGGCCTACGACGCGCAATTGCCACTGATGCTCATGAGCACCCGCGACAACGACGCTGCCCAGGCCATCGGCGATGAGCATGGAGTGGAACTCTGGTTCGAAGCTTTCGCCGACCGGGCCTACGACGGCAACGGCTACCTCGTGTCGCGCAACCTGCCCGGTGCGGTACACCACGACCCGGAGCAGGTGGTGGCCCAGGCCATCACCCTCGCCCGTGGCGACTCCCTGCGCGCCAGCGATGGCAGCGACCTGCCGCTGAAGGCCCACACCCTCTGCGTTCACGGCGACAACCCCGGCTCGATCGCCGCGGTCAAACGCATACGTGAAGCACTGGAGGCCCAATGACCACGCCGCTCCTGCGCATCGAAGTCGCCTCGATCGACGCCTTCATCCTGCGCCTGTTCGACCGCATCGACGAAGCCAACATGCCGTGGATGCTGGCAGCCGGCATTCGCCTGCGTGAAACCTTCGGCGCCGCGCTGGTAGATCTGGTGCCCTCCTACACCACCCTGCTGCTGCACTACGACCTCCAGCAACTGGACCCGCGCCAGGCCCGTGAACTGATTGCCGGTGCCCTCGCCGACCTCTGCCCGGAAACCCGTGCCAGCGGCCGCAGCCATGTCATCCCCACGTGGTATGACCCGAGCGTGGGCCCGGACCTTGAGCCGCTGGCCCAGCGCAAGCACCTGAGCGTGGCTGAGTTGGTGCAGCGGCACAGCCAGCGCGAGTACCAGGTATTCGCCCTCGGCTTCACCCCCGGTTTCGCCTTCATGGGTCTGGTGGAGGAAGCGCTCGCCGCGCCACGACTGACCACGCCACGCAAGCGCATCGCCCCCGGCAGCGTCGGCATCGCCGAACGGCAGACTGCGGTCTACCCGGTGGAAAGCCCCGGCGGCTGGAACCTGCTGGGACGCACGCCGGTGCGCCTGTTCGACCTGGAGCTTCCCGGCTACAGCCTGCTGCAGGCTGGCGACCGAGTGCGCTTCGAGCCCGTCGACCGTGCCGAATTCATCCGCCTGGGCGGCGACGACACCCCGCTGGAGACCCTGCCATGAGCCTCGTGATCGACCGCAGCACGCCCTTCATCCTGCTCCAGGACCGGGGCCGTTTCGGCTGCCGTCACCTGGGCGTTACCCAGGGCGGCGCGCTGGACTGGGTATCCATGGGCTGGGCAAACTGGCTGCTGAGCAATCAGCTGGATGCAGCAGTTGTGGAGGTCGGCCTTGGCGCCTTCAGCCTCACCTGCCAGCGGGACGGCAACCTGGCCATCGCCGGTGCCGACCTGGGCGCCGCGCTCGACGGCCAGCCACTGCCCGCCTGGGGCGCCTTCAAGGTACGCAGCGGCCAGCGCCTGGCTTTTGCCCATCCTCGCCAGGGTGCTCGCGCCTACCTTGCAGCACCGGGCGGCTTCCAGGGCGAGCGGCAACTGGGCAGCCTGTCCACGGTGGCTCGTGAAGAGCTGGGCGGCCTGAACGCGAATGGCAAGGCCCTGGCCGTGGGTGACCAACTCCATTGGCAGGACGAGACTCCACAAGTGCGCAACATGCCGCGCGCGCAGATACCAGACTTCAGCGCAGCAGCCCGCCTGGAGCTGATCCTGGGCGCGCAGATCGGCGACTTTTCCGGGCAGAGCCTGTTCGACGCCTTCAACAGCCAGTGGACAGTGGACACCCGCGCCGACCGCATGGGCGTGCGCCTGCTCGGGCCGAAACTGGAATGCAGGACCCAGTCGATGATTTCCGAAGGCATCGCCCTGGGCGCCGTGCAGGTTCCACCGGACGGCCAGCCCATCGCCCTGCTCAACGACCGCCAGACTATCGGCGGCTACCCCCGTCTCGGCGCCCTCACTCCGCTGGCCGTGTCACGCCTGGCGCAATGCCTGCCCGGTGCCGCACTGCACTTCGTGCCTACGGTGCAGGAAGCCGCCCATCAGGAACATCGCAAGGCGTTGGCCGGGTGGTGGAGCTGAGCGCTCCTTCGGTGGGGGCGAATTCATTCGCCAAGCAGGCCGCAGACCTGCCCCACCGACCGGGAATGGGCTGCTACGCAGCCCTTGGCGATTGAAATCGCCCCTACAGGCAGGAAGCCCACAGGAAAGCCGCCAAAGGGTTTACCATTGCGCCCTTTCCCCTCCACTGGCAGTTCCCATGACCGACCCCATCCGCCTGTCCAAATGCATCGTCGAACTCACCGGCTGCTCCCGCCGGGAGGCCGAACTTTATATCGAGGGTGGCTGGGTCACCGTCGATGGCGAGGTGGTGGAACAGCCGCAATTCAAGGTAGAGGGTCAGACAGTCGCCCTGCTCCCTGGCGCTACGCCTGAGCCACAGGAGCCAGTGACACTGCTGATGAACCAACCCGCCGGCCTTTCCTTCGAAGCCGCTCAGCGCGTGCTCACCGCTGAAAGCCGCTGGTCGGAAGATCGCGCCAGCGTACGCCTGCTGCGTAGCCACTTCGCCCGCCTGACCACCACCCTGCCGTTGCAGCCGGGCGCCAGTGGCCTGCTGGTACTGACCCAGGACTGGCGCGCCTTGCGCAAGCTCAACGAAGACGCCGCGAAACTGGAACAGGAGTATGTGGTCGAGGTGTCCGGCACCATGGCCGACAACGGTCTGGACAAGCTCAAGCGCGGCATCCGCATCAAAGGCGGCGAATTGCCCCCGGTGAAGGCCAGCTGGCAGAACGAGACCAACCTGCGCTTCGCCCTGAAGAACCCGAAGCAGGGACTGATTGCGGCCTATTGCGCAGCCGTTGGCCTGAAGGTAGTTGGCATGAAGCGCATCCGCATTGGCGGCGTGCCCATGGGCAAGGTGCCGGTGGGACAGTGGCGCTATCTGGGGCAAGCCGAGAAGTTCTGAGGCCGTCTGAGCCTTTTGTTGTAGAGGCGAATTCATTGGCCAAGGGACACGCAGTGTCCCCCTCTGGCCCTGCATGGCATCCCTTCGGGTTGCTTGGCGATTGAAATCGCCCCTACAACGATTTCACCCCTGCATCCCCCTCGAACGCCTCCGGAAACTCTTCCCGCAAGACCATCGAGATCCATTCGCTGAACCACTCCACATCCGCCGACACCGGCCCCGGCGGGGTCAGCAGCTGGTAGCTCTCCAGCGGCACATCCACATCGACGGCCTTTACCAGCAGGCCATTCTCCAGTTCACGACGCACCAGCACTTCATTGGCCAGGGCAATCCCACGCCCGCCCTCGGCCAGTGACAACACGTAGTCGTTGCTGACGTAGAGCACATCCGCACTCACCTGCACGTCGACGCCGACACGGGCGAACCAGAGGTTCCACCATTCGCTGTCGTAGTGGATGAGATCGAGGCGGGCGAGCGCCTCAGCACCTTCGATCGGTCCGGTGCGGGCCAGGTATTCCGGTGAGCACACAGGAAAAACCCTTGGCTGCATGAGGATGGTGCGGGCACCGCTGTAGTCCCCCGGCATGCCATAGACGATGCCCAGGTCAGCGCTCTTGCCATCGACTTCGGTGAAGGTGGAATTGGGCTCGATAACGATCTTCAGCCCCGGCCGCATGCGACTGACGGCCTCCAGTTTGGGGGTCAGCCAACGCTTGGCGAAGGCTGGCACAGCGAGGATCTTCAGCCAGCGCACGGTGCCCTTCTTCGACACCTCGTCACCGGCATCGGCGATCTGCGCCAAGGCGGCACTGATGCACGCATAGTACTGACGCCCAGCCGGCGTGAGCTCGACGCCACGCGGAGTGCGGTCGAACAGCCGCACACCGAGCCACTCTTCCAGCAGCTTCACATGGCGACCGATGGCGGGCTGGGTGACATGCAGGGCCTTCGATGCAGCGACATAGCTGCCCAACTGAGCGGCAGCCTCGAAGGCGCGCACGGCGTTGAGGGGTGGCAAACGGCGAATGGGCATGGACGCGAAGGCACCTTCAAGTTGTTAGTTTTTTTAATAGCACATGTAAGAAAATTGAGCTTTATAGGCCGCATCCCCTGCCAGATGATCGGTCCCGAGGCACGAAGAACAACAACCTCGCCCGATCAACTCCCTGTTGCCCCGGCACTGCCGGGACTGCCTAGAACAACAATCGAAAGCCCGAGGCCCGGGACGTCCGCCAGCATACGCGGCCGCCCGAACCACAGGGAACAGGAGAAGTAGTGATGAATGCTGTGCATGTCCCGTTGCCTGCGGCGGCGGTCTCGGTTCGTTCGGTACGCAAGGTGTACGGCGACCCGCAGAACGGGCCGGTAGCCCTGAAGAGCGTGGATCTGGATATCCACGACAACGAGTTCTTCACCCTCCTCGGCCCCTCCGGCTGCGGCAAGACCACATTGCTGCGGATGATCGCCGGGTTCGAGTTCCCCAGCGCTGGGGAAATCCTCCTCTACGGCGAGAACATCGCCGACCTGCCACCATTCCAACGGCCGGTCAACACTGTGTTCCAGCACTACGCCCTGTTCCCCCACATGACCATTTCCGAGAACCTCGCCTTTGGCCTGGAGTCCCACCCCATGGGCAAGCGCATGAACCGCACCCAGGTGGCCGAGCGGGTCCGCGAGATGCTCGCGATGGTGCAGATGGAACGCTTCGCCGAGCGCCGTCCCAGCCAGCTCTCCGGCGGCCAGCAACAGCGTGTGGCCCTGGCCCGCGCCCTGGCGCCGCATCCCAAGGTCCTGCTACTGGACGAGCCGCTCTCAGCCCTCGATCTCAAGCTGCGCCAGGCCATGCGCGAGGAACTGAAGAGCATCCAGGCGCGCACCGGCATTACCTTCATCTTCGTCACCCACGACCAGGAAGAAGCCCTGGCGATGTCCGACCGCATCGCCGTGCTCTCCGAAGGCCAGGTCCAGCAGGTCGGACGCCCGGACGAGATCTACGAGCAACCACGCAATCGCTTCGTGGCGGACTTCATTGGCGAGACCAATTTCATCGAGGCACGGCTGCTGCAGGAAGACGGCAACCAGGCGATCTACCAGGGGCCGGGCGGCAAGCCGTTCCGCGCGGCCGCCCGTGAAGGCGTCAGGCCTGGTCAGGACGTCTGCCTGTCGATTCGCCCGGAACGCCTGCATCTGGTAGAGCCGGCCCAGGGCGGCGCCATTCCCTGCCGCGTCGACAACCAGATCTACCTCGGCACCGACCTGCACTACCACGTCAGCCTCGGTGATGGCAGCCGCCTGACCGTGCGTACGCCGAACCGTGGTGGCCAGGGCCAGCGCTTCCGCCCTGGCGAAGCCGCCGCCCTGCTGCTCGACCCGGACAGCGCCAGCGTGCTGCTGGATTGAACCCGCCACCTGCCAACGGTCAACTGCCATGAATCCGACATCCCTTGCGTCCGGTGCCCTGCTTGCGCGCCGCCAGGCCATGCAGAGCTTCCTCGGCGTGTCACCCGCCCTGGTTGCCATCGGCCTGTTCCTGATCCTGCCGATCCTGATAGTGGTCGCCTATTCGCTGATGGAGGCCAACCCCTACGGCGGCGTCAATCGCGTCTTCAGCACCGAGTCCTATCTGTCGCTGCTCTTCGAGCGCCAACTGGACGACAGCCTCGCCTTCGCCGACTCCTACCTGGTGATCGCCCTGCGCTCGGTGGGTATCGCCGCAGCCACAACCCTAGTCACCCTGCTGGTTGGTTTCCCAGTGGCGGTCTGGCTGTCGATGCAGCCGCCCCATCGCCGTGGTTTGCTGATCTTCCTGATCACCGTGCCCTTCTGGGCCAACCTGCTCATTCGTACCTACGCCTGGATCCTGCTACTGCGTGGCAGCGGCGTGATCAACACCAGCCTGATGGGCCTGGGGCTGATCGACCAGCCGCTGGAGTTGCTCTACACCGACGGCGCAGTGTTGCTGGGGCTGGTCTACACCTATGCGCCCTTTGTGGTGCTGCCCATCTACGCCTGTCTCGAAAAAATGGACATGCGCCTGCTGGAGGCCGCCCAAGACCTCTACGCCGGCCGCGTGCGCACCCTGCGCAAGGTCGTCCTGCCCATCGCCAAGCCGGGCATCCTCGCTGGCGCCATCCTCACCTTCGTGCCCTGCCTCGGCGCCATGATCGCCCCGGAACTGCTGGGCGGTGGGACGAAGATGATGCTCGGCAACCTGATCTTCCGGCAGTTCAGCGACGCCCGTAACTGGCCCTTCGGCGCAGCCCTGTCGCTGGTGTTGATGGCCGCGGTGATGCTGGTCCTGACCGTTTATGCGCTGCGTGCCGAACGCCAGCGCGCCGCTCGCGGAGGTGTCTGATGTTGCGCCTGTTCGGCAAGGCCCGCCTGGGCGTGCAGGATTTCCCCGGTTTCGGCGGATTCAGCTTCCTGTTCTATCTCTACCTCTACGCTCCGATCCTGGTGCTGGTGGTCTTCTCCTTCAACGCCAACCAGTCGGCCACCATCTGGACCGGATTCAGCCTCGACTGGTACCGAGCCGCCTTCGCCAACCAGGCGCTGCGCCAGGCCGCCGGCAATAGCCTGCTGATCGCCGTGTGCGCCAGCCTGGCGGCCACGGCCATCGCCACCCTGGCGGCGCTGGGCACCTCGCGGGGCGCGAAGTTCAAGGGCATGCGCCTGTCCATCGGAGCCATTATGCTGCCGCTGGTTTTGCCGGAGATCGTGGTCGGCGTCGCCACCCTGGCGCTGTTCTCGACCCTCGGCCTATCGCTGGGCTACGGCAACCTGATCATCGCCCACACGGTGTTCTGCATCCCCTTCGCCTACCTGCCGATCCGTGCCCGCCTGGACGACATGGACCTCTCTTTGGAACAGGCTGCCGCCGACCTCTATGCCGGCCAGTGGCGAACCTTCCGCAAGGTCACCCTGCCCTTGCTGATGCCGGGGATCGTCTCGGGGCTGATGCTGGCCTTCATCGTCTCGCTGGATAACTTCGTGATTTCGATGATGGTCTCCCAGGCCGGCACCACTACGCTTCCGATCTTCATCTTCGGCCTGCTGCGGATGGGCGTGACGCCCGATGTGAACGCCGTTTCCACCTTGATCCTCGGGGTCTCCGTGCTGTTCGTGACCCTGTCCTACCTGCTCGGCAAGAAGAAACACTGAACCGGAGAGCCAACCCATGAATACAGTGATGAAAACCCTGGCCGCCGGCCTGGCGCTTGGCTTGAGCCTGTCTGCCCAGGCGGATGGCCAACTCAATGTGGTGAGCTGGAGCGGCTACTTCTCGCCGCAGATCCTCGAGAAGTTCCAGAAGGAAACCGGCATCAAGGTCACGGTTGACTCATACGACTCCAACGAAACCCTGCTGGCCAAACTCAAGCAGGGCGGCACCGGCTACGACGTGGCCATCCCCTCCCACCAGTTCATTCCGATCCTGGTGCAGGAGAACCTGCTAGAACGCTTCGACCCGGCACAACAGCCCTACTATGCCGGTCTCGTCGACAACCTGAAGAAACCGACCTGGGACCCTGAGGGCGCCTACTCGGTGCCCTTCATCTGGGGCACCACCAGCGTCGTGGTGGACACCAGCATCTACAAGGGTCCGACCGACAGCCTGGCGTTGCTGTTCCAGCCGCCAGCCGAACTGCAGGGCAAGATCAACATGTTCGACTCGGCCAGCGAAGTGATCGATGCCGCCAGCGTCTACCTCGACATCCCCCTGTGCAGCGAAGACCCCAAGCAGATGCAGCAGGTGCTGAACCTGTTGAAGGCGCAGAAGCCCTTTGTGAAGACCTACAGCTCGAAGGCCGGCTCCATCCGCGAGAACCTGGCCTCGGGAGAGATCGACATGTCGTTGTTCTGGGGCGGCTCGTCCATGCGTGCCCGCGAAATGAAGCCGAGCCTGCACTACCTCTATCCGAAGGAAGGCGTGATGGCCTGGGTGGACAACCTGGTGATTCCCAAGGGGGCGCGCAATCCGGATAACGCGAAGCGCTTCATCGCCTTCCTCAGCCAGCCGGAAAACGCCGCGCTGACGCAGAACTTCCTCAAGCACCAGAGCCCGGTCAAGGGCGTGGAGCCCTATCTGGATGCCAGCCTGAAGGATGCCCCGGAGCTGCATATCCCCGACGGCACCAAGGTGCTCTTCAGCAAGACCTGCGGCGCCGGCGCCATCCGCCTGGCCGACCGCGTCTGGACCAACCTGATGCGCTGACCCGCCCGGTCCCGTCCAAGCGGACGGGGCTTCCCGCAACCCGCCGTTTGCCCAAGGCAGGAACATGAGCAAGAACGAACCCATCAGTGAGCTGGTGCAACTGCCGGCCCACCAGCTTTCCCTGCACATCCGCCAGCGCCAGGTGTCCTGCCGCGAGGTGATGAAGGATTACCTGGCCCATATCGAACGCTTCAATCAGCACGTGAACGCCCTGGTCAGCCTGCAACCGGCCGAGCAACTGCTCGCCGAAGCCGACCAGCGTGACGCGGAACTCACCAGAGGTGAGTACAAGGGCTGGATGCACGGTCTACCCCATGCAGTGAAGGATCTTTCACTGACCCGAGGCATACGCACGACCCTCGGCTCACCGTTGTACCGCGACCATATTCCCGAACGCGACGGCATCATGGTCGAACGCCTGAAGGCCGCTGGCGCAATCATCATTGGCAAGAGCAACACACCGGAATTCGGCCTCGGCTCGCAGACTTACAACCCGTTGTTCGGCGCCACCGGCTGCGCCTACGACCCGAGCCGCACCGCGGGTGGTAGCAGCGGTGGCGCGGCGGCAGCCCTGGCCATGCGCCTGGTGCCGGTGGCCGACGGCAGCGACATGATGGGTTCGCTGCGCAACCCGGCGGCCTTCAACAACATCATCGGTTTTCGCCCGTCCCAGGGACGGGTGCCTTTCGATGATGCCGCCGACCTGTTCTTCGACCAGCTCGGCTACGAAGGCCCAATGGGCCGCAACACCCGTGATGTCGCCCTGCTCCTGTCGGTACAGGCCGGTGGCGATGCACGCGCGCCGCTGTCCATCGCCGAAGGCGGCCAGGACTTCGCCGGCGCCCTGCAGCGGGATTTCAAGGGTGCCCGCCTCGGCTGGCTGGGCGACTTCGACGGTTACCTGCCCATGGAACGCGGTGTACTTGAGCTATGCCGCACAGCCTTCAAGGACTTCGAATCCGTCGGTTGCAGCATCGACGATGCCCGGCCCGAGTACGCCATGCCCCAGCTCTGGGACACCTGGCGCACCCTGCGGCATTGGCAGGTGGCCAGTTCGCTAGGTGGACACTATGCCGACCTGGCCAGGCGCGAGCAGCTCAAGCCGGAAGCTATCTGGGAAGTGGAGAACGGCCTCGGGCTCTCGGCCATGGACGTGTCCCGCGCCTCTGCGGCACGCACCGATTGGTACCGCGCCATCTGCCAGTTGTTCGAACGTTACGACTACCTGCTATTGCCCAGCGCCCAGGTGTTCCCGTTCGACAAGACCCAGCACTGGCCGAAGGAGATTGCGGGCCGAGCCATGGACACCTACCACCGATGGATGGAAGTGGTGATCCCCGCCACCCTCTCCGGCTGCCCGGTGGCCAACGTTCCGGTGGGCTTCGACAGCCGCGGCCTGCCCATGGGGCTGCAGATCATTGGCCCGCCCAGGGCGGACCTCGCCGTGCTGCAACTGGCCCATGCCTATGAACAGGCCAGCGCCTGGACCCGGCATGTGCCAGGGTGCCTGGTGGTTTGAGCAGTAACGACCGACCTTTTGGACCCGCCCCCACGGGAAGGCACTCGTCCTTGCAGGAGCGAATTCATTCGCGATCTACCACGCACCGGCCTGCAAGCCTGACAGGCAAACCTTCAGCCCGCTTCGCGGCTGAAGTCGCTCCTACAGGGGGATCATGCGCAGTCGGCTACAACTGCACCCGCGCCTGCTGCCCCTGGGCGCTGCGGTTGTCCTGCTGGGGGCGCTGCCCGGAAGAGGCAGTCCGTTCAGCGGGGTTGGCGCTCAGGCGCTGGAACTCGAACACCGGCATTTTCACCGGTTTGCTCTTCGCGACTTCGATGCCCGGTCCACGGCCGGAATACTGGCCGTAGACACCCAGCATGAAAACACCGATCACCATGAAGATGGCGACACGCTCGACCACCTTGGGGTTCTTGCCGGAAGGCTGGTGCAGGACCTGCAGCTTCGGCGACTGGGATTGGTGCTTCATCAGTCTTCCAGGACCCGGTCCATCAGCTCCAGTCCCAGCCGCTGGGTACTGGTCTCATCCTTCAGCTCACGCTGGCTGATGCCGGCCACCTTGGTTCGCGGTATCGCAAGATGCTGGTTGCGCAGAGTGATGGAGTAGCTGCCATCGGGCTCCCACAAGCATTCGAACTGAAACGTGACGCTCATCTTGTTCAAGGTGTCCTCAACCTGGCGAAGCATCAAATTATTCATTCTCAGTCCTCCCCACCAATCGAGTGGCCGGACTGAAAAACCTAGCAGGGAAACTCACCACGTAAATGTCTTCGGTCGGTTTTTTCTTCGGAAAGCATCCCTCGCCCCGATGACACTCCCATTGCAGAGCCTTTGCTGACAAACGGTCCTTGAAACCTCGGCCAGCCGGTACGTCACTTTGCATTAGGCAAGATTGAGGCGGCCGGCATGCCTAAAGATCCGCTCGCACCCGGATTCGGCGTCGAGGAAACATTCTTTCTGGTGGACAAGCGCAGCCGCAATCTGCCGTCGCAGCTACCCGACGGTTTCCTGCAGGCGGCCAGCAATGCGTTCAAGGAAGGTTTCAGCCAGGAGATGTTCCAGAGCCTGATTCGGCTGGACATGGTGCAACCCAGCCTGCTTGAAATTGCCGAAGCACGCGCCTGCCTGCTGGAACGCCGCACGCGTCTCGCGAGCCTCGCCGGGGAATTTCAGCTGGCGCCCATCTGCGCCGGCTCCCATCCGTTCGCCGACTGGCACGTGCAGGTGCCATCAGACGACTCGCACTACCAACCGCTCTTCGAAGACCAGCGAATGATTGCCCACCGCAGTCTGGTCTGTGGCATGCGCGTGCATGTGCTGGTCCCGCCGGACATCGACCGCATCCGGGTGATGAACCGGGTGCTCGGCTGGCTCCCGCTACTTCTCGCCCTGAGCACTTCATCACCCCTGTGGAACGGCCGACCGACCGGTTTGATGAGCTATCGCCAGGCTGTCTGCGCCGAGTGGCCGCACAAGGGCATTCCCGAGCACTTCCCGGACGAACCTGCCTTCGATGCCTACGTGCAGTGGCTGATGGCTTCGGGATCGATACGCCGCGAAAGCGACCTGGCCTGGTGTGTGCGCCCATCGCCGCGCTTCCCCAGCCTGGAGCTCATGGCGGCGGATGCCTGCCCCTCGGTGGAAGATGCGCTGTGCATCGTCGCCCTGTTCCGCGCGCTGGTGAGCTGGGCCATGGCCCAGGACGACGGCGATCCGCAGGATTCCCAGCTGCAACGCCTGGTACTCAAGGAAAACTACTGGCGTGCCATGCGCTTCGGCATCCACGGCATGTACCTGGATGCCTCGGGCGAGGCCAGCCTCTCCGCCGGTGCCTGGCTGGCGAGGGCCCATGGCTGCTTCGGTGCGTTGGCCGAGTCCGAGGGAGATAGCCAGGCGTTCGTGCGCGGCCGGCATGTGCTGCGCTACGGCAGCAGCGCGGACCGTCAGCTGCTGCGTTACCGCGAGGCCTTGCAGGCCGGCCTGCCTCGCCAGCAGGCGCTGGTGGCGGTCGTGGACGAACTCATCGCGGAAACCTCCGGCGGGTGATCTCGGGGGAAGCGGTCAGCCGACGGGGCTCATCTTCATCACGCAGGAAAAGCTCTGCGTGCGGCCATCCCAGATGTAGCGGAAGTGCGCTCCCTGTACCGGAAGCGTCAGTGCTGGCGGACGGAAAGCCGCCACGCACTCATGCCCCCGCAGGCGCACGCTGTTGTACAGCAAGCCCCACTTGCCCTCGTTGCGGTGCAGCCCGGCGAAGACCTGGCTGGTGGCGTAGCTCGCCGGGTCGGGGTCGTGCAGTTCCGTGCGGTCACGTACATCGAGCATCGGCTGGACCACCTTGTTGACGTAGGCACGCAGGGTGACCTCTATGCTCTCCTCCTGGGTGGCACGCCAGAAGCGTTCCTGGTGGTAGCGGGTCTCGGCGATGGCGGCGTCGATCGAGCTGGCGCAGTAATAGACACCGAAGCTGCCATCAGTGAAGCGACTGCTGCGGCCGATATGGGTGAACACGGCCATGACCACTGTGGCGCCAGTGCCGCTGACACGGTCCTTTGCGGCGACACGGGAAATCTCCCCGACCTGGTCGCGCAGGCGGTCGTTGGTCATCGCCTCGATGGCGAAGGCTAACTCGAGGTCAGCAGGATCGAGAGTGTCTTCGAATACGGATATCGGCGGGAAGGCGCTGTTGACCAGGCGATAGGCCTTGTTCCAGTCAGGAATCCGTTCCACCAGCAACTCCTGGGTCATCAGCCGCGCACTCCATCGAGGTAACGACGCACATCGGCAACATCCACCACCTGACCGCCAAGCATGTACTCCAGGGC
This sequence comes from Pseudomonas sp. DY-1, assembly GCF_003626975.1. Taxonomy (NCBI): domain Bacteria; kingdom Pseudomonadati; phylum Pseudomonadota; class Gammaproteobacteria; order Pseudomonadales; family Pseudomonadaceae; genus Pseudomonas; species Pseudomonas sp. DY-1. The sequence goes on along the minus strand of NZ_CP032616.1, from coordinate 906,170 downwards.
ACTACGGCCGTTGAAGGGTGCGGCGCTGTTGGGCTTGTGCACCCACTCGTAGGCTCGCGCCTCCTGGTTGCTGAAGAGGATGCGCAGGGACTTGTGGATGCCCATCAGGTAGGAGATGCGCTCCAGCGTGTCGTGGGGCAGGCGCACACTGGGCAGCTTCTTGTAGCTGAAGTAGGTGGTGTTACCGATGGAGCCCAGCAGCGTGCGCTGCTGTTCCTTGGTGCAACCCCACTTGTCCATCAGGTTGAAGAAGAACTTCAGGGCCACACGGCCGGCTTCGCCGCTCTGAAGGTCCGGAATGACATGGCCGACGGGAATGCTCATGGCGTCTCCTGGGAGATTTGCTATGGCTTCAACTCTACTCCTGATCCGAATTATTTCAAGCATTCAGTTCTGATACGCAGTAAGGCCAGGCCTCGATTGCGGGCCCACAGCCGATCAATGGAAAAAAACGCCAAGGTACTGGAGCGCTTTCGACCTAGGCCCTGCCGCATGCGCTGGATAGAGTGCCGGGGCACGCCATTCGAGGGCCAACACCATGCTCGACGCCACGACCACCCGCCCCTCCCGCTATCTGGAAAACCGTCACCTGGCATTGGCTCTGTTCGCCGAGCAAGGCTACGGCCAGGTGAGCATGCGCGACCTGGCGGCACAGCTGGGAATCAAGGCAGGCTCCATCTACTACCATGTGGAAAGCAAGGAAGCGCTGCTGTTCGAGTTCATCGAAGAACTCTACGAGCAGTTGCTGGACAATGCCGCCCTGGCCACCCGACGACACCGCGACCCGGCCGCGTGCCTGGCCGCGCTGATCGATGCCCACCTCGCCCTGCATCAGCCCATGGGCCTGCACTTTCGCCTCGCCGAACTGGAAGCCCGCTGCCTATCCGGCGAGCGCCTGGAACAGGCCCGCACACTGCGCCAGGCCTATGAAGCCGCCCTGCTGGAACCCTTGCAGCAACTGGCCGGCCACCCGTTGGATGCCGCCGGACGCGGTGCCGTAGCCAGCATCGTGTCACTGCTCAACCAGTTGCCTGCCTGGCTGGACGCCAGCGGCCTGCCGGCTGAACAAGGGCTGGAGTTGATGAAGCGGATGGTACTGGGCAGCGTGCACGGTGCCATGCGCCTGCCCTGAGGCGGTAGCGCCGTCGGGGTTCTACCCCGTTAACACAGACACTTTCGAGTAAGCTCACACAGAGCTGAAGGAGTGTTCATGAAGCGCAAGAAATACAGCCCCGAATTCAAGCGGGCAGCCATCGAACTGGTCCGTCGTTCAGGGGCGAGTTGCCGACACGTGGCCTTGGCGGAGAGCCTTCAGAGCACCGGCTCGCCCAAGCTGAACCGTGCGCGACCGTCCTCTTTCGCCTTGTAAAGTGCCTTGTCCGCCAGGGACACAAGCTGGGTCGGATCCTGGCCAATCACAGGCATGAGGCTGACAACGCCCTGGGAAATCGTGACGCTGTCCGCTACCGCTGATTGGGCATGGGGGATCTGCATGTCCCTGACACTCGCTGCCAGCTGCGTCGCGACAGTGGCGGCACCATTGAGATTGGTGCCTGGCAGGATGCAGATGAATTCCTCACCACCATAACGAGCGACCATGTCGAATGGCCGCCTGATCGCATTTTCGAGTGCCGCGGCCACCCTGCACAGGCACTCGTCGCCCATCAGATGCCCGTAGTGGTCGTTGAACCGTTTGAAGTAGTCGATATCGATCAGGATCAGTCCCAGCCATCCAGCATCACGGCAAGACTGGTTCCAGGCCGCGGCTAGCCGCTGGTCGAACGCACGACGATTGGGAATCCCCGTGAGGCCATCCAGCGTCGCCAGGTTTCGGAGCCGGTCGCTCTGCAGCTTGAGGGTCAGGTGTGTCTTCACCCGGGCACGGGCGATTCCCGGATGGAACGGCTTGCCGATATAGTCGACAGCCCCCATCTCGAGCCCCCTTGCCTCGTCTTCCTCCTCTCCCATGGCGCTGACGAAGATGATCGGAATATCAACGGTAATCGGGCTGCTCTTCAACCGGCGGCAAACTTCATAGCCATCGATACCGGGCATGACCACATCGAGCAGGACCAGGTCTGGATGCAGCCTCTCGGCCAACTCGATCGCCTGTTCCCCATCCGTGGCCATGTAGATCTCGTGGTCAAAGCGGAATAACTCGCTCAGCGCGCGAATATTGAGCGGCTGGTCATCCACCAGCAACAGCCTGGGCTTTACCCTTGAAGCATAGGACCCCTTTTCCATCTCAAGCCCCTTCCAACGCATTTATGAGTTTCTCGCTCAACACCCTGGCAGCACGAAAATCCAGGGATTCGACAGCCCGCCGCAGATCGTCGTAGACCTCCCTGCAGCGGGCTGGAACCGTGGCTTCGAGGGCTTCGGTCCGTTCGATGGCCAGGAGATTGCCGCTGGCGAGCAGCTCCTGCAACTGTTTGAGAGTGCGCTGCCAGTCGTTCCCGTTGCCGACCTCCACAATCTCGCTCTGCGCCTGATCGCCAGAAGCCGCGAAGAGCGCCTTGAGTTCAGCATCGCTACGAGCCAGCAGACCTCCCAGTTCCAGCAGCCAGCCGGTGTCGGCCATGAACGCCTGCGCCTCGGTCTCATCGGCTTTTTTGAGCTCCTGCTCCAGCGCCGCCGCGCGGGCAGAGAGACCACTGGCGCCCATGGTTCCAGCGCTTCCCTTGAGCGTATGCAGTTGCATCAGCACGCCCCGTGTGTCGGCAGCCTTCGCCATTTGCTCCAGACGGGCCATTTGATTACTCATATCCCCGGCGAAGTTGCCCAACACACGCCGCAACAGCACTAGATTTCCACCAAATCTCCTGAGCACGCCTTCAGCGGACTCAATCTCCGTTGCGTGTGCAGTACCTTCAGAAGCGGGGGCGGCCTGCCCCCCACACAGCGACTGCCTCAACACGGTCACCAGTCTTTCCAGGTCCACGGGCTTGCCCACATGTTCATTCATCCCAGCAGCCAGGCACGCCTCACGCTCGGAAGTCGAGGCATTGGCGGTCATGGCAATAATGGGCAACGTCTTGTGAAGCGGGCTCTGGCGGATCAGGCGAGTAGCTTCCAGACCATCCATATCGGGCATCTGGATATCCATCAGCACGGCATCGAATCTTTGCGTCCCTAGCAAGACGGCATCGACCCCCTGATGGCCGCCTTCAGCCAGGGAAACGTCGGCCCCCTCACCTTGCAGCAGTTCCTGGGCCACTTGTCGATTGAGCGCGTTATCTTCGACCACCAATAGTTTCATACCCCATAGGCGACCTTCCGCGCGAATTGGTGCGCCTTCAGACAGTACCTGTTGCCCGGTCACGACACTGCGCAAAGTGGCGGCAAGTTGTTGCGGCGTGACAGGTTTGGTCAGGAACGCGGCGAAGGGAGCCCGGCCATCCTGCTGGATGTCCGCAAGCACTTCGCGACCGTATGCCGTGATCATCACCACAAGGGGCGGCAGCGCATCACCCGCCGCCTCTCGCAGCATGTAAGCAGCGGCCAGTCCGTCGACATCGGGCATGCGCCAGTCCATCAGGACGACGTCAAATGGGCGACCTTCCGCGGCAGCAGAGGCCACGCGCGACAACGCTTCACGCCCGCCGCACGCCTGGTCCGCTTCCCAGCCCAGCTCGGTGGCGGTCCGGGCCAGTAGCTCGCGGGCAGCCACGTTGTCGTCCACCACCAGGACGCGCAAGTCCAGGTCACTCGCCGGGTCCGTGGGCAAGGAATCGACGCTTTCCACCACGCCCAATTCCACTTCGAACCAGAATCGGCTGCCTTCGCCCAACCGACTTTCCACCTGCAAGGTCCCGCCCATGAGCTCGACCAGCCGTTTGCAGATCACCAGGCCCAGGCCGGTTCCGCCGTAGCGTCGGCTGATGGACGTTTCTGCCTGGTTGAAACCTTCGAAGATACGCCCGAGCTGTTCTTCGCTGATGCCGATACCGGTATCGCTGACCGAAACCCGCAGCTTAATCCGCGCGCCCCGGCGAGCGAGTTCGCGCAGGCTTACCGTGACCTGCCCCCGTTCGGTGAACTTCAACGCATTGCCCGCCAGATTGATGAGGATCTGTTGCAGGCGCAGGCTGTCCCCCATCAGGACCTTGGGCAACGATGCATCCAGGTCGAATAGCACTTCGACATCCTTCCCGCCCTGGTTGCCCCCCAACACCACTGCCAGGTCTGTCATCAGCCCCTCCAGCTCGAACGCATGAAGGTCGAGCTGCAGCTTGCCTGCCTCGATCTTGGAATAGTCGAGAATGTCGTTGAGCAAACCCAGCAGGGATTTTGCCGCACCGTGGGCCTTGCGGATGTAATCGAGCTGGCGAGTACTCAACTCGGTGGACTGAACCAGGTGCAGCATGCCGAGCACGGCGTTCATGGGAGTACGGATCTCATGGCTCATGTTGGCCAGGAAGGCACTCTTGGCGGCGCTGGCCGCGTCGGCCTGTTCCTTGGCGAAGAACAGGCGCGACTGCAGTTCATGCTCCTCCGTGATATCGCGGTTAATGCCCGTGACTTTCTGCCGTCCGGTATCGGAAGCGCGTTCGATCCGCGCAGCCGCCTGCACGTAACGCACTTCGCCGCTGGGCAACGTCAGTCGGAACATTGTCTCAAAGGCGCCGCGACCGTCTACCAGCCCCTGGAGTCGCTCGACGCTGTCGGCGGCATCGTCAGAGTGCAAACGCTCCAGCCAATGCTGGTAATTCAGCCCACTGTCCCTGAGAGACATCGGTTGTTCGTAGATTTCGAACATCCGGTCGTTCCATTGCAGGCAATCATCATCGGGTGTCCAGGACCAGACCCCGAGCTTCGCCACATCGGAGGCCAGGGCCAACTGGTCACGAGCGGAAGCGATAGCGTCGCGCTGCCGGCGCTGCTCGGAAATGTCGAAGAGCACGCCCACCACCATGGGCTGCCCGCCTATTTGCATGGCGCCCAGGCTGATCTCCACCGGGAAGACGCTGCCGTCCTTGCGATGGGCTTCCACCTCGCGATTGATGCCAACTTCCCCGGCGGCGTCTCGGTCACGGAAAGCATCGTGATACTGGTCGTGGTCGCGACTGAAAGACTCCGGCATCAGGATGCGTACGTTCTGCCCGATGAGTTCGTCGGGCTGGTAACCGAAGACCTTTTCCGTGGCGTGATTGCAGGATTGAATGACGCCGCTCTGGTCGATGCTGATGATAGGGTTGACCGCGGTATCCAGGATGGTGCGTGTCACGGCCAGGCTGTCAGCCAGCCTCTGCTCTGCCTCCTTGCGCTGACTGGTGTCGATGGCAATGCCGAGATAGCCGGCCAGTTTTCCCTCGGAGTCACGCATTGCAGTCGCGACCAGGGTAACGCTGAAGTGTGTGCCGTCCTTGCGTATGTAGGTCCACTCCCTCGCCTCTGCCCCTTCCAGTTCAGGCTTATGGACGAAGACGCGGAAGCCTTCGATTTTCTCGCCATACTCCTGACTCAGCTCCTCGCCGCGCTGCTCAACCTCCTCCAGCACGTGGAGAATGTTGGGCGTCCGAACACCGATCATCTCATCGGCACGGTAGCCCAGCAGTTGCTCCGCTCCGCTGTTGAAAACGGTGATGATGCCGTTCAGGTCAGTGGCGATGATGGACACCTGTGACGCGGAGTTCAGCACATTGCCCAGCAGCAGGTTGAGTTCGCGCAGCTCCGTTGTGCGTTCGGCGACCTGATGCTCCAAGCCGGCATTGAGTTCCAGGATCCGGGCCTCAGCCTGCTTCTGCAGGGAAATGTCGCGCACGGTCTTGGAGGCACCGATCACCGCGCCGCTCTCGTCACAGATCGGTGAGACGGTCACAGAAACGTTCAGCTGCCGGCCATCCTTGTGCAGGCGGCGAGTTTCGAAGTGCTCGATGCGCTCGCCCCGCCCCGTGCTCTTGAGCAGCGCCCGTTCTTCTTCAGCGAGGTCAAGGGGCAGGATGAGCCCCGCCAGGGGCCGACCAATCACCTCGTCGCTGTTGAAACCAAATATCTTCTCAGCACCACGGTTCCAGGCGGTCACAATGCCGTCCAGGTTCTGGCCGATGATTCCGTCATTGGAGTTCTCGACGATGGCCGCGAGCTTGGCCTGCTCCGACAGCACATCGGCGCGACGCCTGCGGCTGACGCCCAGGACCCCGACCAGGGTGGAGAGCAGCAGGGTAAGCAGTCCCCCGACGCCGAAAGCAGTTCGGGGCGAGGTCTGATTCAACTCACGGGCGAAACGGGGATAGGCCACCAGTTCAATGTTCCAGCGCCGCCCGAATACATCTTGGGAAACGTGGGTGCGCATCAGCTCCACGTCACTGCTATCAACCTGCGGACGTTCGTAGAACTGAACTGGCGCGTTAGGGTCGGTCACGTCACGGAGCAGCAGTCTGACGCCCTCGGACGGCAGCGGCAGGCCAGTGAGCACTTCCTCGATCGACAGCGGGGCATAGCTCCAGCCGAAACTCTGCGACAGCCGATCTGCCTCGGATGCCGGCGTGACCGCCGTCCGGTAGATGGGCATCAGGAAGAGAAAGGACTGAAGTGGCTTTCCGGTCGCCTGGACCAGGGTAATGGGGCCAGTTAGACGCGCCTCTCCGGTGCGGATAGCCGCTTCGGCGGCCGCCCGCCGATTTTGCTCTGAGGCAATATCCAGCCCGACTGCGGCCAGGTTGCGCTCCACGGGCTCAATGTATTGGATGACGAAGCGTTCACCATCATGGGGCGTCAACTGGCGAATGGAGAAATCCGGCTTGCCATCGGCCCGCGCCCGTTCCAGGAACGCTGCCTCTTCCACAGCAGGAACGCGCCGAATGAAGCCAAATCCGCGAGCCCCGGGAAACTCGCTCTCCACGTTACGCGTCCGACCGTAGGTGTGGAACAGACTGCGGGTAATCTGGTCTTCGCCAACTACCTGTATGGCACCCCGCGCACCACGCAGACCGAACTGGTAGATGTGCATGCGGTTGGTCACGGCCTGGCTGGTGCGCTCGACCGCCCTGGTCAGAGCAGCCTCTGTCTGTGCGCGGTTATGCTCCTGCAACCAGTCAGTGACCAGGGACGTGACGGCTATTCCGGCCACAAAGGTCGCTGTGACGGCCGTACTCGGAATGAGATCCAGGAAACGCTTTTTCAAATGACCCCCATGGCAGGTGGCAAGTGAACGGGAATAAGGTTTCCGGTCTAAGCCCGTTTCAGGCTGCCGGATTCGAGCAGGAGTTTAAGTTGGGCAAATGGCATCGGACGGCCATAGAGGTAACCCTGCATCAGCCAGCATCCCAGCTCCATGAGCCTATCTGCCTGCCGTTGAGTCTCAACACCTTCGGCGATCAGCTCCAACCCTAAAGCCTGGCCCATCCGCACAATGGCTTCGATGATCGCAGCATCGCTGCGGTCATCCAGCATGTCGCGAACGAAGCTCTGGTCGATCTTGAGCACGTCGATCGGCAAGCGCTTGAGGTACGTCAGGCTGGAATAGCCGGTGCCGAAGTCATCGATGGCCACCCGGACACCAAGTGCCTTCAAGGCATCCAGCACTTCCCGTGCCTTGGCGATATCGTCGGCCAGTACGCCCTCGGTGATTTCCAGCTCCAGCAGGGACGGTGGAAGAGCCGACTCTTCAAGGATCCCGTGGACCATCTCGAAGAAACTGTCCTCGCGAAACTGCACGGCAGAGATGTTGACGCTGACAGGTACCTGCGCCCCCGTCTGAAGCAGGCTCCAGCCGTCCTTGCAGGCCTGGGACAGGACGTGCCGGCCCAGCGGGACGATCAAGCCGGTTTCCTCGGCAACCGGGATGAAGTCCGCCGGAGACACAAGGGTTCCGTCAGGCTGGCGCCAGCGGATCAGGGCTTCCATTCCGCAGAAGGTCCTATCCCGCGCATCCAGCTTGGGCTGATAGAAAACCTCGAAAATGCCCTGTTCAAGGGCGCTGCGCATGTGCTGCTCCAACAGATGCCGGGCACGGGTGCTGTCCTCCAGGGCATGGGAAAAGAAGCGGTAGCGGTTTCGCCCCTGACGCTTGGCCTGGTACATGGCAGTGTCGGCATGACTGTAGAGTGCTTCCAGGCTATCGCTGTCGTCGGGATAGACGCTCACGCCCGCACTGGTGGAGAGGTTGTAGCGGTTGCCACAGATTTCTATCGGTGCTGCGAGGATGGCAAGCACGCGCTCGACGAAGTCGCCGATGGCATCCAGCCGCGTCACCTCGGGTAGCAGGACCACGAACTCGTCGCCGCCAGGCCGGCTCACGGTATCGATTCGGCGGACACTGCCGCTCAACCGCTCTGCGACCTCTGCCAGGATGGCGTCCCCGACCGAGTGGCCTACTGAATCGTTGATGCTCTTGAAATGATCGAGGTCGAGCAGCAACAGGGCGACCTTGCCACCATTTCGCGACGCCTGCTGAAGGGCCTGCTCGACGCGGTCCATCAACAGTACCCGGTTGGGCAGGCCGGTAAGCGGGTCGTAGTAGGCCAGTCGCTTGGCCTCATTGCGCAGATTGAGATGGGCGCGCACATGCGCACGCACCACCGGAATGTTCAGGGGCTTCTGGATGAAGTCGACCCCTCCGAAGTCCAGCGCACGGATCTCATTGTCGGTCTGGGTATGGGAGGTGACGAAAAGAATGGCGGCGTCGCAGAGTTTGGGGTCGGCCTTGAGCGCCCGGCAGAGTGCGAAACCATCCATACCGGGCATCTCGATATCCATCAGAATCAGATCGGGGCGACAGAACCCAGCGACCTCGAGAGCAATCTGCCCATCGCTGGCGACATGGACCTTGCCAAGGTCGGCCACGGCTTCGCGAAGGATATCCAGGTCAGTTGATTGATCATCCACGATCAGGATGACCGGGCCCATCTTTGCCGCAAAATCTAGCATGCCGAACTCCCGGAAATCCCTTTCTGCTGGAGAGACTAGACCAACTCAGCCAGCAAGCTCGCTCAAGAAATGCCCGCCAGCGCCTTGAGACGTTCAATCGCCTCCGGCGACTCTCCGCTACCGAGCGCTGCCGCCAGACGCATGACAACCAACTCCCGGCGGAAATGGGACTGAGGCAGGGCGTAAACGGCACCGATCAACTCACGCAGGCCCATCGGCAGGGCCCAGTGAGCCTTCAGGGCAATCGCAAACGAGCGTCCATAGGTCTTGATCGCCGACAAGAGTTTGTTGTCGTCGACATGATTACCCTGACTGCCCCAGCGCTGAGCCTGATAGAGCACGCACAGCTCACCAATCCGGTGCAGCAACGCTGCGGCATGGAATGGCGCAGGATCGAGACTGCCCTGCCGGGCGAGACCCACTACACGCTCGGCCAGACGCTCAGAAGCTGCAAACTGCTCCTCCATCATCAATCCGATCAAAGGATCATCCGACGTAGACGCCTGACGCAGGGCCACGGCAATGGCAAGGTTCAAGGCCGTCCGCCCACCCAGGCGCTTCAGCGCTTCCGCCAGGCTGTGGCAAGGCTGCGCCGTGCTGCTATAGGCCGCGCTACTGGCGGCGGAGATCAGGTAGGCACAGATCGCCGGATCATGCTGCCACTGGGCAGTCAGTTCGCGAAAATCCACCGGTACCCCGTTGAACGCCTGTTGAAGCCGCTCCTTGACCGTGGACAGTAATGGCAGGTCCAGATCGATAGCCGACAGGCGACTCAAGTAGCCATCCAGGTCACCGTCGCCAAGGGACTGCTCGGGCGCGGACTCGTCCTTTGGCAGGAGGGCCTCGATCCTGGTCATCACCGAAGGAATATCGAAGGGTTTGGATATGTAGGCACTGATCCCGAGCTTTCTCACCTCCAGCACACTTTCGCGGTCCGAGCGCCCGGTAACGACCACCAGCGGTATCTCCAGGTCCTCATCACGAATGTGCTGGAGTAGCTCGATACCCGTGCCATCGGGCAGATTCCAGTCAGCCAGTACCAACTGGTAACGCCCCAGCTCCCATGCATCCAGTGCATCCTGCACACGATCAAATGTGTCCACCTCAGCTGTCGGCCGGGATGCATGGATCATTTGCTTGAGCAGATCAGACAGCCAGGGATCGTCGTCCACGACCATAATGCGCATAGGTAATGCCAGTCCTTTCATTGGTAATGATCGGGGCAAGCGCCCGATCCCAGACGCGTATCGACTAGAACTACTCATAAATTAAGCTGGTGAGCGACGGCAATGCCATTACCGATTTGTCTGGACGATACCGATACCACAGCGGCTGATTTCGACAATATGCCGGAACTCTTGCGCTCTGGAGCGCAAACAATAAAGTCGCCTTTGTTTTTGGGAAGCACGAGTCCTGACCAAACCTTGTGTGAGCAATATCAATCGCTAAACGGACCGAAGGTTCTCCCCAGAGCGTTGCAAGGGACAGCTGCGCCGCCCTTGGCGAATGAGTTCGTCCCCACAAGAATGGCAAGGCAAGCCTGACGGAGGCCTTCAGCCCACGAGCTTCCCCGCCACCCACTCCACTGCTTCCAGGTGAATCCCTTCCACCTCGGACAGCAGCCCCGCCATTGGCAGGAAATCATGGGTCAGGCCAGCCTGGCTGAGCAGCTTCACCTCGTTACCCGCAGCTTCAGACTTCTGCGCATAGGCCACGCCTTCGACGTGCAGCGGGTCGAGCCCGACGAGTTAGACCAGAACCGGTGCGAGGCCTGAGAGGTCCGGGGCCAGTAGTGGCGAGCAGCGCCAGTCCAGGGTGCCGCCAAGGGACCAGCCAAGCAGGTGGGAGAGTCAGGAGGTGGTGCGGGGGTTGTGGGGCCAGGCAGCCCTCGCCAGCTGACGCCTCGCTCCATCGCAGGATGGGTCGGGCGGTGTTCCGCGCATCTGCGAATCCCATCAATCGGGCAGGATGGGTTCGCTTCGCCCTACCCATCCTGCGGATAGTCCTCGCGACCCTCGAACAAGCGGCTGAAACCCTCTTTTCGCTGCCATTGCCTATGGTTTAAGTACCAGCAGCAGAGATATCGCGATGTACGAGCCCATAAACGCAGTAGTGATCATGGGTGTTGCCGGTAGCGGGAAGTCCGCCGTGGCCCGGGCGCTGGAGGTGCGCACTGGGGCGCGGCTGATCGAGGGGGATGCCTTCCACCCCGACCGCAACATCCAGAAGATGAGCGCCGGCCTGCCCTTGACCGACAAGGACCGCGCCAGTTGGCTGCATGCGCTCGAAAAACAGCTGAAGCAGACCTACCGCGCTGGCGAGCATCCCATCCTTACCTGTTCTGCCCTCAAGCGCAGCTATCGCGATGGCCTGCGCCATGCCATTCCGGCGCTGGGGTTTGCCTACCTGCAACTCTCCCCCACAGCCGCCGCCGAGCGCATGGCACAGCGCCGCGGGCATTTCATGCCGGTCAGCCTGCTGGACAGTCAGTTCGCGGATCTGGAAGAACCGCTGGACGAACCCCTGACCCTGATCCTTGACGGCACCCTGTCAGTGGGCGAGCTGGCCAGCGCCATTCACCAGTGGTGGCAGCACCACGCGCCAGCCTGAAGAACGAAACCGTGTCCGATGGTAGGGTGCGCCACGCGCACCGGGCATTGGGGTTTGTGCGCACAGCGCACCCTACGGGCAACCATGGGGGCGATTTGAATTGCCAGGCGGACTGCAGGTTCGCCAACCCAACCTCGCAGGGCGGCTACGCCACCCTTGGCGAATGAATTCGCCCCCACGAAGTGCGGTGGCACCGTGCTGGTACTGTGGGAGCGATTTCAATCGCGATGCAGGTCGAAGACCGGCCCGGTAGCCCCAGAGACAGCTCCGCTGCCCTTTCGCGAATGAATTCGCTCCCACAAGGGAAAAGCCGACCTCGGGCACATACCCACATGCTCCTAGCCCCCTGAAGCCAATCCGCCATCATCCAGTCTTCACGCAAAAGCGCTTAGAATTCCGCGCTTTGTCGTGGTTACAGGGATCGATCCAATGCTGTCTGCCATGAAACGCGCCCTGGCGCGTTACTTCCCGCGAACCACCGAGTACCTGCGCGCCGAGAGTGAAGCGGCCGCCCAGATGCGCAAGCCCACACCAAGGGCGAAGAAGTCCGCCAGTGCCGGCAAGACCAAGGCCGCAGGCACCAGGAAGGCCGCCGCTGGCGATGGCCCCGCCAAGCCGGAGAAACCTGCCGACGAAGGCATCTACGCCGGCGCGCGGATGAAGGTGACCGACGCGCAGATGGAGGCCATGCGCGAGCGCGTGGTCCAGGCCGTGGCCGCCGGGGTAGTCAGCCCGCCGTCCGATGAGCAATGGGCGATGATCCTCGGCCGCGCCCCGCTCACGCGCATCTTTGCCGGTGCCGGTTCCGGCAAGTCCACCACACTGGTGCTGCGGGTGGTTTTCATGCTCTGCCACATGGGTGTGGCGCCGGAGCGGCTCACGGTCATTTCCTTTACCAATGCCTCCTGCGCCCAGCTCCGCGAGCAATTGCTCAGAGTTCTGGCCTTCTGGCAGTTCCCCTTCGATGCCGCCCAGGCTCGGCAGTGCGTGCGCACCTTCCACTCGGCCATGGGCACCCTGGCCAAGGAGCTGCTGGGCAATCCGCGCTGGTTCGAGCAACTGGACGAAGCCGGCAGCGGCGAGCTGGACAACCCACTGCTCGCCGGTCGACTCCGCCCGGCCCAACAGCGCCTGTTGCAGCAGGCCTACCAGGATTGCTACGCGGCCAATGCGGACTTCCGCGAGCGGGTGCATAGCTTGCTGGACCTGCCGCCCCTGCCTGCCCCGGTCGAGGGCGAGCCCCAACGGATACCCAAGGCACCACTGGACAGCTTCAAGCTGGCCGGCGAATTCACCCCGCTGCCGCTATTCGAAGCCTTCTACATGCAGGCCGGGTTCATGGAGAGCATCGGCATCCGCCTCGACCGCCTGAAACCCCGAGCCCTGGCCTGCTCGGCACGAGAGCGCGCCTTCGTCGAGGCCCTGGTGCAGTTCTGGAAGCACTTCGAGGCCGTGCTGCAACAGCAGGGACTGATGACTTTCAATGCCGCTTTCCAGCGCCTGGGAGAAGTGCTGGCCAAGGGTAACGGCCTGCCCGGCGAGGCCCTGGCGCCCTTCTGCCATCTGCTGATCGACGAGTTCCAGGACATCTCGCCGCAGATCGTCCAGTGGCTGCAGGCACTGCATCGCGCGCTGGCGCGACAGGGTCAAACGGTAAGCCTGATGGCCATTGGCGACGACTGGCAGTCCATCTACGGCTGGCGTGGCAGCTCGCCGGAGCTGTTCATGGACTTCGACCGACACTTCCCCAGCAAGGGCAAGACGAAGAAGAGCACCGTGCTGACGCTGGAAACCAACTACCGCTCCATCGAGCCGATTCTGCGGGATGGTGAAGCGGTGCTGGAGGGCGTGGCCTTCAAGCAGGCCAAGGGCAGCAAGGCGTTCAAGGCCATGCAGCCAGGCGACCACGGTGTGAAGCTGGTGAGCCGCTTCGACCTCAAGACGCGCCTGCCCGAGCTGGTGCAGGACATCCAGGCCCAGTGCACCCATGTGGCGAGCCGCACGAATGCCGACCGCAATCCCGTGCTGCTGCTCTCCCGGCGCAACGAACCACTCCGGCAGATACAGGCCCAGCTCGATTCGGCGCTGCCGGTGCGAGCCTACAGCATCCACCGAGCCAAGGGCTTGCAGGCGGAAGTGGCGATCATCGTCGACGACTGCGCACCGCCGGAGAAACACCCGCTGCGCAATGCGCTCTATGCCTACTCGGGGTTCTTCCGCAACAGCTACGACCAGGCCATGCAGGACGAAAGCCTGCGTCTGGCCTACGTGGCCATCACGCGTGGCGTGAGCCGGGTGATCTGGTACACGAACAAGGTGCAGGGGGCGGTCGAAGTATTGGCTCGGAGTGGCCGATGCTGACCCTGAACATTGGACCCCTGGCCCTGGCACTGCCCCATGTGCTGATTCTCGGTAGCCTGCTGCTGGCCACCCTCACCGGCTGGTGGATAGGCCGACGCAACGGCCAAAACCCGGAGCGCTGGCTATTCCGCCTGCTGCTGTTGGCGTTGCTGGTGGCGAGACTGGCCTTCGTGGTTGCCTATTTCGAGCACTTCCGCGAGGAGCCCTGGCGGGTGATCGACATCCGCGACGGCGGTTTCATTGCTTGGCCGGGCGTGCTTGCCGCCCTGCTCCTGGGTGGCTGGCTGCTGTGGCGCATGCCCGCCATACGCAAGCCGCTGGGCATCGCCATGGCTGTTGGCGTGGCGAGTTGGGGGCTGGGCACCCTCACCTGGCACGCACTCGATCGCGGCACACGCCTGCCGGAACTGGCCCTGATGGATATCGAGGGTCGCCCCGTGGCATTGCACAACCTTGCCGGCAAGCCGCTGGTGATCAATCTCTGGGCCACTTGGTGCCCACCTTGCCGACGCGAGATGCCAGTGCTGGCTGCAGCGCAGGCCGCCCATCCCGACACGCTGTTCCTCTTCGTCAATCAGGGCGAGACAGCTGAAGCCGTCAGCCGTTTCCTGGATGGTGAAAGTCTGGCCCTGGACAACGTCCTGCTCGATAGCGGCAACCGGCTGGGCCAGCGGGTGGGCTCCATGGCGCTGCCCACCACGCTGTTCTACGACACCGGTGGCCGCCAGATCGGCAGCCACCTGGGTGAACTTTCGCAGGCAAGCCTGGCGCGCGCCCTGGAATCCCTCGAAGAGCAGGGAAAGTAGTACAGCAGGGCGTGCCGCAGCCAGAAAACCTGGCGAGGGTCATGGGCTCGCAGGCCGGGTAACGCAGGCGGGCCTCCCACCCTTCTCCCCCGTTTTTCTCTCCCGCGAGGGTCTGCGCCTGACAGGCCCGACGCGCACCGACGCCTGCAACCAGGCCAATTCGGCTATTCGCGGCCCTCCGCTCCTTGGAATGGCGCGCGCTCGTCGGACCGCCCGCCCCCTGTCATGAAATGAAAAACGCCTGTCGTGGGATGCACGATTCCCGCGCCCCATGGGGCCTAGAGTCGCTGCCGTCCACCGTTTCCGAACAAGAAAAATGAGAGTTTCATGAGCCAATCCCCCCGTACGCCGAAGACCGCTACTGCCAGGCAACGCCCCGCAGCAACCAAACCACGTCGCCCCCGCAAAGACGCCGCCCCCCCCTGCAACCCGCAGCAACATGAACTGATTGGCACGGCGACGAACCAGACCCTGGCAGGCAATCCGCTGGTCAGCGTGCGTGCGGCGGACCTGGCGGGCTCGGCCGGCTATCTGCTCAAGGCACTCGGCCAGTCGCCGCTGAAGGCCGGCGCCCATCTGGGCGGGTACCTGAAGGAACTGCGCGCCATCGTCGGCGGCACTTCCACCATTGCACCCGACCCCAAGGACAAGCGTTTCGCTGATCCGGCATGGCAATCCAACGTCTTCCTGCGTGCCCTGTTGCAGAGCTACCTGGCTGGCCAGGGCGAGTTCAACCGTTTCATCGAATCCACTGATCTACCGCCGCTGGAAAAGAGCCGGGCCCAATTCGTCGCGTCCCTGCTGGCCGACGCGATTGCCCCCAGCAACTCACCGCTTACCAACCCCGCGGCCTTGCGCAAGCTGGTGGATACAGGCGGCCTGAGCCTGGCCAGGGGCATTCGGCACTTCGCCCAGGACATCCTGGGCAAGCGTGGGCTGCCGCGTCGCAGGTCGACAGCACATCGTTCAAGGTCGGGGAGAACATCGCCACATCCAAGGGTGAGGTGGTGTTCCGTAACGAGATGTTCGAGCTGCTGCAGTTCGCGCCCACTACCGGGAGCGCCTATGCGCGGCCCCTGGTGATGTCACCGCCGCAGATAAACAAGTACTACGCCATCGACCTCGCTCCGGAAAAAAGCCTGATCAAGTGGATCCAGGACAGCGGCGTGAACCTGTTCATCATCAGCTGGCGCAACCCCACCAGCGAGCACCACCGCGACTGGGGTCTGTCCGAATACGCCCTGTGCCTCGATCAGGCGGTGGATGTGGCGCGCCAGATCACCGGCAGCCCGGACGTGAACATGTGGGGCTCCTGTTCCGGCGGAATCACGTTGGCGGCCTACCTGGGCTGGCTCGCGGCCCGTGGTGAGGGCCACAAGGTGGCCAATACCAGCTGGGCAGTGTGCGTGCTCGACATGCCGTCCGCGCTGGACGACACCACCCTCGGGCTATTCGCGACTCCGGCCGCGCTGCGTGCCGCCAAGGCCAGTTCGAAGCGCAAGGGCGTGCTGAGCGGCCAGGACATGGCGCGTATGTTCGCCTGGATGCGCCCCAACGACCTGATCTGGAACTACTGGGTCAACAACTACCTGCTGGGCAACAAGCCGCCCGCCTTCGATATCCTCGCCTGGAACAACGACACCACACGTTTGCCGGCACAGTTGCATGCGGACTACCTCGATCTGGTCCAGCAGAACCCCTACAGCAATCCGGGAACCCTTTCGATTGCCGGCGAATCCATCGACATGACCCAGGTGAAGGTCGGTGCCTACGTGATCGGCGGCACCACCGACCACATCACGCCGTGGCAAGGCTGCTACGGCACGGCCCGCCTGTTCGGCGAGGACGCCACCTACGTGCTGTCCAATGCCGGGCACCTGCAGAGCCTGGTCAACCCACCGGGCAATCCGAAGTCGTTCTACTATGCAGCGCCGGCCAGTTTCAGCGACCCGGAATCCTGGTTGCAGAACGCCGGCGAGCGGCAACAGGGCAGTTGGTGGTCCCATTGGCGTGAGTGGATCCAGCAACGCTCGGGCGAGAGCCTTGCGGCACCGAAGAAAGCCGGCTCGCGCAAGTACCCGCCACTCTGCGCAGCGCCCGGCACCTATGTGATGGAACACTGACCACCAGGCACCCTGAACAAAACGGGTGAAACAGCGAGACGCCACGCCGCCCGTGGGCTCCAGTGCCTTTAGTTGGAATGAATAGCAGGGGGCGCAGTCTATCCCTCAAGCGGGTCTGCCCAGCGACGCATACTCGCCGACTGCCGTCCCGTTCCTCGCTGTCACGTGACGGCTTCGATGTCATGGCATCAGCGAGGTCCAACATGCGCTGGATAGCAGGGTCACTCTGCGTAGCCGCCTTGCTCCTGGGGGGTTACGCATCAGCCACAGACACTCAGCAGAAGGCCCAGGCGGCAGAGAACAAAGCCGAAGTTCTGGAAGATAAGGCAGCCAGGGACGAACCACCAACCAGCGGCAAGACCGCCCCCATTACCCCCAGCGAGGCACAAGCGGTTGACCCGGCTGGCGAGGCGCCATTGGATGACGCCATCACCTGCCTCGCCCGCTCCATCTACTGGGAAGCCAAGGGCGAGCCGCCGCACGAAATGGAGGCGGTCGCCAATGTCGTGATGAACCGGCTGGCCAGCGACGACTTTCCCGATACGGTCTGCGCCGTGGTCAAGCAGGGTTCGGAAACCAAGAGCTGCCAGTTTTCCTGGTGGTGCGACGGCCGCCCCGACGAAGTGGTGGAGGAAGATCGCTACGAACTGGCCACGGAAATTGCGCGCAAGGCGCTCAACGGCCAACTGAAGGACCGCACCGGCGGCGCGCTGTACTTCCATGACCGCGACGTTTCACCGGATTGGGCCCACGAGTACGTCGAGACTGCGCAGACCAGGCGTTTCCTGTTCTACACCCCGAGCCCCGCAGCCAAGCCGCGCGCAGGGACGGACGACTGAATCGAAAAGTTCGACTCAATCCAGGGTAATGGTCCAGGCAATCAGGCCGGCAACCACTGTGGTGAAGGCCAGGGCGATCAGGAACAAGGCATCGCTCACCTGTTCCAGCAGGTGATTGCGATTCAACTTCCGCGTTCGCAGGCCCCAGTAGGAGAGGATTGCCGTGGTCAGGTAGAGGATGGCGTTGATTGCCAGCAGGTCGTCCCCGACCGCGTCCTCGCGTTTGAGTGCAACCACGACCTGGAAGATGCCGATGACGGTAATGCAGACGCCGACCATCGCCGCCGATGCAGCAAAGATATGGACGCAAATATCGTCATCCAGCCGTTTTTTCTGCTGTTCTTCAGTCATGGTGGAATGATCTCCGGACCTTCGCCGACCTTCCTGAATCTAGCAGCCCCCGGAATGAAGCCGGCATCCCCCACACGGCGCGTGCCTCGGGCGTCGCACCGGATGGAGATTCAGTGGTGGCCCCGACGAGTCACCCCTGGAGTGCGTCGCGCGTACTCTGCCCGTCAACCAACCGCTGAATGCCCAGCGGATTGGCGTCCTTCAGCGCGTCCGGCAGCAACGCGTCCGGGTAATTCTGGTAGCACACCGGACGCAGGAAACGGTCGATGGCGAAGGTTCCGACCGAGGTGCCGCGTGCATCAGAGGTGGCCGGGTACGGCCCACCATGAACCATGGCATCGCAGACTTCCACGCCGGTCGGGTAACCGTTGAGCAGCAAGCGTCCGACCTTCTGCTCCAGCAGGCTGGAAAGCTCACCGAAGGCGGCGAGGTCGGTCGGTTCGGCGATCAGGGTGGCGGTGAGCTGGCCGCGCAATCCCTGGAGGGCGCGGGTGAGTTCGGCCTTGTCGGCCACTTCGACGACCACGGTCGCAGGACCGAATACTTCCTCCTGAAGCAGTTCATCCCCGTCCAGCAGCAGGCTGGCCTTGGCCTTGAACAGCTGGGCCTGGGCCTTGCTGCCTTCCTGCCGGTTGCCCGCCAGGTGAGTGATGCCGGGGTGTTGGTGAAGGTTCTCCAGGCCATGGCAGTAACTCTTCAGGCCGCCAGCGTTGAGCAGGGACTGCGCCGGTTGGTCGCTCATGAGAGAGGCGAAACGTTCGAGGAAGGCACTGAACTCCGGCGAACGGATGCCGATCACCAGGCCAGGATTGGTGCAGAACTGCCCTGCCCCCAGCACCACGGAAGCGGCCAGTTCGGCGGCGACCTGCTCACACGGCGCCTTCGGGTGCGGCACAGCGAGGACGCGGGATGCTGCTCATCTCGGCGAAGCGACCCTGCTCACCACGGGCCTTGAGGGCTTCGGGCAACAGCAGGACCGGGTTGATGCTGCTCATCTCGGCGAACACCGGGATCGGCTGCGGACGCGCCGCTGCCTTGTCGCAGAGGGCACGACCGCCGCGCAGAGAACCCGTGAAGCCCACGGCCTGGATCGCCGGGTGCTTGACCAGCCACTCGCCGACTCCGCCGCCGTAGATCATGTTGAACACCCCCGCCGGCATGGCGGTTTTCTCTGCCGCGCGAACGATGGCATCGGCCACCCATTCGGCAGTTGCCATGTGGCCGCTGTGGGCCTTGAACACCACCGGGCAACCAGCGGCCAGGGCAGCGGCGGTGTCGCCACCGGCCGTGGAGAAGGCCAGGGGGAAGTTACTGGCGCCGAACACGGCAACCGGGCCGACACCGATGCGGTACTGGCGCAGGTCCGGGCGCGGCAGGGGTTTGCGCTCCGGCAACGCACGGTCGATGCGGGCGCCATAGAAATCGCCCCGGCGCAGCACGGTGGCGAACAGGCGCATCTGGCCACTGGTGCGGCCGCGCTCGCCCTGGATGCGGCCGGTTGGCAGCGCGGTTTCGCGGCACACGGTGGCGATGAAATCGTCGCCCAGGGCGTCCAGTTCATCGGCAATGGCGTCGAGGAACTCGGCGCGGCGGCTGGCAGGCAGGCTGCGAAAAGCGGGATAGACCGACTCGGCAGCTCGCGCCGCGGCATCCACCTCGGCTTCGGTGGCCTGGTGGAAGGCATGGGGCAGCGCTTCGCCGCTGGTGGCATCGAAGCTCTGCACGGTGACGGCGCCGGCGGCGCTGCGGCCGCCAGCGATGAAGTTGAAACCAGTGATGACGGTCATGCTCGTCTCCCTGACCTGGTGGGTTGAAGGTGGCCATCGCGAACGGCGGATTCCAGTAGTAAGCGGTAGTTCGGTCCGGGCTCGGTGCCGCGAGTCAGGACTTCGTCCTGCAGGCCGGAGCGCGCCGCGATGGCGGCCAGGGCCAGGGCGCGGGTGGTGGCGGCTCCGCGCACCAACCGCCCCCTCTCGCCCTCGATCACGCCCACATGGCGCTGGCCGGATGTGCTCTCGAACTGGATCAGTCTCATGACGATGACTCTCATTGCTGGGTGTTGGCGGGGACTTTACGAATCCCCGGCAGGCCTGCCTAATGAGAGCTTCTGATCCCGCGATAACCTTTAGTCATCCCCCATGATCGCTGCCCTCCCAGCACTGGTTTCCCGCTTGCGCCTGAAGCAGCTGTGCCTGTTCAATCGCACCCGCCAGGGACTGGAAGCCAACGACCTGGGCCACTGCGCGATTCGCTACGCGCGGCTGATCCACACCGACCTGGCGCACCTGCGGAAAGAGGTGTTCGGCATTCTCCGGGGCCCGGGCGGACGCCTCCCAGTGGGCGCGGTGCCTTTGCTGTGGCACGCCCTGGAGGCGGAAAGCGCTTCACAGCCGGGCGCCTGAGGCGAGCGGGACACGATCAACCTAAAGAACAGGAACGCCCCATGCCCCATCTCGTCATCGAATACAGCGCGAACCTCCCCGGCTTCGATGCCGCCGCCACCCTCGCAGCCTGCAATGGCTTCCTGGCCGAAACCGGCCATTTCTCCGAAGCGGACATCAAGAGCCGCGCCGTACGCCACGAGCATTTCCTGGTGGGCACCACCAGCGATGGTCGAGGCTTCGTGCATGCCACGCTGTGGCTGCTTTCCGGTCGCCCGGAGAACGTCAAGCAGGCGCTCTCCCGTGGCGTGCTGGAAGCCATCGAGCAGAATTTCAGCAAGCCCGACGGCCTGGATGTGCAGCTCAGCGTGCAGATGCAGGACATGGAGCGCGGCACCTACTCCAAGGCCTTCCTCTGACCTGACGCTCAGAGCCCTGACGCGCGTTTCATGCAGCCCTGGTAGCGCCCATCCACCCGCTCGGCAAACCACTTGGTGGTGAGCTTGCGGGTGATCTTCGGGCTCTTCAGGTCGATGCCCGGCATCACCTCGCGGGGCAATTTGCGCCGCTCGACTTTCTCCGCCAGGGCGAACACCCGCTCGTACAGGTCGGTTTCCTCGAACTCCAGGGTGTCGCCTTTGAGCAGCGCACGGCGGATGGCCGAATCGCTGAGATCCAGTTGCCGCTGCAGCGCGCGTGCTGCGAGCTCAGTGGAGCCGGCCTTGCTGGAGCCGTGGATGACCAGGTCACCGTCCAGCGCCAGTGCAATCCCTGAGGCCAGGCTCACTGCGCTCTGGAAGGCAGCGTTACGGCTGGCGTACCAGCCAGCGTTGAAGTCGGCGAAGCGGTACAGCTGCTTCGGGTAGTGCGCCGGGTAGCCCAGCAAGTGGGCGATGCCGAAGTACATGCCACCACGACGGGTAAACACTTCCTGGCGAATGGAACCCTTGACCGGGTAGGGGTAGTCCTTGGCGCTGGCCTCGGCGAAGGCAATGCTCACCTGCATCGGGCCGCCGGTGTGCACCGGGTTGAAGTTGCCGAACAGCTGCCGGCCGAGGGGCACCATGCCGATGAAGTCATCGAAAATGGCGCTCAGCTCCTTTTCCGTGCGCGCGGCCGACAGGCGCTGGTCGTAGGTCTTGCCCGTAGGCGAGTCGAGCTTTAGGGCGGAGTTCACCACGAAGGCCGGTACGTGCAGGCCACCGGCGCGGCGCAGAATTTCCTGCCGGGCGATCTTCGCCAGCCCGGGCACTTGTGGGTCCACCTGGTAGGTGGACTCCTGCTCGGTGACAGCCAGCACCGCGCAAAGGTTGCTGTCGCTGGGGGCGATGTCCTGGGCGGCGAAGGCGGCCTGGATATCGGCGGCCCAACCCTGGCGGTCCGGCACCTTGGCCGGCATCAGCTTCACGACCTTGGCACGCACCTCGGCCGGTCGCAGCACCAGCTCCTCCGGTCGTTGCGTGCCGCAGGCGGCCAGGGCCAGGAGCGTTACAAGGATGACGATGCGAGGAACGAAGTTGCTCATGAAGGGGGCTGCCTTGCGATTAATGCCGGGAAAACATGGCATGAAAGACAGCGCTGATGGGAGCGAATTCATTCGCGAGGCAGGACGCAGTCCTGCCGTAGGTTGGTCTGAGCGCAGCGAAGCCCAACATGGGCCGGGCCAGTGACTCGTTGGGTTTCGCTTCGCTCGCGGAACGCCGCCCGACTCAACCTGCGAAAGGCGCAGCGTTCAGGCCCCGCCACGGAAGCAGGAAAGCCCCCAGCCGGTGAGCTTGAATGGCAGGTGGTAATGCTGCGCGGCATCGGCGGTGCCGAAGCGGTAAACCACTTCGTCGAGGAACGGCGGCTCAGGCAGCTGCACCCCACGCGCCCGGTAGAAGTCCGCCACTTGCAAACGGACTTCATAGACACCGGGACGGCAGCGATCGGTAAGTCCAGCCAGTTCGTCCAGCAGACCATTGACGCCGATACGGCCGGAGCAGATCAGCTCGCGCACATCTCCCTCCAGCCGCTCCAGGCGCAGGGCAAGCCCCTGGGCCACGGAGCCGCTGGCGACATCCACCACATGGATGGAGATGCCACCACTCACGTCCAGAACCCCTCATGAGCGGCAGCGGCTTCGGTCTCCAGCATCGGTCCCAGCACTGCGACTTCGCGCTGACCGCGCGCGAACACCTCACGACACGGCAGGGAGAAGGTGGGGTTCTCCGGATGGGCGCCGGTCAGGCCCAGCAGCGCGTGTTCCGACAATGCGTAGACCACGCGCCCGATGCCAGTCCAGTACACCGCGCCAGCACACATGCAGCAAGGTTCGGCGCTGGTGTAGAGCGTGCAATGGGCCAGCTCATCAGGGCTCAACACCTTGGCGGCTTGGGCGGCCGCAGCCAGTTCGGCGTGCTGGGTCGGGTCGCCTTCCGGCGGCATGGAGTTGTTTCCGGCCTGGGCGATGACCCTGCCGCTGCGATCGGCCACAACTGCGGCGAACGGATGCCGGCCGCGTTCGCGGGACTCCTCGGACAGGCGGATGGACAGGCGCAGCAGTTCCAGATCGAGTTCGTTGACGCCGGCGGGAACGAGGTTGCTGAAAGTCATGGATGGCTCCTTGGCAGTAAAGGCGCGAATGCGCGAATCAGTCGGCCAGCTTGGCGGTTTCGCCCTGGCTGGCGGACGCCTCCCGGTTCAGCAGGAGGTTGAGGACGATGGCGCTCAGTGCGCCGAGGAAGATGCCGCTCTCCAGCACCAGGCGCAGCGCGCCGTGGAAGTGTTCGAAGAGGGCCGGAAAGGACATGGGCAGCACGCCGACGCTCACCGACACTGCTACCACCAGGGCATTGCGGGTACCCTCGAAGCGCACTCGCGACAGCTCCTGTATGCCAGCCACCGTGGTCATGCCGAACATCACGATGGCGCAGCCGCCGAGCACTGGCGTGGGCACGGCGGCGATCAGCGCGCCGAGCTTGGGAAACAGCCCCATGAGGATCATCAGTCCACCCGCGGCAGCCACCACGAAGCGACTCTTGATGTTGGAAAGGGCGATAAGGCCGGTGTTCTGGGTGAAGGCGTTGTAGGGAAAACTGTTGAACAGTCCACCGATCATCGTGGACAGGCCGTCTGCGCGGAACGCGTCGCCCAAGGTGCGCTGGGTGATGGTGCGGCCGGTGAGTTTGCCGATGGCCAGGCAGTTACCAGTGGTCTCGGCCATGATCACCAGCATCGCCAGGGTCATGATCAGAATGGGCGTCAGGGAGAATTCCGGCGCACCGAAGGCCATCGGCATGGACAGTTCGAACCAGGCCGCCTCCCCTACCCGGCCGAAGTCGGTCATACCGAAGGCAGCGGCAATCAAACTACCGGCGAACAACCCGATCAATACGCTGAGATTGCCGACGAAGCCCGAGAATCGCGCATGAATCACCAGGGTGACGGCGACCGTGGCAAGACCGAGCAGCAAGTTGGCGGGCTTGCCGAAATCCTCCGCGCCGGGGTTGCCGCCCCCCAGCCAGATGGCCGCCGCCGGCATCAGCGAAATACCGATGATGGTGATCAGGCTGCCGATCACCACCGGCGGGAAGAACCTCAGCAGACGACTGAACACGGGTGCCAGGGCAATGGTAATGACCCCTGCGGCGATCACCGCACCGAACACCTGGGTCAGTCCGTAGGACTTGCCGATCATGATCATCGGCGCAAGCGCGATGAAGGAGCAGGCCTGCACCAGCGGCAGGCGCGCGCCGAAGCGCCAGAAACCGAGGGTCTGGATCAGGGTGGCAATGCCCGAAGTGAGCAGGTTGGCGTTGATCAGCAACACCACTTCGGCGCTGGAAAGCCCCAGTGCGCTGCCGAGGATCAGAGGCACGGCCACGGCGCCGGCATATAGCACCAGCACATGTTGCAGGCCGTAAGTAACGAGTTGGCGAACGGGAAGCAGCTGGTCCACCGGGTGCGGATGGTTCATGGAGGTACTCCTGCAAAGCAACGTGTTCTTGTTCTTGGGTGTGGGTTGCCCAGCGATTCGAGGAGGCAGTGCTGGCTGCGGGGCATATTCCCTGCTTGCTGACGATGGAACAAATGAATAACCATCGTTTCTATCGATGGATCAATGGAAGTTCGCCATGCGTTTTTCACTGGATCAGTTGCAGGTGCTGGTCACCGTTGCCCAGGCGGGCTCCTTCTCCGCGGCGGCGCGCCGGCTGGGGCGCACGCAGTCGACGGTCAGTGCCGCCATCGCCAACCTGGAAACCGACCTGGGCGTGGAGCTGTTCGACCGGTCCACGCGCATTCCCGCACTGACCGCTGCCGGTCAGAAGCTTCTGCTGGAGGCCGAGGCTGTACTGGAGCGTTGCCTGGCTCTGGAAGGCCATGCCGACAGTCTGACAGTGGAGACCGAGCCGAGCCTGACGCTGGCCATCGAGGTGCCCTACAACACCGTGATGCCGGTACTGCGCGACTTCGAGCAGGTTTTTCCCTATGTCGACCTGGTCGTCCGCCACCCGGTGTATGGCGATGTGGCAGGCATGGTGCAGAAGGGCGAAGTCGAGATGGGCATCGCCTTCTCCCAACCTGAATACCCACGGGAGTTGGAGTTCCAGCAGTTGGGCAAGCTGATCATGGTGCACGTCACCCACCCTTCACATCCGCTGGCGCAGCTGGCCCAGGTCAGCTTTGCCGACCTGCACGCCCATAGGCGACTGGCTTTCAGTGCCCACGCCAACAAACTGCCCAGCAGTGAATACCTGCGTTCCACCCAGTTATGGCAGGCAGAAAGCTATATGGCGCTGTTGGAGATGGTGCGCGCCGGCCTCGGCTGGGCCACCCTGCCCCGCCAACTGATCCATCGGGAGCTGGCCGTCGGTGATCTGATGGAGCTGGATCTCGTGGCCTATCCCCATACGGACTGGCTGGTGGGCGTGGACCTGATCTGGCCGCGTCGGCAAGGCCGGGGCAAAGCCAAGCGTTGGTTAAGGGAGCGGCTGATGCGCAACAAGGTGTTCGAGCTGGATAGCCAGGGCAAGGCGACGACCCTCTAGGACGAGGCTCCCATGTCGGGCGCAATGGTCCAGCATTCTGAACACTCGTTTTAGATGCTGAACCAGAAAATATTTTTATCTGCTAGAAAATATCTATAAATATCAATCAGTTAACAATTAAAAACCGATAAAAATCGGCCATTATTTTTTACGTTTTTCGTCGGCTTCGTTTGACATATTAAACGGCTCTGGCAGGCTATATAGCAGGTCTCGACCGGAAATCGCCCGCCGATTGCCGGCAGTGCTCGAGATCTCAGGTAGCGCTGGAACTGACTGGCGCGCCTGCACAGCAACGATAGGCTGAGCCTGTCCCAAGGTGAAATATGTCCAACAGCAACATTGGCAATAAGAAACAGACCACTCGTAAACCGGTCGTCCTGATGTCCATGGGCGCCCAGGAACGCAAGGGCCACGACTACCAGGTGATGACCCACAAGTACATCGTCCCGCTGGTAGAAATCTCCGAATGTGTACCGGTCCTCGTGCCCACCTGCTGCGGCACCGAAGACCTCCAGCAGTACCTCGATATGGCTGACGGCGTTTACCTCACCGGTGCCGGCAGCAACATCGACCCGACCCTCTACGGCCAGGAGAACCTGACGCCGGAGAAAGGTCAGGACAAGGATCGCGACCTCTTCGACCTGCCCCTGGTTCGTGCTGCCATCGAGCGCGGCCTGCCGATCTTCGGCATCTGCCGTGGCATGCAGGAAATCAACGTCGCCCTGGGCGGCGACATGTACCAGAAGGTCTATGCCGAGCCCGGCTTCAACGACCACCGCGAAAACACTGAAGATCCGGTGGACGTCCAGTACGCCCCGGCGCACAGCGTGCGTGTGGTTCAGAACAGCTGGCTGCACAAGGTCCTGGGTACCGACACCATTCAGGTGAACTCGCTGCACGGCCAGGGCCTGAAAACCCTCGGCAAGGGCATCGAGGCCATCGCCCGCGCTGAAGACGGACTGGTGGAAGCCATTCACGCACCAAACCTTTCGCCCTTCCTCTTCGCGGTGCAATGGCACCCGGAATGGCAGGCCGCGAAGAACCCCGACTCGGTGAAGATCTTCGAAGCCTTTGGTGAAGCCTGCCGCAAGCAGGTGGAACGCAAGGCCAAGGGCAAGGCGTTCGATCACGCTGCCTGAGACCGCACCCGTTGAATGAAAAAGCCCGGCAATTGCCGGGCTTTTTCATGTCTGGTGAACGGCTCGAGGCTGATCTTGCTCTCGTAGGGTGCGCCGATCCGCCCTGTTCACCGCTGTCGCCCTCCTCCCAGCCTCGCCAGCCACAGCGTCAGCACCACCACCACGCACATGCAGGCGAACGCCAGCCAGGCGTTCGGCCACAGAAGCGGCATGCCGAACAGGATCAGGCTGTCATTGCCGCCCGGCACCAGGGTAGCGCCGAACCCCATCAATACCCCGCCCCCGAAGCATTTCAGCAAGGCCAGGGGTGTCGGCCAGCGGTGCTCCCAGAGCCCGGCGCTCCAGCCACCCAGCAACGCGCCAATGAACATCGCCGGCAACAGCAAACCGCGCAGGCCCAGCTCCATGAACCGACCGGTGGCCATCTCGGCAAGGATGTCCGTGTAGGCCCAGGCGCCGACGCAAACGAAAAGCAGGAGGAAGGCCACGCCGAGAACGATGGTGGCGTGGTGCGGAGACCAGATCGTTGCTTGAACTGCGCCGTTGTGCCGGTTCCAGGCCAACCAGCCCAGGCGCGCCACCAACGCCGCAATGATCATCGGGACCAGGCCAATGGGCACCTGCTCCAGCCAGTCGGGAATCGCCACTGGCATGGCGGCGGTCATGCCGACAATACGGCCGGCCAGGGCAAAGCCGGCAAGAAAGCCCAGCGGCGTTGCCAGCCAGGCCCATTGCCCGGAGCCGATCCGCGCCACTACACCAAAGGCGCAGCCCCCATTGATGAACGCACCGACTCCCAGTAACGCGCCGCCCAATGCCGCATGCCAGTGCAATGCACGGCCCATGGGAACCATCGGCAGGACATCGAAGGCCCGCAGCAGGACGAATCCACCCAGCACCCAGAGAGAGGTTTCCAGCAACGCGCGAAAGCGTGCCCATCGACGCTTGTTCACCACGTCTTCCAGTGCGGCCACCATACAGGTGCCACCACGCTGCACGGCAAAGCCCATCAGCAGGGCAAGAAACACACTCGCCAACACAATCACGCCCTCGCCCTCCACAGGCCGGGTCTTAGGGCAAGATTAGCGGACCCTCAGAGAGCGCAACTGCTCCAGCATCCAGGCGTGGGCATCACTGCGCGCGTACTTGGCGTGGCTGTAGAGCCGCAGCGCATAGGGCGGGATCTCGAAAGGCGCCGGAAAGAGTTCGACACCGGCCACCTGCTGCAGCGTACGCGCGGCATGGCCGGGCACTGTCATGAGCAGGTCGGTGCTGCCGACGATGAACGGCGCTGCCATCACGGTAGGCAGTTGCACCGCCACTTCTCGCTGCAACCCCATCCCCTCCAGAACATGGTCGATAGCGCCGCTGGATTCGTTCCAGGGCGTTACCACGACGTGGCGCTCCGCCAGGTAGCCAGCGACATCGAGGGTGCCGCGCACCCGTGGGTGGGCGCGCCGGGCGATGACCAGGTAGCGGTCGCTCAGCCAGTCCAGCACTTCCACCCCGCCAGGCAACTGATCCCGCCCTTCGCTGTAGCCGAGGGCGAAATCGATGCGGCCGCTGGCCAGGTCTTCGATGGACACCTTGCGCTCGGACTGCACCAGGCGCACACGTATTCCCGGTGCGACCACCTGCAAACGCTGCATCAAGGAGGGCAGCAAGGCGAAAGCGGTGTAGTCGGTGGCGGCGAACGTGAACGTGCGTTGGCTGCTGGCCGGGTCGAAGGGTTCCCACTGTCCCAGCCCCTCGGCGAGGGTCTTCAGGGCGCCGCTCACGGATTCCGCCAGCAGCTCGGCGCGGTGAGTCGGGTGCATGCGGTTGCCCTGGCGAATGAACAGCTCGTCGTTCAGCGCCTCGCGCAACCGGCCCAGGGCATGGCTGAAGGCCGAAGCACTGATGGCCAGCTCGGCGGCGGCGGAGGTGACGCTGCGATGGCGATAGAGGGCGTCGAAGGCCAGGAGCAGGTTGAGGTCGAGACGGCGCAGAGCGGAATGCATGATGTTCACTTTCCAATGATACAAATGCACTTCATGCACTCTATCAAAGGCTCTAGCATGGCGGCATCACTTACCCGTGGAGACTCCCCGTGACCATCGAAATCCGCCCCGCCAGGCCTGAAGACGCCCAACAGATCCTGGATTTCATCATCGAACTGGCGGTTTACGAACGGGCCGGCAACGAGGTCATCGCCAATGTCGAAGACATCCGCCGCACCCTGTTCGCCGACAACGCGCCGTCCCGCGCGCTGATGTGCCTGAAAGACGGCCAGCCGATCGGCTATGCCGTGTACTTCTACAGCTACTCCACCTGGCTAGGCCGCAATGGCATCTACCTGGAAGATCTCTACATCACGCCAGATCAGCGCGGCATTGGCGCAGGCCGCCGTTTGCTGCGGGAAATCGCCCGCGAAGCCCGCGCCAACGACTGCGGTCGCCTGGAATGGAGCGTGCTGGACTGGAACCAACCCGCCATCGACTTCTACAACTCCATCGGCGCCCGGCCCCAGAACGAATGGGTGCGCTATCGCCTGGACGGCGACGCCCTGCGCGAGTTCGCCGAAAGCAACGGTTGAGACCAGGAACTCCAGCATCCGCAGCTTCTTGCCTGGTGTTTTGGACGACTCAACGTGCGTCCGAGACGATCAGCGGGTCCGCGAAGCATTTCGGACTCTGGTTTATGGCATTGCCTGTGCGAAAATGGCTGAATTGCTGAAACAGATGTCGCTGGAGACTGTATGGAAATTCTGGATTACGAAGACAGCCTTGAAACCTATCTGGGCGAACTGAGCGGAAAGAAGATCACGATAGTTTCTGCCTTCGCCAGCGGCACTGAGCCCCTGATCGACCAATTGATCGAGAATGGCAACCAGCTGGATATTCTGGTTGGCACCATCAACTCGCTGACCGCCCCCGATTTCATCGAACACTGCCTCAACGAGTCCAATCCTGATCTGGCCCTGACGGTGGACTTCCGCTACCAGGCGAGCGTGAACTGGAAGCTCTACCTGATCGAGCCGGATGTCGTCATCGTCGGCAGCGCCAACCTCACCCAGGTCGGCGTCAGCCTTGTGCGCGATACCTGCACCGTCATCACCGACGCCGCCCTGTACGACGCCTACCTGGCACGCGTCCAGGCGATCAAGGGCATCGAAGGCGTAATGGCCTGCAACCACGCCCAGGCCTTTGAAGATGCGCTGGACGTTTACAAGCAGAACCATCGCCGTATGCAGGCGGGTCTGGCGCGTACCGCCGAATACCTGGACAGCGAAGGCTGGCTGGGCGATGACACCAACCAGAGCATCCCGTTGTTCATCTGGTACAGCGACCATTCGAAGCAGTCCGAAGACGAAGCCCGCGATCACCTGAAATCCAGCAGTGATGGCGTGGCCTGGGACGATGTCCGCGAGTTCTTCACCTACGAGTGCGCCGAGGGCGCCCTGCCCTACGAGGAAGGCGACGTTGTGCTGACTGCCCGTTGCAACGGGTCGCACATCGGCTTCTACACCTTCGACCGCATCCTCTATCGCGAAGGCACCTATTACATCTACGCCTATCGCAAGAAACGCTACACCCAGCCGTTCAAGCTCGATGGCGACAAGGAACTGCTCAAGGAAGCGATTCCGGTGTGGTACGAAGATGGCCGCACCGAGATCAACCGCGCCGATATTTTCCGCGTCATCGGTTGACCCCGTGCCGAGGGGACGGCTTGGCCGTCCTTTCGCCAATGAATTCGTCCCCACAAAATGGCCAATCCCCGGCACAGCACTTGTGGGGGCGATTTCCATCGCCAAGCGGACCGCAGGTTCGCTCTTAGTTCCTCGTGGAGCGTTTACCTTGTAGGAGCGAATTCATTCGCGATTGAAATCGCTCCCACTACGACCTAGCAGGATAAGTGGCACCTGCGAACAACTCAGGAACCGACGCTGTCCAGCTGCGCGCGAATTCGCCGGTTCAGCCTGGCCAGGCGCTGACTGACGTCCGCCGCATCGTGGGGGGTGTCGGCGGCGTTCAGCTGGCGTGCGCAAAGGTTGAGCGCAGAAAGCACCACCAGTTCATTGGCGGTGACGTAGGGGAATTTCTTTTTGTTGGAGGCGATCTCCGCCTGCAGCATTGCTGCCGCGTCCTGCAGCACCTGCTCTTCGCCGGCCGGCGCCTTGATGTTGTACTCGCGCCCCAGGATGCGCAGCACGCGGACGCTGTCGGTACTCATGCGCTGGCGCGGCTCTCGCTGACGCGGCGGACCAGGGCCTGCAGGCGTTCGGCGGCGGCGTTGCTCTTCTCTTCCTGCTCCATCATCGACAGTTGCAGGCTGTCGTTTTCTTCGCGGGCCTTGCGCAGCTCGGCGCGAATACGTGCGTTATCGTCGGCGATGGCCTGGTTCTGCTGAAGCAGTTCGGTCACGAGCTGTTCGAGTTGTACGAGGGTATTGTCCAGCATGGGGTCGTCTCCCGGACGGGTGAAAAAGGCCGGGGAGCATAAAGAAAAGCCCCCTCTCTGGCCAGGAAAAATCAGGTTCTTCAGACAGGGCGTATGCTGTCAATTCAATGGCTTAGCTAAATTTCTTCATGTCGAACAGAAATTATCAGCCGCGCCTCGCCCGGCGCGCGCGCCGGAACGATGACGAGTAGAATCCCGCGGTGAAGAAAGGTTCCGAGGTAGCGGTGGTGGAATTACAGCAAGGGTTCGTCCTGACCCGGCACTGGCGGGACACGCCGGAGGGCACGGAAGTCGAATTCTGGCTGGCCACCGATGCTGGCCCGCGACAGGTGCGCCTGCCGGTTCAGACCTCCGTTGCGTTCATTCCCGCCGTGCAACGCGAGCGTGCCGAATCGGTATTGGCCGGCGAGCGCGACGTGGAGCTGCGCGACCTTGCCCTCTGCGACTTCCAGCATCGGCCGGTGCTAGGGCTCTACTGCAACCAGCATCGCCAGTTGATGCGCCTGGACAAGGCCCTGCGCAAGGCCGGCGTGGATGTCTTCGAAGCGGATATCCGCCCGCCGGAACGCTACCTGATGGAGCGCTTCATTACCGCGCCCGTGCGCTTTGGCGGCACCCCGGACGCCAACGGCGTGCTGCTGGATGCCCAGCTCAAACCAGAGCCCGACTACCGCCCGAAGCTCAGGCTGGTGTCGCTGGATATCGAGACGACCGAGCGCGGCGAACTCTATTCCATCGCCCTGGAAGGCTGCGGCCAACGCCAGGTGTACATGCTCGGCCCGGCCAATGGCGATGCCAGCGAGGTCGACTTCCAGCTCGACTACCGGGACAGCCGCGCCGCGCTGCTGGAGGCGCTGAACCAATGGCTCGCTGAACACGACCCGGATGCAATCATCGGCTGGAACCTGGTGCAGTTCGACCTGCGCGTGCTGCAGGCCCACGCCGAGAAACTCAAGGTACCGCTGCTCCTGGGACGAGGCGGCGATCCCATGGGCTGGCGCGAGCACGGCAGCGGCAACAACCACTTCTTCGCCGAGGCCACCGGACGGCTGATCATCGATGGCATCGAAGCCCTGCGCTCAGCAACCTGGAGTTTCCCCTCCTTCAGCCTGGAAAGTGTGGCCCAGGCACTGCTTGGCGAAGGCAAGGCGATCGACACGCCCTACCAGCGCATGGACGAGATCAACCGCATGTTCGCCGAGGACAAACCCGCCCTGGCGCGCTACAACCTCAAGGATTGCGAGCTGGTCACCCGCATCTTCGAGAAAACCGAACTGCTCCACTTCCTCCTGGAGCGGGCCACGGTCACGGGCCTGGCCACCGACCGCAGCGGCGGATCGGTAGCGGCTTTCACCCACCTCTACATGCCGCTGATGCATCGCCAGGGCTTCGTCGCACCCAATCTTGGCGAGAAGAAACCCGAAGCGAGCCCGGGCGGTTTCGTGATGAACTCGCGACCCGGTCTCTACGAGTCGGTCCTGGTGCTGGACTACAAGAGCCTCTACCCGTCGATCATCCGCAGCTTCCTGATCGACCCGGTGGGCCTGATAGAGGGCCTCAGGCAACCGGATGACGAGCACTCCGTTCCCGGCTTTCGCGGGGGACGCTTCTCCCGCACGCGGCACAGCCTGCCCGCCATCGTGGCGAGAGTCTGGCAGAGCCGCGATGAGGCCAAGCGCGACGGCAACAAGGCGCTGTCCCAGGCGCTGAAGATCATCATGAATGCCTTCTACGGTGTGCTCGGGTCCAGTGGCTGCCGATTCTTCGATCCGCGCCTGGCGTCCTCTATCACCATGCGTGGCCACGAGATCATGCGTCGCACCCGCGAGCTGATCGAAGCCCAGGGCTACAGCGTGATCTATGGCGATACCGACTCCACCTTCGTCTGGCTCAAGCGTCTCCACGAGGAAAGCGAAGCCGCGCACATCGGCCGCAGCCTGGTACAGCAGGTCAACCAATGGTGGCGCGAGCACCTGCAACAGGAGTACGGACTGGAGAGCGCCCTGGAGCTACAGTTCGAAACCCACTACCAGCGCTTCCTGATGCCCACCATCCGTGGCGCAGAGGAAGGCAGCAAGAAGCGCTACGCCGGCCTGGTGAAGCGTGCCGACGGCAGCCAGGAAATGGTCTTCAAGGGCCTGGAAACAGTTCGCACCGATTGGTCGCCACTGGCCCAGCAGTTCCAGCAGGAGCTCTACCAGCGCATCTTCAACCGTCAGTCGTATAGGGATTACGTGCGCGACTACGTTCAACGGACCCTGGCCGGTGAGCTGGACGAGCAGCTGGTCTATCGCAAGCGCTTGCGCCGCCAACTCAACGACTACACCCGCAACGTACCGCCCCACGTCCGCGCAGCGCGCATGGCCGACGACTTCAACGACAGCCTGGGCCGCCCGCGCCAGTACCAGAACGGCGGCTGGATCAGTTACCTGATCACGGTCAACGGCCCCGAACCGTTGGAGACGCGCCGCTCGGCCATCGACTACGACCACTATCTGACCCGACAGCTGCAACCCATTGCGGACGCCATCCTGCCCTTCGTGGGGGATGATTTCGCGTCACTGATCGACAAGCAGATGGCGCTGTTCTAGACCGGTCCTGCCGTAGGTTGGGCAGAGGAACGAAGCCCAACGCTCCAGGCTCGGCATCGCTGCGCTGGGCCTCGCAGCGCGAGGCGCCAACCTGCGGCTTCCTCAGATCGAGATAAGCCCATGCTCCAGGGCGTACTTGACCAGCGCCGCAGGGGTATCGATGTTCAGCTTGCGGCGAATGCTGAGGCGGTAGGTTTCCACTGTGCGCACGCTGATATCCAGCTCGCGCGCTACTTCCTTGTTGTTCAACCCCTTGGCGAGCATCGACAAGACCTGCAACTCCCGCGGGGTCAGTTCGTTCTCGTCGCGGACGTTGGTGGCCAGCTTGCGGGCGATTTCCGGGCTGTAGAAGCTGCCGCCGGCGACGATGGCCTCGATGGCGGCAATCAGCTCGGTGGAGGGAGCATTCTTCAGCACATAGCCGAAGGCACCAGCGTTGATGGAGGTGCGCACGTACTCCTGATTGTCGTACATGCTGAGGATCAGGATCTTGATGCCCGGATACAGGCTGCACAGCCTGCGGGTCAGCTCCAGGCCGTTCATGTCCTTCAGGCCGACGTCCACCAGCAGCAGGTCCAGCTCGGTGTTGGCCACCAGCTCCAGCGCCTCGGCACCGGACTCGGCCTGGGCCACCACCTCGAAGTGCGGCATTGCCGAGAGCAGGGATTTCACGCCATCGCGGACCAGCACGTGGTCGTCGATCAGGGCGATTCTGATGGGGTTGGGAAAGCTCATGACGGCCTCTTGGTTCGCTTGGAAGTCGAGCCGATCAAGCTCTCTGCACGGGTATCTCGACCTGAAGCTCCGTTCGGCCGTGAGAAGAGGAGATGGTGAATGTCCCGCGATGATGATCGACCCGTTCCCTGATGTTCCTCAGGCCAATACCGTGACTCCTGTCCACCAGCCCGGTGTCGAATCCCACGCCGTTGTCTTCGACCCGCAGGACGATGGCGCCCTGGCTGGCGGCGAGCGAGATTATAGCGGCGCTGGCCCTGGAGTGGCGCTCGATGTTGCCCAGGGCTTCCTGGATGATGCGGAACAGCGTGACGCGGACGTCCATGCCGAGGCTGGCATCGTCAAGGCCGCGCTCGTACTGGGTACGAATGCCGGTGCGCTGCTCGAATTCGTGAATCAGTTGGTCGATGGCCGGCGACAGGCCGAGGGTATCCAGCAATGACGGCCGCAGGTCGTGGGAGATGCGGCGGATCTCGCCGATGGCCTCGCCGAGGCGCGCCGTGCCCGCACGCAGGTTCTCCAGTCCCCTCTCCCGCCCGTTCTCCAACTCCAGGCCGGCCAGCTCGAACTGGAACTTGATCGACACCAGTTGCTGGCTGATACCGTCGTGCAACTCACGGGATACCCGTGAGCGCTCCTCTTCCTGCAGGTGGACGATGCGCTGGTTGAGGGCCGACAGCTTGCGGTCGGCCAAGCGGTGCTCGGTGAAGTTCAGCATCAGGCCGCCGGTGAACACCACAAGTATCGCGATCAGCGAGAACGAAGCGATGGCCAGCACCGTCGTCAGCACCCCCGTGGCCACTTCCTGGCGTGATTTGAGCGTGGCCACTTCCACGTCGTCGATGTAGATGCCGGTGCCCAGCATCCAGCCCCAGCGGTCGAGCATCACCACATAGGAAAGCTTCTCAGTCACCTGGCGGGTGGAGGGCTTTTCCCAGGCGTAGAGCTGGTAGCCATCGCCGCGCTCGGCACTGTCGAGCAGCGCCTGGATCACCGGCAGGCCGTTCTTGTCCTTCATGCCGATGAGTTCCTTGCCCACCAGGTTCGCCTGACGGGGATGCATCAGGTTCTTGCCATGCCGGTCGTAGACAAAGAAATAGCCGTCCAGCCCGAAACTCGCCCGCGCCAGCATGCGCAGCGCCTGCTGCCGCGCCTCCTCGTCGTCGCGGCCGCTCTCATACAGGGGCGCGATCAGGCTCAGGGCCAGCTCCAGGTAATTCTTCAGCTCGGCCTTCTTGGCCGCCATGATGCTGCTCTCCACCAGCTTGGCCTGCTCTTCCTCCAGCTTCTGGCTCTGGGCGAACACCAGGACGCAGATGAACAGTACCGACACGATGAGCGGCAGGACACTGAGCGTCACGATCTTGTACTTGAGCTGCATGTCACTCACTTCTCGTAGGGTGGAAGTCGCTTTTCACTTCCACCACAGGTACCTGGGCGACGCCGATGGTGGATCGATGAAGCGTGACCCAACCGTGGGAACGAATTCATTCGCGATGCGCCGACCTCACACTTGCGAGGCTTCGAACCCGGCGCGAATCTTCTCTTCCGGCAACTGGTCGCCAATGAAAACCATCACGCTTTCGCGCGCCTCGCCTTCCTGCCACTCGGTGTCCCAATCGAAGCCGTAGAGCCGCAGTACGCCCTGGAACACCAGTCGGCGAGGCTCACCCTCGACGCAGAGCACGCCCTTGTAGCGCAGCATGGAATTGCCGTGTTCCTCCAGCAGCGCTTCCATGAAGGCGCTTAGCCGGTCCATATCCAGCGGCCGCTCGCTTTTCAGCACCAGGGTGCCGATGCGATCGGGGGTGCCGGCCGGACTCAGGGGGCGCAGGGTCAGCGCCGGGCCGACATCGGCATTGAGGTTGAAGCCGCGCACGTCGAGCAACTCGGCGAGATCGATGCGGCCATGGTCCACCACGCGGATCGGGGCACGGCGGTTGATGCGTGAGAGGCGCTGGCAGAGCACGTCGAAGTGGCCTTCATCCACCAGGTCACGCTTGCTCACCAGGATCCGGTCGGCAAAGCCGACCTGGGCCTGGGCGATGGTTTCCTGCAAGTGGCGCTCGGCATTCACCGCGTCCACCAGGGTGATGATGCCGTCCAGTACGTAGCGCTCGCAGAGCTCTTCATCGGCGAAGAAGGTCTGCGCTACCGGCGCCGGGTCGGCCAGGCCGGTGCACTCGATTACCAGACGGTCGAAGGCCAACTCGCCAGCATCCAGGCGCTCCAGCAGGAGGAAAAGCGCTTTCTCCAGCTCGACATGAATGGAGCAGCAGACGCAGCCGTTGGCCAGGGTCATCACCTGCACCGGCTCTTCACCGAGCAGTTGGCCGTCGATGGGCGTCTCGCTGAACTCGTTCTCGATCACGGCGATCTTCAGGCCGTGCTCGGCCTTGAGTATGTGTTTCAGCAGAGTGGTCTTGCCGGCACCGAGAAAACCACTGAGCACGGTGACGGGAATGGGGAGATGGGCAGACATCGGGGCAATCCTCGAAATCAGGTTTCAACCCGCAGGAGCGAGCTTGCTCGCGAACAGTTCTTCGCGAGCAAGCTCGCTCCTACAAAAAATTGGGCTCCGGGGGGGATGACCGGAAACAAGAGCGCCACGACAGGCGTGGCGCTCAGGTTACCGCATCAGGCGTTCAACAGCAGCGTATGGGCCGTCCCTTGCCACCGCCGTAGCGGGCGTCCTGCCGCTCGCGGAAGAACTCCTCGTAACTCATCACCGGCTTGTCCGGGTGCTTGTTCTGCATGTGCTCGACATAGTTGTCGTAGTCCGGCATGCCCACGAGCATGCGCGCGGCCTGCCCGAGGTACTTACCCATGCGGCCGAGGTCATTGAACATGCTCGCGGTCTCCTCAAGCGTCCGGAATCG
Organism: Pseudomonas sp. DY-1; assembly: GCF_003626975.1. Taxonomy (NCBI): domain Bacteria; kingdom Pseudomonadati; phylum Pseudomonadota; class Gammaproteobacteria; order Pseudomonadales; family Pseudomonadaceae; genus Pseudomonas; species Pseudomonas sp. DY-1. The sequence continues at coordinate 869,015 of NZ_CP032616.1, read as the reverse complement.
GCTGGAACGGCGCTTCCTTGTCGGTGCGCTCGGACTTCATCCAGGCACTGCGTCCCACCTTGATGGCGTAGAACAGGATGCTCAGCACCACGAAGAGGAACAGCACGGTCAGGGTCGAGTTGGTGTAGGCGTTGAAGATCACGTGCTGCATCTGGCCCATATCCTTGGCCGGAGCCAGGATCTGGCCGGCACTCGCGGCATCGCTGTACTTCTTGGCCAGGGCCAGGAAGCCGACGGCCGGGTTCGGGTCGAGCAGCTTGATCAGGCCTGCGGTGGTGGTGCAGATCAGCAGCCACACGGCCGGTACCAGGGTGACCCAGACATAGCGCTGGCGCTTCATCTTGATCAGCACCACGCAGCCCAGCATCAGGGCGATACCCGCCAGCATCTGGTTGGAGATACCGAACAGCGGCCACAGGGTGTTGATACCGCCCAGCGGGTCGACCACGCCCTGGTACAACAACCAGCCCCACAGGGCCACGCAACCGGCGGTGGCAATGACGTTGGCGGTCCAGGACTCGGTTTTCTTCAGGGCCGGGACGAAGTTGCCCAGCAGGTCCTGCAGCATGAAGCGCCCGGCACGGGTACCGGCGTCCACGGCGGTGAGGATGAACAGCGCCTCGAAGAGAATCGCGAAGTGGTACCAGAAGGCCATGGTGTTCTCACCCGGCAGCACCTGGTGAAGGATCTGCGCGATACCCACGGCCAGGGTCGGCGCACCGCCGGCACGGGCCAGGATGCTGTGCTCGCCGATATCGGTCGCCGTCTGCTGGAGCACTTCCGGCGTGATGGCGAAGCCCCAGCTGGTGACGGTGGCGGCAACGGCGTTGACGTCGGTGCCCACCAGCGCGGCAGGGCTGTTCATGGCGAAGTACACACCCGGCTCGATCACCGAGGCGGCGACCATGGCCATGATGGCAACGAAGGACTCCATCAGCATGCCGCCGTAACCGATATAGCGGGCGTGGGTTTCGTTGGCCAGCAGCTTGGGCGTGGTACCGGAGCTGATCAGCGCGTGGAAGCCGGATACCGCACCACAGGCGATGGTGATGAACAGGAAGGGGAACAGGGTGCCCTTCCACACCGGTCCGGTGCCGTCGACGAACTGGGTCAGGGCCGGCATTTTCAGCTCGGGGGCGATGACCAGGATGCCAATGGCCAGGCCGACGATGGTGCCGATCTTGAGGAAGGTCGACAGATAGTCACGCGGAGCGAGGATCAGCCAAACCGGCAGCACGGCGGCCACGAAGCCATAGCCGATCAGCATCCAGGTGATCTGCACGCCGGTGAAGGTGAAGGCCGGACCCCAGACCGGGTCGGCGGCCACTATGCCGCCAAGCCAGATGGAGGCCAGCAGCAGCACCACGCCGATAAGGGAAATCTCGCCGATGCGGCCCGGACGGATGTAGCGCATGTAGACACCCATGAACACCGCGATCGGGATAGTCGCCATCACGGTGAACATGCCCCACGGGCTTTCGGCCAGGGCTTTCACCACGATCAGAGCCAGCACCGCGAGGATGATGATCATGATCAGGAAGCAGCCGAACAGGGCGATGGTGCCCGGAATCCGCCCCATCTCTTCGCGGACCATGTCCCCGAGGGAGCGGCCGTTACGGCGGGTGGAGAGGAACAGCACCATGAAGTCCTGCACGGCACCGGCCAGGACCACGCCGGCGATCAGCCAGAGCGTGCCGGGCAGGTAGCCCATCTGCGCGGCGAGTACCGGACCGACCAGCGGACCAGCGCCGGCAATGGCAGCGAAGTGGTGACCGAAGAGGATGTGCTTGTTGGTCGGAACGTAGTCCAGACCATCGTTGTTGAGCACTGCAGGTGTTGCGCGGGAGGCGTCCAGCTGCATCACCTTGTTGGCGATGAACAGGCTGTAGTAGCGGTAGGCAATCAGGTAGATCGCAGTTGCAGCAGTAACGATCCAGAGGGCGTTGATGGCTTCGCCCCGACGCAGTGCCACGGTACCCAGCGCGAATGCGCCAAGCAGGGCAACGGCGAACCAGGCGATTCGGGTAGCCAGTTGAGTCATTGAATTGTCTCCTGCCGCTGGGGGTCACCTGCGGCGGCTTTTGTTGTTGTTTATGCCCGGATAGGGGCAGCGGACACTATCGGCGCCTTGATCCCGCGGAGACATTCGCACAACTACGAAGCACGACTACGTAATACTACGTAGCCAGCATGCCCCTTCTCAGGGCACTCGACTTTCCTGTGGAGGTGATTTCAATCGCCATGTCTGCGTCAGCTGTTGCGAGAGATTCACCATTGGGCCAAGAACCTTGTAGGAGCTGGCTTGCCAGCGAAACGGGGCCATTCGCTGGCAAGCCAGCTCCTACGGGCAATGCAGCTGCTTGCAACACGTAATGCAGAGAGAGCCATTTCAATCGCCAAGCGGACCGCAGGTTCGCCCTTCGGCCGCATCGACACACGCTCTGATGGGTATCGCTCCGCTCCACCGCATCCTACGGAACTGCACGTCTCGCCCTGGTGCTCAGCGACTGAGCAGCAACCGTCCGCCCAAGCCCAGCAGGAACACGCCCATCAGAGTCTCGAACACCGCCTTGAAGCGCATGAAGCCGCTGCGTACTGCGGGGCTGGAGAAGAGCAGTGCCATGCTGCAGTACCACAGGCCGGAGAATCCGGCGGCGATGACGACGATGGCTGCATGGAACCAGACCGGCGCTTGGACCGGGACCATCACGGCGAAAATGCTGCCGTAGAAGGCCAGCGCCTTGGGGTTGGTCATGCTGACCAGGTAACCCTTGCGGGCGGCAGCGAAAACGCCGGACTCGAGGGCCTCAGGCGTGGCAACCGGGGGCTTGCGCGCCCCGAGGATCATCCGGCCGCCGAGCCAGATCAGGTAGGCGGCACCGGCCAGCTTGATGCCGAGATAAAGCCACTCCACCTGTGACACGATCAGCCCCAACCCGGCGACAGCCAGCAGCGCCCAGGTGGCGGAGGCAGCTGCCAGGCCAAGCCCGGTGGCCACACCGGCACGGCGCGAGCTGAGGGTCGCGGTGGAAGTGACAATGGCGAAGTTGGGACCGGGGCTGACGACGCTCAGCACCAGGACGCCGGAAATGGCCAGCAATGCTGCGAGGTAGTCCAAGGCAGACTCCTGTCGGATCGGTCGGGAAATGTGGGCCAGTATATCCGTGCTGCCGCCGACGGCGAAGGATGCCTGCCGAGACGCCCTCTCCCGCCAGGGAGAGGGCTATGAGCGTGGAGCCTCAGGGCGTCAAAGGAATGGGGAGGTCGTCGTTCATGTCATCCGGCAGGTTGTTTCTCACCCGCGGAATGCCTGCCGCGAACCAGCTGGAGTTGGCGGCATTGCGGATCAGCAGCACCGGGCTGTCGCAGGGATTCGGTGGGACGGGATCGAAGACGTCGTTGATCACGAAATCACCATCCTCGGTCAGGGGGACGCCGACCAGGTCGGTGCTGCTTTCAATGAAGGGCGCGACGCCGCCGCAGAACAGGGTAGCGAACACCGATTGTCCAGTGGCCCTGCCGATGTTGTTGCCACCGCCCAGGATCAGCCCCCGCCCTTCGGCCCGGAATGCTCCCGTGATGCTGACCCTGGCCTCGAAGGTGCGAATAACCCAGATCTGCCCGGCGGGCTGCACACCGCGCACCAGGTTGCGATTGACGACCGTGGCAATGTTTTCAGTGCCCTGACCGCTGGAAACCGGCAGCACGCCGATACCACCCCTGAAGCGCAACAGGTCGTCCTCAGCGAGGGCCGTGGAGGCCAATGCGCCGGCTAGCAGCAGCACTGGAATGGCGAGTGCAATTGTTCTTTTCATTTCTGTACCTCCTGTCAGGCATCTGCCCTGGACATGGCAGGTGGCCGCTGAGCGGAGAAAGGAGGCGGGTCGGCAAGCCCTATCGCGAGGGCAGTGACCGGGCGGCAGGTGAGGTGCCGCCGGATGGATGGGTCGCTGGATTGGCGCTGGCCGTGCAGGATCGCCGTGCGAACCGCCCTTCTCCTCCGGTGGTATGTGGGCCCAAGGCCCCAACCGTCCGTCAGAGTTGGCACGAGCGCGAATAGCAAGATGGCGGGGGTGCTGAACTCTGGAAGTACTGCACCGGCGATTATAAGCCCGTGCCGTTGTGTCCCTCGCCCGTCCGTCCCCTGCCCTCCTCCAGGCCGTACCCCTCGTCGGGGATTCCCTGCGCCTCGCCGGCGGCCACCTCGGCACCCAGCAACGTCATCAGGAACAACCAGAGACAGGCACCGGCCAATGGCCAGCGGTTATTCCGGCGAAGCCGCCGGCCATACAGGACAGACGATCGACTGCTCATAGGCACTGCTCCCGGCCAACGGCCCCGGGGGTCGTCGATCACCCCGTGGCGACGACATTGGTCTTACAGGAAGGTTATGCGCCGCCACGTAGAAGCCCAGGCCTTCCATCGGACGATAACCGCCCTTCAGCCCCCGGATGCGCAACCTGCGGCATGCGCGCCTTCGGTGCCGCCCCACCAGGACGAGATGCCACCCCGCATCCTGCACCTGCCGCGCCGGAGTCGTGTCACTACAAAGTATGACTTTGAATATCACTACTTCGTCCGTTACCCGCCTTGGGAGGATTCATTAACGTTCGGCCGCCAACAGAACAATAAGGGTGGCCCCATGACTACAAGAACAAGGCACGCAGACTTCAGACCCCACGCACTGGCAGCCGCCATCGCCCTGGGTCTTTCCGCCACAGCCCAGGCGGTGACCTTCAATATCGGGGATATCGAAGGGCAGTTCGATTCATCCCTCTCGGTAGGTGCCAGTTGGTCCATGCGCAGCGCCGACCCGGACCTCATCGGCGCCAACAGCGGCGGCGACGGTCTGGCGCATACCTCCGACGACGCGCACCTGAACTTCAAGAAGGGGGAGACCTTCTCGAAGATCTTCAAGGGGATCCATGACCTCGAACTCAAGTACGGCGACACGGGCGTCTTCCTGCGCGGCAAGTACTGGTACGACTTCGAGCTGAAGGACGAGCAGCGTCCGTTCAAGGACATCGACGACAGCGGCCGCAAGGAAGGCGCCAAGTCCGCCGGCGCCCAGCTGCTGGATGCCTTCATCTACCACAACTACACCTTTGCCGAGATGCCGGGCAGCGTGCGCCTGGGCAAACAGGTGGTGAGCTGGGGTGAGAGCACCTTCATCCAGAACGGCATCAACACCGTGAACCCCATCGATGTGTCGGCATTCCGCCGTCCCGGGGCCGAGATCAAGGAAGGCCTGATCCCGGTGAACATGTTCTACGTGTCCCAGAGCCTGACCGACAATCTGTCGGCCGAAGCCTTCTACCAGTTGGAGTGGGACCAGACCGTCGTCGACAACTGCGGCACCTTCTTCTCTCAACCGGACGTGGTCGCCGACGGCTGCGACGGCAACCTGGCGGTGCTGACCCCGGCCCTGGCGCCCTTTGGCCGCGCCTTCGGCTACCAGACCACCGGCGAAGGCGTGATCGTGCCCCGTGGCCCTGACCGCGATGCCCGTGACGATGGCCAGTGGGGCCTGGCGATCCGCTATATGTTCGAGCCGCTGGACACCGAGTTCGGCGCCTACTTCATGAACTACCACTCCCGAGCGCCGATCTTCAGCGTCCAGGCTGCGAACCAGGCCACCTACCGTGAATCCCTCGGCGTTCTCGCCGGCACCTCGACACCGGTGGTGCCGGGCGCGGCTCGACAGGGCGTGGCCATCGCCAACGTCGCCGGCGGTAGCAACTACTTCATCGAGTACCCTGAAGACATCCGCCTGTACGGCCTGAGCTTCTCTACCACCCTGCCCACCGGCACGGCCTGGAGCGGCGAGGTCAGCTACCGACCCAATGCTCCGGTGCAGTTGAACACCACCGACCTGCTCTACGGCGGCGTGCGCGGACTGGCGCAGTTCGGCGGCCCGTTCGCGGCGTTCTCCAATTTCTCGATCCTCGGTGGTAATCCGGCGTCCATTCCGGGCAGCACGCTCAACGGCTACGACCGAAAGGAAATCACCCAGCTGCAGACCACATTCGTGCACTTCTTCGACCAGGTGATGGGCGCCGAGCGACTGACCATGGTCGGCGAAGTGGGCGTGACCCATGTGGGCGGCCTGGAAAGCACCAACCAGGCGCGTTATGGCCGCGACCCGGTGTACGGCCCCGGCGCCCTGCCGAACAACACCTGCCGCGCGATCAACGCCGGCACCGTCGGCCCCAATGGCGAAAACGTCAGCAAGTACTGCAACGACGACGGCTTCACCACCAGCACCTCCTGGGGTTACCGAGTCCGCGCAGTGTGGGACTACAACGACGTGTTCGCCGGGGTGAACCTCAAGCCGAGCATCGCCTGGTCCCATGACGTCGACGGCTATTCCCCCGGTCCCGGCGGCAACTTCGAGGAAGGCCGCAAGGCCGTCAGCCTCGGCCTGGATGCCGACTACCAGAACACCTACACCGCCAGCCTGTCGTACACCGACTTCTTCGGTGGCGATTTCAACACCTCGATCGACCGCGACTTCCTCGCATTCAGCGTCGGCGTGAACTTCTGAGAGCCCCGGAGGCGATCCCCATGAAAAACAAAAAGCGCATCCTGCAATCGGGCGTACTGGCACTTTCCCTGCTGGCCGCCAGCGTGATGGCTGCGGCTCCGGCCGACCAGGTGGCCACACTCGGAACCAGTCTGACGCCCATCGGCGCGGAAAAGACCGGCAACGCCGACGGCAGCATCCCCGCATGGACTGGCGGCCTGCCCACCAGCGCCGGCGAGCCAGACGCCAAGGGCTTCCTTGCCGACCCCTTCGCGGGTGAGCAGCCGCTGTTCACCATCACCGCGGCCAATGCCCAGCAGTACAAGGACAAACTAACCCCGGGTCAGCTGGCGATGCTCCAGCGCTACCCGGACACCTACAAGATCCCGGTCTACAAGACCCACCGCACGGCAGCCCTGCCTGACGAGCTCTATGCAGCCATCCGCACCAGCGCGGAAAGGACCGAAAGTCTGGATGGCGGTAATGGCCTGAAGAATTTCGAAAGCCGCTACTACGCCTTCCCGATTCCCCAGTCCGGTGTCGAAGTGGTCTGGAACCACACCACCCGTTATCGCGGCGGCAACATCCACCGCTACATGACCCGCGTGCAGCCGCAGGCCAACGGCGCCTTCAACATGGTCCACTTCGAGGACGAGGTGTCCTACCCGGCCAACCTGCCGGACCTCGACAAGGCCAAGGCAGAGAACGTGCTCTTCTACTTCATCCAGCGGGTAACCGGTCCGGCTCGCCTGGCGGGCAACGTGCTGCTGGTCCACGAGACCATCGACCAGGTCAAGGAACCGCGCATGGCCTGGCTCTACAACGCCGGCCAGCGCCGCGTACGCCGCGCCCCGCAGGTGGCCTACGACGGCCCGGCCACCGCCGCCGACGGCCTGGCCACCTCCGACAACTACGACATGTTCAACGGCTCGCCGGACCGCTACGACTGGAAACTGGTCGGCAAAAAGGAGCTGTACATCCCCTACAACAGCTACAAGCTGGATGATCCGAAGCTCAAGTACAGCGACATCATCAAGGCCGGCCACATCAACCAGGACCTGACCCGCTACGAGCTTCACCGCGTGTGGCACGTCGTGGCCACGCTGAAGCCGGGCGAACGGCACATCTATGCCAAGCGCGACATGTACTTCGACGAAGACACCTGGCAGCTCGCCGAGGTCGACCACTACGACGGCCGTGGCCAGCTCTGGCGCGTGGGTGAAGGCCATGCCCAGCAGTACTACAACCACAAGGTGCCGGGTTACACCGCCGAATCCCTGTACGACCTGATCTCCGGTCGCTACTCGGTATTGGGCCTGAAGAACGAGGAAAAACAGAGCTTCGTCTTCGGCGCCACAGCCTCGGCCGCCGACTACACCCCGGCTGCCCTGCGCCAGACTGGCGTGCGCTGAGAAATCAGCCGGCGCACTGTTGTGTCATCGATGTACTCCTGTGTTCGGCGGCCCCCAGGGGCCGCCTTTTTTGCGTACTGCGTTTTCCTCTGCAAGGATGAATTCACCCTGCGTGACGTCTTCGAGCGCCTCAATGCCGTCCAAACACCCACTGCGATTGCCACCCGGTCATCTGCCCCGCCCACGCCTGCATGAGGCCCTGCTTCAGGGCGACTGCCGCCTGCGCCTGCTCTGCTCCCCCGCCGGTTACGGCAAGAGCGTGCTGCTGGCCGAATGCCTCCAGCAAATCCCGGAAGGCACCCGCGTGGCCTACCTCGACCTGCGCGGCGAAACGCTGTCGCCGAACGACTTCACCCGGCGCCTGACCGAGTCCCTGGGCTGCGAAACCTCCGACTTCGCCACCCTGCGCCAGTTGCTGGCGTGCGAACAGCAGCCCTTGTGGCTGGTGCTGGATGACTACTCGCGCTTCCCAGCAGTAGAACTCGACCGCTTGCTCAACGAACTGATCCAGTCAGCTTCGCGACAAGTGCAATGGTGGATCTCCAGCCGCCGCCGGCCGCAGCTTCAGCTGGCGCGCATGCTGCTCGATGGCGACCTTTTCGAACTGGGCAGCAACGAACTGGCGTTCACCGCAGCGGAAACTGCCCAACTGCTCCAGCACGCTGACCAGGGCGCCTCCTGGTCGGCCGCCCAGGACCTGCAACAGGAAATGCGCGGCTGGTGTGCCGGCACCCTGCTACGGATGCTTGGTCTCAAGGCTGGCACCCAGCAGGCCGCGGAGCTGTATCGCTCGCTGTTGCAGGACTACCTGCGCCACGAGCTGCTCGATGCCCTGCCACCCGAATGGCAGCAGGCGCTATTCACCCTGGCCCACTTCCCGCGCTTTGACCTCGAGCTGTGCGAGCACCTGCTCGGCACGGGCGAAGGTGGCCACCTGTTGTCGCAGTTGCGTGAGTGCGGCCTGTTCATCGAAGCGCTTGGCGACGACGAACATGCCCTGTGCATCCTGCCGGCCATCGCGCCCCTGCTGGCAGCCCAGCTGCCCTCAGGCATGAGCCGAACCCTCTATCGCCGCGCATGCCAGTGGTACATGAGCCAGGACCAGATTCGCCCGGCGCTGGAATATGCCCTCAAGGCCGAGCAACCGGAAGTGGCTGCCAGCCTGATGCAGCACTACACCCGTGACCGCCTGTTGCAGGGACGCAGCCTGGCCCTACTGATGCAATGGCGCAGCGAGCTGCCGGAGACCCTGCTGGAAAGCACTCCGCGCCTGGTCCTGCTGAACGCCTGGGCATTGTTGCTATGCGGCCGACTGGACGAATCCCAGCGACTTACCGACAACCTGGCGCGCTTCCTCCCCCAACCCGATGCACGCCGTCAGCGGGGGTTGCTGGCGCAATGGAAAGCCCTGGCGGGCAACCTGGCCTTCCACCGTGGGCAATCCGGCCAGGCCCGGCAATTGCTCGACGAAGCCGTCCCCGAACTCCCAAAACACGCCTGGGCGCAGCGTCTGTTCTGCTGTGCCCTGCAGTTGGAACTGGCATTGATCGAAGGCCGCCTGGACGACGCGCAGGCCCTGAATCGCGTGGCCATCAAGGAAGCCCGCGAGCACGCGAGCCCGGCCATGGAAGCCGTGTTCGCCTTGGGGCATGTGAAGCTGCTGGAACTGCGCGGAGAACTGCTGCGCGCGGAAACCCTGCTCAAGCGCGTGTACAGCGAACTGAGCGTCGCCTGGGGCGCGGAAGCCAGCCCCATGCGCGGACGCGTGCAATTGCGTCGCGCCGCCCTGCTGTTGCAGCAAGGGCGCTATGAGGCAGCCGAAGAGGCCTACCTCGCCGGCCTTCAGGAAAGCCAGGCGTGCTCCGACGCGGCTGCGTTCTGGGCCTTCCTCGGCCTGGCAGAACTGGATGCCCTTCAGGAAGACCTGCCGAGGGCCTTCACACGCATTGCCGATGCCGAACGAATGATGCAGTACCGGCATATCAGCGTGCCGATGTACCAGGGCCTGCTGGTGCGCGCCAAAGCGCGCCTGTGGCTGCACCAGGGTCGCTCCAGCCATGCCGAGAAAGCACTGCTCGCCTTGCCCCCCGAAGCTTTTGAGATGTCCCCCTATGGTGCGCCCGACCTGCACCTGCGCCTGCGCCTGCTACTGGCGCAGGCGCGCTTGGCAAATGGCGTGGTAAGTGAACCCCTGGCGCAACTGGAAACCATGCTCGAGCAAGCAACGGTAGAAGGGCGCCGACCACTGGCCTGCGAAATCGGCTTCAGCCTGGCCGAAGGCCTGTACGCCGACAACCGCCAGGCGCGAGCCCGCCAGGCCTTGCTGGAGGCTCTGGCGCTTTCGCGGCAAATGGGCCTGGCCAGCGTCGAACGGGCATTCGCCCTGCGCAACCCCGCAATGATGCGTTGGTCTGGCGAAAGCGCTGGTGCCGACAACAACGTGTCGGCCTCCCTATTGAGCCGGCGTGAGCTGGAAGTGCTGCGGCTGATCGTGCGTGGCCACTCCAACCAGCAGATCGCCGAAAGCCTGTTCATCTCCCTGCATACGGTGAAAACCCACGCCCAGCGGATCAACTTCAAGCTCGGTGTAGAGCGCCGCACCCAGGCCATCGCCCGGGCCAAGGAACTGGGGTTGGCCAACTGAGGTGCCCTGCCCTGTTTGGCCTTAGAGCACGTCCAGGGGGATCTTCAGGTAGTGGATGCCATTGTCTTCGGCGGGCGGTAACTGACCGGCACGCATGTTCACCTGCACCGCCGGCAGGATCAGCGCCGGCATGGAAAGAGTGGCGTCCCGCGCGGTACGCATGGCGACGAAGGCGTCTTCGTCGATGCCCTCGTGGGCATGCACGTTCTGCGCACGCTGTTCGGCCACCGTGGTCTCGTAGCAGTACTCGTCCCGCCCCGGCGCCTTGTAGTCATGGCAAAGGAACAGCCGCGTCGCATCCGGCAAATCGAACAGACGCCGGATAGATCGATACAGGGCGCGGGCGTCACCACCTGGAAAATCGCAGCGGGCCGTGCCGTAGTCGGGCATGAACAGGGTGTCGCCGATGAACGCGGCATCGCCGATCAGGTAGGTCATGCAGGCCGGGGTATGACCCGGCGTATGGATCGCCAGCAGCTCCAGGTTGCCGATGGCCAGGCGGTCACCGTCCTGTAGCAGACGGTCGAACTGGCGCCCATCGGTGGCAAAGCCTTGCCCGGCATTGAATAGCGTGCCAAAGCGCTGCTGCACTTCAGTGATCAGCCCGCCGATGGCCAGCCGCCCTCCCAGCTCGCGCTTGAGCCAGGCGGCGGCGGACAGATGATCGGCATGCACATGGGTTTCCAGCAGCCAGTCGACCGTCAGGCCCTGCGCCCGCACATGGTCGGCAATGCGCCCAGGCCCGGCATGGGACGTCCGGCCACTGGCGGCGCAGTAATCCAGCACCGGGTCGATGACGGCGCAGTGGCCGCTGGCGGGATCGCTGACGACGTAACTGTAGGAACAGGTGGCCTCGTCGAAGAAGGCTTCCACGCGCGGATTCATGGAATGAGCTCCAAGGCAGGTCTTTTCAGCTTAGTTTCCTGGTCAAGGCCTGTGCCGAGCTTCCAGCCAGGCGTAGAGGCACATTCCGGCGAGCATCGCCAGAACGAACAGCCAAGCCTGCCAATGGCCAGCGGTCAGCAGCACCAGCGCTGGGCCTGGGCAGATACCGGCAATCCCCCAACCCGCCCCAAACAACAGGCTGCCGCCGATCAACCGCAGGTCGGGTTCACGCCGGGTAGGCAGTTGCATGGGAAGCCCCAGCCACGATCTGGTCCGGCGTCTGGCCAGAGTGAACGCCGGCATGGCCGCGGCAATGGCCGCGGCCATCACCAGGGCCAGAGAAGGGTCCCAGGCACCGGCCAGGTCGAGGAAACCCAGTACCTTGGCCGGGTCGGCCATACCGGCAAGCAACAGCCCCAGGCCGAAGAGCACCCCGGCTAGCAACGCGCTGACCCGGCTCACAGGCCCGCTCCGATCTGGTGCCGCAGCAAATAGGTGGTAATAAAACCTGCCGTCATGAAGGACAGGGTCGCCACCAATGAACGCGGCGACAGGCGCGATAGGCCGCAAACACCGTGGCCGCTGGTGCAACCTGATCCATAGCGGGTGCCGACGCCCACCAGCAAACCGGCCAACAGCAGTGCCGGCCAACCCGACTCGAAGCGGACCCGAGGCGCCCCGGCGACGGCCATCCAGAGCAGCGGCGCCAGCAGGAGGCCCGCGAGGAACAATGCCTTCTCGGCCCGACCGTCGCCCGTCCGCTCCAGCAGGCTGCCGAGCAACCCGCTAATACCGGCGATGCGGCCATTAGCGAGGATGAACAGGCCGGCGGACAGTCCGATCAGCGCACCGCCAGCCAGGGCACTCCAGGGTGTGAAAGCAGGCCAGTCGATTGTCATCGTGGACTCCTGGCCGTGACGGCCGCAGGGATTAGGTTGGTGAAATAATATACCCCCAGGGGTATACGATCCAGACGCGCAAGTCCCCCACATCCACAATCCTTGCCCATCTGGTGTCAGGTGTACTTCGTAAAGATGGCGCGGACGCGCTCGAGGGTGTCGGCCGTTTCCTGTTGCGGGTCGAGCACGGCTGCTTCCAGCAGGCACATCAGCATCTGCTGGTAGGCGCGGTCGAGCGCCTTGCGTGAGGCGCCGAACTGCTGGGCGATGGCTTCACAGTCGTCGCCCCGGCGGATCATGGCCTGCAGACCGCGAATCTGTCCTTCGACACGGGCGAGGCGCTTCAGCATGGCCTCCTGATGCTTCGCCACCACATCGCTGGTCATCGATTGCCTCGTCTGACGATTACCCCTGGGGGTATGAAATTATCGCAGCGCCCCGCCTCATGCCAGGCTTTGATTCCGCTCATGAACTGCTCCGCCGGCACCGGCTTGCCAAACAGGAGGCCCTGCAGGGAATTGCAGCCTAGTCCGGTGAGGAAGGCCTGCTGGGTTCGGTCCCCATCCCTTCGGCGACGATGCGCAGGTCCAGCGCCTGGCCGAAGGCGACGGTGGCGGAAATGATCGCCGCGTCGTCGCTGTCGCGCTCCAGGTCGCGGGCAAAGCCGCGGTCGATCTTCAGCTCACTGCCAGAAGGGTTGCTCGGGCTGGTTCCATAGCGAGAAGCCGGAAACCAGCACGGCAATCAGCAGCGAAAGCAGCGTCAGCGGAAGGTCGTAGCCCAGTGCAGTGGGCAAACTGAACGCGAGAATGCCGATGAAGTGCATGGACCCGATACCGATGCCCATGGCAACGGCACCGCCGCAGAACCAAAGCACCGCGCCACGTCCCTGGCTGCTGGATACCTGCCCGGCCAGGTCCAGCGACGTATAGAACGCGAGGATAACCACCTGCGCAGTTGCCCCCACAAGGTTCTGCCCCCGTGCGATCAATCGCGCGGCGGCTCCACCCCGCGCAGGGGAATCGGTGCCGACATGACAATGGAAGTACGGGTCTCGCCGAAGTGATTGATGCTGCCGACGAAGCGCTCCAGATGACGGATATCCCGCGTCACAACCCGCAGGATGAAGGAGTCCTGCCCGGTGACATGCAGGCACTCCAGCACCTCCGGCATCGTCTGCAACTGGGCGATCAGCCGCGCCTTTTCCGGCTGCGGCGTGGTCATGCCGACCAGTGCCATCACCTGGTAGCCGGCCTTCTCTGGCGACACCGAGGCACGATAGGCCTCGATTACCCCGGCCTCCTCCAGACGCTTGAGGCGCTCGGAGGTGGCGGGTAGGGACAGCGCCACCTTCGATGCCAGGTCGGTCAGGGAGATCCGCCCCTCACGCTGCACGACCTGCAGGATTTTCCAGGACTTTGCATCCAACTCCATATTTTTCAGGCCCCCTCGCTAAAACTCGTTAAATATTCAGGAGATCCGCAAAAACCACCGTAATCCCTGCATTCAGGCTAAGTGCAGTGCAGCGCAGACTATTGCCCAAGTCCACTACCCCGGAGCCTTCCGCATGGAAGCCCTTCTGTTTCTCAAATCCGTCCTGATTGGGCTGTCCATCGCCGCCCCCGTCGGCCCCATCGGCCTCCTGTGCATCCAGCGAACCCTGGGCCACGGCGCGCGTATCGGTTTCATCAGCGGCCTGGGCGCGGCGGCCGCAGACGCCTGCTATGGCGCGCTGGGCGCCTTCGGCATCGGCGCCATTACCAGCGTCTTCGTTGCACTGGCCTCGCCGCTCGCCCTGGCTGGCGCCCTGTTCCTGGCCTGGATGGGCATGAAGATGCTGCGCGCAACGCCCCCGGAACGCGCCGCCAGCGCCAGTGACCCGGTCCAGGCGCTGCCGGCCTTTGCGTCGGTGTTCCTGCTGACACTCAGCAACCCGATGACCATCCTTTCCTTCGTTGCCATCTTCGCCACCCTGTCCGGCGGCGAGGCACTGTCCGGCGCGGACGGCCTGGTGATGGTGCTCGGCGTGTTCTGCGGCTCGGCGCTCTGGTGGCTGGCCCTGAGCCTTGGCGTATCCATGATTCGCCACCGGCTGGGCGTAAGCGCCATCCAATGGATCGACCGAACTGCAGGCGTTTTCCTGCTGGGCTTTGCCGCCTGGCAGCTGGTGCGGGTGATTGCCAGTTGAATCCTGTGGGAGCGATTTCAATCGCGAAAAAGATTTCACGCGCTGAGGCAGGATCCCTGCGCCGGGCTCATCCCCGAACTTGTAGGAGCGAGCTTGCTCGCGAATAGCCCGAGCACAATCTTTCGCGAGCAAGCTCGCTCCTACAGCAAATCGATACGGTCAGCTGGGTAGCCTGGTGCCACTGGCCGTTACGCCCGGTAATCCCCACTCACTTCAATTCCCCGCCACCGGGACCATTAACCGATGTATATCGGCCTTTCCATTTATATGGCGCGGCATTTGCTTTCAAAATTGCGACCCAAACAGATAGATATCGATTTAGGTCCAACTCAAGCCACCCAAAGGTTGCCGCAATTGATCAAGCACAGACTCCCCCGCCTCCTCGGCGCCGCTTTGTGCGGCCTGCTCGCCACCCATGCCCTGGCCGAAGAACGCACCCTGCGCGTCTATAACTGGTTCGACTACATCACCCCGCAGACTCTGGACAACTTCAAGAAAGAGAACGGCGCCAAGCTGATCTACGACATCTTCGACACCAACGAGGCGCTGGAGGCCAAGCTGCTCACCGGCAATTCCGGCTATGACGTGGTGGTGCCGTCCAACGTCTTCCTCGCCAAGCAGATCCAGGCAGACGTGTTCCAGCCTCTGGACCGCAGCAAGCTGCCCAACTGGAACCATCTGGACCCGCAGCTCATGAAGCTGATCGAGGCCAATGACCCGGGCAACCGCTTCGCCGTGCCCTACATGTACGGAACGGTGCTGATCGGCTTCAACCCGGCCAAGGTAAAGGCAGCGGTGGGCGAGAACGCCCCGGTGGACAGCTGGGACCTGATTTTCAAGGAAGAGAACATCGCCAAGCTCAAGCAGTGCGGCGTGGCCCTGTTGGATTCGCCGTCGGAAATCCTGCCCATTGCCCTGCACTACCTCGGTCTGCCGCCCAACAGCAACCAGCCCAAGGACTACGACAAGGCTGGCGAACTGCTGCAGAAGATCCGCCCCAACATCACCTACTTCCACTCCTCCAAGTACATGGCCGATATTGCCAACGGCGACATCTGCGTAGCCGTGGGCTACTCGGGAAGCTTCTCCCAGGCGGCCAACCGCGCCAAGGAAGCTGGCAACGGAGTGGTTGTGGACATGCGTCTGCCCAAGGAAGGTGCGCCGGTCTGGTTCGACATGCTGGCGATCCCCAAGGGCGCGAAGAACCCCGAGGACGCCCATGCCTTCATCAACTACCTACTGCAGCCCCAGGTGATCGCCCCGGTCAGTGATTTCGTCGGCTACCCGAATCCAAATAAGGACGCCACCGCCCTGGTCAGCCCGGAGATCCGCAACAACCCCAACCTCTATCCCACCGCCGAGGCCCAGGCCACCCTCTTCACCCTGCTGCCGCTCGAGCGCAATGCCGAACGTGCCCGCACCCGTGCCTGGACGAAGCTGAAGTCGGGGACCTGACGGCCTCGCGGCTCCCCGTAGGGGCGACTTCAATCGCTACGTCTGCGTTAGCTGTTGCGAGAAATTTTCCCTCGGGCCAAGAGCCTTGTAGGAGCTGGCTTGCCAGCGAAACGCCGCCATTCGCTGGCAAGCCAGCTCCTACGGGCAATGCAGCTGCCCACAACATGTAATGCAGGCATAGCCATTTCAAGCGCCAAAGGCGGCGTAACTGCCCCCCAATGCAATTCCACCACTCACTCTCCCTGCCTCAGTTCATCCCCCACCCGGTCTATGCTTTCTGACGCGTTCTCCAAAGCGTTGGCAGCCTGCCAAAAGAAGTGGCACAGGCACACAAGGGGTTGGCACGGACAACAAGCTCCACGCCGACTGCCAGCGGCAGACTAGGACTGCAGATTTCTGCCCTGCACCCGCAACAAAGACCAATAATTCAGGGAGCCGCCCCGTATGCGAATATCCAGGATCCTCGCCCAATCGACGCTGGCATTGGGCGTTGCCCTCGCTGGCATCGGCACCGCCAGCGCCGAGCTGCCGGCCGATCCGGGCATCGGCCAGACCACCTTGCCCTTCCCGCCGGAACCGCACCGCGCTTACATCATCGACGTCGAGTTCGAGAGCTTCGTCGCCGGTCGCGTGACCGTGGTCGACCCCGAGAAGAAGAAAATGCTCGGCATGGTACCCACCGGCTTCGCCGCGCCGTCCACCCTGAGCCGCGACGGCAAGACGCTCTTCACCGCCGACCTGTTCTACTCCCGTGGCACCCGTGGCACTCGCACCGACGTGCTGACCGCCTGGGACACCAGCACCCTTTCGCCTTCCTATGAAGTGCTGATCCCCACCAAACGTGCCGAGGCCCTGACCCAGCGCTACTCCCTGGGCACCAGCACCGATGACCGCTTCGTCTACGTCTACAACTTCACCCCGTCCACCTCGGTGACCGTGGTCGACGTCAAGGCCAAGGCCGTGGCCGGCGAAATCTCCATTCCCGGTTGCGTGCTGAACTACCCCGTCGGCAAGCGCGCCTTCGCCTCCCTCTGCGGCGACGGCAGCGTGCAACTGGTGACGCTGAACGACGAAGGCAAGGAAATCTCCCGCACCCACACCGCCTTCTTCGACCCCAATGCCGAGAAACTGGTGGAGCGCGCCTACGCCGTGGGCGACATCTACTACTTCGTCACCACCACCGGCACCGTGCGCGGTGTGGACTTCTCCGGCAAGCAGCCGAAGGTCCTCGAAGCCTGGGACCTGGTAACCGACGCCGCCGAGAAGAAAGCAGGCTGGGCTCCTGGTGGCTGGCAGCTGATCACCGTTGCGCCGAAGCTGAATCGCCTCTACGTGCTGATGCACGACGCCCATGAGCCGATGAAGTGGGAAGACCCGAGCCCGATCGTCTGGGTCTATGACCTCAAGACCCACAAGCGCATCGGCACCCTGGAAGCGCCGAACCCGATCTGGAGCCTGCAAGCCACCAGCGATGAGAATCCCCTGCTGCTGGGCACCAACATCGCCGGCGGCCTGGAAGTATTCGATCTGAAGAGCGGCCAGCACACCGGGACCATGGAACGCATCCAGAAGACCGCGACCCAGATCCTCAGCCACTGACGAGGTGCAGCCATGCAACTTGATCCCATATTCATCATCGCCGCCGCCCTCGCGGTCGCGGTGATCCTGGCCAGCGCGGCGACCCACAAGCTGCGTGCGCCGGCGCGCTTCGCCAACCAGGTGGAGGATTACCAGTTGCTGCCTCGCGGCCTGGTGCGCCCGGTCGCAAGGGTACTGCCCTTCATCGAAGTGGCCGTGGCCTTCGCCCTGCTGGTACCTGCTAGCCGCCACGCTGCCGCGCTGGCCGCAGCCGCACTGCTGGCCGGTTACGCCGGGGCCATCTCGATCAACCTGTGGCGTGGCCGCCGCGACATCGACTGCGGTTGCGCAGGCCCTGAACAGGCCCAGCCGATCCGCCCGGTGCTGCTGGCGCGCAACGCCGTACTGGTGAGCCTGGCGCTGGTCGCCAGCGTCGCCCCCCACACCCGCGAGCTAGGCGCCTTCGACATCTTCGTCGTAATCGCCGCCAGCGCCGCGACCCTGCTCCTCTATGCCGCTGCGGATGGCCTGATGGCCAACGCTCCACGTCTGCTCAAACTCATTGGAAGGTGAATTATGGAAGCCCTGATCGTTTCCAACGTCCTGCTCTGGTGCCTCTTGATCGCTCTGGCCTTTGCCGTCATGGGCCTGGTGCGTCAGATTGGTGTACTTCACGGCCGCCTGGCCCCGGCCGGCGCGCTGATGGTCGATAAAGGCGTGGCTGTCAACGAACCCGCCCCGAAAGTCACTGCCGCCGACCGTAACGGCCGCCCGGTGAACTTCGGCTATGCCGGCGAGAAAGCCCAGCTGCTGTTCTTCCTCTCGCCCACCTGCCCCATCTGCAAATCCCTGCTGCCGGCCATCAAGTCCATCGCCAAGGACCAGGCCGACCGCCTCGAAGTGATCTACGTCAGCGACGGCGACATGGACGCCCAGCAAGCACTGATCGCCGAGCACAAGCTGGAAGACGCCACCTACGTGGTCGGCCCGGAAGTGGGCATGACCTACCAGATCGGCAAGCTCCCCTACGCAGCGCTGGTGGACAAGGCCGGTGTGCTGCGCTCCAAAGGCCTGGTGAACTCCCGCGAGCACCTGGACAGCCTGTTCGAGGCCGAACACCTGGGCAGCGCCACTCTGCAGCAGTACCTGCACAACCACTCGCATTCCCACGGCGCACATAACCACTAACAAGGAAGGGAGCACCCAATGAAACTGCTAGACCGTCTGTTCGAACGCTCCACGCGCCACGTGGCCGACACCACCTCGCGGCGCAAACTTCTGGCCCGCCTGGGTTCGCTGATGGTGGCTGGCGCCGCCCTGCCGGTACTGCTGCCGATCGACCGCACCAGCAAGGCCCTGGCCGCCGAAGCCCCGAAGGCCGGCGATCCGGGTGATCCCAACAGCTGCGACTACTGGCGCTACTGCTCCGTCGACGGCTTCCTGTGCAGCTGCTGTGGCGGTTCGGTGACCTCCTGCCCGCCCGGCACCGAGGCCTCCCAGGTGACCTGGATCGGCACCTGCCGCAACCCGGCCGACAACAAGGACTACATCATTTCCTACAACGACTGCTGCGGTAAGCACAGCTGCGCCCAGTGCGCCTGTACCCGCAACGACAGTGAGGAACCGGCGTACCGTCCGTTCAACAACAACGACGTCAACTGGTGCCTGGCGGCCAAGTCGCACATCTACCACTGCACCGTTTCCATCATCCGCGGCGTCGCGATCTGACCCGCCGGAGGGCTGCCATGCGTTACCTGTTGATCGCTGGACTGATGTGCGCCATGGCGGCCCCGCTGGCCATGGCCCGCGCCATTCCGGACCCGAACCAGAAGCACGCGCCGGGCAACGAAGAGCCACAAAAGCCCATTTCCCAGGCCGGCTACAGCACCCCGGTGAACTACCAGCTGCAATGCGCTGGCTGCCACCTGGGCGACGGTACCGGCTCCAAGGCCAACGACACGCCGAAGATGAAAGGCTTCGTCGGCAACTTCCTCAAAGTGGAAGGCGGTCGTGAGTTCCTCGTGCGGGTGCCAGGCATGTCCCAGTCGGCGCTGAACAACGCCCAGCTGGCCGATCTGATCAACTGGATGATGCGCAAGGACGGCATTGCCGGCAGCAGCGTGCCGGACGACTACAAGCCCTACACCGAGGCTGAAGTCGCGAAAATCCGCAGCGTCACCCTGCTCAACCTGCCGGACACCCGTGCGGGCCTGATCAGGCAGATGCGCGAAAAAGGCATCACCATCGACGATGGCATGGACGACGCCTACTGAGTTTTATGCTGGACGGCTTGTGGCCCGCCTTATGGCGGGCCTTTTTTTGCCTGCGGGAAAGAGCCTTGCTGCCCACAACTGATAGCTTGAGTGGTGGTACTGATGCAGCCACAATCTGGCTCCAGCAGTGGGCAAGCGAAGTACTGATGCTTCAGATGCCTGGGTGCCAGAAGCCGCTATGGCCCTGTCGATTGGTCAAGAAGGATTTGCATGGCCTTTCCCAACGTTGAAGAACCATCCCGAATCGCCGCTGGTTCCAGTGCCTGGTTTACCCGTAAGACCCTGGTGCGCACGGCCTCCCTGCTTGCCCTGGCTTTCGTTCTGATGGCGACATTCCTGGTCAGAATTGCCCTTAGCCAGAATGAACAAGCCCTGGTGCAGAGTACGTTCTTTGCTGAGAAAGCCCTGAAGTCACGGCAAGAGAACCTCCTGAGGTCTATCAGCGACTACGCATTCTGGGGAGACGCGTACCAGAACCTTCACGCGCGGGTCGACATCGAGTGGGCTTACACGCGCCGTAACCTGGGGTCCTCTCTTTTCGAAGACTTCGGTTATGAAGGAATCTTCGTGATTGCACCCGGCAATCAGACGGTTTACGCGGTAATCAACGGGCAATTGGAGCCGACCTCTGCCCAGCACTGGCTCCAGGGGGATGTCTCGGCCCTGGTCGAGCGAGCAAGGTCGCTGGCAGGTGAGCCCGCGCCTGTCATAGGTACGTTTCAGGTATCCGGCCAGCCAGCACTGGTTGTCGCCGCTGTATTCACTCAAGGGGGCGACCCGATGACCCCCGCGGTCCCCGGCGCGCCTTCGGTCCTGCTCTTCGCCGATACGCTCACACCCACGAAGCTGGACTCGCTCGGGAAAGATCACGCACTGCCGCAGCTTCGCAGCCCCAGAAGCGCCCAGGATGCAGAGGAACAGCCGCGCCTGATGCTCGCATCCGGGCAGGAGACGCCGCTACTCCTGCGCTGGACCCCGCTGAGGCCTGGTGATGAGCTGCTCATGATCCTGTTGCCACTATTGGGTGTCGCGGGCCTTATCGTGGCTGGGCTGGGCTGGCTGGTGACACGTCAGAGCCTGGCCTCGGCAAGACGGCTGGATGAAAGCTACTCCAGCTTGCAAGCCAGCGAGGCACGGTTTCAGGACATCGCCGAAGCGACCTCTGACTGGCTTTGGGAAACCGATGTAGAGCTGCGTTTCACGTTCCTCTCCAGTCGCTTCGAGGCGGTCACCGGGCACACCCCTGATACCTGGATCGGACGTCCCCTTGGTGAATTGCTCCAGGCGAGTACGGAGCTGGGCGCCGACTGGCTCAACCGTCCAACAGAAATCGCGACACCTCACGCGCCTCTGCAGTGCCGTTACCGGTCAGCCGGCGGGAAATACTGTCTGTGTAACCTCATGGTACGAGTAATCAGTGGGCCATCCGGCATAACGGGATATCGCGGAACCACCTGCGACACCACCGCGCTGACAGAAAGCCAATTGCGCGTGCAGCACCTTCAGCACTTCGATGAGCTCACCAGTCTGCCCAATCGCAGTCACCTGTTTGAGGTCTTGAGACAACGCCTGGGTTTGCTGCAGCCAGAGAGCGAGAGGTTGACCTTGATGGCAATCAATCTTGCCCACTTCAAGCAACTCAACGATCACCTGGGGCGCACAGGGGGAGATCAGGTACTGGTCCAGTTTGCACAACGATTGGAAGAATTCTTCGCTGCCGAGGTCCAGATATTTCGCTACACCAACGATGAGTTCGTCGTGCTGCTCGATGCTGGCTACTCGAACCGAGAGAAGGTCAACGAACTGTGCAAGCAGCTCGTGGGATATGTCGAACGCCCGCTGTTCATCGCCGATGAAGAGTTCAGGCTCGGCATCCAGGTCGGAATAGCAGTAGCCCCAGAGGATGCGGATACCGCACGCGAACTGCTGCGCTGTAGCGAAATCGCGCTTCATCAGGCACGAAAACTGGAGCTTGGCAATTATTGGTGCTTCTTCAGTCGCGAGCTCGAACGCCAAATGGTTTCCGAACGGCAGCTGGAGCTGGAACTACGCCACGCCATTGCGAACGATGAATTGCGTTTGCACTTCCAACCACGTCATCGTACTCGTGACCTGAAGCTGAGTGGGATGGAAGCCCTGGTGCGTTGGCAGCATCCCCGGCTAGGTCTTATCGGTCCTGGCGATTTCATTCCGCTGGCAGAGCGCAGTGGCCAGATTGTGGCGCTGGGCACCTGGGTATTACGAGAAGCCTGCATGCAAGGCAAGCGCTTTGGTGCCCCCCTCTTCGTTTCGGTCAACCTTTCCGCCGAACAATTCCGCAGACCCGGACTGGTGGCGCAGGTGCGGTCTGCATTGGAAGACAATGGCCTACCGGCTAGCCGTCTGGAACTCGAGATCACCGAAAGCATGATGCTGGATGATGCCCAAGGAGCGCTTGAGACCTTGAAAGGACTGAGTGAGCTTGGGGTCCGCTTGTCCATGGATGATTTCGGAACGGGATACTCCTCCCTCAGTTACCTGGGGCGGTACCCGTTCGACACCCTGAAGATAGACCGCAGTTTTGTTTCCCGACTCAAAGAGGGCAGCAACCTCGCTGTCGTGAGCGCAATCATCCAGCTCGGCCATGCATTGTCGATGACAGTCACCGCAGAGGGCGTGGAAACCGCTGAACAGCTCGAGTCACTGCGCGACCTGGGATGCGATGAGCTCCAAGGCTATTACCTGGGACGCCCGCTGCCCGCAGAAAGCTTGCGTGCGCTCAACCCATGAGGCTCGAAACAGCCTGTGAATTCCGGCCCTGGCCGGGCTTCCGCCACGCACAGTGACCGATCGCCCCATGTCCTACCTAAACCCAGTGTTTGTGGATTCAATCGATAGCTGCCGCTCGCCATCGGCAGCTTCCGGCCATAAGGGACATCAGGTAGACAATTAGATCTCTCCCCTCTTTCTCCAGATCAAGCGGATGCGCGCAAAAGGCATCACCATCGACGATGGCATGGACGACGCCTACTGAGTTTTATGCAGGATGTCTTGTGGCCCGCCTTATGGCGGGCCTTTTTTTGCCTGCGAGAAAGAGCTGCGCCGCGACAGAGGTTGCTCCCTGGCCTCACCCTGCGGCAGCAGGCCTGAATCAGGGGCGTTTGTGGATCTGGAGATAGGCGAGTCTCATGTCGTTTGCCCAGCCGTCGATCACCGGCTGGATGTTCTTCACCGAAAGCACGGCCTCTTTGTTCTCCAGACTTTCGCCAGTGCCTTTGCGCACGACCTCCGCCAGGAGCCGGGTATTGCCCCCATCGAGGAACATCGCTTCAGTGGCGATTTCCACTTGCTGGTCCCGGGCGCCAATCGCGGTGGAGGTTGCGGCGACGACAAGAGCGATGGGAATCACCTCGTAAGGTTTGAGCCCCTCGGTGGACGTCGAAACAGCCGTAATGGCCGGGCGCACGACGATACTGTCGGCCGTGGGCGAGTCGCTGATCCTCACCACCGATCCGAGCTCTCGCTTGAGCGCCGCATCGTAGTAGCGGGTGATGTCATCCAGCGTGGCCTGGGGTATCTGCGCACTGGTCTGAGGACGCGGGTAGAACTGGCTGGGCTCCAGATAAATGCTGCTATAGCGCGACAGATCGATGTCGGGGTCTATCCAGCGGGCGACCTTCGCCCCACTGACGGACTTCTGCTCTTCCAGCACCTTGTAGTTGGGGAGGAACCCCGAGTAATTAGCGGGCTCGACCATTGTGCTCGAGCATCCCCCCGCAGCCAGAAGTGCAGCGACCGTTACAGCAATCAAGTTCGAACGCATGATGAAGCCCCCATGAAAATAATCTGAATGCCCGCCTTCCATTTGCCTGGAAAGCAGAATGCAAAGTGCGGAAAAGAGAATCTGTCCCCTTGCTACTACTCCCGCTATCAGGTCGGGCGTCAGGGCAATCCCCGCCTTGGGGACAGGCTCAAGCGTAGTTGGCGCTATGCCGAGTTCCAGTCCGCATCACAGGCTATTCAAGGCGCGTGCACAGGACCACGACTGCGGCTAGAAAACCGCCCCCCACTCCCCCCTGAAGCCCGCGCTGGTCTGACGCCTTGCCTACACTCCTCTAGCGAAGCTGATAGAGCGAGGGTATGCGATGGAAAACAAGGAAAGAGGCACCCGGCAGCGAATACTCGAACCCGTCGACCGCATCACCGAAGTGATATTCGGACTGCTGATGGCAATGACCTTCATCGGATCGCTGAGCGTTGCCACGGCAGGCCGTGAAGAAGCCAGAACCATGCTGATCGCGGCTTTCGGCTGCAACCTCGCCTGGGGCCTGGCCGATGCCGTCATCTACCTGCTGCGTACCTGGACCGAACGCACCCGCAGCCGCACCTTGCTCGCGCGTCTGCAAAGCGATGCAAGTCCGGCCGAAGGTCGGGAGCTGATTGCCGACGCCCTGCCACTGCGCATTACCGAATCTGCAGGCCCGGACGGACTGGAATCGTTGCGTTTGCGCCTGCTTGCCAACGCCGATCAACCCGTTCGCGCGCGTTTGGACCTGCAAGATTTCGCCGGGGCACTGGGCACCTTCCTGCTGGTCGTGCTGGCGACATTCCCCTTGGTCATACCTTTTCTGCTGATCGACCAGACCGGACCGGCGATCCGAACTTCCAACCTGGTGTCGTTGGCGATGCTTTTTCTTTCAGGTTGGCTGCTGGCCCGCTATTCCGGCGGCAACCCGTGGGCCACGGGCGCGGTGATGGCGCTCGTTGGCACGGCGCTGATATTCGCGATCATTGCGCTGGGTGGGTGATGACTTTGCCTGACCCCAGGAGCCGGGCTACCGACAACGCATTGGAGGCGAGCAATCGCGAGGGGACTGGTGAGTATCTGGCTCGGAAGGCGCCGTTTATAGATGCAATTGTGGGCTGATTGGTTTTCTGGCCTTGCGGTGTTCTGGGGCCGGTAGTTGCCCTTTGTTAGGGGCAGCTACCGGCGGGGCCCAGCCGGACCCCGCACGATGGACCGGTGAAGCGTGGTCCACCGTTGCTGTATCAGGCCTATATCCAGACATTGCTCTCTGCTGTGCGATCTCCGACCTCGTCGCCAGTATTCACTACGCCCCGGGGCTCTATGAGCATCAGCATTACTTCCTTCTCGGCATAAGGCTTGTGCTCGACGCCCTTTGGCACGATGAACAGATCACCACTGCCGAGCGTCACGTACCGATCCCGGAACTCGATGCGAAGCTCACCCTCCAGCACGAAAAAAGCCTCGTCCGTGTCTGAATGAGAGTGCCAGACGAAGTCACCCTGAATGCGTACGACCTTGAACTGGTAGTCGTTCATTTCAGCGACCACCTTGGGTGACCACAGCTCAGTGACCTGTGAGAGCTTGTGAAGGAGGTTGATCGGCTGCTGGTTGAGGTTATGGAGGTGGCTGGACATGGTTGGCTCCTCGTGTTGGCTTTTCAAAAGCCTATCCAGGCACGAACAGAGCCTCTTGTACGATCCTGCAACCTAGCGGGATTTCATCAGCGACAGCCAGCGTGCTGGTGACAGTCCGAAGGCATGACGGAAGTGGCGTGTCATGTGACTCTGATCGAAAAAGCCCGCAGAGAGGGCTGCATCGGCAAGGCTTGAGCCTGCCAGCAGGAGCTCGCGGCAAATATCCAGGCGTCGCATCGTCACATAGCGATAGGGGCTGGTGCCAAAAAGTGCGCGAAAGTCTCGCGACAGGCTGCAGCGGTCTCGCCCGCTGACCTGCTCCAATTCTTCAATCGTGATGCTCGCGCCATTCATGTCGAGAATGTAAGTCCGGGCGCGTTCGGCGGCCTGATAGTCCAGGGCGCGGCGTCCCCGGTTGGTATTCGCCACCGCCTCCAGAGCCTGAGCAAGGTCATGGATGGCATCGTCTTCTTCCAGCGATTCGACCGGGTATTCCATAGCCTGCAAAAACGAGTCGGTTGCCCGAAGGATGCGTGCGTCATTGGACAGACCGCCTGCAATGAAAGGCAGGGTTCTGCCGCCTAGCGCTTGCTGGATCAACACAGGATCGACGTAGAGCATGCGATAGCGGAAGCCTTCATCAGTGCCAGCCATGCCATCGTGAAGCTCATCCGGATGGAGTACCAGTGCTCCACCGGGAAGGCTGTGCCGCATGGCGCCGCGGTAACGAAAGCTTTGCACGCCGGAGAGTGTTCGACCGATGGCGTAGGTGTCATGCCGATGCGGCTCGTAACCGTGGCCGGTGAAATAGGCCTCGATTCGTTCCACCTTGCTCGGAAAGTGACTATGGAGCATCCAGTCTCGCTTGGCGGTACCTGCGCTCATTACATTGGCCTCCCCAGCTGTATCAACCGACGTTGGCAACAATAAATCGCTTCGGCTGGGGTGTCTCTTCCGATTGTCGATTGCGAAACAGGGCTCCACTGGCCCAGATAGTTGGTGCTGGTCCATCCCGGGCCTCGGTAGCGATGGGTCCACATTACAGACTCTGCGCTTGACTGCCTGAACGCTCCGCCTGCCGCACCCCGCCTGCCTCTCGCCCGGTCACTTGATTGGCCTCTCCCATCTGAACTCTTCGGTACATCACTGACTGCTCGTCGCAACTTCCTTACGAGGCTGGACGCGTCTTCGAGCTGGGGCGTGCAAACAGATATCGCGCGCCGGCCTACTGCTACCCACCTGATCAGTGTTGGCTTGTCGCTCCCGTTCGTGGGGCAGCAGACCACTCCAGAATTCCCCATATAGGGAATTATTAATATACCGTTTTATGATTATTTACACACACAAAATGACTTTTTGGTTATTAAAAAATCATAAGCCTCTGTTAACAAAGACTTTTTATAGTTGCTTGAAATTTTTATTCTTCTGATTTTCAGTTTGATATTCCTGTTTTGGGGAAATAATCTTTACTTGGCTTACGCGAATCCGCACGATTTCGGCTTTCTTGCGAATTTTCCTGGCGATTCGCATTGATCAATTCACAAAAACAGGAATTAAGATGAATAGGATCCCGCTCGGAGTCATCGGCGCAGGGCTGATCGGCAAGACGCACATCGAGCGCGCCCAAGCGCTTGAGAATGTGGAACTGGTAGGCATTGCCGACCCCTCTCCCGCCGCGCAGGAGTTGGCTAAGTCGCTCGGGGTGCCGTGGTTCGCGGATTACGTCACGATGCTGGAGGCGGCCAAGCCGCGAGGCGTGGTGGTGGCCACCCCGAATGTAACTCACGCGGATGTCGCCGTGGCTTGCCTTGAGCGCAAGGTGGCCGTGTTGGTGGAAAAGCCAATCGCTGACACCCTGGAGAATGCCCGTCGAATCTGTGCGGCCGCAGTGGCTAATGGCGTACCCGCATTGGTCGGCCACCAGCGCCGCTACAACCCGATCATGCGTCAGGCCAAGTCCATTGTTGAGGCCGGAGCGCTGGGCAAGCCGGTCAGCGTCACAGCACTGTGCACCTGGTTGAAGCCGGACGAGTATTTCGAAACCACCTGGCGTCGGCAGGCAGGCGGCGGTCCGGTGCTCATCAACCTGATTCACGACATCGATCTGTTGCGCTTCCTTTTCGGTGAAATCGAAAGCCTGCAAGCAATCACCTCGAACCGAATTCGCCGCTTTGAAGTAGAAGATACGGCAGCCGTGATGCTGCGCTTCTGCAACGGAGCCCTGGGCACAGTATCGGTTTCGGATACGACGGCCGCCCCCTGGAACTGGGACCTGTCGGCAGGTGAGGCCGAACGCTTCCCGCGCCAGGATGATGTCAACTCGCACTTCTTCTCGGGCACGGAAGGCTCACTGACTCTGCCTCGCCTGGAGTTGTGGCGCTACCACAACCAGGCGGGATGGCATGACCAGATCACCGTCGAGCGCGCCGTGCCCCACATCGGCTGCCCCTACGCCGAGCAATTGCGGCATTTCTGTGCAGTGATGGAGGGGCTCGAGCAGCCCATCTGCTCCGCAGAAGACGGCCTGCGCACCCTCGAAGCGACACTGGCCGTGCACGAAGCTGCCACCTCGGGTTCCGTCGTACATCTGGTGGGCGGCGCATCATGAGCGTCGTGAGCAATGCCTTGCCGCAGATTTGCGAGGGGGGCTCATGAAGCGCTTGCTGGGCCTTGCGCCCCTTTCGCACCTGGAGTTGTCGCCTGCCGATATGGTGGAGTGCGCCTCTACCGCCGGCTTTGACTGCGTCGGCCTGCGACTAATTCCGGCGACCCCCGATGAGCCGCAACGCGACAGTATTGGGGACACCCCGTTGATTCGCGAAACGGCTCGTCGCCTGCGAGACACCGGGATCCAGGTATCGGATATCGAACTGTTCCGCCTGCGGCCGGAGACCCGACTCGAAGACTTTCGTGCTGCACTTGAAACCGGCGCATTACTCGGCGCGCGTAACGCTGTCGTATCGGGTCAGGTCGCCGACTTTGCTCAGATGACCGATCTCTTCGCGGGGTTCTGCGAGCTGGCGGGTAAATACGGCATCTCCGCTAACCTGGAGCCCACCCCCTGGGTTGATATCTGCAACCTCTCAGCTGCGTCACGCCTGATTGAGGCGGCAGGCTGCACAAATGCCGGCATCCTCGTGGACCCGATCCACTTTGATCGGGCCGGGGAGCGACTCGAGACGCTTACCGCTCTGCCGGCGCACTACTTCCGATTGATGCAGCTGTGTGACGCACCGGCTCGGCGACCGATTGACCTCGACACCCTCTTGTATCAGGCCCGCGCCGAGCGACTGATGCCGGGCGACGGCGGCCTGAATTTGGTGGGCCTGCTACGGGCGCTACCGCCGGGCATCCCCCTCAGCCTGGAGGTGCCGATGCGCAGCCTCTCCGCTGAGCTGCCTGCCGTTGAGCGGGCTCGGCGGATGCTGGAGAAAACTCAGGCTTTGCTTGCAAGCCTGCCGCAAGAAATCCATTTCGAATCGAGTTCTGCGCCCGCCGCTCATCACTGAGCGGTGGAGCTTTCACTCAACTTCGGATAATCGCTGAGGAGGGTTCATCTACTGGCGAGCAAACAGAATCAGGCCGAATAGGGCCTTGCTGGACCAACAAGAACAAAACGCAATCCAGAGTGTGTGTTGACGCACACACGCCGCGCTTTCCCAACCTAATCCGAGGGAGAGCGGGGCGATATCGGAGGTAGCATGAACACCCAGGCAACACAACACAAGAAAACGCCGGGCAAGGCCGCATTCGCCGGTTGGATCGGTAGCGCGATGGAGTACTACGACTTTTTCATCTACGGAACAGCGGCAGCACTGGTCTTCGGCAAGATCTTCTTCCCAGGTTCCGACCCGGCCATGGGCGTGCTGCTGGCGCTGGGCACGTTCGGCGTCGGCTATCTCGCCCGACCAATTGGTGCCCTTTTCCTTGGTCACCTCGGTGATAAATACGGGCGTAAACGAGTGCTGGTGCTAACGCTGCTGCTGATGGGCGTTTCGACCTTCCTCGTGGGCTGCCTACCCACCTACGAGAGCATCGGGATCGCGGCTCCGATCATGCTCGTGATACTTCGCCTATGTCAGGGCTTCTCGGCCTCTGGCGAGCAGTCCGGCGCAAACTCCATGACGCTTGAGCATGCGCCCGACCATCAACGAGCGTACTTCACCAGCTTTACGATTAGCGGCACCCAAGCGGGCCTTATCCTGGCAACCCTGGTGTTCCTGCCGATCGCCAGTCTGCCGGAAGAGGATCTGCTGTCCTGGGGGTGGCGCATTCCTTTCTGGTTGAGCTTGATCGTGCTGGTAGTTGGCTACCTGATCCGGCGCAACATCGAAGAGACGCCAGTGTTCCAGGAAGCGAAGGAGACCAAGCAGACCGCAAAAATTCCACTGGTAGCTTTGCTTCGTGACTATAAAGCGGACGTGTTTCGCGTGGCCATGGCGGCCATGGTGTCTACCGTGAGCACGCTGTTCGGCATCTTCGCCCTGTCCTATGCCGTAAACATTGTCGGCGTTGAGCGCAGCACGATGCTCTGGCTGACCATCATCACCAACATTGTGGCACTTTTCGCAATCCCGCTCTGGGCGCGCCTGGCCGATCAGATTGGTCGCCGTCCGGTGTACTTGTTTGGCGTGCTTGCTTCCGGTGCGTTGATGACTCCCTTCCTCTGGTCGCTCGGCCAGAACAATTTGCCGCTGAGCTTTGTGCTGGGGGTGTTGATGTCGGGCGTGTGCTTCAGCGCTGCGAATGGGATTTGGCCGGCCTTCTTCGGCGAAATGTTCAGCACTAAGGTTCGGCTTTCTGGCATGGCCATCGGGACGCAGGTCGGGTTTGCACTTTCGGGGCTCGCACCAATCGTCGCCGCAGCCTTTATGAAGGGCAGCACGCCATGGCTAGCAGCTGCAGGCCTCGCCTTGGTGGGATGCGCCATCGCCGCAGTGGCAACCTGGACTGCGCGGGAAACGTACAAAATCAAAATGGATGACTTGGGTAGGCATCCTGGAGCCAATGATCACAGGCCCCAGCCGAACCCGCTCAACATCCAGCTGAAGACTGCCGACTGACAGCCTCGGCAGACAGGGTGGAGACCAAGGAGCAGGTCTCCACCCCAGGTTGCAAAGTTGAGGTATTCTGCGATGCTCACCCAATCAGGAATACGACAGTATTTTCGGGCATGGCAGATTCAAGTATCGAAGCAACTCAAGGGAAGCGCTCGCGCAACGCCAAGCGTACGCAAGAGACAATTCTCCAGGCAGCTCGCTCGGTTTTCGCGGAGCAGGGGCTGGAAGGCGCTCGCCTCGAAGAGATCGCTGAGCGCGCCAACGTCGATAAGCGATTGATCTACTACTACTACGACAGCAAGGAAGAGTTGTTTCTCTCCGTGTTGGAAAACGGCTACTTGGACTTGCGTCGGGCCGAGCGAGAGCTTGACCTGGAAAGTCTGCAGCCGATGGATGCCATTCGCCGTCTGATCGAGTTCTCCTGGCGTTACTACAATGAGCATCCTGATTTCATGGCGCTGGTGAACAACGAGAACCTCCATCGCGCTCGTTACCTCTCGACTTCCAAGCATCTGCCGGAGCTGGGTTCGCCCCTGGTGGGGAGTCTGGGACGGATTCTTGAGCAAGGCCGCATCGATGGCACATTTCGTGGCGGTGTCGATCCTGTGCAGCTCTATTTCACCCTCGTGGGGATGACCTATTTCTATCTCGCGAACCAATACACCCTGTCGACCATCCATGGTCGTGACCTGGTTACGCCCAAGGCGCTCAATGAACGCCTTTCCCACGTAACCGAGGTAATACTGGGCTTCCTAGTGCGCTGACGATGCAGCGCTGTCTTGCAAGCTAAAAGCCGCTCAACGAGCGGCTTTTTGTTTGGCTGATTGGCTTAAAAGAGCGCTTTGGTGTAGGTGCTGCGCTCCATGTCCTGCAGCTGCACGCTCAACTGCGCGTCTAGGCCGTCGGGCGTGCCGAGGGTCGTCTCCAGCGCTTCCAGGACGCCTCGAGATAGCACCTGCTTGACGTTCTCTGACCGCCCCTGAAGCAGCCACCGCGAAGCTCGGAGCGGTGCGGCCTCGCACCTCGCGGGCAAATACCTTCGTCCTCCAACGCCAGCCGCGGCAGCCTTGCCGGCGCCAAGACCTGCACCTCTCTCAGCCCCAAATCGTGGGCTTCAGATGACTTGCGCCTCTGGCAACTCATCGCTCAGCTGCCTCTGCTCACGCTCAAGGCGTAGCGCCTAAATTCCCCATTGAAGGAATTAAAATAATTCTAATAAGCGAGATATTTATATCTTTGTCGCATATAAAATCTGTAAATACATGAAATACATGGGCTTTACTGCTATTTTAGTTTCCGGTGAAGCTCTCATTTTTCCATTGAAATTCTACCAATGGGGAAATAGTATTCCCTCCGACAGCAGATGGCTCAGTATTCCTCGGGCTTATTGCCGATTTCGAGTGTGATTTATTAATTTAATTCCCTTTACGGGGAATAAATCCAACTGCTGCAGAGGACTGTTCAGGAGGTGATCCAGCCTGAGCAGCAAGCACAACGAATTGCCGGGGGCTGCCTTGCGAGGAGCCCCAATCTGACTGGAGCTGCCAATGTCCATCCTTCTCGTTTTGAATGGCCCGAACCTCAACATGCTCGGCAAGCGCCAGCCAGAGGTCTACGGACACGAGTCATTGGCCGATGTCGAAGCGCTTTGTCGCCAAACTGCCAACCAGTTCGACCTTGAAATTGAATTCCAACAGACCAACCACGAAGGCCAGATGATCGACTGGATTCACCAGGCGCGTGGCCGGGTGAATGGCATCGTCATCAATCCGGGCGCCTGGACTCATACATCGGTGGCCATTCACGACGCGCTGATTGCCGCGGAGGTGCCCGTCATCGAAGTCCACATATCCAACGTCCACCGGCGCGAAAGCTTCCGCCATCACTCCTATGTCTCGCTTGTGGCTAAAGCCGTTCTGGCTGGCTTCGGCACCCATGGCTACCAACTGGCGATTCAGCATTTCGCCTTTCTCGATACCCCTCGCAGCAGTCAGTAAACGTTGCCAAGTAGCCGTTGGACGGCGGCTCGCCGGTCCAGCCGGATTTTATTGCGCCTGGAGATCGGGCATGGCGAGCGGCGATTGCCGTTTCGGCGCCCCGAAATGCACAGCAGCTAGGGTCGGCTCGGTCAGGTTTCAGGAGTGCTCCCGCTCCAAATTGAGCTGCTCGTGAACCGCAACTAACAATTACAAAGGATCTGAAGCATGCAGCGTTCCATTGCCACCGTCTCCCTGAGCGGTACCCTGCCGGAAAAACTCGAGGCCATTGCCGCCGCCGGTTTCGACGGCGTCGAGATCTTCGAAAACGACCTCCTGTACTACGCCGGCAGCCCGCGCGAAATCCGCCAGATGTGCGCTGATCTCGGCATCGCCATCACCCTGTTCCAGCCGTTCCGTGATTTCGAAGGTTGTCGCCGCGACCGTCTGCAGAAAAACCTCGACCGTGCCGAACGCAAGTTCGACCTGATGCAGGAGCTGGGTACTGACCTGGTGCTTGTGTGCAGCAACGTCCAGGCCGACTCCCTGCCCGATGAGGAAATCCTCGTCGACGATCTGCGCCTGCTGGCTGAACGTGCCGGCGCACGCAATCTGCGTATCGGCTACGAGGCACTGGCCTGGGGCCGCCATGTGAACAGCTGGCAGCAAGTCTGGAGCCTGGTGCGCCAGGCTGATCATCCGGCCCTCGGCGTGCTGCTGGACAGCTTCCACACCCTGTCGATCAAGGGCGACCCGAGTGGTATCGCCGAAATTCCAGGCGACAAGATCTTCTTCGTGCAGATGGCTGACGCACCGCAGCTGGCCATGGACGTGCTGGAGTGGAGCCGACACTTCCGCTGCTTCCCCGGCCAGGGCGAGTTCGACCTGGCGGGATTCCTCGCCCCCATCATTCGCAGCGGCTACACCGGCCCGCTGTCGCTGGAAATCTTCAACGACGGCTTCCGCGCCGCGCCGCCGCGCGCCAATGCCGCCGATGGCCTGCGCTCCCTGCTTTACCTCGAAGAGAAGACCCGCAAGCTGCTGGCCAAGGATCCGACTCCAGCCGCCAATCTGGATGTCCTCTTCTCGCCGCCGCCGGCCAGCCGCTACGACGGCGTGGAGTTTCTCGAATTCGCCGTTGACGAGTCCCAGGGCGCCAAGCTTGCCAACTGGCTGGAGCGCCTGGGCTTTGCCCGCGCTGGCAAGCATCGCTCCAAGGCCGTGAGCCTGTTGCGCCAGGGCGACATCAACATCGTGCTCAATGCCGAACCCTATTCCTTTGCCCACGGCTACTTCGAGGCCCACGGCCCATCGTTGTGCGCCACTGCCCTGCGAGTGAAGGACAGCGGCAGTGCGCTGGAACGCGCCCGCGAGTTCAAGGGGCAGCCATTCCGTGGCCTGGTAGGGCCGAACGAGCGCGAGATTCCCGCCGTGCGCGCGCCGGACGGCAGCCTGATCTACCTGGTGGAACAGGCCCAGGCCGGCCAGACCATCTTTGACAGCGACTTCGTCCTCGATGCGGGCGCCGAGCAGACTGGCAACCTCGATCGCATCGACCACATGGCCCTGGCGCTGCCGGCCGATGGGCTGGACAGCTGGGTGCTGTTCTACAAGAGCGTGCTGGATTTCGAGGCCGATGATGAGGTGGTGCTGCCGGACCCGTACGGCCTGGTGAAGAGCCGCGCCGTCCGTAGCCGCTGCAGCAGCATCCGCCTGCCGCTGAGCATCTCGGAAAACCGCAACACCGCAATCTCTCACGCGTTGTCCAGCTACGGCGGCTCGGGCGCGCACCACATCGCCTTCTCCTGTGAGGACATCTTCGCCGAGGTGAGCCGCGCGAAGCTTGCCGGCGTGCCGCTGCTGGATATCCCGCTGAACTACTACGACGACCTGGCGGCGCGCTTCGACTTCGACGACGAGTTCCTCAGCGAGTTGGCCTACTACAACGTGCTCTACGACCGCGACGCGCAGGGAGGCGAGCTGTTCCACGTCTACACGGAACCGTTCGAGGGGCGCTTCTTCTTTGAAATCTTGCAACGCAAGAACGGCTACGCCGGCTACGGCGCGACCAATGTCGCCGTGCGCCTGGCAGCCATGGCAAAGGCCCGAACCTTGAAGTTTTAGGGCCTCCCCTCACCACCAACCTAGCGAGGACATAACAACAATGAATTTTCGCGCCCCGACCCGTCGCTTCTGCGCCATTGGTCTTGCCGCCCAATGCGTCATCGGCAGCAGCGGGTATGCCTATGCCGCCGAAGACAGTGGTTTCGTCGAAGACGCCGCGGCCACCTTGAACCTCCGCAACTACTACCTGAACCGTAATTTCGTTGGCGACTCAACGACCCAAGGCATGGCGGAAGAATGGACCCAGAGTTTCATCCTCGATGCCAAGTCGGGTTTCACTCAGGGCCCTGTGGGCTTCGGCGTGGATGTCCTCGGTCTGCTTTCCGTCAAACTCGACGGCGGCAAGGGCACGAAGGGTACTCAACTCCTTCCTGTGCATTCTGATGGCCGCCCCGCAGACGACTTCGGCCGCCTGGCGGTAGCCGGCAAGATGCGCATCTCCAACACCGAACTGAAGGTAGGTGAATGGATGCCGCTGCTGCCGATTCTGCGCTCTGACGATGGCCGATCCCTGCCGCAGACTTTCCAGGGTGCGCAAGTCACCTCGAAAGAAATCGATGGCTTGACCCTGTACGGCGGTCAGTTCCGCGGCAACAGCCCACGCAACGACGCGAGCATGGAAGACATGTTCATGAACGGAAAGCCCACCTTCACGTCTGATCGCTTCAACTTTGTCGGCGGCGAATACAGCTTCAACGACAACCGAACCCTGGTGGGTCTGTGGAGCGCCGAGCTGAAAGATATTTACCAGCAGCAGTATGTTCAGTTGGTGCACAGCCAACCGGTAGGCGATTGGACACTGGGTGCCAACCTCGGTCACTTCAATGGCAAAGAAGATGGGAGTGCCCTTGCGGGTGACCTCGACAACCGCACCTCGTACGGGTTGTTCTCTGCCAAGTACGGCGCCCACACCTTTTACGTCGGCCTGCAGAAGGTCAGCGGCGACGACGCCTGGATGCGCGTCAACGGCGCCAGCGGAAGCCCTCTGGGCAATGACAGCTTCAGCTCCAGCTACGACAACGCGGGCGAGCGTTCGTGGCAACTGCGTCACGACTACAACTTTGCGGCTCTTGGTATTCCGGGTCTGACCTTGATGAACCGTTACCTCAGTGGCGACAACGTCCACGTTGGTGCCGTGACCGACGGCGAGGAATGGGGGCGCGAAACCGAGCTGTCTTACGTGGTGCAGTCGGGCGCGTTCAAGGCCCTGAACATCAAATGGCGTAACTCCACGATGCGTCGTGACTGGGGTAGCAACACCAGCTTCGATGAGAACCGGCTGATCATCAGCTATCCGCTGTCCCTTCTGTAGGCACCGCCCAAGAGTTAACTGGTGCAACGCTTCTCAGTTTCCGAACGTCCACCTGGGCACTGAAATAGCCATCGGAACAGGCGAAGCAGACAACCGTTTTTTAACCTCGGCTCATTGCTGGTGTGGGTCGAGGTTTTTTTTGCCTTTACGTCGAGAGTAGCGGTGACGATGAGGAGCCCTTCAAGGTAGTAATCGCAGCCCAGATGGGATGTTTTGGCCGATAGACAGGCCGTTTGGGGCCGTTAGCTACCAGTGAGCGTGGGAGTTCGGTTGAGTCATGTCCCGCCCGGCGTACTGATTGAGCGCGGAACCTGATTGCTTGCGCAAGGCGGATAACGAGCCAGCGCTATCCGCCGTGGGGGGCGGCGTATGACCTAATCCGGGTTATGCGCCCTACGTTACTAGCGATGCTTGCGATAGCGTTCGGCCAAGGATTGCACGAGGGTGACGTAGGATTGCGTCTCGGCGTAGGGAGGCACCCCGTTGTACTCGACCACGGACGCTTCGCCGGCGTTGTAACCTGCCAACGCCAGCACCTGGTTACCGTTGAAGCGCTTGAGCAGCCAAGCCAGGTATCGCACGCCGCCGCGAATGTTCTGTCGCGCGTCGAACGGATCGTCCACGGCGAAGCGCTCGGCGGTGGCGGGCATCAACTGCATCAACCCCAGGGCGCCAGCTTCGGAAATGGCGTTGGGGCGAAACGCCGATTCGGCATGTATCACTGCGCGGACCAGCGCCCTGTCGACGCCGTAATGACCCGAAGCGGCTTCGATCTCCCGCCGATAGGAACGGGTGTCCAGGCGCAGTGAGGCGACCTTGAAATCCTTCGGTGCCATGCACAGATAGCAGCCCTTGATGTAATAGAGCTCAAGGACATCGACCCGAGCGGAGATCCCCACGGGGCGCCGGCTCACATACTGACGAATCCCCTTGTGGACGAAGGTGTACACCCGAATGCGCACCGCGCCTGAGTTGTCGGCCCGCACAAGCCTTGGCTGGGCCGGGGCCTTGGCGCCGACAGTGGCGCCCGCCATGCCATCCAGGCGAGTGCAGCGGGCGCTGGCGATGGCTTGGCTGGTGTAGCTGATGGTTCCGTCCCGGGCTTGGCACTTGAACGTGGCGCTGGCGCACAGCGGAGCGGCCAGCAAGGCCAGCTCGATACAGCCAAGAAGGCTCTTGCGAGCCCATCGCCGTGCTCTGGAACTCATCACTTCGCTCCGCGCCGCAGGCGCCGATCAGGCCTGAGGGCTAGCCCAGGCAACCAGGAAACACCAACTGGGACTTTCGTCGGCAGCGGTAGCCCCAAGCGAGCTTTGCGCACGCTCGCCGTGCTCTAGTCACTGACAGGCCCCCGGGATTTCCCAGGCGCTGCCTTTGGAGGGCCTATCCTGAGTGACCCACCGTTTGTTCTAGTAGTTATAACCCTTGCAACCGGCCTTGGAGCCTACTTTGACGTACGGGCTGTCGGCGCTCCCGCGTGACGCAGGACTGATTGCTCGCACGACGCGTCGTTCCGGCTTGCCAGGGCCGGGCGCAAGTCTCATCCGCGTGTAGCGGAGCCGGGGCGGGACAGGCCCAGGTAGTCGACGGCAAAGTTGTCATCGTTATCCGCCCGGGCCGGACTCATCCGAGAATGAAATACGCCTTGCGCACCGGAATAGAGAAGGACATCGAGCCGCATGGGCCGGTGTGGGACAAGACCGAGCGCAAGGACGATAGCCTCCAACAGAGAACGTGGGTGACCAAGGCCAACACCATCATCTACCGCTCCAGCCAAGCCGGCTGCGCCACCTGCCCGCTGAAAGCCACGTGCTGTCCCTGAACGTCAAACCGCATGATCGTCCGCAGCATCCATGAAGCGGCTCGCGCCGTAGCGCGACGCATGGCCAAGACGCCGGAGTACCTCCGCTCCCGCTGCGAGCGCAAGAAAGTCGAGATGCCCTTCGCCCACCTCAAGCGGATCGCCGCTCACGGGATAGGTACACCTGCGGCGAGCAGAAACCCTCGAATTAACCGGCAAACCTGAGCCCGATGGCTCAGTGCAACGCCGAAAGGCAACGTGAAGTGGCTTGCGGCCACTTCGAAAGCTGGTGCACCTGACCGAAGTGCGGACCTTTCTACCCCTTCTTGGTCAGTTTCGCGCAAAACCCCAACAGACTCCGCAATTCCCCAAGAGAGGAACTCGCCGTCCCGGGAGAAAGTGAAAACGTCCGAAGCGTTCTGCTTCGAATCTCAGTAACCAAGCCTTCTCACTGGAGAGATGACATGACTGATTTCACACCTACCCCAAATGAAGTAGCCGGCAAGGTCGTCCTGGTAACCGGTGCAGCCAGCGGTATCGGTAAAGCGATAGCCGAGGTTCTGCACACCCGCGGCGCAAAAATCATCGCCGAAGATATTGACCCGAGCGTTGTGTCACTAGCGCGTCCCGGGCTGGTCCCTTTCGTTGCCGACATCACCAAAGACGGCTCAGCGGAACAGGCTGTTGCATTGGCGGTAAAGGAGTTCGGCAGGCTGGATATCCTGGTCAACAACGCCGGCCGCATCATCTACAAACCGGTGGTGGAGCTGACTCGCGAGGAGTGGAACTGGCAGATGGAGACAAACGTCACCGGAGCTTTCCTGCATTCGCGCGAAGCGGTGAAGGAGATGATTAAACAGAAGTCGGGGGCGATCGTGAACATCGCCTCCTACGCGTCCTACTTCGCCTTCCCTGACATCGCCGCCTACACCGCGTCCAAGGGCGCGTTAGCCCAGCTGACTCGCACGCTGGCCCTGGAAGTCATCGAGCATGGCATTCGGGTCAATGCCATTGGCGTCGGCAATGTGGTGACCAACCTCCTCAACCACTTCATGGAGGACGGATCCAGCTTCCTGGCGGAACATGGCAAGTCGGCTCCGATCGGTCGCGCAGCCTCTCCCGAGGAAATTGCCGAGATAGTTGCCTTCCTCGCGTCCGATCGCGCCAGCTTCATGGTCGGCTCGGTGGTGATGGCCGACGGCGGGATGAGTGTTCGAGTGGGCTAATCCACGCGGATCAAGGGGTACAGCAAGTCGCTGTATCCCCTTCCCAGTGCGACACGGGACCAGGAGAGGACTTAACCATGCCCGCGTACAAGAAATTCGATTACCCACTCGTCGAGACCAGACGCCACCTTGAAACAGGCCCCATTGTGCTGGTGACTTCTGCCTACAAAGGCGAGACGAACATCATGACCATGGGGTGGCACATGATGATGCAGTTTTCCCCTGCGTTGTTCGGCTGCTACATCTGGACCGGCAACCACAGCTACGACCTCATTCGGCACAGCCAGGAGTGCGGCATCAATATCCCCACGGTCGAAATCGCCCAACAAGTCGTGAACGTGGGCAACAGCTCAGGGGCTTCAATAGACAAGTTCGCAGAGTTTGAGCTATCGCCTTTCAAGGCGGAGAAAATCGCGGCCCCTCTCATCAACGAGTGCTACGCGAATTTCGAATGCCAACTGTGGGATTCAGCACTTATAGGTGAGTACGGTCTATTCGTCTGGCAGGTCGTGAAGGCTCATGTAGCAATTGACGTGGCCAGCCCCAGAACGCTGCATTACCGCGGGCACGGCGAGTTCATGGTGGCCGGGGACACACTCTGTTTTCGTGATCAGTTCCTGCCGCAAAATCTTTGATCCAAGCAACCCGGCCCGGGCACTAACGCTGAGCCCGATATTGGCTAGGTGTCAGCCCCACATGATGTCGGAACACCTGGGAGAAATGACTGGGGCTGGAATAGCCCACTTCCATGCCGATGTCGATGATGCTCAGCTCCGTTTCCGTCAACAGCTGACGTGCTTTGGCCATCCGCATTCTGATGAAGTACTGGGAGGGTGGATGGCCCGTGGCTTTCTTGAACAGTCGGCTGAAGTGGTAATCGCTCATACCCGCCTCCAGCGCCAGGTCGCCAAGGCTGAACTCCAGATGGAGCCCATTCTCCATCGAACCTACGACGCGTTTGAGTTTGTAGGCTGGCAGGGCATTACGCCGAGCGAGGTTCTCGGCACAGGTATCCAGGTAGTTCCTCGCCAGGTGCACGGCCAGACATTGGGCGATGCCATCGATGAACAACCCACTGACCTCATACTGACTGCTCAGCTCAATACGAAACTGATCGAGGAGCCGAGAAAGCGCTGCGTCCTGTCCGCCAGAGATTTCTCTCAAGCGAACCGCCCCTCTGCCATGCACCTCCTGCATCGCACGCTCAAGCAACGAGATGCCGAGATAAATGTGCATCACTTCGAATGGTTCCGGGCCGCTAGCCCGCCAGCGCATCTCATAGGGCACGGCAGAGGTCGTGAGAAAGAAATCACCTTTGGAAACTTCGGAGCACGCCCATTCGCCGCCAAGCTCCCGTTCTTCCACAATGGCGCACCCGGAAAGGACCCAGACGACCAGAGGTTCAGCTACCGCGGGAACTATGAATGTCTCCTCAACCCGCCGACGGTTGAAGATCTGTATCAGGACGTCCCTGGAGGCACTGCCTGCGGATGCGGCAAGCAGTTCGCCCTGGATAAAGGACTCCAGCCCCTCAGCTGACGTGCGAGTGGTACCGGACACCGGATAGTGCTTCATAAACTTCTCAAGAACTGCGACAGAACAATCAGGTTCGACCTGTCTAGTTTGGGTTCTGGCCTTCCGTTTGGCCCGCGCCATCGATTGCCCGAACAAGCACTACACAGACGCGCTTTGCATTTAGGACCTCACGAAGCGAGAGAGCCCCAGCGTTTTCATCTTTCATCAGCGCACCACTTCCACCACCCGCTACTTCTCTCGGTACAAGACCATCCCTGCGTGATAAAGGACATCGCTTCGGAACTCACCGTCGGCGGTGAAGCCGGTGTCGTCGACGTACTCTATGTGGTCTCCTTCCAACCAGTAGCGCCCCTGGTAAGCGCTTTTCTTGTTCCCACGAGCCTCATCGTAGCGGCCCCCGGGCAGCAGTTCATGACGAATACGGCCATCTGCGGTCACCCACATGCCGACATACTTGTTCTGATCACTTGAGGGACGTGCCATTTCATCGTTCCTATGTGCGAGTCGAGTTGAGGATTGCCCCGCCCCAGCCATTGAGAGCGGCAGCAGCGGAGCAATGAGCAAGCTCCAGGACAACAACCAAAACACGGGGCTGGCCCGCAGGCCAGCGTCGACCTTCGTACTCAATTGCGCGCCCCGTCAGAACGGGCTCGCCGTAGGCCGTACGATCAGTTCGCTTACATCAACTTCCGCAGGCTGTTCGACGGCGTATGCAATCGCTCGCGCTATGGCGTCGGCCGGAATGGCGATCTTGCGAAACTCGTTCATCTCGGCGCGACCACCCTCGTCCGAGATACTTTCGGCCAGTTCCGACTCGGTAACGCCAGGCGCGATGACGGTGACCCGGATGTCCCCGCCGACCTCCTGGCGAAGGCCTTCGGAAATGGCTCGCACGGCGTACTTCGTGGCGCAGTAAACGGCCGCAGTCGGACTCACCGCATAGGCACCAATAGAGGCGATGTTGATGATCTGTCCCGCCCGTTGGCGTTGCATCAGCGGTAGGGTCGCGGCGATACCGTGCAGCACACCACGAATGTTCACATCGATCATGCGGTCCCATTCATCCACCTTGAGCGCCTCAAGCTTGGAAAGCGGCATTACACCAGCGTTGTTGACCAGCACATCGACCTGACCGAACTGGGCAACGGCAAAGTCGATGAAGTCCTGGACGTCCTTGCGGTCTGTGACGTCCAGAGCGCGGAACTTCGCGCTGCCGCCGGCGGCGCAGATATCGCCAGCAATCATTTCTAGGCGGTCGGTACGCCGAGCGCCGAGCACCACTTTCGCGCCATGGCTGGCCAGCAGTCGCGCGGTCGCCTCACCGATACCGCTGCTTGCGCCGGTGATTGCGATGACTTTTCCTTCGATGTTCAACATGGTCGGTTTCCTCTTCTGTTCGCCCAGCTAGCGGGCCTGGAAATAAGGTTAAGGACGGGCAACAAGAGCCCGTTAGTCGATTCCTCCGGAGTATTTGCCCATTTCTGCTTCGACTCCGATGCGTTGACGCTTAGCTCACCAGTTCATAGGACACCTGTTCCCGCGCAGCCTTTAGGGCTCTTGCCCACCAGTTCAGTTGCACCAACATCCGAGCCATTGGAAGCCTGGTTTGATCGGGCTGACGCATTACCCCGGACTCATCGATCAGCGCCCGGGGGTTGGGAAAGGACACGAAATTGCAGATGGGGACCGCGTGCTGCCCGGCCAGAACCTGGCGGAGCTGATCGATCGCGCGCATTCCACCCGACTCTTCGCCGTAACCGATGAACGCCACCGGTCTTGCGTGCCAACGAACCGAAACCTGGTCGATGAACGCTTTCAGCTCGGCGGGGTAACCATTGCTCTGCTCCGAGGTGACGATCAGGAAGGCATCAGCCTTTGCGAGATGTCGCAGACTTTCGTGTCGCTGTACGTGTTCGGCAGTGTCAGGACTGATTACGAGGTCATCGAGCTCGATGACACAGAATTCGAACTCAGCACGTTGCGCTATAACCTCAGAGGCCCATTTCACCAGCGCAGGACAGAGGCCTTCTTCATCCTTACCGCCGTAGATCAGAATCAGTTTGATCTTGCTGTTCATCTCATCCTCCGGACTCGGCATTTCCATCGTTGGCACATCTATTGCTCAGTCTCGAGCTCTGGTGCAGGCTCTGGAAAACAGAGTAAGAGCGCCGTCACGGCGGATATAGCCGGTCCCGGGGCATTCAACTTGTGACGTGAATTCATATGAGACGTTTGGACATAAACTGCTTCGCGGAAATGAGCGTGTTCGTCAGGGTCGTCGAAGACGGCGGCTACACCGCAGCGGCCAAGAGTTGTGCCATGACTCCCTCGGCAGTCAGCAAACTGGTTTCGAGGCTGGAAAACCGGCTGGGTGCTCGCTTGCTTAATCGCTCGACACGGCGGCAGTTGCTCACGTCTGAAGGGGCAGCGTTCTACGAGCGCAGCCTGACCATCCTGACTGCACTCGATGAGGCCGAGCAGGAAGCAGCAGCGAGTTCAGCACCACAGGGAACGGTAAGGGTGAACTGCAACGTCGATATCGGGCGCTTGTATCTGCTGCCTCTGTTGAACGAGTTCCTGCGAGACTACCCAGGGGTATCGGTGGAAGTTTTCCTCAGCGACGAAGTCGTCGACCTGATAAGCGTGCGGGCAGACGTGGCAATCCGCAGCGGCCCACTTAAAAGCTCCAATCTGGTGGCCAGGCGCCTGGGCGATACGCGAAGCCTTATCGTCGCATCACCGACCTACCTGGCCGCCCGGGGTACCCCGAAGGTTCCGGCCGATCTCGAGGGCCACAACTGCTTGGGGTTCACTTTCAGCCAACCCGCCATGGAGTGGAGCCTCAAGGGAGCTGATGGCCAACTCACCCCCATATCCGTGACCGGAAACGCCCGGGTAAGCGACGGTAATGGTGTAAGGGAACTGGCGATTCTTGGGCTTGGCCTCGCGCGCGTTGGGCTTTGCCAGGTTGAGCAGGATCTGGACGACGGCCGCCTTGTCTCGGTTCTGGAAGACTTCATGCCCACGGATAAGATCGAGGTTCATGCCGTCTACATTGGGCAAGGCGGACAGCTGCCTACTCGTGTCAGAGCCTTCATGGATTTTCTCGCAGCGAACCTCAAGATCAGCTAGCCAAGCGGACTTACTCGCCCCTTCAAAGCTCGCTTACAACCCACATTCTCGTCACGCATCGGTGAATAGCCCCTGACATTGCGGCCACTCGTTGACCGCTCTTGGCCGCCGCTCGCGGTGGACAGCTAATCGCCAGACGCAACAACCAGAAAAATTCCGATTCGAGTCAAAGGCAGCCTCAATAGCCCCCTCCCCTTGC
The DNA here is from genome assembly GCF_003626975.1 of Pseudomonas sp. DY-1. Taxonomy (NCBI): domain Bacteria; kingdom Pseudomonadati; phylum Pseudomonadota; class Gammaproteobacteria; order Pseudomonadales; family Pseudomonadaceae; genus Pseudomonas; species Pseudomonas sp. DY-1. Next base: position 825,371 of record NZ_CP032616.1, on the reverse strand, counting down.
CCTCCCCCTTCTCCATCCCTATCCTGCCCCGGCCACGGTCAATCCCGTGGCCGGGTTTGGCGACCCGTTACTAACAGGCGCGACAGCGCCATAAGGTGTTTGCGAGAACAGCGAATGTTCTCGTAGGCCCCCGCACGATTGCAGAAAAGCTGCATCGCTTTATGGCAGATCGCGCGGGGAGACCTTCGGGTCTGCCGGGGCCTGTTAGCCGGTTCGCCAACCCTGCGCGGTCTGCCACCTCCGTTTGGCGACGTTGATGGCAGTTCCTAACCAGCTAACAGGAGCTCCACCATGCACGACGCATACGCCCCCATCGTTTTCCATCATCACAACCTCCGCCTGCGCGCCCTGATGATCGACAACCAGCCCTGGTTCGTCGCCCAAGACTTTGCCCAGTTGATGGGTGTCCGTAGTTCCCGTCGCTTGCTCCACGTCCTGGAACCCTTTGAAAAGCGCACCATCCTGCTCGCGAACGTATGCGGCTTTCATGAGGAAGTGGAAGCCATCAGCGACGCGGGTGCCTACAAGGCGCTGTTTCGCTTCGCCCGGCCGGAGCATGTCGACATCAGTCGCTGGCTGAGCGAGGTGCTGGTGCCGACGCTGCATGACTATCACCGTGACCCGAGCGCAGAGCCGCGGCGGTGCTTTATCAGCTGGTCCAACCGGCAGGTTGGTGCAGTGCGCTGGCAGCGGGAGTTGTGGGTAGCCTGGCGGGATTTGCCGGCGTTTATTGCAGATGGCAAGGACGTGTTGCCGTGAAGTGTCTTCGCGACTGAAGTCGCTCCCACAGGGCCCGGCCCATCACGTTCGAGCAGAATTTGAGGGCCCTCACCCCTGGAAAGGCGGCTGTCGTGCCTGCCAAGCGCCTTCATGGCATTCCTCATGCCATCCACTAGAGTTCCATTTACATCCCGCCCGTCCAGGACATCAGCGCGTGTGCGTCGCGTAGTTGAGGTCATGGCTGCTGCGGTCCGATGCCGGTGCCGATTGGTGCTCGTTCCTCGTGCTTGGCTGTGATCTCGACGTAAGCGCCTGCCGGTGACCTCGATCCTGCATCTGGTAGGAATCACGACCATGGCCATCCAGCAACTGATCAAAACCACCGCCCTGTCCCGTCGTTCCCTGATGTTGAAAGGCGCCGCACTGACGGCCCTCACGATGTTCCGGCCAATGGCGGCGTTTTCTCAGTCCGCCGAGAAGCCGCTTGCGGCTGACGCGCTGCGCCCCTTCCGCGCCAATGTTCCGCAGTCGGCGCTGCAGGACCTTCACCGCCGCCTTGCCGCAACCCGCTGGCCTGATCGGGAAACCGTCGACGACCGTTCCCAGGGGGTGCCACTCGCCAAGCTGCAAGCGCTGGTGCGCTACTGGGACGGCAGCTACGACTGGCGCAAGGCCGAAGCCAAACTCAACGCTTTTCCCCAGTTTCTGACCAGCATCGACGGCCTGGACATCCACTTCATTCACGTCCGCTCCCGCCATGCGGACGCGTTGCCGCTGATCATGACCCACGGTTGGCCCGGCTCCGTCTTCGAGTTGCTGAAAGTCATAGGTCCGCTGACCGATCCCACGGCACATGGTGGCGCGGCCAAGGATGCCTTTCACCTCGTGCTGCCCTCCATTCCCGGCTTCGGCTTTTCCGGCAAGCCCACCAGCACGGGCTGGAACCCCGATCGCATCGCGCGCGCCTGGGATGCGCTGATGAAACGACTCGGCTACAGCCGCTACGTGTCACAGGGTGGCGACTGGGGCGCCATCATTTCGGACGCCATGGGGCGCCAGGCCCCCGCTGGCCTGCTTGGCATCCACGTCAATCGGGTGGAGCGTGCGACCACCCTTCCACCCGAGGTGGCCAAGGCGCTGAAGTGCGGCGACCCTGCTCCGGCGAATCTGAATGCAGAAGAACGGGAAGTGTTCGATACGGCCAGGGAGTTCCTCGGCAAGGGATTCGGCTTCGCTGCCATCATGGGAACCCGGCCGCAGACCCTCGGTTACGGCCTGGCCGATTCACCGGCGGGACTGGCGGCCTGGTTCTACGACAAGTACGGCGAATGGGTGTTCAGCCGTGGCGAGCCGGAACGTGCCTTCACCCGCGACGAAATGCTCGACAACATCTCCCTCTACTGGCTGACCAACACGGCAACCTCGAGCGCACGCATCTACTGGGAGAACGCTGCTAACGCCCCCTCCATGGCTCCGATCAACATTCCCGCCGCGGTGACCATTTTCCCCGGCGAGGTGTACAAACCGCCGAAGAGCTGGGCCGAGCGGGCCTACCACAACCTCGTCTACTACCAGCGCGTCGACAAGGGCGGGCATTTCGCTGCCTGGGAAGAACCGGATCTATTCAGCCGCGAGGTGCGTGCCGCTTTCAGTTCCCTGCGCTGACTGCATCAGCCAAATGCCTGCTTCGCGATGATTTCAGCACTGCAGCCAATCGTCGCCATGCATACTTCCTCGTCAGGTTGCAGGCACGAAGCGGTGAAGCATGGACAGGTTCCAGGAAATGAAAGTGCTGGTGGTGGTGGCGGAAGCGGGAAGTTTCGCGGCGGGCGCGAAGCAGTTGGGTCTCTCGCCGCCCAGCGTGACCCGTGCGATCGCGGCGCTGGAGGCGCGGCTCGGCACTTTGCTGCTGGCGCGCAGTACGCGCAGCGTCCGGCTGACCGAGGCCGGACGGCGCTACGTGGAAGACTGCCGGCGCATCCTGCTGGAGCTGGAGGAAGCGGAGGAGTTGGCCTCCGGCAGCGCTCTGCGCCCACGCGGCAATCTCACCGTGACCGCCCCCGTGATCTTCGGCGAGTTGTACATGGTGCCGTTGATTGCCGATTACCTCGCCGCCCATGCCGAGGTGACGATCAACGCCATGCTGGTGGATCGGGTGGTGAACATGATCGACGAAGGTGTGGACGTCGCCCTGCGCATCGGCCAGCTACCCGAGGGCGACCTGACCGCGCTGAAGGTCGGTGAAGTCCGCCAAGTGATCTGTGCTGCTCCGGCCTTCCTCGAATCGGCTGGAAGGCCCGCGACACCTGCCGATCTGCTCGGCGCGCCGGTGGTGATGTCCTCGGCCAGCTCACTGCTGACCGACTGGCAGTTCATCGGACCTGAAGGGCCCATTACCCAGCGCCCCCAGGCACGCTTCGTGGTCAGTTCGAATAATGCGGCGATCCACGCCGCACGCAGGGGCTGGGGCTATACCCGGGTGCTGTCCTATCAGGTTGCCGAAGCCGTCGCCCGAGGCGAGCTGGAAATCGTCCTCGAGCAGTACAGCATCCCGCCGCTCCCCATTCACCTGCTGCATCAGGGCGGCACGCGGGTATCCGCCAAGGTCCGCACCTTCGTCGACCACTGCTTCGAGCGCCTGCGCAACGATCCGGCGCTGCAGGCCATTGCGGCGGAGTAGTGCCTTGGGCCGTTACCGGGAAATGGAAGTGTTCGACGCCGTGGCGCGGGCCGGTAGCCTTGCCGCCGGGGCCCGGCTGCTCGGCCTGTCCACGGCGACCGTGATGCGCATGGTCACCGCGCTTGAGACGCGCCTGCAGACCACGCTGCTGCTGCGGGGGCCGCGCGGCATCGGTTTGAGCGTCACCGGGGAAGCCTTCGCCACGAGCAGTCGGCAGCTCCTGCAGGAGATCGCCGAAGCGGAGAGTTCGGTGACTGGCCTGCACGCGCACCCGGCCGGGCAGTTGACCATTTCGGTGCCGCTGCTGATGACCCACCAGGTTTTCGCGCCCATCGCCCTCGATTACCTGGCAGCCTTCCCGGACGTGCGACTGATCGCCCAGACCCACGAAGACGTGCCCCATTTGTTGGAGGACGGTATCGATGTCGCTCTGGTAATCGGCCACCTGCCCGATTCCTCGGACTTTGCCTTGCCGGTGGGAATCGTGAACCCCATCGTCTGCGCGGCACCGGACTACCTGGCTCGCCAGGGGCGGCCGCAAACGCCCGACGATCTCAAGGCGCATCTGATCATTGCCACCGGCGCCATGAGCGAGTGGCGCTTCCTCCACCAAGGGGCGCCGCGCTCGGTACGCTTGGCCCCGCGGCTGACCTGCAGTACCCGCAACGCGGCGATCCGTGCCGCCACCCTGGGCCTGGGGCTGACGCGCTGCATGAGCCATGAGGCGCATCAGGAGTTGCAGGAAGGCCGGCTTGAAGCGGTGCTGGAAGACTTCGCGGCTCCCGGCCTGCCGGTAGGACTGATCTACCGCGAGGGCCGCCGCGCCGCTGCGCGGGTCAGGACCTTCCTCGACTTCGCGGTGCCCCGCCTGCGCGCCCATCCGGCCCTGCGCGGCTGAGCCTTGGCGCCATTCTTTCGGATTCTGAAATGCTGGATTGTCCTGACTGGTGATTCTGCTGCTGCTCGTCACGGCGCAGGATGCATCCATCAGCGCGAGAACCCCGACCCGGTCCGACTCGGCGCTGCCTCCCCCCACCCGATTCGGAGTCGCTGCCATGTCCCGCCCCATCAAACTCTTCCGCCACCCGCTGTCCGGCCACGCGCACCGCGTCGAGCTACTGCTCTCGCTTCTGGAGCTGCCTACCGAGCTGGTCTTCGTCGACCTCGCCAAGGGTGCCCACAAGCACCCCGAATTCCTCGCCCTCAACAGCTTCGGCCAGGTGCCGGTCATCGACGATAACGGCACCATCGTCAGCGACTCCAACGCCATCCTCGTCTACCTGGCGAAGAAGTACGGCAACAACTGGCTGCCTGAAGACCCGCAGGGAGCGGCACGCGTGCAGCGTTGGCTGTCGGTAGCCGCCGGCCTGGTTGCCTTCGGCCCGGCAGCAGCGCGGTTGAACACGGTGTTCGGCGCCAACTTCAACACCGAGGAAGTCCTCACCCGCGCCCACACACTGTTCCAGGTGATGGACAGCGAGCTGGCGAAGACCCCCTTCCTCGCTGGCGATGCCGCGACCATCGCCGATGTTTCGAACTACGCCTACATCGCACACGCGCCGGAAGGCAACGTGTCGCTGCAGGACTACCCGAACCTGCGTGCCTGGCTGGCCCGGATCGAGGCGCTCCCCGGTTTCGTCCCCATGCAGCGCACCGCCGCGGGCTTGCAAGCCGGTTGAATCAGCCGTCCGCTGCCGGGAATCCGGCAGCCTTCCAACGAGGTGTCTGCCATGGACCATCTTCCCAAGCACCGCCACTCACCCTGGCATGCCGGTGAAAAGGCGCTCCAGGAACGCGTCGGTGTCTCCGAGCGCATGGAAGTCTTCGGTCAGCGGGTAATCCGCGACTACATGCCCGATCAGCACCGCGACTTCTATCACCAGCTGCCGTTCATGGTCGCCGGCGCGGTGGATGACCAGGGACGCCCCTGGGCGACGCTGCTCGAAGGGCCAGAAGGCTTCGTCACCTCGCCCGATCCCCGGCGTCTGGTGCTGGCCACCAAACCAGACGGCCAGGACCCAGCCGCCAGCGGCCTGCAAGCCGGCGGCGCCATCGGCATGCTGGGCATCGAGCTGCACACACGTCGGCGCAACCGCATCAACGGCATCCTGCAGCGAGTCGAAGCGGACCATTTGGAGGTCGCCGTCGAGCACGCCTTCGGCAACTGCCCGCAGTACATCCAGCAACGCGCCTATACCCGCGACGAACAACGGAACGGCGAGCGCAACCCGCGCCAGGACTTCCTGGCGCTGAACGAGACGCTGGCGGACATTATCCGCAAGGCCGACACCTTCTTCGTTGCCAGCTACGTCGAACACGAGGACGGGCAACGCTCGGTGGATGTTTCCCATCGCGGCGGTCGGCCCAGCTTCGTCAAGGTCACGGGCAATCGCCTGACCATCCCGGACTACGCCGGCAACCTGCACTTCAACACCCTGGGCAACCTGCAGCTCAACCCGATCGCCGGATTACTTTTCGTCGACTTCGCCAGCGGCGACGTGCTGCAACTGTCCGGGACCACGGAACTGATCTTCGACAGCCCGATGATCGCCGCCTTCGAGGGCGCCGAGCGTCTCTGGAGCTTCGACGTGCAGCAGGCCGTGCTACGGCCGCGCGCCTTGTCGATCCGTTGGGATTTCCAGGAGTACGCGCCAACCAGCCTGATGACCGGCACATGGGCCGAGACCGACGAAAAGCTGCGCCAGCGCGAACAGCGCCAGCAGTGGCAGGAATGGCAAGTGGCTCGCCTGGAACAGGAGAGCCAGGACATCCGCTCCTTCTACCTCCAGCCCCCAGACGGTGCGACGGTGAGCTTCACACCGGGTCAACATCTGCCGCTGCGCATTCCCGCGGGTAACGGCGAAGACGTACTGATCCGCACCTACAGCCTCTCCAGCGCGCCGTCGGACGGCCACCTGCGCATCAGCGTCAAGGCACAAGGGAGGGCCTCACGCCACCTGCACGAACAGCTCCAGGTCGGCGACCGGCTGCAAGTACGCGCGCCCATGGGCAACTTCACCCTTGCCGGCGACACCGAGCGGCCCGTGGTGCTGATCGGCGCGGGCGTTGGCATTACCCCACTGCTCTCGATGCTGCGGGAACTCGTTGCGCAGAACGAATCACAGGGTCGCAACCGCCGCATCTACCTGTTCCAGTCCGCGCGGACCTTGCAGCAACTGCCCTTTCAACAGGAGATCGAGGCACTGCGCCAGCGTTGCCCTGACTTGTTGCGGGTGCGCCGTGCGCTGAGCAATCCGGGCGAGGACGCCATTCAGGGGCGCGACCATGAGCTGACCGGACGCATCGACATCGCGGAGATCAAGTCCCACCTGCCACTGGACGACTACGACTTCTACTTGTGCGGGCCGGGGAGTTTTACCCAGGCCATCTACGACGGTCTGCGCGCGCTGAACATCGCCGATGGGCGCATCCACGCCGAAACCTTCGGCCCCTCGACGCTGCGACGCAATGACGACGCGCAACCGCCAAAGCCCGCCCAGCCGCCGGCGGCGACATCACCGGTGCCGGTGTACTTCTCCGCCTCGGCCAAGGAAGCCCGCTGGAAACCGGATAGCGGCAGCCTGCTGGAACTGGCGGAAAGCCGTGGGCTGTCTCCCGACTTCAGCTGCCGCGGCGGCTCATGCGGCACCTGCCGCACACGAGTGCTCAGCGGGCAGGTGCACTATCCCAACCCCCCGGCAGAAATGCCGGAAGCGGGCACGGCGCTCATCTGCTGCGCCGTGCCCGCGGAAGATGAAAGCGGCGTACAGCCACTGGTCCTGGATATCTGACGAGGAACGTAGGCATGACCACAGTGCAGAGAGTTCACGAGTAGGCCTGTTCTGCGACGAGATCGAAGTGCGCATGGTCGGTGTCAACGTGCCGCTGCCGATACCGATGGCCTACCACAGCTTCGGCGGCTGGAAGCGCGCCATGTTCGGCGAACTGCACGCCTGCGGTCCGGACGGCGTGCAGCGGGTAGTCCGGCTCGCCAATATCCAATCGCCCCAAAAGCCGAGGTCGCTTGGACAGGCGGATCTTCTTTTATACGACAGCAAGTACTAATGTAATGTATCAGACATATTTTGTTAGATACTCTACATCATGCGCTGGATATCCCTTGTTCTCGCCCTCCCTACTGCCAACGCCACCGCGCGCATGCGCGCCTGGCGGGCGCTGAAAGCCTGCGGCGCCGCAGTGCTGCGGGACGGGGTGTATCTGCTCCCTGACAGCGACGCCTGCCGCGAAGCCCTCGCCGACATCGAGCGCGACATCCTTTCGATCAATGGCACCGCCTACCTGCTCCCCATCCAGGACCCGCAGGGTGAGCGCTTCATTCCGCTTTTCGACCGCAGCGAGGACTACGCAAGCCTGCGCGCCGAGGTCGACGCATGCCGTGGCCAGCTGACGACCGAGAATGCGCTGGGCTCTACCAAGCAAATCCGCAAGCTGCGCAAGGCCTTCGCCCAGTTGATCGCCATCGACTATTTCCCTGGCCAGCCCCGCCAGGACGTCGATACGGCTCTGCAAGAGCTGGAAACCGCCGTCAGCCGTGCCCTGTCGGCAGACGAGCCATGCAGCCATGACCAGCCCATTCCAGTGCTCAGGCAACAGGATTACCAGGGCCGTAGCTGGGCGACCCGCAAGCGCCCTTGGGTCGACCGCTTGGCCAGCGCCTGGCTGATCCGCCGCTTCATCGATCACGACGCACGCATCCTCTGGCTGGACTCTCCCCAAGATTGCCCGGTGGATGCGCTCGGATTCGATTTCGACGGTGCCACCTTCAGCCACGTCGGCAACCGCGTCACCTTCGAGACCCTGCAAGCCAGCTTCGAGCTGAATGCATTTTCCCTGGAACGGGTCGCTGCCCTGGTGCACTACCTGGATGTAGGGGGCGTTCAGCCGGTGGAAGCAGCTGGCATCGAACGCGTTCTGGCCGGCCTGCGGGAAAGCATCCTTGATGACGATCAGCTGCTGGCCGCCGCCAGCGCCATCTTCGATGGCCTGCTGACCGCCTTTGCGAATGAAGAGAAAAACGATGAGTGAGCACACCATGCGTACCGCCGGGCAGACACAAACCGGAACCGCCCCCGTGGGGCTGTTCCAGGCCTTCCTGTTCTGGCTGAAGCTGGGTTTCATCAGTTTCGGCGGACCCGCCGGGCAGATTTCCATCATGCACCAGGAGCTCGTGGAGCGGCGGCGCTGGATCAGCGAGCGACGCTTCCTCCACGCCCTGAACTACTGCATGTTGCTGCCCGGGCCGGAGGCCCAGCAGCTTGCGACCTACATCGGTTGGCTGATGCACCGGACCTGGGGAGGCGTCATTGCCGGCGCGCTCTTCGTATTACCCTCGTTGTTCATCCTGATCGCCCTGTCCTGGGTCTACATCGCCTTCGGCGAAGTGCCGGTGGTCGCCGGTCTGTTTTACGGCATCAAGCCGGCAGTCACCGCCATCGTGGTCCAGGCCGCCCACCGCATCGGATCGCGCGCCCTGAAGAACAACTGGTTGTGGGGCATCGCCGCCGCCTCATTCATGGCCATCTTCGCGCTGAATGTCCCCTTCCCCTTGATCGTGTTGGGAGCTGCCCTGATCGGTTACATCGGTGGTCGTCTCGCCCCGGACAGGTTCGCTCTCGGTGGCGGCCATGGCGCAGCGAAGACCACCTACGGCCCGGCGCTGATCGATGACGACACGCCTACACCCGAGCATGCGCGCTTTCGCTGGTCACGCCTGTTGCTCCTGGTAGCCGTGGGCGCCCTACTCTGGGTGCTGCCGATGGGCCTGCTCACTGCGCTGTTCGGTTGGCAGGGCACCCTGACCCAGATGGGCTGGTTCTTCACCAAGGCCGCGCTGCTCACCTTCGGCGGTGCCTATGCCGTGTTGCCCTACGTGTACCAGGGCGCGGTGGGCCACTACGGCTGGCTGACACCGACTCAGATGATCGACGGCCTGGCCCTGGGGGAAACCACACCGGGGCCGCTGATCATGGTCGTCGCCTTCGTCGGTTTCATCGGTGGCTATGTGCACCCCATGTTCGGCGCCGAACAAGCCTTCCTCGCCGGCACCGTAGCCGCCACCCTGGTTACCTGGTTTACCTTCCTGCCGTCGTTTCTGTTCATTCTCGTCGGCGGACCGCTAGTGGAATCCACCCATGGCGAGCTGAAGTTCACCGCTCCGCTCACCGGGATCACCGCCGCGGTAGTGGGGGTGATCCTCAACCTGGCCCTCTTCTTCGGCTACCACGTGCTCTGGCCCCAAGGCTTCGACGGCCGCTTCGATTGGCCGTCGGCGCTGATCGCCGTGGCAGCAGCGATCGCCCTGTTCCGATACAAGCGGGGCGTCATTCAGGTGTTGCTGGCCTGCGCACTGGTAGGGCTGGTGGTGCATCTGTTGCGTACCTGAGAGGTGTGCGATGAGTCGGATCACGAGTTGTGAATTGATGGAGTGGCAAGCGGCAGGACGCAATTTCACGCTGCTGGATGTGCGCCGCGCAGGTATCCGCGCGGCAGATGCGGCGGCCATCCCCGGTTCGCGGTGGCTGGAGCCTGAGTCGGTGTTCGCCTGGAAGGACTCGGTGCCACGGGACAGGCCCGTGGTGCTCTATTGCGCCCATGGCCACGAAATCAGCCAGGGTATCGCCGCGACCTTGGAAGCCATGGGGCTAGACGCCCGCTACCTGATCGATGGTTTCACCGGCTGGCGCGCCGCCGGTCAGCCCACCCAGAGCCTGTAGACACAGGCAAGAGGTGCTGCATGATCAGCCACGATGATTAGCTGTGCAGCTTCGATGCCTTCCTGAAAAAGTACGAACTGAATGACCCCGCTCTTGGCCAATTGGCCGCAATAGTGCGCGGTGCCGACACCTCGCGGCTCGATCTGACCCTGCCGTCATCGGGCCTGTACGCCATCTCATTGGGCCTGTCGCACACACGGGATGCTGGAGCACGGCAAACCTGAGCCCAGACGCTCAGTGAAAGGCCGAAAGGCAACTTGGAGTGGCTTGCAACCCCTTCAAAAGCTGGAACATCTGGCCGACTGGCTGCCGCAGAACCGCCTTCTTTCAACAGAATCTGCCGGAAGCAGTCGGTCGCTATCGACCAAAAGTGATCATTCGGCCCTGGTAGGTGGAAGGCTATGTATCGGGCAATCTCCCAGGCAGTGGCTGGCAAGCCACCGTCTAGGCCACATCCATCACATGGGTTTGCTTCGAAACTCTTGACGGTCGCCCCAGCGGAAAGGTTGAACGAGGCTGATTCCCTGTACCTCAAACGGTTGAGGCCAATCTGGGCCTCACGTGAGGTGATGTATGACTCAGAGTCAGAACCAGAACTATCCGGACAATCAAAACCCGAACGCCCCCCAGGACCCGCTTGATCCCCAGCGCGATGACCGGCCTGATGATTGGGTAGACCCCAGCGATCCTGGCGTAGAGCGGCCCGTCAAACCCGACGAACACAATCCCCGCATAATCCCCGAATAACCATCGGCCAACACACCACCCGGGACCCGGCTATGTGCCGGGCTCCCTTCTACCCCAGCTCCCATCGTTCCACCTTGGAAAAAGTGCCAAGGCCCGGCTCGACTCCCTCTACGTCCCCACGGATTAAGCCGTGTCGGCTCCATCTCCGATCAAGCACATAAACTCATGGAAGGTTGTTGCACTGGTTCCAGTCTCGAGCAGGAGTGTTCAATGAAAACGTCACCCTCTAACACCGCGCCCCTAGCTGAAACTGATCACCTGCGTTTCCATCGCCCGCACGAACATCTTGCTCCAACATTTGGCAACGACCAGTTCGCCCTCAAAGCCGAAGCCTTTGCCCGGTTCTTTGGTACGCCGCTATTTCTGGGGGCGCAAACATTGGTTGTCATGGCGTGGATAGGTGTAAACGTCGCCGGCCTGGCGCACTTCGACATCTATCCGTTCATCCTGCTCAACCTGGCCTTCAGTCTCCAGGCAGCGTATGCCGCGCCCCTGATTCTGCTTGCACAAACACGTCAGGCCGCTCGAGACAAAGCGCATGCCGAAGCGGATGCAAAACATCGGGAGGCACTTGCAGTCACCAATGAACGGCACCACGCAAATGCGGCAAAAACCAGCGCTCAGTTGCTGGAACTGCTGGAGCAAAACACTCAGCTCACAGCGCTTACCAAAGAGTTGACGGTGCGTATCGAACTGCTGACCGCCGAAGTACATGCACATCTCATCAAAGTCGTTTGATTGGAAGGCGATGATCGAGCCTGTGCTACTGCGCACTGGCGGCCTGATCTGCCAGCAATTCAGTGCCCCCCCCGCTCGCGGCATTGACCTCGACCAGAATCTGCTCGGCGGTTTCTGTCAGCGTCTCCTTCCTAATCAACGATTGCATGGCGATTCCGGTGATCCACCAGCTTTCCTTCGTTGCGGGCTTTTCAATCGCGACAGCCACGATGCCGTCCGCCCCATATGAACACTTGACGACATGTTCAGGAAGAATTGCAGCGAGCTTCCCCTCCAGTCGGTTCTCCAGCTTGCTTCTCATCGCTTTCTCCAGTGCAGTGCTGGTCAGTCCCTGGCCATGGATAGAGTTCTGGATATAGCCCTTTGGGAACCCAGCATTCGGTGCGGTAACGCACTATCGGTGCGGAAATACCATCCCAACCTGTCACGACTGAACGGCTCATAGCTGCTCCGGTAATCCAGCGATTGTCTGGATCCTGCAAACAGGGATGGCCGGGATTGCCCGGCTATCCGGCAAAGGCGCCCTCTTGGCCTTGAGTGAAATCGCGATTCACCGGCCATCCAACGGGCGGGTCAAGTGATCGTGAAGATGATGGCTGCCGCGGTTTGCACCCCCTCCACCTACACTTACTGAGTCATCGATACGGCCTCCCTGCCAGCGATCGGGCAGGGAGGCCGGCCACGGCGTGGGGTTCAGCCTGACGAGGAGAGGAGACGATGAAGACAGTTCGGATGGGCATGCTGGCATTGGCGCTGAGCGTGACCCTGGCGACGGCGTGGGGCGCTGACAAGGTGCCCATGATTACCGGCGAGCAATGGACGCAATCATCGCCGGAGCTCAAGAAAGCCTATCTCATTGGTATTGCCAACGCGTTCGAGGTGGAGGCGGCCTACCACGCGACCAAGCCGCCGTCCGATGAACAGAGTCTGATTCCCCGTTTCGGCAGAGGCCTGAAGGGCCACACGCTCGACACCGTGCGCGATGGACTCGACCAGTGGTATGCCACCAACCCCGACCGCGTGAAGCGGCCGGTCATCGAGACCATCTGGTTCGAGATGGTCGTGCCCGGCTTGCAGCAGAACAAGTAGCGGAGAAGAACATGAAAGGGTTCCAAGCGTTTGCCGCCGTCCTCGTCGCGGCGGGCCTGATCGGCTGCACCTCGATGAGTTCCCAGCAGCAGGGTACCTTGAGTGGTGCCGCAATCGGTGCCGCGGCCGGCGCCGGTATTGCGGCCATCGCTGGCGGTAGCGGCTGGACCGGCGCCGCAGTCGGTGCCGTCGCCGGTGGCGTGGTGGGCAACATCAGAGGCGGCAAGAAGTAGGGCTGGCCCTGAGTTGCGTAGCTGCATGGCCGACGATCAACTGATCGCTGACCGGTTCTTAGCGCTTCACGCAGACAAACAATGCATTCCCGGACTTGCCGCCCCAAGGCGTGATCCGCTCGTAGTCATGTTCGAAGACGTGGACCTCGAAGTGGGGCTGCAACTGCTGCTGCAGCTCGGTGAAACTCAGGGCGACCATGGCGTGTTCGTCCTGCCAGGCCTGGGTCTCCCCCGCCGTGGTCTTCTCGATGCTGAGGCGCAGTGCCTGCTGCTCGCCCTCGCCGCTGTAGTACCAGCCGGAACCGAAGGTGAAGCAGCTGCCCTCGTGCTCCACGGTATGGCGCACGAATGAGCGGTTATCGATCTGCCGCTTGTCCACCGTGTTGAAGCAGAACACGCCGCCATCCTCAAGCGCTGCGTGCACGCTGGCCAGGCACTCCTGCAGCTGTTTCAGCCCGGCGTTGTAGTGGATCGAGTAGAGGAAGCAAGTGATCAGATCCAGCGGCTCGCCCACTCCGAAGCTCGCCATGTCCTGTCGGCTGAACTGTGCCTCGGGGCAGCGCAGCTGGGCGATATCCAGCATTGGCTGATTGATGTCCAGGCCGGCACTGCGGTAACCGAAATCGAGGAAATGGCGCACGTGCGGCCCGGTGCCACAGGCGAGATCCAGATGCCTGCGCCCCTGATTGCCAAACAACTGGTGCAGCCGGCGTACGCAGTGGCTCTGCGCCCGGTAGTCGATGTCGGCGCACATCAGGTCGTAGTAAGCGGACAGGTCGGTGTACAGCGCGTTGGAGGACATAAGCAGCCAGAGAGGTTCGACGTAAGTTTCGGCGCAGCATGGTACCTCAGCCCCGAGCAATCCCGCCCGAAAACAGACTTCCCACACTAGCCGCTGCATGCTGTGGCCTTGCCAGACTGACGCCCTCCTCCCCAACCGCCGGCCAGGCGCCGGCAGCAGCCCGCCTTGAAGGGCCTGTCGACCTTTCGTGTCGATCAGGTCGTCGAAGCGAAACGGGCCGACAGAAACTCGATGAACACTCGAGTCCTGGCCGGAACAAAATCGCTTGCGACCCTGAGCGCATAGATCGCGGCGTCTGAGGAACGTGAAAAATCCTTTAGCAGCGGAATCAGGCGACCGGACGCTAGGTCGTCGCGCACCATGAACGCTGGCAGACGAGCTATTCCGACCCCAGCCAGACACACAGTACGAATGGCCTCGACACTGTTGCAGGAAAAACTCCCCTCCAGCCGAATCGCCCGATTGGAAGCTGAACGGAACTCCCAATCGTTGAACCGGCTTTCAAAGTTGAGCTTCAAGCACAGGTGCTCAGACAGGTCGGAGGGCCTGGCGGGCATCCCGTTCAGCTCGAGATAGGTGGGGGATGCGCAAACGACACGTTCATTCGATCCAAGTTTTTGCGCGACAAGGCTTGGGTCGGATAGCGCACCGCTTCTTATCGCCACATCGATGCGTTCGTGCCTGATGTCGACAATGGCATCCGTCAGGGTCAGATCTACTTTTATTTCCGGATAGACCCGCATGAAATCGACGACGGCTGGCACCACATGATGATGGCCGAAGGCATTTGAAGAGGTGACTTTCAACATGCCCCTTGGCGCGTCGGAATCAAGCGATACGGCAGCTTCCAAAGCCCGGATATCTTCGAGGATCGGGCGCGCTTCACGCACATACCGCCCTCCGGCTTCAGTCAGCGCCAACGTCCGAGTCGTGCGCAACAACAACTGCGTGCCAAGCCGATCCTCCAGCCGCTGAACCCGTTTGCTGATGGCCGAGTGGGTCATCCCAAGCTTGCGCGCGGCCGGCGAAAAGCCACCTGCGTCTACCACTGCGACCAGAATCAACATGTCGCTGTACCTGTCCATCCGAGTCCCCCTTTTGTTCCGCTATGGAACAGGTGCTTGGAAAATCCAATGGATTCTAATTTTTTTGTGCACACCAGAGAATCCTCTGGCGGACCGAGATCCCTATTGGTCTCGATGCGCGCCTTGTCTTCTGGTGTCGCGACTTCCGAGCTGACTTGTTCGGGAGCGAAACGAACCAGCATGCAATCAAGTTCATCCAGGATGAGTAGCGACGAAGATGAAACATGGGCTCACGACTGGCATTGCCGCAGCGACATTCGCCTCCCTGACATGGTCGATGAACTTCATCGCGCCGCTATTCATCGGCGAGTACTCGATCTTCGATCTTGCGGCCTGCAGATTCATCATTTCCGGATTGATTGGCGCAGTGATTCTGATGGCAAATTTCGAATCCTGCCGAAACCTCGGGTGGAAAGACTGGCTGGCCGCTGCAGGGCTGGGATTCATTGGATATGTGGGGTACTTCATGGCGGTCGCCATCGCCGCCACCTATGCGGGCCCTGTCATAGCGCCCGCCTTTCTGGGCCTGGTGCCCGTGGCTCTGGCCATCAGCGGAAATGTCCAAGGTGGAATCTCATGGCGATTGCTGCAGATTCCGTTTTCGCTGGCCGCTCTGGGGCTGGTCCTGGTAAATGTCCAGAACGTCGCCCAGCCTGAGGGTTTGCCATACGCCTCGTTAGCCCTCGGCGTTGGCGCTTCCATGGCTGCAGTGGCGCTATGGGTCTGGTTCGGACTCGCCAATCAACGAGCGCTATTGAAACGCCCCGGCATGAATGCCTGGCTCTGGACAGCCATGATGATGGTCGGCGGCAGCCTGCAAACCCTCGTATTCCTACCCGTGGGTGCGGGCATGGAGTTGTTCAACGCCCCGATGCTGGGTTTTGGACTGAGCGCCATTGGTCACCTGTATCTCCCGGCCCTCATGCTTGCGGCGGTTGCATCGATTGGCGGCGCGTGGGCCTGGACCATAGCGTCCCAGCGCCTTCCCATAACGCTCGCCAGTCAACTGCTGTCCATGGAGATGGTTTTCGCCACGTGCCTGGGTTTGCTTTTTTCCCATCGGTGGCCCACGGCTCCGGAAGTGCTCGGAATTTCGCTGATCGTACTCGGCGTGGTGAAAGCAATCGGTGCCTTCCGCGGCAATCCCGGTAGTCCCGCTGTCGCACATTGAGTGACATTGCCGGACTCTCAGGCCACCTGCGTGCCGACGACAGGTCGATGGCAAGGGTTTCCAGAGGACTGGTAACGGCCAAAACCAGCCATTAAGCGACACAAACGAATAACCAATCCGAGTCTTTCAAATTTGCCAAACTGGCAAGTACCAATAATTGGCGACCTGAAACTCCGACACTTTTCCGACGCCGTCGCAATGCCGTTATTTATACTTCTGCGCGGCTGTTTGGATCATTGGCGTTACAACTAATGAAGTACTGGCGTACCTCTTTGTAGGCATAGTTACCGGACGGTCTGGCCAGGTTGATAAATGGTACGCGGTCGCAGCCAGTTCTCGTTCAAGCTGAAAATGCTCAATCCGACGAGCGTTGGCTGGCACGGATGTAGTCCCCCCAAAAGCCTGGGCCGTGCCGGTCTCTTTTGTTGACTGCGGAAACAAATACCCGGTTAGCCAAGCGGTCTCTCTGCCTTGAGGAACAATGCGAGTGAACCACCGATTCCACCTCGTCTTATCCGAACAGATATTCAGAACCGACTTCCAAATTACATTGCCGGTAAATTTATAACAGCCATCCAACATCAAACCTTGTTACAAATTCAACTAAACTTACGAAGCACAAAAAAAGGAGGAAGTCCTGTTGTTGTGAGTTCAAAGGCAGGCAAATAAGCGTCTCAGGGGGATATTCAATCGTTGGGAGTCTTATTGTGAACAGCGCGCATGCCGCGCGGAACTCGTTTTTTCCCACGCATATGTCTGGCAGCGGCTCGCAATCGTCGTCCTCAGGCCCTGATAGTCAAGGCAGCGCCAACAGCCCACCCACCAGGCCGTGGCTGACAGTGCTGCCTCGGAGGATTCTCCCGCTGAGCAAGATGGACGCCGACTCGCCAGGTCAGCCTTACCGAAGCCAATGACCGATAACGGACGTTCAAAGCAGAAAAATTCTTCTGCCACTTCGGCTGTCAGTGAATCGTAGGGAAGCGCTCTTTCACCAATCCCTGAGCCTGGTAGGCCATCTGGTCGAGCAGGCGGTCGCGTTTGTTCTCGGCCTCACTCATGGCCTTCTTGCCGTGTTGCTGCACCAGATACGCGTGGATCTGCCGCACTTCCTTGGATTGGAAAATCGGGGTCAGGTCCTGCACCGCCACCATGCCGTCCGAGCGGTGATCGCGGGTGTTCAGCAGCACATGTGGCCCTTGCGCTGCCAGTACCTGAAACCCCATCGACTCAAAGGTCGGCACCTTGTTCGCCACGCAGGCCAGCTCGACGTGGGGCCGATGCTTGGCCATCTGCTGCAACAAAGCCCGGGCAATACCACGTCGGCGGTGGCTGGCCTTGACGGCCATATAGGCCAGAGTGCAGGCCTCGGAATCATCCTGGCTCGGCAGGTACAGGGCAAAACCCAGCACCTGGGAGGGATCTTCATCATCCAGCGCAAGGATCAACCGCGCCGTAGTATCCAGAGAGCTGTCCATGGCTTGCAGATACAGGTGCACCTCGTAGCCAATCACGTACTGATACAACTGATAGAGCGGATTGCTGGGCATCAGCGGCACCGGGCTGATGTCGCTGAAGTAGTCCACCACCATTTGTAGTACCTGACTCTTCAGGGATTCGGGCGGTGATGTGTCCAGGGTTACGAGGGTGAACATCTGAAGCTGGCTCCGGGCGTGCCCGATTCGGGGAATCGGTGCGGGCGCCATTGTAACGCCCGCAAGTATCGAGCGTTCCCACAGCACTCGCATGGACGTGCTCTTCCAGATTGAACGATTAAAACAGGCGCGCCTGTCCTCCCGATAACTGCCCATCATGCTGCCCACCTCCACGCACGCTGAGCGCGTGATTTTGCCGGCGGCATGGGGCGCCAGCTACTTTTTCAACAGAATCGGCCAAAAGCGGACTTAGACTTGTTGCTCGTCCGGATTGCGCAGCAATAGCCAGCGCGCCTGCTTGATGCCCCGTCGCGTCGGGTTGCCATGCCGGAGAAGGTTGGCCGGACCTCATGAATCAAGCTGTAGAAACAGGTTGGCCTGATGAGTCAGCAGAATATCCAGGAGAGTTGCCGTCGCCGGCGACTTGTAACCCTCGGAGCGATAGCTCACCCCGATTACCCGCGTCATGGTGGTATCCGCCAATGGAATTTCCCGCAGACTGGCCTCCGCCTTCCCACCTAACAGGTGTTCACGGGCAATGAAACTGAGTAAGTCAGTACGGGCAATCAAACGTGGCATCAAGGAAATCGACGTGCTTTCCACCTGCACCATGGGTGTCGGCAGTTGTCGGCTGATGAAGGCGTTGTCAATCCACTTGCGCGCACTGGCTGAAAGAGGTGGCAGCACCCAGCGGTAACGGCACAGCTCGCGCTGGCTGATAGGCCTGCTGAAAAGCGGATGATCGCGGCGTGCCACAACCACGGCTTGGTCCTCCAGCAGAGCATGGGTTTCCAGTCCCTCTACCTTGTCGACGAAGGGGCTAATGACCAGGTCCAGATTTCCCTGCAACAACCCCTCGCGAAGCACATCGTCCATCCCAACCGTAAGTGTCAATGTCACATTGGGAGCGAGACTCAGCAGCGTTGCTGTGAGCTGCGGCAGCAGGTATTCGGCCATAGAGACTGCACAGCCCAGTCGAATATTTCCTACCAAACCATTGGCGAAGTCGCGCACCTCGCGACGCGTCTCATCAACGCTGTGGCGTAACTGACGGCTTCGCTCCAGGAGCAAATGCCCCGCCGGGGTCAGCTTGATGCGTCGGCCATCACGCTGGAACAAGCTGACTCCAAGGGATTCCTCCAGGCGTTGAATGCTCTTGGTTAAAGCAGGCTGGCTACGACACAGACGCTCCGCAGCACGGCCCAGGTGGCCAAGCTCAGCAATGGTCTCGAAATAGGCAAGGTCGCGCAGATCCATAATCGATAACTCTGAATTATCGGTTCATCACAATTAGAAAATAGACTTGATGAATCAGCACCAGAATACTGCCGTTGCGCGTTGGACACACCCAGCCCCACAGCGCGTACGGAGAATCGCCTTGCCTACCCTTCCCTCTCTCGACTCCATTGCCCTTATGTGGCAGTGGCTGCTTCTGCTCGTTCTTGCGGTCATCGCAGGTCAAGTGCTGCGACAGATCGGAATGCCAGCTGCTGACTTCCTTGGCTCCATGCTGGTCGCCATTGGACTTGGCGTGCGAGGGGCCCGCATCCGAGTACCCGCGCTCGCTTTCAAATTCGGTCAGGGTTGCATCGGCTTGCTGGTGGCTCATTCGCTCACTGCCGAAACGCTTGCGAGCATTGCTCACGATTGGCCCATCATGCTGCTGGCCACGGCGATAACGGTGGTGATGAGTTTGCTCGTCGCGCTTTGCCTCGTGCGCTACGGTGACCTGCCGGGCAACGCCGCCGCCTGGGGCCTGTCTCCCGGGGCGGCGTCCGCTATGGTGGCTATGGCGGAGGACCACGGGGCAGACTCCCGAGTGGTCGCCACGATGCAATACGTGCGAGTGGTCTGCGTCGTGTTAATAGGTGCAGTCGTCAGCCACGCTCTCGGTGGCGAAATTACTTCCCCCCAACTCCCGGCTGACGCAGCCTCCCTCGGCTTCGCTGTGCCTGCCAATGGCATCCTCACCATCTTTGTTCTGGTCGGCAGTGTGTTGATTGGTGCTCGCTTCCCAGCAGGCGCGCTGCTCGTGCCACTACTGGCTGGGGCGGCGATGCAATTGGGCGGTGTATTCATCATCGACCTGCCCCAGTGGCTGTTGTGCCTGGCCTACGGCGCCCTTGGTTGCTACGTGGGATTACGATTCGATCGCGAGACCTTCGATTTCGTCGTCCGCCGGCTTCCCGCCATGCTCCTCAGCGCGCTTGCCCTGATCGCACTTTGCGCCCTGTCCGCACATTACATTGCGGAACTGCTGGGCAAGGACTTCCTCTCCGTTTATCTCGCCACCAGCCCAGGAGGGCTGGACTCCATGGCAATCATCGCTCTGGATACCCAGGCGGATGTCGGTCTGGTGCTGGCCATGCAGACCATGCGCCTGTTCGGTGTCATTCTGGTCGGCCCATTCCTGGCGAGGCAGATCATCCGCCTGTCTCGCTGAGGCCACTGTCATCAGCCGTTTGACGAATCAACCACTGCGGATGCGCGCGTGCGCAGCAATAGACCTGTGCCCATCACCAGGGCAGCGCCACAAGCTGCAGCCAGGTGCTTCGACCAGACATCGTTCGAAACCCAGCTCGCCACGGCGATGTCGGTTACCGCCATGCCCCCAGCAATCCAGCCCAGCAAGCCGCCCCCCAGCAGTACAACCTGCGGGAAACGATCCATCACCTTGAGCACCAGCTGGCTGCCCCAGACGATGATCGGGATGCTGATCAGCACGCCCAGGCTGACGAGGACCAGGTTGCCGCCGGCAGCCCCAGCCACGGCAAGTACGTTGTCCAGACTCATGACAGCGTCGGCGATGATGATCGTTTTGATTGCAGCGAAGAAGCTCGCACCTGCCCTTACTTCATGGGCTTGTTCGTCTTCGGGCAGCAACAATTTCACGCCGACCCATAGCAACAGCGCCGCACCTACCAGCTTCAGGTACGGCAAGGCCAATAGCTGCATGGCAAAGAACAACAACGCGATGCGCAGCAGGATTGCCCCGGCGACTCCACCAGCGATGGCCTGGCGTCGTTGTGCCTCGGGCAGGTGCCGACAGGCCAGTGCGATGACCACGGCGTTATCACCACCCAACAGGATGTCGATGGCGATAATCTGCATCAGTGCCATCCAGAAAACAGGGTCACTCAGCCACTCCATAAATCCGTATCTCCGCTATTGATAAAAAATGCCGGGGGCAAAGCCCCCGGCTCCGGAACCTCCGCCGGCGCGACGGGTAGTCGAGACGGGTGGCCGGAAAAGCGTGGTTTGAGGATTAAGGGCCCGCGCGCCTTGTGGGCACGCGGGCGCGGCGCCCGCTCTTCCAAGCGCCACTTCGGGCTGGTAAGCCCGCATTCGGGACCTACCAGAGCGCGATGTCGTAGGTGAAATACAGTCGATTGTTGTCGCGGCCCCTGCTGTAGCTGGAGCGATAGGCGATGTTGCGGAGCTTCACGCCAAGTCCTTTGAGAGCCCCCTGCTGCACCACGTAGGCAAGGTCAATGTCCCGCTCCCATTCGTGGGCATTCACCTCGCTGCCGCGCAGTTCGGTCGTGCCATCCCGGCCTTTGAAATAGCGAACGCCAGCAGTCAGTCCAGGCACTCCGATGGCCGCAAAGTCGTAGGCGTATCCGAGCATCCAGGTGCGCTCGTCTTCCTCGACGAACTTGCCGACCCCGGCGTTGCTAAAGCTGTACACCGTGGCGCCGTTGACGAATGGCAGCCCGCCTTCGCCATTCAGTTGCTGGTAGCCTGCGCTTAAGGCATGGCCCTTCTGGGTGTAAGTCAGCAGGCCGCTGTACATGTCGTTGTCCAGTTCGCCATTGCGCGCCTCTCCCGCATCCTGGCTATGGAAATAGCGCAGATCGGTGGTGAGGCTGCCTGGCCCCAGGGGCAAGCTGTGGACCACGCCGATGAAGTGCTGCTGGTAGAACTCTTCCAGCTCGCCATAGTAGTAACTCAGGATCAGGGCCTTGCTGGGCTTGTAGTCAGCGCCGGCGAACCAGAAGCCCTCACCGTCATCACCTGCGTATCCATCGGCAGTGATCGAATGGTTGTCACTGGAGTCGCGCATGCGGAACTCGTCGAAGTAACCACCTGTGAGGCTTAGGTCGGCTATATCTGCGCTGGTGACCTGGGTGCCTTCGAAGGTTTGCGGCAACAAACGTGCATCGTTGCGCACCAGCACCGGCAGCTTGGGCTGATGAGTGCCGTGCTTGAGCGTGGTACCGGCGAAGCGTGCCTTGCCGGTCAGGCCCAGGCTGGAAAATTCGTCCGCAGCCCGGCCGTCATCGTGCAGTGGCAAAAGCCCGGTACCGGCTCGCCCAGCGCCGGAGTCCAGTTTCACACCCAGCAGTCCCAGGGCGTCCAGGCCGAAACCGAGGCGGCCTGCGGTGTAGCCGGATTGCAGATCCAGCAGGAAACCCTGGGCCCATTCTTCCTTCTTCGACTGTGCGTTGGCAGCGGACTTGGCGGACATGCCCTTCTCATCCTTGAAGTCATCGTTGAAGTAGATGTTGCGCAATTGCAGGTTGGCCTTGCTGTCTTCGATGAAACCGGCGGCCCCTGCGGCAGGTGCCAGGCAGGCGACTAGGCACGCCAGGGTGGAAGGCAGGGGCTTGGCGTTGGTTTTCATGGTGTCTTCACCTTTTTGTTCTGGACGCACTCGGCCAGCGGGCGCGCAGGAACACACCACGGGGCCAGATATCAGGGGGGGCTTGCCCGACTTCGCCGGGCGCGGAAACTCACGCGAGCAGCGTGATGGCACCCGTTAGCAGGGCCAGCACGGTAATGACGAGCGAGGTGAGGATCGCCCATTTGTAGGTGAAGCGCTGGAAGTCGCCGATGTCAGTATCGACCATGCCCACCAGCAGGAGTGTCGAGGCCACCAACGGACTCATCAGGTGCACCGGCTGGCCGAGGATGGACGCGCGTGCGATTTCCACCGGATCGATGCCATAGGCCGCAGCGGCCTGGGCGAGTATGGGCACCATGCCGAAGTAGTACGCGTCGTTGGAGAGCACGAAGGTAAGCGGCATGCTGGTGATGGCCACCACCAGCGGGAAGAAACTGCCCCAGGAGGATGGGATCATCTCCACCAGGGAGTTGGCCAGGGAATCCACCATCTTGGTGCCGGAGAATATGCCGGCGAATACCCCGGCGGCGAACACCAGCAGCACCACGGTCATGGCGTTGCCCGAGTGGGCGAGGATGCGCTCCTTCTGCAGGTCCAGCTGCGGGTAGTTGATCATCAAGGCCACGACGAAGCCGAGCATGAACAGCACCGCCGCGTTCATCAGTCCTGCCACCAGAGCGACCATTACCGCGATCACCAGCAGGAGGTTCAGCCAGATCAGCTTCGGTCGCTTGTTCGGGTTATCGGCCAGGATGGCCTTGATGTAGCAGTCGTCACCACCGGTTTTCAGATGGGTATTGCCGATCCGCTTCAGCTCTTTGCGCCCCAGAATATAGGCGGTGAACACCACCCAAAGCGCCCCGCCCGCCATAGTCGGGAGCATCGGAATGAAGTATTCGCTGGCGTCCAGCCCGAGTACGGCGATTGCACGGGTAGCCGGACCGCCCCAGGGGCTCATGCCGCTCATGATGCTCAGCGACAGCATGGATATGCAGGCGAGGATCAGCGGGTTCATACCGATGCGCTTGTACAGCGGCAGCATGGCGGCCACGGTGATCATGTAGGTGGTGGTGCCGTCACCATCCAGCGCCACCAGCAGCGACAGTACGGCGGTGCCCATGGCGATCTTCACCGGGTTGCCGTTGACTGTCTGCAGGATGCGGCGAATCAGCGGGTCGAACAGCCCGGAGTCGATCATGATGCCAAAAAACAGGATGGCGAAAAGCAATAGCGCTGCAGAAGGCGCCACCGTCTTCAGGCCGTCGAGCATCATCTTGCCGAGCTCGGGCGCGAAGCCGCCGACCAATGCGAAGACAATGGGCACTACTGTCAGGGCCACTACCGGGGACAGGCGTTTGGTCATGATCAGATAGGTGAACACGACCACCATGGACAAGCCGAGCAGAGAAAGCATGGCGTTGGACTCTTGTAATTATGGGTTCCAGCTCCATTCAGGCGTACGAGCCGCCGCACATGAAGCCGCTAATCGCCAGGGCGTGCAAGCGCCCCAGCCATCCTCACGAAGAATGTGGATGACTGGTTGCAGCGCAGTTGTGATGTAAGCAGCGTGTGATGAAAGAGTTCATTTGGGTTACCCGTCTTGTGATTGTTGTCTGGGCGTATCGAGACGCGGGACAGCATTTGGAATCAGTGGACTGCATCCGGCATGCGGTAATAGAGACGACCATCCATGATCTTGCGGGCAGTTCGGATCAGCGAGACTCGGGCGATATCCATCGGGTTGCCATCACGCAACTCGACTCGCAGGTCCAGATGGCCTGAGGGGTGCTCGATACGTATGGACGCGAGGGGTTGGCCAGCTTCTACGCGACTGGTTTCCAGGGCGAGGCGATGGGCCACGCTGCCGGGAACATTCACAGCGGCGCCAAGAGCGATCGCGCCAGTTACGGCAAGCGCCTTGTGGCAGCGCTGTGGTACGAAGTAGCGCGCACACAGCGTTCCGTCTTCGCCAACTGCCGACGACAGCAGAATGGGTTTTGGCAGCACCGACTGGCTGACATCTCCCATGCCCATGCGACGGCCCGCTTCACAGCGAATGCGCTCCAGACGCTCAAGCATTGCGCTGTTGGCATCCAGTGAAGCCGGATCGGCGTGACCATCCACACCCAGGTCGCTTGCACGAATCATCACCGTCGGTGTCGCGGCATCCAGGCAGGTGACGTCGACACCCTCAATCTGCTCGATAGCATGACCTGTAGGAAGCAGGGCCCCGGTCTTGGCACCAGCGACGTCCAGGAAGCTGAGACGAATGCCCGCTGCAGAGCCTGGAACGCCACTGATACTGGTATCGCCTTCGTATTCCACGCGACCACGCGGAGTGGGTACGAAACACTCAATGATGCGCTGAGTGTTGATGTTGAACACTCGCACTCGCGTCTCGCCATAGGTGGGCGCCACAAGGCCGGTCTCGATCGCGAACGGGCCAACTGCCGAAAGCATGTTGCCGCAGTTGGGAGTGAAATCTACCCGGCGCTCAGTCACGTCCACTTGGGCAAACAGATAGTCCACATCTGCGTCCGGACGACTGGAGTGTCCAACGATGGCCACTTTGCTGGTAAGGGAGTTACCGCCGCCAATACCGTCTACCTGGAGCGGATGTCCGGAGCCCATTAAATCGAGTAAGACCTGGGCACGCGCTTCCTGCGAATCAGGCAGATCGGTCATGTGGATGAAGGGGCCGCGCGAGGTGCCGCCACGCATAATCATGCAAGGGATGCTGTTCATCATCTTGGTTTAACCCGTGACCGTTCCAACGATGGCTACAGCTTGTCAGCGCCCTTTTGATGCTTCAAATGCAAAGATCAATGCCAACTGATAGGATTCAAGCATTAATGCGCAAAGCAGAACCATAGAGATCCTTTCATGCATAGAATAGAATTTCTCGACCTCGCAGCTTTTGTGCGAGTAGCTGAATCACAGTCTTTTCAGGAAGCCGCCCAGGCACTCCATCTATCCCAGCCGGCGCTGTCTCGCCGCCTTCAGAAACTGGAAGAAACCCTTGGAGCCAAGCTGCTGGAGCGCACCACGCGGCGCACCTGGCTAACCGAAATAGGCAAGGAATACCTGCCCCGGGCTCGGCGGATGCTGGAAGACTACGAGTCCTCGATACAGGGCATACGTGAGCTCAAGACACATCAAAAAGGTACCGTGACGATCGCGTGCATCCCGACCGCGGCGTTCTACTTCCTGCCCAGCGTGATACGAGTTTTCAATGAGGCGTATCCGGGCATTCGCATCCGAATACTCGACGTAA
Organism: Pseudomonas sp. DY-1; assembly: GCF_003626975.1. Taxonomy (NCBI): domain Bacteria; kingdom Pseudomonadati; phylum Pseudomonadota; class Gammaproteobacteria; order Pseudomonadales; family Pseudomonadaceae; genus Pseudomonas; species Pseudomonas sp. DY-1. Next base: position 799,822 of record NZ_CP032616.1, on the reverse strand, counting down.
GCGCCAACGAAGGCCTTGAACGAGTGGTGAGTGGAGACGCTGACTTTGGCATCAACATGATCAGCGCCCAACACCCAGACATTAGCTTCACGCCCCTACTTCGTGACCCTTTCGTACTCGCAATGCGCAGCGACCATCCTCTCGCAGCGCTGCCTGAGGTGAGTTGGCAAGATTTGCAGGGGGTGCGACTCATCACTGTGAGCCGGGACAGCGGCAACCGAATGTTGCTCGACAGTGCTCTTTCCGGCCACGGAATCCGACTCAACGGATTCTATGAGGTGCAGCATCTGTCCACCTCACTTGGCCTGGTTGAATGCGGTCTTGGTGTCGCGATTTTGCCGCGCATGGCAATGCCGGATGCAGAACATGAGAACCTCTGTTCCCGCGACCTGCCTCCGCCGCACATCGAGCGCACTATCGGTCTGGTACGTCGAGATGGCGAACCCCTGTCGAGCACCGCAGAACTCTTTATCGAGATGCTACTCAAGCGATGGCGTGAATAGGTATCGAATGGGTACACGGTATGTACGCTGCGGCGTATGACCTTGCGACAGGCGAGCCTCTGTGGAAGGGCATTCACTCTCGTCTGTGTAACTTGATCGTTCCTACTCGCGCAGGCATTGCAGTGAGTCGGGCAGATGGCGTTCTGTATTTTTTCGAACCTTAGGAAGAAATGGGACGGGTATGTTTCCCCGCCCCAGACGGCCACTCCTGGCCGATTCTGTTGAAAAAGTAGCTGCCGCCCATGCCGCCGGCAGAATCACACGCTCAGTGAGCGTGGGGCCCGATGTCCTTCTCTTCGACCATCCAGGCCAGCATCGGGGCCGTGCCATAAGCGGTATCGCCGATCAGGCGTTCTGGCGTGAGGTCGAACTGCGCTTGCCGAGATCAGCCGCTGGCTGAGCGAGGTGCTGGTGCCGACGCTGCATGACTATCACCGTGACCCGAACGCAGAACCGCGCCGGGCCTTTATCAGTTGGGCTGATCGGCAAATTGCTGTGGTGCGTTGGCAGCGGGAGTTATGGGTAGCCTGGCGGGATTTGCCGGCGTTCCTTGCGGACGGCGTGGGGGTGTCGCCATGAGTGCTTCCCATGAAGAGCGACAGGTCCAGCAGTTGGTGCAGCTATTCCATATCGCTATGGCCAGCATCGTACTGTTGTATTAGTTGCCGCGAAGTTCGCTTGGCTAGCATCGGCGCAGTTGTCCTGCCGATGAGAACAATAAATGAACTTAGGAAAGATCATCAGTCGGAGTGCCCTGTACTGGCCCGACTACGAGGCGGTTGTCGATAGCCGGAAACGGATCACTTTTGCGCAGCTGGAGGCTCGCACCAATCGTCTTGCCTCCGGGCTCCAGGCCCTGGAGCTGGCCCTGGGCGCCCATGTGGCGATTCTGGCGCTGAACCGGGTGGAACTGGTGGAAGCGGAGATCGCCTTCTACAAGGCCGGCATGGTCAAGGTTCCGATCAACGCCCGCCTCTCCCTGGACGAAATCCTCCAGGTCCTAGACGACTCCCACAGCCAGGCGGTGCTGGCCGACGGCCGTTTCGCCGCGGCCCTCCATGCCCGTCGCAGTGAGGTGCCGCGCCTGCGCTGGATCATCTCCCTCGACGACGAAGCTGGCGACGCCCGCTACCTGGACGTGCTGGAGCGTGGCAGCGAGGCTCCAGTGCACTGTGATCCGGACGACGATGACCTGGCGGTGCTGCACTACACCTCTGGCAGCTCCGGCGTACTCAAGGCCGCCATGCTCAGTTTCGGCAACCGCAAGGCGCTGATCCGCAAGAGTATCGCCAGCCCTACCCGGCGTGCGGCCCCGGGCGATGTGATGGCCCATGTGGGGCCCATCACTCATGCCAGTGGCATGCAGATCATGCCGTTGCTGGCCGTGGGCGCCTGCAACCTGCTCCTGGAGCGCTACGACGACCATCTGCTGCTGGAGACCATCCAGCGTGAGCGGGTCACCCGTTTGTTCCTGGTGCCGGCCATGATCAACCGCCTGGTGAACGTCCCGGAGGTGGAGCGCTTCGACCTCTCCAGCCTGCGCCTGGTGATGTACGGCGCCGCTCCCATGGCTCCGGCCCTGGTGAAGCGCGCCATCGACGTATTCGGGCCGATCCTGGCCCAGGGCTACGGTGCAGGCGAGACGTGCTCCCTGGTAACGGTGCTGACCGAACAGGACCACCTGATCGAGGGCGACGACCAGCGCCGCCTGGCCTCCTGCGGCCGCTGTTATTTCGAGACCACTCTGCGGGTGGTGAACGACGCCTTCGAGGACGTGGGCCCTGGCGAGATCGGCGAAATCGTGGTCAAGGGCCCGGACATCATGAAGGGCTACTGGCAGGCGCCGGAGCTGACCGCCGAGGTCATGCGCGACGGCTATTACCTCACCGGCGACCTGGCCACGGTGGACGAGCGCGGCTACGTGTTCATCGTTGACCGCAAGAAGGAAATGATCATTTCCGGCGGTTTCAACATCTACCCCACCGAAGTGGAACAAGTGCTCTACAGCCTGCCCCAGGTGTTCGAGGCGGCCGTGGTGGGCGTACCGGACGAGCAATGGGGCGAGGCCGTCCGCGCGGTGGTGGTCCTGAAACCGGGCGAGAACCTGAGCGCCGAAGCCATCATCGAGTATTGCGGGCGCTCCCTGGCGGGTTTCAAGAAGCCCCGCGCGGTGGATTTCGTCAAGGAACTGCCGAAGAACCCCAACGGCAAGGTCGTGCGCCGCCTGATCCGCGAAGCGTACTGGCAGAACAGCGAACGACGGATATAAGGGAGACAGGCAAATGCTCAAACCAAGCGAGAAGGCCAGCCGCGTCATCGACGGCATCAACACATTCGTCCGCGACGAACTCGATCCGCTGGTGCAGCGGGAAGGTATTACCTGGGGCCAACCGGTCGCCCGGCCCCTGCTGCGGGATATCTGGAAGCGCTCCTGCGAGCTGGGCTTCTACAACGCCCTGCTACCAGAAAGCCTGGGCGGCGCCGGACTCAGCATTGCCGAACTCTGCGCAGTGAAGGAGGCGGCCGTGCTGACCGGCTCGCCCCTCGCCCCGCACGTGCTGGGCGAACTCTCCGGGCCACCCCGTATCGGCCACTTGTTCCGGGTCGCCAGCGACTTCCAGGTGGACGCCTTCCTGAAGCCGGTATGCCGGGCGGATAAGGCCGTGTGCTTTGCCCTGACCGAGGCAGAAGCCGGTTCCGACGCCACCGCCATCCGTACCGAAGCCCGCCGCGAGGGTGACCATTACGTACTCAACGGCGCCAAGCGCTACATCTCCGGCGCTACCTACGCCGACATCGCCGTGCTGCTGGCGGTGACCGAGCCGGGACGCGGCCCCCAGGGCATTTCGGCATTCTTCGTCGACCTCACTGCCGAAGGGGTTCAGGTGGACAGTGACTACTCGGTGATGTCCGGCGGCGGCGCCCACGGCAACATCCTGCTGGAAAACGTCCGCGTCCCCGTGGAGAACCGCATCGGTGAAGAAGGCGCTGGCTTCAAGCTGGCCATGGGGCGCATCACGCTGAACCGCCTGCTGCACTGCCCAACCATGCTCGGCATGGCCGGCCTGGCCCTGAACCTGTCAATGGACCACGCCCGCACGCGCAAGCAGTTCGGCCAGCCCATCGCGCTGTTCCAGTCCATCAGCCACATGCTCGCCGACATGGCCACCGAGCTCCATGCGGCACGCAGCATGATGTTCGCCACCGCCCTCAGCAACGACGCCGGCGGCGATATCAAGGTCGAGGCATCGATGTGCAAGCTGTACGCCTCGGAAACCGCCTTCCGCATCGCCGACCGTGCGGTGCAGATCCACGGCGGTTCAGGGCTTGTTGCGGGCCATCCCGTCGAGTGGTTATTCCGCGCGACCCGCATGATGCGCATCCTGACCGGCACCAGTGAGATCCAGCGCAACACCATCGCCAAGGGCATCCTGATGCCTGGTTGACGCGCCCTGCAGTGCCCGTCTGGCCGGGGAAGCCGGACGGGTCTTCTACAACGACAACAAGAGCATCCCCATGAACCGAGACAACACTGCCTTCCGCCCTGCCAGCGCCTGGACCATTGCGGTCCTGCTGGCCTTCATGATGCTGGTCAATTTCCTCGACAAGGTGGTGATCGGCCTGGTCGCCGTGCCGATGACGGAGGAACTGGACCTGACCCCCACTGAGTTCGGCCTGATCGGCGGAGCCCTGCATTGGCTCTTCGCCGTCTCCGCTGTGGTCGGCGGCTTTCTCGCCAACCGCCGGCCTACCCGAACCCTGTTGCTGGGCATGGGCCTTTTCTGGGCGCTGATCCAGCTGCCCATGCTGTTCGCGAGTTCCCTCTGGATGATCGTCGCCTGCCGTGTGCTGCTGGGCATCGGTGAAGGCCCCGCCTCCCCGGTGGCGACCCACGCCCTGTACAAGTGGTTTCCGGATGATCGCCGCAGCCTGCCAGTCGCGCTGTTGCACTCCGGTAGCGCCATGGGCCTGCTGGTGGCCGGCGCCATGATCCCCTGGATCAGCCTGCACTACGGCTGGCGCACCAACTTCGTCGTGCTGGCGGCCATCGGCGTGGTCTGGTGCGCCCTCTGGCTGCTGCTGGGCCGGGAAGGCACACTCGACAACCTGCGCGCCGGCCAGGTGACCCCGGACACCCATCGAGTGCCCTACCGCCGCCTGCTTACCGATGGCAGCGTGCTGGGCAACTACGCCTGCCACTTCGCTGCCAACTGGTCCCTGGCACTGACCCTGACCTGGGTGCCGAGCTACCTGGAAGTGGGCCTGGGAATCGACCCGCTGAACACCGGCCGCATGTTCGTCCTCTTCGTGGTGGTGACCACACCGCTCAGCCTGTTCATGGCCTGGCTGTCCCAGCGCCTGCTGCATCGCGGCGTGCCCTCACGCCTGGCCCGTGGCGCTTTCGTCTCGGGCTGCCTGATCGTCGCCGGGCTGTTCTCCGCGTCGCTGATCCTTCAGGAGCTTTCGGTCACCACGCGCATCATCACCCTGACCCTGAGCGGCGGCCTGGCACTGGTGATGTACTCGGTGGGGCCGGCGATGCTGGCGGAGTTCACGCCCAGCAGCCAGCGCGGCGGCATTCTTGCCATCGGCAACGCAGTAGCCTCGCTGGCGGGGCTCTCGGCCCCGGTGGTCACCGGCCTGTTGGTGCATGGCGCCGGTGCCGGGCATCCGCAGGGCTACGCCCAGGGCTTCCTGGTTTGCGGCGGCGTGCTGATCATGGCGGGCCTGATCGGCCTTGTGACGATGAACCCGCAGCGCTCCCGCGAGCGACTGGCTCAGGACGACTCGCCCGCGCTCTGTTCCAGGGCTTGAGCCTCTTCGTCGACGCGCTCGATCAGGCTGCCGCGCCAGCGGCCTTCCTGCACCGCATCCAGCAGGATCGTGCGCACCAGGTCCTGCATGCAGGACGCGGCGAAGGACAGCGGTTTGTGGATCGAGTGGGCGATGGACACAGTGCGTGTGATGCGCGGTTCCACCACCAGCCGCGCACCCGTCGGTTCGAACAGCTCCACCAGCGGCGGCCAGTTGCAGATGGTCGCCGCCAGCCCACTGCGGACCAGGCTGGCAATCCCCGGGGCCGACTGCTGTTCGTAGGCCACGTTGAGCACCACCCCCGCCTCCATCGCCGCCTGCTCGATACGCCGCCGCAGGTGCAAGGCCCGCGGCGCCACGACCAGCCGCGTGGCGGCCGCCTCGGCCAGGGTGATGGGGGTGTTCTTCTCGGCCTCGCTGGCCGGCCCCACCCAGTAAAGGTCCTCGCTGAAGATGGGTTCAGCGGCTACGTGCTCCAGCTCCTCGGCATTGGGCACCACGCCGAAGTCCACCTTGCCCAGCTCGATGGCCTGACCGCCCTCGCGGGTGAGGCCGTCGCACACCGTCAGGGTGATGCTGGGGAACTTCTCCGCCGCCCGCGAGATGATCTCCGGTAGCAGCAACGCCGAGGCGGTGGCAGGAATGGAAACGGACACATGCCCCTTGGGATCCCCCCGTGTCGAGGTCAGTTCGTCCTTCACCGAATCCAGCTTCTGCACCACCGAACGCGCCACCTCGTAGAGGCGTCGGCCAGCATCGGTCAGGGCTACGCCGTCGTGCTGGCGCTCCAGCAGCTGTATTTCCAGCTCGCTTTCCAGCAGACCGATCTGCCGGCTCAGGGCCGGCTGCGCGATGAAGGAGCGACGCGCAGCGGCGGAGAAGCTTCCTGCCTCCGCGATGGCGATCAGGTAGCGGAGCTGCTTGAGGGTCATAGGGGTCTCGCTGGCTATGCCGAAGTGATATGGCAACTATCGGAAGACACTATTTGTCGGGTTTCCGGGGCGCCCCTAGTATCGCTTAAACATCAGATAGAAGGGAGTATCCGCAACTTCATCCAACTACGCAGAACAATAAGCAAAGGACAAACAGAGCCAACTTCCCACCTCGATATCCATTCTTCCGAATAGTGTCGATTCGTCGCTCAAGCGGCCGGGATTCCTATTGCCTGGATATACCCGAACTTGTTGTGCCTGCGCCTGAAACTTGGTTCTCACTCGAAAACAAAGAGGATAATGAGTGATGAGATTCAATATGCGCGGCATTATTCGTCCGCCTTTTCTCCTATTACCCCTGAGTTGCCTTGTCAGTCATGCACTGGCGGCCGATTTCCAGATCGGCGAGATCGAGGGCCAACTGGATTCCTCGCTCTCCATCGGCACCAGCATCTCTACCGCCAACCCTGACCCGAAGCAGCTTAATAGCGCCACCGGCGACGACGGCAGGCGCAATTTCCGCTCCGGCGACGCCTTCTCCGGCATCTTCAAAGGCACCCATGACCTGCAGTTGAGCCACGGTGACGTCGGCGTCTTCCTGCGAGGCAGCTACTGGTACGACTACGTCCTGCGGGACCAAGACCAGCGTTTCAAGGATGTGGAAGACAACAACCGCAAACGCTCGGCGAAGACCGCGGGCACCGAGTTGCTGGACGCCTTCGTCTACTACAACTACGCCATCGCCGATCAACCGGGCTCGGCGCGCCTGGGCAAGCAGGTGGTGAACTGGGGCGAAAGCACGTTCATCCCGGGTGGTCTGAATGTGGTCAACCCCTTCAATCTTTCGGCTTTGCGCCGTCCGGGTTCGGAGGTGAAGGAAGGCCTGGTTCCAGTAAACATGTTCTACGTGTCGCAGAACCTGACTGATGCGATCTCCGGGGACTTCTTCTACCAGCTGGATTGGGAACAGACCCAGCTGGACAACTGCGGCACCTTCTTCTCCAGCAACGACTTCCTCGCCGATGGCTGCGACGGCCTCGACGTGGGCAACGTGCTCACCGGCAACCCGGCGGCAGTGGCTGGCCTCACCCCGTTCGGCGTCAACCTCACCGACGAGGGCATCCGCATTCCCCGTGCCGGCGATGAGGATGCCCGCAACGGCGGCCAGTGGGGGATGTCCCTGCGCTGGTTCGCCGCCAACCTGGACACCGAGTTCGGCGCCTATATCGCCAACTACCACAGCCGCGTGCCCTACATGGGCACCATCAGCAGCCCCTACTACACCAACACCAGCTTCGCCCCGCAGCTGTGCGCCAACCTCGGTGTCCCCCTGGCCAACTGCGGTGCTTTCCTTCGCAGCGCCAACGGCCAGAGTCTGGCCGGTGCCCTGCGCCTGGGTACCTCCCAGTACCTGGCCCAGTACCCGGAAGACATCCGCCTGTATGGCCTGTCGTTCTCCACCAACCTCAGCACCGGTACCGCGCTGCAGGGCGAGATCAGCTACCGGCCGAACATGCCGATCCAACTCAACGGTACAGACGTCATCCAATCGCTGCTGAACAACGCCACACGCTCGCCCCTGGTGGCCGAAGACATCCGCCCCGACGCGGACAGCACGCTGTTCAACGGCTACCGACGCAAGGAAGTCACCCAGGCGCAGGCCACCGCCACCCACTCTTTCGCCCAGGTGCTGGGGGCCGATCAACTGGTGGTGGTGGGCGAAGTGGGAGCCACCTGGGTCGGAGGCCTGGAAGGCACCTTCGGTCCACGCTATGGCCGCAGCGGCACCTATGGCAGCGGCATACTCGCCAGTGGCGCCTGTGCGGGTACCTCGAAAACGCCGGAGCACTGCAATGACCAGGGTTTTCTCACGCGCTTCTCCTGGGGTTACCGGGTGCGCACCAACCTGAGCTACCCCAATGCCATCGCCGGTATCGACCTGCGCCCCAACCTCTCCTGGCAGCACGATGTGGACGGCAACGGCCCCGGCGAAGGCTCGGCCTTCAGTGAAGGTTCCAAGGCCATCAGCGTCGGCCTCGACGCCTCCCTCAACAACACCTACAGCGCCAGCCTGGCATACACCGACTACATCGACGGCGACTACGGCACCCGTGGTGACCGCGATTACCTGTCCATCAGCCTGGGCGTCAATTTCTAAATGGAGTCCCTCATGATCAACACCCACAGCCTGGTGCGTGGCGGCGCACTCTTTTGCACCCTCCTCCTGTCCGGCCAGGTTCTGGCCGCTGTCTCGCCGGAAGACGCAGCCAAGCTGCAAGGCCCCCTGACCCCGATCGGTGCCGAACGCGCTGGCAGTGCCGACGGCCGCATTCCGGCCTGGGACGGCGGCTTGCAAGCCGCCAGGCCCGAGCTGACGGCCAACGGCACGCCGGCCGATCCTTTCAGCGGTGAGCAGCCACTGTTCACTATCGATGCGCGCAACTACACCCAGTACCAGGAGCAACTGAGCCCTGGGCAGATCGCCCTGCTCAAGCGCTACCCGAACAGCTTCCACCTGCCGGTCTACCCCAGCCACCGCTCGGCGGCCGTACCCGACGCCCTCCGTGAATCTGCCGCACGCAACGCCACCAGCGCCCGCCTGGTGAATGACGGCAACGGCGTGGAAGGGTTCTCTGGAATGGTCGCCTTCCCCATTCCGCAGAATGGCCTGGAGGTGCTCTGGAACCATCTAACCCGCAATCGCAACGCCAGCTTCAGCCTGACCTCCGACAGCGCGGCGCCCCAGAAGGACGGCGCCTACACCATCATGACGACCCAGCAATACTTCACCCGCCGCGACGCGGTGAAGGGCATGGCACCGGAGCAGGCGCGCAACATCCTCTACTACTACAGCCACCTGCTGACCGCTCCTTCGCGCATGGTGGGCGAAGTGGTGCTGGTGCATGAAACCCTCGACCAGGTGGCCGAGCCGCGCCTGTCCTGGGTCTACAGCGCCGGTCAGCGACGGGTACGGCGCGCGCCCAGCATTGCCTATGACACGGCTGGTCCCACCACCGCTGGCCTGCGTACCGCCGATAGCCGAGACATGTTCAACGGTGCGCCGGACCGCTACGACTGGAAACTGGTGGGCAAGAAGACCCTCTACGTGCCCTACAACAGCTACCGGCTGGCCTCCCCCGACCAGCACTACGACGACCTGCTGCAACCCGGCCACGTCAACCCCAACGCCACCCGCTACGAGCTGCACCGTGTATGGGAGGTGGTTGCCACCCTCAAGCCCGGCATGCGGCATATCTACAGCAAGCGCCACTACTTCATCGACGAGGATACCTGGGCCATCCTCGAGGCCGACCATTACGACAACCGTGGCGAGCTCTGGCGCATCGGCGAGGCCCACAGCTACTACCACTACAGCGGGCAGTCGGCGGTCAACGCCATGGAGATCACCTACGACCTCAACAACGGCCGCTACCTGGCTTCCGGCCTGACCAGCGAACAGCGCCATCCATTCGACTTCGGCTATCAGGCCAGCACCTCTGACTACTCACCCGGTGCCCTGCGCAGCAAGGGATTGCGCTGAGTGACCCACCTGCCGCCATCGCGCGCCCTGCCGATGGCGGCCCTTCCTGGCCGGTACACCATGCCCACCCCATCCCCCCGAAAGTCGCTCAGCGACACCCTGCTTGGCGGCGACGAACCTGACCCACGCTTCACCCTGGCCAACGAGCGCACCTTTCTGGCCTGGGTTCGCACGGCGCTCGCCCTGATGGGCGGCGGCATCGCCGTGGAAACCTTCGCGGGCCAGGCTTTCGAGCCCTGGCTGCGATTGACCATCACCCTCTGCTTGCTGGCCCTGAGCCTGCTGGTCAGCATCGGCGCCTGCCTGCGCTGGCTGGCCGTGGAACGGGCGCTGCGCCACGGCTGCGCCCTGCCGCTGCCGGTGCTGGTGCCGCTGTTGACCCTGGGCTGCTGCCTGGCGGCGGTGATCCTGGCCAGCCTGTTCTGGCCCCGCTGAGATGACCACCAGCAACACCGACCGGGGCCTGCAGGCCGAACGCACTGAGCTGGCCTGGCGTCGCACCCAGGTGTCCCTGCTGGTGATCGCTTGCCTGGCGCTACGTGGCCAGTCGCCCCTAGTGATGATCGTCGCCCTGGTAACCGCGGGCCTGCTGTGGGCCTGCCAGGGGGGGCGCTACCGGATCAGCCAAGCAATGCTGCAGGACGAATGCGGTCGCGCGCGGCCGGTCCTGGTGATGGGTACCAGCCTGGCCCTGGTGACAATGACGCTGGTCGCCCTCCTGGGCGCCTGGCGCTCGGCGCAGCCCACGGCCCTTCACAAGGAAGCGACGACAATGACTATCCGCACGCCGGCTACCCAACACGGGAACACAACAGCCCCGCCCCCCGATAGAAAGCCGCCTAAGCCAGGAAGTCGGCGGGCCGCGTAGGTGACCGCCGGCCTGACTTACTGCCGCAGGAACGCCCCGGCGCGCCGCCTCGGGGCGCGACCGGAGCCTAGGCGTGGAATCAGGGTTCCACCAGGTTGAATTGCGGATTGGCCTCGTCCAGCCCGCCGAGAAGCTTGAGCAGCTTGACGCGGCCGCTCTCGAACTCGATGCCACCCACGGTGGCCTCCTTGAGGAAGCCGGTTTCCTTCAGCGAGATGCGATCCAGCAGCGCCTTGGTCATGGTCAAGTCCACCTCCGCCTCGGCATGACGCATGCCCTTGCGGTAGGTCAGCACGCCATTGCGCAGGGTCAAGGCGTAATCCTCGCCCAGGTCGCTGAAGCGCCAGTTGATGCGCAGGTCCTCCCCGGCGGCCTTCATGGCGTCGATGCGCACCGCCAGGTAGTCGAAGAACATGCCCGGCGTCAGGGCGCGAATCATGTCTGGCGCACCGTTGCGGCCACGGGGCTGCGCCACGCCCTGGCGCAGTTCCTGGGCGCCGCTCAGGTAGACGTTGCGCCAGGTGGCGTTCTCGCTCTGGTAGCCCAACTGCTCCAGGGTGTCGGCCTGCAGGTCTCGCGCCGCCTGGTTGCCGGGCTCGGCGAAGACCAGATGGTTAAGTAACTGCGCAGCCCAGCGATACTCCCCGGCCGCGAATGCCTTGCGGGCGCTGGCCAGCACCGAGTCGGCGCCACCCATGGCTTCGACGTAGCGCGTGCCGGCGACTTCCGGCGGCAAGGGGTCGAGGTTGGCCGGGTTGCCGTCGTAGAAGCCCATGTAGCGCTGGTAGACGGCACGCACGTTGTGGCTGAGGGAACCGTAGTAGTCGCGGCTGTACCACTTGCCGGCCAGACGCGGTGGCAACGACGACAGTTGCGCGGCGATCTCGGTGGGCGTGAGACCCTGGTTGATCAGGCGCAGCGTCTGGCTGTCGAGGAAGGCGTACATGTCACGCTGGTCCGCCAGATAGTCACGGATCTCGGCGCCTCCCCAGGTGGGCCAATGGTGCTGGGCGAAGAGCACATCGGCCTTGTCGCCGTAGCGCACCAGCGCATCGTCCAGGTAGTGCGCCCAGACCTTGGCGTCACGCACCAGTGCGCCCCGCAGGGTCAGCACGTTGTGCTGGGTATGGGTGGCGTTCTCAGCCATGCAAAGGGTGCGGAACTGCGGGAAATAGAGGTTCATCTCCGCCGGCGCCTCGGTGCCGGGGGTGAGTTGGAACTCGATCTCCACCCCGTCGATGACGTGCGTCTCCAGGGGCTTGGCGATCAGCTCGGTGGGGGGGATCAGCGTCACCGTGGCATTGTTCGGCGTGCTCTTGCCCAGGCCGGCATCCACCTGGCCCCGCTCGCCCCGAGGCAGCAGCGAACCATACATATACTGGGCGCGGCGCATCATCGCCGGGCCGGCCAGCACGTTCTCGCTGACAGCGTGTTCGTAAAACCCCTCCGGCGCGATCACTCGCACCTTGCCAGACTTCACGTCAGCTTCCTCGATCACCCCGCGAACACCGCCAAAATGGTCGACGTGGGAATGGCTGTAGATCACGGCCAGCACCGGTTTGCGCGGGCGATGCCGGTAGTACATATCCAGGCCGGCACGGGCGGTTTCGGTACTGATCAGAGGGTCGATGAGGATCAACCCGCTGTCGCCTTCAATGATCGTCATGTTCGACAGGTCCAGCCCGCGCACCTGGTAAATGCGTTCGCGTACCTGGAACAGACCGGCGATGTTGTTCAACTGCGCCATGCGCCAGAGGCTGGGATTGACACTGGCCGCGGCATCGCTGCCATCCAGGAAGTCGTAGGCCTTGCGGTTCCACACCGGCAGCCCGTCGGCATTTTCGACAACACCCTTGAAGGGCTCGAGCAGGCCCCGGCGGGCGCTCTCGAAATCGGCCTTGTCGGCGAAGGGCAGGCGCTCGAGCCAGTCCTGGTTAAGGGTGCGGGTGAACTCGGTGGCAGGCTTGCCGGCAGCGGGCAGGTCGGCATGGACGCCGCCGGACAGGAAAAGCGCCAGGGCGATGGCGCTGAGGCGGAAGCTGGGCATGTAAAGGCTCGTTCTGGTTTTGTTGGTATGAACGGACACGCGGTCCCTCCGCGACTCTAGGGAGGCCCGCCAACCCACGCCAATACCAGAGGCGCATGCCGGCCATAGCGGGTTGCGATAGCGAACGAAGGCCAGGGGAACCCACGACGCTGTCCTGCGACGACCCCGCCTCAGCAACACGCGCAGGCCGGATCAAACAGACGCGCGAACAAGGCATCGAGATCGACGACGGCATGGACGACTCCTACTGAGTTTTGTGCTGGACGGCTTGTGCCCGTGCCTGAGCGAAGAACCTTGCGAGTTTTGCAGCTTGGTGCGGGCGACGTTGCGCTAGAGCGACGCGAAACCCAACGAGGAGTCTTGCTCACCGCATTGACCTGCCGCCGCTCAACCCCAAAGTCTTGAAGCCATCGCCCAAAAGCCCTGCGCCCCTGCTTGGAGAAGAATTAATCTCCTCATCGCAAATCGATCGCCTAGGGAAACTCCGGCACACTGATCAGCGGGCTGTCGTAGCCAACGACAAGAAAGCGGACGCGAACGGATCAACCAAGCCAACTGAGCAAGTGGCGCCTCTCCATATCAGTGAACATCTAAAGGACTAGCGAATGAGTACTCGTATCGAACTGACGGTAAACCCGGGAGAAGATGAGCGCGCAGCTATCCTCAAGCCCTTGCGGGCCCATAACCTTTCTCAAGCGGGTGACCCAAAGCGAGAAGCAATCGCCCTGCTAGTCCGCGATGAGCACACCAACGAAATCATTGGAGGCCTTTATGGCGAGATCTTTTTTCGTTGGCTGTTCATCGAGCTGCTAGCCATACCTGAGCAAGCAAGAGGTCAAGGCACAGGCTCACGCCTGATGAACATGGCTGAAGACGTTGCACGTGAAAAAGGCTGCGTCGGTATCTGGCTGGACACCTTTGATTTCCAGGCACCCGAGTTCTACCAAAAACACGGATTCACCGAGTTCGGCCACCTCGATGAATTCCCCCCAGAGCACAAGCGCTTCTTTTTCCGGAAACGATTAGTCTGACGTGCTGCTTGAACGAACACTTGCGATACCCCGCCAGACCGTGGGACTGGCGCCCTCCGCGTATCGGGAGCGATTCGGCCAAATCTCGGCGGCAAATGCTTGAACGCATGCACCGCCGAGATCACACCTCGAATAGCGGAACCTGCATCCTGTCCTCTTCCCCCATCAGCCAACCACGATTGCGATCGGCGCAACGGTGCAGGTACTCGGCAACCAGCGTGATGCGTTTGAGGCGGCGCAGGTCCTCGCTGTAGTAGATCCAGAACTGGCGCGTCACTTCTACTTCATCGGGCAGCACGGCCTGTAGCCTCGGGTCCCCCGCCACCAGGAAGCACGGCAGGATCGCCAGCGCCCTCCCCTGCAACGCCGCCTGGTACTGGGCGATGACACTCGTGCTGCGCAGCTGGCTCATGGCTCCGGGCAGCAGGTCATTCAGATACAGCAGCTTTGGGCTGAACGCCAGGTCCTCGACGTAGGTGATGAAGGGATGGTTTGCCAGGTCCTCGCGGGTCTCGATCGGCGGCTGGCTGGCCAGGTACTCAGGCGTGCCGTAGAGGCGCAAGCGATAGTCGGCGAGCTTGGAGCAGACATAGGGGCCGCGCTCGGGCCGCTCCAGGGTGATGGCGATGTCCGCTTCGCGGCGCGACAGGCTGACGAAGTGAGGGACGGGAAGGATGTCCACCGAGATATGCGGGTACTGCTCGAGGAAACGACTCATCTGCGCCGTCACGAAATAGGAGCCGAAGCCCTCCGTACAGCCGATGCGCACATGGCCGGAAAGCCCCAGGCGCGTGCCCGACACCTGCTCACAGGCGGCTTGCAAGGTGCTTTCCAGGGTCTCGGCATGGCTCAGCAGGCGCTGGCCTTCCACCGTCAGGACAAACCCAGCCGCGCGCGACTTTTCGAACAGCAACGCACCCAGCGCCTGCTCCAGGGCTCGTACGCGCCGCGACACGGTGGTGTAGTCGACTCCAAGGCGGCGGGCAGCTCCTGTTGCGGTGCGGGTTCGGGCGACTTCCAGGAAGAATCGTAGGTCGTCCCATTTGACCTGTTCCGGACTAGGATTTTTTTGCATGTCCATCAGGATATTTTGCCTGTTCTTTAATGGATGGATGCTTACATATACTCACATCCATCGTCCCGTAGCCAAGTGCTTTTCTCGCCTTGCAGGGTCACTGGAATGGAGGGCTGACAGCATGAATGCATGCCTGGTTTCCGGCCTTCCCGCGCCTTGCTCTACCCACCATTTGCTGGCTCCCGGAGGGAGCCGCGGTCACTGACGAACACCTCACTGACGAAGAACTTGGCGACGCCTACCCGAGGCGCCGCCGGGAATGCTGCACGCCTGAAAAAGGCGGCGGCGACAGGCACGACAAAAACAACTAAAGCGGAGCCCGATATGACACCTCACCACTCCCCCAACACCTCGGCCAGCGCTCGCATCATGGCCAACCCGAAGTTCCAGCGCCTGGCCCAGGAGCGCGCCGTTCTCGCCTGGTCGCTCAGCGCCCTGGTGCTGGCGGTCTACTACCTGTTCATCATGCTCGTGGCCTTCGTCCCCGGCTGGCTGCACCTTCCCCTCTACGAGGGCAGCCATCTCAGCCGCGGCATCCCGCTGGGTGCCGCCATCATCATTCTTTCCTGGCTGCTGACCGCCTGGTACGTGCGTCACGCCAATACCCGCTTCGATGCACTGAGCGCGGAAATCCTCGCGGAGGGTCAGGCATGAAAGCCCTCCTCGCCCTCCTTGCCCTCGCGCCGCTGAGCGGCTTCGCCGACACCATCACGGCGCAGAAGCAACCCCTCAACCTGCATGCCATCGGCATGTTCTTCGTCTTTGTCCTGGCCACCCTGGCCATCACCTGGTGGGCCGCCCGGCGCACCCGCTCCACCGCCGACTTCTACACCGCTGGCGGTGGCATCTCGGGCTTCCAGAACGGCCTGGCGATTGCCGGCGACTACATGTCGGCGGCCACCCTGCTGGGCCTTTCGAGCCTGGTGTTCGCCAAGGGCTACGACGGCTTCGTCTACATCATCGGCTTCTTCGTCGGCTGGCCCATCGTCACCTTCCTGATGGCCGAGCGCCTGCGCAACCTGGGCCGCTACACCTTCGCCGACATCGTCTCCTACCGCCTGGACCAGACCCGCATTCGCAGCTTCGCCGCCCTCGGCTCGCTGACCGTGGTCTGCTGCTACCTGGTCGTGCAGATGGTCGGCGCCGGCCAACTGATCAAGCTGCTGTTCGGCCTGGACTATCAACTGGCCGTGGTAGTGGTCGGTGTCCTGATGCTGGTCTACGTGATCTTCGGCGGCATGATCGCCACCACCTGGGTGCAGATCACCAAGGCCGTCCTGCTGCTGGCCGGTGGCACCGCACTGGTGCTGATGGCCATGAGCGAGTTCGGCTTCAGCTTCGAGAACCTGGCCGAGCGAGCGGTCGCCGTACACGCCAGCGGCGTCAAGATCATGGGGCCCGGTACCTTGCTGGCCGACCCGATCAGTGCCGTCTCGCTGTCCCTCGGCCTGGTGTTCGGCATCGCCGGCCTGCCACACATCCTGATGCGCTTCTTCACCGTGCCCAATGCCAGGGAAGCCCGCCGCTCGGTGCTGTTCGCCACCGGCTTCATCGGTTTCTTCTTCCTGGTGGTCTGCGTGCTCGGCTACACCGCGATCGTGATCGTCGGCACCGACCCGCAGTACTTCGTCGACGGCAAGCTGGGTGGCGCCCTGGTGGGCGGCGGCAACATGGTCGCCATGCACCTGGCCCAGGCAGTGGGCGGCAACCTGTTCCTCGGTTTCCTCTCCGCCGTAGCCTTCGCCACCATCCTCGCCGTGGTTGCAGGCCTTGCCCTGGCGGGCGCCTCGGCCATCTCCCACGACCTCTATGCCTCTGTGCTGAAAAAGGGGCACGCCAGCGAGAAGGATGAAATGCGGGTGTCGCGCATCGCCACCGTGGCTATCGGCCTGGTCGCAATCGGCCTGGGCATTCTCTTCGAGCAGATGAACATCGCCTTCCTCGTGGGCCTGACCTTCGGCGTCGCCGCTTCGGCCAACTTCCCGGTGCTGATCATGGCCATGTACTGGAAAGGCCTGACCACCCGTGGTGCCCTCTGGGGCGGGCTGACCGGGCTGGTGAGCGCCCTGGCCCTGGTGATCTGTGCACCGGCCGTCTGGGTCGGCGTGCTGGGCCATGAGAAGGCCCTGTTCCCCTACGACCAGCCGGCGCTGTTCTCCATGCCGCTGGCGTTCCTGGTGATCGTCGTCGTCTCCACTCTCGATCGCAGCGCCCGCGCCAGCCGCGAACGCGCCGCCTATGACGACCAGTTCGTCCGCGCCCAGACCGGCCTGGGGGCTGCCGCCGCCAGCAGCCACTGACGCATATCCCGCAGCCAGGTTAACGGGCACGCCCATCGCTCCTTTTGGGCGTGCCCTTTTTCAATTCCGACTTACCCCGCTACCGGCCCTTGTGCCGGTACGGATTCGCTCGTCCACTAAAACAACAAGAGGCCTCCATGGATCGCAAAACCCTCACCTCCCACCTACTGCTCGTCGGCGGCGCGCTGTGTTGCTCCACACCCGCCCTGGCGGACTTCATCAAGGATTCGAAAGCCAGCCTGGAGCTGCGCAACTTCTACTTCAACCGCGACTTCCGCCAAGACAACGCGACCCAGGCCAAGGCCGAGGAATGGGCCCAGGGCTTCCTCCTGCGCTATGAGTCCGGCTTCACCGAGGGACAGATCGGTGTCGGCGTCGACGCCATCGGCCTGCTCGGCGTGAAACTCGACTCCAGCCCCGACCGTGCCGGTTCCGGACTGCTCAAGCGTGACCGCGAAGCGCCCAAGCGCGCCCAGGATGAATACGGTGAGCTGGGCCTGACCGCCAAGCTGCGCGCCTCGAAGAGCACCCTCAAGCTCGGCACCCTGATGCCCAAGCTGCCGGTGCTGCTGGCCAACGATTCGCGCTTGCTGCCGCAGACGTTCGAAGGCGGTCAACTCAACTCCCTGGAGATCGACGGCCTGACCTTCGATGCCGGACGCCTGCGCCAGGTGAACCAGCGCGACTCCTCGGACTACGAGGACATGAGCATCACCACGGTGGGCGTGAAGAACATCCGCGCGCGCCAGACCACCAGCGATGCCTTCGACTTCGCCAACCTCAGCTACAAGTGGAACGACGCCCTCACCACTGGTTATGGCTTCGGCCGCCTGGACGACTTCTACCGCCAGCACTACCTGAGCCTGAACCACCTGCTGCCCCTGGGTGACGGCCAGAGCCTGAAGAGCGACCTGCGCTTTGCCCGCTCCACCGACGAGGGCGGCAGCAATGTCGACAACAAGGCCTTCGGCGCAATGTTCACCTACGGCTTCGGCGGCCACGCCGTAGGCCTGGGCTACCAGCGTATGAGCGGCGACACCGGCTTCGCCTACGTCAATGGCAGCGACGCCTACCTGGTGAACTTCGTACAGATCAGCGACTTCGCCAACCGCGAGGAACGCTCCTGGCAGGCCCGCTACGACTACAACTTCGCGGCTGTCGGGATTCCGGGGCTGACCTTCATGACCCGCTACCTCTCCGGCGACGGCATCGAGCTGGGCGCTGGCCGCGAAGACGGCAAGGAATGGGAGCGCGACACCGATATCGCCTACGTGGTGCAGAGCGGCCCACTGAAGAACCTCGGGCTGAAGTGGCGCAACGCCACGGTACGTTCGACCAACTTCGGCAATGACCTCGACGAGAACCGCCTGATCCTCAGCTACACACTGCCACTCTGGTAATGGCCTCACCCAAGGTCGCAGCGGCCGATGGCCCGCACGCGCCACCCCTCTCCCTTCAAGGAGAGGGGCTTCCGTAGGCTGGCGCTGAGCGCTGCGAAGCCCAACGCGACGAACGCCAACCCTCCCTCGAAAGGTCGGTACCGCAGCATTTGTAGGAGCGAGCTCTGCTCGCGAACCTTCGGAGCAGGACCGTTCGCGAGCAGAGCTCGCTCCTACACAAAAGCCGTGCTGCGCATATCGCCCAAGTTCCAACCCGGCGCCCCAAGGTGGATGCAATAAGCGGTATCCACCCAGTGCGAGAGAGTTCATTCGCGAAAGGCCGAACAGCCGCCCTTGAGACACTCAATGAAATTATGATTTTTTTGCACATCGCACCGGTTTTTCTGCTCGTTCTTATTTGATTTGCGCCCACCTATACTCAACCCACCAACCCGGCCACCGGCCGAAAGACCCGACAAAAACAATCAAGGGCACGCACCATGAACAACAACAGCCTTCCCTTCCTTGCCGCCCGTGACTTCCTGCTGGCCCACCGCACCGACTACAACACCGCCGTGCGCGGCTTCCGCTGGCCACAGCTCAAGGAGTTCAACTGGGCCCTGGACTATTTCGATGGCATGGCCAAGGACAACCAGGCGCCGGCACTCTGGATAGTCGAAGAGAATGGAAGCGAGCGCCGCTATAGCTTCCAGGAGCTGTCCGAGCGCTCCAACCGTGTCGCCAACCACCTGCGAGCCCTGGGCGTGAAGCGCGGCCAACGCATCCTGATGATGCTCGGCAACGACATCGCCCTGTGGGAGACCATGCTGGCCGCCTTCAAGCTTGGCGCCGTAGTGATCCCCGCCACCGCCCTGCTCACCTCCGAGGACCTGCGCGATCGCATCGAGCGCGGCCGGATCAACCATGTAGTAGCCGGCGGCGCGCACCTGGAAAAATTCAATGGCCTGGCCGAAGGCCTCACCCGCATAAGCGTCGGCGGTGATGCATCGGACTGGACGCCGCACAGCGCGGCGGAGCAATACCCGGCCGAGTTCCAGGCCGAGGGCGTGACGCTCGCCACCGACCCGATGCTGCTGTACTTCACGTCCGGCACCACCTCAAAACCGAAGATGGTGCTGCACAGCCACCAGAGCTACCCGGTCGGTCACCTGTCGACCATGTACTGGATCGGCCTGCAACCTGGCGACCTGCACCTGAACATCTCTTCCCCGGGCTGGGCCAAGCATGCCTGGAGCTGCTTCTTCGCCCCCTGGAACGCCGGTGCGTGCATCTTCATCCACAACGTCGCGCGCTTCAGCGCCCCGGCCTTGCTCGGCGTGCTGGAGCGCTACGGCGTCACCAGCCTGTGCGCACCGCCCACCGTGTGGCGCATGCTGATCCAGGAAGACCTGGCCAGCTACCGCAGCCGCCTGCGCCTGCGTGAACTGGTGGGCGCTGGCGAGCCGCTCAACCCGGAAATCATCGAGCAGGTCCAGCACGCCTGGGGCCTCGACCTGCGCGATGGCTTCGGCCAGTCGGAAACCACCGCCCTGGTCGGCAATACCCCTGGCCAGAAGCTCAAGCCAGGCTCCATGGGCCGACCGCTACCCGGCTACCAGGTGACCATGCTCGACCCTGACGGCCAGCCCGCCAACGAAGGCGAAGTGGCCCTGCCGCTGGAAGTCCGTCCGCTGGGCCTGATGCTCTGCTACGAAGACAACCCGGAGAAGACCGCCGAAGTGATGCGCGACGGTTACTACCGCACCGGCGACACCGCGCAGATCTGCGAAGACGGCTACATCACCTTCGTCGGCCGTGCCGATGACGTGTTCAAGGCCTCCGACTACCGCATCAGCCCCTTCGAACTGGAAAGCGCGCTGATCGAGCATCCCGCCGTCATGGAAGTGGCCATCGTGCCCAGCCCCGACCCGGTGCGCCTGGCGGTGCCCAAGGCCTTCCTGATCCTCGCCCACGACGAGCCCGGCAGCGCCGAACTGGCCTTGAGCATCCTCGCCTTCGCCCGCGAGCACCTGGCGCCCTACAAGCGTGTGCGCCGCATCGAGTTCGTCAGCGAACTGCCCAAGACCATTTCCGGGAAGATCCGCCGCGTGGAACTGCGGCAAATGGAAGTGCAACGCCGCCAGGGCGATGCACGGGGCGCCGGCGAGTACTTCGAAGAAGACTTCCCGCAGCTCAAGGGCTGATTCCGGGCCGGTTCGCCGGCCCTCCCACTAATACCCCGACCGCTCGGACGACTTGCCCGAGGGGCCTCACTCGACCCAACGAAAGCAGGCAGGACCCATACATGACCTCTTCCAGCGTTCCCAGCGTCAAGCTGCTCATCAACGGTGAATTCGTCGAATCCAAGTCCCAGCAGTGGCGCGACGTGGTCAACCCGGCGACCCAGGAAGTCCTGGCCCGCGTACCCTTCGCCACCCAGGACGAGATGAACGCCGCTGTTGCCGCCGCCCAGGACGCCTTCAAGACCTGGCGCAAGACCCCGATCGGCGCACGCGCCCGCATCTTCCTCAAGTACCAGCAGCTGATCCGCGAGAACATCAAGGAGCTGGCCGCCCTGCTCACCGCCGAACAGGGCAAGACCCTGCCGGACGCTGAGGGCGACGTCTTTCGTGGCCTTGAAGTGGTAGAACACGCCGCCAACATCGGCACCCTGCAGATGGGCGAACTGGCCAACAACGTCGCCAACGGCGTGGACACCTACACCCTGCTGCAGCCGATCGGCGTGTGCGCCGGCATCACCCCGTTCAACTTCCCGGCGATGATTCCGCTGTGGATGTTCCCCATGGCCATCGCCTGCGGCAACACCTTCGTCCTCAAGCCCTCCGAGCAGGACCCGCTGGTGACCATGCGCCTGGTCGAACTGGCGCTGGAAGCCGGCATCCCGAAAGGCGTGCTGAACGTGATCCACGGCGGCGTCGATGCGGTGAACCTGATCTGCGACCACCCGGACATCAAGGCTGTGTCCTTCGTCGGCTCCACCAAGGTCGGCACCCACGTCTACAACCGCGCCTCGCTGAACGGCAAGCGTGCGCAATGCATGATGGGCGCGAAGAACCACGCCATCGTCCTGCCCGACGCCAACAAGCAGCAGACCCTGAATAACCTGCTGGGCGCGTCCTTCGGCGCCGCCGGCCAGCGCTGCATGGCCCTGCCGGTGGTGATCCTGGTGGGCGAGGCGCAAGCCTGGCTGCCGGACCTGGTGGAAAAGGCCAAGACCCTCAAGGTGAGTGCCGGTGTCGAGCCGGGCACCGACATCGGCCCAGTGGTCTCCTGCTCCGCACTGGACCGCATCAGTGGCCTGATCGCCACGGGTATCGAGGAAGGCGCCAAGCTGGTGCTCGATGGCCGCAACCCGAGCGTACCTGGCTATGAGGACGGCAACTTCGTCGGCCCGACCATCTTCTCCGGCGTGACCACGGAAATGACCATCTACCGCGAAGAAATCTTCGGGCCGGTGCTCTGCGTGGTGAACGCCGCCAGCCTGGATGAGGCCATCGCCTTCATCAACGCCAACCCCAACGGCAACGGCACCGCTCTATTCACCCGCTCCGGTGCTGCCGCGCGGCACTTCCAGGAAGAGATCGACGTCGGCCAGGTCGGCATCAACGTACCGATCCCGGTGCCGGTCCCGCTGTTCTCCTTCAGCGGCTCCCGCGCCTCCAAGCTGGGTGACCTCGGCCCCTACGGCAAGCAGGTGGTGCTGTTCTACACCCAGACCAAGACCATCACCCAACGCTGGTTCGATGAAGACGATGTCGGCGGCGCGGTGAACACCACCATCACCCTGAAATGATCCCTCCGGGCCGGCGCCTCGCGCCGGCCCGCCTGGAGTAATGCCATGGAATACGAAACCATCCTGGTCTCCGTGCAGGACCGCGTCGGCCTGATCACGCTGAACCGCCCCAAGGCGCTCAACGCCCTCAACTCGCAGCTGGTCGCCGAGCTGAACCAGGCCCTTGACGGCCTGGAGGCCGATCCGGAGGTCGGCTGCCTGGTGATCACCGGGTCGGCCAAAGCCTTCGCCGCCGGTGCCGACATCAAGGAGATGTCCGCCTTCGGCTTCCCGCAGATCTACCTGGATGACTTCTTCGCCGCCGCCGACCGCATCGGCGCACGGCGCAAGCCGCTGATCGCGGCGGTCGCCGGCTACGCCCTGGGCGGCGGCTGCGAGCTGGCGCTGATGTGCGACTTCATCTACGCCGCCGAGAACGCCCGCTTCGGCCTTCCGGAGCTGACCCTGGGCGTGATCCCGGGCATCGGTGGCACCCAGCGCCTGACCCATGCCCTGGGTAAGTCCAAGGCGATGGAACTGTGCCTCACCGGCCGCCAGCTGACCGCTGAGGAAGCTGAACGCGCCGGCCTGGTAGCCCGCGTCCTGCCAGCCGAAGCCCTGCTGGACGAGACCCTGGCCGCGGCCCGTGGAATAGCCAGTAAATCGCTGCCCGCCGCCATGATGACCAAGGAGTGCGTCAACCGCGCCTTCGAGCTGGGACTCAATGAAGGCGTGCGCTTCGAAAGGCGGCTGTTCCATTCGCTGTTCGCCAGCGCCGACCAGAAGGAAGGCATGAATGCCTTCGTGGAAAAGCGCGCACCGAACTTCACCCACCGTTGACCGCCCTCCCGGCCCAATTTCAAGAGGACACCAGCATGCATATCGGATTTCTTGGTCTCGGCAACATGGGCGGCCCCATGGCCCGCAACCTGCTCAAGGCCGGCCACACGCTCACCGTGTTCGACCCCTCGCCGCTGGCGACTGCCGCGCTCGTGGAGCTCGGTGCGCGTACGACCAACAGCCCGGCGGAGCTCGCCCGTGACGGTGTTGCCGCGATCATCACCATGCTGCCCACCGCCGCTCACGTGAAGGCCGTCTACTTGGGCGTCGATGGGCTGCTGGCCAACATCGGCCCGGGTGTACTGCTGATCGACAGCTCCACCATCGACCCACTGAGTGCCCGCGACGTCGCCAAGGCGGCCGCCGCCCAGGGCAATCCCATGCTCGATGCGCCGGTCTCCGGCGGCACCGGCGGTGCAGCGGCCGGCACCCTGACCTTCATGGTCGGCGGCACGGCCAGCGCCTTCGACCAGGCCCACCCGCTGCTCGCCGCCATGGGCAAGAACATCGTCCACTGTGGGGACACCGGCAACGGCCAAGTCGCCAAGATCGCCAACAACATGCTGCTCGGCATCTCCATGGTCGGCGTCGCCGAAGCCATGGCTCTGGGCGTCGCCCTCGGCATGGATGCAAAAGTGCTGGCGGGCATCATCAACACCTCCAGCGGCCGCTGCTGGAGCTCGGAGATCAACAACCCGTTCCCCGGCGTACTGGAAAATGCCCCCGCCTCGCGCGGTTACAGCGGCGGCTTCGGCACCGACCTGATGCTCAAGGACCTGGGACTGGCCACCGAGGCCGCGCGCCACGCGAAACAACCGGTCGTGCTCGGCGCCGCCGCCCAGCAGCTGTATCAGACCTTCAGCCTGCAAGGGTACGGCGGGCTCGACTTCTCCGCGATCATCAACCTGTTCCGTCGGGAAGCCTGAGCATGAGTGACGAGGCGCCCATCCTGGCCAGCGTGCGCAACCGCGTCGGCCACCTCACGCTGAACCGCCCGGCCGGGCTCAATGCCCTGACCCTGCCCATGGTGCGCCAGCTACATCGTCACCTGTGGGCCTGGGAGCTGGACCCGGACATCGTCGCCGTGGTCATTCGCGGCGCCGGTGAGAAGGCCTTCTGCGCGGGTGGCGACATCCGCATGCTGTACGAGAGCCATGCAGCCGGTGACAACCAGCACAAGGTGTTCCTCGAAGAGGAGTATGCGCTCGACGAGTACCTGCACAACTACGCCAAGCCGGTCCTGGCGCTGCTGGACGGTTTCGTCCTCGGCGGCGGCATGGGACTGGCGCAGGCCGCCTCATTGCGCGTCATCACCGAGCGCACCCGCATGGGCATGCCGGAGGTCGGCATCGGCTTCTTCCCGGACGTCGGCGGCAGTTACTTCCTGCCTCGCCTGCCGGGCGAGCTGGGTATCTACCTGGGCGTCACCGGCTGCCAGGTGCGCGCGGCCGATGCGTTGTATGCCGGCTTCGCCGACTACTGCCTGCCCAGCGAACGCATCGCGGAGCTGGACCAGGCACTGGACACCCTGAAATGGAGCTATGCGCCGAGGGAGAACCTCGCGCAGTTACTCGGTTGCCTGGCCGCCGAGCGCATTCCCGGCTCGGAGCTGAAAGCGCTGCGACCGGCTATCGACCGGCATTTCTCACTGCCGGATATCACTGCCATCCGCCAATCGCTGCTGGCCGAGGATTGCGCTGAATACTCCGACTGGGCCGAGGAAACCGTGCGCGTGCTGGACAGCCGCTCTCCCCTGGCGATGGCCGTGACCCTGGAACTGCTGCGCCGGGGCCGTCATCTGTCGCTGGGTGATTGCTTCGCCCTGGAGCTGCACCTGGACGACCAGTGGTTCGACAAGGGCGACCTGATCGAGGGTATCCGCGCCCTGATCATCGACAAGGACAAGACGCCACGCTGGAACCCGCCGACCCTGGCGGAGCTGACGCAAGAACGGGTGCTGTCCTTCTTCAGCGGCTTCCCGAGCGCAGCCAGCAAACCTCTTCGCACCGCCTGACGGTGCCATCCTGCGGGAGAACAAGCACGATGCATGACCTCGAACTCACCGAAGAACAGCGCATGATCCGCGACATGGCGCGAGATTTTGCCCGCGCTGAAGTGGCACCCCGCGCCCAGGCCTGGGAAAAGGCCGGCTGGATCGACGACGAACTGGTACGCCAGATGGGCGAACTGGGCCTGCTCGGCATGGTGGTGCCAGAGCAGTGGGGCGGCACCTACATCGACTATGTCGCCTACGCCCTGGCGGTAGAGGAAATCTCCGCCGGCGACGCCGCCCTCGGTGCGCTGATGAGCATCCACAACTCGGTCGGCTGCGGCCCGATCCTCAACTACGGTAGCGAGGCGCAGAAGGACCAGTGGCTGCCGGCCCTGGCCAGTGGCGCGGCGATAGGCTGCTTCTGCCTGACCGAACCCCAGGCGGGCTCCGAGGCGCACAACCTGCGCACCCGTGCCGAGCTGGTGGATGGCCACTGGGTGCTCAACGGCGCCAAGCAGTTCGTCAGCAACGGCAAACGGGCCAAGCTCGCCATTGTCTTCGCAGTGACCGACCCGGAGCTGGGCAAGAAAGGCCTCTCCGCCTTCCTGGTACCCACGGACACGCCCGGTTTCGACGTCGACCGCAGCGAACACAAGATGGGCATCAAGGCCTCGGACACCTGCGCCGTGACCCTGAGCAACTGCGTGGTGCCGGAAGCCAACCTGTTGGGCCAACGCGGCAAAGGCCTCGCTATCGCCCTGTCGAACCTCGAAGGTGGCCGCATCGGCATCGCTGCCCAGGCCCTCGGCATTGCCCGGGCGGCCTTCGAAGCGGCGCTGGGCTATGCACGCGAGCGGGTGCAGTTCGGCAAGCCGATCATTGAGCACCAGAGCATCGGCAACCTGCTGGCGGACATGCAGACCCGCATCAATGCCGCTCACCTGATGATCCTGCATGCCGCTCGCCTGAAGAGCGCCGGCCTCCCCTGCCTGTCGGAAGCCTCGCAGGCCAAGCTGTTCGCCTCGGAAATCGCCGAGCAGGTGTGCTCCAGCGCCATCCAGGTCCATGGCGGCTATGGCTACCTGGAGGACTACCCGGTGGAGAAGTACTACCGGGATGCGCGAATCACGCAGATCTACGAAGGGTCCAGCGAAGTGCAGCGCCTCGTGATTGCCCGCGAACTGGCCAGCTATCAACTCTGAGTCACCCACGTTTTCCGGGCGTCTCCGCTCCCGTGGAGCGCCCGGTTTTTTTCGGGCTCGATTTCACCCTTCCTCCACACGCTGTCTTGCGGTGGCATGAGACAACCCGGTGTCTCAATCGGAGCCGGCAGCCCTGCCTGGGAACGACCCCAGCCTGATGGCCCGCACACGCCAGTTCGACAAGGTCCATGACTGGCACAGGCCTTGCTCCGGCCGCCGGAGACCCACAACAAGAAGCCAACTGCCATGCCCAACCTGCGCCATATCGCTATTAGTCACCGCCTGTGGCTGATCCTTTCGACCTCCCTGCTGGTACTGCTCGCCTTGGCCGGGCTGATGCTCAGCCAGAACCTCTCCGACCTGCACGCCGCCAAGGCCCTGAAGACCCGCCATGTCGTCGAGACCGCCGGCAGCATCCTGCGCTACTACCAGGGGCTGGAAAGCACCGGCAAGCTCAGCCGCGAAGAAGCCCAGCGGCAGGCCATCGAACTGATGCGCAGCCTGCGCTACAACGGTGAAGACTATTTCTGGCTAGAGGGCCTGGACACGCGCATGGTCATGCACCCCAGCGCCAAGGTCGAAGGCAAGGTCATGACCGGCACGCGGGACCCGGACGGCAAACGGCTGTTCGACGACATGGTGGCTGTCGCCAAGCGCGATGGCGCCGGTCTGGTCCATTACAGTTGGCCGCGTCCCGGCTCCGACGAGCCGGTGCCGAAGGTCTCCTACGTCGAACTGTTCCAGCCCTGGGGCTGGATAGTCGGCTCGGGCATCTACGTCGACGACGTGCAGGTCGAGTTCCGCGCGCACGCCCTCAACACCCTCGGCATCCTGTTGCTGACGGGCCTGCTGCTCTCCGTCCTGATCATGCTGATCGCCCGCAGCATCGCTTCACCGCTGGACCAGGCGGTCAATGCCATGGCCAACATCGCCAGCGGCGAGGCTGACCTCACCCGTAGTCTCGATGAACACTGGAGTGACGAGTTGACCGCCCTGGGCACACATTTCAACGCCTTCACCCGCAAGCTGCGCGGCGTCATCGGCCATTCGCTGGAAACCGCCGACTCGCTCGACCGTGCCTCACAATCCCTGGGGGTCATCGCCGACGACACCCAGCGCCAGAGCCAGCAACAATCGCAACAGATGGAATTGGTCGCCACCGCGGTCCAGGAGCTTTCCTATGCCGTGCAGGAGGTGGCGCGTAACGCCGAACAAGCCTCCAGCGAAATGCTCGACGCCGAAGAACAAGCGCTGCGTGCCCAGGACAATATCGGCAGCAGCCTGCAACAAATCGACCAGCTCTCGGGCACCATCGGCAAGGCGGTCGACGTCATCCAGTCCCTGGCCCATGAAAGCGCGCAGATCGGCACCGTGTTGGAAGTCATCCGCGCCATCGCCGAACAGACCAACCTGCTGGCCCTTAACGCCGCCATCGAAGCCGCGCGCGCCGGTGAACAGGGGCGCGGCTTCGCCGTGGTCGCCGACGAGGTGCGGCTGCTGGCGCAACGCACGCAGAAATCAACTGCCGAAATCCAGACGATGATCGAGCGCCTGCAAGCCAACTCCGAAGCCGCCGTGCAGGTCATCGACGAAAGCAGCCAGGCGTCGGCGCTGACCGTCGAACAGGCTCGCCTGGCAGGCCGGAGCCTGGAGCAGATTGCCCAGTCGCTGCGTAACCTGACAGGCCTGAACGCCTCGATTGCCAGCGCCACCCTGGAGCAGTCCCAGGTGGTCGAGGACATCAACCTGAACGTGACGCAGGCGGCCTCCCTGGCGGAGGAAAGTGCCCTCGCCGCCAGCCAGTCCAATGCGGCGAGCCATCAGCTCGGAACGCTGGCCAACCAGTTGAACCAGACCCTGAAACAGTTCCGGGTGTAGCCCCACGCTGGCATCTACGGCTTCGCTCCGAACCGGCCCGGCTGAAGCGAGACAGCCGGGCTGTCTCATTCAGAGACACCTGCCCCAGTCCGGCACAACCCTGCCGAATCGATGCGTTGCGCAGAGGACGTCTCTACCTCCGCGCCCGGCGTCCTGCCTGGCCTGCAGGGGCGCTGGCACAGGCCTTGCTCCCGCTGGGCCAGACACCAACAACAAGAGGCCCCGCCCATGCAGACTCCCCCAATTCTTCCGCAAACCCGCTCCTTCCTGGACCGCCCCCATCGGATGCTGATCGGTGCCCAATGGCAGGACGCCGCCAGCGGCAACACCATGAGTTTCCGTAATCCTGCGACCGGCGAAATCCTCGGTGAAGTGCCCTCCGCCACCGCCGAGGATGTGGACCGCGCCGTGCAGGCCGCGCGCCAGGCCTTCGATGATTCCGCCTGGAGCCGCATGCGTCCGCGCGAGCGGCAGAACCTGCTGTGGCGCCTGGCCGACCTGATGGAGCGCGACGCCCAGGAACTCGCCGAACTGGAGTGCCTGAACAACGGCAAGAGCGCCGCCGTGGCCCAGGTCATGGACGTGCAACTGGCCATCGACTTCCTCCGCTACATGGCCGGCTGGGCCACCAAGATCGAAGGCACCACGGTCGACCCGTCCCTGCCGCTGATGCCGGGCGACCAGTTCCACGGCTACATCCGCCGCGAAGCGGTGGGCGTGGTCGGCGCCATCGTCGCCTGGAACTTCCCCCTGCTGCTGGCCTGCTGGAAGCTCGGCCCGGCGCTCGCCACCGGCTGCACCGTGATCCTCAAGCCCGCCGATGAAACCCCGCTGACCGCCCTCAAGCTGGCCGAACTGGTGCTGGAAGCCGGCTACCCGGCCGGGGTGTTCAACGTCATCACCGGCACCGGCCTGAATGCCGGCGTCGCCCTCACCCGCCATCCGGGCGTGGACAAGCTGACCTTCACCGGCTCCACCGAAGTCGGTAAGCAGATCGGCAAGGCGGCCATGGACAACATGACCCGCGTGACCCTGGAACTCGGCGGCAAGTCGCCGACCATCGTCATGCCCGACGCCAACCTCGCCGAAGCCGCCGCCGGAGCCGCCAGCGCGATCTTCTTCAACCAGGGCCAGGTCTGCTGCGCCGGCTCGCGCCTGTATGTGCACCGCAAGCACTTCGACAACGTGATCGCCGACATCGCTGGCATCGCCAACGGCATGAAGCTCGGCAACGGCCTCGATCCCAGCGTGCAGATGGGCCCGCTGGTCTCCGCCAAGCAGCAGGACCGCGTCACCGGCTACATCAACCTCGGCCGCGAACTGGGCGCCACCATCGCCTGCGGCGGCGAAGGCTTCGGCCCCGGCTACTTCGTCAAGCCGACCGTGATCGTCGACGTCGACCAGCAGCACCGCCTGGTGCAGGAAGAAATCTTCGGCCCGGTGCTGGTGGCCATGCCCTTCGACGACATCGACGAAGTGGTGCGCATGGCCAACGACAACCCCTACGGCCTCGGCGCCAGCATCTGGTCCAACGACCTCTCGGCGGTGCACCGGATGATTCCGCGCATCAAGTCCGGCTCGGTCTGGGTCAACTGCCACAGCGCCCTCGACCCGGCCCTGCCCTTCGGCGGCTACAAGCTCTCCGGCGTCGGCCGCGAAATGGGCGCGGCAGCCATCGAGCACTACACCGAGCTGAAGTCGGTGCTGATCAAGCTCTGAGGGCTCCTGTGGGAGCGATTTCAATCGCGAATGAATTCGCTCCAACAAGGGTGCCAAGCGACCATTCGGCACCCGGTCCGACACCGTTGTGTGGGTGAAAAAAGCGCCATCCACCCTACGACACAAGCGTCACCAGACAACCCACAACAAGAAGGAAAAAACCATGCCGAACTACGTCATCGAACGCGACATCCCCGATGCGGGAAAGCTCACGATCAAGGAGCTTCAGGCCATCTCGCAGAAGTCATGCGCCGTGCTCAGCGCCATGGGGCCACAGATTCAGTGGCTGCACAGCTACGTGACGGACGACAAGGTCTATTGCGTGTACCGCGCGGATAACGAAGAACTGGTCCGCGAACATGCCGAGCAAGGTGGCTTCCCGGCCAATCGTGTCTCCGAAGTTCGCGGAATCATCGACCCGACCACTGCCCGCTGACGCGCCGACCAGACGGCAAGGCTGCACCCGTTGCCGCGTGCGGTCTTGCCCTGAACCTCACTCCTCTCCCATCGCCTTCAGCTTGCGGTACAAGGTTGCCCGTCCAATCCCCAGGCTACGGGCGGCAGCCGAGAGATTGCCCTGGCAGGCATCGATGGCGGCACGGATCGCGCGCTGCTCGGATGCCAGCAAGGTATCCCCCGCCAGTGATTGAGGTGCGGCGGCCGGCGCCGGTTCTGCCCGGCTTGCCGACGCCTTCGCGATGGCCGGCAGCACTTCGTCGGGCAAGTGTCGAAGCCCGATCCAACCCTCGTCTTCGGCCAGCGCGGCAGCGAGCCGGAGCGTCTGATGGAGCTGCCGGATATTCCCCGGCCAGCTGTAGCTCAGCAGGGCCTGCAATGCGGATTCCTCCAACGCCAGCGGCGCATGGGATGCCGTCTCGCTCTGCAGCAAGCGCTGGATCAGTAGCGCCAGATCGGTACGTTCGCGCAGGGCCGGCAAGGTGACCCGCAAACCGTTAATCCGGTAGTAGAGGTCCTCACGGAAACCCTGCTCCTGCGACAGCTGTGCCAGATCTCGGTGGGTGGCACAGATCAGCGCGCAATCCACTTTGATAACGGCAGTGCTGCCGAGACGGCTCAGGCTCCGCTCCTGCAGCACGCGCAACAGGCGCCCCTGCAGTTCCAGCGGCATGTCGCCGATCTCGTCGAGGAACAGGGTGCCCTGGTGCGCCTGCTCGATCTTGCCGGCCGCCCCGCCCTTGCGGCTGCCGGTGAAGGCACCCTCAACATGACCGAACAGCTCCGATTCGATCAGGCTCGCCGGAATCGACGAACAGTTGATCGCCACGAAGGGACCACTGGCGCGGGCACTGCCCTCGTGCAGCAGGCGTGCGAACACCTCCTTGCCGGTGCCGGTCTCGCCGTTGATCAGCACCGGGATATCCCGTGCGAAGGCCTTGCGGGCACGCTCCAGCGCAGAACTGACCGCCGGGTCTTCGAGGCACGGCCCCTGCACGGCGAGGGGGCGGCGCTCGGCGGTGGTGAAGGTGCGCGGCGGCTCCTGCAACTGACTGGCCTTCTTCTCCGGTGAGGTGGTGAGGCAGGCGTGCAGCTGGCAGCCCCACTGGGTCTGCATGCGGAATGGCACGCTGAGGTCGTAGCGGCGATAGCAGACGGCATGGGCGAAAGGCATGTCGAACAGCTCGTTGAAATCCATGCCCCGCTTCAACCCCGGCGACGAGAATATCTGCGTGGCGATGCGATTGGCCCCTTTCAGCTTTCCGACCGGATCGAACGCCAGCAGCCCCTCCATGGGGGTGCCGAGAATGTCCAGCCGGTAGTGCAAATGCACCAGCAGGACATTCCCCAACTCCATGAACATCCGCCGTTCGATGGCGCGGGCCGCGATGACCAGGGACTCCAGGCAATAGAGGGAAGTCGCCGGCCCTTTGCGGCTGGCATCCAGCACGCCGACTATTCCGCCATCGAGGCCGAAGATCGGGGTGGCCATGCAAGTGAAGGCATGGGCCTCCTCCAGGTAATGGTCGGCGCCAGCCACGACGACGGTTTCCCGCTCTTCCAGGGCGCAACTCGGCCCGGTGGTGCCCACCAGCGTTTCGAGGAACTGCGCGCCGGGCCGGAAAACCTGGTTGAGCTCCTGGCTGGCGCTGTTGCACTTGCCGATCGAGTTGAGCACCACGCCCTCCATGTCGATGCAGGCAAGTACCCAGTCCTTCGGCGCAAGCGCTCCGTGCAACTGCTCCATCTCGGGCTTCGCGGCGCCGAGAAGCGTCCCTCCGTGTTCCTGGATGTCCTTTGGACGGACCACGACCGGAGCATCGAAGAGCACCCGGTCGCGAGGCGAAATTCCGTAATGCTGGGAGCGCTCCCACGAGCGTGCGATCAACTGCGATCCGAAGGCCGGCCTGCGGCCCTCAGGCGACATGAGAACCGTCCTGCCTTCAGTGGCGGGAATGGGGTCATCGGGCTTGCTCATGGCTCATCCTCGAAACGGTTGTATCAGACCGGTACAGCATTGCCGCCCTGCAACTGGCTCAGAGTGAGACAGCGAGACGGTGCAACCTTCCTGGAACTTCCAACCGCCAATTGCATTTTTATACAAGCCATTGATTTTCAAGCACTAATTAGAACTTAAAACAATATGGCACAGGTCCTGCTGAACAGCTGATGCGTTTCTGGTTGTTCTTTCAAGTAAAGGCCAGAGAACAGCAATCAATGATAAACAAAAACAATAAAAGGTGATGTCATGACGAAGAGCGGTAAAGCTCGTCTCGCCTGTTCCAGCAGCACGCACAAGACCGCTGTTTCCAGGGCCCTGGCCCTGACCACCAGCCTCGGTCTCGCAGCCGGATTCACCCCTGCCGCCCACGCTTTGGATGTGGATGCAGGCGACTACACGGCCTTGCCCGAAGGCACCAACCTCGGCCTGCTGTATTACCAACACGCCGAACGCAACGCGCTGTACGCCAACGGCCACAAGGCTCCCATCGACGCAGGCCTGGATTCGGACGTGGGCATCCTCCGGGGTGTGCACTTCATGAAGCTCGGCGACTACATCATCGATCCGCAGTTTCTCCTGCCCTTTGGCAATCTGCGTGCCAAGGACGATCTCAAGGGCCTGGGGAGCGATAGCGGCACCGGCGACCTGATCCTCGCGTCCACCATCTGGCTGGTGAACGACCCGGCCAAGCGTCGCTACTTCGGTATCACGCCGTTCATCTTTGCGCCGACCGGCAGCTACGACAACGACCAGCCGATAAACCTCGGCGAGAACCGCTGGAAGTTCACCCTCCAGGCCGGCTACATCACCGGCCTCACCGACAAGCTAACCCTTGATCTGGTGGGCGACGTGACCTTCTTCGGCGACAACGACGACTACGGTCCGGACAGCGTGACACGCAAGCAGTCGGAGCTTTATCAGGGCCAGGCTTTCCTGCGCTACAACTTCACTGAGCGCTTCGATATCCGTGCAGGCATATCCAGGACCTGGGGCGGGGAAAACGAAGTCGACGGCATCGATCTGAACGACGAACCCGATACCAGCAAATACAACATCGGCGCCTCCTACTTCATCACGCCCACCACCCAGGTGCTGGCGACCTACGGGCAGGACCTGTCCGTCGAGAACGGGTTCGAGGAAGACAACCGCATCAACCTGCGACTGCTGCAGGTGTTCTGACCTTTCGCCAGCCGACCGCCTGATTCATATCGGATGAGCGAAAGCACTCCGCCCATAACAAGCACATCAAGGAGTCCTGCGTAAATGTCCAACACGCAGCCCATGCACAGAAACCGTACCCGCCTCGCCGCCGCCCTGCTCGTCGCCCTGCTGGGGCCAGCCGCCTACGCGGCTCCCGTCGACCAGGCCGCCATTCTCGCCAGCGAGAAAGATGGCAGCGAATGGCTCAGCCACGGTCGTACCTATGACGAACAGCGCTTCAGCCCCCTGAAGCAGATCACTGCCGACAACGTCGGCAAGCTCGGCCTCTCCTGGTACATCGACCTCGATAACCACCGTGGACTGGAAGCGACCCCGCTGTTCTCCGACGGCGTGCTCTACGCCTCGCTTTCCTGGAGCCGCGCCATCGCCGTCGACGTGGCCACTGGCAAGGTCCTCTGGACCTTCGATCCGCAGATCGAACGCGGCAAGGCCCGCGACGCTTGCTGCGATGCCGTCAACCGCGGCGTCGCGCTGTGGAATGGCAAGATCTACATCGGCACTCTCGATGGCCGCCTGATCGCCTTGGACGCCAAGACCGGCCGGGAAGTCTGGAGCCAGCAGACCACCGACAACAGCAAGCCCTACACCATCACCGGCGCGCCGCGCGTGGTGAAGGGCAAGGTGATCATCGGCACCAGCGGCGCGGAGTATGGCGTGCGCGGCTACTTCTCCGCCTACGACGCCGAGACCGGCAAGATGGCCTGGCGCTTCTACACCGTGCCCGGCGACCCGGCCAAGCCCTACGAGCATCCGGAGCTGGCCGAAGCAGCCAAGACCTGGAAAGGCGACGAGTACTGGAAAGGCGGCGGTGGTGGCACCGTCTGGGACGGCATGGCCTACGACCCCGACCTGGAGCTGCTCTACATCGGCACCGGCAACGGCTCGCCGTGGAACCGAGAACTGCGCAGCCCTGGCGGTGGCGACAACCTCTACCTGTCGTCGATCCTCGCCGTGGACCCGGACACCGGCAAACTGGCCTGGCACTACCAGACCACCCCGGGCGAGACCTGGGACTTCACCGCGACCCAGCAACTCACCCTGGCGACCCTGGAGCTCGACGGCAAGCCCCGCAAGGTGATCATGCAGGCGCCGAAGAACGGTTTCTTCTACGTGCTCGATCGCGAAACCGGCAAGCTCCTGTCCGCCGAGAAGTTCGGCAAGGTGACCTGGGCCGAGCGCGTCGACCTGGCGACCGGCCGTCCGGTGGAGGTACCGGGTGCGCGCTACGAGAAAGAGCCCGTGGTGATGTGGCCGAGCCCGTTCGGCGCCCACAGCTGGCACTCGATGTCCTACAACCCGCAGACCGGACTGGTGTACATCCCCTACCAGGAAATCCCAGGCGTCTACCGCAACGAAGGCAAGGACTTCGTTCGCCGCAAGGGTTTCAACACCGGTGCCGGTTTCTCCGACGCCACCGAGATTCCGCGCGAGGCGGTGTCCGGTGCGCTGCTGGCCTGGGACCCGGTGAAGCAGAAGGAAGCCTGGCGCGTGCCCTACCCGCACTACTGGAACGGCGGCACCCTGAGCACCGCGGGTAACCTGGTGTTCCAGGGCACGGCCGCCGGCAACCTGGTGGCCTACTCGGCCGACAAGGGCAAGCAGCTCTGGTCCTTCGCCGCCCAGACCGGCATCGTCGCCGCGCCCATGACCTACAGCTACAAGGGCGAACAGTACGTGGCGATCATGGCCGGCTGGGGCGGTGTCGCCCCGCTGATTGGCGGCGATGCGGCGAAAGCGCCGGGCGTCGGCAACGTCAGCCGCCTGCTGGTGTTCAAGCTGGACGGCAAGGCCAGCCTGCCGCCGCTTCCGGAGAAACAAGTCGCCGCCCTCACCCGCATCCCGCAACCGGTCCACGCCAGTGAAGCCGACCTTAAAGCTGGCCAGCAGTTGTACGGCAGCTACTGCTCCGTGTGCCATGGCGTCGGGGCGATGAGCGGCGGGCTGGTGCCTGACCTGCGCAAATCCGACGAGTCGCGCCGCAGCCTGTTCCAGCAGATCGTCCGGGAAGGCGTGCTGCGTCCTCTGGGCATGCCATCCTTCGGGGACACTTTGACGGCGGACGAGGTCGAAAAAATCAAGGCCTACGTCATGAGTCGCGAGTACGCGGACTACACGAAGGAGCAGCAGTCGACCGCTGCGAAAGAAAAACCGTGATCGGACCAGGCAAGGCGGCCGCGACCGCACCGCCTTGCCTGGCCAGCACAGACGAAGATTTCGTCGATTCACCCCACGCAATAACAAAAGAGAGGATTCGACCCATGTGGACCAAACCCAGCTACACCGACATGCGCATTGGCTTTGAAGTGACCCTGTACTTCGCCAACCGCTGATGCTCCACGGCGCTGAGCTGGCCTCCACCGGCACAGCGTCCTTGCTTGACCCCGGTTTACCGGGGTCCTTTTTCCTGCAGGATTCCAAGGCAGGTCGTATTCGCCATGCATATCCAGATTCTCGGCTCGGCCGCCGGTGGTGGTTTCCCCCAGTGGAACTGCAATTGCCACAACTGCCGTGGCGTGCGCAGCGGCAAGGTCCGGGCGCAGCCGCGCAGCCAGTCCTCCATCGCCCTCAGCGCCAATGGCGTCGACTGGGTGCTGTGCAACGCCTCGCCTGATATCCGTGCCCAGCTGGAGGCCTTCCCGCCGCTGCAGCCGGCGCGCCGTGTGCGCGACACGGGCATTGCCGCGATCATCCTGATGGACAGCCAGATCGATCACGTCACTGGCCTGCTCAGCTTGCGCGAGGGCTGTCCGCACCAGGTCTGGTGCACTGAGATGGTCCACCAGGACCTCAGCACCGGCTTCCCGCTCTTCACCATGCTCCAGCACTGGAACGGCGGGCTGGCGTGGCACCCCATCGACCTGGCCAGTCCGGTGTTCGAGATTCCCGCCTGTACTGGCCTGAAGTTCACCGCCATCCCCCTGCGCAGCAGTGCGCCGCCGTACTCGCCGCATCGCGGCAACCCGCACCCCGGCGACAACATCGGCCTGTTCATTGAGGACCTGGCGAGCGGCGGCAGCCTGTTCTACGCCCCGGGCCTGGGCCAGGTGGATGAGACACTGCTCGGCTGGATGCGCCGCGCCGACTGCCTGCTGGTGGACGGCACGCTGTGGCGTGACGACGAAATGCGCCATTGCGAGGTCGGCGACAAGCTCGGCAGCGAGATGGGCCACCTGCCACAGAGCGGCCCGGGCGGCATGATCGAAGTGCTCGACGGAATTTCGGGCCCGCGCAAGGTGCTCATTCACATCAACAACACCAACCCGATCCTCGACGTCGATTCCCGCGAGCGCGCTGAACTGGGCCGCCACGGCATCGAAGTGGCCTGGGACGGCATGAGCATCGAGTTGTAAGGGAGCCCGAGATGAACCAGCCAGCCATGAGCCCCGCCGAGTTCGAGCAGGCCCTGCGCGCCAAGGGTGCCTGTTACCACATCCACCACCCGTACCACCGGGCGATGTACGAAGGCCGTGCGAGCCGCGCGCAGATCCAGGGCTGGGTGGCCAACCGCTTCTACTACCAGGTGTGCATCCCGCTGAAGGACGCCGCCATCATGGCCAACTGCCCGGACCGCGATACCCGCCGCGAATGGATCCAGCGCATCCAGGACCACGATGGCGCGCCCGGCGAGGAAGGTGGCATCGAGGCCTGGCTGCGCCTGGCCGAGGCGGTGGGCCTCGACCGCGGGCAGGTGCTGTCCCAGGAGCTGGTGTTGCCGGGGGTGCGTTTCGCGGTGGACGCCTACGTCAACTTCGCCCGTCGCGCCAATTGGCAGGAAGCGGCCAGCAGTTCGCTGACCGAGCTGTTCGCGCCGCAGATCCACCAGTCGCGGCTGGACAGCTGGCCGCAGCACTATCCCTGGATCGACCCGACTGGCTACGACTACTTCAGAAAGCGCCTGAAGGAGGCGCGTCGCGATGTCGAGCACGGCCTGCGCATCACCCTCGAGCATTACCGCACCTGGGAAGCCCAGCAACGCATGCTGGAGATCCTGCAATTCAAGCTGGACGTGCTCTGGAGCATGCTCGATGCGATGAGCATGGCCTACGAACTGGACCGTCCGCCTTACCACACGGTGACCCGTGAGCGGGTCTGGCACCGGGGGATTGCCCTGTGAGCGAGTTCGATATCCATCAGATCCCGCAGTTTCGCCGTGGCTATCGTTTGCAGTGGGAGCCGGCGCAGAACTGCCATGTGCTGCTTTACCCGGAAGGGATGATCCGCCTCAACGAAAGTGCCGGTGCCATTGCCACGCAGATCGACGGTCAACGCGATGTCGACTCGATCATTCGCAACCTGAGCGCACAGTATCCGGATGCGCCGGACCTGGCGGATGACGTCGTGCAGTTCATGGAGGTCGCCAGTGAAAAGTTCTGGATCCAGCTCCGCTGAGCACAATATCGGCCTGCCGCTCTGGCTGCTGGCCGAGCTGACGTATCGCTGCCCGCTGCAGTGCCCGTACTGCTCGAACCCCCTGGACTTCGCGAAACAGGGCGAGGAACTGACGACCGCCCAGTGGATCGAGGTGTTCCGCCAGGGCCGTGAGCTGGGCGCGGCGCAACTCGGCTTCTCCGGTGGCGAGCCGCTGGTGCGCCAGGACCTGGAAGAGTTGATCCACGCCGCGCGGGAGCTGGGCTACTACACCAACCTGATCACCTCCGGCATCGGCCTCACTGAGGCGCGCATTGCCGCCTTCAAGGACGCCGGGCTGGACCATATCCAGGTCAGCTTCCAGGCCGCCGACGAGGAGGTGAACAACCTGCTGGCCGGCTCGCGCAAGGCCTTCGCCCAGAAGCTGGCCATGGCCCGCGCGGTGAAGGCCCAGGGCTACCCGATGGTGCTGAACTTCGTCATCCACCGGCACAACATCGACAGCATCGAACGGATCATCGAACTGTGCCTGGAGCTGGAGGCGGACTTCGTCGAACTCGCCACCTGCCAGTTCTACGGCTGGGCCGAGCTGAACCGCGCCGGGTTGCTGCCGACCCGCGCCCAGCTGGAACGGGCCGAGCGCATCACCAATGAGTACCGGGACAAGCTCGCCGCCGAGAAGCACCCGTGCAAGCTGATCTTCGTCACCCCGGACTACTACGAGGAACGCCCCAAGGCCTGCATGAACGGCTGGGGCAGCCTGTTCCTCGACATCACCCCGGATGGCACCGCGCTGCCGTGCCACAGCGCCCGCCAGTTGCCGGTGCAGTTCCCGAATGTGCGCGAGCACTCGCTGCGGCATATCTGGTACGAGTCCTTCGGTTTCAACCGTTTCCGTGGCTACGACTGGATGCCCGAGCCGTGCCGCTCCTGCGACGAGAAGGAAAAGGACTTCGGCGGTTGCCGCTGCCAGGCCTTCCTGCTCACCGGCGACGCCAGCAACGCCGACCCGGTCTGCGCCAAGTCGGCACACCACGGCCAGATACTGGCGGCCCGGGAAGAAGCGGAGCATGCCGCCAAGCCGCCGGAACAACTGACCTATCGCAACGAGAAGAATGCCCGGCTCATCGCGACGAGCCGCTGAGATCATGAACAGCCGACTCGCCGCCCCCGGACCCAGCCCCTTGCGCACCCGCCTGGACAATGGCCTGGAACTGGTCCTGCTCCACCAGCCTGGCCTAGGCAGGGCCGCTGCGGCCCTGCGGATACATGCGGGCAGCCATGATGCTCCCCAGGCCTTTCCCGGCCTGGCGCACTTCCTCGAACACCTGGTCTTCCTCGGCAGTGCCAGCTTCCCCTTGGGACAGGGCCTGATTCCATTCGTCCTGGCCCAGGGCGGCGACGTCAACGCGACCACCCGCGAACGTCATACCGACTTTTTCTTCGAGCTGCCGCGCAGCGCCTTCGACGGCGGCTTGGCGCGCCTATGCGACATGATCGCCGCGCCATCGTTAGCGCTGCAGAGCCAGGAAAGGGAGCGCGAGGTGCTGCATGCCGAGTTCCTCGCCTGGACACACGCCGACGGGCGTAGCGCCCTGCCACTGGCGGCCAGTCTGCCGCGGAACCATCCTTGCGCCCGCTTCCATGCCGGCAATCGCTACAGCCTGCCGATTCGCCAGCCGGCCTTCCAGGCAGCACTGCACGAACACCACCGCCAGTTCTATCGAACCGGCCAGAAGACCCTGGTGCTGGCGGGCCCGCAGCCGCTCCATGAACTGCACTGGCTGGCGCAGCGCCATGCAGCACAGCTCGGCAGCGCCCCGCTGCTGAGACGAGCGTCTCCGCCCGCCCTCTTCCCCCTTCGGAAC
This sequence comes from Pseudomonas sp. DY-1, assembly GCF_003626975.1. NCBI lineage: Bacteria > Pseudomonadati > Pseudomonadota > Gammaproteobacteria > Pseudomonadales > Pseudomonadaceae > Pseudomonas > Pseudomonas sp. DY-1. The sequence goes on along the minus strand of NZ_CP032616.1, from coordinate 759,991 downwards.
GGCCTTGCGCCCGCGCCCTCCGATTCCGAGCTGAGCCTGGCCTTCGTCCTCGACAGCCTGCCGCGAGACGCCGAACTGACCCTCGACTTCATCGCCTTCTGGCTGGCCCACGAGGGGCCTGGCAGCTGGTTCGGCCATCTCCGCGACGCAGGGATCGCAGAGCGGCTGAACATCAAGCTGTCCAAGGTCGGAGAACGGCAGGCCATCCTTCAACTCGACCTGCAACTGGCCTGCCCGCCATCTGCCGATCAGCCGGATGCCATCGCCCTGCTGTTCAGCTGGCTGGAGTTCTTTGCCGGCGTGCAGGACAAGGACGCCTTGCATGACGAGTACGCTCGCGTGCAACTGCGCCAGCTGGAAACCATGCGGCCATTGGCACTGGCCCGACACTGGTTGTGCAACGACCGGCAATGGCCCGGATCAGGCCGAAAAATGCTTGCCGCCCTCCCCGCCGTGCTGGCCCAACTGCAGCCTGCGCAGCTGGTGCATCTGCGCGGCGGCCATCCACGCGCGGCCAGCTCGCCCGCGCCCCAACATTGGCAACTCCCGCCCACAAACCGCTTCCTGGGCGAGGAGCGATGGCCTGACGTTGCACCCGACCAACCACCTCACCCTGGGGGTCTGCAGCTTGCCCCCGAACCACCCAGCCCCAGTGGCCAGGGCGCCCTCTTCCTGCGTTGGCGCGCAGCCTCGGCCAGACCCACGCAGCACCGTTTGTTTGCCATGTTGCGCACGAAGCTGGCCGCTATGATTGATGAAGCGCGGCAAGCCGGTCTGGAAATCCGCCTGACCCATCTGCAAACGGATTGGGAGATTGCATTCATTGGAATCGCTCGCGTGATTCCATCAGCACTGCAGGCGGCACTCGAACAACTCGAGGTCATGCCGACGCCGCCGTCCGTATCGTCCCGCGCGAGGCAATCCAGCGGCATCCTCATCCAGCAAATGTTCTACCGCCTGGATCAGGGCGCAGAGGCGGATTGCGAGCCATTTTCCGCTGAAGCGCTGGAGTCCGCCTGGGATGACTTCTGGCGATCGGCCAACTGGGATGGCCTCGCATTCGGGCTGGATGCCCGGACCCAGGCTCAGGTAGTCGCTCAGACCCGTGCGCTACCCGGCCGGGCATTCGGTCCCCTGCCTTCGAATGGACGAAACCCCGCCGAACTGCCCTGGACTCGATTCGAAACGGCCGACCCGCAACACGCACTCCTGCTGTTCTGTGCCCAACCCGGTGAGGACACGCTCACCGAGGCCATCTGGCGTGCACTTGCGCAGCTGATCGAGCCCGCCTTCTTTCAGCGCATGCGCACCGAGCTGCAACTGGGCTATGGCGTCCTGTCAGGCTATCGGCGCGTCGGTGGACGGCCCGGCATCCTCTTCGGGCTCCAGTCGCCTTCTACCCCACCAGAGGAGTTGCGCCGATTCATCGAGCAATTTCTCGCAGACTTTCCAGGGTTCTTGTCAAAGCTGAAGCCACTGACGCTGCGAAATGGCATTGCCCAACTCGGTACGCAATTCGACGATCCTCGCCAGGCCGCCGAACAGCAATGGCAAGCCTGCAAAAGCGGCCAGGCGCTCGGCCTGCAACATCTGCGCGATGCCATGTCGCTGTTGAGCACAACCGATCTGCTGCACGGGCTGGAGGATCTGCGGCAAGCCAGGAACGAGTGGATCTGCATGGCAAGCAGCAAGCCGGTTGAGGGCGTCCCTTCGCGCGGCTGAATCGAATTTCTGTATGGCGAATTTCGTTTGGATCTGCACCTATCACGCACCTTGTCACCGCCTTAGCATCGACCACTCCGAACGGTTCCAGGCGATGAAAGAGATGCTCGATGACATCGACTTTTCAGGTTTTAAGGTGCGTCGGCTGGAGCCGGATGACCTTCCGATGATCTGCCGGCATCGCGAAACCATGTTCCTCGAGGCAGGCGGAGTTCCTCCGGAGTTGCGGGTGATGACCGAGCACTTCCGCCCCTGGTTACATCAGCGCCTGGTCGATGGCCGTTACTATGGTTTTGCATTGATGGACGGTGGACAGCCCGTGGCGGCGATAGGCCTCATGAGTATCGACTGGCCACCCCACCCGGCCCATCCGAACCTGGACCAGCGCGGCTATGTGCTGAATGTGTTCGTCGAACCTGCCTATCGGCGCCGCGGCCTGGCTTCGTCCCTGATGAAGTTGGCGGAAGCGGAGTTCGCCCAGCGCGGATTGAGCTTCGCCGTGCTGCACGCGACCGATGCAGGCAAGCCGGTCTATGAAGAGCTGGGCTGGGCCGCCACCACTGAAATGGCCAAGGCCATCGGCTGACTCGTCTGCTCGAACGCAACGTTCCTGCCTACCCCTCAAGGCGCCCCGTCGAATCACGATCATGCTCGTAGCGCCTTGCGAGCGGGAACGGCGGCAACCAGGACTCGCGACGCACAACCCAGCTTTCGTAGGTCGGCATCAGTTGGCCTGGAGCATCCAGGGCGCCGAGGTTCACTTCGATTTCGTCTGCGGTACGGGCGAAAACGGACGAGCCGCAGCGGGGACAGAAAAATCGACCAGCGTAGTCTTGAGTTTCGCCCTCGATCGTCACGGCATCCTGAGGAAACACCGCGCAGGCGTTGAAAAGAGCCCCGTGATGCTTGCGGCAGTCGAGGCAGTGACAAAGGCCAACCCGGTACGGGCGCCCCGACGCCACGATTCGGACGTTGCCGCAGAGGCAGCCGCCGGTGAATCGGTCCATGCTGCGTCTCCTCTGAAATCAGGCGGAGGTCGTCACGAGCCGATGAGGGCCTGCTCGCCGGGCTTCACGTTACCCCGTCCTTACAGGGTCCTGGGCAGGCAGATTGCCGACAATTGCCTGAATCTCGAACAGGAGCTGCTCGACCGTCCTATCAAGCGCGCCCGGTCCACGGAGGTCGGCCAGCTGTACGCCCGTTATGCGTATCGACTCGTGCGACTTGATTCGCCGCAGGCGGATCTCGATGACCTGGCCCAGGCCGAACTCGCACAGGACCTCGAAGCCGGGAAGGACTGAATCCACTTGATCTTGAAGTCGTTGTTGAAGCAGGCGCTTCATGGTGCCTCCGGTGTTATCCAGCGGCCTGACAAAACGGATACTTAGACAACGTAGTAATGGACAGCCGTTCCCGTAAATTTCGGACCGTTCGTCTGCCTGAGTACCAGGGCACGCCATTCATCGATACCTCATCCCGGATTCTGGTTGCTGGTTCATATTTGACATCCGCAATGTCTGAGTTGCACCCCAGCAGGAGGCCGCCATGAACCGACGAGACTTCCCCGGGCATGCTGCCTGGACCGAAACCCGCCTCAACGGTGATCACGTCCCGGCATTCATCGCCATCAAGCTGCATCACCCCGATATCGAACCCCAACTCCACCAGGTCTATTACCGCACTCACTTCAAGCGCAGGTCCGATGGGGCACTGGCTGCCCAGGATGCGCTCAGCAAGCTGCTGCACATCGATGAATATGGGTGCCCGGTGTTCAGTTCACCCGACTGCTGACCTGCCCTCTCGGCGATCGCTGATCACCTTCCGGGTCGAGGAGAACCCACGATGAACATCACCAGCGAAAATCGGGGCATTGAAGTGCTTTTCGAAGAATTGATGCCGGGATTTCACTGCATCGTGACACGGCAGGAGGATGGGGCGATCAACCTCCAGTTCGAGAGCCTCGCCAGCCACAAGATGATAGTGCTGCCGGCCGTAGACCCAACGCTCTGGGATACGCCCGAAAAGCTGCGCAACTTGTGCGAACAGATCGCGGAGGAATTTGCGATTTTTTGCGAAGAGTCATTGCCAGCCAATGCCGTTAGGCCACCGAGTCAGTTCACAGAAGCCGTGCGGGAGAAGCTGTACGCGGTTCTGAATTCGTTACGAGGACACGCATGAGGAGGTATCGCCGTGAATGCAGCCGCTGCATCCGTGGCCCTGCGCGGCGGGGTTGGACGTGAGAAACCATCAACCATGGTCCGCATGGGTTTCGTACCTCAACCCATCCTGCGGATCTGAGCCGAGATTGCCTGTGGAGGCGATGTCAATCGCCAGTCAGGCTGCAGCATCATTCCTTGACGTTCATGAACTCCCGCGCCCAGGCGATGTAGTCGTCGGGGCAGGTGTACCGGGTTACCAATTCCGAGGCATTGAGGCCGTTGCCGATTGGGATGCCACGCTGCTCGCGCAGGCTGTCGTAGGTGGCTTTGACCGCTGCGAAGTAGGCACCGTGACCGTCCACCACGATGCGCACACCCAGCTCGGCCAGTCGGCTGTCGTCGCGCAGTTCCGGGTTGCCGTAGGTGACCAGCATCAGCGGCACACGCAGGTCTTCGGCGATGGCCTCGAGATGAGCGAAGTCCTTCACACCGACCAGGCAAATGCCATCGGCGCCGGCGCCCTGGTAAGCGCGGGTGCGGTGGATGACGTCGGCCAACGGCTGCACGCCGGCGTGAGTGCGGGCGATGATCGCCAGCGCGCGGTCGTCGCGGACTTCCTGGGCTGCGCGCAGCTTGCCGATTCCCTCTTCGACGCTGATCAGGTCATAGGACTTGCGGCCGAATTGTGCCGGCAACAGGGTGTCTTCGAGGGTCAGCGCGGCGACGCCGGCGCGCTCCAGTTCAATCACCGTACGCATCGCGTTGAGCGCGTTGCCATAGCCGTGGTCGGCGTCGGCGATAACTGGCAGGCGGGCCACCCTGCCGATGCGAGTGGCCTGCTCGGCGAACTCGCTGAGGGTGATCAGGGCGATGTCCGGTGCGGCGAGCACCTGCAGGGATGCGACCGAACCGCCAAGGATGCCGACCTCGAAACCGAGGTCCGCGGCGATGCGTGCCGACAAGGGATCGAACACCGATGCGGTGTGGTAACAGGCTGGACTGGCAAGCAGGGCACGGAAGGCGTTGCGCAGCTCATGGTGACAGGCTTTCTGCATGGTCTTATCCCTTGAGTCGTTGTCTGGTCTTTGCCGTTCATGATTGCAAGACCTGTACCCGACGCTCGTGGTGCGTCTATTTCGGGAACCTGGTGGGAATTCCCGGCGATGGAGTGGGGAAAGAACGCCACTACCCGGACAGAAGATGGCGGAAACCCGCCGGGAGGCATGTCCGGGAGGCATGTCCGGGAGACGGGAGCAAGGAGCACGTCTTGCACCGCAAGGGGGCGATCACGGCTTCCCTGCCGTGATCGCTGGCCAGGTCACTTGATGAAGCGCACCTGGCTGTTGATCTTCTCGATGACAGCGCCCTTGCGTTCGTTGAAGCGCGCTTTGTTCTGCTCGAACAGGTTGTTGCCCTTGGTATCGATGGAGATGATCAGCGGGCCGAACTCGCGGACCCGGTTCACCCAGAGGGTTTCCGGCATGCCCAGGTCCTGCCACTCCGCGCGTTCGATTTCCTCCACCTTGGTCGCGGCAAGAACCGCGCAACCGCCGGGGAATACCGCATGCACAGCCTTGTTCTCCAGGCAGCCGGCGGTGGTTTCCGGGCCCATGCCGCCCTTGCCGATGATCAGCTTGACGCCGGTTTCCTCGATGAACTGACGTTCGAACTTCTCCATGCGCATGCTGGTGGTCGGTCCGATGGACACCATTTCGAAACTGCCGTCGTCCTTCTTGCGGACGATGGGACCGGCGTGGAAGATCGCCCCGCCGCGCAGGTCGACCGGCAGTTCGCGCTTGAGCTCGATCAGTCGGCGGTGCGCCACGTCGCGGCAGGTCACCAGCTGGCCGGTCAGGTAGACCACGTCGCCGACGTTGAGGGCCGCGAGGTCTTCATCCTTGATCGGGGTCGAGAGGACTTTTTTCACAGTACTACTCCTTCGTGGGAGAGGATGTCGTAGGACAGGTCGGCATTGATGCGGATCTTGCCGCGACGGTGCGCCCAGCAACCGGTGGAGACGGCCACGCCAATGGTCGACGGGTGACGCGCCGAGGATTCGATGTTGACGCCCATTACGCTGCTGTTGCCGGTCAACCCCTGCGGACCAATGCCGATCTCGTTGAGGCCCTCCTCGAGGAGCCTTTCCATCATCGCGGCGTTCGCGTTCGGGTGGGAGGAGTCCACCGGACGCAGGATGGCCCGCTTGGACAGGCGCGCCGCGGTTTCCACCGAAGTGGACACGCCGACGCCGACCAGTAGCGGCGGGCAGGCGTTCACGCCGCGCGAGGTGATCACGTCGAAGACGAACTCGGTCACCCCTTCGTAGCCCTGTCCGGGCATCAGCACCTTGGCCGAACCCGGCAAGGTGCAGCCGCCGCCGGCCATGTAGACGTCGATCAGCGCATAGTCGGCGTCGGGGATGATTTCCCAGTCCAGCCACGGGATCTTCGAACCGGTGTTGGTGCCGGTGTTCTTCTCGTCGAAGGTCTCCACGGCGTTGTGCCGCAGCGGTCCCTTCTTGGTGGCTTCCAGGGTCGCGTTCTGCAGGATGTTTTCGAGTTCACCCAACAGCGGGAACCGGGCGCCGGCGGCAATGAAGTACTGGATGACACCAGTATCCTGGCAGCTCGGGCGGTCGAGCTTGTCCGCGTAGTCCTGGTTCTCGGCCATCGAATCGTAGATCTCGATGGCCAGGGAATTGGTCTCCGCGGCGCGCAATTTTGCGGTCTTTTCCTTGACGTCCTTCGGCAGGCGCTTGCCGATATAGGCGGTGAACTTTGCCATCACGTCGGTAAGCGATTGAACGGCTGATTCGTTATCCATCTTCTTATTCCTCACTGCATCACAAGGCGGGTCTTTGGGTGTTCTGTTGGCGGGTCCGCTGAGTCAGGCGCCGCTGGCGGTCGTGGCCGGCTTTACGGCGTGGCTCGGCAGCGATGATTGCTGCGCCTGGCTCTGTTCCGGCAGTTCGCTGCCGCTCAGCACCTGATCCATTCGGGATTTGTCGAGGGCACCGACCCACTTGGCGATGGCCATGGTTCCAACCGCATTGCCGATGGTGTTGGTGATGGCGCGCGCCTCGGACATGAAGCGGTCGACACCGAGCAGCAGCACCATGCCGGCGACCGGGATGTTGTCCATCGAGGCCAGGGTGGCGGCCAGGGTGATGAAGCCGGAGCCAGTGACGCCCGCCGAGCCTTTCGAGGTGAGCAGCAGCACGCCGAGCACGATCAACTGGTCGGTCAGGGTCAACGGTGTGTTGGTGGCCTGGGCAATGAAGATGGCCGCCATGGTGTAGTAGATGCACTGGCCGTCGGGGTTGAAGGTCAGCCCGGAGGGAATCACCAGCCCCACCACCGGCTTGGAGACGCCGACGCTCTCCAACTTGTTCATCAGTTGTGGCACGACCGATTCCGAGGAACTGGTGCCCAGCACGGTGAACAGTTCTTCCTTGAGGTACTTGAGGAACTTCCAGAGGCTGAAGCCGGACAAGCGGGCGATGAAGCCGAGGACGAAGACCACGAACAGGAAGCAGGTCAGGTACATGGTCGCCATCAGCTTGCCGAGCGAAACGATCGAGCCAAGACCGTACTTGCCGACGGTGAAGGCCATCGCGCCGCAGGCAGCCAGCGGTGCAACGCGCATGACCATGCCGACGATGTAGAACATGCCGTGGGAGAAGGCTTCCAGTACATCTACCACTGGCTTGCCGCGCGGTCCCAGGTGAGCCAGGGCGATGCCGAACAGGGTCGAGAACAGCAGGATCTGCAGGATTTCGTTCTTGGCGAATGCGTCGGTGACGCTGGCGGGAATGATGTGCAGCAGGAAGTCGGTGAAGCTGCCGGAGCTACTCGCCGCGGTGGCTGTGTAGGTAGAGATGCTCTTGATGTCGAGGGTGGCCGGGTCGACGTTCATGCCCTGGCCGGGCTGCACGAAGTTGACTACCACCAGGCCCAGCACCAGGGCGAAGGTCGAGAGGACTTCGAAGTAGATCAGCGAGCGCATGCCGACCCGGCCGAGCTCCTTCATGTTCTCCATCTTGGCGATGCCGAGCACCACCGTGGCGAAGATGATTGGCGCGAAGACCATCTTGATCAGCTTGATGAAGGCATCGCCGATAGGCTTCAGATCGGCACCGAACTGGGGCCAGATCGCACCGAGCAAGATGCCGATGGTCACGCCGATCAGAACCTGGACATAGAGCTTTCCTAGGTATCGCTTGGCCATGGTTTTCTCCGAATTATTGTTGTGAGTCGGATGTAGTTGGCGCCCGGGCGGCCGCATCAGGCTGTGGCTGGCAAATGACCCAGATTTCATGTGGGTAATTCACGAAAGCAAAGTTAATGGTTTTCCTGAAGTCGCGTAATACAATGAAAGTTATTTCATTGTTTCCTTCAGGTTAATTATGAATCAGGTATCGGAGCTGGCCTTCTTCACCCAACTGGTCAGGGCGGGCAGCCTTGCAGCCACTGCGCGGGAGCTCAATCTGACGCCGCCGGCGGTTTCCAAGCGGCTTGCGCAACTCGAGCAGCGCCTTGGCGTGCGCCTGCTCAATCGCACCACGCGCAGCATCAGCCTCACCGCCGAGGGCGAGCTCTATCTGATCAACGCGCAACGGATCCTTGGCGAGATCGAGGAAATGGAGAGTCAGGTGTCGAGCAGCCGGGCCGAGCCCAAGGGGCTGCTGCGCGTCAATGCGCCGCTGGGCTTCGGCCGCACCCATGTCGGCCCGGCGATCTCTTCGTTCGTCAGGCGCTATCCGGAAGTCGAGGTACAGCTGCACCTGACCGACCGGCCAATCAACCTGCCGGACGATGCCATCGACGTCGCCATCCGCTTCGGTGAGTTGCCCGACTCCCGGCTGATCGCCCGCAAGATCGCCGCGAACCGCCGCAGGTTGTGTGCTGCACCGGCCTACCTCGAGGCCTTCGGTCGTCCCGAAACACCCAAGGACCTGGTGCAGCACAACTGCATCGTGCTACGTCAGAACGATGCGGCCTTCGGCATCTGGCGCCTGAGCCTGGGCAAGCAGACGGAGTCGATAAAGGTACGCGGCGGCCTCAGCACCAACGATGGCGAGGTGGCGCTGAACTGGGCGCTGGATGGTCACGGCATTCTCATGCGCGCCGAGTGGAACCTCGCCAGTCACCTGCGCGCCGGCCGCCTGGTGGAAGTGTTGGGGGACTATGAAACACCGCCTGCAGACATCTACGCGGTCTATCTCGAACGCCTCAACCTGTCGGCAAAGGTGTCCTTCTTCGTCGAGCACCTGCGCGACTTCTTCCGGCGCAACGCGGACGGGCCCGGCGATAGCCTTGCGGCGTGGCAGTGAGTATCCGGTGGCTGGCGATGGAGGTCAGAGGGTTGTTGCCGAGGGGCAACTGCCTTGCCCTTGGCGAATGATTTCACCCCTACAGGGGAGACCTGTCCAGTCCGGGCTGAGATCAAATTCCCTCACCCCAGCCCTCTCCCCGAGGGAGAGGGGGGTTGGCCGCGCGCGTGGGGGTGAAACTTGCGCGGCGCTTGGGGCTTCATCTTCAATCCAAAGCGGCAGGTGCTCGGTCGCGGAGCGCGGCAAGCGGGTCATGCGCCACGCCGACCTGCCGCTCGCTCAGCAGTGCCTTCCACAGCGACACGCACAAGCCCACCATCACCGCCAGGAATGGCGCGGCGAAGATGATGGCGGCGGTCTGCAACGCTACCAGGCCGCCCATCACCAGCAGCACCGAGGCCGCCGCACTGGCCAGCGTGCCCCATAGCACCACCAGCCAGCCTGGCGGCTGCAGGCTGCCGCGGGCACACAGCATGCCCATGACAATGGAACCCGCGTCGGCTCCCGAGATGAAGAACACGCCGACCAGCACAATGGCCGCAAACGAAGTCAGCGTGGCAGCGGGATACTGGGACAGCAACGTGAAGAGCGCCACTGCCGGTCCCTGGTCATTCACCGCTGCGGCAATGCCACCCGCGCCTGCCAGCTCCGAGTAGAGGGCCGCGCCGCCCATGATCGCGAACCAGACCATGGTGACGCCGCTGGGAATGAAGATGACGCCGATGACGAACTCGCGAATGGTGCGGCCTCGCGAAATTCGCGCGATGAAGGTACCGACGAAGGGAGCCCAGGAGATCCACCAGGCCCAGTAGAAGATGGTCCAGCCAGCGAGCCACTTGCCATCGCTGAAAGCCGCGGTACGGAACGACATCGGCACCAGTTCGCGGAGGTATTCGCCTATCGATGCGACCAGGGTGTTCATGATGAATACGCTGGGGCCAACCGCCGCCAGGAACAGCAACAACAACACTGCGACCACCATGTTGACGTTGCTCAGGAACTGCACCCCCTTGCCCACGCCGGACACTGCGGAAAGGATGAAGAGCACCGTCATCACCGCAATGATCGCCAATGCAATGCTGTTCGATTCGCCGGTGTGCCAGAGGTAGTTCAGGCCGCTGTTGATCTGCTGCGCGCCCAGGCCGAGCGAGGTGGCAGTGCCGAAAAGAGTGGCCAGAACCGCCAGCACGTCGATCGACTTGCCCAATGGCCCGCGCACACCTGCCTCGCCGATCAATGGCGTAAAGGCGCTGGAGATCAGGTTCGGCAGTCCATTGCGGAACGAGAAGTAAGCCATCACCAGGCCGACGATGGCGTAGATCGCCCAGGGATGGAACGCCCAATGGAAGTAGGCGTAACCCATTGCGACCTTGGCCGCTTCCCTGGAGTGCGGCTGCGCCAGGTCGTTGGGCAGCGTCGAAAAGTGTGTGATCGGCTCGGCCACGCCCCAGAACATGAGGCCGATCCCCATGCCGACGCTGAACATCATCGCGATCCACGACGACGTGCTGAACTCGGGCTGTTCGTCGTCCTTGCCCAGTCTGATTCGGCCGAAGCGGCTGAAAGCCAGGAACAGCGCGAAACCCAGGAAGAACGCCGTGGAGAGGACGAAGCTCCAGCCGAACCAGTCGATGATGGTGTTCAGCAGCGCCTGCGACGCCGTCGCCATGGCCGTGGGCGCGAGTGCCCCCCAGGTGACCAACGAGGCTGAAATCGCCGCAGCCCCCCAGAAAACGACCTTGTCGACGGGTGATCCAGGTGTCTTGTGCATGGGCCTCCTCAAGCTTTGAATGCCTTTCTTCTTGTAAGGTTTTGAACCTGCCGTGGCGGGCAATGATCACTGCCCCGCGATGGTCGCGCGACAGGTGAAAGGCGACTTGCGCGAGGACGATGCCCGCCGATCCAAATGCGACAGCGCTATTGCCTGATAGGTCTTTTTGCGTAGGACCGTGACAGCAAAATAATGGCGTTTGCAGGCTGGCTGGGGATCTGGTTGACGGAAAGAGCGCCATCCACCGTACAGTCTCTACTGCCGGGACTTCAGGGCCGATAGCCCTGCGCCAGCAACCAGCCTTGCACCATCCGCCGTTGGGATTCGGGCAAGGTGGCCAGTGCGCGATCCAAGTCCCCTCGCCGGAGGGCATTGATGATGGGCGCGAGTTCGACACCTTGCAGGTGCCAGATGCCCAGGGGCTGGTCGGCGGTGACCACTACTTCGGCTTCGTCGATCTGGTCGTCGTGGATCACCGGGGCGCGCGCTACCCTCACCCGACTGAAATCGGCTGCCGCATGCATGGGTTCGGCATCCGGCCAGATGCGGCGGTCGCGCCAGAAGGGCTGGTCGGGCCAGCGCTGTTCCAGGGCGTAGAAGTCCCGACCGGTGCGGGCGAAACGCAGGAAGAGGTGTTCCACCCGGCGCTGGTGGAACCGACGGGCAAGGTCGGTGCGCTCCGGGCGTTGCAGCATGGTATTGATCACCGCCGGTGCCTGCAGGGCGGAAGACAGAGACTGGAAGATGCCGTTGCCGGAGAGCGGGTCCACTGCCATGGCGGCGTCCCCAACCCTCAGCCAGTTCGCGCCGCTGGCTTCATGAAAGAGAATGGCGGTGCTGCTGCGGGCGTGCAGGCTGGCGGGGTGCAACGCACTTTCGCCAAACAGCTCGCGCACCAGTGTCGATTCGGCACGACGCTGAGCGCAGTAATCGGGGAGTTGGTCCTTGGGCGGCAGGTCACGGGCGTCCAGGGTGATCTGCCAGTAGCAGCGCCCATCCTCCAGGCGCGCCATCCAGGCCCAGCCATCGCGCAGGCTTTCCACCGCCGAACCCGGACGGCCGGGTGATTCCTGCCACTGGTTCAGCAGGCTCAGGGTTTCCGGCCCGCGCAGGCGCCCCCCGGCCAGGGGCGCCTGGCGACCACGGGCTTCAACGAGGAAGTCGGCGCGCAGTGGTTCGCCCGCTTCGATCTGGATCAGGTGACCGTCATCGGTGCTTTCCACTTTCAACACGCGAGCTTCCAGTACTTCGATACCGGCCTCGCGCAGGTCTTCGCGGATGGCCGCATCGAAGCGAGGGCGATCCAGCAGGGACTCCTGGTTGATGGATTGGCCGTCGCCATTCCACAGCACCCGACGGGGCGAAGGGGCCGCAGCACAGGCGAGTGCCTGTTGCAGGCCAGCCTGACGCAGGCCGTCCAGCACGCGCTGGGAGACGCCTTCAACTGCTGCAAAGCGCCGCCATTCACTGATCACACGCACGCCATAGCCGAGTCGCTTCAACCCCAATGCGACCGCTGCGCCGGCAGGGCCCGCGCCGAGCACGACGATTTCAGACATGACCACGACGCTCCGGCCCTTCGTAGGTGGCGCCTTCGCGCAGCCACTCCAGTAGCGACTCACGACTGGCGCCAGGACGGGCTTGCAGGTAGCCGGCGATGACTCCGCTCAGTGCCGCGCAGCCGACACTGGAGCCGGCCAAGCCGTTGGCCGCCGCCACATGAGCACCGAAGTCGGCCTGGGGGCTGTTCAGCCAGGACCATTGCCCCGGCGCGCAGCGGGCGTCACCGGTCACGCGGATCACGCCCGGATAAGCGGCCGGGTACACCGGATCGCCCTGGGCGGGGCTTGAGGCGCAGAGCAGGATGCCGGCGGCATGGGCGAGCACACAGGCTTCGCGCAGCACCGGGCGGTCGTTGCGCAGACCAAGGCTCATGTTCACCAGCGCGACGTCCTGGTCGATCAGCCAATGCAAGGCGGCGGCAATCTGCAAGGGGCTGGTCTGCCAGCGCTCAGCGAAGACCTGGGCGACACAGAGGCGGACCGGGCCGCACTGGCTCGTCAGGGTGTCCAGCACCACGCTGCCGTGGCCAAGGGCGTCGGGCTGGGTGTCGCCTTCCTTCAATTCCCCGCCTTCCAGCCAGAAACGGCGCGACTGAGCGACGAGCCCGCCCTGTTCCAGCGCAAAGCCGCTGTCGATGATGCCGATGGCGAGTTCAATGGCCATGAGTCACCTGCTCGGGTTCCAGGCCGTGCAGTTGGCCGTGCTCCATACGAAAGGCGATATCGGCCTGAGCCAGGGTGGAAGGCCGGTGGCTGATGAGGATGCGCGTGCGTCCGGCAAAGAGCTGGTCGATGGCGGCGATCACCTCACGCTCGGTGGCTTCGTCCACCGCCGAGGTCGCTTCGTCCAGCACCAGGATCAGCGGGTCCTGCAGCAACGCGCGGGCGATGGCGATGCGCTGTTTCTGGCCGCCGGAGAGCTGCTGGCCGCGCTCGCCCAGCGGACTGTCCAGGCCCAATGGCAGGGACTCGATCAGGCTATCGAGGCGAGCCAGCCGCGCCACCTGTTCCAGGGCTTCGCGGCTGGCGTCCGGGGCACTGTAGGAAAGGTTCTCGGCCAGCGTGCCACGAAACAGGACGATGTCCTGGCTGACCACGGCAATGCGCCGGCGCAGGGCGAAGAGGTCAAGCTCGCGCAAGTCGGCGCCATCCAGCAGGACGCGCCCCTGGTCCGGGTCGTAGAAGCGTTGCAGCAGGTCGATGAGGGTCGACTTGCCGACGCCGGAAGCGCCGCTCACGGCCACCTTGAGCCCCGCGGGGATCACCGCGTCCAAGCCGTTCAGCACGTTACCTGCACGCTGTTCATGGGCGAAGTGCACGCCCTCCAGGCGCAGCTCCCCCCTACCCTCCGGCATGGGTTTCGGTGCTTCGGGCTGGCGTACCGGCACAGGTTCCTGTTGCAGTTCCATCACCCGACCAAGGCTGACGGTCATGCGCTGCAGGGCGACATACAGCCCCAGCAAGCTCTGCACCGGCCCGACGGCCATGCCGAGATAGGTGGAAAAGGCGATCAGCGCGCCCAGTTGCCAGGTGCCCTGGATCACCCAGTAGCCGCCTATAAGGAATGCGCAGGCGCGGGACAGCGAGGTGAGCGTGCCGGGCACGGCGTGAGTGAAGAACTCAGTGACCTGCACCCGCAGCAACTGGCTCATATAGCCCTGGCCCAGACCTTCCAGACGACCGGATTCGCGCTTTTGCTGGCCCGCGGCCTGGATGAACTTCATCGCCGGCAGGGTTTCCACCAGGAAGGAGGACACGTCTGCCGAGCGCTCGCGCAGGCTGCGCACTTCCCGTTCCACCTTGCGCCGCATCCAGCGCAGCCAGAGCACTTCGATGGGGATCAACAGCGCCAGCAGCAACGACAGCTGCCAGGACAGCAGCAACATGAGCGCCACTGCGCCGATCAGGCCAATGACGCTGGAGACGGCGGAGAACAGTGAATCCACGGCGAAACGCTGGATCTCCGCTACATCGCCATCCAGTCGGGAAAGGATGTCGCCGATGCGCTTGCGCCCATAGAAGGCGGGCGAAAGCTGCTGGAGGTGGCGATAAAGGTCATCTCGCAGGGCAAAAAGGATGCGTCCGGAAAGCCGCGTGTGCAGATAGCGGTTGATGCCGGACAGCACCGTGCCGAGGATGCCGACGGCGATCATCGCCACGGCCACCTGCACCAGCATGCCGAAGTCCTTGGCCAACAAGCCGTCGTCGATCAGGGTCTTGGTCAGCCAGGGCTGGGCCAGCACCAGCAGGGATGCGGCCAGGGACAGGCCCAGCAACACCAGGATGGCGCGCAATTGCGGGCGCACGAAGCCATAGAGCCAGGCCAGGGCACGGCGCAACAGGTCAGGGTCGCTGGTTTCCACCAGTTTGAGGAAGAGGCGGGTCATGGAATGCCGGAATGTCGGTTGGCTGTAGTGGGAGCGAATTCATTCGCGATTCGGGTGACAGGTTCGCGGCTGATGCCATGGACCGCTGCGCGGTCCTTCGCGAATGAATTCGCTCCTACAGGAAATGTCATCCGCGCAGCTGCTTCAACTTGCGATACAGGGTCGCGCGGCTGATGCCGAGAGAATCGGCGGCGGCCGAGACATTGCCCTGGTGGCGGTCCAGCGCGCCACGGATCAGCTCCAGCTCGTTCTCGCGGATGCTGCCGGGCTGGCGGCAACTGGCGGTCAGTTCGTCCAGCAGGCTGTCGGTGAGGTGGTCGAGGCCGAGGACCTTCTCGCCCTCCTCGCGCATGGCCAGGGCCGAGCGCAGGACCATTTCCAGCTGGCGAATATTGCCTGGCCAGTCGTAACCGGCGAGCAGCTCGGTGAGGTCCTTGTCGAGGCTGACGTTGGTGGCGCCGAACTTGTGCAGCACGCCGCTGATCATCCCGGCCAGGTCGTCGCGCTCGCGCAGGGCCGGCAGGCGCAGGCTGACGCCGTTGATGCGGTAGTAGAGGTCTTCGCGGAAGTGTTTTTCCTGCACCAGACGCTTGAGGTCGCGGTGGGTCGCGCAGATCACCGCGACGTCGATGTCCTGCTCTTCGCCGGCACCGAGCGGCGCCACCTTGCGCTCTTGCAGCACACGCAGAAGGCGCGCCTGCAGGCTCAGCGGCATGTCGCCGATCTCATCGAGGAACAGGGTGCCGCCATGGGCCTGCATCAGCCGGCCGACCATGCCGCCACGGCGCGAACCGGTGAAGGCGCCTTCACGGTAGCCAAAGAGCTCGGATTCGATCAGCCCCTCGGGGATGGCGGCGCAGTTCACCGCCACGAAGGGTTTGTCGGCGCGCGGGCCAGACTGGTGCAGCGCGCGGGCGACCACTTCCTTGCCGGTGCCGGTTTCACCCAGTAGCAGCACTGGCAGCTCGTTGGCCAGCCCCTGGCGGGCCATACGCAGGGCACGGGCGAAGCGGCTGTCGCGGCCAGCCAGTTCTTCGAGTATCTGGGCCTTCTGCGCGGACGGCGCCTTGGCTGTGGGTGCAGGACCACTCAGGTTGGTGTGGCGAGGCACCTGCAAGGCACGGAAGAAGAACTCGCCCTTGGCGGTCTGCACGCTGCTCACGCCCCCCTGCAGCAGCCGCGCGATGAACTGCGGCGAGCGCTCGCCGATGAGGTCACTGGAACGACGCCCCACCAGGGATTCACGGCGTACCTGCAAGAGGTCGCAGGCACGTTCGTTGGCAGCCAGCACTTCGCCGTCGAGGCTCAGCGCCAGCAGGCCGTGCCAGGCGCTGCCGAGGTACTGCGGACGGTTGTGGAAGGCCAGCACCAGATGGTCGGGGTAGCAGAGGCCGAACATCCGGCTCTCGATGTTGCCCGCCGCCAGCATCAGGGTGGAGAGGTTGTCCTGGGGCTGCGCCATGACACCTTCACGGGTCAGGTCGAGCACACCCACCACACGCCCCTGGGGATCGCGCAGGGGTACCGAGGTACAGGAAAACGGGCTGAGTCGATCGAGGTAATGCTCGCCGCAGTTGATCAGCGTCGGGCGCCCTTCGACCACCGCGGTGCCGATGGCGTTGGTGCCGCGCAAGGATTCGCTCCAGCAGCTGCCGGGCTTGAGGTCACGCAGGCCGAAAGTCTTGAGGAATTCGGTCTGGCCCTCGATGGCCAGGACGTTGGCCTGGGCGTCGCCGAGGATGATCAGCCCACCCTTGCCCTGTTGGCTGACCAGGTATTCCAGCTCCGGGGTGGCGGCGTCGATCAGCAGGCGGTTGCTGTCCAGCAGCAATTGCAGGTCGTGGCCCTGTTCCAGGCCCACCTGATCGCCTTCCAGACAATTGAGGCCATGGCCCAGGCTGCGCCGCCAGGAGGCGTCGATTTCGTCACGCAGCACGCCTTGGGGCAGTTCACCCTCGCTGGCCAGTTTCAGTCGAGCCTGCCGCGACTCGTGCAGTGGATCGGCAGCGGTTTTTATTCGAATGTCTTGCGCCATCTCTCGCTCCAGCGTGCGCCCCGGCATGGTCCGGCGGTCAGTCGCACGCCTTGAATGTCTACACCCCCGGCCCGCGTCCGTAAAGAGCGGCGCCACTCCCCTGCAAGGAGCAAGTATCAAGCCATTCCGGCGGTCGTCTGCCATTGCGGTGCGCAGTTGACAGTCAGGTTGGCACAGGTTTACGTTAACGTAAAGGTAAACACCACGAGCCCTGACAATGCCCACCACTTACAGCATCTCCGACCTGGCCCGCGAACTGGACGTCACCACCCGCGCCATCCGCTTCTATGAGGAGCAAGGCATGCTCAGCCCCGAGCGCCGAGGCCAGGAACGCATCTACAGCCCGAAGGACCTGGTGGCGCTGAAGCTCATCCTGCGCGGCAAGCGCATCGGTTTCTCCCTTGCCGAATGCAAGGAGCTGATCGACCTCTACGACCCCAGCAGCGGCAACCGCAAGCAGCTGCAAACCTTCATGGACAAGATCGCCGCGCGCCGCGCGCAACTTGAACAGCAACTGCTGGATATCCAGCAGATGCAGCTGGAACTGGATACGGCCGAGGAACGCTGCCTGGCGGCCATGGCTGAAACCGAACGCAAACAGGGCGTCAACGCCTGACCCCTCCCCCACTCACCGACAATGACAAGCACAGGTGTAACGATGAGCTATCCCACTCTCAACTTCGGTCTCGGCGAGACCATCGACATGCTGCGCGACTCCGTCTATCAGTTCGCTCAAGCCGAGTTGGCCCCGCGTGCCGCTCAGATCGACCGCGATAACGAGTTCCCCATGGACATGTGGCGCAAGTTCGGCGACATGGGCCTGCTGGGCATGACCGTGGAAGAGGAGTACGGCGGCACCAACATGGGCTACCTGGCTCACGTTGTAGCCATGGAAGAGATCAGCCGCGCGTCCGCCTCGGTCGGCCTGTCCTACGGTGCCCACTCCAACCTGTGCCTCAACCAGATCCGCAAGAACGGCACTCACGAGCAGAAACTCAAGTATCTGCCCAAGCTGTGCTCCGGCGAA
Source organism: Pseudomonas sp. DY-1 (assembly GCF_003626975.1). Classification (NCBI taxonomy): domain Bacteria; kingdom Pseudomonadati; phylum Pseudomonadota; class Gammaproteobacteria; order Pseudomonadales; family Pseudomonadaceae; genus Pseudomonas; species Pseudomonas sp. DY-1. The sequence goes on along the minus strand of NZ_CP032616.1, from coordinate 741,996 downwards.
CACGTCGGCGCGCTGGCCATGAGCGAACCCAACGCCGGCTCGGACGTAGTGTCGATGAAGCTGCGCGCCGATAAGAAAGGCGACCGCTACGTACTCAACGGCAACAAGATGTGGATCACCAACGGCCCGGACGCCAACACCTACGTGATCTACGCCAAGACCGACGTCAACGCTGGCTCGCGTGGCATGACTGCCTTCATCGTCGAGCGCGACTTCAAGGGCTTCTCCCGCCACCAGAAGCTGGACAAGCTGGGGATGCGCGGTTCCAACACCTGCGAGCTGGTGTTCGAAGACGTTGAGGTGCCGGAAGAAAACGTCCTCGGTGCGGAAGGCCGTGGCGTGGCCGTATTGATGAGCGGCCTGGACTACGAGCGTACCGTGCTCTCCGGCGGCCCGACCGGGATCATGACCGCCTGCATGGACGTAGTGCTGCCCTATGTGCACGAGCGCCAGCAGTTCAAGCAGTCCATCGGCGAATTCCAACTGGTGCAGGGCAAGCTGGCCGACATGTACGCCGGCATGAATGCCTCCAAGTCCTACCTGTACACCGTGGCCAAGGCCTGCGACCGCGGCGAGGAATCGCGCAAGGACGCAGCTGCAGTGATTCTCTATACCGCCGAAATGGCCACCAAGATGGCCCTGGACACCATCCAGCTGCTGGGCGGCAACGGCTACACCAACGAGTACCCGGCGGGCCGCCTGCTGCGTGACGCCAAGCTCTACGAGATCGGCGCCGGCACCAGCGAAATCCGCCGCATGCTGATCGGCCGCGAGCTGTACAACGAAACCCGCTGATCGCCACACCGAGCCCCTGTAGGAGCCAGCTTGCTTGCGAACAAGGCTTCGCCAGCAAGCTGGCTCCTACAGGAAAGCGCCGGCACAGACACTCGACGGAGCGCGCCAGATGGCCATCCTGCACACCCAGATCAACACCCGTTCCCCGGACTTCGCCCGCAACAGCGCGGCGATGCTCGAACAGGTCGGCGCCCTGCACACCTTGCTCGGCCGCATCCATGAAGGCGGCGGCGCCAAGGCCCAGGAACGTCACACCTCGCGTGGCAAGCTGCTGCCCCGCGAACGCATCAACCGCCTGCTGGACGCCGGCTCGCCCTTCCTCGAAATCGGCCAGCTCGCCGCCCACGAGGTCTATGGCGAAGACGTACCCGCCGCTGGCGTGGTGGCCGGCATTGGCCGAGTGGAAGGCGTGGAGTGCATGATCGTGGCCAACGACGCCACGGTGAAAGGCGGCTCCTACTACCCGCTGACGGTGAAGAAGCACCTGCGCGCCCAGACCATTGCCCAGCAGAACCGCCTGCCCTGCATCTACCTGGTGGACTCCGGCGGCGCCAACCTGCCGCGCCAGGAAGACGTGTTCCCCGACCGCGAGCACTTTGGCCGCATCTTCTTCAACCAGGCCAACATGAGTGCCATGGGCATCCCGCAGATCGCCGTGGTCATGGGCTCCTGCACCGCCGGCGGCGCCTACGTGCCGGCGATGTCCGACGAAACCATCATGGTGCGCAACCAGGCCACCATCTTCCTGGCTGGTCCGCCGCTGGTGAAGGCCGCCACCGGTGAAGTGGTGACCGCCGAGGAACTGGGCGGCGCCGACGTGCACTGCAAAGTGTCCGGCGTGGCCGACCACTACGCCGAGAGCGACGAGCACGCCCTGGCGCTCGCCCGTCGCAGCATCGCCAACCTCAACTGGCGCAAGGCCGGCGAAGTGAACCTGCGCGCCCCGCTCGCCCCGCGTTACGCCAGTGACGAGCTGTACGGCGTGATCCCGGCTGACGCCAAGCAACCCTTCGACGTACGAGAAGTCATCGCCCGCCTCGTGGACGATTCCGAGTTCGATGAGTTCAAGGCGCTGTTCGGCACCACCCTGGTCTGCGGCTTCGCTCACCTGCACGGCTACCCCATCGCCATCCTCGCCAACAACGGCATTCTCTTCGCCGAGGCCGCGCAGAAAGGCGCGCACTTCATCGAGCTGGCCTGCCAGCGTGGCATCCCGCTGCTGTTCCTGCAGAACATCACCGGCTTCATGGTGGGCAAGAAGTACGAAGAAGGCGGCATCGCCAAGCACGGTGCCAAGCTGGTGACGGCAGTGGCCTGCGCCAAGGTGCCGAAGTTCACCGTGATCATCGGCGGCAGCTTCGGCGCCGGTAACTACGGCATGTGCGGCCGCGCCTATGACCCGCGCTTCCTGTGGATGTGGCCCAACGCGCGCATCGGCGTGATGGGCGCCGAGCAGGCCGCCGGTGTGCTCACCCAGGTCAAGCGCGAACAGAGCGAACGTGCCGGCCACAGCCTGAGCGCCGAGGACGAAGCGCGCATCAAGCAGCCGATCCTCGAGCAGTACGAGCGCCAGGCGCATTCGTACTACTCCAGCGCGCGGCTGTGGGACGACGGTGTGATCGATCCGGCGCAGACCCGCGACGTGCTCGGCCTGGCCCTCTCCGCCAGCCTCAACGCCCCGATCGAGCGGACCACCTTCGGCGTGTTCCGCATGTAACTCCTGCTTGCGAGCGGTGGAGCCGTCGTAGGAGCCAGCTTGCTGGCGAACCCCGGTACCACCGCTGATCGCGAGCAAGCTCGCTCCTACAGGAGAGCACGATGACCGACTTCACCACCCTGCAACTGGACTTCGCCGACAACGGCGTCGCCACCCTCTGGCTCAACCGCCCGGAGAAGAACAACGCCTTCAACGCCGGGATGATCCGCGAACTGATCCTCGCCCTGGACGCCATCAAGGACCAGGGCAAGGTGCGCTTCCTGATCCTGCGCGGCCGTGGCCGGCATTTCTCCGCCGGTGCGGACCTGGCCTGGATGCAGGAATCCGCCCAGCTCGACTACAACGCCAACCTCGACGATTCCCGCGAACTGGCCGAGCTGATGTACAACCTCTACCACCTCAAGGTGCCCACCCTGGCCGTGGTGCAAGGCGCCGCCTTTGGGGGCGCTCTGGGCCTGATCAGTTGCTGCGATATGGCCATCGGTGCGGTGGACGCGCAGTTCTCCCTGTCGGAAGTGCGTATCGGCCTTGCGCCGGCAGTGATCAGCCCCTTCGTGGTCCAGGCCATCGGTGAACGCGCTGCGCGCCGCTATGCCCTGACCGCCGAGCGCTTCAGCGGCGAACGTGCCCGCGAACTCGGCCTGCTCGCCGAGTGCTATCCGGCCGAGGAGCTGGATCAGGCGCTGGAGGCCTGGACCGCCAATCTGCTGCAGAACAGCCCGCAGGCCATGAGCGCCACCAAGGATCTGCTGCGCGAAGTCGGTAGTGGCGTTCTCAGCCCCAACCTGCGCCGCTACACCGAAAGCGCCATCGCCCGCATCCGTGTAAGCCCCGAAGGTCAGGAGGGCCTGCGCGCCTTCCTGGAAAAACGCAAACCGTCCTGGCAGGAGCAATAACAATGATCACCACCCTGCTGATCGCCAACCGCGGTGAGATTGCCTGCCGCGTCATGCGCACTGCCAAGGCGCTGGGTATCCGAACCGTCGCCGTGCACAGCGCCATCGACCGCAACGCCCGCCATGTGCGCGAAGCCGATATCGCCGTCGACCTGGGTGGCGCCAAGCCAGCGGAAAGCTACCTGCTGGTGGACAAGCTGATCGCCGCCGCCAAGGCCAGCGGCGCACAGGCCATCCACCCCGGCTACGGTTTCCTCTCGGAGAACGCCGGTTTCGCCCGCGCCATCGCTGATGCCGGGCTGATCTTCCTTGGCCCGCCGGCCACCGCCATCGACGCCATGGGCAGCAAGTCCGCCGCCAAAGCGCTGATGGAAGCCGCCGGCGTACCGCTGGTGCCCGGCTACCACGGCGAAGCCCAGGACCTGGAAACCTTCCGCACCGCCGCCGAACGCATCGGCTACCCGGTGCTGCTGAAAGCCGCCGCGGGTGGCGGCGGTAAGGGCATGAAGGTGGTCGAGCGTGAAAGCGAACTGGCCGAAGCGCTGGCCTCCGCCCAGCGTGAAGCCCAGTCCGCCTTTGGCGACTCGCGCATGTTGGTGGAGAAGTACGTCCTCAAGCCGCGCCACGTGGAAATCCAGGTGTTCGCCGACAGCCATGGCAACTGCCTGTACCTGAACGAGCGCGATTGCTCCATCCAGCGCCGTCACCAGAAAGTCGTGGAAGAAGCGCCCGCGCCCGGCCTCTCGCCGGAAATCCGCAAGGCCATGGGTGAGTCCGCCGTGCGCGCCGCCCAGGCCATCGGTTACGTGGGTGCGGGCACCGTGGAATTCCTGCTGGATGAACGCGGCGACTTCTTCTTCATGGAGATGAACACCCGCCTGCAAGTGGAGCACCCGGTTACCGAAGCCATCACCGGCCTGGACCTGGTGGCCTGGCAGATTCGCGTTGCTCGTGGTGAAGCGCTGCCCATCACCCAGGAACAGGTGCCACTGATCGGGCACGCCATCGAAGTGCGCCTCTATGCCGAAGACCCGGACCAGGACTTCCTGCCCGCCAGCGGCCGCCTCGCCCTCTACCGCGAAGCCAACGCCGGCCCAGGCCGTCGTGTGGACAGCGGTGTGGCCGAAGGCGACGAGGTATCGCCCTTCTACGACCCGATGCTGGCCAAGCTGATCGCCTGGGGCGAGAACCGCGAAGAAGCCCGTCAACGCCTGCTGGCGATGCTCGACGAAACCGCCGTGGGCGGCTTCAAGACCAACCTGGCCTTCCTGCGTCGCGTACTGGCCCATCCGGCCTTCGCCGAGGCGGAACTGGACACCGGCTTCATCGCCCGTCACCAGGAGCAGCTGCTTCCCGCCCCGACCGCCCTGCCCCCGGCCTTCTGGCAGGTGGCTGGCGAAGCCTTCCGCCAGGGCGAAGCCGAGCGCGTGCGCGGCGACGACCCGCACTCTCCCTGGAGCCGCAACAGCGGCTGGCGCGCTGGCCTGCCGAGCGAAACCGACCTGCACCTGGCCTGCGGCGACGAGCGCCAGGTGGTGCGCCTGCGCGGCACCGCCGCCAGCCCGATCCAGCTCAAGGGCGAACAGATCACCCTGGAGCAGGACGGCCTGCGCCGCCAGCACCTGGCGATCCGTCGCGGTGAAAACCTCTACCTGGAATGGAACGGCGAACTGCGCAGCGTCACCCGCGTCGACCCCATCGAGGAAGTGGAAGCCAGCCACGCCCATCACGGCGGGCTGACGGCGCCCATGAACGGCAGTATCGTGCGCGTCCTGGTGGAGGCCGGCCAGAAAGTCGAGGCCGGTACCGCCCTGGTGGTGCTCGAAGCCATGAAGATGGAACACAGCATCCGCGCGCCCCACGACGGCGTGGTCAAGGCGCTGTATTGCACCGAGGGCGAGCTGGTCAACGAAGGCACCGCGCTGGTGGAGCTGGAGGAGGCCTGACGCCTTGTCCGGCGCGCACGGCGCACCCTACCTGGGAGATCCCGGATGTAGGGTGCGCCGTGCGCACCAATGCATTTAGGTCGTAGGTTGGTGCCGGGCTTGCAAAGCCGGACACCCTGACTCGAGAGATGACGCAATGACTATTCCCAGCAAGGTTCGCCTGGTCGAAGTCGGCCCGCGCGATGGCCTGCAGAACGAGAAACACCCCATCAGCGTCGCCGATAAGGTGCGCCTGGTGGACGATCTCACCGCCGCCGGCCTCGGCTATGTCGAAGTCGGCAGTTTCGTATCGCCCAAGTGGGTGCCGCAGATGGCAGGTTCCGCCGAAGTCTTCGCGCAGATTCAGCGCAAGGCCGGCGTGACCTACGCGGCTCTGGCGCCGAACCTGAAAGGCTTCGAAGCCGCGGTGGAAGCTGGAGTGAAGGAAGTGGCGGTGTTCGCCGCCGCATCCGAGTCCTTCTCGCAGAAGAACATCAACTGCTCGATCGCCGAGAGCCTGGAACGTTTCCTGCCGGTGATGGAAGCGGCCAAGGCCAATGGCATCAGCGTGCGTGGCTACGTGTCCTGCGTGCTGGGCTGTCCCTATGACGGTGAGGTGCCCGCCGAGCAGGTGGCCGCCGTCGCCGCCGAGCTCTACGCCATGGGCTGCTACGAAGTTTCCCTGGGCGACACCATCGGCACCGGCACCGCCGGCGCAACCCGCCACCTGATCAACGTGGTGGGTACCCGCGTGCCGCGCGACAGGCTCGCCGGTCACTTCCACGACACCTTCGGCCAGGCCGTGGCGAACATTCATGCCAGCCTGTTGGAAGGCATCGCCGTGTTCGACAGCTCGGTCGCGGGGCTGGGCGGTTGCCCCTATGCCAAGGGCGCTACCGGCAACGTCGCCACCGAGGACGTGCTCTACCTGCTCAATGGCATGGGCATCGAGACCGGCATCGACATGGGCAGGCTGGTGGACGCCGGCCAACGCATCTGCGCAGTGCTCGGCAAGGAAAATGGCTCGCGGGTGGCGCGGGCCATTCTGGCGAAGAGGGGCTGATAGCGGTTCGCCCCTCCACTACAGGGGTGAATTCATTCGCCAAGGAGTGCGTAGCGCTCCGGCTACGGTTTCAATCTGAAGGTCTTGTTGGGTGAAAGGCATGCCCCCTCACCCCAACCCTCTCCCTTAGGGAGAGGGGGCTGTCCGTGCGACCGTTCAGGATTGCGCGCTGTGATCGGGTGAGGGATGCCTTCCCTCCTTACCCTCAGGGCATGACCGGCGGCACATACGTCAGCGTTGTACCCAGCGCCCACAGCAGCACCATCACCAGCGGGATGTGCACCAGCAACTGGACGAAGGAGAAGCCGATCAGATCGCGCGCCTTCAGGCCCAGAACGCCCAGCAGAGGCAGCATGTAGAACGGGTTGATCAGGTTCGGCAGCGCCTCGGCGGCGTTGTAGATCTGCACCGACCAGCCCAGGTGGTATTGCAGCTCATTGGCCACCTGCATCACATAGGGCGCCTCGATGATCCACTTGCCGCCACCGGATGGGATGAAGAAGCCCAGTACGGCCGAATACACCCCCATCAGCAGCGCATAGGTGTCGTGGTTGGCGATCTGCACGAAGAAGGTGGAGATGTGGTGTGCCAGGGTCTGACCGTCACTGCCGTTCACGGTAGTCATGATGGCGGCGATGGAGCCGTACAGCGGGAACTGGATCAGCACGCCGGTGGTGGTGGGCACAGCGCGGGCCACGGCATCCAGGAAGCTGCGCGGGCGCCAGTGCAGCAAAGCGCCAGCCATGATGAACAACAGGTTGTAGGTGTTCAGGCCGGAGATGGCGGTGATCGCCGGCTTGCTGGCGAACTCCTGGGCCAGCCAGCCTCCCGCCAGAGCCACCAGCAGGATGATCAGCAATGGGCTGTGTTCCAGCCATTCGCCCGGACGGGTCGGCTTGACCTGCGGCGGTGCGGTGAAGCTTGGGTCAATGCCGCAGGCCTTGGCGTCACGGGCGCTGGCGGCACTGGGTGCGGTCATGTAGGCAATGATCAGCGACACGACGACCAGCGCCAGCAGCATCACGCCCGACTGCCAGAGGAAGATGGTTTCGGTGAAGGGGATCACGCCAGTGATGGCGAGGATCGACGGCGGTAAGCTGGCCGGGTTGGCCTGCAGCTGCGCGGCCGAGGACGAAAGCCCCAGTGCCCACACGGCGCCCAGGCCCAGGTAGGCGGCGGCACCGGCGGCTCGGTAGTCCATCTTGAGCTCTTCACGGCGGGCCAGCGCGCGTACCAGCAGGCCTCCGAACACCAGGGAGAGGCCCCAGTTCAACAGTGACGCGACCATGGAGATCAGCGCCACCCAGCACACGGCAGAACGGCCGTTCTTCGGCACGCGTGCCAACAGGTCGATCAGGCGCGAGGCCGGGCCGGAGCTGGCGACCACGTAGCCACCAATGACCACGAAGGCCATTTGCATGGTGAAGGGAATCAGGCTCCAGAATCCGTCGCCGAAGGCCTTGGCGGCCTGGCTGGCCGGGGCACCCATGCCCAAGGCAGCGACGGTAACCAGCAGTACGGCAACTGCGGCGAAGACCCAGGAGTCGGGGAACCAGCGTTCCGCCCAGGCGGAGCAACGCATGGCAAAGCGTGCTGAGCGGCTTTCTTGAAGTTGTGTGGCCATCGGGTACCTCGGGAGTGTTGTTTTTATCGGCAATCGCCCAGCCGCAATTGCAGCCGGGCGCCGGGACAGTGGTCTTGGTCGAATCCGAGGGTCTTTGCCCTCTTTCTGTCTGAAACGACGACGCCACGCCCTATTGGGGCATGGCGAGGTCTGGTGCCCGTGACCGTTCGGCCTTGGGCTCGTGCGTGATGGCCTTGCGAGGACCAGGTGGGCCCGGTCCGTTGGAACTTTCTAGTTATAGGTGAAGCAGCCGTAGGTTGGTCCGAGCCTGCGAGGCCCAACGATTGGGCCCGCCTAACTCAGCGCCAACCTACGAGGGTGAAGCTGCCGGAGGGTGGATCACGCTTCATCGATCCACCATCGGAGTCCGGACGTAGCGCCTAGGGTGGAAATCAAAAGCGATTTCCACCCTACATGACCCGCAGCGCGGGTCGAATGTGTTGCGGCTTAGCGCTCGATGGCCAGGGACACGCCCATGCCACCACCGATGCAGAGGGTGGCAAGACCCTTCTTCGCGTCGCGCTTGATCATTTCGTGCAGCAGGCTCACCAGTACGCGGCAGCCGGAAGCGCCGATGGGGTGACCCAGGGCGATGGCGCCGCCGTTGACGTTGACCTTGGCCATGTCCCAACCCAGCTCCTTGCCGACCGACAGCGACTGCGCGGCGAAGGCTTCGTTGGCTTCGATCAGGTCCAGGTCAGCGAGGTTCCAGCCGGCCTTGTCCAGGCAACGACGGGTAGCGGTCACCGGGCCGATGCCCATGATGGCCGGGTCGACGCCGGAGTTAGCGTAGGCCTTGATCCGCGCCAGCACCGGCAGCCCCAGGGACTCGGCCTTGTTGGCGCTCATCAGCACCACAGCGGCAGCGCCATCGTTGAGGGTGGAGGCATTGCCGGCAGTGACGCTGCCGTCCTTCTTGAAGGCTGGCTTCAGCTTGGCCAGGGACTCGGCGGTGGTGCCGGCACGCGGGCCTTCGTCGGTGTCGAAGGCGACGGGGTCGCCCTTCTTCTGCGGAATCAGGATGGGGGTGATCTCATCCTTGAAACGCCCGGCCTCGATGGCGGCGGCGGCCTTCTGCTGGGAAGCGGCGGCGAAAGCGTCCTGCTGCTCGCGGGTCAGGCCGTACTTCTCCACCAGGTTTTCGGCGGTAACGCCCATGTGATAGCCGTTGAAGGCGTCGGTCAGGCCGTCATGGATCATGCTGTCCAGGGCCTTGGCGTGGCCCATGCGCATGCCGGTGCGGGCTGCCGGAAGGATGTAGGGCGCCAGACTCATGCTTTCCTGGCCGCCGGCGATGATCACTTCGGCATCACCGCAGCGAATCGCCTGGATGCCCAGGTGCAGGGCCTTGAGGCCAGAGCCGCAGAGCTTGTTCAGGCTCATGGCCGGTACTTCGACGGGCAGGCCGGCGAGGATGGCGGCCTGGCGCGCCGGGTTCTGGCCGGCACCGGCGGTGAGTACCTGGCCGAGGATCACTTCATCGACCTGCTCGCCTTTCAAACCGGTCTGGGCCAGCAGCTGACGGATTACGGCAGCACCCAGTTCATGGGCGGGAATGTTGGCCAGGGCACCCTGGAAGCTGCCAATGGCGGTACGGGTGGCGGCAACGATTACGACGTCTTGCATGGAGGACTCCATTTGATACGCAGGAGCGAGCTTGCTCGCGAATCGAAGCGATCTTCGCGAGCAAGCTCGCTCCTGCAAATACATTAAAAAAACCGCGCCGGAGGAGCGCCATGCGTGGTGGCCTCCTCCAGAGCGGCAGAGCAATCAGAACGTCATTTCGACCACGTCGTCCGGGACGATCAGGCGGCCGGCGGTTTTCTCGGCGATCTCGGCGATGCTCACACCCGGTGCGGTTTCACGCAGGATGAAAGCGCCATTCTCGATCTCCAGGTAAGCCAGGTCGGTCAGCACCTTGCGGATGCAGCCGGCGCCGGTCAGCGGCAGCGAGCAGCTCTCCAGCAGCTTGGACTCACCCTCCTTGGACGCATGGGTCATGGTGACGATGATGTTGTCGGCACCGGCCACCAGGTCCATGGCGCCGCCCATACCCTTGACCAGCTTGCCCGGGATCATCCAGGAGGCGATGTTGCCCTGCACGTCCACTTCGAACGCACCGAGCACGGTGAGGTCCACGTGACCGCCACGGATCATCGCGAAGGACTCGGCGGAGGAGAAGATAGAAGCACCCTTCACCGCGGTTACGGTCTGCTTGCCGGCGTTGATCATGTCGGCGTCGACTTCAGCGTCGGTAGGGAACGCGCCCATGCCCAGCAGGCCGTTCTCGGACTGCAGCATCACTTCCATGCCTTCGGGCACGTAGTTGGCGACCAGGGTCGGGATGCCGATCCCCAGGTTCACGTAGTAGCCGTCTTTCAGTTCGCGGGCCACGCGCTGGGCCATCTGTTCGCGGGTCAGTGCCATGTCGGTTTCCTCGAATTCTTTTTGTCGTGGTCAGGATCAGGAGCGAACGGTGCGCTTTTCGATGCGCTTCTCGAAGCTGCCCTGGATGATGCGATCGACATAGATGCCGGGAGTGTGGATGTGTGCCGGATCCAGTTCGCCCGGCTCGACGATTTCTTCCACCTCGACCACGGTGATACGGCCGGCGGTGGCCGCCAGCGGGTTGAAGTTCTGCGCGGTGTGGCGATAGATCACGTTACCGAAGTGATCGGCCTTCCAGCCTTTGACGATGGCGAAGTCGCCGGTAATCGACGGCTCGAGGATGAACTTGCGACCGTTGAACTCACGCACTTCCTTGCCTTCGGCAACCGGGGTGCCGTAGCCGGTGGCGGTGAAGAAGGCCGGGATGCCGGCACCACCTGCGCGCATCTTCTCGGCGAGGGTGCCTTGGGGAGTCAGTTCGACTTCCAGTTCGCCGCTGAGCAGCTGCTTTTCGAACAGGGCGTTCTCGCCCACGTAGGAGGCGATCATCTTGCGAATCTGGCGGTCTTCGAGCAGTACGCCCAGGCCGAATCCATCGATACCGCAGTTGTTGGAAACCACGGTGAGGCCCTTGACGCCACGACGGCGGATCTCGGCGATCAGGTTCTCGGGAATGCCACAGATGCCGAAACCACCGGCCAGGACGGTCATGTTGTCGGTCAGCCCGTCCAGGGCTTCCTCGTAGCTGTAAACGCGCTTGTCGAGTCCACTCATGCTCATGTGCCTCTTGTCTTTATTGGTCGCGACGGAGTGCCGCCGGTGAGTGGGCCAGAGCTTCTCCTGACAAGACTGATTTGTTAAGTTTGTTTTTCCTAACGATTAATAAGCAAACCAAATCAATGACCATCAAACAGCTGCGTGCCTTCCTTGCCGTGGCGCAGAGCCTGAGCTTCGCTCAGGCCTGCGAGCGGCTACACCTGTCGCAGCCGGCCCTTAGCCTGGCGATCAAGAACCTGGAGGATTCCCTAGGCGGCCAGTTACTGGTGCGTACCACCCGTAGCGTGGCCCTGACCCCCGAAGGCGAAACCCTGCTGCCCATCGCCCGGCGCCTGTTGGCGGATTGGGACAACGCCGAGGAACTGCTGCGTCAGCACTTCACCCTGCAACTGGGCAAGGTCTCTATCGCCGCGATGCCTTCGTTCGCCGGCAACCTGCTGCCGGCCGCACTGAAGGCCTTCCGCGACCAGCATCCCAAGGTCAACGTGGCGGTCCACGACGTGATCAACGAGCAAGTACTGGAAATGGTGCGCAACCGTCGGGTGGAAATGGGCATCGCCTTCGAACCGGATTCCCTCGACGGCCTCGACTTCACGCCCTTCTACACCGACCGCTTCGTCGCCGTGGTGCCGGGAGACTGCGAGCTGGCCCAGCGCGCCGACATCGGCTGGGCGGAACTGCTGCAAGGCAACTTCATCACCCTGCAGCGCCCGTCAGCGGTGCGGCTGATGCTGGAGGAGGTGCTCGCCCCGCAGTACGGACGTCTGCCGGTGGCCTTCGAGAGCCATCAGTTGGTGACAGTGGGCCGGATGGTCGCCCAAGGTCTGGGCGTGAGCGCCGTGCCCAGCCTGTGCATTCGGCAGATGGAAGAACTGGGCGCCCGTTGCATTGCCCTGCACAGTCCGCAGGTCGAGCGCCGGGTAGGGCTGCTGCGCTTGGCCGAGCACAAGCTCTCCACCGCAGCCCAGGCACTCAGCGACGTGCTGCTGCACGCGCCCGACTGGAGCCGCCTCGACCTGACCCGCCCCTGAGCCAGGGCCTATGCTGAATAGCAACCGGTCGACCCTGATCACTCGATGAGGATGCGCAGATGGATCAGCCACTGTGGACCCCAAGCCCGGTGCGGATCGCCGCTACGCGCATGGACGCCTTCCGCCGCAAGGTGTGCCAGCGCCACGGCCTGGACCTGCCCGACTACCCTGCCCTGCACGCGTGGAGCCTGGACCGCCGCGAAGCCTTCTGGCAGGCACTGATGGAGTTCTTCGACATCCGATTCTCCACGCCACCCGACACGGTGCTGGAGGAAGGCCCAGCCATGCCCAGTGCCCGCTGGTTCCCCGGCGCGACTCTGAACTTCGCCGAGCACCTGCTGCGACGCCGCGACAACCACCCTGCCCTGGTGGCCATTGGCGAGGACGGCAGCCGCGTGCAACTGACCTACAACGAACTGGTCGCACACGTCGCGGGCCTGCAGCAGAGCCTGAAGGCCATGGGCGTGGGAGTCGGTGACAGGGTCGCAGTCTTCATGCCCAATACCTGGCAGGCCGTGGTGGGCATGCTCGCCGCCACCAGCCTGGGTGCTACCTGGTCCTCTTGTTCGCCGGACTTCGGCACCCATGGTGTGATCGACCGCTTCGGCCAGATCGAGCCGAAGGTGCTGATCGCCGCCGCCGGGTACCGCTATGCGGGCAAGAACCTGGACCTGACCGACAAGCTGAATGAAGTCCTCGAGCGCATGCCCTGGCTGGAGCAGTTGGTGGTGGTGCCCTATTCCCGAGCCGAGACCCGCCCGACGGACTTCACCACACGCGCACGAGTCGCCCTGTGGAACGACTTCTACCAGCCCGGTGGCGAGCCCGCGTTCACCCCCGTCCCCTTCGACCAGCCGCTGTACATCCTCTATTCCAGCGGCACTACCGGGGTACCCAAGTGCATCGTCCACGGTGTCGGCGGCACCCTGCTGCAGCACGTCAAGGAGCACGGCCTGCATTGCGATCTGACGACATCGGACACCCTGTTCTACTTCACCACCTGCGGTTGGATGATGTGGAACTGGCTGGTGTCGGGCCTCGCCCTGGGCGCCACTCTGGTGCTCTATGACGGCTCGCCGTTCCACCCCGCGCCGGAACGCCTGATGGACCTGATCGATGCCGAGGGCATCAGCATCTTCGGCGCCAGCGCCAAGTACCTGGCCGCGCTGGAGAAAGCCGGTGTCAAGCCGCGCCAGAGCCACCGCCTGGAACGGCTCAAGGCGTTGCTCTCCACCGGATCGCCGCTGTCCCACGAGAGCTTCGAGTACGTCTACCGCGACATCAAGGGCGAGCTCTGCCTGTCCTCCATTTCTGGCGGAACGGACATCGTGTCCTGCTTCGCCCTGGGCAATCCGGTACTGCCGGTATGGCGCGGCGAACTGCAATGCAAGGGCCTGGGGATGGACGTGCAGGTGTGGAACGAAGATGGCAGGCGTGTGTTCGGCGAGAAAGGCGAACTGGTCTGTGCGCGGCACTTCCCGTCGATGCCGGTGGGTTTCTGGAACGACGTGGACGGCGCGAAGTTCAAGGCCGCCTACTTCGACACCTTCCCCGGCGTCTGGGCGCATGGCGACTATGCCGAGGAAACCCCGCGCGGTGGCCTGGTGATCCACGGGCGCTCCGACGCGGTGCTCAACCCTGGCGGCGTGCGCATCGGCACCGCGGAGATCTATCGCCAGGTGGAGAAAATAGAGGACGTGCTGGAGTCCATCGCCATTGGACAGGACTGGGAAAATGACGTGCGCGTGGTGCTCTTCGTGCGCCTGCGTGACGGCGTGCCGCTGGACGATGCCCTGCGCGAACGCATCCGCCAGGTGATCCGCGCCAACACCAGCCCGCGCCATGTGCCGGCAAAGATCATCGCCGTGGCCGACATCCCCCGCACCCTGAGCGGCAAGATCGTGGAACTGGCGGTACGCAACGTGGTGCATGGCCGACCGGTGAAGAACACCGATGCCCTGGCCAATCCGCAGGCGCTGGAGTTGTACCGTGACCTGCCGGAGCTCCGAATCTGAAGGCCGAACACCCGTAGGGGCGAATTCATTCGCCACCCGGGCCGAAGGTCCAGCCTCTGGCCCTGGGAGCAGTTGCTCCGCCCTTGGCGATTGAAATCGGCCCTACAGAAGCATTCATCGCGCCTACAGGTAGGGCCGAATCACACCCAGGGCCCGCTCCATGTACGCCTCCTTCTCGCCCACCGGCGCCACATAGTGCAGCGCCGTGGCGCAGGCATCCTCGCCCGCCAGCTTGGCGATCACCCAGGCCGCCAGATAGGGCGCGGACAGGCAGCCGCCGGCGGTGGCCAGGTTGCCACTGGCGAAGAACGGCTGGTCGAGCACCTGGACGCCGGCGTCGATCACCCAGGGCTTGGTGGTGAGGTCGGTGCAGGCCGGCAGGCTGCCCAGCAGACCGAGCCTGGCCATCAGCAGGGCTCCGGAGCATTGCGAGCCGATCAGTTGACGCTGCGGGTCCAGCTGCAGGCGGTCGAGGATGCTGCGGTCCTTGGCGATGTCGCGCGTCAGGATGCCGCTACCGAACAGCACCACATCGGCACTGTTGGCGAACTCCAGCGGCTGCTGGGCCTGAACCCGCACGCCGTTCATCGAAGTGACCCACTCGCTGGGGGACGTAATTTCCGCCTTCCAGCCCTCCCCGCGCATGCGGTTGAGCAGGCCAGCGGCAACAAAGGAGTCCAGTTCGTTGAAACCTTCGAACGTCAGAACGGCGATACGCATCACGGCCTCCCGGATTGGTTTGGTGCGTGGGGCGAATCTATGCGCGTCGGGGCGCAGTCGCTATGTACAGACGCAATTAAATTTGGCCGTACAGGCTGGGCGCTATTGGGCTGGAATCGGTCGTGATTCTGCCTGTGGGGGCGATTTCAATCGCCATGTCTGCGTTAGCTGTTGCCAGGAGCCTTGTAGGAGCTAGCTTGCTAGCGAAAAGGGGCCATTCGTTGGCAAGCCAGCTCCTACGGACAATGCAGCTACTTGCAACACTTAAGCTGCCCCAGGGTGTCCATGGCCGAACCTTCTAACGAGGCGCTGGCTCCTCCGGCCCATCCTCCTCCAGGTCTTCCAGCTTCAGCTCCAGCCCCCAGCTGGCGGCATCCTGGGTGGCGCTCGGAGCAGCAACTGGCGTCGGGGCGGGGGCTGTCGGTGCTGGGGCTGCAGCAGGACCATCGCGATAGAGCTTGAGCTTCAGGCGCAGGTTGTTCGCCGAATCGGCGTTCTTGATCGCTTCGTCTTCGGGAATGGCGCCCTCCACTACCAGGTCGAACAGCGCCTGGTCGAAGGTCTGCATGCCCAGGCCACGGGACTTCTCCATGATCTCCTTGATGGAGTGGAATTCGCCGCGCTTGATGAGGTCGCTGATGGTGGAGGTACCCAGTAACACTTCCACCGCCGCGCGGCGCTTGCCGTCCTGTGTGCGCACCAGGCGCTGGGAAACGAAAGCCTTGAGGTTGTTGCCCAGGTCGTTGAGCAACTGCGGGCGACGTTCTTCGGGGAAGAAGTTGATGATGCGGTCCAGCGCCTGGTTGGCGTTGTTGGCATGCAGCGTGGAGATCGCAAGGTGACCGGTATCGGCGAAGGCCAGCGCATGCTCCATGGTCTCGCGGTCACGGATCTCGCCGATCAGAATCACGTCCGGCGCCTGGCGCAGTGTGTTCTTCAGCGCGGCGTGGAAGCTGCGGGTGTCCACCCCCACCTCGCGCTGGTTGATGATGGATTTCTTGTGCCGGTGCACGTATTCCACCGGGTCTTCGATGGTGATGATGTGGCCGCCGGTGTTGCGGTTGCGGTAGTCGATCAGCGCCGCCAGGGAGGTGGACTTACCGGAGCCAGTGCCACCGACGAAGAGCACCAGGCCGCGCTTCTCCATCACCATCTTGAGCAGCACTTCGGGCAGCTTGAGGTCTTCGAAGCGCGGGATATCCAGCTTGATGTTCCGCGCGACGATGGATACCTCGTTGCGCTGGCGGAAGATATTGATCCGGAAGCGGCCGATGTTCGGCAGCGAGATGGCCAGGTTCATCTCCAGTTCGCGGTCGAACTCGGCCCGTTGCTCGGGGTCCATGATCGATTCGGCGATCCTGGCCACGTCACCGGCCTTCAGGGGCTCATTGCTGAGCGGCCGCAACAGGCCGTTGAACTTGGCACAGGGCGGCGCGCCCGTGGACAGGTAGAGGTCGGAACCATCCTGGCTGGCCAGGATTTTCAGCATCGCGGAGAGGTCCATGGGGGTGCTCGTCCAATCAGGTGTGAAGGCATCCGCGTCGCGGATCACAGGACAGCAACTGTATGGCGACCGCCCGTGCTGGCACAATGAACCGTTCCACAGTCCAAGAGGAATTCCCATGGCCAAGGCCCTTGCCCGCCATATTCTGGTCAAGACCGAGGCGGAAGCCGAACAGCTGAAGAAACGCCTGGATAAAGGCGAAGACTTCGCCACCCTGGCCAAGAAGCACTCCATCTGCCCTTCCGCCAAGCGCGGCGGCGACCTGGGCGAGGTACGCCCCGGCCAGATGGTGCGAGTGATCGATCAGGTGATCTTCAAGAAACCCGTGCGCGTCATCCACGGCCCGGTGAAGAGCCAGTTCGGCTATCACCTGGTGCAGGTTTTCTTCAGGGAGTGAGGGAATGCGGGGAGATGGGCACCGTCCGTGGCGCAGTGCCCATCCTAGGGATTGGATATGACGCTCTGGTTACTGGCTCATTTAAGGGTTTCGCTGGCACAGGAACGCGAGATATCGGTCAGGACCGTCAGCTCTTCATTGGTAGGTTTGCGCCCTTCGGTCACCCCCACCAGCTGCTGGGTGGTGAATGCCTCCTGCATCATGCTGTTGGAGCACTTGCAGTAGGCTACCGCCTTGTCCTGCGGGACCTGACGGGCCGCGCTGACAACGCACTCCTGGGTGAACTTCTCGCCGCCACCTTGCGGCCACTCCCCCGCCACTGCCGCCAGGGCGACGGTTTGCAAGGCCAGAGCGCCAAACAACAGAGTCTTTTTCACATGCCATCTCCTGCTGGTCCTGAAGGCACATTCTTGCCGCAACGAACGCCTTGCAAGCAATAGCTGAAAACGACAGCACACCCGTATCACCCTTCCATGCCCTCACTCTTTTCCGGGTTCGGCAACCAATGCGGTGCCTCCACCCGCTCCTGCAAGCGGACCGCGAACGCCAGCGCCGAAGCCCGGTCGCGGAACGGCACTTTCATGCCAAGGGCCTCCACCAGCCACTCGAGCCTGTCGCCCCGAATGACCTGCTGGATCGAGATTTCCATGGATGCTCCGGTTGATCCAAACCACGGCCGCGAGGCGGGAGAAAAAGCCCAGCTGTTCGTGCTGGGCTGCACCATTGACGGTGGGTCGATGCACTGACGCATCGAGAAGTGCCGTGGAAGCCGCTCCAGGCTAGCGGCAGCGGATGACTGTTTTACGACAGCCGCAGATTGGCGCTGGCCAGCGAAGCCCGACGTATCGGCGTCAGGCTAACGACCCCGTTGGTCGAGCTGGATCGACAATCGATCCCCGTGATGGCAGCGGAAACGCTACAATCGCGCCTTTTTTGCGCTACGTGCGCCCTAAGCTCAGGATTCCACCGTGATCTCCACCGCAAATATCACCATGCAGTTCGGCCCCAAGCCGCTGTTCGAGAACGTTTCCGTCAAGTTCGGCAACGGCAACCGCTACGGCCTGATCGGCGCCAACGGCTGCGGCAAGTCGACCTTCATGAAAATCCTCGGCAGTGATCTGGAGCCGTCTGGCGGCCAGGTGATGCTTGAGCCCAACGTACGCCTCGGCAAGCTGCGCCAGGATCAATTCGCGTACGAAGAATTCAGCGTGATCGACACCGTGATCATGGGCCATGCGGAGCTGTGGAGGGTCAAGGCCGAGCGTGACCGCATCTATTCGCTGCCGGAAATGAGCGAAGAAGACGGCATGGCCGTAGCCGAGCTGGAGACCGAGTTCGCCGAGATGGACGGCTACACCGCCGAATCCCGCGCCGGCGAGCTCCTGCTCGGCCTGGGCATCCCGCTCAGCCAGCACTTCGGCCCGATGAGCGAGGTCGCCCCCGGCTGGAAGCTCCGCGTACTGCTGGCCCAGGCGCTGTTCTCGGACCCGGATGTACTGCTGCTGGACGAGCCGACCAACCACCTGGACATCAACACCATCCGCTGGCTGGAAAACATCCTCACGGCGCGTAACAGCACCATGATCATCATTTCCCACGACCGCCACTTCCTGAACAGCGTGTGCACCCACATGGCGGACCTGGACTACGGCGAGCTGCGCCTGTTCCCAGGCAACTACGACGAATACATGACCGCCGCGACCCAGTCGCGCGAGCAACTCCTGGCCGACAACGCCAAGAAGAAGGCGCAGATCGCCGAGCTGCAGACCTTCGTCAGCCGTTTCTCCGCCAACGCCTCGAAAGCCAAGCAGGCCACCTCGCGCGCCAAACAGATCGACAAGATCCAACTGGCCGAGGTCAAACCCTCCAGCCGTGTCAGCCCGTTCATCCGCTTCGACCAGCACAAGAAGCTGCACCGCCAGGCGGTAACGGTAGAAAAGCTGGCCAAGGGCTTCGAGGGCAAGCAACTGTTCAAGGGCCTGGACCTGCCGATCGAGGCTGGTGAGCGCGTCGCCATCATCGGCCCCAACGGCATCGGCAAGACCACCCTGCTGCGCACCCTGGTCGGTGAGATGACCCCGGACTCCGGCAGCGTGAAATGGACCGAAAGCGCGGACCTCGGCTACTACGCCCAGGATCATGCCCATGACTTCGAAGACGACATCACCCTGTTCGACTGGATGGGTCAGTGGACCCAGGGTGGCGAGCAGCTGGTGCGCGGCACCCTCGGCCGCATGCTGTTCTCCAACGACGAAATCCTCAAGTCGGTGAAAGTCATCTCCGGTGGCGAGCAGGGCCGCATGCTGTTCGGCAAGCTGATCCTGAAGAAGCCCAACGTGCTGGTGATGGACGAACCCACCAACCACCTGGACATGGAATCCATCGAGGCGTTGAACCTGGCGCTCGAGAACTATCCGGGCACCCTTATCTTCGTCAGCCACGACCGCGAGTTCGTCGGCTCCCTGGCCACCCGCATCATCGAGCTGAACGAGAACGGCGTGACCGACTTCAGCGGCACCTACGATGACTACCTGCGTAGCCAGGGTGTGATTGTCTGATTCCTGACGGGGTGAAGGCTGGAACTGTAGGGGCGAATTCATTCGCCAACCGGAACGCAGGTTCGGCCTTCAATGCCCCAGGGGGCAGCTTCGCTGCCCTTGGCGAATGAATTCGCCCCTACCAGGAATCGCTCACTCGCTGCAAACGACAAAGCCCCGCAAATGCGGGGCTTTGTGTTTACGGACAACGCATCAGGCGGTGGCGAACAGCTCGCCGATTTGCTGCTGGGCGGCGCTGAAAGCGTTGGCACGAGGCTCTTCGCCGTAGGCCAGGCCTTCGGCGCGGACGATCTCGATGTCGGTCACGCCGAGGAAATTCAGCACCAGCTTCAGGTAATCCTCGTGGGCCTGGCCAGAGGCCTGGCCGGCGTGGATGCCGCCAGCGGTGGAAACGATCACCACCTTCTTGCCGCCTGCCAGGCCTTCCGGGCCGTTCTCGGTGTAGTGGAAAGTCTTGCCGGCGACGGCGATGCGGTCGATCCAGGCTTTCAGCTGGGTTGGGATGGTGAAGTTGTACATCGGCGCGCCGATGACGATGGCGTCGGCCGCGAGGAATTCGTTCAGGGTGGCTTCACCCAGCTCGGCTTCGTGCTTCTGCGCGGCGTCACGCAGTTCGGCTGGGGTACCGCCGGCGACCAGGCTCAGGGCGGACAGGTGGCTGATGGCATCGCTGGCCAGGTCGCGGTACGTGACCTGGGCGTCCGGCTCGGCGGCTTCCCAGGCAGCGACCACGTCGCGGCTCAGTTGGCGGGAGGCGGAGGCGTCGCCGAGGATGCTGGAATCGAGGTGCAGGAGTTTCATGGATGGTTACCCTCAGTTGCGCGACCGGCGACGGCCGATCGGAATGGGGGTAATCCTATCCATGTCGATAAACACTGATTAGTCAGCAATTTTGTGATTAAGCGTCCCATCCATGAGACGAATAGAGTCGTAGGCTGGGTCGGGCAGCGGCCGATGGGTCTCGCTGCACCCGGCACCAACCTACAAGGTCAAAACGACTCAGACGCCGCCCAGATAATCCAACTTGCCCACGTCAACGCCGTTGTGGCGGAGGATGGCGTAAGTGGTCGTGATGTGGAAATAGAAGTTCGGCAGCGCAAAGCCGAGCAAGTAGTCACGGCCGCTGAAGCTGATGTCGCCAGTGCGCATCTTCAGGACCACGGTGCGATCTTCGCTGCCTTCGAGTTTGGCGGCGTCGATACCCTTGATGAACTCCTGGGTCTTGGCAATGCGCGACTGCAGTTCCTCGAAAGTAGTTTCAGTGTCGGCCCAGCTCGGCACTTCGACACCGGCCAGGCGCGCGGCGCAGCCCTTGGCCATGTCGCTGGCGATCTGCACCTGGCGGGCCAGGGCATACATGTCCGGCGCCAGGCGCGATTCGATGAACACCTTGGGCTCGATGCCGCGTGCCTGGGCGTTGGCTTCGGCCTTCTTGAGGATGTTGGACAAGTTGCCGAGCATGCGCGCCAGGACCGGGATGGACGCCTCGTACATGGACAAGGACATAGTGATCGCTCCGTTTTCGGGTGGATTGGGAGGCTCAGGTATAGCGCCTGGCCGGCTGCCCGGCAACGAGCATGCAGACGCCGTGACCGGGTCGAACCCCGGCAGTCCGGTCTATAGGCCGTCGAAATGATCGTGCTGCCAGCGAAAACGATGGCTGAAATCCTGGCTCCGGTGCCATAGTTTGTACCCCACACGGAACAATCCACCCATGCAGGACCTTAACGACCTCTTCTATTTCGCCAAGGTGGTGGAGCATGGCGGCTTTTCCGCTGCCGCGCGCTTGCTCGGGGTGCCGAAATCACGCCTCTCCCGGCGTATCGCGGAGCTGGAAGCCCGCCTGGACGCCCGCCTTTTGCAGCGCACCACCCGCAAGATGGCTCTGACCGATGTCGGCGAGCGCTTCCTGCGCCATTGCCAGGCGATGCTGCTGGAGGCGGAGCAGGCCGAGGAAGTAGTCGCCAGCCTAACCGTCGAACCCAGGGGCCGTCTGCGCGTCTCCTGCCCGATTGAACTGGCGCATTCGATGCTGAAGCAGATGATCACCGACTTCCTGCGCCAGTACCCCCTGGTACAACTGGACATGGTCCTCACCAACCGCCGCGTGGACCTGCGTGAGGAAGGCGTGGACGTCGCTCTGCGAGTCCGCGAGGAAGGCGACGAGGACCCGACCCTGATCGCTCGCGTGCTGCGTCCGGCGCAGGCATTTCTGGTGGCCGCTCCCAGCCTGGTTGAAGGCCGGAACATCCTCGTACCCGACGACCTCCAGCTTCTGCCGGCCCTGGGCGGCCTGGAAGCCGACCGGCGCATTCACCACTATCTGCGGGACGCCCAGGGCAATCGTCGCGAGGTGGTGCTGGAGGCGCGGCTGGGTATCGAGGATTTCGATGTTCGCAAGCACGCAGTGCTGGCCGGTCTGGGCTTCAGCATGCTGCCGCAGATGAACTGCGAAGCCGAATTGCGCGACGGCAGCCTGGTGCGCCTGTTGCCGGACTGGCACCTGCCGGGCGGCCACCTGCAGGCGGTCTACACCCACAGACGCGGCTTGCTGCCGGCGGTCAGGGCCTGGATCGATCATCTGGAGGAGGCCTTCTCTCGTCACCAGGGAACGGTGATCTGAATCTGGTGAGCAAGACAACCATTAGCCAGCTTTCTTTGCCACCGGGACTCAGGGATGATGGGCGGCGTCCTTCTCCTTGCCGATTCCAGGTTCTGCCATGAGCACGCTACGGCCGTCCGCGTCCTCCTCCACCCTGCAGATCATCACCGTCGTTTTCTTCACCTTCATCAGTTTCTTCTGCGTCGGCCTGCCAATCGCCGTGTTGCCTGGCTATGTGCACAACGATATGGGCTACGGCTCGGTCATGGCCGGGATCGTCATCAGCGTGCAGTACCTCGCCACCCTCCTCTCCCGCCCCATGTCCGGCAGCCTGGCCGACCGGCTGGGTGCCAAGCGCGCAGTCATGTATGGCATGGCCTGCTGCGGTCTGTCGGGCGCACTGACACTGCTCTCGACCTCACTGGCACAGTTCCCCCTGTTGAGCCTGGCGCTACTGCTCGGCGGTCGCATAATGCTGGGCATCGGCCAGGGACTGGTGGGTACGGGCTCCATCAGTTGGGGCGTGGGCCTGGTAGGTGCGGAGAACATGGCACGGGTGATTTCCTTCAATGGCATCGCCTCCTACGGTGCTGTTGCCATTGGCGCCCCGCTGGGCGTAGTCCTGGTGGACCGGTTGGGCCTTTGGAGCATCGGTGGGCTGATGGCAGTGCTCTGCGCCATTGCCCTGCTGCTGGCCTGGCCCAAACGCCCTTCGCCCATCGTCCATGGCGAACGGCTGCCGTTCCGCAACGTGTTCCTGCGCATTGCCCCCAATGGCACGGCGCTGGCCCTGGGCTCTATCGGCTTCGGTACCCTGGCCACCTTCATCACCCTTTATTACGCGAGCGTGGGATGGGATGGCGCGGCCTGGTGCCTCACTGCATTCGGCTGTGCCTTCATCGGCGCACGGCTGCTGTTCGTCAACAGCATCAAGCACTTGGGCGGCTACCGGGTCGCCATCGTCTGCCTGGCCGTGGAAAGCCTCGGCCTGTTCCTGCTCTGGGCTGCGCCGACACCCTGGCTGGCCCTCGCCGGCGCGGCACTGACAGGGTTCGGCCTGTCGCTCGTCTACCCTGCCCTGGGCGTCGAAGCGGTCACGCGAATTCCGGCCGCCAGCCGCAGTTCGGCGCTGGGTGCCTACGCGGTATTCTTCGATCTGGCCCTGGGCATCGCCGGCCCTCTGATGGGCGCCATCGCAGGTGGCGCAGGCTTCGCCGTGATTTTCCTGGTGGCGGCCCTGCTGGCGTTGACCGGTATGCTGATGAGCTTCTGGCTGTTGCGCAGCGAAGCCCGAACTTGAAGGAGCAGGAACCCATGACCCCCGATCAAGTCGCCGCCTTCTGCCTGCAACTTCCCGGTGCCCGAGAAGACCTCAAATGGGGTAGCAACCGAGTGTTCTCGGTGGCCGGAAACAAGATGTTCGCCATCCTCGATTTCCTGGGCGACGGCCTCACCTTCAAAGTCGACAAGGACCTCTTCCTCGGCTACGTCGACCGCCCAGGAATCATCCCTGCGCCCTATCTGGCGCGGGCCCACTGGATTGCCATGCAGCGTCCTTACCCCATGAGTGACGGGGAACTGCGCGAGCTGATCACCC
Source organism: Pseudomonas sp. DY-1 (assembly GCF_003626975.1). Classification (NCBI taxonomy): domain Bacteria; kingdom Pseudomonadati; phylum Pseudomonadota; class Gammaproteobacteria; order Pseudomonadales; family Pseudomonadaceae; genus Pseudomonas; species Pseudomonas sp. DY-1. The sequence goes on along the minus strand of NZ_CP032616.1, from coordinate 718,387 downwards.
GCTCCCATCAACTGGTGGTCGCGCGCCTGCCGAAGATCCGGCAAGTAGGGCTGCTGCTGGACTGACTCCCCCTCAATGACAAGGAAAGTCGCATGCCCATTCGCCTCTTCGCGATGCTCGCCCTGATCCTCTTCGGTGGCTACACCCTCTGGGTCATGGCCATCAGCGAACAACCCCTGCTCGAATTCGGCGCGCAGTTGATGGGCCGCCCCGATACCGCCCAGGTGGTGATCGACCTCTACCTCGCCTGCGCCCTGATCGGCCTCTGGATGTACCAGGACAACCGCCGCCAGGGCCGCAGCCTGGCGTACTTGCTACCCTTCTACCTGTTGACTGCAGTGTTCGCCTCCATCGGGCCACTGCTCTATCTGGTTTTGCGCACCCCCCAGCGCCAGGAGTCATGAGCCGATGAGAACCACCGCCCTCTGGACCCACCTGTGGAACACCCGCGCCCCCACCCAGGGCCTGGAAGACTTCCGCCTGGAGGGGCGTCGGGTGGACAGCAGCATGCTGGCTTTCGACGATGACGGTGCCTGCTATCGCCTGAACTACACCCTGGAATACGACAAAGGCTGGGAGCCCCGCGTCTTCAATGCCACGGTGCGAGATGGGCGCGGCACCCGCAGCCTGGCGCTACGCCGCGACGGGCTGCACTGGTTCGATGGCAACGGCCAGAAGCTGCCGGAACTGTCGGGCAGCCTCGACCTGGACCTCTGGCCCACGCCCTTCACCAACAGTCCGAGCATCTGGCGGCTGTTCCTCAACCCTGGTGAACGCCGGGAAATCGAAGTGGTGTTCATCGAAGCGCCGCAGTTGTCGGTACGGCGCATGCGCCAGGCCTATACCCGCCTCGACCAGAACCGCTATCTCTACCAGAACCTCGACGGCAATGGCTTCGAGGCCGTGCTGACCCTGGACGAGGATGGCCTGGTAAATCGCTATCCGATGTTCTTCCAGCGGCTGTGAGACCCGTGGGGGCGAATTCATTCGCCAACCGGACCGCAGGTTCGGACGCTAAAACCCGAGAGGGCAGCTGCACTGCCCTTGGCGAATGAATTCGCCCCTACAGGCAAACGCCCCTTTGCAGGATCAAGCCGTCGCCGCCTCCAGTTTGTGGATCGGCTTCCAGCGCCGCACCTGCTGGTAGAGCGTCGGCACCACGAACAGGGTGAAGAAGGTGCCCACCAGCAGGCCACCGACTATCACCATGCCGATCTGTTGCCGGCTTTCCGCACCAGCGCCCGAGGCGATGGCGAGCGGTACCGAGCCCAGGACCATGGCGCCGGTGGTCATCAGGATCGGCCGCAGACGTTTCACCGAGGCTTCCATCACCGCTTCATGCAGGTCGACGCCTTGGCGCAGCAACTGGTTGGCGAACTCGACGATGAGAATGCCGTGCTTGGTAATCAGGCCGATGAGGGTCACCATCCCCACTTGCGAGTAGATGTTCAGCGTGCCGCCAAAGAGGGTCAGCGCCAGCAAGGCACCGGCCATGGAGAGCGGCACGCTGAAGAGGATGATCAGCGGGTCGATGAAGCTCTCGAACTGCGCCGCCAGCACCAGGTAGATGAACACCAGGGCCAGGGCGAAGATCAACGCCACGCCGGTGCTGGAATCCTTGAAGTCCCGTGAGGTGCCGGTGTAGTCGAACTGGGTGTCCGGCGGGAACACCGCGCGCGCAGCCTCCTCCAGGTAATCCAGGGCCTCACCCAGGGTGTAGCCCGAGCCGACGTTGGCCGTCACGGTCACCGCGCGAAGCTGGTTGAAGTGGTTGAGCTCGCGGGGTGCCACGGTTTCCCGCACGTCGATCAGGTTGGCCAGCTGCACCATGCTGTCGTTGCGGCCACGCACGTAGACGCGATAGAGGTCGTCCGGATTGCTGCGGTCGACGTTGGCCAGCTGCACCAGCACGTCGTACTGCTCGCCGTTCTGCTTGAAGCGGGTTACCTGGCGGCTGCCGAACAGGCTTTCCAGGCTGCGGCCAATGGCGGCGGTGTCCGTGCCCACCGCCACGGCCTGCTCGCGGTTGACCGTGACCTTGAGCTGCGGCGAGTTGAGCTTGAGGTCGCTATCCAGGCTCTCCAGGCCCGGATAGTCACGCACCCGTTCCATCAGCTCGTCGACGTATTTCTGCAAGTCGCTGTACTCCAGCGAGGAACGGATTACGAAGTTCACTGGCTGGTTGCGCGCACTCTGTCCCAGCGGCGGACGGTTGATGGGGAAGGCCCGCACGCCGGGAATGTCACGCAGCTTCGGCAGGAGCTCGTCGCGAATCTCGAACTGGCTGCGGCCACGGGAATCCCAGTCTTCCAACTTCAGGAAGGACAAGCCCTGGGCCACGGTCGGGAAGCCAACCACCACCATGTAGCGGTTGGCTTCGGGAATCGACTGGTAGGCCTCCTCCAGCAGTTTCGCGTAGCGGCTGGTGTACTCGATGGTGGCGCCGTCGGGACCATTGATCGAGCCGACTATGGTGCCGGTGTCCTCGGTGGGCGCCAGTTCGCTGCGCAGGCCGCTGAACAGGATCAGGCAGAACACCAGGATGCCCACCAGCAGCAGGATGATGAGCATCCAGGCGCGCAGGACCCGCTCCAGCAGGTGGCGATAGCTATAGGTCAGCGAATGGAGGAAAGACTCCACCAGGTTGTAGAGGCGTCCATGTTTCTGCTCGGCGTGGGGCTTGAGCAGTTGCGCGCACATCATGGGCGACAAGGTCAGCGCGACGAAGCCGGAAACCAGCACAGCCCCTGCGAGCGTCCAGGAAAATTCGGTGAAGAGCTTGCCCGAGGTGCCCTGCATGAAGCCGATGGGCGCATACACGGCGGCCAGGGTCAGGGTCATGGCGATCACCGCGAAGGCGATTTCGCGGCTGCCCTTGTAGGCTGCCTGAACCGGCGACATGCCCTCCTCTATGTGCCGGTGGATGTTCTCCAGCACCACGATCGCGTCGTCCACCACCAGGCCGATGGCAAGCACCATGGCCAGCAGCGTCAGGGTGTTGATGGAGAAGCCCAGCAATACCATGAGGCTGAAGGCGCCGATCAGCGACACCGGGATAGTCACCAGCGGAATCAGGGTGGCGCGCAGGGATCGCAGGAACAGGAAGATGATCAGGATCACCAGCACCACCGCTTCCCAGATGGTGGTGTAGACGTTGGCGATGGACTCGCGGATGAACAGCGAGTTGTCATTGGCGATGGTCATTTTCATGCCGTCGGGCAACAACGCCCTCAATTCCGGCAGCGCGGCATTGAGGCCATCGGAGATTTCCAGCGGGTTGGCCGTAGCCTGCTTGACCAGCCCCAGGGAGACCGCCGAGCGGCCGTTGAAGCGCACGATGCTGCGCTCGTCCGCTGCGCCGATCTCGGCGTGGCCGACATCGGCCAGGCGCAACAGATAACCGCGCTGGTCGTTGAGGATCAGGTCGTTGAATTCCTCTGGCGTACGCAGGTCGGTTTCCGACAGCACGCTGAACTCGCGCTGCACCGACTCGATGCGTCCAGCCGGGATTTCCACATTCTGCCGGCGCAGGGCGTCTTCCACGTCCTGCACTGTGAGGTCATGGGCCGCGAGCTTTTCAGGGTCCAGCCAGATACGCATGGCGAAGCGTCGGGCGCCGCGAACCTGCACCTCGGAGACGCCGGGGATGGTCTGCACGCGGTCACGGATCACCCGCTCCAGCACGTCGGTGATCTCCATCGCCGAATGCTGTTCGCTGTAGAAGGCTATCCAGATCACCGGCTGAGCGTCGGCCTCGACCTTCTGCACGATGGGCTCGTTGATCTCGTCCGGGAGCAGGCCACGCACGCGGCCCAGGCGGTCGCGCACGTCATTGGCGGCCTCGTCGGCGTTGGTGCCGAGGCGGAACTGGGCGGTGATCTGGGTGTTTTCCGAGCGGCTGATGGAGGCCACGAAATCCAGGCCTTCGATGCCGGAAAGCACGTCCTCGATGGGCTGCGCCACCTGGGATTCCATGATCTCCGGGCTGGCACCCGGGTAGATGACGTTGACCGTGACGATGGGCACGTCGATGTTGGGATATTCCCGCACCGCCAGCCGCTGGTAGGCCAGCAGCCCGAGCAAGACCAGGATCAGCGACAGGACAGTGGCGAATACTGGCCTGCGGATACACACATCGGAGAGTGTCATGCCCCACCTCGCGCTACGGTGCGGACCTCCAGTCCGGGGCTGACCTTCTGCCAGCCCGCGGTAATGACCTGCTCGTTACCCTGCAGGCCTTCGCGTACCTCGGCCTTGCCGCGCAGGCGCTGGCCGATCTTGATCTGTCGCCGCTCAACCTTGCCGTCCACCACCAGGTTGACGAACAGTTGTTGCCCCACGGGCATCACCGCCTCTTCGGGAATCAGCAACGCCTGCGGACGCTCTGCGAGGATCACCGAAACCTTCACGAACTGGCCGGGTTTCAGGCGATGGTCCCGGTTGCCGACCTGGGCGCGGATCGCCTGGCTGCGTCCCACCTCATCCAGGCGCGGGTTGAGGGCGATGATCTCGCCACGGAAGCGCTCGCCTGGGTACGCATCCAGGCTGAGCTCCACCAGTTGGCCGATGCTCACCTGGCTGACCGCCTTCTGCGGCACGCGGAAATCCACCTTCAGCGGGTCCAGCACCTCCAGGTTGACCATGTCCTGGCCGGCGCTGAGGTAGTCGCCGACACTGACCTGCCGCAGGCCGAGCGTGCCGTCGTAGGGCGCGCGGATCTGGGTCTTTTCCAGGCGTGCCTGGGCCAGGGCCAGGCTGGCGCGGGCAGCCTGTTGCTGGGATTGGGATTCGTCCTGGGCCTGGGCGTTGCTGGCGCCACGGGCGAACAGCATCTTGGCCCGCTCGTAGCTCTTTTCCGCCAGGTCGAGGTTGGCCTGGGCCTGGGCCAGCTCGGCGCGGGCGATGGCGTCGTCCAGGCTGATCAGCAGTTCGCCGCCCTTGACCGCCTCACCCTCACGAAAATGCAGGCTGGCAACCCTTCCCTCGATTTCCGGACGGATCATCACCGACTCGTCGGAGCGCAGCGAACCGAAGGTCACCAACTCGTCGCGCACCAGTGCCCGTTGTGGCTCGGCCACTTCCACCAGCGGCGCCTCCTGGGCCACGGCGGACAACGAGGCAAGCACCCCGAACAACAGCCAAACACTGCGACGGACCATCATCTGGAGCCTCTGGAGCAGAATGCATGGGGGAAGGAAGTCTGCCGACTGTATCGGCAGACTTCGATCAGTGGCATCGGGAAGATAATGCCACTCTATGTCGCATTGTTTCGCGTTATTGACGCATGCCGCGCCCGCTCACCAGTAGGCGGATACAGGCGACGTAGAGAATGGCCATTGTGATCAGCATCAGCACGATGGCGACACCGATATTGATGTCGGACACACCGAGGATGCCGTAACGGAAGGCATTGACCATGTGCAGGATCGGGTTGCCCAGGGAAACCGCCTGCCAGAACGGCGGCAGCAGGTTGATCGAATAGAACACGCCGCCGAGGTAAGTCAACGGGGTCAGCACGAAAGTCGGGACGATCGAGATGTCGTCGAAGTTACGTGCGTAGACGGCGTTGATGAATCCGCCCAGGGAGAAGATTGTGGCGGTCAACAGCACTACCAGCGCGGTCACGCCGATGTGGTGCACCGAGAGTTTGGTGAAGAACAGCGACAAGAAGGTGACGATCAGCCCCACCGCCAGCCCGCGCAACACGCCACCGATGGTGTAGCCGAGCAGTATGGTGTGCGGCGAAACCGGCGATACCAGCAGTTCCTCCACCGAACGCTGGAACTTGCTGCCGAAGAAGCTCGACACCACGTTGCTGTAGGAGTTGGTGATGACCGACATCATGATCAGGCCGGGGACGATGTAGTCCATGTAGCTGAAGCCGCCCATGGCGCCGATCTGCTTGCCGATCAGGTTGCCGAAGATGACGAAGTACAGGGCCATGGTGATGGCCGGGGGCAGCAGCGTCTGCGGCCAGATGCGCGTGAAGCGGCGGACTTCGCGGTAGACGATGGTTTCCAGGGCGACCAGGTTGGCGCGCAGTTCCGAACTCATACGGCCACCTTCGCCAGGTTTTTCTCCACCAGGGACACGAACAGCTCCTCGAGGCGATTGGATTTGTTGCGCATGCTCAGCACATCGATGTTCAGGGCGGCCAGTTGACGGAACAGCTCGGTCAGACCCTGGGTCTTCTCCACCTGAACCTCCAGCGTGTGGTCATCCACCAGCTCAGCGGGATAGCCATTGAGCTGCGGCACCACTTCCAGGGGCTCCTTGAGGTCCAGCAGGAAGGTCTCCTTGTGCAACTTCTTCAGGAGCTCCTTCATGCTGGTGTTCTCGACGATACGACCGTGGTCGATGATGCCGATGTTGCGGCAGAGCTGCTCGGCCTCTTCCAGATAGTGCGTGGTGAGGATGATGGTGATGCCCTGCTCGTTGAGCTCGGTGAGGAAGCTCCACATGGAGCGGCGCAGCTCAATATCCACGCCTGCGGTAGGTTCGTCGAGGATCAGCAGGCGCGGCTGGTGGACCAACGCGCGGGCGATCATCAGGCGTCGCTTCATGCCGCCGGACAATTCGCGGGAGGCCGAGTTGCGCTTCTCCCACAGGCCGAGCTGGGTCAGGTACTGCTCGGCGCGCTCCTTGGCGATGTTCGCCGGAATGCCGTAATAGCCCGCCTGGGTGACGACGATGTCGAACACCTTCTCGAACTGGTTGAAGTTGAACTCCTGGGGCACCACGCCGAGGCAGCGTTTGAGCGCGTAGGGCGATTTGTCCAGGTCATTGCCGAAGACGCTGACGCTCCCGCTGGTCTTGTTCACCAGGGTGGACAGGATGCCAATAGTGGTGGACTTGCCCGCGCCGTTTGGGCCGAGCAAGGCGAAGAAATCACCTTCGGTCACGTCCAGGTCGATGCCCTTGAGGGCCTGGAAGCCATTGCCGTAGGTCTTGGTCAACTGCCGGATGGACAGGGCGGAACTCATGATGGATTCGTCTGCTTCAGAAGGAAGGAGCTAGATAAGGCTGATTGCCAGCAAATTCAACCGTAACGCGCTGCACATCAGCCTAGGTTCAAGGAGCCGGATCGGCGAGTCGGATCACGTAAGTGCCGTCATCACCGCCTTTCGATAGGCCGGCCGGGCTTTCAGGCGCTCGTACCAGGCTTCGAGGTGGGGCAGTTCCGGGCGCAGGATCGGCATCTCGAACCAGGCATAGGCGAAGCAGCCCAGGGGAATGTCACCCATCGCAAAAGTTTCACCCGATAGGTAGGGACGCTCGGCCAGGGCGCGGTCGGGAATGGCCAGCAACTGGCCGCAGCGGGTCAGCGCAGCTTCGATCACTGCGTGATTGCGTTCGGCCGGCGGAGTGCGCAGGGTGCCCCAGAACAGATCGCGGAACGGTGTGGCGAAGCTGGATGTGGCCCAGTCCATCCATTTGTCCCCCTCGGCGCGCGCCACCGGCGACTCCGGGTAGAGGCTGCCGGAGGCGTAGCGCGCGGCCAGGTAGCGGACGATGGCGTTGGACTCCCAGAGCACCAGGTCGCCATCCTCGATCATCGGCACCAGGCCGTTGGGGTTGCGCTTGCGGTACACCGGCTCATTGACCAGGCCGAAGGCGCCACCGGCATCCAGCTGTTCATAGGCGACGCCGACTTCCTCGGCACACCAGAGCGCCTTGCGCACGTTGGTGGAATTGATTCGCCCCCAGATCTTCAGCATTGCGACACTCCAGGCCGGTTGGACAGGGGCACCATTCTAGGGCGCGATTCCGGGTGACGGAATGCCGAATCCTCCAGACTTGTTCGGGACTCAAAGCCGGAAGTGGCCTGCCATCCCTTGCAACTCCTGCCCCAGCCGGGCAAGCCGGACGCTGGAGGTTGCCGTTTCATCCATGGCCACGGCCGACTGATCAGCGATATCTCGAATACTGGTTACGCTGCGATTGATCTCCTCGGCCACCGCGCTCTGCTGTTCGGCCGCTGCAGCGATCTGCTGGTTCATCTGGTGGATCAGGGTCACCGCATCGGCGATTCCGGCCAGGGCTTCTTCGGTCAGATTGGCATCCTGCACCGTCAGGTCCACCAGGTTTTCGCTCTGCTGCATGTGCTCCACCGAGCTGCGCACACCGTCGCGCAGGGTCGCGATCAGCCGCTCGATCTCGGCGGTGGACTGCTGGGTACGCCGCGCCAGCGCCCGCACTTCATCGGCCACCACGGCAAAACCACGGCCCTGCTCGCCTGCACGCGCCGCTTCGATGGCGGCGTTCAGGGCCAGCAGGTTGGTCTGCTCGGCGACACTCTTGATCACATCCAGCACGGTGCCGATGCTCTGCGTGTCCTGGCTGAGGCGCTGGATGCTGGACGTGGTTTCCTCCATGGCATGGGCCAACTGGTTGATCCGCTCGAGAGTCTGGCGCACCACCTGGCTACCACTGCTGACACGGTTGTCCGCCGCCTCGGTGGAGCTGGCTGCAGCCTCGGCGTTGCGCGCCACCTCCTGCACGGTTGCAGCCATCTGGCTCATCGCCGTGGCCACCTGGTCGGTTTCCTCACGCTGGCCGTTTACGCCCACGCGCGTCTGCTCGGTGACGCTGGAAAGCGCCTGGGCCGAAGCGGAAATCTGTGCCACCCCGCCCTGCAGGCGGCCAACCATGTCACGCAGATTGCCAGACATACCCTGCATGGCCTCCATCAACTGGCCGATCTCGTCGCGACGCTGCACTTCGATGCTGGCGCTGAGATCGCCCTCGGCTATCTGCCGGGCCAGCCCTATGACCCGGCGCAGTGGCCGAACGATCAACAGACTGATCAGCGCCGTGGCAGCCAGGCCGATCACCAGGGCGAGGGCCGCCGCCAGCAGGATCAGCAGCGAGCTGGATTCCTGCTGGGCACGCATGTCGGCCTTCTGCAGTTCGTAGGCGCGGTCCACCGCCTGCACCACCCGCTCCGCCTGGGCGGCGAGACGGGCGTACTCCCCGCGCTGCTGCTGCAACGTGGCGGTGTAGTCCTTGAGTCGTTCGTTGAAAGAGTCGACGTTGCCGATGACCTCGGTGAGTACAGCGGCGTAACCGGGGTCCTGCATAGCGTCGCGCAGTTCGGCGGCGAGCTTTTGCGCATCCAGGGCTTCCTGGATCTGTGGTGCGCCCGCCTCTTCTGTTCCCCGACTCTGTTCCAGACGTAGGCGGGCCTGGTTGAGCGCCTGCAGGAGCAACTGGTAAACGCGACCGATCTGCCCGCCCTGGGTAACCAGATCTCCCCCCTGGGCGCCCTGGGAACTCTTCAGCAGATCGACACCATCCTCGTTAAGGCCACTCTGCAGCACGTCGAGGCTGTTGGATGCGCTGACCACCAGCCAGTTCGCCGCGTCCAGGGCCAGGCGCTGGTTGTCGGTGAGTTCCACATAACGATCGAATGCCTGGCGGTACTCGGCCATGGCCTGGGTGACTTCACCCAAGGCGTCGCGCCCTGGGCCCGACAGTTGTGCGGCCAGTGCCTCGCTCCGAGCGACTATGGCCTCGGCCTGCTGACGCAGCGTCTCGGCATGCTTGGCGTCGGAAGTAAGCGCGTAGTCCTTTTCCGTGCGCCGGATCACCAGCACATCGCTGCTGATGGCGCGCATTTCCTCCAGCAGGTGCGCCCTGCCGTCGACCGCGCGCAAGGCAGTGAAGCCGGTGGCCGCCACCACCAGGGTCAGCGCCAGAACGACGCCGAACCCCAGCATCAGCTTGTTGGCAGTACTCAGGCTCGCCAGCCTGCGTTGCAAGACAGTCCACATGCTCCTACCTCCCCACAAGGCGACAACCGCATGGACGCGATCTGCTATCCGCTTCCCCGAAACGGCGACCATAGGAGCTGGCGCATGGTGGCGACAAGCCACAATCCTGCCTTCCCGAATACCGTGCTGTTTTTGACTAACTAGAGGTCGTTTCTGGATAGCTTTCTATCCTTCCTACAGAAAACCAGGAACTGACCCAGGCCAATAAAGGACGACCACAGGGGAACTAGGCTTGACTCAGGATTCGCCAAGGAGGACTCCATGACCGCTCCATCAGCTACCCATTGGCACGCCGAGACCGCCGAGGCCAGCCTGCAGCAGCTAGACAGCAGGCCAACCGGGCTGGACACGGAAGAAGCGGAACGCCGCCTGGCCAGCTACGGCCCCAACCGACTACCCGAACGGGCAGGTGCCGGCCCCCTGAAGCGATTCCTGCTGCAATTCCACAACCTGCTCATCTATGTACTGCTGGCTTCCACCCTGGTCACCCTGGCCCTGGGCGAGTGGCTGGACAGCGCGGTTATCTTCGGTGTGGTGCTGATCAATGCCGTGGTCGGTTTCATCCAGGAAGGCAAGGCCGAATCGGCCATGCGTGCGATCCAGAAGCTGTTGACCCTGGACAGCCGGGTCAAGCGCGACGGAGAGGTACGCCAGGTGCCTGCCGAAGAGCTGGTGCCGGGTGACCTGGTACTGCTGGAGGCCGGCGACCGCGTGCCGGCTGACCTGCGCCTGCTGGAAACCCGCGACTTGCGCATCGAGGAAGCGGCACTCACCGGCGAATCCGTTCCCACCGACAAGACCAGCCGCCCGGTGACCCCGGACGCCAGCCTGGGAGACCGCCACAGCATGGCCTACTCCGGCACCCTGGTCAGCGCCGGCAGCGGCGTCGGTCTGGTGGTCGCCACCGCTGGCGAGACCGAGCTGGGCCGCATCAGCCACTTGCTGGGCTCGGTGGAGCAGCTGCAGACACCGCTGCTGGCGGACATGGCGCGCTTCGCTCGCCAGCTCACGCTGATCATCCTCGTGCTGGCGGCTGCCACCTTCGTCTTCGGCATATTGCTGCGCGGCTACAGCGCCAACGACATGCTGATGGCCGCCGTCGGCCTGGCCGTGGCCGCCATCCCCGAGGGCCTGCCGGCGGTGCTGACGATCATCCTGGCCCTGGGCGTGCAGCGCATGGCCCGTCGCAACTCGATCATCCGTCGCCTGCCGGCCGTGGAAAGCCTGGGGGCGGTAACCGTGGTGTGCTCCGACAAGACCGGCACCCTGACTCGCAACGAAATGACGGTGCAGCGCATCTATACCGCCGCCCGCCGTTACGAAGTATCAGGCGTGGGCTATGCGCCCGAAGGAGACGTCAGCCCGATTGTCGACCTGGCCCATGACCTGCACGAACTGGCTCGCGCCGGTCTGCTGGCCAATAGCGCCAGCCTGTGCGAGGTGGACAGCCAGTGGTGCATCACCGGCGACCCCACCGAGGCCGCACTACTCACTCTGGCTGGGAAGCTGCAGCTCGATATGGACGAAGAGGCATCGCGCCGCCCCCGAGTGGACGCCATTCCCTTCAGCTCCGAACGTCGCTACCTGGCCAGCCTCCACCGCGACGACAGCGGCCAAGGCGTGATCTATCTGGTGGGTGCGCCCGAGCGCTTGCTGGAAGTCTGCGATCGGCAATGGCGCGACGGAGCCGCCGAGACGCTGGATCCACGCATCTGGGACGACGTGCTGGGCGAAGGCGCAGCCTCTGGCCTGCGCATGATTGGTCTGGCCCGTCGCAATGCTGGCAGCGGCCAGCACGAGCTGGACCATGCCGACCTGGACAAGGGCTTCGTGCTGCTGGGGCTGGTGGGCATGATGGACCCCCCGCGAGAGGAAGCCATCCTTGCCATCGAGGAATGCCACAGCGCAGGCATCCACGTAAAGATGATCACCGGCGACCATGCAGCCACGGCCGCCGCCATCGCCGAGCGGCTTGGCCTGCCGGCAGGAAACCCGCTGACTGGTGCCGACCTGGATGACCTGACCGACGCCGAACTCGACGCCCGCCTGAAGGAAACCAGCGTGTTCGCCCGCACCAGCCCGAGCCACAAGCTACGCCTGGTGGAGCGCTTGCAGGCGATCGGCGAGCGGGTGGCCATGACCGGCGACGGAGTCAACGACTCCCCTGCCCTCAAACGCGCCGATATCGGCATCGCCATGGGCATCAAAGGCACCGAGGCCGCCAAGGAAGCTGCCCAGATGGTACTGGCGGATGACAACTTCGCAACCATCGCCCACGCGGTGGAGGAAGGCCGCACCGTCTACGACAACCTGAAGAAATCCATTCTCTTCATACTGCCCACCAATGGTGCCCAGGCGATCGTCCTGCTGACCGCCATCCTGCTCGGCCTGACCCTGCCCATCACCCCGCTTCAGATCCTCTGGGTGAACATGATCACCGCCGTCACTCTGGCGTTGGCACTGGCCTTCGAACCAGCCGAGGATGACCTGATGGCGCGCCCACCTAGGGATCCGAAGGCACCACTGCTGTCCGGCGAGTTGCTCTGGTTGATCCTGCTGGTATCGGTACTGCTGACCGTGGCCAGCCTGGGTCTGTTCATCTACACCCAGCAACTGGGCTGGAGTATGGAGGCCAGTCGCACCCTTGCGGTGAACGCCCTGGTATTTGGCGAGATCGGCTATCTGTTCAGCAGCCGAAGGCTGAACGGCCCAGCAAGTTTCAGCTTCAGGGACAACCCCATGGTCTGGGGCATGGTCGGCCTGATGGTGTTGCTGCAACTGGCATTCACCTACGTACCGGCGCTGCAGGCGCTGTTCGGCACCAGCAGCATGGGCGTAGTGGGTTGGAGCTGGTGCCTCGGGACGGCCGTGGCGACTTGCGGGTTCGTGGAGGCCGACAAGCGGGCGCGCCACTATAGCGCCAGCAGACGGGGCGGACGGATAAAATAGCGTCAAGACCCCAAGGTATGGATCACTTACGGCGGCGCTGCGGAACATCGATTCGCGGCGCCGTGTTCATTCATGGAGGGCAAACCACGCTGACCTGATGCCGATCGAACAATGGAGCCGATCAGCCGCCAGCCTGTTCGTCGAGCATACGCAATCATGTCCCGGAACAAGGCCCTCTTCGGCCTCGCACTACTGGTTTCCAGCATCGCGCTCACTGCCACAAGCCAGGCCGGCCAGGCCAGCGGAGAACTCGGAATCAGCCTCACCATCGCCAATTCCTGCCAGGTCAGCAGCAGCTTTGACCCGGCGAGCGGGCGTTATCAGGTCCGTCCCCAGAACTGCGGCGTCGATAGCCGCTACCGGCTGACCAGCGAACCTGTCGCGACCGACCGCGCGAACGTCGACCAGCAGGATGACGCCGATCAGGGGCGCACGCTGGTCACGCTCTACTGGTAGCGATGAATGTGCGGTTCAGGTCGGCCGCACCATGTTGAAGGTGTCGCGGGTGCGGGTATAGGCACTGCCCCCCAGACGCCCCACCAGATCCAGACGCTGCGGATCCACCCGGCCAGCGTCGGTCAGCACCGCGTCATCGATATGTGCCAACAGCACCTCGGCGAAAACCAGGTGGCAGTTGGGATTGCCACGCGGATAGGGCTGGATATCGGCCACCCGACACTCGAAGGCAACCGGCGCACCGAGCACTCGCGGCGCCCGCACGCGCACGGCAGGCTCGATGGCGATGCCGCACGTTTCGAACTCGCTCACACCGTGGGGCAGCATGGCCGCACTGGCATTCATCGCTTCCGCCTGCTCGAAGGAAACCAGCTGGATCACCAGCTCGCCGGTGTCCTGCACGTTGCGCAGGGTGTCCTTGAGCTGCCCGTCGCCGCGCGTATTGATGTTCACCAGCACAGTCGCCGGATCATCGCTGATGACCTGGAAGAAACTGAACGGCGCCAGGTTGCTCACGCCATCCTTCGACAGTGTGGAAACCCACGCGATGGGACGCGGTGTGATGGTGGACGCCAGCCAGCGGTAGGCGTCCAGCGGTGCCAGCTGGGTGAAATCGAGCTGCATGAAAGAGACTCCAGCAGGGATAAAACGCCGATTATGCCCTGCCGTCGGGAGCTGCGACATAGACGCCTTGAACGCTGGCGACGGTCTCAAGTTCCGGACTCAACCACGCACCAGATAAGCCCCTCGGGGAATCCTTCCCTGCAACTTCTTGCATTTGCCGGGAGCCGGTTGTTGGCCCGCAGGGCGGCCCGGGAACCAGATCCGGCATTGACCAGGCGGCGGCATGTGTCCGCGGGGAATACGCATCTCGTCCTCGTCACCGTACGATGCGGCCTGGAGGCCACCGTCGCCGCGACTTTGCCAGTCGCCCACCTGCGAATCGGCCAAGAACTCGTCCTCCGCTGGAACCGCCATTCCTCCTGCGGCGATACCAGCCGCTTGCTGGGCCGACACCTCCTGGTCGAGGCCCACGCGAACCTCGGCCTCTTCATCCCGCTCCACTTCCACATCGGATCCAGTCGACACACCCGGCCCCATGGCTCTCTGGGCCGACTCGATCAACTGGAAATTGCGCTCACGCAGCTCGGAATCATTGCGACCACGCGCATTGGAGCGCATAGCCAGTGCGACAGCCTGCGCGTACTGCCCCTGCTGGAAGCGCACCTGCCCCAGGTAGTGCAAGGTCGTGGGATTGTTCGGCTCGATGCGCAAGGCGCGTTCCAAGGTGTCATCAGCCTGCTCCAGCTCACCGAACTCCAATTGCAGCGACGCCGCCTCCAACAGGGCGGCCGACGCACCATTGCTCGGCTGAGCTAGCCGACGTTCTGCCGAATAGGCCGGAAGCGCCGATGCCGCAAAAAGGGAGAGCATCAGGATCGACAAGAAGGGCTTGGCTTGCATCGAGGGTGTTCTCACCTGGGCTCATGGGCGGAAAGTTACGGCGAAATCCGACCTGGCCAGTGCCCTGAAGTTCCCTCTTTACAACACCGTCGAGCCCCGCGGACGGCCGAAGGCACGCCTTTCCTGATAAACTTGCCGACCATCACGCAAGATCCGACTCTGCGCCGCTCAGCCAAACATCCTTTTCCTGCATTCCCGCCCCCGAAGTCCCGCCCACTCGATGGGTACAAAGGCTCCAGAAGCATCGGGGATACCAGGTAGACGCAGCAAATCAGAAGCTCCCGAATGACCGTCCTTCAAACCGCCTAACCAGTAACCACGCGCCCTGCCCTGTCCCGCCGCTTCTCCGTGGCGCCGATGATGGGCTGCAGCGACTGAGCACTGCAGGCCTGATGAACAGCGGCCTAGAACGTTTCACCGCCCTCCCGTAGCACTGTTTTAAACATTTCCCACCATTTTTCTGCGCTGATTGATCCACTCACCCGGACAGTACGGAGGAGTTAGAGTTTGCGTAGTGCCTCCTCAATATGGTCTGTCCCGGGCTGAGTGGACAGACCATGGTGTTGCCCTGGGAGGTATAGCGCAGGGCATTGGAGATCAAGTTCGAGATGGCGCGATCCAGCATCAGGACATCGCCGAGTACACTGCCTTCCCCTGAGGCTTTGAGCGACAGACCACGGTCCTCCGCCACCAGTTGGTAGTAGTCGAAAAGCTTCTCGACAATCTTCTCTAACTGGACGGGCTCATGCTGGGGAACGATCAGTCCCTTGTCTGCCTTGGCCAGGAATAGCATGTCATCGATGATGCGCGACATCCGTTTGAGGTCGTCGAGGTTCGAGTACAAGGTTTCCTCATACGCCCCGATATCGCGCCTCCTCGAAAGCACGACTTCCGTCTGAGTCATCAGGTTGCTGACCGGCGTTCGCAGCTCGTGCGCAATGTCAGCGGAGAAGTTGGACAGCCGCACGAAAGCCTCATCGAGCCGGGCCAGCATTGCGTTGAACGACGCCATCAACTGCTGCAACTCCATAGGCACCGGCTCCATGGGAATGCGCTCTTTGAGGGACTTGGCCGACATCGAAGCCGCCATTAGCGTCACCTGCCACAACGGACGCAGACCACTGCGAGCGACCACCCAGCTGAGGGCGGCACTGACCAGGGCGCTGATGACCAGCCCGATGGTGAACCAGCGTTGCAGGGTTTCGAAGAACGCCATGTGATGGGTGACGTCCAGCACCAACAACAACGTCAATGGGGCCGCCAGGCCAGGGATGTTGATCTCTGCCGTCAGGCCACGGTACATGTCTGCTTGATCCTGCCACTCCCACATGGTGGGGGCTAATCTGACGCGAAGTCCCTGGGGCACATTCAACATGTGCCGGCTCAGCAAACAAGACCCGGCCTTCGCTGTCCAGAATGATCGCCGCCAGGTCCCGGTGCGCGCCCAGCAGCGCATTCAACTGCGGCTTCAGTCCGGCCATGTTCGTGACACTGGGCAGTCCCTGGAGAATGCTTTGTGTTGACTCAAGCTTCTCCACCAGGACTTGGTAATCGAGCGACTTGAAGTGGCGTTGGCTCAGATGGTTGAAACTAAGACCGGCTACCGTCAACACGGCAGTGACGGCGAGCATGAACATCAGGCTCATCCGCGCCGTCAGGGAGAGGTGTTTCATTCTGGCTCCGGTCCATCAAGCATGTAGCCCATGCCGCGTGCGGTATGGATCAGCTTGATCGCAAAGTCATCATCGATTTTGGCTCTCAGACGGCGGACGGCCACCTCAATCACATTGGTATCACTGTCGAAGTTCATATCCCAGACCTGGGAGGCGATCAGCGATTTGGGCAGTACCTCGCCGCGCCGGCGCATCAACAGTTCGAGCAGCGAGAACTCCTTGGCCGTGAGTTCGATACGCTTCCCACCACGAACCGCCCGACGCTTCAGGAAGTCCATTTCCAGATCGGCAATCCTGAGGATGGCCTGGGTGGGCGTGGTGGCACCGCGCCGCAGCAGGGTTCGCACCCGCGCCAGAAGCTCGGCGAAAGCGAAGGGTTTGATCAGATAGTCATCCGCGCCCAGCTCAAGCCCCTTCACCCGGTCCTCGACCCCATCCCGAGCGGTCAGGAACAGTACTGGCATGTCTTTCCCGGCGGCGCGAACCAGCCGCAACACCTCCCAACCGTCCAGCCCCGGCATCATCACGTCGAGGATCAACAGGTCATAGGACTCGCTGAGGGCATGCTGCAGGGCATCGGTGCCCGCCATCACCCGGTCCACGTTGAACCCGGCCTCGCTCAGCCCCTGTTGCAGATACGTGCCAGTTTTCGGTTCGTCTTCAGCGACCAGAAGTTTCATCCGCGGTCTTTCCACAATGTCAGGTGCCCAGAGTTTGCAGGCAAACAGCTCCCCCAAGCAGAAGCTTACAAAAATGTAATTCTGGGCTCAGGCACCTGTCAGGGAGCGCTCTCTAGGGTGTAAGGATGAGCGATGAACATCTGCTCGCTCGGCTTCGATGAACGTGCAGTGAGCAGCATTGATTGGCGTCAACAGGTGAACACGGGGGGCGTCTAGGCTGAGCTAAGCGGCAGCGGACGACATTTCCACTTCAGCTTGGGAGTTGAATCATGACCGAACTCCATCGCCATGGTACCGAACCGGCAACGCCTTTCTGGCGGACTAAGGGCGGAATCGCACTAATCATGCTGGTCGTGATTGGCCTGTTTTATGTGGCTCGTGAGCACTACGGCCACCTGTCGCAGGCACTGCCTTACTAGATCCTGTTGCTCTGCCCGCTGATGCATCTCTTCGGGCACAACCATGGCGGGCATTCTCACCAGGGCCGCGAAGACTCGACCAAGCCGGACAACAGAGGGAACTAGTCCATGCACACCGCATCGTGCCAGCACGACCATGACCACTCACCCCCCCATGGGCAACCGGATGGAAGTCAGCACGATCCGGTGTGCGGTATGACGGTGCCACCGCACAGCCGCTACTCCGAGCTATACGAGGGACAGACATACCGTTTCTGCAGCGAAAAGTGCCTGACGAAATTCCGCGCAGCGCCTGTACGCTACCTTAGCCCCCCGCAGGACCAAGAACACGCAGGTCATCACCACTCGGCCGCCCCGCAGCCAAGCGACGCGGCGGACGCCGAATACACCTGTCCGATGCATCCCCAAATCCGTCAGCGTGGGTTGGGTAGCTGTCCCATCTGTGGCATGGCCTTAGAGCCGGTAATACCGGAGCTTGAGGAGGACGAGAACCCGGAACTCAAGGATTTCTCCCGCCGCTTCTGGTGGACTTTGCCTCTGACGGTCATCGTGACCGTGTTGGCTATGACTGCCCACCAACTGCAATTGCTGCATGGCGCCACACAAAACTGGGTGGAGTTGATTCTGGCCACACCCGTGACCCTATGGGCTGGCTGGCCGTTCTTCGTGCGTGGGGTCGCATCGATTCGTAACCGCAGCCCGAACATGTGGACGCTGATCGGCTTAGGTACGGCTGCGGCCTACCTCTACAGCGTTGCTGCCACAGTGTTCCCGCAAGTATTCCCACCGACCTTCATGCAGGATGGCCGCATCGGCGTCTATTTCGAGGCGGCGGCAGTCATCATTTCGCTGACCTTGCTCGGGCAAATGCTCGAACTCAAGGCGCGCTCACAAACCTCCGCCGCCATCAAGTCGCTCCTGGGCCTTGCCCCCAAGACCGCCCGCCGCATGGGGGCCGATGGTCAGGAGGAAGATATTCCGCTCACCCACGTGCACACGGGCGACCACCTGCGCGTTCGCCCCGGTGAGAAGGTGCCGGTCGACGGGATAGTCCTGGAGGGCGAAAGTGCCGTCGATGAATCCATGCTGACGGGCGAGCCCGTGCCGGTGATGAAGAAAGCCGGTGATGCACTCATCGGTGCCACGCTGAATACCCACGGCAGCTTGGTGATGGCGGCGCAGAAGGTCGGCGCCGAGACGGTGCTCTCGCAAATCGTGCAGATGGTCGCGCGAGCACAGCGCTCGAAAGCCCCGATGCAGCGGATGGCGGACACAGTGGCTGGCTATTTCGTGACGGGAGTGATCCTGGTCGCCCTGCTCACGTTCTTCGGCTGGGGGCTGTTCGGACCGGAGCCCGGCTGGGTCTTCGGCCTGATCAATGCGGTAGCGGTCTTGATCATTGCCTGCCCTTGCGCACTCGGCCTGGCCACCCCCATGTCGATCATGGTCGCCACCGGCAAGGCTGCCGGCAGTGGCGTGCTCTTCCGGGACGCCAGCGCGATCGAGAACCTCTGCAAGATCGACACGTTGATCGTCGACAAGACAGGCACCCTCACCGAAGGCCGGCCGGTATTTCATAGCGTGGTCGGTACCGAGCAGTTCACGCCGTCCGAAGTCCTTCACCTCGCCGCCAGCCTGGATCAGGGCAGCGAACACCCGCTGGCCCATGCAATCGTCGATCACGCACGGGCGGCGGGACACGGCTTGTCCAAGCCCGAGGCGTTTGAGTCGGGCTCAGGGATCGGTGTACGTGGCCAGGTGGACGGAAAATGGCTGCAGCTCGGCAACACGACCTTGATGGAAGAGGCTGGCCTCGACATCAGTCTGCTGCGAGACCGGGCTGAGCTGCTGCGCCTGGAGGGCATGAGCATCATGTACCTGGCCGTCGACGGCGTGCTCGCCGGTCTGCTGGCGGTGTCCGATCCGGTCAAACCCACCTCCAAGGAAGCGGTAACCCGGCTGCAGGCGGAAGATGTGAAGGTCATCATGGCCACCGGCGACGGCCTGACTACGGCACGTGCGGTCGCGAAACAACTCGGCATCGAAGAAGTCCACGGTGAAGTGAAACCTCAGGACAAAGAGCAACTGGTGGCCCGTCTGCAGGGCGATAAGCACCGGGTTGCCATGGCCGGAGATGGGATCAACGATGCCCCGGCGCTGGCCCGGGCGGATGTCGGGATCGCCATGGGAACCGGCACCGACGTCGCCATGAACAGCGCCCAGGTGACCCTGGTCAAGGGCGACCTGATGGGTATCCTGCGGGCCCGGACACTATCCGTAGCCACGGTGAAGAACATGCGCCAGAACCTGGGCTTCGCCTTCCTCTACAACGCCATGGGCATACCGCTGGCAGCCGGCCTGTTCTACCCCCTGACCGGCCATCTGTTGTCGCCGATGATTGCAGCGTTGGCCATGAGCGTGAGTTCGGCTTCCGTGGTCTTCAATGCACTGCGCCTGAAACGCGTGACCACGGACTGAAATGGGCACCGTCGCAACCAACGTGAGGAGGCCCCGCCATGATGCGTTTCAACTCCTTATCCATATGGCTGACTGTCTGGGGGCTGTTGGCCTTACCGGGAATGTCCTCCGCCGAGGAACTGCCCATCCCGATCAAGGCCTTGGAGGCGCGTGGTGTAACCATCGTGGGCCAGTTCGCAGCGCCCGGAGGTCTGAAGGGATATGCCGCCCGCTACAACGGCCAGGGTATGGCGCTCTATCTCACCGAGGATGGCCAACATGTCCTCGTCGGCACCCTGTTCGATGCCCTGGGAGAAGATCTGACTCGCGCCCCGATGGACAAGCTGGTGTATGAGCCAATGGCCAAGGAGATGTGGGCGCGCATGGAGAAAAGCACCTGGATCTCCGATGGCCGAGACGATGCCCCACGCGTCGTCTATCTCTTCGATGACCCCAACTGCCCCTACTGCAACCTGTTCTGGCAGCAGGCTCGGCCTTGGGTCGACTCTGGCAAGGTGCAGTTACGCCATATCATGGTCGGCATGCTCAGTGCGGACAGCGCAGGCAAAGCTGCGGCTCTGCTAATCGCCCATCAGCCAGAAGCGGCACTCCATAAGCATGAAGTGGCGGGCAAAGCGAGCACACTCAAGCCGTTGCCCGAGATTCCCGCCGACATCCAGGAGCAGCTCGACGCCAATCTGGCCTTGATGGGCGAACTCGGTACAGCGGCGACGCCCGCCATCTTCTACCGGGATGGCGAGGGACACCTGAAGATGCAGCAGGGCCTGCCACCGCCCGAGGGATTGGGGGATATTTTCGGGCGAAGATAAATTGCTTGGCCGGCCTTGACCTTTCCATCGTGTCAAGGTTGAAGCTGTAAATGCGGCGAGAGAAGCCGCTCCAGCATGAGAGGCCCGCTATGTTCGTTTTGGAAGTATCCGGTATGGGATGTGGCAGTTGTGTCAGCAAGATCACCAAGGCCATCCAGGCTGCTGATGGAGACGCGAAGGTGATTATTGATCGCGCTGCCGGTACGGTGAGTGTCGACAGCAGCATCGAAGCCGAACGCGTCGGCGAACTGGTTCAGGCGCTCGGTTACTCAACCAGAATCAGCCGCTAAGTCTCGCTGCCACTCAGATTGCCAGCTGCCGCGCCATGGTTCATGGCGCGGATTCTTCAGATACAGCCTGTTGTTGACTGACCCGCACGACGATTCCATCCACTACCCACTGTTTTAGCCAACTGGCTGCCTGGGCGGGAGCTGCGTCGCCTTTGCTTTCCAGTAATGAAAGGCAGAGGTCCGCGAAGGTCAGTTGCTCCCGTACCATGAGTTGCAGTGCCGCAGCCTCCAGCGGATCGAGTGTCCGGTACTGGCAAATCAGTGCGTCGCGCCAGACCAGACAGGTTATGGGATGTTCAAGCGGCAAGCTTGGGGGAGCGGAGGTGTCAGCTTTGGCGGCCTTCCAGATGTCGATGGCATTGAAGTTGAAAGTGAGCCAGCGCACGCTCGGGTGGAGCTGAACGCTTAGGCCGGTCCAGTCTTGCGGACCGAACGAGGCAATATCCTGGAGCGACAGGGACACTTCGTCTGCTGCATCGAAGGCCAGCGTGAACGCCCATTCCAACTCCGACAGTTCCCGTAACTGGGAGGCCTGAGGCTCGTCGAGGAATTTGCTGATGAACTCGGGAAGTTTCTCTCCCAGCCAGCGCAGGCTGAAGTGCCGGGGCGGCCACGCCGCAAGGTAGGCCTGGGCCAACTGTTCGAAAGCTTCGATGCCGAGCCAGTAGTGGGTGGCCGGAAAGTCTTCGCGCAGCACGGACAGCAGCCGGGCGCGGTAAGCATGGTGATAGACCTGCAGGCCATCCTCGGCCGAGAGCGCCTCGCTTCCCCTTAAGTGCTGCAGCAGCTCAGCGGGCGCGGTGCAGTCACTCCCCTGCAGGTAACGTTCGAAGGCCTGTTGCAAAGCAATCAGGCGCATGCTGCCGCCTCCAACTGGCGGGCCATGAGCGCCCGGGCTTTCGCCAGCTCGGCCAACAGTTCAGGTAACGGGGGGAAGAGGTCGTCGCGTTCGACCAGCGTCGCCCGTGACCCCAAGTGCTGGATCGTGCGCGCGTAGAGGTCCCACACCGGATCGGCAATCGGCTGGTCGTGGGTGTCGATCAGGTAATGGCCATAGTCGCTGTGGCCAGCCAGATGGATCTGGCGGATGCGTTCCTGAGGCAGTTCCTGGATGAACTGCCAGGCATCAAAGCCCTGATTACGCGCGCTAACGTAGACATTGTTGACGTCCAGGAGCAACTCACAACCAGTCAGCTCGCTTAGCTCACGGAGGAAAGTCGCTTCGCTCATGGTCGATTCGGCCCACTGCACGTAGGCGGAAACATTCTCCAACACCAGCGGCCGTTCAATGACGTCTTGTACCAGACGAACCCGGGCGGCCACGTGCTCCAGGCTTTCCTGGGTAAACGGTAGCGGCAGCAGATCGTGCAGGTGGTGCGCACTGCCACGACTCCAGCACAAATGATCGGAAATCCACTGAGGCTGGACCCGCTCGGCGAGCTGTTTCAACTGGAGAAGGTAGTTGTGGTCAAGGGCGTGTGGCCCACCGATCGACAGCGATACGCCGTGCATAACCAACGGGTAGCGCTCCTTGATGGCGTCCAGGAAGTAGAGGGCCTTACCACCCTCGACCAAGTAGTTTTCCGAGATGATCTCGAACCAGTCGATGTCAGGGGCTTGCTCCAGTATCTGGTGGTAATACTCACTGCGGAGCCCCAAGCCAAATCCGAGAGTGCTGTGCTCGTTCATGCGGGGCTCCCAAGGGGGAGTGACGAGCACTCCCCACGGCAAGACATCACTCGCTGGTCCGGCCACCAGCCTCATCGCATTTAGCCTTGGGCATCAACTTGAAGCCCTGGCCTTTGCAGGCGCCTTGCCCCTGGCAGGAGTTCTTGGCGGTCATGCAATCGTTCTGGCCTTTGCAGGCGTTGACGCCAAAACACTTCACGTCAGCGGTTTTGGCATCTTGAGCGGCTTGAGCAGGCAGGGCCGCGAACAGGCTGGCCGCAGCAAGGGCCAGTGCAGCGCCAGTAGCGGCAGTGGTTTTGGTCGACATAAGGCTTTCTCTCATGGTGGTGGTCGGAGTCCTGCCGGGTATTCGTTGCTGTCAGGCACGCGGCAACCGCTGAGCCTGGCACGTCGGTCCGCAGTGGCGACGGCCAGTCTTGCCCGGCATGTCGGGGACACTACCGACCGAGGCGAAGGCTCCACAAGGACGAAATGCCAACCTTACAAAACTGTAATGTTCAACTCAGGTTTCTGACAGCACGGGGTGGCTAGTGTGGCATCGAGTCTGACACTCAGCCCGCACATGCCGGGCTACCACGTCCCTAGTCGAGGAATCCCTTATGAAATCGATGAAAGCCCTGATCGTTGTTGCCGCTCTGACTGCCTCGTCCTTCGCCATGGCCGCCGGCGGTGGCGATCGGACCATGGCCCGTGCCGACAAACTCGCCCAGGCGTCGATGGATGCCTACCGCCAGGAGCAGCAGAAGGCCGAGCCCTCGGTCGCTGAAAAGGAAAAATCCGCCGAACATGCCAACTGCTGAGTCTGGTGCGTTGGCCAACCTTACAGAAATGTAATCATCTGAATGGTTGGAATATGGCAGCTTTTATGCTCGCGGCCGCGCGCCTAATGGATAGCGACCGCGAGCAAGCCTACTGGGGTGGAGGAATCACCCGGTGCGGCAGCCTCTCCGCGTTGGTCGTTCAGCGCTGGCTCCATTGACTCATTGGACATACACGGCATGCATTGCAAAACCTCAAGGCGAACCTTCGTCAAGGGCCTGGCCGCTGGCGGCATCCTGGGCGGACTGGGCCTTTGGCGCACCCCTGTTTGGGCGGTGACCAGTCCAGGTCAGCCCACCGCGCTGAGCGGTACCGAATTCGACCTGTTCATTGGGGAAACCCCGGTGAACATTACAGGTTCCGCGCGGAAGGCCATGGCGATCAATGGCACCATTCCGGGGCCAATTCTACGTTGGCGTGAAGGCGACACCGTGACCCTGCGGGTGCGCAATCGCCTGGCCGAAGATACCTCCATCCACTGGCACGGCATGATCCTGCCCGCCAACATGGACGGCGTGCCGGGCTTCAGCTTTGCCGGCATTGCGCCGGACGGCATGTACGAATACCGCTTCCAGGTGAAGCAGCACGGCACTTACTGGTACCACAGCCACTCCGGCCTCCAGGAGCAGGTGGGCGTGTACGGCCCCATCGTGATCGAACCGAAGGAACCGGAGCCTTTCGAGTACCAGCGCGACTACGTGGTGATGCTGAGCGACTGGACCGACGAGGACCCGGCCCGCGTGATGGCCAAGCTGAAGAAGCAGTCGGACTACTACAACCAGCACAAGCGCACCGTCGGGGACTTCATCAACGACGTCGGCGAGCAGGGCTGGTCCGCCGCCATGGCCGACCGGAAGATGTGGGCGGAAATGAAGATGAGCCCCACCGACCTCGCAGACGTCAGCGGCGCCACCTACACCTACCTGCTCAACGGCCAGGCGCCGGACGGCAACTGGACCGGGCTGTTCCAGCCGGGCGAGAAGATCCGCCTGCGCTTCATCAACGGCTCGGCGATGACCTACTTCGACGTACGCATTCCCGGCCTGAAACTGACCGTTATCGCGGCCGACGGCCAGCCGGTCGAACCGGTGAGCGTGGATGAATTCCGCATCGCCGTCGCCGAAACCTACGACGTGCTGGTGGAGCCCGCGGGCGACGAGGCCTACACGATTTTTGCCCAGTCCATGGACCGCTCCGGTTACGCCCGCGGCACCCTAGCCCTGCGCGAAGGCCTGAGCGCGCCGGTCCCTGAGCCTGACCCGCGCCCACTGATCAGCATGGCCGACATGGGCATGGATCACGGCTCCATGGGGCATGGCGACATGGCCGGCATGGACCACTCGCAGATGGCGGGTATGGACCATTCCAAGATGGCCGGCTTGGACCACTCGCAGGTGGCGGGCATGGACCATTCCAAGATGACCGGCATGGACCACTCGCAGATGGCGGGCATGGACCATTCCAAGATGGCCGGCATGGACCACTCGCAGGTGGCGGGCATGGACCATTCCAAGATGGCCGGCATGGACCACTCGCAGATGGCGGGCATGGACCATTCCAAGATGGCCGGCATGGACCACTCGCAGATGGCGGGTATGGACCACTCCAAGATGGCCGGCATGGGCGGCCAGATGCAGACCCACCCGGCATCGGAAACCGACAACCCTCTGGTGGACATGCAGACCATGACCCCGGCGCCCAAGCTGGCGGACCCCGGCATCGGCCTGCGTGACAACGGCCGCCGGGTACTGACCTACGCCGACCTGCGCAGCACCTTCCCCGACCCGGACGGCCGCGAGCCGAGCCGCACCATCGAACTGCACCTCACGGGACACATGGAGCGCTTCTCTTGGTCCTTCGACGGTATCCCCTTCGCCGATGCCGAGCCGCTGCTGCTCAAGTACGGCGAGCGCCTGCGCATCACCCTGGTCAACGACACCATGATGACCCACCCCATCCATCTCCACGGCATGTGGAGCGACCTGGAGGACGAAGCCGGCAACTTCATGGTGCGCAAGCACACCATCGACATGCCACCCGGCACCTGCCGCAGCTACCGCGTCACGGCTGACGCCCTGGGCCGCTGGGCCTATCACTGCCACCTGCTCTTCCACATGGACATGGGCATGTTCCGTGAAGTCCGTGTCACCGAATAAGGAGAGACCGATGAGCAAATTTGCGCAGCCCCTCACCGCCGCCGCCCTGGCCTCCGCCCTACTGGCACCCGCCGCCTGGGCCGGCCAGAACGCCCATGACGAGCACCAGAAGACGCAGGCCACCTCTGGTCAGCCGACGAACCATGGCCAGATGCAGAACATGGACCACGGCGCCATGCACCGGGACAAAGACGCCAAGCCCAAGACGGATCGTAACGATGACCAGTAGCCTCAAACGCCCTGCCTTGATCGCCCTGGCCGTGGCCCTTGCCGCAGCCGGTAACGCAAAGGCTGCGGAAACCATGGATCATGGCGCCATGGACCATAGCCAGATGGACCGCGGTTCCATGGATCAACGCCAGATGAACCATGGCCAGATGGACCACGGCTCCATGGACCACAGTCAGATGAACCATGGCCAGATGGACCACGGTTCCATGGATCACAGCCAGATGAACCATGGCCAGATGGGGCAAAGCGGAAAAAACCAGGCCCAGCCGTCCGGCTACGGCAGCCGCACGCCCATCCCGGTGCCGACCGAGGCCGATCGCGCCGCCGCCTTCCCGCAGCTGCCGCCCCACCACATGCACACTGGCAGCATCAACAGCCTATTCCTGATGGATAAGCTGGAGTACCAGGACGCCGACGACGCCAGCGTGCTGAGTTGGGATGCCTCGGGCTGGATAGGCCGCGACATCAACCGTTTCTGGTTCCGCTCGGAAGGCGAACGCGCCAACGGCAAGACCGAGGAAGCCGAAATCCAGGCGCTCTACGGTCGAGCTGTCAGCCCCTGGTGGGAGCTGGTGGCCGGTGTGCGCCAGGACTTCAAGCCGGGCTCGCCGCAGACCTGGGCGGCCTTCGGCGTGCAGGGCATGCCCTTGTACGGCCTGGAGACCGAGGCCACGGCCTTCCTCGGCGAGAACGGCCAGAGCGCCCTGAGGCTGGAAGGCGACTACGACATCCTGCTGACCAACCGGCTGATCCTGCAGCCCACGGCGGAAGTCAACTTCTACGGCCGCAACGACCACGAGCGCGGCATCGGATCGGGGTTGGGCAACACCGAGGTGGGCCTGCGCCTACGCTACGAGATCGTCCGCGAGATCGCGCCCTACATAGGCGTGACATGGAACCGCAACTACGGCAACACCGCCGACTTCGCCCGCGAGGAAGGTGAGGACAACGACGAGGCACGCTTTGTTGCCGGTATCCGGATGTGGTTTTGAGAACCTGACATGAAAAGAACAATTAAAACTTTAGCCATTGCGAGCACCGTTGCTGCAGCCGGGATCATGGGAGTTGCTTATGTGGGCGTCGTTAACGTAGGCGCTGACGACCCGCACTGGGCACCGGTTCACGCATTTCTGACGATGGTACGGGAACGGTCGATTGCTGTGCGTGCGCGGGATCTCGAAGTGCCGAACCTGAAGGATGAAGCGCTGATTCGCGCCGGTGCCGGCAACTACAACTCCATGTGCATCGGCTGTCACCTCGCTCCCGGCGTGGCTCAGACCGAGCTAAGCCAGAGTCTCTATCCAGCGCCACCGAATCTGACCAAGGTTGGTGTGGATGGCAATCCGGCCAACGCCTTCTGGATCATCAAGCACGGTATCAAGGCCACCGGCATGCCGGCCTGGGGCAAGAGCATGGGTGACCAGTACATCTGGGGCATGGTTGCCTTCCTGCAGCAGCTGCCATCGCTGGACGCTGAGCAGTATCGAGCTCTGGTCGCCAGCAGCGGTGGCCACCAACACGGTGGCGGCGAATCCAAGATGCATAACCACGAAGGCCAGCACGGTGACAATGTTTCCAGTGGCAGCCATCACGACAGCACGGGTGAAGATCACCATGCTGGCCAGGCAGGCGATGATCACCATGGCGTCGGACAGGGCGGTGAAGATCACCATGCCGGCGAGGAAGGCAAGGCCTCCCATCACGAGGCCGAGCAAGCTCAGGATGACACCGCACCGGCTCCGAAAAAACACATTCACGCCGATGGCAAAGAGCATGTGCATGAAAGCTAAGTCTCATCGAGCATTGCGACTTGTCGCGCTCGCCTCGCTGTTCCTGGTTTCCGCTGCCCAGGCAGCAGAAGCGCTGACGGTTGATGTCCACCGCAGCGCTAGTTGCGGTTGCTGCAAGAAATGGGTCGAGCATTTGGAAGCCAATGGCTTCAAGGTCATAGACCATGTAGAGGCGGATATGACCTCGGTCAAGCAGCGCCTGGGTGTCGCCCCTCGCTTGGCGTCCTGCCATACCGCTGTGATTGACGGCAAATTCATCGAAGGTCATGTCCCGGCCGCTCAAATAGTTGAACTCAGCAAGCGCTCCGATCTGCGGGGGATTGCTGTGCCCGGTATGCCGGCCGGTTCGCCCGGAATGGAGGTAGGTGGGAAACAAGATGCCTATCAGGTCATAGGCCTGACTCAAGCCGGTACCGACCAAGTCATTGCCGAATATCCCGGTAACTGACCCCTCGGTTCGATCCACGCACCCGGCCGGCCATCAGGTTGGCCGGGGTTCCTTTCTCCAGATTGCGTGCGGTCTCAAGGCTGCAACCGGCCTTAACGGTTGAAGCGCAGCGCACCTGTCATGTCGTGATTTCAGCCTCTCTGACCCGCACCGAACCTTTCGCGCAGGCGCGGAATGAACCTGGGCGTAGTAAGGGAATAGGCGTCATAAGCCGCGCCGAACTCCTTGCGCATGTCCCGCTCTTCGGAAACCGCCAAGCGCCCGTACATCACCAGCAACACTGGGAACATCGCCAGCGTCAGGAGTGTCGGCCACTGAAGCAGAAAGCCCAGGAGAATCAGCACAAAGGCCACGTACTGCGGATGCCTGATCCAGGCATAGGGCCCTGCCGTTGCCAGAGAATGCCGGCGTTGCGCGTGATACAACACGTTCCACGCGGCTGAAAGCAGATAGAAGCCAAAGCCCAGGAACAGGTAACTGGCAATGTGCAATGCACTGAAATGTGGGTTGCCCTGGCCACCGAGCAACGTCGACCACAGATGACCCGCGTCGTGGGAAAGCAGATCGAGGTTGGGGAATCTGGATTGCAACCAGCCTGACAGCAGATAGATCGTCAGTGGGAAGCCATACATTTCCACAAACAAGGCAACGATGAACGCTGAGAATGCGCCGAAGCTCCTCCAGTCTCTGGCGGTCGCTGGTTTGAAGAAACTGAATGCAAACATGATGAAGATCGCTGAGTTGATAAAAACCAGCGACCAGAGGCCATACGCGGTTTCACCATGGTTCATGATGGATCTCCCGGTTTGCGGGTATCGGTCTTTCTGAAGGGGGCTGGCTTGCCCTGGCCCTGGTGATGGCCCCCCGGTGCCCTCGATGCATGAAGACATGCATCAGCGGGCAGGCGAGCAACAACAGATACGGCAGGGCCCCGACGATATGGGCAAAGTGCTCGGTTAGCAGGAAGTAGACGGCGACCCCGCCGATCACCACCAGGCCGATTGCGTACCGTGAACGCCAGAAGCTGGGTGGTGAGCCGTGTTCATCGAAATGAGGGTTCATAGCGACTCCTCGGAATGGTGATGAACTATTTCGACGGTGCAGGGGGCATGCGGTCCATCATCATCTGCATCATCGACTCCATCATGTCCATGCGCTTTTCCATCATCTCCTGACGGGCGGCCATGTCCCCGCCCATGCCCTTGCCGCCTTGCATTCCCCCCATCCCCGGCATTCCACCATCCATGGACTTCATCATGGCCATGCCACCCTTCATCAGTTTCATATGCTCGGCCATCAGCGCCTGACGCTCTTCTGGCGTTTTTGCTGCAGCCATCTTTTCATGCATGGCTTGCATGGCCTTCATGTGCTGGTCCATCGCCGCCATCTGTTCCTTGTCCATTTGCTGAGCAGGCATCTTCTCGGTGGTCGCTGCTCCTGGAGCATCGGCCGGGTGATGTGCCGAGTGTTCATCGGTGTCTTGCGCCATGGCTCCCACAGACGCTGCCGCCAGAAAGAATCCGATCAGTACATTACGAACGTTGGACATCATCATCTCCTTAACAATGCTCAAAGCCTGATGGCTTGGTCTTGGCGCCAGGCCTCGCCTGGCGACGCATTCAATTGTCCACGCCGGCGTGAATGCTCATTCCCCGTCTCGTGCTCAGGTCCCATTACCCGCTGCGCATCGATGGGCTATTGGGCACTCGACGGCTTGTAGCTGATTCCGTTTGGCCCGGCGCCGACCTTGTGTGTGCCAACGACCTTGCGGCTGTTCGTATCGATGACGGATACGGTGCCTGCTTCAATATTGCTGACAAACACATAAGCGCCATCGGTGCTGATGGCCACACCATGGGCGCCCTTGCCGGTGGTCACGGTGCCGATGCTGCTGCGCGTTTGGGGATCGACGATGGAGACTCGATCGTCCGGATTCTGACCACTGCCCTGATTCGCCACATAGATCTGGCGGCCGTCAACGGTGGCCACCATCTGGATCGGCGTGCGACCTACATCGACCTTGCCGATCACCTTGCGTCCGGCTGTATCGATTAGGCCAAGCTGGTTCGCGGCACTAAGCGACACGAACGCGAGGCGGCCATCGGGGGAAAAACCGACCTGGACCGGGCCTTTACCGACTGGAATTTGCGCAGTCTCCTTGCGCGTTGCCACGTCGATCAGCGATACGCTGTCGCTCTTCATGTTAGCCACGTAGAGCGTTCGGCCATCCGGGCTCAAACGCAGTCCATGGGGATAGCGCCCAGTCGGAATGCCGGGCTGCTCGATTCGCTGTTTGAGGTCGA
Source organism: Pseudomonas sp. DY-1 (assembly GCF_003626975.1). NCBI lineage: Bacteria > Pseudomonadati > Pseudomonadota > Gammaproteobacteria > Pseudomonadales > Pseudomonadaceae > Pseudomonas > Pseudomonas sp. DY-1. The sequence continues at coordinate 687,960 of NZ_CP032616.1, read as the reverse complement.
AGACCTGTACCTGGTTGGCGGCAGAATCGGTCACAAAAGCCCGCTGACCAGTTGGGTCGGTAACCACATGAGCTGGATGCTCGCCTGCCGGCAGACTGAACTGGGGTTTATCCAGTGCGGTGGTGCTAAATACCAGCAATTGCCCACCGGCGTTTTCACCACTCGAATGCCCGGCATGTCCGGACATCCCAACCACGAGAAGCAAACTGCCGTCGGGCGATACCTGTACGTTGTGCGGTGCGATTGGCAAGGCAACCGTTTTCACCTCGCCTGTTGCAAGATCCACCTGACTGATGGAGGTAGCCCGTTCGTTGGCCGTGTAGACGCTGCCAGTCGGGTTTGCCATGGCCAGCCCCAGATGGGCAACCAGGGATATACCCAACGCAAGAGAGGTAAACCGCTTAGCGTTCATCATGGTGAATCAGCTCCAGCGAGGGGCGGCGTACGTGAGCCAGACTGGCCTATGCCTCTTCTCAAGCTAAGCGCCAATCGCGAAGTAGTTTCTTGATCACCGTCAATGCTCACTAGCTGACTCGGTATTGAGTGATCGAAGGCGGTCTACTTCTTGGGGAGTAATGCTCGCTAGCCGATCCTGCCGAGGATGGGGAACACCTCCAGCAACCACCAGGCGAAGTCGGTCAATTGCCCGATGATCATGGCGCCCCCATGAGGATCAGGATGACGCCGGCGCCGATGTGAATGGCCCCACTCCAACGCCGCAGGCGTTTGAGGTGGGCCAGAAACAGATTGGTGAACCAGGCCGTCAGCAGGAATGGAAGTCCCAGGCCGAGCGAGTAGATCGACAGCAGTTCAACACCACTGGTGCCGGTTCGGTCGGTGGAGGCGCTCAGCGCCAGGATGCTGCCCAGGATCGGACCAAAATGCAGGGTGTCCAGCCAAAGGCGGACGCCATGCCCAAGACGTAGGCCGCTAGCGGACCGCCACGGGACTGCAGTTGATGGACGAAGCGCACGTCTCTGTTTAGCCAGCGGGGGGGGTGATCAGGCCGGCAATGAACAGGCCGAAAGCGATCACGATGACGCCGCCAAATCAGGTTGGTCTCCTGTCGATAGGCGATCAGCAGCCGGCTCATGGCGGTGGTGCCGGTGCCCAGCGCAATGAAGATGGTGGAAAAGCCCAGCACGAAGCACAGGCTCATGCCGATCACCACCAACCGTTCCCGGCGGGTTTCCAGGACCTGCAGTTTGTACACCGAGCGGCCGACAATGAAGCACATGTAATCGGATACCAAGGGCAGTACGCAGGGCGATAGGAACGAGATCATGCCCGCAGCAAGCGCGCTCAGAATGCCAATATCGCTAAGGCTCATCACGGACGCTCGGGGTGGAGGCCGGTACGCCCGGACATACTCAATGACCTCCGGGCTGTCCCGCTCGGCCTTACCTGCTTTGCGGCCGATTTCCCGCACCTCGCGGTCCAGCATCAGAGTGACCGGCAAACCGAAGGCGCCGAGGATTTGAATGGATTGCATCCGCTCATCGACGAAGATCTCGAGGTGCTGAATACTGATCTACCGATAGAAGTCCCGTATGGCCGGTACGCCGTCGTGCTCGAGCGAGAGCGCTACGACTTGAGAATCGTTGCCCCCGAGATTCGCCTGTAGGCAATCCAGGGTCGGCATTTCCTGATAGCAGGGTGCGGACCAAGTGGCCCAGAGGTTGAGCAGGAGCACCTTCCCTCGGAAATCGGCCAGGCTGCGAGGCTTCCCCTCACCATCAACGACGCGGACGTCCTCTGCCCCGGGGCTCGGGCCAGATGAGCATGCCGGCTTGTGTGCGTGGTTCGGATGACTGTTGGGCCAAGGTAACGGGTTGTCCGGCTGACATCAGGAGCAGGCACTGCAGCAACCAGAGGGACCAGCGACACCCCTACGGTCAAAATACCCCCTGCCCCAGGGACTGGTGCTTTGAATTGGGCAGGCCATCTCACACCTTTAGCGGTAATCGCTGTGAACCAGCTAACTGGTCACCGCCGTTGTCCGGCGCCGTCTAGAGGGTCCTCAGAAGGCCGCCGTGGGCATCTAAATCAGGCCGGCTCGGCTCCGCCGGCCCTGAAGGGTGGCTGTGGGCGTGGCCGGCTCCGGCCCCGTCAGCATCGACAAGTCGACCACGCGCATCGAATTGGCCATCAAGGCGGTGCCGGGCGTCTCGTTGGCATTGGGCCGAGCGATTTACCGGGAGGCGCTACATCCGCCCTCACCGTTCTGGCGACGCTGACCGGTTACGGCAGCGTGAGCGATATGAGTGCCGACTCGAAGTTTCCGCTGTAGGTCGTGCTGCCGGCCGGTACGGACGCCCCGTGTGGCGGAATCGAAACCGTGCCTGCCGGATCCACGAGCGCTCCCGTAGGGGTCGCGACGGTGAATTTCGGCGCGGACAATTTCAGCGATGCGTCCAGCAGCGAATACGGCGGGCCCTGGCTCGTCGTCGCCGCAAGCCGCACCGTGTTGTCGGCCGCAGCCGCAACCCCGCCGCCGCTCTCGAAGCCGGTGCCACCCCAGGTTGCCGCGGCCGTCACCTTCTTGCCCGTCGATTCCAGACGCGCGACGAATGCATCCTGGAATCCAACGCCCAACACCGTCGTCGTGCCGGCGAGAAGAATCGAGCCGTCGGGCGCCACCGCGATGCCTTCACCGGTGTCGCCGCCCTTGGTGCAGCATTCCTTGCCGAACAACAAGCTACCATCGGACCCGATCTTCAGGACCAGCGCGTTGATGCCGATGATGCCGCCGCCCTTCGCCGCCTGGATGGCGCCAGCCGTGTAAATGGACCCATCCGCGGCGGCGGCCATTCCACCGCGCGCATCCACGACCTCGCCTGCTCCGTACGTCCGCGCCCAGACCAGGGCGCCCGCTGACGTCAGCTTCAGCACCATCACATCGAACTGGGAGAGATCGTTTCCCCGCAGTTTCGAACTGGCCGCGTAGATGCTGCCGTCTGGCGAGACAGTCATCGCCTCGAAGCCGGCGGCATTGTCCCAGAGCCGTTGCCAGACAAGAGTGCCCGTCGGATCGAACTTCAGGACGAACACCCCGGCGGAACTCGGGCCGAAGCTGGTTGTCCGGCCCGCGACGTAGACGGAGCCGTCGCTGTGCGTCGCCACCGCGCCGGCGCTATCGGACTGGTTACCGCCCCAGGCCCGCACCCAGAGCAGGTTGCCGTTCGGATCGAATTTCATTAGCACGGCGTCTCCGCCACCGTCTGCGGTGATGCCGGCCACGTAAACTGATCCGTCGGCAGCGACCGCCACAGACGCATCCGTCACCCCGACGATGGTCGGGCCGTTCCAGATCCGCTGCCAGATAACTGCTCCATTCGAGAGCTTGACGATGAACATTCGCGTCGCGGGCTGGCCGAACTGGTCGAAGGCAAAGCTATCCGTCGAGCCGACGAGGTACGCGCTGCCATCGGCGGCCGTGGCGACAGCGGTTGCGACTTCGGCTCCAGTCCCCCCCCATGTCGTCTCGGTGAGCAAGACCTGCCCGTGCGCCGGCCTTTCTGCAAGTGCCAGCAGGACCAAAACCAAGCTTGCAAACAGCACCTTCCCGACCGCGATTCCATTCCGTCGTACTGGCGAGGGACGAACGCAGGTATGCGTCATGGCGTTTCTCCTGTTAGGAGCGAAAATGACCTGGACGGCGCTGATGGGATATAGCTGAACCGCTCGAAGCGTGTGGTCGGCCACCAGCTGCACGCCACGACAGCGCAGTACGAGCAGCACGAAGGTTTCCAGGTTGCCAACCTTCAAGTGTAAGACAGCGTGCAGAACATTCCAGAAATTCGGGGTAAACAGCGTCCAATAGTTTCCACCCCTGGGTGGGCAACCATCCGGCCTTTTGGCCGGAGAATCCGGGGTGTTATCGATGCTTGCGGTCGAAGGTTTGGCTTTCCTGATAAACTACCGCCCCTTCGCGCTTGATCCTGATCTACGCCGTGTAACCAATACCGCCGCTTTTCCGCGGCCTCGCCGTGATAGTCCCCATGCCTCTCTCTCGGTGCTACATGACTCTCCCGCAGTCCTACAATGTAGCGCCGACATCTGAGTAAAGGCCGGAAATGGGCCTTCACGGCTGGAAACGAGACATATGACCAGCCTTTCTAAACCGGCCTCTGCGCTAGCATCCACGCGCCCTGCCCTGTCCCGCCGCTTCTCCGTTGCGCCGATGATGGACTGGACAGATAGGCACTGTCGTTTCTTCCTGCGCCAGCTCTCCCGGCATGCCCTGCTCTACACCGAGATGGTGACCACTGGCGCCCTGCTTAATGGCGACCATGAGCGCTTCCTGCGTCACGACGAAACGGAGCACCCGCTGGCGCTGCAGCTGGGTGGCAGTGTGCCAGCGGAGTTGGCTGCCTGCGGGAAGATGGCCCAGGACGCGGGCTATGACGAAGTGAACCTGAACGTCGGCTGCCCCAGCGACCGCGTGCAGAACAACATGATCGGCGCCTGCCTGATGGGCCATCCTGCCCTGGTGGCCGATTGTGTGAAGGCGATGCTGGATGCGGTGGAGATCCCGGTGACGGTAAAGCACCGGATCGGCATCAACGGCCGCGACAGCTACGAAGAGCTTTGCGACTTCGTCGGCAAGGTGCGCGACGCCGGTTGCCGTAGTTTCACCGTGCATGCCCGTATCGCCATCCTGGAAGGCCTCTCGCCCAAGGAAAACCGGGAGATTCCACCTCTGCGCTATGACGTGGCAGCACAGCTGAAACGAGATTTCCCGGATTTGGAAATCATCCTCAACGGCGGTATCAAGACGCTGGATGAGTGCCGTGGCCACCTTGAGACCTTTGATGGCGTGATGCTGGGCCGCGAGGCCTACCACAACCCCTATCTGCTGGCCGAGGTGGATGCCGCGCTGTTCGGCGCCGCAGGTCCGCAAATCAGTCGAGTCGAAGCCCTCGAGGCCATGCGTCCTTATATCGAGCGCCACATCCAGGACGGCGGCGTGATGCACCACATCACCCGCCATGTTCTCGGTCTGGGCCAGGGGTTCCCTGGAGCCCGGCGCTTCCGCCAGTTGTTGTCAGTCGACGTGCACAAGACCGCCGACCCGCTGGCACTACTGGATCAGGCCGCCGGGCTGCTGCGCGGCCGCTGAGCCAAGATCGAGGCTTCCCAGGCCGGCGCCAGGCAATATCGGCTGCCGCCTCGGGCAGCCACCAGGCCACTGTCCACGATCCTTCCCAGCACCAGGCGCACGCTGACCAGGGACAGCGGTTCGCCCGCGTCAACCAGGCGTTCGTGGAGAAAGCGACTGGGGATGTCATCGCCTTCCAGGAAGACCTGGCAGAGGATCTCCAGCACCTTGAGGCGCGGCATGCTGGTCTTCAGCCCCTCCTGCTGCAGCATCTGCCGCAATTGACGTTGTTCAAGGCTCGGTGGGCTCCTTTCGACCTTCAGGCTGATGTGCTGCGGGACGATAGGCTTGGCCCGGAGCAAGGCGTGTACTCGCATTAATATCTCCTTATTGATCAAGGACCTGCGTACTGCAGAGCCTCTGGCCGAATCTCCCTGCTGCCTGTTTCTCGAAATTTTCGGGGTCTCACAGATGTAGACGGACGAGTGCGGAAAAACCGCAATGAAAATGCGAAATCTTTTTCTCTCGGGAACCTGAGCCCCCCTTTCCCGAGTCTCTTGATATGGGCAGGCCAATGGCCTGTAAAAAAGCCCTTACGCCCCCGTTGAGCAGCCCCTGCGGCTCGGGTAAGGTCAGTCCATCCGCCACGACAAGGTTTCGCCATGACCTCCAAGCTGGACCAACTCAAGCAGTACACCACCGTCGTTGCCGACACCGGCGACCTGGATGCAATCGCCCGCCTGAAGCCCGTCGACGCAACCACAAACCCTTCCCTGCTGCTGAAAGCCGCCGCAATGCCACGCTATGCCGAGCTACTCGACAAGGCGGTTGCCGTAGCCGGCGCTGACCTGGGCCTGGCTTGCGACTGCTTTGGCGTAGCTGTCGGCCAGGAAATACTCAAGGTAATTCCAGGCCGCATCTCCACTGAGGTGGATGCCCGCCTCTCCTTTGACACCGATGCCACCCTGCGCCGAGCCGAGCGTCTCATCGGTCTGTACGAAGAAGCCGGCATTGGCCGCGAACGCGTGCTGATCAAGATCGCTTCCACCTGGGAAGGCATTCGCGCCGCCGAACAACTGGAACGTATGGGTATCCAGACCAACCTGACCCTGCTGTTCACCTTCGCCCAGGCGGCGGCTTGTGCCGATGCTGGGGTGTTCCTGATTTCCCCCTTCGTCGGCCGTATCTACGACTGGTACAAGAAAGCCGAGGGCCGCGACTACGTTGGTGACGAAGACCCGGGCGTGCAGTCCGTCTCGCGCATCTACCGCTACTACAAGGCCAATGGCTACGGGACCGTGGTAATGGGGGCGAGCTTCCGCAACCTCGGGCAGATCGAAGCCCTCGCCGGGTGCGACCGCCTGACCATCAGCCCCGAGCTGCTGCAGAAGCTGGCAGACGACCAGGGCGCGCTCGGACGCAACCTGGCGCCAGGCAACGTAGCAGAAGCCCGCGTTGTGTTGGACGAAACAGCTTTCCGTTGGCAGCTGAACGAAGATGCCATGGGCACCGAGAAGCTGGCCGAAGGCATCCGCCTGTTCGCGCGCGACCAGGAGAAACTGGAAGCCCTCCTCGCCTCGCGTCGCTGAAACGAGAACGCGCGCAGCCTTTGTGGGCTGCGCGCGTTCTCATTTAAGGAAGAATACGCGACGGATCAGCTGCGTTCGAGGGCACTGACCAGGTCGTGGAAGGCTTCACGATTGGATTCGTTGAGCCCCATGAGAATGCGGTGGGCCTCCAGCACCTTGGTGCGGACCACATCCTCGGTTTGATCCTGCGGAGGCAGATCCTCAAGACACTCAGGGCAAGGCACTGGCGTCCCAACGATATTGAACACCTGATCGAATCCCATCGACTGCAGCAGCCGTGTGATGTCGGGATGGGTGGTCACTACCGTGGGCAACAGTCCAACCTTCTGCCGCGAAAGAATCGACAGTTTGGCCAACAGGCCAAGCGTAGTGCTGTCGATACTCTGGGTTTCGGTCAGGTCGATCACGATCGCCGAGAAATTCAGCGCCGAGAAGATCTTTTCAATGGTCGCATCCAGGGCCGAACACAGGGTCAGTCGTATTTCTCCGACGAACTTCAGGACGAATGTCCCTTCCTGCTCGGCAAACTGGATTTTACCGGTACTCATGCAAGGTTCCTGCTCAACACCAGCAAGGCGATATCATCCGGCATCTCGCCCAGGCTGGCCAGCCCAAATACTTGTCGCAAGCCATCCAGACTGCCACCTGCCTCACAGACCATATCTGGTAGCGCGGCTTCTTTATCTTTGAGGGTATCCCCAGGCAAAAGGTCCAGGATCCCATCGGAGAGCAAGGTCAAGCTGAAAGACGACGGCAGGTCGATGACACGGTCATCATAGCTCGCCTCTTCAAACAGCCCCACCGGCAAACCTTTGCCCGCCAGGTAAGTGGCCTTGCCCTCGCTGTAGAGCACCGGCAGCGGCAGGTGCCCGCCAATGCTATAGGTCAGTTGGCCATTCTCTTCGTCGATCACGCCACCCAGCATGGTCACGTGCTTGCCCAGCTTGGTGTTGATCAGGCCACGGTTGATGTGCCCCAACACCTCGGAAGGCTTAAATTCGGGCAGCATGCCATTGCGCCGGGACTCGTAGAGCAGGCGCGTCGTCATGAACTTGAGCAGTACGGTTACGAACGCCGAGGAAGCGCCATGGCCGGAAACGTCCGCCAGATAGAAGGCAACCCGACGCTCATCTACTCGAAAGTAGTCGACGAAGTCCCCGGAAAGGTACAGCGACGGAATGATCTGGTGGGCAAAACGCAGGCCGTCCACTTCCCAGGGCGTCACCGGCAGCATGTTCATCTGCACCTGGCGCCCGGCGTTCTGGTCTTCCTGCAGCAAGTGCAAGCTGGCTTGCAATTCGCGGTTGGCCGACTCCAGCTTCTCGCGGTAGCGGCGGTTCTCCAGACGCAGGGCCGCACGATCGAGAGCGCGGCGCACCGAGTGCTCGAGAACGGCCAGGTCTTCCAGGGGCTTGATCAGGTAATCCGCAGCCCCCAGACGCAGGGCTTCGACCGCGTCGCTCATGACGCCGGCACCGGAGACCACGATAACCGGGGTTTCTGCTTCCAGTTCGGAAATGCGACGGATCAGCTCCAGGCCATCGACCTGAGGCATGCGCAGGTCGCAGATCACCAGATCCGGGCGCTCCTGCTCGAAAACCTGCAGCCCTTGCAGGCCGTTACTGGCCTGCCGAACGCTGAATCCACTGTCTTCCAGATAGGCCGCGAGGCTCGCGCGCACTACCTCGTCGTCATCAATAATCAGCAGCTTGGCACTGGGATTGTGCATGGAGTATCCAGGCAAACGGCGCCAGGGATGGGTTGTTGTAGCACCCGACCTAAGGCCCGAGCACGAGTACGGGGGTTCGCTTTACGGCGCAGACGGTACTCCCATCCGCAGGGCGATTCAAGCTTGCGCCGCGAGTTGGACTCTGCCTTTACACCCAAAATCGCTGGAAGTTATAAGGGGTTCGGCCCCACTCCATGACGACAAGAGGATCAGCGCGTGAGCCTGGACGACCGCAACTACAGCGAGAAGCGCGATTTTATAAGGATGCAGGTGCAGACCAAAGCCGTCCTGGAGCACGCCGGCCAGCAGTACCCTGCCCTTTGCCTGGACCTTTCCAGCAGCGGCATGCAGCTCGAAGCGAGCGCCAAACTCAGCGTGGGAGATTGCGTTCGGGTGCTCATTCCTTCCGAGCACAGTTCGCTCAAGGGGCTGGAAGCCGATGCCGAAGTGGTTCGCATCGGCGAAGGCACGGATGGCAGTCGCTTCTTCGGCCTGGCCATTCTGGCTCTCCGCTAGGTGCAATAGCTGGAAACGAAAAAGGCGACCTCGGGGTCGCCTTTTTCATGCCGCTGATTCCGGCTGGGGCTCAGAAATCGTCTTCGACCTCGCCGTCCTTGACCTTGAACTCGCGGTTCTGCAGGTAGGCATTGCGAATGAAGATGTACTTGTCGCCGGTAATCAGCTTCTCGGCTGACAACAGGCTGGCGCGGGTATCCACCACGTCCACGGCACGGGTGACGTTGCGGGTCGGCACATGGTCGATGTAGGGATAGGGTTCGAGGAACGAATCCGGCACCTTGCCGCCGGCATCGCGCACGGTGCTTGGGCCGAGGAACGGGATGACCAGGTACGGCCCGCTGCTCACGCCCCAGTAGCCGAGCGTCTGGCCGAAGTCTTCATCGTTGCGCTGCAGGCCCATCGTAGTGGCCACGTCGAAGAAGCCCAACAGGCCGAAGGTGGTGTTGAACACCAGGCGGCTGGTGTCGACACCAGCATTGTGGAACTTGGCCTGGAACAGGTCGTTGGCCAGATTGCCGACGTCACCGACGTTGTTGAAGACGTTGTGGATCCCATCTTCAAGGAACTGCGGGGTCACGGTCTGATAGCCCTTGGCAACGGGTTTCAGGGCGTAGGTATCAAGGGTGTCATTGAAGCGGAACATCACGCGATTGAAACCCTCCCAAGGGTCCTCTTCCGCGGCATTCGCAGCGATGGGCAGCACTGCCAGGGTGACACAGGCTAGAGCACGGCCCAGACGATCGAGCCACCGAGCGCCGATCAATTGCATTGCAGACTCTCCTTGAGAAAAGTAGTGTGGCGGCCCGCCGCCGCCACCCATGAGAAAGGCGCGCAGTATAAGGCCATCGCCCCATTTGGACAGCATAGCGAACAGCCAGCATGCCGGAAAAAACCTTGCTTCATGTTGCTCACATTCCCGTCCGCTGGGGTGACATGGACAGCTACGGACACGTCAACAACACCCTTTACATCCAGTACCTGGAAGAAGCCCGGGTCGCCTGGTTCGAAAGTCTGGGCATCGCCATGAACAATGTGTCCCAAGGCCCCGTCGTTCTGCAGACCCTGCATACCTACCTCAAGCCGGTGGTGCATCCCGCCACTGTTGTCATAGAGCTCTACGCTGGGGCCGTGGGCAAAAGCAGCCTGGTGCTGGAACACCGCCTGAGCACTCTGGAAGCCCCGGCGACGCTCTATGGCGAAGGGCACTGCAAGTTGGTCTGGATCGATCACGCAACCGACAGATCGGTACCGGTGCCAGATGACCTGCGCCTGGCCATGGGGGCCGGCAAGCGGCAGTAACGTTGCTGTCATCCCGAGCCGCTAGCCTGCGCCAGACCTCGTCAGGATGACGCAGATGCCTCAAAGCCAATCGCCCGCCTTCACCGCCTTCCTCTTCGGCCTCTCTGGCTGTCTCGTGGACTTCGGTGCCCGCACCCTGCCCCTTGCCCTGGGCCGACTGCTGCCAGACTGTCCGGCCCCGCGTCTGGCCGAAGCCGCCGCCCTACCTCCACGTGCCGCCCTCGACCATGCGCTGGGAGCTCCTGCCAGCGAAGCGCTGCACCAGGCCTTCCTGCAACAGCTGCTGGACGCCGCCAGCGAGCACGCTGAAGCCGTCCCTGGCCTGGACGAGCTGGCGGCGCTCGTCGATGGCTACGGAGTGCCCTGTGCCTGGCTCGACGAGTTGCCCGCGCAGGTGTGTTGGCGTCTGGCTGCGCCCCTCCCCGCCTGGATGAAGGGCAGCGAATCCAATGGAACACGCCCCTGGCCAGCGCCAGACAACTGCTGGCAAGCGCTGTCTGGCCTTGGTGTACCGCACCTCGACGGCTGTGTGCTGGTGAGCGCCAATCCGCGCCTGCTGGAATCGGGATTGAACGCCGGAATCTGGACCATTGGCCTCGCCGCCAGCGGCCCCCTATGCGGGCTGGCACCGGCGGACTGGCGAGCCCTGGATGGCACAGAGCGCGACCGCCTGCGTGCCACTGCCACCCTGGAGTTGTATCGCCTGGGCGCCCATTCAGTGATCGACCACCTTGGCGAGCTGGCGCCCTGCCTGGCAGACCTCGCCTACCGGCGCGAGAAGGGCGAAAAACCCTGACCCCCAAACATTTGTTTCAGGCTTGATCCGAATCAGGCAGGTCCGTCTTGCCTGGATTAATCTCTAAGGCATGAGGGACCTTTGAATTCCTCAGAAGGTCCACTCCTGAGACATTCGCAAAGGGAGAAAGACATGCCTGAACGCCTGCAGCAGCAACTGCAACAACTGCGCGACCAGTTGGCCGAGGAACCGCCGCTGGATGCGGAGGAGCGCGCATCGCTGATCGAGTTGATGCAGGAAATCGAACTGCGTCTGGCGCACGATGCCGCCATGGCGCCGGACGCCAATCTGGTGGACGGGGTCAACCTGGCCGTCGAGCGCTTCGAGACCCGTCACCCTACCCTTGCCGGGACCTTGCGCAACATCATGCAAAGCCTCGCGAACATGGGTATCTAGCCTCACCACAAAACAAAACCCCGACTTCGAGTCGGGGTTTTTGTCACTGCCGAACCAGACGACGATTGTCAGTCTGCACCGGATGGGTGCTGCGGTAGGGATTGATATCCAGTCCGCCGCGACGCACATAACGCGCATGGACGGTCAGCACTTCCGGCTCCAACAGCCGCTTGAGGTCAAGGAAGATGCGCTCAACGCACTGCTCATGGAAGTCAGCATGCTGGCGGAAGCTCACCAGGTAGGCGAGGAAGCTCGCGTGATCCAGGCGCCTGGACCCACGATATTCCACCACCACCGTGCCCCAGTCCGGCTGGCCGGTGACCGGACAATTGGACTTCAGCAGATGACTGTGAATCGCCTCGTCCACCTGCCGGCCGCCTTCGGCACGAAGCAGTTCGGGCTGCGGGTGTTCGTAACGGTCGATGGCGATATCCAGCTCGTCGATGCAGACGCCGGGCGAAGCCGCGACACCTTCGGCTTCGACCTCGGCCAGGCTGCGCACCCGTACGGCGACCGGAGCACCCGCTGCCGCGCTCAGGTCCCGCGCCAGCACCTGCTCAAGCTCGGAGGCATTGGCAAAGACGGACTGGTTCAGCGAATTGAGGTACAGCTTGAACGACTTGGATTCGATGATATTGGGCGAATCAGCAGGAATGGCGAACTCGCTGATCGCCACGACCGGTTTGCCGGACGGGGTCAGCCATGACAGCTCGTAGCAGTTCCAGAAATCCACGCCCTGGTACGGCAAGGTCGCGACAGTCAGGCCCAGTTCGTTCCACTTGGTCACGCGGGAGATGGGAAACAGCAGCTCCGGGCTGTAGGTGCTGACGTACTCGCTGGACTTGCCCAGCGGCGAGTGTTCGGCGGGGTGATGCATTGACGGGAAGACCTGAAGTGCGGAAATCGCGCAATTGTATACAGCCGCGCGGTTGCTGAAAAATCCACGGCACCAACGGTGCTCCTGCATTACAACTTTGTCAGCTTGCCCCGCGCATTCCAAAGGCGCGATATAACGCGCCAGCCCAAGCAACGAGCTCCTCATGAAACTACTGATAATCGAAGATGAACCCAAGACCGGCCAGTTCCTGCGCCAGGGCATGAGCGAGGCCGGCCTGGCTGCCGACCTCGTCACCAACGGACTGGAGGGCCGCGACCTGGCACTCGCGGGCGGCTATGACCTGATCATCCTCGACGTGATGCTTCCCGGCCTCGACGGCTGGCAGGTACTGCGCAGCCTACGCCAGGCCGGGCTGCAGGTGCCGGTGCTGTTCCTGACCGCACGGGACGCGGTGGACGAGCGCGTCCACGGCCTGGAACTCGGTGCCGACGACTACCTGATCAAACCCTTCGCCTTCGCCGAACTCCTCGCCCGTGTGCGCACCCTGCTCCGCCGCGGCGCCAGCGCCCCGCAGGAATCCAGCCTGGAGTTCGCCGACCTGCACCTGGACCTGCTAAGCCGCAGGGTCGAACGCGGCGGCCGACGCATCGACCTGACGACCAAGGAGTTCGCCCTGCTGGAATTTCTGCTGCGCCGCCAGGGCGAAGTCCTGCCCAAGACACTGATCGCCGCCGAAGTCTGGGACATGCATTTCGACAGCGAAACCAACGTAATCGAGGTCGCCGTCCGCCGACTGCGGGCAAAGCTCGATGACGACTTCCCCACCAAGCTGATCCATACCGTGCGCGGCATGGGTTACGTGCTGGAGGCGCGCGAAGGCTGATGCGCAGACTCTCACTCACCGCCCGCCTGGGCCTGCTCTTCGCCGCGTGCACGGCGGCCGTCTCGCTGATTGCCGGCGTCCTCTTCAGCCGCGCCAGCGAAGCGCACTTCGTCGAACTCGACCAGCAATTGCTGGAAATCCGCATGACCGCGTTTCGTGCCCTGGTCAATGACGTCGACAGCCTTGCTGCTCTGGCGCCCCGACTGGAGGCTCTGCAGACAGAGCTGCGTCTGCATCCGGACCTTGCCTTGCGTCTGGAGGGCCGCGACGGCAACTACTGGTTCAACAGCGCGGACGGCCTGCGCGCACCAGGTCGTGATGGGCTGCATGACTGGCAGCAGGATGGCATCGACTACCGGGTGTACAGCGCGCCATTGCGGCCCCAGGACCCGGATTCGCCGCGCCTTTCGCTAGCGCTGGACATCACTCATCACCAGCATTTCCTCGAACGCATGCAGCGGCTGATCTGGCTTACAGTGGGGCTCTCCGCCCTTGCCACGGCGCTGCTTGGCGCCTGGGCTGCACGTAGAGGCCTACGCCCCTTGCACCGTATGGCCGAAGTAGCCGCTGGGGTGTCTGCCAATTCCCTGACCGCTCGGCTGGCGGACGATCAGGTTCCCCCGGAGCTGGTGGAACTGGTGCGCGCCTTCAACGCCATGCTGGCGCGCCTGGACGACACCTTTCAGCGGCTCTCGGCCTTCTCCGCCGATATCGCCCATGAACTGCGCACACCGTTGTCCAACCTGCTGACCCAGACGCAGGTAATCCTCAGCCAGGATCGCTCTTCAGATGAATATCGCGAGACCCTGCATTCCAACCTGGAAGAACTCCAGCGCCTGGCGCAAATGGTCAGCGACATGCTGTTCCTGGCGAAGGCCGAGCACGGCTTGCTGGCCACCAACAGAAAGACACTGGAGCTGGGCGACGAATTGGACGTGCTGCTGGATTACTTCAGCCCCCTTGCCGAGGAGGCGGAGGTGACCATGGTCCGCCATGGCGACGGCCAGTTGAACGCCGACCGGGAAATGCTGCGCCGTGCGCTATCCAACCTGCTGGACAACGCGCTGCGCTTCACCCCGCAAGGTGGCCGCATCGAAGTAGAGCTGGTCAGACACACCAACGGCCTGAACCTGACGGTGGCCAACAACGGCGAGGATATCCGCCCGGAATTGCTGCCGCGCCTGTTCGACCGTTTCTTCCGTGCCGACCCCGCGCGCCGCGAAGGTCGTGAGCATGCCGGCCTGGGCCTGGCCATCACCCGCTCCATCGTGCGCGCCCATGGCGGCGAAATCCGCTGCGAATCCGCCAATGGCTGGACACGCTTCATCCTCGAATTCCCCACCCCCTGAAACGCAGAAGGCGCACCATGTGGCGCGCCTTCCCGGCACATCAAACCAATCAGGGCTGTGCAGTGGACCAGTCGATCAGCCCCAACTGCCAGGTCGCCAGGATCAACAGGCCGAAGCCGATGCGATACCAGGCGAACGCCGCGTAACTGTGGCTACCAATGAACTTCAGCAGACTGCGCACGGCGATCATGGCGAAGATGAACGACACCACGGAGCCCAGGGCGAACACCGGCAGGTCGCTCGGCTGGAACAGGTCGCGATACTTGTAGCCCGAGTAGACTGCCGCGCCGACCATGGTGGGCATGGCGAGGAAGAAGGAAAACTCGGTGGCCGCCTTGCGCGACAGACCGAAGAGCAGCCCGCCAATGATGGTCGCACCCGAGCGGGAGGTGCCCGGAACCAGCGCCAGGCACTGTGCGCAACCAACCTTGAGTGCATGCTTCCAGGTCATTTCATCTACGGATTCGGCCTCTACGCGATGCTGACGCTGCTCCGCCCAGAGAATGACCACGCCACCGACCACCAGGGCCGACGCAACGGTGATGGGGTTGAACAGGTAGTGGTGAATGATGTCGGAGAACGCCACCCCCAGGATCACTGCCGGGAAGAAGGCCACCAGCAGGTTGAGGGTGAAGCGCTGGGCGTTGCGCTGTGTGGGCAGGCCGACGACGACGTCGAAGATCTTGCGTCGATATTCCCAGACAACTGCGAGAATGGCTGCGAGCTGGATGATGATGTTGAAGGCGATCGCCCGTTCACCGGTGAATCCCAGCAGGTCCGCGACCACGATCTGGTGGCCGGTACTGGAGATCGGCAGGAACTCCGTCAGGCCCTCGACAATCCCCAGAATGATGGCCTGCAAGGCCGTCCACAAATCCATCGAAAATCTCCCCCGAGGCGCGCTCTTCTGGCGGCCTTTTCGTTACGTGCATGCAGTTGGCTGGTGGCGCAAATGTGCGGTTCGGCGATGAGACCGGGCACCGACGTGCGGGTTCCGGGGACGAACGAGCCTTCAGCTTTGCCCCGAAGCGCCGAAATGCTAACAGAGAGCCCATTGGAAATCGCGGCTAAAGGCTGATTGAAATCAGCCACGCGGACTGCTCTGCTTCAGGCACGTAACCAATAACAAGAAACCAGGAGTTCCCGCCCCATGCACAGCTTGCGCAACCTGCCGATCAGCCGCCGTCTCTGGCTGATCCTCATCGTCGCGGTATTCATGCTGGTCACCCTTGGCGTGCTGATGCTGCAGCAGATCTACGACGACCTCTACCAGGGTAAGGAGCAGAAGACCCGCCATGTGGTCGAGACCGCAGTGGGCGTGCTGCAGTACTACCAGTCCCAGGAAGCCGCAGGCACCCTGCCCCGCGAAGAAGCGCAGAAGCAAGCGATGCAGGCAGTCCGCGTCCTGCGTTACGACAAGGGCGACTACTTCTGGATCAACGATCTGACGCCGCGCATGATCATGCACCCAACCAACGCCAAACTGGAGGGCCAGGATCTCTCCGGCTACAAGGACCCGGACGGCAAGGCGCTGTTCAATGAAATGGCGCGCGTTGCCAAGGCTCAGGGCGCAGGCTTCGTCGAGTACCGCTGGCCCAAACCGGGTGCGAGCGACCCGGTGCCGAAGGTTTCCTACGTCCAGTTGTTCGCCCCCTGGGGCTGGGTAATCGGCTCGGGCATCTACATCGACGACATGCAGGTGGAGTTCCGTGATCAGGCCATGCGCGCCTCATTGGTGGGATTGGCCATTGCCATCGTGATGGCGCTGCTGGTCATCGTCATCGCGCGCAGCATCACCCGTCCGCTGGACGAAGTGGTTTCCGCGATGGCCAACATTGCCAGCGGCGAGGGCGACCTCACCAGCAGCCTGGATACCCAAGGCCGCGACGAGATCACGGCCCTGGGCGGTCACTTCAATGCCTTTACAGGAAAACTGCGAGGCGTGATCCGCCAGTCCCTGGACGCCGCAAACGCCCTCGACCAGGCCGCGAGCAGCCTCGACGGCATTGCCAGCAACGGGCTGCGCCAGAGCGAGCAGCAATCGCTGCAAATGGAGCAAGTGGCCACCGCCATCAACGAAGTCACCTACGGCGTGCAGGACGTGGCGAAGAACGCCGAGCATGCGGCCAGTGAAGTGCTTCACGCCGAAGAGCAGGCGCGCCAGGGCCATGACAACATCGACAGCAGCCTGCGACAGATCGACCAACTCTCCACCACCATCACCAAGGCGGTGGACGTCATCCAGACGCTGGCTCAGGAAAGCGCCCAGATCGGCAGTGTGCTGGAAGTGATCCGTTCAATTGCCGAACAGACCAACCTGCTGGCACTGAATGCCGCCATCGAAGCCGCCCGGGCCGGCGAGCAGGGCCGTGGATTTGCCGTGGTGGCCGATGAAGTTCGCCTGCTGGCCCAGCGAACCCAGAAGTCGACCGCAGAAATCCAGGTCATGATCGAACGCCTGCAGCAGAACTCCGCGGCAGCAGTTCAGGTGATCGACGAAAGCAACCGCGCCTCCCGCGCCACGGTGGACCAGGCCAGCCAGGCCGGCGAGAGCCTGGCGCAGATCGCCCAGGTGCTGCGCACCCTGACAGGTCTCAACGCCTCGATTGCCAGCGCTACGTTGCAGCAATCCCACGTGGTGGAGGACATCAACCAGAACGTCACCCAGGCTGCCGGCCTGGCCCACGACAGCGCCAGTGCGGCCGAACAGACCACAGGCGCCAGCCAGCGCCTCGGACAACTGGCCGAGCAGCTCAACCAACTGCTGGGACAGTTCCGCGTGTAGCTGTCCCAACCGAAACTGGAGCGAGCCGTTACAATCGACGGCTTTCTTCCATGGAATCGACCGGGTGTCCCCTCTCGAACTCATCGCCGCCAGCCTGGGCGTGCTGGCGGTCTGGCTCACCGTCAGGCAGAACCCGTGGTGCTGGCCCATCGGCCTGGTCATGGTTCTGATGTACAGCTGGATCTTCTTCGAAGTGAAGCTCTACTCAGACATGCTCCTGCAACTGGTCTACGCCGTTCTTCAGCTCTACGGCTGGTGGCAATGGACCGACGGCGGCACGCTGCACAACGGTCGTCAGGTCAGCCGCCTGGGCACGCAACCGCTAGCCTTGGGTGTTTTTTCCGGAGCCGTCGGTAGTCTTGTGTTGGGATTTGTCATGGCAACCTGGACCGACGCCGCAGCGCCCTGGTGGGATGCCGCGCTCACCGCCTTCAGCCTGGTGGCCCAGTTCTGGATGGCACACAAGCGTGTCGAATGCTGGCTGCTCTGGATCGTGCTGGACGTGCTTTTCGTCCTGCTCTTCCTCAGCAAGGGGCTTTATCTAACCGCCGCGCTCTATGGGCTTTTCACCCTGCTGGCCGTGCAGGGCTGGCGCACCTGGAGGCGCGAGCTGGCGCCAGCCGCAGCATGAAAGTGCTGGTACTGACGGGGCCTGAATCCAGCGGCAAGAGCTGGCTGGCGGCGACGATCCAGGCTGAATTCGGCGGCCTGCTCGTGGGGGAGTACGTACGCCACTTTATCGAGCGCGAACAGCGTGACACCTGTTATGCCGACATCCCAGCCATTGCCCGCGGCCAGCTCGAATGGGAAGACAATGCCCGCGCCAAGGCGCCGCCCCTGCTGATTCTCGATACCCACCTGCTCAGCAACATCCTCTGGAGCCGCAAGCTATTCAAAGACTGCCCAGAGTGGCTGGAGCGCGAGCTACTGTCGCGCAGCTACGACCTGCACCTGTTGTTGAGTCCGCAGCGCGTTGAATGGGTGGACGACGGCCAGCGCTGCCAGCCTGAATTAGCGGATCGAATGACGTTCTTCGAGGATTGCAGGAGCTGGCTGGATGGCACCGGCCAGCGATATGAAGTGATCGAAGGGGACTGGCAAAGCCGCCGTCTGCAAGTGCTGCAACGGATTGCTCGTTGGCTGCGCTGATGCGAGGCGCTGCAAATCAATGTAGGGGCGAACTCATTCGCCAAGGGCAGCACAGCTGCCCCATCGAGGTTGAAGGGCGAACCTTCGGTCCAACTGGCGACTGAAATCGTCCCCACAGGAGAAGCGCCCCTACGGTGTCATTGCCGCAGGGAGTTCGATCCTTACCCGCAATCCACCCAGCGGACTTTCCTGCAGGCTCAGGCGACCATTCCAGGACTCGACTATGTCTCGCACGATGCCAAGCCCCAGGCCGTGACCCGCCACCTGCTCGTCCAGGCGCGCGCCACGGCCGATGACTTCTTCGCGCTTGTCTTCGGCAATGCCCGGGCCGTCATCGTCCACCATCAGGCTGTAGCCATCCGCTCCGCCACGAATCGTCAGGTTGACCTGGGTTTCCGCCCATTTGCAGGCGTTATCCAGCAGGTTACCGAGCAGCTCCAGCAGGTCTTCCCTGTCCCAGGGCAGGCGCAGGCCTTCGGGGACGTCCCAGTCCAGGTCCAACCCACGTTCATGGATCATCGCCAGGGTGGAAAACAGGCCTGGTAGCTCTTCGGCGCAATCGAAATGCGCCCCAGGCAACGCCTCCCCCGCCAGACGCGCACGTCCCAGTTCACGGCCCAGGCGCTGCTCGATCTGCTCCAGCTGTTCGCGCAGGATCGCGCGCAGCTCCGGCTGGTCACGCAGCTCTTCCCGGTTGGCCAGGCTGACGAGCACCGCCAGCGGCGTTTTCAACGCGTGCCCAAGGTTACCCAGGGCGTTGCGGGAACGCTTGAGGGTGTCTTCGGTGTGACTGAGCAGCCGGTTGATCTGCGTTACCAAGAGTTCCAGCTCATCGGGCACCTGGCTGTCCAGCTCGCTGCGTTGCCCCTGTTGCAGCTGGGCGATCTGCTGGCGAACCTCCTCCAGCGGACGCAAGGCCCGGCGCACGGTAATGCGCTGCAAGGTGAGGATCAGCAGCAGTCCGGCCGCGCCAAGGGCGAGGCCCATCCAGCGCACGCGACGAAAGCTTTCCAGCACGGGGGTGTAGTCCTGGGCGACGACTATCCGTACCTGGCGACCGAAGCGGCGATAATCACCGCGCCAGGCCAGCAGCTCCTGATCATCGGGCCCTGGCAACAAGCCTTCGGCCAACCCCTTGTTCGCTGGCATAGGGAGTTCGGCATCCCAGAGCGAGCGCGAGCGCCAAGGTTCGTCATCCAGCTGGATGATGAAATAGCGGCCGGAATAAGGCTGCTGATGGGCAGGATTGAGTCGTTTTTCATCAAGCTGGATGCCGGTCTGGCCACGTACCAGAGAGCCCAGCAGGAGTTCGGCCTCACTGCGCAGCCCCTCGGCCAGATAGCGTCGCAACCCCAGGTCGAACAACCAGAGGCTGGTCTGCGCCAGAACCAGCCCCACCAGTAGCAGCACGCCGACCAGCCCAAGGCTGAGCCGACGCTGGATCGACCTCATCGGCCCTCACCGGTGAATCGATAGCCCTGCCCTCGTCGCGTCTCGATGACATCTCGGCCGAGCTTGCGTCGCAGGTGATTGACGTGCACCTCGATCACATTGGAATCCCGCTCGGTCTCGCCGTCATAAAGATGCTCGGCCAGGTGGCTCTTGGAGAGCAGTTGGCCGGGGTGCAGCATGAAGTAGCGCAGCAGGCGGAACTCAGCGGCGGTGAGTTGCACCTCTTCTCCATTACGAGTGACGCATTGGCGCCCTTCATCCAGCTGCAGGCCTGCCGCTTCCAGCTGCGGCTGGTTCGCCATTCCGTGCGCGCGACGCAGCAGCGCCTGGATGCGCAGGGCCAGTTCCTCGGGATGGAAGGGCTTGGTCAGGTAGTCATCGGCGCCGGCCTTGAGACCATCGATGCGCTCCGCCCAGGAGCCACGTGCAGTGAGGATCAGCACGGGTGTCGACAGGCCGCCGGCGCGCCATTCCTGCAAGACCTCGAGCCCAGGTTTACCAGGGAGGCCGAGGTCCAGGATGATCAGGTCGTAGGGCTCGCTGGCCCCCTGGTGCAAGGCATCGCGGCCGTCGGCCAGCCAATCCACGGCATAGCCTTGACGACCGAGGCTGGTGGTCAGCTCATCGGCCAGGGGTACATGATCCTCTACCAGCAACAACCGCATCAGTCGTCTTCCTCGTCCTTCAGAATGCGCCCGTCACGGGCGTCCACTTCCAGTTCACGCACCGTGCCATCGGTGGTGACCAGTTCAACCTCGTAAATGTAGACGTCGTCTTCCTCTTCCAGCTCGGCCTCCAGCAGGCGCGCCCCGGGGTAAAGCCCCAGGGCGCTGCGCAACAGCTGTTCGAGTGGCAGGATGACACCCTCTTCACGGAGCCTGAGGGCTTCGTCCTGATCCAGATCCCTGGCCATCGCCTCAAGTGCGAAGACGGCCAGGATCAGGGCGATGATCCCACTGTAGCGAAGGATCCAGCGCATCAGTCGTCCTGATGATCCTTGAGGATCTGGCCATTGGTGGCATCAAGCTCCAGGTCCCATTGCACGCCCTGGGCGTCGCGCAGCTCAACCTGGTAGATGTAGCGGCCGTACTCCTCTTCCAGCTCGGTTTCGTTGATGGTGCCGCCAGCGTGCTTGGCCAGCGCTGCGGCATTGAGCTTCTCGAACGACTGGATGGTCCCGGCGTCACGCAGCTTGAGGGCCTCGTCCGGGCCAAGGTCACGCGCCTGGGCAATACCGGCAGTGGCGGCGAGAGTAGCAAGGGTGAACAGGGCAGCAAGCTTCTTCATGGGTAATCTCCTCGGGGGAATGAGTGCTTTCGATGGGCTCAAGATACCGGGGACGACTTAATTGAAGCTGAATTCCCATTAAGACTTGGGAAGGATCATTCATACCCTGAAGAAGCTTGGCCTTGACGGGGTGGCCACTATAATCGCTGCCTTGCTTTCAGGAGCCCTGTATGAGCGCCATCCAGATCAAGTTCCCTGCCCTCACCCTGCGCGCTGGACGCCGCGCCCAGGCGCACATTCGTGGGCAGGGCCTCAAGCCTGCCGATGTCGGCATCCTGCCGGGTGCGGCTGGCGGCCCCAAGGCACTGGGAATCCAGGGCCTGGACCTGGCGCTGTTTGGTGACTGGCTACCACGCTACCCGCGCGAACGCGCACTGATCGGTGCCTCCATCGGTTCCTGGCGTTTCGCCAGTGCCTGCCTGCCGAATTCAGTCGACGGTATTCGCCGGCTGGGCGAGCTCTACACCAGCCAACGCTTCCCCAAGGGCGTGAGCATGGCGGAAGTCAGTCGCCTCTGCGGCCTGATGCTGGACGACCTGCTCCAGGACCAGGATGCCCAGGTACTCGCCAACCCCCATTACCGCCTGAACGTGGTGGTGGTGAAGAGTCACGGCCTGCTTGCCCATGACCGGCGCAGTGCACTGGGGTTGGGGCTGTCATCGGTAATCGGCAGCAACCTGCTGGGCCGCCCGCATCTGGCTCGTCACTTCGAGCGGGTCATCCTCCACGACACGCGCCAGGCACCACCGCTGACGACGCTGTCCGATTTCCCCTCGCGCTATCACACGCTGGACGCGAGCAACCTGCGCCATGCCCTGCTCGCCTCCGGCTCGATCCCCATGGTGATGGAAGGCGTGCGCGATATCCCAGGCGCCGGACCAGGCACCTACCGCGATGGCGGCCTTCTCGACTATCACCTGGACCTGCCCTACAACCCGGGCGGCGTGGTGCTCTATCCGCACTTCACCGACAAGGTGGTACCCGGCTGGTTCGACAAGGGCCTGCCCTGGCGCAAGGGCAATGCCGAGCGGCTTCAGGACGTGCTGTTGATTTCTCCGTCACGCGAGTATCTGGCCACGCTACCTCATGGCAAACTGCCCGACCGCAAGGATTTCAAGCGCTATCTCGGCGACGATGCCGGGCGCGAACGCTATTGGCGCAAGGCCATGGCCGAAAGTCAGAGACTGGGCGACGAATTCCTCGAACTGGTGGACAGCGGGAAACTCGCGGAGCGATTGCAGAACCTATGACCTGAGACGCATGGAGCGAAAGGAGTACAGGGATGAAACTCGCTGTAGCCATCATTCATGGCATCGGCAACCAGCAGGACGCACGCAACGTCGAAGGGCAACACGCGTTCGCCCAGGGACTGATCGCGGGGCTGCGCAAGCGACTGGGCGTAGAGGCCGAGGATGTTGCGTTCCAGTCGCTCTACTGGGCGAACGTGCTGGACAAACGCGAGCTCGCCTACCTGGAGAAACTCGAACAGGAACCGGTGCGCTGGCGCTGGATGCGTCGCATGGTCACCCTCTTCCTCGGTGATGCCAGCGGCTACCGAAAAGTCAGCCAGGCGTACGACAACACTTACGAGCAGGTTCATCAGAGCGTACGCAACGGCCTTAACGCCCTGCGCGCCAAGGTAGGGCCGAACACCCCACTGGTAGTCCTGGCCCATTCTCTGGGCGGGCACATCATCTCCAACTACATCTGGGACCAGCAGAAGCTCAACGCCACCCCGAGCTGCCCGCGCGATCCCTTCCTCGCAATGGAGACCCTGGCCTGCCTGGTCACCTTCGGCTGCAATATCCCGCTCTTCACCTTCGCCTACGACCCGGTGCAGCCAATCCGTTTTCCAGGCCACTGCCTCGATGAACGCCTGACACGGGCCGCACGCTGGCTGAACGTCTATGCGCCGGCAGACCTGCTCGGCTACCCGCTGCGTCCGGTGCAGGGTTACGCCGCCGTAGTGCATGAGGACCGGCCACTGGCGGTGGGGTCGTGGTTCCGACGCCACACACCCTTGAGCCACCTGGAATACTGGAACGACGCGCGATTCCAGGACTACATCGCCCACCACCTGCGCGACATGCTGAACGCCTGCCCGGCCCCGTACGTGGCCCCGGAACCGGGTCAACCCGGCCTGCCGTCCAGCCTTCGCGTACACAGCAGTACCGCGTAGTACCTCAGGAACAAAGCAAAGGCTGCTATCCAGCAGAGCGCGGCCAACCAGAGGGCGTCAGCCCCGGCCAGTGGCACCAGGACCACGCGAGCGAGAGCGCCCAGGTTGAGCAACGCGAAAGCCACCCCCATTGCTCGCGACGGTTCCAAGGGCCGGCCACTGTGCCCAAGGCTTACACGGGCGATCATCGCCAGGATCAATCCTCCCATCGCACCGAAACCCAATCCGTGCTGGGCCAGGCTCGGGTTGGCCAGGATGCCGAGGTGCCAGGCGACCAATCCCAATGGCGCCGCAGCCAACCAGGCGAAGGCCAGGTGCAGCGGCCAGAGCAGCACGACCCGCCAGATTCCCGCGTCGTACCAGCGCGCGAGACGCAGCAGGTTTCCCAAGCCCAAGAGCATGCAAGGGATGGCCAGCCATGGCTCAGGCCGCAGCCCCAGGCCGGAGGCAAAGCTTGCCGCCAATAGAACGCCGCCCAGCAGCATGCTCCAGTCCAGCCAAGGCCAGGCCTTCACCTGCTGGGCTCGCCCCAGACCGCGCTGGGTGAAAAAGGGAATTACTCGCCCGCCGATCAACCCCATCAGCGCAGCGATGAGCCAGAGCGCCGCCAGCACACCTTGGCGCTGCAGTGCATCGCTGCCGTTCGCCAGCCCCCAGAGCACCAGTGCATCGGCCGTGGCGAGCAAGGTCAGCACCGCTACCACCGGATAGTTGCCGCGCTGGCGCACACGCCAGAGGCTGCGCCCCATCACAAAGGCAACGGCAGGCAGGAAAGTCAGCTCAAGGGCAATAACCAGTGCTGCCGGCGCTCCCGATAGCCATGCCAGGCGAGCGGCCAGCCACAGCATCGCCAGGGCAGCCAGAGCGGGCCCACGCAAACCAGGATTGCCGGTCCAGTTCTGAACGGCGGTCAGCAAAAAGCCCGCAATGATGGCGCCACCGAAGCCGAACACCATTTCGTGCCGGTGCCAGGCGAGCCAGCCTCCGGTTGGCTGCCATGCGCTGGTCTGGTCATGTAGCGCCAGCAGCCAGATCAGCACGGCCACCAGGGCGAAAGCCGTGCCGAAGAGAAAGAAGGGACGGAAACCGAGGCGCCAGAGCGGCCGGATAGCCAACTCGCGAGAAGCATCAAGCAACTGCATAGGCCAGCCCTCGCTCTTCCTTGCGCATCTGGTATTGCGCGGTCAGCCGCATGACATAGCCGAGCTTGATCAGGGTCGGCCCGAGGATGACCATCCCGTGTGCGCCGATGAGCATCAGCAGCCCAAGGGAGGCATCCAGGTAATAAGCGCCGGCAATGCCCAGCACGAGCTGGAACAGGCCGGTCCAGAGGAACAGATGAGACAGTTGCAGCAAACGCTGGGGGCATCCGAACAGACTGATCATGATCTTGCACTCCTCGCTGGAAGGCCCGGCGCCGCCTTGGCGCCGGGCTGCTGTGGTCAGGCCTCCAGGGCGCTGGCCGGTCCAAAGAACTCGTAGTGGCACTGGCTCTCGGGCACGCCCAGATCACGCAGGTGCTTCTTCACCTGGGACATGAAGCCTTTCGGCCCGAGGAAGTACGCATCCAGGTCGCGCTCGGCGGGCAACCAATTGCCAAGCTGCTCACGGCTGAGGAAGCCGGTAGCATCGGGCTGGTCATCAGCATGCGGCTCGCTGTAGCAGAAGAAGCGATTGAGCTGCGGGATGGCGGCAACCTTCGTGTCGATCCAGTCGCGGAAGGCGTGTACAGCCCCGTTACGTGCGCAGTGGATGAAATGGATCGGCCGGCCGCTTTCCTCCGCTGCTTCCAGCATCGCCAATGCCGGGGTGATGCCTACACCTGCGGTGATCAGCACCAGGGGCTTGCTGCTGGGGCGCAGGACGAAGTCGCCAGCCGGGGCAAACAATTCGATGCGATCACCCACCTGGAGCTGGTCGTGCAGATAGTTGGACACCCGGCCGCCCTGTTCGCGCTTGACGCTGATGCGGTACTCGCGGCCGTTGCCAAGGGCTGACAGCGAGTAGTTGCGGCGCACTTCCTCGCCATCGAGGTTGAGGCGCAGACCGATGTACTGGCCAGGGATGAACTCCATCAGCTCACCACCATCTTCCGGAGCGAAGTAGAAGGAGGTGATTTCCGCGCTTTCCGCTTCCTTGCGCGCCAGGCGGAACCAACGTGCGCCACGCCAACCACCGGGGGCGGCAGCGCTGGCGGAGTAGATTTCTTCTTCGGCACCGATCAGCAGGTCAGCCAGTTGCTGATAGGCAGCGGCCCAGGCTTGGATGACTTCATCAGTCGCCACTTCGGCGCCCAGCACCTCACGGATGGCGCGCAGCAGGCAGCTGCCCACGATCGGATAGTGCTCGGGCAGGACCTGCAGAGCCACATGCTTGTTTATGATCTTGCCAACCAGCGGACCGAGGGCCTCGAGCTGGTCGATGTGACGGGCATACATCAGCACGCCGTTGGCAAGGGCGCGAGGCTGGTCGCCACTGGCCTGGTGGGCCTGGTTGAACAGCGGGCGCACTTCAGAGTGTTCACCCAGCATGATCTTGTAGAAGTGACTGGTGAGCGCTTCCCCGCCTGTCTCCAACAGGGGAACAGTGGATTTGACGATGGCACGTTGTTGGCTGGTGAGCATATGGACTCCGCTATCTGGGTTGGGTCTTTCTGCCTGTTCTATTCCAGCTTTCGTGCCAACTTTTTATTTCTTATAAATCAATAACTTATACCTTGAAGTGTTCTTTTGACTACACTAGCCGACGAGTCATATCGACATACCGGAGTCATAATGACAACTCGCCCCCTCCTGCAGACGTTGATCCCACTGGTCAGTGATCTGTCCCGGGAGCTTCCCGAGCGCGAGCGCTATCGACGCCTCCTGGAAGCCCTGCGCGGGCTGCTGCCTTGCGACGCCACCGCCCTGCTCCGCCTGGACGGTGATCAATTGGTGCCAATGGCGGTGGACGGCCTCAGCCAGGACACCCTGGGGCGACGCTTCAAGGTCTCCGAGCACCCTCGGTTGCAAGCCCTGATGGATAACCGCGGCGTTACCCGCTTCGCCGCCGACTGCGGCTTGCCCGACCCCTACGACGGCCTGGTGGAAGGACACCAGGAGCATCTGGAAGTCCACGATTGCATGGGCTGCCCGCTTTATCTGGATGACCGCCCCTGGGGGGTGCTGACACTGGATGCCATGGACCCGTCGCGGTTCGACGGGCAGGACCTGGATGTCCTCGAAGGCTTCGCCAGCCTGGCCGCCGCTACGGTGAAAGCCACCGAACGCATGGAAACCCTCACCCGCCGCGCCCAGGACGAACAGCAACTGGCGGAGGCGTATCGCCAGGCAGCGGGCCAGGTCCGTTCGCCGGAAATGATCGGCCAGAGCGCCGCGCATAAAGCCCTGGTGGAAGAGATCAAGTTGGTGGGAGGCAGCGAACTCACGGTACTGATCAGCGGCGAAACCGGCGTCGGCAAGGAGCTTGTAGCCCAGTCCATCCACGGCCGCTCACTGCGCTCCCGACATCCGCTGATCAGTCTCAACTGCGCGGCCCTGCCTGATACGTTGGTGGAGAGCGAACTGTTCGGCCATGTGCGCGGCGCGTTTTCCGGCGCGGTGAATGATCGCAAGGGCAAGTTCGAACTGGCCAACGAAGGCACGCTGTTCCTCGATGAGGTTGGCGAACTGCCGTTGGCAATCCAGGCCAAGCTGCTGCGCGTGCTGCAGAGCGGACAATTGCAGCGCGTGGGCTCGGACAGGGAGCACCGGGTCAATGTGCGCGTCATTGCCGCCACCAACCGCGACCTGGCGGAGGAGGTGCGCGCCGGTCGTTTCCGTGCCGACCTCTATCACCGTCTCAGTGTCTATCCCTTGCGCGTCCCTCCCCTTCGGGAACGCGGCCGCGATGTGCTGCTGCTGACCGGTTTCTTCCTCGAAGAAAATCGGGCCAGACTCGGACTGCGCAGCCTGCGCCTGAGTCAGGATGCCCAGGCAGCCCTTCTCGGTTATGACTGGCCCGGCAACGTGCGAGAACTTGAGCATCTGATCGGACGCGCCGCCCTCAAGGCACTGGCAGCGTGCGCCGAGAGGCCCCGCATCCTCACGCTGACCGCCAACGATCTCGCACTGCCGAGCAGCCAGCCCACCGCTGCCAGTAACCCGATAGAAGCACCTACAGCATTGGCGGTAGGCGATCTGCGCGAAGCGGTTGACCAGTACCAGCGTCAGCTGATCCTGGCCAGCCTGGAGAGCCACCAGCAGAACTGGGCCGCGGCAGCCCGCGAACTAGGGCTGGACCGGGCCAACCTGCTGCGTCTGGCCAAGCGGCTGGGAATCAAATGAAGGGCTAGCTCGTCCGACAGCGCCTGTCTTTTCGGTCAGGCCGTCGGAGAGCTGGTAAAATCGAGGCTTTCCTGCTTAGGCCAGATTACTGGCCGTCACTTCAAGAGCGTTACTTCTGTGGAAATTTTCAAGGAATTCATCTTCGAAGCCGCGCATCGGCTTCCTCACGTGCCCGCTGGCCACAAGTGCGGTCGCCTTCACGGCCACTCCTTCCGTGTAGCTATTTACATCGAGGGCGAGCCCGATCCCCATACCGGCTGGATTCGCGATTTCTCCGAGCTCAAGGCAATCTTCAAGCCGCTCTACGAACAGCTCGATCACAACTACCTCAATGAGATCCCCGGCCTGGAAAACCCCACCAGCGAAGTCCTCGCCAAATGGATCTGGCAGGAACTCAAGCCCTTGCTCCCGGAGCTCTCCCGCATTCGCATTCACGAAACCTGCACCAGTGGTTGCGAGTACCGCGGCGACTGACAGTTCCAGAATGCAAAAAGGCCACCTTACTAGGTGGCCTTTTTTATGGGCGCGTATGTCGTTCTACGCTCCAAGCACATCGTTTGCTGATCGTAGGAAGCTCAACACCGCTGGAGTCGTGGATCGCTCCCCCGAAAATTCCCGCACACAAAAGACAAACCCCCGAACCGTTTCACGATTCAGGGGTTTGGGATAGAAGCTTGACGATGACCTACTCTCACATGGAGAAGCTCCACACTACCATCGGCGATGCGTCGTTTCACTACTGAGTTCGGGATGGGATCAGGTGGTTCCAACGCTCTATGGTCGTCAAGCAATTCGGTTGGGATCTCGTCACATGACGCAATCCCGAAATCTATGGCTTTCACTAATAGACAAACCCCCGAACCGTTTTCACGGATCGGGGGTTTGGGATAGAAGCTTGACGATGACCTACTCTCACATGGAGAAGCTCCACACTACCATCGGCGATGCGTCGTTTCACTGCTGAGTTCGGGATGGGATCAGGTGGTTCCAACGCTCTATGGTCGTCAAGCAATTCGGTTGGGATCTCGTCTGCGACGCGATCCCGAATCAGGTATGTGACAGTCTGTTTTTGCGGTTCAGGCCAATTTTCGGTCTGTCGACTTCAACCAGTCGCACCCACAATCACCAGATTGTTTGGGTGTTATATGGTCAAGCCTCACGGGCAATTAGTATTGGTTAGCTCAACGCCTCACAGCGCTTACACACCCAACCTATCAACGTCGTAGTCTTCGACGGCCCTTTAGGGGATTCAAGATCCCAGTGAGATCTCATCTTGAGGCGAGTTTCCCGCTTAGATGCTTTCAGCGGTTATCTCTTCCGAACATAGCTACCCGGCAATGCCACTGGCGTGACAACCGGAACACCAGAGGTTCGTCCACTCCGGTCCTCTCGTACTAGGAGCAGCCCCTCTCAAATCTCAAACGTCCACGGCAGATAGGGACCGAACTGTCTCACGACGTTCTAAACCCAGCTCGCGTACCACTTTAAATGGCGAACAGCCATACCCTTGGGACCGGCTTCAGCCCCAGGATGTGATGAGCCGACATCGAGGTGCCAAACACCGCCGTCGATATGAACTCTTGGGCGGTATCAGCCTGTTATCCCCGGAGTACCTTTTATCCGTTGAGCGATGGCCCTTCCATACAGAACCACCGGATCACTAAGACCTACTTTCGTACCTGCTCGACGTGTCTGTCTCGCAGTCAAGCGCGCTTTTGCCTTTATACTCTGCGACCGATTTCCGACCGGTCTGAGCGCACCTTCGTACTCCTCCGTTACTCTTTAGGAGGAGACCGCCCCAGTCAAACTGCCCACCATACACTGTCCTCGATCCGGATGACGGACCAGAGTTAGAACCTCAAGCATGCCAGGGTGGTATTTCAAGGATGGCTCCACGAGAACTGGCGTCCTCGCTTCAAAGCCTCCCACCTATCCTACACAAGCAGGCTCAAAGTCCAGTGCAAAGCTACAGTAAAGGTTCACGGGGTCTTTCCGTCTAGCCGCGGATACACTGCATCTTCACAGCGATTTCAATTTCACTGAGTCTCGGGTGGAGACAGCGCCGCCATCGTTACGCCATTCGTGCAGGTCGGAACTTACCCGACAAGGAATTTCGCTACCTTAGGACCGTTATAGTTACGGCCGCCGTTTACCGGGGCTTCGATCAAGAGCTTCGCTTGCGCTAACCCCATCAATTAACCTTCCGGCACCGGGCAGGCGTCACACCCTATACGTCCACTTTCGTGTTTGCAGAGTGCTGTGTTTTTAATAAACAGTCGCAGCGGCCTGGTATCTTCGACCGGCATGGGCTTACGCAGTAAATGCTTCACCCTCACCGGCGCACCTTCTCCCGAAGTTACGGTGCCATTTTGCCTAGTTCCTTCACCCGAGTTCTCTCAAGCGCCTTGGTATTCTCTACCCAACCACCTGTGTCGGTTTGGGGTACGGTTCCTAGTTATCTGAAGCTTAGAGGCTTTTCCTGGAAGCATGGCATCAACCACTTCGTGTTCTAAAAGAACACTCGTCATCAGCTCTCGGCCTTGAACACCCGGATTTGCCTAAGTGTTCGGCCTACCACCTTAAACTTGGACAACCAACGCCAAGCTGGCCTAGCCTTCTCCGTCCCCCCATCGCAATAACTAGAAGTACGGGAATATTAACCCGTTTCCCATCGACTACGCATTTCTGCCTCGCCTTAGGGGCCGACTCACCCTGCGTCGATTAACGTTGCGCAGGAACCCTTGGTCTTTCGGCGTGCGAGTTTTTCACTCGCATTGTCGTTACTCATGTCAGCATTCGCACTTCTGATACCTCCAGCAAGCTTCTCAACTCACCTTCACAGGCTTACAGAACGCTCCTCTACCGCTCGTCTTACGACGAACCCGTAGCTTCGGTGTCTAGTTTGAGCCCCGTTACATCTTCCGCGCAGGCCGACTCGACTAGTGAGCTATTACGCTTTCTTTAAAGGGTGGCTGCTTCTAAGCCAACCTCCTAGCTGTCTAAGCCTTCCCACATCGTTTCCCACTTAACTAGAACTTTGGGACCTTAGCTGACGGTCTGGGTTGTTTCCCTTTTCACGACGGACGTTAGCACCCGCCGTGTGTCTCCCACGCTGACACTTCCAGGTATTCGGAGTTTGCATCGGTTTGGTAAGTCGGGATGACCCCCTAGCCGAAACAGTGCTCTACCCCCTGGAGTGATACGTGAGGCGCTACCTAAATAGCTTTCGAGGAGAACCAGCTATCTCCGAGCTTGATTAGCCTTTCACTCCGATCCACAGGTCATCCGCTAACTTTTCAACGGTAGTCGGTTCGGTCCTCCAGTCAGTGTTACCTAACCTTCAACCTGCCCATGGATAGATCGCCCGGTTTCGGGTCTATACCCAGCGACTAAACGCCCTATTAAGACTCGCTTTCGCTACGCCTCCCCTATTCGGTTAAGCTCGCCACTGAATATAAGTCGCTGACCCATTATACAAAAGGTACGCAGTCACCTAACAAAGTAGGCTCCCACTGCTTGTACGCATACGGTTTCAGGTTCTATTTCACTCCCCTCTCCGGGGTTCTTTTCGCCTTTCCCTCACGGTACTGGTTCACTATCGGTCAGTCAGTAGTATTTAGCCTTGGAGGATGGTCCCCCCATATTCAGACAAAGTTTCACGTGCTCCGTCCTACTCGATTTCACTTCCTGGACCCTTTCGCGTACGGGGCTATCACCCACTATGGCCGCACTTTCCAGAGCGTTCCGCTAAAATCCAAGAAGCTTAAGGGCTAATCCCCGTTCGCTCGCCACTACTAAGGGAATCTCGGTTGATTTCTGTTCCTCAGGGTACTTAGATGTTTCAGTTCCCCTGGTTCGCCTCTTGCACCTATGGATTCAGTACAAGATACCTAGGTTATCCTAGGTGGGTTCCCCCATTCAGAGATCTCCGGATCAAAGTCTGTTTGCCGACTCCCCGAAGCTTATCGCAGGCTACCACGTCTTTCATCGCCTCTGACTGCCAAGGCATCCACCGTATGCGCTTCTTCACTTGACCATATAACCCCAAGCAATCTGCTCGTGATCATAGGGGTGAAGACGACATTCGCCGAAAATTCGCGCTTGAACTCGCAAATTTTACCTTGAATTATTGAGTGCAGTGAAACACTCAACAAGTCACTTCTATCACATACCCGAATTTTTAAAGAACGATTCTGAAGCAAAGTTCAGAATTCAATATCCCACCCGGGATATTCAATTCTGGACTCTTGGTCAGCCTGGAGATGGTGGAGCCAAGGAGGATCGAACTCCTGACCTCCTGCGTGCAAAGCAGGCGCTCTCCCAGCTGAGCTATGGCCCCAATGTCAACCGGTCATACGACCCCGCGACAATTGGTGGGTCTGGGCAGATTCGAACTGCCGACCTCACCCTTATCAGGGGTGCGCTCTAACCAACTGAGCTACAGACCCAATCGCCTTCGCAATTGAATCAAGCAATTCGTGTGGGAACTTATGAAGAAGCTGAAGTCTTCGATTAAGGAGGTGATCCAGCCGCAGGTTCCCCTACGGCTACCTTGTTACGACTTCACCCCAGTCATGAATCACTCCGTGGTAACCGTCCCCCTTGCGGTTAGACTAGCTACTTCTGGAGCAACCCACTCCCATGGTGTGACGGGCGGTGTGTACAAGGCCCGGGAACGTATTCACCGTGACATTCTGATTCACGATTACTAGCGATTCCGACTTCACGCAGTCGAGTTGCAGACTGCGATCCGGACTACGATCGGTTTTATGGGATTAGCTCCACCTCGCGGCTTGGCAACCCTTTGTACCGACCATTGTAGCACGTGTGTAGCCCTGGCCGTAAGGGCCATGATGACTTGACGTCATCCCCACCTTCCTCCGGTTTGTCACCGGCAGTCTCCTTAGAGTGCCCACCATAACGTGCTGGTAACTAAGGACAAGGGTTGCGCTCGTTACGGGACTTAACCCAACATCTCACGACACGAGCTGACGACAGCCATGCAGCACCTGTGTCTGAGTTCCCGAAGGCACCAATCCATCTCTGGAAAGTTCTCAGCATGTCAAGGCCAGGTAAGGTTCTTCGCGTTGCTTCGAATTAAACCACATGCTCCACCGCTTGTGCGGGCCCCCGTCAATTCATTTGAGTTTTAACCTTGCGGCCGTACTCCCCAGGCGGTCGACTTATCGCGTTAGCTTCGCCACTAAGATCTCAAGGATCCCAACGGCTAGTCGACATCGTTTACGGCGTGGACTACCAGGGTATCTAATCCTGTTTGCTCCCCACGCTTTCGCACCTCAGTGTCAGTATCAGTCCAGGTAGTCGCCTTCGCCACTGGTGTTCCTTCCTATATCTACGCATTTCACCGCTACACAGGAAATTCCACTACCCTCTACCGTACTCTAGCTCAGTAGTTTTGGAGGCAGTTCCCAGGTTGAGCCCGGGGATTTCACCTCCAACTTGCTGAACCACCTACGCGCGCTTTACGCCCAGTAATTCCGATTAACGCTTGCACCCTTCGTATTACCGCGGCTGCTGGCACGAAGTTAGCCGGTGCTTATTCTGTTGGTAACGTCAAAACAACCAGGTATTAACTAGCTGCCCTTCCTCCCAACTTAAAGTGCTTTACAATCCGAAGACCTTCTTCACACACGCGGCATGGCTGGATCAGGCTTTCGCCCATTGTCCAATATTCCCCACTGCTGCCTCCCGTAGGAGTCTGGACCGTGTCTCAGTTCCAGTGTGACTGATCATCCTCTCAGACCAGTTACGGATCGTCGCCTTGGTGAGCCATTACCCCACCAACTAGCTAATCCGACCTAGGCTCATCTGATAGCGTGAGGTCCGAAGATCCCCCACTTTCTCCCGTAGGACGTATGCGGTATTAGCGTCCGTTTCCGAACGTTATCCCCCACTACCAGGCAGATTCCTAGGCATTACTCACCCGTCCGCCGCTCGCCGGCATCCCGAAGGACCCGCTGCCGCTCGACTTGCATGTGTTAGGCCTGCCGCCAGCGTTCAATCTGAGCCATGATCAAACTCTTCAGTTCAATACTGCTTGGGTTTTGAGAAAACCCTAAACCTGGCTCAGCAATCGCAAATAAACTCTCGAATTCACGAGTGTTACTTGTGATGCTGATAATCAGTTGACTATCAGTCTTACCTCACAAGCACCCACACGAATTGCTTGATTCAGTTGTTAAAGAGCGTTTCGATCAAGTCTTTCGTCTCAACCGAGGCCGCGCATTCTACAGCAGCCTTTCTTACTGTCAAGCTGTTTTTCGAAAATCTCTTTTCTACTCAACCGCTTGCGCTTTCGATCAGATTCACTCTTCTCGTCAGCGGGAGGCGCATTCTACAGCGTTGAAAGTCGCTGTCAACACCTCGGCGATCATCTTCTGGCCGACCTCTCGGAAGACCGAAGCGACAAGCACTACCACCGCCTGCCGATCACCTCTCCCTGCGCCTAACTACAGCTAAGTGCTTGATTTTCAAGCATTTCCGCTGCCTCGTCGCTGGGAGAGGTGCGCATTATAGGGATGCAGAATCTGCCGTCAACACTTAATTGAAACCTTTTTGTCATACCTTTCCAGCGCGCTGCTAAGGCGTCCTTCTCCACTGCTTTCTTATATAGCTGCGCGAGCTTGGCGTTAGCTGGAGTAACCAGCGATGCCCTTATCACCGCCCTTCGAGGTAAACCATCCTGCAACAGCATCAGCTGGGCACGTCTTCTTGCGCATGGCCTGTAGCGCATGCACCAGCCTGCGGCACCAGTCGAATATCCACTCGGCGGTTAGTAGAACGCCCCTCTTCCGTATCGTTGCTCGCAAGCGGTTGCCCCGCACCGAACCCCTGCACAACAAAGCAGCTGTCGGGGATATCTCCCATACGCTGCATCCAATCGCGTACCGCAGCAGCCCGGGCTAGGGATAGCTCCAGATTCTGACCGACATTGCCAACAGCATCGGAATGACCGGTGATAACGATCAACCAATCCTGCTGCGCCTTGATGTTCATCAGACTGTTAATCAGCACCTTGGTGGATTCCGGCCTGAGCTGTGCACTACCGGAAGGAAAGAGCATGAGGCTATCCAAGTGAACAACCTCGGGATCTGCCATCTGCGCGAGCTGGCGATGCTCCATTGCAAGCCATAGCCCATGCCCCCACCACCCGAGTCCGCCCAAAACGATCACACAGAGCAGCGCGAGCAACGAAAACAGAAAAACGTCTTTCCTGCTCCGCGTGGATGAATCAGCCCTATGGCCATCAGCGAGTGATACCACCAACACATTTGGCGTGCTGGACGGCAAGACGTTGGCGACATGGAACGGGTTAAATGTATGCATACCGAGAGCCCCTCCAGCCCCCCCTGCGGCCTGCTGTATCGCAAGTTCGCTGGTAACCGACTCAGGTTCCAGGCGCCTTATGAGTTTCTCGAACTGTTGTCGCAGTTCCTCCAGCGCTGATACCGACGGCTGATTCTTACGCCCAAGCAGCTCACTTATCTGGGTCAGTCCAGCGTTGATTCGGCGTGCAAGCAGAAGGTCTGAAGTTGATAACTCCGACCTCCTAACTACGGACTGTAGGTGCACGCATAGCCATGCCAATATCTGCGCGCGCGCAGATGACGAGGGCGGCCAAGGTACCGGCTCGCCATGAGCCAGCAGGGCCACGACAAGCGCCAACGCCTGCTCCATACCAGACAATCCGTGAAGGTGCATGCGGGCCAGCAAGAACGCGGCGGCTGATTGCAGCTCCGCCCCGTTCTCCTTGAACAGGGACAGGCACTGATACTCCACCCATTCCCAATTCACTTCAGGGGATGCGGGTTGAGCCAACTTGCTCAGCTCTTCATGCAGTGCACCGTATTGGGCGAAGCCGGTCGGATCACCGCCAGGACGGTATTTCAGCTCAAAAAGTAACGTCATTCTTCACTCCACTCGACTATTCGAACGATCCCCGCAATCCATTCCTCTCCGTCGTCAGGTAGCTCATCTGCTTCAGGTGACGCACTAGCACTTTGCCCTCCGGGGCAAGCGTGGTGCCGAAGGTTGCCTGCATACCGCTCTTCAGCTGCACATCCAGGGCGTACTCGAGGTGCCCGGGGAGGGACTGCGGCAGTAGCCGCACGTTCACCGCAGCCAGGCGCGGTTCGTATTTCAGCAAGGTGTCGGTGAGGGTGCCCATCAACCCATGGGCGGTTGCCGGGAGCCCCTGCAGGATGACGCCTAGGTCGGGCAATCCGTAATCCGGAAGATGGCTGAGGGCTCCGGCCCGGCTGTCGAGGATGCGCTGCAGGTTGTCGAGCACCGACAGGATGACCTGGTCTTCTTCGTGGACACGATGCAATTCCAGTTCGCCAGAGAAGTTCTGCAAAAGCACTTCGTAGAGTGACAGGCTCTGTTCATTCATGGCGTTACTTCCTGGACAAGGGACGCAGGAGCAGACTGTTGTCGCCAAGTTCGATCACGCGCGGCCGATCCGGGTTCAGATCCTCGCGAGTCAAAACTAGCCTCCAGCTGTTCTTCACCGTATCCGGCTGGCGGAACAACGCCACTACTGCAACGACTTGCGCTTCCTCGTTCATCGGCACGCTCAACTTCGCCCCCTCGCCAGGCTTCACCACAACCACGCGCTGATCCAGCAGGTCAGAAGCCAACGCAGTATCCGCATGACTCAGCAGACTTTCATAAGTGGCCTTTTCGAGTGCCATACGGTCCCCTAGCTGATAGATGCGCACCAGTGTCGGGACAGAAAGCGCATTCATGTCGTGACCATTGGTGTTCATCGCCGCACGGCCGCTGAAGTCCAGATGCAGGGTCCTTACCTGCTTGTAGAAGATCGCCCTTGCGGTGGAGGTGCTGGCGTCGGTCACCCCCTGGTACAAGCCACAGCCACCCTGTAGCACGCCGAGCATGGCCAGCAGGAGTGACTTAGAAACGATACGCAACATGCTGTACTTCTCTTTCATGAGGATTGTTCTGCAGCCCCTGGTAGCGGCCCAGTTTGATGGTGACGTTCCCCGGCCCCGCCTTTTTCCCGCCACCGCCGAGCCCCAGTACACCGGTCATGCCGAGCAACACCGGAGCTTCCCCCAGCAGCGGCACCGGCAGGCAATGCGTCGGCAAAGAGAGCTCCAGCAAGGCGGAACACCGCCAGCCAAGGTAAACGCGCAGCAACACCAGCAAGTCGGCATGCAACTGCCCCCCCGGCAACCAGCCACGCGCCTCCTCGCGATCTTCGGTAAACAGCACTAAGCGCAACTGGCTGTTGGCATCCTGCCCGACGCTTCCTAACGGCATGTCCTGCTGCAGACGTACCGGTCGAATCTTCGACAAGCTGGCGGGTTGCGCTAGGGCAATTCGGTGCGGCCAATGTGCGCTAACTCGTGCCAGAGTGCTGGGAGCCAGTAACTTGACCAGCGCCTGCAAACCCTCGACATTGCGCGTTGGTAGCCTCATCAAGCCGAGCAATGCGAGGAACCGCGAAATCGGCGTGGCGACATGCTTGGCCGTGCCTGGAATGCCCAACCCGATCAGCCCCAGCAAGCATTGCGAGGTCGCGTCGGTGCCGCCAGCTTCGAACGTGGCCGGGTACGAATACTTACGCCAGATGCGATAGAACTGCGTGAGTACCCGGTGATTGAAGATGTCGAGAAAGGCCTCCAGTGCCTCGTGGCCGTCCCGGCGCTGGGTAATGTCGTCGAGATAAGTAGTCGGCAAGGGTGAATCCACGCCGTACAGGCCGAGCAGGCGTGTGCGTACCGTGGGCGGCCGCTGCGGATCAGCCCCGTGGATATCGATGGCCTTCAGTTCCCCGGCCGGAAAACCCATACCAGGGTCCGGTCGAAAGCGAACCGGGTCGTTCGCAGGGCTCGCAGTGCTACCCAATGGCGGATGCTCCGGCAAGGCTTGTTCCAGCAATTGACAGAAGCGGTACAGGTTGGTTTGCGCCACCCTCCCCTCCAGGATTTGCAGCAAGCCACTGGCTTTCAGCCGGGAATACGCTGACTGTGGTTCTCGTTCCATCGCAGGCACTTACCAGAGGGTTGAAGGATCAGCGTGAGCTGATTGAACAGGTGGATGTCGGCATAAAGGGCGAAGAAACGGCTGAGCATCTCGCCGAACAGGGAGATGTCGCCCTCACCGGTAAAGCCGTCTGCGCCGAGCGTGACTTCGATATCCACCCCACGCAGCAGAAAGCCTTTTTCGAAGCGCTGGATCAGGTGATGCCGGACGTCAACGATCGCTTCCAGACGCCGTCTGTTCAGCTCGCTGCCCGTCCAGTCGTAGAGCGCGAGAGTGCCGCGCAGTACTTCGGCGTTATCCAGCATCGGCAGAAAGTTCGAGCCCAGGTGGCTGAGTACCCTCCAGTGGAAGCGGTCTCGGTTAGGCGGGTAACACGGCAGGGTTGCTGCACACAGGTTGCGCACCTGCAGACCGGCCTGGGTGGAATGCACCAGAGTATCGAGCAATGTGCTCTGCAGCGCCTTGCGCGGTAGCTGGCCATTGGTGCCAGTCAAGCGCAGGGACAGGCTTTCTCTATCTTGCAGTCGGTCCGCGTCGAAACCCTCGCCACCGAGGATCAGCCAGGTATCGTGCAAGCCGTTCACGCCTCGCTTGAGGCGCGTGTGGAAGTAACGCTCCGGTGCCTCGTCGTGCAGCATGCCGCCTTTATGACGGAAGCTGGTGAACGGCACGTACTCCTCTCGCTCGGCATTCTTCGACACGGTGACGCGGTCCACCGAATAGATTTCCGTATGGCCATCCTGCAGGCGCATGGGACGAAGCAAATAGTCGCTCTGCAACGGGTCCAGCCGGAGCGGGTCGGCTTCCAGGGGAAACAGGTTGATCACCGGTACGGAGTTCAGGCGCAAATGTTCGGCGCGCGGCTCGAAGTCATGGGGCCATGCCTCTCGCAGGACCACCTCCAGTTCGAACCAGGGCGTGCCGTCTTCGAGCTCCAACCGCTCCAGCCCACACAAGGTGACGAACATGAACTTCTCGCGGAAGGTGAAGTACTCCAGCAGCAGCTGATAACCGCTGAAGGCACTGTCGCCCTTGGGCCACAGGCGATCATCCTCAGCAAACCCCTTTGCCACGAAATTTCCATCCAGCGTCACGCGCTCAGGGTGGCCCGGCAAGCGCACATACAGCGTCTCAGCATGACGGGTCAGCGCCAGATGCAGGGCGCTGGCCAAAGCGCCATCGGCATTCAGGTACAAGGGCAAGCGGGTCAGATCCACCTGGCTCCAGTTGACCAGCTCGCCACAGGTAAAGCGCAGGAGTAAAACCGAGCGCCCATCCACTTCGTAGGCCAGCCGTAGTGAATCCATTACAAGTGGTTGCAGGGTCAGGTCCTGGGTAGTGGTGTAACTGCATCGGGTGCGCTTGGGCCCCAGCGGCTGAGAAAGCACCTCAAGACCTTTTTCGATCGACTCGCTGCATTTCATCTGCGAGAGATCAGGCACCAGCTCGATGATCGATAACGAGGGAATGGTACGTAGATAATGCGGCCACAGTAGACTGACCAAGCCTTCGGTCAATTCGGGCAGGTCATCATCGAGCTTTTCCCGCAGCCGCCCCATGAGGAATGCAAAGCCCTCGAACAGTCGCTCCACATAGGGGTCGCGGGCACCGGGCTTGTCCAGATTGAGCTGAGCCGCGCGGTCGGGAAATGCCTCGGCAAACTCTTTGCCGGCTTCACGCAGGTAGCGCATTTCCGCATCGAAATAGCGCAGGGTCGGATTGTCAGTATCCACTATGAGTGATCCTGAATCAGAAAATTTCAGCCGCAGAGCACTGCGGCACGTATCGGGTCTAGCGCTACTAGCGCCGCCAGCAGTGCGTCCATGCGTCGGAACAGCGCTGCCTTGTCCGCATCGTTTCGCTGGGCCTTGGAACGCAGCAGCTTGAGCAGCCGGGCCTGGACTTCGAAGGTCAGATCAGGTTCCCATTCAGCGAGCCCCTGACGCTGCACCGTCACCTCCAACTCACCCAGCAGGTGCACAGCCAGATCGGCCTTGCCACACTGATCGGCGATCCGCGCCATCAGCAAACGCAGCAACCAGCGCTGCCGGCCCGATTGCACACCGGGCCGAGCAGCCAGCCAGGCCAGCGCCGCATCGACGCCGGCGCTGTCGGCCTGTGCCAAAGCCTCGCTTTCCAGAGCAAGTACGTCGGCCGCCATCGGCGCAGAGGCGGCCTGGGCGGGCAACCAACGCGGGGAGCGATTGCCACTGACGTGCTGCACGATCCAGTCGCGGGTGACCTCGTCGGCAAACGGCGTTCCATCGCTCCAGCACAATGTCTCCAGGCCCGGCAAACGATCGAGAAGCATGCCCAGGTCGCGCTTAACGATATCGGCCCAGCCATCCTGCGGCGCCGGCTGCCTGGATAACGCCTGGCAGAGGTACCACTGAAGATCGAGCCAGAAATGGTTCACCCCCTCGGCATAAATGCGTTCGACCTGATCAAGCAGTTCGCTCCAGCTCTGTTGCAGGTACAAGCGCTTGAGCTGCGACCGATAATCACTGCGCGGCGGCGCCAGCCTCGTGTGGCCGCTACCGTCCTCGGGCGGTGCCTGATGCACGGTGTCCCAGCGCAGGCTCTTCATCAGCCGATGCGCCGCCAGCCAACCCAGTGGCTGCTCGCGCAGATAACCCGCCAACGCACGGCCACTGTCCAGCAAGTCGCGACCAGACTTGATGGCGGCAACGGCCGAGGCACCACTCTGCAACTTCGCCTCATGGATTGAGCTGTTCTGCGGCACGACCGCATTCACCCCGCCGGACTGGGCCAGCCTGTTCGACAGCGCCGCATACAAAGGGTCCAGCGCCGGACGCTGGTTTTCGGGCCAGGCGCTGAGGCCCTCTTCCAGCCAGGCCAGCGCAGCCACGGTTTGTCTGGCCTCCGACTTCACTACTTCTGGGTACAGCGACAAGCTGTCGAGCACCCTGCCGCTGGCTAGCCACTCAACAGCCATCCGCCGGCTGTTGGGGCGGCTTGGCAAAACATCGGCCGCAAAACGTTCTACCAGCGCAGCCAGCAGGCAGATGCCATCAGCCAGTCCTGCCTCGCCATCCTTATGCAAGCGCGCCCAGAGGTAGTAGGTGGCAATGCGCAGATCCTTGCAGCGCTGTTTGAGCAACTTCTCCGCCAGTTGTACCACCCGCTCGACGTTGGAACCGGAGA
Organism: Pseudomonas sp. DY-1; assembly: GCF_003626975.1. Taxonomy (NCBI): domain Bacteria; kingdom Pseudomonadati; phylum Pseudomonadota; class Gammaproteobacteria; order Pseudomonadales; family Pseudomonadaceae; genus Pseudomonas; species Pseudomonas sp. DY-1. The sequence continues at coordinate 647,090 of NZ_CP032616.1, read as the reverse complement.
GCTTGTTGACCTCCTCACGCATGGCCTGAAAGTCGTCGTCGTAACCGGGGTCGTCTCCCACTGCCGAATGCGACTCGATGGGTTGCAACCACTCAGACCATTTAGATGCCTGTTGGCGCGCCAGCACCAGTGCATCGCACTCACCCAGGCAAGTGATAATCAACGAAGACAGGCTCATCGGAAACTCCCATTCTGAGCATACGGAAGGGGCCTAGCGTCCTCATCAAGGAAAATCTGTGTCGGCATCCTGAAGCCGCGTAACTGGATAAGTGCCAGTGGGCCAGCACCCAGCTCAGTGCGCAGGTGCCAGGTCAGTTTCAGGCCGTCGGGGGCTTCCAGCACCATGTGATAGCGGGTCTCGCTGTCGTCCAACGCGGTGACCCGGGCATGTTCCAGCAGGCGGATCACCCCCCAGGTGCCCGAATAATCGCCATACAGCCGCTCGCCGGTCTTGACGCTGGTCCAGCTCAGACTCGCACCGGGGTGATCGCTGGCGCCCGGCCAGGCGAAGCGCTGCCAGCTTTCCCGCTGGTTGAAGTAATCGAGGCGTTCGCCATCTAGGGTCAGGGTGGTCTGTACGACATCGCGCACGGGCTTGGCTCGCAACTCGAAGGCCAGTCCCATGCCGCCGTCGGTGTAGAGCACATCGGCCAGATCGGCGAGCTGGTTGACCGCCTTGAGGAACTCGGGGTTGAAGCGCAAGCCCTGGCTATGCGCGACATCGGGTACCCAGTGGTTGCCCTGCTTGCGCAGCACGCCTTCCAATTGCTGCTGGAGGAACTGGTGGATGCGTCCAGAGTCGCTGCGGATCATCTGCCCAAGCATGGGCAGCGAGGCGTCGCTAGCAGTCGCGGCGAATGGATATCGGCCGGCGAAGGCACGGCTCCAGGGCTCGACGATTGCGCGCTGCCACTGGTCGTTGAGGCCGGCCGTCGAGGGTTGCAGGACGCGGCGCCAGGCCTGCTCCAGTGGCTGGACGAACAGCGCATTGCCGAAGTGGCCCCACTCTGCGCCGAGGCTGGCGGCGATCAGGCTGCCGTAGGACTGGGCATCGGCGAGGTCAACGCTCTTGCCCTGGAACACGGTTTGCGCCAGGGCCTGGGTCATAGCCTGCGGATCGGGCGCGTTACTGACCTGTTGCAGCTTCAAGCGTACGCGCGTCACGCGCGCGAGGAACGCGTGCAGGCTAAGGCTACCATCGTTGCCCGTTGCTTCGGCGCCTTTTCCCAGTAGAGAAAGCAGCGGGCCAAAGCTGTCATCCAGTGGGCCTTGCAAGCCCTGGTGCTGCTGGTCGATCACCGGGGCCTGGTTCTGGCCCATTAGCTTCTACGCGGACTTGATCAGCGAGTCGCTCAACGCCTGGCCGTGCGCACCGGCCTGGCCCTGATAGGCCAGGGTGTTCATCAGGGCGATCAGCGGCGACTGGCGGATGTCGCTCATCAGGGTGAGCTGGTCGATGACGTCGGCGAGGCTGGCGGCCTGATGCCATTGCAGGCTGTTGAGTACCTCGAGCCAGGCACTGCCGTAGTCCTGGAAGTAACGCGCGGCAAGGCGTTCCCGAAGCACCTCGGCAGTCATGTCGGCCGCAATGTCATTCTGGTCGTCGCTCAACACCCAATCGATTTCTTCGCGACGGGCCTCGGCTATGTCGTCAATGGCCTTGCGCACCTGGCCCTCCCAAGCCTGACGGGTAAAGACGCCGGGTACTTCGGCCTCGGTGGAGAACAGCATCGAGGTGTTCGTATCGCTGACCATCTGCCGCAGGCCCAGGGGCGGATAGTGGTTGGCCGCGGCTTCTAGGACTGCCTCATAAAGTGCGGTTTCGCCGTTGCGCTGGCCCAGTTGGCCGAGCAGCACCTGTCGGGCCTGCGCAACCAGGGCCGGATCGAGGTCGACGCGCCACTCGGGGTGGGCCGACAGGTGTTCGGCATAGAAGCGCCAGAGGTTGGGCGCGACGGCCTGCCAGACGCCGGAGGCCACACCCGCGCGATGGGTTTCGGCGGCAACGAGCGTTTGGGCGAGGAAAGGCGCATCGGTCTTGTCCGGGCGCGCCATCATCAGGTAGGCCTTGAGCGAGTCGTAGGTCTCGCTGGCACGGGCGGCACGCTCCGGGCTGCCCGGTGGCAGGTCGAGCAGGCTGCGCAGATTAGACTCGAGGTTGGCCGCTGCCGGGTCGCGAATCAACCGATTGTTGGCTGCCACGTAACGCGGCCAGAGGGTATCCAGCAACGCTTCGTTCTGGCTCAGTCCGAAGCGCTGGTGCCAGGGCACACCGTGCTGGGCGTGGAAATCCAGCCGATCCATCTGATGGACCAGTTCATTAAACGCACGCAGGGGCGAGTCAACGTCGCGGGGCTGCTCAAGGGTAGCCAGGGCGGCCTGTACCTCGCCGATCTGCGCACGGTTGCTAGCGTAGGAAAGCAGCATGCCGCTGCCCCACAGCGCCGCCAACCCCAGCAGCAGCGCGCTACCCACGCGCGGCAGAGTCCAGCCTTGCGGCTGGCCACCCAGGGAATTGTCACTCAGTACGCCCCACCAAGCCGGGTCCACCTGCCAGGTGTTTTTCATCCCTCCGCCGAGCCTGCGCAGCGACAGGCTGAACCACAGCCCGCCCAGGATCACCCCTCGGGCACGTAGTAGCGGCCCCAGCGCGTGTTGCCAACGGGCAGAACCTTCGCTGTGCAGGTCGCGGGCCAGACGCAGCAAAAAATCGTGGCACGGGTTGTCCTGCATGTGCACCAGCCCCTGCTCGCGCAGCGGCTGCGCCAGGCGCTGCAAGCTGCTTTCTAGCTGCGCGGCATTGACGTGCGGTGACAACCGGCAACCCACCGCCTCGGACGGGCGCTCTTGCTGGCTCCAGTCGCTGGCATAGACCTGCCAGAGGTGCACCGGGGCTTGCCAGCGCAGCAGATGCGTGACTTTCTGCAGATGGGTGACGCCGTGGCCGATGTGCGCGGGATCGGCGCTCTGCTCCGGAGTGAGCGCCCAGACGATGCCATCCAGCGGCCGGCGAGTGCAGAGCTTGCGCCACTGTTCGAGCTGCGCCGCATCTGGCTCGCCCTGGGTACTACCACCCCACAGCAGCAGCACGCCCTCGCCTTCTAGCCAGCGTTGCTCGGACAGGGTCGGGGCGATGGCCTCGATCTGGTCGCGCTCGCCGACCACCAGCACGGGGCGGACCTTGCGGCGCCAGAAGAAGCCGATGGTGTCACACAGGTGCGCCTTGATCGCTTCGATTGTCACTGAGGCTGCGGGGGACGCAGGGACGTCCCCTCCAGCGGCCTGCACCGGGGCCGCCACATCATCGCCCTCTTGCTCCCGGTACGTCGAACCGCCCACCCGCCGCCCCATCAGCGCGTAGCCACTCACCATAACGAGCACCATGACCGTCATGCCTACCGCGGCTAGCCGCCAAACGGCCTGCACTTCACTGCCGGAACGAACCCCCAGCAGCATCGGCTGCCACCAGAGCAGTACGCTCAAGATCACGCCGATCAACAACACCAGACCGACCAAAACTCCCAACCACATCGCACGACGCGAGCGCATCAGATACCCCTAATCCCTATTTCGAAGCAGGTAGCACGGGCATGACCACAGTGCTCCACAGACCCGTCTCTGCGGCGCCATCCCCACTGAAGATGAGTTGCGGCTGCCCTTTCCCTTCTTTGCCTTGGATAGCCTCAACGGCAGTGGCAATCGCCACCCAGGGCGCGGCCCGCCCCGGATAGCCCAAGGTCGCATCCAGATCATGCAAGCCCTGGCCCTGCTTCGCCGGTATCGACAACGCGTCCCGCACCGTGCCCAGTGCGCGCTGACGCTTAGCGTCGATTCCAGTTAGCCAGACATCCTGAATTGCCGAAGCCTCCGCCTTGGCCCACTCCAGCGCCTGACGCACCGCATAGTCCAGATCCTCGGCTGTCGGCTTGCGCTCCTGCTCGGGACGGTACAGATAGGCTCTTGGCTCCAGTGTTGCTTGCGTCAGCCGGTTGCCGAACAAAAGTCCCACCACCGCCTCGGCTGTCCCTTCCGGTTGTGCCGGCGCAATTTGGATCGCCACTACCAGCATTAGCGCCTCATCGCCGATACGCTGATCCAGCCACCGATCGACTGCGTCCAGCCCGCTCCCCTTAACCGGCGTAAGCGGCTGACGAATACCGGACTCGAGCCAAAGGTGGAGCCATATCCGCTGCAGTTCGTGCCGGGGTAATGCACTGTCTATTTCCAGCAGGTATGCCAACGGCCTGCCTTCTGACAACCCCGCCAAGACGCTCGCCAATTCGGCCAGCACAGGTGGAAGCACGCGCAGCAGTATCTGTTCCGGCGATTCGTCTGCAATACGCGAGAGACGACTATGACGCACCGCGCTTCCCTGCCATGAGGCTTGAACTTTCAAGGCCTGAGCGTCGCGGCATATGGCGTCCATCTGGCCAACGCCATCCAGGTCCTCCGCGGGTCGTAGCGCGGTATGCAGGCTGACGCCCAACACTTGCAGCGAACGACGACCACGGCGCATTTTCTGAACCAGGTCCTGTTTGCGAGCCTCATCCCAGCCGTCGGCCACACTCAACATTCCGACGTACACCAGGGCCCGTAGAAAACCCAGCACGCACCAGACCAGAAAGGGCACACCCAAGGCTATGCGCCAGAATTTAGCCGGCTGCTGGGTCAATGACTCGCCGCCCAGCCATAAAGTCATGCCCAAACCCAGCACTGACAGCGACGGCAATAGCAGCAACCAGATCCAGGCGCGTGGCGACGCAGGCACCGCCGCACGGGGCGGCACTTTGTCCAATCTGACCGGCATGGTTCAGCTCGCCGTTGCGGCCGACAGCGAAGAAATCAATGCGCAGCCGCAGGAACACAGGTGCCCCTGAAAGGCGACCGGTACACCATTGTCACGAAACGTCGGATGCCCCTCGGCAATCACCGTGGGGCCATGCCCCGGAATCGGACAACTAACCGGATCGCCCTGACGGGCTACACCTATGCCGCCGAATTGCATAGCAGTTGAACCCGATAAGACAGTGCCTCCCCCCGTGGTCTTATCGCCAATACGGATGATGCCTTTCATATTGTCCTCCTGAAATAAAAATAGAATCGACTTTCCAAGCCGTACTACCGCTCTTCGCTCAATATATTTTGCGCAGAAAAAACTTTGTTTCGTAGTACATAAATCGTTGAGCTTATTGACCTTTCAGAGTTATCGACGTTGTATAACCAACGAATAGAGAAACCTTCTTCATTCCACTGCACGGCAGAAAAGTCGGCGTTATCTTGCTGCACGTCCCCATCCAGCCAATCCATGGACAGAGAACGTAGGCAACTACTTACCAAAACCCTGGTCTGCACCTTCAGCTCTGCGCCAGAAACTTTGTACACATAAAGCCACACCTCGCTTCCAGCGCCGCAGTATTTAGTTGGACTCCCAGGATTGGATGGCGATACCTGGAAAACCGAGATATAACTCTCCCCATTGATTTCGTGTTTGTTTCCATCAAGAAAAACACCATCCACATCAGGAAATAGTTTCAAGTCATAACTACTTCCATCAGTGAAAGCCAAATGCACTACTTCCTGCCGCTTAGGCACCCATGAAGTCCCCCCATCAGCAAAAGCATTATTCACCAACCCCAACATTAGCGCCAAAAAAAACAGCAGACCTCCAATCCTAATCTGCGAGCACATGGTCTGCATAACACACCCCCGAATAAATCCATGAATGATCACTGGACTGTCCTTTCGCCCCCAGCTTGTAAGTATCCTTATCTCGCTCACGAAGTTCGGATTCCGTCTTATCCTTATTTTCTTCCCTGTTCGTAAGCCAACCGATGTTTCCTGTTTGGGAGTCGCATAGCAGATTTTTCCTCCTCATCCAAGATTTAGAACTGGCATCCCATTCATGGTAAGAACCGCCATTCCAACGACTGAAGGCTTCATGCTGTAGCTGTTCATCCGAGTAGGTCCTGCCACTTTGTCCCAGATACTTCTCGGCCAACCGTACTTTTTCCCTGTACAACGAAGAACCTGCTGTAATATTTTCCTTCCAGTTCCACGCTTGTTCGTAGCTGGGTGCAGGATTGGTCATTTGCGTGACCCCAAAACCTTTATCGAAGGCCACGATGGGTTCCCCATCCAGACTGATAAAATGCTTAGAGCCTGTTTCCTGCTCCAGCAATTTATCGAACCCGCCCATGTCTTCGAGGTTGGCCACATAAGTCGCAACGTCTTCCTTGCTCGGATTCTGGCCCCGAATCATGACGCTGCGCTCAAGTTTCTTTCCGCCCACGAGAACCGCCACTGTCAATTTGCCGCCCAGGATTCTTCCGCCAAAGTTGGCCATCCACTTTTTGTCTTTCCCAACGAATTTCCCGGATTCATTGAATGTTTGCAGCGTCTTTCCATTGCGCGCCTTCTCTCTCAGGCCACTCGCTTTCGCTTCCCACTCGATAACCCAGGACCACTCATAATCGCCGTCGACATCCGTCTTGAACTCAAAGATTATTTCCGGAAGCGCGGGGCCCGACGTGATCTCGAACACTCCTTTATCGGGCGGCGATAACCAAGACAAGGTGCTGGCTGCCGATATCAACCTGACAACACTGCCTTCTTCGCTATTGCTCTTACCGGCATTTCTAGCTTGTTGCACGACACTGCCCTCCTTGGGGATTGATTAAGCACTCCAGCAATTTCATAGTTGTGCGAAATCGCTTGGCAGCAGTTCCGACAGAACGTGCTTGTATTCCGCTATGGGCAGACCTCAACAACTGCTATAGGGAACTCCGTTCTGCTCGATATAGGCTTTGTTCTCCGGCTCCAAGGGGATGTATTTGCCTTTTGATTTCCCTTTGTAAGGCCCTAGCGGCTCAACCTTGGCCTGGTAGCGGCCCACCTCCTTGGAGGGCAGGCAAGGCCCTCCTACCCAGACCTTGACGATGCCACCTGGCGCCAGGCCTAGCGAAATCATCCTCCGGTAATCGTCTTTCCACTTTTGCGGGCCTTGGCAAAATACCCGCTCCGGCCTGACCATCTCATCGCGCACCCACGGCGGGATCGGGAGGGTGGCTTTGTAGGTCTGCGGCTCCACCAGCGACTGCCAGCGTACGAAGAGCATCTCCGGCAGGTCGACGTTGCTCACCGGCTTCATCGCCCCGCCCCCTTGGTGCCAGTCCGCCGCTTTGTTCGTATAAGCAGCGACTCCACCGTGAACGCGGAAAAACGCCATGCCACGCTGATCCAGCACATCCACACTTTCCACCCACACTTCCATGTAACGGGGCGCGGCCAAGCCGACGTACCACGTGTCATACGGCAGTCGCGGCGGCCCTGGAGGGGCCCAGCCATTGTGATCGCGGGCACAGGCACCCAGGCTCAGCAGCAGGACACCACACAACGCCAGGCGCCTCATACCGGGTAATCCTTTTGTGGCTGGTTGGGGTAGACGTTGCGGGTGTCGTTTTCCGCTGGCTTGTTGACCAGGACGCCAATGCTTGGCATCCAATGCGCGGATTGATGGATGTAATGGCCGCGCAGCAAAACAGCACCCGAAATTTCACCCGACGGAACCTCCTTACCAGCTGCCATAGGGAATTCCGTTCTGCTCGATATAAGCTTTGGATGCCGGTTCGAGGTCAGGCCAGGCGTAGCGCCCCTCGGACCGTCCCTGATCCGGGCCCAGCGACTCGATTTTGGCCTGGTAGCGGCCCACTTCCTTGGAGGGCAGGCAAGGCCCTCCTACCCAGACCTTGACGATGCCACCTGGCGCCAGGCCTAGCGAAATCATCCTCCGGTAATCGTCTTTCCACTTTTGCGAGCCGTGGCAAAATACCCGCTCCGGCCTGACCATCTCATCGCGTACCCACGGCGGGATCGGGAGGGTGGCTTTGTAGGTCTGCGGCTCCACCAGCGACTGCCAGCGCACGAAGAGCATCTCCGGCAGGTCGACGTTGTTCACAGGCATCATCGCCCCGCCCCCTTGGTGCCAGCCTTCCGCCTTGCCCGTATAGCTGGCTACTCCTCCATGCACGTCGAAGTACGCCATGCCGCGCCGGTCCAGCACATCCACGCTTTCCACCCACACTTCCATGTAACGGGGCGCGGCCAAACCGACGTACCACGTGTCATACGGCAGTCGCGGCGGCCCTGGAGGGGCCCAGCCATTGTGATCGCGGGCACAGGCACCCAAGCTCAGCAACAGGACGCCACACAACGCCAGGCGCCTCATACCGGGTAATCCTTTTGTGGCTGGTTGGGGTAGACGTTGCGGGTGTCGTTTTCCGCTGGCTTGTTGACCAGGACGCCAATGCTTGGCGTCCAATGCGCGGATTGATGGATGTAATGGCGTCGCAGCAGACGCTCTTGCTCCAGACTGAGCTGGACTTCGATACCAGCCAAAGCCAATTCCAGCGTTGCAGAGGCAATGGCCTGCAGGTCGTCCGGCAGCTTGAAGCGTCTTTCATCTGGCAACGGTTTGAATGGCACGCGATGGCGCACGCCCAGCTCGCGCATCACTCGCAGTCCAATCAGGGCGAGCTCGCCCCGCACGGGCCGATCAAGGACGGCTGCCACAAGGAAGTGGCGTTCCTGGCTGTCGCGATCGCCCCTGGCGGGCATGGCGATCGGCCAGGTGGTGATCTCGATGTCGCCATACTCCGCCAGACCGCTGGCGAGCAGGGCATTGACCTGAGCGCGCGTCTGTTGCCATAGCGGATGCTCCGTTGGCGCTTGTCGACGCGTCAGGATCATTCGCCGTGGCCGGGTCAGCAGCAGGCGCTCCCTTCCGCGGGGCAGGTACCCACCGCCAATGTCGGAATGCACGCCAGGCAGGCTGATCTCCTCATGCCCTGGCTGCACGCTGTTAAGGGCAAAGTTGTGGCGGCATTCATCGCGGGCGCGCAGCTGGATCACTTTCCGTGCGCAACCCACCGGCAAGAAGAGGCTGACGCCGGGGTTACTGGCGTTCGCGGCGCTGAAATCACCGTCTGACGGACTGACGATAGCGGCAACGCTATCGAACAGACCGATGAGGTTGAGGCTGACGTGAATGGCCGGATCGAACCCTGGCCGCAGGCCGAAGCGGCCTGCACGCAATAGCTCCTGGAACACCCCGCGGCCGGGCTTGAGCAGTTCGTTGGCACAGTGCCGTGCAGCTGCCGCGCCCCGGCTGAAACCGAACAGATCAAATTCCACGGAGCGAACACGGATGCCAGAGTTGGCCTGAGTAAACGCATCCAGTTGCGCCTCGATTATCGCCGGCGCCTGCTCGACTCGCGCCGCCACCCCGGTTTCGCCTTTGCCGGTGCCCTGGCCATAGAGCGAATCCTTGCCGCCGCTACGGGTGCCAATGCCTTCGAGATAGACTTTCACATACCCAATGTCGGCGTTGGGGGCTACAGCCGCCGCGACGTTATCGGGATAGAGCCTGAACAGATGTGCCACGTTACTCGGCGCATTACCGTAGCTATTGTCCGGAGTCCCAGTAAAACTGCCGCCATCGAGCCCGATGTAGCCGTAGCCTTCGCATTGCCGGATGATCGTCGCCAGTTCGTCCGCACTGAACTGATCCAAATCGTCGCGTTGGCATTGCGCGACAGCGGTCGCATTGGCCAGGTTGTTGCCGGTGCCATCGAAGAACAGGCCCAGGCGCAATACGATGCCGTCGGGCAGTTCTTCCTCTTCTTCCTCCTCTTCCAGACCCTCGCCATAGGTCACTGAGAGCGCCTCGGGCCTGGGGGTGTACACCCGCTGGGTGAATCCCTGGCTGTCGGTCACGCCGCGCCAGGTGCGCCCTGAAGCACCCGTGATCTTGTAAGGCATGGCGGCCAGGGTTCGTTCGCCATCATCCGCGAAGAGTTGGAACTGCTCGTCAAAACGCAACGGAGGTTGCACCTCCAGAGGCAACACAGGCAGGGACCTCGCCTGAGGAGCCTTGGTTTTCTGGTAATCGAAATGCACCGCCTTGATCAGGTGCTCACCCTGGGTGCCGGACTCGATGCCGTACGGATCGAGGGTGATGTAGCTGCCGCCGGCATTGAGGGTGATCTTCTGCTTGGCGCTGATGCGGATTTCGTCTTCGGTGCTGGTGATGTCCAGCCCATGCCGGGCGAGCAGTTCCAGGCGGTCGTTCTGTGCCTGGATCTGCACCGCGCCCTGGTTGGCGATCAGCTTCATACCGAGCTTGCGCACGAACAGGCTCAGGCCCTCGCCCACGCCAATGAACAGGCGCTTGACCACGCTGATGTCGGCCTCCCCGCCGGCGTTGAGCATCAGGTTGTGCCGGGCAGCCAGTTGCAGGTGCTCGCCGCTGGTCAGGACGATGCCCTGCGGGGCGCTGAGCAGGGCCACCGCGGCCTTCAACTGGTCAAGCCGCTCGCGCAGCAGGGCAAGCTGGGCGTTTAAGTCGGCCGGATCGGCCTGCGCGTGCTCGGCATCGCGGGACAGCTGCTGCATCTCCTCGCCGGCCTCCTGCAGGCGAGTGACGGCTTCCTGCATGGCCAGGACCTGCCCCTGGGCGCGGGGTTGCTCGTCGGCGCTGATGAAGACGCCCTTGCCCGCCCGAATCGCGCCCCAGCCGTCGGTGCGCAATTCAAAACCTTCGCCGCGCTTCTGCCGTTGCGCATCCACCAGATGACCGAGGTTGAGCTGGCTCTTGCCGCTGTGCTCGGTGCTGAGCTTGATGTGCTCCTGGCCACGGCGGTCGTCCAGGCGCAGCTTGTTGTTGGCCGGGGTGCGCAGGACGTTGCGCTGGTAGTTGCGCAGGGTGACGGGGTCGGGGTGCTGGCTGTCGTGCAGGGCGTGGGCGATGTAGGGCTTGTCCGGGTCGCCCTGCTCGAAGGCCACGGCCACTTCGGTGCCCTGCAGCAGCGGCAGGTGCAGGCCGTAGGTGTCGCCGGCGTAGGGCCGCGCCAGGCGCAGCCACAGGCTTTCCTGGCCGGCGGGCCAGCTGTCGCGGTCGAAGAGGAAGTGAACCTTGTAGCGCCCGTCGAGATCGATGTGGCCGTACAGGTCGTTGGCCTGCGGGCTGCTGATGCGCGCCGGGAGGGTGCCGGCGATCACCGGCTTGGTGCGCAGCGGCGGACGGAAGCAGACGCGTTCCGCGTAGGGCATGGCGTCGAAGCGGGCGTCGAAGCTGCGATCCCGCGCGGCACGGGTGGTCAGCCGGGTAATCACGGCGCCCGGGGCGAAGGCCTCGGGCGCGCCGCCGTCGATGCGCAGGACCTGGCCGGGGGCCAGGGTGGCGCTGCTGGTGCGGCCGCCGAGGCGGGTCCGCTGGTTGAGGTAGCGTTCGTGGCGCAGGCGCGCATAGAAGTAGCCGCTTTCGCTCGGCAGGTCCTCGTCCTGGCTGTGGGCGTCACCGAGCACGGTGTAGGGCTCGCCGTAGTGGTAGGCCTCGCCATAGGTGGTACGGGCACCGCGGCTCTGGTCGACCTCGCCGTCGAGGTAGGCGCCGGCATCGCGCGGGTCGTAGGCACGGATGTTGACCTGCTGCTCGACCAGGCCATGGCTGGCCTGCAGCTGCCACACGGCGTCCTCGCCGCTGCTGGTACCGGAGGGCGGCCGGTACGGCAGGCGGACGTCGAACTGGTAGTTGCGCGGGTCGTCGTGGAATTCCACCACGTCGATGTGCAGGCGCTCGTCGGTGGTGAAGCGGTACCAGATGCCGACGTCGGCGAGCAGGCGCTCGACGAAGGCCAGGTCGCTCTCGGCGTATTGCAGCACTTGCTCGCGCTTGGGGTAGTCGCGCTTGAGGTCGAAGAAGAAGTCCTGCCCTTCAAGCAGATGCCGGCCGCGCAGGATGCCCTCGACGATTTCCGGCACGCTCTGGTGCTGGTAGATGCGGTATTGCCGGCCCAGGCCGAGCAGCGCCAGGCGTGGCTGCAGCGTCACTTCGTAGCGGGCTTCGTCGTTGGAGCCGGACAGGCGCCGAAAACCGGTGAGGACGCCATGCAAGGTGCGCAGCGGCCGGTTCACCGGCGGGCTGAGGCCGATGATGGGGAGCGGCATGGGCGGCGGGCAGAGGCTGAACGCGGCGTCCTGCCCCAGGAGCTGGTCAACCGGCAGATCGCGCTGGCTGGAGGTGAACTCGATGCGGTAGCGGAACGGCTCGCTGAGCGCTTCCTCGCCCTGGAAGGCGAGCACGTCGAGCGTGGCGTCGAGGTTGCGGACCTTGAGCTGGTGGCGGCTGTGATCGAAGAAGGGGCGGATTTCAGTGAGCATGCTCAGGCCTCCTCAGTGACGGGAGGTACTTCGTCCCGCAGGTTGGAGAAATGCAGAGTGATGCCGTCCTCAGTGCTGTATCCAAGCGTTACGTCCACGGTTTTCTGACGCGCGGCCTGACGTTGCAGGAGCTGCTGGCTGAGCACCGGGAGAATCTGCTGGTCGAGCAAGCTGTCGATGTTGCGGGCGCCGGTATCAGGCAGCAGGCAGGCGGCCACCAGGGCTTCACCGAGGGCCTCGTCGGCGTGGCACTCCAGACCATAGTGGCGCCGCAGGCGACGGGCGACCTGGGCAAGCTTGAGGGCGACGATGCGTTTGAGCGAGTCAGCCCGTAGCGGCCGGTAGATCAGCGTCTGAAACCGCGCCAGGAGTGCCGGCTGGAAGTGTTCGCGCAGGATTGGGCGCAACACTTCCTGCAAAGTTTCATCGGTGGAGTCGGGTTGTGCTTCGAGGCAGTCATGCAGCAGGTCGCTGCCGAGATTGGAGGTCATCAGGATGACGGCGTTGCGGAAGTCAATTTCGCGGCCCTCGCCATCGCGCATGAAGCCGCGATCGAAGACTTGATAGAACAGGTTGAGTACGTCGCGATGGGCCTTTTCCACTTCGTCGAGCAGGACCACGCTATAGGGGCGTTGACGAACCGCCTCGGTGAGCACGCCCCCTTGTCCATAGCCGACATAGCCGGGTGGCGAGCCCTTGAGCTGGCTGACGTTATGAGCTTCCTGGTACTCGGAGAGGTTCAGGGTGATCAGCGATTTTTCACCGCCAAACAGGCAGTCAGCCAAAGCCAGCGCGGTTTCGGTCTTGCCAACACCGCTGGGGCCGACGAGCAGGAACACGCCTTGCGGTTTTCGCTCATCCGTCAGCCCGGTTCGGGCAGCTCGCAGGCGTTGCGCCAGGGCGCCAAGGGACTGGTCCTGGCCGATCACCCGATCTGCGAGGTGATGTTCCAGTTCCAATAGACTGGCCTGCTCGTCCTTGAGCAGGCTGCCCAGGGGTACACCGGTCCAGTCAGCGATGACCTCTGCCACACTGCGCGGGGTGACATCGAGCGACAGCAACGGTTGATTGCTCTGGGCCTCTTCCAGCTGCCGTTGCAGGTCGGCACAGAGACCCACTTGGGCAGGCTCGGCCTGGCGCGCGTCGAGCAGTTGCCGGCTGAGGTCAAGCTCCTGGCGATATTGCTGCTCCCACTCCGCGTACTGCTGCTCCAGTTCGACGCGCTGGGCAGCAATTGCTTCCAGTCGATCAGGGGCGATGTGGCCGCTGTAGCGGCTGTCCGCCGCCAATGCCCGATGCTCCAGCTCGAGCGCCGACTGCCGGGCTTTGATTCGCACCAGCGCCTGGGGCTCGCAATCAAGGCTCATGCGCACACGAGCGCTGGCGGTGTCGAGCAGGTCCACGGCCTTGTCGGGAAGTTGCCGACCGGTCAGGTAGCGCCGTGACAGGCTGACTGCGGCTTGCACGGCGGCATCTTCGATGTGCACACCATGGTGACTGGCGTAACGGGCCTTGAGGCCACGCAGCATGAGACAGGCAGTGGCGTCATCGGGTTCGTCTACCTTGACCATCTGGAAGCGCCGCTCCAGGGCCGCGTCCCGCTCGAAATACTGTTTGTATTCGCTCCAGGTCGTGGCTGCGATGGTGCGCAGTTCGCCGCGGGCAAGCGCAGGTTTCAGCAGGTTGGCCGCATCGGTTCCGCCAGCCTGGTTGCCGGCACCGATCAGGGTATGGGCTTCGTCGATGAACAGCAGGACGGGATTTTCCGATTGCTGTACCGCGTCGATGACGTTCTTCAGGCGCTGTTCGAACTCGCCTTTGACGCCGGCGCCGGCCTGCAGCAACCCAAGGTCCAGCGTGCGTACGATGACTGGTTTGAGGCTATCGGGGACGTTGCCTTCGGCGATGCGCAGGGCCAGGCCCTCGACCAAAGCGGTTTTGCCGACGCCCGGCTCTCCCACCAGGATTGGGTTGTTCTTGCGCCGCCGACTGAGGATGTCGATGACCTGGCGTATTTCGTCGTCGCGGCCGAATACCGGATCGATGCACCCTTCTCGCGCCTTGTCAGTAACGTCCTGAGTGAACTTGTCGAGCACGACCTGCAGGGCCTCGTTCCTGGCAGTGCGGGTAGTGGGTATGGCCGGCGCGGCACCCATTGCCTCGACGACACCCAAGGCGGCCTCCCTCTGCATGTCCGGGCGCTCCATGGAGTGCAGGTCCAGCAACGGCATCAGGTGCTGTAACTGCGTGTCGCTGAGACTGAATAAAGGCCATACGGCTTCGCACTCGAGCAGATTGGGAGTTTCTAGCAGGGCGCTGAGCAGGTGCACGGAACGCAGGCTGTCGCAATCGTCCAGCGAGGCGCGGAGCCAGGCGCTCTTGATCAGTTGCTGCAGCTTTCCGCACAGCTGCGGCTTGTCGCGCACGCTGCGGGGAAGGCTTTCGAGGTAGTCGAGCAGGCCTTGCCAGAGCTCATCCAGATCCCATTCATACCGGCGTGCGATCAGGACGAGGTCGCCCTCGCCCTGCTCCAACAGCTTGAGCAGCCAGTGTTCGATGGCGATTTGCGCGTGGGCGCGGCTCTGGCACAGCGAAGCCGCCGCGCTCAGTGCCTGGGCGCAATAAGGGTTGAGTCGGCGAAGCAGACTGGCGGAATTCTTGGCCATTCGAGTGCATCCTTGTACGGGTAACGGCGGTGCTTGAGCGTCCGGCTGCGTAACGATGTGCCTGGCTGAACGCCCGCGAACGGACGCTCAACCCGGCGCACCAGAGCCGGCAGAACGAGGAGGTCTGCCGGTCTATCTGGCGTCAGGCGCTCTGACGCTCGTTCCAGGAGTCGGCGTGGATGATGTTGCCGTCCTTGTATGTCCAAGTGATCTTCTCGTAGCGCAACTCGACCTGTTCCAGGTGGTTGTGCTTCTCCTTGGACGGGTCCTTGACGTCGTGCATCTTGGGCGCAACTTTCACCACCTTGACGTTCTCCAGCTTGGTGATGAAGTACTCGACTTCCTGGCCCGCATCGTCGATGCGATACCACTTGAATTCAGCACTCTTGAGGGTCTGGCCGGTGGTCACCGCCTTGTACAGGTAGGGGCTGGAGGCATCGATTTCCTTGGTGAAAAGGAAGGGGGTGTGGACCCGGGTGCCGGTCAGCTTGCCGGTGTTGTTGTCGGTGGGGATGTAAAGGCTGTGATCCTGCGCGACTACCTCGATGCTGCCCTCGCGTTTCTGCACGTCCACCGAACCCTTGATTTCTGCACCGCCATCGTCCTGCAGCCAGAGGTATACGGGAATTGCCATGTGAAGCTCCTTCTCTCAGAGGTTGAAAGCCGCGGAATGCGACTGGTAGTGCCCGGCCGGCTCATCCATGGGCAACGCACAGGCCCCCACTTCTGGAACCAGGCGGATATCGACGCGCCGATTGGCGGCACGTCCGATCTCGACGTCATTACTGGCTATCGGCTGGCTGGCACCGAAACCTTGCACCGCGAAGCAGCTATCGGGGAAATCGCCCATTCGCTGCATCCAGTCGCGTACGGCGTTGGCGCGGGCTTGCGACAACAGGAGGTTCTGTTCGGCGCTGCCGGTGGCGTCGGTATGGCCGGCAATGACGATCAGCCAGCCTGGCTGGGCCTTTATGCCGACCAGCGCGTTGATCAGCACCTTGGTTGCGTCCGGCTTGAGGGTTGCGCTGCCTACGGAGAACAACGAAAGGCTGCTCAGCCGAACAGGGCCGGGGGTTGCCGCGATGGCCGGCATCTCTTGCGGTTGCTGGTAGGCGGCAACAGCATCGAGAAGCTCCGCGCGCAGGGGTTCGCCGTGATAAAGGCCAAGGCCGAGCTGTAACGGCTCTCCGTGGCGGTAGTAGTCGTCCAGACGCGCGACATGCTGGCGGAGCGCAGTTACCGCTGCCTCGCGCAGCTCGAACTCGGGCTGGCTCCGATTTGCCGGATGCGGGATGGCGTGGTAACGGCGCAAGTCATCGCTGACCTGGCGTGCCAACAGATTGTTCTGCCAGGTCGAACTGACCAATGCGGGCAGCGCTGCTGCTGCGAAGAGCCAAAGCGCAATCAGGCCGGCACGGCGTATCTGCACGTCGCGCCCCTCCACAGGCAGGAGGGGCAAAAGTGGGTCCGGGAACGGCAGTTCCGTAGCGATGCCCTGCTCCACATGTATCGTTTTGATCAGTGCGGTCTTGTCGCGCAGCCATTGCTGCCAGAGATTGGCGTCTACTGGACTGGGCAACTCTGGTACCAGCCTGACCGCACAGACCACAGGAGGACTAGCGGGCACACGGGCGTCGTGGGTAGTTAGGTGTTTCACCACATGTTCGGCCAACCACGCCGCCACACTCTCCAGATGGACGCCATTGCTCAGCCGGGCCGAGCGAATCGGCAAGTCAACTGCCTGCCACTGCCACTCGCTCAGACTCTTGAGCGCACCCGCCTCGCGAACATTCGGCTGCCGGGCACCAAACTCCCAGCTGAACCAAGCCTCAGATACCTGACTGGACTGAAGGTAAGTGGCATGTAGCAACGGCAACGTGAGCCCACACCGACGCGCAAGAGCCAATTGGTGGCGGAGTGTTTGTATCTGCCCTGCCAGTACTAGCGCATCGCTATGTTCGCCCGGATTGACGACATAGAGGACACTGAGCTGGACGCTCCAATGGGGCCGATGCACCACAATGCTTTTGGCCATATGCGCTAGCTGCTCGGGGCTTTCCACCTGCAGGTAGCAGCCCTGCGGCGTCATGCGCAGGGCTGCCTCACCAACCCTCGACCTTGCGAACAACCCCTCCAGGGCGTCGCCGCAGACCAGCACTACTGGCAGCCGATAATCCGCAGGAGGCAGGGAAATGCCCGCAACGAGCGCCAACGCCTCGCGCTGTCTGGCCGTCTGCCGCCCCGACCAGTACCACGCCGTGATGAGAGCGAGCACGATTGCCAGCGCAATGGACCCACGCAGCCCGCCTGTCAGCGGCATGATGAAAAGCAGCACCATGGCTAGCACAGCGGCCCAGATCCAGAGACTTCGTGTCAGCTTCAAGCTCATTCGCCACTCCTTACACCTGCCCGGGAAGGAGCGAGGAGACCACTCTTCCCAGCAGGCGATTCAGGCCCCACCAGGTGCCAAGGAGCAGCAGCATCACTGCGAGCGTTTGCAGCAATGGCGAGCGAAGCCAGCGATGCGCATGGAAACCTCCAGCCCGACCTAAATGCGTGGTCAGCGAATGCGGGATAGCCAGCGGCGCAACGCGCGCATTCAACTCTGCCAAGAACTGTTCGCGCTCGGGGTGATCCAGGTTGAGATAGCGCCCCTTGAAACCCAACATCAGAACGCGCTGGAACACTTTGAGAACTTGTATGTCCGGCGCCGATTCGCGAAGGACTTCGCGCATATCCTCGTAAAGGAACTCGCCAGCCTGGTGACGATTGAAGAACTTCGCCTGCAGCGGTTCGCCGGCCCAGTCCGCGCGGGCATCTTCACTGGCAAAGCGGAGCACCGTCTCATCCAGCAAGGCGCAATGGGCGTAACTGATGTGGTTGATACTCTTCTCGCTCATTCCGGCGTCTTCAAGCCGTTGGCGTACGTGCTCAATCTGACTGGAACAATGCTTCCAGAGGTCTCGACCATTCCTTGCCGAGGCGCCCTCTCGCAGCTCCACAACCAGTAGGTAACTGTCCTGCAGCAGCGCGTCGATATCCGTCATCGGCTGCGTCTGTTTATCGTCGTTTCGGCTCATGTGCGTAGCACCGCAAACAGTTCAAGCTTTGCGTCCATCACCGTGCTGGGAACGTAGAAGGCACAAACCCCTTCGGCCAACATGGCCTGCCCCTTGGGATGGCGGACATCGAGCGCGAAGTACTGATTCTCCAGACGCAATGGAATGGCGGCCGGCACTTGACTGAGCGGCTGCAATGGAATGCCATCGAGCGCCGCGTTAACCAGGTGATCAACATCGTCCGGGGCGCCAACCTTGCACAGGCGTGGAAACCGACTCTGCAACTGTGCAGCTGAAAGAGATGAACGCACGGACAGGTAGTAATCGGCACCGTCGAGTTCGCGCAGGCGTGGATCGTTGAGCGTGACCTTCCAACGATTCGGTCCCGTGTCTTCCAGCGCCAGGGCGATTACACGCGACGGCAAGCTGGCTTCAAGAAGCGTGGAGATGGTGCTCATCAGCGGCGGAAACACGGCAGCCAACTGCTCATGGCGATACGCCGGAATCGTCTCGATATCGTGCTCAAGCGAGAAGGTCAGCAGGCCTCCTGCAAGTTTCACCAGTTCCAGATAGACCTGTTCGGGATGGCGCGCAGGATGAGCCTGGAGATCCGCCAGCACCGGCTGGTAGGTGTTAAGTGCATTGAGCAGCCAGAACAGCGACACGTCAGCGACCGCAAAGTCGGCCATGCGCTGGTTGCTTTCACGACGCATCCCCATAAGCCGATGCCGCTTGGCCGACAGTTGCGTCAACAGGTTGTCCAGCTGCGTCAGCAGGCCCGGATGCGCCGCAAAGCTCAGTAGCGGCGGAACGTAGCCGGAGTCGACGCTCCATGCGCCTTGACCATCCCGCACAAGGCGCACGAGTGGGCAGGTGAGGTAGTCGCCGTTGTCATCGCCGGCCAGGCGCAGGCTCAACTGGTGCTCCATTACGCCGATCGACTGAGTTTCGTCACCATAAAGATCCTGCACCTGACGCCAGTCCTGACGGTAACGGGTAGGCCGGTCCGCCTTGCTGCCGTCGAGCACACAATTGTTGCCATTGGCATGCTCTAACGGCAGCGCCAGCAGCAGCTTGGCACCCTGAACGTCGTCGGGAAGCACGCGGGACAACTCCAGGGCGGGCGGCAGGTGATCGACCTGATCGGTATCAATCAGGGTGCCATCGGGCATTCGTACCCGCAGCCGCAATGCCTTGAGCTTGCCCAGTCGCAGTGCGTCCATGTCGAACACTGCGTCCAGCACACCCCAAGGGTGCACAAGTGAAAGTTGAGCGAGGCACTCGTTGGTCCATGCCTCCCAGCGCGCCTGCTGCTGGAACTGCTGCGGGGAAAGTAATGCCCCCGCAGCCCATAGGGGGCGGTCAATTTTCATGACGTTATTTCCCTATGGTGTCGCTCAGGCCTTGGCCTTGGGCATTTGCGAAACTAGTGACAAGTTGACGTCCATGCCCTCTACCTGGAAATGCGGCACGGCGTACAGCTTGACGCGGAAGAAGCCAGGGTTGTCATCAATATCCTCGACAATCACCTTTGCTTCGCGCAGGGGATGCGACGCCTGGAGGTCATCGCCGGGGTCGGTCATCTCCGTAACCAGCCCACTGATCCACTTGTTCAACTCCAGCTCTAAAACGCGCCGATCCTTGGTGGTGCCAATGTTTTCCCGCTGGATCAGCTTCAGATAGTGAGCGATGCGCGACAGCAGGAAGATGTAGGGCAACCGTGCATTGATCCGACTGTTGGCGGTGGCATCGGCCGTATCGTACAAGGCCGGCTTCTGAGTAGAGTTGGCGGAGAAGAAGCACGCGTAATCGCGATTCTTGTAATAGGAGAGCGGGATGAAACCCAGATTTGCGAATTCGAATTCGCGAGTCTCTGGGATCATGACTTCGGAGGGAATCTTCACCTGGTTGCCAGTGCCCAGGTCATAGAGGTGGATAGGTAAATCAGTCACCGCACCACCCGATTGCGGGCCTCGGATCTGGACGCACCAACCGTTGTTGATGAAGCTCTTCACCATGTTGGCAGCAAACGCGAATGATGCGTTGGTCCACAGGTACTTGTCGTGATCCGGCCCCTTGACGCTTTCGACATAGTTGAAGCTGCGCACTGGGATCGTATCCGGCCCATAGGGCAGGCGACCTAGAACACGCGGCATGGTCAGGCCAATGTAGCGGGCATCATCGCTGTCGCGGAACGATTTCCACTTGATGTACTCGGCGCGATCGAAGTAGTTGCCGATGTCCTTGATCGCGGCGACTTCTTCCATCGTTTCCTTGCCGAAGAATTCCGGCCCCACAGCACCGATGAAAGGCATATGCGCGGCCGCGGCAACTTTGGAGATGTTGCGCAGCAGTGCAATGTCCTGCGGACTGCGATCGAACTGGTAGTTGGAGATTGCTGCAGCGATTGGTTCACCACCCGGGGTGTCGTATTCCTGGGTATAGGTGTGGATATATAGACCACTCTGGGCGATTTCCGGGGAATCCTCGAAATCCTGAACCAGATGGTCCTTGCTGATATCAAGCAGTTCGATTCGGACGTTCTGGCGGAAGTCCGTCTGATCGATAAGCGACTTAACACCCCGCCAGGTCGACTCCACACGCTGGAAATCAGCGTGGTGCATGACCGCGTCGAGCTGACGACTGATTTGCTCATCCAGCGAGGTGATATGTTCATCGAGCAGCGTTTTGTCCAGACGATCGACTTTCTGCGCTGATTTTTTGAGCAGATGCAGGAAAACGCTGACCGCAGCGGTAACCCGTTCATCGGTCGATGCTTCTGATAAAGCTTCGGTATTCTGAAAAACGTCAATGCCGCCCAATTCGCTCACTGGGCTGAGATTGATCTTGCGGAAAAGCGAGGCATAAACACCTTGGTTTTCTTCATTTAATACTGCTGAGCCGAGCGAAGCGGCGGATACATTTTCTACGGACATAAACCATCTTCCTTTTACACGAACCGGAGTCAATTAACTAATGTCTTGCGGTGCGAGTGCGGACAATTCAGTGCGCAATTCGTCACTCAAGGCATCATCTTTCAGAATGCGTTCCAGTTCATGTCGGAAGGTAGCGTTGTCCAGTAAGTTTGACTTTAGGTCACGCAGCAAATTACGCATCGCAAGTAGCGCACGAAGTTGTGGAATCTGTCGTGCAACATGCTCTGGTTCAAAGTCCTTCATACTGCGAAAGGACAGCTCCACAGAAGCCTCTGAGCCGTCACCTGCAAGCGTATTTTCCACGTCCAGCTTAAGTTTCGGATAAAACTCGGAGAGTACGCTATCGAAGTTATTCCGATTGATGTCGACCTTGCTTCGCTCGGAGAGTTGGCGCCGCTCTTGCCCATTGCTGTAATCGCCCATAAGCATCAACTTCAGGGGGAGTTCGACTTTCTTCTGGGCACCGCCAGTGTGCAAATCTAGTTTTATGTTTACCCGCGCCTTGGGCACTTCGTTTTGAAAGCTGCTCGAAGCCATTTGCATTTCCCTATAGCAGTACAGATAACTTTCTACATCGCGCGATTTACTGGAGCGAATGTATTTGAACGCAATTAATTATCCATTGAACGAACAAAAAAGTGCCACAGCAAAAAAACCAGAAAGGACTCTGATGCATATGGGATTTTTCTCAAAACCACTGCAGGAAATTCAGAGGGAATCTGCACATATTCGAATACAGACGCCACATTTGACCTTTCAACTAGTGGAAAGCCCGTATCGTTCGGCTCATTGGACGGAGCTATGCAAATTGGAGAACTGATATCTCACGCCGGCATCAGCACGCGCTACGGCATTGCGAATCGAAGAGGCTGATCGAATCCGCGCGACTGGAAAGCGGCTTTAGCGACTACGCAACCGCCATACTGCGGCCTATGTTTGGATTCGCGAGCTGATTGAGTGCGGCTTCAGCACTGGGCAGATTCATGGGCCATGAGAAACAGAAGCGCCGCCAAAAGGCGGCGCAATTCAAGCCGAAGCCTTTTGTGATTAGCGCTGTAGCCAAGCTTCGGCTTCGGCGGCCTGCTGCGAACCGAATGCCTTTATCTTCAGACCCGGAATCAGCGCCCCCTCAACTTCGCTCACCTTCCTCACCCACCCTGTGTCGGCCACCACCGCCATGCGATCGAATCGGCGAACGACCTTGAACAGCTGTGGAATATGAGAGACCTCGACGGCCATGGCGCCCAGTGTCGGCATATCGAATTTACCTATCCGATAGAGCATTCGGCCATGAGCGATACCCTCGGACTGTTGCGACAGCTCATCAATCGCTGCGCGCATGCCATTGCTATCGAGTTTGCCCGCAAAGTCGACGTCTACGCGGTTCTCACCATTTCGCATTACCTGGAACATAGGAGCACCTCCATACAGGAGTGTGTCTTTCACGATACGCCGCCTGCGGGAAACGACAAGGTAATTGGAAGGGGCCGAGCGCTTTCCGTCCTCTTCATATAGCTGCGGGTCAAACGCCTTACTGTCCCCTCGGCCACAGCATCGGAAACAGCGAATGCTCCATAGGCGCGCCGTCAGGCAACTGGTCGATCAACCCCGGAAACTCTGGCGACGTCTTCCAGACCCGTGGGGCGTGGCGCATGTCCTCACCGAGGAAGCGGAGAGAGAACGCCCTTCGCCTCCGACTCCCCACCCGAAGCGTGCAAAGTCAGCATGTGGAAGAACACCGCATCCCCCGGCTCCAGTTCCCAGCCGAGGATGTTCCAGCGTGAGCGGTCCACCTCTATGTTCGGCAGGTCAGCCAGGCTGCCCTCAGGGAACCAGCAGGCCTCGCTGTCCAAGAAGCTTCGAGGCATGAGCCAGGGCCCAGATGGGAACCGGCCACGAATTACAGAGTCGACTCCCGCGTCACTGGGTCCACCGGCATCCACCAATGCCGAAGGCCCCGCCCAATGAATGGCCGCAGCCAAGCCGAAGGACAGTCCCGTGCCAATGACCGAGCCCAGAGCGATGAAGCGGATATGCCGCGCATTCAGAGCACGGCGCATTGCAGAACCTTACATTGAGTCGCCTCCTTATTGTTGTTATCAACGAAGCCATCGGAGCAGTCCGCCTCCCTGTCTCAAGCACCAGCTTCGGTGTTCGACGCTACCCTGGCCGATGATTGGCTTGCTCTTCGCAGCTCCTGGGGGGAAGTGGGTAGCTCGTAGTTGACCCACAACATTTCGCCCACCGCGGACAACACAAACCAGGTCAATGGGTAGCGCCAGCCCCGCAATGTTTTCATCTTTCATCGGATCAATACGAAATGACCGTGGCCGAGGCTGAGCACCACCCGGGGCTCGTTGTTGCCAATCCTTGGCTCACTAGCGTTTGGCTCCCGCCCCACAAAATTGATGGGCACACGCTATCAGCGACTCTAAGGGGGGGGCATATGCCACGCGGGGTGCTAGCCTGCTCACAGAGCCGTAAGAAATTTCGTAGGGACAATCGGTACTAGGCAATTGGGTGCTTCGCGACGCATTCGGAGGATAGGTTCAGCGAGGGGATCCCCGCAAAACTCATCACCGCAACCGGGCACGCTAGCAATCGGCGAAACAATGCAACGATCGAAGATGCGGATCGACGAGGTGTAATCTCAAACCTCGGTAACGAGATTGACGCGCAACGCTCTTCCCTCTATCACCGAGCGCCAACTGATCTCAATGCTGGCGCTGACAACGTGCTCGAACAGAGTGTGCTGGGCCCCGGCGGCTGCTAGGAGAAGGATGAATCAGGTTGCCACAGTGCTCAGCCCCGCCTGGCAAAAAGGTACTCAGCAACGGCTCAGGAGTAGAAAACTTCGCTCAGAGTTGGTCAGCACCCCACGAAGACCCTCCAGGCGCAAGTATGCCGGCGAAGCCGGCAAGACGCGCGGCACCAAGCAGTGGAGTACTCCAGACCAGAGCCCCAGTGCCACGGCGGCGAATGATGTTGCTAATGCTCGCATCGGAATCAGCGCTTGAGTGGGCGACCGTGGGCAAGGTTTGCAACAGTGCCCGCAAACTCGGGAACCGCTCGATAATAAATCAATCTGCCCCCCTTTCCGCCTCCCTTTCCTCTTATCCACTTTTCGCTTTGGCTGACTGCCTTTCCCTGCCGGCACCTGAGCCGGCTCCCGCTACAGCCATTGCTCGAAGGCTTGGCTCTCCGCCCTCGCTTCCTTGGCCGCGTAGTAGACCAGCCGTAAATGGCGATCCTCATCGATAGTCAGTGTGGTGTGCTCGAACACCACCGGGCCAATCGACTCGACGTTAAGGTTGCGAATACCCTGACATGGCCCATGGATATCCTGCTGCCGCCACCAGATCCTGAAGTCAGGAGACACCTTCAAAAGCTCCTTCACCAGAGCGACGATTTCCGGATCTTGGGTTGCCCGTACGAAGTCACGACGGAAGCTGGAGAGCATTTGCAATGCCTGCTCCTCCCAGGGGGTGAACAACGCGCGCATGGCCGGGCTGGTGAACAGCATCCACAGCAGGTTGCGACGATCCGCCGGCAGCGCAGAGAAACCGAACACCCTATCCGCCGCGGCATTCCAAACCAGCACGTCCCAGCGCAGGTTAAGTACATATGCCGGACGTGAAGGCAGGTCGCCCATCAGTCGATGGATCAGCGGCGGCACTACGCACCAAGTTCTTCCCGGCTCGGGCGGCAAACGCTGGTGAGCCAGCAGGAACAAGTGGCGCCGTTCTGCAGCGTCCAGCTTGAGCGCTCGCGAGAGGTTGTCGAGGAAGGTGGCAGACACACTGATTTCCCGCCCTTGCTCGAGCCAGGTGTACCAAGACAAGCCGACTCCGGCCAGCGTGGCCACTTCCTCACGGCGCAGACCTGGTGTGCGTCGCCTGCTACCGGTTGGCAGCCCCACCTCCTCTGGAGAAATACGTTCACGGCGGCTACGCAGAAATTCAGCCAGCTCTGCCCGAGTGCGCTCGAGCGTGCGGGGTGCGCTCATCCAATTACCTCCAGTAACAGCATAAATTATCAAATTGTAACCCCCATAAACTCAAAGAAGAATACCCCTACCTGGCCCCAAATACCCACGCCAGAGCTCTTGCTTGATGAGGAAGTCAACAGAGACGAGTCACCAACTTGCTAAGGAGATAAACGGATGTATCAAACACTTCTTCGGGAACAACTCAATGCATTGAAATCCTCCAACCAGTACCGAACCTTCATGGCGCAAAGCCTCGTCTGCGGACAATACCCTCTGGCGAAACTGGGCTGTCATAAAGAGGAGCCGGTCGTGGCCTGGTGCAGCATTGCCTACCTCGCGATGTCCCAACATCCGACCGTACGCGAGCAGATGCACAATGCGCTGGCGACCTACTGCGCCAGCGGCTCGCATGCGGCAAATGAGCCACGTCAAGCTGACACGCTTCGTGCAAACCCTGCTGGACCGCAAGGACCGCAAGGACCGCATGAGCATGGCCGTTGGCCTTGAGGTGCGGGTACCGTTCTGCGATCACCGACTTGTGGAGTACGCCTTCAACATACCCTGGGCGCTGAAGGCCTTCGACGGGAGGGAGAAAAGCATCCTGCGCGCAGCAACCCGTGACCTTCTGCCGGAGTCGATCAGCGAACGAGTCAAGAGCCCCTACCCGTCAACGCAGGACCCGGCCTACGAACAGGCATTGCGCAACTCCTTGGTCGCCATCCAAGCGGATCGCAATGCCCCTGTGATACCGCTGCTCGACAACGGCCGGATCCGAAAAACGCTGGACAAACCACTCGGCAGCGTCTCCTCCATGCATGAGCGCATGGGCATGGAGCTGGCTGTCGGCCTCAACACCTGGCTAAGCGAGTACGACTTCAGCCTCGAACTCTAGCCCCTAATCGGATGCGGCCCCTGCTTGGGGTCGCAACCTTCTGATGTCCCACCACATGCGCCTCCGTGGAGCGCAAGCGAGCCTATGCATGCACACAACCAACCAATCCCCCATCTACCTCATCGCGGTCGGAGCGTTTGCCCTCGGCATGGCCTCCTACGTAACCGCGGGCCTGATCCCGATGATTGAGGCGTCGTTCACGGTGTCCGTGGCAGTGGCTGCCCAGTTGGTGACGGCCTTCACCCTAGCCTACGGTTTGGGCTCTCCGATCTTCGTTGCCCTGACCCCGGCGCATCGCCAACGCACCGGCCTGCTACTGGCACTTGGCCTGTTCGTCATCGCCAACGCCGCTAGCGCGCTGGCCGAAACCTTCACTACGCTGATGGTCTGGCGCGCCATCGCTGGTATCGGCGCCGGCGTGTACCTGGCAATGGGCATCGGCGCATCGACCGCGGTGTCCTCGCCGGAACGTCGCGGCCAGTCCATCGCCATCATCATGGGAGGTATGGCCAGCGGCGTGGTATTAGGCGTGCCACTCAGTCTGTTGATCGCCGATCAGATGGGCTGGCAAGCCGCCCTGTGGCTGGTCACCTTGCTCGGCCTGGTGGCATTCATCGGCTTGATACTGAAACTGCCGGCCCTGCCTGCGGCCGCAGCAAGTTCGTTGGCCCAGAAGCTGGCGATCCTCGGCGATGGTCACGTGTTGATCATCCTGCTGGTGTCCCTGTTGGCCGCCATCGCCAGCCTAGGCATGTACACCTTCATTGCCCCACTGCTGGCCGATCCTGCCTATGGTGCAGTGAGCTCGGTCACGCCTTACCTCTGGGTCTGGGGCATCGGCGGCGTGCTGGGCAGCTTCCTGGTTGGCCCCCTGGTGGACCGTATCAAGGGGCCGGTCCTGACCTTCATTATCATGGTAATCCTCGCTGCTTCGTTGCTTGTGCTGCCGCTGATCGCAGCACTGGGCACCTGGCTGGTCATGCTGCCCATCGTCCTATGGGGCGCCGTTGGATGGGCCTTGCAAGTGCCGCAGAACAACGAATTGATCCTGGCGCGGCAAGCTCAGGGCGACGGGAACCTTGCCATCGCGCTGAACGAGTCAGCACTCTATTTGGGCAGTGCCATTGGCGCGGCGGCGGGTGGCTTCGTGTTGCTATTGCAGATGCCCACCTGGACCCTGGCCGCTTGTGCTGGCGGCGTGGCCTCCCTGGGCGCCCTGCTGCAGATCGTCAACCTGCGTCGCCAGCAAAACTGGACCTGCGACGTGCGAGCTCAACTCCACAACTGATTGACCTAAGAGAGGAAGGGTGGCGGAGTTGTACTTCGCGCGTGCGGACGCAGGCCATTACATCGAACACTCGCTTGAAACGGGTAAAGAGCAAACGAGCTTCCTGCAACAGGGAAGAGCGACGAATGCCTTGCCCATACTCCCAAACACTATAAAACGAAAAAGGCCGGTTCATTTCTGAACCGGCCTTTCTCTGAATATGGTCGGGACGGAGTGATTCGAACACTCGACCCCTTGCACCCCATGCAAGTGCGCTACCAGGCTGCGCTACGCCCCGACGTTTTCTAGCTCGCTCCGGATCACCGGAAGCGGAGCGAACTATATCTTAAGCTTTTGAATTGTGGAAGGTTTTTTTCAAAAAAATTCACTTCCGCAACACATGGAGGACGTCCTCAAGCTCGGTAATCATCTGGCGGATGAGCTGCTTGTACTGCGTGGTGTCTTCCTTGGCTTCGTCTCCGGAGAGGCGCTGGCGCGCCCCGCCGATGGTGAAGCCTTGATCGTAAAGCAGCGCCCGGATCTGCCGAATCATCAGCACATCCTGACGTTGGTAGTAGCGCCTGTTCCCGCGCCGCTTTACTGGGTTGAGCTGGGGAAATTCCTGCTCCCAGTAACGCAGCACGTGGGGCTTGACTGCGCAAAGTTCACTAACTTCGCCAATAGTGAAGTATCGCTTGCCTGGAATGGGCGGTAACTCGTCGTTATGACTTGGTTCCAGCATAAGCTTCGACCCTGGCTTTGAGTTTCTGCCCTGGACGGAAAGTGACCACACGGCGAGCCGTGATCGGGATTTCCTCTCCTGTCTTCGGGTTTCGGCCAGGCCGCTGACGCTTGTCGCGCAAGTCGAAATTGCCGAACCCGGACAACTTCACTTGTTCGTTGTGCTCCAGCGCCTGACGGATTTCCTCGAAGAACAGCTCCACCAATTCCTTGGCTTCCCGTTTATTCAGGCCAAGCTCTTCATAAAGACGTTCAGCCATCTCAGCTTTCGTCAGAGCCCCCATACGCTACTTCCTTAACGTGGCATTGAACCTGTCTTCCAGCGAGGTGACGATGTTTTGCGTTGTGTTGTTCACCTCATCGTCAGTAAGAGTGCGCGATGGATGCTGCCAGGTCAAGCCAACCGCCAAGCTTTTTCTAAGCGGATCAATGCCTTTACCGTGATACACGTCAAATAGCCTGAGGTCAGTCAGCCATTCGCCAGCAGCCTCACGGATGGTTGCGAGTACCGACTCGGCGGCGACGTCGCGATCCACCAGCAGGGCAAGGTCACGACGCACTTCAGGGAAGCGCGACAGCTCACTGAACTTCGGCAGCTTGCCTTGCATCACTTCGGCCAGCACCAGCTCGAACATGTACACCGGTTGATCCAGGTCCAGGGCCTTTGCGAGTTCCGGATGCAGGGCACCGAGGAAGCCGACTAGCCGCCCTTCTCTTTCGATGCGAGCGGTCTGGCCCGGATGCAGGGCGGGATGCTCACCCGGTACGAAGCTGAAGGCGCCCAGGTCACCAGCGGCACCGAGGATGGCTTCTACGTCTGCCTTGGCGTCATAGAAGTCGACGGCGTCGCGGCCGTTGGCCCAGCCTACCGGCAGACGGGAACCGCAGAGCACGCCAGCCAGCATGGGTTCCTGCTTCAGGCCTTCGAGTTGCCCCACAAAACGCAGGCCGCTTTCGAACAGGCGAACGCGAGATTGCTGACGATTGAGGTTGTGCTGCAGCGCACTCACCAGCCCCGGCCACAGCGAGGAACGCATGGCGGCCATATCAGCGGAGATGGGGTTGGCCAGCATCAGCGGCTTCACGCCCGGATTGAACAACTCGAACAGCTTCGGATCGATGAAACTGTAGGTAATGGCTTCGTGGTAACCACGGGCGACCAGTAGACGACGCAGGGCCGGCAGCTCAATGGCACCTTCAGCGCGCGCACGCGGAGCCAGACGGGCTTGCGGGTAGCGAACCGGCAGTCGGTTGTAACCATAGAGACGGCCCAGCTCTTCGATCAGGTCCACTTCAAGGCTGATGTCGAAGCGGTGGCTCGGCACATCGACACGCCACTGGCCGGCACCATCGGCGGTGACCTTGAGGTCCAGCGCGGTGAGCAGACGCTCGATTTCGGCGGCGTCCATTTCCATGCCGAGCATCTGGGTGATGCGTTCGGCACGCAGGGTAACCGGAGCTACGCTTGGCAGGCTTTCCTGGCTGACGGCCTTGATGATCGGACCCGCTTCGCCACCGACGATTTCCAGCAGCAGGCCAGTGGCGCGCTCCATGGCTTCGCGGGCCAGCTGGAAGTCGACACCACGCTCGAAGCGATGCGAGGAATCAGTATGCAGGCCATAGGAACGGGCCTTACCGGCAACGGCGATGGTGTCGAAGAAAGCGGCCTCAAGGAACAGGTCGCGAGTCTTGTCGCTTACGCCGCTGTGCTCACCACCCATAACACCGGCGATGGCCAGGGCGCGAGTGTGGTCGGCGATGACGAGAGTGTCAGCGCGCAGGCTAACTTCCTGGCCATCCAGCAGGACAAGCTTCTCGCCCTCCTCCGCCATGCGCACGCGGATGCCGCCGTTGATTTCGGCGAGGTCGAAGGCGTGCATGGGCTGACCGAGCTCGAGCATCACGTAGTTGGTGATGTCGACTGCGGCGTCAATGCTGCGTACTTCGGAACGACGCAGGCGCTCGACCATCCACAGCGGGGTCGGGCGGGACAGGTCGACGTTGCGGATTACGCGACCGAGGTAGCGCGGGCAGGCAGCCGGAGCAGTCACTTCGACCGGACGCACTTCGTCGTGGGCAGGAGCAACAGCAGCAATTTGCGGACGGGTGACCGGAGCAGCGTAGAGCGCACCCACTTCACGGGCCAGGCCGGAGAGGCTCAGGCAATCGCCGCGGTTGGGGGTCAGGCCCAGCTCGATGATCACATCATCCAGGCCCAGGTAGGCACGAATGTCCTGGCCTACCGGAGCATCGTCAGCCAGCTCCATCAGACCGTCATGGTCATCGCTGATCTGCAACTCGGAGGCCGAGCAGAGCATGCCATTGGACTCAACGCCACGCAGCTTGGCCTTCTTGATCTTGAAGTCGCCCGGCAGTTCAGCACCGATCATGGCGAAGGGGATCTTCAGACCGGGGCGCACATTCGGCGCACCACACACAACCTGAAGCGTCTCACTACCGTTACTCACCTGGCAGACGCGCAGTTTATCGGCGTCGGGGTGTTGTTCCGTGCTTAGCACCTCGCCCACGACAACGCCACTGAATGCACCGGCTACGGGAGTAACGCTGTCGACTTCGAGGCCGGCCATGGATAGACGAGCGACCAGCTCATCACGGGAAACCTGCGGGCTGACCCAGCTCCGCAGCCATTGTTCACTGAATTTCATCCTGCTCTCCTAAGGGATTCGTTTCGGACAATACGACCTAGCGGAATTGCGCGAGGAAGCGCAGGTCGTTGTCGAAGAACAGGCGCAAGTCGTTGACGCCATAACGCAGCATGGCCAAGCGCTCCACGCCCATCCCGAAGGCGAAGCCCTGGTATTTCTCAGGGTCGATGCCGGACATGCGCAGCACGTTCGGGTGCACCATGCCGCAGCCCATCACTTCCAGCCAGCCGGTCTGCTTGCATACGCGGCAACCTTTGCCAGAGCACATCACGCATTGCATG
Source organism: Pseudomonas sp. DY-1 (assembly GCF_003626975.1). Lineage (NCBI taxonomy): Bacteria > Pseudomonadati > Pseudomonadota > Gammaproteobacteria > Pseudomonadales > Pseudomonadaceae > Pseudomonas > Pseudomonas sp. DY-1. Next base: position 616,378 of record NZ_CP032616.1, on the reverse strand, counting down.
TCGACTTCAGCCGACGGCTCGGTAAAGGGGAAGAAAGACGGACGGAAACGTACACCAAGGTCCTTCTCGAAGAACACACGGAGGAATTCTTCGATGGTGCCCTTGAGGTCGGCGAAGCTGATGCCTTCGTCGACCAGCAGGCCTTCGACCTGGTGGAACATCGGCGAGTGGGTGATATCTGAGTCGCAGCGGTAGACGCGACCAGGGCAGACGATGCGGATAGGCGGCTGCTGCGACTCCATGGTGCGCACCTGTACCGGAGAAGTATGGGTGCGCAGCAGCATGTTCGCGTTGAAATAGAAGGTGTCGTGCATTGCCCGGGCCGGATGGTGGCCAGGAATGTTGAGCGCTTCGAAATTGTGGTAGTCGTCTTCGACCTCGGGGCCTTCGGCAATGCCGTAGCCTATCCGAGTGAAGAACTGCTCGACACGCTCGAGGGTGCGGGTTACCGGGTGCAGGCCGCCGGAAACCTGACCGCGCCCCGGCAGGGTCACATCAATTCGTTCGGCCGCGAGCTTGGCGGTCAGGGCAGCCTGCTCAAGCGACTCTTTGCGGGTGTTCAAAGCATCCTGAACGCGCTCCTTGGCAGCGTTGATCAGGGCGCCGACCTTGGGACGCTCTTCAGCCGGCAAATCGCCCAGGGTCTTCATCACCTGGGTCAGCTCGCCTTTCTTGCCAAGGTAGTGAACGCGAATCTGCTCCAGGGCATTCACGTCTTCAGTTTGCTGCACGGCCTCAAGCGCTTGCGAGACCAGCGCATCCAGATTTTCCATTTACTGACTCCAGATACGAAATAGGGGAAGAGCGCAAGGCCCTTCCCCTATCGGTGACGTTTAGCACCGGGCAAGCCCGGTGATTGTCGGGGACTTAAGCCAGAACGGCCTTAGCTTTCTCGACAATCGCAGCAAACGCCGCTTTTTCGTTCACTGCCAGGTCGGCCAGAACCTTACGGTCGATCTCGATGGCCGCTTTTTTCAGGCCAGCGATCAGACGGCTGTAGGACAGACCGTTCTGACGAGCACCAGCGTTGATACGAGCGATCCACAGAGCGCGGAACTGACGCTTGCGCTGACGGCGGTCACGGTAGGCATATTGGCCAGCCTTGATTACCGCCTGCTTGGCAACGCGGAACACGCGGCTGCGTGCACCGTAGTAGCCTTTGGCGAGTTTCAGAATCTTTTTGTGACGCTTACGAGCGATGACGCCACGCTTAACACGAGCCATGAGTAATTTCCTCTAGAATCTTGACCGATTAACGAACGCGCAGCATGCGCTCTACTTTGCGGACGTCAGACGGGTGCACCAGGGTGCAACCGCGCAGCTGACGCTTACGCTTGGTAGTCATTTTGGTCAGGATGTGGCTCTTGAAAGCGTGCTTGTGCTTGAAGCCGGAAGCAGTCTTCTTAAAGCGCTTCGCAGCACCGCTCTTGGTTTTCATTTTTGGCATGTTCGGATACTCCGCATTCAATCAATACATATAACCGCAAGGCCTGCCAGTGCCCTGGGGGTTATTTTCGCTTTTTGGGGGCGATGACCATCATCAGCTGGCGTCCTTCCAGCTTAGGATGCTGTTCTACGGTGCCATATTCGGCGAGGTCAGCTTCGACCCGCTTCAATAGCTCCATACCCAGCTCCTGGTGGGCCATCTCACGACCGCGGAATCGCAGGGATACCTTGGCCTTGTCCCCATCACTAAGGAAACGTACCAGGTTGCGTAGTTTTACCTGGTAATCCCCTTCTTCCGTCCCTGGACGAAACTTGATTTCTTTAATCTGCTGCTGGTGCTGGTTCTTCTTCGCTGCGGCAGCCTGCTTCTTCTTCTCGAAGAGGTGCTTGCCGTAATCCATGATCCGGCAAACAGGCGGCACGGCATCGGCAGAAATTTCTACCAGATCCAGCTTGGCTTCTTCAGCAGCGCGAAGCGCTTCATCAATCGAGACGACGCCAATCTGCTGGCCGTCAGCACCAATCAACCGCACCTCACGAGCCGAGATATTCTCGTTGATCGGGGCCTTCGGTTGAGTCCGCTTGTCCTGTCTCATTTCACGCTTAATAGTGATTACTCCAATTCTTGGCGACCACGCCGGGAAACCGCTTGTGCGAGCAATTCAGAGAAGCTTTCGAAGGGCATGGAACCCAAATCGACACCCTCGCGGGTGCGCACAGCAACGGATCGAGTCTCAACCTCCCGGTCTCCAATAACCAAGAGATAGGGAACCTTGAGCAAAGTATGCTCGCGGATTTTAAAGCCGATTTTTTCGTTTCTCAAGTCGGACTTGGCACGGAACCCGCTTTCGTTGAGGGCTTTCTCGACCTCGACGGCGAAATCGGCCTGCTTGTCGGTGATATTCATGATCACCGCCTGGGTAGGCGCCAGCCATGCCGGGAACGCGCCCGCGTAGTGTTCAATCAGCATGCCGATGAAGCGCTCGAAGGAACCAAGGATCGCGCGATGCAGCATCACCGGGCGCTTACGGTTGTTATCTTCGGCGATATAGCTGGCATCCAGACGCTCCGGCAGGTTCGGATCGTACTGCAGGGTGCCGCACTGCCAGTTACGACCGAGGCAGTCTTTCAGGGTGAATTCGATCTTCGGGCCGTAGAAAGCACCCTCTCCCGGCTGGTATTCCCAGGACAGGCCGGACTCGTTCAGCGCATCCGCCAGAGCTCCTTCGGCACGATCCCACAGCTCGTCGGAACCCACCCGCTTAACCGGACGAGTGGACAGTTTCATTGAGATATCGCTGAAACCGAAGTCGGAATAGACCTGCAGGGTCAGCTTGATGAAATCAGCCGCCTCTTTCTTTACCTGATCTTCAGTGCAGAAGATGTGGGCGTCGTCCTGGGTGAAGCCGCGCACGCGCATGATGCCGTGCAGGGCGCCGGACGGCTCGTTGCGGTGGCAGGCACCGAACTCAGCCAGGCGCAGCGGCAGGTCACGGTAAGACTTCAGGCCCTGATTGAAGATCTGAACGTGGCACGGGCAGTTCATCGGCTTGACGGCGTAATCGCGGCTTTCCGACGAAGTGGTGAACATGTTCTCGGCGTAGTTAGACCAGTGACCCGAGCGCTCCCAAAGGATGCGATCGACTACCTGGGGAGTGCGCACTTCTACATAGCCGTGGTCACGCTGGACCTTGCGCATGTACTGCTCGAGCACCTGATAGACGGTCCAGCCGCTCGGGTGCCAGAAAACCATGCCCGGCGCTTCTTCCTGCAGGTGGAAGAGGTCCAACTGCTTGCCGATACGGCGATGGTCACGCTTTTCGGCCTCTTCGATGCGCTGGATATAGGCAGCCAGCTGCTTCTTGTCCGCCCAAGCAGTGCCATACACACGCTGCAGCTGCTCGTTCTTCGAGTCGCCGCGCCAGTAGGCACCGGAAATCTTGGTAAGCTTGAACGCCTTAAGGAAACGGGTATTCGGCACGTGAGGGCCACGGCACATGTCCACGTACTCCTCATGGAAGTACAGACCCATGGCCTTCTCGTCCGGCATGTCATCGACCAGACGCAGCTTGTATTCCTCGCCACGCGCCTTGAACAGCTCAATGACCTCGGCCCGCGGAGTCATCTTCTTGATGACGTCGTAGTCCTTCTCGATCAGCTCAGCCATGCGCTTTTCGATGGCCGCCATGTCTTCCGGCGTGAAGGAGCGCTCAAAGGCGATGTCGTAATAGAAGCCTTCCTCAATGACCGGCCCAATAACCATCTTGGCGGTCGGATAGAGTTGCTTGACGGCATGGCCGACCAGGTGCGCACACGAATGGCGGATGATCTCCAGCCCTTCTTCGTCCTTGGGGGTCACAATCTGCAGCGAGGCATCGTCTTCGATCAGGTCGCAAGCGTCTACCAGCCTGCCATTTACCTTGCCAGCCAGGGTCGCCTTGGCCAGCCCCGCACCGATGGACTGAGCCACCTCGAGCACGGATACGGGTTTATCGAAAGTACGCTGACTGCCGTCAGGAAGAGTGATGATGGGCATGGCGCCTCCTCTCCTAGTGGTGACCTCTACCAAAGGCCACATGGGTTGGGATGAGCCAGTACGCGATTCGGTGGTATGCCCGCCGTACGATGGCAGGAGCCTTGCAGCCAACCAGAGCCGAACCAGAGTCACTGGAGGTAATAAAGAGCGGGATGCTTGCAGAAAGCCAAAGCCCCGACAAGCGCCCAATAAAAAAGGGTCACCTGAGTGACCCTTTTTATCGAATTTGGTAGGCACAATTGGACTCGAACCAACGACCCCCACCATGTCAAGGTGGTGCTCTAACCAACTGAGCTATGTGCCTTCGATGGGTGCGCATTCTACGGACTAACTTTTCCCTGTCAACACCTTTTTTCGCTAACTCTCTGAAAAAGTGGATTTTTTACTGTTCATCGCCTCGTTTAATATTTTGCACAGAGGCTAGCCGACCCGTTTCAACTCAGGTAGCATCGTCACATCTGTAAAAAATAAAAAACAGAGATTCCATTATGACGCACACTCCCTACCCCCAGTCCTATTACGCGTTCTCGGCCAACCCGGTACCGGCTCGCCCGGAACTGCAAGGCGAGATCGAAACTGACGTTTGCATTATCGGCGCAGGCTATACCGGTCTTTCCACCGGCCTCTTCCTCTTGGAGAACGGCTTCAAGGTCACCATCCTGGAAGCCGCCAAGGTGGGCTTCGGCGCATCCGGTCGTAACGGCGGCCAGATCGTCAACAGCTACAGCCGCGACATCGATTCGATCGAGCGTACCGCGAACCCCAAGAACGCCAAACTGATGGCTGACATGGCGTTCGAAGGCGGCCGCATCATTCGCGACCGCATCAGCAAGTACAACATCCAGTGCGACCTGAAGGATGGCGGTGTATTCGCTGCCTTCACCAAGAAGCAGATGGGTCACCTGGAAGCCCAGAAGAAACTTTGGGAGCGCTTCGGCCACAACCAGCTTGAATTGCTGGATGCCAAGGGCATCCGCAAAGTGGCGGCGACCGACAACTATATTGGCGGCATGCTGGACATGAGCGGCGGTCACATCCATCCGCTCAACCTGGCACTGGGTGAAGCCGCAGCCATCGAATCCCTGGGTGGCGTGATTCACGAGCAGAGTCCGGCAATCCGCATCGAGCGTGGCGCCAACCCGGTGGTGCACACCCCGAAAGGCCGCGTGAAAGCCAAGTTCGTGGTGGTAGCCGGCAACGCCTATCTGGGCAACCTGGTTCCCGAACTGGCCAGCAAGTCCATGCCTTGCGGCACCCAGGTGGTCACCACCGAGCCGCTCTCGGATGAAATGGCCAATTCCCTGCTGCCCCAGGATTACTGCGTCGAGGACTGCAACTACTTGCTGGACTACTACCGTCTCTCCGGCGACAAGCGCCTGATCTACGGCGGCGGCGTGGTCTACGGCGCCCGCGACCCGGCGAACATCGAAGCCATCATCCGGCCGAAGATGCTGAAGACCTTCCCGCAGCTGAAGAATGTGAAGATCGACTTCGCCTGGACCGGCAACTTCCTGCTGACCTTGTCGCGCCTGCCCCAAGTCGGTCGGATTGGCGACAACATCTACTACTCCCAAGGCTGCAGCGGCCACGGCGTGACCTACACCCACATCGCCGGCAAGGTGATCGCCGAGACCCTGCGTGGCCAGGCCGAGCGCTTCGACGCTTTTGCCAGCCTGCCGCATTACCCCTTCCCGGGTGGTCGCGTGTTCCGCGTGCCCTTCACCGCGATGGGTGCCTGGTACTACACCATGCGCGACAAGCTGGGCGTCTGATCCGCCTGCAAACACAAACGGCGCCCAAGGGCGCCGTTTTTCATTTCAGTAACTGCCGATCAAGGCATCTGCAAGCGTGCCATTTTCGCTGCATTAACCTGCCCCGCCGCCGCAAGCTCATCGGCCGCTTTCAGCCAACGAGCCCGCTCCACCGGTGCCGGTAACTGATTCGGCGCCTGCACCAGCACCGCCCAATTACCCGCCTCCGTCCAGCCCGCCTCGAATGCACCGAAACTCATCACGGCGCGACGCTCGTGACCATGTCGCAGCAGAACCTGCCGGTTTTTACGGTCGTAACCGATCAGCAGCGCGTAGCGCCAAGAGGGCATCCAGCCGAAGCCTTCGCGCAGGTGCACGAGCACCGGATTGCCCGCAGCTACTTGTTCCAGCAAGTCGTCCATCCGGCTGCCCAGGGGATAGACCACAAGGCCATGCTGGCGTGCCGTCATCGCCAACCCATCCCGCAGGGAGGCTTCCTTCTGCGGCAACTGCAGCTCTTTTTCGATCATGCCTGGCGTGACCTCGTCTCCCTGCTGGGTCAGCAAGGCCGCCAACGAAGCCGGTGCGCTCTGGTAGGCGTTCTGGGCGAAGAACGGGACACCGCTTAACTCGACTCGCTCCGGCCCCGAGCGCAGCTTGGGGGACAGCGACTGGGCGCCACAGCCGGCCAACACGGCAATGCAGGTGGCGACAAGGATGGGACGGAACAGGCGGTTCAGGACGGGCACGGCAACACTCGCTGTAGGCAACCTCGAACGGCCGATGATCATACTGGCAGCAGCCCGGGCGGTACATCGCGAGAGGGGCTGGACCCGATTCGGGACAATACCGAAGGCGACCTGTATACCCTATCCCACGATAAAAACGCACAACGGCCGATACAAAAATGGCTTACCCATTCATTTCAGCGACAAAAACTTAGTTTTTCACGACGTGCTGTGACTTATCGGTCGGGTCTCGCCATCCACATTCACGACAGCGCAACAAAGGCCTTAGCCGCGCTGTCACCTTCATTGGGCACAATATGGAGAGACCCCCTCCCATGAACACTCCGCTACGTTTCAACGAAGCACTGATCATTACTGGCCGTGCATTCAAACCGTTCCAGTGCGTTGCCTGGGCCCTGCAAGACGGCACCGGCGAACTCAGCATCAGCGTGATCGACCGCACCAACACCCGTCTTCTCGGCCGCTCGAAGATTCCCAGCAGCACCTATTCCGACCCGGAGCAACTGGCCAACATCCTCAAGCAGTCCCGTGAGGAGCTGAGCCGCAAGGGCTACGACCTCGAACCCTGGTCGATGCCTGAGTAAACGCTTCAGCGCCAGTGCCCAATGCGCGGCGAGCAGGTCCTACTGCTCGCCCGGCCACAGTTTTCCCCTCTCCCCTACCTTCCAATCGATTCCCCGCAGCGACTGAATACTCAGTAGGCCCTACATTCGCACTTATTTGGCGAGATCTGTGGGCTTATTGTCATTGTTGCCACCCACCTTTGACTGCAGACTGACGCCATCGCCTTCTCCGAGATCGTCATGGAATCGATTCGTCACATCGCCTGCCTGGCCTTTGCTGATGTCATGAGCCTGGACGTGACCGGCCCTCTGCAGGTATTCGCGTCAGCCAACGACGAACGCGCGCGCCAGGGCCTTCCGCCGAGTTACGGGATCCACCTATTGGGACCCGAAGCGGGACCTGTGAAGACCTCGGCCGGCTTTGCTCTGATGGCCGACCGGGCGTGGCGTGAGGTCGACCCGGCAAGCCTGGACACCTTGCTCGTTCCAGGTGGCATGGACATGCAAATCCAATGCAGGGACCAGGAACTGCTGGACTGGTTGCGCAGTACGGAACCACAGGTACGACGCTTCGGCTCCATCTGCTCGGGCGCCTTGATTCTTGCGGCAGCCGGATTGCTGGATGGCCGCCAGGCCACCACCCACTGGTCGGACGTGGAAGCCCTGAGCTGCCACGAGGGCATCGAGGTGACGGGCGATCGGCTGCACACTTACGACCCCGCGGGTCAGGATGGCGACCCCCACATTTTCACCTCTGCTGGCGTCACCGCTGGCATCGATCTGGCACTGGCGTTGGTCGAAGCCGACCTTGGTCGTCCGATGGCACTGGCGATCGCCCGGCGACTGGTCCTGTTCCTGCGCCGCCAGGGCGGTCAAACGCAGTTCAGTGCGCTGCTCACACCGGAGCCCTGCCGCACGCCAAAGCTGGCGGCGCTACTGGCATGGATTCCGGCGAACCTAGGCGCCGACCTGTCGCTGGAAGCACTAGCCGCCCAGGCAAAAATGGCGCCGCGCAGCCTGTCACGCGCGTTCGCCCAGGAATTGGGCGTGGGCCCGGGCAAGTATGTGGAGCGGGTCAGGCTGGAAGCGGCTCGCACCCTGCTGCAGGACTCCCAGGCCTCCATCGCCACTGTGGCGCGCCTGACCGGCTTCGGTCACCCCGAAAACCTGCGCCGCACCTTTCACAAGCACCTGTCCGTTGGTCCGCAGGAATACGCGCAACGCTTCGGACGCCCCACTCACAACTGAGGAGCCGGTCATGCTCGAACTGCGCCCCAACTGCGAATGCTGCAACAAGGACTTGCCACCCGACTCCGAGCAGGCGCTCATTTGCTCGTTCGAATGCACCTTCTGCCGGGACTGCTCCGACCAGCGCCTGCATGGCACCTGCCCCAACTGCGGCGGTGAACTCGTGCGACGGCCAATACGTCCCATGGCGAAACTGGCGAAATTCCCCGCCTCCGCCCAGCGCGTCCTCAAGCCTGACGGTTGCCCGAGCTGAAACGACCTCTCAAGGAAGCACCATGCTGCTGAACAACCCTACCCTCCGAGTGCTCTTCGCCGGCCAGGCGCTCTACTGGAGCTGCTCGATGATCGGCATCACGCTTACCTCCCTGGCAGGTCTGCAACTGGCACCGTTAAATGCCCTGGCGACGCTGCCTCTCACGCTGCTGATCCTGGGCAATCTGCTGGCCGTGCAACCGCTGTCACTTTTCATGCAGCGCCACGGTCGGCGCTCAGGTCTGATGCTGGGCGCAAGCTGCGGAGTGCTGGGCGGGATGCTGAGCGCTGTAGGCGTTTGGCTATGGGACTTCGTCCTGTTCTGCCTGGGCGCCCTGGCTATAGGCGGCTACCAGGCATCGGCCATGTATTACCGTTTCGCCGCCCTGGAGGCAGTGGGCAATGCCCAGAAAGGCCGAGCGACTTCCTATGTGATCGGAGGCGGTGTCTGCGCCGCGCTTTTTGCCCCAAACCTGTCCCTATGGTCGCGCGATGCCCTGGACGCACCTTTCGTCGGCGCCTACCTACTCATTGCGGCGCTGGCGCTGATCGCCCTGCTGCTGATGTCACGCCTGCGCGAAGGTGAAGCGCCACGTCCTCCCCGTGCTGGCTGGAGTCAGGCTCGTGTCCTGCTGTCACGGCCATTGGTGCGCGCCGCGCTGGCCACTACCGCCGTTGGCCACGGCCTGATGATGCTGGTAATGAACGCCACACCCCTGGCGATGAATTTTTGCGGCCTACCGCTGGAATCAGCCGCAGAGGTGATCCGCTGGCACATGCTAGGCATGTTCCTGCCCGCCTTCATTGCCGGCCCGCTGGTGGACCGTCTCGGCAGTCGACGAATCGCTGTACTTGGCAGCCTGATCCTGCTGGGAAGTGCCGCAATAGCCCTCACAGGCCTGCAGCAGAGTCATTTCCTGGCCAGTTCATTTCTTCTGGGCATCGGCTGGAACCTGATGCTGGTGGCAGGTACCACTCTTCTGGGCGAAGGCCACAACGCCAACGAACGTGGCCAGGCCCAAGGCCTTATGGAGCTGGGCAATGGCTTGGTGGCAGCTTGCGCCTCGTTCACCTCGGGTGCACTGATCAGCGGTATCGGCTGGAACGCCGTGAACCTGGGCATGCTGCCACTGCTGGTGGTTGCCCTGCTGATGCTGCTGCCATTACGGCGCAGACTGGCGGCAGGCTGAATTGCCAGCGCCTGGACTCCGCAGGCGCCAAACGCAGCGAGCCCAAACATCGGTGCTCAGGACTTCCCGGACTGAGCTTATTCCAGCCGCAACCCACAAGGCTCGTTGTGAGAGCGGACTCATTCGCAACTGGATACGAAAAAGGCGACCCGAAGGTCGCCTTTCTAATTTCGCGTACGCCTCAGTAGTAGGCGTTTTCCCGATTGCTGTGATCGGTGACGTCGCGTACACCCTTCAGCTCCGGGATGCGCTCCATCAGGGTCTTCTCGACGCCGTCCTTGAGCGTCATGTCGACCATGCCGCAGCCTTGGCAACCGCCGCCGAACTTCAGCACCGCAATGCCTTCCTCGACCACATCCACCAGACTGACCTGGCCGCCGTGGCTAGCCAGACCGGGATTGATTTCGGTCTGCAGGTAGTAGTTGATGCGTTCGGTGAGCGGGCTGTCTTCGTTGACCATCGGGACCTTGGCATTTGGCGCCTTGATGGTCAGTTGGCCGCCCATGCGGTCAGTGGCGTAGTCCACCACGGCATCATCCAGGAACGGCTCGCTCACGCCGTCGATCCAGGCAGTGAAAGCAGCCAGGGCAACAGCGTTGTCCTCAGGCTTCTGCTCGCCCGGCTTGCAGTAGGCGATGCAGGTTTCGGCGTACTGGGTGCCGGGCTGGGTAATGAAGATACGAATGCCGATGCCCGGGGTGTTCTGCTTCTCCAGCAGGTCAGCCAGATAATCCTGGGCAGCTTGGGTAATGGTGATGGCGCTCATGGCAACTCCTCGCAAACATGGGCGCAGTGTACGCCAAAGGGGAACGGGGGTTAAAGGCTTACCAAATTAGTAGGAATTATTCTCGTCCAGTGGTTCACAGATTCCGATAGCGATTCATATCCAGCTCACCTGCCTCGACGGGCTCGGTTTCGCGGATATAGCCCGCCAGATCGTGGAAATAGGTCCAGAACCGTGGGTGAGTGCGACGAATGCCCCAGCGCTCCACCACCTTGTCGAACGCTGCTCCATCCTTCGCCTGTTCCAAGGCAGCGACGAAGGTTTCAGCTTCCCCCGCCTTGAGACTGAAGATGAAGTTCGGGTAGCTGGATAGCACGCCCGGATACAACGTCAGGGTGTCCAGGCCCGGCTGGTAGCGCAGTTCCTCGCCGAGCATGAAAGCCACATTGCTGTGGGCGCGGTTGCGTAGGAGGCTGTAGATCTCGCGACTACCGTCATTCAACTCCACCCGGAGCAGGGTCGCCTCCGGCAGTTGGTCGATGACCTTGAGCCCAGCCGCTGGCCGGCTCACCAGCCTGCTCAGAACCTGCTCGGCACCCTGCAGTTCAGGTGCTATGCCCGGTCTGTAGCAACGTCCATCACGGCAGCGATTGATCGGGTCGGGCCGGGCATTCAGGCCGGCGTAGCGCATCAGCAATTCCTGGGCAAACGCGCGCTTGGGGTCTTTTTCAGGCAGTGCCAGCGCTGTGGGGGTGTCGTTGTCGATGCTCTGGTAGTCCAGCCACATCTTCACCTTGCCGCTCTTCTGATACCAGTCGCCGAGCAGCGCCGCGCGGGACTCTGCCGGCATCAGGCGAAGGAAATTGACCTCGGCACCATTGCGGATCAGGTCGAAGTACAGCCGCGTCTGCGCCTGGTGGGAAACGTTGCCGAACACGTCAAAGTTGACCACCAGCTGGTAGTACGTCCGCTCGAGCAGCGGGTAGTCCATCCACCAGATGGTCTGCGGGATCTCGCCGATCAGGCCTTTGCGCACCGAAGCGCTGTCGTGCTGGCGGAAGATCGATAGCAGTGCATTGTCGTTACCGGTCCAGATGTGCGACCAACTCGGAAATGGCGCGTCGGCGTGGGCTTCCATGCGCAGCGCCTCGTACTGGTTGCGCTTGTTGCGGTAGGCGCGCCACAGACTAGGCAGGTCACCGATGTCATCGAACTGCCCCGGCATCGCCAGCAATGGGGTTGCCTGCTCGCGGTAGCTGGCATCGGTGATGTACAAGTCGTGACTCGGGGCCTGGAACAACGCCCAGAAGTTATCGCGAATCACGTCGGTGGCGATCTGGCCACGACAGACCGGGCCACGAATAAAGGTACGCACGAAATACTCGGCGTTATCCAGCATGAATTGGTAGCGGGCCTGTGCCGGGATGGCCTGGAAAGTTTCGAAAGGATTGGCACGGCGCTGGGCTCCGTAGCCAGGAACCTGATCAGCCACCCAGGCACCGGAATAGAAGAGCTCCTTGACCCGCGCCAGCTTCTTCGCGCTCAGCGGATAAGTGATGTGGGTCTTATGGACAATCACGCCCTGGATAGGCCAAAGCCGGTAATAGAAGGTATTGCCCGGCTCGTCATTGGGACGACGCGTGGCAATGGGGTCGATGGGCTGACCGCTGGGGGTACGCGAGCGTACCAGCTGGAAGAAATGGCCAGACTCACTCCCTTCAAAATAGAGATGGGCAAGGAACAGGTGCTCGAACAGCCAGCGCCCCACCAGCACTTCACGCGCCCCTGGGGCATTCAATAGCGCTTCCCACTCGGCTACCTGGCGGACCTCCGTATCGCTGGGCTGCACGGCCTGCTCCTCCACCTTCGCACCCTGTGCCAACCAGCGCTGCAAGGTCTGGTACTCCGCCTCGCTGAGACCGGTGACGGCGAACGGCATACCGGCTTGCGCGTGCTTGCGGGCGTAGTCGTCGAACTCTCCGGGCAAGGGGCACTGATTCTGTCGATTGATGCCGATATCGAGCTCGGCGGGCAGCTTTGCATTGGCCTCGGGCGGATTGCTGCGACCCAGCTCCAGCATCCGGGCCATCAGGGCAGCCTGGGCGCCATTGGCGTCCAGCACGGAATGGAAGCCCTTGCGCCGCCAGGCGTCGGCTCCCTGGGCATCGAAGTACAAGCGAGTGGTCGCCTGGGCCCTGGTACGGCCGCCGTCATACACCGGCAGTTTGCTGCCCCCACGCGCGGCGCCCTCGGCACTGCCCAGGTTGAGCTGGCACGGCGAGTCATAGCAGGCGTGGCAGGCCACACACTTCTGGGTGAAGATCGGCTGGACGTCGCGACTGTAGGACAACTCCTCCGCCGCTGTCGGGCGAATCCACAGCATGAACAGAACAAACAGGGTGGCGCAGGTACGCAACGACATGACTCGGTCCATGAGGAGCAAATGGGCGGATTTTACTGACTTACGGGACAGGCCGGCGAACCGGCCCCAACACCAACATGAACAAAATTCATGGAAACGGCGAACAAGCTAAAAAATACTAAGGTTTTGCTATCATCCTCGCCTTTGTTCACGCCACCCCTCAGGTAGTTCCCATGTCCGACCGCATCGCCCGCCAGCAAGCCCTGCAACAGGCGCTCAAAGAGCGCATCCTGATCCTCGACGGCGGCATGGGCACCATGATCCAGAGCTACAAGCTGCAGGAAGAGGACTACCGCGGCGAGCGCTTCGCCGACTGGCCGCAGGACGTCAAAGGCAACAATGACCTGTTGATCCTGAGCCGCCCGGACGTGATCGGTGCCATCGAGAAAGCCTACCTGGACGCCGGCGCCGATATCCTGGAAACCAACACCTTCAACGCCACCCAGGTGTCCCAGGCCGACTATGGCATGGAGTCACTGGTATACGAACTGAACGTCGAAGGTGCGCGACTGGCTCGCAAGGTCGCCGACGCCAAGACGCTGGAAACCCCGGATCGCCCGCGCTTCGTCGCCGGCGTGCTCGGCCCGACCAGCCGCACCTGCTCGATCTCCCCGGACGTCAACGACCCCGGCTACCGCAACGTCACCTTCGACGAACTGGTGGAGAACTACACCGAGGCCACCAAGGGCCTGATCGAGGGTGGCGCCGACCTGATCCTGATCGAAACCATCTTCGACACCCTCAATGCCAAGGCAGCGATTTTCGCGGTGCAGGGCGTATTCGAGGAAGTCGGCTTCGAACTGCCGATCATGATTTCCGGCACCATCACCGACGCCTCCGGCCGCACGCTGTCCGGACAAACCACCGAAGCCTTCTGGAACTCGGTAAGTCACGCCAAGCCGATTTCCGTCGGCCTCAACTGCGCCCTTGGCGCCGCCGACCTGCGCCCCTATCTGGCCGAGCTCGCAGCCAAGGCCGGCACTCACGTTTCCGCCCACCCCAACGCCGGCCTGCCCAACGCCTTCGGTGAGTACGACGAAACCGCAGAGCAAATGGCCGAAGTGGTGGAAGAGTTCGCCAAGAGCGGCTTCCTCAACATCATCGGCGGCTGCTGCGGCACCACCCCGGCGCATATCAAGGCGATTGCAGAGGCCGTGGCCAAGTACCCGCCACGCGTCATTCCGGAAATCCCCAGGGCCTGTCGCCTCTCTGGTCTGGAGCCGTTCACCATCGATCGCCGCTCGTTGTTCGTCAACGTCGGCGAGCGCACCAACATTACCGGCAGCGCCAAGTTCGCCCGGCTGATCCGCGAAGAGAACTACACAGAAGCCCTGGAAGTCGCCCTGCAGCAGGTGGAAGCCGGCGCCCAGGTGATCGACATCAACATGGACGAGGGCATGCTCGACTCCAAGGCGGCGATGGTGAAGTTCCTCAACCTCATCGCCGGTGAGCCGGACATCTCCCGCGTGCCGATCATGATCGACTCCTCCAAGTGGGAAGTGATCGAAGCTGGCCTGAAGTGCATCCAGGGCAAGGGCATCGTCAACTCGATTTCCATGAAGGAAGGCGTCGAGCAATTCAAGCACCACGCCCGCCTGTGCAAGCGCTACGGTGCCGCCGTGGTGGTCATGGCCTTCGACGAGGTCGGCCAGGCCGACACTGCCGCGCGCAAGAAGGAAATCTGCCAGCGCAGCTACGACATCCTGGTCAACGAAGTGGGCTTCCCGCCTGAAGACATCATCTTCGACCCGAACATCTTCGCCGTAGCTACCGGTATCGAAGAGCACAACAACTACGCCGTGGACTTCATCGAAGCCTGCGCCTACATCCGCGACCATCTGCCCTACGCGCTGTCATCTGGCGGCGTGTCCAACGTGTCGTTCTCGTTCCGCGGCAACAACCCGGTGCGCGAAGCCATCCACTCGGTGTTCCTCTACCATGCGATCAGGAACGGCCTGACGATGGGCATCGTCAACGCCGGCCAGCTGGAGATCTATGACGAGATCCCGGCCGAGCTGCGTGAAAAGGTCGAAGACGTGGTGCTCAACCGCAACCCCGACTCCACCGAGGCCCTGCTCGCCATTGCCGACAACTTCAAGGGCGGCGGCGCGGTGAAGGAGGCCGAGAACGAAGAGTGGCGCAACTACCCGGTCGGCAAACGTCTGGAGCATGCGCTGGTCAAGGGCATCACCACCTTCATCGTCGAAGACACCGAAGAGTGCCGCCAACAATGCGCGCGCCCGATCGAAGTCATCGAAGGCCCGCTGATGAGCGGCATGAACGTGGTCGGCGACCTGTTCGGCTCGGGCAAGATGTTCCTGCCCCAGGTGGTCAAGTCGGCGCGCGTGATGAAGCAGGCCGTGGCGCACCTGATTCCCTTCATCGAAGCGGAAAAAGGCGACAAGCCCGAAGCCAAGGGCAAGATCCTCATGGCTACCGTGAAAGGCGACGTGCATGACATCGGCAAGAACATCGTCGGTGTGGTGCTCGGCTGCAACGGCTACGACATCGTCGACCTGGGCGTGATGGTGCCGGCGGAGAAGATCCTGCAGACCGCCATCGCCGAGAAGTGCGACATCATTGGACTCTCCGGCCTGATCACCCCGTCGCTGGACGAGATGGTCCACGTCGCCAAGGAAATGCAGCGCCAGGGCTTCAAGCTGCCGCTGATGATTGGCGGCGCCACCACCTCCAAGGCCCACACCGCCGTGAAGATCGACCCGCAGTACAGCAACGATGCGGTGGTCTACGTGACCGACGCCTCCCGCGCCGTGGGCGTTGCCACTCAGCTGCTGTCGAAGGAACTCAAGGCCGGCTTCGTCGAGAAGACCCGCATCGAGTACGCCGAAGTCCGCGAACGCACAGCCAATCGAGCTTCCCGTACAGAGCGCCTGGCCTATGCCGACGCCCTGGCCAACAAGCCGCAGTTCGACTGGAACAGCTACCGCGCAGCCAAGCCGAGCTTCACTGGCGCCCAGGTACTGGAAGACATCGACCTGGCCGTACTGGCCCAGTACATCGACTGGACACCCTTCTTCATTTCCTGGGACCTGGCCGGCAAGTACCCGCGCATCCTTACCGATGAGGTCGTGGGCGAAGCGGCCACCTCGCTGTTCAACGACGCCCAGGCCATGCTCAAGCAGCTGATCGAGGGCAAGCAGATCAAGGCCCGCGCGGTATTCGGCTTTTGGCCGGCCAACCAGGTGGACCACGATGACATCGAGGTCTACGACAACCACGGCAAGGCCCTCGCCCGACTGCACCACCTACGCCAGCAGACCATCAAACCTGACAGCAAGCCAAACTTCTGCCTGTCCGACTTCGTCGCGCCCAAGGAAAGCGGCATCACCGACTACGTCGGCGGCTTCATCACCACCGCCGGCATCGGTGCCGAAGAACTGGCCAAGCAGTACGAAGCCAAGGGCGACGACTACAGCGCGATCATGGTCAAGGCACTGGCTGACCGCCTGGCAGAAGCCTGCGCCGAGTGGCTGCACGAGCGTGTGCGCAAGGAATATTGGGGCTACGCCGCCGACGAGCAACTGAACAACGAGGCGCTGATCAAGGAGCAGTACAAGGGCATTCGCCCCGCTCCCGGCTACCCGGCCTGCCCGGACCACACCGAGAAAGGCACCCTCTTCCGCCTGCTCGATCCGCAAGGCGCTTCCGGCGTCACCCTCACCGAGCACTACGCGATGTTCCCGGCGGCCGCGGTCAGCGGTTGGTACTTCGCCCACCCCGAGGCTCAGTATTTTGCCGTGGGCAAAGTCGAGCGCGACCAGATCGAGAGCTACAGTAAACGCAAGGCTCAGGACCAGACCGTAAGCGAGCGCTGGCTGTCGCCGAACCTCGGCTACGAGAACTAGAAAAGGCACGCGTTGCATCATTGCAATTGATCTGATCCGTTGCAGCAGTGTGCCCGAAGGACGTATTGGGGGATAGGCATGAGAGTGCATCAGCACATCAGCATCATTGGCAGCGGATTCTGTGGGACGGCGCTGGCCGTCCAGTTGCTGAACCACGCTAGAGGACCACTGCATGTTCAGCTGATCAATCGCTCAGGACGCCTGGCGAGAGGACTGGCCTACGGCACCCGTTCGACCAGCCACCTACTCAACGTTCCCGCAGGACGCATGAGCCTGTTCCCGGAACGCCATGACGATTTCCTCCTGTACGCCCAGTCCAAATTGCCCAGCGCGCGGATGGGCGACTTTCTGCCTCGGAGCCTCTATGGGGATTATCTGGAGCAGCGCTTGGCGGAGGCTATTGCCTGCAAATCTCCGGTAGTTTCGTTCGAGCATGTCGTAGCCCAGGTCATCGATATCGACATGGCGTCCGACCAGGTCGTCCTGACCTTGCTGGACGGCCGTCGCCTGGAAAGCACACAGGCAGTGATTGCCACGGGGAACTTCGCACCAGCGGTACCCGCTCCACTCGCCAGCATTGCCTCAGATTCACGATTCATTCGCGACCCGTGGCGGCCCCACGCGCTCGGGCCAATCGAGCGGAATGCAAGGGTCCTGTTGATCGGCACCGGACTTACCATGCTCGACGTGGCGCTGGCCCTTCAAGACCAAGGCCACAACGGCACGCTGCAAGCATTTTCACGGCGGGCGCTTCTGCCTCAGGCCCACCGCTCCAATCTGGAATCACCAAACCTTCCGGCGGTACCCGATTCGCTGCTCCGTCGGGCCAGGACTAGGCACTTGCTGTCCGGCATCCGGGCATACGTGCGCGCTGCCCAGCGTGATGGTTATGACTGGCGTGAAGCGCTCGCAGCGCTGCGCCCTGCGACGCCAATGCTTTGGCAGCAGCTGGATAGCAGCGAGCGCAGACGCTTTCTGCGCCACTTGCAGCCATATTGGGAGGTTCATCGACACAGAGCTGCACCGAAAGTCTCCGCGCGAATCGAAGCAATGCTACAGCATCGCCATCTGGAGGTAGTCGCCGGATGCGTGAGAACGGCAAAGGCCTCCGAAGAGGCGCTGATACTGGATCTGAAGCTGCGCGGAAAGCAGCAGACGAAACGCTTCGAGGTCGACCACATCATCAACTGCACGGGGCCCTGTAGTGACCTCACAAGACTGGACGAGCCGCTGTTGAACAGTTTACACGCCCGTGGCGTTGTACGACGAGACGACGAAGGATTGGGCGTGGAGGCCACAGCGGACTATCGCCTGATCGGCAGAGACAACGACGCCCATGAGCGCCTGTTCCTGCTGAGCCCCATGCTCCGTGCCCGTTACTGGGAAGCGACCGCGGTGCCAGAGTTGCGTCAACACGCGGCCAGACTTGCAGAGCTGCTACTGAGCGGCGACCAGACCAACTAGCCTGGCCTACCATGCATTGGGCTCAACCCTTGGTACGTCTCACGAACTTGATCGACCACTCGAAGTTAGGCTTGCGCGTGACGCTGATGGCGCGACGGGTAACGGTGTCGAGAGTGACGTTCCAGAAGCCGGTACTGGGGATCACGATCTTCGCCGGGAAACGGTCGAACGCGCCGCCGTGATAACTGTGACGGCCGCCGTTCTTGAAGCTGCGGAAGTTCGCATCACTCATCAGGCGAATGTTGCAGGTCTGCGAGCACTGGATGACGACCAGGTCGCCCTCGTTGAGGTGCTCGCGTTGATGGATGAACTTCATTTACAGCTCCTGGATCACTGGATCGAACAGCGCGCCAGAATACCACGGAGGCAAATGTCGTCGCCTCGCCTACGCTGAAGAAGCCGACCAGGCGGGATGCCCGGATAAAAATGGACGACCGCCTGCCGCGCATCCAATCATTCTGGAAGCCGATCAAACAAGGTGGACACGACATGCCTCACTCCAGCCATATCCCTGCGCTCTTGATCACACTCAGCCTGCTCGGAGCGTGCAGCAGTCATGCCGAGAATGATGGTCTGGACGCGACCACCAGCACAGGCGAAGCCTACGCCCAGGGTGTCCCAGGTAGCGTCGTCACGGAGACGGAGCAAGTCTCGGCGGTCGTTACGGCCATCGATCATCAGAAGCGGACCTTCACTCTTGAAGACGAAAAGGGCAATCGCCAGACCTTCAACGCGGTGCCGGAAATGCGCAATTTCCCGCAGCTGAAAATCGGAGACCGGGTCAATGCAGTGGTGACCCACGAGCGGGTAATCCAGCTGCGCGCGCCTGGCGAAGCCCATGAAGATGGCGCTGCCGGCCTGGTCGCAACCGCTCCCGAAGGCGACAAACCGGGCATGCTGGCGGCCAATACCGTGGAAGTCACTGCAGTGGTCAAAGCCATCGACACCACACAGCACACCGCCACGCTGGAGTTCGACGATGGCACCCGCAAGGTCGTGAGGGTGCGCCCCGACATCGAGCTAAAGCCTTCCTATCTCAATCAGGAAGTGGTTATCCGGATGACCTCCGCATTGGCTATCACCGTAGAGGCTCCCTGAAGCCGGCAAGCTGGACGCCTGGCGGTCCTGCCACGCCTTCGGGGACAGTGGTAGGATGCGCGCCCCATGCGTATCAGCGATATCCATCAACAGCTGGCCGACCTCGGCGCCCTCCCCGTCCACAGCGGACGGGTGGTGCGTGCCTGGCTGCAAGGCAAACCCCTGGATAGCGGCACCCGTCGCCAGCACACTGAAAACTTCCTGCCTCTGAGCGTCCGCGACGGCCTACCTGCGTTGGCCGAACAGCTGGACGCGCTGGTGCGACTGGACTCCCAGCACCCTGGTTCCGACGGCTCTGCCCGCCTGCTGGTAGCGCTGCGCGACGGCCAGATGGTGGAGAGCGTGCTACTGCCCAGAGACGGCCTCTGCGTTTCCACCCAGGTTGGCTGTGCTGTGGGGTGCGTATTCTGCATGACTGGCAAGAGCGGTTTGCTTCGTCAGATAGGCAGTGCCGAAATCGTTGCCCAGGTCGCCCTCGCGCGCCGCTTCCGACCGGTGAAGAAGGTGGTGTTCATGGGAATGGGCGAGCCCGCCCACAACCTGGAGAACGTGCTGGAAGCGATCGACCTGCTAGGCACCGACGGCGGCATCGGCCACAAGAACCTGGTGTTTTCGACCGTGGGCGATATGCGCGTGTTCGAGCGACTACCTCGCGAGCGGGTCAAGCCTGCCCTCGCCCTGTCCTTGCATACCACCCGCGCCGATCTTCGCGAACAGCTGTTGCCCAAGGCACCGCGCATCACCCCGGACGAACTGGTGGAGCTGGGCGAAACCTATGCCCGCACCATCGGTTATCCGATCCAGTACCAATGGACGCTACTCAAGGGCATCAACGACAGTCAGGAGGAAATGGATGGCATCCTGCGTCTGCTCAAGGGCAAGTACGCGGTGCTCAACCTCATTCCCTACAACAGCCTGGACACGGACGAATACCAGCGCCCTGACGGTGACCGCATCGTGCAGATAGTGCGCTACCTGCACAGTCGCGGGGTGCTCACCAAGGTCCGCAACTCTGCCGGGCAGGACGTCGAGGGCGGTTGTGGACAATTGCGTGCCCGCGCAGTGGAACTGGTCAACACCCGCCACCTGCACCGCCCCACGTCCTGAAACGACCAACGGCAAATCCGGCCCAACGAGCTAAGCTCAGGCCAGGAGGTGCTCCATGGACGACAAGAATCACGACCAACCCCTGAGCTTCCGGGAAATGCTGCAAAGCGTGCTGGCGGCCGCCTTCGGCGTGCAGAGCGGGAAGAACCGCGCTCGCGACTTCAGCCGCGGCAAGCCCAGTCACTTCATCATCCTGGGCGTGCTCTTCACGGCGATCTTCGTGCTGGTGCTCTATGGGCTGGTGAAGTTGGTGCTTCACTTCGCTGGCGTGTGAGCCTCAGTCGATCAACGGCTCGAGGGAGAATCGGTAATCGCCGGCAGCCTTCTTGCCGACCAGGCTGAATTTTCGGAAATCGAGATCGAAACCCTGTCGCTCGAAACGCCGCAGCAGGCGTGTCGCCTTGTCCCGATCCAGCGACATGAACAACCGCACTTCCCGGTCCTTGCCACCATGCCTGGCGAAATCCAGTCCGGCGTCATAGTCGTGGAGCAGCACCATGGCCCAACCGCCGATGGTGAAGTGGCCACTGACCAGGGCGTTGATCTTCCCATCGAGATAGGTGTGCAGGACTTCCGTGGAATTGTTCAAGGCGGAGAACAGCACATCCTTTCCAGGCTCATGCCCAAGCTCAATGGCAGCCCTCATTGCACCAAAGGCCATCTCATCATTGGCCGACCACACCACCTTGGCCTCCGGATAGCGCTGGAACAATTGCAACGCCTGGGTGTAGGCACGATCGCGATTCCATTCGCTATAGACCAACTGCCTCAAGCGGGCATTGGGAGCCTCCGCCAGGGCGCGCATGAGCCCCTGCTCGCGTAGCTGCGCAGCGGGAGTCTGCTTGACGCCGGAGAATGCCAGCACATCGAAGGGCTGACCGGGCGTACGCTGTTCCTGCAGATCCAGGAGCGTACGCGCCATCAGGTACCCGGCTTCCTCATCGTTCGCGACCATGCTGCCGATCCAGTCGGGATAGCGTTCCCGGGTGGCCCCGGTGAGCATCTGCTGGTCGGGTGTCAGGTTGCTGTTCACCGTGAACAGCTTGACCCCGCTGCCTCGGGCCAGGCGCAGGATTTCCGGTCCCGCATACTGCTCATTGACGAACAGCAGGTAATCGGGCCGATTCTCGCCCTGAAGCACTTCGCGGGCCTGCTCAAGCATCAGGTTCATATCGCGCTCGGCATATCGGACCTCGAGACCCATACCCAGGTCGCGGGCAGCGGCTTCCATGAACTGCGCATAGCTGGCCCAGAAGGGCTCGCCAGTACGGCCCGGATTGAGAAACACCACGGATGCGGCACTCAGCGACTGGCTGAACGCCAGGCATAAGCCAAAAAGAAGGGAGGAGTAGCGACCTTTCATTCGATCACCCTGAAAAAGCAGCGGCGAAGTATAACCACTTCTTGCAGGGCATTCGGGCGCGACGAAGCGGGCCAGTGGAAGCTGGCCCGCTTTACGCCTTCTTTATTGGTGGCTGACCCAGAAAACAGCGGTGGAAACGGCGATCAGAATCAGGAAAAAGATGGCCCAGGCGTCAACCTTGCTGTCACGGTTGGAGTCCTCGGAATGATCGGTCATGGCGTCCCCCATTTGTTGTGGTTATAGGCGGCTTGCACATCGAGTAAAGACCAGCCCCTGCAAAGGCTCAAGCCGAAGGGTTATGCACCCCCGCCAAACAATAACTTTTGGTTCTTTACATATACTCAAACATCACTTTTGCGCATAACCCCGAACTGGTATCTTCCTCCGGCTCCGCGGGGAGTGCGCGGCCGTGCGCGCAGAAAAGCTGTAAGCAGCCTGACAACAGGACATTTCATGTACGTATACGACGAGTACGATCAACGGATCGTCGAGGACCGCGTAAAGCAGTTCCGCGATCAGACCCGCCGCTATCTGGAAGGCGAGCTCTCGGGTGAGGAATTCCGCCCGCTGCGCCTGCAGAACGGCCTGTACATCCAGCGCTTCGCGCCCATGCTGCGCGTTGCCGTGCCTTACGGCCTGCTCTCTTCGGTCCAGGTGCGTAAGCTGGCGCAGATCGCTCGCGACTACGACAAGGGCTACGCCCACATCAGCACCCGCCAGAACGTCCAGTACAACTGGCCGGAGCTGGAAGATGTGCCGGAAATCCTCGCCGAGCTGGCCACCGTGCAAATGCACGCCATCCAGACCAGCGGCAACTGCATCCGCAATACCACCACCGACCAGTTCGCCGGCGTTGCCCGTGACGAGCTCGTCGACCCGCGCCCCTGGTGCGAGATCATCCGCCAATGGTCCACTTTCCATCCGGAATTCTCCCACCTGCCGCGCAAGTTCAAGATCGCCGTCAATGGTGCCGTAAGCGATCGCGCGGCCATCGAAGTCCATGACATTGGCCTGGAAGCGGTGCAGAACGATGCCGGCGAACTGGGCTTCCGTGTATCCGTCGGTGGCGGCCTGGGCCGTACCCCGATCGTGGGCAGCTTCATCAACGAGTTCCTGCCCTGGCAGCACCTGATCAGTTACCTCGACGCCATCCTGCGCGTGTACAACCGCTATGGCCGCCGTGACAACAAGTACAAGGCGCGCATCAAGATCCTGGTCAAGGCACTCACCCCTGAAGTCTTCGCCGAGCGCGTGAATGCCGAGTGGGCCAACCTGAAGGATGGCCCCACCACCCTGACCGAAGCTGAAGTAGCTCGCGTCGCCAAGCACTTCGTCGACCCGACCTACAAGGCCCTGGAAGACCAGGACGCCGCCCTCGCAGCCCTGGATGCCGAGCACCCCGGCTTCGGCCGCTGGCGCACCCGTAACGTCGTGGCCCACAAGAAGCCCGGCTACGTGGCTGTGACCCTGTCACTGAAGCCCACCGGCGTGGCCCCCGGCGACGTCACCGACAAGCAACTGGACGCCATCGCCGACCTGGCCGACCGCTACAGTTTCGGTGAAGTCCGCAACAGCCATAACCAGAACATCATCCTCGCTGACGTCGAGCAGTCCCAGCTCTTCGCCCTGTGGGGAGAACTGCGTGAGCTTGGCTTCGCCACGCCGAACGTGGGCCTGCTGACCGACATCATCTGCTGCCCGGGCGGCGACTTCTGCTCCCTGGCCAACGCCAAGTCGATCCCGGTGGCCGAAGCCATCCAGCGTCGCTTCGACGACCTGGATTACCTGTTCGACATCGGCAACCTGGACCTGAACATCTCCGGTTGCATGAACGCCTGTGGCCACCACCATGTCGGCCACATCGGCATTCTCGGCGTGGACAAAAAGGGCCAGGAGTTTTATCAAGTGTCCCTCGGCGGCAGCGCCGGCCGTGATGCCAGCCTGGCACAGATCCTCGGTCCGTCCTTCGCCCAGGATGAAATGGCCGATGTGATCGAGAAAATCATCAAGGTCTACGTGGAACAGCGCACCGAGGACGAGCAGTTCCTCGACACCTTCCGCCGTATCGGTATCGATCCGTTCAAGGAGCGCGTATATGCAGCGAATCATTAAGAACGGCCAGGTCATCGACGAGACCTGGCATCTGCTGGCCAAGGACGCGACCCTCGACGGCATCCCCAACTGCGACGACATCATCATTCCGCTCGCGCTCTGGCGCGATCACGCCCATGCGCTGAAGGCACGCGATGGCGGCCTGGGCGTCTGGCTGGACAGCGATGAGGAAATCGAGGAAATCGCTGATGACCTGGAGCACTTCCAGGTCATCGCCCTGAACTTCCCGGCTTTCACCGACGGCCGTCACTCCTCTACCGCCTATTTGCTACGCCAGCGCTACGCCTACAAGGGCGAAGTGCGCGCGATTGGCGATGTGCTGCGCGACCAGCTCTGGGCCCTCAAGCGTTGCGGTTTCGACGCCTTCGCCCTGCGTGCGGACAAGGACCCGTACGACGCCCTCAAGGCCTTCGAGGAGTTCTCCGAGGTCTACCAGGCGTCCAGCGATCAGCCCCTGCCGCTGTTCCGCCGCCGCACGGCCTGAGTGACGCGCCGATAAAAAGCCCCGCATCTGCGGGGCTTTTTGTTGGGTGTGGTGTTTGTGGGGCGCATTCATTCAAGAATGAATTCGCTCCACAAGTACATTTTCCACCAAGGACTAGGCGCGAACCGCGTCCCATGCCACCTGCATGAACAACTCGCGGCAATCGGCCAGGCTCGTGCGGGTGCGCCCGGCCAACCAATTGCGGGTGAAATCCTGTACCGGGCCGATGACGACGGAAACGAAGCAGTCACGAGGCATTTCACGGTAGGCACCCTGTTCGCGGTAGGGCCGCAGAACCTCGTCGATTCGCCCGTGGTGCAAGCGATTGGTTTCGCGAAGCTGCTCGCCCAACTCGCTCGCCTCTACCCTCCCCCGGCTGTGCAGAATGAAACGAGCCCAATCCGGGTTCGCCAGCACCCAATCGACGTAGCAGGCCACCAGCAGCTTGATGCAACCCTCGGCACTATCGACCTTGGCGAAGCCTGCCTCCAGCAAGCGCGCATAGCCGCTGACCCCCTCCAGGTAGAGCGCAGCGATGATCCGCTCCTTGTTACCAAAATGGTGATAGAGGCTACCGATGCTGGCACCCGAGCGATCACGAATCATCTCGATGGTGGTGGCATCCACCCCTTGTTCACTGAAACAGGCCAAGGCGGCCTGGAGAATGTCGTCTTTGCGCGAGGGACGGCTCATGAATGTCCTTTGATGAGACTAGAATATTTTTCTAGAATACTTTTCTAGCTTTCGTATACTGCCCGGGTTCACGCTTTTCCAGAAGCCTCTCGACGTCAGGATGGATGCAATGAGCAGCTCGACAGAAACCCGGATCGACAACGGCAACGGCCACTTCATCAGCGCCAACTGGTTCCGCCCCAAAGGCGAGGTCCAGGCTGCAGTGCTGATAGTACCTGCCATGGGTGTGCCGCAACGCTACTACGCCCCTTTCGCCACCTGGCTGGCGGACCGGGGCTACCTGGTCGCCACGTTCGACTATGTCGGCATGGGCCAGTCGCGCAATGGCCATCTGCGCAACCTGAACGTGGACATCCTCGACTGGGCCCGCCATGACTGCAGCACCATGCTCTCACTGGTGGCCAATGCGGCCGGCAGCAAGCCACTGTACTGGATCGGTCACAGCCTGGGAGGACAGATCCTGCCCTTCGTCGAAGGGGCAGAACGCATCAGCAAAGTGCTGACCATTGCTACGGGTAGCGGCTACTGGCGCGAGAACACCGCCGAACTGCGCCGCCGCGTCTGGCTCCTGTGGTTCCTGGTCGCCCCGCTGGTTACGCCTCTGGCCGGTTACTTCCCCGGCAAGCGCTTGGGGATGGTGGGCGACCTGCCCAAGGGAGTAATCAATCAGTGGCGGCGCTGGTGCCTGGACCCGGAGTACGCCGTGGGCGCTGAAGGCGAAGAAGTGAGGGAGGCTTTTTCCGCGGTACGTACGCCCATCACCTCGATCTCCTTTACCGACGACGAGATGATGTCCGGGCGCAACACCGAGTCGCTGCACAGCTTCTATCGCCAGGCAGAGAAACGCTTCAAACGCATCGCGCCCGCCGATGTGGGCGAGCAGAACATCGGCCACTTCGGATTCTTCAAACCGCAGTACGAACAGTCCCTGTGGAAGAGCGTGTTGCTGCCCGAGCTGACCTGATAACCACCAACCTGGAGCGCTACTGCCACCCTTTCACACCAGTCATGTCAGGGAGGTGGTGTGCGATCCCCTTGTGACAGTCGATGCAGGTAGCCTCGCCCGAAGCCAGCGCGCCGGTGAGAGAAAATGGACTATTACCGGCTCCGCTGATCTTCCCGGTGAGCAGATGAATGTTGTAGATCAGGTTATTCGCCCAGACCCCACGCGTGTGCTGGTTGAAACCCATTGTCCAGAACGACACCACCTTGCGCTTCGGGTCGGCATACATCTCGGCCAGGGCTTTCAGGTGCGCGGCGGAAACCCCGGATTCCTTGGCCGCACGCTCGAGGGTATAGAGCTTCACGTAAGCAGCGAACTCGTCGAAAACGATGTCGGACCAGGTGTTGGCCTTGGCCGCGTTCTTCGCCTTTTGTTCCAGCGGGTCGGTAGGCCTCAGCCCGTAGCCGATGACTTCGGCGCCCTGGGCGAACCTGACGTGCTTGTCGATGAAGTCTTGATTGACCGCGCCGCTCTGGATGATGTGGTTGGCGATGTAGTTGAGGATGAACAGGTCGCTCTGCGGTTTGAACACCATGGGTATGTCGGCAAGGTCGAAGCTGCGGTGCCGGAACGTGGAAAGCACCGCGACCTTGACCTGGGACGCACTGAGCCGGCGGTCGATCAGCCCTTTACACAGGAGGGCCCGGCGATCATCTGGTAGATCCAGACGATGAAGCCGTATCCGCCGACGATCATCACGGCAAGGATGGGAAACAGACACGCCACCAGGAAAAGGAACAACCGGGTTTCCTTGCGCTTGCTTCTGTCTCCACTATCGGCAGTCGTGGCGGCACTTCTCCGTCGGTAACTGGAGTTAGCCAAGATCTTGCCGACGGTAGTGAAGGAGAGAGATGAGGGGGGCAGCGTGCGACAAAAACACGCGGCGACTCGCTTTTGGGAAACCGAGTCGCTCAATGCAGGCGGTTGAGAGGGCCTGGCGCAGATCGGGTTTACTGCCAGAAACGCTGCTGGCTCAGCCGCTCCCACCAGCTCAGCAGCACACGATCGATCGTCACACTGGCGGCAAGCCCTACGCGCTCCTGCAAGCTCTTGCGAGCGGCAAAGTGCAAATGGAACAGTTCTGCTTCCTTGGCCCGCGTGGCAAGGTACTCGTCACTGGTACTCAGCTCGTCCACCAGTTGCTTGTCCCGCGCCGCCATGCCCAGCCAGACCTCGCCCGTGGCGATCTCAGCCATATCCAGCTGCGGGCGATAGCGCCCGACGAAGCCCTTGAACAGCTCATGAGTAGTTTCCAGGTCCTCCTGGAACTTCTGCCGGCCCTTATCGGTGTTTTCGCCGAACACAGTCAGCGTGCGCTTGTACTCGCCGGCGGTAAGCACCTCGAAGTCGATATCGTGCTTCTTCAGCAGTCGATGCACATTTGGCAGCTGCGCAACGACACCGATGGAACCGATGATGGAGAAAGGCGCTGCGAGAATCTTGTTGCCGATGCACGCCATCATGTAACCACCACTGGCCGCGACCTTGTCCACGCAGACCGTGAGCGGTACGCCAGCATCGCGAATGCGCGCCAGTTGCGACGAAGCCAGGCCGTAGCTGTGTACCATGCCACCCCCGCTTTCCAGTCGCACCACCACTTCGTCCTTGTCCGTGGCCATCGACAGCAGTGCGGTCACTTCATGGCGAAGGTGATCAGTTGCCGAAGCCTTGATGTCGCCATCGAAGTCCAGCACGAAGACCCGTGGCTTCATCTCGGCCGTCTTCTTGGCTTTCTTCGCTGCCTTGGCTTCAGCCTTGCGCGCGGCTTTCACGTGCGACTTGTCCAGCACCGAGTGCTCCAGGCGCTCGCGCAGGTCCCTGTAGAAGTCGTTGAGCTTGCGTACATCCAGATGACCGCTGGCCACACGACGGTTGCGGCCACGCAACGCCGCGATGGCCACCAGCACGACAAGGATGGCCACCAGCACAGTCACGGTCCTGGCCAGAAAACCTGCGTACTCGGCAAAGAACTCCACTTGAATCCCCTTTGTTATCCCAACTGGCACCGGCCTTTCGGTGGCGCGAAGACCCGCAAGCATAACGGCGCCATTCCCGGCTCGCCAGTTAACGGAAACGTCTGCATAAACAGTGGGAATGCATTCAAACAAGCGTATGTTTTTTCGTTGACAGCCCCCTGGCTTCCTCATACCCTCGCGGAACTTTCAACCTCACGGGACGCCAGTACGTGGGCAGCATCTATCTGATAAGACATGGCCAGGCCTCCTTCGGCGCCGATGACTACGATGTCCTCTCGCCCACCGGCATCCGCCAGGCCGAAGTACTCGGCGCCCACCTTGCCCAACTGGGCCTGCGTCTGGATCGTTGCTACAGCGGCGACCTGCGTCGCCAGCAGCATACCGCCCAGGCCGCACTCGCACAGTTCGACGCTGCCGGTCTTGGCGCTCCTGCAATCCAGATCGATCCAGCCTTCAACGAATTCGATGCCGACGCGGTGATTCGCGCCCTGCTCCCGGATTTGCTTCCAGAAGAACCCGAAGCGCTGCACGTGCTGCGCAACGCCGTGCAGAACCGCGCCGAGTTCCAGCGCCTGTTCTCCAAGCTGGTGCTGCGCTGGGTCTCCGGTGAGTACGACAAGCCTGGCCTACAGAGCTGGTCCGCCTTCGTCGAGCAGGTCCGTGGTGGTCTTGAACGTGTCCTGGCCGACGCTGACAGCAAGCAGAACATTGCCGTGTTCACCTCGGGCGGCACCATCACCGCCCTGCTCCACCTGGTAGCGGGTGTACCGGCCGACAGCGCCTTCAGCCTCAATTGGCAGATCGTAAACACCTCGCTCAGCCGCCTGAAGTTCCGTGGAAGCGAAGTGACCCTGGCTTCCTTCAACAGTCATGTGCATCTGGAACTGTTGAAGGCGCCGGAACTCATCACTTATCGCTGAGTCCGGCCCACCGCGGCCGGAAGGGCCGCTGGATAAAACCCTAGAAAAAGGAAAACACCATGACCAACGTTGCTGACATCGTCAAAACCATGCAGTCCAAGTTCAACGCCGGTGCCGCCGCTGGCCTGGACCTGGTATTCCAGTTCAACATCGAAGATGGCGACAACCACTACCTGGTAGTCAAGGATGGCACCTGCGACGTACAGCAGGGTGATGCCCCGAATCCGAACGTCACCCTGATCATGGACAGCGCCACCCTGGTCGGCATCATGACCGGCGAAACCGACGGCATGCAGGCCTTCATGGCCGGCAAGCTGCGCGCCGAAGGCGACATGATGCTGGCGATGAAGCTCGGCGAACTGTTCCCGGTCTAAGCTCAACGCTCAGATCACGAACAAGAAACCGGAGTCCCAGGGCTCCGGTTTTTTTTTCGCCCGATGCAGACGGCACAGGCGAATCAGGCAGCCTGATTGTGCTGCAACACCTTTGTCTATAACGGCTCGTTCAGCTTGTGACGCCGCCAAGGCGGCATTAGATTAGCGAATAGTCTCGGGCCCCCATCATAAGTAGAAGGGATAAGCATGACGCTTACTGATCAGTCCACCCGCATCCGCGAAGGCGAAGAGCTCGACGCCGCTGTTATCGACCCATACCTGAAGGCCAACATTCCAGGCCTGACCGGCACCCCGCGCATCAGCCAGTTCCCTGGCGGTGCATCCAACCTGACCTACCTGCTGGAATACCCCGACCAGGAGTTCGTGCTGCGCCGTCCACCCTTCGGCCACAAGGCGAAATCCGCCCATGACATGGGCCGTGAGTTTCGCATCCTCAACCAGCTCAATTCCGGCTTCCCCTACTGCCCGAAGGCGTACGTGCACTGCACTGACGAATCGGTGATCGGTGCTGAGTTCTACGTGATGGAGCGGGTGAAGGGCGTGATCCTGCGCGCCGACCTCCCAGCCGACATGAAGCTCGAGGAAGGCCAGGCCCGTGAGCTTTGCCTGAGCTTCATCGACAAGCTGGTCGAATTGCACAAGGTCGACTACAACGCCTGCGGCCTGGGCGACCTGGGCAAACCGGAAGGCTACGTGCAGCGCCAAATCGCGGGTTGGACCGACCGCTATGAGAAGGCCACGACTCCGGACGCCCCGACCTGGGAACCGGTGAAGGCCTGGCTCAAGGACAAGATGCCCGCAGACCACCACAAGCCGGCCATCGTGCATAACGACTACCGCTTCGACAACGTCATTCTCGATCCGAATGACCCGCTGAAGATCATCGGCGTACTGGACTGGGAGCTGACCACCATCGGTGATCCGTTGATGGACCTGGGCAACACCCTGGCGTACTGGATCGAGGCCAAGGACCCAGCGCCGGTGCAACTGATGCGCCGCCAGCCGAGCCACCTGCCGGGCATGCTGACCCGCCAGGAGTTCGCCGACTACTACGCCGAGCGCGCCGGCCTGCCGCCCATTACCAACCTCGATTTCTACTACACCTACGGCCTGTTCCGCCTGGCCGGCATCGTGCAGCAGATCTACTACCGCTACTTCCACGGCCAGACCCAGGACAAGCGCTTCGCCCAGTTCATCCACATGAACAAGCTGCTGGAGCAGATGAGCCTGCAGGTCATCAACCAATCACGGCTGTAAACCGGCTTACAACAAGGGGAACCCCATGTCCAAGACCAACCTGTTCGACCTCGACGGCAAGATCGCCTTCGTTTCAGGCGCCAGCCGCGGCATCGGTGAAGCCATCGCCAAGCTGCTGGCCCAGCAAGGTGCCCACGTGATCGTTTCCAGCCGCAAGATCGAGGGCTGCCAGGCCGTCGCCGATGCCATCATCGCCGAAGGCGGCAAGGCCACCGCCATCGCCTGCCACATCGGCGAGATGGAACAGATCCAGAACGTTTTTGCCGAGATCCGCGAGAAGTTCGGACGCCTCGACATCCTGGTCAACAACGCCGCGACCAACCCACAGTTCTGCAACGTGCTGGACACCGACCTGTCGGCCTTCCAGAAGACCGTGGACGTCAACATCCGTGGCTACTACTTCATGTCCATCGAAGGCGGCAAGCTGATGAAGCAGAACGGTGGTGGCAGCATCATCAACGTCGCTTCCATCAACGGCGTTTCCCCAGGCGAGTTCCAGGGCATCTACTCCGTGACCAAGGCCGCCGTGATCAGCATGACCAAGGTCTTCGCCAAGGAATGCGCCCAGTTCGGCATCCGCTGCAACGCCCTGCTGCCGGGCCTGACCGACACCAAGTTCGCTTCGGCCCTGGTGAAGAACGATGCCATCCTCAACGTCGCCCTGCAGCGCATCCCGCTCAAGCGCGTTGCCGACCCGAGCGAGATGGCTGGCACCGTTCTGTATTTGGCCAGCGATGCCTCCAGCTACACCACCGGCGTTGCACTGAACGTCGACGGCGGCTTCCTCTCCTGAGGCTCACGCCCATGAAAAAGGGAGCCCGAGGGCTCCCTTTTTCATGTCCAGGATTCTGTGGGAGTGAATTCGCTCCCGCAGTGAGATGTCCTGGAATCAGCGCCAGTCCTTCAACGCTTCCTTGGCCACCTGGTTCAGTGGCTGGGCCAGCAGGCCTGTGGGTGACAGACTCACGGAATACACCGCACCGTCAGCCATCGGCAGATAGGTCACACGCTGAGCCTCAGGCACGAAAAGGAAGAAGTCGCGCTGTGCCAGACGCAGCCAGCGCCAAAGATCGACGCCGTAGGGGCTGCTCGCCAGTTGCGCGCGCGGGTGCTGGGCCAGGGCTTGCTGCTCGATGGCCAGGAAGCGACCCGACAACCGCTCCAGGCGGTATCCCGGCTGAAGCCCCAGCAGGTTGCCCAACCCTTTCCACTTGAACAGGCGCGCATCCAGCTGCCAAAGGTCGCCATCCAGCAGCAGTTCGCGCTCGGTAGCCCCCTCGAGCAAGGTGACCTGATAGCTCTGCGGCCCCATGGATTTGAAGCTCAGGGTCACCAATGGCTTGTCTTCGGGTAGCGTGCTGTAGCTCCACAGATCCCGGGCCACCAACGCTACCAGCAACGCCAGGGCGAGGAATGCCAGCCCACAGGTGCCACGGAGCCAGCCGAGGAACCAGCTGCGGTCGAAGAGAATGCGTCCCGCCACTACCGCGACCAACACCGCCAGCAGGGCAGTAGCCCAGGCCAGGCCGTCATACTGCATGGAGCCCATTCCTTATGCGTGAAAATGCCGGCATTATGCGCAACTCCCAAAGCCGCAGCCACAAGCCACGCGGCAGTTGTAGACACGGACCTCGTTTTCCATGCCAATCCCCTTCGAGCTGGCGGTCGATCCCGCCACCCTGGCGATTCTCGCCGCCGTTGCCTTTCTTGCCGGATTCATCGATGCCATCGCGGGCGGCGGCGGCCTGCTGACCATCCCCGCCCTGCTCACTGCGGGTCTGCCGCCCCACCTGGTGCTGGGCACCAACAAACTCTGCGCCACCTTCGGCTCCGCCACCGCCAGCTACACCTTCTACCGGCGCAAGCTGTTCGACCCATCGAAATGGCGCAACGCATTGATCGCCACGGCCATCGGCGCCGCACTGGGCGCGGTGATCGCTCACTGGCTACCCGCTGCATGGCTCAACCAGATGCTGCCGGTGGTGGTCTTCGGATGTGGCCTCTACCTCTTGTTCGGCAAGACGCCGGATGTCGAGCACAGCCAGGACGCACCGATACCCCGTGACTGCCAATGGCCCCAGGGCCTCGGACTGGGTTTCTACGACGGTGTGGCCGGCCCTGGCACTGGCGCCTTCTGGACCGTCAGCAGCCTGCTGCTCTATCCCCTGGACCTGGTGCGCGCCAGCGGCGTCGCCCGCAGCATGAACTTCGTCAGCAACGCCATGGCCCTGGTGGTCTTCATCGCCGCCGGCCAGGTCGCCTGGGCACTGGGTATCAGCATGGGGGTGGCGCTGATGGCTGGTGCCTTCCTCGGCGCACGCACCGCCATCAAGGGCGGCGCCAAGTTCATCCGCCCGGTGTTCATCCTGGTGGTACTGGCGCTGACCGCGCGTCTAGTGTGGCAACACTGGATCGGCTAGGCCGAGACGACGCGCAACGTAGAGGTCGATGAGGTAACGCGCGATGGAGCGCTGCGCCGGCAATGGCGGCAGCGCATCCACGGGGAACCAGCGGGCATCTTCGATCTCACCGGGCTGCGGCACGATCTCACCACTACGGTATTCGGCGTGGAAGCCAAGCATCAGCGAATGCGGGAACGGCCAGTTCTGGCTGGAGATGTACTGGATATTGCCGATTTCTACGCCGACCTCTTCCCGCACCTCGCGAGCCACGCACTCTTCCACGGACTCGCCGGGTTCGACGAAACCCGCCAGCGTGCTGTAGACGCCACTGACGAAGCGTGGCGAGCGCGCCAGCAACAACTCGTCGCCACGACTCACCAGCACGATCATGCTCGGTGACAGCCGCGGATAATGGTGAACTTCACAGCTCGGGCAGCGCATTGCACGCTCGCCCGTGACCTGCTCCATACGCTGACCACAGCTGCCGCAGAAACGGTTCTGGTCCGCCCAGGTACCAATCTGGCTGGCGTAACCGAGCATGCGGAAGGTATCCGGATCACCCTGCAACATCACCTGGCGCAGACCCTGCCAGAAGCAGCCAGCCACGTCGGCCGGGTGAGCCAGCTCCAGCAGGTAGATAGGGTCACCATCGAAGTGACCGATGCCATGCTCGGCGAGCACCGGCAACTCCTGGCGCTTCAGCCACTCACGGGGAAACAGCACGCCATTGCTGTCAGTGAGGAACTGCTGGCGGCAGTGGGCCACGGCCCAGCCACCAGGTGCCGAGGCATCCAGCAAGCCCGACTGCCAGCGCTCGCCCGCCATATCAGGCCGCCACCGGCAAGCCGAGGGCGCGCACGCTATTGGCGGCCAGGTCGAGCACATCGGTCTGGAAGCCACGACGCATGCCGGCGCCGCCTTCGAGGTAATACTCGAGGCTGGTCAGGGCATCTGCCAGGGTTTCAAGCATCTGCTCCGAAGGCATCAAGGAGGTTTCCAGCATCTGCTGCTGGATGTATTCCGCGCAGGCGGCAACCAGGGCGGCGGCGCGCTCCTGACCGAGGAACCACAGCCCGCCACGCACGGCTTGCAGACTTACCGGTACGTTGGCCAGGTGCAATTTGTCGCCGTTCGATTCGAGATACGCAGTGATGGCCCGCTTGGCCAGGGACAGCCCCGCCTGGGCTTCATCCAGCACCACGATACGCGCTTCGGCCAGTTGATGATTGGCGAAGGACTCCGCTTCATGCCCCGGCTCGACGGCCTGGCGCACGCCTCGGCGCTCGCCGCTATCGAGGCCGGCCACCATGCTTTCCACATAAAGCACCGCATCGGCGAGCTTGAGCAGTTCGCTGGAATCGACTGGTTTGCTTGCGCCCCAGGCCGCCACCATCGGCAGCTGTACCTGCAAGGCATTGCCGGGGGAGTTCAGGCCGACCATGACGAGCGTCTTGGCCAGCTTTCCGAGCAGAGCGTGCAGGCTTCCAAAGGACTCGCCCGGCGCAGTGCCGCGCTCGATCAGGTCGATCATATCCTTGACGCTGTTCAGCTCCTCGAAGATGGCCGAGGACAGCGAACGCATAACCGCCTGACCAGGGCCGGACAGACGCTGGTATTCCTGCTCCAGGAGCTGGTCGGTAAAAGGCAGCGCGGTCATGCCGAAGACTTCGCGCAGTTCCTGGGAGCGAGGTGCCTGGCTGTCGGCCAACGCAACCAGGTAGAGGAGTTCCTTCTGCAGATTACGCGGCGCCTCGTAGGCGGCGTTGGCCAGCAGCGACTTCAGCTCACGGTCCAGCCGCGAAAACAGCTGCTTGCGCGACTTGCGCGCCAACAGTTGGCCGGCCAGTTGCGACTCGATTGCGGCCGCACCGATCCAGCACAGGCGGCCACGGGGCTGATCGCCATACAGGCGTTCGAGGCCACCAAGTGCGCGCTCCATCGTGCGCAGCGCACTGGATACCTTTTGTCCGCGCAGGAAGCCGAGCAGCCCTTGCTGATAGGCCTGACGGAAACGCCGGGCCAGGGCGTCGGGATCGGCACCTTCCGGCAACCGAACCTCCACCGCGACACGACGCGCCTGGTCCAGGCGGACGCTGAAGAAGTAACTCTCCGGCAGTGGCGGCTGGCCGCCAGCCTGACGCAGGTCGTTGATGGCGGGCAGCAGCAGCTCCGGCATTTCCTGGCGATGCAGGTCGAGATTCTCCAGGTAGCGGCGCAGCACATGCAGTGCATTGCTCAGCGCTGCCAGCTGGACGTCGCGCTCCTCGCCCGCTCCCGTGGGAATGTCGGTGGCCTGGTCCAGCAGCTCCTGGGCCAGCAGTTCGGCGCCGGTGAGCTCGATCAGGTTGAGCGTTCCACGTACCTGGTGCATGGCTTCCACGGCCAGCTGCAAAAGGCTGCCGTTCTGACGCTCGGCAATGAATTGCTCGAGGCTCTGTTCCGCATGCTCCATGGTGGCGAACAGTTCGTCGCGCACCAGCCCCAGCGAAGTGACTCCAGTGACCATGCCTTAATGCGCCTCCCGCGCGAGTGTGCGGAATCGCATTAGTCAGCGAACTCTGGCTTCTGCTTGCTCATGTGGGCTGTCATGGCCACGCGCAGGTCGGCCGATTGCAACATGGCGGCGTTCCAGGTGGCGATGTATTCGAGGCCATCGTCGACCCGGTGGTCGCGCATGTAGCGGATCATTTCCTTGGTTCCGCGTACGGCGATAGGGGACTTGGCGGCGATCTGATGGGCGATGCCGAACACCCCGTCGAGCAGGGCGACCTGGTCGGCGTAGGTTCGATTGACCAGCCCGAGGCGCTGCGCCTCTTCACCGTCGATGGTGCGGCCGGTATAGGCCAGTTCGCGCATCATGCCGTCGCCGATGATGCGCGGCAGGCGCTGCAGGGTGCCGACGTCAGCCGCCATGCCGATGTCGATTTCCTTGATGGAGAACTGCGCATCGGCGGTCGAGTAACGCATGTCGCAAGCTGAAATCAGGTCAATGGCGCCACCCAGGCAGTAGCCCTGGATAGCCGCGATCACCGGTTTGCTGCAGTTGTCGACAGCGTTGAACGAGGCTTGCAGCTCTAGAATCTTGCGGCGCAGGGCGCGTGCGTTGCGACCAGCATCCGGACCAAGTTGGGCACCGACGGAGGCGAGCATCATCAGGTCGATGCCCGAGGAGAAATGCTTGCCCGCGCCGGAAAGCACCACTACCCGAACTTCATCGTTATCCTCGATCTCGCGGAATACATCGACGATCTCTTTCCAGAAATCGGCATTCATCGCGTTGATCTTTTCCGGACGATTGATCTGCACATGGGCGATCTTGTCTGCCAACTCTACGCGGAAGGCTTTGTAATCAGGCACGGGTCAGTCCTCGGCGTGCGCCACAGAAAAAGTGTCATTCAGGAAGCCCGGCAACTATAACAAGCACGAAGTAAAAGTCGATGCTGCCCACTGTGACGCAGGCCACGCCATGCAATTGCCACTTCACATCGAAAAGCCGGCTTAAACGCTTGATCTACCGGGACCAGGCTGTCACTTTCCCTGCGCCCATCTGTAACCACAAGTCCAAGGACAACCCCGATGCCCGCCTCGCCCGCCGTCGCCCTCGGCCGCAATTTCCTCGGCAACTCGCCGCGCTGGTACAAGCTGACGATCATCGGCTTCCTGGTGCTGAATCCCGTAGTGCTCTGGCTTCTCGGCCCGGTGGTGTGCTCGTGGTTGCTGGTAGGTGAGTTCATCTTCGCCTTGGGCATGGCTCTCAAGTGCTATCCCCTGCTGCCGGGCGGGCTCCTGGTGTTGGAGGCAATACTGCTCGGCCTGGCGACACCCGACGCGGTTTACGAGGAGCTCAAGCACAACTTTCCAGTGATCCTGCTGCTGATGTTCATGGTGGCGGGTATCTATTTCATGAAGGACCTGTTGCTCCTGCTGTTTTCCCGCCTGCTGCTCGGCGTGCGCAGCAAGACCCTGCTGGCCTTGATGTTCTGCCTGCTGGCGGCCTTCCTTTCGGCTTTCCTTGACGCGCTGACCGTGACTGCCGTGATCATCAGCGTTGCCCTCGGGTTCTACGGCGTGTACCACCGCGTAGCCTCCGGCAAGGGTGCGGGCGATGAGCACAGCCCCGACTCCGACCACGACGTCGCCAACTCCAGCCGCGAGGATCTGGAGACCTTCCGTGCCTTCCTCCGCAGCCTGCTGATGCATGCCGCCGTGGGCACCGCCCTGGGCGGTGTCTGCACCCTGGTGGGCGAACCGCAGAACCTGCTGATCGGCCACGAGGCCGGCTGGCACTTCAAGGACTTCTTCCTGAACGTAGCGCCGGTGTCGATGCCGGTGCTGGCGGCGGGCCTGTTGACTTGCGTGCTGCTGGAGAAACTGGGCTGGTTCGGTTACGGCGCCCAGTTGCCAGACAGCGTACGGCAGGTGCTGGCTGACTTCGCCCATGAAGAGAACCTGCGGCGCACCCAGAACCAGCGTCTGGCGCTGATGGTCCAGGGCGTGGCAGCGCTGATTCTCATCCTCTGCCTGGCGCTGCATGTGGCGGAAGTGGGACTGATCGGCCTGCTGGTGATCGTGCTGATCACCAGTTTCAACGGCATCACCGACGAGCACCAGATTGGCCGCGCATTCCAGGACGCCCTGCCCTTCACCGCCCTGCTGGTGACCTTCTTCGCGGTGGTGGCGGTGATCCAGCAGCAGCACCTGTTCACCCCGATCATCCACGCGGTACTGGCGATGCCGGTGGACCAGCAACCGGGGATGCTGTTCATCGCCAACGGTTTGCTCTCGGCCATCAGCGACAACGTCTTCGTTGCCACTATCTACATCACCGAAGTGAAGAACGCGCTGGATGCCGGGAACATGACCCGCGAGCATTTCGACACCCTGGCGGTGGCCATCAACACCGGTACAAACCTGCCCAGTGTCGCCACGCCCAACGGCCAGGCGGCCTTCCTCTTCCTGCTCACCTCATCCGTGGCACCGCTGGTGCGCCTGTCCTACGGCCGCATGGTGTGGATGGCCCTGCCCTACACCATCGTAATGGGCGTACTCGGCTGGTGGGCCGTCAGCCATTGGCTCTGACGGCCGCCTCGGCCTGCACCCGATTGCGCCACTGCCGCCAGGTATAGAGCGGAATGCCGGCCATGAGCACGAGGAAGCCCCAGAAGATGGCCTGCTCGCCGGTGCCGTAGAGGGCCCAGATGGAATAGACGAAGCCCAACACGCCGATGGCCACTAGCCGACCACGTTCGCGCTCGGAGAAGTCGCCGGGCTTCACCGCCAGTTGCTGCAGCAGCGCTGCGGTGCAGAAGGCATAAGGCACCACGCCTGTCATGGTGCCGAGCAGGATGATGACGTTGAACACGTCCACCAGGTCGCCCTGGCCATCCACCAGCACCAGCGCAGTGACCAACACACCGGAAACCAGTAGGCCATGGGCCGGCACGCCGTACTTGTTGGTCTGCGCCAGAGATTCAGGCAACAGGCCATCGCGGGCGGTGGCCATCGGAATCTGGCCCTGCAGCAGGACCCAGCCATTCAGCGCGCCCAGGCAGGCGATCACCGCGCCGCCGGCCACCAGGTGATAGCCCCACTCCCCCACCAGCACCCGCGCTGCATCGGCGAAAGGCGCCGTGGAATGCATCAGCACGTCGGGCGGCAGAACGCCTTGTACGGCAGTAATGGAAAGGATGTAGACCCCGGCCGCCACCAGGGTCCCAAACACCGTGGCACGTGGGATGGTGCGTTTGGGGTCGTCGACATCATCCGCCGGCACGGTCGCCGACTCCAGGCCAATGAATGACCAGAGCGTGAGTGCCGCCGTGGTGGCGATGGCATTGGCGTATCCGCCAGCGCCTGGCGGCAGCTCGCTGACCTCGGGAATTCGCAGGTATTCGGGATGGAAGGAAAACCAGCCGAGAATACCCACCAGCAGCAGTGGGATGAGCTTGAGCGCGGTAAGAATGTTCTGTGCCAGGCCGAATGCGCCGATGCCGCGCAGGTTGATCAGGGTGCAGAGCCAGATCGCGCCGATTGCGGTGCCCACCATCAGCACCGGATCGCGC
Organism: Pseudomonas sp. DY-1; assembly: GCF_003626975.1. Lineage (NCBI taxonomy): Bacteria > Pseudomonadati > Pseudomonadota > Gammaproteobacteria > Pseudomonadales > Pseudomonadaceae > Pseudomonas > Pseudomonas sp. DY-1. The sequence goes on along the minus strand of NZ_CP032616.1, from coordinate 577,295 downwards.
AGCGCGGGAATGAAGACCTGCAGGTAGCCCACCAGGGTCACGGAGATGGCCGCATTGCCTATCCACGCAGCCTTCCAGTAGGTCCAGGCGCAGAGGTAGCCGGCAAAGTTTCCAAATCCGTCGCGGGTATAGGCATAAGGTCCCCCGGCCGAGGGGTTGAGCCTCGCCAGACGGGCAAAGGTCAACGCAAGGATCACCGCTCCGGTGCTGGAGATCAGCCAGCCGAACAGGCTGAGGCCACCGTAGGCGGCCAGGCTCGAGGGAAGGAGGAACACGCCCGAGCCGATCATGTTGCCCACCACCAGCGCGGTGCAGGTCCAGAACCCCATTCTGCCGCGAGGCTTCGCCACTTCCCCAGTCGCCATCGCGTTCCCCCGCAGTCCGATTTATTCCCTGATGCAGTCCACTGTATAGCAGCGACCTGTAGGACTTTCCTGACAGTTGAGCCCATGGACGTCGATATCGAAGCCCGGGAAGCTGATGTCGAAGGTTCGCGCGAACTCCAGATAGTCGATTATCGCGCGTGTTTCAGCCGTAAAGCGCTCGCCCGGCATGATCAAAGGGATGCCCGGCGGATAGGGCACCAGCATCACAGCGGCGATGCGCCCTTGCAGGTTGTCCAGGGGCACCGGCTCCACGTCGCCACGGACCAGCTTGTCATAGGCGTCAGCCGGCTTCATCGCCAACTCCGGCAGCTTGGTGTACATGCGTCGCAGCGCCTTGGGTGTGGCGCTGTTGCGATAGCAGGCGTGCAGCGCGTCGCAGAGGTCGCGCAGCCCCATGCCGGCATATCGGGCCCCATGTCCAGTGGCGATCGAGGGCAACGCATCGCTCAGCGGCTGATTGGCGTCGTAACCGCGCTTGAACTCCAGCAACTCAGTGAGCAAGGTGCTCCACTTGCCTTTGGTGATGCCCATGGAGAACAACACCAGGAATGAATAGAGGCCGGTCTTCTCCACCACCAGCCCCCGCTCCCAGAGGAACTTGCTGACCACCGCCGCGGGAATGCCCTGTTCGCCCAGCTTGCCGTCAGCGGTCAGGCCCGGCGTTACCAGGGTGACCTTGATCGGATCGAGCAGCACGTAGTCGTCTGCCACATCGCCGAAACCGTGCCAGTCCGCATCCGGGCGCAACAGCCAGTCCACGGTACTGACGGCATCGGTTCCCTCGACCAGGGGCGGCTCCCAGATGTCGAACCACCAGTCGTCCGCCGCAAGGTTCTGCCACACATTGGCCAGGGCGCGGCGGAAGCGCAGGGCCTCATCGAAGGTTTCCTGGATCAGCGAATGCCCGGCCGGCCCTTCCATCATTGCGGAAGCCACATCGAGCGAGGCGATGATGCCGTACTGCGGCGAGGTCGATATGTGCATCATGAACGCTTCGTTGAAGCGGTGCCGGTCGAGCCGGCGAGCGCCACCGTCCTGTACATGGATCATCGACGCCTGACTGAATGCTGCCAGCAGCTTGTGTGTGGAGTGGGTGGTGAATACCAGCGGCGAGCGCTCCTCGCGTTGGGTGCACATGCCGTAGCGGCCGGCGTAGAAATCGTGGAACGCTGCATAGGCGTACCAGGCCTCGTCGAAGTGCAACACTTCCACCGAATCGCCCAGTGCCTGCTTGATCATTTCTGCGTTGTAGCAGAGACCGTCGTAGGTGGAGTTGGTCACCACCGCCAGCTTGACCTTCGGCTCGCGCCCCTTGGCGAGCGGACTGGCATCGATCTTCGCCTTGATCGACTCACGGCTGAACTCGCGTAGCGGAATCGGTCCGATGATGCCCAGCTCGTTTCGTTCCGGCGTCAGGTACAGCGGGATGGCGCCAGTCATGATGATGGAATGGACGATCGACTTGTGACAGTTGCGATCCACCAGCACCAGGTCGTCGCGGCCAACCATCGAATGCCAGACGATCTTGTTGGCGGTCGAAGTGCCGTTGATCACGAAGAAGGTATGGTCGGCGCCGAAGTTCTGCGCGGCCCGGGCCTCGGCTTCGGCCAGGGGACCTGTGTGATCCAGCAACGAGCCCAGTTCCGGCACCGATACCGAGAGGTCCGAGCGCAGCGTGTTCTCGCCGAAGAACTGGTGAAACGCCTGCCCCACCGGGCTCTTGCGGTAGGCCACACCACCGCCGTGGCCAGGCGTGTGCCAGGAATAGTTGGATTGCGCGGTGTGTTCCACCAGCGCCCGGAAGAATGGCGGTAGCAGGCCTTCCAGGTAGTTGCGCGCAGCTCGGGCCACCTGGCGGGCAAGGAAGGGCACCGTGTCCTCATAGAGATAAAGCAGACCACGTAGCTGGTTGAGGTCTGCCATCGCCTCGGCGGGTGCGTTCTCGATGGTCACCTGCTCGCCCAGGGCAAATATCGGCAGCTGTGGCGCACGCACGCGGGCCACGCGGATCAGCTCCACCATGTCCTGCAGCAATCGCTGGTTTTCCCCGGCGCCTTCGGCGGCGACCAGAATGCACGCAAGGCCGTGGTGGGTGGAAGCGACGATGCGGCCTTCGGCGGAACTGGCGGTAGAGAGGATGGTGAAGCCTTCCTGCTCCAGTTCTCGGGCGATGGCGCGAACCCGGTCACCGGCAACGGTATCGGCCTTGATGTCGCGATGGACGATGAGGACGGGGAACTTGAGCTCTTTATACATTGTGGCTCCCTGAGGGGCGGGCCTGCCCGCCTATGCCCTCAGGGTAGAAGCTCGATCACAGGGGTGGTACCCCCGCAGCCACTGGCTGTACGTAAAGGTCGCAATCAGGAAGCTGGTGGAGCGTCCATCTGCACCCAGAGAGCCGGAGCCCCGGCGGCTTTCTCGATGGCGGCCAGGCGCGAAGCGTGGGCGGCCAACTCTTCCTCACTGGCGCGGATCACCCGGCTGGGCGTGCGATCGGCCGGCAGGCGACGGATCGGTGAAGCCTGGGCTCGACCACCGCTGCCCTCGCTACCTTCGCCGGCGAGAGACAGGTTGGTCTGGCCTCCGGTCATCGCCAGGTAGACGTCAGCGAGGATCTCGGCGTCGAGCAATGCGCCGTGCAGTTCACGGTTGGAGTTGTCGACGTCGTAGCGCTTGCACAGGGCGTCCAGGCTGTTGCGCTGCCCCGGGTGGCGCTCGCGGGCCATCATCAGGGTGTCGAGCACGGTGCAGTGCTCGGTGACGTCGCTGCGATCGGACTGCCCCAGCAGGGCGAATTCGTTGTTGATGAAGCCGATGTCGAACGCCGCGTTATGGATGATCAGCTCGGCGCCCTTGATGAACTCGAAGAATTCGTCAGCGACGTCCTTGAAGCGCGGCTTGCCCACCAGGAATTCGTTGGTGATCCCGTGTACCGCGATGGCGCCTTCATCCACCTCACGGTCGGGTTGCAGGTAAACGTGGAAATGGCGACCAGTAAGGCGCCGGCCTTCCATCTCGACGCAGCCGATCTCGATGACGCGATGGCCGTCGGTGACCGGCATGCCGGTAGTTTCAGTATCGAGGACTACAAAACGCATGTTCAGGGCCTATGAAGGAGATTGCCGCAAGGGCGCAATTCTAAGTGCCCGCTCACGATCTTGCGAGCTAGGGCCATGCAAGGCAAAAACAGGGGAGGAAGCGGAGTTTACAGCTGTAAATGAGCATTACTCGCTTCGCTCCCCTTCGTGCCGCGCTGAAGCGCGTTAGCCGCAAGCGACTTTCCGAGACTGCTTTTCAACGCCGCAGGGCTGACGCCCAACTGATCGTGAACGGGTTCTAACGGGCGTTGAGTTCGCTGACACCCCGATTCGCCAACTGGTCGGCGCGTTCGTTGCCGGGGTGGCCGGTATGGCCGCGTACCCATTGCCAACGCACGGTGTGGCGATTGACCTGCTCATCCAGGGCTTGCCAGAGGTCGGCGTTCTTCACCGGCTGCTTGGCAGCGGTCTTCCAGCCGCGCTTCTTCCAGTTAGGCATCCACTCGGTGATGCCCTGCATCACGTACTGGGAGTCGGTGATGATCTTCACCTCGCAGGAACGCTTGAGCGCTACCAGCCCCATGATGGCGGCCATCAATTCCATGCGGTTGTTGGTAGTATCGCGCTCACCACCCCAGAGCTCGCGCTCGGCACCCTTGTACACCAGCAAGGCGCCCCAGCCGCCAGGACCAGGATTGCCCTTGCAGGCGCCATCGGTATAGATCTCGACTAGATCGCTCACTTAAGCCTCATGTTTCGAATCGCACCGGCTGACCTTAGCCACCGGCATGGGAACCAGCTTGCCCATGGGCTCTCGCCGGGCCTGACGCAGTGGCCGCAGGCCGATCACCAGCTTGCGCGCCACCAATAGATAGAAGCCCGCACCGAACCCTTGTCCGGCGGCGCCCCAGCGCTCCAGGCGAGCCAGGCGTGTTTGCCAGGCGGCCGAAGCAAGCGGCGGACGATAGCACCCGAAGCGGCGTTTCTCCAGCGCGAAGCCCAGCAGGTTCAGCCAGTCGCTGACCCGTGTCGGCGAGATGCAGCGGGCACGGCGCAGGGCATCACGAGCGAAGTAGTGGCGCACGCCCCAGGCACTCCATGGGTTGACCCCGACGATGATCAGGTGCCCGCCTGGACGGACACTGCGTGCGGCTTCACGCAGCAGGCTATGGGGGGAAAGGCAGAAATCCAGGCCGTGTTGCAGCACCACCACGTCCGCGGCGTGTTCGCTGAGCGGCCAGGCGGACTCTTCGCAGGCAATCTCCACGCCGGGCAATGGCGCACCGAGATGCACGCAGCGCTGGATTTGTTTGGCTCCTGGGGGCAACTCCGCACGGGGTCCGTAGTGCACCAGATAGCCGCCGAAGTAGCGCGCCATCTCGTCCTCCAGCAAGCGCTGCTCTTCGAACAGCATCAGGCCACCGAGGGGACCGGAGAACCAGGAGCGGGCCCCGGAGATCAGCTCCAGCCAGTCGGCATCGGCTTGGGCGAATGCTTTTTCGGTCATGGCAATCTCCTGCATGAGAGCCCTAAGATGCTCCATTGCTCTCTGCTTGGCGACTCCCTTCATGATCCAGATCGATGCCCTCCCCGCCTTTTCCGACAACTACCTCTGGCTGCTGCAGGACGACACAACCCGACACTGCGCCGTGGTCGACCCCGGCGACGCTGCACCGGTGCTGGCCTGGCTAGAAGCCCATCCCGGATGGAAGCTGACCGACATCATGGTCACCCATCATCACCATGATCATGTCGGCGGCGTTGCGCGACTGAAGGATGCAACCGGCGCCCGCGTACTAGGCCCGGTGCAGGAGAAGATTCCTGCCCGCGACGAAGCGCTTGGTGACGGAGACACCGTCCAGGTACTGGGACTGGAGTTCCAGGTGATCGAAGTACCCGGCCACACCCTGGGCCATATCGCTTACTACCATGGGGAAACCAGGCAACCGCTGCTGTTCTGTGGCGATACGCTGTTCGCTGCCGGCTGCGGCCGGCTGTTCGAAGGAACGCCGGAGCAGATGCATCACTCCCTCAATCGCCTGGCGGCGCTGCCGGCGGCCACCCAGGTCTTCTGCACCCACGAGTACACGCTCAGCAATCTGCGTTTCGCCAGAGCCGTAGAGCCCGGCAACCATGCCACTTCCAAGCGTTTCGATGAGGTCACCCGGCTGCGCGAGCAAGGCGGTATCAGCCTGCCATCAACCATCGCCCTCGAGTTGGCGACCAACCCCTTCCTGCGGGTGACTGAAACATCCGTTAAACAAATGGCCGACGAGCGGGCGGGTCGGGATAACCCTACGCCAGCCGAGGTCTTCGCGACCCTTCGAGCCTGGAAAGACCAATTCTGAGCACTCGGTCAGGCTCTGGCGAATTGGTGAAAACTTGACCAACCATAGGTCGATTCCTAGAATCGCCGGACTTTTTTGCCGGAAAAACCTCACAGCCAATGTTGTCTTCGCCGATCAGAAATCTCGACCTGGATGCATTGGCACGAGCCGCGCGCGCGCTTGTGGTGGTGTGCGCCGTCACGATTGCCGGCTGCTCCGGCACGGGTCAGAAGGACGATGACCAGGGCCGCGACACCGACCGCGCACTGGCCATGCAGCAACAGGCCCAGTGGCTGGAAGAGGCGCAGACCGAGCGCGAACCCCAGGACATCTGGGAACGCATGCGCAACGGCTTCAAGCTGCAAGACGAGATCGGCGTCAACCCACGCATCGAGCGCCAGCGCCTCTGGTACGTGAGCAAGCCCTCCTTCCTGGAAAGCGCCAGCGACCGTGGCAGCCTTTATATCCACTACGTTGTGGAGCGCCTGGAAGAACGCAACATGCCCCTTGAGCTGGCCCTCCTGCCAGTGGTGGAAAGCGCCTACAACCCGTTCGCCTACTCGCGAAGCAATGCCGTGGGCATCTGGCAGTTCATTCCGTCGACCGGTCGCCACTTCAACCTGCGCCAGACCAACTGGTACGACGGCCGCCGTGACATCACCGCGTCCACCAACGCTGCCCTGAACTACCTCGAACGCCTGCACGAAATGTTCAACGGCGACTGGCTGCTGGCCCTCGCTGCCTACAATGCTGGCGAAGGTACCGTCAGCCGTGCCATCGAGCGCAACCAGAAGCTCGGCCTGCCGACCGACTACTGGAACCTGCCGCTCCCCCAGGAAACCCAGGACTACGTACCCAAGCTGCTGGCCCTGTCGCAGCTGGTGATGGCACCGGAAGCCTATGGCGTGAACCTGAACCCCATCGCCAACGAGCCGTACTTCGAAGTAGTGGAAGTCAAGCAGCAGCGCCTGGACCTGTCTCGCGTGGCGGCGATGGCGGACATGGACGCCGATGAGATGTACCAGCTCAATCCGGCCTTCAAGAAACGCATCACCATGGATGGCCCGCAGCACCTGTTGGTCCCCACCGACAAGGCCGAATTGCTGACCGCCAACCTTGCCCTGATGAAGCCCCAGATGCTGGTGGACTGGCAGCAGTACCGCGTGCGCAACGGTGATAGCCTGCATGGCATCGCGAACCGTTACCACGTCACGGTCAAGACGCTGAAAGAGATCAACGGCCTCTCCGGCAACCACCTGCGGGTAGGCCAGCAGCTGAGCATCCCGGTCGAGCCAGGACTGAAACCTGACAAGCCGCTCTTCCAGAACATCGCCAGTGCCCCGGCGCCGACCCCGGCACGCAACCACAAGGTCAAGAGGGGCGACAACCTTTCGACCATCGCCCGTCAGTACAAGGTGACTGTGCAGGACATCAAGCGCTGGAACCACCTCAAGGGCAACCACCTCAAGGCAGGCCAGGTGCTGAAACTTGAAGGCGGCGCCACCCAGGTCGCAAGCGCCAGCGCCACCAGCAAGGGGAAGTCCAAGAGCAACGGCCGCGAGTCAGTGACCTACTACAAGGTCAAACAGGGCGATTCCCTCTATCTGATCGCCAAGCGCTTCAACGTTGAGATGAAGCATCTTCAACGCTGGAACCCCCGCAGCGACCGCGCCCTGAAGCCCGGCCAGACCCTGACGGTCTACCTGCCCTGACTCTTCTGCGCCATCGCCTCCAGGCAGCGCCCCGCCGCCTGGGCGAAATGCTGGAACGCCACGAACTGCTCGTGCCGTAACGCCCGTCCAGAAAGGCGGCAGTCAGCGTAGATCACCCCGATCTCCCGCTTGCCCACCAGTAGCGGCGCAATGAAGAACATCCCCTGTCCCAGCCATTCGCGCATCGGCCGCGTAACCAGGTCGCTCAGGCTATAACTCGCGGGCACACCCATCCAGAGAGTCTCGCGGGCACGCAATACGTAGCTGAATAGATTGGGTTGCTCTGATTGGCCGGCGGGCAGGACGAAGCCGTCGAGCCAGCGCTGGCTGCCCTCGCCCACCGCCCGACGCACCGTGAAGCGACTGCGCTGGTCGGTCAGCACTGCAACCATCACCCGCTCCAGCCCGGCCCCCTGGTGCAACCCCTGAAGCAGGGTATCGAGCACGAGATTGATGTCCGCCTTGCGCGACACCAGCATTCCCAGTTCCTGCAAGGCCTGCTGCATGACCAGCAGATCCGGTTGCAGCAGCCGCGCCTGGCGCTGTTCTCTCTGCAGACGGATTTGCTCCGGGTCGGTATGGGGTATCAGGTGGCAGAGCTTGCTGGCACCAAATGTGGTGGCCACCTTGACCGCTTCATCGGCACTGGCCAGCACCTGCTGCATGGCCTCCTCCCGGCTCAGGCCGACCAGTCCGGCCAGTTGCTCTACAAGTTGCGTCATGGAGGCTGAGTCCCAGCCCTGCAAGGCTGCCTCGCTGATCCGAACCCCCAGGCTCACGGCCTTCACCGCCGGGTCACTCTGGGCGGAGCCGGTATGCGCCAGACTCGCCAGCTCACCCAGGTTCCAGCTGCGGACCAGACCCAGGGTCAATTGGCGGAAGCTGGTGCCCAACACTTCGCGCACTGCCTGCTCTTCATCAACTCCCGGTTGCGCCAGCGCTGCAGCAAGCTCATCAGCCTGCTCGCCACCACAGCCCCAGAACGCCAGTTCACCCAGGTTGTGTAACAGGGCGGCGATGAACACCTCTTCCTGGCTCCGCGCCAGGAGGTAGCCGGCAATGTTGCGGGCCTGTACCGCCGCGTGAAAGGAGCGCGCCAGAATCTCCGGTAACTGCTCCCTCGGGCCTCGAGCCAGCAGGCTGTCGATAAGACTGACCGAGAGGCCGATCAGGCGCACGTTCTCGAAACCGATCAGCACGATGGCGCGGGAGATCGTGCGAATGGCTTCCTGGGACGGGTTGTAATAGACGCTGTTGGCAACCTTCAGCACCTTGGAGGTCAGCGTCGCGTCACGTAGCAGCACATCTGCCAGCTGCTGAACGGAGGATTTGTCCTGTTGGGCCATCTGGTGCAGGTCCTGCACCACCGCGGCCAGAGCGGGTAATTCGGCCTCGTTGAGGCGGTCGATCCATGACTGCAAACCATGGCTGCGTTCACCCAAGATTGGCACCCCTGCGCAAAATTCAGAATGGTGGCCAGAATGCTGGCCAGCTACCCGCAGGCTGGCCCTTTTTTCTTGCCTGTACAAGCTGTTACTGTACTTGCCAGCCGTTACCGCCGACACCCGCGGCGCGTGACCCCCGACACGATTTCGCCGGCCCGATGCCCGCGCCATCCCGCCAGCGAGGCCAGCACCCACATGCCCGACACGATATCCATGGATCGGACCCCCGCCTGATGCGTCGTCTTGCGTTCATGCTCATTGGCCTGCTGGCCCAACCCTGCTTCGCCAACCTGACCGAAAGCCACGGCTACGCTCAGTTCGGCGCCCTGAAATACCCCGCCAATTTCGACCATTTCGACTGGGTCAACCCCAACGCTCCCAAAGGCGGCACCTTGCGGGTGATGGCCTTCGGCACCTTCGACACGCTCAACCCTTACACCTTCAAGGGCACCAGCCCGGTGTCCACGCCGAACTTCCAGCAGTACGGCGTGACCGAGTTGAACGAGCCGCTGATGGTGGGCACCGGCCAGTACGACCCGTCCGGCGACGAACCTGCCTCCAGCTACGGCCTGATCGCCAAGAGCGTCGAGTACAGCGAGGACCGAAGCTGGGTGGTGTTCAACCTGCGCGAAGAAGCCCGCTTCCACGATGGAAAGCCGATAACCGCCTTCGATGTAGCCTTTTCCTACCGCACCCTGATCAAGAATGGCCACCCGCAGTACCGCACCAGCCTTCAGGAAGTAAAGCGGGTCGACATCCTCAACCGCCACCGCATCCGTTTCGTGCTCAAACGCGCCGGCAACCCGCTGCTGATTCTTCGCCTCGGCGAACTGCCGGTGCTGCCGCAGCACTATTGGAAGAACCGAGACTTCAAGGCGACCAGCTTCGAGCCGCCCTTGGGCAGTGGTCCCTATCGCATTACCCAGGTGAGGCCAGGGCGCAGCCTGGTGTTCGAGCGAGTCAAGGACTGGTGGGGCGAACAGCTTCCAGCCAACCGCGGCAAGTACAACTTCGACCGGGTTGAGGTGGAGTTCTACCGAGACAGCAACGTCGCCTTCGAAGCCTTCAAGGCCGGCGAGTTCGATTTTTACATCGAGCACCAGGCGAAGAACTGGGCCAACGGCTATCGTTTTCCAGCCATCGCCCGAGGGGATGTGATCCGCGCGGAGATTCCGCACCAGATCCCGACCCAGACACAGGCCCTGTTCATGAACACCCGACGCGCAGTGTTCGGCGACCGCAAGGTCCGCGAAGCCATGGGGCTGATGTTCGACTTCGAATGGACCAACCGCACGCTGTTCAACAACGCCTACATACGCGCCGCCAGCTATTACCCGAACAGCGAGTTCAGCGCCGTGGGCAAGCCCGAGGGGCATGAGTGGCTACTCCTATCCCCGCATCGCCAGGAATTGCCCGAGCCACTGTTCACTCAGCCTTTCCAGGTGCCAACCACAGAAGGCCGAGGCATTCCGCGGGAAACCCTTCGCCGTGCCCTGGGTCTATTGGCCGGAGCCGGATGGAAGTTGTCCGGCCAGCGCCTGGTAAATGATCGTGGCCAGCCGCTACGTTTCGAAATCCTGCTGGTCAATCCGAACCTTGAACGCATCCTCCAGCCCTACCGCGAAAATCTCGCCAGCATCGGCATCGACGTCAGCCTGCGTACGGTGGATCGCGCCCAGTACAAGCAGCGCCTGGACCACTTCGACTACGACATGATCCTCATGACCCTGCCGCAGACTCTGAGCCCCGGCCTGGAGCAATACCTCTACTTCCATTCCAGCCAGGTAGGCGTGAAGGGCAGCAAGAACTATGCGGGCGTCGCCAACCCGGTAGCCGACGAGATGATCGAGAAACTCCTCGGCGCCCAGAGCCGCGACGAACAGCTGGCCGCCGCACGCGCACTGGACCGCACCCTGCTGTGGCAGCACTACGGCATCCCCAACTGGTACATCAACTATCACCGCCTGGCGTACCGCAACCGGTTCGCCTTCGTCACCACGCCGCCCTACACCCTGGGCCTGCGCGCCTGGTGGCTGAAGCCCACGGAGAACGCCCGATGAGCAAAACGCTACGCAACCTTTGCCTGCAAGGCTGTGGCGCCCTGCTGCTATCCCTGGCCGGGCTCGCCATCGCCGAGCCGAAGTACGCCATCACCCTTTACGATGAGCCGGCCAAGTACCCGGAAAACTTCAAGAACTTCTCCTGGGTCAATCCGGATGCCCCCAAGGGAGGCATACTGCGCCTCGCCGGGGTTGGCGGATTCGACAGTCTCAACCCGTTCATCCCCCGCGGTAATTCAGCCGACCAGTTGGGCCTGATCTACGACAGCCTGACCTTCCACTCCCCGGACGAACCCTTCACCGAGTACGGCCTGCTGGCTGAAAAGATCGAGAAAGCGCCGGACAACAGCTACGTGCGCTTCTACCTGAACCCCAAGGCACGCTTCAATGACGGTCAGCCAGTGACCGCCGAAGACGTGGTCTTCACCTTCAACCTCCTGGTCGAGCACGGCGACCCCATGTACCGCCATTACTATGCGGACGTCGCCAAGGTGGAGGCGGAGGACAAACAACGTGTGCGCTTCGATTTCAAGCATCCAGGCAACCGCGAGCTGCCGCTGATCATCGGCCAGATCCAGGTGCTGCCCAAGCACTACTGGGAAGGCCGCGACTTCGGCAAGACCAACATGGAACCCCCGGTAGGCAGTGGCCCCTACCGTATCGCCAAGGTCGACGCCGGTCGCTCGATCCGCTACGAGCGGGTCAAGGACTGGTGGGCCAAGGACCTGTCAGTGACGCGCGGTTACTACAATTTCGACGCCATCACAGTGGACTACTACCGCGACATGTCGGTCTCCCTTGAAGCCTTCAAGGCCGGGCAGTTCGACTTCAACCTGGAGTATTCCGCCAAGGACTGGGCCACCGGCTACGAAGGCCCCGCCCTGCGCGCCGGCAAGATCCTCAAGGAAGCTATCCCCAACCACAATCCAACCGGCATGCAAGGTTTCGCCTTCAACATTCGCCGACCAGTATTCCAGGACCGTCGCGTGCGCGAAGCCATCGCCCAGCTGTTCGACTTCGAATGGGCGAACAAGCAACTCTTCTTCAGCTCCTACAAACGCACGAGCAGCTACTTCGAGAACTCGGAAATGGCTTCCCACGAGCTGCCTGACGCTGATGAACTGAAGATTCTCGAACCGCTGCGCGACCAAGTGCCGGCAGAAGTCTTCAGCCAGGTATTCCAGCCACCGGTCAGCGATGGCAGCGGCATCATCCGTGAACAAAAGCGTCGCGCTTACCAGCTGTTCATGGACGCCGGCTACAAGATCGAGAACGACAAAATGGTTGGCCCGGACGGCAAGCCCCTGGTCTTCGAGTTCCTTACCGCCCAGGCCAACCTCGAGCGAGTGATCCTCCCCTTCAAGCGCAACCTCGCCGAACTGGGTATAGACCTGCAGATCCGCCGCGTGGACGTATCCCAGTACATCAATCGACTGCGCTCGCGCGACTTCGACATGATTCCCGCCACCTGGGGCCAGTCCAACTCGCCGGGTAACGAACAGATGGAGTACTGGCATTCGCGCAGTGCCGACAGCGCCGGCAGCCGCAACTTCATCGGCCTGCGTGACCCTGCCATCGACAAACTGGTGGAAGGCCTGATCCGCGCCGACTCGCGCCAGAGCCTGGTGAAACACGCTCGCGCCCTGGACCGAGTACTGCTGTGGGGGCACTACGTGGTGCCCAACTACTACGTCGATACCTGGCGCGTCGCCTACTGGAACCACTTCCAGCGCCCGGACAGCACACCGCTGTATGACTTCGGCCTGATGACCTGGTGGCAGAAACCGGGCACGGAAACTGCTAGCCAGTCTGAGCAACCCACCTCCGAGCCGGATGCACAGTAAATGCTCGCCTACATACTCCGTCGACTGCTGCTGATCATTCCAACGCTGTTCGGCATCCTGCTGATCAACTTCATCATCATCCAGGCCGCTCCCGGCGGTCCGGTCGAGCAGATGATCGCCAAGCTGGAAGGCTTCGATGCCGCCGCGGGCGGCGCCACCGGTCGGATCTCCGGAGGTGGTTCGGAAGTTGCCACTGCTGGCTCCAACTACCGCGGAGCCCAAGGCCTCGACCCGGAACTGGTGGCCGAGATCGAGAAGATGTACGGCTTCGACAAGCCCGCCGCGGAACGCTTCTGGCTGATGATCACGAGCTACCTGAAGCTGGACTTCGGGACGAGCTTCTTCCGTGACGCCAAGGTTATCGACCTGATCATCGAGAAGTTGCCGGTGTCCATCTCCCTCGGGCTCTGGAGCACCCTGATCATGTACCTGGTGTCCATTCCCTTGGGAATCGCCAAGGCGGTACGCCACGGCAGCGCCTTCGACGTCTGGAGCAGCACCGCCATCATCGTCGGCTATGCCATTCCTGCCTTCCTGTTCGCCATCCTGCTGATCGTGCTTTTCGCCGGCGGCAGCTATTTCGACTGGTTCCCACTGCGCGGGCTCACCTCGAACAACTTCGACGAGCTTAGCTTCACCGAAAAGATTGCCGACTACTTCTGGCACCTGGCGCTACCGGTGACTGCCCTGGTGATCGGCAACTTCGCCACGCTCACACTGCTGACCAAGAACAGCTTCCTCGACGAGATCAACAAGCAGTACGTGGTCACCGCCCGCGCCAAGGGCCTGTCGGAAAATCGCGTGCTCTACGGCCACGTATTCCGCAATGCGATGCTGCTGATCATCGCTGGCTTCCCGTCGGCCTTCATCGGCATCTTCTTCACTGGCTCCCTGCTGATCGAGGTGATCTTCTCCCTAGATGGGCTGGGCCTGTTGAGCTTCGAGTCAGCCCTGAACCGCGACTATCCCATGGTCTTCGGCACGCTCTTCATCTTCACTTTACTGGGGCTGGTCGTGAAACTGATTGGCGATCTCACCTACACCCTGGTCGATCCGCGTATCGACTTCGAAAGCCGGGAGGGTTGAGCATGGCCCTCTCCCCCATCAACCAGCGGCGCTTCGAGCGATTCAAGGCCAACAAGCGCGGCTGGTGGTCACTGTGGCTATTTCTGATCCTCTTTGTCCTGAGCCTGGGTGCCGAGATGATCGCCAACGACAAGCCTCTGGCGGTCAACTACGACGGCCAGTGGTATTTCCCCTTCCTCAAGCGCTACCCGGAAACCACTTTCGGTGGCGAATTCCCGCTGGAAGCCAACTACAAGACGCCCTATATCCGCGAACTGATCGAATCCAAGGGCGGCAGCATGATCTGGACGCCCATCCCGTTCAGCTACGAAACCATCAACTACGACCTCAAGGTGCCGGCCCCCGCGCCGCCCTCGGCGGACAACTGGCTGGGAACCGACGACCAGGGCCGCGATGTGCTGGCACGGGTAATCTACGGCTTCCGCGTATCGGTTCTGTTCGCCCTGACCCTGACCCTGCTCAGCTCGATCATCGGCGTGATCGCCGGCGCCCTGCAGGGCTTCTATGGCGGCTGGGTCGACCTGGTCGGGCAGCGTTTCCTGGAAATCTGGTCCGGCCTGCCGGTGCTCTACCTGCTGATCATCCTGGCCAGCTTCGTGCAGCCGAACTTCTGGTGGCTGCTGGGCATCATGCTGCTGTTCTCCTGGATGAGCCTGGTGGACGTGGTGCGGGCCGAGTTCCTCCGCGGCCGCAACCTGGAATACGTGCGTGCTGCGCGCGCCCTGGGCATGCAGAACGGCGCCATCATGTTCCGCCATATCCTGCCCAACGCCATGGTGTCCACCATGACTTTCATGCCGTTCATCCTGACCGGCGCAATCGGCACCCTCACCGCACTGGACTTCCTCGGCTTCGGCCTGCCGCCAGGAGCGCCCTCCCTCGGCGAGCTGGTGGCCCAGGGCAAATCCAACTTGCAGGCGCCCTGGCTCGGCATCTCCGCCTTCCTGGTGCTGGCGGCCATGCTGACCCTGCTGGTTTTCATCGGCGAAGCCGCGCGCGATGCCTTCGACCCGAGGAAGTGAGATGAGCGAGAACCTGATCGAAATCCGCGACCTCTCCGTCGAGTTTGTCAGCGGCGACAAGGCCCAACGCGTAGTCGAAGGCATCAATTTCGACATCCGCAAGGGCGAGACCCTGGCGCTGGTAGGCGAAAGCGGCTCCGGCAAGTCGGTGACCGCCCACTCCATCCTGCGCCTCTTGCCCTACCCGCTCGCCCGCCACCCGAGCGGCAGCATCCACTACGCCGGCAAGGACCTGCTGAAACTACCCGAGAACAAACTGCGGGGCATTCGTGGCAACCGCATCGCGATGGTCTTCCAGGAACCCATGACCTCGCTCAACCCGCTGCACAACATCGAGAAGCAGATCAACGAAGTGCTCGCCCTGCACAAGGGCCTGACAGGCAAGGCCGCCACGAAGCGGACCCTGGAGCTGCTGGAGCTGGTCGGCATACCCGAACCGCACAAGCGCCTCAAGGCTTTCCCCCACGAGCTGTCTGGCGGCCAGCGGCAGCGGGTGATGATCGCGATGGCCCTGGCCAACGAGCCGGAACTGCTGATCGCCGACGAACCCACTACCGCGCTGGATGTCACCGTCCAGCTGAAGATTCTCGAACTGCTCAAGGAATTGCAGGCCCGCCTGGGCATGGCGCTGCTGCTGATCAGCCATGATCTGAACCTGGTTCGGCGAATTGCACATCGCGTATGTGTCATGCAGCGCGGTTGCATCGTCGAACAAGCGTCGTGTGATGAGCTGTTCCATGCACCGCAGCATCCCTACACCAAGGAACTGCTCGGCGCCGAGCCTTCGGGCCGGCCGGCAGAGAACCCCGAGGGCGCGCCACTGTTGGAGGTCGATGACCTGCGCGTGTGGTTCCCCATCAAGAAGGGGTTGCTGCGGCGCACCGTGGATCATGTAAAGGCCGTGGACGGCGTCAACTTCAGCCTGCCGCAGGGCCAAACCCTGGGCATCGTGGGCGAAAGTGGCTCTGGAAAGTCCACGCTGGGCCTGGCGATTCTCCGGCTGCTTGGCAGCCGGGGCGGCATCCGCTTCCAGGGCCAGTCCCTGGAAGGCCTGTCGCAAAAGGATGTGCGGCCGTTCCGGCGCGAGATGCAGGTGGTCTTCCAGGACCCCTTCGGCAGTCTTAGCCCACGCATGTGCGTGGGGCAGATTGTCGGAGAGGGTCTGCGAATCCACCGTATCGGCACCGAAGCGGAACAGGAACAAGCCATCATCGATGCGCTCCTGGAGGTAGGGTTGGATCCGGAAACCCGGCACCGCTACCCCCACGAGTTTTCCGGCGGGCAGCGGCAGCGGATTGCCATTGCCCGGGCATTGGTGCTGAAACCGGCACTGATCCTGCTGGACGAGCCCACCTCGGCGCTCGACCGGACGGTTCAGCGCCAGGTAGTGGAGTTGCTGCGCAGGCTACAGACCAAGTACAACCTGACCTACCTGTTCATCAGCCATGATCTGGCGGTGGTCAGGGCCCTGAGTCACCACCTGATGGTGATCAAGCACGGGCAGGTGGTCGAACAGGGTCCGGCCGATGCCATCTTCGCTGCCCCACAGCACAGCTATACGAAGCAGTTGCTGGAAGCCGCATTCCTGGCTCCGGAAACTGCCCATTAACCAGAAGAGGATGAAAGCACATGGGTTTTCTCGCCGGTAAGCGCGTACTGATCGTTGGCGTAGCCAGCAAACTGTCCATCGCATCGGGCATCGCTGCAGCCATGCATCGCGAAGGCGCCGAGCTCGCCTTCACCTATCAGAACGAGAAACTGAAAGGCCGCGTGGAAGAGTTCGCCGAGGGCTGGGGCTCCAGCGCCGAGCTGTGCTTCCCCTGCGACGTGGCCAAGGACGAAGAAATCGTCGCGGTCTTCGAGGCCCTCGCCAAGAAGTGGGATGGCCTGGATTGCATCGTGCACTCCGTTGGCTTCGCCCCTGGCGACCAGCTGGACGGCGACTTTACCGAAGTCACCACTCGTGAAGGTTTCCGCATCGCCCACGACATCAGTGCCTACAGCTTCGTCGCCCTGGCCAAGGCCGGTCGCGAACTGATGAAAGGCCGCAACGGCAGCCTGCTGACCCTGTCCTACCTGGGTGCCGAGCGCACCATGCCGAACTACAACGTCATGGGCATGGCCAAGGCCAGCCTGGAAGCAGGCGTTCGCTACCTGGCCGGCAGCCTCGGCCCGGAAGGCACTCGCGTCAACGCGATCTCCGCCGGCCCGATCCGCACCCTGGCCGCTTCCGGCATCAAGAGCTTCCGCAAGATGCTCGCCGCCAACGAGAAGCAGACCCCCCTGCGCCGTAACGTGACCATCGAAGAAGTCGGCAACGCCGGCGCCTTCCTGTGCTCCGATCTGGCCTCGGGCATCAGCGGCGAAATCATGTACGTCGACGGTGGTTTCAACACCACCGCCATGGGCAATATCGAAGACTGATAGTCGCCCCCAAAAAAAGCCCGCACTCGTGCGGGCTTTTTTGTGGCCGTCACCGACGCGTCCACCCTGTAGGAGCGAGCCCTGCTCGCGAATCGGTTCGGTTCGGTTATTAAGCTGGGCGCATAAAAGAAAAAGGCCGCATAAGCGGCCTTCTTCTTCAGCGAATCGATCAGAAACGCTCGATCTTCGCTTTCTCTTCGACCTGGCGGCGGTAGGCAGCGAAATCCTGCTGGCCACTGCGCGAAGCAAGGAATCGGCTGTACATCGCCTTTTCCTGCTCGGAGAGTTTCTCCTCCGGCACATTGACGCCGTTCAGGCGAATTACAACGTAGTCGCCATTGTTCAGCTTCACACCAGTGAACTCAGGCCTGTCTGCAGCGGCCGGCTTCGGCATGCGGAACAGGGTCTGCAACAGCAAAGGCTCGACTCCCTCCTGGCTGCGGGTAGCGGCTTCTACCACGTTCCAGGATTGGCCTTCCTGAGCTTGCTCAACCGGGGTCTTGCCTTCGCGCAGACTGGCAATCAGCGCATCACCCTTAGCCTTGGCGGCTTCGCCTGCCTTCTGGCCCATCAGATGCTGACGAATGCTGTCACCGACCTTATCCAGGCCAAGCTGCTCAGGCTTCTTGTGCTCCTTGACGCGCAGGACGATCACGGTATCCGGGTCCAGCTCGATCGCCGAGCTGTTGGCACCGTCTTCCAGCACTTCCGGACTGAATGCAGCCTGGAGGACCTGGCGGTTGGCCGTCAGGCCTTCGCCACCTTCACGACCGAAGGGTGCGCTGGTCTTGACTTCCAGCTTCAGTTCCTGGGCCGGCTGGGCCAGGTCGGAAGCCTCGAACGCGGCGTCTTCAAGCTCCTTGCTCACTTCGACGAAACGCTGCTCAACTTGCTGGGCCTTGATGTCGTGCTCCAGCTTCGGCTTGAGGCTCTCGAAGCTCGGGACTTCAGGTGCTTGTACGCCCAGCAGCTTGATCAGGTGCCAGCCGTACTGGGTACGCACGGGGGCGGACACTTCACCCTGCTTCAGCGCATACAGCGATTCCTCGAAGGCAGGCTCATATACGCCAGGAGCTGCGAAGCCAAGGTCACCGCCATTGGCAGCAGAGCCGGAGTCATCGGAGAATTCCTTGGCCAGCGCGGCGAAGTCCTCGCCCTTGTCCAGGCGCTGCTTGACCTGCTCGATCTTCGCCTTGGCCTGTTCCTCGTTGAGCTTGTCGTTGACCTCCACCAGGATGTGGGCGGCCTGACGCTGCTCAGCCAGGTTGCTGATCTCTTTCTGGTACTGAGCCTTGAGGTCTTCTTCCTTGGCTTCGACCTGGTCGAAGAAGGCAGCCTTTTTCAGCTCGACATACTCGATCACAACCTGCTCGGCGCTCTTGAACTGGTCGACATGGGCGTCGTAATAAGTTTTCAGATCTTCATCGGAAACGCTGACGGCAGCCGGATCAGCCTTGAGCGTCAGGGTCGCGAAATCGCGGGTCTGCTTCTCCAGGCGAGCGAAGGCTTCAACTTCCGCATCAGTCACGAAGCCACTACCAGCCAAGCCCGCACGCAGTTGGCCGATGAGCATTTCCTGCTCAAGCATCTGACGGAACTGCAGGCGGTTGTAGTTCATCTGGCGGATGACCTGATCGAAGCGGTCGGCATTGAACTTGCCGTCCACCTGGAACTCCGGCGTCTGCAGGATGAGCTGGTCAAGGGCGCCTTGCGAGAAAGCGAAATCGGCATCACCGGCTGCTTGCAGCAGGAGCTTGCGCTCAATCAGGCCCTTCAGCGCGGCTTCGCGCAGCAGCTTTTCGTCCAGCAGGGAAGCATCGAAGTCCTTGCCCAGTTGCTGCTGCAACTGGCGGCGCTGCATGTTCACAGCTTCGCTCAACTGGTCCAGAGTGATTTCGTCACCGTTGACCTCAGCCGCGTTCTGGCGATTGCTGGTGGCATTGAAAATGGCGTCGAAGCCGGTCAGCGCCAGCAGTGCGATGATTACGCCAATAATGGTTTTGGCAATCCACCCCTGTGAATTGTCCCGTATGTTCTGCAGCATGGGTCCCCCAGAAACGGCCGCATTAAGTCGCAGCCGAGTAACGCGGGTAGAGTATCCGAATATGAGAAAGGCGCATCCAAGGATGCGCCTTCTCGTAGCTTGCGGAGTCTGAGATTCGACCTCTCTGGTGGTAGGAAGAAACTCTCCGCTTCCACCGCTCCGCTATCGGGTCAGGTTGAACCCGACCCGGTCGGGCAGAGCCCAAAAGACGCTTAGTTGACGGCGTCTTTCAGAGCTTTGCCGGCTTTGAAGCCAGGGATCTTGGCAGCAGCGATCTTGATCGGCTTGCCAGTCTGCGGGTTACGGCCAGTACGAGCGGCACGCTCTTTAACAGCGAAAGTACCGAAGCCAACCAGCACCACGGAGTCACCAGCCTTCAGAGCGCCAGTAACGGATTCGATAACTGCGTCCAGCGCGCGGCCAGCTACAGCTTTCGGGATGTCAGCAGATGCGGCGATAGCATCAATCAGTTCCGACTTGTTCACTCTTAAGTCCCCTTATTTCTGTTGAGTTGTTTCTTAGTTGTTTGGTGTAAGCAAAGCGGGTGCTGGATGGCCTGCTAACACATAAGAGCCGCTTTATAACAAGGGCTCGAAAAATGTGTCAAGAAAGCCCCCCGGCTAATGCGTGCTGATTCGCTCCTTGGAATCAGTCTCGCGCTTGTCATCCTTTGCAACCATCTCCGGAGCCGCATCGGGCAAGGGCTCCGGGGCGTATTGCAGCGCAATTTGCAGGACCTCGTCAATCCATTTAACCGGTTTAATCGCCAAGTCTTGCTTGATATTTTCGGGAATTTCTTTGAGATCGCGCACATTCTCTTCGGGAATGATCACGGTCTTGATTCCACCACGATGCGCAGCCAGTAACTTCTCTTTCAAACCACCAATCGCGAGCACCTGGCCACGCAAGGTGATTTCCCCGGTCATGGCTACATCGGCACGAACCGGAATCTGCGTCATGGCTGAAACGAGGGCCGTGCACATTCCGATGCCGGCGCTCGGGCCATCCTTCGGAGTGGCCCCTTCAGGCATATGAATGTGAATGTCGCGTTTTTCATGGAAGTCGGCGGGAATACCAAGGCTCTTCGCACGACTGCGAACCACGGTAAGCGCAGCCGTAATGGACTCTGCCATCACGTCACCCAGCGAACCGGTCTTGGTCAACTGGCCCTTGCCGGGAACGACCGCGGCCTCGATGGTCAGCAACTCACCACCAACTTGGGTCCAGGCCAGACCAGTCACCTGACCGATCTGATCCTGCTGCTCGGCCAGCCCGTAGCGATATTTGCGCACGCCCAGGAAATGCTCGAGGGATTCAGCCGTGACCTGTACAGCGAAGCGCTTCTCACGGGCATGCTCCTTCACGGCCTTGCGGCAAACCTTGGCAATCTGGCGCTCAAGGCTACGCACACCGGCTTCGCGGGTGTAGTAGCGAATGATGTCGCGGATGGCTGCCTCGTCGAATTCCAGCTCGCCCTTCTTCAGACCGTTGGCTTTGGTCTGCTTGGGTGCGAGGTACTTGACCGCGATGTTTACCTTTTCGTCTTCCGTGTAACCCGGCAACCGAATCACTTCCATACGGTCCAGCAACGGGGCCGGAATGTTCATGGAGTTGGCGGTGCAGAGGAACATCACGTCCGAGAGGTCGTAATCGACTTCCAGGTAATGGTCGTTGAAGTTGTGATTCTGCTCAGGATCGAGCACTTCCAGCAGTGCAGACGCAGGATCACCGCGCATGTCGCTGCCCATCTTGTCGATTTCGTCGAGCAGGAACAGGGGGTTGCGCACGCCAACCTTGGTCATCTTCTGGATCAGGCGACCCGGCATGGAACCAATATATGTGCGGCGGTGGCCACGGATTTCAGCCTCGTCGCGCACACCACCCAAGGCCATGCGTACGAACTTGCGATTGGTGGCACGGGCAATGGACTCGGCCAGTGAGGTCTTGCCCACGCCGGGCGGGCCAACCAGGCAAAGTACGGGGCCTTTTACCTTCTTCACGCGCTTCTGCACGGCGAGGTATTCAAGGATACGCTCCTTGACCTCATCCAGACCGTAATGGTCGGCATCGAGGATGTCTTCGGCCTTGGCCAAGTCCAGGCGAACCTTGCTCTCGGCCTTCCACGGCACATTGACCAGCCAATCGATGTAGGAGCGCACTACAGTCGCTTCAGCAGACATCGGCGACATCTGCTTCAGCTTGTTCAGCTCGGCATTGGCCTTGGCCATTGCCTCCTTGGTCAGGCCGGCGTTGTCGATGCGCTTCTTCAGCTCTTCGACTTCGTTGTGACCTTCATCGATGTCGCCCAGCTCCTTCTGAATGGCCTTCATCTGCTCATTCAGGTAGTACTCACGCTGGCTGCGCTCCATCTGCTTCTTGACGCGACCACGAATGCGCTTCTCGACCTGCAACAAGTCTATTTCGGCATCCAGCAACGCCAGCACATGCTCAACGCGCTCGGATAGATCAGTCAGCTCGAGAATTTCCTGCTTCTGCTCAATCTTGAGCGCCATATGAGCAGCCATGGTGTCCACCAGACGGCCCGGCTCGTCGATGCTGTTCAGCGAGGAGAGCACCTCGGAAGGCACTTTCTTGCCCAGCTGCACATACTGTTCGAACTGGCTGAGCAAGCTGCGGATGAATACTTCGGATTCGCGTTCGCCCGCATCGACTTCATCGACCAGACTGACTTCGGCGCGGCAATGCCCATCCACTTCGATGAAACGTTCGATCGAGCCACGCTGCTCGCCCTCAACCAGCACCTTCACGGTACCGTCCGGCAGTTTCAGCAACTGGAGCACAGTGGCGACGGTGCCCATGCGATACAGGGCGTCTTCGCCCGGATCGTCATCGGCGGGGTTCTTCTGGGCAACCAGGAGAATCTGCTTGTCCCCCGTCATCGCAGCCTCGAGTGCTTCGATGGATTTCTCACGCCCTACGAAAAGCGGGATGACCATGTGCGGATAGACGACGACATCGCGCAATGGCAGGAGAGGTAATTCAGCAGTCGTATTCATGGTATCAGCTCTACGGCGGCCCTAAGGCCGTAAACAGATGGGAAAACCCTTGGCCCTAAGATGGGGTTAGGCCCGGGAAAAAACAAGCTTTGAGGCAGGAAATACAAAGGGGCCCGCAGGCCCCTTTGTTTCATCAAGCGTCAGGCGCCGCCTTAGCAGGCTGCTCGTTGTTCTCGTAGATCAACAGAGGCTTGGACGATCCTTCGATGACACTTTCGTCGATGACTACCTTGCTTACATCTGTTTGAGAGGGAATCTCATACATGGTGTCGAGCAGAATTCCTTCGAGGATGGAACGCAGGCCACGAGCACCAGTCTTGCGCTCGAGCGCACGATGGGCAACGGCCTTGAGAGCATCGGGACGGAACTCGAGGTCTACACCTTCCATTTCGAACAGTTTGGTGTACTGCTTGGTCAGCGCATTCTTCGGCTCGGTGAGAATCTGCATCAGCGCAGCTTCGTCCAGCTCGTCGAGAGTAGCGATGACTGGCAGACGGCCGACGAACTCGGGGATCAGGCCGAATTTCACCAGATCTTCCGGCTCGACTTCGCGGAGAGCCTCACCCACCTTCTTGCCCAGGTCCTTGCTTCGAACCTCTGCGTTGAAGCCGATGCCACCTCTAGTGGAACGGTTCTGGATTACTTTCTCCAGCCCGGCAAACGCACCACCACAGATAAACAGGATGTTGCGGGTGTCGACCTGCAGGAACTCCTGCTGCGGATGCTTGCGTCCACCCTGCGGAGGAACTGAGGCAACGGTGCCCTCGATCAGCTTCAGTAACGCCTGCTGCACGCCTTCACCCGAAACATCGCGGGTAATCGACGGGTTATCGGACTTACGGGAAATCTTGTCGATTTCGTCGATGTAGACGATCCCCATCTGGGCCTTCTCGACGTCGTAGTCACACTTCTGCAGCAACTTCTGGATGATGTTCTCGACGTCCTCGCCAACGTAGCCAGCCTCAGTGAGGGTGGTCGCATCGGCGATGGTGAAGGGAACATTCAGCAAACGAGCCAGTGTTTCGGCCAGCAGGGTCTTACCCGAACCGGTCGGGCCGATCAGCAGGATGTTGCTCTTGCCCAGCTCGACATCATCTTTCTTGTCACGCTGGTTCAGACGCTTGTAGTGGTTGTACACCGCTACCGCGAGCACTTTCTTCGCACGTTCCTGGCCAATCACATACTGGTCGAGGATGTTGCGGATTTCCTTTGGCGCGGGCAGCTTGTGCGCACTGCTCTCGGCCTGGGCTTCCTGCACCTCCTCACGGATGATGTCATTGCACAGGTCGACGCACTCGTCGCAGATAAATACGGAGGGACCGGCAATCAGTTTGCGCACTTCGTGCTGGCTTTTGCCGCAGAAGGAGCAATAAAGCAGCTTGCCGTTGTCCTCGCCGTTGCGGGTGTCAGTCATTCGATCGATCCAATCGGGTAGGCGTGAAACACAAGATGAAGGCAAATGCGGGCATTTTCAACCCCGCGAAACGGCCGGATATTCTCCGGCCGCGGTCCTGCGGATGGGCTTAACCCGCGATCTGGCGCTTGTTGAGCACCTGATCTATCAGGCCGTATTTGACTGCTTCGTCGCCGCTCATGAAGTTGTCGCGGTCGGTATCGCGGGCAATCACGTCGATAGGCTGGCCACAGTGGTCAGCCAGGATCTTGTTCAGGCGCTCGCGGATGGTCAGGATTTCACGGGCGTGAATCTCGATATCCGACGCCTGGCCCTGGAAGCCGCCCAGCGGCTGGTGAATCATCATCCGAGAATGCGGCAGGCAGTAACGCTTGCCTGCAGCACCACCAGCCAGCAACAGCGCACCCATGCTGCACGCCTGACCAATGCAAAGGGTCGAAACGTCGGGTTTGATGAATTGCATGGTGTCGTAGATCGACATGCCGGCGGTAACCGAACCACCCGGAGAGTTAATGTAGAGTTGGATGTCCTTGTCGGGGTTCTCAGCCTCGAGGAACAGAAGCTGCGCCACCACCAAATTGGCCATGTAGTCCTCGACCGGGCCCACCAGGAAAATTACGCGCTCCTTCAACAGGCGCGAGTAGATGTCGTAGGCGCGCTCACCACGGGCGGACTGCTCGATCACCATCGGCACCAAGCCGCCAGCGGCTTGGATGTCAGGCATTTGCTGCATAAAAGAATTGCGGGACATGTCCTGCGATCACTCCCTAATTGAATAGTCATGTCTTAAAGACGCATAAGCCAGCTCGGAGGCTGGCTTATGGTGTACTCGAAGGAGGCGGAACAATCAGTCGGCTTGCGGAGCTTCTGCCGGCTTGACTGCCTCTTCGTAGGAAACCGCTTTATCGGTAACGTTGGCCTTCTGCAGGACAGTATCTACAACTTGTTCTTCCAGCACAACAGAACGGACTTCGTTCAGCTGCTGGTCGTTCTTGTAGTACCAGGCCACGACTTGTTCCGGCTCCTGGTAAGCGGAAGCCATCTCTTCGATCAGCTCACGCACGCGGGCTTCGTCAGGCTTCAGCTCGAACTGCTTGACCACTTCAGCGACGATCAGACCCAGCACGACACGACGTTTGGCTTGCTCTTCGAACAGCTCAGCCGGCAGTTGCTCAGGGTTGATATTGCCACCGAACTGCTGAACAGCCTGCACGCGCAGACGGTTGACTTCGTTACCGATCAGGGCCTTCGGAACCTCAACCGGGTTGGCAGCCAGCAGGCCGTCCATTACCTGGTTCTTCACCTTGGACTTGGTGGCCTGACGCAGTTCACGCTCCATGTTCTTGCGAACTTCGGTGCGGAAGCCTTCCAGGCCGCCTTCCTTGATGCCGAACAGGGAGAAGAACTCGTCGTTCAGCTCCGGCAGCTGGGGAGCGGAAACGCTGTTGACGGTCACGGTGAACTCGGCGGTCTTACCGGCCAGGTCCAGGTTCTGGTAATCAGCCGGGAAAGTCGGGTTGATCACGCGCTCTTCGCCAGCCTTGACGCCAACCAGAGCCTCTTCGAAGCCCGGGATCATGCGGCCGGAACCCAGCACCAGCGGGGTGCCCTTGGCAGTACCGCCAGCGAAGGCTTCGCCATCGATCTTGCCAACGAAGTCGATGTTCAGCTGGTCGCCATTCTCGGCAGCGCGCTCAACAGCCTCGAAACGGGTGTTCTGCTTGCGCAGCACGTCCAGCATGTTGTCGACGTCAGAGTCGCCAACTTCAGCCTGCAGGCGCTCGATGGCGATACCTTCGAAGCCGGCAACCTGGAATTCGGGGAATACTTCGAAGGTAGCGATGTATTCCAGGTCCTTGCCCTTCTCGAACACTTTCGGCTCGACGGCCGGAGCGCCAGCCGGGTTCAGCTTCTGCTCAACCACAGCTTCATAGAAGGAGGACTGGATCAAATCGCCCAGAACTTCCTGACGAGCGGAATCTTCGAAGCGCTGGCGAATGACGCTCATCGGCACCTTGCCCGGGCGGAAACCGGCAACTTTGGCGCGGCGGGCAGTCTGCTGCAGGCGCTTGGTCACTTCGTCCTCGACGCGCTCGGCCGGCACGCCGATGGTCATGCGGCGCTCAAGAGCGGAGGTGCTTTCTACAGAAACTTGCATGGATATTCCTCGTTGCACAGACATTAGCCGGCCGTTCCGGCCCCAGAATCAAGGGCATGCATTCTAGTGGGTCGATTTACAGAAGTCACCCAGCAGAAACAGCCGGCAAAAGGAAGGGATAGAAGAAACAGAAATCAGGATGCTTCGCTGACAGGCAACGACTCGAACTCCCTGCCGCGACGGGACGCACCGCACGGCCCGGAAATGAAAACGCCAGGCATTGAGCCTGGCGCCTACATGAATATGGGGTGGACGATGGGAATCGAACCCACGACACCAGGAGCCACAATCCTGTGCTCTACCAACTGAGCTACGCCCACCATATTACCTATTCACCGATTTTCATCGGCAACGGAGGTCCACTGGGACCAACCCGTTCAACAACCAGAATCGTCAAGAACCAGCGGATCATCCGCCATTCAGCACGACTCGAACATCATGGTGCGGACGGAGAGACTCGAACTCTCACGCCTTGCGGCGCTGGAACCTAAATCCAGTGTGTCTACCAATTCCACCACGTCCGCTAGAGGCAACGCTTGAAACGAAAACGCCAGGCGCGCGGCCTGGCGTTCTCTCGAATATGGGGTGGACGATGGGAATCGAACCCACGACACCAGGAGCCACAATCCTGTGCTCTACCAACTGAGCTACGCCCACCATATTACGCATTGCTTGTGCCAAATGTGCCAAGTGGCACGCCCGGCAGGACTCGAACCTGCGACCATCCGCTTAGAAGGCGGATGCTCTATCCAGCTGAGCTACGGGCGCTTAAATCTGCGAGCAGACTATAAAGCTTTGGCTTGAGCTGAATCACCTGGATCCACCCTTGCCATCTCACCCAGCGACAGGCTGTGCTCGACAAGCGGGGCGCATGTTATAGCCAGCCCCACACCTCGTCAACAGGAAAATTGAAAAAAATCAGAAAGATAAAGAGCTTACGGGAAAATGCTGACCAGCCGCCTTTGCCCGCCCGCCCCTCCATGCGAGAATACGCGCCCTTTTTAGCCCTTCCCGATGGTTAATCTAGCGTCATGACCGCACAACTGATCGACGGCAAAACGATCGCCGCCCGCCTCCGCCAGCAGATAGCCCAACGTGTCGCCGAGCGTCGCCAGCAGGGACTTCGCGTTCCCGGTCTCGCCGTGATCCTGGTCGGCAGCGATCCCGCCTCCCAGGTCTACGTCGCACATAAGCGCAAGGACTGCGAGGAAGTCGGCTTTCTCTCCGAAGCGCATGACCTTCCCGCCAGCACCAGCCAGGCCGAACTCCTGGCGCTGATCGACCGCCTCAATGAAGACCCGGCCATTGACGGCATCCTGGTCCAGCTGCCGCTGCCGGAGCACCTGGATGCTTCGCAGCTGCTTGAGCGCATCCATCCCGACAAGGATGTAGATGGTTTCCACCCTTATAACGTCGGCCGCCTCGCGCAGCGCATCCCCCTGCTCCGCCCCTGCACCCCGAAGGGCATCATGACCCTGCTGGAGAGCACCGGCGCAAACCTCTATGGCATGAACGCGGTTGTCGTGGGCGCCTCCAACATCGTTGGCCGCCCCATGGCTCTGGAACTGCTGCTGGCCGGCTGCACCGTGACCGTCACCCATCGTTTCACCAAGGATCTGGCCGGACACGTGGGCAATGCGGACCTGGTGATAGTGGCCGCTGGCAAGCCGGGCCTGGTCAAGGGCGAGTGGATCAAGCCCGGCGCCATCGTCATCGATGTCGGCATCAACCGCCAGGACGACGGCAAGCTGGTTGGCGACGTGGAATATGACGTAGCTGAACAGCGCGCCAGCTGGATCACTCCGGTTCCCGGCGGCGTCGGCCCCATGACTCGTGCATGCCTGCTGGAAAACACCCTCTACGCCGCTGAAACGCTCCACGCCTGAGGCGCAAACAGAAATAAGAAAGGCCGCTAAGTGCGGCCTTTTTTATTGGGCAATCAAACTAGTCAGCCAAGCGCCAGGTAGTGCCACCCTTGCCATCTTCCAGCACGACCCCCATGGCGGTCAGTTGGTCGCGGATACGGTCGGACTCAGCCCAATTCTTGTCGGAACGCGCCTGCAACCGCGCCTGAATCAGCGCCTCGACCTCAGCTGCATCCACTTTGCCTTCAGCACCTGCGCGCAAGAAGGCATCCGGCTCCAGCTGAAGCACACCGAGCAGGCCGGCCAATTCCTTGAGCCGCGCCGCCAGGGCAGCAGCAGCCTGAAGGTCGCCATCGCGCAGTCGATTGACCTCACGCACCATCTCGAAGAGCACCGCGCAGGCTTCCGGACTATTGAAGTCATCATCCATGGCTGCCGCGAAGCGCTCGACGAAAGCTTCACCGCCTGCCGGCGCGACATCAGGCAACCCCTTGAGGGCGTGATAGAAGCGCTCCAGAGCGCCCTTCGCTTCCTTGAGGCTCTCTTCGGAATAATTGATCGGACTACGGTAGTGGCTAGACACCAGCAGATAGCGAACCACCTCAGGGTGATATTTCTCCAGCACCTCGCGAATGGTGAAGAAGTTGCCCAGCGACTTGGACATCTTCTCGCCATCGACACGTACCGCGCCGGCATGCATCCAGGACTTGGCGTAAAGCTTGCCGGTGGCCGCTTCGCTCTGCGCAATCTCGTTCTCATGGTGCGGGAACACGAGGTCCGGACCACCACCATGGATGTCGAATGTCTCGCCAAGACAGCAAGTGGACATTACCGAGCACTCGATGTGCCACCCCGGACGACCCGCCCCCCAAGGCGACGCCCAGCTCGGCTCACCCGGCTTGGCGCCTTTCCAGAGCACGAAGTCCAGCGGGTCTTCCTTGATTTCGTCCACTTCGATACGCGCACCGATCTTCAGCTCATCGATCTTGCGCCGTGACAACTTCCCGTAGCCTTCGAACTTGCCGACGCGGTAGTACACGTCGCCGTTGCCTGGCGCGTAAGCGAAACCCTTGTCGATGAGGGTCTGGATCATCTCGTGCATACCGGCGATGTGGCCAGTGGCGCGCGGCTCAATATCCGGACGCAGCACAGAGAGACGCGCCTCATCCTCATGCATCGCCGCAATCATGCGATCCACCAGAGCCTCGAACGGCTCGCCATTCTCGTTGGCGCGACGGATGATCTTGTCGTCGATGTCGGTGATGT
Source organism: Pseudomonas sp. DY-1 (assembly GCF_003626975.1). NCBI lineage: Bacteria > Pseudomonadati > Pseudomonadota > Gammaproteobacteria > Pseudomonadales > Pseudomonadaceae > Pseudomonas > Pseudomonas sp. DY-1. The sequence continues at coordinate 548,187 of NZ_CP032616.1, read as the reverse complement.
TGCGTACGTAGGTGAGATCGTAGCCACGATGGCGCAACCAGCGCGCAACCACGTCGAATGCGACCATCACACGGGCATGGCCAATGTGGCAGAAGTCATAGACGGTCATGCCGCAGACATACATGCGCACCTGGTTGCCGACCAGCGGCTGCAATGGCTCCTTGGCCTTGCTGAGGGTGTTGTAGATCGACAGCGCCATCATTGCCCCCAGGAATCGCGCAGGGTCACGGTGCGGTTGAACACCGGCTTACCGGGCCGAGTCTCTTTCAGGTCGGCAACGAAGTAGCCTTCGCGCTCGAACTGGAAGCGATCCTCCGGCTGCGCATTAGCCAGGGAAGGCTCGGCACGGCAACCACTGAGTACCCGCAGGGAATCTGGATTGATGTTGTCGAGGAAACTGCCACCTTCTTCCGACTTCTCCGGGTTCGCCGAACGGAACAGACGGTCATACAGGCGCACTTCGCACTCGACGCTGCCTTCGGCCGGCACCCAATGGATGACGCCCTTGACCTTGCGCCCCTCGGGGTTCTTGCCCAGGGTCTCCGGGTCGTAGGAACAGCGCAGCTCGACGATGTTGCCATCGGAGTCCTTGACGGCCTCGTCAGCACGGATCACGTAGCTGCCACGCAGACGTACTTCACCGCCCGGGATCAGGCGCTTGTAGCCGGCCGGCGGGACTTCTTCGAAGTCTCCAGCATCGATGTACAGCTCGCGGCCGAACGGCAGGACGCGTACGCCCATGTCTTCCTTTGGATGGCGCGGCAGTTCGAGGCTTTCGGCCTGGCCTTCCGGATAGTTGGTAATGACCACTTTCAGAGGCTTCAGCACGCACATGGCACGCGGCGCAGTGGCATCCAGATGGTCGCGAATGCTGAATTCCAGCATGCCGATATCGACCACACCGCTGGCACGGTTCACGCCGATCATTTCGCAGAAATTGCGGATCGATTCTGGGGTATAGCCCCGGCGACGATATCCGGACAGGGTCGACATGCGCGGGTCGTCCCAGCCGTTTACATGACCTTCATCCACCAACTGTTTCAGCTTGCGCTTGCTGGTAATGGTGTAGTTCAGGTTCAGACGCGAGAACTCGTACTGGCGCGGCTGGGCCGGGACCGACAGGTTCTCCAGGAACCATTCGTAGAGCGGGCGGTGATCCTCGAACTCCAGGGTGCAGATGGAGTGAGTGATGCCCTCGATGGCGTCCGACTGGCCATGAGTGAAGTCATAGCTCGGGTAAATGCACCACTTGTCACCGGTCTGGTGGTGATGGGCATGACGGATGCGATAGAGGATCGGATCACGCAGATTCATGTTCGGCGAAGTCATATCGATCTTTGCGCGCAGCGAACGGGTGCCGTCCGGGAATTCGCCGGCCTTCATGCGAGCGAACAGGTCCAGGTTTTCGTCCACTGAGCGGTCGCGGAACGGGCTGTTCCTACCGGCTTCGGTCAGACTGCCGCGGTACTCGCGCATTTCTTCCGGCGACAGGTCGCAGACAAAGGCCTTGCCGGCCTTGATCAGATCGACAGCCCAGTCATGCAACTGGTCGAAATAGTTGGACGCGTAACGCTCCTCGCCGGCCCATTGGAAGCCCAGCCACTTCACATCGCTTTCGATGGCGTCGATGTACTCCTGGTCTTCCTTCGCGGGGTTGGTGTCGTCGAAGCGCAGATGGCAGTCACCACCGAATTCCTTGGCCAGGCCGAAGTTCAGGCAGATCGACTTGGCATGACCAATATGCAGGTAGCCGTTGGGCTCCGGCGGGAAGCGGGTGACGATCTTGGTGTGCTTGCCGGCATCCAGGTCCGCCTGGACGATCTGGCGCAGGAAGTTGGAAGCGGCGGGAGTCTCTGGCTTGCTCATGGGGTCCTTACATCTAGCTGGTGCGCGGCTCAGGGTAGGCCGGCCAAATCAAAGCGCTTATCATAGCCGAAGCTGTCAATCCCCTGACAGGCCTTGGATTTCTCGATAGAGCGAATAGCCAAATGATCAAGCTGCACACCAACCACGGCGTCATCACCCTGCAACTCTTCGAAGACAAAGCCCCGGAAACCGTGGCCAACTTCAAGGAGTACGTGAAGTCCGGCCACTACGACGGCACCGTCTTCCACCGCGTAATCGGCAACTTCATGATCCAGGGCGGCGGCTTCGAGCCGGGCATGAAGCAGAAGTCCACCCGCGCCCCGATCAAGAACGAGGCCAACAATGGCCTGTCCAACAAGGTCGGCACCATTGCCATGGCCCGCACCATGGAGCCTCACTCGGCCTCCGCCCAGTTCTTCATCAACGTTGCCGACAACACCTTCCTCAACCACAGCGCGCCGACCGTGCAAGGCTGGGGCTACGCCGTGTTCGGTGAAGTCGTGGAAGGCATGGACGTGGTGAACAAGATCAAGGGCGTGGCCACCACCATGAAGGCTGGCCACCAGGACGTCCCGGTCGATGACGTGATCATCGAGAAGGCCGAGATCGCCGAGTGATATTGCTGATCTCCGATCTGCATCTCGAAGAGGAACGCCCGGACATCACCCGGGCGTTTCTTCATTTTCTGCAGACCCGCGCACCGCAAGCCGAAGCCCTCTACATCCTCGGCGACTTCTTCGAAGCCTGGATCGGTGACGATGCGATGACGCCCTTTCAGCGCTCCATCGCCCAGGCCCTGCGCAAACTCGCCGACAGTGGAACACGCATCTTCCTCATGCACGGCAACCGCGACTTCATGATCGGCAGCGCCTTCTGCCGCGAAGCCGGCTGCACCCTGCTGAAGGACCCGAGCCTGGTGCAGATGAATGGCGAGCCGGTGCTGCTGATGCACGGCGACAGCCTGTGCACCCAGGATGAGGCCTACATGCGCCTGCGCAAGTGGCTGCGCAACCCCGTTAGCCTGTTCATCCTGCGCAACCTGCCCTTGGCGACGCGCTACAAGCTGGCACGCAAGCTGCGCAAGGAAAGCCGCATGCAGACGCGGCAGAAAGCCGTGGAAATCACCGACGTCACCGCAGAAGAAGTTCCACGCATGCTTCGCCAATTCGACGCAAGGATCCTGATTCACGGCCATACGCATCGCCCCGCCACTCACGACCTGGAACTGGATGGCCACCCCGCTCGGCGCATCGTCCTCGGCGACTGGGACCGGCAAGGCTGGGCCCTTCAGGTGGATGAGAGCGGTTTCCGGCAGACCCCGTTTAGCCTGGACTGACCCCCGCGTCCAATAAAAAAGCGCCCCTCGAGGGCGCTCTTGCGTTGCCGCTTCAGACCGGTACGCCGCTATGGAAACGAAACTCCTCGTCGGGCGACTCGATCAGCTCTTGCTCGGCCACTCGCACCTTCTCGATGCAGTGATCCACATCCCGCGCCTCGCCGTATAGATAGGCCAGCTTGAGGTAGCCCTGATAGTGGCGAGACTCACTTTTCAGCAATCCGCCATAGAACTTCGACAGCTCTTCATCAAGATGCGGCACCAGCGCCTCGAAACGCTCGCACGAGCGCGCTTCGATGTAAGCCCCCACCACTAGCGTATCCACCAGTTTCTGCGGCTCATGCGCGCGCACGAGCTTGCGCAGGCCGGACGCGTAGCGCGACGCCGACACGGGCTTCAGGTCGATCTTGCGGCGCTTCATGATGCGCAGCACCTGCTCGTGGTGCACCAGCTCCTCACGGGCCAGGCGAGACATGAAATTGATCAAATCCAACCGGGTGGCGTACTTGGCCATCAGCGCCATGGCCGTGGACGCTGCCTTGAACTCGTTGTTCTTATGGTCGATCAGCAGGGTTTCCTGATCGGCCAGTGCGGCCGCCACCCAGGCATCGGGGGTGCGGCAACCAAGGAAGTCATGGATCTCAGGCGGGTTCACAAGCGGTTCTCATCGTGCTGGGGCCACGCTGGCCGGGCTCTCGAAGGCGGAGCATTATACGAATGCCGGAAGCGACGACCAGCCTGGGCCGTTTGATATATGTCAAGAACGCCAAAGCGGAATCGGGACTACATTTGTTTTGGCTATATGCCATCGACAGGGAGATAGGACCATGCAAGCCATTCGCAGCATTCTGGTGGTATTGGAGCCGGACCGGCCGGAGGGCCTTGCCCTGAAACGGGCAAAACTGATCGCCGGAGTGACTCAGTCGCACCTGCACCTGCTGATCTGCGACCGCAAGGGCGACCATGCCGACTATCTCAGCGACCTCGCCGAATCGCTCAAGGCTGAAGGCTATAGCGCCAGCACACAGCAAAGCTGGCTGGACAACCAGCACCACACCATCATCGCTGCGCAGCAGGCGGAAGGCTGCGGCCTGGTCATCAAGCAGCACGTGCCGGACAACCCGCTGAAAAAGGCCCTGCTCACACCGGACGACTGGAAGCTCCTGCGCTTCTGCCCGGGGCCGGTATTGATGGTAAAGACTGACAAGCCCTGGACCGGCGGCAACATCCTGGCTGCAGTGGACGTGGGCAACAGCGACGGCGAGCACCGCACCCTGCACGCCACCATCGTCAGTCACGGCTACGACATCGCCAGCCTGGCGCACGGCACCTTACATGTGATCAGCGCCCACCCGTCACCCATGCTCTCGGCAGCAGACCCCACCTTCCAGCTCAAGGAAACCATCGAGGCGCGTTACCGCGACGAATGCCGTGCATTCCAGGCTGAATACGACGTCAGCGATGAGCGGTTGCACATCGAGGAAGGTCCGGCAGACGTATTGATTCCCCACGTCGCCCACAAGCTCGAAGCCGTGGTCACTGTGATAGGTACTGTCGCTCGCTCCGGCTTGTCCGGTGCACTGATCGGCAATACTGCCGAAGTCGTGCTGGATACCCTGGAAAGCGATGTCCTGGTCCTCAAACCCGACGCGATCATCGCCCACCTGGAGGAACTGGTCGCACAGCGCTGATTCGAGCCACTAGAAAAAGCCGCCTGATGGCGGCTTTTTCTTCAGACACGACTCTCGAAGCCCTCTTGCAGGAAACGTGGAGCGATATAGCGCTCGTAGTGCGCCTCGGACAGCAGGAAAAATTCCCGATCAATGGCTTCCCGCAACTCTGGCAATGCCCAGTCGCGAAACTCAGGAAGCAACGAGATGCCGTAGGCGTCGAGGCGGTTGATCATCCGCGAGGCTCGCGCGATCAGTTGGTACGCCCAGCAGTAAGGGGACTGCTCGGGTACGAAACGCACCTGGCGCTGCTCCAGTTGGTGCCGCAGGCGTTCCGGGTCGAACACCTCCAACTTGGCCGCCATCACCTGCACTAGCAGGATCTCCAGGCGCCGCCAGACCGCGCGCTTCTCTTCCTCGTTGTAGAGGTTCCAGTTCACCACCTCATGATGGAAACGCTTGCAGCCGCGGCACACATGATCGCCATAGACGGTTGAACAGAGGCCGACGCAAGGCGTCTTGATGCGCTGGTTGGACATGGTGGAGGCGGATTCGGCAGGTGACACGGGCCGGCCATCTTAGCCCTTTGTCTAATCAGGGTCACGCGCGGGTAAATAGGGATTTCGTCTTAACTTTGCCGCGCCTTTCCATTAGAATCAGCCCGCCATTTTAGGCGCCGATATCCGTTGGAAGCTGTTTTCAAAGCGTCACGAGCACAGTCGATCCGGCAGGAAATAATGGCGCCGGGCATCCCGCCCGGGATGTCCGCCGCCAGCCCTCATCAGGCCTTCCTTCCGGCGTAAAACTTTGAAAACAGCTTCTCGATGGAGGCCGCCGAAACCTTGGCCAGACAGCCCAAAAAGCTGTGCGGTGCATGCGTTCGGCGGATTCCTGGATGAGCGCCCTGGACTACTCCAGGGCCACTGATGAGGGTAAAACTGTGCTTGAAGCCTATCGCAAACACGTAGAAGAGCGTGCCGCCCAAGGGGTCGTGCCCCAGCCGCTGAACGCCGAACAAACTGCAGGCCTGGTCGAGCTGCTGAAAAATCCCCCGGCTGGCGAAGAGGCTTTCCTCCTCGACCTGATCACCAACCGTGTTCCGCCGGGTGTGGATGAAGCCGCCTACGTCAAAGCAGGTTTCCTCTCCGCTATCGCCAAGGGCGAAGCCACTTCTCCGCTGATCAGCAAGGCCCGCGCCACTGAGCTGCTGGGCACCATGCAGGGCGGCTATAACATCGCCACCCTGGTCGAACTGCTGGACGATGCCGAACTGTCCGCCGTCGCCGCCGAGCAACTGAAGCACACCCTGCTGATGTTCGACGCCTTCCACGACGTCGCCGAGCGCGCCAAGAAAGGCAACGCCAACGCCCAGGCCGTGCTGAAGTCCTGGGCCGAAGGTGAGTGGTTCCAGGCCAAGCCGGCCGTCGCCGAGAAAGTCACCCTGACCGTGTTCAAGGTGCCTGGCGAAACCAACACCGACGACCTGTCGCCCGCTCCGGACGCCTGGTCCCGCCCCGACATCCCGCTGCATGCCCTGGCCATGCTGAAAATGGCTCGTGACGGCATCGAGCCGATCCAGCCGGGCTCCGTTGGTCCGCTGAACCAGATCGAAGCCGTCAAGGCCAAGGGTTTCCCGGTTGCCTACGTCGGTGACGTGGTCGGTACCGGCTCCTCCCGTAAGTCCGCCACCAACTCGGTACTGTGGTTCTTCGGCGACGACATTCCGTTCGTTCCGAACAAGCGCGCTGGCGGCTTCTGCTTCGGCACCAAGATCGCCCCGATCTTCTACAACACCATGGAAGACGCCGGCGCCCTGCCGATCGAATTCGACTGCACCAACCTGGCCATGGGCGACGTGATCGACGTCTACCCCTATGAAGGCAAGGTCGTTCGCCACGACAGCGGCGAAGTAGTCACCACCTTCGAACTGAAGACCCCGGTCCTGCTGGACGAAGTTCGCGCCGGCGGCCGTATTCCGCTGATCATCGGCCGCGGCCTGACCGAGAAGGCCCGTGCCGAGCTGGGCCTGGGTGCGTCCGACCTGTTCAAGAAGCCGGAGTCCCCCGCCGACAGCGGCAAGGGCTTCACCCTGGCCCAGAAGATGGTTGGCCGTGCCTGCGGTCTGCCGGAAGGCAAAGGCGTCCGTCCGGGCACCTACTGCGAGCCGAAGATGACCACCGTCGGCTCCCAGGACACCACTGGCCCGATGACCCGCGACGAGCTGAAAGACCTCGCCTGCCTCGGCTTCTCCGCCGACCTGGTAATGCAGTCGTTCTGCCACACCGCCGCGTATCCGAAGCCCATCGACGTCAACACCCACCACACTCTGCCGGACTTCATCAAGACCCGCGGCGGCGTGTCCCTGCGTCCGGGCGACGGCATCATCCACAGCTGGCTGAACCGCATGCTGCTGCCTGACACCGTTGGCACCGGTGGCGATTCCCACACCCGCTTCCCGATCGGCATCTCCTTCCCGGCCGGTTCCGGCCTGGTGGCCTTCGCCGCCGCCACCGGCGTCATGCCGCTGGACATGCCGGAATCCGTTCTGGTGCGTTTCAAAGGCAAGATGCAGCCCGGTATCACCCTGCGTGACCTGGTGCATGCCATCCCCTACTACGCCATCCAGGCTGGTCTGCTGACCGTCGAGAAGAAAGGCAAGAAGAACATCTTCTCCGGCCGCATCCTCGAAATCGAAGGTCTGAACGACCTGACCGTCGAGCAAGCTTTCGAGCTGTCCGACGCTTCCGCCGAACGTTCCGCCGCCGGTTGCACCATCAAGCTGCCGGAAGATGCGATCGCCGAGTACCTGAAGTCCAACATCACCCTGCTGCGCTGGATGATCGGTGAAGGCTACGGCGACGCCCGTACCCTGGAGCGCCGCGCGAAGGCGATGGAAGCCTGGCTGGCCAACCCGCAACTGCTGGAAGCCGACAAGGACGCCGAATACGCCGCCGTAATCGAAATCGACCTGGCCGACGTCAAGGAGCCTGTGCTCTGCGCGCCGAACGACCCGGACGATGCCCGCCTGCTGTCCACCGTGGCTGGCGACAAGATCGACGAAGTGTTCATCGGTTCCTGCATGACCAACATCGGCCACTTCCGCGCTGCCGGTAAGCTGCTCGACAAGGTCAAGGGCGGCATCCCGACCCGTCTGTGGCTGGCTCCGCCGACCAAGATGGACCAGCACCAGTTGACCGAGGAAGGCTACTACGGCATCTACGGCAAGGCCGGCGCACGCATGGAAATGCCGGGCTGCTCCCTGTGCATGGGCAACCAGGCTCGCGTACAGACTGGCGCCACCGTAGTCTCCACCTCCACCCGTAACTTCCCGAACCGCCTGGGCGACGCCACCAACGTCTACCTGGCCTCCGCCGAGCTGGCGGCCGTTGCCTCGATCCTGGGCAAACTGCCGACCGTCGAGGAGTACATGGAATACGCGAAGAACATCGACAGCATGGCTGCCGATATCTACCGCTACCTGTCCTTCGACCAGATCGCCGAGTACAAGGAAGCCGCTGCAAACGCCAAGATTCCGGTGGTCCAGGCCTAAGGCCCCATCGGTAGCTCGGCAATGAGAAAGCCCCGCCCCGTGCGGGGTTTTTTCTTTTCCGGAGGCTGCAAGGCCGTTCGCCGTCAGGCCAACTTGCAGCCTCCCTGCCAGCAGCTATGTTCCAAGTATCAGCCCCCACGACTTGGATGCCGCCATGAAAACCTGGTCCTTGATACTCATCTGCGCCCTTGGCTTGGCAGGCTGCTCCAGCGAATACCTGATCGCCACAACCGACGGCCAGCTCATCGCCACCGATGAGAAGCCTGAACTGGATGAAGACACCGGCATGCTCGAATTCGAGGACCACGAAGGTCGAACCCAGCAGATTCCGCAGAGCCAGGTGAAGCAGATCATCGAACGTTAAGCTAGCTCCAACCTCCAACCTCCAACCCTGGCCCCGCTCTCGCGGGGCTAGTTTTTATTGCCGCTGGCATATCGCTTGCTTCAGCAGCTTCAACGAAGCCTGCTCCAACGACGGAGCGAGCTGCTGACAATGGCGTCGATTCCGGCCGGCCCCGGCTGCTCCGGATCGGCGCCATTTTGCTGATAGGTGGCCACCACAATGACGGATAAGCAGAACACCACGCGTACGGACAACCTGGCCTGGGTCGCAGGCAGCGATGCACCGGAGAAGTGCATGCTCAGCCTTGGCTTCATGCCCCTGACCGACTCGGCATCCCTGATAGTCGCGGCCACCCAGGGGTTCGCCCAGCCCTACGGGCTGACTCTCGAACTGCAGCGCCAGTCGTCCTGGGCAACCCTGCGTGACAAGCTGCTGTCCGGTGAGCTGGATGCAGCGCAAGCCCTTTATGGGCAGATCTATGGGATCGAACTCGGCATTGGTGGTCCTAGCGCGGAAATGGCCATTCTCATGGGGCTCTGCCAGAACGGGCAGGCGATCAACCTGTCTGAACCACTCAAGCGCATCGGTGTGACCAATTCCGAGGCACTGACCCATCACGTGCACCAGAGCGGAGCGCGCCTGACCTTCGCCCAGACGTTTCCCACCGGCACCCACGCCATGTGGTTGAACTACTGGCTCGCCGCCCAGGGCATCCACCCGTTACGCGACGTCGACACAGTTGTCGTGCCGCCTTCGCAGATGGTCGCCCACCTCAAGGCCGCCCGAATCGATGGCTTCTGCGCAGGCGGCCCCTGGGGTGCATTGGCCGTAGACCAGGGCCAGGGGTTCACTCTCGCTACCAGCCAGATGATCTGGCCTGACCACCCAGAGAAGGTGCTTGGCGTAACTCGCGAATTTGCCGAGCAGTACCCCAACACTGCACGCGCGCTGACCATGGCCGTGCTGGAAGCCAGCCGCTTCATCGATGCCAGCCTGGAAAACCGCCGCAGCACCGCTCAGTTGATCAGTGGCAGCGACTACGTGGACGTCCCCCTGTCTGCCATCGAGCCGCGCTTCCTTGGCCATTACCAGGATGGCCTCGGCAATGTCTGGGAGGACGAGCACCCGCTGCGTTTCCACGCAGAAGGCAAGGTGAACATGCCCTACCTCTCCGACGGCATCTGGTTCATGACCCAGTTCCGTCGCTGGGGCCTTCTGCGGGACGACCCGGACTACCTGGCCGTTGCCCGACGCGTACAGCGTCTGGACATTTATCGCGAGGCGGCCGAAGCCCTCGACGTCCCGCTTCCAGACCTCATGCGCAGCGCCACCCTGATTGACGGTCGCACCTGGGACGGCAGCGACCCCGCCGGCTACGCCCGCAGTTTCCCGATCCACTCCCTGGCCGGCAACTCCCGCGCCATCGCCTGTAGCCGTTAGGGAAGACCGCCGCCATGCTGCGTATTCTGCTGATCAACGACACTGCGAAGAAAGTCGGCCGACTCAAGGCCGCCCTGATCGAAGCCGGCTTCGACGTCATCGACGAATCCGGTCTGACCATCGACCTGCCAGGGCGAGTCGAGGCCATCCGCCCGGACGTGGTCCTCATCGACACCGAGTCCCCAGGCCGCGACGTGATGGAACAGGTGGTACTGGTCAGTCGCGACCAGCCCCGCCCCATCGTCATGTTCACCGACGAGCACGACCCGAAGGTCATGCGCCAGGCCATTCAGGCCGGCGTCAGCGCGTACATCGTCGAAGGCATCCAGGTCGACCGCCTGCAGCCCATCCTCGATGTCGCCATGGCGCGCTTCGAAAGCGACCAGGCCCTGCGCGCCCAGCTCAACGCCCGTGACCAGCAACTGGCCGAGCGCAAGCGCATCGAACTGGCGAAGGGGCTGCTGATGAAAATGAAGAACTGCAACGAGGAAGAGGCTTACACCCTGATGCGCCGCCAGGCCATGAGCCGGCAGCAGAAGCTGATCCAGGTAGCCGAACAGATCATTGCGATGCACGACATGCTGGGTCATTGAAGTCCGAACCCAACACAACTGTATGCCGTCAGGTGTATCTGCTGGCTTTCGCGCGATCCCGCTAAGGTAAGGAGCCCCCTCCTGCCAGCGAGACCGCCATGGACAATGAACGCCAGATTCTCGAAGACGCCGACCGCCGCGCCCTCGCCTACGTGGATGGCATACCCGGGCGCCGAGTCTTCCCTTCCCCGGAAGCCATCCAGGCGCTGGCAGCCTTCGACGGACCATTGCCGGAGCGGGGTCGCCCGGCCGCCGAGGTGCTGCACCAGCTCGATGAACTGGGCTCCCCCGCCACCACCGCGTCCAATGGCGGTCGCTACTTCGGCTTCGTCATCGGCGCAACCCTGCCAGCCGCGGCGGCCGCCGAGCGCCTGGCGCTGGCCTGGGATCAGTGCGCGTCCTCCTTCGACAACTCGCCGGCCGCCGATCGCATCGAAAAAGTGGCCGCACGCTGGGTCCTGGAAAGTCTTGGCCTGCCTACCAGCAGTGCGGTCGGCTTTGGCACCAGCGCCACCGCCTGCACCCTCGCCTGCTTGTCCGCGGCCCGTCGCGCACTTCTGCAGCGCAAGGGCTGGGACTTCGACGGCGACGGCCTGATGGGGGCACCGGAGGTACGCGTGGTGGTCTCCGCCAATGTGCACATCACCGTGAAGAAAGCCCTGCGCATATTGGGGTTCGGCATGAACCGTCTACTGGTGGCACCCACCGACGAGTTCGGCCGCATCGATCCGGGGCGCTTGGCGCCACTGGATGACATGACTGTCCTCTGCCTGCAGGCCGGCGAGGTCAATACGGGCGAGTTCGATCCTTTCGCCGAACTGATTCCCCGCGCCCGCGCCGCCGGCGCCTGGGTGCATGTCGATGGCGCTTTCGGCCTCTGGGTCCGCGCTTCGTCCCATGCCCAACTGGCCAACGGCGTGGAGCATGCCGACAGCTGGACCTGCGACGGCCACAAGTGGCTGAACACACCCTACGACGGAGCCATGGCCATCTGCCGTGACGCCGACGCGCTGAGCATCGCCATGAACAGTGATGCTGCCTATGCCAGTGCCTCGCGAGATGCGCAGAAGAACCTGACCCTGGAGTTCTCCCGCCGCGCCCGCGGTGTGCCCGTCTGGGCCGCCCTCGCCTCCCTCGGTCGCGATGGCCTGGCCAGCATGATCGATCGCCACATGCGCCAGGCCGAAAACCTTGCCGAGCGCCTGCGTGCGGCCGGCTATCAGGTACTCAATCGCGTGGCACTGAACCAAGTGCTCGTGCGCGCCGACAGCGACGAAGAAACGATCGCCATCCGCAGCGCGGCCCAGGCTTCGGGCGAAGTCTGGTTCGGCCCCACGCTCTGGCAGGGCCGTCCGGCCTTCCGCCTCAGCATCTCGTCCTGGCGCACCACCGATGACGACATCGAGCACTTGGCTACCCTTCTCGCAGGCCTGAAGGGCATTTCCCGCTGACGACTCACTCAGCCGCACTCCAGATTCCCGGAGGTGCGGCTACCTACACGAAACTCCCCTCGACAACCGCCCTGCGAAGCCCTTATCTTCGCCGCCAGGCCACCGCAGTGGCCGACGTCGCTCGGACGGTTCCGGGCGCTTACGTATCCGAGGAAAGCATGGCTGACCAGCGTTCACCGCGCCGTTTTGCGCGCATCGATCGTCTCCCCCCCTACGTCTTCAACATCACCGCCGAACTCAAGATGGCTGCACGCCGTCGCGGCGAAGACATCATCGACCTCTCCATGGGCAACCCCGACGGCGCCACCCCGCCGCACATCGTGGAAAAGCTCGTGCAGGTCGCCCAGCGTGAAGACACCCACGGATACTCCACTTCCCGCGGCATTCCCCGCCTGCGCCGAGCCATCTCGCGCTGGTACAAGGACCGCTACGACGTGGAGATCGATCCCGAATCCGAAGCCATCGTCACCATCGGCTCCAAGGAAGGCCTGGCGCACCTGATGCTCGCCACCCTTGACCATGGCGACACGGTACTGGTGCCCAACCCCAGCTATCCGATCCACATTTACGGTGCCGTGATCGCCGGCGCCCAGGTGCGCTCGGTTCCCCTGGTGCCCGGCGTGGACTTCTTCGCCGAGCTGGAACGGGCGATTCGCGAGAGCATTCCGAAGCCGAAGATGATGATCATCGGCTTCCCCTCCAACCCCACCGCCCAATGCGTGGAGCTGGACTTCTTCGAACGCGTGGTGGCCCTGGCCAAGCAGTATGACGTCCTGGTGGTGCATGACCTGGCCTATGCCGACATCGTCTATGACGGCTGGAAGGCACCTTCGATCATGCAGGTGCCTGGCGCCAAGGACATCGCGGTCGAGTTCTTCACACTGTCCAAGAGCTACAACATGGCGGGCTGGCGGATCGGCTTCATGGTCGGCAACCCGGAACTGGTCAGTGCCCTGGCGCGGATCAAGAGCTATCACGACTACGGCACCTTCACCCCACTGCAGGTGGCCGCCATCGCCGCCCTGGAAGGTGATCAGCAGTGCGTGCGCGATATCGCCGAGCAGTACCGTCAGCGCCGTAACGTATTGGTGAAAGGCCTGCACGAGATCGGCTGGATGGTGGAGAACCCGAAAGCCTCGATGTACGTCTGGGCCAAGATTCCCGAGCCTTATGCCTCCATGGGGTCGCTGGAGTTCTCCAAGAAGCTCCTGGCGGACGCCAAGGTCTGCGTATCCCCGGGCCTGGGCTTCGGCGACTACGGCGATGACCATGTGCGCTTTGCCCTGATCGAGAACCAGGACCGGATCCGCCAGGCCGTTCGCGGCATCAAGGGCATGTTCCGCGCCGACGGACACCTTGAACCCTCGACTCCGCCCAAGTCCCGGAAGGCCAGCAAGGCCTGACGCACGAAAGCGTCCCCTGGTCACAGGGGACGCTCCCTCCTCTGAACTTTCCCCAAACGCCCACCCGGCAAGGTTTCCTCGCCTTTTCAAGCGCTTGGCACACCTCCCCAAGTACAACCGCTCGTCGGCTTTCAGATCGCTTTTTGAACAAAATCAGGGTTCTACCACTCTGATGAAAGCCTAAGTGCATCGCGCCACTTTTGAACCATGGTCGGTCATCGGCGCGCATGTCTTTTTCCCCTTGAGTCCGGAGCGATTCCAAATGCACAAGTTCACGTGCAGGAGGATTCTCTGTCTCAAAAAAGGAGGAATGCCTATGAAGACATGAATAAAACTAGAGATGCATTAACAACCTGACCAACCACTCAAAAGTCCTTAGAGGCTAACGAGTAATTTAAACAATATATCGGTGCCCTTACTGCATCAGCACACCAACTTACTTTGTAAAACAAGAGGTCAACCATGGAGCTGTATCATCTAATTACCTCCCTGTTCAAACAGGAAGCAACCATGGAATTAATGCGCATGGGTGTTGTTTATGCCCACCTGATCGCCTGCTGCGTGGCAATCGGCCTGGTCCTGACCAGCGATTACGCCATGATCAAGCAGATGATCACCGGCGAAGACAACGCGGCCCATAGCGACAAAACCCATCTTGATACTCTGAAGAAAACTGTACTGCTTGCACTTGCGGCACTCTGGGTAACAGGGATAGGTATCGTACTGCTGGACTACTCTGTCAAAGGCGCGGTGTACTTCCTCAACCCCAAACTCCAGGCCAAGATCCTGGTCGTAACTTTGCTGACCGTAAACGGTTTCCTGCTGCACAGCGCTGTATTGCCTGCCATCAAGAAGGCCGGCACGCTGGTCAAGATGGAAACCAACGCCCGCACCCTCGCGGTGTTCTCGGGCGTCGTCTCCGGAGTCTCCTGGTTCTACGGAGCCATGCTGGGCATCGCTCGTCCGCTCAGCTGGAAATACTCCCTTGGCGAAATCATGTTCGCTTACCCGCTGTTCATCTGCCTTGGCTTCGTCGCGATGACGCTGCTGGTGAAGTGGGCAAGCAACAGAGATGAGAACCTCGCTCCTTCCGGAGTGAAACCCGCACTCGCCTCGCTGTAAGAGATGGCTGGGCAAGGATGCCCAGTTTCAAACAAGAGTTTTAACAGATAACACTCGGATAAACTTCACCCTAAACTTCCAATCAGCACTTCGAGCACCTCGAGCAATTCCTCTCGCCGACTCATCACGAACAGGCACTAAAGTCCAAATCCCCTCCCTTGTTGACCCGATCCGGAACTTTTCTACCTTCCGCATGTACGAACTGCTGCCCCTAGGTAATCCGCAGTAAGGACATCCAGTGATCGACCTCAGCACCTGGAACCTCACGGTCCCAGCCACCAGCTCCAATACCCTCATTACCACCGACCGCCTCAATAACGGTTACGAAAGCCAGTACTTCCGGCGCAACTCCGACGGCAGCATCAGTTTCTGGGTGCCAGTGAACGGCTCCCGCACCGAGGACGCCAGCTATCCACGTACAGAGCTGCGCGAAACCCAGGCCGACGGAACCCTGAGCTATTGGTACCAGGCCAGCGCAGACAACTACCTGAGTGCCGTGCTTTCAGTGGATCAGGTACCGAGCCAGAACAAGATTGTCATCGGCCAGATTCATAGCAAAGACGAGCCCGGCAGCCAGAATGATCCGCTTCTGAAGATCCAGTACCACTACCTGCGCGGCAACGGCCGGATCGAAGCACTGCTGCGCAAGCGGCCGGGCGACGCGGAGGTGGAGAACATCGTACTGGCGGAAAACGTCGACCTCGGCGAACGCTTCGGCTACGACCTGCGCCTCACCCCCACCGGCAGGCTGGGCATCGTCGTCACCAGCAAGGGCGATGACGGCAACCTGTACCGCCAGCTCAGCGGCTACTGGAGCAATCAACAGCTCTATTTCAAGGCTGGTGCCTACATCCAGGATAATTACGGCGCGACCAACGAAGGTGGTCGTGTGACCTTCTACTGGTTGAACGGGCTGCATCGCTGAGATTCAACCGGGGAATGACGGTACATCCGATCGCACGGGCGTAGAATCGCCCCCTCGCCGCTTCTACGCTTGAGGTTCCAATGGCTCGACTGTCCCTGAACTTCCCCGAAGATCAGTACTGCTACTCCACCCATCTGACCGTACGCGTCACCGACATCAACGGCGCGAACCACCTGGGAAACGACTCGATGATCTCGATGATTTCCGAGGCCCGGGCGCGCTTCCTGTTCGAGTTCGGCATCAACGAAACCGCCGAGGATGGCATCGGGATCATCGTCACCGACCTTGCGACCACCTACCGGGCCGAGGCACACGCCCGCGATCAACTGCTGTTCGAAGTCGGCGTCATGGACTTCAACCGGTACGGCGGCGATATCACCTTCCGCATCACCCGGCCGGCTGACGGCAAGCAGGTGGCCATGGCCAAGTCCGGCTTCGTATTCTTCAACTATCGGGAATCCCGCGTGGTTCCCATGCCAGAGAACTTCCGCAGTACCTTCCCGAAGGTGAACTGGCTCGACTGAACCATTCAGCTTCAACTCGGTGCACCCACGACCACATCGCCCCGTTTTGAATCAGCGCACAAACCGGTAAGGGGTCGGAAAAGCACGCTAGGGCGGCACTTCCCGGGATTGGCCCGGCTCTTGCTCTATTACAGGCAGAGGTAGCCAAAGGCGGTTGCCCTACTACACGACAAAGGCGTCGCGTCACTCCGCAGCAATGCGGGTAGTGGTGCGGCGCCTTTTTCGTTCCGGCCCCAGCGATGGGGCAGTGAACGGGCCGAGATCCGGACGTTCACTTGCAGCTCACTCAATCCCGCTGCGGCCCCGGCCGCAGGACGGCGCGCCACAAGCGCGACGTTTAACCGAGAGGTTCAACCGCCATGCCCACGATCATGGTGCGCGCCTCCCGGCCCCTAACTGCAGATGAGGTGTTCGATGACAACGAGTTTCTGGAAAGCCGGCCACACGCCCACCCTGTTCTCCGCCTTCCTCTACTTCGACCTGAGTTTCATGGTCTGGTACGTCCTTGGTCCGCTGGGTGTGCAGATCGCTGCCGATCTCCAGCTCACCACCCAGCAGCGCGCGATGATGGTGGCCACGCCCATCCTGGCCGGCGCGGTGCTGCGCTTCCTGATGGGCATGCTGGCCGACCGCACTTCTCCGAAAGCCGCCGGGCTGGTCGGACAGGTAGTGGTGATCGCTTCGTTGTTCATCGCCTGGCAGATGGGCATTCACACCTATGAACAGGCGCTGCTCCTCGGCCTCTTCCTGGGCTTCGCCGGCGCCTCTTTCGCCGTGGCCCTGCCGCTCGCCTCCCAGTGGTATCCGCCGCAGCACCAGGGCAAGGCCATGGGAATTGCCGGCGCCGGCAACTCGGGTACCGTTCTGGCCGCCCTCTTTGCCCCCGGCCTCGCGGCCCTTTATGGCTGGAACAACGTCTTCGGACTGGCGCTGATCCCGCTGGTGCTGACCCTGGCAATCTTCTTCGTGGCGGCGCGCAACGCCCCCAACCGCCCCGCGCCCAAGGCACTGGGTGATTACCTCAAGGCCCTGGGTGACCGCGACAGCTGGTGGTTCATGCTGTTCTACAGCGTGACCTTCGGCGGCTTCCTCGGCCTGGCCAGCACCCTGCCCGGCTACTTCCATGACCAATACGGCCTGGCCCCGATTACCGCCGGCTACTACACCGCCGCCTGCGTCTTCGCCGGCAGCCTGATGCGCCCGCTGGGGGGTGCCTTTGCCGACCGCATCGGCGGCATCCGCACGCTGCTGGTGGTCTATACCGTGGCCTCGGTGTGCATCGCTGCAGTGGGCTTCCACATCTCCAGTTCCAGCGCCGCCCTATCCCTGTTCGTGGTTGCCATGCTGAGCCTCGGTGCCGGCAACGGGGCAGTCTTCCAACTGGTACCGCAACGCTTCCACAAGGAAATCGGCGTAATGACCGGCCTGATCGGTATGGCAGGCGGAATTGGCGGCTTTTGCCTGACTGCTGGCCTTGGCGCCATCAAACAGCATACCGGCGACTACCAGCTGGGCCTGTGGCTGTTCGCCAGCCTGGGCGTAGTGGCATGGTTCGGCCTCTATGGTGTGAAGCAACGCTGGCGCACCACCTGGGGCTCCGCTGCCGTCACCGCGGCCCGCGTCTGACCTCGAGCCCGATCCGGCACCCTTGCGGTGCCGGAACTGATCCGACCAAGGAGCGCCTCGCGCTCCTTTCGCCATACAGGACGGACCGTCGATGACCCTGCAACTCAGCTTTGGCGAAGCCAGCTCCACTGGTCCGCGCACGGAAAACCAGGACGCCGTCCGGGTAGTCACTCCGGCGCCGGCCCTCGCGGCCAGCAAGGGCTATCTCTTCGCCCTCGCCGACGGCGTCAGCCAGTGCGCCGACGGCGGTCTCGCCGCGCGCGCCACCTTGCAGGCCCTGGCGCTGGACTATTACTCGACGCCGGAAACCTGGGCAGTGGCTCAATCCCTGGACCGGCTGCTGGTGGCCCAGAACCGCTGGCTCCAGGCCAATGGAGGCGGCCAGCCGCTGCTCACCACCCTGACCGCCATGGTGCTGCGAGGACGCCGCTTCACCCTGGCCCATGTCGGCGACTGCCGCGTCTACCGCTGGGACGGCCAGCAATTGACGCGACTCAGCGAAGACCACGTCTGGGAACAACCCGGCATGCAGCATGTGCTCAAACGCGCCCTCGGCCTGGACCAGCACCTGGTGGTGGACTACCTGGACGGCGAGCTGTCGGAGCGCGAGGGATTCGTGCTGGTCAGCGATGGCGTCTGGGCAGTGCTCGGCGACCACGGCATCCAGCGCATCTTGCAAGACGAACAGGACCTCCCTGCCGCCGCCCAGGCTCTGGTCAGTGCTTCGCACCTGGCGGGCGGCCAGGACAACGCCAGCGCGCTGCTGATCCGCGTCGACAACCTGCCCCAGACGGGTCTGGCAGATACCCTGGCGCAGCTCGATCACTGGCCGCTGCCACCGCGCCTGCAGGAAGGTCAGGTCTTCGAGGGCTGGCAGGTGGAACGCCTGATAGCAGAATCGCGCCAGTCCATTGTCTATCGGGTTCGGGACAGCCAGGACCGTCGCTGGCTACTCAAGACCTTGCCCACCAGCCGACACGACGAGCCAACCGCCGGGCCGGCCCTGATGCTGGAAGAGTGGTTCCTGCGCCGCGTCGCGGGGCGCCATTTTCCAGAAGCCCATCCGCTGCCCCAGCGCCAGCATCTGTACTACGTGCAGCGCGAGTATGCCGGGCAGACCCTGGCCGAGCACCTGCGCCTCGGCGGCCCCATGCCACTGCCGGAATGGCTGGATATCGCCCCGCGGCTGCTCAAGGCTCTTGGCCAATTACACCGACGCAACATCCTGCATCGCGATATCAAGCCGGAGAATCTGCTTTGGGGGGATGACGGCGAACTGCGCTTGCTGGATTTCGGCCTGGTCTTTTG
This sequence comes from Pseudomonas sp. DY-1, assembly GCF_003626975.1. Lineage (NCBI taxonomy): Bacteria > Pseudomonadati > Pseudomonadota > Gammaproteobacteria > Pseudomonadales > Pseudomonadaceae > Pseudomonas > Pseudomonas sp. DY-1. The sequence continues at coordinate 529,030 of NZ_CP032616.1, read as the reverse complement.
TCCTGGCCTGTCCCAGGACGAGGCCCACAGCCTGCCTGGGACGCCCAGCTACATCGCGCCGGAAGCGTTCACCGGTGCGGCCCCTTCTCCGAAGCAGGATCTCTACGCGGCAGGGGTCACCCTGTACCACCTGCTGACCGGCCATTACCCCCATGGGGAGATCGAAGCATTTCAGCATCCACGCTTTGGCACACCCACGCCGGCCAGCCGCTACCGGCCCGACCTGCCCGCCTGGCTCGATGAATGCCTGGCGCGAGCGGTGGCCGCAGACCCCGCTACCCGCTACGAAACAATGGAAGAGTGGCTACTGGCCCTGGAGCAAGGCGAACGCCGTGCGCTGACGGCCAAGCCCCGACCGCTACTGGAGCGCGAACCGTTGAAAGTCTGGCGCGGTATAGCGCTTTCGTCCCTGCTGGCGAACCTGGTGCTACTGGTCCTGTTCCTGCACGGGTAGCGCACCAGACTGGAGCAAAATGCCCCAAGCCAGGGCGCAGCGACCACCAGGTCATCGCTCTCCCCCCCGGAATACGGTACTTCCGGGGTTGGCACGAGGGCTGCAATGTCCATTACGACAATCTACAAAAAGCGCCCGCCTCAACGACGAGACGGCACTTTCCCGATAGAACGGGACTTGGACAAAGGCGTCCTGCTGGCAACAGCGGGACGCCTTTTTTGTTTGCTCGACGTTTGTGCAGGAGTGTCCTGGCATGAAGACATCCAAGCTGGTGGTGATCGGAAACGGCATGGCCGGAGTGCGTACTCTCGAAGAACTGCTGAGACTGGCACCTGAGCACTACCGGATCACCGTGTTCGGCGCCGAACCCCACCCGAACTACAACCGCACTCTGCTATCCCCGGTACTGGCCGGCGAGCAGTCCTTCGAGAACATCATCCTCAACGACCTGAACTGGTACGTTGAGAATGACATCGAGCTACTACTGAATCGCAAGGTAGTGAAGATCGATCGCCAGCGACGCCAGGTGATTGCCGAAGATGGCACCCGCGCCGACTACGACCGTCTTGTCATCGCCACCGGTTCGACGCCGAGTCGCCTGTCCATACCCGGCAATCGCCTGCAGGGTGTAATTGGCTACCGCGATATCGCCGGCGCTCGAGCGATGATCGAAACAACCCGCACCCATAGCCACGCCGTGGTGATCGGTGGCGGCCTGCTTGGCCTGGAAGCAGCCAATGGCCTCAAGCAACGCGGCATGGACGTTACCGTCGTGCACCTGCCGGATTGGCTGCTGGAAAAACAGCTCGACCAGCCTTCCGGCGACAAGCTACTACGCGCCCTGCAGGCCCGTGGCATCCGTTTCCGCCTGGGCACCAATACCGAAGAGCTGATCGACAACGGTGACGGCCGCGTCTGCGCAGTACAGCTGGCCGGCGGCGAGATCATAACCGCCGACCTGGTGGTAATGGCCGCCGGAATCACGCCCAACACCGAGCTGGCCGAACGGGCCGGCCTGCCCTGCAATCACGGCATCCTGGTCGACGACACCCTGCAGACCTACGACCCACGCATTTATGCCATTGGCGAGTGCGCGAACCACCGGGGCATCTCCTACGGGTTGGTTGCTCCACTGATGGAGCAAGCCAAGGTGTGCGCCAATCACCTGGCCATGCTCGGCTTCGCTCGCTACCCGGGTTCCCACACCGGTACTCGGCTCAAGGTTGCCGGTATCGAGATGTTCAGCGCCGGCGATATACCACACCCAGGGCAGACACACGGCATGCCCGGCGCGTGCCCCTTGCATGAGTGGCAGATAGAGCTGGCTTCCGACGAAGTGCTGGCGTGGACCTGAATCATTTGCGGCGCGTCTAGCGCACTGGAGAACCCCAATGAACGGCAAAGTCTGGCTGGTAGGCGCGGGCCCCGGCGACCCGGAACTCCTCACCCTGAAAGCGGTAAAGGCATTGAATCAGGCTGAAGTGGTAATGATCGACGACCTGGTCAATCCGGCCGTGCTGGAGCACAGCCCGCGAGCCCAGGTAGTCCGAGTCGGCAAACGCGGCGGCTGCCGCTCGACCCCACAGGAGTTCATCCATCGTCTGATGCTGCGTTATGCGCGCCAGGGCAAATGCGTGGTACGACTGAAAGGTGGCGACCCGTGCATTTTCGGTCGCGGTGGCGAAGAGGCCGACTGGCTGGCTGAGCGTGGCGTTGAAAGCGAACTGGTCAATGGCATCACCGCCGGGCTGGCTGGCGCCACCAACTGCGGCATTCCCCTGACCCTGCGCGGAATCAGCCGCGGCGTGACCCTGGTCACCGCCCATACCCAGGACGACAGCACCCTCAACTGGAAAGCCCTGGCGCAGTCAGGTACCACCCTGGTGGTCTATATGGGGGTGGCCAAGTTGGGGGATATCCATCAAGGGCTGCTGGAGGGCGGCATGCCCGGCGCAATGCCCGTGGCGATGATCGAAAACGCCTCACTCCCCTGGCAACGTGAATGCCGCAGCACACTCGCGCACATGCAGGAGGACGCCAAAGCCTTTGAACTCAAAAGTCCGGCGATCCTGGTCATCGGGGAAGTCGCAGCAACACAGGCAGCCCTCCCTCTGGCGCAAAGCGCCTGAATCTCTCTTCGCTCCTGCGAAGTAGTGCTTGCCCGGCGATGTCGGGCTTTTTTATGGGCGTGGACGCAGGAGCGAACTCGCGATACGGGATCACGGGCCGCTAGCGGCCCTTCGCGAATGAATTCGCGCGTACAGAAAGCAGGCTGTGCCTGGCACCAAACGGCGGCGCTCGAAATTGCCGACTTCTTCCGGCACTTTTCTCCGGGCAAAGAAAAACCCGGCCTGAGCCGGGTTTTTCTTACCGCTCAAACCAATTACTTGGCCTGGGCTTCTACTTCGGCTTCTACGCGGCGGTTAACAGCGCGGCCGTCAGCAGTGGCGTTGTCAGCAACCGGGCGGGTTTCGCCGTAGCCAACAGCGTTGACTCGCTCGCTACCTACACCGTACTGGTCAACCAGCACTTCACGAACGGCGTTAGCACGACGCTCGGACAGCTTCTGGTTGTAGGCGTCGGTACCGACGGAGTCGGTGTGGCCTTCAACGGTGGTGGTGGTAGCCGGGTACTGGTTCATGAAGTCAGCCAGGTTCTTGATGTCGCCGTAGCTTTCTTCTTTCACCTTGGACTTGTCGAAGTCGAACTTCACGTCCAGCTCAACACGTACGACTTCGGCAACAGCCGGGCAGCCATCAGCGTCAACGGTGACGTTGGCCGGGGTGTCCGGGCACTTGTCGACGTTGTCGCACACGCCGTCGTTGTCGCTGTCAGCGCACACTTCAGCAACCGGGGCCGGAGCCGGCTCGGCTTGCTTGGTGGAACCGCCGAAGTTCACGCCAACACCTACGCCAGCCATCCACTCGGATTCCTGGGCGTCCAGGTTGTACATGCCGTCCAGGCTAGCCTTGGCGAAGAAGTTCTCGGTGAAGTAGTACTTCAGACCGGTACCAACGTTGGCGAAGGTGCTGTGGTCACGACCGGTACGCGGCGGGATGTTGCTGATGTTCTGATGGGCGAAGCCGGCAGAAACGTACGGACGCAGGCCAACACCCGGGGTGCCGAAGTGGTAGATGGCATCGAGGGAAGCCAGGTTGCCCTTGATATCTTTGTGGCCGTCGGTACCGAAAGCGTCTTCGGAGGTCATGTCGTGGTATTCGCCGTACGACAGAGCCAGGGAGACGTCGTCGGTCAGGTAGTAGCCTACCGAGCCGCCGTACAGGTTGCCGTTCTCGAGATCGCGAGAACTGTCGGTGAAGTAACGCTTACCGAAAGCTTCCACCTCAACTGCGCCTTGGCCCTGAGCCAGCGCGTTCAGCGAAAAGGCGGCAACAAGAGAGCCAACGGCTACGCCTAAGGTGTTTTTCAGTTTCATCCGTAAATCCCCATCTTGGTGGTCAGTAAGTTGTCGAACAATCTCCAGACAACTTGGGCGGCAAGTCTAGCAGAACACGCCGGCCCATAAGAGATAATTTTTCCCGAACTAAGTTTCAGAGAGTCCGGAAAATTTTTCGCGAAGGCGATCCAGCGCACGCTTGTAGCGCATTTTTGTCGCACTCAAGCCCATATGCATAATGTCTGCGATCTCTTGGAACTCCAGCTCTGCGACAAAACGTAGCACAAGAATCTCCCTGTCGATGGGATTGACATGTACCAGCCATCGCTCGAGCCCCCCTCTCTCCTCGACCTTGGGCGACTTCTCATCCGAGGCTTCTTCAAGGGGATCCAGACTCAGTGCATCTAGCAAACGTCGTTTTCGACGCTCTTTCCGATACTGAGTAATGCACTCGTTGTACGTGATGCTATATAGCCATGTCTTGAACTTCGACTTGCCTTCGAAGTTCTTCAAACCATAGAGCACCTTGAGCATCACTTCCTGGCAGACATCGTCCGCATCACGGTCGTTCCCTAAATATCGGGCACAGACGTTGAACAACGTGCGCTGATAACGCCGCATCAGTTCTTCATAGGCGCGGGTGACATGGAACAGCTCGACATGCGCACGCTCCACCAGCTCTTCATCGGAGAGCTCGCGTGGGTCATAGCGCAAAGAAAGCGATTGGGGCTTGTTCAAAACGGGTCGGGCCGACAGTCAGGTCAAAAGCCGCCGGGGCGCAGAGAACCACGCACCTTGTCTGGCGGCATACATTAGCAGGGAAATGCCGTCGTGTTAGCGGCTGGTTACCCGTTGATCGAGCAAAGTACGGTTAGACACCGATACCAGCTCACCTTCCTCGGTGAGCAGCAGGGTCTTCACCGTGCCGATCTCCTCGATCTGCCCTTCGACATCGCCAACCTTCACTTGTTGCCCAACCTGATAAAGCTCCCTCACATAGATTCCTGCAAGGATCTGCCCGGCGATCTCGCGACTGCCAAGACCCAGTGCCAGCGCTGCTGCCAGGCCGATGGAGATCAGCACGATCGCGATAACGTTGTTCAGCAGTTCGGTCTTGACCTCCAGTTGGCCAATGGCCACGGAGATGCTGATGATGATGACCAGGCCCTGGGCAAGTCTGCCCAGACCATGGGCGTACTCCAGGCCAACGCCCTCAGCCGCGCCACGCACCAGCCCGCTGACCAGTTGCGCCAGCAGCACCCCTGCGAGCAGCACGAGCGCCGCGCCCAGCACCTTGGGCAAATAGAGAGCCAGCACATCGAGGGTCGCTGAAACGCGGTCCAGCCCCAGGGATTCGGCCGCGGATACCAGGAAGATCAGCAGTACGAACCAGTAGACGATCTTGCCAATCAAGGTGGAAACCGGCACCTGAATCCCGGCACGGGCCAGCATCTTGGTCAGACCGGTGCCCCCCATCAGGCGATCCAGACCCAACTTGGCCAGCAGTTTGGACAGAAGGGTATCCAGCAGCTTGGCCACCACGAAGCCCAGCAGAACCACGACCAGCGCGCCGAACAGGCGCGGGATGAAGCCCGCTACCGGCGTCCATACCGAGGTCATGGCGTTAACGAGACCTTGAGTCCAGGGGTCGAATTCCATGTTCAATCAGCCTTATCTTCAGAACGGACAGAAGCGTTGCGGCGCGAAACAGGCGCCAAGTGGGGCGAACCATTGTTGAGGGCGATCATCATGGCGTCGAGCCAGTGACCCATGAGGCTGAACAGGTCCCCCGCCCCCACCTGACGATTGGCAGTCTTGAGCACGCGGCCCAGGGTAGCGTCATCATCATGATCGGGCTGCGGAGACGCCTTGAGCAGGTCCCGCAGGGATTCTTCAAACGGATCGTGCATGCGCACCTCGCGTGGATATGTCGGCTAGACGTGCCCGGGTCGGCTCAGGTCACATCAAAGCCAGCGCAAACGACGAAACAACCAAATCTGGAACCCTGCTATGCCGAGAATGAATACGCAGGCAATGATGAAGCCATAAGACGTCTCGTCTCCGGGAATTCCCCTTACATTCATTCCCAGCAAGCCGGTGATGAAGCTCAGCGGCAGGAAAAAACCGGTGGTAATGCCAAGCAGGTACATGGTCCGACTGGTCCGTTCTCCCTGGCGGCGACTCTCGCTTTCCAGCACCAGGCCGATGCGCTCGCGAATCAGCTCCAACTCTTCCAGATAGCGAGTCAGCCTGTTGTTCAACTCGTTCCAGTAGTCACTGTCGTCATCGACGAACCAGGGCATCCTGCTGCGCACCAACTGGCCATAGATATCGCGCTGGGGAGACAGAAATCGCTTGAGGCCGGCGGCGCGACGACGAATTTGCATCATCAGGTCATGATCGGGGCGGAAGCGTTCGTTATTGTCGAGCTGCTCTTCCTGCTCATCGATGGTCTCGGACAACTCCGCCACCAGCGAGTCGATCTTCACGGTCAGATGCTCGGCCAGATAGAGCAGCACCTCGGATGCCACCCTCGGGCCAGTACCCTTTGCCCACTGCTCGATAAGCTCATCCGTGGCATGCAGGGGTCGCAGGCGTAGCGAGACAATGCGCTGCGCCGCAGCAAAGATACGCACCGACACCATGTCCTCGGGGACGGCTCCTGGATTTAGGTTCACGCCACGAAGGAACAGCAGCAACTCGTCATCAGGTAGGGCCAGCATGCGCGGCCGAGTGCTTTCTTCCAGCAGCAGGTCGCAGGCGAATTCGGATAGCCCGCTCTGCTCCCGCAGCCAACGCCGCGCCAAGGGGTGGCTACGGTCCCAGTGCAACCAGAGACTTTGCGCGGGCGCCAGTTTCAGTTCTGCCAGCACCTCCCGTGAAATCGGCTCGGCGCCTCCCTTCCCGTCCAGCACAAAGGCATGTACTAGCCCCCACTGGGCGTTCTGCTCCTCGAACATTCAGTCTCCTTGGAAGAAAAAGCCCGGCTTCCGCCGGGCCCTCTCGATCAGGCCGGCATTTCCAGGGGCTTGGGCGAAATGATGATGCCGTTATTGTCCGCGTACACATACTCGCCCGGGCGGAAGGTGACACCACCAAAGGTGACCGCCACATTCAGGTCTCCGATGCCGCGCTTGTCGGTCTTCATCGGATGGCTGGCCAGGGCCTGGACACCCAGGTCGGTCTGAGCGATCACGTCGACGTCACGGATGCAACCGTAGACAACGATGCCTTCCCAACCGTTCTTCGCGGCCTTCTCGGCAAGCATGTCGCCCAAAAGAGCGCGACGTAGGGAGCCACCGCCGTCAACCACCAGCACCTTGCCCTTACCCGGCAGGTCGACCTGCTCCTTGACCAGGGAGTTGTCCTCGAAGCACTTGATGGTGACGATTTCGCCGCCGAAGGAATCGCGCCCGCCAAAGTTACTGAACATTGGCTCGACGACCTGGACCAGGTCCGGATAGGCATCGCACAGATCAGGGGTAACGTATTGCATGGAAATCTCCTTGATAACAGTTACAGATCGAGACCGATGCGGTCGCCGTCAAAGGTCGGCGTCACGCGCTACAACGGAGGGCAAGGCGCATTGACTGGACGACCACTGGCCAGGTCGAAGAGGCCGCCATACCTGGAACAACGCAGCGCGCCACCGCGAAAAGTGGCCGAATGCAGCGGCTCGCCCTGACGCGGGCAGCGATTTTCCACGAGGATCGAGTGCTGATCAACGACGCTCAGCAACTATGACCGCCTGCACACCTGAAACGTGCCTCAATAACCATCCTGCAGATTGATCAACCACTCCAGCGCCACGAATATGGAGCCTCCGCCACTCCGCGATTCCCGCCATCTTTAGCACAGCCTCCCGACACCCGAAACCGGAAACTGCGGGCAGGCAGCGGACTAGAGCGCCGTGACCTCAGCGGTCGGCGTTGTCACGGGCAAAGACAGGCGTTCCAACCAATGGGCAACCAGCGGCCAGACCTCACGCTCGGCAGCCTTGCTCACCAGCATCTCGATGTGACCGAAGTCGTCGCTGAATCCTTCGTCCTTGGCCAGTCGCAGGAAATGGCGGTACTCCCGAGGCACCTGCTCCAACAGCTTGCGGCACGCCCAGACTGGGTCCTGCTGGTCACCCGCGGCCGCCACCCCCAACACAGGGATGCGCACATCCGATAACCCGGCCCACCAATCCCGCTCGTCGTCCCCGAATCGGCCGAACAGGCCGTGCCAGCGCATGCTTTCCAGAGCAAGGCCGATAGGCTCGTCTTCCGGACCTCGCTTCAGACGCGAGCCCGACAGCACTTCGAAGCGCTTGAGCAGCAACCGACCACCCCACTCCACCGGCGGCATCTTCAGCGGCCAGTAGACGCGGCTGACCTGACTACCGAACAGTGCGGCGGACGCCACGTCCTCTTCGCCCAGATAGTGTCCACCAAGGGCAGCGGCAAGGGTCGTGCCGCCCAGGGAATGGCCTATCCAGTGCGGCACCTGACCACATTGCTCGCGAACGAAAGCGGCAATGGCGGGCAGATCAAAGCGCGCGTAATCGGCCACTCGGTTACGTCGGTACTGTTGGTTGCGCGGCGACAGGCCGTGGCCGCGCATCTCGGCGATCCACACATCGAAGCCGGCACGGACTAGATATGGCCCAAGACCCAGGCACTTGGGCGAATACCAGAACCGGCGATTGGAAAAACTGCCGTGGACCAGTATGACCGGCACACCCCGGACATCCTCCTGCCCCAGGAGGCCAAGGCGCGTCAGCACCAATTCGACGCTGGGGTCGGGGCTGTTGCCGGGCTTCAGGCGATAGACATCTTCAGTCAGGTCGCCACGGAGTTCTGCGCTCATCAGCGCAACGGGAAAGAGTTCGCTACTGCTTTGCATGATTGCTGCTTGCACAAAAAAGGGCGGGTTTCGAACCCGCCCTTTTCGTTTCGACTTACGAGGGATCAGGCCTGGCCTTCCGCCAGGAAGAACCAGGTATCCAGTACAGAGTCAGGGTTCAGAGACACGCTCTCGATACCCTGCTCCATCAGCCACTTGGCCAAGTCCGGGTGGTCGGAGGGGCCCTGGCCGCAGATGCCGATGTACTTGCCAGCCTTGTTGCAGGCGGCAATAGCATTGGCCAGCAGCTTCTTGACCGCCGGATTACGCTCGTCGAACAGATGAGCGACGATGCCGGAGTCACGGTCCAGGCCCAGGGTCAGCTGAGTCAGGTCGTTGGAGCCGATGGAGAAGCCATCGAAGAATTCCAGGAACTCATCGGCCAGCAGTGCGTTGGATGGCAGCTCGCACATCATGATGACCTTCAGGCCATTCTCGCCGCGCTTCAGGCCATTGCTGGCCAGCAACTCGACCACCTGGCTCCCCTCACCCAGGGTGCGCACGAAGGGCACCATGATCTCGACGTTGGTCAGACCCATCTCGTTGCGCACTTTCTTCAGCGCACGGCATTCCAGTTCGAAGCAGTCACGGAAGGACTCGCTGATGTAGCGGGAAGCACCGCGGAAGCCCAGCATCGGGTTCTCTTCTTCCGGCTCGTACAGCTTGCCGCCGATCAGGTTGGCGTATTCGTTGGACTTGAAGTCCGACAGGCGCACGATGACTTTTTTCGGCCAGAAGGCAGCGGCCAGGGTGCTGATGCCTTCAACGAGCTTCTCGACGTAGAAGCCGACCGGATCGTTGTAACCGGCGATGCGCTTCTCGACGCTTTCCTTGATCTCCGCCGGCAGGCTGGCGAAGTTCAGCAGCGCCTTTGGATGCACGCCGATCATGCGGTTGATGATGAATTCCAGACGTGCCAGACCTACACCCTCGTTGGGCAACTGGGCGAAGTCGAAGGCGCGATCCGGGTTGCCGACGTTCATCATGATCTTGAACGGCAGGTCGGGCATGGCATCGACGGAGTTGGTGCGAATATCGAAGCCCAGCTGGCCTTCGAAGATGAAGCCGGTGTCACCCTCGGCGCAGGAAACGGTTACGCCCTGGCCATCCTGAAGCACCTGAGTGGCATTGCCACAACCCACTACAGCCGGAATGCCGAGCTCGCGGGCGATGATCGCCGCGTGACAGGTACGACCGCCACGGTTGGTGACGATAGCGCTGGCGCGCTTCATCACGGGCTCCCAGTCCGGGTCGGTCATGTCGGAGACGAGTACGTCGCCCGGCTGAACCTTGTCCATCTCGGATACGTCGTGGATCACGCGGACCTGGCCGGCGCCAATGCGCTGGCCGATGGCACGACCTTCCACCAGGACCTTGCCCTTTTCCTTGAGCAGGTAGCGCTCCATTACGGTGGCGCTGGAGCGGCTCTTCACGGTTTCCGGACGGGCCTGAACGATGTACAGCTTGCCGTCGTCACCGTCTTTGGCCCACTCGATGTCCATCGGGCGGCCGTAGTGTTTCTCGATGATCAGAGCCTGTTTGGCCAGTTCGGTCACTTCGGCGTCGGACAGGGAGAAGCGAGCGCGGTCAGCGCGGTCCACGTCCACGGTCTTCACCGACTTGCCAGCCTTGGCTTCCTCGCCATAGACCATCTTGATCGCTTTGCTGCCCAGGTTGCGGCGCAGGATGGCCGGACGACCAGCTTCCAGGGTCGCTTTGTGCACGTAGAACTCGTCAGGGTTGACGGCACCCTGTACCACGGTCTCGCCGAGGCCGTAGGCGGAGGTGATGAACACCACGTCACGGAAGCCGGATTCGGTATCCAGGGTGAACATCACGCCGGCAGTGCCGGTTTCCGAGCGGACCATGCGCTGCACGCCAGCGGACAGGGCGACCAGCTTGTGGTCGAAGCCCTGGTGCACGCGGTAGGCGATGGCACGATCGTTGAACAGGGAGGCGAACACCTCCTTGGCGGCACGGATCACGTTGTCCACGCCACGGATGTTCAGGAAGGTTTCCTGCTGGCCGGCAAAGGATGCGTCGGGCAGGTCCTCGGCGGTGGCGGAGGAACGCACGGCCACGGCCATGTTGTGATTGTCGCCAGCCATGGCGGCGAAGGCGGTGCGGATTTCCGCATCCAGGCGGGTCGGGAACTCGGCATCCATTACCCACTGGCGAATCTGCGCACCGGTCTTGGCGAGGGCGTTGACGTCATCCACGTCCAGGGCGTCGAGGGCCGCATGGATGCGATCGTTCAGGCCGCTCTGCTCGAGGAAGTCACGGTAGGCCTGGGCAGTAGTGGCGAAACCACCGGGAACGGAAACACCGGCACCAGCCAGATTGCTGATCATCTCGCCCAGGGATGCGTTCTTGCCCCCCACATGCTCAACATCGTGAACGCCGAGCTTATCGAGGGAAACTACGTACTCTACCAAGGTGATCTCTCCACTATTTGTTGGAAAAGCTCATGCGGAACAGCTCCGCAGCGTTCTGGCGCTGGTCCAGAAAAATACGTCACAATGCCGACCGGCTCGGGCCTGGCGAAAAACGCGGCCTATCATAGCCAAGAATCGTTCCCGACTTAAGGCCTTTGGCGCAAATGAAACGAACCGCTTTCTTCATCTCCGACGGTACCGGTATCACTGCGGAAACCCTTGGCCAGAGCCTCCTGGCGCAGTTCGAAACCATCACCTTCAACAAGATCACGCGGCCCTATATCGACAGCGTTGAAAAAGCGCGCGCCATGGTACAGCAAATCAACAAGGCTGCGGATGTAGACGGTGCCCGTCCGATCATCTTCGACACTATCGTAAACCAGGAAATCCGCGACATCCTGGCCACTTCCAACGGCTTCATGATCGACATCTTCTCGACCTTCCTTTCGCCGCTGGAACAGGAACTTACATCACATTCGTCCTACTCGGTCGGCAAATCCCACTCCATCGGTCACCACTCCAATTATATGGAGCGGATCGAAGCTGTGAACTTCGCCCTGGACAATGACGATGGCGCCCGCACTCATTACTACGACAAGGCCGACCTGATCCTCGTCGGGGTATCCCGCTGCGGCAAGACGCCGACCTGCCTTTATATGGCAATGCAATACGGAATTCGTGCCGCAAATTATCCGCTTACCGAAGAGGACATGGAGCGACTGCAGCTCCCTGCCGCCCTGAAGAAGTACAAGGACAAGCTTTTCGGCCTGACCATCGACCCCGACCGCCTTACCGCCATCCGCAACGAGCGCAAGCCGAACAGCCGCTATGCCAGCTTCGCCCAGTGCGAGTTCGAGGTGCGCGAGGTGGAGAATCTCTTCCGCCGCGAGAACATCACCTTCATCAACTCCACGCATTTCTCGGTAGAAGAGATTTCCGCCAAGATCCTGGTGGAGAAAGGTGTCGAACGACGCCTCAAGTAAGCCGATCCCGGAAGAAAAGCCCGCTTCGGCGGGCTTTTTCACGACTGCCGCTTTAGAAGGAATCGCCAGGTACTCGTACCCATCCTTCCATTAGCACGCGGGCGCTACGACTCATGATAGCCTTGGTGACTTGCCACTGGCCATCTACCTGGCAGGCCTCGGCACCAACTCGCAGAGTGCCCGACGGATGCCCGAAACGCACCGCATTGCGCTTGCCGCCACCAGCCGCGAGGTTCACCAGGGTACCGGGGATCGCAGCAGCGGTCCCGATAGCTACCGCTGCGGTACCCATCATGGCGTGATGCAGCTTGCCCATGGACAGTGCGCGCACCAGCAGGTCGACGTCGCCAGCCTTCACTTCCTTGCGACTGGAAGACAGGTAATCCCTGGGCGGTGCAACAAAGGCGATCTTCGGCGTGTGCTGCCGGGTCGCAGCCTCCTCCGCACTCTTGATCAGCCCCATGCGCAAAGCCCCGGCAATCCGGATCGCCTCGAACCGAGCCAGTGCCTCAGGATTACCGTTGATGTCTTCGCGCAACTCCGTGCCGCTGTAGCCGATGGCCTCGGCATTGACGAACACCGTAGGGATACCCGCAGTGATCATGGTCGCCTTGAGGGTACCGATACCCGGCACCTCCAGGTCGTCCACCAGGTTTCCGGTCGGGAACATGGAACCACCCTCCTCGCCGTCGTCGGACGGATCGAGGAATTCCAGCACGATTTCCGCCGCGGGGAAGGTCACACCGTCGAGCTCGAAGTCGCCGGTTTCCTGGATTTGGCCATTGGTGACCGGAACATGGGCAATGATGGTTTTCTGGATATTGGCCTGCCAGATGCGCACCACGCAGGTGCCGTTGTCAGGTATCCGCGCCGGATCCACCAGCCCTGCATGCAGCGCAAAGGCTCCGGCGGCGGTAGAGAGGTTGCCGCAGTTGCCGCTCCAGTCGACGAAGGCCTTGTCGATGGAGACCTGCCCGTAGAGATAGTCCACGTCGTGATCCGGCTGGCTGCTCTTCGACAGGATCACACACTTGCTGGTGCTGGAGGTGGCCCCACCCATCCCGTCGATATGAGCGGAGTAAGGATCAGGGCTGCCGATGACGCGCATGAACAGCGCATCGCGCGCCGCGCCCGGCACCTGGCAGCGCTCGGGCAGGTCCTGCAGGCGGAAGAACACACCCTTGCTGGTGCCACCGCGAATGTAGGTGGCGGGGATTTTCACTTGAGGTACGTGGGCCATTCTCATGTCCTGTAGGTACGGTAGGAGCGGGCTAGCCCGCGAATAACCCCCCGCACTGGGAGCCATTCGCGAGCAAGCTCGCGCCTACAGATGGGCTAGCCGACAGCTTTCTGCGACGAGGACTCAAGGAAGTCCTGGGCGAAGCGCTGCAGTACACCACCAGCCTCGTAGATCGACACCTCTTCGGCGGTATCCAGGCGACAAGTCACAGGGACCTTGATGGATTCGCCATTGGTACGGCGGATGACCAGGGTCAGGTCGGCACGCGGCTTGCGCTCACCGATCACGTCAAAGGTCTCGGTGCCGTCGATGCCGAGGGTCTTGCGGGTGGCACCCGGCTTGAACTCCAGCGGCAGCACGCCCATGCCGATCAGGTTGGTGCGGTGGATACGCTCGAAGCCTTCGGCCACGATCGCCTCGACACCCGCCAGGCGCACGCCCTTGGCTGCCCAGTCACGGGAAGAGCCCTGGCCGTAGTCGGCGCCGGCAATGATGATCAGCGGCTGCTTGCGATCCATGTAGGTCTCGATGGCTTCCCACATGCGCATGACCTTGCCTTCCGGTTCAACGCGGGCCAGGGAGCCCTTCTTCACCTCACCATCCACCACGGCCATTTCGTTCACCAGCTGCGGGTTGGCGAAGGTGGCGCGTTGCGCGGTGAGGTGATCGCCACGGTGAGTGGCGTAGGAGTTGAAGTCCTCTTCCGGCAGACCCATTTTCGCCAGGTACTCGCCAGCCGCCGAGTTGGCGAGGATGGCGTTGGACGGCGACAGGTGGTCAGTGGTGATGTTGTCCGGCAGTACAGCCAAGGGGCGCATGCCCTTAAGGGTGCGTTCACCGGCCAGAGCGCCTTCCCAGTACGGCGGACGGCGGATGTAGGTACTCATCGGACGCCAGTCGTACAACGGACTTTCGGCTTCCTTCACGGTGCCGAGGTCGAACATCGGGATGTAGATCTGCTTGAACTGCTCGGGCTTCACCGAGGCAGCGACGATGGCGTCGATCTCTTCGTCGCTCGGCCACAGGTCCTTCAGGGTGACAGGGTTGCCAGCCTGGTCATGGCCCAGCACATCCTGTTCGATGTCGAAACGCACGGTGCCGGCGATCGCGTAGGCCACCACCAGCGGCGGCGAAGCCAGGAAAGCCTGCTTGGCATAGGGGTGGATACGTCCGTCGAAGTTACGGTTGCCGGACAGCACGGCCGTGGCATAAAGGTCACGGTCGATGATTTCCTGCTGGATCACCGGATCCAGCGCACCGGACATGCCGTTGCAGGTAGTGCAGGCGTAGGCGACGATGCCGAAGCCGAGCTTCTCCAGTTCCGGCAGTAGACCGGATTCCTCCAGGTACAGCTTGGCGACCTTCGAGCCCGGCGCGAAGGACGTCTTCACCCAAGGCTTGCTCACCAGCCCGAGGTCGTTGGCCTTCTTCGCCAGCAGGCCGGCGGCCACGACGTTGCGCGGGTTGGAGGTATTGGTGCAACTGGTAATGGCAGCGATGATCACCGCGCCATCCGGCATCAGGCCATCGGCTTCCTCAGCCTTGCCGGCCTCCAGCTTCGCTTCGTCGGCGATGCCGCGCTCGGCGAGCGCGGAAGTCGGCAGGCGACGATGGGGGTTGGAAGGACCCGCCATGTTGCGCACCACGCTGGACAGGTCGAACTGCAGCACGCGCTCATACTCGGCGGTGACCAGTGCGTCGGCCCACAGACCCGTGGTCCGGGCGTAGTTCTCCACCAGCTCCACCTGCTCCGGCTCGCGACCGGTCAGCTTGAGGTAGTCGATAGTCTGCTGGTCGATGTAGAACATCGCCGCAGTGGCGCCGTACTCCGGGCACATGTTGGAGATGGTGGCGCGATCACCGATGGACAGGCTGTCAGCACCCTCGCCGAAGAACTCGACATAGGCGCCCACCACCTTCTCCTTGCGCAGGAACTCGGTCAGAGCCAGGACGATATCGGTGGCAGTGATGCCGGGCTGGCGCTTGCCGGTCAGCTTGACGCCGACGATGTCGGGCAGGCGCATCATAGACGCTCGGCCGAGCATCACGGTTTCCGCTTCCAGGCCGCCGACGCCGACGGCGATCACACCAAGAGCGTCCACATGCGGGGTGTGGCTGTCAGTGCCAACGCAGGTGTCCGGGAAGGCAACGCCACCTCGCGCCTGGATCACCGGGCTCATCTTCTCCAGGTTGATCTGGTGCATGATGCCGTTGCCGGCCGGGATCACGTCGACGTTCTTGAACGCGGTCTTGGTCCACTCGATGAAGTGGAAACGGTCCTCGTTGCGGCGCTCTTCGACGGCACGATTCTTCTCGAAGGCGTCCGGATCGGAACCGCCGAACTCCACGGCCAGCGAGTGATCGACGATCAGTTGGGTCGGCACTACCGGGTTGACCTTGGACGGATCACCTCCCTGCTCGGCAATCGCATCGCGCAGGCCGGCCAGATCCACCAGGGCGGTCTGCCCGAGGATGTCATGGCAGACCACGCGGGCCGGGTACCAGGGGAAGTCGAGGTCACGCTTGCGTTCGATCAGCTGCTTGAGCGAATCGGTCAGCATGGCCGGATCGCAGCGGCGCACCAACTGCTCGGCCAACACGCGGGAGGTGTATGGCAGCGTGGCGTAGGCACCGGGGGCGATGGCATCCACCGCCTCGCGGGTGTCGAAGTAGTCGAGCGCCGTACCGGGCAGGCTCTTACGGTATTGGCTGTTCATCACTTACGGTCCTTGAGGGGCACGAACTTCAGGTCTTCCGGGCCGACATAGTTGGCGCTCGGGCGGATGATCTTGCCGTCGATGCGCTGCTCGATGACGTGGGACGACCAGCCCGAGGTACGGGCGATGACGAACAGCGGAGTGAACATGGCGGTGGGCACGCCCATCATGTGGTAGCTGACGGCGCTGAACCAGTCGAGGTTGGGGAACATCTTCTTGATTTCCCACATGGTCGATTCCAGACGCTCGGCGATGTCGAACATCTTGGTGTTGCTCTGCTCGGCGGAGAGCTCGCGAGCCACTTCCTTGATCACCTTGTTGCGCGGATCGGACACGGTGTAGACAGGGTGGCCGAAACCGATCACCACTTCCTTCTTCTCGACGCGGGCGCGGATGTCGGCTTCCGCCTCATCCGGGTTGTCGTAGCGTTTCTGGATCTCGAAGGCCACCTCGTTGGCACCGCCATGCTTCGGCCCACGCAGCGCACCGATGGCGCCGGTGATGCAGGAGAACATGTCGGAGCCGGTGCCGGCGATCACGCGAGAAGTGAAAGTGGAGGCGTTGAACTCGTGCTCGGCGTAGAGAATCAGCGAGGTGTGCATCGCACGGACCCAGGAGGCGCGCGGCTTCTCGCCATGCAGCAGGTGCAGGAAGTGACCGCCGATGGAGTCGTCATCGGTCTCGACGTCGATGCGCTTGCCGTTGTGGCTGAAGTGATACCAGTAGAGCAGCGCGGAGCCCAGGCAGGCCATCAGCTTGTCAGCGATGTCACGAGCGCCCGGATGGTTGTGATCGTCCTTCTCCGGGGACAGGCAACCCAGCACGGAGACGGCGGTACGCATCACATCCATCGGATGGGCGGACGGCGGCAACTGCTCAAGGGCAGCCTTGACACCGGCCGGCAGGCCGCGGAGAGCTTTCAACTTGGCCTTGTAGCCGGCCAGCTCAGCAACGTTCGGCAGCTTGCCGTGAACCAGCAGGTGAGCGATTTCCTCGAACTCACAGGCGTTGGCGAAATCGAGAATGTCGTAGCCACGGTAGTGCAGGTCATTACCGGTACGGCCAACGGTGCACAGGGCAGTGTTGCCAGCGGCGGTGCCACTCAGGGCCACGGACTTCTTCGGTTTGAAGGCAGTAGTGGTTTCGGAAGCGCTCATCGCGTGATTCTCCTCATTTCAATCCGGTTGCTTGAGTCTTGTTATTCCGCAGGCCGCCCCGCCAACCGGGGCGCCCCACTTCCGGTTACTTCTTGGCAGCAAACAGCGCATCGAGCTTCTGCTCGAAGGCGTGGTAGCCGATGCGGTCATACAGCTCGGCACGAGTCTGCATCAGGTCGATGACTTCTTTCTGATGGCCGTCGCGACGAATCGCGGTGTAGACAGCTTCGGCTGCCTTGTTGGCCGCACGGAAAGCCGACAGCGGGTAGAGCTGGATGGCGACGCCGACCGAAGCCAGCTCGTCGCGCGAGAACAGCGGGGTTGCGCCAAACTCGGTGATGTTGGCCAGCACCGGCACGCCCAACGCATCGACGAAGCGCTTGTAGGTCGGCAAATCGTAGGCCGCTTCGGCGAAGATGGCGTCGGCACCCGCTTCCACATAGCGCAGGCAGCGCTCGATGGCGGCATCCACGCCCTCGGCCTGAATGGCGTCAGTACGGGCAATAAGGAAGAAGTTCGGGTCGGTCTTGGCATCAGCAGCGGCCTTGACACGATCGGCCATCTCTTCGGTTGAAACGATTTCCTTGCCCGGACGGTGACCGCAGCGCTTGGCGCCAACCTGGTCTTCGATGTGAGCGGCAGCCGCGCCAGCCTTGATCAGGTTCTTGATGGTGCGCTCGATGTTGAACGCGCTGGGACCGAAGCCGGTGTCGATATCCACGAGCAGCGGCAGGTCGCAGACGTCGGTGATGCGGCGTACATCGGTGAGCACGTCATCCAGGGTGTTGATGCCCAGGTCCGGCAGACCCAGCGAACCGGCAGCGACGCCGCCGCCAGACAGGTAGATGGCCTTGAAGCCGGCACGCTTGGCAAGCAGCGCATGGTTGGCGTTGATGGCGCCGATGACCTGCAGCGGATGTTCCTCGGCAATGGCGTCGCGGAAGCGCTGGCCGGCGGTTTTCTGACTCATGACTCACCTCGTGTTTTGGACGGGTTGGCGAGCGCTTCCTTGTAGTGGCGCTCGATGTTGCGCTTTGAGGCACCGATGTGACGGCGCATCAGCAGCTCGGCCAGCTCGCCGTCACGATCGGCGATGGCATCGAGAATGCGGTGGTGCTCGTTGAAGGCCTGGCGTGGCCGGTTCGGCACGGAAGAAAACTGTAGGCGGTACATGCGCACGAGCTGATAAAGCTCGCCGCAGAGCATCTTGGTCAGGGTCTGGTTGCCGCTGCCCTGGATGATCCGGTAGTGGAAGTCGAAGTCGCCTTCCTGCTGGTAGTAGCCGCGTCCGGCCTGGAAGGCCTCGTCACGCTCGTGGGTATCCAGCACCCGGCGCAGCTCGTCGATCTCGGCCTGGCTCATGCGCTCTGCGGCCAGGCGGCAGGCCATGCCTTCGAGGGACTCGCGAATCTCGTACAGCTCGATCAGCTCGGCGTGACCGAGGGACACCACTCGCGCACCGACGTGGGGCACGCGCACCAGAAGGCGCTGACCCTCCAGGCGATGGATCGCCTCGCGCAGCGGCCCACGGCTGATTCCGTAGGTCCGCGCCAACTCGGGTTCGGAGATCTTGCTGCCCGGAGCGATCTCGCCACGCACGATGGCTGTCTGGATGCGCCGGAAGACGCTCTCGGAGAGGGTTTCCGAGTCCAGCTGTTCAGTAACGGGGGCTTCAGGGGTGTCCAGCATGATTGTCGACACATTGTTGTTTGGTTGAGCAAAACTACTGCCATCAACCCCACCATGTCAAACAATCACCGACCAATTGTCGACAATCCATCTAATAGCTGAAAAACCGGGTACTGCATCACGCTCGTGCGCCCGAAGCCATAAGCGTCTGTCGCGCCGGAAAATCCGCGTGTTAGAATGCGCGCCGCCAGCGCCAGTCTGGGCGCCAATGACTTGCCTGCTAGACTCCCAGACCAGGCGCCGCCGCCAAGATGGCCGTGGGCCGGGCTCCTGGACCGATGACCGCGTTACGCTCAAAGGACTTATGACACTCAAGCCCTTCGCCCCGTTTGCCTGCCTGCTCGCCCTCCCCGGACTTGGCTTCGCCAACGAGAAGACCGTTTACGGCCTCAATGAATACGCCAAGCTGAAGGATCTCGACCTGGAGGTCGCCGCCAAGCTCGATACCGGTGCCAAGACCGCGTCCCTCAGTGCGCGGGATATCAAGCGCTTCAAGAAGGACGGCGAGACCTGGGTGCGCTTCTACCTGGCCATCGATGATGCCCACGAACATCCGATCGAGCGC
The DNA here is from genome assembly GCF_003626975.1 of Pseudomonas sp. DY-1. Classification (NCBI taxonomy): domain Bacteria; kingdom Pseudomonadati; phylum Pseudomonadota; class Gammaproteobacteria; order Pseudomonadales; family Pseudomonadaceae; genus Pseudomonas; species Pseudomonas sp. DY-1. The sequence goes on along the minus strand of NZ_CP032616.1, from coordinate 509,506 downwards.
CCCCTGGCCCGAATCAGCAAGATCAAGCGCCGTGCCGGGGACTTCAATCCCGACGAAGGCAAGACCTACACCGCACGCCCGGTCATCGAACTGGAGGTGTGCATGGGCAAGGCCCTGCGGCAGATCGAAGTGAACCTCACCGACCGTAGTGCTTTCCAATACCCGCTTCTGATCGGTTCCGAGGCGCTCAAGCGCTTCGATGCACTGGTCGACCCGAGCCTTAAATACGCTGCCGGCAAACCCGGTTGTGCCACCGACGCAAACTCTGACGAGTAACCCACATGCGCTCTCTTACCCTGCATCTGAAAGTCCTGATCACCCTGTTGGTGAGCCTGGGCGTTCTGATAACGGCCTACCAGATATTCATCCAGGGCATTCCGATCACCGAGGATGCGACCGACGATCTCTGGAACATCGACGCCAAGGTCGAGTTCCAGGCAAACCCGCGCGATCCGGTGAAGGTCCAGATGTTCGTTCCGCCGCTGAACCGTGACTACGTCAGCCTCAACGAGAGCTTCATCTCCAACAACTATGGGGTGAGCATCAATCGCGCTGACGGCAACCGAAAGGTGACCTGGTCGGCGCGTCGCGCCAGTGGCAACCAGACCCTTTATTACCGCCTGGTACTGACCAAGCGCTATAGCGGCGAGAAGCCCAAGGACAAGGGGCCGATCTTCCGCGACAGCATTCCGGTGGAAGGTCCCGAGAAGATCGCCGCCGAAGCCCTGCTGGCTCCCATCCGCCAGCACTCGGCTGACGTCGAGACCTTCATCAGCGAGACCATCAAGCGGGTCAACAACCTGAACGATGACAACGTCAAGCTGCTGCTGGCCGGCGACACCGGCACCCCGAACAAGGCCAAGGCCATCGAGCTGCTGCTGTCTATTGCTCATGTGCCGATGGAGCGCGTCCACACCATCCGCCTGATGAGCGAACAAGCACAGAGCCCCGAGCTCTGGCTGCGCAGCTTCAACGGCGAGAACTGGCTGTACTTCAACCCGGACACCGGCGAGCAGGGCCTGCCCAGCGACCGCCTGATCTGGTGGACCGGTGATGACAATCTGATCACTGTCGATGGTGGCAAGAAGGTCCAGGTGACCTTCAGCATGAACAACAGCGAGATGAACGCCATCCGCCTGGCCAAGCTGACCGACGAGAACACCGACGCCGATTTCCTCGAGTACTCGCTCTACGGCCTGCCGCTGCAGACCCAGCAGACCTACCAGATCATGATCATGATCCCGATTGGCGTGCTGGTGATCCTGATCCTGCGCAACCTCGGCGGCCTGCAGACCCTGGGTACCTTCACCCCGGTGCTGATCGCCCTCGCCTTCCGCGAAACCCAGCTGGGCTTCGGAATCGTGCTCTTCACCATCATAACGGCGCTTGGCCTGTCGCTACGTTCCTATCTTGAACACCTGAAGCTGCAGATGCTGCCGCGACTATCGGTGGTGCTGACATTCGTGGTGGTGCTGATCGCGGTCATCAGCCTGCTGAGCCACAAGCTCGGCCTGGAACGCGGCCTGTCCGTCGCCCTGTTCCCGATGGTGATCCTGACCATGACCATCGAACGCCTGTCCATCACCTGGGAAGAGCGCGGCGGCGGCCATGCCTTCAAAGTGGCCATTGGCACCCTGGTAGCGGCCACCCTGGCGCACCTGCTGATGACCGTGCCGGAGCTGACCTACTTCATCTTCACCTTCCCGGCAGTGCTGCTGATCATGGTGGGCTTCATGCTGGCGATGGGTCGCTACCGCGGCTACCGCCTGACCGAACTCTTCCGCTTCAAAGCCTTCCTGAAGGACTGAGCCATGTTCGGCCTGATCAAGACGTGGAAAGCCCTAGAAGCCAAAGGCATCATGGGTATCAATCGGCGAAACGCGGACTACGTGCTGAAGTACAACAAACGGCACCTGTACCCGATCGTCGACGACAAGATCATCACCAAGCAGCGCGCCATCGAAGCGGGGATTCACGTACCCGAGATGTACGGCGTCATCTCCACCGAGAAGGAAATCGAGAAGCTCAACGAGATCATCGGCGAGCGCAACGACTTCGTGATCAAGCCGGCGCAGGGCGCCGGCGGCGATGGCATCCTGGTAATCGCCGACCGCTTCGAAGGCCGCTACAAGACGGTCTCTGGCAAGATCATCAGCCACGAGGAAATCGAGCATCAGATCTCCTCGATTCTTACCGGTCTCTACTCCCTCGGCGGGCACCGTGACCGCGCGCTGATCGAGTACCGTGTGACGCCTGACCAGATCTTCAAGAGCATCAGCTACGAAGGCGTGCCGGACATCCGCATCATCGTGCTGATGGGTTACCCGGTAATGGCCATGCTGCGCTTGCCGACCCGGCAGTCAAACGGCAAGGCCAACCTCCACCAGGGCGCCATCGGCGTTGGCGTGGATCTGGCTACCGGGGTCACCCTGCGCGGCACCTGGCTGAACAACAAGATCGCCAAGCACCCGGACACCACCAACGCGGTTGATGGCGTGCAGCTGCCCAACTGGGACGGCTTCATGAAACTGGCGGCTGGTTGCTACGAGCTGTGCGGCCTGGGCTACATCGGTGTCGACATGGTGCTGGACCAAGACAAGGGGCCGTTGATCCTCGAGCTCAACGCTCGTCCCGGCCTTAACATCCAGATCGCCAACGACTGCGGCCTGACCCATCGCGCACACGCCGTCGAGGCACGCCTCGAAGAGCTTAAAGCCAAGGGCATCCAGGAAACCCCGGACGAACGCGTACGGTTTTCCCAGGAACTCTTCGGCCACGTGCGACCGACGGAGATCTGATTCATCGCTTCAAGGAATAAGCCCGGCCACACGCCGGGCTTTTTCTTTTCCGGAACTCCGGAAGAGAACCAGAGTGAGAGAATCCCGCTCTCCCATTGTTCATCCACGAAAAAAGGGGCCTTCTGGCCCCTTCTTCATTTACCCCGACAACCTCAGTCGTTGCTCGGCTTGTTCACCGCGTGCAGGACGTACTGTGGCAGGGCGAACGCGCCAACATGAATTTCCGGGTTGTAGTAACGGGTCACGATACCGCTGCCGGCGTAACGCTGGCGCAGGGTTTCCACCGGGAGCTTGCGCAGTTCGGCGTCGGTAGCCCCCCAGGCGAAGGTCATGGCGCCGCCGATGTAGGTCGGCACGGCCGCCTGGTAGAAGTGCCAGTCGGCGAAGAGACTGTCCATGCGGCTCGCAGTGGTCTGCACCTCACTGAGCTGCATGAAGGGGGTGCCATTCTGGGTGACCAGCACGCCGCCGTCGTTCAGGCAGCGGCGGCAGGCCTGGTAGAAGTTCTCGGAGAACAGCACCTCGCCCGGACCGATGGGATCGGTGGAGTCAGAGATGATGACGTCGAACTTCTCCTGAGTGGTGGCGACGAAGCGCATGCCGTCGTCGATCACCAGGTTCAGGCGCGGATCTTCATAGGCGCCTTTGGAATGATTCGGCAGGAACTCCTTGCACATTTCGACCACGGTGCCGTCGATCTCGACCATGGTGATGCGCTCGATGTCGCGATGCTTGCTCACTTCGCGCAACATGCCGCCGTCGCCGCCACCGATGATCAGGACGCTCTTCACCGCGCCATGGGCGAGGATAGGCACGTGGGTGAGCATCTCGTGATAGATGAACTCATCCGCCTCGGTGGTCTGGATCACACCGTCGAGGGCCATGACACGACCCATGCGCGAGTTCTCGAAGATCACCAGGTGCTGGTGCTCGGTGCGCACTTCGTGCAGCAGCTTGTCCATGCGGAAGCGCTGGCCGTAACCGTCGTAGAGAGTTTCCTGATAATCGCTCATGGGTTGTTTCCCCTGCTGGCTGTATTAGCGGACGGTGCCACCGCCCCATGAAAAGGCGCGCATTCTACTGTGGCTTCGATGTCAGGTCGAACCGCGACTGGGGAATTTGAAAGTCAGTTTTGCAGAGACGGCGCAGCGCCAAGAGAATATCGTCGCACCATGACCGCTAACGCTCCCTTTTCCGATTCCCACGAGCCCACCAAGTCCATGCGCCTTGACTATTTCGAGCCCTGGAGCTGGAAGCAGTTCCAGCAACATTTCGCCCTGCGGCGGCTGCCTGGTATCGAGCATCTGACCGCCGACAGTTACTGCCGCAGCTTCCGACTGGGCGAGCGCAGCGGCTGGTTTCGCTTGCGCCCGCTGCCCGGCGCCCTGGAACTGGAGCTGAGCCCATCGGCCCGAGACCTTGCCCCCCAAGTGGCGCCGCGCATCCGCCAGATGTTCGACCTGGACAGCGATCCGGCGGCCATCGCTCATCACCTGGGCCGCGATCCTCTGCTACAGGGACTGCTGGCTCGTTATCCGGGCCTGCGCCTGCCTGTCGCCTTCGACCCATTCGAGCAGGGCGTGCGCACCATCATCGGCCAGCAAGTCACCGTGAAGGCAGCGGTGACCATTGCCGGACGCCTGGTGGAGCGTCTTGGCGAGCCGTTGGCGGATGCCGAACTCGACGGGCCGCAGCGGCTCTTCCCTTCTGCACAAGCCATCGCCGACGATCCGCTGCCCGGCATCGGCATGCCCGGCAAACGCGTCGACACATTGCGCCGCTTCGCCTTTGCGGTGGCCGACGGCAGCCTGGAACTGAGCCTGGCCGCCGGCGTCGAAGCCCTGGTCGAACGCCTTTGCGCCCTGCCCGGCATCGGTCGCTGGACGGCCGAGTACATCGCCCTGCGCGCCTTTGGCCAGCCAGACGCCTTCCCCACCGCCGACCTGGGCCTGCTCAAGTCGCCGCTCTGGGGCCCTGGCGGCATCAGCGCGAAGGAACTGGCCAGACGCGCTGAACAGTGGCGCCCCTGGCGGGCCTACGCAGCCGTCTATCTCTGGCAGAGCTACGCCGAGGAGCAATGAAAATGTACTTCCGCTACCACGAAAGCCCCACCGGCCCACTGCTGCTGGCGGGCGACGAGTCCGGCCTGCAGATGCTCTACATGGACAACGAGGGACGCGGCTACCCGGACGAACGCTGGGAAGCTGCCGGCCGACGGCTGGATGACCCTTGCCGTCAACTCGACCGCTACTTCGGCGGCCGCCTGAAGCGCTTCGACCTGCTTCTCGCGCCACGGGGTACGCCTTTCCAGCAGCGGGTCTGGCAGGCGCTCCTGCAGATTCCCTACGGTCACACCACCTGCTACAGCGAGCTGGCGGAACGCATCGGCAATCCCAAAGCAGTGCGGGCTGTAGGTACGGCCAACGGCGCCAACCCCATTTCCATCATCATTCCCTGCCATCGGGTAATCGGCCGCGACGGCAGCCTGACCGGGTACGCCGGCGGCCTGCCGCGCAAGGCGCTGCTACTGAAGCTTGAAGGTGTGAAGCTGCAGCCTGAACAGGACCAATTGCTGCTGATCTAGCCCAGAGACTGGGTTTCGGTCCGATCTCAGGGCTGGCGGACACGCGCCAATACCTTGGGCGGATCGGCCAGCGGCAGCTCGATGATCAGCCCTTCCCCGCTCTTCGGCTCAACCCCGGTCAGTGCCTTGATGTTCACCTGATGACTGACCATCACCACCGGCCGGTCCTTGGGCACCTTTTCGATGGCCTTGCGCATCTCCACCGTTTGCGCGGCCTGGCTGTCCGGGTCACTGAAGAAGGAATCCAGTGCCGGCAGGGTCTCGACGGCCCCCAACCCCATCTCCTGCGCGGTGTCCTGGGCACGGCACCAGGTGCTGGTATAGAGGCGCGGTTGCTCGACCTTACGACGCACCAGGAGCTTGCCCCAGCGCCGCGCTTCCTGGCGCCCCTTGTCACTGAGGTTGCGCTGGGTACTGCAATCCCCCAGCCGAAAGCCTTCCGGGTCACCGGTACCGGGGGCGGTCGTGTGGCGCAGCAGGAGAAAGGCCTTGCCCTCGCGGAGCGCCTGCCAGGCCGACTTCTGGTCGGCTGCCGCCGGCAATGCCAGCAGCGCAATCATCATCAGGACGAGTAGGCGGGTCATTGCCGGGCCGCCGGTTGCAACGTCCGGCCGCGGGTTGCCCTGTACAGGCCCGGGACGGGGCTAGCCGTAACGATGCAAAGGCAGGAACCCATGGGGGGACGCTCCCAGGTGGATGCAGTCCCCCCAAGGATAGATCGGCCGGCAGAAGCCTTCCTCGCGCTCTGTCAGACGATTTCAGTCAGTGTCAGAAACGCGCCAGATCGATCACCGCGAAACTCGCCACGGTTTCGTGTCCCTCCAGCACACCGCCGTCGCGCGCCAGGCCGATGGTCTGCATACCGGCCTCGCGCGCGGCATCCAATTCCTGAACCACATCGGAGAGGAAGAGGATCTCCTCGCCAGGCAGCCCGATGGACTCAGCGATGCGCTCATAGGACGCTGCCTCGCGCTTGGGTCCGGAGGTCGTATCGAAGTAGCCGGAGAAATGAGGGGTCAGGTCACCCGCTTCGGAGCAGCCGAAAATCAGTTTCTGGGCCTGGATGGAACCGGAGGAATAGACGTAAAGCGCATAGCCTTGCTGTTTCCAGCGGGCCAGCGCTTCCACCGCATCCGGGTAGACATGTCCCTTGAGCTGGCCGGCGCGATAACCCTGCTCCCAGACCATGCCCTGTAGCGCCTTGAGCGGCGTGACTTTGCGATCCTCGGCAATCCAGCCGAGGAGAATTTCCACGACTCGCCCCAGGCTGGCCCCGGCTTCACCGCTTTCCAGGCGTACGGCCTCGACCTGCTGCGCCACCGCCGGTTCATCGGCATGGGTCAGGACGAATTCCGGCAGATGGCTGGCAGCGAAGGGAAACAGCACGTCATAAACGAAGCTCACCGCGCTGGTAGTACCTTCGATATCAGTGAGAATGGCCTTGATGGACATGGGGACTCCAGGTGAATCGGATGTTGCCGTCGTAGGAACCAACTTGCTGGCGAAATCACAAAGCGTCGCGAGCAAGTTCGTTCCTACAGAGGCCGGGATCAGTCTTCCAGCTGCGGGAAGCGCTTGGCGATCTCATCGCCGGTGAACTTGGCGACCCAGCCTTCCGGGTTGTTGAACAGGCGGATAGCGACGAAATGCGGATGCTCGCCCATGTCGAACCAGTGGCGAGTGCCCGCTGGCACGGAGATCAGGTCATTCTTCTCGCAGAGCACGGCATAGACATAGTCGTCGATGTGCAGGGTGAACAGGCCGCGTCCGGCGACGAAGAAACGCACTTCGTCTTCGCCATGGCGATGCTCGTCGAGGAACTTGGCACGCAGTTCGTCTTTCTGCGGGTGGTCGCGGGTCAAGCTGACGACGTCGACAGTCACGTAGCCCTGCTCTTGCATCAACCGGTCGATCTGCGGGCGATAGGCCGCGATCACCTCCTCCTGGCTGGCACCCGGGGCGATGGGGGCGGACGCCTCCCAGCGCTCGAAGCGCACACCGACGGACGCGAGAGTGGAGGCGATGTCATCCAGGTGGGTCAGGACCTTGTTCGGCAGGTCGGGGCTGGATTCGTGGTAAACGGTCAGGCTGCTCATCTGGGTACTCCTTGCGGGCGTCCTCCCGGCTCTCTGGCGGGTCGGTCGGCACCGTTGTCAGTCAGGCATCTTCGTGTGAAGGAAGCTTCAGCGCCGGGTGATCGAGAGCGTCTTCAGCTCGCACTCGAAGAGGAATTCGAATGCTTCGATCTGGCGCAGGGCGTCGCTCATGCGCGACCCCCAAGTATAGAGGCCGTGACCACGGATCAGATAACCGACGCAGTCCGGGTGCTCGTCCAGCCACGGTTGCACCTTGGTGGCCAGGCGAGCGATGTCCTGGTCGTTGTCGAAGATCGGCACCAGCACCTGGGACTCATGGGTGCTGATGCCACTGAAGGCCTTCTGCAGCTCGTAGTCGGCGAATACCAGCGAATCAGCCAGGGTCAGACGCGACAGTACGGTGGCATTCACCGAGTGTGTGTGCAGCACCGCACCGATTTCCGGCTTCCAGCGGTAGAGCTGGGTGTGCAGCAGGGTTTCCGCCGACGGCTTCTTGCCCGGCTCCAGGCTTTTGCCATCCATATCGGTGGCCAGCACATCATCCGGGCCGAGCTCGCCCTTGTGCTTGCCAGAGACGGTCAACAGCGCCTCGGTGGCGGACAGTCTTGCCGAGTAGTTGCTGCTGGTGGCCGGTGACCATCCACGACCGTAAAGGAAGCGGCCGGCGTCGATGATTTCCTGGGCGAGTTGTTGGCGATTCATGCCCGCTCCTCTTGCAATTGGGTGGCAATGATAACGGCTGCGGCAAGCGCCGCGAGACTGGCGATGGCGTATGTCCAGACTGGCCCCAGGCTGCTCCAGCTGTAGCCCGAGTAAAGCGCCCCCAGCGCTCCGCCAGTACCGGCAAGTGCAGCGTAGAGCGCCTGGCTCTGGCCCTGCTGGCGCGGACCGAAACGACGTTGCACGAAATGGATGGCGGCTGCATGAAAGCTGCCGAAAGTGGCGGCATGCAACAGCTGGGCGAACAGCAGCACCGGCAGTTGGTCGGCGAAGTTGCCGATCAGCAACCAGCGCAGGGCGGCGATCAGGACACTGGCCAGTAGCACCACACGCACGGAGTAACGCGCCAGGATCCGCGCCATCACCATGAAAAGCAGTACCTCAGCCACGACCCCCAGGGCCCAGAGCTGACCGATCAGGCTGCGCGAGTAGCCGAGCGACTCCAGATAGATCGTCTGGAAGCTGTAATAGGGGCCGTGGGACAGCTGCATCAGCCCCACGCAGGAATAGAAGGCCAATACGCCCGGCTGACGCAGCTGGGCGAGGAAACCGCCCTGCCCCGGCGCATCTGGCCGCGCCTGGGGGACCGCATTGGGTACCCAAAAGCTGCTGAGGACGATTCCACCCATGATGACAACCAGCGCCCAGGGATACAGGTCCAGGCTGAACAGCTCGAACAACGCCCCCAGGCCGATCACCGTGAGAATGAAGCCGATGGAGCCCCACAACCGCACCTGGCTGTAACGCGCAGCCTGCTCCCGGAGGTGCGCCAGGGTAATAACCTCGAACTGCGGCAGCACTGCGTGCCAGAAGAAGGCGTGCAGAGCCATGATCAATGCCAGCCAGGCATAGCTGTGACTGACGAAGATCAGCGAGAAGGTCACCAGCGTGCAGAACGCGCCGAAGCGCACGATGTCCAGGCGTCGGCCACTGCGGTCGCCCAGCCAGCCCCAGAGATTGGGCGCCACGCAGCGCATCAGCATGGGGATGGCCAGCAGCTCGCCGATGCGCTCACTGGAAAAACCCAGGTGCGCGAAGTACAGGCCGAGGAAGGGCGCCGTGGCGCCCAGCAGGGAAAAATAGAAGAGATAGAAGCTGGACAGCCGCCAATAGGGCAGCGCGTTCGCGCCGCCCGTCACAGCTGGCCGAGCACCGGGGTTTCCACCCGCACGTCGGCGTTCTGCGCGCGATGGCGCAGCAGGTGGTCCATTAGCACGATGGCCATCATGGCTTCGGCGATCGGAGTGGCACGAATGCCCACGCAAGGGTCATGACGGCCCTTGGTGATCACGTCCACCGGATTGCCATGGATGTCGATCGAGCGGCCGGGGGTCGTGATGCTGGACGTCGGCTTGAGCGCCAGGTTGGCGACGATCGGCTGGCCGGAGGAAATACCGCCGAGGATGCCGCCGGCATTGTTGCTGAGGAAACCTTCCGGGGTCAGCTCGTCGCGGTGCTCGGTGCCGCGCTGCGACACGCTGTCGAAACCGGCACCGATTTCCACGCCTTTCACCGCGTTGATGCTCATCAGCGCATGGGCCAGTTCAGCGTCCAGGCGGTCGAAGATCGGCTCGCCCAACCCCGGCGGCACGCCCTCGGCGACCACGGTGATCTTCGCTCCCACGGAATCCTGGTCGCGGCGCAGCTGGTCCATGTAGGCCTCCAGCTCAGGCACCTTGTCCGGGTCAGGACTGAAGAAGGCGTTCTGCTCCACCGAGTCCCAGGTCTTGAAGGGAATCTCGACCGGGCCGAGCTGACTCATGTAGCCGCGCACGGTGATGCCCTGGGTGGCCAGGAACTTCTTGGCGATGGCACCAGCGGCGACGCGCATGGCGGTTTCCCGTGCCGAGGAGCGGCCGCCGCCACGGTAGTCGCGGATGCCATATTTGTGGTGGTAGGTGTAGTCGGCATGGGCCGGGCGGAACAGGTCCTTGATCGCCGAATAGTCCTTGGACTTCTGATCGGTATTGCGGATCAGCAGGCCAATAGCGCAACCGGTGGTCTTGCCTTCGAACACGCCGGAGAGGATTTCCACCTCGTCGGCTTCCTGGCGCTGGGTGGTATGGCGGCTGGTACCCGGCTTGCGGCGGTCGAGGTCACGTTGCAGGTCCTCGAGGGACAGTTCCAGCCCCGGCGGGCAGCCGTCGACTATGGCGACCAGCGCCGGACCATGGCTTTCGCCAGCGGTGGTGACGGTGAACAGCTTGCCGTAGGTGTTGCCGGACATGCACAGTGCTCCGCAGAAATGGGCCTCGATCGAAGGTCGAGCAGTATACCCGCGGCGTCCGGCCAGTTCACCCCTCGAACCTTGCGCCGCCAATCGCGTCCAACCCGCCAAATCGACAACCGACTCCGCCTAAATGCTGCGATTCTTACTGCTTCTCCTCCCCCTCCTCGCCAGCCTGGCCCAGGCCGCGCCCCAGAGCGTGCTGCAACGCCCCATCGAACTGGACACCGGTAGCGGCATACTGCGCGGCACCCTGCTTCGCCCGAAGATCGATCGCCCCGTGCCGGTGGCGTTAATCATCGCCGGCTCCGGCCCCACGGATCGCGACGGCAACAATCCGCTCGGCGGACGCAACGACAGCCTGAAGAAACTCGCTCAATTGCTGGCACGCAATGGCATTGCCAGCGTGCGCTACGACAAGCGTGGCATCGCCGGCAGCCAGGATGCCGGCATCGATGAACGCCAGCTCAGCATCGAGCTCTACGCCCAGGATGCGGCGGCTTGGGGCCAGCGCCTGAAGCGGAACCCGCACTTCTCGCAACTCATCCTCATCGGCCACAGCGAAGGCGCACTGATTGCCAGTCTCGCAGCGGAGGGTGCAGGCGCCGACGCGCTTGTCAGCATTGCTGGCAGCGCCCGCCCCATCGACCAGTTGCTGCGCGACCAGCTGCAAAGCCGTCTGCCGCCGCCCCTACTGCATCAGAGCGAAGCCCTGCTGGCCAGCTTGCGCGCTGGCCAGCAAGTGGCCGAGGTGCCGCAGTCGCTGGAGGTACTGTTCCGCCCCAGCGTGCAGCCCTACCTGATTTCCCTGTTCCGCCAGGACCCGTCCGAGGCCTTCGGTCGACTGCGGATGCCGGCGCTGATCCTGCAGGGCAGCCACGACATCCAGGTCAGCGTGAACGACGCTGAGCAGCTCAAGGCCGCACGACCTGACGCCGAGCTAGCCATCATCGAGGGCATGAACCACATGCTGCGCATAGTCCCCATGGAGATGGATCAGCAACTGGCGTCCTACGGCAACCCGAACCTGCCCCTGGCGCGAGAGCTGGGCGAACGCATCCTCGCATTCATTCAGGAGCAGTTCGACTCCAGAAACTCGAAGATCAGTCGATAAGGCGGAAGGTTCTGTAGGAAATCTCGCCTGGCAAGGGCAGTTGCGCACAGAATATGTACCCACGTACCAGATTCATCGTCACCGGCCCTTACAAGGTACCTCCCGATGACCGAAAGCACAGCCGAACAGCAGAGCGCTGAAGAAGCCGAACCCCAGCCCCATCCGTGGTCCGAGCTGGCGGCCGAACACTTCGACCTGCTGCGTCTCGCGCCCCTGCCCATCGACCGACACACCGGGTCACGCCCGCTGCGATTCGTCGAACTCGGGCGCGTGGAACGCCACAGCAAGGAACAGAGCGTGCTGCGCCTGAGCGTCGGGCTTCCCGGGCAGAAAGTGCGCAAGGAGCAGAATCTTCTGGAAGTCTGGGTGGATCACCGCAGCAAGGAGGTTCGTTTCGGACCGGACAACGGTTTGAACCTGGAGCCGCAGAACCGTGGCCTGGGGCGCTTTCTCCTGGCCCAAGGCATTGCCTGGGCCAAGCAACACTGGGCGCACTATCGAGTCGAAGGTGGCGCCCTGCCGGCCAAGGACGCCCTGGACAACGAAGCCCGCTTGCGCCGCGACCACGTGCTCAAGGCCCAAGGCTTCGGGATCGAGTACCAGGACAACTTGCAACTGAAAGCGAGCTACGGCGCCGGGCGGGTCAGTGAGCTGCACGGTGACTGGCACCGCGAGAAAGTCCAGCTGGTGGGGCTGCAGGAAGCCGCTGCCATGCTCGAACAAGCCGACCAGAACCTGCATCGGCAGGAAGTGGAGATTCGCAAACTGGAAGAGCGCATCGCCGTCTACAAGCGAGAAGACGGCGGACTGCGTTTTACCATCGCATGCCTGGTGGTCTTTGCCGTGTTCCAGGCCGGCCTGCTGATCTGGATCACCACCCACTGACCCCCAGAGTCAGGGATTCAAGCGCGCACGGAATAGCGCCTGGTGCTCCCGGCACTGGTTGGCGCTGAGCATGAATACCCCGTGACCACCGTGCTCGAAGTCCAGCCAGAGGAAATCCACCTCCGGATACAGCTCTTCGACGTGCACCTGGCTGTTACCCACTTCCACGATAAGCAGGCCTTTCTCGGTCAGGTGATCGGCGGCTTCGGCCAGCATGCGCCGCACCAGGTCCAGGCCGTCGTTGCCGCAAGCCAGGCCCAGTTCGGGCTCATGCTGATATTCGGCCGGCATGTCGGCGAAGTCCTCGGCATCAACGTAAGGCGGATTGGAAACGATCAGGTCGAAGCGCTGCCCCGGCAGCCCGTCGAAGCCATCGCCCTGCACGGTGTAGACCCTGTCTTCCAGGCTGTGGCGCTCGATGTTCAGGTTGGCCACTTCCAGCGCGTCGAAAGAAAGATCGCCCAGCACCACCTCGGCCGCGGGGAAGGCATGGGCGCAGGCTATGCCGATGCAACCCGAGCCGGTGCAGAGATCGAGCACACGTGCCGGATCCTGGGGCAACCAGGGAGCGAAATGCTGCTGGATCAGTTCAGCGATGGGGGAACGCGGTACCAGAACTCGCTCGTCGACCACGAAGGGCATGCCACAGAACCAGGCTTCACCGAGCAGGTAGGCCACCGGCACGCGCTCTTCGATACGCCGACGCAGCAGTTCACGCAGGCGCGCGCATTCGTCGTCTTCCAGGCGGCAGTCCAGGTAGCTGTCGGAAATCTCGTAAGGTAGGTGCAGAGCGCCAAGTACGAGTTGACGAGCCTCATCCCAGGCGTTGTCGGTGCCGTGACCGAAGAACAGGTTCTCAGCATGGAAACGGCTGACAGCCCAGCGGATGTAGTCACGCAGGGTGCGCAGGCGGGATTCAGACACGGCAACTACCTCAGGAAACGGGGCGCAGATTCTACCACCCCTGCCGCCCCGGGGCAGCCCGCGGCAACCGACGAACGGAAGCCCCGAACCAAGGTCCGATTCCCACCTGCACGCCACGCAGCGGCTGGTCATCATGCGCTGGCGGGGCAACTGGACCTTGGTCCATGGTTCACTTATTGCGCCGCAGGGCGGACAATAGTGGCCATGTCGTACCTGGAGATTCGCATGTCCGCCCCGAAATCCATGTTCCAGCTCAGTGGCCGCGGCTATCCGCCCGCCAACCTGAACAATGCCACCCTGGTGATCATCGACGCTCAGGAAGAGTACCGCAGTGGCGTTCTCGCCCTGCCCGGCCTGGATGCCGCCCTCAGCGAAATCGCCAGCCTCCTCGCCACCGCCCGCACTATGGGCAGCGCCATTGTCCATGTGAAGCACCTTGGTGTACCTGGCGGCATCTTCGATCCCCGCGGCGAGCGCGGCGAGCATCTGCCCGAGGTCGCGCCCCTGCCTGGCGAGATCGTCGTCGAGAAGCGCCTGCCCAATGCCTTCGCCGGCACCGACCTGCATGATCGCCTGCAGGCAATCGGCCACCTTGACCTGATCGTCTGCGGTTTCATGACCCATTCCAGCATCAGCACCACGGTCCGCGCCGCGAAGGACTATGGTTATCGCTGCACGCTGGTGAGCGCCGCCTGCGCAACCCGCGACCTGCCGACCGTCGATGGCGGCGTCATCAGCGCGGAAGACATGCACCGTGTCGAGGTGATCGCACTCGCCGACAACTTCGCCAGCGTGGTGCCGCAGGCCAAGGCGCTTATCTAAGGAAGCGTCATCACATCCCGCGACATCCGCGACGGGGTCGACCGGAACCACCGCCAGCTGGCGCCGGTCATACCCCGATCAAGCAAGAGGACGTCCGGATGAAGTTATCCGATGGTTTCGATGCCCGCCGCCTCCGCCCACGCGGTCCAGGCAGCTGGCGCTGGCGTTTTGCCGCGGCCCTGTCCGCGCTCTTCGCCGGCTTCGGCGTGATGCTGGCAATGGCCGGCACCGCTACCCTCCTTGGCCGCGCTCCTGCCCTCGGCCCCCTCAACGAAAGCACGGGCGCGGCCATCGTGCTGCTGCTCTTCGGCCTGCTCTTCCTCTGGATCGGCGTACTTGCCTGGCGCCTCTGCCGGCGGCGTTCGCGGCGTCGCGCCGGCCTCAGCATGTCGCCCCACCTGATGAAGAAACGCGACTAAGCCTCGAGCGAGTCATTTGGGTAAACTAGCCGCCCTTCGCGGAGGCCTGAATGCAAGACGACACCCAAAAAAACGACTCCTGGAACAACGAAAGCTCCTTGTTCGCCGAGCAGATGCGCGGTGTGAAGCGCATCCAGAATGATCGCGCCGATACCGGCAAGGTGCGCGCCGATCTGAAGCAGCTGGCCAACCGCCGGCAAAATGCGACCATCAGTGTGGCCAACGTCAAGGTCGACGGCCTGTCCGATCAGTTCGTCATCGATGTCGGTGCCGAAGACGAACTGCACTGGGCCCGCGATGGTGTACAGGAAGGCCAGATGCGCAAACTCAAGCAGGGCCAGATCGGCTTCGACGGCAGCCTCGACCTGCATGGCATGACCGTGGAAAAGGCCCGCGAGACGCTATGGGACTTCATTGCCGAGGCCACCCGCTTCGAGGTGCGCTGCGTGCGCGTGACCCATGGCAAGGCAGCACGCCTGGACGGCAAGCGGCCGCTGATCAAGAGCCACGTCAACACCTGGCTGCGCCAACACCCGCAGGTACTGGGCTTTACCTCTTGCCTGCCGAAACATGGTGGCACCGGCGCCGTCTATGTGATGCTGCGCCGCACCATGCTTGAAGGCCGCGACGAGTAGCCTTCGGCCTGCAGGGTTGAAGCCCCGTAGCGGATTCAACCCTGCGAACGATCAGATGGAAACCTCGGTGCATGCGCCTCCAACTCCACGCGCAATCCCTTCGCCAGGAAGGAAACAGCGTGATAGAACCCCGCCAGCATCACGCACTCAATCAGCTGTTCCTCGCTGAAATACTCGCGTAGCCGCCGCCACAAGCCATCGTCGATATCCGCGCACTCGTGCAGGGCATCGGCGAGGGCCAGCAGCGCCAGCTCCGATCCCTCCCATAGGCTCGGCTCCACCGTTACCTGGCAGGTATCGTCCAGCTGCGCCTGGCTGAATCCGGCCTTGGCGTTGAATGCCGCCACATGCACACCCCACTCGTACTCGGCGCCACATCGGGCGGTGCTGCGCAGGATCAGCAGTTCCCGCTCACGCAGGCCGATGCTGCCGCGATCCAGCAGCCCACCAGCCATCATCCGCTGTAACACGCGAGGATTGCGGGCGACACAGCGAAACAGCAGCAATGGTGGTACTCCGGGCGGCATCACCCGGTCGAAGGCGGCCTGGATGGCGGTGTCATAGGGTGGTTGGGCCGGCTGGATACGGGGTTCGTTCATGGCGATGCTCCTGTTGGGCTGTTACGCTATCGAAAACGTAGCACCCAACATTGCAGACCGCTACTGAATTAGAAGCAAGAGGATCACTCATGACCACACCCTTTCCCGGTCATCCCGTCCGCGGCTCCGCCAGCGGGCGACCAATCATGGCGCTGCTCGATCTCCTGGGGCGGCGCTGGAGCCTGCGCATTCTCTGGGAACTGCACCAAGGACCTGCGACTTTCCGCGACTTGCAAGCTCGCTGCGAAAGCCTGTCGCCTTCGGTGCTGAACACTCGGCTCGGCGAGTTGCGCCAGGCGCTGCTGGTGGAAAATGGCGAGGCTGGCTACAGCCTGACAGAGGACGGAGAGGAACTGGTGCGACGTTGCCTGCCCCTGGCGGATTGGGCGGAGCACTGGGCCAGCCGTCTGCCCGCGCCTGAAAAATGACTCGCGCTGGCGCATGGCGCCCTTGCCAGCCGCCCCTTCGCGCCCTACCCTGCGCCTTTGCGTAAATCCCCACAGGAATTTCCATGTCCCTGGAACAGCATTACACCGCGATCCTCGGCCAGCTCGGCGAGGACGTCTCCCGTGAAGGCCTGCTCGATACCCCGAAGCGCGCCGCCAAGGCGATGCAGTACCTCTGCCGCGGCTACCAGCAGACGCTGGAGGAAGTCACCAACGGCGCTCTGTTCAGCTCCGACAACAGCGAAATGGTGCTGGTGAAGAACATCGAGCTGTACTCGCTCTGCGAGCACCACCTGCTGCCGTTCATCGGCAAGGCCCATGTGGCCTACATCCCCAGCGGCAAAGTGCTAGGCCTGTCCAAGGTCGCGCGAATCGTCGACATGTTCGCCCGCCGCCTGCAGATCCAGGAAAACCTCAGCCGCCAGATCGCCGAAGCGGTACAACAGGTCACTGGCGCCCTGGGCGTGGCCGTGGTCATCGAAGCCCAACACATGTGCATGATGATGCGCGGCGTGGAGAAGCAGAACTCCTCCATGGTCACCTCGGTGATGCTCGGCGAGTTCCGCGAGAACGCCGCCACCCGCAGCGAGTTCCTCAGTCTGATCAACAACTGAGTTTTGCACCCACGAAAAAGCCGGCTTCTGCCGGCTTTTTCGTTTCTGTTTCCGGCACAAGGTCGGACTGTCTAGAAGGTCTTCCCATCCACCTTCAGTATTTTGAGCCCATCCAGAGGCACATCCTCCAGGCAACGCACGTTCACTGCGGCCATGGCCTTGCCCCTGGGATCGGTCGCTTCGCCAAAGGGCGCGCAGCCGCAGTTGGCACAGAAGTGGTGGGCGATATGCATGCGATTGAAGCGATAGGTGGAGAGGCCGGACTCCGGGGTGGAAAGCTTGAACTGTTCGCGCGGGACGAACCAGAGCAGGTAGCCGCGTCGGCTGCACAGTGAACAGTTGCACTCCATGACCTGTTCCAGGGTCCCCTCGACTTCGAAGGCGATCTTCCCGCAATGGCAGCTGCCCCGGTATTTCATGGTCGACACTCCGAAGAAAGCCTGTGGCCAGGCTGAAGCGACCAACTTAGTACAGGCCCGGAGAGCCCGCCATCACGAAAAAGCCGGCTTGCGCCGGCTTCTCTCGTAACTGGGAAATCTCAGTCGAACATTCCCACATGCCGCGGATGGCTGGCCACACGATCCAGCCACGCGAGGATCGCCGGGTAGCCGGACAGATCGAATCCGCCTTCATGGGCCACATGGGTGTAGGCATAGAGAGCGATATCGGCGATGGAATAGCGATCCCCCACCAGGTACGGCGTGCGCTGCAACTGTTTCTCCATCACCTTCAGCGCCTTCTGTCCGCGCACTTGGCAGACCTTGTATTCCTCCAGGCGGTCTTCCGGCATGCCTTTATATAGTTGGATGAAGCGCGCTACCGCGACGTAGGGCTCATGGCTGTACTGCTCGAAGAACTGCCACTGCAGCACCTGGGTGCGCAGGCGCGGCTCCGCGGGCAGCAAGTCGCTGCCTTCAGCGAGGAAATTCAGGATGGCGTTGGATTCCCAGAGCGTGGTGCCGTCCTCCAGTTCCAGGACCGGGATCTTGCCGTTGGGGTTCTTCTCGAGGAACTCAAGGCTCTCGGTCTCGCCCTTGAGGATATCCACCGGCACCCATTGATACGGCAGGCCGAGCAGATTCAGGATCAGCTTGACCTTGTAGCAGTTGCCCGATTTGTAGTCGCCGTAAACCTTGTACATCGCTCTACTCCTCTGTGGTCAGGCAGCTTCCGCGGCCTGGGCCTGACGGATGACGCCAGCAAGTCGTTTCAGACCTTCGCTCAGGCGCTCGGGTGCCACATGGCTGAAGTTCAGTCGCAAGTGGCCCGGATGTTTGTCCGGGTCGATGAAGAACGGTTCGCCCGGCATGAAGGCAACGTTCTGCTCCAGCGCCGGCTTGAGCAGCATGCGAGTATCCAGCGGCTGTTTCAGGGTCAGCCAGAAGAACAGCCCGCCCTGGGGAATTTCCCAGGTGGCCAGCTCGCCGAAGTGTTCCTCCAGTGCAACCTGCATGGAGTCGCGGCGCACGCGGTAGAAGTCACGCAGCTCGGCCAGATGCTGGCGATACTGCTCGGTGCCGAGCCATTGCAGCGCCTGCCACTGACCGATGCGGTTGGTGTGCAGATCCGCGGACTGTTTCAGGCGCAGCAGGTGCGGGAAGAGGTCCGGGGTGGCAATCAGGAAGCCCACTCGCAGGCCCGGCAGCAGGGTCTTGGAAACGGTACCAGTGTAGATCCAGCTGGCCTTTTTCAGGCGGCTGACGATGGGCGTGGCGCTGCCTTCGTCGAACACCAGCTCGCGATAGGGCTCGTCTTCGATCAGCGTCACTCCGAACTCGTCCAACAGCGCAGCGACCGCATCACGCTTGGCCTCGCTGTAGCGGGTACCGGACGGATTCTGGAAAGTCGGGATCAGGTAGGCGAAGGACGGCTTGTGCTGCTCCAGGCGCTGGCGCAACGCGGCGATCTCCGGGCCATCGGCTTCCTGCGGCACGGCGATGCAATCGGCACCGAACAGCTGGAAGGCCTGCAGAGCCGCCAGATAGGTCGGGGCCTCTAACAGCACTTCGGTGCCCGGATCGATGAATAGCTTGGACGCCAGGTCCAAGGTCTGCTGCGAGCCGCTGACAATCAATACCTGGCTCGCCTCACAGGGCACGCCAAGGGCGCGCGCTTCAGCGGCAATGGCCTCACGCAGCGCCGGCTCGCCCTCGCTCATGCCGTACTGGCCCATGCTGGCTGGCATTTCGCTCCAGTCCACTTTCGGAAGCATCGGCTCGGCCGGCAGGCCTCCGGCGAAGGACATCACTTCCGGACGCTGGGCGGCGGCAAGGATTTCGCGGATCAGGGAGCTTTTCAGGCGGGCGATGCGTTCGGAGAATGCCATGGATTGTCACCGGGTGCGGAAGCGAGGAAATTAAGTCAAACTGCTTGACCGAAACTACGACGACCGCGACAGATACGTCAATATGCTTGACCTGAAAAATCCCAGCATTCAGCAAGCCGCCATGGAAGCCTTTTTCTTTGGCTATCAGGCCTTCACCAGCAAGCCGGACGAAATCCTCGCCCGCCGAGGCCTGTCGCGGGTGCACCACCGCATCCTGTTCTTCATTGCCAAGTACCCTGGTCTGAGCGTCAAGGAACTGCTGGGTTATCTGGGCGTAACCAAGCAGGCGTTGAACACGCCGCTGCGACAGCTGATCGAGATGAAGCTGGTTGAGAGCGTGGCTGCCGACGATGACAAGCGTAAGCGCCTGCTGGGTTTCACTGCCGAGGGCGCCAGGCTGGAACAGGCCCTGCGCCGGGAACAGGCGCGACTACTGCAACGCGCCTTTGGCGAGGCCGGGGAGGAGGCGGTGCGAGGCTGGCTTGAAGTCAACCAGGCGCTCTGCACCGCACGGCAGACTGAAGCCGCCGAGGACTAGCTGGAGGGTTCCAGCTCCCGCGCGCCCCGGAAGAACACCAGCATCATCGCCAGATTGCCGGCAATGAGTGGCAGCAGCCCCAGCAGCATCAGCACGATGGTGGCCATCATGATGCCGCCCACTAGATCCAGCCAGCCCATCACCCGGAATGCCGGATATGCATTCTGCACCTTGAGCAGGCGCACACCGAGCCAACCCGTCAAGGCGCCGAGCACGGCGACCGCACCGAAGTAGAACAGCATGGGCCAGCCGGGTTCGGTGCTGGCATCACCCATTAGAAAATCCAGTCCTTCGATCGCCAGGCTACCGATGATCACTGCCCAGACTGGCGGTGCCAGCCCATCGGCGGAAAAGCGCGCCTCGGCGAACAGCTTCAGGCGGATCAGCAGGTAACACCCCAAAAGGGTCAACGCCACGCCGATCCAGTCGGACAGGCGCGTCATAAGCGGGTCTTCGGTGGCGCCAGCAGCTACGGCGACACCCGTGAGGATCAGGGTACACACGGCACAGGCCAGGCTCAGCCAGCCCAAGAGTCTCAAATGCCCAGGCGTCCAGCCGTTCATCTGGCGGGGCCCCGCGTCCTCCACCAGTTCCACGCGAGGGGCGGCGTAGGGGTTCTCCTCCATGTGTGGCACTCCAAGCGGCAAAAAACATCACAGTAGCCGCAGATACCGGGGGTGCCAACTGACTGTATTGCTCAACCCGCGCACTGCTGTATCGGGACGTTGCAAGGCAACTGGCTTTAGTCTGCGGACACAACGACAAGGTGACCGCCATGAGCCTGGAACTGATCTTCGCCTTCATTCTCTTCGCCTTCGTCACCTCGGTGACGCCCGGCCCCAACAACATGATGCTGCTCGCTTCCGGGGTGAACTTCGGGGTACGCCGTAGCCTGCCGCACATGCTTGGCATCAGCGTCGGTTTCATGGTGCTGGTGATGTGCGTAGGCCTGGGTCTATCCCAGATTTTCCAGCAGGTTCCCGTGCTCTACACCGCGCTGCGCTACATCGGCGCCGCCTACCTGCTCTACCTGGCCTGGAAGATCGCTGGCTCCGGTGCCCCGGACGAAGGAAACGTCGAGAATCGACCCAAACCCTTCACTTTCCTGCAGGCGGCGGCCTTCCAGTGGGTCAACCCCAAGGCCTGGGTCATGGCGATTGGCGCCATCACCACCTACACCCCGCAGGACAATTTCGTGGTCAACGTGGTGCTGATTGCAGCCCTCTTCGCCCTGATCAACTGCCCCAGCGTCGGACTCTGGACCGTAGCGGGTAGCCTGCTGCGCCGCTGGCTTGCCGAACCACGCATACTGCGCCTGTTCAACATCGGCATGGCCCTGCTGCTGGTGGCCTCGCTCTACCCCATATTGGTCGACGTCCACGGAACGATCTGATGACCTCAACTTCAGAAACCCCGGCCAATCCGACGCGTCTTCGTCCCCTGGCCGATTCCTCGCCCTCGGCCGTCGTGGCGGGCTTCATCGCCATGCTCACCGGCTACACCAGCTCTCTGGTGCTGATGTTCCAGGCGGGACAGGCTGCAGGGCTCAGCAGCGCGCAGATTTCGTCATGGATCTGGGCGCTGTCCATTGGCATGGCCCTGACAACCATCGGGCTCTCATTGCGCTATCGCACGCCCATCGTCGTCGCCTGGTCCACCCCGGGTGCGGCCCTGCTGATTACCAGCCTGCCGGGCGTGAGCTATGGAGAAGCAATCGGGGCCTTCATCGTCTGCGCCGCCCTCCTCGCCCTGGTTGGCCTGACTGGCGGATTCGAAAGACTGATGCGTCGCCTGCCGGGGTCGCTGGCAGCGGCGCTATTGGCGGGCATCCTGTTCAAGATTGGCAGCGAGATCTTCATCGCCGCCCAACACCGCACAGCCCTGGTGCTGGCAATGTTCTTCAGCTACCTGGTATTCAAGCGCCTGCAGCCGCGCTATGCCGTGCTGGTGGCGCTATTGGTGGGCTGTGTGATGGCGGCGGTTCTTGGCCTGCTGGATTTCAGCGGCTTCGAGTTCGCCCTGGCCGAACCGGTATGGACGACGCCAAAGTTTTCCGTCACGGCGGTGATCAGTATCGGCATCCCGCTGTTCGTGGTGGCCATGGCATCGCAGAACATCCCCGGCATCGCCGTGCTGCGTGCTGACGGCTACCAGGTACCTGCCTCGCCGCTTATCTCGGTCACTGGCATTGCGTCCCTGCTGCTGGCGCCCTTCGGCTCCCACGGCATCAACCTGGCGGCCATCAGCGCAGCCATCTGCACCGGACCTCATGCCCACGAAGACCGCAACAAGCGCTATACCGCCGCAGTCTGGTGCGGGATTTTCTATGGCATCGCCGGAACCTTCGGCGCGACCCTGGCGGCGCTGTTCGCCGCACTGCCCAAGGAACTGGTGCTGTCCATCGCAGCCCTGGCGCTGTTCGGTTCCATCAGCAATGGCCTGACCGCTGCAATGCACGAGCCCAAGGAACGCGAGGCGGCGCTGATCACCTTCATGGTCACCGCCTCCGGCATGACGCTGCTGTCGATCGGCTCCGCCTTCTGGGGACTGATCGCCGGGGTACTGACCTTGCTGATCCTCAACTGGGACAGTGGCAAGCAAAAATGAAGAAAGGCGCCAATTGGCGCCTTTCTCTTTGTTGTGGGAGCGATTTCAATCGCGAATGAATTCGCACGAGGGGTTAGGCAATCAGATCGCAGTGGCGCCACCATCCACGGCCAAGGCATGACCGGTGGTGAAGCCTGCCGCGTCGCAGCAGAGGTAAAGCACGGCAGCAGCGATTTCCTCCACCTTGCCGATGCGTCCCACCGGGTGCATGGTCGCGACGAACTCGGCCTTCTTCGGATCGGCCTCGTAGGCGCGGCGGAACATATCGGTGTCGATCACTGCCGGGCATACGGCATTCACTCGTACTTTCTTCTTCGCATACTCGACGGCGGCCGACTTGGTCAGGCCGATCACCGCGTGCTTGGAAGCGGCATAGATGCTCATCTTCGGCGCGGCGCCGAGCCCCGCCACAGAGGCGGTGTTGACGATGGCGCCGCCACCCTGGGCCAGCAAAAGCGGTATCTGATGCTTCATGCACAGCCACACACCTTTCACGTTGACGCCCATGATGGCGTCGAACTCGGCCTCGCTGCCCTCGGCCAGCTTACCCTTCTCGATCTCGATGCCGGCATTGTTGAAGGCGTAGTCGAGGCGGCCGTAAGCAGCGACCGTGCCCTCCATCAGCGCCTGAACCTCGGCTTCGCGGGTCACGTCGCAACGAATGAAGCTTGCATCGCCACCGGCGGTGCGAATCAGCTCCACGGTGCCTTCTCCACCGACGGTGTCCACGTCGGAAACCACTACCTTCAAGCCTTCAGCGGCGAACGCCAGGGCAGTCGCGCGGCCGATACCGTTGGCGGCGCCGGTCACCAGGGCAACCTGGCCGGAGAACTTCATGCTCATCTGTGCATCCTCGACGGGAATGGAAACTGTGGCGAAGTCTAATCAGTGACCGGCACAGGGCGTCAGCATCATCAGGGCTCTGGTGGGCGAACCATCCAGATTGATGATGAAAGCACCCATTCAAGATCACGGACATCCATGCCTGTACATTCCGCCCGGCCAGCGGACTTGCCGCGACCGCGCCACGGGACTATCACCAAGGCTTTCCCTCATCTGGAGCTCCTGCCATGCCTCTCCTCAATCGCCAGTTCCTCCTTGCCCAGCGCCCGGTCGGACCAGCCACTCGCGAGACGTTCTCCTATGTGGAAACCCCGGCCGACGAACCCTCTGCCGGGCAGGTGCTGGTGGAGAACCTCTACCTGTCCCTGGACCCGGCCATGCGCGGCTGGATGAACGACGCCCGTTCCTACATCGCGCCAGTGGCGATAGGTGAGGTCATGCGCGCCCTGGGCATTGGCAAGGTGATGGCCTCTTCACACCCGGACTACCAGGTGGGCGAACACGTTTGCGGCGTGGTCGGCGTGCAGGACTACTTCCTCGGCGAGCCACGCGACTTCCAGAAGGTGGACCCCAACCAGGCGCCGTTGCCGCTCTACTTGTCAGCCCTGGGCATGACTGGCATGACCGCCTACTTCGCGCTGCTCGACGTAGGCCAGCCCCAGCCAGGGGAAACCGTGGTCATCTCCGGGGCCGCTGGCGCGGTAGGCAGCGTTGCCGGCCAAATTGCACGGATCAAGGGTTGCCGTGTGGTGGGTATCGCCGGCGGTGCCGACAAGTGCCGCTACCTGGTGGAAGAACTGGGTTTCGACGGTGCAATCGACTACAAGGCCGAGAACCTCCACGCCGCGCTCAAGCGTGAATGCCCGAAGGGCGTTGACGTCTACTTCGACAATGTCGGCGGCGACATCCTCGATGCCGTGCTCACCCGCATCAACCGCAAGGCGCGCATCGTCATCTGCGGCGCCATCAGCCAGTACAACAACAAGGAAGCGGTGAAAGGGCCGGCCAACTACCTGGCGCTGCTGGTCAACCGCGCACGCATGGAAGGCATGGTGGTGTTCGATTACGCGCCGCGCTTCGGCGAGGCGGTCAAGGACATCGCCGGCTGGCTGGCCAGTGGCGATTTGAAAAGCAAGGAAGACGTGGTGACGGGACTGGAAAGTTTCCCGGAAACCCTGGGCAAACTGTTCAGCGGGGAGAACTTCGGGAAGCTGGTGCTGAAGGTTCGCTGAATGGCGCGAAAGGTGCGCTGCCCGGGCAGCGCACCTGAGTCGGCATCAGGCCAGTTCGGCGACGACTGCGGCCAGGGCCTTGGCCGGGTCGGCTGCCTGGCTGATCGGACGGCCGATCACCAGGTAGTCGGAGCCGGCATCCAGGGCCTGGCGCGGAGTGAGGATGCGGCGCTGGTCGTCCTGCGCACTGCCAGCGGGACGGATGCCCGGAGTGACCAGTTGCAGGCGCGGATAGGCGGCCTTGAGATCGGTGGCTTCCTGGGCCGAGCACACCAGGCCATCCATGCCAGCCTTGTCTGCCAGGCCCGCCAGACGCAGGACCTGCTCCTTCGGCTCGATGTCGAGGCCGATGCCGGCGAGATCCTCGCGCTCCATGCTGGTCAGCACGGTCACGCCGATCAGCAACGGCTTGGGCCCATTGAACTTGTCCAGTGTCTCGCGGCAGGCCGCCATCATGCGCAGGCCGCCAGAGCAATGCACATTGACCATCCAAACACCCATTTCGGCAGCGGCCTTCACCGCCATGGCGGTGGTGTTGGGGATGTCGTGGAATTTCAGGTCAAGGAAGACCTCGAAACCCCGGTCGCGCAGCGTCGAGACGATTTCCGCGGCGCAGCTGGTGAACAGCTCCTTGCCCACCTTGACCCGACACAGGTTGGGATCCAGCTGGTCGGCCAGCCGAAGCGCGGCTTCGCGGGTAGGAAAGTCGAGGGCGACAATGATCGGCGTCTGACAGGCGGACATGGGGAAAATCTCATACGAATCGGAAACGGCGCGCATTGTAGCGGAAGCCGGCGCGCGTCGCTGCTTCACACGATGTGGTCGAGTGCGAATGCCGTCATGAAGCCAGCCAGGGTGACCAGCCCGGTCCAGGCGTGGGTACTCTCGAACGCCTCGGGGATCAGGGTATCCACCAGCATGCAAAGCACCGCCCCCGCCGAAAAGCCCAGGGCGACAGCCAGCCAATGAGGAGGGAGGTCGGCGAACAATCCCGGCCCAGCCATGGCCGCCAGCCCGGACAGCAGTGCTATCGCACCCCAGAGCCCGAACACCAGCCAGCCGCTGCGTTTCTCCTCGCGTAGCCCGGCCGCACTGGCCAGGCCTTCGGGCAGGTTGGCGAGGAAGATCGCCACCAGCATTAGCAGGCTTACGTCCCCACCATCCAGCAACCCCAACCCGAGCCCCAGGGATTCGGGGATGCCATCGAGGAATGCGCCAACGGCGATGAGCAAGGCGACCATGCTGCCGCCGCCGTTGCCGCTCTTGCGGCGATGGTGCCGTTCCAGGTGATCGATGTATTGGCTCGCCAGGACGAAGACCACACCGCCGGCCAGCAGCCCGGCCAGGGTCGGCCAGAGACCGCCGATGCGCTCGGCTTCGGGGATCTGCCCGAAGCACAGGGCGGCGACCAACACACCACTGCCGTAGGCCATGATCGAGGCGACGACCTTCTGCGGCAGCTTCACCAGGAAACCGACGGCCGCGCCGATGAGCAGGCTACTGGCGGCCAGCCAGCCCCAGAGACCCGCTTGTAGGGTGACGGAAATCTGCATGTATCCTCCTTGAATGCCGGGCCCAAGGCTAACAGAAGGGGCTCATCGGGCGGCCGGACGGTCCAGCAGGCGCCCCAACAGCCAGCTTGCCGCCGGGCCCAGGCGCCGCTGGCGGGACCAGACCACATCCACGGCCTGACTGCGCGGCCATCCGGGCACCTGCAGTTCTTTAAGGCGGCCGTTGGCGTAACCGCTCACCAGCCAGCGCGGCAGCTCGGCCCAGCCGAAGCCGTTACTGGCCATTTCCAGCAGCAGCAGATAGCTCGGCGCGGACCAGCAACGACCACCACTGTTTGGCAGACCGTCGTCCAGCGCCAGCGCATTGCCCAGCGTATTCAGGCGCAGCAAGCGCCACCCCGCCAGGTCGCTCTCCTGCACATCACTCATTTGCGCCAGCGGATGCTCCTGGGCCACGAAAAGACCGAAGTCGGCACGCTCGGCAACGGTTGCCGCCCCCAACTCCGGCGGGTAGGTCCCCTGAGAAGCCAGCAGACCCAAGGTTGCGCGCCCCTGCGCGACCAACTCGATTACGTCATTGTGCTCGGCAATCAGGCACTCGAACTCGAGGTCGGGGTAACGCTGATCCATCTCGGCCAGACGCTCTTCGTACTGCCCGGACTGATACGCATCCGACAAGGCCAGGCTTACCCGGGGCTCCAATCCACCGGCCAGCTGCGCCGCTGCATGCTGCAGACGATCCGAAGCAGCGAGGATTTCCTCGACTCGATCCAGCAGGACACGGCCGGCATCGGTCAGCTGGGGTTGACGACTGCTGCGATCGAAGAGCTCCAGGCCCAGGTCGATCTCCAATCGGGCGATAGCCTCGCTGACGGTTGACTGGCTCTTGCCCAGCTTGCGCGCGGCTGCACTGAACGAACCCAGGGCGACGGCATGGACAAAGGCTTCCAAAGATTCAGGCGAGTAATTCATATCGGTTTTCCCGATGGCATCTCACTTAACCCTATCCCATAGACCGATGAGAATACAGACCAGACATTCACTCCAAGCCTGGAGAGCGCCATGACCCAAACCAATGTAGCCCTGAACAAAACCGTCAAGGAGCGGGTTTTCCATGCCCTCGCCTTCGAAGGCCTGGCCGTCCTGCTGACCGCCCCCGTGCTCTCCCTGGTACTGGGCAAGTCACTGGCGCACATGGGTGCACTGACCCTTATGTTCTCCACCGTGGCGATGC
Organism: Pseudomonas sp. DY-1; assembly: GCF_003626975.1. Taxonomy (NCBI): domain Bacteria; kingdom Pseudomonadati; phylum Pseudomonadota; class Gammaproteobacteria; order Pseudomonadales; family Pseudomonadaceae; genus Pseudomonas; species Pseudomonas sp. DY-1. The sequence goes on along the minus strand of NZ_CP032616.1, from coordinate 482,332 downwards.
TCTGGAACATGCTCTTCAACAGCCTGTTCGACCGGGCTCAGCAACGCCTGGGGTTCCAGCGCACCATGCCGGTACGGATAGCCCACGCCGTGCTGTTCGAGCTGGGGTTGATCCTGGTGCTGGTGCCGCTGGCGGCCTGGTGGCTTTCGATCGGACTGCTGGAGGCCTTTGTGCTGGATATCGGGCTGCTGCTGTTCTTCCTGCCCTACACCCTGATCTTCAACTGGGCTTACGACACGCTTCGCGCCCGCCTGATGGAGGAGCCGGCAGTACGGCCCAGCGAATGCAGCGCGCTGAGGTAACAGCAGCTCCTTCACAGCCGGCTATCGAAATGAATGATTCTCGGGAACGTGGAAAGGCGAGCACAATCGAATAGAGTAACCACCCTTTCCACGGGAGATGATCATGCCTTGGTATGCCTGGCTGATACTGGTCCTGGCCATCGGCTCCATAGTCGGTAGCCTGATGGTGTTGCGCGATACGGCAAAGAAACTGCCGCTGACAGAAGAGCAACTCAAGCGCATCCGCGAGCGCAATGCCGAAATGGATGCAAAGGACGCCAAGGACCGCTGACCCCGTGCCCGCCCCTGAAGAACAGACCGAGGCATTGCCACAGGGAAGCGGCATGCCGCTTCACCTGCAACTGCTGTTCCCGCTTGTCGTCCTCGCCATCGGCCAGGGCCTGGGTGGCGTGCAAGTCGTGGCACTGCTGGCGGGCGTCGCATTCTCCGGTTGGGTCCTCGCCGAACGCCTGCTACCGCCCCGAGTCTGGCTGCCGGTAACCTTGCTTTTCTCCGTCGCCCTGGCCGCCCATCTGCTGCCGGGCTTCAGCCCACTTGTCCTTGCTGCTCCACAGCAATTGAGCCCCGATGCTCCGCCATATGCCCTGCGTTTGTCCTGGGACAAGCTGCTGGTGGGCATGACCTTGCTGGCGTGCTGGTTGGGCCGCCCGGCGCCACCCGCACTGGCGCCGCAGCGGGCATGGTTCGCTGCATTGGCAACCCTGCTGCTGGTGCCGGGGTTGGCACTCGCAATCGGTCTCGTGGGTTGGCAGCCGAAATGGCCGGAGATGATCTGGGAGTGGTTGGCGGTGAACCTGCTGGCCACGGTGCTGGCGGAAGAGCTGGTGTTTCGTGGCCTGCTCCAACCAGCGCTGGTTTCCTGGCTGGGTGGGCGCAAGGGCGTGCTGCTCACAGCGGCGATCTTCGGCGCCGTCCACCTGCCCTTCAGCCCACTGTTCGCGCTAGTCGCAGGACTCGCCGGCCTGGGCTACGGCCTTGCGTTCCACTACAGCGGACGGCTCTCGGTAGCCATCGCCCTGCACCTGGGGGTCAATCTCTGCCATCTGTTGCTACTGAGTTACCCGTTGCGACTGGCCTGACCACCACCCCATAACGCCCGAATATCTGCTGCAACTGGCCGCCACTGTGTAGCCTGTTAAGCAGCGCGGAAAACTGCGCGGCACTGATGGGGGCTCCTGGCCGCAACACGGCGTAGTGGTGGTAACTCTGGTCCAGCCGTTCGCTGGCCAGGAAGCTGCCGGCCAGGCTCGGGTTCTGCTCCAGGTAGGCATTGAAGTAGGAACGTGTCACCAAGGCGATATCCGCCCGATCCCGCAGCAGCATGCGCAGGTTGCTGTCGTGGGAATAGGTGAGCTTCGCGTCGAACTCGCGCTGGAGGAACTCAGGATCGGGATTGAAGCCGGCAAAGCCGTAGTGATAGCCGTTGTAGAGCGCGAGTCGCTTGCCGGCCAGCTTGGCGAAGTAATGCTGGCTGCGCCCCTGCTGAGCCTTGGCGACGAATATTTCTGCATCTTCCAGGCCCATGTCGATCCGCGCGCCGGGAATACCCTGCCACCCCCAGTCCGGATTCTCGAATACCGCGAGGTCGATCCGCCCTTCCTGGAAGTCGCGGAAGCGCCGAGGAATGGAGGTCGGCCGCACGACGAAGCGATAGTCCGTCTGCAGTTCGTTGAGTGCAGCGAGCATGTCCAGAAGCAGGCCGCTGGCTTCGGCCGACTCCGGCTTGACCACATAGGGTGGGAAATGCGCGCCGGCGACCTGCACGGTCTGCGACGCCACTGCAGGCGCTGAAATCAGCAGGACTACGGAAACCCACAACGCCTTCAGGGACAACCCCCTGCAAACTTCCATCTCTACCGCTGCTCCCTGCAGTTACGGCACTGCGCCGCAGAGTACGTGATTAACGTTGCAACTACCCACTCTTCCCCGAGCAGGACGTGACAAATCTCACATTTACCTTCAGGCGTCCTTGATCACCAGGGATAGCGCCTGCTCCGCGAGCTGATCGAGACTCATCGGGCCCTCCGGGCGGAACCAGGTGGTGGTCCAGCTCAAGGCGCCGGTGAGGAAACGCCGCAGGATGAACGGATCGGCGGTGAAGTATCCCTCGGTTCTCGCTTCGCCCAGGACGCCCAACCAGAGTTGCTCATAGGCTTCGCGCAACTGGAGGATGTACTGCTGCCCTTCCTCCGAAAGCGAGCGCCACTCGTACACCAGCACCGCCATGGCTTCGCCAGTGCCACCCATGATGGATTGCAGTTCGCAGCGGATCAACGCCAGTACCCGCTCGCGCAAATCTCCGGCTTCCGCCAGCGAAGCTCGCATCAGCGCAGTGTTGTAAAGGACGGTCTCCTCCATCACCGAACGCAGGATCTCATCCTTGCTCTTGAAGTGATGGAAGATGCTGCCGGACTGGATACCTACCGCGCCGGCCAGGTCACGCACGGTAGTGCGCTCGTAACCTTTGCTACGGAACAGGTGGGCAGCGGTCTGCAGCAGCTTGCCACGGGCACTTTCGGGGTCGGTGATCTGGCCACTGGCAACCAGTTCCTGCATCACCGCCTGGGCTTTTTCGTCGTCAAGGCTCATTGGTTTCCCCGCTGCGGTCAGCCACTCCAACTTAAGAATGGTTCGCAAGTCTCTGTCTTGATTGATGAAATCTATGCTGGCTGATGCGCCCAAGCAAGCGCTCGGGTGAAAAAGAGCTAGCCAGGCACTTTTCAACCAAGCGCTTGCTTGGTAGTGTTCAATCCATCACCCAACAGTGCTGCGGAATACTCCAATGACAAGAACCGTACGCATCGGCTGCGCCTCTGCATTCTGGGGCGACACCTCCACCGCCGCCGCCCAATTGGTACATGGCGCCACGCTGGACTATCTGGTCTTCGATTACCTGGCCGAAATCACCATGTCGATCATGGCCGGAGCTCGCCTGAAGGACCCGGACGCCGGTTTCGCCACCGACTTCGTCGAGGTCCTGGCCCCCCTGCTGCCGGCGATCGCCGAGAAGAAGGTGCGCGTGATCAGCAATGCTGGCGGGGTGAACCCGGCGGCCTGCGCCAGCGCCCTGGCCGCCGCCTGCGAAAAGGCTGGCGTAACGATGAAGATCGCTGTCCTGCATGGCGACAACCTGCAGCCACGGCTGGGTGAACTGGCCAAGTCCGGCATCCGCGAGATGTTCACGAACGCCCCGCTGCCCCCCATGTGCGTTTCGGTCAACGCCTACCTCGGTGCACCGGGGATAGTGGCCGCGCTGGATCAGGGTGCCGACATCGTCATCACCGGCCGAGTAGTGGACAGCGCGGTGGTAAGCGCAGCGCTGGTCCACGAGTTCGGCTGGTCCTGGGAGGATCACGACAAGCTCGCCCAGGCCGCCCTTGCCGGTCATCTGATCGAGTGCGGAGCCCAGTGCACTGGCGGCAACTTCACCGACTGGGAGTCGGTGCCGGACTATGAACACATCGGCTTCCCCATCATCGAAGTGGAGGCCGATGGCAGTTTCTGCGTGACCAAGCCGGACGGTTCCGGCGGCCTGGTCACGCCTTTCTCGGTCGGCGAGCAGATGCTCTACGAGATCGGCGACCCGCGCGCCTACCTGCTCCCCGACGTGGTTTGCGACTTCACGCGCGTCACCCTCGACCAAGCCGGCCCGAACCGCGTACGCGTACTAGGCGCTCGTGGGCTGGCCCCGACGCCGCAGTACAAGGTCAGCGCCACCTACCCCGATGGTTTCCGCTGCACCGCCAGTTGCCTGCTGGCCGGCATCGACGCAGTCAAGAAAGCCGAGCGGGTCAGCCGCGCGATCATCGCCAAGACCGAAGAGATATTCGCCGGGCGCGGCTGGGGGCCCTACCGCGACGTGAACATCGAACTGCTCGGCAGCGAGGCGACCTATGGCCCCCACGGCCAGCGCCAGGACAGCCGCGAAGTGGTGATCAAGATCGCCGTCAGCCACAACCGCAAGGACGCCCTGGTGCTGTTCTCCCGCGAGATCGCGCAGGCCGCCACCGGCATGGCGCCGGGCCTCACCGGCATAGTCGGGGGCCGGCCCACGGTCTATCCGGTGATCCGCCTGTTCTCCTTTCTGGTAGACAAATCCGCTTGCCGTCTGGAAGTGGAGCTGGATGGCCAATGCAGCGAATGCGCCCTACCGCAGGTAGGCAACTTCGACCCGGCAACCCTGGCCGAAGACTTGCCGATGCCCAGCGCCGATGGCCAGGCCAGTGCCAGCGTTCCGCTGGTCAAGCTGGCGGTTGCGCGCTCCGGCGACAAAGGCAACCACAGCAATATCGGCGTCATGGCACGCAAGGCGGAGTTCCTGCCCTGGATCGCCGAAGCCCTGACCCCGGAAGCCGTGGTCGACTGGATGGGACATGTCCTCGATCCCCAGTTCGGGCGCGTGTCTCGCTGGTACCTGCCGGGCAGCCACAGCCTCAACTTCCTGCTGGAAAACGCCCTCGGCGGCGGCGGTGTCGCCAGCCTGCGCATCGACCCGCAAGGCAAAGCCTTCGCCCAGCAACTCCTGGAATTCCCGGTGCCGGTGCCCAAGGCCCTGGCCGACAGCCTCTGAGGATGCAATCCATGGCATACGACTCGATATTCAAGCCTGGCCTGTTCAGCGGCCAGACCATCATGGTCACTGGCGGCGGCAGTGGCATCGGCCGTTGCACCGCCCATGAGCTGGCGGCCCTGGGCGCACATGTCGTTCTTGTCGGTCGCAAGCCGGAGAAACTGGAAAAGACCGCGGGGGAGATCATCGAAGATGGCGGTGTCGCCAGTTGGCAGGCCTGCGATATCCGCGACGAAGACGCAGTGAAAGCCATGGTGGCAGCCGTGCTGGCCGAACACGGCGCCATCCATCACCTGGTCAACAATGCCGGTGGCCAATACCCCGCCCCGCTCGCCTCGATCAACCAGAAAGGTTTCGAGACCGTTGTACGCACCAATCTGGTAGGCGGCTTCCTGGTGGCCCGCGAGGTGTTCAACCAGTCGCTGAGCAAGACCGGCGGGAGCATCGTCAACATGCTCGCCGACATGTGGGGCGGCATGCCTGGCATGGGCCACTCCGGCGCCGCCCGCGCCGGCATGGAGAACTTCACCAAGACCGCCGCCGTTGAGTGGGGTCATGCGGGTGTGCGGGTCAACGCCGTGGCTCCCGGCTGGATCGCGTCCAGCGGCATGGACACTTATGAAGGCGCCTTCAAGGCCATCATCCCGACCCTTCGCGAACACGTGCCACTCAAGCGCATCGGCAGCGAGTCGGAAGTCGCCGCCGCTATTGTCTTCCTGCTCTCCCCCGGCGCCGCCTTCATCAGTGGCAACACCATTCGTATCGACGGTGCCGCCAGTCAGGGCAGCCGCGCCTTCCCCCTGGCCAAGGCCAAGCCGGGCCAGAGCAAGGGCTACAACGGCTTCCACCGCGCTTACCTGCCTGACGTGCTGAAGGACCAGGAGTGACACGATGACGGTCATCCAATCCGAACTCGATGCCCAGAGCGAAGACTTCGCCAGAAACCGCGACGCCATGCTCGACGCGATCGCCAGCTTCCGTGACGTCGAGCAGAAGGTGCTGGACAAGGCAGCCGAGTCCAAACCGAAGTTCGAGAAACGCGGCCAGTTGCTGCCCCGCGAGCGCCTGAACCTGTTGCTGGACCCGGGCAGCCCCTTCCTCGAACTCTGCTCCCTGGCCGGCTACAAATTGCACGACGACAAGGACGGCACACAGGCCGGTGGCGGCATCATCGCCGGCATCGGCTACATCTCCGGCATCCGTTGCCTGATCAGTGCCAGCAACAGCGCCATCAAGGGCGGCACCATCTCCCCTACGGGGCTCAAGAAGACACTGCGCCTGCAGCAGATCGCCATGGAGAACAAGCTGCCGCTGGTGGCCCTTACAGAAAGCGGTGGCGCCAACCTCAACTACGCTGCGGAAATCTTCGTCGAAGGCGCCAGAGGCTTCGCCAACCAGGCACGGATTTCCGCCATGGGCATCCCCCAGGTGACCGTAGTGCATGGCTCAAGTACTGCCGGCGGCGCTTATCAGCCTGGGCTGTCGGACTACGTCATCGTGGTGCGCGGCAAGGCCAAGATGTTCCTCGCCGGCCCGCCGCTGCTGAAGGCCGCCACCGGTGAAGTGGCGACCGACGAAGAACTGGGCGGTGCCGAAATGCACGCCCAGGTAGCCGGTACCGCCGAATACCTGGCCGAGAACGACGCCGATGGCCTGCGCCTTGCCCGCGACATCCTCGCCATGCTGCCCTGGAATGCCCAACTGCCAGCCCGTGCCAATACCGATTGGCGCGAGCCGCTGTACAGCACCGAGGAATTACTGGGCGTGGTCCCGGCCGATCCGAAGAAACCCTACGACGTGCGCGAGATCATCGCCCGCATTGCCGACGGCTCGGAGTTCCTGGACTTCAAGAATGAATTCGACAGCCAGACCGTCTGCGGCCACCTGCGCATCGAAGGTCGCCCCTGCGGGCTGATCGGCAACAACGGCCCCATTACGCCCCGGGGCGCGGCCAAGGCGGCACAGTTCATCCAGCTCTGCGAGCAGGCCAATGTGCCTCTGCTGTTCCTGCACAACACCACCGGTTTCATGGTCGGCACCGAGTCCGAACAACTGGGCGTGATCAAGCATGGCTCGAAGATGATCCAGGCCGTGGCCAACGCCCGCGTGCCGAAACTCACCCTGGTGGTGGGCGGTTCCTACGGCGCGGGCAACTACGCGATGTGTGGCCGCGGCCTCGACCCACGCTTCATCTTCGCGTGGCCCAACAGCCGTACGGCGGTAATGGGCGGTGCCCAGGCCGGCAAGGTGCTGCGCATCGTCACCGAGGAAAAGCACGCCAAGGAGGGCAAGGAGCCCGACCCGAAGATGCTCGACATGCTCGAACAGGTGACCGCACAGAAGCTCGACAGCCAGTCCACCGCCCTCTACGGCACCGCCAACCTTTGGGATGACGGTCTGATCGACCCCCGTGACAGCCGCCGACTGCTGGGCTATCTGCTGGATATCTGCGCGGAGGCCGACGCCCGCCCGCTCAAGGCCAACAGCTTCGGCGTGGCCCGGTTTTGAAGGTAGGGTGCGCCTTGCGCACCATCCCGGATCTCGGTGCGCAGGGCGCACCCTACAAGGAGAACAAGAAGAATGATCTTTACCCAGGAACACGAAGAACTTCGCCGCACGGTGCGTAATTTCGTCGACAGGGAGATCAACCCCTATGTCGACCAGTGGGAAAAGGAAGGTCGCTTCCCGATCCACGACATCTTCAAGAAAGCCGGGGAGCTGGGCCTGCTGGGCATCTCCAAGCCGGAGAAGTTCGGCGGCATGGGCCTGGACTACAGCTATTCCATCGTCGCCGCCGAAGAGTTCGGCACCATTCATTGCGGCGGCATTCCCATGTCCATCGGAGTGCAGACCGACATGTGCACCCCGGCCCTCGCGCGTTTCGGCTCCGATGAACTGCGCGAGGAGTTCCTGCGCCCGGCCATCGCCGGCGAGATGGTCGGCTGCATCGGCGTTTCGGAAGTGGGCGCCGGCTCCGACGTCGCCGGGATGAAGACCACCGCCCGCAAGGACGGCAGCGACTACGTGATCAACGGCAGCAAAATGTGGATCACCAACTCCCCCAGCGCTGACTTCATCTGCCTGCTGGCCAACACCTCGGACGACAAGCCGCACGTCAACAAGTCGCTGATCATGGTGCCGATGAACACCCCCGGCATCACCCTCAGCGCCCACCTCGACAAGCTCGGCATGCGCAGTTCGGAAACCGCCCAGGTGTTCTTCGACAACGTCCGCGTGCCGCAGCGCTACCGCATCGGTCACGAAGGCGCCGGCTTCATGATGCAGATGCTGCAGTTCCAGGAAGAACGCATGTTCGGCGCCGCGAACATGATCAAGGGCCTGGAGCACTGCGTGGACGTCACCATCGACTACTGCAAGGAACGCAAGACCTTCGGCAATCCACTGATCGACAACCAGGTGATCCATTTCCGCCTGGCCGAGCTGATGACCGAGATCGAAGCCCTGCGCGCGCTGGTCTACCAGGCCGTCGAACTCTACGTCAGCGGCAAGGACGTCACGCGCCTGGCCTCCATGGCCAAACTCAAGGCCGGCCGCCTCGGCCGCGAAGTCACCGACGCCTGCCTGCAGTACTGGGGCGGCATGGGCTTCATGTGGGACAACCATGTTTCCCGCGCCTACCGCGACACCCGTCTGGTTTCCATCGGCGGCGGTGCGGACGAAATCATGCTCGGCATCATCTGCAAGCTGATGGGCATCCTGCCGGGCAAGAAGAAGGGCTGACGTCATGACCCTGCCGAACTGCGAAGCCCTGCTGCTGGAACAGGCTGGAGGCGTACTTCACGTCACCCTCAACCGCCCGGACAGTCGCAACGCCATGAGCCTGGCCATGGTTGAAGAACTGCACGCGGTGCTGGCTGCCGTGCACAGCGACGCCAGCGTGCGCGCCGTGGTGCTGCGCGGCGCCGGTGGGCACTTCTGCGCCGGTGGCGATATCAAGGACATGGCCAGCGCCCGTGCGGCCGGTAGCGATGCCTATCGCGACCTGAACCGCGCCTTCGGCAGCCTACTGGAAGAAGCCCAGGCACAGCCCCAGGCACTGATCACCGTGCTGGAAGGCGCGGTGCTCGGCGGCGGCTTCGGCCTGGCTTGCGTCTCGGATATCGCCATTGCCCTTGCCGGCGCCCAATTCGGTCTCCCGGAAACGAGCCTGGGCATTCTGCCGGCGCAGATCGCACCCTTCGTGGTCAAGCGCATCGGACTCACCCAGGCGCGCCGTCTGGCCCTGACCGCCGCGCGCTTCGACGGTCGAGAAGCCCTGCGCCTGGGCCTGGTCCACTTCGCCGAAGCCGACACCGAAGCCCTCGAGCAGCGCCTGGCCGAGAGCCTGGAGCAGGTCCGCCGCTGTGCGCCAGGCGCCAACGCCCGAACCAAGGCACTACTACTAGCCACGGAAAACGAACCCCTTGGCCCCTTGCTGGATAGCGCCGCCGAGCAGTTCGCCGCCGCCGTGACCGGCGCCGAAGGCACCGAGGGCACGATGGCCTTCGTGCAGAAGCGCAAGCCCACTTGGGCGCAGTGAGCCTTTACTCCCCCTCCCTCAGGGAGAGGGTTGGGGTGAGGGGAACCACGCCGCGCGCAGGTAGCCCCCTCCCCCCTGGCCTCTCTCCCAGGGGAAGAGGGGAATCGAAACCGAGGAGCCAGAGAATATGCCCAGCCTCAACAAGATCCTGATCGCCAACCGAGGCGAGATCGCCTGCCGGGTGATGCGTACCGCCCAGGCCCTCGGCTATCGCACTGTCGCCGTCTACAGCGAAGCCGATGTCGACGCCCGCCATGTGCAGCTGGCTGACGAAGCGGTGTGCATCGGTCCGGCGCCGGTGGGCCAGTCCTACCTGTCGATCCCGGCCATCATCGGCGCCGCGCAAAAGACCGGTGCCGACGCCGTTCACCCCGGCTACGGCTTCCTTTCCGAGAATGCTGACTTCGCCCGGGCCTGCGAGGCTGCCGGCATCACCTTCATCGGCCCGACCGTGGAAGCTATCCACCTGATGGGCAGCAAGCGCCTCTCCAAGCTGGCCATGCTGGAGGCCGGCGTGCCTTGCATCCCCGGTTACGAAGGTGCCGAACAGGACGACGTCACGCTGGCCCGCGAAGCCGAGCGCATCGGCTACCCACTGATGATCAAGGCCAGCGCCGGTGGCGGCGGCCGTGGCATGCGTCTGGCGAACGGCCCGGACGAACTCGCGGCACAACTGCGCACCGCTCGCTCCGAGGCGCTGAATGCCTTCGGCAGCGCCGAACTGATCCTGGAAAAGGCCGTACTGAAACCGCGTCACGTGGAAATCCAGGTGTTCGGCGATCAGCACGGCAACCTGGTCTATCTAGGCGAGCGTGATTGCTCGGTGCAGCGTCGTCATCAGAAAGTCATCGAGGAAGCGCCCTGCCCGGTCATGACCGCCGAACTGCGCCGTGCCATGGGCGAAGCGGCGATACAGGCAGCACGCACGGTTAACTATGTCGGTGCCGGTACAGTGGAGTTCCTGCTGGATACCCGTGGCGACTTCTACTTCCTGGAGATGAACACCCGCCTTCAAGTGGAACACCCGGTGACCGAACTGATTACGGGCCAGGACCTGGTGGCCTGGCAGATTCGCGTTGCCGAAGGCCAACCGCTGCCGTTGAAACAGGAAGATATCCACCTCAACGGCCACGCCATGGAGGTACGCCTCTATGCCGAGGACCCGGCTGCCGGTTTCCTGCCCCAAACCGGCGACGTGCTGCGCTGGGAGCCAGCCGAACTGGAGGGTATCCGCATCGACCACGGTCTGGTGGAAGGCCAAGCCGTGTCGCCGTTCTACGATCCCATGCTGGCCAAGGTAATCGCCTGGGGTGCCACTCGCGACGAAGCCCGGCGCAAGCTCGCACGCGCGGTGGAGGACTGCGTGCTGCTCGGCGTGAAGGGCAACCAGCGCTTCCTCGCCAACCTGCTGCGTCACCCTCGGTTCGCCAGCGGGGAAGCCACCACCGCCTTTATTGGAGACGCTTTCGGCGACGATTCCAGCCTCTGCCCGCAATCGGCTTCGCCGATGGAGCTGGCCGTCGCAGCCACCCTGCTCTACCAGGCCTCGGCCACGCGCTCCGCCCACCAGGGCAGTCTCGCCGGCTGGCGCAGCGCCGGCAGTGCCCCTTGGTGCCTGGTGCTGCGTCAAGGAGAGCAGAAGCACGCCGTGGAGCTGGCTGTGCAGGAGGCCGGCCGGCAACCACGCCTGCTGGCAAGGGTGAATGACGCGGAGATCGCCGCTCGCCTGGTGAGCGCCGATGGCCGCTGGGCGATCGTGGAGCTGGACGGAATTCGTCGCCGCATCGCCTACCACCAGCAGGCCGCACAGCTCTGGCTGTATGGCCAGAACGGCAATCTGGGACTGCAAGACGTCACCCACGAGCCCGCCGGCGGCCAAGCCGGTGCCGGATCCGGCGTAGTGAAGGCGCCCATGGACGGTGCCATTGTCGAGGTGCTGGTGGCCGAAGGCTGCCGCGTCTCCAAGGGCCAGCTACTGGTGGTACTGGAAGCCATGAAGATGGAGCACCCGCTCAAGGCCGGCGTTGACGGTGTGATCCGCCGCGTTCAGGTCAGCCAAGGCGACCAGGTGAAAAGCCGCCAGTTGCTGGTGGAGGTAGAGGAAAGCCTCTGACGAGGTACGTTTCGTAGGAGCGAGCTCTGCTTGCGAAGGATTGCGGCACGATTCGCCCTGTAGGGGCGAATTCATTCGCCAATGGCCGCAGCGCGGCCCCGGACAACAACAAGAACCAGGAGGTCCAGATGTCTCTTTCCGGCAAGACCCTGTTCATCACCGGCGCCAGTCGCGGCATTGGCCGTGAAATCGCCCTGCGCGCCGCCGCCGATGGCGCCAATATCGTCATCGCCGCCAAAAGCGCCGAGCCCCATCCGAAGCTGGCTGGAACCATCTTCAGCGTGGCCGAGGAAGTGGAAGCTGCCGGCGGCAAGGCCCTGGCGCTGCAACTGGACGTGCGCGACGAGAACGCCGTACGCGAGGCCATGGCCAGGGCCGCCGAACACTTCGGCGGCATCGACGCACTGGTCAACAATGCCGGCGCCATCAAGCTGGTGGGCGTGGAGCGCCTGGAGCCCAAACGTTTCGACCTGATGTACCAGATCAACACTCGCGCAGTGATGGTCTGCAGCCAAGCCGCTCTGCCCTATCTGAAGCAAAGCGCCAATGGCCATATTCTCAGCCTGTCGCCGCCGCTCAACCTGGCAGCCAAATGGTTCGCCCAGCACGGGCCCTACACCGTCACCAAGTACGGAATGAGCATGCTGACCCTGGGCATGAACGAGGAGTTCAAGCGCTATGGCATCAGCGTCAACTCACTCTGGCCGCAAACCATGATCGCTACCGCCGCCATCGAGTTCGAACTGGGCAGCCGCGACGCCTTCAAGCGCGCGCGCACGCCGGCGATCATGGCTGATGCCGCCTACGCCATCCTGGCAAGCCAGGGTCGCAGCATCACCGGCCGCCTGTTGATCGACGAAGAAATCCTGCGCGAGCAAGGCCAGACCGACTTCGAACAGTACCGCTACGACCCGCAAGGGGGCTCGCTGGTGCCGGATCTGTTCCTGGATTGAGGTCCAAAACCTGTAGCGGTGAATTCATTCGCCAAGCAGGCCGAAGGTCTGCCCTGAAAGATCGAATGGGGCAGCGATGCTGCCCTTGGCGAATGAATTCGCCCCTACAACAGCCTTGCGCCACCGCCACTATTTGCCCATCTGCCCCCACATCGCCGCGCGAGGGTCATGGTGGGGTTCGGCGACCCGTTCTAGAGTCAGGAAGACGACTGCGTACAACAACGACAACACGCGAGAACCATGAGCCAGGTCGAACTGATTTCCCCATTGAGATTCATCGCCCGCCTGCCGACTAACCTGCCACGCCTGCCGCGCATGCTGCTGGGGCTTTATTACACCGGCATTCGCAACCGCGAGAAAGCGCTCTCCCTCGGATGGGCGCTGGAGCGAGCCGCGCGCCTGTATCCCGATCGCCCTGCAGTGGTCGACGAACAACGCCAGCTCAACTACACCCAGCTCAATGCCTGGAGTAACCGTCTGGCCCATGCCCTGAAGGCCGAAGGCGTTGCCCATGGCAGCGTGGTGGCTGTGATGCTGGAGAACCGTATCGAAGTGCTGGCGGTACTCGGCGCGCTGGCAAAGCTCGGGGCGATCGCCGCTCTGGTGAACACCACACAGCGCGGCAAGGTGCTCAGCCATAGCCTCAACCTGGTGAAAGCTCGGCATTTCGTGGTGGGCGAAGAGCTACGCGGTGCCTTCGATGAAGTTCGCAATGAACTGGAAGACTCCCGTCGCTGCTATTGGGTGGCCGATGCCGATAGCCTGCTCGAGCCCGGCGACGCTCCCGCCGGCTGGCGGAACCTGATGCGCCTCGCCCTGGGCCAGCCCGGGGACAACCCGGCGGACACCGGGCAGGTGCGCCTCAAGGACGCGTGTTTCTATATCTACACCTCAGGCACCACAGGGCTGCCCAAGGCTTCGATCCTCAGTCATGGCAAGTGGATCAAGGCCTATGGCGGCTTCGGCCACTCGGGTCTTGGCCTTAGCGAGACCGACGTCTTCTATCTGACCCTGCCCTGCTATCACAACAATGCAGTCACCGTGAGCTGGGCCTCGGTGCTGGCCGGTGGTGCCGCCATCGCCTTGCGTCGCAAGTTCTCCGCCAGCAATTTCTGGAAGGATGTCGCGCGCTATCAGGCCACCTGCTTCGGCTATATCGGCGAGCTCTGCCGCTACCTTCTGAACCAGCCGCCCTGCCCCGAGGAGCGGAGCAACAGCCTGACCTGCATGATTGGTAACGGCCTGCGCCCATCGATCTGGGGTGAGTTCAAGTCGCGCTTCGGTATCGAGCGCGTGATGGAGTTCTACGCCTCCAGCGAAGGCAACATTGGCTTCACCAACGTATTCAACTTCGACAATACGGTGGGGTTCTCCCCCGCAACTTTCGCCATCGTCCGCTATGACCTGGAAAATGACCGTCCGCTACGGGACCCGCGTGGCTTCCTTCAGGAAGTGGCGCAGGGTGAGCCGGGTCTGCTGATCAGCGAGATCAGCCCCAAGTGGCCCTTCGACGGCTACACCGATCCGGCCAAGAGCGAGGCGGTGATCTTGCGTGACGTGTTCAAGAAGGGCGATGCCTGGTTCAACACCGGCGACCTGATGCGTGGTATCGGCTGCAAGCATGCACAGTTCGTCGACCGCCTTGGCGACACCTTCCGCTGGAAAGGCGAGAACGTTTCCACCACCGAGGTCGAGAACGCCTTGGGCGCCTTTCCCGGCGTGGAGGACGCGGTGGTCTACGGCGTGGAAATTCCCGGCACTAATGGCCGTTGCGGCATGGCAGCCCTGCGCCTGAGCAGTGGCACACAACTGGATCGCCAGGCCCTTGCCGATCATCTGGATCGAGAACTGCCGGCCTACGCCTCGCCACTCTTCGTGCGCCTGCTGGGAGAGGTGGAGACCACTGGGACCTTCAAGTACAAGAAGACCGAGCTGAAGCAGCAAGCCTATGACCCGGAATCAGTGCGCGAGCCCCTCTTCGCCCGCCTGCCGGGCGATCCGGACTTTCGCCCCCTGGATGGGGCGCTGTATCAGGCAATACAGCGCGGCGAATACCGTTTCTGAGGCTTCCTGAAACTGTGCGGGCGAAATCATGCGCGAATGAATTCGCTCCCACAGGCTGGCGCCGACCTACGACTGCGACGGCCTATCGCTTGAACTCGAACTGCAATTCGGCGCCCTCAACGGAGCGCCAGTAGTCGTCTTCCCGTTCGTTGGTAATCAACTTGCCATTGAGCTGAAACGGGCTCTCCGGTGCAGGTTTCTCCACGAACATCTGCGGTAGCAGGGGTTGGTCCGGCAGATCGGCAGTGGCTTCGCTCGGCTGCAGCTGATCGACCAGCCCCTTCGGCAAGGTGAGGTCGAGCTTGGCCTTGGGCAATGGCGCCTCGGTCGAAGCGGCCACCGGCGGTTCCTTCGGCTTGACCGGAGCAGGAGGCGACGGCACCGGCTTGGGCGTTGGCACCGGTGGCGGTGGTACCGGCTTGGACTCCGGCACGGGCGGGGGCTCCACGGGTGCAGCCGGTTCGGAAGCCGAGCGCGCCGGCTCCGGGCTGGCGGAGATGGGTGGCGGTGCGGGAGGCGACTTGGGCTGCGAGGGGGCATCCCTGTCGCATGCCGCCAACAAAGTCAGTGCCAGGCCGGCACAAAGCAGATGAATCGAACGCATGGAAGTTCTAGCGGGGGCAGTGATGGCGCCATGCTCCACCTTAGCCAGCAGCGTGGCAAGTCCGGCGCGACCGCTGTCAGCGGTCACGCTCCAGTTTCCGCAGCTCGGCGGCGATATCCCGCTCGGGGTAGCGGGTCTGCAATTCACTCATCAGCTTGCGTGCTTCCTCGCGCTTGCCTGCCCTGTTGAGTTCCAGCACGCGTTGCAAGCTGGCTCGCGGCTCGACTGGCGGTGCGGCCCTGGCCATTTCGGCCTTGGGTGCGGCCTCTTCCAATTGCATCGGTTCTTGCTGGCGTGCCTCGACTTCGGCGCTGCTGTCGGCCATGGCCGAAGCTTTTTTCTCAGTCTGGGCAGGAGGGCTGGCCAGGGTGGCCGGTGCGGCCTTGGACATGGGTGCAGCGGCCGGCGCCGGAGCGGAGTACTGCATGGGGCTGGCGGGCGGAGCATCGAAACGCTGCTCGGCCTCCTGCTGGGTGCGCAAGGTCAGGCTGAGCCCGATGCCCAAAGTGGCGAAGCCGGCCACAGCGACCGCCCAGCGCTGCCGACCGCCAGAACCGAACAGCCAGGCATGCAGGTGCTTTCCCCAGGAAGGCACTTTTTCAGCCCTGTTCTGCGCTGCCTGCGCCGCAGCCGCGGCGAGGATACGCTGGTCCAGTAGCACCGAGGGCTCGTCGTGACAGTGGCGACGGTAATGTTCGAGCAGTTCCCGTTCCATGGCGTCCGGCTTGTGCGGGTCTTGGTTCATGCGGATACCTCCTCCGCAGCGGCCGGGTCGGCCAACAGCCGACGCAACTTCTGCAGCGCATAGCGCAGACGGCTTTTCACCGTTTCCGCGGGTGTACTCGTGAGTTCTGCGATCTCGGTCACTTCCAGGTCGCCATGGGCACGCAACAGAAACACCTCGCGCTGCTCACCCGGCAATTCGTCCAGGGCCGCGCGCAGGCGTTGCTGGTCCCGGCTCAGGGAAAGCTCCCGTTCGGGATCCGGGCTGCTGCCCGGCAGTGCCTCACCGTGGAGCGTCTCATCGAAGGTTTCTTCCCGGCCCTGCAAGCGGCCGTACTTGCGCCAATGGTCGATCAGGCGATTGCGAGCGATCTGGTAGAGCCAGGTCTTGAAACTGGCCTGGCCGAGCGGCGAGGAGTCGCTGCGAATCAGGTTCAGCCAGGTTTCCTGGAAGATTTCCTCGGCCAGCGCGCCATCACCACACAGGCCACAGAGAAAACGGTAGAGGCCAAGGCGATACCGCGCGTAGAGCACGCCAAAGGCCTCGGCATCGCCGTTGCGGTAACGCCGCAGCAAAGCGGCGTCGTCATCCGTGAGGATCGCGTTCACGTCATTCCTTCCGCGCGTGGGATGGAGCGGGAGTTTGCAGGCTTTGCGCCAGTTCCACCAGTTGTACGAACTCACTACGCAAGCCGAAGCGATCGTCGCCACGGGCCGCGCGAGCCAGGCTGGCGCTGTCGGACAGACTGAAATCCCCGGTGTATTGCCCCCCTTTGAGCAGCTGGGCGAAGGCAGCTACCGCAGCAGCAAAGCGCAGGTCCTCGCTGGCCTCGCCGGGGCTGGCCACATTGGCGGCAGCGATGGGACGTTCCAACAAGCGGCTCTGCTCCGTACCCGGCGCCTTGTAGCGCACACGCAACCAGGCAAGTTCGCCAGGATTGCCTTGGGTCTTGGCGGTCGACTGGTAGCGCAGCGGCTCCAGCCAGCCCTTGGCACCCGCGGGGACGATCTCGTAGAGCGCGGTGATGGTGTGTCCGGCACCGATCTCGCCGGCATCCACCTTGTCGTTGCTGAAGTCTTCACGCTTGAGCGCGCGGTTCTCGTAACCCAGCAGGCGGTACTCGCTGACTTCGGCCGGATTGAACTCCAGTTGCAGCTTCACGTCGCGGGCCACTACCGAAAGGGTCGAATCAAGCTGGTCCACCAGTACCTTGCGTGCCTCGCGCAGGTTGTCGATATAGGCGTAGTTGCCGTCACCGGCATCGGCCAACTGCTCCATCAGCCGTTCGTTGTAGTTGTCCATGCCGAAACCCAGCGTGGTCAGGGATACCCCGCCCTTGCGCTTCTGCGCAGCCAGCTGCTTGAGGCTTTCGAAGTCGCTGATGCCAACATTGAAGTCACCATCGGTGGCCAGGAGGATACGGTTGATGCCATTCGGGATCAGGCCCTTCTGCGCTTCTGCATAAGCCAGCTGGATACCCGACTCGCCCGCCGTGGAACCGCCGGCGCTGAGCTGATCGATGGCGGTCCGGATCTTCGCCTTCTCGCTGCCAGGCGTGGAGCCAAGCACCACCCGTGCCTCCCCCGCATAAGTGACCAGGGAAACCCGGTCCTGGGGTCGCAACTGGTCCACCAGCAGTTTCAGGGTGCCTTGCACCATGGGCAGGCCCTCGCGGCGATCCATGGAACCGGAGACATCCACGAGAAACACCAGATTGGCCGGCGGCAGCTGTGCGACCTTGCTATCGGATGCCTTGATTGCCACTCGCAACAAACGCGTCTGTGGGTTCCACGGAGTCTGCGCCAGTTCGATGCCGATGCCGAACGGCACATCGCCCTCGGGCATTGGGTAGCTGTAGGGGAAATAATTCACCATCTCCTCCAGCCGCACCGCGTCGGCCGGCGGCAATTGGCCGCCGCTGAGGAAGCGTCGCACATTGGCGTAACTGCCCGTGTCCACGTCGATGCTGAAGGTTGAGACGGGCTCGTTGGCCACCGAATGCACCGGGTTGTCAGCCAGATGCTGGTACTGCTCCCGGGGCACATCGCGGTAGCCCGGCAGCAAGGCATCTTGCATTGGGGCGGGCGCGATCATTGGCATCTGTCGTGCTTCGGCAGCGTAATCGGCGCGCTTGGCGAGCGTTTCCGGCGCACTGGCGATGGCCTCCCGGTGCATCTCCGGCTCGGGCTGGTTCAATACCGCAGGCGGCACCGAGGCCTTGCTGGCGGGCGGAGCCGAGGCATCCTGGGCGCTGCAGGCGGCCAGGGCGAGCAGCAGGCCCGCGGTGAAGCCAGCGGCCAAAGGTTGGTGCGCAAGGAACTGATGGCTGGACATGGATGCCTCCTGGGAACGAATGAGCCACTCGCACCAGTAGACGGATGCCTTACGCCAGACGGGTTAATGCAGGAAAAAATCATTCGCCAAGGACCACAGGCGGCCCCTGGCTGAAAGTTACAGCCCCACTTCCTGGCACAGCTGCTTGGCCAGCATGCCGAGCGTCATCATGGCCCGCTCAGCCTCGCGGTTCCACGGGATGCCGCAGTTCAACCGTACACAGTGGTTGAACTGTTCCGTGTTACTGAAGATCAGCCCCGGCGCGATGCTGATGCCCTGCTGCAAGGCACGCATGTGCAGGTCCTTGGTGTTCACCTTGGCCGGCAAGCTGATCCAGAGGATGAAGCCTCCATTGGGGCGGGTGATCTGGGTGCCTTCTGGGAAGTACTGCTGGACCGCGAGCTGGAAGGCAGTGAGGTTCTTCCGGTACTCCTGTCGGATGTAGCGCAGGTGCCGGTCGTAGCCGCCATTCTCGAGGTAGGCCGCCACCCCCATCTGCGTGACGCTGCACGCCGAGTGGGTACTGAAAGTCTGCAGGCGCTGGATTTCCGCCTGGTACTTGCCGGCGACCATCCAGCCGATGCGCACACCAGGCGACAGCGTCTTGGAAAAGCTGGAGCAGTAGATCACCCGGTCGTCCAGGTCATACGCCTTGATCGCTTTGGAAGGCCCCTGATCGAACATCAGTTCGCCATAGATATCGTCTTCGATGATCTGGATGTCAAAGTCCGAGGACAGGCGCAGCAGTTGCTTCTGTCGCTCCTCGGGAATGGTGCCGCCCAGCGGGTTGCTCAGGCGCGCAGTCAGAACCAGCGCCTTGATCGGCCATTGGTTGGCTGCCAGCTGCAGGGCCTCCAGACTGATGCCGGTGGTCGGGTCGCTCGGGATCTCGATGACCTTCAGGCCGAGCAGGTCGGCCAGTTGCAGCAGGCCGTAATAGGTCGGCGACTCCGTGGCAATCAGGTCACCCGGACGGGTCAGCACCCGCAAGCTCATCTGCAGCGCGTCCACACAACCGTGGGTAATCACCACTTCGCTGGGGTCAACCACTACGCCGGCGTCGCGCATGCGGATCGCCACCTGGCGACGCAGCGGCTCGAAGCCGGGGCTGAACATGTAGCTGAAGGCGCGCGGGCTATGGAAGCGTGTGACCTTGGCGAGCTGCTGGTGGAGGGTGCGTACCGGCAGGTAATCGACATGGGGAACGGCTGCGCCCAAGGGGAAGACGCCCTCGCGGCGGGACTCGGCTAGAACCTGTTGAATGATGCTGGCGCGGGTGACGAGGCCCGGGCGTTCGACACGAGCGATATCCGGGGTGGACGCGGTCAGGGCCGGGGTCTGGTGCACATAGAAGCCGGATTGCGGACGAGCGCGAATCAGTCCCTGGTCCTCCAGGCTTGCGTAAGCCTGCAGCACGGTGGCGTGGCTGACACTGAGCTGGGAACTGAGCTTGCGCACCGAAGGCACGCGTTCGCCCGGCTGGTAGACGCCTCGGCGAATATCATCGGCCAGTTGCTGGGCGATGCGTTGGTAGAGCAACAGATTGGTCATGACGGCAGCACCTGTATCACTGGACCGAAACACTATCTGAACACTTAACAACTGCACCGGTACAGATCGGGAAATTGTGTGCGATACAGTGAATTTTTCCAGGCATGAAAAAGCCCCGGTGCCGAACGGCAACCGGGGCCTTGTGGCAGAGCGGCTTCAGCGTGCCGAGCCGAGCTCGCCCTTTTCATTGGAGAAGACGATCTCCACTCGACGGTTCTGCGCCCTGCCGCGGTTGGAAGCGTTTTCGGCTACAGGGAAGGCTTCGCCATAACCCTGGACCTGGATGCGCTTGGCATCGATGCCGAGGTCGACCAGGGCATCCGCCACCGCCTGGGCACGATCGGTGGAGAGCCTGAGGTTGTCTGCCTTGTTGCCGCTGCTGTCGGTGTAGCCCTCGATACGTACGACACGGCGTGGGTTCAACTGGAGGAACTGCACCAGTTTCAGCACCGTGCGATTGGCCGAAGCCTTGAGATCAGCGTGACCGGTATCGAACAGCACATCACCCAGGGTCATCACCAGGCCACGATCGGTCTCAGTGGCGGCCAGCGCGATCATCTGCTCTTCAAGCCACTTGCCCTGCTGCTGGACACTGAGGAGCTTGGCTTCACGCAGAGCCAGTTGCAGGCGCTCGCGCTCCATCTGCAACTTGGCGGCACGCGCCTGGTTCTGGCTCTGTTCGCTGTGCTGGCTGGCGATCTCGCTGTAGCGCTGGCTGAGGTACGCGTAGTGGACTACGTCCCGGTCATTGCCCCAATAGCTGGACAGGCGCTCGGCACGAGCCAGGGATTCGCCAGCGCGGATCACATCCTTCGGCGCGGCGCTGAGGACGTTCTGGTCCTCCTTTACCTTCTGGAACATCTGGCGAGCCTGCTCGAGGCTCTGTTCGGTCTGCTGCTGGTTGGCGCAACCACCGAGCAGTCCAAGGCCAAGCATCAGGCCGGCGGTCAATGCATGATTCCGCATCACTGCACGTCTCCCAGCTGCTTGCGCAGGCGATTGATCCGCGCGGTCAGCTCGGCCAATTGGTCCTGGCTCTTCTTGGTGAGCACCTTGGCTTCCGCAAGGCGTGCATCCAGTTCCGCCTCTTCGGCCAGGACGCGCGCACGCTTGTAGTCCTGCTCACCCATGTTCTTCTCGGCCAGGGCGAGTTTGTCCTGGGCAAGCTTCATTTCCTCGATCTGTTCGGTGGCGCCGACGGCCTTGGCCTGCTCCACGGCCTTCTCGGTAAGGCGCATCTGTTCGATGGGCGCCGGATCGCTGGCACAGCCGGCCAGGGCCAGCACAACCAGGCCGGCGGCAAACAGGGGTGTCTTGCTCACTAGAGGATTCCTAATCATTCGGGAGTGCCGGCGGGTTGCATCATCTGCAGTGCCTTCCAGCGTTCCAGGTTGCGCTGCAGCAGGGTTTCCGGCACTCCGGCGGCAACCAATTCTGTCATTTTTTTCGCGAGCTGTCCGCGCAGCCAGGGGTCGTTGCAGGCCGAGTTGTGGGACAGCGTCAGGTACAGACCTTCACTGGAAATCGGAGGTTCCAGCGCGGCCAGATCGTCGGCCATGCCCAGGGTGTCGGCCAGCACCAGGCCGGGGTATCGCTCATAGAGCACGTAGTCGGTGCGCTCCAGCAGCAGCTTCTGGTAGGCCTGGGTCAGGCTGGGAACCTCTTCGAGCTTGAGATTCTCCTTGGCGAAGCGGTCGAAGGCCTCGCCAAAGCTGTTCTTCACCAGCGTGCCGCCGATGTGGCTGCGCAGGTCTTCCCAACCGCTGTAGGGGAACGCGCGCTCGCGCTTCACCCAGACGACGCTTTGGGTTTCCAGGAAGGCCGGATGAACGTAGTCCATGGTTTCCAGGCGCGGCAGGGTGAGGAAGGCCCCTGCGATCAGGTCGACGCGACCGGTACGGACTTCATCCTGGGCACGGGACCAGGGGCCGGTGTAGAGGATTTCCACCTTGAGCCCGAGTTCCTTGGCGATCTGCTTGAGCAGGTCGGCATTGGCGCCTATGAGTTGCTTGGGGTTCTCGGGATCGCGCCACAGATAGGGGGGATACTCGGGATTGCCGGTGGCCACCAGACGCTCGCATTTCCCGGCGGCCTGCCCGACTCCGGGCAACAGGCACAGCACGAGGAGCAAGGACGAGAGCTGCAATCTTGGCATCTGAAGTTTCCTGGGCTGGACATTCGATTGGCACCGACTTGTGCTGCATCGCCTGGAGCGAGCTTCATGCTAGCGTACAGGCGGCTTAAAGAACTATTCGCAATAAGGGCAGGCCATGAAGAAACTCATCATCGCAGTCATCATCTTGCTAGCGGCTGCGGCGACAACCCTCTACTTCTCTCCCATGGCGCTCACCGCCAGCGTGCGCCTCGTTGAGCGCCAACTTGCCGGTTTGTCGGAGCGCCAGATCGCGCTGGGCGATCTTAGCATCCATTACTACGAGGGCGGCCCGACCAAGGGCGAAACCATCGTGATGATCCACGGGTTCGGCGCCAGCAAGGACAACTGGCTGCGCTTCGCCCGCCATTTTACCGAGCGCTACCACGTCATCGCGCTTGACCTGCCTGGCTTCGGTGACAGCGACCGTCCTGCCGGCAGCTACGATGTCGGCACCCAGGCCGAGCGCCTGGAGTCCTTCATCAAGGTACTGGAGTTGGGCAAAGTGCACCTGGTAGGCAACTCCATGGGCGGCCATATCGCCGGGATCTTCGCAGCACGCTACCCGCAGCAGGTGCGCAGCCTGGGGTTGTTCGACAATGGCGGGATCACGGCCCCGAACAAGAGCGAACTGTTTCGCCTGATCGAAGGCGGCCAGTCCAATCCCCTGATAGTGCGCAATGCCGATGACTTCCAGCACTTGCTGGATTTCGTCTTCGTCGAGCCGCCGCCCCTTCCCGAGTCAGTGAAGACCTACCTCGCCGAACAATCCATGGCTAACGAGGCGCACTACAACGAAGTCTTCCGCCAGCTCCGGGAGCGCTATATCCCACTGGAGCCTGAGCTGTCGCGAATCGAGGCCCCTACCCTGCTGCTCTGGGGAGATCGCGACCGCGTGCTGGATGTATCCAGCATCGAGGTAATGAAACCACTGCTGAAAAAACCAACAGTGGTAATCATGCGGGACTGCGGACACGCTCCCATGCTCGAGCGCCCGGAAGAAACTGCCCGGCACTACCAGGCCTTCCTCGACGCCAGCCGCCGTTAAACGGCAATAAAAAACCCGCTCCGAAGAGCGGGTTTTTTGTACGGCAGGCCGGGAAGCGCTATTACAGCAGCTTTTCCAGTTCCGGTACGGCTTCGAACAGGTCCGCCACCAGGCCGTAGTCAGCCACCTGGAAGATCGGGGCTTCTTCGTCCTTGTTGATCGCGACGATGACCTTGGAGTCCTTCATGCCCGCCAGGTGCTGGATGGCACCGGAGATGCCGACGGCGATGTACAGCTGCGGCGCGACGATCTTGCCGGTCTGGCCGACCTGCATGTCGTTCGGTACGAAACCGGCGTCGACGGCGGCACGGGAGGCACCCACGGCAGCGCCCAGCTTGTCGGCCAGGGCATACAGGTGCTTGAAGTTGTCGCCGTTCTGCATGCCACGGCCGCCGGAAACGACGATCTTGGCAGCGGTCAGTTCCGGACGATCGGACTTGGCCAGCTCTTCACCGACGAAGGCGGACTTGCCGGCGTCGGAAACAGTGCCCACGGCTTCAACGGCAACGGAACCGCCTTCAGCGGCAGCGGCGTCGAAACCGGTGGTACGCACGGTGATCACTTTCACGGCCGCGCTGGATTGCACGGTGGCGATGGCGTTGCCGGCGTAGATCGGACGCTTGAAGGTGTCGGCGCTTTCAACGGCGATGATCTCGGAGATCTGGTCGACGTCCAGCAGAGCCGCCACGCGCGGCAGGTAGTTCTTGCCGTTGGTAGTGGCGGGTGCCAGCACGTGGCTGTAGCCCTTGCCCAACTCGGCGATCAGCGGAGCGACGTTCTCCGGCAGCTGGTGAGCGTAGGCGGCGTTGTCGGCGACCAGCACCTTGGATACGCCAGCAACCTTGGCGGCAGCTTCTGCAGCAGCACCGACGCCCTGGCCAGCGACCAGAACGTGGATATCACCACCGATCTTCTGAGCGGCGGTCACGGTGTTGAGGGTGGCGGCGGCCAGCGCGCTGTTGTTGTGTTCAGCGATTACCAGGATTGCCATCTCAGATCACCTTCGCTTCGTTCTTCAGTTTCTCGACCAGTTCAGCCACGGACTTGACCTTGATACCCGCCTGGCGGGCGGCCGGGGCTTCAACCTTCAGGGTCTTCACGGTGGAGGCAGTGGAAACACCCAGGGCATCCGGGGTAACCACGTCCAGCGGCTTCTTCTTGGCTTTCATGATGTTCGGCAGCGACGCGTAGCGCGGCTCGTTCAGGCGCAGGTCGGTGGTGACGATCGCCGGCAGGTTCAGCGCAACGGTCTGCAGACCGCCGTCGATCTCACGGGTGACGTTGACCTTGTCGCCCGCCAGCTCGACCTTGGAAGCGAAGGTGCCCTGGGCATAGCCAGTCAGGGCGCCGAGCATCTGGCCGGTCTGGTTGTTGTCGCTGTCGATGGCCTGCTTGCCGAGGATGACCAGCTGCGGCTGCTCTTTCTCGACCACGGCCTTCAGCAGCTTGGCGACTGCCAGGGAGTTCAGCTCGTCGGCGGACTCGACCAGGATGGCGCGGTCAGCGCCCAGGGCCAGGGCAGTACGCAGCTGCTCTTGAGCGGTGTTCGGGCCGATGGTGACGACGACGATTTCACTCGCTACGCCTTTTTCTTTCAGACGGACGGCTTCTTCTACGGCAATTTCGCAGAAGGGGTTCATCGACATCTTCACGTTGGCGAGGTCGACGCCGGAGTTGTCCGCCTTGACGCGGACCTTGACGTTGTAGTCGACCACTCGTTTGACAGCTACAAGAACCTTCATGGATTCCTCGTTACTCTCCGGTTAATAAGAATGTCGCCAAGACGAGCCTGGCCAGTGATGCAGGTCGGCCGGAACCGACGTCAGCCCAGACAGCGAGCGCAAAACCGCCCGTATCTTGACCGGATCGCCTATTCGGGTCAATACAGCAAAATGCCCCGTCATAAGGCGCAGAGCCTTATCCTATCAGGGCTTCACAAAATTCAAACAAACGTTTGTATTGGACCAGCCTTAGGTGCTGGATATAATGCGCCGGCTCAGGTCAGGGATCGAGCCTAGCCCTCCAACACAAAATATCGAAGAGCCTTGAGGAGATTGACTGTGGAACGCGAATACATGGAATTCGACGTCGTCATCGTCGGCGCCGGCCCCGCTGGCCTGTCCGCCGCGTGCCGACTGAAGCAGAAGGCCGCGGAAGCTGGTCAAGAGATCAGCGTATGCGTGGTCGAGAAGGGTTCCGAAGTCGGCGCCCACATCCTCTCTGGCGCCGTATTCGAACCGCGAGCCCTGAACGAACTCTTCCCTGACTGGAAAGACCTGGGCGCTCCGCTGAACACCCCGGTAGCCCGGGACGACATCTATATGCTCAAGGATGCCGAGTCCGCGATCAAGGTTCCCGGCCTCTTCGTGCCCAAGACCATGCACAACGAGGGCAACTATATCATTTCCCTGGGCAATCTCTGCCGTTGGCTGGCCCAACAGGCTGAAGGCCTGGGCGTGGAGATCTACCCGGGCTTTGCCGCCCAGGAAGCGTTGATCGACGAGAACGGTGTCGTTCGCGGCATCATCACCGGCGATCTCGGCGTGGACCGCGAAGGGCATCCGAAAGAGGGTTACTACACCCCTGGCATGGAACTGCGCGCGAAGTACACCTTGTTCGCCGAAGGCTGCCGTGGCCACATCGGCAAGCAATTGATCAAGAAGTACAACCTGGACTCCGAAGCCGACGCCCAGCACTACGGTATCGGCATCAAGGAAATCTGGGACATCGACCCGGCCAAGCACCAGCCCGGCCTGGTAGTTCACACCGCTGGCTGGCCGCTGAATGACGAGAACCCGGGCGGTTCCTTCCTCTATCACCTGGAAAACAACCAGGTCGTAGTGGGTCTGATCATCGACCTGTCCTACAGCAACCCCTTCCTCTCGCCGTTCGACGAGTTCCAGCGCTACAAGCATCACCCGGTCATCAAGCAGTACCTGGAAGGCGGCAAGCGCGTTGCCTATGGCGCCCGTGCCATTTGCAAAGGTGGCTTGAACTCGCTGCCGAAGATGGTCTTCCCGGGCGGCGCCCTGATCGGCTGCGACCTCGGCACCCTGAACTTCGCCAAGATCAAGGGCAGCCATACCGCTATGAAATCGGGCATGTTGGCCGCCGAGGCCGTTGCTGCTGCACTGGCCGCCGGCAAGGAAGGTGGTGACGAGCTCACCGGCTACGTCGATAGCTTCAAGTCCAGCTGGCTGTATGACGAGCTGTTCCGCAGCCGTAACTTCGGTGCTGCGATCCACAAGTTCGGCGCACTGGCGGGCGGTGCCTTCAACTACATCGACCAGAACTGGTTCGGCGGCAAGATCCCAGTCACCCTGCGCGACAACAAGCCCGACTACGCCTGCCTGAAGCCGGCCGCAGAGTCCAAGCGCATCGAGTATCCGAAGCCGGACGGCAAAATCAGCTTCGACAAGCTCAGCTCGGTATTCCTCTCCAACACCAACCACGAAGAGGAACAACCCTGCCACCTTAAGCTGGCCGACGCGAGCATCCCGATCGCCAAGAACCTTCCGCTGTACGACGAACCGGCGCAGCGCTACTGCCCGGCCGGCGTGTACGAAGTCGTGACTCAGGACGACGGCGCCAAGCGCTTCCAGATCAACGCCCAGAACTGCGTCCACTGCAAAACCTGCGATATCAAGGACCCGGCCCAGAACATCACCTGGGTTGCACCGGAAGGTACCGGCGGCCCGAACTACCCCAACATGTAAGCAGGCACGAAAAAGGCTCCTTAGGGAGCCTTTTTCATTTCCGTCTTCCGCCTAATCCGGCAATGGCCCGATGGAGAAGAATTCCCCACCACTCCAGACGCCCAGCCAAGTGATGCCATCGATCTCGCGCGGCACGGCCAGATCCACCAACTCGTAGAAGACGTTGCGATGGATCAGCGCTTCCAGGTTTGTCCGTACAAGGACATAGGGAGACGGTTCTTGGGTTTGCGGGTCGAGCTCGACGCGTAGCGGATGGACAGCACCGGCTACTACCTCGTCGTCAACGTTGGTGACGAAGCGCAGCTTTTGCTCTTGCCCCGCCCCCTCTACCCTCAACTCGACCGCAACAAAAGGTGCGTCATCGACCTTAATGCCAACCTTCTCTACCGGAGTGACCAGGAAGTAGCCCTCGCCATCCCTGCGGATCACGCTGGAGAACAGCTTTACCATAGGCTTGCGTCCGATGGGCGTGCCCAGGTAGTACCAGGTGCCATCGCGAGCGATGCGCATGTCGATATCACCGCAAAACGGCGGGTTCCACAGATGAACGGGCGCACCGCCCGGTTTGTCGCCCAGGGGTATCTGCGCCAGCAAGTCACCGGCTTTGCCGGGATCGTTCATTTCAAACTCCTCAACGACTGAGACCGATCAGGCTGCGAGCATACTCCTCCAGCGGTGCCCCGATCAGGTCTTCGGGTTTCTCGTCGTAAAACGTCAGAAAACCGCCACGATTGCGGATTCGGGCAGTATCCACCAGATAGCGTGTATTGGTCTCGATCAGCATCAGTTGGATCACGCCTCGGTCGCGGCCGAGCCGATCCAGCGCTTCCTCGTCTTCCCACTCTTCGACGGTACCGATGCGATCGTCGGCTCTGGCGAATCGCGCGTACAGCAAATAATGCGCCCCTACGGCACGCGCCTGGCCCATAGCCTCTTCCAGACCGGCAGGGCCTTTGGCACGACGCACCATGGGGAAATACTCGACGAAACCGTTGAAGGCCTCTTCAGCGACCACATTGGGTCGCGGATAGGCGGAACCGGGAGGGACGAAGTAGCCCTGGGCGATGTAGATGAAGGAGTCCGCCTGCAGGCGCCAGGGACTGGCGCGACGGGTTTCGCTGTGGTCCAGAAATCCGGCATCACTCAACTGTTCGCGGGTGCCTTCCGCCATGTCACTGACCTTCATGCAGCCCGCCAGGCCGAGAATCGCCAGCAACAGAATCATGCTACGCATCGTGTGTCCTCCAGGTGCCGGCGACGTAAAACCGACAGATGGAGAACCAATGCAGCTTCCGCGCCATCAACCGCCAATGATCTTCATCACCGTGACGCCACCAGAGAACGCAAGGTCCTGCTTGTCGGCCAGCGCCTTGACCAGCAACCGCTGCAAAGCAGGCAGCGCTTCGTGACGAGGCTTCTCCAGCAGATCGCCGACGTAATGACGATTGCTCGACGACAGGCAGCCGTGCAGCCAACCAGTAGAGGACAGACGCAGACGCGAGCAAGTCCGGCAGAAGGGTACGCTCTCGTTGGCGATCACACCGAAATGGCCCTCGCCCGGCACCCGATAACGCAGGGCAGTGGCATCCAACGGCGCGCTGGCCTGAACGAACTCGTGGGAAGTTCGGATCAATGCCAGCAGCTCTTCCAGGCCGACGAACTGCTGATGGAAACCGTTGGGGTCGCGGGCCAGGTGGCCCATGCGCATCAGCTCGATGAATCGAAGCTCGAAGCCCCGCTCCAGGCAATAGTCCAACAGCGGCAATACCTGATCAAGGTTCTTGCCACGCAGGGGGACCATGTTGATCTTGATCTTCAGACCCGCCGCCTTCGCCTCGTCGAGCCCACGGAGAACTGTGGTCAGGTCGCCGCCACGGGCGATTTCACGAAACGCGCCAGCGTCGAGGGTATCGAGGGAGATGTTCAGACGGCGTATCCCGCAATCGAGCAGCAGGGGTAGCTTGCGGGACAACAGTTGGCCGTTGCTGGTCAGGCTTATGTCTTCAAGACCGAGTTTGCTGACTGCGCGGAGGAAAGGATCGAGCTTGGGACTGACAAGCGGCTCGCCGCCTGTGATACGCAGACGCTCGATGCCAGCCGCCTCGATGAGATAAGCCACGCCGCGCACCATAGCCTCGGCCGATAGCTCATCCTGAGCGGCTACCAGCCTCTTGCCGTCCGGCACGCAATAGGTACAGGCGTAATTACAGGCGGCGGTCAGGCTGATTCGCAGATTGCGGAAACGCCTGCCTTGGCGGTCGACGATCATGGGACGCTCCGGCATTTGGTACACCGGAGTATATCCCTGCGGTTGGCCCGGCACATATCCGGGACCGCGTTATAGGCGCTCTGAATGCGTCAGCCGGCGGGCGACTCGCTTTCGCGCTTGCGCTTGTTGCCCATGCGTACGCCGATGTCCATCAGGAACTGGAAAAAGCCTTCCTGATCCTCCAGGACATTGCTCCAGAACGGCGAGTGGTAGAGCGCGACGGCGCCATGCACCAAGGCCCAAGCGGCGCAATAGTGGAAGTACGGCGGTACGTCTTCCAGTTTACCTTCGGCGATGCGGCCCTTGATCAGCAGAGTCAGGCGCTCGAAGTTGGACGCGCGGATCTTGTGCAACTGCTCGACCATCTCCGGCACCTGGCTGTTCTTCACCACCTTTTCTTCAAGGCGGTCGAACAAGCGATAGCGCTGCGGGTCGCGCATGCGGAACTCGAAGTAGGCGCGCGACAGCGCTTCCTTGTCGCGATCCACGTCTGCCGAATGGAACAACGCATTCAGGTCTCGCTCGTAGTCGAGCATCAAGCGCAGATAGATTTCTGCCTTGGACTTGAAGTGCTTGTAGATGGTGCCTTTGCCGATACCCACTGCGTCAGCGATCATCTCGACGGTAACGCTGTCTTCGCCCTCTTCCAGGAAGAGCTTGAGGGCGGTGTCGAGAATTTCCTGCTCGCGGCGGCGGAACTCACGGACTTTACGGGGTTCTTTCTGCATAAAGGGACTGTGGGGTCAAAAATCAAGCCGCGTATTATGCCTATCTGGCGTAAAAATGCACGGATCATCCGACTATGAGCTTATTGCAAGATGAGTTTGCCCACGCCGATGGGCTCCGCTATCTCAACCATGCTGCGGTTGCGCCCTGGCCCAAACGCGCGACTCGTGCGGTCCAGAGCTTTGCCGAAGAGAACTGGCGACTCGGTGCAAGGGATTATCCGGACTGGCTCACCGTGGAGCGTCGCCTCCGAGAACGCCTGGTCAGACTATTGAACTCACCGACCACGGCTGATCTTGCACTGGTCAAGAATACATCGGAAGCGCTGTCTTTCGTTGCCTTTGGTCTGGACTGGGCAGCGGGTGATCAGGTCGTCATCAGTGATCAGGAGTTCCCTTCCAACCGCGTTGTCTGGGAAGCCCTGAAACGCTACGGCGTGGAAACCGTCCAGGTGTCGCTGGAAGGAGCCGATCCAGAAGGCGCGCTGCTCGCCGCATGCGGCCCGCGCACCAGGCTGCTCTCGATAAGCGCCGTGCAATACGCCAGCGGACTCCGCCTGAATCTGCACCGACTCGGCCATGAATGCCGCCGGCATGGCGTACTTTTCTGCGTCGACGCCATCCAGCAGTTGGGTGCCCTGCCCTTCGACGTCCAGGCCATTGATTGCGCCTTCGCCATGGCCGACGGTCACAAGTGGATGCTCGGACCTGAAGGACTCGGGGTTTTCTATTGCCGTAGCGATCTACGTGAACAACTGAAGCTCCATGAGTACGGCTGGCACATGCTTGAGCATCCCGGTGACTACGAGCGCGTCGACTGGGAGCCGTCCCGCACCGCGCGACGTTTCGAGTGTGGTAGTCCCAACATGCTCGGCGCGATGGCGCTGGAAGCGAGTCTGTCGTTGCTGGAAGAGGTAGGCATGGAGCAGGTTGCTGTGGCGATTGCCGAGCGCGTGCAATGGTTGCAGGACGGATTGGCGAATATCCCCGGCACGCAGCTGTTGAGCCCACTGAACCCAATGCGCCGCGCAGGCATCCTCAGTTTCCGCCTGGACGGCTGGGACAACCAGAGGCTGTTCGAACGGCTCCGCGCCGAGCAGGTGGTCTGCGCCCAGCGTGGAGGTGGAATCCGTTTCTCGCCGCACTTTTACACCGAACCTCGTGTAATAGACGAGACGCTTGCGCTCTTACGCCAGATGGCAGACGCATGAGGACTCAGCCGGTCCCGGTGTATTCCAAATAGGTTTAAGAAACGCCACCGTGCTGTCTGGACGCATGGGGATATTGACCGATACTTCTCTTACTGGCGTGCGGCATCTCCCCCCAAGTGCCCAGCCAGTCGAGGAACCGTGGATCGCGTTCCTTTGTTTTACTCCTAATGGTCTTGACCCGGATTCATCCCCCAGAACCCGGGTTTTTTTTGTGCGCGACTTTTTCCGACCGTCTTCCAGAAGCCTTTCAACCACGCCGTGCGAGAGGGAACAGACGCAGATAGTTTTCGCTGGTCTGCTCTGCGAATGTATCGAATGGAACCCCGCGCAAGTCAGCCAGAAACTCCGCCACCTCACGTACGTATTCCGGCAGATTGGGCTTGCCACGGTATGGCACGGGCGCGAGATAAGGCGAATCAGTTTCCACCAGCAAGCGATCCGCCGGGACCTGAAGCGCAACTTCTCGCAAAGCGCTGGCATTGCGGAAGGTGACGATACCAGACAGAGAAATGTAGAAGCCGAGATCCAGTGCGGCACGCGCCATGTCCCAATCTTCGGTAAAGCAATGCAACACGCCAGCCTGCGGCAGCGCTGCCTCACGCAATAGCGCAAGGGTATCGGCGCGAGCTTCGCGAGTGTGCACAATCACTGGTTTGCCGGTGACTTTCGCGGCCTCCAGATGCAGACGGAAAGCTTGCTGCTGAAGCTCGGCGGCGTCGGGTTCGTAGTGATAATCCAGGCCTGTCTCGCCGATAGCCACGACCCGCGGGTGCTCCAGCTCGCCCAGCAACCACTCCAGCGCCGGGGAGTCGCCGGGCTGCAAATCAAGAGGGTGAACACCAACCGAGCAATGCACGTCATCGTAGCGCTCGGCCACGGACTTCACGGCGGCGGCGTTGTCGGCACTCACCCCGATGCAGAGGAACTGAGAGACACCACGGGCACGGGCGGCGTCGAGAGCGGCGTCAAGGGATCCACCGTGAGCGCCCAGATCGAGGCGGTCCAGATGGCAATGGGAGTCGATCAGCATGGTCAGGCTCCAGGCGCAGGCGCCAAGCTTCAAGCCTGTCGCTTTCAGCCCGGGCCCGGCGGCCGGTTACATCGTATGGGTGGGACGGTCGGACTTGAGGGCGCCAGCGAGATAGGTCTCGATCTTGTTGCGCGCGCCACTGTCGCCATCATTGAACTGGACGCCAATGCCCGCTGCGCGGTTGCCCTGGGCGCCCTTGGGAGTGATCCAGACCACTTTGCCAGCGACTGGAATCTTCTCCTGCTCATCCATCAGGTTGAGCAGCATGAATACTTCATCGCCGAGCTTGTAGGTCTTGTTGGTCGGAATGAACAGGCCACCGTTCTTGATGAATGGCATGTAGGCGGCATACAGCACGGACTTGTCCTTGATGGTCAAGGACAGAATCCCGTTACGCGGGCCCAGGTTCGGCGGCAGGCTCATACGGTTTTCCTGACAAGCTGGTTCAGCCACCGATTCTAGCCCGGCCCGGGTAGGCTTGCCCACTGGACCAGAAGAGCTTCGAGAAGCAAGACACGGTTGAGGTTGGCCTTGTTGAGGACTTTCTGACGTTGTTGCAGCAGCCAGTCCTGCATCGCCAAGACCTTCTGTTGTGGGGCCTTGTCCGCCAGGTACTGAACCACCTTGCGCATATCGTTGAGCCCAAGCCCCGCTTCGTCACGAGTGAGCTGGTAGCGCAGCATCAGTTGCGCCCAATCGCAAAACCAGTCGAACAACAGCGGTAAAGGCACAGCGTTCCAGCCTTCTGCCAATTGGCTGGCACCCACCTGGTGCTTGAGCAGCTTCTTCACCCCATCCACAACTTCGGCACGCTGGGAACGTACACCTTGCCCTTCCAGACGTAGCGCCGAAAGCGGAGAGCCACCGGCAAGCACCAGCAGCTCCCTCAATTCCTCCGGTGGCGCATCAGGCAATGCCGAATCCAGCCAAGCCAGGCTCTGCGCCTCACTGGGCAATGGGCAGGCCTGCTGTACGCATCGGCTCTTGATGGTCGGCAGCAATCGGCTGGGCTGGTGGCTGATCAACAGTAGAACGGTATCGCCGGAGGGTTCCTCCAGGCTTTTGAGCAGTGCATTGGAGGCGTTGAGGTTCATCGACTCGGCCGGCTCCACCAGCACCACCTTGCGCCCACCTAGCTGCGCGGTCTGGACAACGAATCCCACCAGCTCGCGAACCTGGTCAACGCGGATCGCCTTGTCCGCTTCCTCCGGTTCGAGTACGAACGCGTCAGGATGTGTACTGGCCGCCAGCAGCATGCAAGCCTTGCATTGGCCGCATGCGTCGAGCCCGGCAGGGCTCTGGCACAGGAGGCGCGCCATCAGGCGCTCGGCTAGGGCGCGCTTGCCAATACCGGATGGTCCATGCAGCAGATAGGCGTGGGCATGACGCGGACGGCCTGCCAACTGCTGCCAGATCGCTGTTTGCCAGGGATAGGCGTCAGCCATTGCAGCGCACCAGCAAATCGGGAAGCAACTTATCGAGGTTGGCCTGGACTTCCGCCAGCGACAGCGACGCGTCGACTACCTTGTACCGCTCCGCAGCGGCCTGAGCGCGCTGCAGGTAGGTTTGCCGAACGGCTTCGAAGAAGCTGCGCTGTTCCTGCTCGAAACGATCCAGGCGGCCACGGGCGGCAGCCCTGCTCAAGCCGATTTCCACCGGCAGGTCGAAAACCAGAGTCAGGTCCGGACGCAGGTCACCCTGGACGAAGTTTTCCAGCAAGGCGATACGCTCACTGGACAGGCCACGACCACCGCCCTGATAGGCATAGGTAGCATCGGTGAAACGGTCGCAGAGCACCACCGCACCACGCGCCAGAGCCGGCTTGATCACACCTTCCAGATGCTGGGCACGAGCCGCGAACACCAGCAGCAGTTCGGTGTCGACGCCCATGGCTTCTTCGCTGGGGGTCAGCAAGAGTTCGCGGATACGCTCAGCAAGCGGCGTACCACCTGGCTCACGAGTCAGTACGACCTCAACGCCATGGCTGCGCAGGCGCTCTGCAAGATACTCGCGATTGGTGCTTTTTCCGGCGCCTTCCGGGCCTTCCAATGTGATGAACAGACCGCTCACTGGGTGTCCTTATTCATTGCGGGGTCGGGCTGGAGCGGTAGTCGCTGCGGCGCTTCATTTGGAAGTCACGCACGGCCTGGTTGTGCTCGCCCAGGGTCTCGGAGAATACATGGCTACCATCGCCTCGGGCGACGAAATAGAGGCTCTTTCCTGCCGCGGGATGCAGCGCGGCATGAATGGCTTCACGCCCGGCGAGAGCAATGGGGGTTGGCGGCAGACCGCTGATGACATAGGTGTTGTAAGGCGTCGCCTCGCGCAGGTGGTCGCGGGTCAGGTTGCCGTTGTAGCGCTCGCCCAGGCCATAGATGACAGTCGGGTCGGTCTGCAGCAGCATGCCGCTGTTCAGGCGGCGCACGAACACGCCGGCAATCTGCCCGCGCTCAGTGGGAACGCCGGTTTCCTTCTCCACCAGGGACGCCATGATCAGCGCCTGGTAGGGGTCGTTATAGGGCAATCGGTCCGCCCGCTTGCTCCACTCCTCGGCGAGCACCTGGTCGAGACGATCCCGCGCCTGTTTCAGCAGGTCGATGTCGCGCGTGCCGCGCACGTAACGATAGGTATCAGGGAAAAAGCGGCCTTCCGGGTACTCGCCGGGGCGCCCGAGTCGAGCCATAACTTCAGCGTCACTGACATCGACCAGCGTTTGCTCCAGCTTGGCCTGTTTGGCCAAGGCCGCACGGACCTGACGGAAGTTCCAGCCTTCCACCAGCGTCAGGCTGTACTGCACCACATCACCTTGTTGCCACAGTGCCAGCAGGTCGGCGGCGCGCATTCCCGGCGTCAGTCGATACTCGCCACTGTGCAGGGACTCGTTGGCTAGATTGAAGCGCCAGTATTGGCGTAGCCAGAACGCATTGTTAAGAACCCCTTCCGCTTCCAGCCGGTTGAGCAGGCCACCGGGCGTGGCTCCAGTTGGTACTTCCAGCATCCGCTCGGCGGAGATGTTCAGGGGTTGCTCGAGGGTGACGCGCTGCTGCCAGCCGGCAAAGGCTACCAGCAGACCAGCAAGGAGCAGGCCTGCTTCCAGCATCAGCAGGAATTTGCGTATCACGTATCAGATATCCAGTAGATCGCGGGCGATGGCCTGAAGTTTACGGGTCAGCGGCCCGACCGGCCAGTGATGCGCTGTTACAGAACGCACCGGCCAGATACCGAAAAGGCTGTTGCAGAGGAAAACCTCATCCGCTTGGAGAAACTCGTCGTAGTCAACATCCCGCACTTCGGCCTGGAGGCCTTCGGCCTTGGCGCTGTCCAGTAGTGCAGCTCGCATGACACCCGCGACCCCACAACGAGAGAGATCAGCGGTGACGAGCGCGCCTTTACGCACCATGAAAAGGTTACTGAACACACCTTCGATCACACGACCAGACAGGTCGCGCATCAAGCCTTCGGCGTGCTGAGCATCCTGCCACTCGGCACGGGCCAAGACCTGCTCCAGCCGGTTGAGGTGCTTGAGGCCAGCCAGCAGAGGCTGCTCGGCAAGACGAGTGGCGCAGGGAAAGAGCCGGACCCCCTGCTCCGCATTGCCCGCAGGGTAAGCCGGAAAGGCAGCACTCTGCAGAATCCGCCGGGGCAAGGCTACAGGCGGCGGAGCATAGCCACGCAAACCCTCGCCACGAGTGACTATCAGTTTGGCGACGCCTTCGCCCAACCCGGCCGAGAAGGTCATCAACTCCGTGCGCATCAACTGCAGGTCAAGAGGAATACGCAGGCGTCGGCAGCCGTCAGCGAGCCGCGCCATGTGGTACTCGAGAAGCGGAGGGCGACCGCCACGCACGGCGATGGTCTCGAAAAGCCCATCGCCGTAGGCCAGACCGCGATCCTTGATGGACAGCGATTCGGCTGGGTGGCCGTCAACCCAATTCGGCATCAGCCCGCGAACCGGCGGAACACCAGGGAACCGTTGGTGCCACCAAAGCCGAAGGAGTTGGAGAGAACGACATCGATGGGCATGGACCGCGCTTCGTGTGGCACGAAGTCGAGGTCGCAACCTTCGTCCGGCTCGTCCAGGTTGATAGTCGGCGGCGCCACCTGATCGCGCAAAGCGAGGATACTGAAGATCGCTTCCACGGCACCGGCCGCACCCAGCAAATGGCCAGTCATGGACTTGGTGGAACTGACTGCCAGCTTGTAGGCATGCTCACCGAACACCGACTTGAGCGCCATGGCTTCGGCCACGTCACCGGCCGGAGTCGAGGTACCGTGGGCGTTCACGTACTGCACCTGATCGGCATTCAAGCCAGCATCGCGCAGGGCGTTGCTCATGCAACGTGCAGCACCGGCGCCATCTTCCGGCGGCGAAGTCATGTGATAAGCGTCGCCACTCATCCCGAAGCCGATCAGCTCGGCGTAGATAGTCGCGCCACGGGCCTTCGCATGCTCCAACTCTTCAAGCACTAGCGCACCGGCGCCGTCGGAAAGCACGAAACCGTCGCGCCCTTTGTCCCAGGGACGGCTGGCACGGGTCGGGTCGTCGTTGCGAGTCGACAGCGCGCGAGCTGCGCCGAAACCACCCAGACCCAGGCCACAGGCAGCCATTTCAGAACCACCTGCGACCATCACGTCCGCCTCGCCATAGGCGATGTTACGTGCGGCCATGCCGATGCAGTGGGTGCCAGTCGTACAGGCGGTGGCAATGGCGTAGTTCGGCCCCTGGATACCCAGGTGGATCGACAGGAAACCGGACACCATGTTGATGATCGAACCCGGCACGAAGAACGGCGAGATACGGCGCGGTCCTTGCTCATGCAGGGATTTGCAGTTGTTCTCGATGTTCGTCAGGCCGCCAATCCCGGAGCCCATGGCCACGCCAATACGCTCACGATTGGCATCGGTAACTTCGAGACCGGAGTCACGCACGGCCTGGAAGCTCGCGGCAAGACCGTACTGGATGAACAGGTCGAGCTTGCGCGCCTCTTTGGCCGACAGGTACTCCTCGACATTGAACCCCTTGACCGAACCACCGAAGCGAGTGGAATAGGCGGACAGATCCATATGTTCGATAAGGCCAATGCCACTGCGGCCAGCCAGAATTCCCTGCCAGGTGCTCGATACATCGGTACCCAGCGGCGACAGCATGCCAAGGCCAGTGACCACGACGCGTCTACGCGACACAGCGATCTCCTTCTTCAATCTCTACACGGCGGTTGATTCGGATAAACAGACTGTTGAAAAGCCCGGCAAGCAACGCGCAAACCGCAGATTTTCAACAATCGGCTTAAAGAAAAGCCGCACGCCCAATCGGGTCGTGCGGCTTTTCCGCGTCGGGGAACCGACGACTACATTACTGCGCGTGGGCGTTGATGTAGTCGATGGCTTCCTGAACGGTGGTGATCTTCTCGGCTTGCTCGTCCGGGATCTCGGTCTCGAATTCCTCTTCCAGAGCCATCACCAGCTCAACGGTGTCAAGGGAATCGGCGCCCAGGTCTTCAACGAAGGAAGCGCTGTTGGTGACTTCGTCTTCTTTGACGCCCAGTTGCTCGGCGACGATTTTCTTGACGCGTTCTTCGATGGTGCTCATACCTTGTTTTCACTCCTATGGAAAAATCCGTGCAGCTGGGGCTGCAGTGTATAGAAAGGGTTTTCCGCATTTCAAGCAGAACGCCTGAACCCCTTCAGGATCGCCGCAACGAAATGTCTATAACCCGACTGCACTTATATAGCGAATTCTAGACAGCCCATATGACATCTTCCTGAAGGGATTCGTCACATTCAGCTCATGTACATACCGCCATTGACCGGAACGGTAGCACCGGTGACATAGGCAGCGCCGTCGGAAGCGAGGAATCCCACCACCTTGGCGATCTCTTCGGCCTGGCCCAGGCGACCCAACGGGATCTGGGTCAGCAGCGCATCGCGCTGGGCTTCCGGCAACTCACGGGTCATGTCCGTGTCGATGAAACCAGGAGCTACCGCATTGACGGTGATCGCACGGGAACCGACTTCACGCGCCAGGGCGCGACTGAAACCTTCCAGGCCAGCCTTGGCGGCTGCGTAGTTGGTCTGGCCGGCATTGCCCATGGCGCCTACCACCGAGCCAATGTTGATGATGCGCCCCCAGCGAGCCTTGGTCATGCCACGCAGGACGGCCTTGGACAGGCGATACAGGCTGTTGAGGTTGGTGTTGATGACGTCGAACCACTCGTCGTCTTTCATACGCAGCATCAGGTTGTCACGGGTGATGCCGGCGTTGTTCACCAGGATCAGCGGCTGCCCCAGGTGCTGCTGGATGTGCTCCAGGGTACTGGCGACCGACTCATCATTGCTGACGTCCAGAACCAGACCGGCACCTTCGATTCCGTTGTCCTTGAGGAATTCGGCGATACGCTCGGCACCGGAAGAGGAAGTCGCAGTGCCGATCACCACGGCGCCCTGACGGCCCAGTTCGAGGGCGATAGCCTGGCCAATGCCGCGGCTCGCACCGGTGACCAATGCCACCTTACCTTGCAGACTCATAGGTCTTCTCCTTGTTCAGGCCAGCGCAGCACGGGCGGCTGCGAAAGCATCAGGGGTATCCAGATTGTGGGTGTTGACACCCTTCACACAGCGCTTGTTCAGGCCTGACAGCACTTTGCCCGGACCGCATTCGATCAGATCGGTAACGCCGCGCTCGGACAGGCTGACCATCGACTCGACCCAACGAACCGGGCTGTAGAGCTGGGCCAACAGGTCACGCTTGAGTTCGCCGAGATCAGCCACCACGGCGGCACTGACGTTCTGCACCAGCGGAATTTGCGGAGCCTGCCAGGCCAGCGCGTCGACGGACTCGGCAAAGCGCTCGGCAGCCGGCTTCATCAGTGCGCAATGAGAAGGCACGCTAACCGGCAGAGCCATGGCGCGCTTGGCTCCACGAGCCTTGCAGGCCTCGATGGCGCGCTCGACAGCGGCAGCGGCACCGGCGATCACCACCTGGCCGGGCGCATTGAAGTTCACTGCACTGACCACTTCGCCCTGGGCAGCTTCCACACATGCGGCCAGCACGTCGGCATCTTCCAGACCCAGGATGGCGGCCATGCCGCCCTGCCCTGCCGGAACGGCCTGCTGCATCAGCTGACCACGACGCTCCACAAGTTTCACCGCATCGGCGAAGCCCAGGCTGCCGGCAGCCACGAGCGCGGAGTATTCACCGAGGCTGTGGCCGGCGACGTACGCTGGGCGCGCACCACCCTCAGACAGCCACAGACGCCATAGGGCGATGGACGCAGTGAGAATGGCCGGCTGAGTCTTGTCGGTCTGATTGAGCTGCTCTTCCGGACCTTGCTGGGTCAACGCCCAGAGGTCATAACCGAGCGCCTCGGAGGCTTCGGCGAAGGTATCCAGGACCAGCTTCTGCTGGCCCCCCTGCTCGGCCAGCATGCCCAGAGACTGGGAGCCCTGACCGGGAAATACGAAAGCGAGGGATGCGGACATTGATTGAGGTCCCTTATCTGGCGGTATAGGGAGATTGACGCCTGGCATAGCCAAGCGCACGAAACTGACATTTGGATGACAGGCTGCCGGTAGCGGTCACATCCTACAGCAACAGATGTTCCAGTCGGCCGTGGAGGCGCTGCGGCAGATTCTCGCGGACCTCGATCATCGCGCGACGAATGGCGCTCTGAAAGCCTTCCGAGCCAGCCGAACCGTGACTCTTGATAACGATACCCTGCAGCCCCAGGAAGCTTGCTCCATTATGGCGCGCAGGGGTCAGATCGGTACGAAGGCGACGCAGCAATGGCAGGGCCAGCGCGCCCACCATGCGCGAACCGAGGCTCTCGCTGAACAATGCTTCCATCCGAGTGGAAATCATCGAGGCCAAACCCTCGCTGGACTTGAGCAGAATGTTGCCGACGAAGCCGTCACAAACCACCACGTCAGCTTCACCACGATAGAGACCATCGCCCTCGATGTATCCGATGTAGTTGAGGCCTTCGGCTTGCTGCAGCAGGTTCGCCGCCAGCTTCACTTGCTGGTTGCCCTTGATGTCCTCGGTGCCGACATTCAGTAGCGCGACACGCGGACGAGGAGTACCGAGGGCCTCAGCTGCAACCGCACCCATCACGGCGAATTGATAGAGATGCTCGGCGCTGCAGTCGACATTGGCACCCAGGTCGAGCAGATGGCAGTGGCCCCGCGCCGTAGGAATGGCGCTAACCATGGCCGGCCGATCGATTCCAGGCAAAGTCTTCAGCACGTAGCGCGACAACGCCATCAGAGCACCGGTATTGCCTGCACTGACGCAGGCCTGAGCCCGACCATTGCGCACAAGATCGAGGGCCACACGCATCGAAGAGTCAGGCTTGCCGCGCAAGGCTTGTGCAGGGCGCTCATCCATGGCGATCACTTCACTGGCATGCTCGATTTGCAGGCGCAGGCGATCGGCCGCAGGAATGCGGGCAACGAGCTCTTGTAGAAGGGGGGCTTGGCCGACGAGAACCAAGTGAAGCGAGGGGAATTCAGCCAGACAGGCGACGCTGGCTGGAACAATGCAGCGGGGACCGTAGTCCCCGCCCATTGCATCAATCGCGATGATCGAGGCGGCCAAGGATTACTCGGCAGCGCCCTTGTCGATCACTTTGCGACCACGGTAGAAACCGTCCGGGGAAACGTGGTGGCGCAGGTGAACTTCACCAGTGCTCTTCTCTACGGACAGGGCGTTGGCTTCGAGGGCGTCGTGGGAACGACGCATGTCGCGTGCCGAGCGGGATTTTTTGTTCTGCTGAACAGCCATAATCAATTAACTCCTAAACGTTTGGGTCACGCTTTAACTGCGCCAGTACGCTGAACGGGTTGGACCGCGGAACCTCGTCCTTGCTCGGCTCGGGCTCGTTGGCGCCCGCCGGCTGCTGGCAATCTTCAGGGTCATGGGCCGGAACTATGGGCAGGGCGAGCAACAGCTCATCCTCGACCAGAGTCATCAGATCCAATGGATCCTCACCCACTTCCAGCACGTCATAGCCCTTCGGCAGCGACTGACTGTCCGCCCCCTCCCTCACCACGGCGTAATCACACTCGCTATGGATGTTCAGGGTGACCAGCTCTAGACAACGCTGGCAAACCATCTTGACCTCGACGTCAATCCGGCTATGGATAACGACAGCGCGACGCTCTTCACGAGCGAACGCGAGGCTCGCATGGATGCTGCCCGCGTTGTCCGCTAGGGGATCGCAGAGTCGCTCCAGACTGGCGAGCGCAATGTCACCCTCAAGAGTGACTTCGCGGTCCGCAAGCTTTCGCGGATCTACATGAGGTGGAATCGGCCCATTCAACATAGGCGCGACATTCTAGGGACGAGCCCCTGCCCTGTCAAAAGAAATTCCGCATTGTCCACGTGCGACGGGCCTCTATAGAATTTCCCGCCTC
Organism: Pseudomonas sp. DY-1; assembly: GCF_003626975.1. Classification (NCBI taxonomy): domain Bacteria; kingdom Pseudomonadati; phylum Pseudomonadota; class Gammaproteobacteria; order Pseudomonadales; family Pseudomonadaceae; genus Pseudomonas; species Pseudomonas sp. DY-1. The sequence goes on along the minus strand of NZ_CP032616.1, from coordinate 441,015 downwards.
TACGACCGGAGATCGCCATGCTGCCCCTGGTGCTTGCATCCAGCTCACCTTATAGACGCGAACTACTCGAACGCCTGCGCCTGCCTTTTACCTGGGGCGCACCCGCCATCGACGAAAGCCGCAAGACCGACGAATCCGCCGAACAGCTCGTACGCCGACTGGCACTTGAAAAGACCAAGGCTCTTGCCAGCCAGAACCCCAACCATCTGATCATCGGCTCCGACCAGGTCGCAGTGCTAGGCGACCAGATACTCGGCAAGCCTCACAATTTTGAACGCGCTCGCGACCAACTGCTGGCAGCCAGCGGCACCAGCGTCAGCTTCCTGACCGGCCTGGCCCTGATGAACAGCGCTACCGGCCACTTCCACGTGGACTGCGTGCCCTTCACCGTGCATTTCCGCGAGCTGGACGCTGCACGCATCGGCCGCTACCTGGAAGCCGAACAACCCTATGACTGCGCCGGCAGCTTCAAGGCAGAAGGACTTGGCGTCAGCCTGTTCCGTGCGACTGAAGGCCCGGACGCCACCAGCCTCGTCGGACTGCCTCTGATTCGACTCGTGGACATGCTGCTCGCCGAAGGCGTACAGATTCCCTGACTCCCATATAGAAGGAAGAAAGCCCGGCTTCTGGCCGGGCTTTCCTTTGGGGCGCTATAAGCTTCAACGCAAGCTCGGCCCCTGGAACCCCATCCAAAGTGCCAGTCGCTCGGCGACACTAGCACCGAACTTTTTCGAGAAGCGATCGAAAGGCGACTCCTGCACGGTGTAGTCAACAACCTCCTTCGCCCCAATCACCTCGCGCGCCACGAAACTGGTATTGCCGAGCTTATCCACCAGCCCAAGCGCCAGCGCCTGCTCACCCGACCAAACCAATCCACTGAAGAGCTCGGGATTGCCATCGACCTTCAGCCGATCACCACGCCCCTTCTTCACGCTTTCGATGAACTGCTGGTGAGTGGTATCCAGCACGCCCTGCCAAAACTGGGTTTCCTCAGGTTTCTGTGGCTGGAACGGATCCAGGAACGCCTTGTGCTCGCCGGACGTATAGACGCGACGCTCAACACCCAGCTTGCCCATGGCGTCGACAAAGCCAAAGCTCGCCGCAGTGACGCCGATGGAGCCAACCAGGCTAGCCTTGTCGGCATAGATTTCGTCCGCCGCACTGGCGATGTAGTAGGCACCGGACGCACCAAGGTCGGTGATCACGGCATACACCTTGATGCCCTTGTGTTCCGCACGCAGCCGACGAATCTCGTCATAGACGTAACCGGATTGCACCGGACTGCCACCCGGACTGTTGATCCGCAGCACGACCCCCTTGGTCTTCGGGTCTTCGAAAGCCGCACGCAGCGCGGTCACGATATTGTCAGCGCTCGCCACCTCTTCATCAGCGATCATTCCACGGACCTCTACCAGCGCCGTGTGCTCCTGGCCGCGCGCAGCGCTCTTCTGCAGATCGAATGCCGGCGAGAACAGCGCAAGGGCAATAAACAGATAAACAAAGGTCAGCGACTTGAAGAAAATACCCCAACGCCGGGCACGACGCTGCTCCTGGATACCCGCCAGTACAGCCTTCTCCAGCAACTGCCAGCTCTTCTGTTCAGCCTTGTCGGCAGCGGGTTCTTTCCATTCGTCAGACATAAAGCTCCACCTCTCGGAATTGCCGGCTCAGGTCACCTTCCAGCCAGTGACGCAGCTCTTCAAAACGCTCGATCGCCAGCGTGGGCGATTCCTTGAGCAACTCAACAAGCGGCTGGGCACCGTAACCCACCGCCACGGAATCCATCCCGGCCCGATGAGCCATACGCAGATCGAAGGGAGAATCCCCCACCATCACCGCCTGCCCAGCAGCCACCCCACAATGCGCAAGGATTTCATGCAACATGCGCGGATCAGGCTTGCTCGCAGTTTCGTCAGCGCAGCGGGTGATATCGAAGTAATCCAACCAGCCACGCCCGGCCAGCACATGCTCCAAGCCACGACGACTCTTACCGGTAGCCACCGCCAGACGATAGCCCTGCTCACGGAACACCTCCAGCGCCTCCGCCACCCCATCGAACAGAGGTGAAGGCTGGCACTCCAGCACGCTGTAGTGTTCGCTATAACGCTGCCGGAATGCATCTATGCACCGTGGATCATCAAGCTCCGGATAGAGCGTAGCGATCGCTTCCGGCAAACCGAGACCGATGATGCCCTTGATAGCGACATCATCTCGCCACGACAGCCCGGAAACGTCTGCCGCCACGCGCATGGATTCGACAATGCGGGCGATGGAATCAACCAACGTGCCGTCCCAGTCGAAGATCAGCAACTGGTAATCAGACACCTAGACGCTCCAGGGTTTTCTGCCACATCTCATCGACCGGAGCCTCCAGCTTAAGCTCGCCCCCATCAGGGAGGCTTATAGCCAGGGAGTGCGCGTGCAGGAACAGGCGCTTGCCGCCCAGTTCGCGAATTTCACGCGTGAAATCCTCATCGCCGTACTTCGGATCACCGGCGATGGAATGGCCAGCGTGCTTGGCGTGCACTCGAATCTGGTGAGTACGCCCGGTAATCGGACTGGCTTCCACCAGAGTGGCGAACTCCCCGAAACGGCGCACGACGCGAAACTCGGTAAGCGCGTCCTTGCCCTCCGGATTCACCTCGACCATGCGCTCGCCGGAACGCAGATTATTCTTCAGCAACGGCGCACTGACCTTCTTCTTCGAGGTTGGCCAGCTTCCGCGTACCAGCGCCAGGTAACGCTTATCGACACCGTCGCCACGCAATGCCTCGTGAAGGTGGCGTAGCATGCTGCGCTTCTTGGCGATCATCAGAAGTCCGGAGGTATCGCGATCAAGGCGATGCACCAGCTCCAGATCCTTGGTTTCTGGGCGCAACTGACGGAAGGCTTCGATCACGCCGAAGCTGAGACCACTTCCTCCATGCACTGCAATGCCAGCCGGCTTGTTCAGCACGATCAGCGCCTTGTCTTCGTAGACGATCGCACTCTCCAGCCGCTCCAGCAGACTTTGGGCCACTGGGGCCGGCTCATCCGGCTCGGACAGACGCAAAGGCGGAACGCGGACGATGTCGCCCGCCTGGAGCTTGTACTCCGGCTTGATCCGTCCCTTGTTCACGCGGACTTCGCCCTTGCGAAGGATGCGATAAATCAACGTCTTGGGCGCACCCTTCAACTGAGTGCGTAGGAAATTGTCAATGCGTTGGCCGGCATATTCCGGCGCAACCTCAAGCAGCTGGACGCCGGAGGTTGGAGAGGCAGGAGTGTTCATTTGCGCATCATAACAATTTTTTATGGATTTGAAGCACTTAATGATTACTGCTATAGTCGCGAACGCCGCCAAAAGCGGCCTGGTTTCAGGGTGTTCGCCAAAACTGCCACCCTAACCGTTGCAACCTTTTCAGGACGTAAGGCCGTCCGACAGAAAATTCGCTGCAATGACTGCGAATTTTCAGAAATCAAGCCTTGAGCCATGACGCGTGATCACCCCTTTCCTATGGGAGATCACGGTAAATGCAACCCGCTACGGATTCAGCGAGCGGCACCCGATTTTCAAGGGATAAGTGTAGGGTGGAGATGCATAACCGTCGGACTGCGTAGTTTCAAGACGCTTCATTTCGTCCGCTTCCGACCGTTGATTCCTCCTCCTGAACAAGTGCTTCTGTCACGACACAGCAAGCAGGAGACGTAGTCGCGATTCCGGTCCCATTGACTGGAGTTCGCTGGACACTGGAGTGGCCCGCCGCTCCTGACACGCACCTGACACCGACCGCGAGAGTCGTGTGCGCCAATCGCCGTTTCCGGTAGCCCGGAAACCCATTGGTACCACATGAAAAGAATGCTGATTAACGCGACTCAGCCCGAAGAGTTGCGTGTTGCTCTGGTCGACGGCCAACGCCTGTACGACCTGGACATTGAATCGGGTGCCCGCGAGCAGAAGAAGGCCAACATCTACAAAGGCCGAATCACTCGTATCGAGCCCAGCCTTGAAGCCGCTTTCGTCGACTTCGGCGCCGAGCGCCACGGCTTCCTGCCCCTGAAAGAAATTTCCCGCGAGTACTTCAAGAAGTCCCCCGAAGGCCGCATCAACATCAAGGAAGTGCTCAGCGAAGGCCAGGAAGTCATCGTCCAGGTCGAGAAAGAAGAGCGCGGCAACAAGGGCGCAGCCCTGACCACCTTCATCAGCCTTGCTGGGCGTTACCTGGTGCTGATGCCGAACAACCCCCGCGCCGGTGGCATCTCCCGCCGCATCGAAGGCGAAGAGCGCAATGAACTGCGTGAAGCGCTGAACGGCCTCAACGCTCCAGCCGACATGGGCCTGATCGTTCGCACCGCGGGTCTGGGCCGCTCCAGCGAAGAGCTGCAGTGGGACCTGGATTATCTGCTGCAACTCTGGAGCGCCATCAAGGAAGCTTCTGGCGAGCGTGGCGCCCCCTTCCTGATCTATCAGGAAAGCAACGTCATCATCCGCGCTATCCGCGACTACCTGCGCCAGGACATCGGCGAAGTGCTGGTCGACAGCGTCGAAGCACACGAGGAAGCCCTCAGCTTCATCCGCCAGGTGATGCCGCAGTACCAGAGCAAGATCAAGCTCTATCAGGACAGCGTTCCGCTGTTCAATCGTTTCCAGATCGAAAGCCAGATCGAAACCGCCTTCCAGCGCGAAGTGAAGCTGCCGTCTGGCGGCTCCATCGTCATCGATCCGACCGAGGCCCTGGTGTCCATCGACATCAACTCGGCCCGTGCCACCAAGGGTGGCGACATCGAAGAAACCGCCCTGCAGACCAACCTGGAAGCGGCCGAGGAAATCGCCCGTCAGTTGCGCCTGCGTGACATCGGCGGTCTGATCGTCATCGACTTCATCGACATGACGCCGGCCAAGAACCAGCGCGCCGTGGAAGAGAAGGTCCGCGAGGCCCTGGAAGCCGACCGCGCACGCGTGCAGATCGGTCGCATCTCGCGCTTCGGCCTGCTGGAAATGTCCCGTCAACGTCTGCGTCCGTCCCTGGGCGAGACCAGCGGCATCGTCTGCCCCCGTTGCGACGGCCAAGGCATCATCCGTGACGTCGAATCCCTGTCGTTGGCCATCCTGCGTCTGATCGAGGAAGAGGCTCTCAAGGACCGTACTGCCGAGGTCCGCGCCCAAGTGCCGATTCCGGTTGCCGCCTTCCTGCTCAACGAGAAGCGCAACAGCATCACCAAGATCGAGCTGCGCAGCCGTTCACGCATCGTCATCCTGCCGAACGACCACCTGGAAACCCCACACTTCGAAGTCCAGCGCCTGCGCGACGACAGTCCGGAAGTGCTGAACAACCAGTCCAGCTACGAAATGACCCCGGCTGAGGTGGAAGAAGCCCAACCGGTCAGCTCCACCCGCACCCTGGTTCGCCAGGAAGCAGCGGTGAAGACCGTTTCCCCCGAGCGCCCCGTACCGGCACCGATTGCAGCCGCTCCGCAAGCCCAGCCGGCACCCACTCCGGAGCCCAGCCTGTTCAAGGGTCTGGTGAAGTCCCTGGTAGGCCTGTTCGCTGGCAAGGAAGAGCCCAAGGTCGAAGCCGAGAAGCCGACCACCGAACGCCAGCCGCGCAGTGAAGAGCGTCGCAACGGCCGTCAGCAGAACCGTCGCCGCGATGGCCGTGAGGGCCGCGAAGGTCGTGAGGGTCGTGAAAGCCGCCGCGAGGAAGACCGCAAGCCACGCGAAGAACGCCAGCCCCGCGAAGCTCGTGAAGGCCAGGAAACCCGCCGCGAGCGCCCTGCCCGCGAAGAGCGCCAGCCGCGTGAAGAACGCCAACCGCGCGAGGAGCGTCAGCCTCGCGAAGAGCGTCAGGCCCGTGAGCCCCGCGAAGAGCGTCAACCGCGTGAAGAGCGCCAGCCTCGCGAAGAGCGCCAGCCTCGTGAGCCCCGCGAGGAGCGTCAGCCGCGCGAAGCCCGTGAGCCGCGTGAACCGCGTGAAGGCCAGGAAGGTCGCCGCGAGCGTGGCGAACGCGCCGAGCGTCCCGCCCGTGAAGAGCGCCAACCGCGTGAAGAACGCCAACCTCGCGAAGAGCGCCAGCCGCGCGCTGAACTGGCCCAGACCGAAGCGGTCGACGAGGAACTGCTGAACAACGAGGAGCTGCTGCAGGACGACGATCAGGAAGGCTCCGATGACGAGCGTCCTCGTCGCCGCTCCCGTGGCCAGCGCCGCCGCAGCAACCGCCGCGAGCGTCAGCGTGAAGCCAACGGCGAAGAGCTGGTGGAAGGTCAGGATGACGGTGAAGTCGTCCAGGCTGCTGCCGTCGTCGCGACCGGTGTAGTTGCCGCTGAATTGGTTTCCGCTGAAGTGGCCGCCGAAGCCGCTACCGATGCACCGGTACAGGTAGAAACACCGGCCGTTGAAGCCGAAGCTACAGAAGCCGTGGTCGCCCAGGTCGAAGAAGCTGCTCCGGTTGTCGAGCAGGCCCCGGTGGTAGAAGAAGCTCCGGCCATCGTCGAAGCGACCACGTTCGAAGCAGCTCCTGCTGAAGCCGTGGTCGAAGCGCCAGCCGTGATCGAAGAAGCTCCGGCAGTTGCAGCGCAGACTGAAGCACCTGCCCCGGCTCCGGCCAGCACTGGCCGTGCGCCCAACGATCCGCGCGAAGTGCGCCGTCGTCAGCGCGAAGCCGAGCGCCTGGCCAAGGAAGCCGAAGAGGCTGCCGCCAAGGTTGTCGAAGCTACTGCTGCTGCCGAACCGGTTTCCGCTGTTGTTCACGCTGTCGCTGGCGTAGAAGAAGAAGTGGTCGCTGCCGAGCAGAAGGTTGAAGACACCGTCGAGCAAGCCGTTGAGGCCCCGGTCGAACAACCTGAGCAGGTCGCGGTAGTGACTGAGGCCGAAGTTCCGGCGCAAGCCGAGACCAAGACCGAAGAAGAGAAGGAAGAAGCCAAGGACGAGACCAAACCGGTCGTCTGAAGCTTTCCTGAATGAAAAAAGGGATGCCATTGGCATCCCTTTTTTTGGACTCGCGGTACCGCTACTCGACCTCATTCTCCGTCTGGATACCAAACTGCAGCTCAGCCAGCCGTGCATAGAGCGGGCTACCGGCCACAAGTTGCGCGTGACGACCAATTGCCACCACCTTGCCCCGCTCCATCACCGCGATGCGATCGGCATTCTGTACCGTAGCCAGGCGGTGTGCGATCACCAGGGTGGTCCGCCCGCTCAACAGCGCCGGCAACGCTTGCTGGATCAGGTGTTCGCTCTCCGCATCCAGGGCGCTGGTGGCCTCGTCCAACAGCAGGATGGGGGCATCCACCAGCAGCGCACGGGCAATTGCCAGGCGCTGGCGCTGTCCACCTGAGAGACCGATACCGCCCTCCCCCAGATGGGTCTGGTAACCCTGCGGCAGGCGGGCGATGAATTCGTGCGCGTGGGCGGCACGGGCAGCGGCCTCGACCTCGGCATCGCTGGCCTCGGGGCGACCATAGCGGATGTTGTCTTCGACACTGCCGTAGAACAGGGCCGGACCCTGGGACACCAGGGCGAAGCAGCGACGCAAATCGGCAGGGTCAAGCTCACGCAACTCGACGCCCTCCACACGGATGCTGCCGGCCTGGGGATCGAAGAAGCGCAACAGCAGCTCGAACACGGTCGACTTGCCTGCACCGGACGGTCCCACCAAAGCCAGGGTTTCTCCAGGGCGAACCGCCAGGCTGACGCCGTCCAGGGCGTTCACATCAGGTCGCCCCGGATAGGCAAAGCGCACCTCCTCCAGCTCGATTTGCCCACTGACCCGCTCTGGCAGCGTCATCCGCCCCTCAAGCGGTGCATGAATGGCATTGCGCGCCTGCAGCAGTTCGGCGATACGTTCTGCTGCACCCGCGGCACTCTGCAGCTCACCGATCACCTCGCTGATGGCACCGAAAGCGGCTCCCACAATCAGGCTGTAGAACACGAAAGCCGCCAAGTCACCGGGAGAGATGCGCCCGGCGATCACATCCGTGCCTCCCACCCAGAGCATCACACCCACGGCCCCCAGCACCAGCAGGATCACCAGGGTGATCAGCCAGGCGCGCTGGGTAATCCGGCGGCGCGCGGTATCGAAGGCGCCTTCCACGGTGCCGGCGAATCGCTGGCGGTCCTGAGCCTGGTGGTTGTACGCCTGCACCGTCTTGATCTGTCCAAGGGTCTCGCCCACGTAGCTGCCGACGTCGGCGATTCGGTCCTGGCTCTGACGCGACAATTTCCGCACGCGCCGACCGAAGATGAGGATCGGCGCCAGCACCAGCGGCAGCGCCAGCAGCACGATGCCGGTGAGCTTGGGGTTGGTGACGAACAACAGGCCGATGCCCCCGACCAGCATGATCCCGTTGCGTAATGCCATGGACAGGGAGGAGCCGATCACCGATTGCAACAAGGTGGTGTCCGCCGTCAGCCGTGACTGGATTTCCGACGCGCGATTGCTCTCGTAGAAACCGGGGTGCAGCTGGATCAGATGGTCGAACACGCGCTTGCGGATGTCTGCGACGAAACGCTCACCGACCCAGGAAACCAGGTAGAAGCGAGTGAAGGTACCCAGTGCCAGAGCCAGCACAAGGCCGAAGAACAGCATGATCGAATGTCGCAACGACGCCTCGGACTGCGTGGCCAGTCCCTGGTCGACCAGGAGGCGAATGCCTTGCCCCATGGACAGGGTGATCCCGGCGGTGAACAGCAGCGCCAGCAAGGCGCCGATCACCCGCCAGCGATAGGGCGCAACGAAGCGCCCAGCCATGCGCAACGCATTACGCTGCCTAGCGGAAAGGAGGGATGTCATCGGGGGCTCAGTCGGGTTGTTCAAGGGAATGTTCGCTGCGTGCGGGCGCTTCCGCCCACCAACCCACCAGGCAGAGGCACAACGCGACCAGATTGGTAGAAAGCGGGTTGAAGGCCTGGATCAGCAGGCCTGGAGTGAACAACGCTACGTCCAGCAACAGCCCTGCCAGCAGGAACGCCGCGAGTACGAGGGGCCAACGCGACTGGCGCACACCCAGCAGGAGCAGCGCAAGGATGATTTCGGCCAGCCCAGCCAGGGTCGCCACACGCTCGACGTGGGTCAGGCCATGAGCGGCGATCATCAATCTCTCGTCAGTGCTAAGCCAGAGCAGCTTCGGCACCAGGCCGTGGTAGAGAAACAGGAACGCCAGCCCACAACGGGCCAGCATTGCAAAGCGCCGCAGATCAACGATCGGCATTCAGGAAGCGCCCCTCGTGGTCGGGCGACGGTAGCAGGCAGACGTCGTGTCGGCCGAAAAGACGGTAGCGATTCAGGGCAATACGGTCATAACACCAGTCCCGCAAGCCCAGGGGCAGGATGCGGAATACCCCCAGCAGCGGCCAGGGCGCCGGCAACTGGCGGATGATCCTTGCGATGGCCTCGGAGCGGACGAACAGCTCGCGGCCTTCGACATAGAGCATGGTTGCATAGCTGTCAGTAGGCAGGCCGAACCAGCGGAGAATCGCCTGCCCTTCCGCAGATTGCACCGAGGCGAGCTTGAACACGCGCGCGCGGTCATAGCGAATCAGGAACTTCGCCCAGCCATTGCAGAGCTTGCAGACCCCGTCGAAAAGCACGACGCGCTCACCGGATCGAACGTAGGGCGGGTACTGCTCGGCATCCATCGCGATGCTCCTGCATCTACGGGAAAGTGTCGTCGATAGTATCCGATCCCCCGGGAAACCGGTGAGCGGCGTCAGCCCTCGTCGCCCCAACCGAGTGGGTAGAGCAATTCTTCCTTGTAACCGGCCCAGACACGAACCACATCTGGGAAAGCGTCGTCCAGTGCTGGATCGCCGCTGTCCACAAGCAATGGGCGGCCTTCCAAGGTGCCGAGCTTGCGCTTGGTGGCTACTACCCGGAGGTGCTCAAGGCCAATGGCACGCAGAACCCTCGGGCTGATCTGCTGGTTGCCGCGGCCGATGATATGGCCCTGGCCGCCGATGGCGGTGACCAGCAGCCGCGTGGGATGCCCGTCCACCAATTCGAACAGTTGCGCTTCGGTCACGTCACGGGCGATTACCACGCCGCTCTCGATCACATCGACGCCCAGCAGAGTCGTCTCCAGGCCCAGGTTGTCGGCCAGGCCATGGAGCGTCGAGCCCGGCCCGAACACGTAGCGCACGCCCTCTTCCCAGCTGTCATTCAGCCAGTCGGCGAGCTCCACCAGCACCAGCTCTTCCGACTCCATGCCGCCTTGCTTGACGTGCTGCATGTAGTGCCCTTCCACCGGCACCATCAATTCGCCGTACCAGCGCGCCGCCACCTTGCCGTCGCGCAGCGCTGTCTCGTCCAGGTCACGCACCTCGCCACTGGCCAGACGAACGAGGCCACCTTCCACCAATCGCCGCGCCAATTCCCCGGCGGCACGCGGGCTGATGGCATAGACGCCGGAGTGGATCTTCACCCCAGCGGGAATGCCCAGCACAGGTTGATCGTCACGAACCGCCGCGCTGACATCACGCGCGGTACCGTCACCGCCCGCGAAAAGAATCACGGCCACGCCGGCCGCCTGCAGGGCCTCGACGGCGTGGCGCGTGTCATCGGCGCAAGTCATCGGGCCATCTAGATGCCCAAGCACGCGGTGGGAAAAGCCCATCTCGGCCAGCAGGTCGGCGCCCATCGGGCCGGGGAACGTAATGAACTGAATGCGCCCGACAAGCGGCAACAGGCACTCCAGCGCGAGACGCGTACGCGCCGCCGCCCGGGGCTCGGCGCCTCTGGCCAGGGCTTCGGCGGCGACCCCGTCGCTACCCTTGAGCGCCGCTGGGCCACCCAGGCCGGCCAGCGGGTTGATGATCAGACCCATGTGGAACAGGGACATGCTTACCTCGTACTGAACTCTCGCCCCACGCAGGGGGTCCATCCACCAGGACCAGGACGCTCGCAGTTGGCATATTCGCTGCTAGTGTTTTCTGGTCTTTCGTTTTTCCGGCGCACCCTTCGCGCCGACTGTCACCGCGCGTTCATATGCTCTACCTAGACTGCGCGCAACACCTGAATGAGGAGACAGGCCATGAGCTTGCACGACAGCACTTCCGATAGCCGCGTGATCCCGCTGCAACCGCGTCGTCCCGTCGGCGGCGCGATAATCGACGCCGAAGGCCGTGAGATTCCGATTACCGAAATCATGATCCAGCGTGCCTGCCAGGAGCTTCACAAGCAGCTGGCATCCGAGCGGAGACAGGCCTGAAGCGCCTGGGCCCGGGGCAATCCCGGGCCCGTCATCTAAACCAGCTCGGCCCCCAGCGCCCGGACGATTTCCGCCAACCGCGGCGCTTCTCCCGTCAAACGTACCCGTAACCCGTCGATTTCCCGTCGCACCGGATAGTGCTTGCGCAGCGCATCGAAGGCGGCTCGGCGCTGGTGCTCGTCACCTACGAGGCTACGTCGGAAGTCCGCGTCGTCGCGGCGCGGGTCGTACACGGCCCGGCACAGGGTCGCCAGGGCCCAGTCGAGGTCGCTGCTGGCGTCCAGGGTCAGCTCCCCCAGCCAGGGCGTCGGCAGCAGCTCGTCCAGTCGCACACTTTCCGCCTGGCCGCTGAAGCGGCACCACGCCTGATAGATCTGCGCGGTACCACGCAGCTTGCCGTCGAGGCTGTAGCCGGCAATGTGGGGCGTGGCGATACGACACAGGTGTGCCAGTTCCATATCAGCCAGAGGCTCGCCTTCCCAGACGTCCAGGACCGCCCGCAGATCCTGGCGACGCCCCAGCAGGCCACGCAATGCGCGGTTGTCGACCACCGCACCCCGGCTGGCATTGACCAGCCACGCGCCTGGCCGCAGACGCTCCAGCCGCTCAGCGTCCAGTAAATGATGGGTCGGGTGATCACCACCATTGTCCAGCGGTGTGTGCAGGCTGATCGCATCGCACTCGCGGAGGATGGTCTCCAGATCGACGAAGTCGCCGCTCTCAGCCGTCTGGCGAGGCGGATCGCAAACCAGCACCCGCCAACCGAGGCCGCGCAATACCTCCACCAGGCGCCCACCCACCTGGCCGGCCCCCACGACGCCAAAGGTACGCGAGGCGAGTCGAACGCCTTCGTCCTCGGCCAGTAGCAGCAAACTGCCCAGCACATAGTCGACCACGCCGCGGGCATTGCAGCCGGGCGCGCTGGACCAGGCGATGCCCGCTTCAGCGAAATACTCAAGGTCGAGATGGTCGGTACCGATGGTGCAGGTGCCGACGAATCGCACCGGACTGCCGGCCAGGAGCGCGCGATCGACGCGGGTCACCGAGCGCACCAGCAGAAGATCGGTGTCGGCAAGGGCGGCCGCATCGATGGCGCGACCCGGCAGGCGGCGGATTTCACCCAGGGCGCCGAAGAAGGCGTCGACCAGGGGGATGTTTTCGTCGGCAACAATTCGCATGGCAGGCTCCTGCAGAGAGACCGCTATTCTACGCAATCACCCAGTCCTACGCCCAAACGGCAATCCGCTGTCCCTCTTTTCTGACCGTTGCGTCAGGGCGTAGACTAAGGCCCCCTCAGCCTCCACGTCCCGTTCCGCCGGCAGCCTCTCCTGCAAAGGCTGGGATAGTGAACCGTCGCGAGCCCGTCGCGACCAGGCAATGTCCAGATCCCTTTCAGCCACTCTCAGCATGGACACCACCGGCACGCCCGGAGGACGCCTTATCGATATGGAACTCTCAGTGAACAACGCAGAAACCCGTTTCAGCCGCGCCAGCACGGAACTGCGCGCGCTGCTCAAGCTGGCGGCGCCAATCATGATCGCCCAGCTCTCTAACACCGCCATGGGCTTCGTCGATGCCGTCATGGCCGGTCGCGTCAGCCCTCGCGACCTCGCCGCCGTGGCACTCGGCAACTCCATCTGGATCCCGGTCTTCCTCCTGATGACCGGCATCCTCCTTGCCACCACCGCCAAGGTTGCCGAGCGTTTTGGCGCCGGCAAGCAGGAAGAGATCGGCCCACTGGTGCGCCAGGGCCTCTGGCTGGCCTTGGCAGTGGGTCTCAGCGGCGCCCTGTTGCTGGTCAATGCGCGCCCGGTGCTCGAGCTGATGGGCGTGGACCAGGAACTGATCGATCCTGCCATGGGCTACCTGCACGGTATCGCCTTCGGCTTCCCCGCCGTGGCGCTCTACTACGTACTGCGCTGCTTCAGCGATGGCCTTGGCCGCACTCGTCCAAGCATGGTGCTGGGCATCTGCGGACTGCTGCTGAACATTCCGCTGAACTACATCCTGATCTATGGCCATTTCGGCATGCCCGCACTGGGCGGGGTCGGCTGCGGCTGGGCCAGCGGCATGGTGATGTGGTTCATGCTGCTGGGCATGCTGACCTGGGTGACCCGCGCCCCGACGTACAAACCGAGCAAGCTGTTCGAGCGCTTCGACAAGCCGCAACTGTCGCTGATCAAACGCCTGCTATCGGTGGGCGTTCCCATCGGCATCGCCGTCTTCGCCGAGTCGAGCATCTTCGCCGTGATCGCCCTTCTGATCGGAGGACTGGGCGCCACCGTGGTCGCCGGTCACCAGATCGCTCTGAATTTCAGTGCGCTGATCTTCATGATCCCTTATGCGCTGGCGATGGCCGTCACCGTGCGCGTCGGCCAGGCCCTGGGCCGTGGCGATCCGCGGGCGGCACGCTTCGCGGCAGGTATTGGCATCGGTACTGCGCTGGCCTACGCCTGTATCTCGGCCAGCTTGATGCTGCTGTGCCGTGAGCTGATCGCGAAGATGTACTCCCCCGACCCGCAGGTGATCGCCGTGGCCGCAATGCTGATCGTCTACTCGGCGCTGTTCCAGTTCTCCGATGCCATCCAGGTTGCCGCGGCCGGCGCCCTGCGCGGCTATCAGGACACCCGCGCGACCATGATCATCACGCTGTTCGCCTACTGGGGAATCGGCCTACCCGTGGGCTATGCGCTCGGGCTATCCAACTGGCTGGGCCAGCCCAGCGGCCCCAAAGGGCTCTGGCAGGGCCTGGTCGTAGGTCTGACCTGCGCGGCTCTGCTGCTCAGCCTGCGACTGGCGCGCAGTGCGCGCGCGAGGATTCGCAGCAGATGATAAAGGGCCGCTTCAAGCGGCCCTTTTCCTTGCAGCGGAACTTTCACTCGTCTGGATGAGCCGGGACGGCGGCCAGGTCTTCCCAGTATGCAGGGGTCAGGAATTCGCGGCCGGCAAGCAGGTGCTCCAGGTAGCTGCGGGTCGGCCACAGACCGTCCTCGCGCATCGACGGATTGGCCACATAGACCCAGGCAGGCTGCACGCCCCCGGCGGTGACCACTGGCATGCGTTCGCGACTATAGAAGATCGGCGTGCCCTCGAAGGGGTCCATCTTCCAGATCTCATCCTCGTGCTCCAGACGGTAGAGCACACCCTCTACCACCCCGCCCCGCTGGTAGCGAATGTTGGCGTAGGAACGACCGGGACGGTCATGGTCGCGCTTGTTGAAGCACAGGGCATAGCCCTCCAGGCGCCCGGCGAGAGCTTCGCTGAATGCGAGGCCACGACTGCGCATGCGCGCCAGATTCATGTTCGAACCGTAGGCGAAGTAGAAAGACATCAGTCGGACTTCTTGCGAATCCAGTAGAAGTAGGTACCGGCTTCTTCCGACTGGTCCAGCAGCTCATGACCGAGGAAGACGCAGAACTTCGGGATGTCACGGCGCGTGGACGGGTCGGTGGCGATGACCTTGAGCAGGCCGCCAGCCGGCAGATCGCGCACTTTGTTGTGCAGCATCATCACTGGCTCTGGGCAGTTCAGGCCGGTGGCATCAAGAATGGCATCAGGCTGTTGGGACATGGGGCACTCCGAAAACTGGCGGCTATTGTGGCGCAAAGCCGGTTTCCCGCCCAGCCTTGAGGCCCTTGCTGCGACGTCCGGCCACAGCGTTGCACAACCTTGGATAGGCTCCTCCACACCGGCCACTCGGGCAAGCTGAGGCGATAATTCCTGCCAGCGGTCCTCCGATGCGCCTCGCCAACCTGCTACTCGCCCTCCTCCTACTCGGCGGCTGCGCCGCCCGCGAACAGCTCCCCGACTTCAGCGCCCTTGCCGACCGCGAGCTGCCCGCCACGCACTTCGAGACCGTCATCACCGCCCGCGACGGCACGCGGCTTTCCGCCACCGTATTTCAACCCGCCCTCAAACCGGGTGAACAGGCCCCGTTGGTGGTGCACACCCACGGCTGGGGTGGATGGAGGGTGACCGGGCCGGAGGGTTTTTATGGTCAGCAGATGATGTCCGGACGTGCCGCGCTCAAGGCCTGGCGCGCGGGTTTCTGGGTGATCAGCTACGACCAGCGCGGCTGGGGCGGCAGTGACGGCAACATCCAGATGATGGACCCGCGCTACGAGGTACAGGATGCACTTGCCGTCATCGACTGGGCCGTCAGCCATCTGCCGCGCCTGAGCATGGACGGCCCTGGTGACCCACGTGTCGGCATGCTGGGCGAAAGCTATGGCGGCGCCGTGCAATTGCTGGCCTCGGCGGAAGATCCGCGCATCAACGCCATCGTCCCCATCGCCACCTGGTACGACTTGTCCGAGGCCCTGGCACCAGGCGGACACATGAAAGTGGGTTGGACCGGCGTATTGCTAGGCCTCGGCCTTGCCACTGGCTACGACCTGGGCAAGTTCACCCAGGCCCCTTACTTGAGAAGCGCAAGCGGTGAGATGACGCCCCAGGTACAGGCCGAGCTCAAGGCACACAGCCTCGCGAGCTATTGCCAGCGCGGCCAGCGCCCCCATGCCGACGCGCTGCTGATTCAGGGAATGCGGGACACGCTTTTCCCGCTCGACCAGGGCCTGGCCATCCGCGAATGCCTGCACAAAGGTGAGGCCGATGTGCGCCTGCTGGGGATGCAGGGTGGGCACATCCTGCCACCCCCGCTTCAGCGCTGGAGCGGCCTGCCGCCGTTCAACAACGAGCCGGTCCTGCATTGTGGCGATCGCGCCATCAACCTCTATCAGGCGGTGGTCGCCTGGTACGAGGACAAGCTGCGTGGGCGGCCAGGGGCCGCTGACAGCGTGCCGAATCTCTGTCTCAGTCTCGACCTTGACCATGGACTGGCGCTGAATCAGCTTCCCCAGGCTGGAGCGCCGCAGCCCCTGCCGGAAACTCGAATCCGACCGCTGACCAGCGGCTGGCTCAGACCATCCAGCTTCATTCCCCTGCGCAAAGTCGACGTAGCCAGCGGATTGGTGGGCAGCGTGCACCTGGAGTTGGATCGCAAAGCCGATGCGCCACTGCTGTTCGCTTCGCTGGCGGTAAGACGTGTCGGCGGAAAGCTAGAAGCACTCAGCGAACAGAGCACTCCGATCAATGCTCGCCAGGTGGACCTCGCTGCCTCCAGCGCCCTGCTCCAGCCCGGCGATGAACTGGGCCTGCAGGTCAGTGGTTTCAGCGGCCAGTACCTGTTCAACAGTTCCTGGAGTCTGCGCGTGACGACGTTAAAAGGCCTCGTCAGCCTGCCGCCGCTATTACCCCTGGATGCACCGCTCGCCAGCCAGTGAAAGGCGGTGCAGCATGGAGCTTTGCGGGAGCTCGCCATGCCTGAATCCCCTGAACGCAACTGGTGCGTCAAGCGGCTGGATGAAAACGGCAACGTATTCGTTTTGCGTGCCGGGCTGCGCCGCGATGAAGCCGAACAGCTGATGGCGGAGTATCAGGCGCGAGGGCACAAGCAGAGTTACTGGGTGGAGCGGATGGAACTGTAGGGGTGAATTCACTCCCCCCTACAAGAGGACGCCCGAATCTGGAACTGGCCCTACAGCCTGCGCAGATGGCACGTCACTTCCTCGCGGTCGTGATAGAGCTGCTTGCAGTCGATGGACACCTTCAGGCCCCTGCCCTTCATGCCCGCCTCGATACGCGCCAGCAACTTCTGCACTTCGGCATAGCGCTGCTTCATCGGCAGCTTGAGGTTGACCACGGCCTCCTGGCACCAGCCCTCGCCGAGCCAGGTCTCGATCATCGCGGCGGTGCGGGCGGGTTTTTCAACGATGTCACACACCATCCAGTTAACCGGCCGGCGCGGCTTGAAGGTGAAACCATCGGCGCGTTGATGCTCGACGAAGCCGGAGTACATAAGGCTTTCCGCCATAGGACCGTTGTCGACGGCGGTGACCTTGATTTCCCGCTGCACCAGTTGCCAGGTCCAGCCACCCGGCGCGGCGCCCAGGTCGACGGCCGTCATTCCCGGCGCCAGGCGTGCATCCCACTGGTTACGCGGGATGAACTGGTGCCAGGCTTCCTCCAGCTTGAGGGTGGAGCGGCTCGGGGCCTCTCTGGGAAATTTCAGGCGCGGGATACCCATCGGCCAGAGCGCCGAGTTGTTCGACTCGGCCAGGCCGACGAAAGCCTGACGGCCGCTGCGGAAAGTCAGCAGCAGTCGTGGCAGCTGCGGATCGTCCTTGAGTTTGCCGGCCTTGGTCAGTGCGGCACGCAAGGGTTTCTCGAACTTGCGGCAGAAAGTCGACAGCTCCTTGCCGTCGTTGGTGTCCAGCACCTCCAGCCAGAGACTGCCGCACACCGGGTAAGCGGCCAGCGCCTCCAGCAGCACGCCGATGCGGTCGGTTTCCGGTAGGTCGACGTACTCACCACGCGCCCACTGACGCGGGAAGATCAACTGACTGAAGCGCACTTTGCGCATCAGCCGTTCGGCGCCACCGGGCTCGCTGCAGACGAATTCGGCGCAGGCGCTCTGCGGCTTGGCCCGGGAGTAACCGGCCACATCGAGGCGGGCGGCGTGATCGGTCATTTCGGCGCAGACCTCGCCCTCGAAACCGGGGCGGCAGTGCAACAGCAAGGTGTTCATCGGGTTTCCTCCTGGGCGCGCACTATAGTTGCGCACCATCCGTTTTCACACAGCCCAGGAAGTAATTTCCTACAGCCGGATACAGCCACAGGGGAACCCTATTTCCACCTGACGGTCGGCTGAAATGGCAAGACCCGCCAAGCAGAGCTAGGGTTTTAGCTTCCGTACGAGCAGCCGGCCCATGCCGTGTGGGCCTCAAGGAGTAATCCCGATGCCTTCCCTGGATAGCCTGAACTGCCGCCGCAGCCTGGAAATCGCCGGCAAGACCTACCACTACTTCAGCCTGCCCGAGGCAGCCAAGCGCCTAGGCGCGATCGACAGACTGCCCATGTCGATGAAGGTGCTGCTGGAAAACCTTTTGCGCTGGGAGGACGACGAAACGGTCAGTGCCGCCGATCTCAAGGCAATGGCGGACTGGCTGGGTCCGCGCAGCTCGGATCGCGAAATCCAGTACCGCCCCGCGCGCGTGCTGATGCAGGACTTCACCGGGGTTCCCGCAGTTGTCGACCTCGCCGCCATGCGCGCCGCCGTGGCCGCAGCAGGTGGCGACCCACAGCGGATCAACCCGCTTTCGCCGGTGGATCTGGTGATCGACCACTCGGTGATGGTGGACCGCTTCGCCTCCCAGATGGCCTTCGAGCAGAACGTCGAGATCGAGATGCAGCGCAACGGCGAACGCTATGCCTTCCTCCGCTGGGGTCAGCGAGCCTTCGACAACTTCAGCGTGGTGCCTCCGGGCACTGGCATCTGCCATCAGGTCAACCTCGAATACCTTGCCCGCACGGTCTGGACCCGTGAAGAAGACGGGCTCACCTATGCCTTCCCGGACACTCTGGTCGGCACCGACTCCCACACCACCATGATCAACGGCCTGGGCGTGCTCGGCTGGGGGGTTGGTGGCATCGAAGCGGAGGCAGCCATGCTCGGCCAGCCGGTGTCGATGCTGATTCCCGAGGTGATCGGATTCAAACTCACCGGCAAGCTGCGTGAAGGCATTACCGCAACCGACCTGGTGCTCACCGTCACGCAGATGCTCCGCAAGAAAGGCGTCGTGGGAAAATTCGTCGAATTCCATGGTGACGGCCTGGCCGACCTCCCCCTGGCCGATCGCGCCACCATCGCCAACATGGCCCCGGAGTACGGCGCCACCTGCGGCTTCTTCCCGGTGGACGACATCACCCTGGGTTACCTCCGCCTGTCCGGCCGGCCGGAGGAAACCGTGCAATTGGTGGAGGCCTACAGCAAGGTCCAGGGTCTGTGGCGGGAACCGGGCCATCAACCGGTATTCACCGATTCGCTGTCGCTGGATCTCGGCAGCGTCGAGGCCAGCCTGGCCGGTCCCCGACGCCCGCAGGACCGCGTGCCTCTACCCAATGTGCCCGCGGCGTTCAGCGAATTGCTGGACCTACAGCTCAAGCCGGCCGGCACCACAGTCGCTGGAAGCGTCAGCGTGACGCTGGATGACGGCGAGCGATTCGACCTGGAAGACGGCGCCGTGGTCATCGCCGCCATCACCTCCTGCACCAACACCTCCAACCCCAGCGTGATGATGGCCGCCGGTCTGGTCGCGAAAAAGGCGGTGGAAAAGGGCCTGAGCCGAAAGCCCTGGGTCAAATCCTCACTTGCACCCGGCTCCAAGGTGGTGACCGAGTATTTTCGTGCTGCCGGCCTCACGCCCTACCTGGACCAGCTCGGCTTCAACCTGGTGGGTTACGGCTGCACCACCTGCATCGGCAACTCCGGCCCCCTGCTGGAGCCCATCGAGCAAGCCATCCAGCAAGCGGACCTCACCGTCGCCTCGGTGCTGTCCGGCAACCGCAACTTCGAGGGCCGGGTGCACCCCTTGGTAAAAGCCAACTGGCTCGCCTCTCCGCCCCTCGTGGTTGCCTACGCTCTGGCCGGCAGCGTGCGCCTGGACCTCGCCAGCCAGCCCCTTGGCGTGGGCGGGGATGGTCAACCGGTCTACCTCAAGGACATCTGGCCGAGCCAGCAGGAAATCGCCGCAGCTATCCAGAAGGTGGATACCGCGATGTTCCGCAAGGAGTACGCCGCAGTCTTCACCGGCGACGAGAAGTGGCAATCGATAGCGGTACCGGAGTCCGACACCTATGCCTGGCAGGCCGACTCAACCTACATACAGCACCCACCCTTCTTCGCTGATATTACCGGCGCACCGCCGAAGGTGGAGGACGTTCGCCAGGCACGCATCCTCGCCCTGCTGGGCGACTCGGTGACCACCGACCACATCTCGCCCGCCGGCAATATCAAGGCCGACAGTCCGGCCGGGCGTTACCTGCGCGAGCATGGTGTGGCTCCGGCGGACTTCAACTCCTACGGTTCACGGCGCGGAAATCATGAAGTGATGATGCGCGGGACCTTCGCCAATATCCGCATCCGCAACGAGATGCTCGGCGGCGAGGAAGGCGGCAACACCCTGCACGTGCCCAGTGGCGAGAAGTTGGCCATCTACGACGCCGCCATGCGCTACCAGTCCGAAGGCACGCCGCTGGTGATAGTCGCCGGCAAGGAATACGGCACCGGCTCCTCCCGCGACTGGGCCGCCAAGGGCACCAACCTACTGGGGATCAAGGCAGTCATCGCCGAGAGTTTCGAGCGCATCCACCGCTCCAACCTCGTGGGCATGGGCGTGCTGCCGCTGCAATTCAAGAACGGCCAGGATCGCAAGACGCTCAACCTTACCGGCAAGGAAACCCTGGCCATCAGTGGCCTGGATAGCGCCAGCCTGCGCCCGCACATGGACCTCATCCTGGAAGTCACCCGCGAGGACGGTTCGAAGGACCGAACCGAACTGCTCTGCCGCATCGATACCCTGAATGAAGTGGAGTACTTCAAGGCCGGCGGCATCCTTCACTACGTGCTGCGACAGATGCTCGCCGGCTGACACGCCCAACGCGTCTGCACAAAGCCCCGGAAGCTGAGCACCTTGCTCTCCGGGGCCTTGGCCCCTGCCCCAGTGCCTGGGCGAGCGGGGTAATCGAACCGCTCCCGCAAGGCAATCGGGCAGTCGGATCCGCAATCCGGGTAGACTGGCGCCCAAAATAAAAGGCTCAACCTTAGGGCGCAGATGCCGATAGAAGCTGTAAGCCTTGCGGAAGGAAACCATGAGAAACAATCAGCCCATCACCCAGCGGGAACGCAGTTTCCCAGTCGAACAGCGCCTGATTTCCACTACGGACAGCAAGGGCGTCATCACCTATGTCAACGAGGCGTTCGTCGAGATCAGCGGATACAGCCGCGACGAACTGCTTCGCTCCCCACACAACCTGGTGCGTCACCCTGACGTACCGCCCGCCGTGTTCGCCCATATGTGGACCACCCTGAAGAAGGGTCGCCCATGGATGGGAGTCGTGAAGAATCGCTGCAAGAATGGCGACCACTACTGGGTGAATGCTTACGTCACACCCATATTCGAAGGCAACCAAGTCACTGGCTACGAGTCCGTACGGATCAGACCCACAGCTGAACAAGTGCGTCGCGCCGAAGCCCTCTACCAGCGCCTGAACACCGGCAAGGCGGCCATCCCCAGCCGTGACAAGTGGTTGCCAGTACTCCAGGACTGGCTGCCCTTCATCCTCATCAGCCAGGTCGGTTTCCTGATCGGCGCCTGGCTGAACTCCCACTGGGGCTTCCTCCTCGCCGCACTGCTTTCTGTACCGCTGGGCCTGACTGGACTCGCCTGGCAGAACCGCGGAATCAAGCGCCTGTTGCACCTGGCCGAGCAAACCACCTCGGACCCGCTGATCGCTCAGATGTATACCGACAGCCGAGGCGTCCAGGCGCGCCTGGAAATGGCCATGCTCAGCCAGGAAGCACGCCTTAAGACCTGCCTGACGCGTCTACAGGACACCGCGGAACACCTGACCCAGCAGGCTCGAGAGGCCGACACCCTGGCCCACAACAGCTCCGAAGGGCTGGAGCGCCAACGCGTGGAAACCGAACAGGTGGCCACCGCGGTGAACCAGATGGCCGCCACCACCCAGGAAGTGGCCAACAATGTGCAGCGCACCGCCGATGCCACCCAGGAGGCCAACCGCCTGACCAGCCAGGGCCGCAACATCGCCGCTGAAACCCGCGAGGCCATCCAGCGCCTCTCACAATCTGTGGGCGAGACCGGCGAAACCGTCACGCGCCTGGCCCAGGACAGCAACGAGATCGGTGGTGTCGTGGATGTGATCAAAGGCATCGCCGACCAAACCAACCTGCTGGCACTGAACGCCGCAATCGAGGCCGCGCGGGCAGGTGAAATGGGCCGCGGCTTTGCAGTCGTCGCCGACGAGGTACGCCAACTGGCCCAGCGCACTGCGGAATCCACGGGGCAGATCCATCAATTGATCGCCCAACTGCAGAAGACCGCCGAGGAGGCCGTGCATACCATGGAAAACGGTCGTCGCCAGGCAGACGAAGGCGTTGAGCGCGTGCTCCAGGCCGACCAGGCGCTGGTGGGCATCAGCGAGGCGGTGGCAAACATCGCGGACATGGCTGACCAGATCGCTGCAGCAACGGAAGAACAGAGCGCAGTGGCCGAGCAGATCAACCAGAGCATCAGCAGCATCGCCCAACTGGCCGACCAAACCTCTGGAGAGGCTCAACGCACGGCGTTGCTCAGCGAGGAACTCACCCACACGGCACAGGGTCAGTACTCCCTGGTGGACAGGTTCAATCGTTGAAGCAACCAGGAAGGGCGCCAGATGGCGCCCCTCTTCATTTCAGGGCTTGCACACCCCGGACAGGAAGGCCGCGACCGCATCTGCAGCCGTGTCCAGGTGCTGCTCATGGGTCAGGCCCGACGCCTTGAGGGGCTTCAAGTCGTGGTCCGCTGCTGCCAGCCAGTGCATGCCAATGGCATCCGACAGGCCGTACCCCGCCACTGTCAGACGATCGCCCATGGGGTCACGCTCACCCTGGAGGATCAGCGTCGAAGTTTTCAGGTCAGCCAGATGGGCCACACGGGGTTTGTCCGCCTTGCCTACGGCATGGAATGGATATCCCAGGCAGACCAGCGCGGGAGCGCCCAGCTCATCGGCCAGCAGGCTGGCCATCCGCCCTCCCATGGACTTGCCGCCTATGGCCAGGGGCCCTGTGACTTGCTGTCGCACGAGGGCGTGAACCTCCCGCCAGCAGTTCAGTAGCTGGGGCTGGGGATTCGGTGGTCGGCGACGGCCATCTTCGCGTCGTGCGGCCATGTAGGGAAACTCGAAGCGGGCCACTGCAACACCGCGCGCGGCAAGCCTTTGCGCCATGTCATCCATGAACGGGCTATCCATGGGGGCCCCGGCGCCATGGGCCAGGATCAAGGTGTGCGAAGCCGGGCCTTCAGGCCTGTTCCACAAAAGCATTCAGACTTCTCCGTCGAATATGGGCGATTGATCCAGATCAATAGCCTCCAAATGGGCTTTCACCATGCTTGCCGCGCAATCCAAAAACCGTGGACGGAAGCCCATAAAATGAGCACAGCAAGCAGTACCGCCTATAACTACAAGGTGGTCCGCCAATTCGCCATCATGACGGTGGTTTGGGGAATAGTCGGGATGGGGCTCGGCGTTCTCATTGCCGCACAATTGGCCTGGCCGGAACTAAACTTCAACCTTCCCTGGACGAGCTTCGGCCGATTGCGCCCACTGCACACCAACGCAGTGATCTTCGCATTTGGCGGATGCGCTCTATTCGCCACCAGCTACTACGCCGTTCAGCGTACCAGCCAGACCCGCCTGATTTCCGACAAGCTTGCCGCTTTCACCTTCTGGGGCTGGCAACTGGTGATCGTGCTGGCCGCGATCAGCCTGCCGATGGGCTGGACCAGCTCGAAAGAATACGCCGAGCTGGAATGGCCGATCGACATTCTGATCACCATTGTCTGGGTCAGCTACGCCATCGTCTTCTTCGGGACCGTGGTGAAGCGCAAGACCAAACACATCTACGTGGGCAACTGGTTCTTCGGTGGCTTCATCCTCACCGTCGCCATCCTCCACCTGGTGAACAACCTCGAAATCCCGGTCACCCTGACCAAGTCCTACTCGCTTTACTCGGGAGCCACCGACGCCATGATCCAGTGGTGGTACGGCCACAACGCCGTGGGCTTCTTCCTCACCGCTGGCTTCCTGGGGATGATGTATTACTTCGTGCCCAAGCAAGCCGAGCGCCCGGTGTACTCCTACCGCCTGTCCATCGTGCACTTCTGGGCACTGATCGCGGTTTACATCTGGGCTGGTCCGCACCACCTGCACTACACCGCCCTGCCGGACTGGGCCCAGTCCCTTGGCATGGTGATGTCCCTGGTGCTGCTGGCCCCGAGCTGGGGCGGCATGATCAACGGCATGATGACCCTCTCCGGGGCCTGGCATAAGCTGCGTTCCGACCCCATCCTGCGCTTCCTGGTGGTATCCCTGGCCTTCTACGGCATGTCCACCTTCGAAGGCCCGATGATGGCCATCAAGACCGTCAACGCGCTGTCCCACTACACCGACTGGACCATCGGCCACGTACACGCCGGCGCCCTCGGCTGGGTCGCAATGGTGTCCATCGGCTCGCTGTACCACCTGATTCCGAAGGTGTTCGGTCGCGAGCAGATGTACAGCACCGGCCTGATCAACGCCCATTTCTGGTTGGCCACCATCGGTACCGTTCTGTACATCGCCTCCATGTGGGTGAACGGCATCACCCAGGGCTTGATGTGGCGCGCGGTCAACGAAGACGGCACCCTCACCTACTCCTTCGTCGAAGCGCTGGAAGCCAGCCACCCCGGCTTCGTGGTACGAGTGATCGGCGGCGCCATCTTCTTTAGCGGCATGTTCCTCATGGCCTGGAACACCTGGCGCACCGTGAAGGCCTCCGAGCCCGCCGAATACGACGCTGCTGCGCAGATCCCGCAAGGAGCCCATTGATGAAACAGCACGAGAAACTCGAAAAGAACGTCGGTCTCCTGGCGCTGTTCATGATCCTGGCGGTCAGCATCGGCGGCCTGGTGCAGATCGTGCCGCTGTTCTTCCAGGACGTGACCAACACACCAGTGGAAGGCATGAAGCCCTACACCGCCCTGCAACTGGAAGGCCGTGACATCTACATCCGCGAAGGCTGCGTTGGCTGCCACTCGCAGATGATCCGTCCGTTCCGTGCCGAAACCGAGCGGTACGGCCACTACTCCGTTGCAGGCGAAAGTGTCTGGGATCACCCCTTCCTGTGGGGCTCCAAGCGTACCGGCCCGGACCTGGCCCGTGTTGGTGCCCGCTACTCGGACGACTGGCACCGTGCCCACCTGTACAACCCGCGCAACGTAGTGCCGGAATCGAAGATGCCCGCCTACCCTTGGCTCGTGGAGAACACCCTGGACGGCAAAGACACGGCCGCCAAGGTCCGCGCCATGCAGACCCTCGGCGTGCCCTACAGCGACGAAGACGTCGCGGGCGCCCAGGCTGCGGTCAAGGGCAAGACCGAAATGGACGCCCTGGTCGCCTACCTGCAGGTACTGGGGACCAGCCTGAAAAGCAAGAGGTAAGTCCATGGACATCGGAACCCTGCGTGGCCTTGGCACCCTGCTGGTGCTGATCGCCACCCTCGGAGTGATCTGCTGGGCCTACAGCGGGAAACGCAAGGCCAGCTTCGACGAGGCTGCCAATCTGCCCTTCGCCGACGATGACCGGAACGATTCTAGGAGCAATCGCGCATGACCACTTTCTGGAGCTGGTACATCTCCCTGCTCACCATATTCACCTTGCTGGCACTGCTCTGGCTGATCTTCGCCACCCGCAGGGGCGAGTCCAAGGGCACCACCGATAAGACCATGGGACACGCCTTCGACGGCATCGAGGAATATGACAACCCTCTACCCAAGTGGTGGTTCCTGCTGTTCGTCGGCACCCTGATCTTCGCCGTCGGCTACCTGGTCATGTACCCGGGCCTGGGGAACTGGAAAGGCCTGTTCCCCGGTTACGCCGAAGGCTGGACCCAGGAGGGCCAATGGCAGCGCGAAGTGAACAAGGCCGAACAACAGTACGGACCGATCTTCGCCCGCTACTCGGCCATGTCCATCGAAGAAGTAGCCCAGGACCCGCAGGCGATGAAGATGGGCGGACGCCTGTTCGCCACCTATTGCTCGATCTGCCATGGCTCGGATGCCAAAGGCGCCATGGGTTTCCCGAACCTCGCCGACAACAACTGGCGCTGGGGAGGCGAAGCGGAAACCATCAAAACGACCATTCTCCATGGTCGCATCGCTGCCATGCCGGCCTGGGGCGAAGTGCTGGGTGACGAAGGCGTGAAGAACGTCGCTGCCTATGTGCGACAGGACTTGGCAGGCTTGAATCTGCCGGAAGGCACCAAGGCTGACCCGGAAGCCGGCAAGGCACTCTTCGCGAGTACCTGCGTTGCCTGTCATGGCGCCGAAGGCAAGGGCACTGAAGCCATGGGGGCGCCTGACCTGACTCACCCGGCCGGCTGGATCTACGGCTCGAGCCTCGCCCAACTGCAACAGACCATTCGCCACGGCCGCAATGGCCAGATGCCCGCACAGCAAGAGTACCTGGGCCAGGACAAGGTCCATGTACTCGCTGCTTACATCTACAGCCTGTCCCGAAAGGACCAAGAGTTAGCGATCAAGTAATAGGAAAGCTGGGGTGGTGCAAGGAAGCGCCGCTCCAACCTGGCAGCCAGGCCGCAAGGCCGAACTGCATGCCGCGCAAAAAGGCACCCTGAGCCGGGTACCTGGGACACAGGGAAGTGTCCACCCCTTCCTTTATATAGTGCGACCCAGTGTCGCACCTCTCCGACCAGTAGCACCCTCGCCCATTTGACATCGACTAAGCTGCTTTTCAGTCGCTACTTGTCACAACTCCAAGGCGATCCCTCCAGCCACGCAACACCCCTGGCGTCGACGGCAAGTCGAAAAGAGTCGCCAGCACAGCCGCAAATCCTTGTCCAGTGGGCCTCTCAGCCCGGATTGTGTCGGCTTGTGTCGTTGCAATGGCTACCCTCTTTCTCCATACTTGCCGCCGATTTTTTGTCCCCAAAAAACTCCATTAACCGTGGAACCCCTAGCATGAGCACAGCAATCAGTCAGACTGCTTATAACTATAAGGTGGTCCGCCAGTTCGCCATTATGACGGTGATCTGGGGGGTCATAGGGATGGGTCTAGGCGTGTTCATCGCCGCACAACTCGTGTGGCCGGAACTCAACCTGAACCTTCCCTGGACTTCGTTCGGCCGCCTGCGTCCCCTGCATACCAACGCGGTGATCTTCGCCTTCGGCGGATGCGCACTCTTCGCCACTTCCTACTATGTGGTGCAGCGCACCTGCCAGACCCGTCTGGTATCCGATAGTCTGGCCGCCTTCACCTTCTGGGGCTGGCAAGCCGTGATTGTGCTGGCAGTCATCACCCTGCCGCTGGGTTACACCTCCTCCAAGGAATACGCTGAACTGGAGTGGCCGATCGACATCCTCCTGGGTATCGTCTGGATCACCTACTGCGTCGTCTTCTTCGGAACCATCATCAAGCGCAAGACCAAGCACATCTACGTGGGCAACTGGTTCTTCGGCGCTTTCATCCTGGTTACCGCCATGCTGCACATCGTCAACAGCATGGAAATGCCGGTCTACGCCTTCAAGTCGTACTCCATGTACGCCGGCGCGACCGACGCCATGATCCAGTGGTGGTACGGCCATAACGCCGTGGGCTTCTTCCTCACCACCGGCTTCCTGGGGATGATGTATTACTTCGTACCGAAGCAGGCGGAGCGTCCGATCTACTCCTACCGCCTGTCCATCGTGCACTTCTGGGCGCTGATCACCCTGTACATCTGGGCTGGTCCGCACCACCTGCACTACACCGCCCTGCCGGACTGGGCCCAGTCCCTGGGCATGGCCATGTCCCTGATCCTGCTGGCCCCGAGCTGGGGTGGCATGATCAACGGCATGATGAGCCTGTCCGGCGCCTGGCATAAGCTGCGTTCCGACCCCATCCTGCGCTTCCTGGTGGTATCCCTGGCCTTCTACGGCATGTCCACCTTCGAAGGCCCGATGATGGCCATCAAGACCGTCAACGCCCTTTCCCACTACACCGACTGGACCATCGGCCACGTACACGCCGGCGCCCTCGGCTGGGTAGCGATGATCTCCATCGGTTCGCTGTACCACCTGATTCCGAAGGTGTTCGCCCGCGAGCAGATGCACAGTGTTGGCCTGATCAACGCCCACTTCTGGCTGGCTACCATCGGTACCGTTCTGTACATCGCCTCCATGTGGGTCAACGGCATCACCCAGGGTCTGATGTGGCGTGCGGTCAACGAAGACGGCACCCTCACCTACTCCTTCGTCGAAGCGCTGGAAGCCAGCCACCCGGGTTACCTGGTGCGCATGATCGGCGGCGCCTTCTTCGTAGCCGGCATGCTGCTGATGGCCTACAACACCTATCGCACCGTACGTGCTGCGAAGCCGGCTGAATACGACGCCGCTGCGCAGATCCCGCAAGGAGCTCACTAATGAAGCAACACGAATTAGTTGAGAAGAACATCGGCCTGCTGGCCCTGTTCATGGTCATTGCCGTGAGCATTGGCGGCCTCGTGCAGATCGTGCCGCTGTTCTTCCAGGACGTCACCAACACTCCTGTGGAAGGCATGAAGCCGCGCACAGCGCTGGAACTTGAAGGCCGTGACATCTACATCCGCGAAGGTTGCGTTGGCTGCCACTCGCAGATGGTCCGTCCGTTCCGTGCCGAAACCGAGCGGTACGGCCACTA
The DNA here is from genome assembly GCF_003626975.1 of Pseudomonas sp. DY-1. Classification (NCBI taxonomy): domain Bacteria; kingdom Pseudomonadati; phylum Pseudomonadota; class Gammaproteobacteria; order Pseudomonadales; family Pseudomonadaceae; genus Pseudomonas; species Pseudomonas sp. DY-1. The sequence continues at coordinate 412,500 of NZ_CP032616.1, read as the reverse complement.
CTCCGTCGCTGGCGAAAGCGTCTGGGATCACCCCTTCCTGTGGGGCTCCAAGCGTACCGGCCCGGACCTGGCACGCGTTGGCGGCCGCTACTCCGATGACTGGCAACGTGCGCACCTGTACAACCCGCGCAACGTAGTGCCGGAATCGAAGATGCCCGCCTACCCCTGGCTGGTTGAGAACAAGCTCGACGGCAAGCACACCGCTGACAAGATGGAAGCTCTGCGCAAGCTGGGCGTGCCCTACACCGACGAAGACATCGCCGGCGCCAAGGCGGCAGTCAAAGGCAAGACCGAGATGGACGCGCTGGTCGCGTTCCTGCAAGGCCTGGGCACCTCTATCAAGAACAAACGGTAACGCAAGATGGATATCGGGACTCTCCGCGGCATAGGTACCTTCGTTGTCTTCGTCGCCTTCATCGGCGTCGTGCTCTGGGCCTACAGCAGCAAGCGCAAAAGCAGCTTCGACGAAGCTGCCAACCTGCCCTTCGCGGATGAGCCGCCCAAATCCTCCGAGCGCGACGAGCAAGATTCTAGGAGTAACAAAGAATGACTTCGTTCTGGAGTTGGTATGTAACCCTGCTCACCAGCGCCACGCTGGTAGCGCTGACCTGGCTGATCTTCGCCACCCGTCGTGGCCAGCGCCAGGAAAGCACCGAAGAAACCGTCGGCCATGCTTTCGACGGCATCGAGGAATATGACAACCCGCTGCCCAAGTGGTGGTTCATGCTGTTCGTCGGCACCCTGATCTTCGCCGTCGGCTACCTGATCATGTACCCGGGCATGGGCAACTGGAAAGGCATCTTCCCCGGTTACAACGAAGTAACCGACGGCAAGCCTTTCGCCAACGGCCAGACCGGCTGGACTGGCGTTCACCAGTGGGAAAAGGAGATGGACAAGGCCGATAAGGAATACGGTCCGATCTTCGCCAAGTACGCTGCCATGCCGATCGAGGAAGTGGCCCAGGACCCGAAAGCCCTGAAAATGGGCGGCCGCATGTTCGCGTCCTACTGCTCCGTGTGCCATGGCTCCGACGCCAAGGGCGCCTACGGTTTCCCGAACCTCACCGACCAAGACTGGCGCTGGGGTGGCGAAGCCGCCACCATCAAGACCACCATCATGGGTGGCCGCCACGGCGTGATGCCAGCCTGGGGTGAAGTCGTCGGCGACCAGGGCGTACGCGACGTTGCTGCCTTCCTGCGCGTGACCCTGCACGGTCGCGATCTGCCGAAGGACGTGAAGGCTGATCCGGAAGCCGGTAAAGCCATCTACGCTGCCAACTGTGTGGCCTGCCACGGTCCGGAAGGCAAAGGCACCCCGGCGATGGGCGCTCCGAACCTGACCCACCCGAGCGCCTTCATCTACGGCAGCAGCTACGCCCAGCTGCAACAGACCATCCGCTATGGTCGCCAAGGCACCATGCCGGCCCAGGAGCAAATCCTCGGTAACGACAAGGTGCACCTGCTGGCTGCCTACGTGTACAGCCTGTCGCAGAAACCTGCTGCAGAAGCTGAAACCAAGTAATACCCTCGCCTGCCATGCGCGACGCACTGTCGCACATGGCAGGCCGCTATCAGGCGTACCATATATAGCGGGCAGAAAGACTCCGACCGGCCATGTACTGGTCAGGGCGCCGACAACCGCCGTGGTATGAGAACGATGAGCGAACAGATTCCCGTCAAGAACGTCACCCCTCCCCCGGCCAAGGGCGGTGAAACCACCGACCTGTACGCCAGCCGCGAAAAGATCTACACCCGAGCCTTCACTGGCCTGTTCCGCAACCTTCGGATGACCGGCGGAGCCTTCCTCTTCCTGCTCTACTTCGGTACCGTCTGGCTCAGCTGGAACGACCGCCAGGCTGTCTGGTGGAACCTGCCAGAGCGCAAGTTCTACATCTTCGGCGCCACTTTCTGGCCACAGGACTTCGTCCTTCTCTCCTGGCTGTTGATCATCTGTGCCTTCGGCCTGTTCTTCATTACCGTCTTCGCTGGACGCGTCTGGTGCGGCTACACCTGCCCCCAGAGTGTCTGGACGTGGATCTTCATGTGGTGCGAGAAAGTCACCGAGGGTGACCGTAACCAGCGCATGAGGCTCGACAAGGCCTCCATGAGCGGCCAGAAGCTTCTGCGCAAGTCAGCCAAGCACGGCCTCTGGTTGCTGATCGGCTTCGCCACCGGCTTGACCTTCGTCGGCTACTTCACCCCCATCCGCGACCTGGTTATCGACTTCTTCACCGGCTCTGCCAGCGGCTGGGCCTACTTCTGGATCGCGTTCTTCACCTTCGCCACCTACGGCAACGCTGGCTGGCTGCGCGAACAGGTGTGCATCTACATGTGCCCCTACGCACGCTTCCAGAGCGTGATGTTCGACAAGGACACCCTGATCGTTTCCTACGATCCGCGCCGTGGCGAGTCTCGTGGCCCACGCAAGAAGGGCCTCGACTACAAGGCCCAGGGCCTGGGTGACTGCATCGACTGCACCATGTGCGTTCAGGTCTGCCCCACTGGTATCGACATCCGTGATGGACTGCAGATCGAGTGCATCGGCTGTGCCGCCTGCATCGACGCCTGTGACAGCATCATGGAAAAGATGAACTACCCGAAAGGGCTGATCAGCTACACGACTGAGCACAACCTGAATGGCCAGAAAACCCATCTGATGCGCCCACGTCTGATCGGTTACGCTATCGCCCTCGTTGCCATGATCGGCCTTTTTGCCTACGCCGTAGCCATCCGCTCCCTGGTTGAACTGGACGTAATCAAGGACCGCGTGTTGTTCCGCGAGAACGAGCAGGGGCGCATCGAGAACGTCTACACCCTGAAGATCATGAACAAGGCACAGGTCGATCAGACCTTCGTCATTGATGCCGAAGGCCTCGATGGACTGGTTTACGAAGGCAAGCGCGAAGTCCGCGCCGACGCCGGCGAAGTGCTCTCGGTACCGGTGGAACTGTCCATCGAGCCCGACCAGCTGCCGTCCAGCACCAACAAGATCCTCTTCCGCGTCCACAGCGCGGATGACCCCAGTATCAAGACCGACGCAGACAGCCGCTTCATCGGCCCAAGCGTCCGCTAGCAAACGGAAGACCCATGCAGTCCGACACTCCCAGCCCCTGGTACAAACAGCCTTGGCCGTGGTTCATCCTCGCCATCCTCGGCACATCGGTGGTCCTAGGCACCACCATGCTGGTGATTGCCACACGTAACCCGCCGAGCCTGGTCGCTGACAACTATTACGAAGTCGGCAAGGGTATCAACACCTCGCTGGAGCGTGAGAACCTGGCCACGCAGCTTGGCATGCAAGCCAGCCTGAAAATCGACGAAGGCAGCGGCGAAGTCGCGCTGCAACTCGTGGGCGAAAGCCGTCCGCAACAACTGGTACTGAGCCTGCTCTCCCCTACCCAGCCGGAGAAAGATCGCCGCGTCGTGCTACAGCCCCAGGCCGACGGCCAATACCGCGGCCATCTTCAGGATCCGGTCAACGGCCGTCGCTTCGTCGAACTGATCGGCCAGGAGCAGGGCCAGGACTGGCGTCTGTTCGAGGAAGAAACCCTCGACAAGGGCAGCGTTATCCGCCTCGGCGAATAAGCGCATGAGCGCACCGCTTCCCTGCTACCACTGTGGTTTGCCGGTTCCGGCCGGCAGCCGTTTCGAGGCCCGCGTGCTGGGAGAGACGCGGGCCATGTGTTGCCCGGGATGCCAGGCCGTGGCCGAAGCCATCGTCGCCGGCGGCCTGGAGAACTACTACCACCACCGCAGCGACACTGCCCCCAATCCCGACGCCCTGCCCCGCGAGCTACCTGACGAGCTGGCCCTCTACGACCGTGCCGAAGTGCAACAGCCCTTCGTGCAGCACCAGGGCGAACTGAGCGAGACCTGCCTGTTGATCGAAGGTATCAGTTGCGCCGCCTGTGGCTGGTTGATCGAAAAACACCTGAAGGCTCTACCGGGTGTTGCCGAGGCCAACCTCAACCTGTCCAACCATCGCCTGCAAGTGCGTTGGTCCGACAGCCAACTGCCACTGAGCCAGTTGCTGAAAGAGCTGCGCAAGATCGGTTACGCCGGTCACCCCTACAAGGCCGACGAAGCCGCCGTACACCTCGCCAGCGAGAACCGGCGCGCCATGCGCCAGCTCGGTGTCGCCGGCCTGCTCTGGATGCAGGTGATGATGGCCGCTATGGCGACCTGGCCGGAATTCAATATCGACCTCTCACCCGAGCTGGATACCATCCTGCGCTGGGTCAGCCTGTTCCTGACCACGCCAATCGTCTTCTATTGCTGCGGCCAGTTCTTCCGCGGAGCCCTGCGCGATCTGCGCACTCGCCACCTGACCATGGACGTTTCCGTCTCACTGGCCATCGGCGGTGCCTACGTTGCGGGCATCTGGTCCACGGTGACCGGCATCGGAGAGTTGTACTTCGATGCCGTGGGAATGTTCGCCCTGTTCCTGCTGGCAGGCCGCTACCTGGAGCGCCGCGCTCGGGAGCGCACCGCTGCGGCCACCGCGCAACTGGTCAACCTGTTGCCAGCCTCCTGCCTGCGTCTGGACGAGACAGGACATAGCGAGCGCATCCTGCTCAGCGAACTGAAGACCGGTGATCGCGTGCTGGTCCCCCCGGGCGCCCTGCTGCCAGCCGATGGCCAGATCCTGTCCGGTCAGTCGAGCGTCGACGAGTCCCTGCTAACTGGTGAATACCTGCCCCATCCACGCGGCGAAGGCGATGCGGTAACCGCCGGCACCCTGAACGTCGAAGGTCCGCTCACCATCGAAGTCCAAGCGCTGGGCGACGATACCCGTCTCTCAGCCATAGTCCGTCTGCTGGAACGCGCCCAGGCGGACAAGCCGCGCCTGGCCGAAGTAGCCGACAAGGTTGCCCAGTGGTTCCTGCTGATCGTGCTCGCAGCTGCCGCTATTGTCGGTATCGTATGGTGGGAGATCGATCCGGATCGCGCCTTCTGGGTTGTGCTTTCCCTGCTGGTAGCCACCTGCCCCTGCGCCTTGGCCCTGGCCACCCCGACCGCTCTGACTACCGCGACAGGCAGCCTGCACAAGCTCGGCCTGCTTCTGACCCGTGGCCACGTGCTGGAGGGGCTGAACCAGATCGACACGGTGATATTCGACAAGACCGGCACCCTGACCGAAGGCCGCCTGACCCTGAGCGCCATCCACCCTCTGGGAGACCTGGATCGCGATGCCTGCCTGAGTCTGGCCGCGGCCCTCGAGAACCGTTCAGAACACCCCATTGCCCGTGCTTTCGGCCGTGCTCCGCAAGCAGCCGCTCAAGTAGAAAGCGTGCCCGGTCGCGGGCTGGAAGGTCGTGTCGGCGATAGACAACTGCGCATCGGTCAGCCCGGTTTCGTCGCTGAGCTCAGCCGCACGGCGGCACCCGACATTCCCGGCAACCAGGGGCAGTGGCTATTGCTGGGTGATGAACAGGGGCCGCTGGCCTGGTTCGTCCTTGACGATCGTCTGCGGGAAGACGCCCCTGCCCTGCTGGATGCCTGCCGCGAACGTGGCTGGAAACTCCTGCTGCTGTCCGGCGACAGTTCACCCATGGTGCACGGCATCGCTCGCCAGCTGGGCATCGAAGATGCCCGTGGCGGCCTGACTCCGGATGCCAAGCTTGAAGTGCTGCGCCAACTCCATGAACACGGCCACAAGGTGCTGATGCTGGGTGACGGAGTCAACGACGTACCGGTCCTGGCTGGAGCGGATATCAGCGTCGCCATGGGCAGCGCTACCGACCTGGCCAAGACCAGCGCGGATGCCGTGCTGCTTTCCAACCGACTAGACAGTCTTGTCCAGGCGTTCACCCTGGCTCGGCGGACACGCCGCATCATCATTGAAAACCTGGCCTGGGCGACCTTGTACAATGGTCTGGTGCTGCCCTTCGCCGCCCTCGGCTGGATCACCCCTCTCTGGGCTGCCTTCGGCATGTCGGTCAGCTCGCTGCTGGTGGTGGTCAACGCCCTGCGCCTGGCCCGCACCTGACCCACGAATCTTCAATCGGAGCCCCTGATGCCAGCGCTTTACATACTGATCCCGGTCGCCATCGGCCTGGTCGGTTTCGCCATCTGGCTGTTCTTCTGGGCCGTGGACAGTGGCCAGTACGACGACCTCGACGGCCCGGCCCACAGCATCCTCTTCGATGACGAGGACCCCAAGCACAAGGCCGGCGTTGCCGAAGCCGAGGGCAGCGAGAAAGACAAAGAGGACGAGCAGGACAATCCCCGTGGCTGAACTCGCTCCCCTGCTGCTTTCCGCGCTCATACTCGGTCTGCTCGGCGGCGGCCATTGCCTCGGCATGTGCGGCGGCCTGATGGGCGCGCTGACACTGGCCATTCCTCCTGAACAGCGCGCCCGCCGACTGCGCCTGCTGCTGGCCTACAACCTTGGGCGCATCCTCAGCTACGCCTTTGCCGGTTTGCTCATCGGCTTGGCCGGCTGGGCCGTCGCCAGCAGTCCGGCAGCCATGGCCCTGCGAGTCGTGGCCGCGCTGCTGCTGATCTGCATGGGGCTCTACCTGGCCGGTTGGTGGAGCGGCCTGACCCGCATCGAGGCCTTGGGGCAAGGGCTCTGGCGCCATATCCAGCCTGTGGCGCGCAAGCTGCTGCCGGTGTCCAGCCTGCCTCGCGCCCTGCTGCTGGGCGGACTCTGGGGCTGGCTGCCGTGCGGCCTTGTCTACAGCACCCTGCTCTGGTCCGCCAGCCAGGGGTCTGCTGTGGACAGCACCTTGCTGATGCTCGCTTTCGGGGTCGGTACCCTTCCGGTGCTGATCGCCACCGGTCTTGCCGCCGAACGCGTGACGACCCTGCTGCGCAAGCGTGGGGTTCGCGTCGCCGGCGGCGTGCTGGTGATCCTCTTCGGCCTCTGGACCCTCCCCGGCCCGCACCAGGCCTGGCTGATGGGACACGGAGCCCATGACAGCAGCGCCGGCAGCAACGAGCACCAGCACGGCACCCACAGCCCTTAGACGGCTTGATGCAAATCAAGGTCGCCCTGATGGCGGCCCCATAGACTCCCTGGCACAGACAGCCGAACCGGGGATTCCCGTATGCTCGACAATATTCGCTGGGACGCGGACCTGATCCGCCGCTACGACACTCCAGGCCCCCGCTACACCTCCTACCCCACCGCCGTTCAGTTCAACCACAAGGTGGGGTCATTCGACCTGCTCCACGCCCTGCGCGATAGCCGCAAAGCCCGCCGTCCGCTATCGCTGTACGTACACGTGCCGTTCTGCGCGAACATCTGCTACTACTGCGCCTGCAACAAGGTCATCACCAAGGACCGCGGCCGCGCCCTGCCCTACCTGGAGCACCTGGAGCGGGAAATCGAACTCATCGCCTGCCACCTCGATCCGCAACAGAAAGTCGAGCAGCTGCACTTTGGTGGCGGCACCCCCACCTTCCTGAGTCATGATGAACTGCGACGGCTCATGGGCCATCTACACAAGCACTTCAATCTGCTGGACGACGACTCCGGCGACTACGGCATCGAGATCGACCCTCGCGAGGCCGACTGGTCCACCATGGGCCTTCTCCGCGACTTGGGGTTCAACCGCGTCAGCCTCGGCGTACAGGACCTCGAGCCAGCAGTGCAACGCGCTGTCAACCGCCTGCAAAGCCTCGATGAGACCCGTGCCATAGTCGAAGCCGCGCGCACCTTGCAGTACCGTTCGCTGAATCTGGACCTGATCTATGGCCTACCCAAGCAGACCCCGGAGAGCTTTGCCCGCACCGTGAACGAAGTGATCGCCCTGCAACCGGACCGGCTCTCGGTGTTCAATTACGCCCACTTGCCAGATCGCTTCATGCCGCAGCGGCGGATTCGCGGTGAAGACCTTCCCAGCCCCGGACAGAAGCTGGAAATGCTCCAGCGTAGCGTCGAGCAACTGAGCGCCGCCGGGTATCGTTACATCGGCATGGACCACTTCGCCCTGCCTGACGATGAACTGGCCATCGCCCAGGAAGACGGCCGCCTGCAGCGAAATTTCCAAGGCTATACCACCCACGGTCATTGCGACCTGATTGGTCTCGGCGTTTCCGCCATCAGCCAGATTGGCGACCTCTACTGCCAGAACGCGGTGCAACTCAACGAGTACCAGGGCGAACTGGAGCGGAATCTGCTCGCAACCAATCGCGGTTTGCTGTGCGACGAGGATGACCGCATCCGACGGGCGGTGATTCAACAACTGATCTGTGAATTCGAACTGGATTTCGCCAGCATCGAAACCCGTTTCAATATTGAGTTCCGCGGCTATTTCGCCAATATCTGGCCGCAACTTCAGCAAATGCACCAGGATCGTCTGATCGACCTCACTGACAGCCGAATCGACGTACTGCCTGCCGGTCGTCTCCTGGTACGTTCCCTGTGCATGCTCTTCGACCACTACCTGGCCGACCACAACCAGCAGCGTTTCTCACGGGTGATCTGAGCCGACTCATGCGCTCAGCAGCTTGCCGACTTCGAGCGATTGCTCATCGCTGAGCCCGGCTTCGCGAATCGCTTTGGCGAGATTGAGGTTGGCACTGCTGAGCGCGCCTTGCAGTGAAGCCAGTTCGCCGCGCAACGCTTCCAGGCGCTGCAAACGGGCTTCCTCGTCCAGGCTCTGGTCGGCTGCTATTGCCTCCAGTTCAGCCTGCCGCTCCGCAATCTGCGCCTTTAGCGCGCGGATCAACTTCAACAGCTCCTTGATGCCATCGGGCAGACTGCTCTGATCGATGTCGTCGTTTTTCTGTGCCGCACGCGTCTTGCCCAGATCGGAAAGACTGACGCGGATCCCCTGGCGCACGGCATTCTGGTCAACGGGGGCGTCGTCCTCACGTGCGACCTGTCGCCGCACTGCGTCAGCTACCCGATACACCGGGCCATTGGTATCAAAGCGCAACATAAGGCCGCTCCTTGCCTGAAACTCAGCCCAGATATCGGCCGTTATCGATCAATCTTGAACTGAGAGTCAGGCAGGCTTTTTCTGGCCGTTGCCAGGACCCTGCGTTAACCTTACGCGCTATGTGTGTTTGCTCTGCAAGGAATAGCTCATGTCCGAGATCATCAAGGTGCGCAACCTCCCCCAGGCCCATTGCAAGGATTGCAGCTTGGCCGCACTCTGCCTGCCGCTGTCGCTCAACATGGAGGACATGGATTCGCTGGACGAAATCGTCAAGCGCGGCCGTCCCCTGAAGAAAGGTGAGCTCCTTTTCCGCCAAGGCGATGCCTTCGGTTCAGTCTTCGCCGTGCGCTCCGGTGCGCTCAAGACCTTCACCGTGACCGACACCGGCGAAGAACAGATCACCGGTTTCCACCTGCCCAGCGAACTGGTTGGCCTCTCTGGCATGGATACCGAGCTTTACCCGGTTTCCGCCCAGGCACTGGAAACCACCTCCGTGTGCGAAATTCCCTTCGAGCGCCTCGATGAGCTCTCGGTCCAGTTGCCGCAGTTGCGCCGCCAATTGATGCGTGTGATGAGCCGTGAAATCCGCGACGACCAACAGATGATGCTGCTGCTTTCCAAGAAGACAGCCGATGAGCGCATCGCCACCTTCCTGGTCAACCTTTCGGCCCGCTTCCGCGCCCGTGGTTTCTCCGCCAATCAGTTCCGCCTGGCCATGTCGCGCAACGAAATCGGCAACTACCTGGGGCTGGCGGTCGAAACCGTTTCCCGGGTCTTCACCCGATTCCAGCAGGCCAACCTGATCGCTGCCGAGGGCAAGGAAGTGCATATCCTCGACCCAATCGAACTCTGCGCCATGGCTGGCGGGACCATCGAAAGCTGATTGTTGCGGGCCCGCCAATCTGACGGCCCCGCCTGTTCCACCCGCCCTTCCCATCAGGCATCCACGATGATCTTCGACGACTTCTCCATCAAGACACTGATCCGCCCTGTTGCGGACTTCCCCAAGCCCGGCGTCGTGTTCCGCGACATCACACCGCTGTTCCAGTCCCCCCGCGCCCTGCGCCTGGTGGCCGACAGCTTCATCCAGCGCTACGTCGAAGCCGACTTCAGCCACATCGGTGCGATGGACGCTCGTGGTTTCCTGATCGGCTCGATCATCGCCTACGAACTCAATAAGCCCCTGGTGCTCTTCCGCAAGCAAGGCAAACTTCCGGCCGACGTGCTTTCCGAGCCCTACCAGACCGAATACGGCGAAGCCTTCCTCGAAGTGCATAGCGACAGCCTGTGCGACGGCGACAGGGTACTGATTTTCGATGACCTGATCGCCACCGGCGGTACCCTGCTGGCCGCCACCCGCCTGGTACGGCGCATGGGCGCCAGCGTGTTCGAGGCCGCTGCCATCATCGACCTGCCCGAGCTGGGAGGCTCCGAACGCCTCGCCGACGCCGGCATCCCCACCTTCGCCCTAACCGCCTTCGCCCTCGACGAACGCTGATCGGACTTGCGGGCCTGCGCCAGCGGGCCCCAACCGAAGCACAGCCAGCCGCTGCGGGTTACATCGCTTCCGGCTGGCGTTACTCCTCACCCCACGCCACGCCGCAATCACCCGCCGAAAGTTGGCGCCCAGCCCCTCGCGCCTCCTCGCTCGATCCTCAATAGTTACATCGACTGATGGCACGGTTGACGTGCCCGCCGATAACAACGAATGGACGGCTCGCCGAGCCCGAGAGGATTCCCGCATGACAGCCAGCGCCAGCGCCCCCCTGCCCAAGGCCAACTTTCCTGTCCGCCGCATGGACTTCAGCTTTGCGTCGACCCAGAAGTACTGGTGGAGTGGCGATCCCTTCATGACGCACTTCATGAACAACCTCTCCTCGCTCTTCCCGTACGGCGAAAAATTCTTCGTCGACAGCGTCCGCGCCGTGCGCGACCAGGTCAGTGACCCCCAGCTGCAGAAGGACATCAGCGCCTTCATCGGCCAGGAAGCCATGCACTCCAAGGAGCACGCGACCTACAACGACTACGCCGCCGAGCACGGCATCGATCTGGAGCGCCTGGAACTTCGCATCAAGGTACTGCTGGAGTGGGTCACTCGCATCACCACCAGGAAGCAGCGCCTGGCCGCCACATGCGCGCTGGAACACTTCACCGCCACCATGGCCGAGCAACTGCTGCGCCGGGAAGACATCAACACCCAGATGGACGACCCGAAGATGTACAAGCTGTGGATGTGGCACGCGATCGAGGAAAACGAACACAAGGCGGTCTGCTACGACGCCTACAACGCAATTGGCGGCGGCTACCTGATCCGCACCGGCACAATGGTGCTGACCACGCTTCTGTTCTTCGGCGTGATCATGACCTTCCAGGTCCACCTGATGCGCAAGGATGGCCAGCTGTTCAACTGGCGCAGCTGGGCCCGTGGCCTGAAGACGCTTCTCGGCCCGCGCAACGGTTACTTCCCGAAGATGATCAAGCCCTATCTGGATTACTACCGCCCCGGATTCCACCCGCTCGACCACGAAACCAAGGCGCTGGAAAAGCGCTGGAAGGAACGCCTGGGTTTCAACGGCTGACCGCTCGGCTGGAGTGCTTCTGTAGGGGCGATTTCAATCGCCAAGCGGGCCACAGGTCCGCCCTGATGCGTTCGAGGGGGCAACGTCGCTGCCCTTGGCGAACAAATTCGCCCCCACAACAGAGCTCGCTTCAACTGTCCTCGAAAAACTCCGCGAAGAACCCATCCAGCTCCCCTTCGTAGCTGTCCAGCGAATACAGGGTGTCGGCCGCCAGCAGGTCCAGCAGGATCAGTCCGTTGAGGCTGGAATCCTCCTCCGCGGCAGCGCGCAGGCGTCCGGCCATCCCCAGATTGACCAGCCGCAGGTTACGGTACTGCTCGCGCAAGCCATCCATGTCCCAGTCCGGTTCCAGCCCGCGCTGCCTGCGCAGGTGCTGCCCAAGCAGGTAGGTGCCCAGGGCACGATAAAGCGTTTCCGCCGAGCTGCTGAATGGCCAATGGAACCAGGCCATCGCCCTTAACATCCGGGTATGCGGGCAACCGCTGGTCGCCCCGAGCAGTCCCAGCAGCGAGCCGAGCGCACGTTGCAAGGTGGTCTGCTGGCGAATTTCCCGGCCCCGCCAGAACACGGCCACCCGTACTTCCTCGTAAGACGGTGAACGCGCCAGCACCGCCACCGGCCGCGCCAGCACCCGCGCGAAGGGGCAATCGCGCACCTCCGTCGCCTTCAGCGGGCAATGGGTGCACTGCCCGAAGCCCAGCCGGGCCCATTCAGGCGCGTTATCCGAGCTTTCGCTCTGCCCCGCCAGGTCCACCTCATGCACCCATAGGCGGCCGTCGGGAAACCCGAATTCGTAGCGAACCTGTGCCTCAGCCCTTGGCTCCAGCCCCATGGTCTAACCTTGCATTCCAGTTGAAGGGATTCCCAGGCGCCATCAGGCGCAATCTTCGACAGGATTCAGACGCCTGAAATCTGTCATACACTTCGTACAACAAAGTCGGACAAGCGCCAGAATTCAACCCTGCCAACCGTTCCACAGCGAAAAAAGCGGGCGACATCATGGAAAGCAGCCCTTTGGACCTTGCCGGAGCCCTGGTAGAACAGATCGAGGTGGGCGTCATCATCCTCGACCAGGAGCTGCGCATCCTTCACTGGAACGAATTCGTCAGCCAGCGCAGCGGAAAAGTCCTGGGCCCGGCCCTGCGACAACCCCTGACCGCTGTCTTCCCGGAAACGGACACGCCACGCCTCGGCAAGATGGTGGCCAGGGCTCGCGACCAGGGTCTGCACGCCTACACCCACTGGCGGGAAGATCCCTACCTGATCCAGCTCCCCTACAGCCCCGAAGGTCAGGTGACCCCCCTGCGCCTGCAGAGCACCCTGCTGTTTCCCTTCGATTGCGGCGGTGAACGCTGCCTGGGGCTATTGCTCTACGACACCACCGAATTCGCCCGTTCCAACGAGCAATTGGCCGCCGCTCTCAACGCCCTGGGCAGCAAGCAGCTGGAACAGGAACAACTGGTACACAAGCTGGAGAAAGCCAACGCCCAGCTGCTGCAGTCGGAAAAGCTCGCAGCAATCGGCCAGTTGGCCGCCGGCGTGGCCCATGAGATCAACAACCCCATCGGCTACGTGTTCTCCAACCTCAAGACCCTCACCGGCTACGTCAACGACCTGCTGCGCATCGTCGACGCGGTAGACGGCGTCGGGAGCCTGGAAGAACTCCAGCAGCTCAAGCGCAGCCTGGAGTACGACTACATCCGCAACGACGTCGAGGCCCTGATCCACGAGTCCGAGGATGGCATCGAACGGGTCAAGAAAATCATTACCGCCCTCAAGGACTTCTCCCACATCGAAGAAGAGGAGTTCCGCGCCGCCGACCTGCACAAGGGTTTCGACAGTACCCTCAATCTGGTCAACAACGAACTCAAGTACAAGGCCGAAGTGGTGCGCGATTACGGCGAGCTGCCGCTGGTGGAGTGCATCCCATCGCAGATCAACCAGGTGGTGATGAACCTGCTGATCAATGCTGCCCATGCCATCGAGAGTTTCGGCCGCATTTGCCTGCGCAGCGGCCAACAAGGCGATTGGGTCTGGTTGGAGGTAGAAGACAACGGCAAGGGCATCGACCCGGCCATTCTCAATCGTATCTACGAGCCCTTCTTCACCACCAAACCGGTGGGTAAAGGCACGGGGCTGGGTCTCGCGCTCTCCTACAACATCGTGCAGAAACACAACGGCCGCATCGAAGTGGTGAGCCAGCCCGGCCATGGCACGCGCTTCCGCGTCTGGTTGCCCCGCAAGCAACCCCTGCCCGGCGGGACGCAGGCATGAGTGAAGCCCAGTACCGCCCCACCCTGCTGCTGGTGGATGACGAGGAACACATCCTGAGCGCCCTTCGACGTGTCCTGCGAGGCGAACCCTACGAACTGCTCACCGCCAACGGAGGCACTGAGGCACTCGGCCTGCTGGCCGCGAACGAGGTCGACCTGGTGGTTTCCGACGCCCGCATGCCCGGGCTCGATGGCCCCGCCCTGCTTGCCGAAGTACAACAGCGCTGGCCCGGCACACTGCGGCTGATGCTCACCGGCGCCACCGATCTGGACACCAGCATCCGCGCCATCAACCAGGGACAGATCTACCGCTATCTGGGCAAACCCTGGAATGACGACGAGCTGCGTTTCACCCTGCGCCAGGCCCTCGCCCATCAGCATGCCGAGCGCGAGCACCAGCGGCTCGAGCGCCTCACCCTGGAACAGAACCAGCGCCTGCAGGAACTCAACGCCAGCCTGGAGCAGCGGGTCCGCGACCGTACCGCCGAGCTGCAACAGACCGCCGACATGCTCGACCTGGCTTACGACGAACTGCGGCACAGCTACGTGACCGCCACAGAAGTGTTCTCCTCCCTACTCTCCCAGCGCCTTCCAGGCGACAAGCAGGGTAATGCCCAGGTCATCGCCCTGGTGCGGGCCTTTGCCAACGAACATCAGTTGCCGGAGGCGGATACCCGCGACCTGGCCATGGCAGCAGCCCTCTACAACCTCGGCAAGCTGACCTGGGACGACCACCTGCTCAACCGGCCCAGCGACCTGTTGCACCGCGAGGAGCGGGAGCGCTACTGCCGCTATCCGCAGCTGGGCGAAAGTCTGCTCATGGCACTGGAGCCGCTCCACGACGCTGGGCGGCTTATCCGCCACCACCAGGAACGCTGGAATGGCACCGGCTTCCCGGATCAACTGCACGGCGAAGTCATTCCCTACGGCGCACGCCTGCTCAAACTGGCAGTGGACTTCGTCGAGCTGCAGTGCGGGCTGGTACTGCAGCGTCCGGTGCCCCGACCGGAAGCCCTGCAACTTCTCGCCCGTTACGCAGGACGCCTCTACGATCCGGCGCTCTGCCGGCAATTCATCGATCTATGCACCCGCCATGCGCCGGACCTGCTTGAGGCTGATCCCGGCATCCTCGCCGTCGACACCCGTCGCCTGGAACCGGGCATGGTCCTGACCCGAAATCTCCGGGCCGACAGCGGCATGCTCCTGCTCAATGCAGGCAAACAGCTCAGCCGCACCCTGATCGACAAGCTCATTGCCTTCGAGGCCAGCGAAGGCGCGCGCTATACCCTTCACGTCCGCCTGCCGGAGGCAGCCGGGAGCACGGCAAAGGAGCAGCCACGATGATCAAGATCCAGCTGGTGGACGACGAACCCCATATCCTCAGCGCCCTGCAACGCCTGTTGCGACCGCAGGGCTGGGTCCTGCACCCCTTCGACAACCCCGAAACGGCATTGGCTGCGCTGGCCGAACACCAGTACGCCGCCATCATCTGCGACCTCAACATGCCGCAACTGGACGGCCTGACCTATCTGCAGTTCGCTCGTCAGCGACAGCCCGATGCCCTGCGCATGCTGCTCAGCGCCCATGGCGACCGCGCCACGCTGATGCAGGCGATCAACCGTGCCGAGGTCTATCGCTTCCTCTCCAAACCCTGGGAGAACTACGACATCGAAAGCGCCCTGCAGGCCGCCGTCGACCTCTTCCTGCTGCGCGACGAAAACCGTCGCCTACTGGAACAGGTTCGTGGCCAGCAGGACACCCTGGAGCGCCAGCACCGTGAACTGTTGCGCC
Organism: Pseudomonas sp. DY-1; assembly: GCF_003626975.1. Taxonomy (NCBI): domain Bacteria; kingdom Pseudomonadati; phylum Pseudomonadota; class Gammaproteobacteria; order Pseudomonadales; family Pseudomonadaceae; genus Pseudomonas; species Pseudomonas sp. DY-1. Next base: position 396,967 of record NZ_CP032616.1, on the reverse strand, counting down.
TGGAAAGCGAGCACCCGGGGCTGACTCGTGTGCGCCGCGACGCCGATGGCGCCGTGCTGCTCGAGGACTGCGACCTGGATGACTGAGTCCGGTCAGCCAGTACCACCCCCGCCACCGGAACGGCACGCCCCCATGGCCAAGCACAACCGCAACCTCGGCTACCAGGCTTACCTGCACTGCCTGGCTTTTGCCCTGATCGCGCTGGGCGTCACCAGCATGGTCGCCTTCGCGGTCATGACCAATCCGGCGCGCTACGAACTGGTACTGCTGCCCGACAGCGCGATGATCACCATCTTCGCCGGCAGCGCCCTGCTGAGCGCTACCCGCGCCTGGCGCCGCGCCTCGTGGCTGGCGGGACTGGCCCTGGTCGCCCTGGCCGCTTACAGCCTCGGACACAACGTGCTGTCCGGCGGCAGTGACCATGGCCGCTCGCTAATCAGTGGGTATTGGCGCATTCGCAGTGAACTGGCGATCGTCGCCTGCCTCTTCGGCCTGGCAATGCTCCTGGCCGTCACCCGCCAGGGTGGCCGCTGGCTCAGCCAGCTCTGTGGTATCACACTGATCGGTCTGGCACTGCTTTCGGAACTGTCGCTGCTGGGCGCCGGCCACGGCTTGCCTCGCTTCGCCTTCCGGCCGGAAGCCGGGCACGTCACCCACCTTTTCATCGCCCTGCTCGGCACCGCCGTGCTGATGCTCTGTGCGCTGCCGCAGGACCAGCGCAGCCTGCTGAACCGGCGTGCCATGGCCACCGGCATTCTGGGCACGCTGACCACCTGCATCGGCTGGTTCCTCCTCAGCCTGAATGAGATTTCCACCCTCAATGCCCACAGCCACCAGCTTCTGCTGCGCGCCCAATCCACCATCGAAAATACCGTTACCGTGCGCCGGCAGCTCGTCCAGCGCATGGCCGAGCGCTGGCAGACCCTGGAAGGAATGCCGCCGGAGCGACTCTGGCAACAGGAAGCGGACAGCTACCTGCGGGACTTCCCCAACCTCAACCTGATCGCCGTACTCGACGCCGATCTCAAGCCACTCCTGCAGCAAGGACGCAACCGCGTGGCAGACGACTGGCTGGCGCGCTTCCTCGCCCAGTCCGAGCTGCGCGACTGGCTTCAACAGGTGCGTCAGGGTACTGCTGCACAGATGAGCCCGGCGCAGAGCTTCAGCGCCACCGACAACAGCACGCTGGTCGCTACACCTCTGCACATCGACGGCCAACCCAAGGCGCTGCTGGTGGCCAGCCTGGACATCAGCGCCACCCTGGATCGCCAACTGGGAAGGAACCTGGATGGATTCGTACTGGAGGTCTTCGAAGGCCAGCGGCGCATCTATGAGTCCGGCACGGGCAGAGATGGCCGCAGCCTGTTCCCGGTGGACATGCAGTTCACCGACCTGGGCCCGGAGGGCCGCTGGCGCATGCGCACCTACCAGGCCCTGCCGCGCAGCGATTACGCCTCGGTCTATCTACCACCGCTGTTCATGCTGTTCGGCCTGGGTTTCACCTTCCTCCTGATGGTCAGCCAGAGCTTCTCCCGGCTCGCCCTCGAACGCAGCCAGCGCCTTCGCGAAAGCAACCGCGAACTGGAACTGAGCCTGCAGCACCAGGCTCGCCTGCAGGCGCAGAACCAGCGGATCATGGACCACTCCATGGATGTGCTCTGCGCCATCGACGCTTCCGAGCGCTTCACCCAGGTCAGCCCCTCCAGCCACAGCGTGCTCGGTTATCGGCCGGAGGAGATGATCGGCCGCCCCTACACCGACTTCGTCCTCAACGAGGACCGCGAGCGCACACGCGGCGATATCGAAGCCATCATCCAGGGAGAGTCATGGGATGCCGTGCGCAACCGCTGCCAGCGCAAGGATGGCAGCGTCGTCCACCTCCTCTGGTCCGCCGGCTGGTCGGAGAGCGAGCGCACCCTGTTCGCCGTCGCCCACGACATCACCAACCTGGTGCGTCATGAAGCCTATGCCGAGGACCAGCGCGACATCCTCAGCATGATCTCCACCGACCAGCCGCTAGCGGAGATCCTCAAGGCCATCTGCCTGATGAGCGAAACCCTCGACCCCTCAGCCCTGTGCTCGGTCCTCCTGGTTAGCGGCGATCACAAGCACCTGCACCTGGGCGCCGCGCCAAGTCTGCCGGACGCCTTCAACCAGGCGCTGGACGGCCAGTCCATGGGCCCCCTGGCCGGCGCCTGCGGAACCGCGGTATTCCGCAGGCAGATGGTGGTCAGCGAAGACATCAGCGAAGACCCCCTCTGGCACGAACACCGTGACCAGGCCATGCGCCACGGCCTGCGCGCCTGCTGGGCGATCCCGCTGATCTCCCACCACGGCGACGTACTCGGCACATTCGCCGTCTACCTGCACCAGCCCTGCTCCCCGGACGACGAGTCCCTGCAATTGATCGGCACCGCCGGCCAGCTCGCGGCCATCGCCATCGAACGCCAGAACGATCGCCTGCGGCTCCTGGAAAGCGAGCAGCGCTACCGTTCCCTGTTCATCTTCAACCCTGACCCGGTGTTCTCCCTGGACCGCAATGGTCGCTTCCTCAGTCTCAATCAGGCCGGCTGCGAGCTGATCGGCTTCAACGCCGAAGACCTGCTCGGCGAATCGTTTTCCCGGCTGGTGCTCGACGCCGAAATCGAACACGTCCGCGAGCATTTCCGCAGCGCCCTCAAGGGCAAGGCGCAGCGCTTCGAAGTGCGCTGCCACGACCGGGCTGGCGGCTCGCTGGAGCTGGACATCACCCACCTGCCCATCGTCGTCGAAGGGCAGATAGTCGGGGTTTTCGGCATCGCCAAGAACATCGGCGAACGCAACCGCATGACCCGCGCCCTGCAGGACACGCTCGTCCAGTCGGAGCGCAAGGCGTTGCTCCTGCACGGTCTCAGCGACACTGCACTGCGTATTGGCGGCATTCTCGACACCCGCACCCTGCTGGACTTCATTTGCGAGCAACTGCGCCTGCTGGTGGGCTCCCATCAGTCATTGATCGACCTCGGCGATGGCCAGGGTCCGGGCGCCTTCTCGCTATCACCCAAGTACCAGGACTGGCAGACACCGCAGTTGCCTGCTGAAGGTGTCGCGCTCTATGCCCGGACCTGCGTCGGCAACCAGCCGGTGCTGCTGACTCGTGCCGAACTGGATGCGGCAGGCGACGCGGGCAGCGGCCAGCTACCGCTGCAGGGCTGGCTGGCGGTGCCGCTGATCGACCACGGCGGGCGCCATCTAGGCCTGATCCAGCTCTCCGACAAGTACGACGGCGACTTCAACCAGGACGACCTGGCGATTGCCCAGCAGTTCGCGCAGATGGCCGTGGCGGCGCTGGAAAACATCCGTCTGGTGCAACAGGTGCTTTCCGGCGAACAGCGCCTGCAGGAGCAACTGGACTTCACCTCGGCCATCACCAACAGCGTCGGCGAGGGACTGCTCGCGGTGGATCGCCAGGGACGGCTGAACTTCGTCAACCCGGCTGCCGCCGAACTGCTCGGCCAGAGCCCCGAGGCCCTGCTTGGCCAGGCCCTGATCGATCACCTGCCACTGGACCTCTACAGCACTCCCGCCACCACGGGTCGCCATGGTGAAGTCAGCCTGGACGGCGAGCGCCATATAGCCTACGACTGCGCGCCGCTCCTGCACGCACAGACCCTCGGCGGCTGGGTCATTGCGTTCCGCGACATCAGCCGCGCCAAGGAGTCGGAGAAACAGCTGCGCATCCTCCAGCGCAGCATCGAGGCCAGCTACAACGGCGCGATGATCTGCGATGCCACCGCCAGCGACCTGCCGGTGGTCTACGTCAACCCGGCCTTCGAGCGCATCACCGGCTACACCGCAGCCGAGGCCATGGGGCGAAACTGCCGCTTCCTCCAGGGCGCGGACCACGAGCAGGCCGGCATAGCCGAGATCCGCCATGCGCTGGCGGAGAAGCGTGAGGTCCACGTCGTGCTGCGTAACTTCCGCAAGGACGGCACGCCATTCTGGAACGACCTCTACATCGCCCCGGTCCCCAACGAGCATGGCGAGATCACGCACTTCATCGGTGTACAGAACGACATTTCCGAGCAGAAGCGAGTGGAGTCCGAGCTGGCCTACAACGCCAGCCACGACGTACTCACCGGTTTGCCCAACCGCTCGCTGCTGGAAGACCGCCTGCGCCAGGGCTGCCAGATCAGCCAGCGCTACCAGCGCAAGCTGGCGGTCATGTTCATCGACCTGGACGGTTTCAAGCCGATCAACGACTCCATGGGCCATGGCATCGGCGACCAGATACTGGTGGAAGTGGCGCGGCGGCTGACCCAGCAGGTTCGCCCCGGCGATACCGTGGCGCGCCTGGGCGGCGACGAGTTCATCCTGATCCTGCCGGACCTGGCCCGTGAGGAAGACGTGCTGCAGGTGGCCGAGCGGGTCATCGACTGCATCGCCCGCCCCTATCCCATAGCCGGCAGCGAAATACACATCACCGCCAGTCTGGGCATCGCCGTGAGCGAGAAAGGCATGCAGCAGCCCATGCAGCTGATCCAGCAGGCTGACCTGGCGATGTACAAGGCCAAGCAACAGGGACGCAACTGCTACCAGTGGTACACCACCGACCTGGAACAGAAAGTCAGCGAACGGGTGACCCTGCGCAATGAGCTGCAGAAGGCCCTGGAAGCCAACGCCTTCATGCTCTACTACCAGCCGCAGATCGACGGCCGCAACGGTCGCGTCACCGGCTTCGAAGCCCTGCTGCGCTGGCAGCACCCGCTGCTTGGCTTCATTTCGCCGGCGCAGTTCGTACCGGTAGCCGAAGACACCGGGCAGATCATCCCCCTGAGCGAATGGGTTCTCGCCACCGCCTGTCGCGACTGCCGTGAACTGCTGGATCGGGGCATGACCGGCACGGTGGTGGCGGTGAACATCTCGGCAGTGCACTTCCAGCGCAACATCTTCGTCGACAGCGTGCGGCGCGTCCTCGAAGAAACGCGATTGCCGGCCGAGTTGCTGGAACTGGAGATCACCGAAACCGTGCTGCTGGACAACGCCGAGCGCGCCATCGCCACCTTGCAGGCACTCAAGACCCTGGGCGTGCGTCTGTCGATCGACGACTTCGGCACCGGTTTCTCCAGCCTCAACTATCTAAAGCGGCTGCCCATCGACAAGGTGAAGATCGACCGTGCCTTCGTCCAGGAGATCATTAGCGACCGGCACGATGCGGCGATTACCCAGGGCATCATCTCCATGGCCCACCACCTGCGACTGCGCGTGATCGCCGAAGGGGTGGAAAGCGAATCCCAGTTCGCCTTCCTGAAGAAGAGCCATTGTGACGAGTTCCAGGGGTACTACTTCGCCCGCCCCATGCCCTTCGAGCAGCTCGACCAGTTCCTCCACGAACATCACAAGAGCCCGGCGTCCTACCTGGACACGCGCTCCGGCACCAGCAACACCCAGACCCTGCTGCTGCTGGACGATGAGGAAAACATCCTCCGCGCGCTGACCCGCGTACTGCGCCGCGACGGCTACCAGATTCTCACCGCTACCCGCGCCCAGGACGCTTTCGCGCAACTGGCCAAGCACGACATCCAGGTCATCCTTTCCGACCAGCGCATGCCGGAAATGAACGGCACCGAGTTCCTCAGCCGGGTCAAGGACCTCTATCCCGACACCATTCGCATCGTGCTGTCCGGCTACACCGACCTGAAGTCCGTTACCGACGCCATCAACCAGGGGGCCATCTACAAGTTCCTCACCAAACCCTGGGACGACGACCAGCTCCGCGCAGTGATCGCCCAGGCCTTCCTCCACCACAGCATGGCCAAGGCCAAGGAAGAGAACGCGACGGTTGGAGAAGACGGGGAATGACTGTGATAACCCATCTCTTGGGCGAATGAATTCGCTATATCTGCGTTAGCGGATGCGAGAAATTTACCAGCAGGCCAAGAGCCTTGTAGGAGCTGGCTTGCCAGCGAAACGGGCCATTCGCTGGCAAGCCAGCTCCTACGGGCAATGCAGTTGCTTGATTCGCCTACCGATGGCCAACCGATACCTGCAATGTTCTTGTACACATGGGTGGAGGGAGTAACTGCCGGCCAGAAAGTCGCGCCTCCCGGACGCTCTGGTTGGACTTCACCGCTACGCCAACCTGGTCAAGATGTTAGTCAACTCGGCCTGGCGATCAACGAAGACTGGCTGATGGAAATGCTCGGTTCCGGGTCCAGGGCGGAATCCTTTTTCAGTTTGAGTCCATGGCCGCCGCAGGCGGCCAGGAGCAAAAACAAAACAGCCAGCACCCAAGCCCTAGGCTTCACCGAGCATTCTCCACTCAACCAGTTCCTCGCCCACTGTGACCCTGTCGGGCAGCGGCCAGAGGCGGCGATGGCTCTGCCGCACCAGCAGCGTGGGCAGGATTTCGCCCTGTTCGAAGCGGCGAATGGCGCCGTCGTGGAGATGGGCCAGACGATTCTGGGTCAGCGCCACGGCTTGCCAGTAGCCGGCGTGGAGGCAGGGTTGGCCGCTGTCGCAGACCGGCGCGGGTGCATCGACCGTGATGAAGTGGGGTGACCCCGGCAGCGGCCGACCGGTGGCGGGGTCGAGTTGCCGGGCCTTGGCCAGTTGTTGGGTCAGCGCCTCGCTGGGTTTGGGCGGTGGAATGTTGGCTTCGCGCGCTTCCAGCCATTTGAGCGTGCCGTCCCAGGGCGGCAGCTTGGCCGGTGGCAGCGGGACGATGTCGTTGATTTCGGGGATCGAGGGTTGGGCGTAGGAGTAGTTCCCCAGAACACGCCGGATCTTGTTGTAGCGCTCAGCGCGCTCTAGGTCTTCCTGTTGAGCAAGGTAATGCAGCCGATTATCTGGCTTTGGACCGCGAAAGCCATTACTCAGGAAAGAAGCCGAGGTGCTGTAACCTGCCGCCACCCCCAGCTGAAAAGCTTCAAGCGCCCCTTGGAAATCCCCTCTGTTTTTCAAGTTGACGCCCAGGTCTGTAGCCGCCTCCCCATGTCCCTGTTCGGCCGCGCAACGGCGCATCTGCCGAGCGATGTCCGGGGCGATATCGATGGGCGCCAGCTTGTCGGCCACAAGCGCCTGCCCCAGGGCGCTGCCCTCGTCGGCGGCCTTGCGGTAGTACCGTAGGGCCATGGCCGGGTCCTCCCGCAGGCCGGCCGCACCCTGTTGCAGAAAGATACCGACGAAGTAGTAGCCGGTGGCCACGCCGGCCTCGATCAGTTCCTGGCTCAAGCGCAGGTGTTCGTCGCCGCGCAGCTTGAAGTGGCCACGCATGCTGCCGTTTTGCAGGTTGATGTTGGCCTTGTAGTGCTGGTGCGCAGCGGCGATGCGGTAGAGGCGCTCGACCTCGGCACCCACGGCCGGGTCTTCCTTGAGCTGGTTGTTCTTCTGCAGCCAGCGGGCGTACTGGAACAGCCGGTCGCTGTCGGCCGAGGGTTCGGGGATGCGTTCATGCTGGCAGGTGAAGGCCAGGTCGGCCTTGATCTGGGATAGCGGGTCCACGGTGGGGTCCTTTTTCAGTTTGAGTCCATGGCTGCCGCAGGCGGCCAGCAGCAGGGTCGTGAGCAGGAGCAGGAAACGCATCAGTCGAGGTTCCTCAGGATGGCCTTGTCATACAGGAACTCCACCAGAGGGGTATCGGGTGTCGATTTGCTCGATTGACGTTCCTTGTTCTCGTTGATGAGCTCCTGCCAAGCGTCGAAGGCATCTCCCGGATCATCCTGCACCCCCTTTCCATCCGTATGCAGATCCCACAGCCGCCGGCGCATGGCCTGGGTCACGCTGTGCCACTCGTGGAGGATGTTCAGTTCGCTGTCCACCTGCATGCTGCGGGTATTGATGTTGGCCGAGCCGTGGGTGGTGAGTACGTCGTTGACGATCATCAGCTTGGAGTGGATGTATACCGGCACCCAGGGTTGGCCGGCCGGCGAGTCGGGTGCGACCAGGGAGCAGACGTGCACTTTCAGGCCGGGGCGCTCTTCAGGGACTACGGCACCTTTCTTGATGTCCTTGACCTGCCGGTCGAGCTCGGCTTGCCATTGGGCTAGTTCTCGGTGCCCGTGTCGGTCATTGGCGCCATTGGGCTTGGGTTGGGGCGGCATGTCCCGTTTGACCTTCTCGATGCGCAACAGCTTGGTGACCGCTGGAATGGTGTCGGCCCGGCCCAGGCTTTCCAGCATGCGCTGGGTGTTGACGGTGCCGGCGCCGAGGCCCTCCTTCGTGACATTGGTGATCACGAACAGGTGCAGGGCGCCGTGTTTGCCCGGGTCCCGCCCGGCGCGGGTCTGGTCCTGGGCCGCCTGTTTGATCGCCTCGGCCAGTGGCGGCCAGCGGAAGTACTGGTTCTCGATGTAGATGAACTGGGTGGCGTTGTTGATGGCCTTCAGGTAGCCGGCCTGGATGTCGCGCACGGCCTCCGTTTCTTGCGCCTGGGTGCGCAGGAGCTGGGCCATCAGCGTGTTGCCGTGCTCCGGGCGCGGTTGTAACTGCTTGGCCAGTTCATTGGCATTGCGCGCATGCAGCAGGTCCTCACCGGTTTCCTTGGCCCAGGCGGTGGCGAAGTTGTGGTGCAGGTCCCTGAGGATCCGGCCGGTGATCTGGCAGGAAATGTCCTGGCGCGGCAAGGCGCCGCGAGGGCCGCGATTGGGGGCGTGGGTCTTCGCGTCGGGCCGTTTGGGATCCGGCCGCCAGAGGGCCGAGTGGTGGTCGGTGTCCCAGTACTCGTCGAGCATGTTGTGGCCCATGACGAAACCGATGGCCCGCTCCGGCAATTCGAAGTCGACCAGCACGGACTTCTGGTGGTGGGTCACCGTGTGGCGCATGGTCAGGGCGGAGCGTTTGGCCAGCTCCGGGTCAAGGCGCTTGAGCTTGAGCTGATAGGCGATTTCCGCGCGTTCGGACCAGCTGAAGTCACGGCTGACGAACAGCGGGATATGGGCATCCGCCAACCCGGCGGCCTTGTTATCGGCGACCGCGTATTGCTTGAACCACTGGCGGTCGTAGGCGTACTGCTCATCGCTGGAGGTCTGCCCTGCCCGGTCGGCGAGGCCGCCCTTACCGGGCAAGTTGGCTTCACCCACCACCCCGGCTGCATTGAGCGGCATCTCCCACCCCAGGATGCGCACCTGCACGCCTTGCCGGGCCTTCTCTTCCAGCAGTACGCCGATGCAGCGGTCGTCGCTGCCGTCGCGGATGAAGTGCATCGAGGGCTGGAAGCCCCAGCAGATGATGTCGACCGAGCGCTCGGCATTGGCGATGGCCTGGTGCACCGCACGAAAGGCCTCCTCGCCATTGATCAGGGGCTTGTAGCTGGCCGGCCAGGGCCGGTACTCGGTATCGCAGACGAACCAGGGCGCGCTGCAGACCGCTTCGTGGGTGCGCTGGAGGGCGATGGGCACGACGATTTCGGGGTGCCTGGCGTTGGCGGGTCTCATGGGGCATCTCCTTTCTGGCCCAGGCGCTTGGTGAGCAGCTCGGCGTACCAGCGGCGATGTACGGTGTGCACTTCGTCATTGAAGCTACTGATCACCCCGTGCCGGGGCCGCAATGACTGGGCCGGTGGCACGCGCGGGCGAACTAAGAACTTCGGTGCGGGTAGTGGGAGGAATCTGAAGCTGGCCGTCTTGCCCCGGAAGGCGAGCACGTGAAGCAGTGCATCAAAGGTGCAAACGCGGGGCTTGTGGCAGCGTGGGTCGAAGATGGGGTGGAGTCCGTCAAGCATGCGGAGATACTTCCCTGCGTAAATACAGAACGCAGGAGACTGCCGCGAGCCGTCGTATTACCGCTATCAGGCCAGTTCAGAATGAACACTGGAAAAAGAGCTTCTTCGTGCAGGGAGAGAGGTAGACGCTGGAGAGGAGCTTCCGACAGACGTCTGAAGGCCGTGGGCAGGGATGTGCGCCAGCAAATAGAAAGCCTAACCCCCTCATCGGGACCCAGGCTTTCCACCCGGACAGGGCAGCAAGCAACCTAAAGGTGCATTCATTCGCGAATGAGCTCGCCACCCCAGAAAAACACCTACAACGCGCCTACCGCCTGCAACACACTGGCACCAGTGAAGAGGAACAGCACTTGTTCCACTGCCTCCTCACGAATCGCCTCGCGACGCTCCGGTTCACTGATGTAGTCCAGCGACATCTGGAACAGGTTGCGGCTGACCAGCCGCGACACTCGTCGCACCACCGGCTCGGCCACCATAGTCGGCAGCAGTTTGTACTCGCGGACGTCTTCGGCCATGTCGGCGGCGAAGTCTTCCATCACTTCGCGCAAAGCCTCCCGCAGAACCGGGGAAGCGCCATGCAGCTCGCGCACGCCGATGACGAACGCCTCGGCATTCTCGTCGACGAAATCGAAGAACAAGTGCACCGTCTCATGACAGACGCGCCGTCCGCGGCCCAGGTCGATACCCATCAATTTCGGCAGCAGTCCGCCATCACCCTTCACGGCGCGGGCCGCCGCCTCGCGTCGCAGATCACGCAGCGGCTGGCGCAGCTGGGTAGCGATGTTGCGGATGATGGCCAGCCCCAGGTCCTCCACATCCTTGAAGTGGCGGTAGAAGGTATTGGGGTTCAGCCCGGCCTCCCGCGCCAGCTCGCGAAGCCCCAGGTTGCCCAGGCTGCGACTCTGGGAACCCAGGCGCAACGCCGCTTCCATGAGCAGGCGCTTACCGGGGGCATCGGGCGTTCGTTCTGGCGACTGGGGCTCGTCACCGCTGGCGGAATTCATCTCGGGCCCTACCTAAGGTTGGTTGTGACGGCGTTGGATTGCCGGCGAGTATACAGATGTCTACCTTGGTATACAGCTGTATACGCCGCAATTAATAAGAACAGGAGCCCAGCCAATGACTGCGTCACCCCGACCCTCTGCCCGCCATTGCAAGATCGCCATCATAGGTTCCGGATTTTCCGGCCTGGGCATGGCGATCCGCCTGAAGCAGAAAGGCGAGAACGATTTCCTCGTATTCGAAAAAGAGCCCGGCATCGGCGGCACCTGGCGAGTGAACAACTACCCGGGCTGCGGCTGCGACGTGCAATCGCACCTGTACTCCTTCTCCTTCGAGCCGAACCCGGACTGGACGCGGATGTTCGCCAAGCAGGAAGAGATCAAGTCCTACCTGGAAGGCTGCTGGGAAAAGTACCGGCTGCAGGACAAGACCCTGCTCGGCACCGAGATCACCCGTCTGGCCTGGAACGACGTGGACGAGCTGTGGCAGATCGAGGACGCCGCCGGCAATCACTACAGCGCGCAGTTCGTGGTGTCCGGCATGGGCGCCCTGTCCACCCCAGCGATCCCGGCACTGAAAGGTCTGGAGAAGTTCAAGGGCACGAGCTTCCACTCCCAGCAGTGGAACCATGACTTCGATCTTGCCGGCAAGCGTGTGGCGGTAGTCGGCACCGGCGCCTCCAGCATCCAGTTCGTGCCGCAGATCCAGAAGCAGGTCGCCCAGCTCGACCTTTACCAACGCACCGCGCCCTGGATCATGCCCAAGCCCGATCGCGCCATCAGCGAAGGTGAGCGCTCCCGCTTCAAGCGCTTCCCCTTACTGCAGAAACTCTGGCGCGGCGGCATCTATGCCATCCTCGAAAGCCGCGTGGTGGGCTTCGCCCTGACGCCGAAGGTGATGAAGCTCGCCGAACTGGTCGCCAAGGGCCACATCAAGCGCAAGATCAAGAACCCGGTGCTGCGCGCCAAGGTCACTCCGGACTACACCATGGGTTGCAAGCGGGTGCTGATCTCCAACGACTACTACCCGGCCCTGACCCAGCCCAACGTCGACGTGATCACCGACGGCATCCGCGAAATCCGCGCGAACAGCATCGTCACCGCCGACGGCACGGAACGCGAGATCGACGCCATCATCTTCGGCACCGGCTTCACCCCCAGCGATCCCCTGCCCCGCGGCGTGGTCTTCGGCCGCAACGGTGTCGACCTGCTGGACACCTGGTCGCAGGGTCCCGAGGCCTACAAGGGCACTCTCACCGCCGGCTTCCCGAACTTGTTCTTCCTCATGGGACCGAACACGGGCCTGGGCCACAACTCGATGGTCTACATGATCGAATCGCAGATCCATTACGTGCTCGGCGCCCTCAAGCTGCTCGACGAACGCCGCCTGCGCAGCCTGGAAGTCAAACGCGACGTGCAGGACAGGTTCAACGGCAAGCTCCAGGGCAGCCTGGGCAACACCGTATGGAATGCCGGCGGCTGCAAGAGCTGGTACCTGCACCCGGTCACCGGTCGCAACTGCACCGTCTGGCCCGGCTTCACCTGGCGCTACCGCCTGCTGACCCGCAACTTCGACCCCGCGGCCTACCATTTCAGCCGCAGCGCGCCGGTGCATGCCGCCCAGGGCCCGCTGCTGATGGCTAATCAAGAGGTACCAGCATGAAATCCTTCGAGAACAAAGTCGCCGCTGTCACCGGTGCCGGTTCCGGCATCGGCCGCGCCCTCGCCTGCGCCCTCGCCCGTCAGGGCTGCCACCTGGCGCTCGCCGACGTGAACGCCGAAGGCCTGGCGGACACCGCCGCCATGGCGCGCAAGCTGGGCGTGCAGGTCACCGAGACACGCGTTGATGTCGCCAACCGCGATGCCGTGCACGCCTGGGCCGAACAGGTGGTGCTGGACCATGGTCGCGTCAACCTGATCTTCAACAACGCCGGTGTCGCCCACGCCGGCACCGTGGACGGCAGCGATTACTCGGAATACGAGTGGATCATGAACATCAACTTCTGGGGCGTGGTGTACGGCACCAAGGCCTTCCTGCCGCACATCAAGGCCGGTGGCGAAGGCCATGTGGTCAACGTTTCCAGCGTGTTCGGCCTGTTCGCCCAGCCGGGCATGAGCGCCTATAACGCCACCAAGTTCGCCGTGCGCGGCTTCACCGAATCGCTACGCCAGGAACTGGACATGGAAGGCTGCGGGGTATCGGCCAGCTGTGTGCACCCCGGCGGCATCCGCACCAACATTGCCAAGACCGCGCGCATGAATGACAGCCTGGCCAAGGTCACCGGCCAGGAATCCAGCCGCGCTCGCCAGCAGTTCAACGACCAGTTGCTACGCACCAGCCCGGACAAGGCAGCGGAAGTGATCCTGCGTGGCGTACTGCGCGACAGCCGACGCATCCTCATCGGTGCCGATGCCTGGGCCCTGGACGGTATGCAGCGATTGCTGCCGACCCTCTACCAACGCCTGGTCACCACCTCCATGCGCCTGGCCGCGAAGTTCGCGCCGAAGCCAAGGGCGAGTGAGGTATCCAAGGCAGTGGAGTGACCTGAGAGGCGGCTGCGCAGCCCTTGGCGATTTCAATCGCGATGCAAGCCGAAGGGCTGCCCTGGACCGCCCCTCACCCCATCCCCGTCCTGCCCTGCCCTGCCCTGCCCTGCCCCCCAGCCTGGGCGCTTCGCGCTCAGGCGTTGCTCGGTAACGGAGGCAGGGCTTCCGAAAGCATGCCGATTCCCCCTAGAGGCAGAGGGGGCTGCTTTGCCCCGGCACAGCCCCCTCCAGAGGTGACCGCAAAGTCACTCGTTCGGATATCCGAACGACATTCGGAGCGTATATTCGGAAGCCCGGACAAAGCGAAAATCCCGTTAGCCACCTATTAACTTAAAATCCTTTTATTTCAAATACTTAACTATAAATTCGAAGGACCATACAGCTGGCACGCATTCTGCCAATACAGATCCCCGACGGACGCGAATTCCTACCGCGCCGATAAGAACAAACTAAATCGAGGACTGTCGTTCATGCGTATGCTCCCAAAGGTTCTGGCCACCGCTATCGCAGCAACCCTGATCAGTGCTCCGGCCTTCGCCGCCGAGCTGACCGGTACCCTGAAGAAGATCAAGGAGACCGGCACCATCACCCTCGGTCACCGTGACGCTTCCATCCCCTTCTCCTACCTCGGCACCGAGCCGGGCAAGCCCATTGGCTACTCCCATGACCTCCAACTGAAAGTGGTCGAGGCCATCAAGCAGGAACTGGGCATGCCGGAGCTGAAGGTCCGCTACAACCTGGTGACCTCCCAGACCCGTATCCCGCTGGTGCAGAACGGCACCGTCGATATCGAGTGCGGCTCCACCACCAACAACCTGGAGCGCCAGAAGCAAGTCGGTTTCTCCGTGGGCATCTTCGAAGTGGGCACCCGCCTGCTGTCCAAGAAGAGCGCCAGCATCAACGAGTTCGAAGACCTTAAAGGCAAGAACGTCGTGACCACCGCCGGCACCACGTCCGAGCGTCTGCTCAAGTCCATGAACGCCGAAAAGCAGATGGGCATGAACATCATCTCTGCCAAGGACCACGGCGAGTCCTTCCTGATGCTCGAATCCGGCCGCGCAGTGGCCTTCATGATGGACGACGCCCTGCTCTACGGCGAAATGGCCAAGGCCAAGAAGCCCGATGACTGGGTCGTGACCGGCAAGCCGCAGTCCTTCGAAATCTACGGCTGCATGGTTCGCAAGGACGACGAAGCCTTCAAGAAAGTGGTCGACAAGGCCATCGCCGATACCTTCGCCTCCGGCGAGATCAACGGCATCTACGACAAGTGGTTCACCCAGCCCATCCCGCCGAAGGGCCTGAACCTGAACTTCCCCATGAGCGAAGAGCTGAAGAAGCTGGTCGCCAACCCCTCCGACAAGTCGGCTGAAGAAATCTGACGCCTTGCTCCCCTCTCCCTCCGGGAGAGGGGCCGGGGGTGAGGGATGGTGGGCTCCGTGCAATGTCATGCAGCCCTCACCCCAACCCTCTCCCCGGGGGAGAGGGGGCTGTCTGGAGTCGGCGGAAAACTCGCCGCGCGCCTGAACGCCATCCCCGCCTTCCACTGCCTTCAACCGCAGACAGATCGACCTGATAGGGGACAACCCTGATGAATTACAACTGGGACTGGGGCGTGTTCTTCAAGTCCACCGGGATCGGCAGCGAAATCTACCTGGACTGGTTCGTCACCGGCCTGGGCTGGACCATCGCCATCGCCCTGGCGGGCTGGATCATCGCCTTGCTGCTGGGCGCGTTGCTCGGCGTGATGCGCACCGTGCCGAGCCGCTGGGTTTCCGGCATCGCCACCGTCTACGTGGAAACCTTCCGCAACGTGCCGCTGCTGGTGCAGCTGTTCCTCTGGTACTTCCTGGTGCCGGACCTGCTGCCCGAGCCGCTGGAAATCTGGTTCAAGCAGGACCTAAACCCGGCCACCTCGGCCTACCTCAGCGTCGTGGTCTGCCTCGGCCTGTTCACTGCCGCCCGCGTCTGCGAGCAGGTGCGCACCGGTATCCAGGCACTGCCCAAAGGCCAGCTCGGCGCCGCCCGCGCCATGGGCTTCCGCCTGCCGCAGATCTACCGCTACGTGCTGCTGCCGCAGGCCTTCCGCATCATCATTCCGCCGCTCACCAGCGAGTTCCTCAACATCTTCAAGAACTCCTCGGTGGCGTCGCTGATCGGCCTGATGGAGCTGCTCGCGCAGACCAAACAGACCGCCGAGTTCTCCGCGAACCTGTTCGAAGCCTTCACCCTGGCCACCCTGATCTACTTCACCCTGAACATGAGCCTGATGCTGATCATGCGCACGGTGGAGCGAAAAGTGGCGGTGCCCGGCCTGATCTCCGTAGGGGGTAAATGATGGATTTCTCCGCGATCATCCCTGCGCTGCCGGGCCTCGCCGACGGCCTGCTGATGACCCTCAAGCTGATGGTGCTTGGCGTCGTCGGTGGCGTTGCGCTGGGTACCGTCCTGGCCCTCATGCGCCTGTCGCACAACCCGCTGCTGTCGAAGATTGCCGGGCTTTACGTCAACTACTTCCGCTCCATCCCACTGCTGCTGGTGATCACCTGGTTCTACTTCGCAGTGCCTTTCCTGCTGCGCGCGATCACCGGTGAAGACACGCCCATCGGTGCGTTCACCTCGTGCCTGGTGGCCTTCATGATGTTCGAGGCGGCGTATTTCTGCGAAATCGTCCGCGCCGGCATCCAGGCCATCCCGAAGGGCCAGATGGGTGCGGCCTCGGCGCTCGGCATGACCTATGGCCAGAGCATGCGACTGATCATCCTGCCCCAGGCCTTCCGCAAGATGACCCCGCTGCTCCTGCAGCAAAGCATCATCCTGTTCCAGGACACCTCGCTGGTTTACACCGTGGGCCTGATGGACTTCCTCAATGCCGCCCGTTCCCGTGGCGACATCATCGGCCAACCGCACGAGTTCCTCATCTTCGCCGGCCTGGTCTACTTCAGCGTCAGCTTCATCGCTTCCCAGTTGGTCAAACTCCTGCAGAAAAGGTTAGCCGTATGATTTCCATCAAGAACGTCAACAAGTGGTACGGGGACTTCCAGGTGCTGACCGACTGCAGCACCAACGTGAAGAAAGGTGAAGTGGTGGTGGTGTGCGGCCCCTCGGGCTCGGGCAAATCCACCCTGATCAAGTGTGTGAACGCGCTGGAGCCCTTCCAGAAAGGCGACATCGTGGTCGACGGAACCTCCATCGCCGACAAGGCCACCAACCTGCCCAAGCTGCGCTCCCGCGTCGGCATGGTGTTCCAGCACTTCGAGCTGTTCCCGCACCTGTCCATCACCGAGAACCTGACCATCGCCCAGACCAAGGTGCTCGGCCGCAACAAGGACGAGGCCCTGGAGAAAGGCCTCAAGCTGCTCGACCGCGTCGGCCTCAAGGCCCATGCCCACAAGCACCCTGGCCAACTCTCCGGCGGCCAGCAGCAACGCGTCGCCATCGCCCGCGCCCTGGCCATGGACCCGGTGGTGATGCTGTTCGACGAACCCACATCGGCGCTGGACCCGGAAATGGTCAACGAAGTGCTGGACGTGATGGTCGAGCTCGCCCAGGAAGGCATGACCATGATGTGCGTGACCCACGAGATGGGCTTCGCACGCAAGGTGGCCGACCGGGTGATCTTCATGGATCGCGGACAGATCGTCGAAGACTGTGCCAAGGACGAGTTCTTCGGTGACGTCAACGCCCGTTCCGATCGCGCCCAGCAGTTCCTCGCGAAGATCCTCCAGCACTGATGCACCTGTAGGAGCGAGCTTGCTCGCGAATGGCCCCGAGCACTTCGCCAGCGAGCTGGCTCCTACGGTCCCACTCCACCACTCGGCGCCCGTCCGTGGCGGCGACTGGAACGGCCCGGATGTCTATGATGCAATGCCCTACCGCCAGCCTCCGCGCCGTGCCGCCCGCATTGACCGTGAAACCGCGCCTGTTCCGCCATCTGCTGCTGTTCCTGCTATTGCTCCTGTGCATGCTGGGCTTCGGCTATATCGGCTATCACCTCAGCGAAGTGTCGGGCATCCGCCACCTGCGGGATAACGGCGAGCGCCAGCTGGAACTCCACGCCCGTGCCGTGGAAAGCGAAATCAACCGCTACACCTACCTGCCCAGCCTGCTGGAGCTGGAGTCCAGCGTCAGTCACCTGCTGCTGAACCCCACCCCGTACCGACGCAATCTGGTCAACGACTACCTCGAAGGCCTGAACCGCCGCAGCGGCGCCCGCGCCATCTACCTGCTGGACACCAACGGCCGCGTGCTGGCCACCAGCAACTGGCGCGACTCCGACAGCTACCTGGGAGAGGACCTCTCGTTCCGCGCCTACTTCCAGGTAGCGGTGCAAGGCCGACCCGGCCGTTTCTATGGCATCGGCAGCACCACGGGGGAGGCCGGTTACTACCTCGCCCACGGCTTGCGCTACCAGGGCCGGATCATCGGCGTGGCGGTGGTCAAGGTGAAGCTCGAAGCCCTGCAGGAACGCTGGGAAAAGGCCCGCCTGCAAGCCTTCGTCAGCGACGAGAACGGCATCATCATCCTGTCCAGCGATCCTGCCCTGCGCATGAAGGCCGTGCGTCCGCTCTCGGCCGAGGACAAGGAACGCCTGGCCCGTAGCCTGCAGTACTACTGGTGGGCGCTGAACGAATGGGAGCCGCGCTCTCGCGAGGTTTTGGGCGAAGGGCTGGAGGCCATCAGCTTTGCCGCCAGTGGCCCCCAGGGCGAACAGGAAGGCGAAGTCGCCTATCTGGCACAGACCCGCACCCTCAACGACACACCCTGGCATTTCACCCTGCTCTCCCCGCTAGCCGACCTGCGCCGCGAAGCGGTGATCCAGGGCATGCTCGCCGCCGTCGGCTTTGCTCTGCTGGCATTCCTGCTGATTGCCTGGAACGAACGACGCAAGGTCATCGCCACCCGCCTCGCGGCCCGCGAGGCGCTGCTGGCGGCCAACAACGAACTGGAACGCAAGATCGCCGAACGTACCCAGGACCTGCGTGCCAGCAACAGCCGCCTGCTGGCGGAAATCCGCGAACGCAAGCAGACCGAAGACAACCTGCGCAAGGCCCAGGATGGGCTGGTGCAGGCCGGCAAGCTGGCAGTGATCGGGCAGATGTCCACCAGCATCGCCCACGAACTCAACCAGCCCCTCGCTGCGCTGCGTACCCTCTCCGGCAATACCGTGCGCTTCCTGGCCCGAGGCGCCCTGGAAACCGCCAGCACCAATCTCGCGGCAATCAACGAACTGGTCGACCGCATGGGCCGCATCACCGCCAGCCTGCGCGCCTTCGCCCGGCGCTCCGACGACCACGGCGTGGCACACCTGGGCAAGGCGGTGGATGCCGCCCTCTTCCTCCTGCATACCCGCCTGGAGCGCACACCGCTCACACTGCACCGCGACTTCGCCGACGTGCTGCTGGCCATCGACCAGACCCGACTGGAGCAGATTCTGGTCAACCTCATCGCCAACGCGCTGGACGCCATGTCCGGCCAGACCGACTGCCAGCTGTGGCTAAGCGGCGTGTCCGATGGCAGTACCTATCGTCTGCAGGTGCGCGACAACGGTCCCGGCATCGACCCGGTCAACCGCGTGCACCTGTTCGAGCCCTTCTTCACCACCAAGCCCGGCGAACACGGCCTGGGCCTTGGCCTGACCCTCTCCGCCAGCCTGGCCACGGCCGCTGGCGGGAGTCTGGCGGCCCATCACCCGGAAAGCGGCGGCACCGCCTTCGAACTCTGCCTGCCGCTGCTGGAAAGCCCCGACGAATCCGTGAGCCCAGCCCCATGACAGAACCCCTCAGCGTCCTCATCGTCGAAGACGACCCCCACGTCCTGATGGGTTGCCAGCAGGCGCTGGCCCTGGAAGACATCCCCAGCATCGGGGTCGGCAGCGCCGAAGAAGCCCTGGCCCGGGTGGGCGAGGATTTCGCCGGCATCGTCATCAGCGATATCCGCCTGCCCGGCATGGATGGCCTGACGTTGCTGGAACGCCTGAAGTCCCGCGACCGCAGCCTGCCGGTGGTGCTGATCACCGGCCACGGCGACATCACCATGGCGGTGCAGGCCATGCGCGACGGCGCCTACGACTTCATGGAGAAACCCTTTTCCCCCGAGCGCCTGGTGGACGTCGCGCGCCGCGCCCTGGAGCAACGCGCGCTGGCCCGCGAAGTGTCGAGCCTGCGCCGGCAACTGGCCGGGCGGCAGTCTCTGGAGCAGCGCATCATCGGTCGCTCGCCGGCCATCCAGGCCCTGCGGGAACTGATCGCCAATGTCGCCGACACCTCAGCCAACGTGCTGATCGAAGGTGAGACCGGTACCGGCAAGGAACTGGTTGCCCGTTGCCTGCACGACTTCAGCCGGCGCCAGTCGAAGCAGTTCGTCGCGCTCAACTGCGGCGGCCTGCCAGAGAACCTGTTCGACAGCGAAATCTTCGGCCACGAGGCCCACGCATTCACCGGCGCCGGCAAGCGTCGTATCGGCAAGATCGAGCATGCCCACCAGGGCACCTTGTTCCTCGACGAAATCGAGAGCATGCCGCTCAACCTGCAGATCAAGTTCCTCCGTGTGCTGCAGGAGCAGACCCTGGAGCGTCTCGGTTCCAACCAATCGGTTCCAGTGGACTGCCGCGTGATCGCCGCCACCAAGTTCGATCTGGACGAGGAAGGCCGCGCCGGGCGTTTCCGCAGCGACCTCTACTATCGGCTCAACGTAGTGACCCTGGAGCTGCCGCCGCTACGCGATCGCCGCGAAGACATCCTGCTGCTGTTCGAGCACTTCCTGCAGCTCTCCACCTTGCGCTTCGACCGCGCAGCCCCAGAGCTGGACAACGCCACCGTCTCCGCGCTGATGGCCCACGACTGGCCCGGCAACGTGCGCGAACTGCGCAACGTCGCCGAACGCTTCGCCCTCGGATTGCCGGTGTTCAAGAAAAGTGGCCAGACACCGGACGGCAACGAACCGCGCTTCGCCGAAGCGGTGGAAGCCTTCGAGAAGTCCCTGCTCAGCGCCGCCCTGGAACGCCACGGCGGCAACCTCAGCCAGGCCTGCATCGCCCTCGGTATGGCCAAGACCACGCTGTTCGACAAGGTGAAGAAGTACGGGCTGTAGGACGGCGCGAACAACCCTGTAGGGGCGAATTCATTCGCCAAGCAGGCCGACGGTCTGCCTATCAAGCGCCCTGCCAGCCTGGGTCTTCCATCACCCCCGGCCCCTCTCCCAGAGGTAGAGGGGTGACGCACGCCGGCACCCCGCTCCAGCATGGTCTAAAACCACCAGACCACCCCACACGAACCAACGCCATGTCCCCGCTCCACCGCGCCATCCATGCCAGGGCCGGTGAACTGGCTCCGGCCCTGGCCGCCTTCGCCCTGCTGCTGTGTCTGTTTTGCGGCTACTTCATGCTGCGGCCGGTGCGCGAGACCATGGGAATCGCCGGCGGCGTGGAAAACCTGCAATGGCTGTTCAGCGCGACTTTCATTGCCATGCTGCTGGCGGTACCGGCCTATGGTTGGCTCAGTGCGCGAGTCCCGCGACGGATCTTCGTCGACTGTGTCTACCTGTTCTTCGCCAGCAACCTGCTGGGCTTCGCCTGGCTCCTGTGGCGCACGCCGGACCCGCTATGGGCGGCGCGAGCTTTCTACGTCTGGCTATCGGTCTACAACCTGTTCGTGGTGTCGCTGGCCTGGAGCCTGCTGGCTGACGTTTTCGACCGTCGGCAATCGAAACGACTGTTCCCCTCCATTGCCGCCGGCGCCAGCCTGGGCGGCCTGATAGGTCCGCTGCTGGGAGGGCTGCTGGTAAGTGACGCTGGTACTGCCGGATTGCTGGTACTGGCCGCGATCTTCCTGCTGCCCACATTGGCCCTGCGCCGCTATCTGATGACGTGGCGCGCCAGTGGCGGTGCCGGACGGCCAGGTGCGGAAAGCGAACCCCCGGAACGCCCGGTGCCCGGCAATCCCTTCGCCGGAATCAGCCTGGTGCTGGGTTCGCCCTATCTGCTTGGGATCTGCGCGTTCGTCCTGCTGCTCTCCTGCACCAGCACCTTCCTCTACTTCGAACAGGCCCGCCTGGTGGCCGCGCTGTTCCCCGACAGCCAGCAGCAGGTACGCGTCTTCGCCCTGATCGACTTCACCGTGCAAGCCCTATCCCTGGCCTGTCAGTTGTTCATCGCCGGGCGCGTTGCCCAGCGCTTCGGCGTCGGTGCGCTGCTGGCGGTGGTGCCGCTGCTGGTGGCCCTGGGTTTCCTCGCCCTCGCGCTGCTGCCGCAGTTCGCCGTACTGGCTGCGGTGATGGTGCTGCGCCGGGTGGGCGAATACGCCTTCGTGCGACCGGGACGGGAAATGCTCTTCGTGCCGCTAGGCGCCCAACAGAAGTACCGGGCGAAGAACTTCATCGACACCGTGGTCTATCGCGGAGGCGACGCCCTGAGCGCCTGGCTCGCCACGCTGCTCAATGGCATCGGCCTTACGGCGGCCATGGTGGCGCTGGTCGGCGCCGGTGTAGCCCTGGCATGGGCCGCGCTGGGCTGGCGTCTCGGCTTGCGACATGAGCACACTGAATCCCCGGCAACCTCACAGGAGGCCAAGCCATGAGAACCGGCATCACCCGCGCCGAATTCCTACGCCTCAGCGCCGGCACCGCGCTACTGGCCATGAGCCCATTCAGCCTGGGCGCGAACATGGGCCAGCAGCCCCTGCGCCGCCGTGCCATCCCCTCCAGCGGCGAGCAGTTGCCGGTGATCGGCATCGGCACCTACCGGGGATTCGACATCTCCCGAAATGCCAGCGAAGCCTGGGCCGACTGCCGCAAGGTACTGGAAGCGCTCTTCGCGGCCGGCGGCTCGGTGATCGACAGCTCGCCCATGTACGGCCAGGCGGAAGAAGTGATCGGCGGCTTGCTGAACGAGCTGAAGGCCCATGAGCATGCGTTCGTCGCCACCAAGGTCTGGACCCAGGGGCGCCAGGGCGGCGTGAAGCAGATGCAACACTCCGTGCGCCTGCTACAGCGCCAGCGCATCGACCTGATGCAGGTACACAACCTGGTGGACTGGGAGGAGCACCTGACAACGCTGCGTCAATGGACGGAGGAAGGCCGAATCCGCTACCTGGGCGTTACTCACTACACCTCCAGCGCGTACGGCGAACTGGAAAAGGTGCTGCGCGCCGAGAAGCTGGACTTCCTGCAGGTCAACTACGCCCTCAACGACCGCGACGCCGAAGCGCGCATCCTGCCGCTGGCGCAGGAGCGCGGCGTGGCGGTGCTGGTCAATCGCCCTTTCGGCGGCGGCAACCTGCTGCGCAACCTGTTGCAGCAACCACTACCGGAATGGGCCGCCGACTACGACTGCACGAGCTGGTCGCAACTCTTGCTGAAGTTCTGCCTCAGCCACCCGGCAGTGACCTGCGTAATCCCCGGAACGGGAAACCCCCGCCACATGCTGGACAACCTCCAGGCCGGACGGGGGAAGGAGCCGGACCAGGCGCTACGCAAGAAGCTGATCCAGCTCTTGTAGGGTACAAATCACTCCTCATTTCCATCATCGGTGCCAGGCCGGACTCCGCTGGTGGAGCGATGAAGCGTGATCCAGCATTTCGTAGGAGCGAGCTCTGCTCGCGAAACCTTGCACGGACCGTTCGCGAGCAGAGTTCGCTCCTACAACCTGGTCAGCCCGTCCTCAGGCCGAGAACCCACCATCGATCATCAGGTTCGCACCGGTGATATAGCCGGCTTCAGGGCCTGCGAGGTAAGCCACGAAGCTGGCGATTTCCTCAGCCTGACCGTAGCGCGGCAGGGCCATCAACTGCTTGAGGGACGTGGCGAACTCGCCGTTATCGGGGTTCATCTCGGTATCCACTGGCCCCGGCTGCACGTTGTTGACGGTGATGCCGCGCGGCCCCAGGTCACGGGCCAGGCCCTTGGTGAAACCGGCCACGGCCGCCTTGCTCAGTGCGTAGACCGAACCTCCGGCAAAGGGCATGCGCTCGGCGTTGGTGCTGCCAATGGTGATGATGCGGCCGCCGTCACCCATGACACGCGCTGCTTCCTGGCTGGCGATCACTACGCTGCGGACGTTGACGTCCAGGGTGCGATCGAGGTCGTCGATGCTGAATTCTTCGATGGGCGCCACGGCCAGCACGCCGGCATTGTTCACCAGGATGTCGAGTCGGCCGAAAGTCTCCACGGTGTGGCGGATGGCGGCGCGAATGGCCTTTTCGTCTCGGCTATCGGCCTTGATCGCGATAGCGCGGCCGCCGGCGGCTTCGATTGCCTGGACCACTTCAAGGGCGCTGCTGGCGGACGCGGCGTAGGTCAGCGCGACTGCGGCGCCATCATTGGCCAGGCGTCTGGCGATGGCGGCGCCGATACCGCGGGAACCGCCCTGGATGAATGCGACTTTGCCTTCGAGAGTTTTCAGAGTGCTCATTGGGTATCTCCTGATACTGGGGTTTTGTGTGGAAGACGGCCCCAGTATTCACCCCTTATTCGCAACCGATAAGCCAGTAATCGCTATATTCAGTCGATACCAGTGGTATATGGAGAACCCATGGAAACCCTCAGCAGCATCGAGTGCTTCGTGCGCGCCGCCGAGGCCGGCAGCTTTGCCGAAGCCGCAAGGCGCCTGGGCCTGACACCCGCCGCGGTAGGCAAGAATGTGGCACGACTGGAGTCCAACCTCGGCGTGCGCCTATTCCTGCGCAGCACACGCCGCCTGACACTGACCGAGGCCGGCGAGCGCTTCCTCGCGGAGGTGAGTGGAGGGCTGGCGAGCATCCAGGGTGCGGTGGCGAACCTCGCCAGCAGCCAGGGCCAACCGGCGGGCACCCTGAAGGTGAGCATGGGCGTGTCGTTCGGCCGGGATTACATCCTGCCGCACCTCGGTGAGTTCCTTGCCCGCTACCCGGCGATCATCCCTGACTGGCACTTCGACAACCGTCCCGTAGACCTGATTGGCGAAGGCTTCGACGCTGCCATCGGCGGTGGCTTCGAACTGCCGCCCGGAGTGATCGCACGCCAATTGGGACCGGCACATCGGGTGCTGCTGGCATCCAGGGAGTATCTGGCGCGCAGCCCTGCCATCGTCTCCCCGGAAGACCTCGCCCGGCACGATGGCATCCTCATCCGCTCCCCCCAGACCGGGCGCGTTCGTGCCTGGCCGTTGCGCACCCGCGATGATCGCCAGGCGACCTTCGAGCTGAAGCTGCGCATGGCCATGACCGACCCGGAAGCAGCCTGCCATGCGGCCATGCAAGGGCTCGGTGTGACCCTGGTGAGCACAGTCCACGCCCTGCCCCACCTGAAGAGCGGCGCGTTGGAGCGCGTGCTGCCGGACTGGTACGTGGACACTGGCAGCCTGTCGCTCTACTTCAGCGCGCAGAAACTGCTGCCGGCCAAGACCCGCGTGTTCATCGATTTCATCGTCGAGCGCTTCCGCCAGCAGAAGATGGCGGAACAGTTCAACGCCAACTGGCGGCCTGGCACGCAATGACCCTGTAGGTTCGCGCTGCCCCTGCGAAGCCCAACGTGGCGTGCTGGATCGTTGGGCTTCGTGGCCTCAGACCAGCCTACGGCTCTGAGCCAGAGCCAGGTTTGGCGCCAGAAACCAACTGTGGGAAGACACTTGGGCCGACCTTCAGAGATGCTCGCTGCGGGCGGCCACATGCAGGTTGCGCCCGGCCCCCAGGCCAAACGCGGTGGCGGCCAGGCTGATCACCACGAAGATGATCCCCACCGCACTCCAACCCTCGGTCAGGTCATGCACCACGCCCACCATCAACGGCCCCATGGCCGCCAGGGTGTACCCCACGCCCTGGGCCATGCCGGAAAGGTTGGCAGCCACATGGGCGTCTTTCGAACGCAACACGATCAGCGCCAGGGCGATGCTGAAGGTGCCGCCCTGCCCCAGTCCGAGCACCACGGCCCAGCCCCAGATGCCGGACAGCGGCGCATAGAGCATGCCCAGCAGGCCGACGAGGGTCAGGCCCATCACCAGTACCACGGCCAGTCGCTGATCGCGGCCACGAGTGGCCAGCCAGGGCGCACCAAGGGCGCTGATCAGCTGCACCATCACCGATCCGGAAAGCACCAGGCCCGCCTGGACAGCACTCAGGCCCCGGTCGATCAGAATCGACGGCAACCAGCCGAACACGATGTAGGCCAGGGAAGATTGCAGGCCCATGTAGAGGGTCACCTGCCAGGCCAGCGGGTCGCGCCACAGGCCGGTCACCTTGTAGGCCTGGCGATGGGCATGCTGGCTCTGGCGAGCCTGGGGCAGCCAGATCAGCGCCGCGATGATCGCCGGCAGCGCCCAGAAGGCCAGGGCCGGCTGCCAGGCATCATCCATCAACTCAGCCAGCGGCACCGTAGCGCCGGCAGCCAACGCCGCGCCCAGGCACAGCGCCATGGTGTAGACGCCGGTCATCAGGCCGGCGATATGGGGGAAATCACGCTTGACGATTCCCGGCAGCAATACGCCGATGATGCCGATGCTCGCACCGGCCACCAGGCTGCCCACGAACAGCCCCGCTACCGGGAACAGGCTGCGCAGCACGATGCCGCCGGCCAGCGTCAGGAGGATCAGTAGCACCGTGCGCTCACTGCCCAGACGCCGCGCCAGCATCGGCGCCAGGGGCGCGAACAGGCCGAGGCAGAGCACCGGCAAGGTGGTCAGCAGGCCCGCGCCGGTAGCCGACAGTCCCGTCGCCTCGCGCACCATGTTGAGCATCGGCGCCAGGCTGGACAGCGCAGGGCGCAGGTTCAGCGCCACCATCACCAACCCGACCAGAAGCAGCACGGTGCTACCGCGTAGCGCCTGGGGCTGGGGTTCGTCGTCGGCCTCGGCGTCGATCAGCAGTTCCTCCGGCGAGCAGGCCGGCTTGGGGTCATCCACAGGATTCGGGGCATTCATGCAAGGCAGCTCCAGAAATGGGGCAAGGTCAGATCAGCAATGCGCGGTTGGCCGCTGCGGCGGCGTCCGCGTCTTGGCGTTCGATGGCGTCGAGCAGATCGCGATGCAGCTCGAAACTCGGCTGCTCACGCTCGGGATCGGAAATGGTGCGTTCCAGGCCAACGCGGATGACCTGGGAGAAATAGCGATACAGCTGGCTCAGCACCGGATTGTGGGCGCTATCCACCACCCGCTGGTGGAAGGCCAGGTCATGGACGATGTAGTCGTCGATATCCTCATAGCCGGAACGTGCGGCGGACGCGGCCAGGGCCACGCGCAGTGCGGCAAGGTCGTCTTCTGTGCGACGCAGGGCCGCCAGCCGCGACGCCTCGACCTCGATCATTCCCCTCGCCTCCAGCGCCTGCTCCACCGAACTGCGGGCCAGCGCCTGCATCGTGCTGAGCGGGTCGGCGCAGGCGCGCACATAGGTGCCGTCGCCCTGACGCACTTCCAGCACGCCGGAAAAGGTCAGCACGCGCACGGCCTCGCGCACGGTATTGCGGCTGATGCCGATGATCTCGGCGAGTTCGGGCTCCGGCGGCAGACGCTGGCCCAGGGGCCAGGTGCCGTCGTCGATGCGTTGGCGAATCTGCTCCAGGGCGATATCCACCAGGGAGCGCTTGAGGGCGAGTGCGGACATGGCAAACATCCAATCATCCGATGAATTTGAGATGGCAAAGGTTAGCCTGCTCACTATCGTCTCGCAACCGCGGCATCCTTGCGCTTGAGGCAATAGTCATTATCTACAGGGATGATTTTTCGCCCCCTCCCGCCGTTGGTAGCCTGCACGCACTCACAAGCACCGCTCGGGAACGCCCCCATGAAGCACGCCCACATCCTTGCGCTGGCCGTAACGGCACTGATCATCACCGGCTGTGCCAGCCAGGCCGAACCCGAGCCACGCCCCTACACCGACGCCGAGGTGAAACAGTTCGCCCTGGAAATGCTCAGCCGCGCCGGCCTGCCCTACGACGACTACGAAAAGGTGCGCCAGGCCCTCACCCACCCCAAGGTGCCCGAAGCGGGGAAAGACCTGCCGAAGGAAATGCCGCGCAAGGGATGAAGTCTCTATCCAAGCCTGACAGGGCCCACTGTAGGGGCGAATTCATTCGCCAAGCAGGCCCCAGGCCTGCCGTAGGTTGGGCAGAGGAACGAAGCCCAACGCGCGGACGTGACCTTGAACGTTGGGCTTCGCGGAGCTCAGTCGCAACCTACGAGTGTTAGCCCCTACCGAACGCTTTTGCGCCACACGCTCGCCAGCCACGGCTGCTGCTCCCGCGGCAGGCCCGCTGGACGGTAGTAGTGCTCCAGTTCCTCGAAGCCCGCCGCTTCCAGCAGGATTTTCCAGCTGTCGTAGTCGTGCCAGGAGCCGTAGCGACTGCCGCTCCAGCCTTCGTCGTTCTTCCCGCGCGGGTTAGAGCTGAAAAGCACGCCGCCAGGTTTCAGCGCGCCATGTAGCTGGCGCAGGACGCGGGGCAGTTCCTGGCGTGGTACGTGGAATAGGCTGGCGTTGGCGAAGATGCCGTCAAAACGTTCGGCCGGCAGGTCCAGGGCGAGAAAATCCTGGTGCCAGACCTCACAGCCGGAATCGGCGCGGGCCATGGCGACGAAGCTCTCCGCACCATCCAGGCCGATTGCCTGATGGCCGAGACGGGTGAAAGCCTGCAAGTCGCGGCCGGGACCGCAGCCGAAATCGAGAATGGTGAACGGCGCGCCGCCCCTGATATGCCGCAGCAGCGCCTCTATGTTCTGGCGAACGTCATGATCACGGGTACCTTCGCGAAAATCTTCGGCATTGCGGTTGTAGTCGTCGAGGGTCGTGGCGGTGATGCTGGCCAGGTCGTCGGGTTGCAAGGGCATGAGTGGCTCGCGGCGGTACGTTGCAGGGAAGTGAATTCTACTCCCGGCCGAGCGGCAGCATCGTCCTGCGCCACCTATCTTTCTGGAGACATCTCCCTCAAAAGGTTTCCAGCATGGCAGCTTCCGGCAAGAAAATGAGCCTGACCGCGCTTACCACCCTGGTGGCGGTGAACATGATGGGGTCAGGCATCATCATGCTGCCTTCCAGCATGGCGCAGTTGGGCGCGATCTCCCTACTGTCCTGGA
This sequence comes from Pseudomonas sp. DY-1, assembly GCF_003626975.1. Lineage (NCBI taxonomy): Bacteria > Pseudomonadati > Pseudomonadota > Gammaproteobacteria > Pseudomonadales > Pseudomonadaceae > Pseudomonas > Pseudomonas sp. DY-1. Next base: position 368,688 of record NZ_CP032616.1, on the reverse strand, counting down.
TCATCACCGCAGTGGGTTCCATGGCCATCGCCTACTGCTTCGCCCAGTGCGGCATCTTCTGTGCCCGCTCGGGCGGGATGTCGGCCTATACCGAAGAAGCCCACGGCAAGTCAGCCTTCTTCCTCTGCTCCTATCTCTATTTCCTCTCACTGGCCATTGGCAATGTGGCCATCGCGATATCCGCCGTCGGCTATCTCACGCCCTTCTTCCCCTGGCTGGGCAGCGGCGCGATCCCGTTGTTTATCGGTGCGGTGGGGCTGATCTGGCTGACCACCCTGGCCAACTTCGGCGGGCCGAAGATTACCGGGCATATCGGCTCGATCACCGTGTGGGGCGTGATCATCCCGGTGGCGGGGCTATCGGTGATCGGCTGGTTCTGGTTCGACGCCGATATCTTCCGCGCTGCCTGGAACCCGAACGGAATCGCCACCAACGACGCCATTACCCAAAGCATTCCCCTCACCCTTTGGGCCTTCCTCGGCATGGAATCCGCTGCGCAGAACTCAGATGCCGTGGAGAACCCCAAGCGCAACGTGCCGCTGGCCTGCCTGCTGGGCACCCTGGGGGCTGCGGTGATCTACGTGCTGTCCACGTCGGTGATCATGGGCATCGTGCCCAACCCCGAACTGGCCAACTCCAGCGCACCCTTCGCCTTCGTCTACGCGAAGATGTTCAACCCACTGGTGGGTGACGTGATCATGGGCCTGGCGGTAATGGCCTGCGTCGGATCGCTGCTGGGCTGGCAATTCACCCTGGCACAGACGGCCAAGGTCACCGCCGACCAACACATGTTCCCGACGCTGTTCGCCAAGGTCACCCTGCTGGGCGCGCCCATTGCCGGGCTGGTGGCCAATGCCATCCTGCAAAGCGCCATGGCGGTGTCGACCATTTCGCCCAATGCCTCGGAGCAATTCGGCAAACTGGTGAACCTGGCTGCCGTGACCAACATCATTCCCTACATCACCTCACTCTCGGCGCTGCTGGTGATCATGCAGAAGGCCGGAGTAACGGGTTTCCCGCATCATCGCAACGTCGGCGTACTGATCATCGCGATGGCCTACAGCCTCTATGCGCTCTACGCCTCAGGCATGGAGGCGGTATTCGGCGGCATGATCGTTACCGCAGTTGGATACCTGATGTTCGGCTACATCGCTGACCGTTTCCTTGAAGAGCGCGCCGCGCGCACGCGTGCCCTTGGCCTGGAGGACAAAGCATGAACGCCAAGCATCTCTCCTGGCTGTCCCTGCTGCTAACGCTGCTGCTGCCATCGCTGGCCCCGGCCCAGACGCTCGACCGTATCCGCGCCAGCAGCACGCTGACCCTCGGCTACTTGCCGGACCAACCACCGTTCTCCTCCGCCGAGGGAGAAGGGGCCTCTGGCTACACCATCGACCTGTGCCAGAAAGTGGCCGACCAATTACGCACCCAGCCCGGCCTCGCGGCGATGAAGGTACGCTTCGTGCCCCTCGCGCCGGACAAGGCTCTGGACGTGGTGCAAAGCGGCGGCGTGGACCTGCTCTGCAGCCCCATGGTGGAAACCCTGAAGCGCCGCCAGACGGTCGCCTTCTCTCTGCCTGTGTACACCGCCGGGATCGGTGTCGTGCTGCGCAAGGATGCACCGCTGTCGCTGGTGAAAGTGCTCAATGGCGAAGTGGAGCAGACCGGCCCCACCTGGCGCGCCACCCTCAATCGCGGTCTGTCTGCCCACACCTTCGCGGTTCAGGGCGGCTCGCTGGTGGAGACCTGGGCGCGGGAGAAGCTGCGCCTGCTTAAAGTGCTGGTCAACCTGGAGACCGTGGCCAGCCCCGCCGAGGGCGTGGAGCAGGTAGCCAACGGCAAGGTGGACGCCTTCTTCGCCAGCCAAATGATCCTGCGCAGCCTGGTGGCGCGGGATACCGCCAACACCAACCTGACGGTGCTCGACCGGCGTTTCGAGTTCGAGCCGGTGTCCCTGGCGCTGGCCCGGGACGACGAGGATTTCCGCCTGCAAGTGGATACGGCGCTGAGCCAGATCTACCGATCCGGTGCCATCACGCCGCTCTACAGCAAGTACTTCGGCCCGCCGAGCGAGTTGGACCAAACGCTGTTCAAGGTGTATTCGCGCCCTTGAGAGCTGGCTCTCGAATTCGATAGCAAGAGCCGGGATGCGGGCGGCACGCAGCCCGCATACTCTCTGCCATGAACGAATCACAAGCGGATAGCGCCATGAAGCCCTCTGCCAGGACCGCCATCGAACAGGACCCTCGCTGGGCCGCCGTGCAGGCCCGCGATCCGGCCGCCGACCGGCAGTTCGTTTACGCGGTGAAGACCACCGGCATCTACTGCCGTCCCAGCAGCCCCACGCGACTTCCGCGCCCGGAGAACGTGGAGTTCTTCGACAGCGCCCAGGCTGCTGAAGCCGCCGGATACCGACCCAGCCGCCGTGCCGCGGCCGACATGACGCAACTGGCCGCACAGCATGCGGTACTGGTGTCGGCCGCCTGCCGGCAGATCGAAACCGCCGAGGAAGCACCAGGGCTCGAAGCCCTGGCCGAATCGGTGGGCATGAGCGCCTCGCACTTCCACCGGGTGTTCAAGGCAGTCACCGGCCTGACGCCCAAGGCTTACGCCCGTGCCCGGCGTGCGCGCAAGGTGCGCGACCAGCTCGGTCCCGACACATCGGTGACCGAGGTGATCTACGACGCCGGTTTCAACTCCAACAGCCGCTTCTACGCCGACTCCACCCTGGTGCTGGGCATGAAGCCGGCCGACTACCGTGCCGGAGGCGCCAACAACGCCATTCGCTTCGCCCTGGGGGAGTGTTCACTGGGCCACTTCCTGGTGGCACAAAGCGACATCGGCGTCTGCGCCATCCTCCTGGGCGACGACCCCGATACCCTGCTGCGCGACCTGCAGGACAAATTCCCCCGCGCGCAGCTGATCGGCGGCGACAGCGACTTCGAGCAACTGGTGGCCAAGGTCATCGGCTTCATCGAGGCTCCGCAACTGGGTCTTGACCTACCGCTGGATGTACGCGGCACGGCCTTCCAGGAGCGGGTCTGGCAGGCGCTGCGGGAGATTCCGCCAGGCAGCACCGCCAGCTACGCGGATATCGCTGTGCGCATCGGCTCGCCCCGCGCCGTGCGCGCCGTGGCCCAGGCCTGCGCGGCCAATAGCCTGGCGGTGGCCATCCCCTGCCACCGCGTGGTGCGCAGCGACGGCAATCTCTCCGGCTACCGCTGGGGCGTGGAGCGCAAGCGCCGTTTGCTGGAGCGCGAGGCAGAAAGGTGAACGGCTGGACCCTGCTGGATGCGGACGGCCGACCATACGCCAGCCCTGCCCCTGGCGCGCTGGGAGGGCACCGCAGGACGCGCATCTACGGTCGCCTTGACTGCCCCACCGCACTGCGCACCATCGCGCGCGGCGGCTACGTGAAGGAGCGGGTGTTCTTTCTTGATGAAGCGACGGCGCAGGCGGCGGGGTATCGGCCTTGTGCCCGGTGCATGAAGGAGGCCTACCGGGAGTGGAAGAGCTTGTCGGGGGCGAATTCATTCACCAAGCAGCCCGAAGGGATAACCCGGCCCCCCCCAAAGGGGCAACTGCGCCGCCCTTGGTGATTGAAATCGCCCCCACAAGCAAGCGGTCCCCTAGGGCGCTACCATCACCGTCCCGCCCTCTCGCGCCGCCTGGGCGATGGCCTCGACCACCCGCAGGTTCTGCAAACCGTCACGCACACTCACCAGGGGCTCCGCCTCGCCGCGAATAACCTGGCAGAAATGCTCCAGTTGCCGTGCCAGCGGATCTTCGCGGTGCAATTCGGCCACCTCGCAGGTAAAGGGCTTCAACCAGGACCGGTCTTCCGGCTGCGCATAGCACTTCAGACGCATGGTAGGCACCGCCAGTGAGCCGACGGTGCCGGCGATCAAGTAGCAGTCTTCGTCATCGTAGCTGGGATAGTCGCGGTTTTCCCGAGACGTCTGCTCCCAGCTACGCGCCGACGCCGCGGTGTCGGAAAGCAGGAAGCTGCCCAGGGCACCGCTGGCGAAGCGCAGGTTGATGGCCACTGTGTCTTCCACCGGAAAACCACGGATGGCGCTGGAGGCCAGGGCCTGCACGGCGACGATCTCGCCACACAACGAGCGCAGGTTGCCGATCTCATGGATCAGGTTGATCAGCACCGGTCCGCCGCCGGCCTTGCGTCGCCAGGGTGCGGCATCGAAGTAATCGTCCGGCTTGTAGAAGAGCGCGCTACCCATCACCGCCACCAGTTGGCCAAGGCGGCCCTGGCGGATGAGTTCGCGCGCCTGGTCGAGGATCGGACTGTGGGCTCGGTGATGACCGACCAGCAGCGGCACCTTCGAATCAGCAGAAGCGGCCAGTAGTCGCTCGCCCTCCTCCAGCGTATGGGCCACGGGCTTCTCGATCAGCGCGGGCACGCCCGCCTGCAGACAGACCAGCGCTTGCTCGACATGCAACTGATTGGGGGTCGCGAGGATGATGCCGTCAGGACGCTCCGTTTCGAACAAAGCCTCCAGCGAGGGGTACAGCGGCACGCCGGCACGCTGGGCGACATCCCTGGCAGCGGGCGCCGGGTCGACGAGCGCGACCAGTTCGCATGTGGGGCTGGCCAGGATGAGTTCGAGGTGGCGCTGGCCGATCAGGCCGGCGCCGGCAATGGCGATACGCAAGGTGTTCATGTCGTTCGATCTGTTCCGGTGGGGAAGGGTCGATCGAAAGACTAATATTCACGATTCGAACTATAATCAGCCGCCATGAAAAATCAGAATGCGCTTTTAGCGAATAATGATCCCTTCCTCCGCGACCTGTTGCTGTTCTGCACCGTGGCACGGCGCTCCAGTTTCGTGGCTGGCGCAACTGAGCTGGGCATCTCTCCTGCCCATGTCAGCAAACGCATCGCGATGCTGGAAGAGTCCCTAGGAGTCAAGCTGTTCAACCGCACCACACGGCGGGTGAACATCACCGCTGACGGTGAGGCCGCATTCGCCTGGGCGCAGAAAATCCTCGAGGACGTGGAAGGCATGGTGGAGGCCTTGTCCGGCCTGAAGGGCGAACCCCGTGGGGTGTTGCGCATCGCCACCAGCCTGCGTCTGGGGCGGGACTATGTATCGCCGGTGCTGTCCTTGCTGCGCCAGCGCCATCCAGGCCTGGAAGTCTGGCTGGAGTTGCTGGACAGGCGGGTTGACCTGATCGGCGAGAACTTCGACATCGACCTGCGCGTGGGCGAGGTGCATGAGCCACACCTGATCGCCCACAAGATCGCCGATAGCTACCGCATGCTCTGCGCCGCCCCCACCTACCTGGCGCGACGTGGCCAGCCGCGCACCCTGGCGGACCTCGCGCAGCATGAGTGCCTGCTGTTCCGCGAACGCGAATTGGGCTTTGGCGTGTGGCGCCTGTCCGGCCCCAATGGAGAGGAAACCGTGAAGGTCACCGGCCCCATGGCCTCCAACCACAGCGATGTGGTGCGCCAATGGGCCCACGAGGGGCATGGAGTGATCATGGCCTCGGTATGGGATGCCGCACCGAGCATACGTGCAGGCAAGCTGGTACAGGTGCTACCGACCTATTGGCAGAAAGCGGATGTCTGGGCGGTGACCGCAGCCCGGGCCTCGGGCTCGGCAAAGGTGAAACTGTGCATCGACTTCCTCCAGGAACAACTCGCCCACGGGCCCCACGCCCTGGATATCCGCCTCTGAACCACGCCCGCTAGGGCACGTAGTCGCTTTCCATCACATCCCGATAAGCCGTAGCGAAGGCTTTCCAGTCTTCGTCCGGCATCGGCTTGTGGTGTTCCTTGAACAGTTCGTAGTCGTGCTTCGCGGCACTGTAGGCAGTCAGGCGATGGTTGCTTCGGGCCAGTCCGAGCAAGGCCACTTCCACCTTCTTCTCCTGCTCGCCGGTGACCTTCACGAAGATGTTCTTCGGGTACAGGCGGCCATGCTCCCAGCCAGCTCGGTGCATGCGCGCGACGGTATTGGCCAGTTGCTGGATCATCTGCTGGCGAAGCCCGGTGGAAACCGGCTGGGCATACCACTCATCCAGGCCGATGAAATCGTTCAGGCTCTCAGTGACCAGCAGCGCCTGGGACTCGGTTTCCGTCTTGCGTGCACCGCTGAACACCACCCGGGGTACGCGGATACCGAGTTGATTCAGTGCCTGCAGGGCCTTCGCCTCGTGCAGGATGGTGGGTTCACCGAAGGGATGGGTCAGATCGCGGTGGAAGTGATTGATCTGGCGTTTGCTGTAAAGCACCTGGCCGTCCGGTGCGTGCAGCCGTTGGATACCGCTTTCGCCACTGAGCAACTGATCCTGGGAATCGAACCACTCGCCGTAGGTATCCCACCACTTGTCGAAACTGCCTTCCGCGTCGCCGTTGTCATGCCTGAACCACTGGGTGTTCATGAGAGCACCTCCTCATGGAGCGCACTGGCCCCACGGGCTACTGCCAAGGCAACCCGACACGGGCCGCCGCCTGAGGCCGGAACATCGACCCCTGGATTCAAGTTAGCGTCCTTTTGCGTGTTCTGCCGGCGCGTTCACAGGCACTTCGAGGTCGAATCCAGACAACTCCCGATAAGGCGTTAGACCTATGGTGACGGGCCTTTCATCAGATCGTTTGGAACTGAAATGTCCGACTTCATCACCGTTCTGCGCGAAACCTGCCCTACCCCCGTCCTCGACGCGACCAAATGGAAGCGTATCGGCGGCGACCCGCACACCGTGAACCTCAACGCCTACCTCTCCCAGGACGGCAGCAAGATCATGGGCACCTGGATCTGCACCCCCGGCAAGTTCGAGGTGAACTACGAGAAATGGGAGTACTGCCACTTCCTGGACGGCTACTGCATCATCACCCCCGAAGGCGAGGAACCAAAGCACCTGAAAGCCGGCGACGTATTCGTGATCGAGCCGGGCATGAAGGGCACCTGGGAAGTGGTGGAAACGGTGCGCAAGTACTTCGTATTTGCCTGATATGCAGGAGCGAATTCATTCGCGAAACAAAAGGCCGGGCATGTGCCCGGCCTTTTGCCGTCTTGAGCCGATCAGGCCTTGTAGCGATCAGCTGCCTTCGACCGCGACAGATTCGGTGCCATGTGGAAGCGGGCTGCAGTGAAGCGGTCCCAGTCCTCCTTGTCCGGCAGCGAGGGAATGGTTACCAGCTCGCCCTGTTCCAGGCCTGCCAGCGCGGCGTCGACCATTTCGCCCACGTCCATGAGGATTTCCTGCGGGATGTTCTCGATACCGGTGCCCGAACGCTCCCATATCTCGGTACGAGTCGCACCCGGCAGCACCACCTGCACGCGAACGCCCTTGTCTTTGACTTCCGTATTCAGAGACTGGCTGAGGTTGAGCACGAATGCCTTGGTGCCGCTGTAGGTGCCATTGAACATTTCCGGTGCCAGCGCCAGTACCGAGGCGATGTTGATGATGGTGCCGCGCCCCTGGGCGACGAAGTTGGCGGCAGCGGCGGCGGCCAGGTGGGTCACGGCTACCACGTTGAGCTGGATCATGGCGTCGAAGCGGTCGAGGTCGGTGTCCAGCAGGCTGCCACTGACGGCCACGCCGGCGTTGTTCACCAGCACGCTGATGGCGACATCGCTGCGAAGGCGATGCGCTACGCGGGTCAGGTCGGACCTGTCGGTCAGGTCGGCCTTCAGCACTTCCACCTTCACTCCAGCGGTTTCGCGCAGCTTGGCGGCCAGCTCTTCCAGGCGACCCTGGTCACGGGCGACCAGCAGCAGGTCATGGCCCCGTTCGGCCAGGCGCTTGGCATAGGTGGCGCCGATGCCAGTGGACGCGCCTGTGATCAGGGCAACGCCTTGGTGCTTCTGTTCGCTCATGGTTCTGTCTCCGGGAAAGGTGCTCGTGATCGAGCGGTGAACTTAAATTACACTCATAATATTACATGCGCAATATGAGCTTTCCCACCGTTCGTCACCCGGTCCTTCCGGGAGGTTTCAAAGGTTTCGTGTAGTCGCTGAAACCTCTGGAGCACTTGCAACCACTGGCGCTGATGGCTGTGCCGATTCCTGGTCGATGGACGAAGCATCCCTTTCTGTGGGCGCCATGGCGCGGCGAAAGCCCTTGATGGTCTCTCCCAGGTCCGGGCCGAGGGTCTTGAGGCGTTTGGTGCCGAACAGCAGTACGGCGACGATGATGATGACCAGCCAATGCTTCCAGTCGGTGATGCCCATGGGGTGGCTCCTCAAAAGGGGGTCAGTGGTTCCAGGGGGCGGGCTTCAAGGAAGAAGCCCACCCTTTTCGTCACTGGTTCAGCCAGGGATAACGCGCGGCATCGCGGCCGCCGTAGTCCGGGTCGAGATAGATGAAGCAGCGCTGGATCTTCCAGTCGCGGATCTCGAACACGTCGCACCAGTACCCGGCACCCCAGCTGGGCACGCCGGCTCTCCAGGGGCCATCGACGTGCTCGCCGTAGCTGGTGCCTTCGCAGACCACCAGGTCGCTGCCGGAGAAGATCCAGTTGAAGTGCGAGTAGTCATGGGTAATGGACTTCAGACGGCTACCGAGGTCACCGAACATCTTGCCGATCTGGTCGCGGCCGGTGGCCAGCCCCCACTTGGGGAACAGCACCTGGGCATCCTCGGCGAACAGGTCGAGGATGCTGCCGCCAGTGGACGTGATGCCGCCGTTGTCGAAAGCCTTCAGGTATTCCAGCGCAACCGATTTGCGCTGCTCGTCAGTCATGGTCTGTGTGCTGAGCATGAATCTCTTCCGGTTGGGTAATGGGATCAGTGCAGGGACTGGACGTACTGGATGATCCGGGCGCGCTTGGCAGGATCGTCCTGGAAATAGGTCATGGCGTTGCCCGGCGCGACCGTCTGGGTATCGGTCAGCCAGGCGTCGAGCAGTTGGTCGTCCCAGGTCTTGTCCGCCATGGCCTGGCGGAAGCCGTCCGAATAGGTGAAGCCGGGGGCGCTGGCGGCCTTGCGGCCGAGCAGGCCGTACAGGTTCGGTCCCTGCCCATGGGGTTCACCCTGCTTGAAGGTGTGGCAAACCGCACAATGATTGGTGGCCAGTTTTTCGGCGATCGCCTGGTCGTCGGCCTGCGCCGCACCACTTGCGGCGAGCAGAAGGGCCAAGGTCAGTCCGGTTTCAAGAAGGTTTCGCATCGTCTTTGCCTCGCGAGTGATGGATCAGGCCGGTCATGCCTTGCGGGGTTCGAGGTGAGCCTGGTTCGCGGCCCGGTAGGCGAAGGCCAGGATCGGTCCGAGGGTCGCGCCGCCTGCCCAGTAGGCCCGTCCGGATGCCGATGCCACGCAGTTACCAACGCCGTAGAGCCCGGGGATGGGCTGGTTGGCGCTGTCCAGCACCTGGCCGTGGGAGTTGGTCTTGGGGCCGCCCTTGGTATCCAGGTTGCCGCCGGTAATGAGGGCTGCGTAGTAAGGGCCCTCCCCCGCCAGCGGGTGCATCGTGGGGTTGCTGCGGGTCTCGCCCGGTTTCACGCTGCCGTTGAAGAGCTGCTCTACCGCCAGCTCGCCACGCTGGAAGTCGGTGTCCTTGCCGCTGCTGGCCAGGTCGTTGAAGCGCGCAATGCTGGCCTTCAGGTTGTCGAGGAAGTCTGCCGAGAGCTTCATCCCACCGGTTTCGGAGTGGTATTTCTCCAGGCGTTCACTGATGGCGCGAGCCAGCCCTTCCAGGGTGTCCCCCTTGATCACGTGGCGGTCGTTGCCCCCTGCCGGCACGATCGGTGAGCCGTATTCGTCGCTGGCGCAGTAGGTCTGGGCGCGTTGGTCCCAGATGGAGAGCATGACCAGGTTGGGGTACTCGGCCTTGTTCCCATCCCATTGGAAGAAGCTCGGCACCAGTTCGTTGTAAACGGTCTTCTCGTTCACCACGCGCTTGCCGTACTTGTTCACCATCAGCATGGAATCACCGGTCATGGTGAAGATGCCGGACATGGAGCCATCCTTGGCCACGGCCTTCTCCAGCAGAATCGGGCAGTGCCAGGCGTAATTCATGTTGCGCAGCTGCACACCCAGATCACTGGCGATACGGATGAAGTCACCTTCGTTGGTCAGGGTGGCGCAACCGCCGTATACCGGGGCGTAGAGGAAGTTGCGGCGCATTTCCGGATCGTGGGTGAAGCCGCCACTGGCAAAGATCACGGCCTTGCGGGCACGCACCCGCAGTCGAGTGCCTTCCTCGGTCTCCACTTCCACGCCAATGGCGGCGCCCTGGTCGTTGGTGATGACCTTCACCACGCGCTGCCCGGTGCGAATCGCCACACCATCGCGGCGGGCGGCGGCGGTCAGCGTGCGAATCGCCACGCGACCACCGTCGGACATGCTCGGGCGCGCATCACGCGGCACCAGCACGCGGCCCTTGGGCGCCTTGTCCTCGGGAATTTCGCACCAGTAGTCCGGCACGTCGGCGCAGTGGCGATACGGCAACGCATCCTTCTCTGCCAGCAATTCGGCAGCGGGCGAAGCGCTGTCGTAGATTGCCTCGCACATTTCGTATTCCCAGTCACTCAAGCCCAGCTTGGGCAACGCGGGGTCGTAGGACTGCGGCCGGGTCAGACGCGCCACGTAACGGAGGAAATCAGGCTTGGGATCGCTCATGCCGGCGTCGCGCATGGCCTTGTTGTTCGGCACCCAATACCAGAACGCGGCCTTGGCGGCGGTTCCACCCGGACTCGCGGCCTTTTCCAGGATGACCACGTCATTGCCCAGCCAGCGGGCGAACAGTGCGGTGGGCAGGCCGCCGCCTCCCCCGCCACAGACCACGATGTCGTGTTCGCTGTCGAACGGCTGTTCGGCGGCACCGGCCTTGCCGGCCACCAGGCCACCCAGTGCCATGGCGGCAGTACCGGCACCAGCGGCCTTGATGAAGTTGCGTCGCGACGTGGCGAGCTTCTGTTGTTCGTCGTTCATGGTCGACTCTCCAGGTGGATTGAAGGCCCCGGCGATCCATCGGGGACGCCGGGGTGAACGGAGGGGATGGGTACGGGCGGGTTACCAGTAGTGCCAGAGCTGCAGGAACAGGCCGTCGGTGACGGCGGTGTTCTTGCCCTCTACGCCCCTGGAGTAATGCAGGGACACCTGGTCCCACATCTTCTGCGCGTAGAGGCTCTGGATGCCGGGCTTGAGCTGGAACAGCACGCCGGCGCCCAGGGCGGTCTCATCGGATTCCGAGTAGGGAATAGCCTGTCCGGAGCGGTCGTCGGATTCCCAGGTCTTCTGGTGGTCATAGCTGAAGAAGGGCGTGACCTGGTACGTGGGCCGGTCGATCACGTTGTAGCCAAGGCGCAGGTTGGCGTGGAAGGTGTCGCCCGGTTCGGTGCCATGGGGGCCATCGCCACGGAGGATTCCGCCGACCAGAAGGTCGATGTTCACCTTGCCAAACCACTCGTTGTAGAACAGCGAGGGCCAGAAGGAATACGTGTCGCTGCTGACCGAGTCAGCGCCGACAGGCAACTGCACATAGGCCTGGGCGCCCAGGGTGCGCAGGGGCGTCGGGTTGTACCAGACCAGCCCACCGACCAGGGGATCGCCCAGGCCGCTGACACGTACGCCATTACCGCGTACCGCCACTTCCGGCACGGTGACGCTGGCGATGAAGCCGTTGTTCGGCAACCCATCGACCTTCCAGTAGTGCAGCAGCGAGGAGAGGCCGACATAGGTATCGGTGCCGCTGCCCTTGACCTTGTCGCCGTGCTCGTCGAAGCGCTTGCTGTCGTCGTTCCACTGCACGTACTGGCCGAAGGAATCGTAGGGTTCGGTAAAGTCGGAGCTGAACTGGAAACTCTGCGGCCGGTTGCCCGCAAAGGGGATGCCCGATGCCTGGGCATACCAAGTGGAGAGGAGACCGCTACCGAGCACCAGCGTGCTCAGCGCCACGGGAGTAACCCGGCTGTTGTTGACGCGCATTCTGGACGTTCCTGCTGGAGTTCTTGTTTTTGGGACAAACGTCTCCCGCTCGCGCAACCTCGTGGGTCGCTCGATGGGGCATCTGCTGTGGATCGGGCTGTGGAAACGGCGTCAGCCGGTGGGCGATGAAACTCCGCCTGGGCCGGCCATCAGCTAGGCGCCGCGCAGGTGTGCGGCCAGATGGACACGCAATGGAACCCCGTGTCGCGCTCGCAGGGAGGCGGCAGGGAGATGGGCTTCATACGGAATCGATTGGACGCGAGGTGAGTGGGCACGCATGGCATTGACCTTGTTGTTATACGTTTGCCTGTGTCCGTCGGCAGCGACATGCAATGGGAGGCAGCCCAGCATGTCCTGCCGAAGCCACCCCGCAATGCGGCGCGGCTCGTACGGCAAGGTCAAGCTACAAAAGGCTCGGCGCACCAACAATGCCGCTTTCAGCGATATGAGTGTTCGCGGTTCGCGAACAATGGGCACCGGTACGACAACCCGGGCGCGCAGGGCTTCTGGGATGGGGATGGCGGGGGAATTGGAGCGGTCCGGCCAGGTTGGTGGCAGGTGATGAGGCGGTCGATGATCGAACCGGTTTTGCATCGAGTCAGGCTTGTACGGGGATTTGAATCTCCAGGCAGGCCGCAGGAAGGCAACGAGAGAACTGGCGAAAGATTCGGCACGACATCGCTGGTGGGCACAGCGCAACCTACCCGCAACGCCCACCCTCCCTGGCGACTTCCGCACCTCGCAGGGTCTTCACTGGTTGAGCGGGTGACGCATGACCACGGCCTAAATGATTTCGCCGCTACGGAGTGGCCCTGCTCCAAAAAAAACGGCGCGCGGGCAGCAATCCCGAGCGCCGTAACACTGCCTAGCAGCTGTGGTAGAGGACCGCCGGCCCTGGTCGCCGGCGCTCCTTAGTGGGCGTCAGAGACGTCCCAGCTCCTGCGCGGTGCGATCCACCGCGATTTTCGTCTTGCTCACCAGCTCGTCGATCTCGCTGCGAGTGGCCACGAGGGCCGGCGCCATAATCATGCGGCCGAGGGTGGAGCGGATGATCAGCCCTTCCTCGAAGCCAATGGTGCGGCAGCGCCAGGCGATGTCGTTCTCATTGGCGAAGCGCTTGCGAGTGGCCTTGTCTTCGGCGAACTGCAGGGCAGCAACCAGACCGGCGCCCTGGATATCCCCCACCAGCGGGTGGTTGCCGAACACTTCGCGCAGGCACTGTTGCAGGTACGGGCCGGTGTCAGCCTTCACCTGGGCGACCACGCCTTCATCACGCAGCGCCTTGAGGTTGGCGATGGCCACCGCCGCCGCCACCGGATGCCCTGAGTAGGTCAGGCCGTGGGCGAACACACCGCCCTGCTCCACCAGGACCTCGGCCATGCGTTTGCTGAGGATCAGGCCGCCCATGGGGATGTAGCCGGAGGTCAGGCCCTTGGCGATGGACAGGGTGTCCGGCTCGAAGCCGAAGTGCTGGTGGGCGAACCACTCGCCGGTGCGGCCAAAGCCACCGATCACTTCATCGGCGCACAGCAGCACGTCGTACTTGCGGCAGATGCGCTGGATTTCCGGCCAGTAGGTTTCCGGCGGGAAGATCATGCCACCCGCACCCTGGAAGGGTTCGGCGACGAAAGCGGCCACCTTGTCGGCGCCCAGCTCGAGGATTTTCTCCTCCAGCTGACGCGCGGCACGCAGGCCGAACTCTTCCGGCGTCAGGTCGCCGCCGTTGGCGAAGTAGTAAGGCTCGTCGATGTGCGCGATGTCCGGCAGCATGCCGCCCATTTCGTGCATGAACTTCATCCCGCCCAGGGCCGTGGCGCCCAGGGTGGAGCCGTGGTAGCCGTTCCAGCGGCCGATCATGATCTTCTTCTCGGGCTTGCCGAGGATCTGCCAGTAGCGGCGCACGGTGCGGATCAGCACCTCGTTCGCTTCCGAACCGGAGTTGGTGTATATGGCGTGACTGTAGTGGCCCGGCAGCAGGCTGAAGAGCAGCTCGGACAGTTCCACCACCGCCGGGTGGGTGGTGTGGAAGAACATGTTGTAGTACGGCAACTGCTCCAGCTGGCGGGTAGCGGCTGCGGTGAGATCCTTGCGGCCGTAGCCGAGGTTGGTGCACCACAAGCCGGACATGCCGTCGAGGTAACGCTTGCCGTCGTTGTCCCAGAGGTGGAGGCGCTCACCGCCAACGATCACCCGCGGCCCTTCGGCGTTCAGCGCCTTCTGGTCGAGGAAGGCATGGATGTGGTGGGCCGCATCTGCTGCCTGGTAGTCACGGGTTTCGCGTTGGGCCTGGAATTGAGCGTTCATTGTCAAGGGTCTCCTCGTCCCGGTATTCAGTGATACCGATGCTGGCCGAAGCCGATGGGCAGCGAAAATACTAAATTTGTCTTCGCGCTATATGAAAAAGCTGCCCTGCCCGCCGAGCGCCCAGGCGCCCGATGCCCGGCCGGGTGCCGGGCAGGCGGACAGGTATCCGGGCGACGAACTGCATGTCGCCCGACCCTGCGTTCAGTCGCGACGTATCACTGGGTCTGCTCCAGCGGTTCAGGGCGGAACAGGTCCTTGCGCATCACGACCTTGATCCAGACCACGGCAATCAGCGACACCAGCGCCAGCACCACACCGGCAATGCCGAAAATCTTGCCGGTCATGTCCGGGCTTGGCGAGGCATACCAGATGGCGTAAAGCATGCCCACGATGCCGAACAGCTGCGGCAGCGGGTAAAACGGCGTGCTGAAGGGGCGGGCGATAGCCGGGTAACGGCGACGCAGGGCGATCACATCCAGGTGCACGATGATGTAGGCCAGCAGCCAGGCCAGGGCCGCGGCGAGCAGCAGCAGGTTGATGGAGGCGGCATCCTGGCCCATGACCAGAATCGGCAGGCCGGTAATGGCGGCCACGAACAGTACTGCCACCCAAGGCGTGCGGGCGCGCGGGCTGAGCAGCTTGAACTGCGGGAAAGCCTGGCCGTTCTGCGCCATGCCATAGAGCATGCGCGGGATGGCCGCCAGCGAGGTGTTCAGGGTGCTGCAGGTGGCGGTGACCGCGGCGATCACCAGGAACACTTCACCCGCCTTGCCGAACACCGTGGTGGCGAACAGGTAATGCGGCAGCGCGTCGGTGGTCAGGGCCTCGGTGGGCACCATGAACAGTGCACCCAGGCAGTAGAGCGCAATGGTGATGAAGATGACGGTCAGGCCGATGATCATCGAACGCGGGATGTTGCGCTCTGGACGCTTGGTTTCCTCCACCAGCGGGCAGACGAACTCTGCGCCGACGAAGCCCCACACGGCCAGTGCGGTAAGGGTCAGCACACCCGCTCCCATGGGGTTCCAGTCGCCGTGCAGCACGGTGCTGGCGGTTTCGGTGGGCGCGCCTTCAACGACGGCGGCCAGGCCCAGCACCAGCAACACGATCACCATCACCACCGCCAGGGCGGTTTGCAGCTTGGCGAAGATGTCGATGCCCATCAGGTTGAGCACGGTGAACAGGCCGAGCACGCCGAAGGCCACGCTGAAGGGCGGGAACACACCCGGATAGACCTTGCCGACGATCAGGTCGAGCAGCAGCAGTTCGGCCGACAAGGCGAACATCGCCACCACCACATAGCCGGAGAAAGTCGCCAGGATGGCCGGGAAATGCCCGAGGGCAACCTCGGTGTAGCTGGAAAGGCCGCCGGCACGGGGAATCATCAGCGACAGCTCTGAGAAGGAAAACGCGTAGCTCAGGGCCAGAAGGTAGGCCAGCCCCAGCGGGACGATGAAGCCCAACCCGGAGAAACCGGCGCCCTGCAGCATCAGCACCATCACACCCTGGGACACCACCAGGCCGATGGCCACCGCCAATAGCGCGCCAAGGCCTAGCACGCGGCGGAATCCACCCTCTTCGACCTGCCCATGGGCAGGAACGGACACACTTGCACTCATGACATTCTCCCGATCTTGTACTTGTTATTGGCCCGCCCGGCCGTAACCACCGACGAGCGCTGGTAGTGCAGGGCGCGGTAAGGTCCGGCCCCGCCAGTCACGCCCCGCCCGCTCGCCGCACTTCCGGCGTCTGCGGGGCGCAATGTTCAACGTGCCGCCCAGGCGTTGAAGCGCTCCTCCAGCTCCTCGCCGTGGTTGACCCAGAACTCCGCGCTGACCAATTGCGCCTCGGCCAGGTTGGCCGGCGCGGTGGGCAACTGCGCCTGGGTGGCGGCGGGCAAGGCGGCCAGGGCGTCCTTGTGGACCGGGCCGTAGGGGATCTGGCTGGAGAAGACCTGCTGCGTCTGCGCCTGGCTGGCGAAGGCGATGAAGCGTTCGGCAAGCGCCTTGTTCGGGCTGCCGCGTACGATGGCCCAGTGGTCCGGGTCGTAGAGGTTGCCGTTCCAGACAATGGCGAGCTTCGAGCCTTCTTTCTGGGCGGCGGCGATGCGGCCGTTGTAGGCAGCGGACATCACCACATCGCCAGCCACCAGCCATTGCGGCGGCTGGGCACCGGCTTCCCACCACTGGATGTGCGGCTTGATTTCATCCAGTTTGCGGAAGGCACGCGCGACCCCGTCCGGGGTTTCCAGCACCTTGTAGAGGTCTTCGCGCTTCACCCCGTCGGCCAGCAGCGCCGCTTCCAGGGTGTACTTGGCGCCCTTGCGCAGGCCACGCTTGCCGGGGAAGCGCTGGGTGTCCCAGAAGTCCGCCCAGGAGCTGGGTGCACTGGCCAGCTTGTCGGAGTTGTAGGCCAGCACCATGGACCAGACGTAGCTGGCCACCCCGCACTCGCTGACAGTGCCGGGCATGTAGCTGGCGGATTCGCCGAGCACGGCCGGGTCCATGCGTTCGAACAAGCCCTCTTCGCAACCGCGCAGCAGTTCGGGGCTTTCCACTTCCACCACGTCCCAGGTGACCTGGCCGATGTCCACCATGGCCTTCACCTTGGACAGCTCGCCGTTGTACTCACCGGCCACCACCTTGCCGGCGCCGCTCTGTTCGAAGGGTTTGAAATAGGCCGCATCCTGAGCGGCCTTGGTGGCGCCACCGAAGGAAATCACGGTAAGGCTGGAGGATTGGGCCAGGGCCGGCACGCTGGCAGTGGCCAGCAGGGCGAAACCGAGGGTGGCACGGATGCACGGGAAGGACTTGAGCATGGAAACTCCCTCACTACTTGTAAGTTGTGGTCAGTTGCTGAGGCAGTCGTGGCCAGGAGGCCAGAGCCCATGCGTGCACCACGCACGGGATTGGATTTCTTGTTGTGGACGGCCGCGCACCGCAGGAGCACGCGGCCGGGTCGTCAGGGCGACCTCAGCGCAGCTGGAACCAGGTGGTCTTCAGTTGGCTGTACTTGTCGAAGGAATGCAGCGAAAGGTCGCGGCCGAAACCGGACTGCTTGCCGCCGCCGAAGGGTACGGTGACGTCCAGAGCGTCCACCGTGTTCACCGACACCGTTCCCGCCTTGAGTGCGCGGGCGACTCTGTGAGCGCGATGCAAGTCATCGCTCCACACCGAAGCAGCCAGGCCGTAGATGCTGTCATTGGCCAGGCGCAGTGCCTCGTCCTCGGTATCGAAGGTACTGACGGCCAGCACCGGGCCGAACACTTCTTCCCGGGCCAGCTGCATGTCGCTGTGCACGTCGGCGAAGACGGTCGGTTCGACGAAGTTGCTGGAGCCGTTGAAAGTCAGGCGACGGCCACCGGCGAGCAGTTGTGCCCCCTCCCCTTGCGCCCCTTCGATGAAGGCCATGATGCGCGCGGTCTGCCCGGCATCGACGATAGCGCCGGCACGGCTGGCCGGGTCCAGCGGATCGCCGGGCATCCAGTCGCGGGCCTTGGCCAAAAGGCGCTCGATGAACTCGTCGCGAATGGAACGTTGCACGTAGAGCCGCGAGTTGGCCGAGCAGACCTCGCCCTGGTTGAAGAAGATGCCGAAGGCGGCCTTCTCGGCGGCCAGGTCCAGGTCGCGGCAATCCTCGAAGATCAGGTTCGGGCTCTTGCCGCCGCATTCCAGCCAGACCTGCTTGAGGTTGGACTGGGCCGAGTACTGCATGAAGTACTTGCCCACCTGGGTGGAGCCGGTGAACACCAGGCAATCCACATCCGGGTGCAGGCCAAGGGCCTTGCCGGCGCTCTCGCCCAGACCCGGCACCACGTTCAGCACGCCTTCCGGCAGTCCGGCCTCCAGCGCCAGCTCAGCCAGGCGCAGGGCGGAGAACGGCGACTGCTCGGCGGGTTTCAGTACCACGCTGTTACCGGCGGCCAGGGCCGGGGCCAGCTTCCAGGCAGCCATGTCGAGGGGGAAGTTCCAGGGCACCACGGCGGCGACCACGCCCAGCGCTTCGCGGGTGATGGTGGCCAGGGCATTCGGCGCGGTAGGCGCGACCTGGTCGTAGAGCTTGTCCAGGGCCTCGCCGTACCAGGCAAACACGTGCGCGGCGCCCGGTACGTCGATGTTGTAGGCGTCCATCACCGGCTTGCCCATGTTCAGGGAATCCAGCAGGGCCAGTTCTTCACGGTGGTTCAGCATCAGCTCGGAGAGACGCAGCAGCACCTTCTTGCGTTCTGCCGGGGCCATGCGCGCCCAGGCGCCTTCGTTGAAGGCGCGGCGTGCAGTGCTGACCGCCAGGTCCACCTCGGCCTCGCCACAGGCGGCGACACGGGCCAGCAGTTGGTTGGTGGCCGGGTTGATCGAGTCGAAGGTGGCACCGGAAGCAGCGGCCACCTGCCGGCCACCGATCAGCGCCCTGTCGTTGAATGCTTGCCGGGCAGCCTTTTGCTGCCAATAGCCGAGATCGAACACGCTGCACTCCCAGATCGACCGTCTTCGCGGTCATGTTGTTTTTCGGGTCGAGGCAGATGTTGCGCCAGCTTCCGGCAGAGGAAAATTATTAAAAATATGCTCGAGTCATATGAAAAAACTCGGCAGCCCATGCGGCCTCGCAGGTGCTGCCTGGGGTAATGTTCACCCCACAACGACAAGCACAAAGAGCCACCCGCACGCGCGCAGGCGGCCAACAAGCAGAGGTGCCCGTGGCTACCTATACCTTGCGACAACTCAAGTATTTCGTGACGACCGTGGAAGCTGGCAGCGTGGCCGAAGCTTCGCGCAAGCTGTACATCGCCCAGCCGTCCATCTCCACCGCCATCAAGGGCCTGGAAGAAAGCTTCGGCGTACAGCTGTTCATCCGCCATCACGCCCAAGGCGTGTCCCTGACGCCAAGCGGCACGCGTTTCTACGAAAAGGCCCAGGAGCTGCTGCGTGTGGCTCGCGAGTTCGAACAGAACGCCCTGGCCGACAACGACATCGTCGCCGGACAGATCGACATCGGCTGTTTCGAGACCGTCGCCCCGCTCTACCTGCCCCAGCTCATCGCCGGGTTTCGTGAGCAGTATCCCGGCGTCGACATCCGCATCCGCGACGGGGAGCAGCAGGAACTGGTGCAAGGCCTGACTGCCGGCACCTTCGACCTTGCCTTCCTCTACGAACACGATCTGGACAGCACCATCGCCACCGAACCGCTGATGCCGCCGCAGAAGCCGTATGCCCTGCTGCCAGAGAACCACCGCTTCGCCAAGCAAGCCCAAGTCTCTCTGCGCGACCTCTGCCTGGAGCCGATGATCCTGCTGGACGTGCAGCCGAGCCGAACCTACTTCGTCAGCCTGTTCCACGAGCTGGGCCTGACACCCAACATCGTCTTCAGCTCGCCGTCGATCGAGATGGTGCGCGGCATGGTCGGCCAGGGCTTCGGCTTCTCCCTGCTGGTCACCCGCCCCCATTCGGAATGCACCTACGACGGCAAGAAGGTGGTCACTGTCGATATCACCGAACCCGTCGCCACCTCCGGCCTGGTAGCCGCCCGCCTCAAGCGCGGCCAATTGACCAAGCCGGCGCAGCTATTCGTCGACTTCTGCCGTGAGCGCCTGGCGCAAAAAACTCATGACACTCCGTAGGTTGGTCAGAGCGCAGCGAAGCCCAACGATCACCACCTGCTTCGTGGGAGCGAATTCGTTCGCGATCGAGGTCGCTCCCACTCGAAAATGGCGGAAAGAAAAACGCTTTCCACCCTGCACACGCCTGCATCTTCGGTAGCATGACCGCACCAGTTCCAGGGTAGGTAGCCTGCGGTGATCAGAGAACTCAGGACATTCGTGGCGGTGGCCGGGCTTGGCAGTTTTTCTGCCGCGGCGCGGCAGGTCAGCCTGACCCAGGCGGCGGTCAGTGCGCAGATGAAGAGCCTGGAAGATGCGCTCGGCATGCAACTGTTCGATCGCACAGCCAAGTCGGTCAGCCTCAACGCCAATGGGCAGCGAGTGCTGCCGCTGGCAGAGGAAATGCTGGAGCTGTATGCGCGAATGTGCCTGCCGGAAACCCTGGAGGGTTATCGAGGTGCGCTGAACATCGGCGCGATCGGCACGGTGCAGACCGGCGTCCTGCCGGAGACGCTCAGACGCCTCAAGGAAGCCGCACCGCTGATGGAGGCCAGGCTGATTCCCGGCGTTTCACTCGACCTGGTAGGCCAGGTCGAGGCCGGCGACCTGGACCTGGCACTGATCATCAAGCCGCCCTTCCCGCTCGCCAAGGAAATGCACATGGAAAGCGTGCTGGAGGAGCCCTTCGTACTGATCCACCCGCCGGGCACCCAGGTCGACTGCATCGCCCAGACGCTCGTACGCCACCCCTTCATTCGCTACGACAGCAAGTCGTTCGGCGGGCGCCTGGTGGGCAGGTTCCTCAAGGACCGCAAGCTGCAGGTGAACCAGGTGATGGAACTGGATGACCTGGACGCCATCGTACGCATGGTGGAAACCGGGCTGGGCGTGGCCATCATTCCCTTCGCCGGCATCTGGTCCCGCGGCGGTACCACAGCGCGGGTGCATCCCCTCGGCGAACTGGCCTTCACACGGGAAATCGTGCTGGTGTGCCGCTACGCCAACAAGGCGCTGCCGCAGGTCGAGCTGTTCCGCAAGGTCATCCATCCATCAGCCCACAGTTACGTGGAAGAAATGGCCAACAATCTCAAGAGCAAGCTGCGAGCATAAGAATCCTTTTGGCTGAGCGAAGGAGCAATTCGCTTTCGCCCCAGCAGATTCGAATCGAACATTGAAGCCTCCAATGACGAGCCGCCGGAGCCTTCGATGAGCCTTTCTCCTTTCCACCTGGCCATTCCCGTATACGACCTTGCCGCAGCCCGTGCCTTCTATGGCGAGGTGTTCGGCCTTGAAGAAGGCCGCTCCAGCAGCCAATGGGTGGACTTCAACTTCTTCGGTCACCAACTGGTGATCCACGAGCATCCGAAGACCGATTCGCAGCACCACGCCCACACCAACGCGGTGGACGGCCACGACGTGCCCGTGCCGCATTTCGGCGTGGTGCTGGAATGGTCACAGTGGGAAGCCTTGGCCGAGCGCCTGGAATCCCTCGGCACAAGCTTCGTCATCGAGCCCTACATCCGCTTCAAGGGTCAGGTGGGCGAGCAGGCCACCATGTTTCTCTTCGACCCGTGCGGCAATGCCCTGGAGTTCAAGGCCTTCAAGGATATCGGCCAGCTCTTTGCCAGGTAGGGCGTGGCCATGCGTCGTCGGCGCTGCCGGTGATAACTCGAAATTTACTTTCTGCAGGAGCGAGGGGGACGCCGAGTTCTTGCTCGCGAAAGATCGTGCTCGGACTGTTCGCGAGCAAGCTCGCTCCTACATGTTCATCCGGGCCACGATTTGCCAGCTTGCGCCGAGCTCGCCCGTTTACTTGTGATTGACGCCTCCCCACAAGGGGCCGTTCAGACGTCCTTCACCACCGCCGCCTCGCCTATGGCATAGAAGTGACCGCCGGCGATGTAGTGCAGACTGCGCCAGTGGGGCGCGGCCGTCTCGAACTGCCAATGACCATCCCTGAATACACGGGTGTCGGCCCAGGCGCCCACCACCTCGCCGATGAACAGGTCGTAGGTCTGCTGGTTGTGGGGTTCGGGAATCAGCTTGCAGATCAGCCAGGCGGAGCTGCCGGCTACCAGCGGCACATCGAAACCGTCCATGCGGAACAGCTCCACGTCGCACTGCGCGAGCTTGTCCGGTGCCTCGTCGAGGCTGCGGGTTCCTACCTTGTAGGTCAGTTCGAGCTGGCTGAGGTTGGGTACCTGCAGGGCAAAGAGGCCGCTGCTCTCCACCAGTGAGCGAGTGCGGGTGGCCTTGTCCAGCACCACGGTCACCTTCGGCGGCGAGAAGTCCAGGGCACAGGACCAGGCGGCGGCCATGACATTCTCGACGCCGCCATGACTGGCGGAAACCAGCACGGTCGGGCCGTGATTCAGCACGCGATAGGCGCAGTCCAGCGCCACCGGCGCGATGTGCTCATTCATGGATAAACCTCGTTCGGGAAGCGCTGACTGCATGCCGCAGCCAGCTCGGGCGATGCGCGGATTATGCAGGTTGCACGCCGCACTCACCACGCACTGCGAACCCGCGCGGCTGGACCCAGCCTCGGATGAAGCTCCGGGCCTAGAGCGCGACAGGCGACTCTCCCTGCGCCCCGACGAGCCGCACCTGCCAGCTAGAGCTTCCACTGCTTGAGCGGCGTCACGCCAGGTTCGCGATCGATCTCGTCCTCGAAGGCGCGCTTCTTCTGGGCCCGGCATGTCCGCCGCCTACCAGATCGGCGCGGCCTTCGGCGGTGGCACGGCGTCCAGCCTCGCGACGGCCATCCTGATTGCAACGGGCAGCCCGTTCGGGGTGGCGGCTTATGGGGCTGACGATGGTGGCGGTGTGCTCGTTCCTGCTCCGGGAGACAGCGCATCTGAGCATGGAGGCGATCGATGTGGAGCCGGCGGTCGAGGTGAATGCGCGAGCGGCGCAGTCGATTTAGTCGACCGGCCAATCACACAATCACGACAAACAAGAACGGGCCCAAGGGGCCCGTCCTTTTGCGGAAACTGTATCCCTCGTCACTGCTTCACGAAGCGCTTCGAGAGAACGGTTCCTTGATCCGCTATCTGTTCAACTCGTACGCACACATATTGACCGTTGCGGCCAGGTTCAGCGATTCGATGGCGCCACAGCCGGGAATCGTAAAAGGCTGGGCGTTGAGCGCGATCAGTTGCTCGCGGGGCACGCCACGTGCTTCGTTGCCGAACAGATAACAATCGAACGTCTTGAAACTGGCGGATTGCAAGCTGTCGCCATTCATATCCAGGCAGGCAATGCGCTCGAAGCGCGTACGCAAGGAGTCCAGTTCCACATCCAGTTCCATGGGCGCATGAAAAATGGCGCCCATGCTGGAGCGGACGACTTTGGGATTGTACGGATCGACGCTACCGGGACTGAGCAGGCAGCGAAAATTACCGAACCACGCCAGCGTACGCAGGATGGTGCCGAGATTGCCCGGGTCCTGAATTTCATGCAGGTAAATGGCGCGTTCGTTCTGACTGGGAGCAGAAACCGGCGCGGCTTTCGCCGGCATTGGCACCAGCGCAATTATTCCCTGCGGTGTCTGGGTATCGGCGATCTGAGCCATCTGGCGGTCGTTGATCACATGGGTTTCAAACGGGCTTTGCCAGTGCTCGTAGGCGCCAGTTACATACAGCTGACTGCGCTGTAGCAGCGGGTTCTGCAAGGCCGCTTTTTGTAACTCCAGCAACAGGTGTTCGCCCTCCACCAGAAAATAACCGAACTCGGCCCGGTATTTTTTCTGGTGGAGTTTCTTGATGTCGTCGAGTTTCATCTATCCGTTGCTCAGTCGCTCTGCGCTTCGGTCTGAGACAGAAGCGATTTGGCCACCGCTTCGGCGACTTTGATGCCATCCACGCCCGCCGACAAAATGCCACCGGCATAACCGGCGCCTTCACCGGCCGGATACAGGCCTCGCAGGTTGAGGCTCTGCAATGTCTCGTTGTCGCGGGTGATACGGACCGGGGATGAGGTGCGGGTCTCGATACCGGTGAGCACCGCGTCATCGCGATCAAAGCCGCGAATCTGCTTGCCAAATGCTGGTAGCGCCTCACGGATGGCCTCGATCGCATAGTCCGGCAGCGAGGGCGCAAGATCGCCCAGCCGTACGCCGGGTTTGTAGGAAGGCTCCACCTCGCCAAACTCGGCCGACGGCACTCCGCGAATGAAGTCCCCCACCAATTGCGCGGGCGCACAGTAATCGCTGCCACCCAATTCATAGGCGCGGGATTCCAGGCGCTCCTGGAACTCCACTCCGGCCAGCGGACCGCCTGGGAAATCCTGCTCCGGATTGATGCCGACGACTATGCCGGCATTCGCATTGCGTTCGTTGCGAGAGTACTGGCTCATACCATTGGTCACGACTCGTTCCGGCTCGGAAGTGGCCGCTACCACAGTACCGCCGGGGCACATGCAGAAGCTGTAGACGGCACGGCCATTCCTGGCGTGATGCACCAGCTTGTAGTCGGCGGCGCCGAGCTCCGGATGGCCGGCAT
Source organism: Pseudomonas sp. DY-1 (assembly GCF_003626975.1). Lineage (NCBI taxonomy): Bacteria > Pseudomonadati > Pseudomonadota > Gammaproteobacteria > Pseudomonadales > Pseudomonadaceae > Pseudomonas > Pseudomonas sp. DY-1. The sequence goes on along the minus strand of NZ_CP032616.1, from coordinate 344,398 downwards.
ATTTCCCCAGGCGGGCCTGGTCGATCATGCCTTGCGGGTGTTCGATGCGGAAACCCACGGCGAAGGGCTTGGCCTCCATGAACACGCCCTGCCGGTGCAACATACGGAAGGTATCGCGGGAACTATGACCTAGCGCCAGTACAACATGGCGGCTGTGGAGTGTTTCACCACTGGCCAAAACAACGCCCTCGAGCTGGCCGTCGTTGATCAGCAGGTCGGTCACTTTGCTTTCAAATCGCACCTCGCCGCCGAGGGCGATGATCTCCTCGCGCATGGCAGATACCACGCCGGTAAGACGGAAGGTGCCGATATGCGGCTTGCTCACGTACATGATCTCGTCCGGAGCACCGGCGCGGACGAACTCGGACATCACCTTGCGGGCGTAGAACTTGGGGTCCTTGATCTGGCTGTAGAGTTTGCCGTCCGAGAAAAGGCCGGCGCCGCCCTCGCCGAATTGCACGTTGGATTCCGGGGTCAGGACCTTTTTGCGCCACAGTGCCCAGGTATCCTTCGTGCGGCGTCGCACGTCCTTTCCGCGCTCCAGCACAATGGGTTTGAACCCCATCTGCGCGAGCAACAGCGCCGCGAACAACCCACAGGGGCCAAAGCCCACGACCAGCGGCCGCTCGCTCAGGCTGGCCGGTGCTTGCCCTACTGGATAGTAGTGGGTGTCCGGGGCTGGGCGTACGTTGTGGTCATCCGCCAGGCGCGCCAGAATCGCCGCCTCGTCGCGAACCTCCAGGTCGATGATGTAGATGAACAGAATGACGCTGTTTTTCTTGCGGGCATCGTAGCTGCGCTTGAATACGGTGAAGTTCAGCAGGTCGGCGTCGCTGATACTCAGGCGATTGACGATGGCCTTGCGCAACTCATCGGCGGAGTGATCGAGGGGCAGAGACAGTTCGGTGATGCGAATCATGGCGGTAATCCTGGCCGGTGAATCCGGCAAAGGAAGCAAAAGAGGGGTGAAGTAGGAGGCGAATTGTACCCGCCGCCACCCTCCCCTGTCAGGCTTGGCCTGATGAAGCTCCGGAAGGCGCCCGCACTGATCGCCCCTGCCCCACCCCCGCCCTGCGGATAAAACCTGCGCAGTTTTATCGGCTTATAATTGCCGCCGCTCTGCGACCAACAGCTCCCCCTGCCCCATGCATTGGTCCGCTCCTCACATTGATTTTCCGTGGTTGGCCCTTAAATGAAACGATCCAAAAGCAGCCGTCGCTGGCTGGATGAACACGTCAACGATCCCTACGTCAAACAGGCCCAGAAGGATGGTTTGCGCTCCCGCTCCAGCTACAAGCTGATTGAGCTGAACGAGAAGGACAAGCTGATACGCCCCGGCATGCTGGTCATGGATCTTGGCTCCGCCCCCGGCGGCTGGTCACAGGTGGCCGGGGGTCTGGTGGGCGAAAAGGGACGGGTACTGGCCACGGACATTCTGCCGATGGACGGGCTGGAGAACGTCGATTTCATACAGGGCGACTTTACCGACGACGCCGTGTTCCAGCAGATTCTCGACAAGCTCGGCGGCAGGCAGCCTGATCTGATCGTCTCCGACATAGCCCCCAATATCAGCGGCGTCGCTGCCGCCGACCAGGCCTCCTCGATGTACCTGGTCGAACTCACCCTCGACATGGTCCGGCAGGTGCTCAAGCTCAATGGAAACTATGTGGTCAAGGTCTTCCAGGGTGAAGGCTCTGACGTTTTCCTGAAGGACGTTCGCACTTCATTCGAGAAGGTGGTGATACGCAAGCCAGAGGCGTCGCGGCCGCGATCGCGGGAGGTATATCTGGTGGCGAAAGGATTTAAAGGATAAGGCGCCGCCTCCATCAGGCTCCCGGCAAACCGCACAGGTATAGGATCATTACCTGAAGCGAGCATGCACGCGGACGATAACCACGCTCCTGGCCGCAGGCCAGGCGTGGGCCATGGACGGGCAAGGCAATTCGTTCGACCACTTCACCATTGCCTCCAGCGTTGGCTCCGTAGCCATCAGTGAATCCACCAGCCATCCCATGCGTACCTGCCAGGCAGCCCGTGACGACGCCCTGGCTTACGTCGCTTCCGCAGGCGAATCCATGGCACGCGGCTGGAGCAGGCGCTGCGTCATTATCGGCACACGCATCCGCAATCCACACTGAGCGACATGCAATTGGCCCTGGCCATCGCCGGCCTGGGCTGAGCCGCTGCCGCAGCGTCGCATCAAGTCCGAAAATTGTGGGAACACCGAGCGAACCTCAAGGGTCATCTGCAATGAGCCCTGTGCCAGCTGGATTCGGTATTTCGGCTGGCAATGCGCAGGTCCTTCTGGCGATGCACCGGTTTCGTGCCCGAGTTCGATAGGGTTGCGAGTGGATATCTGCGAGATGGTGATTATTCTTCTCATGAACCTCGCATGTCCTGTGAGGTTGTCAGTCTGTTTCCATGCTTTGCGCAATCCGTAATCCGATGGCATCAGTCCTAAGGCCTGAGTGCGGTAACGGTTTTGGATACTCCGGCCTACAAAAAGAACAAGACGGAGAAGACTCATGGCGACAATAGGCGAAACATCCACGGGCAGCACGCCCAACCGCGGGATAACCAAGGAGGAGCGCAAGGTCATCTTCGCCTCGTCCCTGGGTACCGTGTTCGAGTGGTACGACTTCTACCTCTACGGTTCGCTCGCCGCGATCATCGCGAAGCACTTCTTCGCTGGCGTGAACGAAACCACAGCCTTCATCTTCGCCCTGCTCGCCTTCGCCGCGGGCTTCGCTGTGCGCCCCTTCGGCGCCATAGTGTTTGGCCGATTGGGCGACATGATCGGGCGCAAATACACCTTCCTCATCACCATTGTGATCATGGGCATCTCCACTGCCGTGGTGGGCCTCTTGCCCGGTTACGCCACCATCGGCGTGGCGGCGCCGATCATCCTGATCACGCTGCGTCTGCTGCAGGGCCTGGCGCTGGGTGGCGAGTACGGTGGCGCGGCGACCTACGTGGCGGAGCATGCGCCGCCGGGCAAGCGCGGCTTCTTCACGTCCTGGATCCAGACCACCGCGACGCTGGGCCTGTTCCTGTCGCTGCTGGTGATCCTCGCATGCCGCACTATCCTCGGCACCGAAGCCTTCGAGGCCTGGGGCTGGAGGATTCCGTTCCTGCTGTCGATCCTGCTGCTGATCATCTCGGTGTACATCCGCCTGCAGCTCAGCGAGTCGCCGATATTCATGAAGATGAAGGCTGAAGGTAAGGCCTGCAAAGCACCGCTGACCGAGTCCTTCGCTCGCTGGGACAACCTGAAGGTGGTGATCATGTCACTGTTCGGCGGCACCGCCGGGCAGGCCGTTGTCTGGTACACAGGGCAGTTCTACGCGCTGTTCTTCCTACTGCAGATGCTGAAGATCGATCCGCAGACGGCGAACCTGCTGATCGCCGGATCGCTGCTCATCGGCACGCCGTTCTTCATCCTGTTCGGCAGCCTGTCGGATCGCATCGGCCGCAAGAAGATCATCATGGCGGGTTGCGTCATAGCGGCTCTGACCTACTTCCCGATCTTCCATGCGCTGACCCAGTACGGTAACCCCGACGTGTTCGCGGCGCAGGCGAAGAACCCGGTCACCGTGGTCGCCGATCCCGACCAGTGCTCCTTCCAGTTCGATCCGGTAGGCAAGGCCAAATTCACCAGCTCCTGCGACATCGCCAAGAGCCTGCTGGCGAAGAAAGCCATCCCCTACCAGAACGAGAAGGCCGAGCCGGGCGCCGTTGCGCAAATCCGCATCGGCGACAAGGTGCTTCCGAGCTTCGAAGGCACCGGAATGCCAGCAGCCGATTTCAAGGCCCAAAACGACGCCTTCACCGCCACCATGGGCGCGGCCCTGAAAGACGCCGGCTACCCGGAGAAGGCCGACCCTGCCAAGACCAACTACGCGATGGTACTGCTGCTCCTGACCATCCTGGTGATCTACGTGACCATGGTTTACGGCCCAATCGCCGCCTGGCTGGTAGAGCTGTTCCCGGCGCGCATCCGCTACACCTCGATGTCGCTGCCCTACCACATTGGCAACGGCTGGTTCGGCGGATTCCTCCCCACGGTGTCGTTCGCCATGGTGGCGGCCACAGGGGATATCTACTTCGGACTCTGGTACCCCATCGTCATCGCGCTGATGACGGCCATTCTCGGCACGCTGTTCCTGCCCGAGACCAAGGACCGGGACATTCGTCACACGTGAGGGCGCGCCCTGGCGCGCAAACGAAAAAGCCGCAGTCTGTGACTGCGGCTTTTCTGTATCGGTCGGGACTCAGTCGTCCAGGCCGAGGGCGGAGAAGGCTTCGAGAATCTTGTTCTGGACTTCGTCGATGCTGAGGCTGGTGGAGTCGAGGATGATCGCATCCACGGCCGGTTTCAGCGGCGCCACGGAACGCTGGCTGTCGCGCTCGTCGCGGTCCTGGATTTCCTTCAGCAAGGCGACCTGGTCGGCCTCCATGCCTTTGCCCTTGAGTTGCAGGTAGCGGCGACGGGCACGCTCCTCGGCGCTGGCGGTGAGGAATATCTTCAGCTGTGCCTGCGGAAACACCACGGTGCCCATGTCGCGACCATCGGCCACGAGGCCCGGCGCCTCGAGGAAGGCGCGCTGACGTTGCAGCAGGGCTTCGCGCACGGCGGGCAACGCGGCGACCTGGGAGGCGCCAGCGCCGACCTGCTCGGAGCGGATCACGTCGGTGACGTCTTCACCCTCCAGCACGATGCTCTGGCCACCACCGGCCTTGGCATTGAACTGCACATCCAGGTGCGCAGCCAGGACCTTGAGGGATTCCTCGTTGGTCAGGTCGACGCCATGGTTGCGCGCGGCGAAGGCCAGCAGACGGTACAGCGCGCCGGAGTCCAGCAGGCGCCAGCCCAGGCGCTTGGCCAGCAGGCCGGCGACAGTGCCCTTGCCGGAGCCGCTGGGTCCGTCGATGGCGATCACGGGCACGTTGGCGTTCATGCCTTGCCCTCTTCCGCTACGCGGATGCCGGACTGGGCCGCGAGGCCGAGGAAGTTCGGGAAGGAGGTGGCGACGTTGGCGCAGTCATGGATGCGAATCGGCGCGCTGGCGCGCAGCGAAGCCACGCTGAAGGACATGGCGATACGGTGGTCGCCATGGCTCCAGACTTCGCCGCCGCCAATGGGGCCGCCTTCGATGACGATGCCGTCCGGAGTCGGCTCGGCTTTCACGCCCAGCGCCAGCAGGCCATCGGCCATGACCTGGATGCGGTCGGATTCCTTCACGCGCAGCTCTTCCGCGCCACGCAGCACGGTGCGGCCTTCGGCACAGGCGGCGGCGACGAAGAGTACCGGGAACTCGTCAATGGCCAGTGGCACCAGGTCTTCGGGAATGTCGATGCCCTTCAGCTTGGCCGCACGCACGCGGATGTCAGCAACAGGCTCGCCGCCCACTTCACGCTGGTTCTCCAGGGTGATGTCGCCGCCCATCAGCTTGAGGATGTCGATAACGCCGGTACGGGTCGGGTTGATGCCAACGTGCTCCAGCACCAGTTCGGAGCCTTCGGCGATGCTCGCAGCCACCAGGAAGAAGGCGGCGGAAGAGATGTCGGCAGGCACTTCGATACGGGACGCGCTGAGCTTGTGGCCGCTCTCGACGGTTGCGGTGTTGCCGTCCACCTTCACCGGGTAACCAAAGCCTTGCAGCATGCGCTCGGTATGGTCGCGGGTGGGGGCGGGTTCGGTGACGGCGGTTTCACCGGCGGCGTAGAGGCCGGCGAGCAGTAGGCAGGACTTGACCTGGGCGCTGGCCATGGGCATTTCATAGTTCATGCCGGACAGTCGCTGGCCACCGCGAATGGTCAACGGCGGACGGCCTTCAGCGCCAGTCTCGATGACCGCGCCCATTTCGCGCAGCGGCTTGGCCACGCGGTTCATCGGACGCTTGGACAGCGAGGCGTCGCCGGTCAGGGTGGTGTCGAACGGCTGGGCCGCCAGCAGGCCGCTGAGCAGGCGCATGGAAGTACCGGAGTTGCCGAGGTACAGCGGGCCGGGCGGAGGCTTCAGGCCGTGCAGGCCGACACCGTGGATGGTCACGCGGCCGTGGTGCGGCCCTTCGATGACCACACCCATATCGCGGAAGGCCTGCAGGGTCGCCAGGGCGTCTTCGCCCTCAAGGAAGCCTTCGACCTCGGTGGTCCCGATGGCAAGGGAGCCGAGCATGATGGAACGGTGGGAAATGGACTTGTCGCCCGGAACGCGAACACGGCCGGCGAGTTTGCCACCCGGCTGCGCCAGGTAAATCAGATCGTTATTGTGCATGGCGTCCACATAGGCCCTGCGGGCCAGAATTTTACTGAAATGCTCGCGGGCGAAGCGGGCGCGGGTGAACACGCCCAGCAATTCATGCCCGTCCCCTGCGTCAACCGCGCCGCGCAAGGCGTCGAGGTCATCGCGAAATGCGTCCAGGATGCGCAGCACGGCGTCGCGGTTGGCGAGGAATATGTCGTGCCACATCACCGGGTCGCTGCCGGCGATTCGCGTGAAATCACGGAAGCCACCGGCGGCATAACGGAAGATTTCCAGATTCTCGCTGCGCTTGGCCAGCGAGTCGACCAGACCGAATGCCAGCAAGTGCGGCAGGTGGCTGGTCGCGGCGAGCACCTCATCGTGATGCTCGACCTCCATGTGTTCGACGTCCGCCCCCAGGGCCCGCCAGAGCTGGTCGATGCACTTCAGGGCCAACGGATCGGTGTTTTCCACCGGCGTGAGGATGACCTTGTGGCGGCGGAACAGGCTGGCATTGGCAGCCTCTACCCCGCTCTTCTCCGAGCCGGCAATGGGGTGACCGGGCACGAAGCGAGCCGGCATGCCACCGAAGACCCGGCGCGCCGCGCGCACCACATTGCCCTTGGCGCTGCCGACGTCGGTCAGGATGGCGCTGCCCAGGTCCAGTTGGGCCAGTTCGGCGAGGAGCTTTTCCATGGCGAGGATGGGTACGGCCAGCTGGATCACATCGGCACCGCGGCAGGCCACAGCGAGGTCACTCTCGCAGCGGTCGACCACGCCGGTCTCGACGGCGATGCGGCAGGACTCGTGGTCCTTGTCCACCCCTACCACTTCGGTGAACAGGTTCTTCTCGCGCAACCCCTTGGAGAAGGAGCCACCGATCAGGCCAAGGCCGATCACCACCAGGCGCCCGAAGATAGGGGTGCCTTGTTGCGCGGTCATGACATCAGCCACGGCCGAGCACCTTGGCCAGTGCTTCCAGGCAACGGGCGTTCTCGGCCGGCAGGCCGATGGAGACGCGCAGGAAAGTGGGCATGCCGTAACCGGCCACTGGGCGCAGGATCACACCTTCACTCAACATGCCCTGGTTGATTGGAGCGGCGTCGCGACCGAAATCTACGGCGATGAAGTTGCCCTTGGAGGGAATCCAGGTCAGGCCCAGCGCACGGAAGCCCTCTTCCAGCTGGAGCATGCCGGCATCGTTGATGCGGCGACTCTCGGCCAGGTATTCGGCGTCACCCAGCGCGGCGCAGGCAGCGGCCAGGGCAAGGCTGTTGACGTTGAAGGGCTGACGTACGCGATTGAGCACGTCGGCCACCTGGGCGCTGGAGAGTCCGTAGCCCACGCGCAGCGCCGCCAGGCCGTAGGCCTTGGAGAAGGTACGCGATACCAGCAGGTTCGGATAACGGGCCAGGTAGTTCAGGCCATCGGGCAGCTCTTCGCCTTCGGCGTACTCGATGTAGGCCTCGTCCAGCACGACCAGTACGTTCTCCGGGACCTTGGCGAGGAAATCTTCCAGTGCCGCCGGACCGAACCAGGTGCCGGTGGGGTTGTTCGGGTTGGCGATGAACACGACGCGGGTATTGGCGTCGATGGCTGCCAGCATGGCTGGGAGGTCATGGCCGTAGTCCTCGGCCGGAACTACCTTGCCGGCAGCTCCTACGGCCTGGGTGGCGATGGGGTATACGGCGAAGGCGTGCTCGCTGAACACGGCATTCAGGCCCGGTGCCAGGTAGGCACGGGCGACCAGGTCGAGAATGTCGTTGGAACCGTTGCCCAGGGTGACCTGCGCCGGGGTCACGCCGCAGCGCTCGGCCAGGCGGCGCTTGAGCTCGAAACCATTGCCGTCCGGGTAGCGGGTCAGCTCGGCCAGTTCGCTGCGGATGGCTTCGAGGGCCTTGGGGCTCGGGCCGAGCGGGTTTTCGTTACTGGCCAGCTTGACGATGCCGGCCGGGTCCAGGTCCAGCTCGCGGGCCAGTTCATCCACTGGTTTGCCGGGTACGTAGGGCGAAAGTTTCTGCACGCCCGCTTGGGCAAGGGCGAGGAAGTCACAGCTCATGGATTCAGCCTCAACTACGGGCTCGGGGCCGCCGTAGCGCGCCCCAACCCAGGCTGGAGCGCAACGGCCCGTCGCGAATTCAAAGCACCGCTTTGGGGTAGGAACCCAGCACCTTCAGGGCAACGGCTTCCTGGTTGATCTTCTCCAGCACATCCTTGATCAGCGGGTCGCGATGGTGGCCTACGAAGTCGATGAAGAACACGTAGGTCCACTTGCCGCTGCGGGACGGGCGGGTCTCGATGCGGGTCAGGTCGATGCCGTTATTGTGGAACGGAACCAGGAGCTCGTGCAGGGCGCCCGGCTTGTTGCGCATGGAGACGATGATCGAAGTCTTGTCGTCGCCGGTAGGCGGCACTTCCTGGCTGCCGATGATGAGGAAACGCGTGGAGTTGTCCGGGCGGTCCTCGATCTTCTCGCAGAGCTTGGTCAGGCCATAGAGGCTGGCGGCCATGTCACCGGCGATGGCGGCGGAGTTCCATTCGCTCTTCACCCGCTTGGCGGCGTCGGCGTTGCTGGACACCGCCACGCGCTCGACATTCGGGTAGTGAGCGTCCAGCCACTTGCGGCACTGGGCCAGGGACTGGGCATGGGAGTAGATGCGGGTGATGTTGTCGGTCTTGGTGTTCTCGCCCACCAGCAGGTGGTGGTGGATACGCAGCTCCACCTCACCGCAGATCACCATGTCGTGCTCGAGGAAGCTGTCCAGGGTGTGGTTCACAGCACCTTCTGTGGAGTTTTCCACCGGTACCACGCCAAAGTTGACCGCACCCGCGGCCACTTCGCGGAATACTTCGTCGATGGCGGCCATCGGCGAGCTGATCACCGCGTGGCCGAAGTGCTTGAGCGCCGCAGCCTGGGTGAAGGTGCCTTCCGGACCGAGGTAGGCAACCTTGAGCGGCTGCTCCAGGGCCAGGCAGGAAGACATGATTTCGCGGAACAGCCGCGCCATCTCTTCGTTGTCCAGCGGGCCCTGGTTGCGATCCATGATGTGCTTGAGGACCCAGGCCTCGCGCTCCGGGCGATAGAAGACCGGCTTCTCGCCTTCCGGCAGGGCGGCCATCTTCACGCGCGCTACGTCCTGGGCGCAGCGAGCACGCTCGCTGATCAGATCGAGGATCTTCTCGTCGAGGCTGTCGATGCGCAGGCGCAGCGCCTTGAGTTCTTGCTCGGACATCAGCCGCGCTCCTTCTCGAACTCCGCCATGTAGGCCACCAGGGCTTCGACTGCATCGAGGCCAACGGCGTTGTAAATGGAAGCACGCATGCCGCCTACCGAGCGGTGGCCCTTGAGGTTGAGCAGGCCACGGGCATCGGCGCCGGCGAGGAAGTCCTTGTCCAGGCGCTCATCCGCCAGGCGGAACGGAACGTTCATCCAGGAGCGGGCGTTGATGGCAATCGGGTTGGTGTAGAAAGCGCTCTTGTCGATGTAGCCGTAGAGCAGTTCCTTCTTCGCCTTGTTGCGTTGCTCCATGGCCTCGACACCGCCCTGCTCTTTCAGCCACTCGAAGACGAGGCCCGAGAGGTACCAGGAGAAGGTGGCCGGGGTGTTGTACATGGAGCCGTTATCGGCAGCGACCTTGTAATTGAGCATGGTCGGGCAGTTGGCGCGGGCACGGCCGAGCAGATCTTCGCGAACGATGACCACTACCAGGCCACTCGGGCCGATGTTCTTCTGCGCGCCGGCGTAGATCATGCCGAAGCGGGAGATGTCGATCGGGCGGGAGAGGATGTCCGAGGACATGTCCACCACGAGGGGGACGTCACCTACTTCCGGAATCCAGTCGAACTGCAGGCCGCCGATGGTTTCGTTGGAGGCGTAGTGCAGGTAGGCGGCATCCTTCGACAGCTGCCACTCGTTCTGGCCGGGGATCGCGAAGTAGTCGTAGCCCTTGGCGCTTGCTGCGACGTTGACGCGACCGAAGCGGCTGGCTTCCTCGATGCTCTTCTTCGACCAGATACCGGTGTCGACGTAGTCGGCCACGCCGTCTTCCGGTAGCAGGTTCAGCGGGATCTCCGCGAACTGCTGGCTGGCGCCGCCCTGGAGGAACAGCACCTTGTAGTTGGAGGGAATGGACAGGAGGTCGCGCAGGTCCTGCTCGGCCTTTTCGGCAATGGCAACGTATTCGTCGCTGCGGTGGCTCATTTCCATGACGGACAGGCCTTTACCCTGCCAATCGAGGAGTTCCGCCTGGGCGCGTTGCAGAACAGCTTCCGGAAGCGCGGCCGGGCCGGCGCAGAAGTTAAAGGCTCGCTTGCTCACATCCATTCTCACTGGGTAGCGCGGGGGCACCAATGCCCCCGCCAATTGTTACCTACCGAATGGACAGGCCGGCGACGGCCTGCCCGTTTCTACAACTATTACTCGTCGCCAGCCGGTTGGGCTTCATCCTGCTGAACGTCATCACCCTGGACGTCGTCCACGGTCTCCACGTTCGCATCGATACCCTCTTCCAGCTCGTCGTCCTCGTCGCCACCAGAGGGCTCCTGGACCCGCTCCAGACCGACCAGGGTTTCGTCCTTGGCCAGCTTGATCAGGGTCACGCCCTGGGTATTACGGCTGGAGCTGGAGACTTCGTCGACACGGGTACGTACCAGGGTGCCCTGGTCGGAAATCAGCATGATCTCCTCGCCGTCCTGCACCTGCACGGCGCCGACCAGCTTGCCGTTACGCTCGTTGGTGACCATGGCGATCACGCCTTGGCCGCCGCGACCGCGACGCGGGTAGTCTTCCAGCGGAGTGCGCTTACCGTAACCGCGCTCGGAGGCGGAAAGGATCTGCGCGCCCTGTTCCGGGATCAGCATGGAAATCAGGCTCTGGCCTTCCGGCAGGCGCATGCCGCGAACGCCGCGGGCGGTTCGGCCCATGGTGCGGACGTGTTTTTCCTTGAAGCGGATGACCTTGCCACCGTCGGAGAAGAGCATGACTTCCTTGGCGCCGTCGGTGATGGACGCAGCGATCAGGGTGTCACCTTCTTCCAGCTTCAGGGCGATCAAACCGTTCGAACGCGGTTTGCTGAACTGCACCAGCGGGGTCTTCTTCACGGTACCGAAGGCGGTAGCCATGAAGATGTAGGCGCCAGTGGGCTCGTCCTGTTCGTCGTCGAGGTCGGCGCCTTCATCGTCGCCGGTTTCGGCTTCGATTACTTCGCCTTCGATCACCACGCCTTCGTTTTCTTCCAGGTCCTCGTCGGCACCTGCGCTCTGCTGCAGTGCTTCCAGGTCGATCTGGAGCATGGCGGTGATGCGTTCGCCCTCGTCCAGCGGCAGCAGGTTGACCAACGGACGGCCACGCGCGGTACGCGAGGCTTCCGGAATTTCGAAGGTGCGCAGCCAGTAGACCTTGCCCTTGCTGGAGAACAGCAGGAGCGTGGCGTGACTGTTGGCGACCAGCAAGTGCTCGATGTAGTCCTCGTCCTTCACGCCAGTGGCCGACTTGCCCTTGCCGCCACGGCGCTGGGCCTGGTAGGCAGCCAGCGGCTGGGACTTGGCGTAGCCGCCGTGGGAGATGGTGACCACGCGCTCTTCCTCGGTGATCAGGTCGGCGATGGTCAGGTCCACCTGGGACGCGACGATCTCGGTGCGGCGGGCGTCGCCGAACTCGGCCTTCACCTTTTCCAGCTCCTCGCGGATGACTTCCATCAGGCGCTCGGGGTTGGTGAGGATGCGGATCAGCTCACCGATCAGGGTGAGGATTTCCTGGTACTCGGCCAGCAGCTTCTCGTGCTCCAGGCCGGTCAGGCGGTGCAGGCGCAGTTCCAGGATGGCCTGGGCCTGCTCTGGCGACAGGTAGTACTTGCCTTCGCGCAGGCCGTATTGCGGGTCCAGGTCTTCCGGACGGCAGGAGTCGGCACCCGCACGTTCGACCATGGCCTCCACGGCACTGGATTCCCAGGCAGTGGCGATCAGGCGCTCCTTCGCTTCGGCCGGAGTCGGCGAAGACTTGATCAGTTCGATCACCGGGTCGATGTTGGACAGGGCTACGGCCTGACCTTCGAGGATGTGCCCGCGTTCACGGGCCTTGCGCAGCTCGTAGACGGTACGGCGAGTCACCACTTCTCGGCGGTGACGGATGAACACTTCGAGCATGTCCTTCAGGTTCAGCGTGCGCGGCTGGCCATCGACCAGGGCCACGACGTTGATACCGAAGACGCTCTGCATCTGGGTCTGGGAGTAGAGGTTGTTCAGCACCACCTCGCCCACTTCGCCACGGCGCAGCTCGATCACTACGCGCATGCCGTCCTTGTCGGACTCGTCACGCAGCTCGGTGATGCCTTCGATCTTCTTCTCTTTCACCAGCTCGGCGATCTTCTCGATCAGACGCGCCTTGTTCAGCTGGTAGGGCAGCTCGGTGACGATGATCTGCTGGCGACCACCGCCCTTTTCCATGTCTTCGATTTCGGCGCGGGCGCGGATATAGATGCGGCCACGGCCGGTACGGTATGCCTCGATGATGCCGGCGCGACCGTTGATGATGCCTGCTGTCGGGAAGTCAGGACCCGGGATGTACTGCATCAGCTCGTCGACCGTGAGGTCGGCGTTGTCCATCAGCGCCAGGCAGCCGTCAATGACTTCACTCAGGTTGTGCGGCGGGATGTTGGTGGCCATGCCAACGGCAATGCCGCTGGAACCGTTGACCAGCAGGTTGGGGATCTTGGTCGGCATGACCGCGGGAATCTGTTCGGTGCCGTCGTAGTTGGGCACCCAGTCCACGGTTTCCTTGTCCAGGTCGGCCAGCAGCTCGTGTGCCAGCTTGGACATACGCACTTCGGTGTATCGCATGGCCGCGGCGTTGTCGCCGTCCACCGAACCGAAGTTGCCCTGGCCGTCCACCAGCATGTAGCGCAGCGAGAAGGGCTGAGCCATACGTACGATGGTGTCGTAGACCGCGGTATCACCATGCGGGTGGTACTTACCGATCACGTCACCCACCACACGGGCGGACTTCTTGTAGGGCTTGTTCCAGTCGTTGCCCAGTTCGCTCATCGCGTAGAGAACGCGACGGTGCACTGGCTTCAGGCCGTCGCGCGCATCCGGCAAGGCGCGCCCGACGATCACGCTCATCGCGTAGTCGAGGTAGGACTGTTTCAGCTCGTCTTCGATATTGACCGGGAGGATTTCTTTGGCCAGTTCGCCCATGAGAAGCCTGGTTCCTTTTTCTGATGAAACTCCGCCCCTCTCGTCCTGAGCGGCGCGAAGCTCGTCACTGCGGCCAGATGCTGCAGCGACTCACGACAAATCAACGAGTTAAGCCAAGGATCTGTGCAATTGGGCCGCCTCAACAGAGGGGCGGCAATAACTGCGGGAGCTTACCACAGTCACCGTCTCGCACCTACCCCGCCGGGCGGCCTGCCGGCAGGGTGAAATAGCCGCCCTGATGGCTCAATGAAGGCGCTTGCGACACATGAGCTGAGCCATCTTGGCGGCGTCGGGACGCTCGACCACTCCCTTCTCGGTCACAATGGCATCGATCAAGTCCGCCGGAGTCACATCGAATACCGGATTGACCGCATGAACTTCCGCTGCGACGCGACGACCACCCAGGTCCAGCAGTTCAGAGCCATCGCGCTCTTCGATCGGGATGTCATCCCCGCTTTCGAGGGACATGTCGATCGTGGAGCTAGGCGCGACCACCATGAAGCGCACACCGTGGTGCATGGCGTTGACCGCCAACTGGTAGGTACCGATCTTGTTGGCCACATCGCCATTGGCGGTAATGCGGTCGGCACCGACGATCACCCAGGTGATCCCGGCGGTTTTCATCAGGTGAGCTGCAGCGGCGTCGGCATTGAGGCTCACGGGCACACCTTCGTTGGCCAGCTCCCAGGCCGTCAGGCGTGCGCCTTGCAGCCAGGGACGGGTTTCGTCGGCATAGACCCGCTCCACCAGACCATCCAGATGGGCCGCCCGAATCACCCCGAGGGCGGTGCCGAAACCTCCGGTGGCCAAGGCGCCAGTATTGCAGTGGGTCAACAGCGCCTGCGGACTGCCCTGGTGCTTGCGAATCAGCTCCATGCCCAGCTGCGCCATGGTCAGGTTGGCTTCGCGATCGCTCAGATGGATGGAAATGGCCTCGGCTTCCAGCGCCTGCAGCGGGGTTTCGCCCTCACGCACGCGCTCCAGACGCTCGCGCATGCGGTTCAGTGCCCAGAACAGGTTGACCGCCGTCGGCCGCGATTCGGACAGCACCTTGAAGTCCGCTTCCAGCGCCGCGCGCCAATCGCCACCGGCGGCGATACGCGCCCGGGCGCCCAGCACCACGCCATAGGCGGCACTGATACCGATGGCCGGCGCACCGCGCACCACCATCTGGCGAATGGCCTGTGCGACGCCTTCGGCGGAATCGTAGGACAGCCAGACTTCCTCGGCAGGCAGCACGCGCTGGTCGAGCAGATGAAGTACGCCGTCACGCCAGTCGATCGCCTTGACCTTCTCGGCTGCTAACAGTTGCTCACGCATCGACCACCTCGCCACCCCGTAACTCGCGGAAAAACCGCAGATTATAGCGAGCCGGAGGTCTTCTGGCTCGGGTATACTGCCGCCACTTCGATTTGCGCCCAGGATGCGCCGCCATGCCCAGCTCCAATGCCCCGCTCGACCTGCTCCTGCTCCCATCCTGGATAGTCCCGGTAGAACCCGCCGGCGTGGTGCTGCGGGATCACGCGCTAGGCATCCGCGACGGTCGCATCGCCCTGCTCGCCCCCCGGGACGTGGCACTGCGCGTTGAGGCGCGCGAGCGCCGTGAACTGCCGGGCATGTTGCTGGCTCCCGGCCTGATCAACGCCCACGGCCACGCTGCGATGACCCTGTTCCGTGGACTGGCCGACGATCTGCCGTTGATGACCTGGCTACAGGAACACATCTGGCCTGCTGAGGCCAAGTGGGTCGATGAGACTTTTGTCCGCGACGGCACGGAACTGGCCGTGGCCGAACAGATCAAGGGCGGCATCAGCTGCTTCTCGGACATGTATTTCTTCCCGGCCCAGGCCAGCGCCGTCATCCACACGACAGGCATCAGGGCGCAACTGGCCATTCCGGTGCTGGATTTCCCGATTCCCGGCGCCGCCGACTCCGCCGAGGCCATTCGCCGTGGCGTCGAGCTGTTCAGCGATCTCAAGCACCACCCTCGCATCAAGGTCGCCTTCGGCCCTCACGCACCCTATAGCGTCAGCGATGACAAACTGGAGAGCATTCGCGTACTGGCAGAGGAACTGGACGCCGGCATTCATATGCACGTTCAGGAAACCGCCTTCGAGGTCAAGCAAAGCCTGGAACAACGCGGCGAACGCCCCATGGCCCGCCTGGCGCGCCTCGGCCTGCTGGGCCCGCGCTTCCAGGCCGTGCACATGACCCAGGTGGACGATTCCGACCTGGCCATGCTGGTGGAAAGCAACAGCAACGTGATTCACTGCCCCGAATCCAATCTCAAGCTGGCCAGCGGCTTCTGCCCGGTAGAGCGTCTGTGGCAAGCCGGCGTGAACGTCGCCGTCGGTACCGATGGCGCGGCCAGCAACAATGACCTGGACCTGCTCGGCGAAACCCGCACAGCCGCCCTGCTGGCCAAGGCGGTAGCTGGCTCGGCCAGCGCCCTGGATGCCCATCGCGCGCTGCGCATGGCCACCCTTAACGGTGCGCGGGCCCTGGGAATTGAGCAGGACACCGGCTCCCTGGAACTGGGCAAGGCCGCCGACCTGGTAGCCTTCGACCTTTCCGGGCTAGCCCAGCAACCGGTCTACGATCCGGTTTCCCAACTCATCTATGCCACCGGGCGCGATTCGGTGCGGCACCTCTGGGTCGACGGCAGGCAACTGCTGGACGACGGCCGCCTGACGCGCCTGGACGAAGAGCGCCTGGGCGCCACTGCCCGCGCCTGGGGCGAACGCATCGCCGGCCGCTGAATTCTGTTTCGAGGACATTCCATGACCAACGTCGATCACGTCGAAATCGCCAAGTTCGAGGCCCTCGCCCACCGCTGGTGGGACCGCGAGAGCGAGTTCAAACCCCTGCACGACATCAATCCCTTGCGAGTCAACTGGATTGACGAGCGCGTCAAGCTGGCCGGCAAGAAAGTGCTGGACGTCGGCTGCGGCGGCGGCATCCTCAGCGAATCCATGGCCCAGCGTGGCGCCACCGTGACGGGCATCGACATGGGCGAAGCGCCTTTGGCGGTCGCCCAGTTGCACCAGCTGGAATCCGGCGTACCGGTGGAGTACCGCCGCATCACCGCCGAAGCACTGGCTGCCGAGATGCCTGGCCAGTTCGACGTGGTCACCTGCATGGAAATGCTCGAGCATGTGCCGGACCCGGCCTCGGTGATTCGCGCCTGCTACACCCTGGTCAAGCCGGGCGGACAGGTATTCTTCTCCACCATCAACCGCAATCCCAAGGCCTACCTCTTCGCCATCGTCGGCGCCGAGTACGTCATGCGCCTTCTGCCGCGCGGCACCCACGACTTCAAGAAGTTCATCCGCCCGTCAGAACTCGGCGCCTGGAGCCGCGCCGCCGGCCTCTCGGTGAAGGACATCATCGGCCTGACCTACAACCCGCTTACCAAGCACTACAAGCTGGAAGCAGACGTCGACGTCAATTACATGATCCAGACCCTGCGCGAGGAATGACCGGCATGCGTCTTCAAGCGGTACTTTTCGATATGGACGGCACCCTGCTCGACTCGGCGCCGGACTTCATTGCTATCTGCCAGTCCATGCTCGCTGAACGCGGCCTACCAGCCCGGGACGAGAAGGCGATCCGCGACGTGGTTTCCGGCGGCGCCCGCGCCATGGTCGCCTGCGCCTTCGAGATGGACCCGGAATCCCCGGAGTTCGAACCCCTGCGCCTGGAATTCCTGGAGCGCTACCAGAAGCATTGCGCCGTGCTCACCCGTCCGTTCGACGGCATCGACGAGCTTCTGGCGGATATCGAACAGGCCAAACTGATCTGGGGCGTGGTGACCAACAAGCCGGTGCGATTTGCCGAACCCATCATGGAGCAGCTCGGCCTGGCCGGACGATCCGCCGTGCTGATCTGCCCCGACCACGTAAAGAACAGCAAGCCGGACCCGGAAATGCTGCTGCTCGCCTGCAGCAAGCTGAACCTGGACCCGGCTGCAGTACTCTTCGTTGGTGACGACCTGCGCGATATCGAATCCGGCCGCGCCGCCGGCACCCGCACCGCTGCGGTCAGCTACGGCTACATCCACCCCAGCGACAACCCCGCGCACTGGGGCGCCGACGTTGTAGTCCACCATCCGCTCGAACTGCGCGCAGTGCTCGACCGCGCGCTGTGCAGCTGCTGAAACCCGGAGCGCCCCGTAGGAGATTCAAATGTTCCAGTATTCCGCCCGCCCCGATCTGCTCAAGGACCGGGTCATCCTGATCACCGGTGCCGGTCGCGGCATCGGCGCCGCCGCCGCCAAGACCTTCGCTGCCCACGGTGCCACCGTGCTTCTGCTGGGCAAGACCGAAGCCAGCCTGAACGCGGTGTATGACGAGATCGAGGCCGCCGGCCACCCGCAAGCCGCCGTGATTCCCTTCAACCTGGAAACCGCCCAGCCGCACCAGTACGACGAACTGGCGGCAACCCTGGAAACGGAATTCGGCCATATCGACGGCATTCTGCACAACGCCTCGATCCTTGGTCCGCGCACGCCCATCGAGCAGCTCTCGGGCGACAACTTCATGCGCGTCATGCAGGTCAACGTCAACGCCATGTTCATGCTGACCAGCACACTGCTGCCGCTGCTGAAACTGTCCAAAGACGCCTCGGTGGTCTTCACCTCCAGCAGCGTCGGCCGCAAGGGACGCGCTTACTGGGGCGCCTACGCGGTCTCCAAGTTCGCCACCGAGGGACTGATGCAGGTCCTGGCTGACGAAGTTGACGGCATTGCCAGCGTGCGCTCCAACAGCGTCAATCCCGGTGCTACCCGCACCGATATGCGCGCCCAGGCCTATCCCGGTGAAAATCCTGACAACAATCCGGAACCCGCCGAAATCATGCCTGTCTACCTCTATCTCATGGGGCCAGACAGCGCTGGTGTTAACGGCCAGGCTTTCGACGCGCAATGACCTCCCTCCGCGGCGGTCATCCGATCGCCGCAGCCTCCGCCAGTTTTCCGGCGGCGCTTCCCTGTGACCGGCATCACATTGCCATGATTTCGCCACCAGGCCGGCAATGGCTTGCCGCACGACATGGCAGATAACAGCTAAACACCTGAAATTAAAGCAATTTTTAATAGCCAGAAACTCCTGGCACGAAAATAGCTCTACCCCTGGTGTCGTCGCACATAGCGTCAGAGGTTCAACTCAATGGTTCCTCCCTCCCAGTCCAACACCATCGATTTCGACGCCGCCAAGCTGCAGCGCCTCGGCTTCTCCAGCAAGCGCCAACCCAAGCTGCGTCCAATCAGCCTGGCCGAACTACGTCGCCAGCTGAACCTGCAGTTGCAGACCAGCCTGGAGGTGGAACGCATCGTCAGCCTGTTCTTCGCCGAAGTGCAGCGCCTGGTCTCTCTCGACGCCCTGGGCTATCAGCACCAGAGCAGCGATCTGCGCCTGGAATACGGCAACCGTTCCAGCCACTCCGCGGGCTATCGCCTGACTCACGAAGGTGAGTACCTGGGGGAACTTATCTTCCGCCGCAATCAGCGCTTCGACGAACACGAACTCAACCAGCTCGAGTCCCTGCTATCCACCCTGCTCTTCCCGCTGCGTAATGCCCTGCTCTACCGTGCGGCGGTCCAGAGTGCCCTGCGCGATCCGCTGACCGACACCGGCAATCGCATTGCCATGGAGCAGACGCTGCAACGCGAAGTGGACCTGGCCCGTCGCAACCTGCAGCCGCTGTCAGTGCTGATGCTGGACATCGATCACTTCAAGCGCATCAACGACGAGTTCGGTCATGGCACCGGCGACGAAGTATTGAAAGCGGTGGCCAACACGCTCAAATCGCGCCTGCGCAACGTCGACATGGTGTTCCGCTTTGGCGGCGAGGAATTCCTCGTGCTGCTCTCCGGCACCTGCCGCGACGCAGCCGCGATAGTGGGCGAACGCCTGCGAATGGGCATCCTCGAACTACAATGCCTGGCTCAAGGTCACCCGCTGGACCTATCCATCAGCCTGGGCTGCGCCACCCTACTGCCTGCGGAATCGGTGGAAAGCCTGCTGCGTCGTGCGGACAACGCCCTCTATGTGGCCAAGCGTGAAGGCCGCAATCGGCTGTCCATGGCTGGCTGATCGACGTGCTCGCCGCACAATAGACAGACAAAAAGAAGGGGCTCAATCGAGCCCCTTCTTCATTACACCGTCAATCAACGCTTACGACCGAAACCCGGACGCTGGCCGTCACCGCCAGCGGGCCCACTGCGCTTATGCTGCGGACGCTGGGGCTTACGGGCCGGACGGTCGGCCAGCTCAACGGCCGGACGCTCACCCTGGGGCTTGGCCGGGCGCTTCTTGTTCACGTCACGCGGACGGTCGGCCACCGGCGTGCCACGGGGAGCACGAGCCGGGCGTTCATCACCGTCGCGACGCGGACCACGGGCGGGACGCTCGCCACCTTCGCTACGCGGACCACGAGCGGGACGCTCATCGCCTTCACGGCGAGGACCGCGGGCGGGACGCTCACCACCTTCGCTGCGCGGGCCACGAGCCGGACGCTCATCGCCCTCACGGCGCGGACCGCGAGCCGGACGCTCACCACCCTCGCTGCGCGGGCCACGAGCCGGACGCTCATCGCCTTCACGGCGCGGACCACGAGCCGGACGCTCATCACCCTCGCTGCGCGGGCCACGAGCCGGACGCTCATCACCCTCACGGCGAGGACCACGGGCCGGGCGTTCGTTGTCATCACGACGCGGCGCGCGAGCACCAACAGGCTTGGCGGACTTGCGCTGCAGGCGATCCAGCTTTTCGCGGAACTTGCCTTTCATGGATGGGAGGGCCACCGGCTTGAGCCCGACTTCGGTGCTGAGGATATCCACTTCGTTCTGGCTCATTTCGCGCCAGCGCCCCATGGTCAGGTCGGAAGTGATGAACACGGGACCGAAACGCACTCGCTTCAGGCGGCTGACCACCAGCCCCTGGGATTCCCAGAGACGGCGCACTTCGCGGTTACGACCTTCCATCACCACGCAGTGGTACCAGTGATTAAGTCCTTCGCCGCCTGGGGCTTCCTTGATGTCGGTGAACTTGGCTGGGCCGTCGTCGAGCATTACGCCCTTCTTGAGGTTCTCCAGCATTTCCTCAGTGACTTCGCCACGCACACGCACCGCATACTCGCGGTCCATCTCGTAGGAGGGGTGCATCAGGCGGTTGGCCAGCTCGCCGTCGGTGGTGAACAGCAGCAGGCCGGTGGTATTGATGTCCAGGCGACCGATGTTGATCCAGCGACCGGCCTTGAGGCGCGGCAGGCGCTCGAACACCGTGGGACGGCCTTCCGGATCGTCACGGGTGCAGACTTCGCCTTCGGGCTTGTTGTAGATCAGGACGCGGCGGACGCTCTCGACCTCTTCTTCGCGCTTGAGCAGGCGACCATCGACGCTGATGGCGTCATGGGTATCGACGCGCTGGCCAAGGGTAGCGGCCTCGCCGTTGACCTTTACCCGGCCTTCAGTGATCCACGCTTCGATATCGCGGCGCGAGGCCAACCCCATACGGGCCAGGACCTTCTGCAGTTTTTCCCCTGCGGGGCTGAATTCGACTTCACTCATCTGGGCACCTCCCGGTGTATCAGTAAAACGGCCGCGCATCATACGCGGCCGGTGGCACTCAGGCTAGTTGAGCAAAGTCCCGACGTCAGCCCTTCCGCTGACCGGTGGTGTCAATGCAGGGTTTCGTCCGGCAGCGACTCTCCGTCCTCTTCAGCGGCAACGGTGTCCGCTTCATCAGCCTCGGTGCGCAACAGGTCGTCGAAGTCGGTCTTCAGGCCCTCTTCCATGATGTCCAGCTCGGCCAGCAGGGAACGGAAACTGGTTTCTTCACGCGGCTCGGTCGGCTGCTCGGCATCAGCGCGGGCCTGCAGACCATCGGGCACCGGCGCCTCACCGTCCTCCAGAGCCAGCACCGGCTCGGGCTCCAACTCGCGCAGGGCAGCCAGCGGTGGAAGTTCTTCGAGGCTTTTGAGGTTGAAGTGGTCGAGGAAAGCGCGGGTTGTAGCGAACATCGCCGGTTTTCCGGGTACGTCGCGATAACCGACTACGCGGATCCACTCGCGCTCCAGCAGCGTCTTGACGATCTGACTGTTGACCGCGACGCCCCGGATGTCCTCGATCTCGCCCCGAGTGATGGGTTGCCGGTAGGCCACCAAAGCCAGGGTTTCCAGCATGGCGCGGGAGTAGCGCTGCGGGCGCTCCTCCCAAAGTCGGCCGACCCAGGGCGAAAATCGCTCGCGCACCTGCAGGCGATAGCCGGAGGCCACTTCGCGCAGTTCGAACGCACGCCCCTCGCAGCTCTTGGCCAGAATCGCCAGGGCGGAACGAATCACCGACAACTCGGGCCGTTCGGCCTCTTCAAAAAGTTCGGCCAGGCGCTCCAGCGACAAGGGCTTGCCGGACGCCAGGAGAAAGGCTTCCAGCAGCGAGGCGAGGTCGTTGGGGTCGTTGAGATTCATCTACTCGGCCCTGGCGCGCACGTGGATGGGGGCAAAGGGCTCATTTTGCACGAGTTCCACCAACTGTTCCTTGATCAGTTCCAGCACGGCCATGAAGGTGACCACGACTCCGAGGCGGCCCTCCTCCGCAGTGAACAGCATGACGAAGGGTACGAAGGCGCCACCCTTGAGCTTTTCCAGCACTTCGCTCATACGCTCGCGAGTGGACAATGCCTCGCGGGTTACCTGGTGACTTTCGAACATGTCGGCGCGGCGCAGCACTTCGGCCATGGACAGCAGCAGCTCTTCCAGTGCGACGTCCGGCAACAGCTTGCGCGCCCGCGCCTCTGGAGCATCGATCCGCGGCACGGTGACGTCACGCCCTACCCGCGGCAACTGGTCGATGCCTTCGGCCGCGGCCTTGAAGCGTTCATATTCCTGGAGACGGCGAATCAGTTCGGCACGCGGATCGTCTTCCTCTTCCTCCGCTTCGTTCGAGCGCGGCAGCAGCATGCGTGACTTGATCTCGGCCAGCATGGCGGCCATCACCAGATATTCGGCGGCCAGCTCCAGGCGCACCGACTTCATCAGCTCGACATAGGCCATGTACTGGTGGGTGATGGCTGCCACCGGGATGTCGAGGATGTCGATGTTCTGCTTGCGTATCAGATACAGCAGCAGGTCAAGGGGACCTTCGAAAGCCTCGAGGAAAACCTCCAGGGCATCCGGCGGAATATAGAGGTCCTGCGGCAGCTCGGTCACCGCCTGGCCGTACACCAGGGCAAAGGGCAGCTCCTGTTGAGCACCCGCCTGGGGATCTGGCGACTCGGATGGCGGTGTTTCGTGCATCTATTGCTCTCGCTGCGGCGCTACTTCCGGGGGGTGAGGCCCATCGACAAGGACCGGTGGGCGGGAAAACGGGCAAGTTAGCACCATGTGCCAGACTTAAAAAGTGTGACGCAGCACCCCTGGTCAGGTCTGGAGCCAAAGGCTCATGGAGGTTCCGATGAAACTCTTTACCCTGATGTTCAGTGCCTTCCTGGTGTCCCTCTGCCTCGCCGTCGTGCCCGTAACTACGGCACAGGCGGGCATGATCGGCACGGACGAAGCAGTCTCCGCCCAGCCGCAATCCACCGATCACGCAAGAATCGATGCTTTTCTGAGCAAATCCGAAGTTCAGGACCAAATGCGCGCAATGGGCGTGGATGCCGCTACGGCCCGTGCCAGGGCGCAGGCCCTGACCAGCGCGGAGGCGGCCCAATTGGCGCAGAAGATGGACTCAGTGCCCACAGGCGGGAACATCAGCACTACCGACTTCATCATCATCCTGCTGGTGATCATCCTGGTGGCGATCCTGCTTTGAGCGACGCCGTCACTCCTCATCGAGGAAGGGCTGCGGGTCACCGCAGCCCACTCGTACCACGTCTGGCTTGCCTTCCGACAGGTTGATGACAGTGGAGGCGGCCATGCCACCGTGGCCGCCATCGATGATCAGGTCCACCTGGTGCTCGAGGATCTGCCGCATCTCGTAGGGATCACTCATCGGCAAATCTTCCCCCGGCAGGATCAGGGTAGTGCTCATCAGCGGCGCACCCAGCTGTTCCAGCAACGCCAGCGTGATGGGGTGGTCCGGCACCCGCAGGCCAATCGTGCGCCGCTTCGGATGCATCAACATGCGCGGCACTTCACGGGTGGCATTGAGGATGAAGGTGTAGGGCCCCGGCGTATGTGCCTTGATGAGACGGAACGCTGTGGTATCCACCTTGGCGAACACACCGATCTCGGAGAGATCGCGGCAGAGCAAGGTGAAGTTGTGCTTCTCGTCCAGTCGGCGCAGTCGGCGAATGCGCTCCACTGCGCCCTTGTCACCAATCAGGCACCCCAGGGCGTAAGAGGAATCGGTGGGATAGACGATCACCCCGCCCGCCTTGATGATTTCCACGGCCTGCCGGATCAGGCGCGGCTGTGGATTCTCCGCGTGTACCTGGAAAAATTGACTCACAACGTCTCCCTGTTCAGAGGGCAGCAGTAGGGCTGTGTGCATGGCGGAAGCGCCCCCAGATCGGCGGCAGATCATCCGGCAAGGGTCGGTACATGCCCAGCTCCGACCAATCGCAGGGTGCATGGAAGTCACTACCGGCACTGACCAACATGCCGAATTCGCGCGCGAGCACGGCCAGGCTTCCCACCTGGTCCGCCGGCTGCAGGCCATTCACGACTTCCAGTGCGTGACCGCCGGCCTGAATGAAGTCCGCCACCAGCTTGCGTCGTTTCGCGCCGGTGAAGTTGTACTGCCAGGGGTGCGCCAGGCTGATCCAGGCGCCGGCGGCACTCAAGGTGCCCACCGCTTCGGCGAGGGTCGGCCAGTGCTGTTTCACATCGCCCAGCTTGCCGGCTCCCAGCCATTTGCGGAATGCCTCGGCGCGGTCGCGCACATGGCCCGCTCGAACGAGGAACTCAGCGAAGTGCGGGCGCGCCGGTGCATTGCCGCTGTCGCCTAGCTCCTGCTGCACCGCGCGCGCACCTTCCAACGCTCCCGGCATGCCTTTGGCGGCGAGGCGTCGGGAAATTTCTTCTGCCCGAGCCCAACGCCCGTGATGCAGGCTGGCAATAGCCTCCAGTAGAGAAGGTGCATCAGCGGCAAAGGCGTATCCCAGAACATGGATGGTGGCGCCCCCCCAGGTGCAGGACAGTTCGATACCGTTGATCAGCTGCATGTCCAGCGCCACGGCCGCTTCGCGGGCTTCGTCCAATCCCTCCAGGGTGTCATGATCGGTCAGCGCCAACAGGCGAACCCCCCGCTCATGGGCGCGGGCGACCAGGGCCGCGGGGGCCAGGGCACCGTCGGAGGCCGTACTGTGGCAATGCAGGTCGATCTGCATGGGGTCTGCTTTCGCTAGGGGAATGGTTTGTTATTATGCCGCCACATCCCGCTTCTGGCTGCTGCCGTGAAACAATTCATCGACTTCATCCCGCTTGTCCTCTTCTTCATCGTCTACAAACTGGAACCGCGTGCCGTCGAACTGGCAGGGCACACCTATATGCTAGGCGGTATTTTCAGTGCCACAGCCGTTCTGATAATCAGCTCGGTGATCGTCTATGGCGCCATCTTCCTTCACCAGCGCCGCCTGGAAAAAGGCCAGTGGCTGACTCTGGTCGCCTGCCTGGTCTTCGGCGGCATGACCCTGGCCTTCCACAGCGAGACTTTCCTCAAATGGAAAGCGCCGGTCGTGAACTGGCTTTTCGCCCTGGCCTTCGCCGGCAGCCACTTCATCGGTGACAAACCCCTGATCCAGCGCGTGATGGGCCACGCCCTGAGCCTGCCGCAGGTCATCTGGGTGCGCCTGAACCTGGCCTGGATCTCATTCTTCCTGGTCTGCGGCTTCGCCAACCTTTTCGTGGCTTTCACCTTCCACGAGTTCTGGGTCGACTTCAAAGTCTTCGGCAGCCTCGGCATGACCGTGCTCTTCCTGGTTGGCCAAGGCGTCTACCTGGCCCGTCATATCCATGACGGCGAAACCGAAAAGCCTCAACAATAAGGACTGTCATGCTCTACGCCATCATCGCCACCGACGTTGCCAATTCCCTGGAAAATCGTCTCGCTGCCCGCCCCGCGCACCTCGCACGCCTGGAGCAGCTGAAGGCCGAAGGCCGCATCGTGGTGGCCGGTCCGCACCCTGCGGTCGACAGCAATGATCCGGGCAGTGCAGGTTTTACCGGCAGCCTGATCGTCGCCGAGTTCGACTCCCTCGAGGCGGCCAAGGCCTGGGCCGACGCCGACCCGTATCGCGCCGCCGGCGTCTATGCCGACGTTGTGGTCAAGCCGTTCAAGCAGGTATTCCCCTAAGCCAGCACCTTCTATCAGTCAGCCCCTGCCAGGAAAAAGGAGTTCCCATGCACGTCGGTCAATTGCCCCTGCTGTTAACCGCCGCGCTGCTCTGCAGCCTGGCCCAGGCTGAAGAACTCCAACCTGCAACACCGGAGACGGAAAGCACTCCGGTGATGACGGAAGCTGCCCGAGAGCCCATTGCCGCCAACGACGCCCTGCTCGCCCAGGTCGACCAGTTGCAGCGGCAACTGGCTGAAAGCGAGCGTCTGCGCAACGAACTGACCACCCAGGTCGAAGCTGTCGGCAATGAGCGCGAGAACGCCCAGCTCACCCGGTTGCGTCAGGAAAACCAGCGCCTCAAGCTGCAACTCAAGGAAGCACAGGCCTCGCAAGCGCCGCGCCTGCTGAGCGAGCAACAGACCTGGTTCGCGGTGGGCGGCGGCGTTGCTCTGCTCTCCCTGTTTACCGGCCTGATCGCCCGCGGCGGGCGTCGCCAGCGCCGCCAATGGATCAACTGACCGCACCATGAGTGAACTGCTGCTTATCGATGACGATCAGGAACTCTGCGAGCTCCTGATCAGTTGGCTCAGCCAAGAAGGCTTCGTCGTCCGCGCCTGCCATGACGGCCACTCGGCACGTACCGCCTTGGCGGAGCACGCGCCATCCGCAGTGGTGCTGGATGTGATGCTGCCGGACGGTAGCGGCCTGGAACTGCTCAAGCAGTTGCGCAGCGATCATCCGGAGTTACCCGTCCTCATGCTCTCCGCCCGGGGCGAACCATTGGACCGCATCCTCGGCCTGGAGCTGGGCGCCGACGACTATCTGGCCAAGCCTTGCGACCCCCGCGAGCTCACCGCCCGCCTGCGCGCCGTGCTTCGCCGCAGCCAGCCGCCGCAACCATCCAGCCAACTGGAGCTGGGCGACCTCTGCTACAGCCCGGCGCGGGGCGTCGTCACCATTGGCAATCACGAGGTGACCCTGACGCTCTCCGAAGGCCGCCTACTCGAAGCCCTGCTGCGTCAACCCGGCGAACCACTGGACAAGCAGCAACTGGCGCAGCTGGCGCTCGGCCGCAAGCTGACCCTCTACGACCGTAGCCTGGACATGCATGTCAGCAACCTGCGCAAGAAGCTCGGCCCCCATGCTGACGGGCGCCCTCGCATCCTCGCGCTGCGCAGTCGCGGCTACTACTACAGCGCCTGAGAGTCTGTTTACGATCTCGCGCAGCAGATCGTCATCAGGCTCTGCGTCTTTACCCAGCCTTTACCCACGACTGACCGCCCTTGACCTTGCCATCCCTAGACTGGGCACATCCGGCAACCGGCCGGAATCGAGACTAGGAGAACCACCATGCGCAAGACCCTTACCGCCCTGTTGCTCGCCGCTACCCTGCCGACCCTGGCCATGGCCATGCCGGAAGGCGGCCCGCGCCACGAGCGCGGTTTCGGTGGCCACATGTTCAAGGAACTGAACCTGACCCAGGAACAGCGCCATGAGATCGGCAAGCTGATGCGCGACCAGATGAAATCCCGTCACGACATCACTCAGCGCTACCTGGACAAGCTGCCGGCTGCCGAGAAGAAGGCCATGCAGGACGAACTGAAGGCCGCCGAGACCAAGAACCGCGAAGCCATCCGCGCTCAGCTCAAGCCCGATCAGCAGAAGACCTTCGACGACATCCAGAAGAAAATGGAAGAACGTCGCGCTGAACGCGCCGAGTTCGAAGCCTGGAAGGCCGAGAAGGACAAGAAGGCCCAGTAATCGCCTTGCGGCATCCGCCGCAGGCACCGACCACACACCCATCAGGCCAGCCGGCCTGATGGGTTTTGCCGTTCAGGAGCAACCCCGTGCGTTCACTCTTCTGGAGAATCCTGGCCACCCTCTGGCTGGCGCTGGCCCTGGTAGCCGGCCTGTCCATCCTGCTGGGCCGCGCCCTCAACCAGGATGCCTGGATCCTCAGTCACCACCCCACCCTCCAGGGGCTGGCCGAGCGCCTCGTGCAGCGCTATGAAGGGCAAGGCCCGCACGACACGCAGCGATACCTGGAGCACTTCCGTCATCGCGCACGGATCGACATTCAGATACTCAACGACACCGGCCAACCGGTAGTAGAAGGTACGTTCCCTCCGCGTGCTGCGGCCTTCGAGGCCCGCCAGCAGAACTCGCGCCGACTGCCCTGGCGTCGCCTGACCGAGGAATACACCAGCCCAGCCAGCGGCGAGTCCTATCTGCTCATCTACCGCATTCCCTACCGCGAACTGGATGCCTGGCACCGCGGCAGCCTGCTGTGGCCCTTTAGCGCGCTGGGCATCGCCCTGGTAGTACTGACGCTGTTCAGCCTGGCCCTCACCCTGTCCATCACCCGGCCGCTGGACCGCCTTCGCCGCGCCGTACACGACCTCGGCCAGACGGCTTACCAGCAAGACAGCCTGGCGCGCCTGGCACGTCGACGGGATGAGCTAGGCGTTCTGGCCGGCGACTTCAACCGCATGGGGCAACGCCTGCAAGGCTTGATTGGCAGCCAGCGCCAACTCCTGCGCGACGTGTCCCACGAACTGCGCTCGCCACTCGCGCGTCTGCGCATCGCCCTGGCGCTGGCCGAGCGCGCCGAGCCCCATCAACGGGACGCCCTGTGGCCACGCCTGGGCCAGGAATGCGACCGCCTCGAAGCCCTGATCAGCGAAATCCTCGCCCTGGCCCGGCTCGATGCGGAACCTGGCGCTCACCGTCCGATCACAATGCGGCCACTGCTGGAAAAGCTGAAGGACGACGCCCGACTGCTGGCGCCGGACCAGCAAGTCCGCATCGATTGCACCGGCGACCCAAAAGTCGAGGGCTGGCCCGACATGCTGGAACGCGCGCTGGACAACCTGCTGCGCAACGCCCTGCGCTTCAATCCCCTAGGGCAGCCGGTGGAAGTAACGGTCAAGGAACAGGAAGGAAGCCTGGTGATCCAGGTCCGCGACCACGGCCCAGGTGCCGCCAACGAACACCTGGCATTGCTGGGCGAACCCTTCTTCCGCGCCCCCAATCAGACCGGAGCTGGCCATGGCTTGGGACTGGCCATCGCCCGTCGGGCAGTGGAGCGCCACGGCGGCAGCCTGTCCTTGGGCAATCACCCCGAGGGCGGCTTCATCGCCACCCTGGAGTTACCCACTGTATTGAAGGCCTGATCAGCCCCAGGCCTGAACGAAGTCTGCCGAAGCCAGTTCCGGCGCTGCACGGCGCTCACCCTCGACACTGCCCAGGTAGAGGAAACCCACCACCCGCTCGTTCTCGGCCAGCCCGAGGCCGGTGGCGACGGTGCGGTCATACGCCATCTCGCCGGTACGCCAGATGGCCCCCAGTCCAAGCGCATGAGCGGCCAGCAGCATGCCGTGAGCGGCGCAACCGGCCGACAGCAATTGCTCGACTTCCGGCACCTTGTGGCCGGCCTGCAAGGTAGCGATCACCACGACCATCAGGGGTGCCCGCAGCGGCATATTGCGCGCCTTGGTAGTAGCGGCTTCCGACGCCTGGGCATCCTTGGCGAGCACAGCGGACACGAACAGCTCACCGAGCTTCTCGCGACCTTCGCCTTCGATGGTCAGGAAGCGCCAGGGACGCAGATAGCCATGGTCTGGTGCACGCAAGGCCGCGCGGAACAGCACCTCGCGCTGGGCGGCGTCCGGGGCGGGTGCCTGCAGGCGAGCCAGGGATACGCGGTTAAGCAGAGCGTCGAGAGCCTCCATCGGCCACCTCCATAAATCAGGGAGCCGGCATTCTAGCCGATAACGCGACTCAGTCCCGGATCTGCGGTAATCAGTCTGACTTCCAGCGATGGCAACAGTCCATCGAACACTACGTACCTGGAACCGCGCAAGGGCAACTATCCAGTTCTGCACCAGCTCCCTGAAGCGGCTTTGATCTGGGCGTTTCAGGGGGGGCAAAGGCCGGATAGAATGCCGCGTCCGAACACCGTCCAGAGAGCTCCATGTCCCTGCCGACACTGCGCACTATCGGCTTCATCATCGGCCTGTTTCTCATCACGCTGGCAGTGAGCATGGTCATTCCCATGCTCACTCTCCTGCTCTTCGAGCGCACCGACGACATCTTCGCCTTCCTCTGGTCGAGCCTGATCACCTTCGTCGTCGGCCTGGCACTGGTCGGTCCCGGACGCCCGGAACACATCAACCTGCGGCCGCGCGACATGTACATGCTGACCACGGCGAGCTGGGTCATCGTCTGCTGCTTCGCGGCACTGCCCATGGTGCTGATCCAGCACATCAGCTACACGGACTCGTTCTTTGAGACCATGTCCGGCATCACAACAACCGGTTCCACAGTGCTCACCGGCCTGGACCATGCTTCGCCTGGTCTGCTGATCTGGCGCTCCATGCTGCATTGGCTTGGCGGTATCGGCTTCATCGGCATGGCGGTGGCGATTCTGCCGCTGCTGCGGGTCGGCGGCATGCGCCTGTTCCAGACCGAGTCATCCGACTGGGGCGAGAAAGTCATGCCACGCTCACACATGGTGGCCAAGTACATCGTGCTGATCTACACCGGGCTGACCATCCTCGGCACCGTCGCATTCTGGCTCGCCGGCATGACGCCATTCGAGGCCGTCAACCACTCGATGTCGCTGATTTCCACCGGCGGCTTCTCCACCTCCGACGCCTCGCTGGCCAACTGGAGGCAACCCGCTGTGCACTGGGTGGCAGTGGTGGTGATGATACTTGGCAGCCTGCCCTTCACGTTGCTCGTCGCCACGCTGCGCGGCAACCGTACCGCCTTGCTGCGCGATCACCAGGTCCACGGCTTCGTCGGTTTCCTGGTGGTCACCTGGCTATTTGTCGGTACGTGGCTTTGGGCCAACTCCGACAACGCCTGGCTCGACGCCGTAAGGATCGTTGCACTGAACGTTACCTCGGTCGTCACGACGACGGGGGTGGTGCTTGGCGACTACACCCTCTGGGGCAGTTTCTCGGTGCTGCTGTTCTTCTACCTGACCTTCGTCGGCGGCTGTTCGGGCTCAACCGCCGGTGGACTGAAGATCTTCCGCTTCCAGGTGGCCTGGCAATTGCTGATGGCCAACCTGCAACAACTGGTGCACCCGCGCGCGGTGATCAAGCAGCAGTACAACGGCCATAACCTCGACGACGACATCGTCCGTTCGCTGATCACCTTCTCGTTCTTCTTCACCACCACCATTGCCGTAATCGCTCTCGGCCTCTGCCTGCTGGGCCTGGACTGGGTCACCGCCCTTACCGGAGCCGCCACGGCGGTGTGCAACGTCGGACCGGGCCTGGGGCCCATCATTGGACCGGTGGGCAACTTCTCCACCCTGCCGGATTCGGCCAAATGGCTGCTGACCATCGGCATGCTGCTCGGCCGTCTCGAGATTCTCACGGTACTGGTGCTGTTCACACCGAAGTTCTGGCGGCACTGAAACCGTCATGCCCGGTTTTACAGGATGCGGCGCAGGGTTAGAATTGCGCCTTTCGCCCCTTGTCTGAAGCGGACCCCATGGCCCTGCCGACACTTCGCATCATCGGCTTTCTCAACGGTATCTTCCTGATCACCCTGGCGGTCAGCATGGCCATTCCCGTGCTGACACTGGTGACCTACGACCGCACAGGCGACATCAATTCCTTTGTCTGGTCGAGCTTGATCACCTTCATCGCGGGACTGGCGCTGATCATTCCCGGGCGCCCCGAACACGTCCACCTGCGCCCTCGCGACATGTACCTCCTGACAGTGTCGAGTTGGATCGTCGTTTGCGTTTTCGCGGCCCTGCCCTTCCTGTTCACCCAGCGCATCAGCTACACCGACGCCTGGTTCGAGAGCATGTCCGGCATCACCGCCACTGGCGCCACGGTACTGAGTGGCCTGGACAACATGTCGCCAGGCATCCTCATCTGGCGCTCGCTGCTGCACTGGCTCGGGGGCATTGGCTTCATCGGCATGGCGGTAGCGATCCTGCCACTGCTGCGCATTGGTGGCATGCGCCTGTTCCAGACCGAATCGTCCGACCGCTCGGACAAGGTCATGCCGCGCTCCCACATGGTGGCCAAATACATCGTCGCCATTTACGTGGGCTTCACATTGATTGGCTCCCTGGCCTTCTGGGCCGCCGGTATGAGCCTGTTCGATGCGGTCAACCACGCCATGTCGGCTATCGCCACCGGCGGATTCTCCACGTCCGATCAGTCCCTGGCCAAGTGGGACGCGCCGGCGGTGCACTGGGTAGCGGTGGTCGTGATGATCCTCGGCAGCCTGCCCTTCATGCTCTACGTGTCGGTCCTGCGGGGAAATCGCAAGGCCCTGATCAAGGATGAACAGGTACGCGGCTTCATCGCCCTGCTGCTTGCGACATGGCTGGTGCTAGGCACCTGGTACTGGCTGACCACCGAACTTCACTGGCTGGATGCGCTGCGCCACGTGGCGGTGAACACCACATCCATCCTCACCACTACCGGTTTCGCCCTGGGCGACTACAGCCTCTGGGGCAACTTCTCACTGATGTTGTTCTTCTACCTGGGCTTCGTCGGCGGCTGCTCCGGCTCGACCGCCGGCGGCATCAAGATCTTCCGATTCCAGGTCGCCTACATCCTGCTGAAAGCCAACCTGACGCAACTGGTGCATCCGCGCGCGGTGATCAAGCAGAGCTACAACGGCCACCGGCTGGACGAAGATATCGTCCGCTCGATCCTGACCTTCTCGTTCTTCTTCACTCTAATCATTTGCGCCATCGCCCTGGGCCTTTCGCTGATGGGGCTGGACTGGATCACCGCACTCACCGGCGCTGCGGCGACGGTTTCCGGCGTAGGCCCCGGGCTGGGCGAGATCATTGGCCCGGCGGGCAACTTTTCCAGCCTGCCGGACGGCGCCAAGTGGCTGCTGACCCTCGGCATGCTGATGGGCCGCCTGGAGATCCTCACCGTCCTGGTCCTGCTCACGCCTTATTTCTGGAGGCACTGAGGCTCAGTGCGCTAGCGGTTTAACTGTGGGAGCGATTTCAATCGCGAATGAATTCGCTCCCACAGGCTTTCGTAGGTTGGTGCGGGCGGCGTTCCGCTAGAGCGCAGCGAAAGGCAACGCTTCGGCGCCTGTAACTGACTGCGTTGGGCCTCATAGACTCGGACCAACCCACGGGGCCGCTAATTCCCCACGGCGGGCGCGGATCAGACCTCTTCCAGGCGCGCTCGGTATTCTCCCGGTGTGCTGTCGAACCAGCGGCGGAAGGCACGGAAGAAGTTGCTCGGATCAGCGAAACCCAACAGGTAGGCAATCTCCAGCAAGGTCAGGTTTGCCTGTGCCAGGTACTGCTCGGCCAGCTCGCGGCGCGTGTCGTCCAGCAGTTGCTGGAAGCTCACACCCTCTTCCTGCAAGCGCCGTTGCAGGGTGCGTTGCGAAAAGTGCATCAGGCTCGCAACCACCTCGCGCTTGGGCTCGCCCTGGGGCAACAGGCGGCAAAGCACCTGCCGCACCTGGTGGGTGACGCGGGTACCGGAGAAGCGCGCCAGGTAGTCACCGGCGAAGCGATCGTGTAGCTGGGCCAGAGATTCGTTCGCGGTGGGCAATGGCGTATCCATGTCAGCGCGACTGAACAGCAAGGCGCAGTGCTCGGCATTGAAACGCAACGGGGCCTGAAACACCTGGCGATAGGGTTCGAGGTCCGTGGGCGCCGGCCCCTGGAAACGAATCTCCAGCGGGTTGATCGGTCGCCCGGTCATCCACCGGCAGAATGCCAGGCAATAAGCCATGGACGCCTCGGCGCTCTGCCGCGCCGGCGGCAGCCGATCGCCATGGATCGACAGCCGCAGCTCGTAGCCTTCCGGCGTGCCGCCGAAGCTGAGGTCGGCGCCCTCGGCGATGATTCGCTGGTAGCGCACCAGCCGCGCGAACCCCTCCTTGAGAGTACGGCTGGACATCAGCGCATAGCCGACCACGTGGAAGGATGCCGGCCGTACGACCTTGGCCATGTTCAGGCCGATGGCCGGATTACCGGACAGCTCGACCGCGCGCAACCAGAGGCGTGTCATGCCGTCCTGGGGGAAACGGGCGTCAGGATCATTCAAGGCCTGGTAGTCGAGACCGAGTTCGGGAAACAGGTTGCGGCAGTCCACACCGCCCATTTCCAGGGCCTGGACTATCCCCAGGGCCCAGCTCGAAGAAGTCGTGCGTTCGCTCATGGCGCCTTCTTGTTCTGAAGTTCAAGGCAGCCGCCAGCAGGGCGGCGTGCCGGCAAGGATACTAAAGTGGCGCCCATTGTCACTGGCCCCCGGAGACAGCCGTCCTACACTGCTCCAGACAACAAGAACCTGGAGCAGCCACCATGCCCGCCGAGTCCGTCCATCGCTTCCAAAGCTTCGCCGAGTTCTACCCCTACTACCTGCAGGAACACAGTAACGACACCTGCCGCCGTCTCCACTACGTCGGCAGCCTGCTGGTGCTCAGCATCCTCGGCTATGCACTGGCTACCCAGCAGTGGATCTGGCTGCTGGCCATTCCCTTCGCCGGCTACGGCTTTGCCTGGGTTGGCCACTTCGTCTTCGAGAAGAACAAGCCGGCCACGTTCAAGTATCCGCTTTACAGCTTCATGGGCGACTGGGTGATGCTGAAGGACGCGCTGACCGGGCGCATCCGTTTCTGAGCCCGGAAACTCGGAGGGACTGGCGCCAGCTTGGCCGCCAGTCCCTCGCTTGGTTATGATCCCGCACCAGCCAAAGCCATGGCCCAGGACTTGCAGCATTTCGCTAACGCTGCAAACCCGCGTCAAGAAAGCACCAGGGACAGACCCAAGCCATGAAGCCTGCCATGCTCGATCCTTCCACAGCGACGCCCGTCCTGCGTGAGTACTACTCGCGTGTGCTGGCCTATATGGCCATCGCCGCCAGCATCGCTGCCGGCACCTCAGTCCAGCATTTCGGCTTCGACATCCTCTGGATGGTGCCCTACGCCCTGCTCTATCCACACCTGGCCCACCATCTGAGCCTGCGCTTCCCAGGCAAGCGCACGGACCGCATCCTCCTCGGCATCGACACCTTCCACGCTGGCGCCGCCGTCGCCCTGCTCGGTTTTTCCGTCGTGCCTACGCTGATGGTCGTGCTGACCCTCTGCTTCAGCGCCATGATCCTCGGCGGGCTGCGCCAGATGGCCCTCGTGCTGGGCGGTTCACTGATCAGCATGACCCTCGTCGGCCTGGCGCTGCAGCCGGCCATCAAGGGCGGCACCCCAGCCCTGGTGTCCGTGGTCAGCGTGTTTTTCACCACTCTTTACATCTGCATCACGGCCTATTTCGTGCACCAGCAGGGCCTGCGCCTGGCCCAGGCACGCAGTGAGATCAAGCGCGAGCAGGAAAAGGCGGCGCGACTGGCCCGCAACCTCGCCAAATACTTGTCGCCCCAGGTTTGGGAAATGATCTTCAGCGGCAAGAAGAGCGTGCGCCTGGAGACTCAGCGCAAAAAGCTCAGCGTGTTTTTCTCCGACATCAAGGGCTTCACCGAGCTCTCCGAGGAACTCGAAGCCGAAGCCCTGACGGACCTGCTCAACAACTACCTCAACGACATGTCGAAGATCGCCCTCAAGTACGGCGGCACCATCGACAAATTCGTCGGCGACAGCGTCATGGTGTTCTTCGGCGACCCCTCCACCCAAGGCGCCAAGAAGGATGCCGTGGCAGCCGTCTCCATGGCGGTGGCAATGCGCAAGCACATGAAGGTTCTACGCCAGCAGTGGCGCGCCCAGGGCATCACCAAGCCGCTGGAAATCCGCATGGGCATCAACACCGGCTACTGCACCGTGGGCAACTTCGGCGCGGACACGCGCATGGACTACACCATCATCGGTCGCGAAGTGAACCTGGCCAGCCGCCTGGAAACCGCGTCGGAAGCTGGCGAGATCCTTATTTCCCACGAAACCTACTCGCTGGTGAAAGACGTGATCATGTGCCGCGACAAGGGCCAGATAAACGTCAAGGGCTTCACCCGTCCAGTGCAGATCTACCAGGTGGTGGATTTCCGTCGCGACCTGGGCGCTGCCTCCAGCTACGTCGAGCACGAACTGCCCGGCTTCTCCATGTACCTGGATACCAACAGCATCCAGAACTACGACAAGGCCAAGGTCATCCAGGCCCTGCAACTGGCCGCTGAGAAGTTGCGCGACAAGATCATTCCCTGATCAATCACCAACTTGTTGGGGCGAACTCATTCGCCAAGCAGGCCGAAGGTCTGCCCATAGAGTTTGAAAGGGAGCAGCTGCGCTGCCCTTGGCGAATGAATTCGCCCCTACAGTTCGGGAGCCGCGTCCAGGAAAGATTCGCCATCCAGTAATGGTTGCCGCGCCAGGAATTCCAGGGCCGACGCCCGCCAGGAAAGCCGTCCCGACCTCTCAGCGCATAGTTCGCGATCCAGCTCCAGCGCTGCCAGGCAGGCCGTTTGCAAGTCTTCGTCCATGCAACCGGTCGTGCCGGACTCCAGCACATCCAGCGGACCGGCCACCGGAAAGGCCGCCACCGGCGTGCCGCAGGCCAGGGCTTCGAGCATCACCAGGCCATAGGTATCGGTCAGCGAGGGAAACACCAGGACGCTGGCCTGGGCATAAAAGCGCGCCAACTCCTCGCCCTGGCGGAAACCAAAGAAGCGCGCAGCGGGATAGCGCGATTCAAGCTCGCGCCGCAACGGGCCGTCTCCTACCACCCATTTCTCGCCAGGCAAATCCAGTCCGAGGAATGCCTCGACGTTCTTCTCCGTGGCCAGTCGGCCAACGTAGAGGAACACCGGCATCTCCGGCTGGGGCAACGCCACGGGGCGAAACAGCGCCGTGTCCACGCCCTTGCGCCACAAGTTGAGCCAGACCAGGCCATGTTCGGCGAACGTCTCGCGCATGCGCTCGGTAGTCACCAGTACCGCCTGGCTGGGACGGTGGAACTGGCGCAGGAAGGCATAGCCCCAGGAGAGGGGCAGCCAGGGCCAGCGGCCATGAACGTATTCAGGGAAACGCGTGTGGATAGCGCTGGAAAAGGCCAATCCGCGCTTGACCAGCCAGTGCCTTGCGGCCCAGCCGAGAGGCCCTTCGGTGGCCAGGTGCACACAGTCGGGCTGGAACGCCTCGATCATCGGCCCCACCCGCCAAAGGTCCCAGGCCAGAGGGATTTCCGGATAGCTCGGACAGGGCCGGCAACGAAACCCCTGGGGAGACAGCAACAGCACTTGGTGCCCAAGGCCTTCCAGTTCTCCCACCAGCGCCTGCAGGCTGGTGACCACGCCATTCACTTGGGGCAACCAGGCATCGCTGACGATCAGTATCCTCATGCCGCCGGCTCGACCAGCCCCACGGCGCGCTCTTCCAGCTCCCGCGCCTGGGCGTCAGCCAGTCGGTAGAGTTCGATGCTGCCGTCCCAGTGCTCGATCAGTGCCGTGCAGGACTCCACCCAATCGCCGCAGTTCAGGTACTCCACCCCACCCACCTTGCGGATTTCCGCGTGGTGGATGTGGCCGCAGACCACGCCATCCAGGCCACGCTTGACGCATTCGTGGGCGATGGCCTCCTCGAAGTCGCTGATGAAGTTCACCGCGCTCTTCACCTTGTGCTTGAGGTAGGCCGACAGCGACCAGTAGCCGTATCCCCAACGCTCGCGCCAGTGGTTGAGCCAACGGTTCAGGGTAAGGGTGAACTCATAGGCGGAATCACCGAGAAATGCCAGCCACTTGTGGTAGCGAGTGATCACGTCGAACTGGTCGCCGTGGATCACCAGCATGCGGCGGCCATCGGCGGTCTCGTGTACCGCCTCGTCCACCAGCTGGATGTTGCCCAGCATCAGTGCCGAGTAGCGCCGCAGGAATTCGTCGTGGTTGCCGGTGACGTAGATCACCTCCGTGCCACGCTTGCTCATGGTCAGCAGGCGGCGGATCACGTTGGTGTGCGCCTGTGGCCAGTAAATGCCGCCCCTGAGCTTCCAGCCATCGATGATGTCACCGACCAGATAGATTCGGTCGGCGTGGTACTGCTTGAGGAAGCGCGCCAGGTGCTCGGCCTGGCAGTCGCGGGTGCCCAGGTGGACATCGGAGATCCACAGGGTACGCACGCGTTGCTTGCGCGGCTTGGTCTTGTTGACGGGTTCCAGGCGTTCGACGCTGCTCATGGGCGACCTCCGGCGGGGTTTCGCCGATGGTGAGCTTTCGCGGTGAACCGGGAATGAACGCTAGGTTGCAGGCCTGTGACAGGCGCCGCGCAACAGGGAGTAGAATGGCCGCCTGCCCGAGGTAAGCGCCATGCATTCGATCCTGTCCCTGCGCCAGTACAACCACGACCTGCTGGTCCACAGCCATGACTACGCCCAACTGGTATTTGGCCTGACGGGCAGTCTGGACTTCGAAGTGGATGGTCTCGGCGCAAGGGTCGAGCGCCAGACCCTGGCGGTGGTACCGCCCGAAGCCAGGCACGCCTGCGGCAGCCCGGGTGGCAGCCTCTGCCTGGTTGTAGATGTGCCCGACGACGACTGGCTGCGGCACACCCTGGGCCGTCATTTCGATGCCGGCCGACGCTTGCTGGAGCGCCCAGGTGCGCTGAACCTGAACCCGGCCCAAAGTCAGCTGGTCAGCTGGATCGCCGCCTGCCCCCTGGCCGATGAAGTGATTTCTGGCCAATCCGCCGGATTGCTGCTGGCCAGCCTCGCCGCTCCCGGCATGCAAGTGGAGGACAGCAGTGTCCTACCCCTGGTCGCACTCGACGCCCATATCGACCAGCATGCCGCCCACCCCTTGCAGGTCGCCGATCTGGCGCGCCTCTGCGGCCTTTCGGTGGCACGCTTCCACACCCGTTTTCTCAGCGAAACCGGGCAAACGCCCATGGACTACGTGCGCGCCCGGCGTCTTCATCTCGGCCGCCAACTGCTGCTGGAAAGCCGTCTGGCCGTGGGCGAGATCGCTGCACGAGTCGGTTACAGTTCCCAGAGCGCCTTCACCGCGGCCCTCTCCCGCGAATTCGGTCTCACCCCTCGTGCCTTGCGCAGTGGTCGCGAGTAACGCGACAAAGCCCGCGAGCCTGACGACAGACAAGGCCGTTCGTCGTCACTAGACTGGTGCGACTGCCAACAGGGAGAACCCTATGTCCACCATTGAATGGGCCGACTTCGAGCGCGTCGAGTTGCGCGTCGGCACTGTATTGTCCGCCGCCCTCAACACCAAGGCGATCAAACCGGCCTACGTGCTGGAAGTGGACCTGGGCGAACTCGGCGTGAAAACCTCCAGCGCCCAGATCACCGCCCATTACCAGTCTGAAGAGCTGGTCGGCCGCCAAGTGCTCTGCGTCTGCAACTTCGCGCCCAAGCGCATCGCCGGCATCCGTTCGGAGATTCTCGTCACGGGTGTGCATGACGACGAGAACAAGGTGGTGTTGGCCAGCTTCGACAAGCCGCTGCCCAACGGGGCACGCCTGGCATGAAGGAGCGTAACGCGTTGCTGGCCATTCACCTGGGCGCCTTGCTGTTCGGGCTTTCGGGCATCTTTGGCAAGCTCGCCAATACCGCGCCGATGATCATCACCTTCGGTCGCGGGCTGTTCGCTGTGATCGCCCTGGCGCTCTTCGCCCAGCTCATCACGCGTGGCAAGAGCCCGAATCCAAGCCTGCGCCAACTGGCCATGCTGGCGCTCGGCGGCCTGCTGCTGGGCGCTCACTGGATCACCTTCTTCCACGCGGTGCAGGTGGCCGGAGTGGCCATCGCTACCCTTGGCTTCGCCAGCTTCCCGGCCTTCACCCTGCTGCTGGAAGGGTTGCTGTTCCGCGAGCGCATTCGCGTCCAGGAATTTCTGATAGTCGCCCTGGTAAGCCTGGGCCTGGTGCTGGTAACGCCCAGCTTCGACTGGGGCAGCGCGGCCACCCTGGGTCTGTTGTCGGCGATTCTTTCGGGCCTGCTGTTCTCGCTGCTGTCACTGCTCAATCGCGTCAGCGTGAAAGGCCTGGACCCGGTGAAGGCGGCGCTCTGCCAGAACCTGACCATTGTGTTGTGCCTGGCGCCCTTCAGTTGGCCACTGCTACATGCGGTGCAGCCAATGGACTGGTTCTGGATCGCCCTGCTCGGGGTGTTCTGCACCGGCCTCGCCCATAGCCTGTTCGTCGCCAGCCTCAAGGTGCTGAAGGCGCGTACCACGGCGGTCATCTTCGCCCTGGAGCCGGTCTACGGCATCGCCTTCGCCTGGTGGTTGTTCGACGAGCAGCCCGGTCTGCGCATGCTGGCCGGCGGCGCGCTGATCATCTTCGCCATCGCCCTGTCGGCGCGCAAAGGTGCGGCTGTCGAGGCAAAGCCCGCTACAGCCTGAGGATCGCGGAACTGGGCGGGCGAGCGCTACCCGCAGCCTGCCGTCTGGGGAATGGCAACACCCGCCCGGTTCCGCGAAACACGTTCAGGCAGCCTGCCCCACTTCCGGCAGCCCGCCGCCCGATTCCTGTTCCAGCAACCAGCGGCAATAGCGTTCCACGCCCTGCTGCACGTCCAGCATCGGCTGACGGAAGCCGGTTTGGCGCAAGCGGCTGATATCGGCCTGGGTGAAACACTGGTACTTACCGCGCAGGGCATCGGGAAACTCGCTGTAGGACAGCAGGCCTTGCTCGCACATCGCCGACAGGCTGAGCGGCGGCAGGCCTTCATTGGCGCGCAAGGCGTTGACCATGCTCCAGGCCACATCATTGAATGGCTGGGCCCGTCCGCTGCCGAGATTGAAGATGCCGGAGCGCTGTGGCTGGTCGAGAAAGTGCAGGTTCACCCGCGCCACGTCCTCCACTGAAACGAAGTCCCGCAGGTGCTCGCCGCCACCATAGCCTTCGTAAGTACCGAACAGGCTGACCTTGCCGCTCGCGCGGTACTGTCGAAAGCAGTGAAAGGCCACCGATGCCATTCGCCCCTTGTGGCACTCGCGCGGGCCGTAGACGTTGAAGTAGCGCAGGCCAACCACCTGGCTGCGTGCCTTTGGTAGCAAGCGCCGCACTCGCTGGTCGAAGAGGAACTTGGAATAGCCGTAGACGTTCAGCGGCCGTTCCGCCTCGCGTTCCTCGCGGAAGACTCGATTTCCACCGTAGACAGCTGCCGACGACGCATAAATGAAGGGCACGCCCTGGGCCAGGCAGGCCTCCAGCAGCTCGCAGCTGTAGCGATAGTTGTTGTCCATCATGAAGCGTCCATCGCCTTCCATGGTGCTGGAGCAGGCACCCTGGTGGAACACTGCGCTCGGCCGACTCAGACGCCCCTCGCGCAGAAGCGGGAGCAGGTCCCGCTTGTCCAGGTAGTCGGCGATCTCGCCATCGGCAAGGTTGCGGAACTTGTCGCCCTCGGTCAGATCGTCGACGGCGATGATGTCGGTCTCACCGCGGCCGTTGAGTGCCTGAACCAGGTTGCTACCGATGAAGCCGGCTGCACCGGTGACGATGATGCTCATGACGGACTGCCTCCACAAAGATGGAAATGCCGTCAGGCTATGCCTCGAAAGGCGCCATCCCGTTGATCTGAGGCAAACGCGGAAGGATCAGGAACGGTCGTTGTGACCGAGGTCCCGCGCCGGGTCGATCTGGTCACGCACACGCTGCTTGAGCACCTTCGCCTCGGGGAAACCGCCATCGACCTTGCGCTCCCAGATCTGCACGCCGTCGCAGGTAATACGGAACACGCCGCCGGTGCCAGGCTCCAGGCTCACCCTGCCGAGGTCGTCGCCGAAGGTGCTGAGCAGTTCCTGGGCCAGCCAGGCGGCACGCAACAGCCATTGGCACTGGGTGCAGTAGGTGATGACGATTTCGGGCTTGCTTGCGGACATGGCTGGGCTCGGCGACAGGTTGGACGCCCTATAATAGCCGGCTTCGGATCTTCGCCTGACCAGGGATGCGTTATGCGCCGCCTTCTGCTTTGCCTGCTGTTTTTCCCCCTCCTTTGCCTCGCCCAGCCCGAACCTCGCATCGGTCTGGTGCTCTCCGGCGGCGCCGCCCGCGGCCTTGCCCATATCGGCGTACTCAAGGCGTTGGAGGAACAGGGCATCAAGGTCGACGCCATCGCCGGCACCAGTATGGGGGCGGTCATCGGCGGGCTATATGCTGCTGGCTACCCGGTGGAGGAGCTGGAGCAGATCGCCGTCAACATGGACTGGCAGCAAGCGCTGTCCGACGACCCGCCGCGCCAGGAAGTCCCCTTCCGCCGCAAGCAGGACGACCGTGATTTCCTGGTCAAGCAACGCCTGAGCTTCCGCGACGACGGCAGCCTCGGCCTGCCGCTGGGTGTGATCCAGGGCCAGAACCTCGCCCTGCTGCTGGAGAGCTTGCTGGTACACACCAGCGACACTCGCGATTTCGACCAGTTGGCCATTCCCTTCCGCGCTGTCGCCACGGACATTGCCACCGGCGAGAAGGTGGTATTCCGCAAGGGCCACCTGCCACAGGCGATCCGCGCCAGCATGTCGATACCCGCAGTTTTCGCCCCGGTGGAAGTGAACGGGCGACTGCTGGTGGACGGCGGCATGGTGGATAACATCCCGGTGGACGTGGCGCGCGAGATGGGCGTGGACCGCGTGATCGTGGTCGACATCGGAACGCCGCTGCGCTCACGCAAGGAACTGGCCACG
Source organism: Pseudomonas sp. DY-1 (assembly GCF_003626975.1). Classification (NCBI taxonomy): domain Bacteria; kingdom Pseudomonadati; phylum Pseudomonadota; class Gammaproteobacteria; order Pseudomonadales; family Pseudomonadaceae; genus Pseudomonas; species Pseudomonas sp. DY-1. The sequence goes on along the minus strand of NZ_CP032616.1, from coordinate 302,103 downwards.
GTGGTGGACGTCCTCAACCAGTCGGTCACCCTGATGACCCGCACCAACTCCGAAGCCCAGCTGGCCACGCTCGAGCCCACTGACGTTCTCATCCAGCCGCCGCTGGCCGGCTACGGCGCCACCGATTTCGGCCGATCCCACGAGATGATCGACGCTGGCTACCGGGCCACACAGATACTCGCCACCCGGCTGACCGAGCTGCGCCCCCTGTCAGCCAGTCGCGACCAGGAACTGGACAGCGCGCGCCTGCCCAGTGAGCGCACGCCGGTGATCCGCAGCATCCTCATCGAGAACGACTCGAAGATCGGGGACGCGGTCATCCGTCGCTACATTCGCCAGCCCCTGGGCCAACCTCTGGATCTCGACCGTCTGCAGAGCGACATGAGTACCCTGTATGGCCTGGACTACTTCGAGCAGGTGCATTACCGGGTGGTCAAGCGCAAGGACGGCAATGCCCTGGTAATTAATGCACGCGGCAAGCGCGCCGGGACCGACTACCTGCGCCTGGGCCTGAACCTTTCTGACGACATGCGTGGCGACAGCGCCTACAACCTGGGTGCCAGCTACCGCAAGAACGGCATCAACGAACTGGGCGCCGAATGGCTGACGCGTCTGCAACTGGGCGACCACCAGGAGCTCTATAGCGAGTTCTACCAACCGCTGGACGCCGGCTCGCGCTATTTCGTCGCCCCCTATCTGTTCGGCGAGGCACAGAACGTCGAAGCCATCCTCGACAACGACCCCATCGCCGAATACCGCCTGGAGCGCTACGGCTACGGCCTCAACCTGGGCCGGCAGATTGCCAACAACGGTGAAATCCGTTTCGGCGTCGGCCAGGCCTGGGGCCAGGCGGATGTGCGGGTGGGCGAGCGCGACCTGCCCAGCTTCGAGTTCACCGAGGGCTACTACGAGCTGAAGTACTCCTTCGACACCCTGGACAATGTGGACTACCCCCACGAAGGTGAGGACATCAGCCTGACCCTGCGCCAGTTCGATCCCGGCCTGGGTTCCGACGAGCGCTATCGGCAGTGGCAGCTGAGCCTCGACAAGGCGCTGGGCGCAGGTCCGGACACCTTCGTCCTTGGTGGCCGCTACGGTCGTACCCTGGATGATGCCGAAGTGATCACGTCGAGCTTCCTTCTGGGCGGTGCACGCCAGCTCTCGGGATTTCGCCAGGACTCCATCGCAGGACAGAACATCGGTCTGGCGCGGGCGGTCTACTACCGCCGCCTGACCCAGCGCTCCTTCCTGCCGCTGGACTTCCCGGTGTATGTCGGCGGTAGCCTGGAGCGTGGCCGGGCCTGGAACAACGACAACAGCTTCGACAGCGGCTACATCAACGCCGCCAGCGTGTTCATCAGCTTCGACACTCCCTTGGGGCCCCTGGACTTCAGCTACGGCCTGAATGACGAAGCCGAACGCGCGCTCTACCTCAATCTCGGCCGAGTGTTTTGATGAGCTGTCGCAGGTTGGCGCAGAGCGCGGCGAAGCCCAACATTGCAAGCCTCGGCTTCGCGTGTCGGGCCTCGCACAGCTCAGCCACAACCGACAAGAGCTGACTGCGCGAATGGAAATAACCAAATGACCTTTTAGTATTAAAAGCCCATAAGGCCATCAGCTATAGTCGCCCGCTCACACTGCCTAGAAGGAACGCCCTGTGAAACGACTGTTCTCCGCCTCCCTCCTTGCCGCCGGCCTCGCCCTGGCCAGCGCTGCCCAAGCCGCGCCGACCCTGCTCAACGTTTCCTACGACGTGATGCGCGACTTCTACAAGGACTACAACGCCGCCTTCCAGAAGCACTGGAAAGAGGAGAAAGGCGAGAACATCACCCTGCAGATGTCCCACGGCGGCTCCAGCAAACAGGCCCGCGCGGTGATCGACGGCCTGCCCGCCGATGTCATCACCATGAACCAGGCCACCGACATCAACGCCTTGGCCGACAACGGCGGCCTGGTGCCGCAGGACTGGGCCGCCCGCCTGCCGAATAACAGCGCGCCGTTCACTTCGGCCACCGTATTCATCGTGCGCAAGGGCAACCCCAAGGGCCTGAAGGACTGGCCGGATCTGCTCAAGGATGGCGTGCAGGTCGTGGTCCCCAACCCCAAGACCTCCGGCAACGGCCGTTACACCTATCTTTCCGCCTGGGGCTACGTTCTCAAGAACGGCGGTGACGAGAACAAGGCTAAGGAGTTCGTCGGCAAGCTGTTCAAGCAGGCGCCGGTGCTGGACACCGGCGGCCGCGCCGCCACCACCACTTTCATCCAGAACCAGATCGGCGACGTGCTGGTGACCTTCGAAAACGAAGCCGAGATGATCGCCCGCGAGTTCGGCCGTGGTGGTTTCGAAGTGGTCTACCCCAGCGTTTCCGCCGAGGCCGAGCCGCCGGTGGCCGTGGTCGACAAGGTAGTGGACAAGAAAGGTACCCGCGTTGCCGCCGAGGCCTATCTCAAGTACCTGTGGAGCGACGAAGGCCAGACTATCGCCGCCAACAACTACCTGCGCCCGCGCAACCCGGAGATCCTCGCCAAGTACGCCGACCGTTTCCCGAAAGTGGAATTCCTCTCCGTGGAGAAGACCTTCGGAAACTGGCGTGACGTGCAGAAGACCCACTTCAACGACGGCGGCATCTTCGACCAGGTCTACACCGGTCAGTAAACCTCCGGCCTGCCCGCATCAGCGGGCAGGCTTCCCCCTCCAGCCCTGTACCTTCAGAGCCTCCAGCAGGGTCTCCCCGTCCAGCGCCGGAACTCGCCGGCCGTCCGCGCAGACCATCTCGCGCCCGGCCAATAGCGCATTGATGATGGCCTCCTCCACCGCCTCCGCAGCCGCCGCGAACAATGGCGAGATGTGATCGTTGTTGACCATGGCGAGCGGCGTGCTGAACGGCAGGCCTTTGCGCGCGTAGTCCGCCGCAGGCATGTCCCGGTTGCCGGTGGCGAAGGCGAGGAAGATGTCGCCGCTGGAGTCCTCGGTACCGCCACCGGTGCGGGCGATTCCGATGGAGGCACGCTGGGCCAGGCGCTGGCATTGGTGCGGCAGCAGCGGCGCATCGGTTGCCAGAATGACCACAATGGAGCCCATACCGGGGGTATCACGCTCGGCGAAGGGAGACTCGATTTCCCGCAGCGCGCGGCCGACCGGATAGCCATCCACGCGCAGCTCCTGGCGCACACCATGGTTCGCCTGTACCAGGGCGCCCACGGTCCAGCCCCCCTGCTCCGCGGCGAGACGCCGGGAAGCGGTTCCGATACCGCCCTTGAACTCGTGGCAGATCATGCCGGTACCACCGCCCACCGGACCTTCGCTCACCGCACCGGAGCGAGCCCCGACCAGCGCCTCGGTCACCTGTTCCGGCCCTACATGCTGACCCCAGATATCATTCAGCAGGCCATCGTAGGTTTCCATCACCACCGGCATGCACCAGTACACCGCATCCCTGGCCCCGTCCCGCTCGGCAGCCACGAGCGCATCGCGCACCACGCCGACGCTGTGGGTATTGGTAATGGCGATGGGCGTGGTCAACAGGCCTGCCTCGCGAATCCACTCCAGTCCGGTGGCATCCCCATTTCCGTTGAGCACATGGCAGCCGGCGAAGCAGGGCTGCTCGCGCGCCGAACCGTCACGGGGCTGCACCACCGTCACACCGGTGCGCACTGGCTTGTCGTCGCGCTCCTCGCAGATCGTGCTGTGGCCGACCCGCACACCCGGCACATCCGTGATGGCGTTGAACTCACCCGGCGTACCGAGTCCGATGGTGATACCAAGTTGACGCGCGCGCATAGCGACTCCTGTGAATCAGAGTTTCTGGAAAGCTGGGCTGAGTTTGCCGTAGGTGCCATAGAGGATGGCCGATACAGCCAGCAGCCCGAAGATGATCAAAAGATCCCGGCTGGATGCTTCCTGGGACAGCTTGAGCAGCAAGTACCCCGCACCGGTGACTGCCAGCAGCGCAGGCAGCGGCCAGAGCGGCATGCGGTATCCGTGCTCGACATCACGCCGCAATACGCGACTGAAGAGCGCACAGAGGCCGACGATCAGGTAGACCAGGACGATCAGCAACACCGTGAAGGAGGTCATCTCCGCCAGGTTGGAACTGAAGCTGAGCAGCGCCGACGGCACGGCCAGGAACAGCGTGGCCAGCCAGGGCGACTCCCAGCGTGGATGGATGCGGGTGAAAGCGCGATTGAGGGAAGGCATCCACAGCTCGTCGCGGCCGCTGCTGAAGATCACTCGGCCGATCTGGATGACGATGGCGATGATGGCGTTGAACACGGAGAGGAAAATGCCGGCACTGACCAGTCGCGACAGCGTCTCGTTGCCATGGCTCGTGAGCAGGTAACCGATGGGGTCGGGGCTGGCGATCATTTCCGAGAGCGACGGTGCGCCGATGAGGATGGCGGTGAGCGGGATCAGCTCGATGGCGACCACCAGCAGCAGCGACCAGAGCACAGCACGGGGAACCCCACGACCGCCACATTTCATGTCTTCGGCCATGAGCACCGCCCCACCGAAGCCGTTGTAGGAGAACAGCGCCATGCCGACTGCACTCAGCACCAGCGCCATGGGTGCCACGCCCAGTACGCCGTTGTCGACGATCTGCGGATGCAATAGCACGCTGGCCGGCTGCGAGGCATTACCGAATCCGAGCGCGACTATCACCAGCAGGGCCGCCACTTCCAGAAGCAGGCAGGCGCCAGTGACCCAGGCATTGAGCTTGATGTTGAGGATACCCAGCAGGTAGCTGGCGGCCACGACCACCAGTGCGACCACTTGCGAGTCGAGCTGCGTGCCGAGCGCGACATTGAGGTAGGTCGCAGCCCCGGTGGCCAGCACCGGCGGGATGAACAGCAGCATCGCCAACACCAGGAGGAAGGTCGCGTAGCCGGGCAGGCCGCCGAACACGCGCTTGGCGTAGACGTATTCGCCACCGGCAGACTTATGGGCACGCCCCAGCTCCGCGTAGGACCAGGCGAACATCAACGCCAGCACGCCGGCAAGCGCGTAGGAAAGGAAGGCACCGCTACCAGCCTGCTGGATGGCGAAGGGCGCGATGACGAAAACTGAACTCGCGGGGGTGACACTGGAAACAGTGATGGCAACTACGTCAGCGGTGCTCAGCCTGGGCTTGAGCACGCCGTTCTCCGGGGTGGGGGCGGGCATATCCTGATCCTCTGGTTGTTATTGGTGGTTGAGGCAGTAGGAATTGGTAAGGTGCGTCGCGTGATGGGGACGCTGTCGTTGTGGGCAGATTCTCGGCAGACCTCCCGGAAACGCCAATCACCCTATTGGAGTACGCCCCTTGACGATGCCCGCCCCGGATCAGCCAAGCTTGGGTACCCCTTCCCCTCATATCGATCGGAGAACCGGATGGACAGTCTGTTCAGGGAAGCCGCCCTGCACGCCGGCCTGGGCCGCACAATCGGACAGCTCGGTGGCGACCGCTTCTGGAAACAGCTCATCCTGCTGCTGCACCAGTGGCTGCCCTTCGACAATGCGCTGGCGACCTTCTACCCAAGCGACGGGGCGCCTCAACCCCAGGAGGAGTACGACGCTGAACCGCAGGCCGGGCCGGCCTCCATGCCTGTCTACCTGGACGGTTTGTACCTGCTCGACCCGTTCTACCAGACTTGCCGCGAAGGCCTACCCAATGGTTTCTACCGGCTGGAAGAGATCGCACCTGACCATTTCCGCCAGAGCGAGTACTACCTGAACTACTTCCACGACAACGTTCTGGAAGACGAGGTGCAATTCATCGTCCAGCTGGAGAGCCAGAGCAGCCTCTCATTGTCGCTGGGCATGCGTCGCCGCTTCAGCGCCGAGGAGTGTGGATTGCTGGGGTTGCTGTCGGGATGGGTCTTGCCACTGATGAAACAGCACTGGCTGCAGCGCACCCATGTTCCGTTGCTGACACGCCAGGATGAAGTGGCCTCGCAGGTGCGCGACGCCCTGAGCCAGTTCGGCGCCGGTGTGCTGTCGGATCGGGAGCTGGAGATCGCCCGACTGATCCTCCGGGGTTACTCGTCCAAGGCCATGGCCGAGCGACTGGCGATTTCACCGGAAACGGTGAAAGTGCATCGTCGGCATCTCTACGCCAAGCTGGACATTTCTTCCCAACCGGAGTTGTTCTCGCTGTTCATCCAGGCCCTGGGACACGACCCGGAAAACCCCTGAGCTCTACTTGAAAGTCTCGGCCCACTCGGCGAACTGCATGCACTGGCCGAACGTCAGCACGTCCTGCGTATCGGCCAGGCAGTCGATGGAAACCCGGCTCTTCTCGCTGGCAACGTACTCGCTCACGCATTCACGCTCGTTGCGCTTCAAGCCCTTGTAGAAGTCGTCCATCTTGAACATGGCCTTGTCCAGCTGGTTCTGGGTGATCTTCTGCTTGCGCACTGCATCGCGACCGAGCTTTTGCGTCTCATTGATCAAGGTGGGCATACGCGCGATAGCCGTAGAGCACTGCTGCATGCCCTTTTGCTGGAGCTGGGCGGGTGTGAGCGATGGTGACTGCGCCGCGGCGTCCACAGCAGGTTCCGGCTGCTTGGGCGGGAGCGCATCCATGCTGTTCACCTGGAGGTTGTCGCTCTGTACGGCGCGGCTCTGGGGCGGCGGAGTGTCGGTGAAGTGCAGCTTCCCATCGGCATCGCGCCACTGGTAGACCTGGGCGGTAAGGGGTTGCGCCAACAGCAGGGCAATGGCGGCAAAAGCAAGACGGGGCGGCATCCTCGGCCTCCTAGATAGCGCAGTGCCAGCACACTACATAAGGTGCTCGTCGAGGGCAACTGGCGGGGGCAAGGATGTGTAGATCTTCTCTTATGGCCCGGCGCGGCCAGGGGGCGTGGAGCGGGCAGCGGGCTCGCTCCACAAAGCCGGAATCAGTGGAAATGCCGGCCTAGACCTGCCGGAACGCCGCTGGCGTCGGTGGGCTGCCAGGGTCCCTGCGGGCTATTGGAGTAGCTCCAGCCATTATCCCAGCGATAGTAAACGCGCTCGCGATAGAAGACGTTGCGCTCACCTTCGAGCACATAGACGCCCAGGCCGGTATCCCAATAGCAATTACCACCGGGTGGCGGAGCGAAGCGCGGGTGGGCCTTCATGCGCGGGGCCTGCTTGGGAGGCTGCGGCTGCACCGGCGGAATGGGGCGATTCTGCGGCGGCGGAGTCTGAACCGCTGGCGGCGTGCGGGAAGGCTCCCACTCCGGCTCATCGGGTTCATGGTACGGACCCTGGCCAGCACAGCCGGCCAGGGTCAGCAGGAGACAGATCAGGGGCAGGCCGAAGCGAGTGCTCGGCGCTGCCGAAAGTGCAGTTTGGATGGTCATTTCTTGTCCGGGCTGTCGATGGTCAGTCGTTGGGTATCCGACGTACCAGTAGACAGCGGCGAACTGCTTCCTATCCATTCACCTGCGGTCGCATTGCCACTACGGGAGATCCGGGCGACCAGTTGCACCTGTGGGAAGTTGGACAGCTTAAGCTGCGGCATCATCGCGTCCGCGTCGCTCAGGCTTACTTCCACCGGCAGGTCGGCCACAGTCATGCGCTTGACCGCCAGTGGCATGGGCGGACCGGAGGTGGCGCGGGCGAAGATGAACACACTGTCGCCCGGCTGCACCTTATCCTTCAGTGCTGCCGCCAGATCGACATGGACCTTGAGCTGGGCACCGGTTGGAGCCGGGGCTGCGGCAGGCTCTTCTACTGCCACACCGCTTTCCTTGAGCTTTTCGCGCGCCTTGTCGATACCGCCCTGCAGGGCAGCGCGGGACGGGTCGTCAGCCGGAAGCTGGGTGATCAGGCGCTCCCAGTAGGTGATCGCATCCTGGAAGCGGCCTTCCTCGAAGCCTGCAATACCAAGCAGTCCGAGACTGGTGATTTCATTGGGGTCGGCCTTCAGGGCCTCTTCAGTGAGAGCCTTGACCTCGGGGGTCAGCTTCTTCTGGCTGGCGAAGTACAGGGCCTGTGCCCACTGGCCAAGCAGCTCGGGCTCACGGCCCCCGCGCTTGACCGCCTGCTCGTAGGCACGCGCGGCGTCCGCCGGCCGATCCTGGGCCATGTAAGTACGACCAAGGAAGTACCAGCCTTCAGCGGATTCCGGCTGTGCCTCGACCACCCGCTCCAGGCGCGAAGTCATTTCTTCGATGCTGCGCGGCTGCTCGCGCAGTTCACGGGCCAGCTCCACCTTGTTGCTGGCGCCCCAATGCAGGTACAGGCCAAAACCGAGTGCCGGTGCAAGGATGGCGGCCACCAGCGGCAGGGCCTTGCCCAACCGGGAAATGCGGTTGATGTCGGCACCTTCGGTATCGGCCAACAGCTCACGGGCTGCTTCTGCGCGGCCAGCCTCGAACTGCTCGGCCGTCAGGGTGCCGGCGGCGTGCTGGGAGTCCAGTTCGTCCAGGCGCTCCTGATAAAGGGCCACGTTGAGGGCGGTGCGGTCTTCCTCGGTCTGGGCCTTGCGGCCGCGGAGCACGGGGATCAGCAGGAAAGCCAGGGCGACCAGCAGAAGCAGGCCGGCGGCGAGCCAGAAATCGATCATGAGTCTTTCTTGTCCTGGTTCTCGGAGTTCAGCAGGGCATCGAGGCGGGCCTGCTCATCGGCGGAAAGCAGCACCTGCGCAGGGCTGTTCTCTACCCGGCGGCGGCGGACGACGATGATGCCCAGCACCACCAGCCCTCCTATCAGCAGCCCAGCGGGGCCATACCAGAGCAACACGGTGCGTGCGTTGACCGGCGGCTTGTAGCGCACGAAGTCGCCGTAGCGCGCCACCAGGTAGTCGACGATCTCGTCGTTGTTCTTGCCCTCCTCCAGCATGCGGAAGATTTCCCGGCGCAGGTCGGTGGCAATCGGTGCGTTGGAGTCGGCGATATTCTGGTTCTGGCACTTCGGGCAACGCAGTTCTTCGGTCAGGACGCGGAAGCGCTCGCGCTCGGCCTCATCCTTGAACTGGTAGGTATCGATGGCGGCCTTGGCGACACCGGTAAGGGCCAGCCCCAGCAGGGCAGCAGCGATCAGACGCTTCATTTGCCGCCCTCATCCGCCAGGGACTGGTACAGAGGGGCCAGTTGCTCGCGCCAGACCACTTCGTCGATCACGCCGACGAACTTGTGGCGAATGATGCCGTCCTTGTCGATCAGGAAGGTTTCCGGCGCGCCATACACGCCCAGGTCCAGACCGAGGCTGCCCTGTTCGTCGCGGATGTCCAGCTGATAAGGGTTGTGGAATTCCTTTAGCCATTTCAGCGCGGCGGCGTTGTCATCCTTGTAGTTGACGCCGTAGATGGTCACGCCCATCTGTGCCAGCTTGTTCAGCACCGGGTGCTCGACGCGGCAGGAGACACACCAGGTGCCCCAGACGTTGACCAGCGCCGGCTTACCTTTGAGATCGGCCTCGGTGAGGGTGCGCTCGCCGGTGACATTGGGCAGCGAGAAGGCCGGGAACGGTTTGCCGATCAGGGCCGAGGGTAACTCGGCCGGGTCAAGGAACAGCCCGCGATAAAGGAATACCGCGATGGCAAGGAAGCCCAGCAGCGGCAGGACGAGGATCAAACGCTTCATGCTTGGGCTCCAGCCATCCCCAGCGCCTCACGGACGCGGGTCTTCACTTTCACGCGGTAGCGGCGGTCGAAGGCCGCCAGCAGGCCGCCAAGGCCCATCAGCAAGCCGCCCAGCCAGATCCAGCGGACGAAGGGTTTGACGTGAACGCGCACAGCCCAGGCGCCATTGTCCAGGGGTTCGCCGAGCGCGACGTAGAGATCGCGGGTGAAGCCAGCGTCGATGCCGGCTTCGGTCATCACCGATTGCTGAACGGTGTAGAGCCGCTTCTCCGGGTGCAATACCGTCACCTGGTTCTCGCCCTCATAGACGATCACGGTTCCCTTGTCGGAGGTGAAGTTCGGGCCTTCATGATGCGCAGCGCCCTCGAAGAGGAAACGATAGCCGCCCAACTCCACCGACTCGCCCGGAGCCAGCCGCAGGTCGCGCTCAGCGCTGTACTGGCTGGATAGCACTACGCCCAGGGCACAGACGGCGATACCGGCGTGGGCCAGTTGCATGCCCCAGTAGCTACGGGTCAGGCCAGCGGCGCCTTTGAGCAGGCCCTTGTGACGGGTCTTGTCGAGCAGATCGCGAACACCGGCCAGCACGACCCAGGCGGACAACGCGCCCACAGCCAGCACCGCCCAGTGGAAGTCGCCATAGAAGAAGGCGGCCAGCACACCCAACAGCAGGCTGCCGATCAGCACCGGACCGAGCATGCCCAGCAGCCATTTCACCGGCGTATCCTTCCAGCGCACCAGCACGCCGACCGCCAGGGCCAGCATGACGAGGCCCATCAACGGCAGGAACAGGGCATTGAAGTACGGCGGGCCCACCGACAGCTTGGCGCCAGACAAGGCATCCAGTACCAGCGGGTAGAGGGTGCCGAGCAGGATCATCGACGCCGCCACCACCAGCACCAGGTTGTTCACCAGGAGCAGGGTCTCGCGGGACCAGAGAGCGAAGCCCACCTGGCTCTTCACAACGGGAGCACGCACCGCGAACAGCGCCAGCGAACCGCCCACTACCAACAGCAGGAACGCCAGGATGAACACACCGCGCTCCGGGTCGGAGGCAAAGGCGTGTACAGAGGTCAGCACGCCGGAACGGACCAGGAAGGTGCCCAGCAGGCTGAGGGAGAACGCCGCGATGGCCAGCAGCACGGTCCAACTCTTGAACACGCCGCGTTTCTCGGTCACTGCCAGGGAGTGAATCAGCGCAGTGCCCACCAGCCATGGCATGAAGGAGGCGTTTTCCACCGGATCCCAGAACCACCAGCCGCCCCAGCCCAGCTCGTAGTAGGCCCACCAGGAGCCGAGCACGATGCCGACGCCAAGGAAAGCCCAGGCGATGATGGTCCATGGCCGCGACCAGCGCGCCCAGGCGGCATCCAGCCGTCCGCCGAGCAATGCGGCGATGGCGAAGGCGAAGGCCACCGAGAAGCCCACGTAGCCCATGTACAGCATCGGCGGATGGACGATCAGGCCGAAGTCCTGCAGCAACGGATTGAGGTCGTTGCCGTCAGCCGGCATGTTCGGCAGCAGGCGATTGAACGGGTTGGAAGTGACGATCAGGAACAGCAGGAAGCCGATGCTGATCATCCCCATGACCGCCAGCACACGAGCCAGCATCACTTCCGGCAGTTGCCGGGAGAAGATCGAAACCGCGAAGGTCCAGCCACCGAGGATCAGGGCCCACAGCAGCAACGAGCCTTCGTGGGCGCCCCAGACGGCACTGAACTTGAAGTACCAGGGCAGTGCACTGTTGGAGTTGCTGGCGACATAGGCGACGGAGAAGTCATCCACCATGAACGCGTAGGTCAGGCAGCCGAAGGCAAAGGCCAGGAAGGTGAACTGCCCCCAGGCAGCGGGCTGAGCCAGGCTCATCCACTGGCGGTCACCACGCCAGGCGCCGATCAGCGGCAAGGTCGCCTGCACCACAGCCATGCACAGGGCAAGAATCAGGGCCAGGTGGCCGAGTTCGGGAATCATCAGGTCACCCCTCCTTCTTCGGGAGTTGGCCACTTTCCTTGAGGGCCTTGGTCACTTCCGGCGGCATGTAGTTCTCATCGTGCTTGGCCAGCACTTCGTCAGCCACCAGCACGCCATCGGCATTCAGCTTGCCAAGGGCGACAATGCCCTGCCCTTCACGGAACAGGTCGGGAAGAATGCCGTGGTAGCGGATGGTCACGTTCTTCGCGAAATCGGTCACGACGAACTGCACGTCCAGGGAGTCGCCGCTGCGTTGCACCGAGCCCTTTTCCACCATGCCGCCAGCACGAATACGGGTGTCCTGCGGGGCCTCGCCATTGGCGATCTGAGTGGGGGTGTAGAACAGGTTGATGTTCTGTTGCAGCGCGGACAGCGCCAGCGCCACGGCGATGCCCACACCCGCCAGGATGGCAAGGATGATGAACAGGCGCTTCTTGCGAACCGGATTCACTTCGACTCCTCCCGGCGCAAACGACGCGCCTCGTCTTGCAGGTAACGGCGCCGCGCGATCAGCGGCATGGCGACGTTGATGGCCAGTACCACCAAGCTGATGCCGTAGGCGGTCCAGACATACAGGCCATGGTTACCCATGGCGAGAAATTCGGTGAAGGAAGAAAAACTCATCAGACCTTACCCACTTGTGCCTGAATCTCGGCCTTGGCCCAGCTGGCGCGGGACTCGCGCTTGAGCACTTCCAGGCGCATGCGCATCAGCATCACGGCGCCGAAGAAGCAGTAGAAGCCGAGCACCATGATCAGCAGCGGCACCCACATTTCCGCCGGCATGGCCGGCTTCTCAGTGATTTTGAAGGTGGCAGGCTGGTGCAGGGTGTTCCACCACTCCACCGAGTACTTGATGATCGGGATATTGATCACGCCGACGATCGCCAGCACCGCACAGGCCTTGGCAGCACTGTCACGATTGCTGATCGCCTGCCCGAGGGCAATGAGACCGAAGTACAGGAAAAGGAGGATGAGCATCGACGTGAGGCGGGCATCCCACACCCACCAGGCGCCCCAGGTCGGCTTGCCCCAGATGGCGCCGGTAACCAGAGCCACGAAGGTCATCCAGGCACCGATAGGCGCGGCGGCCTGCAAGGCGACATCGGCGAGTTTCATCTTCCAGACCAGACCCACTACCCCGCACACGGCGAGCATGATGTAGCAGGACTGGGCGAGGAAGGCCGCCGGCACATGGATGTAGATGATTCGGAAGCTGTTGCCCTGCTGGTAGTCCGGCGGCGCGAAAGCCAACCCCCAGACCAGGCCGAGGGTAATCAGGATCACCGCTCCCCAGGCGAGCCAGGGCAGCCAGCGACCGCTGATCTCATAGAACCACTTCGGCGACCCGAGCTTGTGGAACCAGGTCCAGTTCATCGGGGCCACCTGCTCGGCGCTGCGGCCTGTTCGGACATCGGCAGTTTTCTCATCAGGGCAACTCTATTTCTTATTCGCCGACGCTGATGGTCAGGCCAGCGGCAATGGCAAAGGGTGTCAGGGTCACCGCCAGGGCGGTGAGGCTCGCCAGCCACAACAGGTGGCCGACGGTCGGCAATCCTTGCAAGGCCGCCTGCAACGCCCCGCTGCCGAGAATCAGCACCGGGATGTACAGCGGCAGGATCAGCAGCGCCAGCAAGAGGCCACCACGCTTGAGACCGACAGTCAGCGCGGCGCCGACGGCGCCCAGCAGGCTCAAGACCGGGGTACCCAGCAACAGCGAAATCAGCAGGACGGGCAGGCATCGTGCCGGCAGGCCAAGCATCAGTGCCAGCAACGGGGCCAGCAGCACCAGGGCCAATCCGGAAAAGAGCCAGTGTGCCAGCACCTTGGCCAGGACCAGAAGCGGCAGGGGGTGCGGCGAAACGACCCACTGTTCGAGGGAGCCGTCTTCGAAGTCACTGCGGAAAAGCCCGTCCAGCGAGAGCAGGACGGCCAGCAGGGCCGCTACCCAGACCAGGCCGGGGGAAAGGCTTTGCAACAATTGGGTCTCGGGGCCGACGGCCAGCGGAAACAATGCGACCACTATGGCGAAGAACACCAGCGGGTTGGCCAATTCCGCCGGACGGCGTACCAGCAGGCGGGCTTCGCGGGCGACCAGCAGTGTGAAGACGTTGCTCATGCGCGGCGCTGCCCCAGGTCGAGTTCACGGTAGCCGGTGGGTACCTGGCCCATGGTGTGGTGAGTCGTGAAGACAACCAGGCCGCCCTGCTCGCAATGGCTCGCCAGATGAGCCTCTAGCTGGGCAACACCCTGCTTGTCGAGGGCGGTGAAGGGTTCATCGAGAATCCACAGCGGTGGCGCGTCCAGGTACAGGCGTGCCAGCGCGACGCGGCGCTGCTGCCCGGCGGACAGGGTGTGGCAGGGTACATCTTCAAAACCACGCAGGCCGACCGCTTCCAGTGCCCGCCAGATGGCGTCGCGCTCGGCGGGCTGGTGCAAGGCGCAGAGCCAGCGCAGGTTTTCCTCCGGGGTCAGCAAACCCTTGATACCGGCGGCATGACCGATCCACAGGAGGTTGCGCGCCAGCTCGCTGCGCTGGCTGGCCAATGGCTTGCCGTTCAGGCGAACTTCACCGGCAGTGGGCTGCATCAGACCGCAGAGGAGACGCAGCAGGCTGGTCTTGCCACTGCCATTGGGGCCGGCGACCTGGAGCATCTCGCCACGGGACAGTTGCAAGTCCAGCCGCTCGAACAGCAGGCGCCAATCCCGCTCGCAGGCGAGGGCCACGGTCTCGAGATAGGGACTGGTCACGGCATGAGTACCCGGGATGTATTCAAGTCAGGAAGGTGCCGGCCGCTATAATGGAGAACTCCAAGGCTCGCAGCCGGCCCGGACGGGGCGGCATTATACATGCCATATCCCCCCCCCGAAGCGAGCTTTTTCGACAGGTTGTAACCCCTTCATGACCGAAATCAGCGGCGCGCGCCCTCTCCCACCCAGCCAGCCCGTTTCCCGCCCCGTGCAAAACGCGGCGGACATGGCGCTCAAACTGCTTCAGCCCCTGGACGGACTGCTGGCCGCCGGTGAAAGCGCCGACGCCGAAGTCATCGCCCTGAAGGAAACCGCTCAGAGCTTCCAACTGCTGCTCAAGCTGACCCTGGCCAATGGCACTCAGACCACGCTTGAGGCCAGCAGCACGCGCCCTTTGGCCCAGGGAAGCCTGCTCAACATCACTGCCCTGTCGGATACCCGCCTGGCCATGGCACTAAAAGGCGGCGAACGTGCCCTCGGCAGCCTCGATCTCGACCTGCTGCCGGTGGGCACCCTGGTCCAGGGCAAGGTCGTGGCAAGCGAACTGGCCACCCAGGGCAAGGCCCAGTCGGCGGTCTACAAGGTACTGGTGAACGTGCTCAACACCCCGCTGGCCGGTAGCCAACTGAACATCGAAAGCCCGCGCCCGCTGGCCATCGGCAGCCTGCTGAGTGCCCAGGTCCAAGGTAGCCAGATGCTGCAGTTCCTGCCCCTCGCCGCTCAATTGGACCAACTCGAACTCACCCAGCAACTGGCCGGGCAGCAAAGCCGCCAGGGCTCCCTCGACGCCTTGCTCGGCGCTCTGCAAAGCACCGGCCGGGAGAGCCTGCCGGAAAACCTGCGCGCGGCCATGGACAAGCTGCTTGGCGCATTGCCCGACATCCGCCAGCTTGGCGACCCCAAGGTCCTGGCAGCCGCCCTGGAGAACAGCGGTGCCCTACTGGAGTCACGACTCCTGGCCGGGCAGTCCGGCTCCCTGGCCCAGGACTTCAAGGCCAACCTGCTGCGCCTGGTCGCCCAGTTGCTGCCGTCTTTGCCTACCGCCACCAGCCTGCCGACCATCGGCACCAGCAATGCCATGGCCCAGGCACTGCCGGCGTTCATCCGCAACGCTCTGGGTGCCCTCGGCCAGGCCAATGCCCGCCAGCAGGCGCTGAGTTTCCCCCTGCCCTCGCGCCTGGCGCAGGCCGCCGAAGAAGAAGGCGACCTGGAAACACTGCTCAAACTGGCCGCCGCTGCCGTTTCCCGACTGCAGACGCATCAACTCTCCAGCCTCGCCCAGACCCAAGTGACGCCAGAAGGCAACCTGCTGACCACCTGGCAGCTCGAAGTGCCGATGCGCAACCAGCAAGACATCGTCCCGCTGCAGATCAAGCTGCAACAGGAGCAGGAAGGCCGGCAGGAAAAGAACGAGCGCAAGGAAAGTCTCTGGCGTATCGAACTGGCCTTCGATCTGGAGCCCCTAGGGCCACTGCAGGTCCAGGCGCAACTGGCACAGGGCAGCCTGTCCAGTCAGCTATGGGCGGAACGCGCCGGTACCGCCGGATTGATAGATCGCGAACTGCCGAACCTGCGTGAGCGCCTTCAGGCCGCGGGCCTTACCGTCGGCGAACTGGCCTGCATCCAGGGCCAGCCACCGCGCGGGCACCGCACCACACTCGAACAACGCTGGGTGGATGAGACCGCATGAGCAAGAGACCGCGCCAGGCCATTGCCCTCTCCTACGACGGTACAAGCGCCCCCAACCTGACCGCCAAGGGTGACGACGAACTGGCGGAAGCCATCCTCGCCATCGCCCGCGAGTACGAAGTGCCCATCTACGAGAACGCTGACCTGGTACGTCTGCTGGCACGTCTGGAACTGGGCGATGCCATCCCCGAGCCGCTCTACCGCACCATCGCTGAGATCATTGCATTCGCCTGGTACCTGAAAGGCAAATGCCCGGACGGCTTCGACCCCGATGCCGAACGTGATGTCACCCCTGCCCTGCCACTGCTCAACGGTCCGGGTTACTGAGTACCAGGCGTTCCCCCGCCAGTCCCTTACCCTGGGGGAAGTCCTGCAATTGCCACGCAAAGTACCCTTCGCGGAAATAGAACACCTGCCGATAGCCCCAGCTGACGGCCATCTTCACCGCCTGAGCACCGTGGGGGCAGACCTCGCTGTCGCAATAGATCACCAGGGGTATCTGGCGCGGCCATTGTGGCTGGGCCAGGTCACTGAACCGATCGAGCAGGTCAAGGTGCAGGGCGCCATGAATATGGCCCCAGGTCCACTCGCGCGTAGGCCTTACATCGATGAAGATCGCGCCGCGCTCATACAGGTAACGTGCCTGCAACACGTTGACCGTCATTGCGCCCTTTACTTCCATGGGGGCTTCCTGGGCCTGCAGGCAGGACATCAGGCATAACAACAGAACTGGAAGCAGACGCATCGCCGGACCTCCCCGGAGAGAAGCCCCGGAATTTCAGCTTAGGTCAAGCGCATAGCCAAGAATTGGAACGATTGGAACGGACGGCGATAGCGCTAAGAACAGCTCGCGCTAAAGCAGCTGACGGAAAGTGAGGTTGCCCGTGCATGAGTGGTGGCCAGCGCAACCCTCGCTGCCGGTATCAGTCATGCTCCGACTTTGCCTGATGGAGCCTGCTCACCAGTTCGGCTTCGGCCTTGGTCAGCCCACAGGAATGGGTGAGGTCATCGACGCTGGCGCCGAGACCTACCAGACGCGCCGCCTGGGAGAAGGAAAGGCTCGTGGGGTCGCGCTGCTCCATCCGGCTCAGTTTGTCCGGCAGCGGAGCCACTACGCGACGCAGCTCCTGAAGGTCTTCGCCCATACGCACGCTGCCGTCGAAATAGGCTTCGAGACGGCGCCCCAGCTCCTTGATCTTCTGGTCGCGCACTGCGTCGCGCTTGGCCTGCGCCTCCACTTCCTGGCGCAGGCGCTTGGCCAGCCAGTAGCAAGTCGCGCCCAGGCCAGCGCACGCCAGGGCCAGAACCACCGCGAGCAGTGCAATCCAGATCAACTCAGATGCTCTCCAGCTCGGACCACTCTTCCTCGCTCATCATCTTGTCCAACTCGACGAGGATCAGCAGTTCGCCGTTCTTGTTGCAGACGCCCTGGATGAACTTGGCGGATTCGTCGTTACCGACGTTGGGGGCGGTCTCGATCTCCGACTGGCGGAGGTAGACGACCTCGGCCACGCTGTCGACGAGGATGCCCACCACCTGCTTGTCCGCCTCGATGATGACGATGCGGGTGTTATCGGTCACCGGCGCCGGGCCAAGGCCGAAACGCTGGCGGGTGTCGATCACCGTCACCACGTTGCCACGCAGGTTGATGATGCCCAGCACGTAGCTCGGGGCCCCCGGTACCGGAGCGATTTCGGTGTAACGCAGAACTTCCTGCACCTGCATTACGTTGATGCCGTAGGTTTCATTGTCCAGGCGGAAAGTCACCCATTGCAGGATGGGATCTTCGGCACCTTGAGCGGACGATTTCTTCATGTTCCCTAGCCTCTCTTGAGCCACCCTGGGCGGCGTACGCGGGTTAACCCGCTGTTGTGTTCATGGAGCTCCGTACGGCACGGAGCCACCCCTCAATTAAGTGACATGCGCTTGATGGCGCCGCTGGCGATCAGCTCGGCGAGGGCCGAGACGTCCAGCAGCGCACACATGTGTTCGATTACGGTACCGGCCAACCAGGGCCTTTGGCTACGCTGGCTGCGCCATTTGATTTCGTTCGGGTCCAGGCGGATGGAACGGCTGACCTGATGAACCGCCAGCCCCCACTCGTAACCCTGCACCGAAATCACGTACTGCAGGCCCTCGCGGAAGTCGTCACGGTAGCGCTCGGGCATGACCCAGCGCGCGGTATCCAGCACTTTGAGGTTGCCCGCCTGGCACGGCAGTATGCCGAGGAACCAGTCCGGCTGTCCGAACAAGGGCGTCAGCTCCTGACCGGCCAGAGGGTAGATGGAGCCAAGCGACACCAGCGGAACGGCCAGTGTCAGTCCGGCGACATCGAACAGCAGGCACTCGAAAGGTTCTTCACCCCACGCGGGCCGCCCACCGGCAACGAGCGCGGGAACATCTGAATGGAGCGCGCCCGGCATGCCGAGCTCTACCAGCGGCTCGACGCGCGCCTGCGCGAGTTCCGGCGCGGTCACAACCTCAGCCGGCACAAGCACTTCGGGCTCCAGGACCAGCAGCGGCTCTACTTCCAACTCCGGCGCAACCGGGATCGGAGTAGCCAGCGGCGCCGGCGCTGCCTCCAGCACGTGAGTCAGGCGTGCGTCACGTACCTGTTCTTCCAGCACCGCGGCTTCGAACTCTTCCCGGCTGATGCTTTCCGCCAGCTCGACTGAAGCCTCTTGCAACAGCGCATCCAGGTAGGACTGCAGAGCCAGTTGCGGGCGGGTGGCTGTGGCGAGAGGACGACTCATGTTGGGAACCCACGGAATTGATCTGTAGAGCCTATCGGCAGGCGGCACACTTCACTTGAGCTCCAGCAGTCGGCGTTGCAGCGCATCTCAGGCCACCTGGGTGGCCAGTTGCTGGCTGAGCAGGTGCTTGAGCAAAGCGCGGTAGGCAATCACGCCGCGGCTGTTGGAGTCGTACTGCGACGGCGTGACGCCGGCGCGACTGGCATCGCGCAGTCGGGTATCCACCGGAATGTAGGCCTGCCAGAGATTCTCCGGGTAGTTGTTGCGCAGCACTTTGAGGGTATTGAGCGACGCCTGGGTCCGACGGTCGAACAGCGTCGGCACGATGGTGTAGGGCAGAGCCTGCTTGCGCGAGCGGTTGATCATGCTCAGCGTGCTGACCATGCGTTCCAGGCCCTTCACTGCAAGGAATTCGGTCTGCACCGGAATCACCAGCTGCTGGCTGGCCGCCAGGGCGTTGACCATCAGCACCCCGAGCAGCGGCGGGCTGTCGATGATGGCGTGGTCGAACTGCTGCCAGAGCTGCGCCAGGCTCTTGGCGATCACCAGACCGAGGCCATTCTGCCCCGGCGATTGGCGCTCGAGGGTCGCAAGTGCGGTACTGGACGGTAGCAGCGAGATGCGCTCGTTGCTGGTCTGCAGCAGCAGCTCGCGCGGCAAACCATCGGGCACGCTGCCCTGGTTGAGGAACAGGTCGAAGCAGCTGTGTTCCAGCGTGTCCGGATCATGCCCGAAATAGCTGGTCATCGACCCGTGGGGGTCGAGGTCAACCACCACGACGCGCTTGCCGGCATCGGCCAGCAGACCTGCCAGGGCGATGGACGTGGTGGTCTTGCCGACTCCACCTTTTTGGTTGGCTACTGCCCAGACTCTCATCTTCTTCATCCTCCCGGCTGCGCTGATGCGCCGAGACTTTCAACCTGCCCTATGGGGCAGGTGACGGGGAATTGACGGCACCCGCTGCAGGGGCCTGTGCTGGCGCTGCTGGTGCAGGTTGCGTGCCAGCCCTCTGCAGCGCGGCATCCGGCTTGGCATTGGCGCTACCGACGCCGCTGACACTGCGGCGCACATCGAGATTGCGGGAGATCACCAGCACCACGCGCCGATTGCGCGCGCGCCCTTCGGCCGTGGCGTTATCCGCAACCGGCTGGAACTCACCATAGCCCACCGCTGCCAGGCGGCGGGGCGCCAAACCGTCCATGGCCAGCATGCGCACGATGCTGGCGGCACGCGCCGTGGAAAGCTCCCAATTGGAGGGGAACTGCGAGGTGGCAATGGGCAGGTTGTCAGTGAAACCTTCGACGTGAACAGGATTGTCGTAGGGCGCCAGAATCCTGGCGACTTTCTCGATCAAGGTGAAAGCCACGTCATTGGGAACGGCGTCACCACTGGGAAACAGCAGACTGGAGTTCATCTCGATCTCCACCCAGAGTTCGTTACCGCGCACATTCAACTGCTCGGATTTGATCAAGTCGCCGAAGGCATCGCGTACGCTCTGGGCGATCTCTTGCAGCGGATCGGCACCCGGATCGTCGATCGAGCTCTGGCTACGCTCGCTCTCTTCCACCATGCTGCGGTCAGGCTCGGTGGTACGCGGCTTTTCCTCGCCTACCGGGATCGGCTTGATCGAGCGGTCGGGCTGGTTGAACACGCCGACCAAGGTTTCCGAAAGGATCTTGTACTTGCCCTCGTTGATCGAGGAGATGGAGTACATCACCACGAAGAAGGCGAACAGCAGAGTGATGAAGTCCGCGTAGGACACCAGCCAGCGTTCGTGATTCTCATGTTCTTCCTGATGCCGCCTGCGCGCCATGGCCCGTTCCTCAATCCATGAAGCCTTGCAGCTTGAGTTCGATCGATCGCGGGTTCTCGCCTTCGGCGATGGAGAGGATGCCCTCCAGCAGCATTTCGCGGTAACGCGACTGGCGAATGGCGATGGACTTCAGCTTGTTGCCGATGGGCAGAAGCAGCAGGTTGGCGAAACCGACGCCGTAGATGGTAGCGACGAAGGCCACCGCTATACCGCCCCCCAGTTGGCTGGGGTCTGCCAGGTTGCCCATTACGTGGATCAGGCCCATGACGGCACCGATGATGCCGATGGTGGGTGCGTAGCCGCCCATGCTCTCGAATACCTTGGCAGCTTGCAGGTCGCGCCCCTCCTGGGTGAAGAGATCAACCTCGAGGATGCTGCGGATGGATTCCGGTTCTGCGCCATCCACCAGCAGTTGCAGGCCCTTGCGAGCGAATGGGTCGGGTTCGCTGTCGGCGACCGGTTCCAGGCCCAGCAAGCCCTCCTTGCGCGCGGTCATGCTCCAGTTCACCACACGAGTGATGCCACCGGCGAGGTCCACTTGGGGTGGAAAGAGAATCCAGCGGAAGATGGCCAGCGCTCGCTTGAAGATGCTCATGGGCGTCTGCAGGAAAGCCGCGCCCAGGGTGCCACCCAGAACGATGAGTGCCGCAGGTCCGTTGAGCAGGGCTGCGGCATGGCCGCCTTCGAGGTAATTGCCGCCGATGATGGCGACGAAGGCCAGGATTACCCCGATGAGGCTCAGTACATCCATTACCTGGGTTTCTCCATTACATGCACGCCTCGACCAGGTGGCGGCCAATATCGTCCAGGCCATAGACCGCATCGGCCAGGTTGGCCTTCACCACTGCCATGGGCATGCCGTAGATCACGCAGCTGGCTTCATCCTGTGCCCATATCTGGCTGCCGCCCTGCTTGAGCAGGCGCGCACCTTCGCGACCATCGGCGCCCATGCCGGTCAGCACCACCGCCAGGACCTTGTCATTGTAGGCCTTGGCAGCCGAGCCAAAGGTGATGTCCACGCAGGGCTTGTAGTTCAGGCGCTCGTCGCCGGGGAGGATGCGCACCACGCCACGCGTGTCGACCATCATCTGCTTGCCACCGGGTGCGAGCAGGGCCAGGCCCGGACGCAGGACGTCACCATCCTCCGCTTCCTTGACGGTAATCCGGCAAAGCTTGTCCAGACGTTCGGCAAAAGCCTTGGTGAAGGCCGCCGGCATGTGCTGGACCAATACCAGGGGGGCCGGAAAATTGGCCGGCAGCTGGGTGAGTACACGTTGCAGGGCAACCGGCCCGCCGGTGGAGGTGCCAATCGCCACCAACCGGTAGGCCTTACGCTTTGGGGCGGCGGAGGCTGCCGGCGTTGCCGGTGCAGCATGGCTGGGCTGCGCCGGGGCATGAGCCGGGCGCGCCGGGATGCTGGCGGCAGCTGCCGGGGCCGCATAAGCCGGTTGCGCCGGGGCACTGAAGCTGCTGTAGCGGCGGTTGCTGCGAGCGATGCTGTGCACTTTCTCGCAAAGCAGTTGCTTGACCTTCTCGGGGGTGCGCGAGATGTCCTCGAAATTCTTCGGCAGGAAATCCACCGCGCCAGCATCCAGGGCATCGAGAGTGACGCGGGCGCCTTCGTGGGTCAGCGAGGAGAACATCATGACCGGCGTCGGGCAGCGCTGCATGATGTGCCGCACTGCGGTGATGCCGTCCATCATCGGCATCTCGTAATCCATGGTGATGACATCGGGTTTGAGCGCCAGTGCCTGGTCAATGGCTTCGCGGCCATTGGTGGCAGTGCCCACCACCTGGATATTGGGGTCGGAAGAAAGAATTTCCGTGACGCGGCGGCGGAAGAACCCGGAGTCATCCACCACCAGAACCTTGACTGCCATAAGAAAAAAGCTCCTAGCGGGCGGCCGTTCCCGGCCACCCCAGATCAACCACGGCGTGCGTAATGCTTGAGCATGCTCGGCACGTCGAGGATCAGTGCGATACGGCCGTCGCCGGTAATGGTGGCGCCGGACATGCCCGGCGTTCCCTGGAGCATCTTGCCCAGTGGCTTGATCACCACTTCTTCCTGACCCACCAGTTGGTCGACCACGAAGCCAATGCGTTGGGTGCCCACGGAAAGGATCACAACGTGGCCCTCCCCCTGCTCCTCAACGGCGGCATCTCGCACCAGCCAGCGTTTGAGGTAGAAGAGCGGCAGGGCCTTGTCGCGGACGATCACGACTTCCTGGCCGTCCACCACGTTGGTGCGCGACAGGTCCAGGTGGAAGATCTCGTTGACGTTCACCAGCGGGAAGGCGAAAGCCTGGTTGCCCAGCATCACCATCAGCGTCGGCATGATCGCCAGGGTCAGCGGGACCTTGATGACGATCTTCGAGCCCGAGCCCTTCTGAGAGAACACGTTCACCGTGCCGTTGAGCTGGGAAATCTTGGTCTTCACCACGTCCATGCCGACGCCGCGGCCAGACACATCGGAAATCTCGGTCTTGGTTGAGAAGCCCGGGGCGAAGATCAGGTTGTAGCACTCCAGCTCAGTCAGGCGTTCGGCGGCATCCTTGTCCAGCAGCCCCTTCTCCACGGCCTTGGCGCGAAGTACGGCCGCATCCATGCCCTTGCCGTCGTCGGTGATCATCAGAAGGATGTGGTCGCCTTCCTGCTCGGCAGAGAGGACAACGCGGCCAGTGCGCGGCTTGCCAGCGGCCTCGCGCTCTTCGGGCGATTCGATGCCGTGGTCGACGGCGTTGCGCACCAGGTGCACCAGCGGATCGGCCAGGGCTTCGACCAGGTTCTTGTCCAGGTCGGTTTCCTCGCCCACCAGCTCGAGGTTGATTTCCTTCTTCAGGTTTCGCGCCAGGTCACGAACCAGCCGCGGGAAACGGCCGAAGACTTTCTTGATCGGCTGCATCCGCGTTTTCATCACCGCGGTCTGCAGGTCGGCGGTGACCACGTCCAGGTTGGACACGGCCTTGGCCATGGACTCGTCGCCGCTGTTGGAGCCCAGGCGTACCAGACGGTTACGCACCAGTACCAGCTCGCCGACCATGTTCATGATCTCGTCCAGGCGCGCGGTATCCACCCGTACGGTGGTTTCCGCCTCACTGGCCACTGCGGGACCGGCAGCGCCATTACCAGCGGCGGCAGGTGCAGCGGACTGACGAGGTGCCGAGGCCGGCTCGGTCTTGGCAGCGGGTCTGGCAACTGGAGCTGGAGCAGCGACGGGGGAAGGACGGCTGACAGCGGGGGTCGCGGCCGGCTCTTCAGTAGCACCGTTGAACTTGCCCTTGCCGTGCAACTGATCGAGCAGCGCTTCGAACTCGTCATCGGTGATGTTTTCACCGCTCGCTGGTACGTCCGGTACGACGGGAGCGGCCGGGGCGATGGCAGCGACTTCAGCGGCGCCATTGAACTTGCCCTTGCCATGCAGCTGGTCCAGCAGGTCCTCGAACTCGTCGTCAGAAATTTCGTCGCCCGCGCCAGCACTCGCCAGGGCGCTCACCGGGGTGCTGGCCGCAACGGCGGCTTCCGGTTCAACCGCAGCTACGAACTTGCCCTTGCCGTGCAACTGGTCGAGCAGCGCTTCGAATTCGTCGTCAGTGATTTCATCGGCAGTGGCTGCAACCGGCTCAGCGGCACCACCAGCGTTATCGCCCAGCGCGTCGAGCAACTGCTCGAACTCGCTGTCGGTGATATCGGCTTTCGCTTCGACGGGAGCCGACTCCACGATCACCGAAGCAGGAGCTACCGAAGAAGCAACCACGGGCTCGGCGCCTGCCGGCTCAGCGAGACGCGACAAGGCAGCCAGCAGTTCCCGAGTCGCAGGCGTCGGTTCGCTGCGCTCACGTACTTCGCGGAACATTTCATTGACCGTGTCCAGGGCCTGAAGCACCACGTCCATCAGCTCGGCATCCACGCGGCGCTCGCCCTTGCGCAGGATGTCGAAAACGTTCTCGGCGATGTGGCAGCACTCCACCAGCGCATTGAGCTGGAGGAAGCCAGCTCCGCCTTTCACGGTATGGAAACCACGGAAAATCGCGTTGAGCAGGTCCATGTCGTCCGGGCGGCTTTCCAGCTCGACCAGCTGCTCGGACAGTTGCTCCAGAATCTCGCCGGCCTCTACCAGGAAGTCCTGGAGGATTTCTTCATCGGCGTCGAAGCTCATAAGTGGAGTGCTCCCTAAAAC
The DNA here is from genome assembly GCF_003626975.1 of Pseudomonas sp. DY-1. Lineage (NCBI taxonomy): Bacteria > Pseudomonadati > Pseudomonadota > Gammaproteobacteria > Pseudomonadales > Pseudomonadaceae > Pseudomonas > Pseudomonas sp. DY-1. Next base: position 277,402 of record NZ_CP032616.1, on the reverse strand, counting down.
CCAAGGCTGGATAGCAGATCGTCGACGTCGTCCTGTCCGGACACTACGTCCTCACGTATATCGGCATGGATCTGCGGACCTTCACCCCTGGAAGGATTTTTTTGTTGTTCCAGCTCAACGCGCAGCGCGTCGTGGTCGTGCTCGATGCCGGCGTAGCGATCTACCTGGCTGGCCATCATCACCAGCTTGACCAGGTTGCTCTCCACTTCGGTAACCAGCTGGGTCACGCGCTTGATCACCTGGCCGGTGAGGTCCTGGTAGTCCTGCGCGAGCAGAATGTCGTTGAGCTTGCCGGACAGCGCATCGGTATCGCGCTGGCTGCGGGCGAGGAACTGCTCGATGCGGCGGGCCAGGTCACGGAATCCGTCCGCACCGATTTCCCGACGCATGAAGCGGCTCCATTCCTCACCCAGCTTCTGGGCTTCGTCGCTCAGGCCGTTGAGCAGTGGCGCGCTTTCCTCCACCAGATCCATGGTGCGGTTGGCGGCCTTCTCGGTCATTTGCACCACATAGGAAAGACGGTCAGTCGCATCGGCGATCTGCGACATTTCCTGGGCATGGGGCAGATGCGGGTCGATCTGGAAGTTGACGATGGCGTTGTGCAACTCACGAGTGAGCTTGCCGACTTCCTGGTAGAGGCCGCGATCACGGACGTGATTGAGTTCGTGGATGAGTTGCACGGCGTCGGTGAAGTTGCCTTTCTCGAGGCTATCCACCAATTCCCGCGCACGGACTTTCAGGGTCGACTCGAAGTCTCCCAGCAGGTGTTCTTTCTGGTCCATGGTGCCCTCGCGGCTGACATTCAGCCGTTGACCCGCTCGAAGATCTTCTCGATTTTTTCTTTCAGGACCTGGGCAGTGAAAGGCTTGACCACATAGCCGTTCACACCGGCCTGAGCCGCTTCGATGATCTGGTCGCGCTTGGCCTCGGCAGTCACCATCAGGACCGGCAGGTGCTTAAGGCGCTCATCGGCGCGTACCGCGCGCAGCAGATCGATACCGGTCATGCCAGGCATGTTCCAGTCGGTCACGAGGAAGTCGAAGTTTCCGCTGTGCAGCATCGGCAGGGCGGTGGTGCCGTCGTCCGCTTCGGCGGTATTGGTGAATCCCAAGTCGCGCAAGAGGTTCTTGATGATGCGTCTCATCGTCGAGAAATCATCAACGATGAGGATTTTCATGTTCTTGTCCAAGTCGACCTCCGTACAGTCTCAAACGCCCCTCTTGCCGGGGACGCCATTCAAATCCGAAAGCGGTGTACCGCTCAGCGCGCGCGCCATTCGCCCAGCCGTGCGCGCAGACGTGCCGCGCACTGGCTATGCAACTGGCTGACTCGCGACTCGCTGACCCCCAGCACTTCACCGATTTCCTTCAAGTTCAGTTCTTCGTCGTAATACAGCGCCAGCACCAGGCGCTCACGCTCCGGCAGGTTCGCGATGGCATCAGCCAGCGCGGCCTGGAAACGATCTTCTTCCAGATCATGGGAAGGCGAGAATTGGGTGACACCGGCGTCCTCGTGCACGCCGCCCTGCTCGCCGTCCTGCAACAGGTCGTCGAAGCTGAACAGGCGGCTGCCCAAGGTGTCGCTCAGGATGCCGTAGTAGTCTTCGAGACTCAATCCAAGTTCGGCAGCAACTTCCTGATCTTTAGCGTCACGGCCAGTTCTGGCCTCGATGGTGCGGATCGCATCACTCACCATGCGCGTATTGCGATGCACCGAGCGCGGCGCCCAGTCGCCCTTGCGGACTTCGTCGAGCATGGCCCCGCGGATGCGGATGCCGGCGTAGGTTTCGAAGCTGGCGCCCTTGCTACCGTCGTATTTCTTCGAGGCCTCGAGCAACCCGATCATCCCGGACTGCATCAAGTCTTCCACCTGAACGCTGGCCGGCAGGCGCGCGAGCAGGTGATAGGCGATGCGCTTGACCAGGGGGGCATAGCGCTCGATCAACTGATGTTGCGAATCCCTTGCCTGTGCCTTGCCGTACATACGCAGCCCCGTGGCGGGTGTCATACAGGGGTTTCCGCAGACGGCTGCCGGACCAGCCGCTCGACGAAGAACTCCAGGTGGCCCCGCGGATTGGCCGGTAGCGGCCAGCTGTCGACCTTCTGCGCGATGGCCTTGAAGGCCAGGGAGCACTTCGAACGCGGGAAGGCTTCATAGACCGCGCGCTGCTTCTGCACGGCCTTGCGCACCGACTCGTCGTAGGGCACGGCACCCACGTACTGCAGGGCGACGTCGAGGAAACGGTCGGTAACCTTGGTCAGTTTGGCGAACAGGTTGCGCCCTTCCTGCGGGCTGTGGGCCATGTTGGCCAGCACGCGGAAGCGGTTCATGCCGTAATCGCGGTTGAGCAGCTTGATCAGCGCGTAGGCGTCGGTGATGGAAGTCGGTTCGTCGCAGACGACCACTATCACTTCCTGCGCTGCCCGGACGAAGCTGACCACGGAATCGCCGATGCCGGCGGCGGTGTCGATCACCAGCACATCGAGGTTGTCGCTGATTTCACTGAATGCCTGGATCAGGCCGGCGTGCTGCATGGGCGAAAGCTGCACCATGCTCTGGGTGCCGGAGGCGGCCGGGACGATACGAATGCCCCCCGGTCCCTGCAACAGCACGTCGCGCAGGTCGCATTCGCCATTGATCACATCGGCCAGGGTGCGCTTGGCGGTGAGGCCGAGCAGGACGTCGACGTTGGCCAGGCCGAGGTCGGCGTCCAGCAACATGACGCGACGGCCAAGATCAGCCAGGGCCAGCGAGAGGTTCACGGACACGTTGGTCTTGCCGACGCCGCCCTTGCCGCCGGTCACCGCGATCACCTGTACGGGATGCATACTACCCATTTCAAATACCTTGCCTTAGGGGCCAGTTGGCGGTCCAGCACCGCCCCCCGAGGAGGCGGTTCACAATTCTTCAACCGGCGCGGCGCGCCGGATTCTGGTAAAGCCCGGCGAACAGGTCAGCCATGGCTTCTTCACTCGGGTCCTCCGGAGCCTGGAGGCTGACCGCACGGCTCACCAGTTGGTGGCTGCGGGGAACCTGCAGATCATCCGGGATTCGCGGGCCGTCGGCCAGATAGGCTACCGGGAGATGCTGGCCGATAGCCAGCCCCAAAACCTCGCCCAGGCTGGCCGCTTCGTCCGCCTTGGTAATGATGCAACCGACCAGGCCGCAACGCTTGTAGCTGTGATAGGCAGCCTTGAGCACCTGGCTCTGACTGGTGGCCGCCATCACCAGGTAATTCTTCGCGTTTATCGCACGGCTGGCCAGTGCTTCGAGCTGCATGGTCAGGGCCGGATCGTTGACCGGCAGACCGGCGGTATCGATCAGCACCACGCGCTTGCGGGCCAAGGGAGCCACAGCCTGGGTCAGGGACTGGCCAGGATCGACCAGGGTCACCGGCACATTGAGGATTCGGCCCAGGGTCTTGATCTGCTCCTGAGCACCGATGCGGAAGCTGTCCATGCTCACCAGGGCGACGTTTTGCGCGCCGTACTTAAGCACGTAGCGAGCAGCCATCTTGGCCAGGGTGGTGGTCTTGCCCATGCCGGCCGGACCGACCAGGGCGATCACCCCGCCCTCTTCCAGCGGTTCGGTCTGCGGGGTGCGAATGGCGTGGGACAGGTGCGCCAGCAGCATGCGCCAAGCCTGACGCGGCTCGCTGACCTTGGCCACCTTGTCCAGCAGGGCCCGGGCCAGTTCGGCCGGCAGCCCCATGCGTTGCAGGCGGCGCCAGAGGCTGGCCTGCTGAGGGCGGCGGCTCTGCATCTGGCCCCAGGCGATGGAGCCGAGTTGCACTTCAATCAGTTCGCGCAGGCCGCTCAGCTCGAAACGCATGGCATCCAGGGCAGCCTGATCCACGGCAGCGGGCTTGGGCGCGCTGACGGGCTCCGCGGCGCGGGGGACTGCGCGCGGACGACTCATGGCGGCGGCCAGGGCGGATTCCGGCAGTTCGGATTCGATGGCGGTCAGCGGCTCGCCGGCGAACAATTGACGGTCCTTGCCGGCGTCAGCCTGGGCACGCGTGGTCAGCTCAGCCTGGGCTTCGGCGATGCGCGCCTGGGTCTTGCGCAATTCCGCCTCGAGGGCCGGGTTCGGCCTGCTCGGGGCTGCTGCCGGCATTGGGTAGTCCAGCGCCGCGGTCAGCTCGACACCGCCGGCGACACGGCGGTTACCGATGATGGCGGCATCCGCGCCCAGTTCATCACGCACCAGCTTCATGGCTTGACGCATATCGGCGGCGAAGAAACGTTTGACCTGCATGGCCGTTGACCTCGGTTAGTTCTGCCCCACAGTGGCAACTATGGTGACCTGCTTGTTGTCCGGTATTTCCTGGTAGGCCAGTACGTGCATGGTTGGCACGGCGAGCCTTGCGAAGCGCGACATCATCGCCCGGATCGGCCCAGCCACCAGCAGGATCGCCTGCTTGCCGAGCATCTCCTGGCGCTGCGCCGCTTCCACCAGGGAACGTTGCAGCTTCTCGGCCATTCCGGGTTCGAGGAGAACGCCATCTTCCGAACCCTGTCCGGCCTTCTGCAGGCTATTCAGCAATATCTGTTCCAACCTGGGTTCCAGAGTGATCACAGGCAGCTCCGGCTCTAGTCCCACAATGCTTTGCACGATTGCGCGGGCCAACGAGACGCGGACGGCAGCCACCAGCGCGGCGGGATCTTGACTCTTGGGCGCCATGTTTGCGATGGCTTCGGCGATGGTGCGGATGTCACGCACCGGCACCTGCTCCTGCAGCAGGGCCTGAAGTACCTTGAGCAGGGTCGAAAGCGACACCATGCCCGGCACCAGCTCTTCGGCCAGGCGCGGCGAACTCTTGGACAGGTTCTGCATCAGTTGCTGGACTTCTTCGTGACCCAGCAGCTCATGGGCATGTTTGTGCAGCACCTGGTTCAGGTGAGTGGCGACCACGGTGCTGGCATCGACCACGGTGTAGCCGAGCGACTGCGCCTGGTCGCGCTGGCTGGCGTCAATCCACACGGCCTCCAGACCGAACGCCGGATCCTTGGCGGCGACACCATTGAGGGTGCCGAACACCTGGCCGGGGTTGATCGCCAACTCGCGGTCCGGATAGACCTCCGCTTCAGCCACGCTTACCCCCATCAGCGTCAGCCGATAGGCGTTGGGCAGCAGGTCGAGGTTGTCGCGGATATGCACCGAGGGCATCAGGAAGCCCATTTCCTGAGAGAGCTTCTTGCGAACACCCTTGATCCTCGCCAACAACTGGCCGCCCTGGTTGCGATCCACCAGCGGAATCAGGCGGTAGCCCACCTCCAGCCCCACGAGATCAACCGGAATCACATCGTCCCAGCCCAGTTCCTTGGTTTCCTGGGCACGCTGGGCCGGCAGCAGCTCCTGCTGACGTTGTTCTTCCTTCACAGCCTGATCCTTGACCTGCTTCTGCCGATGCCAGATCCACCAGGCACCGCCGCCAGCCACAAGACCCAGACCGATGAAGGAGACGTGCGGCATGCCCGGCACCAGACCCATGGCAATAAGGATGGTGGCGGACACCGCCAGCGCCTTGGGCGAGGCGAACATCTGGCGATTGACCTGCTGACCCATGTCTTCGGAGGAAGACACTCGGGTCACCATGATGGCCGCAGCGGTAGATAGCAGCAGCGACGGAATCTGCGCCACCAGACCGTCACCGATGGTCAGCAGCGAGTAGATGCGGCCGGCGTCACTGAAGCTCAGGCCATGCTGCAGCATGCCGATGGCCATGCCGCCAATGAGGTTGATGAAGAGAATCAGCAGGCCGGCGATGGCATCGCCGCGCACGAACTTGCTCGCGCCGTCCATGGAACCGTAGAAGTCGGCTTCCTGGGAAACCTCGGAGCGGCGCTTCTTGGCCTCGGCCTGGTCGATGAGGCCGGCGTTGAGGTCGGCGTCGATGGCCATCTGCTTGCCGGGCATGGCGTCCAGGGTGAAACGCGCACTCACCTCGGAGATGCGCCCGGCACCCTTGGTGACCACCACGAAGTTGATGATCATCAAGATCGCGAAGACCACGGCACCGACGACGTAATTGCCGCCCACCACGACATCGCCGAAGGCCTGGATCACCTTGCCCGCGGCGTCATGACCGTCCTGGCCGTGGAGCAGCACCACGCGGGTGGAGGCGACGTTCAACGCCAGGCGCAACAGGGTGGCGACCAGCAGAATGGTCGGGAAAACCGCGAAATCCAGGGGACGCAGGGCATAGACGCTGACCAGCAGCACCACGATCGACAGGGCAATGTTGAAGGTGAAGAACACGTCGAGCAGGAACGGCGGCACCGGCAGGGTCATCATGCCCAGCATCACCAGCACCAGCAGGGGCACCCCGAGGTTGCCACGACCCATGCCGATCAGGTTGTTGCGGACATTGCCGATCAGTTGCGTACGATCCACTGCTACTCCCCTACCCCTTTCGCGAAGCATCGCTTCGCACATCCAATCTTTTGACGCCAGGTGGCGTCGCAATCCCCTTTGTGCAAGAAGCTTTCCAACTTCGTTAAGGGGCTGAATGAAAAGGACTAATTCGGGGAATGGCCTGTAGGTGCGAATGAATTCGCCCCTACAGGATGGTGACTGGCGTCACTCATCCCGCCGCAAATCCGGCGGGATCGGCAGGTTGTTCAGCGGCGCCGGGCGCTTGCCGCGGCCGGAACGGAATTGCTTGAGTTGATAGACGTAGGCCAGGACCTGGGCAACGGCAAGGTAGAGTCCGGCGGGGATTTCCTGGTCCAGTTCGGTGGAGTAATACACCGCCCGCGCCAGGGCCGGGGACTCCAGCACCGTCACCTGGTTCTCCTGGGCAATCTCGCGGATCTTCAGTGCGGTGAAGTCATTACCCTTGGCCAGCAGCAGCGGCGCGCCGCCCTTTTCGGCGTCGTACTTCAACGCCACGGCGAAGTGAGTCGGGTTGGTGATGACGACGTCGGCCTGAGGCACGGAGGCCATCATGCGCCGCTCGGCCATCTCCCGCTGAAGTCGGCGGATACGCGACTTGACCTCAGGCTTGCCCTCGGAGTCCTTGTACTCGTCGCGCACTTCCTGCTTGGTCATCATCAGCTTCTGCTTGTTGTCCCAAAGCTGGAAGGGCACGTCCACGGCGGCAATCAGGATCAGGCCGCAGGCGAGCCAGACAGCACTCCAGCCCACTACCTGGACGCTGTGCAGGATGGCCATGTCCAAGGGCTCATGGGCAATGGCGAGAAGATCGTCACGGTCTGAATTGAGCACCGCGAGCGCCACCAGCAGGATGAGTGCGAATTTGGCCAACGCCTTGAGCAGTTCCGCCAGTGCATGCAGGGAGAACATTCGCTTGAGCCCGGAAAGCGGGTTCATGCGACTGAACTTGGGCATCAGCGCTTCGGTCGAGAACAGCCAGCCGCCCAGGGAAATCGGGCCGACGATGGATACCACCAATAGGGTTATCAACAGCGGCAGCAAAGCGTCCAGCGCCATCTTGCCCGAGGTGAGCAGGAACAACCCCATGCTGCGCTCATCCATCAGAACCTCGCGCGGCAAGTCGAAGTTGCTGTGCATCAGCTTCATCAGCATGTCGGCAATGCCACCACCGGTTGCGAGGAGGCCACCCGCGCCAGCCAGGGTCACGGCTAAGGTATTCAGCTCCCGGGAACGGGCGATCTGGCCCTTCTCGCGGGCCTCCCGCAGCCGTTTCCCTGTGGGTTCCTCGCTCTTATCCGCCCCGCTCTCACTTTCTGCCATGGCTCACCTCAGCAGTAGGCCCGGGTAACCGCCGGGACGGGTAAGGAGTTGTTCATCGCGCCCTCGCCAGCTCACGCATGAGCTGCAGGGCGTCACTGGCCAGTACCTGGTACTGGGAGAGGATGTCGGCCATGCCGATCCAGACGATCACAAGGCCCAGCGCCAGGGTCAGTGGGAAGCCGATGGAGAAGATGTTCAGCTGGGGTGCTGCGCGGGTCATCACGCCGAAGGCCAGGTTGACCACCAGCAGCGCGGTGATCGCTGGCAGCGACAGCAGCAACCCTGCCCCCATCACCCAGCCGAGCTTGCCGGCCACTTCCCAGTGATGATTGGTCAGCAAGCCGCCGCCTACCGGCAGGGTGACGAAGCTCTCGGCGAGTATCTCGAAGACCACAAGATGGCCGTTCATGGAGAGGAACAACAGGGTTACCAGCATCAGGTAGAACTGGCCAAGCACCGGCACCGAAACACCGTTGGTGGGGTCGACCATGGAGGCGAAGCCCAGGCCCATCTGCATGGAGATGATCTGCCCCGCCACCACGAAGGCGTGGAAGAACAGTTGCAGCACGAAACCGAGTAAGGCGCCCACCAGAATCTGCTCGCCCACCAGCAGGATGTTGCCGAGGTTGATGGCGTCGACCTGCGGCATGGGGGGCAGCGTGGGCACCAGCACCACGGCAATCGCCAGCGCCAGGTACAGGCGAACGCGTGTCGGCACGAGCTGCGTGCCGATGATCGGCATGGTCATCAACAGCGCGGCAATGCGGAACAACGGCAGCAGGAAGCTGCCGATCCAGCCGCCGATCTGCGCGTCGCTGAGTTCGAGCATGGTCAGCCGATCAGCATCGGGATGTTCTGATAGAGCGTCTGGATGTACTCCATCAGTTGGCGGGTCAGCCAGGGGCCGACCCAGATCAGGGTGAGCAGCATCACCAACAGACGCGGCAGGAAGCTCAGGGTCTGTTCGTTGATCTGCGTGGCGGCCTGGAACATGGCCACGATCAGGCCGACCACCAGGCTCGGCACCACCAGGATCCCGACGATGATGCAGGTCAGCCAGAGCGCATCACGGAACAGGTCGATTGCAACTTCCGGAGTCATCGCAACTCTCCTAGACGCCGCCGAAACTGCCGGCAAGGGTGCCGATGATCAACGCCCAGCCGTCCACCAGGACGAAGAGCATGATCTTGAACGGCAGGGAGATGATCAGGGGCGAGAGCATCATCATGCCCATTGCCATCAGCACACTGGCCACCACCAGGTCGATGATCAGGAAGGGGATGAAGATCATGAAGCCGATCTGGAATGCTGTCTTCAACTCGGAGGTGACGAATGCCGGGACCAGGATGGTCAGCGGCGCAGCATCCGGGCTGGGTATATCAGTACGCTTGGACAGGCGCATGAACAGGTCGAGGTCGCTGGCGCGAGTCTGCGCCAGCATGAAGTTCTTGATCGGCACTTCAGCTTTCGCTATCGCGTCCTGGGCCGTCATCTGCTCATTGAGATAGGGCTGCAGCGCCTCGCGGTTCACCTGGTCGAATACCGGCGCCATGATGAACATCGTCAGGAACAGTGCCAGGCCGATGAGGATCTGGTTCGACGGCGTCTGCTGCAGACCAAGCGCCTGGCGCAGGATGGAGAAGACGATGATGATTCGGGTAAAGCTGGTCATCAGCATGACGAACGCAGGAATGAAGCTCAGCGCCGTCATGATCAGCAGGATCTGCAGGCTTACCGAGTATTCCTGCTGACCTTCGGGATTGGTGGACAAGGTAATGGCGGGCACCGACAGCGGATTGTCGGCGCCAAGGGCCAGGGGCGCAGCCAGCACCAGCAGCAGCGCAATGAGGAGGCGGGGCATCAATGCTTGTCCTTGCCGAGCAGTTCCATCAGTCGTTGAGCGAATTCCGGGCTAGCCGCCTCGGCGTCAGCCTGTTGCACGGGCTCTTTCAGTACATGCAGCGGCGTGATGCGTCCAGCACTGATGCCGAGCAGGATCTGCTCACCCCCCACCTGCACCAGCACCAGCCGATCACGCGGACCCAATGCCTGACTGGCTACCAGCTTGATCACCTGGCCCCCACGCGGCCCGAGTTGCTGCACCCGACGCAGAAGCCAGGCAAGCAGGAAAATCAGTCCGACCACCAGCAACAGGCCGATGGCCAGTTGCCCCAGTTGCGCAGCCATACCGCTTCCAGCCTGGGTAGCCGCCGTAGCGGATGCCGGAGTGGTCACAGCGGTTTCGGCGGCAATGCCGCTGATGGGCAGAAGCGACAGCCCGGCAAGAAGAAAACGGTGCATGGTTTCAGCGCAGCTTCTTGATGCGTTCACTCGGGCTGATCACATCGGTCAGCCGGATACCGAACTTCTCGTTGACCACCACCACTTCGCCATGGGCGATCAGGGTTCCATTGACCAGCACGTCCAGCGGCTCGCCGGCCAGGCGGTCAAGCTCGATCACCGAGCCCTGGTTGAGCTGCAGCAGGTTACGGATGGTGATGTCGGTGTTGCCCACTTCCATGGAAATGGACACCGGGATATCCAGGATCACGTCAAGGTTCGGGCCGTCGAGGCTTACCGGACCGCTGGCCTTGGGTACGCTGCCGAACTCCTCCATCGGCGCGCGTGGCGAACTGGGAGCTGTGCTGCCCTGATTCATCAGCGCGTCGATATCGTCCTGGGAAGCATCACCGGCTTCGGCCAGGGCCGCGGCCCACTCATCGGCCAGGGCCTGTTCTTCTGGGGTAGTGTCCATGTCGTTTGCCATCGCTTGACCTCGGCTGGCTCTGAATTCGTGGGAAACGCGCGATCAGCGCTGGCGTTCGATCGGTTCGAGGATCTGCAGGGACAGATTGCCCTTGTGCGATCCCAGCTTGGCCTTGAAGGCCGGCACGCCATTGGCGCGCATGATCATGTGCTCGGGCAGCTCCACCGGGATCACATCGCCGGGCTGCATGTGCAGGATGTCTCGCAATTTGAGTTGGCGACGTACTACGGTGGCGGCCACCGGCACGCTGACGTCGAGGATGTCCTCACGCAGCGCCTTGATCCAACGCTCGTCCTGGTCATCGACGTCGGATTGGAAGCCGGCGTCGAGCATCTCGCGGATGGGCTCGATCATCGAGTACGGCATGGTGATGTGCAGGTCGCCGCCACCACCATCCAGCTCAATGTGGAATGTGGATACAACCACCACTTCGCTGGGGCTGACGATGTTGGCCAGGGCCGGGTTCACTTCCGAGTTGATGTACTCGAAGTTCACATCCATCACTGCGTGCCAGGCCTCGGCCAGGTCGACGAAGGCCTGGTCCAGCACCATGCGCACGACGCGCAATTCGGTGGGCGTGAACTCACGCCCCTCGATCTTGGCGTGACGACCGTCGCCACCGAAGAAGTTGTCCACCAGCTTGAACACCAGCTTCGCATCGAGGATGAACAGCGAGGTGCCGCGCAGGGGCTTCATCTTCACCAGGTTGAGACTGGTGGGCACATAGAGCGAGTGCACGTACTCGCCGAACTTCATCACCTGCACACCGCCCACCGCCACGTCCGCGGAACGACGCAGCAGGTTGAACATGCTGATGCGGGTATAACGGGCGAAGCGCTCGTTGATCATTTCCAGGGTCGGCATGCGCCCCCGGACGATGCGGTCCTGGCTCGTCAGGTCATAACTCTTGACGCTGGCAGGGTCCGCGTCGGTTTCGGTTTCAACCAGGCCGTCATCGACACCGTGCAGTAGCGCGTCGATCTCATCCTGGGACAGCAGGTCTTGAACAGCCATGGTTGTACCTTGCCTACTGCAGTACGAAGTTGGTGAAGAGCACTTGCTCGACGGTGATCGCCCCGGTTTCCTGCTTGGCCAGCTCCTGCACGGTGGCGGTGGCCTGCTGGCGCAGCATTTCCTTGCCCACCGGAGTGACCAGGTTGTCGAAGCTCTGGCTGGAGAACAGCATGACCAGCTTGTTGCGCAGAACCGGCATGTGCACTTTGAGTGCATCCATCTCGGCCTGGTCACGGGCCATCAACGCGACGCTGACCTGCATGTAGCGCTGGCGACCGTTCTGGCTGAAATTGACTACGAAGGCTGGTGCCAGCTCTTGATAGATGGCGGGCTGTTTGGTCGGCGCTACGGCCGCGGCTTCTTCCTTGGCCGGCTCAGCGGCCTTGTCGCCGCGACTGAGGAAGAACCAGGTGGCGCCGACCGACAGACCGATCGCCAGCAACAACGCCACGACGCCCAGGATAATGAGCTTCAGCTTGCTCTTGCCGCCTGCCACAGCGCCCTCTGCCGGGGCCTTCGCTTCTTTCTTCGCCATGCCAATAATCCGTCGCCTGGCGGGGAAAACCCGCCTTTTCCTGGGAAATGAGCAAGTGTTATGCCAGCTCGCCGGCCAACCAGCGGTTCAGGCAAATGCTTCAGGGCTGCGGATATACCAGTGTCAGGGGCGGCTGTCACGAAGTCAGGCGTAGAAGTCCACCAATCCGCGTCCACCACCCGCGCTGGCCGGGCGGATCTCGCTATGGCTCACGCTGATTTCCTCATCGCCCCCACCGCCAAAGTCGGCACGGCCACCGCCGGAGCGCCGCTCGCCGTCGCCACCCTGCCCCTGCCAGCCACGGTTGAGCGACTGGTCGGAAACGTTCACGTCGGGCTGGTTCATGCCCTGCTGGGCGAACATATCGCGCAGTCGATGCATCTGCCCTTCCAGGGCATCGCGAACGTTGGCGTTGGGACTGGCGAAGGTTACCTGGGTCTGATCCTGGGTCATATGCACGCGTACCTCGAGTCGCCCCAATTCCTGTGGATCGAGCTGGATCTCAGCGGACTTGAGGTTCTGGCTGGACAGCCACATCACGCGGTCCACGACCGCCTCGCTCCAGCCGCCCTGCTGCATGGCAACCGGCTGTCCGGGCACCAGTGCCGGCGCGCGCTGGGCCTGGGCAGTGTGCTGGCTGATGGACTGGCTCAGCGCATTGAGACGACTGGCCAGCAACTCGTTGCGCACTTCACCTTTGTTTTCGCCAAGGCCTTCCGTCAGTTCCACCGACAGCTCGGTGGATGACAGGGCCTTGTCCAGCTTGCCCTCACCGGTCTCCAGCGGCTTGTCGGCGAAGGCCGCCAGGGCATCGGCGAAGTCCTGATCTGCGGTCGGCGCTGTCTGCGCCGCCTGGGTGGTCGCGCTTTGCGCCTGCTGGGCGGCCTGAGCGCCCTGGTCCAGTGCCATTTTCACGGCCGGCAAGCCATTGAGCTGGTCCAGGTCCGGATCGAGGCTGGCTTCGGTCAGGGTCGCCGGAGCACTGCTGGTCACCTGTGGTGTCACGGGCAGTGCCGGTAGCGTTTCGCCGGAACTATCCGCCACTACCGACGCGGCATCGGCAGGCGGTTGGCCGGTCATTGCCATGAGCAGCAGCGGGTCCATCACCGACTCATCCGGTTTCTCCTGGGTTGCACCGTCTTCCTCGCCCGGCAACGGCTTGCCGCTTTCGGCAACCGCCGGCTGGTTGGTGGCAGGATCTGCCGCCGGCTTTTCCTGGCTAGCTGCCTCATCCGACCTGGTCTTGGCTTGCCTTGCAGCCGCCTCGCTCCGTTCGACAGCTTTTGCCTGGCGTTCTTTCGCGTACATCTGGGCGAAGCTGGAAGCCTCGCCCTTGTTGGTTTCCGCCGGTTTTTCCGGGGCTTTTGCGGCCGGTGCTTTCGGCTTCACTTCAGGCCTGGCCTGAAGAAGCAGATCGGGGGCAACGGGCATGGGCACTCTCCGCTCGGGTTGGTTCGTGCCAGTCTGATTGCAAGGGACGGGCCAACATGTCCGACAGCGAGTGGAAGCGTTGATCAGTGCGCCAGCCCGCTTCGCGCGTCCTGCAAGAGATCACGGACGATGAGGAATTCCTGCTCGATCAGCAGGATGACGCCTGGCGCATCGGACAGCTGGTCACGGCGGGCCATGTCCTCCAGTTGCTTGCACAGGCTCGCCAGCTCAAGGGCCCCCATGTTGCTGCAGCTACCCTTGAAGCTGTGGGCGGCCAGGCGCAGGGCCTGGCTATCGGACGCGGCGTTGGCCTGACGGATCTGTCGCAAGCGCTCCGTCGAGTCCGCCAGGAAGGTATCCAGCAGCACCGGAAACTCGTCCTCCATGACGTCCCGCAAGGCGGACAGCACTGAATGGTCGAGATGGATATCGGACAAACCCGTCGCTCCCTCTACTGAACGTCAGAAAATTATGCCTTAACGGGCCAGCGGAATTCGACGCGTATGCCCCTGCCATCCTCGGCGGGCTCACAATAGGCGGCGAGCTGCCTGATCAGGGTCAGGCCGCGGCCGCAGAGGCCGTCCATCATTGGCTCACGAGCCAGGACAGTCCCCAGGTCGAAGCCTTTGCCGCTGTCTTCCACATGCACCAGCAAGCGCCCTCCCCTGCCCTCCGGGACCAGCTGCAGATTGAAGCGCACGTAGCCATCGTCCAGCCCGGCAAGGCGTTCGCTGCGCTCGCGATAATAGCGGGCGAAACCTTCGGCGTTGCGCTTGAGGGAAGAATCCAGCCCCAGTACGCCGTGCTCCAATGCATTGGAGTAAAGCTCAGCCAACACCGTATAAAGCGCTCCCCCCTGGTCGCGCAGCCCCTGGACCTCCAGCAGCAACTGCAGGAGGAAGGGCAGCGGGTTGAAGCGTTTAAGCGTCTGGGCGCGAAACTCGAAAGAGGCAGACCAGTCAAGCGGGCTGGCCTGGCCGCTGTCGGTGAAGGCCAGCTTGGCACGCTCGGTGGAGTCATCGAGCATGCGCACTTCGATCATGCTCACGTCGTCCTGGGCATGGCCCCGGAAGGCGCTCAGGGCCAGCTGGATTTCGTCGAACAGCCGGTTGCCGTCGCCATTGGCATTGAAGACTTCGCGCAAGCGCTGGTCCCCAAAGGTTTCGTCGCTGTCATTACGGGTTTCCAGCACCCCGTCCGAGACCAGGAAGATGCGGTCGCCCGTTTCGATGGGATAAGACTCGAAATGCGCATTGAAACTGCCCTGGTCAAGCACGCCCAACGGCAGGTGGCGCGACACGAGCGGCACCAGTTCGCCGCTATCGGCGCGGCGCAGATACCCTTCGGGAAGGCCGCCGTTCCATACCTCGACCAAACGCCGCTGGAAACTCAGGTTGAGGAAGGTCGCACAGCAGAACACGCCAACCGGCAGGATGCGTTTCAGCTTGGCGTTCATCTCCCGCAGGATGTCGGCCATGGCATAACCCTTGGCGGTCATGCCGTAGAACACCTCGGCCAGCGGCATGGCACCAATGGCTGCCGGCAGACCATGGCCGGTGAAGTCGCCGAGCAGCACATGCATGCCACCCGAGGGCTTGTAGGCGGCCAGTAACAGGTCGCCATTGAACAGCGCATAGGGCGATTGCAGATAGCGGATGTTCGGGGCACTCAGGCAGCCGGAGTGCGCCACCTTGTCAAACACCGCCTTGGCCACCCGCTGTTCGGTGACTAGGTGTTCGTTATGCCGGGCGATCAGGTCACGCTGCTGCAGCACTGTGTCTTGCAGACGGCGCAGACGGTCGAGCGCCTTGATTTTGGCTTCGAGGATGACGCGGTTGTAGGGCTTGGCGAGGAAGTCATCCCCGCCCGCCTCCAGGCAACGCACCAATGCCTCGTTCTCGGTGAGGGAGGTGAGGAAGATGATCGGCACCAGGGCTTCGCCGGCCAGCTGCTTGATCTGGCGGGCAGCTTCGAAGCCATCCATCACGGGCATCAGGGCATCCATCAGCACCAGTTGCGGCTGTTCTTGCTGGAACAGCGCCACGGCCTCGCGGCCATTGGCGGCCGTCAGGGCCCGGTGGCCCTGGCGGTTGACAATGGTGGACAGCAGCAGCCTATCCGCTGCGTTGTCCTCGGCAATCAGGATCGTCAGCGGCGACGGCATGGCAACAGGCCTCAGGCGATCTGGAACAGTTGTTCGAAGTTGGAGATGGCGAGGATTTTGCGGACGTCGGGGTTGCAATTGGCAAGGCGAATCTGGGCACGCTCGCCACCGGCGTGGTCACGCAGCAGCAACAGCATGCCAAGTGCGGAGCTGTCGAGGTAGGTGGTGCCCTTGAGATCCACGACGTAGCGCTTGGGGGTGAAATTGACGCGCTCGTAGGCGTCGCGGAATTCCTGGTGGGCGCCGAAATCGAAACGTCCCTGGATAGTGATGGTCAGCTCCTGCCCATCGTCTGAGGGCATCGAGGTGATGGCCATGCAAAGCTCCTTGTTCAAATTCGGAATGCGCGTGGTGAAGATTTAGCACCCACCATCAGGCACGGCAACTGGAAAGCGGCGAGCCGGGAGAATTTATGGTTCTGAGATGACACGTTGAAGAATGCATTCGCTTTCGCGCTGAACGGTTGGTGTGCACGGCGCACCCTACTCCTCACCTCTGGCGGGCAAGCGTTGCACCAGTTCGTCCAGCAGCTTCTGCTCGCGCTTGTCCTCGGCTGCCCGGGCCTCGTCGAGGTAACGCTGCACCAGCTTGCGCAGCCCCTCGAGACGCGCATAGCGCTGTTGCCAGGCCGCGCGGGCCTTGTCGAGGTTCTCGCGGTGCCATTTGACGCTCTGCAACTGCTGGCCGATGGCGGATTCGAGCTGCGACAGGAAGCGCTGGTAGTTCATCAGCCATTGGCCGGAAACACCGCGCCGCCCTTCCTCGATCCATTGCTGCTGGTAGTCGGAGCGATAGCGCTCCAACTCGCCCAGTTTCATCTCCGCCTGAGTGACCTGCGCCTGACAGCGACCGAGCATGCGCGCGGCTTCACGCTCGGCGCGCTCGGCCATTTCGACCACCGGCGCCAGGCGCGCCGCCCGATTGCGTGACATGTGCTATCAGCCCTGGATACCCAGGGCTGCCGCAAGACGCTGGGCGCTCTGGGGAAGGCTCTCGCTCTCGTCGAGGCCCTGGCGCAGAAAGGCACTCATGGCCGGCTGGCGAGCGATGGCCAGGTCGGTATCAGGGTCGCCGCCTGCGACGTAGGCGCCCACGCTGATCAAGTCACGGCTCTGCTGGTAGCGCGACCAGAGCTGCTTGAAGCGCTGGGCCATCTTCATGTGTTCGGGGCTGACCACCTGGGGCATAACCCGGCTGATGGACGCCTCGATGTCGATGGCCGGGTAGTGGCCCTCCTCGGCCAGGCGGCGGGATAGCACGAAGTGGCCGTCGAGTACGCCGCGCGCGGAGTCCGCAATCGGATCCTGCTGGTCGTCGCCTTCGGAGAGCACGGTGTAGAAGGCCGTGATCGATCCACCACCCTGTTCGGCATTGCCGGCGCGCTCCACCAGCTTCGGCAGTTTGGCAAATACTGATGGCGGATAGCCCTTGGTGGCCGGCGGCTCGCCAATGGCCAGGGCGATTTCGCGCTGGGCCTGGGCAAAACGGGTCAGGGAGTCCATCAGCAACAGGACGTTCTTGCCTTTGTCGCGGAAGTACTCGGCAATTCGGGTGCAGTACATGGCGGCACGCAGGCGCATCAGCGGCGCATCGTCCGCCGGGGACGCCACGACCACGGAACGTTTGAGGCCTTCTTCACCGAGGATGTGCTCGATGAACTCCTTCACTTCGCGACCCCGTTCACCGATCAGGCCGACGACGATGATTTCCGCCTCGGTGAAGCGGGTCATCATGCCGAGCAGCACGCTCTTGCCCACGCCGGTACCGGCGAACAGGCCGAGCCGCTGGCCACGGCCGACGGTAAGCAACGAATTGATTGAACGAATGCCCACATCCAGCGGCTCGCTAATGGGGTGGCGCTTGAGCGGGTTGATGGTGGGGCCGTCCATCGGCACCCAGTCTTCAGCCTTCATGCCACCCTTGCCATCCAGGGCGCGACCGGCGCCATCGAGCACGCGGCCAAGCATGGACATTCCCATGGGCAGGCGGCCGGTATCCGGCAGTGGTACGACGCGGGCGCCCGGGGCAATGCCGGAAAGGCTGCCCACCGGCATCAGGTAGATCTTGCTTCCGGCAAAGCCCATCACTTCAGCTTCCACCTGCACCGGGTGATAGCTGTCGTCGTTGATTACCAGGCAGCGACTGCCCACTGGTGCGCGTAAACCCTCGGCCTCCAGGGTGAGCCCCACCATACGCAGTAGGCGGCCTTCCACCATGGGTTGCGAAGGCAGATCGATGACATCGTTGTAACCCGCCAGCCGCTTGGCGAAGCTGGCGCGCTCAATACGCATGATCGAGGCTGTCCGGAGAGTCCAGGTCGACCACCAGATCGGCCGATGGCGGATGGACCTTCTGCTCGCGTTGTTGCTCGAAGAGCTGCTTCATGGCCAGGTTCAGGCGCGTCTCGATGCTGGCGTCGATGCGCGAATGTTCGGTCTCGACCCGGCAGCCGCCGGGCTCAAGCGCTTCGTCTTCGAGGATGCGCCAGCTTTCTTCATGGCGTTCGCGCAGGGCCTTCACCTGTTCGAAGTCCTGCGGGTTGATGTGGATGCGCACGTTGCTGGCGCCCATCGGCAGCAGCTTCAGCGCCTCGCGCAGCACATGGCGGATCTGTCCGGAATCCATGCGCAGCTCGCGCTGAATCACCTGGCGGGTGATCAGACTGGTGAGGTGCACCAGGGACTCCTCGATCTGCCGGTCCTGCTCGGCGATGGGGTCCAGCAAGTGCCCCATCAGCGCGTCGAGCTGGGCCAGTCGGGCATTCACGGCAGCCTCCGCTTCCTGACGGGCCTTGAGCTGGCCGGCATGGAAACCGTCGCGCTCGCCGGTGGCGAAGCCTTCGTTGTAGGCGTCCTGGCGAATGGCCTCGAGCTCGTCCAGCGTCAGCGGCTTGACGTCCTCGACCGGCACTTCCTCGATCTGCGATTCAGGCTCCGGCTCAGGCGCCGCCGCAGCCAACGGCTCTTCCGGCTCGGCGGGTTGCGGGGCGTCCGGATCGAAACTGGGCAGCGACCAGCGATCGAAGACGTTGACGTCCTTGGCGCGGATCAGTTCGCTTGCCGAATCCTTGTTGGCCATGGGCGCCGCCTCAGATCATTTCTTCGCCGCCCTTGCCGCCGAGGACGATTTCCCCGGCTTCGGCCATACGGCGGGCGATGGTGAGGATTTCCTTCTGCGCCGACTCGACGTCGCTGACACGCACCGGGCCCTTGGCTTCCAGGTCGTCGCGCAGCAGCTCGGCCGCGCGCTTGGACATGTTCTTGAAGACCTTCTCCTTGATCGCGTCGTCCGAGCCCTTGAGAGCCAGGACCAGCACGTCGGAGGACACTTCGCGCAGCAGCGCCTGGATGCCGCGGTCATCGACGTCGGCCAGGTTATCGAAGACGAACATGAGATCTTCGATCTGCGTAGAGAGGTCCTCGTCCACTTCGCGGATGGAGTCCATCAGTTGGCCCTCGACCGAGCTGTCGAGGAAGTTCATGATGTCCGCCGCGCGCTTCACGCCGCCCATGGTGGTGCGGGTGGTGCTGGCGTTGCCGGCGAACTGCTTCTCGAGGATCAGGTTGAGTTCCTTGAGCGCGGACGGTTGCACGGTATTGAGCGACGACACGCGCAGGACGATGTCCAAGCGGACCTTGTGGTCGAAGTGGCTGAGCACTTCGGCGGCCTGGTCCGGGTCGAGATAGGCGACCACGATGGCCTGGATCTGCGGGTGCTCGTAGCGGATCACGTCGGCCACGGCACGCGGCTCCATCCACTTCAGGCTGTCCAGGCCACTGGTGCTGCCGCCTAGCAAGATGCGGTCGATCAGGTTGTTGGCCTTGTCCTCACCTAGGGCCTGGGTGAGCATCTTGCGGATGTAGCCATCGGCACCGACGCCCAGGCTGGTCTGGTCGCCGACGATCTCGACGAACTCGCTCATCACCTGTTCCACCTGTTCGCGATGGATATTGCGCATCTGTGCCATGGCGACGCCGACCCGCTGCACTTCCTTCGGCCCCATGTGACGGAGCACCTGGGCGGCGTCGGTCTCGCCCAGGGACAGCAGCAGAATGGCGGCCTTGTCGACCTTGTTCAGCTTGGCGGGAGCGCGGTTATCACTCATCGGCGTTGATCCACTCTTTGACTACCAGGGCCACACGGCCAGGATCTTCGGCCACCAGGCTCTTGATGGCGTTGAGCTGCGCATCATACCCGTCGCTCGGGCTGGGCAGGAGGATGCTTTGCGGGCCGCCCAGGCTGACGCGGTCATCCGACAGCTCGCCCGATAGCCCCATCTCGCCCAGGTCGGCATCGCCGCGACCGCCGTCCAGGTCCCTGGACTTGCCGGTGCCACTGATGTTGTTCAGCACCGGGCGCAGCACACCGAATACCAGCACCAGGATGAAGAGCACGCCCAGCACTTGCTTCACCACATCCCAGAACCAGGGCTGGGTGTAGAAGGGAATGTCGATGACTTCTTCGCCGCTGTCGTTCATGAAGGCGGTGTTGATCACGCTGACGCTATCGCCACGGCTGGCGTCGTAGCCCACCGAGTCCTGCACCAGCCGGGTGAAGCGAGCAATCTCGTCGGCGGTCCAGGGCACTCGCGTGGTTTCGCCAGTCTGTGGGTCGACCTTCACCTGATCGTCCAGCACCACCGCGACGGAAAGCCGGCGCAGGCGGCCCTGCTGCTGCTTGGTGTAACTGATGGAACGGTCCAGCTCGAAGTTGCGGGTGGTCTGATCGCGCTTGTCTGTCGGGTACGGCGCGAGCATCGGCTTGCCAGTGGCTGGGTCGATGATCTGCTGGCCGTTGTCATCCAGCAGCGGCTGTCCCGGCTGCACGCCGGCCGTTGCTGACCCGGTGGCTTGCTGGGGTGCGGCGCCCGGCGCCGGTGGCTGGTTGGACAGCGCACCCGGCACGCCTTGCGGACCGCCGTTGTTCTGGCGCTCTTCGGCGAGCTTCTGCTCGCTGCGCAGGGCCGGTTGATCCGGGTTGTACATTTCGGAGGTGGATTCGACCGCGCTGAAATCCACGTCCGCGGATACTTCCGCCTTGTAGCGGCCATTGCCCAGCACCGGCTGCAGGATGCTGTGCACGCGCTGGGTGTACAGGGTTTCCATACGACGGGTGTAGTCGAACTGCTTGCCGGCCATAGTCAGCTCGGACAGTTCCTGCTGGTCGGACAGCAGGTTGCCTTTCTGGTCGACGACGGTGACCTGCGACTTCTCCAGTTCCGGCACGCTGGTCGCCACCAGGTTGACGATCGCCATTACCTGGCTCGGCTCAAGGGAGCGGCCCGGATAGAGTTCGACCAGAACCGAAGCGGTTGGCTTGCGCTCGTCACGGACGAACACCGAGCTCTTCGGAATGGCCAGGTGCACACGCGCGCCCTTGACGTTGTTCAGGCTGGAAATGGTGCGTGCCAGCTCTCCTTCCAGACCGCGGCGATAGCGGGTGGCCTCCATGAACTGGCTGGTACCGAGGCCCTGTTCCTTGTCGAGGATCTCGAAGCCGACAGTATTGTCGCTCGGCGCAACACCAGCGGCGGCGAGCTTCATGCGGGCACGGGCCAGGTCGTCTGACTTGACCAGCAGGGCGCCGGAGTTGGGCTCGATCTTGTAAGGGATGTCGGCCGCCCCCAGGGTTTCCACCACCTGGTTTGCGTCCATCCCGGACAAACTGCCGTACAGCGGGCGATAGTCCGGCTGCTGCGACCAGAGCACCACGGCAAAGCCGATGGCGACACTGGCGGCCAGGCCAACCAGGAGGCCAACCTGACGCAGCATGCTCATCTGCGAGAGGTTTTCCAGGAAGGACAGGCCGAACAGCGGCTTCTTCTCTCCCTGCGCTTCCGGCGCATCAGCCTTGGCAGGAACCTTTGCAACAGCGGCTTCAGCCATTTCTCAATCCGTCCTCAAACCGGCATCTGCATGATGTCTTGGTAGGCCTGGACCAGTTTGTTCCGCACCTGGGTCATGGCCTCGAAGGACACGCTGGCTTTCTGCGAGGCGATCATGACATCGGTGAGATCGACACCCTTCTGACCGACCTCGAATGCGGTGGCCATGTCGGTGGAAGCCTTCTGGGTTTCCGAAACCTTGTCGACCGCCTTGCCGAGCATGTCGGCGAAGCTCGGCGCACCGGCCTCGGGGGCTGCCACAGGGGCAGGCTTGGCACGGGCCATTGCGTCCATCTGCATGGAGCGCATTTCCAACATCAGGCGATTGAACTCAACACCCTGGCTCATCTCATTCCTCCAACTGTCGCGCTTTTTTGACGCTACGCGATCCGATGAAGGGGTATCTGCAACAAGGGTGCCAAAAGCTCAGGGACGGGTGTTACGGGGAAGGTTGCGAACTTGTAGGAGCGAGCTCTGCTCGCGAAAAAAACGCGCTCGGGCCGTTCGCAAGCAGAGCTCGCTCCTACGAAAGGTTTGCCGGGACTGGCCTTTCCGCCTCCGGCGTCAGCTGGCGTAAAGGTAGGCCTCTACATCCATTCCGGCGTCGCGCATCTGGGCCAGCTTGTAGCGCAGCGTACGCGGACTGATGCCGAGACGCTCCGCAGCTTCCTTACGACGGCCACGCTCGGAACGCAGAGTGTCGATGATCATCTGGAACTCATGGCGGCGCAGGTCATCGCCCAGCGCGCTTGGCGCCTCGGCAGGCATTGCGGCAACCGGTAGCGATACCACGGGGGCGGCAATCGGAAGCGACGTCACTGTCGGCATGGCCGGGATGATGGCCATGCCGATAGGCGCGGTCAGGCACAGGTCGTGGGGCTGGATGAGCCCGCCCTGCTGCAGGATCAGCGCGCGCTGCACGGCGTTGTCCAACTCGCGGACGTTGCCCGGCCAACCATGGGCCAGCAGGGCCGCATGAGCTTCGACGGAGAAGCGCACGGCAGCGTGATTCATTTTTTTGACGTGTTTCGCAAGCAGGCGCTCGGCCAGCGGCAGGATATCCGCCGGACGTTCCCGCAGCGGGCGCCAAGCCAGCGGGAAAACCGAAAGGCGGTAATAGAGGTCTTCACGGAAACGCCCCGCCGCCACTTCCCCGGCGAGGTCGCGGTTAGTGGTGGCGAGCACGCGGATATCCAGGCTGATCGGCCTGCGCGCGCCGACCCTTTCCACTTCGCGCTCTTGCAGTACCCGCAACAACTTGGCCTGCAGGCCCAATGGCATTTCGGAAATCTCGTCGAGCAGGATGGTGCCGCCATCGGCCATCTCGAACTTGCCCGGAGCACTGGCAATTGCGCCTGTGAAGGCACCCTTCTCGTGACCGAACAGAGTGGCTTCGAGCATGTTGTCCGGAATCGCCGCGCAGTTGATGGCGATGAAGGGGCCGTTGGCACGGGTCGACTGCTGGTGGATGTACTGCGCCAGCACCTCCTTGCCAGTGCCAGACTCGCCCGAGATGAGCACTGTGGAGTCACTGCGCGCCACACGAGCGGCCAGTTCCAGCAATTGACGGCTGGCCGGCTCCAGGGCGACCGGACCATCGCTGGTGAGCTGGGTTACACGCCCCAGCGCATGGCGCGCCACAAGGTCCAGCAGGGTGTTGGGTTCGAACGGTTTTACCAGGTAGTCGGCGGCGCCCTGACGCATGGCATCCACCGCTCGCTCCACCGCGCCGAATGCAGTCATCAGCAATACCGGAAGCTGCGGGAAACGCTGGCGAACGACGGCGAGCAACTGGTGGCCGTCCATGCCGGGCATGTTGACGTCGCTCACCATCAGGCCGAAGGACTCTTCACCCAGTGCCACCAGCGCGGTTTCGGCACAGTCCACGGCGCGGAAGTCGTAACCACCGATCAGCAGCGTGTCCGCCAGGGCTTCACGCAGGGCGCGGTCATCTTCGACCAGCAGAATTTTGGCAGTCATCGTCCTTACTCCTGTGTAACCGACTGCGCCGCGGGAATCAGCGGCAGGACCAGGGTGGCGCAGGTACCGCGACCGGGTCGCGAGCGCAACTTCAGCTCGCCCTGATGGGCACGCGCCACCGCTTTGACCACAGCCAGCCCGAGGCCGGTACCGGTGGTCTTGGTGGTGAAAAAGGGTTCGCCCAGGCGCGCCAGGGTAGCGGCGTCGATGCCCGGGCCGTTGTCACTGATGGACAGCCGCAAGTCGCCGCCGCGCCTATAGAGGTGGACCTTGAGACGCAGATCACGTCCTGCGGCCTGGTTGGCGTTCTCGATCAGATTGAGCATCGCGCCCACCAGGGTGTCGCGATTGCACAGCACCTCTCCCCCGGTCAGATCGCACTGCCAGCGCACTTCCTTGCCTTCCACATGGGACTCCGCCGAGGCGCGCAGTGCGGAGAACACGGCAGATGGTGCCAGGCGATCCGGCAGCGGCAGTTCGCCGCGCGCAAACACAAGCATGTCGCGGACCTGGTGCTCCAGCTCATGCAGGCGCTCTTTCAGGCGCCCGGCAAACCGCTGCTGCTGATCCGTCGGCAAGACCTGCTGGGTCAGGTGGCTGGCATAGAGCAAGGCCGCAGAAAGCGGCGTCCGAATCTGATGGGCCAGGGAGGCGACCATGCGCCCCAGGGCGGAAAGACGCTCATGACGGGACAGCTGATCCTGCAGGCGACGGGTTTCCGTCAGGTCTGTGAGCAAGACCAACTGGCCGGGTTCGGCATTCAGGGAGCGAGTGGCAATGGAAAGGCGGCGGCCGTCCTTGAGGGAGATTTCATGGCCGTCGTCTTCACGCGGGGCAAAGTTACGAGCGATCACTTCGCGCCAGAGCATGCCGACCAGGGGCTGGCCAAGCAGGTTGCGCGCCACCGGGTTGGCTTCCCGCACCACACCCTGCCCATCGATCACGATGACGCCACCCGGTAGCAGGTCGAGCAGGCTTTGCAGGCGGTTGGCCAGGCGTTCCTTCTCCGCCAGCTCCTGCATCCGCTGGGCACTGACCAGGGCCAACTGCCCCTTCAGTTCAGTGACTCGCGCCTCCAGCATGCTGTAGGACTCACTGAGCTGAGCCGACATCTGGTTGAACAGCGCGAACGCCTGCTCAAGGCCGGCGCGGCTGGCCTGCTCAGCGGGGGCGTTTTCCGGATTCTGTGCGGGGGTTACTGCCTGGCTCATTGCTCTTCTCTCGCTCCATCGACCGTCAGCAGACGGTCGGTCGAGGGAGAGATAGCAATACTCGTGCCTAAAATTTAGTCCTTCAAAAACAAGGACTTGGAAAAAGCGGAATTATTCTTCCGCCAATTCCTCGTCGCGACGGCTCATGCCGTACTTTCGCATCTTCTCCACCAGGGTGGTGCGGCGGATACGCAGGCGCTCGGCGGCACGGGCCACTACGCCGGAGGCGTCGTCCAGCGCCTGCTGGATCAGACCTTGCTCGAGGTTGCCGAGGTAGTCCTTGAGATCCAGCCCCTCGGGCGGCAGCAGCGCCGGCGAGGCAACGCCGGGTAGGCCGGCGCCGATGGCCGAACGCTCTTCGATTTCCTCGCGCAAACTGGCCTTGAGCTGCTCATCCTCGTCATCCACATGGCGGAATTTCTTCGGCAGTTCGCTGACGCCGATGACGCCATAGGGATGCATGATCGCCATGCGCTCCACCAGGTTCGCCAGTTCACGGACGTTGCCCGGCCAGTCGTGGTTGCACAGGGACATGATGGCGGCGGAATTGAAGCGAATCGAACCGCGCTTCTCGTGCTCCATACGCGAGATGAGCTCGTTGATCAGCAGCGGAATGTCTTCCACCCGCTCGCGCAGCGGCGCCATCTCGATGGGGAAGACATTGAGACGGTAGTAGAGATCTTCGCGGAAGCTGCCCGCCTCGATCATCTGCTCGAGGTTCTTGTGGGTGGCAGCGATGATGCGCACATCGACATTCTGGGTCTTGTTGCTACCCACGCGCTCGAAGGTACGTTCTTGCAGCACCCGCAGCAGCTTGACCTGCATCGGCAGCGGCATGTCGCCGATCTCGTCGAGGAACAGGGTGCCGCCGTTGGCCAGCTCGAAGCGCCCTGCCCGGCTGGTGATGGCGCCAGTGAAGGCCCCCTTCTCATGACCGAAGAGTTCGCTTTCCAGCAGCTCTGCCGGAATGGCGCCGCAATTGACCGGTACGAACGGGGCTTCGCGACGCTTGGAATGGTAGTGAAGGTTACGCGCCACAACTTCCTTGCCGGTGCCGGACTCACCAAGAATCAGCACGCTGGCGTCGGTATCGGCCACCTGCTGCATCATCTGCCGGACTTGTTGAATGGCGCGGCTGGTGCCTACCAGGCTGCGGAACAGGTTGGGTTCGCGCTGGCGGCCACGCTCGCGGGCGTGATCGTACATTTCGCGATAGACCTGGGCGCGATGCAGGGAGTCGAGCAGCTTGTTGTAGCTGGGCGGCATCTCCAGGTTGGTCAGCAGGCGACGGCGCAAATCTTCCGGCCAATCCATCTGGGGCTGGTCACCGATCAGCAGCACTGGCAGGAACTCGTCCCAAGCCAGCAACTGCTTGATCAGCTCGAGCACGCCACCCTTGGCACTCACCTCGCCGAGCATGACGCAAAGAACGTCACGGCTGGAGTTCAGGGAACCCGTCACGTCGCGCCAGTCGTGGCTGGCACAGTCCAGGTACTCTTCCCCGAGGAAATTCAGGATCACCGCGAAGTCGCGGCGGCGATCGCTATTGTCGTCGATCAGCAGAATCTTGGTTTCACGCCACATTGTCTAGTTCTTGCTTTTAGGGCTGAACGCCGCGCTCCGCGACGCATGGACAGACGGTGCTTCCCGAAGGTGGGTTTGACCGGCAATTGGCCACTAGTAAAGTGAAAAACCCTTGCCGAGTCAATTTTATGGCGTGCTTTTTTTGGTCGAGCCGACGGAATGGCTAAGCGGTTGTCGGAGCAATATCGAACTAATGGCAGATGGGAACTGTCCAGCCATCAGCCGAACAACTTGTAGACCTTGGCGCCCTGCTGAGCCTGATTGATCTGAACCAGCTCGCAGGCAATGCGCTGCTGTTCGGCCTGGCAGATCTCCACCAGTTCACGGTAGAGCGACAGCAGCTCCTGCATGCGAGCGCCGAGTACCTCGACATCGTCCACGGCATCGACCATGGCGTCATCGACGGCCTGGCGGCAGAGCTGGTCCAGCTCACCGATGGCTGCCCAGTCCTGGCGAGCCAAGGCATCGCGCAGGGCGCTGCCGGTTGCTTCAAGACGCTGGACTGATGCATTCATTGGAATTCTCCTGCCAACCCGGACGGCATCACTGGGCAATGCCATCCCATCCGGTTTTCACGTTACGCAGCAACCCTGCCACTTCGTCCACCAGCGCAGCGTCGCTTTTCAGGTTCGCTTCGAGCAGGCGGGACACCATGTACTCGTAGAGTGCATCGAGGTTGGCTGCGATATCGCCGCCCTGCTCGAAGTTCAGGCCATCACGCAGACCGCCAATGATAGCGATTGCTTTGCCGATCAGCTCGCCTTTTTGCGCGAGCTGACCACGCTCGATGGCGCCGCGAGCCTGGGCCAGGCGAGTAAGGCCACCTTCCATGAGCATCTGGATCAGCCGGTGGGGGCTGGCATCCACGGCCTGGGCCTGGGTGTTCACGGATTGGTACTGCTTGAGGGCCGCCATCGCGTTCATGTTCGCTCTCGCTCGTGTGTCGGGCTTGGATACCCAAGGTATCGGCAGCGCCCGCGAGAGCTTTAGCCCGCAGTATTGCGGATATCAGGAAATTTCCGCGGCGACCGGCGCATCCACTTCCGGACCGATGGAGTCCCAGGCCTGTTTGATCTCAAGCAACAGCGCCTCGACCTCTTCGATCGGACGCGGCGAATTGTCCAGGGCAACCCTGGACAGGCGGCGGGTCATGTAGTCGTAGAGTGCGTCGAGATTCTCGGCGATCTCACCGCCGAGCTGCTTGTCCAGGCTGGCCTGGAGCACGCCGATGATGCTGAGAGTGGATCCGACCGCCATGCCGCGAACTTCCGGGTTGCCGGTTTCAAGGCCATGACGAGCGAGGGAAAGTCGCTCCAGGGCGCCATCCAGCAGGAGTTGCACCGCGCGATAGGGGGAGACTTCCTGGCTGGTTTTGACCTGCTTGTAGGTATCGATTGGATTGGCCATCACTTAGCTCTTCTTGACTACACCGGGGAGGTTGGAAAGGGACTGGCTCAACCGGTCGCTGGTCTGCTTCAGACTCGCTACCAGGGAATCCATGGCGTTGTACTGGGCATACAGCCGCGTCTGCACTTTCGCCATGCGCAGATCCAACTGGGTGCGCTGCGCTTTGACCGAACTGAGGGTTTCCTGCAGGCCGTTCTGGCGCTCAGACAGGATGCCCCCTGATTGGGTATAGGGATCGAGTTTGGCGTTGAGACGGGACGTCAGCCCCTTGTCCCCGGTAAAGAAGCCGGCGACGGACTCGTACTGCGTGCTGAGTACCTTGTCGAGCTTGCTGTCCTGGATCTTCAGCGTGCCATCTTTTTGAGTGGTGATACCCAGGTCTGACAGGATGGATATACCGCCCTTTTGACCCGACGGATTCACCAGCTCATTACGCACGGAGGACAACAACGAACGTACCGAAGCGTCCCCCAGCAGGGGACCGGTGACTGGCGTATTGCCTTCACCGGCCGAGGTCACGGATGTCAGGCTCTTGGTCACCCCTATCAACTTGTTGTAGGCGTCGACGAACTTCTTGATGTTGCCTTTGACGGTGGATGTGTCCTGGTCGACCGTCACCTTGAATTTCTTTCCGGGCTCAGCGTTCACCAGGTTGAGGGTGACTTCGGAAATGGCACCGGACACGGTATTGCTGGAGCTGCGCAAACTCAGGCCGTCGATAGTGAATTCCGCGTCCTGAGCCTGATTGATGTAGCCGCTGCTAGTGGCGTTGGCGGTATCCATTGCCGTTAGGGCGCCACTGGGGTTGGAGGCCGGATTGTTGTCAGCGAAATTGCCGATGCGGAAGGCTTCCAGCCCTGCGGACGCCTGGACATAGATGTCCTTGCCAGCACCCGTAGTGTTGGAGCTGAGCACCAGGCGAGAGCTGCCATCGGCTGGGTTGCTGACGATGTTGGCGCTGACGCCTTTGTCCTTGAGCGCCTTGTTCAGGCTGTCACGGATTTCCGACAGCGAAGCGCCAGCAGCGACTTGCACGTCCACTCCGCGATCGTCCGGCCCCAGCTTGACCGTCAGCGTTCCGGCTGCAGCCGCAGTGGCGTCCTTCGCGAAGGTGGCAGTGCCGACCTTGCTCGCGCTGGCAAGTTTTTCGACCGTTACCTGATAAGTACCCGAGCTTGCCTTGTTCGTGGCGGAGACAGTGGCCAGATCGGTATTGCTCGACTTTGCCGAACGCTTGGCGAACAGGTCGCTCGAGTTGAGGTCCTTCAGCGCAGTCTGGAACTCGCTGATGGCTCCCATGAGCTGGCCGACTGCGGAGAACTTCGACGTGGCGCTCTTCTCCACGCGATTCAGTTGGGAGTCTTTGGGAGCTCTTTCGGCATCGACCAAGGCCTTGACGATGCCGTCGATGTCCATGTTCGTACCGATTCCGGTTATCCCCGCCATTTTCCTTTACCTCGCCAATCGTCTGACGCCTTCATCAATGAAGCTGAAAGGAGTCAAGAAACGTGCCATCTCGCACGCATGTCCCAGGTACGTATCAGGCCTCGGCCTTGAACAGCAGGCTGCGCATTTCCGACAGGCTTTCAGCCAGCTTGAGCGCATCCTCCGATGGAATCTGACGGATCACTTCACCCGATTCTGAATCGGTCACCTGGACCACTACTCGGCCACTGCTGTCATCCACATCGAAGTTCAGATTGCGACGAATGCTCTGGACGAACTCCTGGATGCTCGAGGCTGCCGCGTGCACTGGCTCGCGGTCTTCGGTTTCGGACTGCTGCTGAACCTGGCCGACTGCCTTTTCGCGATCTTCCTTTTCTGCCGGACCACGGACCTGGCCATTGCCGACAGGAGCAGTACTCACTCCCTTGTTCGTCAGGTTGACTATTCCGATATCCATTTTGTGCTCACCTCAGAAATGGCAAGAAGGGGGGAAGCGCTAAGCACTTCCCCCCGCGTTTAACGCCTTGCCTCGTCCGGGCCTTAGCCCAGGAGGCTGAGGACCGCCTGCGGCAGCTGGTTGGCCTGGGCCAGGATCGAGGTACCTGCTTGCTGCAGGATCTGGTTCTTGGTCAGGTTAGCGGTTTCTGCGGCGAAGTCGGTGTCCTGGATACGACCGCGGGCGGCCGACACGTTCTCGCCGATGTTCTGCAGGTTCGAGATGGTGTTCTCGAAGCGGTTCTGCACAGCACCGAGGCTGGCGCGCTGGGCATCAATGGACTGGATGGCCTGGTCGATGATGATCACGGCTTCCTGGGAAGACTTCACCTCGGTCAGGTCGATGTCCTTCACCTGGTTGTCATCGGTCACGGAGGAGATGGCCAGGTTAGTACCGGCACCGGCAGCGGTTTCGGCAGCTGCGACGCTGGCGCCCGAAGCGAAGGTCAGGTTCTGGATGTTGCCTTCGGCGGAGCCGGAGGTCAGCGACGAAACCAGGTCGATGTCGCCCGAGTCGTTGACGAAGGCACCTACGCCGATGTTGGCGTCGTTGATGACGGTAGCCAGGGCCTGCACCTGCTCGGCAGCGGTGGCACCGCTGGCGTAGGTGGCGCTGAAGGTACGAGCCTGGCCGCCGGCCATGGTGACGGAGATGGCGATGGCGCCGGAAGCACTGGCCGGAGCGGTGGCAACGGAGCCGGAAGTGACGGAACCGGAACTGAAGGTAGCT
This sequence comes from Pseudomonas sp. DY-1, assembly GCF_003626975.1. Taxonomy (NCBI): domain Bacteria; kingdom Pseudomonadati; phylum Pseudomonadota; class Gammaproteobacteria; order Pseudomonadales; family Pseudomonadaceae; genus Pseudomonas; species Pseudomonas sp. DY-1. The sequence goes on along the minus strand of NZ_CP032616.1, from coordinate 247,035 downwards.
TCCAGGGACTCCGTGCTCATCTCGTCGATCTTGACGCTGATGGTTTCGTTGGCGGCGCTGCCCACCTGGAAGGTGGTGGTGCCGAAGGTGCCGTCGAGGAGCTTGCGACCACCGAAGGTGGTGGTGTTGGAAATACGATCCAGCTCTTTCTTCAGCTCGGTCACTTCGTCGTTCAGAGCCTTGCGTTCCTCGGTGCTGTTCGAACCGTTGGACGATTGCAGGGCCAGGTCACGCATACGCTGCAGGATGCTGGTGGACTGCTGCAGGGCGCCTTCAGCGGTCTGCGCCATGGAGATGCCGTCGTTGGAGTTCTTCACCGCAACGCCCAGGCCGTTGATCTGGCTGCTCAGACGGTTGGCGATCTGCAGACCGGCGGCGTCGTCCTTGGCGCTGTTGATACGGGAACCGGTGGACAGACGTTGCAGGGAAGTATCCAGCGCACGGGAGGAGGTATTCAGGTTGCGCTGGGTGTTGAGGGAAGCGATGTTCGTGTTGACGGTCAAAGCCATGATGTTGTCCTCCGAGGACTACGTGTTTGCCTGAGCTTGCGACCTTGGGCGGGCATCGCCCAGGCACCCATAAAGTTCGCATTCGTACTTCGTATCGGCGGTGTCGGAGGAAGCTTTAGGGGGGCGTTCAAAAAATTTTGTGACCCGGGGGCTTGCAGCACCAACATCCCACCATCCGTGCTCTTTGTCGGCCCTGCCGGGGGAAACTTGAGGCGTGAATGTCGACCGACACGTCAGGATGCGACGATGCCCGTCCCCAAATGACAGGGCCCCGCCAATGCGGGGCCCTGTCGAGTCCAACACAGCCGGCTCTCGACTCAGTCCGGCGTCCACGCCTTGAGCCAGAGTTCGAGATTGCCCCCCTCCAGCATCCAGTCCCGGCGCACCAGTGCCTGCAGCTCGTCACCCATCCGGGCTGTGGCGTCGAGATCGGAAAGATGCATGCGGATCGCATCCACCCAGTCCTTGAAGCGGTTCTTCACCCGAGTCACCGGCAGGTCGCCCTGGTAGCAGCGGATATCGCTGCAAATCACCGGGAACCCACAGGCGCCATACTCCAGCAGACGCAGGTTGCTCTTGCACTCGTTGAACAGGTTCAGCTCTACCGGAGCCAGCGCCAGGTCAAGATTGAGGCGGGCAAGCGCCGCTGGATACTGGTCGATGGCCACCCCCGGATGGAACTCGTGGACGTAGGGACGTATCGATTCCGGACACATGCCGAAGAAGACCCATTCCACTTCGTTCGCCAGTTCCTTGACGACGTCCTCGATCAGTTCCAGGTCGCCCGTGTGACTCGAGCCGCCCGCCCAGCCCACGCGAGGCCTGGAAGAAGCGCGACGTTGCCCCTGCAGACCCTGCCACCAGCCGGTGGGCAAACGGTTATGCACTACGCGGATGTCTTCGTGCATACCTGCGAAGGCCTCGGCGAGGCACTCGGTGGAAACCACGAAGCGATCGACGAAGCCGAGGCCTCGTTTCAGGGACTTGAGGATGTCCTTGGGCATGTGCTGCCGGTGTGCGCTTTTCAATGGCAGGTTGAGCAGGTAGTCGTCCAGCTCATAGACCTTGAAGGCACTGGAGAACGCTTTCATCCGGCGCATTGCTTCCAGTCGTTCGTCACCGATCTGCCGCTGCAGGATGATGCTGTCCGGAGCATAACGTTCCAGGTCAGTCACATGCATGAGCCCCATCGAGAGCGCGCCATCCACTTTCCCGGATTGCTGCAATGCGGCAAACGGCTGCATCACGCGATAGTGACCACAGCCGAACTGGTCCGCCGGATGAGCCAACACCGTCGGCAAAGGCTTCCACGACGACAGCGGGCGCCAGGACAACGCGGTGTCGGCCAGCTTGAAGCCGCCGGGCATGGCCAGCGAAAGGTTGGGGTTATACGCCGGGTCGCGAGCCAGCAATGGCAGCCACCTGGCATAGAGCGCATCCTGCTCGTCCTGGGAAGCGATGGGGGCCTCGTCCGCTTCGAACAGCAATTTCGCGTTGGCCGCCCAGACAGTCAGGTAGCCGGCTTGCCGGGCGCGCAGACAGATGTCCGCGTCAACGTAGCGCTCCGGTAGATCGTCTGCCACGCCACCCAGGGCGTCGTAGAGCTCACGACCGATCATCAGGCATTCGCGGCTCACCGCGCTGTAGTCCTGGTCGACTTGCAGGCGCTGCAGGTAGCCGGGTGCATTCAGGGATTCCCCCACGAACGGGCGACCAACCGGCCCTTCCAGGCCGAGGATCAGGCCCGCATGGCGGATCGTGCCATCCGCGGCCAGGAGCTTGCCCCCGACAACACCGACTTCCGGACGTTGAGCATGGTTGACCAACTCGTCCAGCCATTGCTCATCGATTACTGCCGCATCCGGCGAGAGCATCAGCAGGTAATCACCCTTAGCCTGGCCAGCCGCCAGATTCAGCGCAGCTGCAACGCCGAGCTGCGCCGCTGCGGGCCACACGGTCCGCAGGCGAGCCTCGCCCATCTGCTCAAGAGCCGTGAGCCAATCCCTGACCTCACCTGCCGACGGATCGCTCTCGATCAGCAGCAGTTCGTAGTGGGGATAGCGTGTCGTTTCGAGCAGGCTCTCCACACAGCGCTGCAATCGCGCCAGATGGCTGCCGGCCAGGACCAGCAACGAAACCATCGGCTGCTGCGAGTGCCCGTAGTGGACGCAGTAATGGCCCGGCTGACTCGATTCGATCCTGGGTTGCTCGTAACCCCGCTCTTGCAGGTGGCGCAGGATCGCCGCTCGCTCGTCCTCGACGTCGAGCACGGCCGGCGCATCGGTGATCAACAGCGGCTCGGCGATATGCCCGAGCCCGGCAAGCCCGCCAGAGCCGATCAATCGCAGGATCATTTCCAGTTCCACGGCACGCGGAAGGCCCGCATCGAACCCGCCAGCCTCAAGCAGCACATCCCGGCGGAACAGCCAGTGATGGGCCATGCCGGCCGGGAAGCTGAGCAGATAGTCGAGATTGAACGCCGGTCGGAATGCAGCGCCCAGATCACCATTCGACTGACGGTACATCTGGTCGCAATACACAGCCCTGCAGTCAGGCGCCGTGAGCAATTCCAGGCAAGCCATCAGCAGGCCGTTGGGTGTGAGCTCCTCGCCGGCATTGACCAGCACGACCCAGTCAAAATCAGCTGTCTGCAGCGCCTGGTTGAGCGGCACTACCCACGCATCCGGGGATGCCTCGATGACCCGACCGGGGAAGCCGTCCACGGCCGATTGTCCAATCGTGAGGAGCAGCGGCTGGACGTTGTGGTAGGCATTGCGGGATGGGCTCAGCGACTCCAGCGTCAGCGCCACGGCGGCGCTATCCCCTTTCATGTCCAGAATCACGACGCCGACGCTCGGCCCACCTTCCTGTTGCAGGCGCTCGTTCACCAGGCGATGCTGGGTCGGCGAGAGCGCACGCTTGTGCAGCCATTCCTGCAAACTGGCGCTGCGCACGCGCCCTCCGACCGAGTCCTGGATGCCGAAGCGCTTGAGCATTTCCTGGCGCGCCTGGCGCACAGCGTCGCTGCCCAGGTCGGAATGTCGGCGATACATCTCCTGGTAGAGGGCGCCGAAGTTCTTCTGCTCGCGACCGAGCATGTGGTCCGAACCGGTATTCGGGGCGTCCCGCAAGTGCACCTCGGCGGTCACCTGGGGTACGTGGACCAGGGGATACCGGGCAGCCAGCCGCAGCAGCATGTCCCAGTCCTCGAACGCAGTCAGGCCGGTATCGAACTCGCCGACCTCGGCCAGCATGTCGCGAGGGTGCGCCCAGGTATTCACAGGGATGTAGTTCTGGACGAACAGGCGCTCCTTGTCATACGCCGCATGGGCGAACGGCGCAGTTCGGCTCAACTCGATACGCTCGCCGCCTTCCAGCTGCTCATTGATGTATTCCACGCCGGTGTAGACCACGGCCTGCGGCTGCTGCTCGAAAGCGCTCGCCAGCACTGCTAGGTGCTCGGGCAGGTAGATGTCGTCGTCATCCAGATAGCTGACGTAACGTCCACGGGCCAGCTTCAGACCGGCGTTTCGGGCAGCGGACAGCCCCTGGTTGCGCCCCTGATAGAGGTAGGTGATGGGGAAGTCGAACTCCACCAGCAATGGCTCGACCGGATCGCCGTGGTCGTTCACCAGGATCACTTCGAAGTCGCGCAGGGTCTGATCACCCAGGCTGACCAGGGCGTCCCGCAGGAGACCGGGGCGGTTGTAGGTGGTCAGGATGATGGAGAACAGCGGCTCGTATTGCGTGCCGGCCAGCTTATCCAGCTCGGCCCGGGCCACGGCGTCGTCCTGGCCAAGAGCTCGTGCCTTGTGGGCCATGCGCAGGGCAGAATCGTGTTCGCCGAGCTGACGCAGAATGCCCGACACGCGCCAACAAGCGGCCGCCTTCCCTGCCTGGTCATCGGCGAGGTCGGGGAACAACCGATCGACGGGGTAACGGGCGAAGGCGTCCAGCACGACCTTGCCTTCGAATGCTCGGCTCTTCGCACTGGAGAGGCTTTCGCCGTGCTGCCTCCAATGGCAGAGGATCTCATCGACTTTCTTGAAATCAGCCGTGTCGGCCAGGCGGGTCCAGATCTGGTAATCGTGGCAGCGAGTGAATGTCGTGTCGTAGCCACCATGCTGCTGGTACAGCGAACGACGCACCGCGGTGCCGGGGTTGGGCAGGCAGTTGGCCTGGACCAGCATCGGCAACAGCGACTTGCCCTGGTAGTCGGCATAGCGAGTGCGGTGCACCTGGCCGGGGAAGTTATCGTCGAATATCTCCAGGTCGCCATAGAACACGTCCGATCCGGGGTTCTCGACGATGCTCCGACGCAGCGCCGCCAAAGCACCCTTGGCTTGACGGTCGTCACTGTCGATCCATACCACGAATTCCCCGCGCGCAGCGGACAGGCCCTTGTTACGCGCCGAAGCGCCGCCACCATGGTCGTTGTGGAGCAGGCGGATGCGCGGGTCCTGGATGGAGCGGATGATCGCCACTGAACGGTCGGTAGACCCATCGTCCACCACCACCAGTTCGAAGTCGGCATCGTCCTGGGCGAGCACCGACTCGATGGCCTCTCGCACGTAGCGTTCGCGGTTGTAGACCGGCATGACGACGCTGAAGAAAGGTATCGGCGTCTGAGCGGTCGGCGCCGGCACAAATACCGGTTCGGAGGCTTCGGGCGGCGTGAAGATCGAGAAACGCTTGTTGAGCCAGGCCAGGGTGTCGGCGATCAGCTTTGGCTTGTCGCCCGCCGGGACGCCCCGATGCAAACAGATGCTTTCGGTGAAGAATGCTGCCAACTCCTGGTATTTCGGTTCCACGCGCTTGCCGGTGATGCGCTCCATCATGGTCGAGGTGCGCTTGCTGATTTCCCGGCGTATGTAGAGCGGCCGCTCGATGCGAGCGAAGGGGCCATGGGCTGCCAGGTGACAGAGGAACACCAGGTCCGCACTGACAATGGGCCTGAACGGCAGGTCGACGAATTCTCGCCGCAGCAGCTGGTTGATCGCCTCGCACCGGTCGAGCGAATTCAGCAGTCGCTGGTGGCGCTCATGGGGCAAAAGCGGCTCATCGAACACATAGTTGCCGCCATTCGTGTGCGCCAGTACCCGGTTGTTCTCATCGATCCACTGGGTGTGGCTGTACACCAGGCTCAGGCTGCGATCGGCATCCATCCGCCCGCAGGCTTCCTGGAGGAACTCGGGATGCAACATGTCGTGCCCGCCGAGCCACATGAACAGCTCGGAAGAGGTGTTCTCGAAGCAATACTGGAAGTTGGCGGTGGCCCCCAGATTGCTTTCGTGGCGAACATAGGTGAAGCGCGGATCCGTCTCGCAAAACTCCCGGCAGACTCGCTCGGTTTCGTCGGTCGAAGCGTTGTCGGCCACCAGCGCCCTGAAGTCCGGATAGGTCTGGGCGGCCAGAGACTTCAGAGTCTCCAGCACATAGGGTCCTTCGTTGTAGACGGGAACCGTGACGATGACTTTATGTTCCAGCTTTTGCATGGGGCTCCCCGTAACCAGGAAATTCAAAGGCGTTTTCACTCAAGGACAGGCATCGGCCGGAGCGCGTTCGCCTCAGCGGATGCAACGCAGGTATCCATCAGGTGCGACAGTGATGAGCAATTTGCTGACGATCCGCCGGTCGATCTCGAAACGATCGTTCTCGCCCAGGAATTGGTGCACCGCCGTTTTCGGATTGTTGCCGCGCCCCCAGGGACGATCGGCCGCCTGCAGGTCATCGGGCATGTCTTCCAGCAGCGTGTCGAACACCACCAGGTAGCTGTCCCGTGTCACGAACGGCGAATAGGCCTGCAACTCGGCTAGCACGTGCTCGTGGGTGTGGTTGGAATCCAGTACCACCAGCACTCGCTCCTTTCCACGGACGTGCTCGGCAACCTGTTGCACCGTTTCCGGGGCGATGGATGACCCCTGGATCAGGCGCAGGCGCTTGCTCATTGGATGGCGCTCGATTTCCACACGGTTGTGAGTACGAATATCGATGTCCACACCCAGCACATAGCCATCGCCGCCCAGTAATTCCAGCAGCGAAGCGTAGTAAAGCGCCGAGCCGCCGTGCGCCACGCCGGTCTCGATGATCAGGTCGGGCTGGATGTTCCAGATCAGCTCCTGCATCGCGATCATGTCCTGCGGGAACTGGATGATTGGCCGGCCCATCCAGCGGAAGTTGTACGCGTACTTGTGACGGGTGATCTCCCGCAGCCAGATGCGGGACAGTGCCTGCACATCCTGGTCTCCGTGAAGGCTATCGATGTTCGTCTCGACCTCGGCCGCGAACCGCTCTATCTCATTCATCTTTCACGAACTCCCGCCAGGGCAATGTATTGGGTTGAATCAGCGCCGAGCCTTGCCGCCCGCAGTTGGCGACCAGGTCGAGGCTAGATACGTAAGGGGTGAAGTCGCCGTGCTGTTGCGGATACGGCGATTTGCTGTAGTTCATGTAGTCCACCTGGATACCGGCGCGTTCGAATGCATGGTGATCCAGGTAATTCCGCGCACCGAGGCCGGTCACGTAGTGGCTGCCGCCCAGCGCCTTGACGATTTCCAGGACCCGTTGGCTACCCGCCCCTCCAATACCCAGTTCGTCGATCGAAACGAAGCGTGTGGCGGATGCCAGGCCGAAGTACTCGCAGAGCACCTTGAGCGACAGGTCGCCAAGCGCGGCGATGTTGCCGCAGTCAGCTGCATAGACCTGATCGAGCAGCGCCAGCATATCGTCACGGAACGGCGCGGCGGCATAAGCCTGAGCCATCAGGGCACGGTGCCGTGAGCGCCAGTCGATACGGTGATCCGGACTCACTTCGGAAATGGTCTGGCCAAGCGACAAACCGGCGAGAGGTACGCTGAGCCAATGGCTGCCCCTGGCCGTCTTGACCTGCACCCGGTTGGTGAAGCTGCCCTTGGAAAACTGCACGTCGTCGTATCGCACGAAAACGTCGGCCAGGCTTACCTGCTCGAGGAAGCCGGGCCAGGGGAAAAACATGGGCTGGGAGATGACCACTCTCATGGCACGAGCAGCCTCTCCATGACGAGCACGTCGCGGTAACTCCCATCGATGCGAGCATGGGCCTGCAGGCAACCCACCTCACGGTAGCCCACGCGCGGGTAAAAGCCGGCCGCCGGGTTGTCCGCCAGCACATGGAGCAGGATCTTGCGGATAGCGAACACCCGCTGGGCGTAGTCCTCGAGCAGAGCCAGGGCTTCCCGCCCCACACCCCGCCGCTGTGCAGCCGGGGCCAGGCAGATGCCAAGCTCGGCCGTCCCGTGGAGCGGGCGCTGGTTGTACAGCTGCAGATAGCCCAGGCAACTTCCGCTGTCCCGGTCGCCGATCACGAAGAACAGCACATCTTCGCTGCCACTTTTGTCGACCAGCCAGCGACGCACCTTCTCTACCGAGTTCGGGCGCGCCTGGGCCATCAGCAGGTTCTGCAGTGCCAAGTCATTGCGCAGTGCGACCAGGGTTGGCAGATCGTCATCCCGCCAGGCCCGCAACTCGATTGTCTGTCCTTCAAGCATGGCCGGACCTCAGAGGTAGAACTGGCGCAACGACCGTCCCTGCAACGCAGGGATGTCGGCAATGATCTGCCGGGCATGGGCCGGATTGAGGCCCACCAGCAGGGTGTCGACGTCTTCGTCCAGCTCCGCCGGGGCCACGATTGGCCTGTCGAACAACCGTCGCCCCTGTAGGAAGGGGTTCTGGTCGACGAAGCAACGGATGCGTCCGGCCCCGCCGAGGCAGGCCGTGATGAAGGAACCGTAGAAACCAGCGCCGTACACGGCACAACGGGCGTCTTCCGGCAAATCGTCCATGTAGGACACGACCTTGTCGGCCGCCTCCTGCCAGAACGCGGCCATACTTTCCAGCGACACCAGCTGGCGCGCTACTTCGAGCGTATCCGCTACCGGTTCGGCCAGGGCGCCCAGAGGCCGGCGTGCAAGCACCACGAATGCGCCACGGTGCACGCCGGCATCGATGGAGTCGACCTCGAAGCCGGCACGCTGCAGCAGGCACGCCAGCGAGCTTTCAGTGAAATGGTTGACATGGTCGACCACGATGAAGTCGGCGATGTTGGTCGCCACATTGGGGACTACGCAGTAGAAGTAACCACCCGGCCGAACCAGGGCGCGAATACGCTGCAGGGCCTGAAGCGGCTGGACGATGTGCTCCAGGGCGAAGAACGAGGTCACAAGGTCGAAACTGTCCTTCCATTCCGCCTTCGGCTCGAACGTCGCCCAGCGCTGCTCCGGAAGAAATCGGGCCCAGAATCGCTGATACGCGTCGCTGACATCGAACAGGTGCACCTGCAGGTCGGCACGCCGTTTGAGCAGCGCCTGCATGCTCGAACTCTTGGCGCAGCCGTAGTCGAGCAGCCGCGCGTCGGACTTCAGCGGGACCTTTTCCAGCAATACCGCGAGCTGGTGCTCTGTGCGATACAGCGGCCGTCCCTCGCGCACTTCGTAGATCTGATCCTCTTCCTCGCTATCGGAAAGAATGTTGTATTGCTCGGCGTAGTAGTGATCGACCTGGTCCATTTCGTCGGTCTGCAAGTGAGCACAAGCCTGGCAGGCCCATACGCGGGTGGCAGCCGGATACATCTTGCCCAATGAGGTCAGCGCCAGTCCGGAGCGCATTTCGTAGAGCATCTTCAGGTCAGCGCCAGCGCATACCTGACACAAGGTCCGGGTCATTCGGCCTCCCTATCAGCGCATAGCTCGGGGTGGATACTGCGAAAATCCACGCCGGCCGCAAAGGAACCCTTCCAGCCATGAGCGCGGCCAGTGGGTTCGTTGAAATTGAAGTAACGGAGCTGCATCGACCAGCGCGAACGCTGCGCACGGTTGAAGCCGGAGGCGTGCAGCAAGAGAAAGTCCACTATCACCAGGTCACCCGGCTCGGTCAGGGGCGCCACCTGTGCGTAGCGCGCAATGCGCGCCTGCTCATCCTGAAGAGTCAGCGCGTAGGCCTGCGTCTTGCCACCCGAGCCGCTGGCGTGGACCGGAACGAGACCATCGCGGTGCGAGGCGAGGCAGAACTGAACGGGGCCCAACGCCTCGCTAACCTCCAACAGCGGACTCCAGTACACCAGGCCATCCAGGCTGCGCAGTTGCGCGGGATACTCCTGATGCCAGTTGGCCCGGAAGCGCTCTTCGCCGGGATTGTCGATACGGATGCCGTAGCCACCGGCGGCGACGCCTGGCAACGCCTGCTCCCCCCGCAGCTCGCGGAACAGACAATCATGCAGCGGATGAGCCACCAGGCGTACGAACGCCGGGATCTGCTTGACCGCGTCATAGACTTCGCCGCCATAGGCACGATTGGCAGCGATCAGCGCCTGGTAGCCGCTATCGAAGGTTTCAGCGCTGAAAGGCAGACGCGAAATCGGCAGGCGGTACTTGTCGATAACCAGGCCGATGATGTCGTAGATGCCGCGCTGGATCGGCAGGATGTCCCGCTCCAGGTCGTAGAAACCGGGCACGATCAGCAGACCGTCCCGCTGGAAGGCTTCGCACTGCGCAGGGCTTAGCAGTGGGCTGTTCACGACGGTTCTCCCGCCGGGGCGGAGGCCCGCCTATCCAGGCCGAAGAGAATCGCATCCACTACCCGATCCTGATCCGAATGGCTCATATCGTGGTAGCTCGGCAGATTGAAGGCGCGCTGTGCCAGATCATGAGCAATCGGGGTCGGCCCACAGGCAACCCCGTTGAAAACCGGCGTATCGCCCAGCGGTTGGAAAAAAATTCGCGCATCGATGCCTGACAGGCGCAGCGATTCGAGTACGTCGGCTCTTCGCGTGGAAAACTCGACCGGCAACACCAGCGTCGGCATCCAGTAGCTGTTCAGGCAGCCTGTCGGTTCGGGATTCATCCGTGCACCTGGCAATGCCGCGAGCAGGCGCTGCGCGTAGTACGCGAAGATCTCGCGCTTACGTGCTACCAGGTCGTCGATCCGCTCGAGTTGAGCGCAACCGAGCGCAGCCTGCAGGTTGGACATCTTGTACTTATGCCCGAGCTCCGATGGCCAGAACTGGCGCATGTCGCCAGCAGCCCGGCCATGATTGTTGAGCTGCTCTACACGGCGAACCAGTTCGGCATCGCTGCTGGCAAGCATGCCTCCCTCTCCGGTGGTCATGACCTTGGTGCCATGGAAAGAGAACACCGAGAAGGTCGACAGGCTGCCAGCCTTGCGGCCGTCTATCTCAGACCCGAGCGCCTCGGCGGCGTCCTCGATCAGCGCCAGGCCGTGCTCGTCTGCTATTTCCTGCAGTTCCCGCATCGCCGCCAGGTTGCCGTACAAATGGACCGCGATGATTGCGCGGGTCCTCGGTGTGATGGCGTGGCGAACCTGCTCGGGGTCCAGGCACCAGCTGTCCTCCAGCACGTCCACCAGCACCGGTTGGGCTCCGACGTAGAACACCGGGGCAGCCGACGCGATCCAGTTGATGTCGGCCAGGATCACCTCGTCTCCCGGACCGATATCCAGCGCTCTCAGCCCCAGATGGAGGGCGCCGGTGCAACTGGACGTGGCAACCGCATGGGACACGCCGAGGTAACGGGCGAACTCGCCCTGGAAGCGATGGATGTAGTCGTAGCAATGCTCACCCCAGCCATTGCGTACGGCATCGGTGACGTACTCGAGCTCCAACTCGCCAATACTGGGCTTGGTGTAATGGACCTTGCTCATAGCACCTGCAACTCCGGTATGGCCACAACGAATCGCCCGCCCCACTCCGCGATCCGGGCATATTGCTGCCGCACTTCCGTCAGCAGGTTCCACGGCAGCACCAGCAGATAGTCCGGACGCTCTTCGTCTATACGGGCGGGCGAGACAATCGGAATTCGACTGCCCGGCAGAAACTTGCCCTGTTTGTGAGGATTGAGGTCGGCGACCCACTCCAGCAGGTCTTCCCGCACGCCGGCGTAATTCAGCAGCGTATTGCCCTTGGCCGCGGCACCGTAGGCTGCGACCCGCTTACCCTGCGCCCGTGCCTCGAGCAGGAAGCGCAGCAGCTCGTACTTGATGCGAAGCGCGGCCGGCGCCAGGCCGGAGTAGTAAGCGGCGCTCCGCACACCCGCTTCGCTTTCGCAGGCCAGCAGCGCCTCGACCGCGCCCGTGCGAGCCCGGCCGCCGCTTGCACGCTGGACGAAGAGCCGCAGCGAGCCGCCGTGGGTGGGCAACTGCTGCACATCGAAAACCTTTAGGCCGTTGCGCTCGCACATGGCCTCGACTGCGGTCAGCGAGAGGTAGGAATAGTGTTCGTGGTAGAGCGTGTCGAACTGGCATCCGGACAACAGGCTCGCCAGGTGGGGAAACTCGAACGTCGCCACACCGTCAGCATTGAGCAGAACGGCAAAGCCCCGGAGGAAGTCGTTGATGTCCGGCACATGAGCCAGGACATTGTTGGCCACCATGAGGTCAGCACTCCAGCCCTCCGCCACGAGGGCCTGCGCCTGCGCCTCGCCGAAGAAGACCTCGCGGATGTCCAGGCCCTTGTCACGGGCCGCCCGAGCCGTACTGGTGGTAGGTTCGATACCCAGGCAGGAAATACCGGCCCCGGCCACATACTGGAGCAGGTAGCCGTCGTTGGCAGCTACTTCCACCACCCGGCTGTCCCGGCCCAGGGAAAAGCGTTCGATCATTTCCTGCACATAGCGGCGGGCATGCTCGAGCCAACTGCTGCTGAAGGAACTGAAGTAGGCGTAGTCGGCATCGAAGAGACTGTCAGCGGCGCGATAGTCCTCGGTCTGGACCAGCCAGCAGGACTCGCAGACCCAGACCCTCAGGGGCACCCACTGTTCGGCCTGGTCGAGTTGTTCGCTTCGCAGATAGGCGTTCGATGGCGGCGCAGTGCCAAGGTCGATCAGCGGCAGGTGCACAGGGGCGCTACAGCCACGACACTTCATGTCTCGACTCCTTGGAAACTGTCCTCAAGCCAGGGATGGCCCGCGTCGCGGGCAGAAAGGTTACGCACCGGCATCGGCCAGTCAATGGCCAGCCGCGGATCGTTGACCGACAGGCCGCCCTCATGGGCAGGGTTGTAGTCGGCACTGTGCAGGTACAGGAGTTCGGCGCAATCGCTGGCCGCCTGGAAGCCATGGGCGAATCCCGGAGGAATCAGCAGGCTCTGGCCATCGCCTTCCTCCAGCCACTCGGCATGCCAGCGCAGAAAGGTCGGCGAGCCGCGCCGCAAATCCACCGCCACATCCCAGATGCGGCCACGCAGGCAGGTGATCAGCTTGTGCTCCGCGTGGGGCGGGTATTGGAAATGCAACCCGCGTACTGACCCTGATTCCCGGGTAACGGAGAGGTTGATCTGGCGGATATGGAACGGGAGGGCAGCCAGCTCCAGGCTGCCCTCGCAAAACAGACGCGAAAACCGGCCACGCGCATCCTGGTGGGTGCGATGCCTGAGCAATTGCAGGCCGTCGAGGGGCAAGGCGCACAACTGAAGCTCACTCACGCGCACCTCCAATAGTCGTCCAATTGCGCGAGGCACACCGCGCGCATATCGGCACGGTCGCGCCAGTGGCGATGCCAGTCGAGGGTCTGCTCCAGGCATTGCTGCAGCGACCATCGGGGCCGCCAGCCAAGCTGCTGTCGCGCTCGGCTGCTATCCAGCCGAAGCAATCCGGCTTCGTGCAACTGGGCCGCTTCGACCACCACTCCAGGCGCCTCCGGCCACAGCGTTGCCAGCCGCTCGACCAGCTCGCCCACCGTGCAGCAGTCGCCCTCACCGGGCCCGAAATTCCAGGCGCCCGACAGCGCGAATCCCTGCTCATGGAGGCCCTGTGCCAATTGCAGGTAGCCGGCCAAGGGCTCGAGCGCGTGTTGCCAGGGGCGCACTGCCTGCGGGTAGCGCAGGGTGACCTGCTCGCCACGTGACCAGGCAGCGAGGACATCCGGCACCAGCCGGTCGGGCGCAAAATCACCGCCGCCGAGCACATTGCCGGCCCGTGCGGTGGCCACCGCAAGCCCATGGACGGCGTATTGCGACGACGGGAAGTATGATGCGGCGAAGGATTGCACCAGCAGCTCGCAGCACGCCTTGCTGCTGCTGTAGGGATCATGGCCGCCCAGGGGCTCGTTCTCGCGATACGGCCAGGGCCATTCGTTGTTGGCGTAGACCTTGTCGGTGGTCACCACCACGCACGCACGCACGCCTCCGACACGGCGGATCGCTTCCAGCAGGTGCAGAGTTCCCATGACGTTGCTGCCGTAGGTGCCGAGGGGGTCCCGATAGCCTTCACGCACCAGAGGTTGTGCGGCGAGATGCAACACGACCTCGGGCCTGCACTCCTCGACCACCCGCTGCAGCGCCGGCAAGTCACGCAGATCGCCAATTCGGCTGTCGAGCCCTTCCACAACCCGCGCCAGTTCAAAGAGACTGTGGCCCGCTACGGCCGGCAGTGCGAACCCGGTTACCTCGGCCCCCCACTGCTTCAGCCAGAGAGCCAGCCACCCCCCCTTGAACCCGGTATGACCGGTCAGCAGGACGCGCCTGCCCCGCCAGAACTCAGGGTTCAGTGCCACAGTTTCCACGGCGCCTCCCCGGTCTGCCAAAGCTGCTCCAGATGGTTCTTGTCTCGCAGCGTGTCCATCGCGTGCCAGAAACCCTGGTGCTGATAGGCCTGCAACTGGCCTTCGGCTGCCAGCCGCTCCAGCGGCTCAGCCTCCCAGGCTGTCGAATCTTCAGCGATGTATGGCAGTACCTCAGGGGACAGGACAAAGAAACCGCCATTGATCCAGCCACCGTCACCGCGCGGCTTTTCAACGAATCCGTTGACGCGATTCCCATTCAGGTCCAACGCGCCATAGCGCCCCGGCGGTTGAACGGCGGTAACAGTGGCTTGCTTGCCGTGCCTGCGGTGGAAGGCGACCAGCGCGCCAATGTCCAGGTCGGCCACACCATCGCCGTAGGTAAAGCAGAATGCCTCCTCGCCTTCGACGAAGCGTCCCACGCGGCGCAGGCGGCCGCCGGTCATGCTGTCTTCGCCCGTATCCACCAGCGTCACTCGCCACGGTTCGCTGTAGTTCTGGTGAACTTCCATCTGGTTGTTGCGCATGTCGAACGTGACGTCGGAGGTGTGCAGGAAGTAGTTGGCGAAGAAATCCTTGATGGCATAGCCCTTGTAGCCCAGGCAGATGACGAAATCCTGGATGCCATGGTGGGAGTAGATCTTCATGATGTGCCAGAGGATTGGCTTGCCACCGATTTCGATCATCGGTTTGGGTTTCAGGTGGGACTCTTCACTGATGCGAGTGCCCAGGCCACCGGCAAGAATCACCGCTTTCATCGCTGCTTCCCCTGCTACACCGACCCGTCAATTAGTCGGCAGGCTGTTGTTTGATGCCCTGGCGCTGCAATAAGCAGGCCATACCCGGTCGACGGCAATCGACCGGGTGGGTATCCAGCGGGGAGCAATCAGGCCGGGAGACGGCCGATAGAGTGGTAACGCAGGCCGTAGCGTTGCATCACGCGGGGATCGTAGAGGTTGCGCCCATCGAAGATCAGAGCGTCCTTGAGAGTGTCGCGGATCAGGTCGAAATCCGGCGCCTTGAAGCTCTGCCAGTCAGTCACGATGGCCAGCGCATCAGCCCCTTCCAGGGCCTCCTCCTTGCTGTCCACCAGTTCGAGGTCACGTCGCTCACCATAGAGCCGACGGCATTCCGGCATAGCCTCCGGATCGTAGGCGCGAACCCGCGCGCCCGCCTTCCAGAGCTGCTCCAGCAGCGTTCGGCTGGGCGCTTCGCGCATGTCCCCAGTGTTGGCCTTGAAGGCGAGCCCCCACAGGGCAATGACCCGACCGCGCAGGTCGCCGCCATAGTAGCGGTGGATGCTCTCGCCAATCTTGCGCTTCTGCCGCTCGTTTACGGTCGCCACCGCCTGCAGGATCGCCGGCTCGTGACCGGCCAGCGTCGCGGACGCCTTCAGCGCGCTGACATCCTTCGGGAAGCAGGCACCACCATAGCCGCAGCCAGGGTAGATGAAGTCATAGCCGATTCTTGGATCGGCACCGATGCCTCGACGTACTGCTTCGATATCGGCACCGAAAAGTTCGGATAGCCCCGCCATCTCGTTCATGAAGGAGATTTTGGTGGCCAGGAAGCAGTTGGCAGCATATTTGGTCAGCTCGGCGCTGCGCCGATCCATGACCATGATCTTTTCGCGATTGCGGTTGAACGGGCTGTAGATCTCCTGGAGCAGTTCGATGCTGGATGGTTCGCGGGCACCGATGATGATCCGGTCGGGTCGCTGGCAGTCGCTTACTGCGGCGCCCTGCTTGAGGAACTCGGGGTTGGATACAACGTCGAGCCGCAGGTCGGATCGGCCACGCTCGGCGAGCACCTGATCCATCAGGGCCTGGAGTTCGTCGGCCGTCCCTACCGGCACAGTGGACTTGTTGATCACCACCTGGTCGGTCCCGGTGACGCCGGCGATACCGCTCGCCACCTCGAAAACCTGACTGAGGTCGGCATGTCCATGGGCATCGGAGGGTGTGCCGACGGCGATGAACTGAACCCGGGCATGGCGCACCGCTTCCTCAAGGGAGCCGGAGAATCGCAGGCGACCGTCCTGGACATTGGTCAGCACCATGCCCGTTAGGCCCGGCTCAAAGATCGGCAACTCGCCGCGCTCGAGCATCGCCCGTTTGACCGCATCGTTTTCGATGCAAAGCACATTATGGCCCACGTTGGCCAGTACCGCCGCCTGGACCAGGCCTACATATCCCGCTCCGAACACACCAATATTCATTCCCTCTCCCCAAGGCTCCTGGCCCGCGCCAATCAGCCCAGCTTGTTGAACAGACTGAGTCCCGCGATCTTCACGTAGCTCTGCTGCGAGGCTTCGAGAATGATCGACTGGAAGGACAGCCGCGACAGCGCCTCGGCGTAGTCCAGCTCTCGCAGGTCGGCCTGTATCGACTGGTTCACCAAAGTCACGTCTTCGTTGTCGGTGACGGTGGATTCCACCACGTTCAGGCGTGCGCCGATGTCGCCGCGCACGGAGTCGACCACGGTGATGCCGTTGTCCAGGTTGGTCAGGGCCTCAGCGACGGAATCGCGGACGAGGTTGTTGCCGGCTGGCGTATTGGGCGCGTTCTCAAGCGCCATACGCAGGTTGGCGATGGTGTCGAGGATGCCCTGCTTCTGCTGGTTCGGCTGTGCGGTCACTTCGATGGTCTCGCCCCCTACGGGGACGCCATCGAACTTGATGCTGACGCCACGGAACACCACCTGGTCGTCGGTTGCGTCATCCGTGTCGATGGCGCCGCTGCCAAGCACTGGCGTAGTCGTGCCCACAGCGAAGATTTCGTAGCTGTTGGCGTCGGGGTTGCCGAAGACGATCTGCACGCCGGTATCCGGGAAAGGCGGGTTGCCGGAGAAGGCTACCTCGTCTTGCACCAACGGCGCCGAAGGGCTCAGCGTGGAGCCTGCGGGGCTGTTGGTCACGGCGCTGTCCAACCGCCCGGCGTTGATTACGTTCTCGAAGACGCGCTTTCCGTTATCGCTGATGGCTATCTGCAAGGAGCTCGCCACCTGCAGCTTGCGCTGGCCTTCGTCGCCTTCGTAGCTGTAGCTGCCGTCAGCATTGCGTACGAAGGGCTGGGTCTTGCCCTGGAAGCCGGAGAACAGGTATTCACCCCGCGCGTTGCGGGTGTTCATCAGGCTAAACAGCTCATCCTCGCGCTCCTTGAGTTCGGCAGCGATAGCCTTGCGGTCCTCGGTGCTGAGGGCGCCGTTGCCGGCCTCGCCCGCCAGGTCGCGCACGCGCTGGAGCACGGTATTGACCGAGTTCAGCGTCACCTCTTCCTGGGTCAGGCTGTTCTTGGCCGCCGTCAGGTTGGAAGCGTATTGATCCAGAACGCCCTGCTGCTGGTCCAGTTGCAGCAGGCGCACCGAAGCCACGGGATCGTCCGCCGGCGTGAGGATGCGGTTGCCGGTGCTGATCTGTTCCTGGGTACGGGTGACGTTCGCGTAATTCCGCTGCAGGCCCGACACCCCATTGTTGTATTGCTGAATGGTGGAAATGCGCATCGCAGGCTCCGTTAGCGGAAGGTGCTCATCAAGGTATCGAACAGGCTTCGGGCAACTTGAATCACTTGCGACGAGGCGTTGTAGTACTGCTCGAACTTGATCAGGTTGGCTGCCTCTTCGTCGAGGCTCACCGCCGAGAGCGAGTCACGGTTATCCGTGGCCTGCTTGAGGATCGCCGTACTGGCTTCGCTGTCCACCCGTGCCTGAGCGGTCAGGGTGCCTACGCGCTCCACCAGGTCACCATAGCTGTCGGAGAAGCTGGAACCGGTGCCGCCAACCAGGGCGTCGACACCGACTGCGGCCTTGTTCTGCAGGTCCACCAGCTTGAGCGCGTTACGGTTATCGGAGACGCCATTGGTGCTCATGGCGAGGCTGAAGGTGTCGCCGGTTTCCGCACGTCCGCTGAAACTCTGGGTGATCTGGTATTCCTGCGTGGTGGCCGGCGTGCCGGTGGTGACCGAAACGGTATAGCTCAGTTGGTTGGTCTGCCCCGGCGTCACGTTCAGGGTTCCGGACGGCGGCTGGGTGATGGTCACGCCAGTCGGCAGGCCAGAGAAACTCAAGCTTCCCGGAGTGCCCGCCGTGTAATTCATGGTGATGGACGAGATCGCTGCCAGGTGCGCCTGGCTCATGGGGTTGAGCGTATTGGTGATGCTGGGCTGGCCGATAGCGCCGGTGCCCTTGTTCTGTACGTTCGCTTCGGAGTGCAGCGGTGCGGCGAATGCCAACTGGTCCGCCTGGTCCAGCACGGTGTTGATGTCCTTGGCGGCGGTGCGCGTCGGCTGCAGCAGGAACTTGTCGCCGGTGGTGGGCGTCGGCACACCCAGGGCGATCTGGAAGCCCTGGTCGCGACCTGCGGCGTCTTTGATCGTCAGCGTGCCGGACGGCGTGCTGTCACTGACCACCATCTCCTGGTTGTCGCTCAGGCGGCGCACCGTATAGGGCGGCGTCGCCGTGGCGTCGTACTCCATCTGGTAGTCGCTGGTGCTGAGCAGGCTGGTATTGGTGATGTTCAGGGCTGGCTGGGCATTACTGTTGCCGGCGAAGGCCTTGACCCGCAGCGCCGCCAGGGCCGGGTCGTTGTAGTTGCCGAACAGCGCAGCCCCCACCTTCCCCTTCAGGTCCAGGCCCTGGCCGAGCTGGGTGTTGACCTGGTCGCTGATCGACATGGCCAGGCGCCCCAGTGTGTTCAGGCTGGAGTCCAGGGTCTCGTTGCGGTAGCGGATCAGGCCACCCAGTTCGCCGCCGCTGAGCAGCGTGGTGACGCCCTGACGGGAATCGCCGCTGACGAACTCCAGCTCGAAACGGCTGGGGTCGCCCTTGCCGGGCACCGCTTCCAGGCGGTTGGCGCTGCTACCCACCACCAGCGGCTGTCCGGTGCCGACGAAAATGCTCTGGGTGCCGTCACTCTGCGGTACCACGCTGACGCCCACGTAGGTGGAAAGCTGACGGATCGCCTCCTCACGGGAGTCCAGCAGGTCATTGGGTACCTGGCCGTTGGATGACGCGACCGCGATGGCATCGTTGAGACTGGCGATGGAGCCGGCCAGGCGGTTCACCTGGTCCGCCACCGACGACATCTGCTTGTTCAGCGAGTCGTTCTGCGCGCTCAGCCGGTCGTAGACGGTATTGAAACGTCGAGCCAACCCTTCGGCCTCGGACAGCACCAGTTGCCGCGCCGGCATATTGGCGGGGTCTTCGGCGGCGGTCTGCATGGCCGCGAAGAAGCTCTTCAACGACGGTGTAATGCCGGTGGTGGTGCCGGACAACAGCGAATCGAGCTGGTCGATCTGGCTCTTGTAGGCATCCACATCGCTGCTCAGCGACGTGGTGTTGCGCAGCTGGGCAGTGAGGAACTCGCTATAGCTGCGACGGATATCCGTCAGGGTGACGCCGCTGCCGATGTAACCCGAGCCGGAGAACTGCGGCAGGGTCGTCGACTGGGTCGCGCTCTGCCGGGTGAATCCGGGGGTGTTGACGTTGGAGATGTTGTGGCCGGTGACGGTGAGCTGCGTCTGGCTCACGCGAAGCCCCGACAGGCCAATGTTCAGTAAGTCAGCCATGACTCAAGCCTCATATCCTGGTGGTCGTGCTGTCGACTGCAGCAACGGCCTGGTAAACCTGCATACCGCGGGCAATCTGGGAAATCTTGCGGGCGTACTGCGGATCAGTGGCGTAGCCGGCCTTCTGCAGTTCGCGGACGAACTGCTCCGGCTTCTCGGCGGAATCCAGCGCGTCCTGGTAGCGATCGTTGTTCTGCAGGAAGCTCACGTAGTCGTGGAAGCTCTGCTCGAAGGAGTTGTAGGAACGGAACGATGCCGCTTCCTTGACCGCTTTGCCGCCCTTGTACTCGGTGGTCATCACCCGCGCCGAATCGCCGTCCCAGCTCTTGTGCGCCTTGATGCCGAACAGGTTGTGACTGCTGGTGCCATCGCCCTCGCGGATGATCGACTTGCCCCAGCCGGTTTCCAGGGCGGCCTGGGCTACCAGGTAACGGGGGTCGACGCCGATTCGCTCGGCGGCCTTCTCGGCCATTGGCAGCAGGGTTTCGATGAACTCGTTGCGCGACGCGAACACGCGCTTGCCCGTTCCTTTGGCGCTTTCAACTTCTTCGGCGCCGACTACTTCGCGCTCGGGCGCGGCATAGGTCTTGGCAGGGGTCCAGTCACTGCCGGCCAGCGAAGTACCGGCAAGCTGCTCGGGCGACGGCACGATACCCGCTGCCTGGCGATCGCTCAGCTTGCCGGGCAATGCCAGGCGACGCTGATTGAGCAGCCTGGAATCGTCGCGCTCGGCGAAGCCCGAGGCTTCCGCCTTCGCCACCTGCTTGCTGCCCTGCGCAGGCCAGTTGGCCTGGACGCCGGACTGCACTTGCGCGAAGGGGTTGGGCCCCGTCGACTTGTTGGTCTTGGACAGCTGTCGGGTCAGCACATCGGCCAGGCCGACGCCGCCCTGCTTCGACAAGGTCACGGCCAACTGCTGGTCGTGCATTTCCTGGTAAGTCTTGGTTTCGTTGCTGTTCAGGTAGTTGCCTTCGGCGAAGGCTTCACCCGCCTGACGCATGGACTTCATCATTTCGTTGAGGAACAGCGACTCGAACTCCTGGGCCACCTTGCGGATGTTGCCCTCGCTGTCGCGATCCTTGCCGGCCTTGAATTGGCTGAGCCGGTTCAGGTCGGTATAGGCGCCGCTATCCAACCTGGAGCCGGAAGCGAGGCCTGCGGAGAATTTCGAGTTCATCGCCTTTCCCTTAAATCACGATCAGGTCGGCCTGCAGGGCACCGGCCTGCTTCAGCGCTTCCAGGATGGCCATCAGGTCGGACGGCGCCGCGCCCACCTGGTTAACTGCACGCACGATTTCGTCGAGGGTGGTGCCAGGGCCGAACTTGAACATCGGCTTGGCTTCTTCCTCGGCATTCACCTTCGAGCGCGGCACTACTGCGGTCTGGCCACCGGAGAAGGCTTCCGGCTGGCTGACGATAGGGTCTTCGGTAATGGTCACGGTAAGGCTGCCATGGGTCACGGCAGCCGGCTGCACCTTCACGTTCTGGCCGATGACGATGGTGCCGGTACGCGAGTTGATGATGACCTTGGCCACGGCCTGGCCCGCCTCGATTTCCAGGTTCTCGATCACCGAGAGATAGTCCACGCGCTGGTTCGGATCGAGCGGCGCACTGACCCGTACCGAACCGCCATCGACCGCCTGGGCAACGCCCGGGCCGAGCAGTTCGTTGAGCTTGTCGACGATGTTCTTCGCTGTGGTGAAGTCCGGGCGATTGAGGTTCAGGGTGAGGAAGTTGCCCTGCTCGAAGCCACTCGGCACCGGACGCTCCACGGTGGCGCCGGAAGGAATGCGCCCGGAGGACGGAACGTTGACGGTGATCTTCGAGCCGTCGCTGCCCTCGGCGTCGAAGCCGCCCACCACCAGGTTGCCCTGGGCAATGGCGTAGACATTGCCGTCGATACCCTTGAGCGGTGACATCAGCAGGCTGCCGCCGCGTAGGCTCTTGGCGTTGCCGATGGAGGAAATGGTCACGTCGATGGTCTGACCCGGCTTGGCGAAGGGCGGCAGGTCCGCGTGGATGGATACCGCCGCGACGTTCTTCAGCTGCACGTTGCCGACGTTGGCCGGGACCTTGATGCCGAACTGCGCCAGCATGTTGTTGAAGGTCTGCAGGGTGAACGGCGTCTGGGTGGTCTGGTCACCTGTGCCGTTCAGGCCCACCACCAGGCCGTAGCCGATCAGCTGGTTGGTCCGCACACCCTGGATGCTCGCCAGGTCCTTCAGGCGCTCGGCCTGGGCAAGGCCGGCAACCAACAGCAGGCAGAGAGCGGAAATCAGTCGCTTCATGGTCGGTCTCATCAGAACGGGAACAGCGGGCTCATGAAGAACCGGTCGAACCAGCCCGGCTGGCTGGCGTCGGCGAAGGCGCCGGTACCGGAGTAGGTGATGCGCGCATCGGCCACACGGGTGGACGGCACGGTGTTATCGGTGCCGATGTCATCGGCGCGGACCATGCCGGCAATGCGCACCAGCTCGTCGCCGGTGTTCAAGGTCAACCACTTCTCGCCGCGAACCGCAAGGATGCCGTTGGGCAGGACTTCGGACACGGTGACGGTGATGGAACCTGACAGGCTGTTGCTCTGCCCTGCCTTGGAATCACCCTTGGTATCGCGGGTGGCGTTGTACTCCGCATCCAGGGACAGTCGTGCGGCATCCAGCGGATTGAGGCCGCCATTGGGGTTGTTCACCGAGACGCCACCACCGAACAGCGAAGTCAGGCCGATGTTGGCGTTGCTGTCCTTCTGGATCTGCGAGTTGGCGTTCTTGCTGGCCTGGGTGCGCTCGTTGAGGGTGATGGTGATGATGTCACCCACACGATAGGCCTTGCGGTCGTCGTAGAGGTTGGTCTCGAAACCGGCCTGGTAGATGGCGCCGTTGCTCTGCGCGGCAGGCAGCGGAGTGCGCGGCAGCACGGGCGCGTAATAGGGATCGTTCGGTCGCGGCGCAGGTTGCACGCAGCCCTGGATGAGGGTGATGCCGAGCAGCGGGAGGAGAATGATCAGCCGGTTCATGACAACTACCTCAGGGCGTTACAGGTTCTGCGTGACGAAAGCGAGCATCTGGTCGGCTGTGGAGATGACCTTGGAGTTCATCTCGTAGGCACGCTGGGTGGTGATCATGTTCACCAGTTCCTCGACCACGCTGACGTTGGAGTTCTCCAGGGTGTTCTGCTGCACCACGCCCAGGCCGGTCAGACCCGGCGTACCGACCTGCGGCGCGCCACTGGCGGCAGTCTCCAGGTACAGGTTGTTGCCGATGGATTGCAGGCCGCCGTAGTTGACGAAGTCGGCGGTCTGGATATTGCCGATTACCTGGGCAGCGGGGTTGCCGGTGGTGGTCACGGAGACGGTGCCGTCTTCGCCGACGGTGAAGGTCTGCACTTCGGCGGGCAGGACGATGGCCGGTTCCAGGGCGAAGCCCTGGGAGGTGACGATCTGGCCGTCGGAGTTCAGGTGGAAGCTGCCATCGCGGGTATAGGCGACGGTGCCATCGGGCATCAGCACCTGGAAGAAGCCGCGACCGTTGATGGCCATGTCCAGCGGCTGCTCGGTGGTTTGCAGGCTGCCCTGGGTGAAGATCTTCTGGGTGCCGGCGATGCGCACACCGGTACCCAGTTGCAGGCCGGTCGGCAGTTCGCTGTCCTGGCTGGTCTGGCCACCCGGCTGGCGACGGATCTGGTACAGGAGGTCCTCGAACTCTGCGCGATCGCGCTTGAAGCCCGTGGTCGAAACGTTCGCCAGGTTGTTGGAAATGGTGGTCAGGTTCATGTCCTGGGCGGACAGGCCGGTCTTGCTGACCCAGAGTGCCGGAAGCATTTTCTTCTCCTCGGGCGCCGGAAACATGGCGCCGCGTACTGGTGATTAGCTGAACTGCAAGACCCGCGCCATTGCCGACGAATTGTCTTCGGCAGTACGCATCATCTTCACGGAAAGCTCGAACTGGCGGGACAGAGACAGGATCGCGGTCATCTCTTCCACGGCATTGACGTTGCTGGCTTCGATAAAGCCGGAGGCCACGCGGACATTGGCGTCGGCTTGCACCGCCTGCTGCGGGTCCTTGACGCGGATCAAGCCGTCGGCGCCCTTCTCCAGCTGCTTGGGATCGGGATTGACCAGTTTGACGCGATCCACCTCGGCCACCACGTTAGGGGCTTCACCCAGGGCACGGATGCTGATGGTGCCGTCCTGGCCGATCTCGACTTTCTGCTCCGGCGGAATGGCGATGGGACCGGCATTGCCCATGACCGGCAAACCATTGCCGGTGCGAAGCTGGCCAAGGGCATCGATCTGCAGGCTGGCGGTGCGCACATAGGCTTCACTGCCGTCGGGGGCTTGCACGGCAACCCAGCCCTCCCCTTCGATGGCCACATCCAGGTCGCGACCGGTTTCCTGCAAGGCACCAGGCGTGAAGTCGGTGCCGGGACGCTCGGTCATGGCATAGACCCGCGACGGGAAGCTGTCGCCGAACACAGGCATGGAACGCGCCTGTTCGAAGTCGCGGCGGAAACCGGAAGTCGAGATGTTCGCCAGGTTATTGGCATGAGCGCGCTGGGCCAGGCTGTTCTGGCTGGCTCCGCTCATTGCGACATAAAGCATCTTGTCCATGAATCTCTCCGAGTGGGCGTTGCCGCCCTTGGCGCTGTGCAAGCTATCCAGCAAGCCGCGTGCCAAACCCGAAAATCACGAGCAAGCAATTGACAAATAAGGGTTTTTTTAAAAAAGAAAAGGCCCCTTACAGGGCCTTGTCAAAGCGCCGGCGGCGAGGGGCTGCCGCCAACGGCAAGGGGAATTGCCGCCAGTAGGAGCGGGCTTGCCCGCGAATGGGCAAACCTTCGCGAGCAAGCTCGCCCCTACAACAGCAGTTCATCAGCGCAGGTTGATGATGGTCTGGGTTACAGCGTCTTCCGTCTGGATGGTCTTGGCGTTCGCCTGGTAGTTGCGCTGGGCCACGATCAGGTTCACCAACTGGTCCGACAACTCGACGTTGGAGTCTTCCAGGGCACCGGCCTGAAGGGCACCCAGGGTGCCGGAGCGCGGCGTACCAACCACCGGCTCGCCGGATTCGAACGACTGCACCCAGCCGGTCTTGCCTACCGGGCTCAGGCCCTGGACGTTGGCGAAGTTGGCGAGGATCACCTGGCCCTGCACTTTGGACTGGCCATTGGTGTAGCGAGCGAAGATCACGCCGGTATCGTCGATTTCCAGACCGGCCAGTTGGCCGGTGGTATAGCCGTCCTGGCTGATGCTGTTCACCGCGAAAGCGCTGGAGTACTGGGAGGAGCCGCGAATGTCGATGCCGATGCCGCCGGCGTTGGCGGTGGCGCCGTTGGCCGACCAGTTGGCCGGCGTGCCGCCATCGGAAACCGCAGGTACCCAGTCATCCAGGTTCATCAACCCGGTAGCGGGGTCGTAGTTCAGCTCGCCACCTGCCGCCATGCCGGCAGTGTTCAGGCTGCCGTCGGCATTGAACAGCAGGTTGGTGGTGTGCGGGTCTGTGCTGGTCGGGTTGGATGGGTTACGGCCATCCACCAGCACGGCCATGGTCCAGTTGTTGGTCACCGGCGGCGTCGCGGCCGGGTCGGAGTTGTTGATGAAGTACTGGGTCATGACATGGGCATTGCCCTGGGAGTCATAGATGTTGACCGAGGTGGACGAGGTGTAGGTCGTCGGATCGCTCGGATCGAACGGGGTATTGGTCGGCGCCTTGGTGGTGGAGTTCAGGTTGAACTTCTGGGCGACCTGGGTAGTGGCCTTGGGTGCCTGGTTGGCGGTCTGGATCTGCAGGTCGCTGACCACGCCGTTCTGCACGTTGCCATTGCCGTCGATGCCATAACCCTGCAGGCGGTAGCCGAAGTTGTTGACGATGTAGCCATTGCGGTCGGTCCCGAAGTAGCCGGCGCGGGTGTAGCTGACTTCACCGTTGTTGCTGGTCTGGAAGAAGCCGTTGCCGTTGATGGCCAGGTCCAGGGCGTTCTGGGTGTAGTTGATGTTGCCCTGGTTGAACAGCTGGGACACATCACCCAGCAGCACGCCGCTACCCTGGGCGTTCTTGCCAGTGCCAAGCACCGAAGCGGCGTAGACGTCGGAGAACTCCGCTCGGGACTGTTTGAAGCCAGCTGTACCGGCGTTGGCGATGTTGTTACCGGTGACGTTGAGGTCGCTGGTCGCTGCACGCAGGCCGCTGAGACCGATGTTGAACGCCATTTAAATCTCCTTTGCCGGTGCTTCCCGGCGCTCTGAACCGGGAAGTTACTGACCGATGACCTGGACCTTGGAGAGGCCGACGCTGCCGATACCCGCAAGGTTGAGCATCAGTTCGCCGCCATTCTGGCCCAGGGTGACGCTGTCGACGTTAGCCGGCAGCATGGTGTAGAGGGCTTTGGTCTCGCTGCCGTACTGGGCCTGGGCTTCGAACTTGTAGGTGCCGGGCGGCATGACCTTGCCGCTGGAGTCCTTGCCGTCCCACATGAAGCTCACGCTGCCAGCCGGCTGCTCTCCGAGGTTGACGCGGTTCACCAAGGTGCCGGCGCTGTCGTAGACGTTGACCCAGACGTTGCTGCTGGAAATGGGCAGGTTGGCGCTGGCCTTGAAGGTTTCACTGGTGTCCACCACCGCCTTCTCGCTCGGCACGATCACCTTGCGGCCCACCAGCGAAGAAGCCTGCAGAGCCTGGGAAGACTGGTAGCCGGACAGCAGCGAACCCATGCTGGTGTTGAGCTTCTCGATGCCTTCCACCTGGCTGAACTGCGCCAGTTGGGCGATGAACTCGCCGTTCTCCTGGGGAGACAGCGGATCCTGGTTGTTCAACTGAGCGACCAGCAGCTCGAGGAACTCGTTCTTGCCGAGGTCCTTACTCTTGGTTTCGCTCTTGATGGCGTACTGATCGAGAAACGACTGGCCATCGGTGGACGCTACGTTGCTGACACTCATGCTGTTCCCTCGCGCGCTATCACTGACCCAGGGTCAGCACTTTCTGCATCATCTGTTTGGCGGTGTTCATCATTTCCACGTTGGTCTGGAAGGACCGGCTGGCGGAAATCATGTCGGCCATTTCTTCGACCACGTTCACATTCGGGTAATAGACGTAGCCATCCGCGTTGGCCGCCGGGTGGTTCGGCTCGTAGCGCGGGGTCAGGGTGCTCTGGTCCTCGATCACGCCGAGCACCTGCACGCCAGCGCCGGACTGGTCCTGGTCGGCGAACAGCGAGCCACGGTCGCCGTTGCCCAGGCTGTCCTGGAACATGGTGGCGAACACCGGATGGCGGGCGCGGTAGGTCTGGTCGAGGCTGGAGGAAACCGTTTCGGCGTTGGCGATGTTGCTGGAGATGGTGTTCAGCCGAGTGTTCTGAGCACTCATGCCGGTGCCGGCGATATTGAAGATGCTGGACAGTGACATGGCTTGGCTCTCCGTTATTCGCCGCGCAGGGCGCCGATCAGCCCTTTGAACTTGCTGTTGAGGAAGGTGAAGCTGGCCTGGAACTGCATGGCGTTCTCGGTGTAGTTCGACTGTTCCAGCTGGGCGTCGACGGTGTTCTGGTCGACGGCCGCCTGGAAGGGAATGCGGTACTTCAGCGAGGCGTCAGCCATGTCGAAACCTTCGGCGACGATGTGGCGCTCGTTGGTCCGGGCGGCCTGGAAGCTGCCGTGGGCGGCCTTCTCCGACTGCTGGGCCAGCACGCTGGCGAAGTCCAGGTCACGAGCCTTGTAGTTCGGGGTGTCGGCGTTGGCGATGTTGTTGGCCAGCACCTCGCCACGCTGAGCGCGGAAGCTGAGGGCTTGCTGATGGATGCCGAGGGCCTTTTCGAAGCTGATGCTCATGTCCGGAACCTTTGCCAGTGGCAATCTGGTTTGCTTGCCATACACTCAGCAAAGGCCGTGCCAAACTATTTTTACCTTTATTTTCAATTACTTGATTTAAAAATGAGCGGCAAAAAGCGGCAATGGACGCTGGACGGACGGCAAAGCGGCAAGGGCAACTTGCCGCTGGTTGCCGCTTTGCCGGGGGGCATCCGGCGATAGAACCGGTAGGAGCGAGCTTGCTCGCGAATGAGCACGCCCGGGACTTTCGCGAGCAGAGCTCGCCCCTACAAAAAGAGTTCAGCGCAGAAAGAAGAAGGCCGCCCTCGGGCGGCCTTGGTGCTCTCAGTGCTCTCAACGAGTCAGTGGATACAGCCTGTCGTCGAACTGGTCCAGCCGGGGAAACCGGAGCGGTACGTCCTGATCCAGCCCCTGCAACCGATCCTGATAGGCGCGCAGAAAATCCTGGCGCGCATCGCTGCTGATGTAGGGCACGTGCCACGCCACGAAAGGTGGCAGAACTTCCAGGCCGACATAGGCCAGGGTGCCACGTAGCAACGGCCGCAGCATGTCCTCCAGCGGACCGTGGATGGCGCCCTCACCGAACATGTGTTCGCGGCCGCCCAGGGTCAGCGTCACCAGCGCCTTCTTGCCGGCCAGGCCGCCCTGATCGTAGAAACGCTTGCCGCCGTAGCAGACGCCGGATACCAGCACCCGGTCGATCCAGCCTTTGAGAATGGCCGGAACCGAGAACCAGTAGAGCGGGAAGTTGAGTATCAGCAGGTCGGCCCAGAGCAGCTTGTCGAGTTCGCGCTGGATGTCCGGCGCGATATTGCCGGCCTTAACGCCTTCGCGTTGCTCCAGGGCATAGACCAAGTAATCGGGGTTCTGCCGCTCGCTGAAATCGGCGGCACTGGCGACCGGGTTCCAATCCAGCGCGTGGAGGTCGGACTGCCGGACTTCGTGCCCCTGCCCTTGCAGGGTTTCCACCGCCAGGTCGCGCAAGGCGCTGCAGAAGGACTGCGATTCCGGGTGGGCATGGACGATCAGGATCTTCATGGGTGTTCCTTATGGGACGGTCCGTCGGTTGGTGCAGAGCGTAGCGAAGCCCAACAATCAGGGATTCGGTGCGTAGCGCCAAGCATCATTCACAGGTTTTTGCGCTGTTCAATCAGCTCGGCCGCGCAGCGGGCAATGCGACGGCAGGCCTCTTGCAGCGGCTCGCTGCCCAGCACCAGCCCCAGGCGGATATGCCCGGCCGCGCTAGGTCCGAATGCTTCACCCGCCAGAACCGAAACGCCATGGTTGTCCAGCAGTCGGTCGGCGAATTCCTGGGCGGATAACCCGGTCGGGCGGATATCCACCATCACGAACATGCCGCCGTCCGGTTTCAGCGCGCGCAGGCCGGGGCAGCCTTCCAGGCTCGCGCACACCAGATCGCGTCGCTGGCGATAGGCCTCGCGCATGGCTTCCAGCTCGGGCAGGCGAGTGTCCAGTGCGACGCAAGCCGCATCCTGAACGAAGTCAGGCGAGCCGTAGAGCATGCACAGGGCGAGGTTTTCCAGGTGCCCGGACAGCTCCTTCGAACCCACGACCCAGCCCACCCGCCATCCGGTCATGGCGTGGGACTTGGACAGGCTGTTGATGGTGGCGGTGCGTTCCGCCATTCCTGGCAGGCTGGCCGGGCTGATGTGCTGGCCCTCGAAGAGCAGTTCGCTGTAGACCTCGTCGGAGATCATCCAGAGATCATGGGCAATGCAGAGCTCGGCCAGGGCTTCCCAGGTGGTGCGCGGCAAACTGGCACCGGACGGGTTGTGCGGGCTGTTCAGGGCCAGTGCCCGGGTGCGCGGGGTAATGGCGGCGGCGACATCCTCCGCCTGGATGCGGAAGCCGTTCTCCGAACGTACCGGTACCGGGACCACCTTCGCTCCACAGGCACCAAACACCGCTTCGTAGGTGACGTACATGGGCTCGGCGACTATGACCTCATCGCCCGGATTGAGCAGACACTGCACGACGCAGAACAACGCGCACTGCGCACCGGCCAGCACCACGACTTCGTCCGTGCCGACATTCTGCCCACTGCGCTGGTTGTGCCAGTCGGCGATACGCTGACGCAGGGTGATCTTGCCGCGCACGTCGGAGTAATGGGTGTTGCCATTGAGCAGGCTGTCGATGGCGGCCTGGACGATGGGCTGCGGCGTGTCGAAATCGGGATCGCCGACCGACAGCAGGAGAATGTCGTCGCCCCGGGCCTGGCGCTCCAGCGCACGGTAGTGAATGTTCCAGGCTGCCGCGCCATCGCCGGCGATACGTTGGGTGAGGTCGGAAAAGCGCATGGTTATCTCCTTGACCCAGGCTCAACGAGCACAGGCGTGTTTCAGTTCGATCAGGGTGACGCCGGGGTGGTCGAAGCCTGTGCGCAGGTCACGCTCCAGCTCGTCGAGGCTCCGCGGCTGCATCACCGTGCAACCGAAGGCCCGAGCGAGGGCGGCAAAATCGGGGTTGCGCGGCAGCACGCCCACCGGTTCGATGTCCAGGGCCTGCATGTCGTCGCGAATCTGGCCCAGGGCGTCGTTGTTCCACAGCAGCACCACCAGCGGGCTGTCGAGCTCTTCCGTCGCGGTGGCCAGTTCCTGCACGGTGTAGAGGAATCCGCCATCGCCAACGAGCACCAGGCCGGCCCGCTCTGGCGCACCGAACTTGGCGCCGATGCCGGCCGGCAGGCCGTAACCGAGCGTGCCGTAGCCCGTAGGGTGCAGCCAGCTGCGCGGCGCCCGGCTGGCGAATGCGTAGTTGCCGGTGTAGGCAAGCTGGGTCATGTCGGTGCTGATGAAGGCACTGGCCGGCAACGTGGCGGCAATGCGGTCGAGGATGCCTTGGTGAATACCCTGCAGAGGGGCGTGGCCATTGCGTATCGCCTCATGCAGGCGAGCTACGCGGGCGGCGGCTTCCTGCCCTGCCCTGCCTGCTTCGGGAATGCGTGCCAGCAGCGCCTCGAGCGACTGTCGGGCGTCGCCCCGAAGCGCCACGGCACAGGGGTAGAAATCATTGAACTTGCGCGGGTCGACATCGATTCGGATCAGTTCGCCGGACAGCGGCAGACGCTCACGCCAGAAGTCCGTATCAGCCATTTCGGTACCCACGGCCAGCACCAGGTCAGCCTCGGCGATCATTTCCCAACCGGGCGCCATGCAAAGGCTGGAACCGGCGTTGAGCGGAGCATCCGGCGGCAACAGCCCCTTGCCAGCCACGCTGGTGAATACGGGGGCAGCCAGACGTTCGCTGAATGCCTGCAGGGCGTCGACAGCCCCGAGGGCGCCACCACCCGCGATGATCATCGGTCGCTTGGCCATGGCCAGCCGCTTGGCCGCCGCATCCAGGGACGCGCTATCCGGCAAGCCACGGCCGGGGCGGCGTACCACCTCGGCGGTCCAGTCCCGTGCCACCGGGGCGGCAAGCACGTCGAGCGGCACGGAGATATGTACCGGGCGCGGACGTTCGCCGTCGAACACGGCATAGGCGCGCGCCACCAGTTCGGGCAGGTCTTCCGGAGTCAGGGCCACGGCCGAGAAAGCGGTGATGGGGGTGGTAATGGCGCGCTGGTCCTGGGTTTCGTGCAGGCAGCCCCAGCCTTTGCCGAGGCTCGCCGTGTGGTTGACGCTGGAGATCACCAGCATCGGGATCGAATCGGCGTAGGCCTGGCCGATGGGGGTAGCCGCATTGGTCACGCCGGGACCGGTGATGATGAAGCAGACACCGGGTTTGCCACTGACCCGCGCATAGCCGTCAGCCATGAAACCGGCACCCTGCTCGTGCCGGGTCAGCACGTGCCGGATGCCACTGCCGGGCAAGCCGCGGTACAACTCCAGGGTATGGACGCCGGGGATACCGAACACGGTATCCACGCCATAGCTGGCCAGGAGGCGAACCAGGGCCTGGCCGCCGGTGAGGCTATTCTGTTGTTGCATGTGGTATTCCCTCGAATCGATGCCAAGACCTGTAGGAGCCAGCTTGCTGGCGAAACTCTCGTGCTCCGCCGCTCGCGAGCAAGCTCGCTCCTACAGGAGGGGATGTCATTCCGCGATACGGATCAGTGCATCCACCGCCACGGCGCCTTCCGCGCAGACCAGCAGTGGGTTCACGTCCAGCTCCAGCAAGCGCCCGGCGTTCTCGCAGGCGTAATCCGCCACAGCGCGAATGGCGGCCACCAGCACCTCCAGGTCGGCCGCCGGCCGCCCACGGAAGCCGGTAAGCAGCGGCGCGCTACGCAAGCTCAACAGGGCATCGCGGATTGCCGCATCGTTGGTGGGCAGCAGTAGGCTGCGGCTGTCCTTGAGCAACTCGACGAGAATGCCACCGGCGCCGATCACCAAAGCCAGGCCGAAACCTTCTTCGCGTTTGACGCCCACAATCAGCTCCGCCAGCGGCGGTGTGGCCATGCGCTCCAGCAATACCTGGTCGAAGGCCACGCCCGGTGCATAGGCGGCAATACGTTGCCGCATCTCGCCCAGGGCCTGGTCCAGGGACTCGGCGTCGCGCAGGTTGAGCGCAACCGCGCCGGCTTCGGTCTTGTGCGGCAAATGGGCGCTGACGGCTTTCAGTACCAGCGGATAGCCAAGCCTCCCGGCATCCTCCAGCGCCCGCTCAGGAGTACTCAGCAGCGCCTGCGGCACCGGGAGGCCGAAAGTGCGCAGGGCTTGCTTGGATTGCCACTCGTCGAGCAATTCGCCCTCTGCCACAGGAGCCGGGCTCAGGGGCACCAGGGCCGACTCACCTCGCGCCAGCAATCGGTCGCGGCGCTGCCGGTAGGTGGCGATGCGGCCCCAGGCGGCCAACCCATCTTCCACCCCTTGCAGGGCGGCCACGCCACGAGCATGCAGGTATTCACGGGCATGGGGCGGCAGCAGTTCGGGCAAGGCCGAAGCGATGAAGCCAGTCTTGCCGTGACGCGCGAGGGCGTCGCAGTAGAGCTCCAGCAGCAGGTCGCACTGAGGGCGCTCTCCGGTATCTTCGCCCGGGTAGTCGAGCACAAGCAGCGCGGCGTCGGCGGGACTGTCCATAGCGCTGTCGAGCATGCGCGCCAGTGCAGCACCATCGCCCCAGATGGCAGTGGTGAAGTCCAATGGGTTGGCGATGTTGGCGTAAGCCGGCAGGACCTGCGCCAGCTCGCGACATTGACCGTCGTCCAGCTTCGGCAATTGCAGACCGTTGAGTTCGGCGTAGTCGGCGATCAGCCCGGCATCGCCGCCGGAACAGGCCAGGGCGATCAGGCCGGGACCGCTTGGCAGCTTGCCGCAGGCCGCAGCCTTGAGGGTTTCCATGAAACTCACCGGGCCACTGACACGAATCACTCCGAGACGCTCGAAGAGGCTGTCGTACAACGTATCGGAGCCAGCAAGGGAGCTGGTGTGGCTGAGAGCGAGCTCTGCGCCAATCTGCGATACACCAGTCTTCAAGGCGATGATCGGGATGCCCTTCTCCAACGCCTTGTGCGCCGCGCGGGCAAAGCCCGGTATGTTCTTCAAGCCCTCGAGGTGCAGACCGATGGCTGTGACGCGAGGTTCATCCAACAGCACATCCATCAGTTCGGCCACGCCCAGTTGGGCCTGATTGCCCACAGAGGCCATGTAGGCCACGTGCAGGGAGCGGTCACTCATGGACAGGTTGTAGGCGAAGTTGCCACTCTGCGTGAGCACCGCCACGCCCTTCTCCACCAGTTGGCCGCCATGGGCTACTGGCCAGAGAGCCGCGCCATGCAGGTAGTCCAGCAGGCCGTAGCAGTTCGGGCCGAGCAGCGCCATTTCGCCGGCCGCCGCAAGCAGTTGTGCCTGCAGGGCCTGGCCTTCGGCACCGGTTTCGGCAAAGCCGGAGGCGTAGCAGATGGCGCCTCCCGCTCCCTTTGCGGCAAGCGCGGCAACGCTGTCCAGGGTCTGCTCGCGGTTGGTGGCGATGAACACCGCATCCGGCCCGCAGGGCAGTTCGGCGACACTGGCCACGCAATTCACGCCTTCCAGTTCGGCGTGCTGGGGATTGACCAGCCACATCTGGCCGGCAAAGCCGCCCTCGGCGCAGCGCTTGAGCGCACGGGCCATGCTGCGACCGCCGATGAAGGCCAGATGCCGGGGCGCCAGCAGGCGCTTGAGGTTGTCTCTATTCATGTCAGTTCTCGGCTTGGGACTTGGCAGGATTTCCCTCAACCCCTGCCCCGCTCCGCACCCCGGCGCGATCGCTTCGAGATCAATCGCTCATCGACACCGAAGGGAGCGGGGAGCTGAGGCGTCAGCGCAGCAGCGGCCGCAGCAGTTCGCGGGAAATGATGTGGCGCTGGATTTCCGAGGTGCCTTCCCAGATTCGCTCGATCCGGGCGTTGCGCCAGATGCGTTCCACCGGACCTTCATCCATCAGGCCCATGCCGCCGAAGATCTGCACGGTCTCGTCGGCCACCTTGCCCAGCACTTCGCTGGCGAACAGCTTGGCCATGCCGGCCTCGCCGTCAGTCATGCTGCCCTGGTCCATTTTCCACGCGGTGTGCAGGGTCATCAGCTCGGCCGCGCGAATTTGCGTGGCCATGTCCGCGAGCTTGAAGGAGATGCCCTGGTAAGTACCTATGGGCTGGCCGAACTGTTTGCGGTCGGCGGCCCATTGCAACGACAGATCGAGGGCGCGTTGGGCCTGGCCAACACAATTGGCCGCCACCATTACACGGCCGGCGGTGAGCCAGGCGTTGGCCACTTCCCAACCCTTGTCCACTTCGCCAAGGACCTTGGAGGCCGGCACGCGGCAGTCATCGAAGAAGATTTCGTAGGTGTGATAGCCCTTGTTGCTGACACACCGGGGACCACGGCGCACGGTCATGCCGGGAGTGCCCTTGTCCACCAGGAAGGCAGTGACGGCATTGCGCTTCTTGCCGTTGCGCTCGTAGGTGTCGGTGACGGCGAAAACGATGGCGAAGTCGGCATGACCGGCGTGACTGATGAAGTGCTTCGCACCGTTCAGGATGAAGTCGTCGCCATCGCGCACTGCGCGGGTCTTGATGGAGTTGGCGTCGGACCCGGCACCCGGTTCGGTCAGGGCGAAGCAGTCGATCTTTTCTCCCTGGATGCAGGGCAGCAAGTACTGCTCGATCTGCTCGCCCTTGCAGGCCATGAGGATCTTCGAAGGCCGCGCGACGAACACATGCAACGCCCAGGACACCTTGGACAGCTCGCGCTCGACCAAAGCCTGGGACAGGTAGTCGAGTCCGCCTCCACCTACCTCTTCCGGCATGTTGAAGGCATAGAAGCCGGCGGCCAGCGCCTTGCCGCGAATCTGCGCAGCCAGCTCCGGGGAGACGGCGTCGGCGCGGTCCACTTCCTCTTCATACGGCAACAGTTCCTTCTCGACGAAGCTCTTCACCGCCTCGACGAGCATTTCCTGTTCCTGGGTCAGTTTGAAATCCATGGGAGTCACCTGCCCGCGCTTAGCGGCCTTTGAATTGAGGGGAACGTTTCTCGGCCACGGCGCGCAGCGCTTCGGCGGCGTCTTCGCTGCGGCCACACAGCAAGCCGGCAGCCTGTTCGGCTTCCAGTTGCTGGGCGAGGCTACGGCTGGCGCCATCACGAATCAGCGCCTTGGCCTGGGCAAAGGCGAAGGTGGGACCAACTGCCAGGCGCGCAGCCAGCTCACCGGCGACAGCCTGCAGTTGCTCGTCGGCGCAGACTTCACCTACCAGCCCTGCCGACAGCGCGCGGTCGGCACTCCAGAGTTCATCGAGGAACAGCAGGCGCTTGGCCTGTTCGGCGCCAATCAGGCGCGGAAGGTGCCAACTGGCCCCCGCATCCGGCGAATAGGCCATGCCGGTGTAGCCAGCCTTGAAGCGCGCCGAGGCGGCGGCAACGCGAAGGTCGCAGCACAGCGCGAGGTCCATCCCCGCGCCGACGGCGGTTCCATTGATGGCGGCGATGGTAGGTTTGGCCAGGCCATGCAGCCGGGTCATCAGGGCGTGGGCTGTTTCGGTCCAGCCATAGGTTTCCAACTCGCCGCGGGCTTCCGCGTCGGCCCATTCGGCAAGATCGGCACCAGCGCAGAAACTGCGCCCTTCTCCGGTCAGCATCACAACGCGCACGGCCGGATCGACTTCATGGGCAGCAAGCAGTTCAAGCAGGGCGTTCAGGGTGGGAATGTCCAGCGCATTGCGCTGTTGGGGGCGGTTCAGGGTGATCCGGGCGACACCGGCTTCGACCTGGCTGAGCAAGGTGGTCATCGCAACCCTCGTCTTGTTGTGATTGGTGGTGAGGAATTCAGGACGATCCTAAACGAGTGTTCAGGAAGCCGGCAATCCCGCCCAAATGGGGTATGTAACGTCGAAGCCATACACCTAAGTGTTTGTTTTAAATTGATTTAGCCCGGAGAGAAACGTAACGGGAGCGACGGTTGTTACATCTTTGAACAACTCGAAACCGACAATCCTTTCCCTCAAAATGGGCAGGAAGCTCGAGCTGAGGATTGGCCCCCTCCCCCAGAGGGAGAGGGGGCAGTCCGTGTGAGGTTGAAGATTTGCACGCTTTCTGTAGGCGCGAAGTCATTCGCCAATAGCGCGCGAGGACGTTACACCGCAGGAGCAACCATCGCCCGGCGCTGACGCTTGAATTGCAGGAAGTAGTAGACGGCGTAGCAGATACCGACGAAGCCGAAGCCCCAGTAAAGCGACGGCCGTTGTGTCGGGTCCATTGCCAGGAAGACGAACAGCGAGCTGCACAGCAGGATGCAGGCCAGAGGCAGGATGGGATACAGGGGCGCTGCGTACTTCAGGTCCTGAACGGTACCGCCGGCCTTGTAGTGCGCGCGGCGGAAACGGTACTGCGCCAGAGCGATGACGATCCAGGTCACGGTGCCGGCCATGCCGCTGACGGCCATCAGCACCATGAACAGGGTGTCGGCGGCTACGACGCTGGTCAGCAGCGACAGCAGTGCGAAGCACAAGGTGATGCAGAGGGCACGCAGCGGTACACCGCGCTTGCTGAGTGTTGCCAGGCTACGCGGCGCCATTTCGGTTTTGGACATGGCCCAGAGAATCCGGGTTGAAGCATAGAGACCTGAGTTTCCCACCGAGAGGATGGCGGTGAGGATGACGAAGTTCATCAGGTCGGCTGCAAACGGAATTCCGACCATATCGAACACCTGGACGAACGGACTTTCCATCAGGCCCGCCTCCTGCCAGGGAACGATGGCCGAAAGCACCACGATGGCCAGCACATAGAAGATCAGCACGCGAAACACTACGTTGCGCACAGCGCGCGGAATGCTTTTCTCCGGCTGATCCGTCTCACCGGCGGCCACACCCATGATCTCGCACCCCTGGAAGGCATAAACCACCGCCATCATCACGGCGAACACCGCAGAAAGGCCGTTGGGGAACAGGGTGTCACCGATCAGGTTGGAGAACTTCGGCGCCGGTTCGCCACTGGCTAGCGGCAGGCCGCCGAAGATTGCCAGGAGGCCGACGACGATGAAGCCGAGAATGGCCGCCACCTTGATTCCAGAGAACCAGTACTCCGCCTCGCCAAAGGCGCGAGTGGCCAGGGCATTCAGGGAGAACAGCACCACCACGAACAGTGCCGACCAGTACCAGATGGGGACTTCGGGGAACCAGCGCGTCATCAGCATGCCGGCTGCGGTGAATTCCAGGCCAACCGTGGTGGCCCAACTCATCCAGTAGACCCAGCCGATCATGAAGCCGGTACCGGGACCGATGTAACGGGTGGCATGGGCCTGGAAAGAGCCGGATACCGGCATCTGTACCGAGAGCTCACCGAGGCAGACCATCACCAGGTACATCAGCAGGCCGGCTACCAGGTAGGCCAGCACCGCGCCTGCGGGGCCGCCCTGGTGGATGGTGATGCCCGAGCCCATGAACAGGCCAGTGCCGATCACCCCACCGAGGGACAGCATGAAGATATGGCGGCTTTTCAGCGCGCGGGTGAGCTGGATGCGTTCTTCAGACATGGCGCACCTCGGTGAAGGTACGACGGGAGAGGCGGGCTTTGCTGGTCATTATTCTTGTCTCCAATAGGCCACGAGGACCGCGTTGGACGCGGCTCGGACCGATTATTGGAAGGACTTGTAAGACGCCGTTGAATGCGGGGATCGAAATTGTAAAAAGTCGTAAGGAATTTGTTCGACGCTCACTAGGCGCGCTGCAATTGCTCGTCCAGCATCTGGACAGAGCGCGCCAGCAGCTCTTCCAGGCGCGGTGTCAGCGCAGGCAGGGCGAGCGCATCGCCGGCCTGCGCCAGGTCTTCCAGCTCTCGCAAGCAGCTCGCCAATGCACGTAGCCCGAGGGACTCACTGCTGCCGGCGAGGCGATGGGCGAGGTGCCCGACTTCGGCGCAATCCTGTGCCTCCAGAGCATCCAGCAAGCCGGTACGCTGTTCGTCGAGCATGCGTCGCAGCAGGACCAACAGCCCCTGGACCTTCTGCTCTCCGAGAAGGCCGCGATGGGTGTCCAGCAATTGCTGGTCCAGCAGCTCGTCACTCTCCACCTCTACGGCCACCGTTCCTGGCCTGGTCAGGGCACGGCGCAGGTCGTCGAGCTTCAACGGCTTGGCCAGCGCACCATCCATGCCGGCGTCCAGGCAGCTGCGCACCAGGGCCGGCTGCAGGCTGGCGGTAAAGGCGAGGATGCGGGTGCCCCGGTTGGCACCCTCGAAGTCGCCACGGATCAGCCGGCATAGCTCGGTGCCGGCCATGCCCGGCAGGTGAAGGTCCAGCAGGATCAGGTCGAAGCGTCGCTGCCGGCAAAGCTGCAAGGCCGGCTCGGCGTCCTCTGCCAAGGTGACGCTGTGGCCATCACGCTCCAGTAGCCCGGTCACGACTTCGCGGTTGAGGGCGACGTCCTCGACCACAAGCACATCCAGCGGCTGGCCCGGTGCCGTGATAGCCGGGATGCTGTTCTGATTTCGTGCGACTGGCAATGTCAGCTCGAACCAGAAACAGCTTCCCTCACCTTCCACGCTCTCGACACCGATACTGCCCCCCATCAACTCCACCAGACGCCTGCTGATGGCCAGCCCCAGGCCTGTGCCTCCGTAGCGTTGGGCGACAGCTTCGCTGGCCTGGGTGAAGCGCTCGAAGATTTTCGCCTGCATCTCAGGCGCGATGCCAATGCCATCGTCAGTGATGCTGATGCGCAGTCGTTGCCCATCGGGCTTCGACTCCAGCAGCCGCACATCCACCAGGATTTCCCCGTCCGTAGTGAACTTCACCGCATTGGCCAACAGATTGCTCAGCACTTGGCGCAGGAACTGTTCAGCGCCGTGGCAGCGCACCTGGACCCTCGGATCCAGGCGCGAACGAAGGATGGTGCCATTAGCACCGGCCCTGGGCTCCAGCAGGGTCAACACCTGGTCGAGCAGTTCCGGGAAGGAGAAGTCGACCCGCTCAGGCCTGCCCTCCCCTTCCTCCAGGCGGGCGAAATAGAGCACCTCATTGAGAATTGCCAGCAAGCCTTCCGCCGCCTTGTACAGGGCGTCCAGCCGCTTTCCGTCGCGCTCGTCCAGAGTAGCGCCACGCAGCAGCTCGGCCATGCCGAGGATGCCATTGAGGGGGGTGCGGATTTCGTGACTCATGGTGGCAAGGAAGCGCGACTTGGCGAGGTTGGCTGCCTCGGCATCTTCCTTGGCCCGTTGCAGGCTGGCAGTGCGCCGTTCCACCATGCCCTGCAAAGCGGCCCGATCCTCTTCGCGGCGCTGAATATCGTCGACAAAAGCGCGGCGCATGTCGTCGAGGGCCTGCGCGACCGTGTCGATCTCATCGGCGCCGCGCCCACCCCGGCGATCGAGGTGCAACGCCTCATGCCAGTCACCAGCGCCGATGCGCCGGGCGAAATCGGCCATGACCTGCAGATGGCGGGTGACCAGTCGATGGAACAGCCAGGACAGAGTTATCGCGAGACCACACAGGAAGACTCCCATCCACAGCAGGCTGGTGAGGCCAGTGGCATAAAGGCGCTGATAGACAGCCCCGAGGTCGATGGCGACTTCCAGTTCGCCCAACTGGCGTGGCTCGCCACTGGGCGGCTGGTAGGAAAGCGGAAAATGCTCGCGTCGCAGCGGACCGGTGGGGTCGCTGGCACCTTCCTGCAAATCGAAATCAGCGCTCGTCAGGCGAACTCTGGCGATATCGGGAAAGTCTGCCAGGCCGCGCAACTGCATCTTGAGCTGTTCCTGATTGAGATCCCAAAGGCTGCGCTCGAAGCTGGCCAAGTAGCCGACACGGATCAGGTCCAGTCGCGCGTCGATGTCGCGCATCTCGCGGCGGTATTCCAAGTGCAGTTGCACTGCGCTGGCCACCAGCGTGAAGCACAGGCTGAACAACAGGATGAACAGCAGCAGCCGTCGCAGCAGGCCGCTGGCGGGTTTCGGCACGGTCATCGGCGCGACTCCGGCTGGGCGATCATGTCGCGGTAGGTGGCTTCGCTCTCCGCCAGCCAGCGCTCGATTTCACCGCTATCGGCCAGGTGCTGCAGCTCGCGGTCGATTTCCCCCATGCGCACCGCCAATGGGGAATGTCGTGACACCGCCAGACGCAGGTGATCCACCGCCAGGGTCAGCGGCAGGGCCCGGATATCGCTGCCGCCTGGCAGGTGCTCGATATAGAGCAACCCGGTGCGCCGCTCATGGGGAATGAAGTCGATCCGGCCACGAATCAGCTTGCCGAAGTTCTGCTGGCTGTCGGACACCCATTCGATATTGCCAGCGCGGGCAACAGCCTGGTCGAACGCTTCGCCGTAGCTTTCACCAAACAGCAGGCCTCCGCGATAGCGCGTGAGGTCTTCCAGCTTGTTCACCTCAAGCGGGCGCTGCCGGTTGTAGAACACCGCCACCTCCTCGCGCAGCACGGCGGTTTCGGCAAAGGCCAGCTCGGCCATACGCTCGGGCGTCCGGTACGCCAGCACCACATCCACACGTCCCTGCGCGGCATCCATCAGGCAGCGCTTCCAGTTACCCAGCACCACCATTTCCACGTCCAGGCCGAGTCTGGCAAACACTGCCTTGACCACTCTCGGCGCCAGGCCGCGTACCTGCTTGCCGTCGCTCCAGGAAATCGGCGGATAGACCGGATAGTCGCAGTAGCGCACGGCAGGCGCGGCATGGACGGTATTGCAGAGCATGAACAGCGCCAGCAGCCAGGTACGCGCCATGGATTCAGGCAGCGCTGGCCGTGGCGGTGAACAAATAACCCGTGCCGTGGATGGTGATGATCAGCTGCGGTTCAGCGGGATCGTCGCGCAGCTTGCGGCGCAGCCGCCCGACCAGCACATCGATGGAGCGGTCATTGGGTAGCCATTCGCGGTTGCGGATCTGGTCCATCAATTGGTCGCGGCTAAGGGTGTGCCCGGCATTGCGCAGGAACACGCTGAGCAACTGGAACTCGCCATGAGTTAGCAGGGTCTCGCTGCCGTCCTGATCGATCAGGCGGCGGCGGTCGTTGTCCAGCATCCAGTCGGCGAAACGCCGAAGCGGACTGCCGGGAACCGCAGCCGGTTGCTGGGCATGACGTACCCGACGCACCAGGTTCTTGGCGCGGGACACCAATTCACGGGGATTCAGGGGTTTGACCACGTAGTCGTCGGCGCCGCATTCAAGGCCGACGATACGATCGACTTC
Organism: Pseudomonas sp. DY-1; assembly: GCF_003626975.1. NCBI lineage: Bacteria > Pseudomonadati > Pseudomonadota > Gammaproteobacteria > Pseudomonadales > Pseudomonadaceae > Pseudomonas > Pseudomonas sp. DY-1. Next base: position 205,970 of record NZ_CP032616.1, on the reverse strand, counting down.
ATCGTTGCGGCCAGTGATGAGGATGATGCCGACCTCGGAACGCACACGCAGTTCGCGGGTCAGGGTCAGGCCGTCCTTGCCGGGTAGGCGGATGTCGAGCATCACCAGGTCTACCGGGCTTTCCGCCAGCGAGGCTTCTGCCTGTTCGGCAGTGCTGGCGCAACGCACCTGGTAGCCCTCCTGGGCGAGGTAGGACTGGAGCAGTTCACGGATCAGCGGATCGTCGTCGACGATCAGCACACTGGGAGCCATTGCAAATGCCCTCTGCCGCCGCTGCTTGGCGGGGCGATCTTATTGTTGGAGTGGCTGGAGGTTATCGCCCGCTGAACGATCGATCAACAGCCGCCGACGGGACGCAGGAAGCGCTGCATGCCGCCAGCCTGGAGACCGTCGACCCACGCTTCGCAGATCTGCGCGCCTTGTGCCGGCGTAAAGGTGTGCGGGTTCAGCCCGGACTCCAGCCAGAGCCCATCGAGCAATGCACTGAGACTGATGGCGGCGAGCTCGGCGTCGAAACCCTGCCAGCCCTCCTCAAGTGCCAGTTCAGTGAGCACCTTGGCAAGAATGGCCCGGTACTCGCCATAGGACTGATCGTGAGCCTGATTGATGGCCTGGGCAGTCTTCACGGCTCCCCAGAAGGCCAGCCACGCCTCCAGCAGTTGGGGGTCCAACAGCTCTGCGCTGAAGGACGCCTGGAAGAACGCCGATAGTCGCGGCCGTGGACTGGGCGGAGCATCGTCGATGGCATCGCGCAGGAGCTTCATCACCCGTCCCGTGACAGCCAGGTAGGCCTCGGCGACCAGTTCGTCCTTGCTCGCGTAGTGGTGATTGATCAGCCCCACCGAGACACCGGCCTCGGCGCAGATCTTGCGGATGGAGGCCCCTTGGAAACCGTGGCGTTTCAGGCATATGAGGGTCGCTTCGATCAAGTGCGCCTTGCGCAACTCGGGGTCCAGGCGGGAGTAGCGCACATCCTGGGTCGTCATGCCGAAAGCTCCTTTGGTGGTCCGGCGAGTCGTAGAACCTGTTCAAGCTCTTGCGATGCGCGGCAGATCATGGACAGGTTCTGAACGACTGTACAGGAGGAAGTCGACCCCACCTACCCGTTCGGGTTATGGCCGAGGTCGACCAAGGGGCACAAAGTAGGTAGCGAGGCGATTCGATAACAACAATAGAGGTGAACCGACATGCGCAAGACCCTGGTCGCTGCACTCGGCGCGACGCTCATCCTTCTGCCGGCCCTGAGCCCGGCGGACGACGGCAACACCCTGCGCCTGTACAACTGGTCGGACTACATGGGTGAACACACCCTCGCCGAGTTCGAGAAGGCCACCGGGATCAAGGTGATCTACGACACCTTCGATTCCTACGAGACCGTGCAGGGCAAGTTGCTGCCAGGCCGTTCCGGCTACGACCTGGTGGTGCTCAACGCCGCCCTGGTGCCGCCACTGCTCAAGGCAGGGGTCTTCCAGCCGCTGGACAAGGGCCGCCTGCCCAGTTGGAGCAACCTCGACCCACAGGTCCTGGCCAACCTGGAACACTTCGATCCGGGCGTAGCCTACTCGGCGCCCTACACCTGGGGCAGCAATGGCATCACCTACAACGTCGACATGATCAAGGCGCGCATGCCCGACGCGCCTATCGGCTCCCTGGCGATGGTCTTCGACCCCGAGATAGTGTCGCGTTTCGCAGATTGTGGCGTGACCCTGATCGACTCCCCCACTGATGTGCTGCCGCTGGCGCTGGCATACCTAGGGCGCGACCCGAACAGCGCCGAGCCCGAAGACCTAAAGGCCGCCCAGGACCTGCTGATGAAGGTGCGCCCCTACATCCGCAAGTTCGACTCCATGAGCTACCTCAACGGTCTTGCCAATGGCGACCAGTGCATCGCCATGACCTGGTCCGGCGACTACGCCACGGCCCAGGCTCGCGCCACCGAAGCTGGCGCCAAGGTGAAGCTGGACTACTTCATACCCAAGGAAGGCTCGCTGATCTGGTTCGATGACTTCTACATCCCCAAGGACGCGCCGCATGTGGAGAACGCTCACAAGTTCATCGAATACATGCTGCAGCCCAAGGTGATCGCACAGGTTACCGACTACATCCGTTATGCCAACAGCAACAAGGCCGCCACTCCGCTGGTAGCCGCCGAGGTGAGGAACGACCCGGCGATCTATCCCGACGACGCGACCCGCGCCCGGCTCTTCACCCAGAAAACCCAGCCGCAGAAAGCGATGCGCCTGATCACCCGCACCTGGAATGCGGTCAAGACCGGCAAGTGAATTGAACTGCCCAGTAGAGATGGACCCGAGGTAAAGACCATGAACACCCCAAACACCGACTTCTTCGCCCAGTTCGACGATGAGCGCCTGGTGGCCGCCGACAAAGCGCATTACATGCACGGTTACCACATCTTCGACGACCACAGGGAAAACGGCTCGTTGAACATCGCAGCCGGCAGCGGCGCCTACATCTTCGACACCGCCGGCAATCGCTACCTGGACGCCGTGGGCGGCATGTGGTGCACCAACATTGGCCTCGGCCGCGAGGAAATGGCCGAGGCCATCGCCGAACAAGTCCGCCAACTCGCCTACTCCAACCCGTTCTGCGATATGGCCAACGTCAAGGCCATCGAACTCTGCGAGAAGCTTGCCGAACTGGCTCCGGGCGACCTCGACCACGTGTTCCTCACCACCGGCGGTTCCACCGCCGTGGATACCGCCTACCGCCTGGTGCAGTACTACCAGAACTGCCGCGGCAAGCCGGAAAAGAAACACGTCATCACCCGCATCAACGCGTACCACGGCTCCACGTTCCTGACCATGTCGCTGGGCGGCAAGGCAGCGGACCGTCCGGCCGAGTTCGACTTCCTCAAGGACCGCATCCATCACATCTCCTGCCCCAACCCCTACCGAGCACCGGCGGGCATGGATGAAGCGCAGTTCCTGGACTTTCTGGTCAACGAGTTCGAGGACAAGATCCTCACCCTGGGTGCGGACCGGGTGGGTGCCTTCTTCGCCGAGCCGATCATGGGCTCGGGCGGCGTGATCATCCCGCCGGCCGGCTACCACAAGCGCATGTGGGAGGTCTGCCAGCGCCATGACGTGCTCTATATCTCCGACGAGGTGGTGACCTCCTTCGGCCGTCTGGGCGCCTTCTTCGCCTCGGAAGATGTGTTCGGCGTCGTGCCGGACATCATCACTACCGCCAAAGGCCTAACTTCCGGTTACCTGCCGCTGGGTGCCTGCATCTTCTCCGATCGTATCTGGCAGGTGATCGGCGAGCCGGGCAAGGGCCGCTGCTTCAGCCATGGCTTCACCTACAGCGGGCACCCGGTGAGCTGCGTCAGCGCGCTGAAGAACATCGAGATCATCCAGCGGGAAAACCTGCTGACCCATGTGGACGAAGTGGGTGCCTATCTGGAGGAGCGCCTGCGGACCCTGGCCGACCTGCCGCTGGTGGGCAGCGTGCGCTGCAAGAAGTTGATGGCCTGCGTCGAGTTCGTTGCCAACAAGGCCAGCAAGACCCTGTTCCCCGATGAGTTGAATATCGGTGAGCAGATCCACCTGAGGGCGCAGAAGCGCGGATTACTGGTACGGCCTATCGTGCACCTGAACGTGATGTCGCCGCCGCTGACCATCACCCACGCCCAGGTGGACGAGATCGTCGACACGCTGCGCGAGGCCATCCTCGAAACCGCCGCCGACCTTGCGCGAAGTGGCGACTATGCCGGGAGTTGAGGGGGTCTGGCCGCCACCTGGCGGCACCAGTAGACTGCCGGCCATGACCGAAACCACTGCTGACAGAACCACCCCAGCCACCCTGCATGCCTGGCATGCGGGGCTGGCCCTGGCCATGGCCAGCGTTGCCGAAGCCGGCTTTTGCGAGAGGCTGGCAGAGGCGCTGGCCAGCCTCGTCCCTATCGAGTCCGTACTGCTTGGCCTGGAGTGCAAGGGCCTGCCGCCGCGCCCGCTCTACCAGCGTGGAATCCCGGCTGAGTACCGCGAGGCGCTCACCGAGCGCTACTACGCCCGTGGTTACATGCTCGACCCCTTCTGCCTTGCACTGGAGAACGGCCTGGAGGAAGGCTTCTACCACCTCTCGGAAATCGCCCCGGACGACTTCTTCAATAGCGAGTACTACCGCACCTACTACCTGAAATGCGGCTCGGTGGAAGACGCCCACTTCATCGTCGACCTGGGCGGCCAGCGCAAGGTTTCGCTGTGCGTTTACCAGGGTCGCAGCGGCGCACGCTTCAGCACTGCCGAGCTGGACCTTCTTCGGGCCGCACAGCCGCTGGTTCGGGAACTGATTCGCCAGTTCGACGAGCGCGGCGGACTGGTGCGCTGTCTGGACGGCCATGGACCTGCGCCCATGCATTCGGCGCCGGCCGCGGCGCTTAACCAGCAGATACGCGAGGCCTTCATGAACTTCGGCAGCGACCGGCTGACCGAACGCGAGCGGGAAATCGCCCACCTGCTGCTTCGCGGGCACTCGGCAAAATCCAGCGCCAAGGTGCTGGAAATCTCCCCGGAAACCGTGCGCATGCACCGCAAGAATCTCTACACCAAGCTGGAAATCAGCTCCCAGGCGGAGTTGTTCGCCCTGTTCATCGATTGGCTGACAGCCTGACCCAGGGGCCTTTTCAGTCAAACGGCAGTGGGCAGATCGCATCCATTGACTAGGCTTGCTTGTCTCTTCCCTCAACTGGAGACGCGCCATGCCCATTGAAAAAGCCCTGTACACCGCCCACGCCGAAGCCTACGGCGGCCGTGAAGGCCGCGCCGTGTCCTCGGACGGCGTGCTGGATGTGAAGCTGACCACTCCCAAGGAGCTGGGCGGCCCTGGTGGCGACGGCACCAACCCCGAGCAGCTCTTCGCGGCGGGTTACTCAGCGTGCTTCCTCGGTGCGATCAAGTTCGTCGCCGGCAAGGAGAAAATCACTCTCAGCGAAGACACCTATATAGAAGGTGCCGTGGGCATCGGTACCCTGCCGACAGGTTTCGGCATCGAAGTCGAATTGAAGATTTCCCTGCCCGGGTTGGACAAGCAGGCCGCCAAGGAACTGGTGGACAAGGCGCACATCGTCTGCCCTTACTCCAACGCTACGCGTGGCAACATCAACGTGACACTGACTTTGGTGTAACGTGCGCTCGGACAAATAAAGAGGGAGGCCACTGGCCTCCCTCTTTACTTCACCTTGTAAATGATCCCCGGACTGCACTGGACCATCTGGTAGAGGTCCGGCAGGCCGTTCAGCGCCTCGGACGCGCCGAGGAACAGATAGCCGCCCGGTTTAAGGGTGGCGTGGATGCGAGTGAGGATGTCCTTCTTCACATCGGCGGAGAAGTAGATCAGCACATTGCGGCAAAAGACGATGTCGAACTTGCCCAGCGCCGCATAGCTGTCCAGCAGGTTCAGCGGACGAAACTCCACACGGCTGCGAATGGCCGGCTTGACTGCCCAACGCCCCGGCCCTTTCGGGTCGAAGTAACGTACCAGACGTTCCTGCGAGAGGCCCCGCCCCATGGCCAGGCTGTCGTACTCGCCAGAGCGGCAGGCCGCCAGCATCGAGCTGGACAGATCCGTAGCGACGATTCGCGCGCCGGCCTTGAGCTGGCCGAGGTTGATCTTCTCGTACTCGTCGATCGTCATGGAAATGGAGAACGGTTCCTGCCCCGACGAACTGGCCGCCGACCAGATGCGCAGCGGCTGATTCGGGTTGGCCTTGAGCAGCTCGGGCAGCACCCGGCTTTTCAGCACTTCGAAGGGATAGGTATCTCGAAACCACAAGGTCTCGTTGGTGGTCATGGCATCGATGACCTGCTCGCGCAGGCCACCACGGGAAAATCCCTGGATGCGCTGAGTGAGTTCACCCAGCGTCTTGATGCCGTTCTGCTCCATCAGCTTGTTCAGCCGACTGGAGACCAGATACTGCTTGTTGCTGCCCAGCAGGATGCCGCAGGTCTTTTCCAGGAACACCCGGAACTGCTCGAACTCCACATTGCCTGAAGACACTAAGGGCGCCTCACCGATCTGTTTCCGTGTCAGGGGGCCGAATCAGCCCCCGTCCGTTACCTTGATGCGTTCCACGACTCGCGCGGCCAGGTCATCCGGCTTGAACTTGGCGAGGAAGTCATCCGCCCCGACCTTCTTCACCATTGCCTGGTTGAACACACCCGAAAGCGAAGTATGCAGGAGGATATGCAACTTCTGCATGCGCGGATCGTTGCGGATCTCCGCCGTCAGGGTATAGCCATCCATCTCCGGCATCTCGATGTCGGAAACGATCATCAGCAATTCCTGTTCCGGCGCCTTGCCTTCTTCCACCAATTCACGCAGGTAGTTGTAGGCTTGGCGCCCATCGTTCAAGGCCTTGACCTCGACGCCGACGGTTTCCAGGCAACGGATCACCTGCTTGCGCGCGACGGAAGAGTCGTCGACGATCAGGACGCGCTTGCTGACGGCCTTGCTCTGGGTGTCGATATCGATAACGCCTTCGGACACCACTTCGGAGGTGGGCGCCACTTCGGCGAGGATCTTCTCGACGTCGATGATTTCCACCAACTGCTTGTCGACCCGGGTGACCGCCGTCAGGTAATGGTCGCGACCGGTTCCCTTGGGTGGCGGATGGATCTCCTCCCAGTTCATGTTGACGATGCGCTCCACCGAGCGCACCAGGAACCCCTGCACCTTGGTGTTGTATTCCGTGATGATGACGAAGCTGTTCTTCAGGTCATCGAGGCCTCTGCGCCCGGTCGCCATGGACAGGTCGAGAATCGGAATGGTACCCCCACGGATATTGGCGACCCCGCGTACAACCGGACTGGACTTGGGCATCAGAGTGAGACGGGGGCACTGCAGTACCTCCTTCACCTTGAACACGTTGATCCCGTACAGCTGCGGCCCGTCAAGACGGAACAGCAGCAGCTCCAGGCGGTTCTGCCCGACCAGTTGAGTACGCTGGTTAACCGAATCCAAAACACCGGCCATGACCAGACTCCTATTACAAGTCGATGAGCGCCCGCTTCAGCCTAGCAGGCGGCACGAGCCTTGCTTCTAAGTTTGCATGAACACCATGATGACGCTTTTCCGACACCTGATGGCAAAACGCCGCAATACGCTTGCGGCTGTTTTACCCGCTTTGTGCTGTCTCGGCTACAGCCCTGCGTCGAGTGCGAGTGTGACGTCGCCTGAAGTACTTATCGGCACCGCCGAAGGCTTTCTTGAGTTCACCGTCGAAGAATATCTGCAGCGCGGCAATATCCAGGGTCGCAGCGAAATCCAGGTCAACCGGCTCGATCCCCGCCTGCGGCTGGCAGAATGCGACAGGGATTTGACGGCCAAGCTGGAAAGCCCTGCCCAGCCGCTGGGGCGTGTCACGGTACGAATCAGCTGTGAGGGCAGCGCCCCCTGGACAGTGTTCGTCCCCGCCCAGGTGAAGCTCTATCGCGAAGTGGTGGTAGTCACGCGCGCATTGCGCCGTGGCGTGCCCATCACCCATCAGGACGTGGCCCTGGCCGAGCGTGACGTGGGCACCCTGAGCCAGGGCTTTCTGAGCGATCCGGGGCAGATCATTGGACAGAAAACTACGCGCTCCCTGGTTTCCGACCAGGTATTGGCCCCATTGCACCTGGAGCAGGCCGAAGTAGTGAGCAAGGGCGACCAGGTCGTGATCAGCGCCGTCGGCTCGTCAATCAATGTACGCATGCCGGGCGAAGCCATGAGCAAGGGCGCGCCGGGTGAGCAAATACGGGTCCGAAACCTGAGCTCCGGCCGCGTGATCAAGGCCCGAGTGAAAGGGCCAGGCCAGGTTCAGGTAGATATGTAGACATGATTCCGCTGGCGCCGGACCGGGCTGATTTCCTAAACTCAGCCGGTACGAAAGAATTTTCTAAAGTTATCCCGGACAGGGCCGATAAAACGGTAAGCGTCCAATTAGCGTCCGAGGTTCAGCATCATGGTTATCGACTTCAACCGGCTTAATAACGGCCCCACGCCTGCCAACTCCGGGCGTACCGGCAGCACCCAGGCCGGCAAGAGCGAAACCGTCACCAGCGGCCAGACTGCTTCGACCCAGAACACCGGCGAGCAGGCTCCGACTGCCAAAAGCGGCGAATCCGTGCAACTGAGCAGCGAAGCTCAAGTGCTGCAGAAAGCCGGCGAAAAACTGCGCGACCTGCCCGTGGTGGACAAGGAACGCGTGGAAAAGCTCAAGCAGGCCATTGCCGACGGCTCCTACCAGGTCGACAGCAAGCGCGTGGCCAGCAAGCTGCTGAACTTCGAATCCCAGCGCTAGTCCACGGGCGGCGCTGGGGAACTTGGACGCTAAGGCCCCAGAGCGCGTATGCACGATACCAACCTGCTTCAGCTGTTCACCGACGATATCGGCCATGCCAAGCGTTTGCTTGAGCTAATGGACGAAGAATTCCAGGTTCTGGGCGAGCGCGACCTCGTCCGCCTCGAGAAACTGCTGGCCGACAAGCAACCCCTGCTTGCCCAACTCGACCAGCATGGCCACCAACGCAGCCAACTGCTGGCCAGCCTCCAATTGAGCACCGATCGCGCCGGTTTGCAGCAACTCGCCGAGCGCTCCCCCGTGGGCCAGGAACTGCTCGAACGCAGCGACGAACTGGGCGAGCTGCTCGAACGATGCAGAACGACCAACGAGCGAAACGGTCGACTGATCCGCGCCAATCGGGCAACGATCGGCAGCATGCTCGGCATCCTGCGTGGCGGTGACACGCCCAGCCTCTATGACAGCCGCGGCGCGGCCGCTAGAATCGGCCAGCAGCGCCCGCTTAGCCAGGCCTGACAAGACATTACAAGAAAGGCACAAAGACACATGGAGGCATGACGCCACTGCTCTTTGTGTAACCCGCGTTTGCGTTCGGAGAAACCTGGACCGTGTCCAATCCATTCCACGAAGTTAACGGCCCTCAACCCCCCAAGGTGCTCAAGACACCGGTAGAGATCCTGGCCAATCTTCGTCTGCTTCAGCAGCATCACGATCCGTTGATCGTCACCTTCCACGGCCGAAACCAGCGTTTCCAGAGTTACCTGATTGAAGTGGACCGCGATCGCGGTCTTATCGCCCTGGACGAGATGATCCCGAACGACGGCGAGCGTTTCCTGAAGAGCGGCGAATCCTTCCGTGTAGAAGGCTTCCATGATGGCGTGCGTATCGCCTGGGATACCCAGCAGCCGGCAACACTCGGGGAGTTCGAGGGAGGTCGTTGCTACTGGTGCCCACTGCCCGACGAGGTGACCTACCACCAGCGCCGCAACGCCTTTCGTGCCCCCCTCAAGCAAAGCCAATTGGTACCCATCGAGCTGGACGGCGACAAGATGTCGTCCGCGATAAAGGGTGTGATGCTGGATATCTCGGCCACCGGGTGTAAGCTGCGGTTCGAAGGCGACCTGAGCGGCCGCCTGCAACCTGGGCAGATTTATGAGCGTTTCAGCGCCAAGATGCCCATCGGCCCCGTTACCACCCCGGTTGAGCTACGCCATCTGCATTTCGACGAGAAGCTGGGTATGAGCTTCGTAGGCATCCGCTTCCACAACATGAGTGGGCTGGTACAGCGCAACGTCGAGCGCTTCGTCTACCAGCTGCAACGTGAAGCGCGTCGATTCGAAAAGGACGAGCTCTTCTAGCGCTCAACCCGGCATGGCTTCCGCTGTGTCGACCTTCCCTCAGACAGTTCCGAGCTTGAAACCCAGACGCCCCAGGCGCGGCAGATGCTCGGGACTGTCCATCACCCATAGCGATGGCAGCAGCCCATGCTGCCAATCCAGCTCCTGCAGGCGTTCACACGTCAGGGCCAGCACCTGGTCACTGCCCCAGGGCATGGCTTCAAACAGGCGCGGATCGACACGTCGCAAGCCGAGGAGCACGTAGCGGCCATCCTCCGTCGGCCCCAGAACCGCCTGGTGCTGATGCAGCGCCTCGCAAGCGGCCGACAGGTAATCGGCATCCAGCATCGGGCAATGCTGGCCGATAAGCACCACGGCATCGTTTTCTGACAACCCCAAGGCAGCGATACGTCGCATGCGCTCCCCCAGGTCACCCACCGGCTGCCCCACGACCATCCAGTCGTTGTCCTCGGCCAGGGCTTCAAGGGCCTCGTCCGGCCCATCCTCGATCCAGAAGATCCGCTCACAGAAGCCAAGCGGCGGTAGGTTGAGTACGCGCGCCACCAATTGCCGATGCAACTGGCTCACCCCCTCCTCGCCCAACTCCGGAACCAGGCGGGGGTGGTGCTTGCCAGCCTGAGGGGCGCTGGCCAGCAGATGCAGGGAAATGCTCAACGACATGACCAGTTCCTCCTTGAAGTCCCAAGGCAGGCCTTGGGCTTGAAGCTCGGGTAGCCGCACTGGTCGATAATTGGGCAAAAACGATGTGGCGTTGGGCCACTATTTGTCGGGCTGTGGCTGCTCCGGCATTCCCTCGGTCGACGGCTCTGGCGGCGGAACGTCGCCGTTCTGCATCTGGTCGTGCACCGCCTTTTCATCGACGCGCGGGTCCAGGGCTGCCACCAGGGGTGAACTGGTCATGTTGTCCGGGGTCGGCACATGGTGCAGCGGCGCCTCGTCGACCCGGTGTAGCCCGGTAACGGCATCAGGTCGAACCCGCAACACCAGAACCGTGGCGCAGAAGCAGACGAATGCATAGAGCATGTTCGGTCCCAGCTGTTTCATCAGTGCGCCGGTCAACAGCGGACCGATACTCGCCCCCACACCGAAGGTGATCAGTAACATGGCGGTCAGCGACACCCTCCTTTCGGCTTCTATATGGTCATTGGAGAAAGCCACCGCGAGCGGGTAAAGGCTGAACTGCAGCAGGCAGACCAGGAAGCCTACCGGGAACAGCACCTCGAGGGGCGCCGTCGGCATGATCGCCAGGGGCAAAGCGGACACTGCGAGCAAGGCCGCTGTGCTGCGAATCAGCACCGCGCGATCATGACGGTCCGACAGCCAGCCCAACGGCCACTGCACGAGGAGTCCGGCCAGGATGCAGCTCCCCATGAACAAGCCCACCTGATCGATAGGCAGGCCCTGGGCCGTGGCATAGAGCGGCGCCAGGCCGTAGAAGGAACCGATCACCAGACCGGAAACCAGCACAGTGGTCATGGACTGCGGCACCCGCTTGATGAAGAAGCGCGGCTCCAGCGGTGCCGGATGCAGCGGCGCCGGGTGCAGCTTGCGGGTCAGCGCCACCGGTACCAAGCACAGTGCGAAGCACATGGCCACCAGCATCAACAACTCCGGCCCGAGGCCGGGATGCAGGACCAGCACCAGCTGCCCGAGGACCAGCCCCAGGTAGGAGGCAACCATGTAGCCCGCGAAAACCTGTCCACGCTGGCTCGCCTCGGCCTGCTCGGTGAGCCAACTCTCGATCACCATGTACTGGCACATCATCCCCAGGCCAACAAGCATCCGCATGAACAACCAGGCTGGCAGGAAGTCGATCAGACCGTGCCCAAGCACGGCCGCCGTCACCACCCCGGCGCAGGCCACGTAGGCACGGATATGCCCGACCCGCGCGATCAGCCGGTGTCCCAGCTTGCCGCCAAGGATCAGGCCGAAATAGTTGGCCGCCATCAGGGCGCCGACCCAGAGCCCATCCACCTTGTCCGCCGCGAGGCGCAGGCCGAGGTAGGTACTGAGCAGGCCGGAGCCGATCAGCATGAGCAAGGTGGCGAAATACAGTGCGCGAAACGACTTCCAGATCCGATGCATCGGCGCTCCAGGCGGCTCCATGTACAGGAAGGGCCGACCGATCGGACGGCCCTTGGGCGATCAGACCTGAGAGGCGAGGATGCGCCGTTCCCAGGGCGTGATCTCATCGAAGAAGCTGCTGAGCTCCATCGTCTTTGTAGCAATGTAGCCTTCGATGAACTCCTTGCCGAACAGTTCACGCGCCAGATCGCTGCGTTTCAGACGCTCGATCGCAGCATGCAGGGTACAGGGAAGCAACAATTCGTCCGGCGCCTCGAATTCGCCCTGGATAGGCGCGCTCGGCTGCAGCTGCTGTTCCATCCCGTAGAGCCCGGCTGCCAGACTGGCGGCGATGGCGAGATAGGGATTGGCGTCTGCGCCGGGCAAGCGGTTCTCCACCCTTCTGGCCTCCGGCGCACTGGCTGGAATACGCAGGCCCGCCGCCCGGTTGTCGTGGGACCAGCAGGCATTGTTGGGCGACGCATAAGGGTGGCAAAGCCGCTGGTAGGAGTTCACGTTTGGCGCGAAGAGCGCGGTGAAATCCGCCATGGCCGCCTGCTGGCCACCGATGAAGTGGGCAAAGGCCGCGGTGGGCTCGCCCAGGGTATCGCTGAAGATGTTCGCCTCATCGTCGAGCGTCACCACACTCTGATGGATATGCATCGAACTGCCCGGCGTGTGCGCCAATGGCTTGGCCATGCAGACCACCTGGATGCCGTGCTTGAGCGCGACCTCCTTGAGCAGATGCTTGAACAGGAAGGTCTGGTCCGCGAGCAGCAGCGGGTCGCCATGGAGGAAGTTGATCTCAAACTGGCTGACGCCCATCTCGTGCATGAAGGTATCGCGGGACATGCCGAAAGCCGCCATGCCGCGATAGACCTCCTCGAAGAACGGCCTCAGGCCATTGTTGGAGGACACGCTGAAGGCCGAACAACCGATCTCACGACGTCCGTCCAGCCCGAGTGGCGGCTGGAAAGCCTCCGTCGGATTCGGGTTGGTCGCGAAGACAAAGAACTCCAGCTCTGTGGCGACCACGGGCTTCCAGCCGTGTTCGGCATAGCGCTCCACCACCTTGCGCAGCAGCCCCCGCGTGGACAACCCCGAAGGCCGACCGTCCAGCTCCTGGGCATCGCAGATCGCCAAGGCGCGTGGCCGATCGGCCCAAGGCAGGCAATGGATCTGGCTCGGCTCGGCGACCAGGGCCAGGTCGCCGTCGTCGCAGCCATAGAAACGGGCCGGCGGGTAACCGCCCATGATGCATTGAAGAAGCACACCCCGCGCCAGCTGCAAACGGCGGCCGGAGAGGAAGCCCTCCCCCGTCATCACCTTGCCCCGCATCACCCCGTTCAGGTCGGGGGTGACGCACTCGATCTCTTCTACACCGGCCAGTCGCTCGGCGAGCGGGCTGCGGACTTTGGTAGTCATGGTTATTGTCCTTGTGCACTACAGCCGCTCTGGATGGCGGCTTGTACAAAATACGCACCGGCCGTTCGAAATATCAAGCAGGTGAAACGGCGATTCTTCATGCCATGAAAAAGGGGTGAAGCCGCGAGGGCTTCACCCCTTTTCCGTTACTGCATCGTGCGCGTTGGCTGCCTCCTCAGCTGACGATGAAGTCCGCCTGGGTCACGGTGGCACTGGCCACGCCCACCAAAGTGATGCTGTCGGCTCCGATGGTGACCAGGGTGTCGGCCCCCACCCCAGCGATGACCACACTACCAGCGAAGTTCGCCGCGGTAATGCCCAGATTCGCGACATGCAAGCGGTCCTGGCCTCCCGCAGGAATGGCATCGAAGCCGAGAATCTGGTCCTGCCCGAAGCCCGCACCGAACTGGAAGATGTCATTGCCTGCGCCACCATTCATGGTGTCGTTGCCTGCACCGCCAACCAGGACGTCGTTCCCACCCAGTCCATTGAGAGTGTCGGCGTCACTTCCGCCCAGGATCCGGTTGGCCAGGGTATTGCCCGTGCCACTGAACGCCCCGCTGCCAATGAACACCAGGTTCTCCACGTTCGTCCCGAGACTGTAACTCGACAGCGTCGTGCGAACGACATCAGTCCCATCACCCACCGCCTCAGCCACGAAGTCCAGCGCATTGTCCACGTAGTAGGTGTCATTACCGCTGCCACCCATCATCGTGTCGGCATCCGCGCCACCATTGAGCACGTCGTTGCCGGTCAGCCCATGGAGAATGTCATTCCCGGCCAGGCCGTCGAGGGTATCAGTGCTGGTGCCACCGACCAGCCGGTTGGCCAAGGCGTTGCCGGTCCCCGTAAAGGCGCCGGCACCAAGGGAGACCAGGACCTCGAGATTGGCCCCCAGGGTGTAGCTGGACAGCGTCGTACGGACCATGTCACTCCCCTCGCCCGTATTCTCGACCACCACATCCAGCGCGTTGTCCACATAGAAGGTGTCGTCCCCGACTCCCCCCACCATACGATCAGCCCCTGCATTGCCGTTGAGGACATCATTGCCGGCTACACCGAACATCATGTCATTGCCGCCGCCACCGCTCAGGGTATCGTTCCCCACGGCACCGGCGATCACATTCGCCAGGCCGTTCCCCACCGCCGTGAAATTGCTGCTTCCGATATAGGCCAGATCCTCGACGTTGGCGCCCAGGCTGTAACTCGCAAGGGTCGTGCGCACCATGTCACGCCCGTCCCCGGCTGCCTCGGTCACCGAATCGAGCACGTTGTCGACATAGAAGGTGTCGTTGCCGGCTCCACCGGTCATGCTGTCGGCACCCGTGGCGCCATCGATCAGGTCATTGCCGGCTCCACCGTTGAGCGTGTCGTTACCACCACCGCCGTTCATCACATCGTCACCGGCGGTACCGGTCAGGATGTCGTTGCCAGGACCGCCGTTGAACGTCCCGCCGATGAAGGCGGTCGCCGCCGACGCCACCTGGTTGAGGAAGCCCTGGTCATCCGTGAAGCTCGCCACCACCCGCAGCATCAACCCAACCTGCAATGCGCCGGGGGTGAAGCTTGCCGACGTGGCACCGCCAATGTTGGTCCAGGTCGTGCCGTTGGCGGAGGACTGCCACTGGAAGCTGAACACCGAGGTGGTGGTGCCATCGGCATCGGCGATGGTGCCGCGCGTGGCCGTCAGCAGTTGGCCTTGGGCCGGCGTGGTGTCGCTGATCACTGGCGCACCAGTCGGTACATCGTTGACCTGGGTGCCCGATACCGGTGCAGTCACTGCCGAGTACACGGTCTCCAGCACGCCATTGCCGTCCTTGTAGATGGCCTTCAGGCGCATCGCCAGCCCAGCCTGGGCGGCGGTGACCAGGAAGCTCGGTCCGGTGGCGCGGGCCAGTTCGGCGCCGGCGTTCTCGATGATGATGTCTTCGAAGATGCCGTCACCACGCACGTCAGCCTGCCAGTAGTAGGACACCGGCCCGGTGACAATGCCACCCGCGTTGTTGGCATCGGTCACACCTGCAATGGATGCCACCAGGCGAGTCCCCACCTCCGGTGTGGCATCGCTGATTGTTGCCAGCCCCACAGGCCCGCTATTGAGACCAACCACCAGCGCCTCGCTGACATCGTTGAACTGCAGGCGCTCGATACCACTCAGGCGGTCGCTACCATCGCGTCCATCGACAGTGTCGGTCACGGTCCAGGTGCCATCACCGTTGTTGAGCACCGTGTAATCGGCACGATTGCCGGAAAACTCGGCGGTGTCGTAGTTGAACGCCCCATTGCCGGCGAGCAGCTCGCGAGTGACCACCAACTGACCGGGGGTGTAGCGGCCGGTAAGCATGTCGTGTACCAGCTCGGTCATGCTGAAGGCGCGGTCAATCTCCGGTCCGGTTCCGTCGGCGTTCTGCTTCACGCTGATATAGACGGTCAACGAGCGATCGCCGTCGATCCGGTCATCCCCGCCCCGGCCCGCGATGATGTCGCTACCGCTGCCACCGAGGATGATGTTACCGGCGCCGAACGAGGTGACCCCAGTGCCCAGGAATTCCCCCAACCCGGCGATCAGGCCGATGTTGGTGAGGATGCTGCCGTTCACGCCCGAGGTGGAGATGGCCGCCGCATCGCGGTCGTCACCCTTGAGGATGTCGCTGTGGGACGAACCGGACAGACCTTCCATGAACTCGAAGCGAGTCAACAGGGAAGCGGTCGACGGAGTCACCGGGGTTTCGTCGAAGGCACGCAGGTCGAACTCGATATTGACCCCCTGCGGGTCGTCGCGGAACACTGCCCAGTCGAAGCCGGAGGCACCGACATAGCGGTCGCCCTCGCCGCCATTGCCGAGCATGATGTCGTCACCACCCTCGCCATCCATGCGGTCGATGATGCCGCGCTCGCCGATGTACACATCGTTGCCGGGCACGTTGTCCAGGCCGAACTCGTTGAAGTTGTCACCGGCGTTGCCGTCAGGGCCGCCCAGTTCCAGCCAGTCATCACCCTCGTTGCCGAACTGCGCTTCGTTGCCACGGGTACCAAGGATGAAGTCGTTGCCGACGCCACCGAAGATTTCCGTGGCGTCCTCACCCGAGACGATGAAGTCGTTGCCGAAACCACCCAGCAGCAGGTTGATGCCATTGCCGCCGTGGATGACGTCGTTGCCACCGTCGCCCTGGATGTTATCGTCGCCGCCGCGGTCGGTGATGATGTCGTCGCCATCGCCTGCGCGGATCAGGTCGTTGCCGTCGCCGCCTTCAATGCGATCACGACCGCCATCGCCCCAGATCGTGTCGTCACCGATGCTGGCGATCATGACGTCGTCGCCGTCGGTACCGCCCAGCACCACGTGCTCATCACCGGTGTAGCGCAGGTAGTTGGTGTTCGCCTCGTTGTAGAACGCCGTGGCGAGATTGTCGGTATTGACCGGGTTGTCGCGGATCACCCAGGGCAGCAAGGCACTGCCGCCCTGCGGGTCTTCGCCTGGAGCAGCGAAGTCGTCGAGGCTTTCGTCGATACCCACCGTCGAGGGATCATCACCGAGAATGCCATCAGCCCCAGGGTTGACCACATCCGCGTTGAACTGCCGGGTAATGTCCACCTCCAGGATCAGGCCTGGGTCGGAGAAGATATCCCCTGGCAGGTGGATCGCGTTGGTGTTGGCCATCACCATCTTGGCGAAGGAGTTGTTCTCCAGCTCGGTGAGGAAGTTCATGCTCGCCGTGCGTTCGAGGTAGTAGAAACGATCGCCGTCCTGGAGTTTCTCCATCTGGTTCTCGAACACGAAGTTGAAGGTCGAGCCCAGCAGACCACCGAAAGGCATCTGCCTTTCAGCCAAACCACCGATCCACAGGTCGATATCGTTGACCCCAGTGGTAGCCGCGGGTCCATTGAGGAAGGCCAGACGATCCGCGGTGTCGGCGGTGAAGGTGCGCTGTTCCGCAGTCCCTTCGTTGATGATCGCATCGCCACCAAACACCAGGGCGAAGGCCACCGCACGCTTCTCGGCAGTCGTATTCACGTCAGCCGCCAGCAATTCGGCATGGGTGCCATAGGCCGCGATGAAGTTGACGATGGACGTCTGGTGCTTCAGATGAGCAGCGAAGTCGACCCAACTGGTGTAGGGCCGCAGCTGGCTGTCGCCGGTCGCGTTGTAGAAGTCCTGACGCGCCGCGTTGAGCGTGGGCACGCCGGTGTCACGGCCGCGAGCGATGTTGATGGTGGCCAGGTCCAGTGGCAATCCGAGGAGGTTGTTGCGCAATGCCTCGGTGACGAACTCGTCAATCTCGTTGCCGGCCTGGCGAGTCATGCCACGGACGATATTGCCGGCAGCCTCCTCAGCCGACAGGGCACCGTTGTTGTTGAACGCTAGCGGGTTCAGGAAGGCATCGATCAGATCCATGCTGCCCGCGTCGGTGAAGTCCGGGTTCAGCCGGTCCACAGTCTCGGTGAGCATGGAGTGGCCGAAGCGGTACACCACGTGGGCGAACTCGGCGACGATCGCCGGGTTGATCTGGGTGTCATACACCTGGGTGGCATTGAAGAACACATCCACCTGCGGCTGCACCTTGCGGGCGAACTCCTCGAACACCAGGTGCTGGTACTGCATTTCCGTCGTGAAGCGAGCCGCCTGGAACAGACGTTCGCCATTCCAGCTGCCGTCCGCATTCTGCCAATTGCTGATGAAATCCGGATCGTTGCTGGCCAGCACCACAGCCTTGATCTGATCGACCATGCGGTTGTGCTCGGCGTGGAACACATGGTGAACCGAGGTCAGCCCGATGTTCTCGTTACCACGCCCGTCGCCTGTGATGAAGTGGCGGTCGAGCAGTTCGTTGTCAAAGGTATTGGCCGGTTGGGGCAGGAACGGTTGGTTGCCTGGCCCCACCGGTAGATTCGGATCGAATGCGGGGTTCGGTACCGGACCGGTTACCGCGTCTGCATCCGCCGTCATCAACGCGCCGGTCTGGCTGTTGAACGGGTTGGCCGCATGGGCGATGTCATCCAGGAACGCATGCCCGGTGAACAGGGCGTTGCCCGGAATCGCGAGGCCGCCCGCGACGCCCTCGACGAGCACGATCTGGTCGCCAACAAGGGTGACGATCTGCGCGAACCCGTTCGCTCCCGGGATGAACTTGCCATAGAGGTCAGTCGCCAACAGCGGGACATTGCCGATGTTGCCATCGGTCAACTGGATGCCCAGCATCTGGGCGGCCTGAGCCTTGACTTCGGCCCAGGTCGGCAGGCCACCGACGCCATCGAGCATGCGACCCGTGGCGACCGGATTTCCGCTAGCGTCTGGCTCGTACTCGCGCAGGAACACCTGGTGCGAGGCGTGGGACGTATAGGTCTGGTTCTGGTCGACGAACGGCGTGGTCGTATTGAGCGGTCCGCCACCGATGATGTCGTCTGCGGTGCCCATCAAGCCGTCCTGCCCCGGAGCATCGTTGCTGGTGCGGGTGAGGATCATGAAGTTCGAGGTACCCCCCGGAACGAAGAGGGGGTCATCCGGCTGCAGCGGCACGAAGACAAAGCCATTGCCGCCCTTGGTCACCAGGTCCAGGCCATGGTCGAAGAACTGGCCGAACAGGGTGAACCAGGAGTTGAAGCCGGCGGACAGCCCCTCGTCCGGCGCGGTGTTGGGGATGAACAGCGGCTGGCCAGCCGGGATCGGTGCGCCGTTCAGGTCCAGCAGCACGCCACTGGGGTCCAGGGTTCCCAGACCGGCATCCACATAGGCCTGCACAGCGGCTGGGTTGGTGATGGTCTGGTCGACGATCAGGTTGGAGATGGTCCGCGGGTCAGTATCGGCCACATTGCCGGGGGCGCCGTAGTCGGTGTTGGTGACCACGCCTCCCGGGCCGAGGTTCATGGTGTCCCCGTCCTGGTCGTCACGGAACACGGGTGGGACCAGGTTCGGGAAAGGCTGGTCAGCCGCACCGAAGTGCTCCTGACCCGGAACCAGGTTATTGAAGGAGCCATCCACAGTGCGCAGACCAAATGCACCGCGAGAGTTAGGCACGATATCCAGCAGGTTCTCACCAGCGGCATGGCGCTCGGAGATAATGATCTGGTCGAGGATGAACTGCAGGTCGCTGCGAACCAGATGTACGCCGGGGCTGGCAACGAAGCTTTCCTGCGGTACGGCTGCTGGCGGCGCAACAACCACGTTGCCGTTCACCGCGGCAGTAGCGTTCGAGAACACGTTCTCCAGCACGCCATCGGCGTCCTTGTAGACAGCCCTCACCCGCAGCGCCAGGCCGTCGAGGTCGGCAGTCACACGGAAGCTGTCGCGTTGCGCCGTTTCCGGTCGTTCCCCGGCTTCGTTGACGATATCCACGAACAAACCCGATCCGGCAACGGTCTCTCTTTGCCAGAAGTAGGCAACCGGCCCGGTAATCGCGCCCGTCGGGTTCCCTCCGGTAATGTTGTCCGCATCGGTCACCAGCAGGGACGAAGCGGTCAGGACCTGGCCGTTCTGCGGAGTGTTATCGCTGATCTGCAGCAGCCCCTGCGGGCCGGCGTTGCCACCCGGCACCAAAGCCACGGACTGATCGTTGAACTGGAGCCGTTCGATGCCGGTCAGCCGGTCCACGCCGTCGGCACCAATGACGGTATTGCCGTCGACGTCCACCTCAAGGTGGGTCACCGTGATCACGTCGTCGCTGAAGTCCAGCGTGGTGCCGTTGTTGTTGATATCGACCTGGTAGTCGTCGAAGTTGCCCGAGTAAACCGCTGTGTCGTAGTTGGGGCCAACGGTCTGGATGACTTCACGCACGATGACCAGCTGCGACGGATTGATCGCACCCGAGAGCATGTCCGGAATCAGCGCGCCAATACTGTCGACCCGGCGAATTTCCGTGGCCGGATCGCTAGGATTGGTACGCACGCTGACATAGGCGTTGAGCGTACGATCGCCATCGATCAGGTCATCGCCGCCGCGGCCTTCGAGGATATCGCTGCCGCCACCGCCAAGGATGATGTTGCCCCCGCCGAACGACGTGACACCTGCGCCGAGGAACTCCTGCAGCCCGGCGATCAGGTCGATGCCGGCTTGGTTCAGCACGCTGCCCAGCGGACCGTTTTCAGCGATCTCCGCAGCATCCGCGTTGTCACCGCGCAGGACATCACCGAACTGCGAACCCGCCAAGCCTTCGACGAAGGCGAAGCGGTCGAAGATGCCGGCGTTGGAAGCGGGAACCGGCGGCTCGAAGAAGTCGTCGACGATCATGTCGGCCAGCACGCCGAACGGGTCGAACTTGTAGCTGACCCAGTCGAAGCCGGAGCCACCATCGAAGTGGTCGGCACCTTCCGAGCCGAAGAAGATATCGTCGCCGCCTTCACCGATCATCTCATCGAAGCCACCACCGCCGACGAAGACGTCATTGCCTGCCACCTCGTCCAGGGCGAAGGGCGAGAAGTTGTCGCCGGGGGCACCGTCCTGGGTACCGATCTCGATCCAGTCGTCGCCTTCGTTACCGGCAGTCTGCAGGTTGCCCTTGGCACCGTAGATGAAGTCGTTGCCGGTACCGCCGAAGGTTTCCGACACGTCCTCGCCAGTGATGATGAAGTCGTTTCCGGCACCGCCAAGGATCAGGTTGAAGCCGTTGCCGCCATGGATGACGTCGTTGCCGTCGTCACCCTTGATGTTATCGTCGCCGCCCATGTCCGTGATGATGTCGTCGCCGGCGCCGCCATTGAGGCTGTCCACGCCATCGCCGCCTTCGATACGGTCATTGCCGCCATCGCCCCAGATGGTGTCATCGCCGATGCTGGCGATCAGGATGTCGGCTTCGTTGGTGCCACCGAGCACCACGTGGTCTTCACCGGTGTAGCGCAGGTAGTTGGTGTCGGCTCCCGGAGTGGCCGGGTTGTCGCGGATCACCAACGGAACAAGCACATTGTCGCCCAGCGGGTCCTCGTTGGGCGTCGCGATATCGTCGGCGCTTTCATCCACAAGCGGGGTGGATGGATCATCGCCAAGAATTCCATCAGCACCGGGGTTGTTGACGACACCAGCGTTGAACTGGCGCGTCTGGTCGACTTCCAGGATCAGACCAGGAGCGGTGAAGATATCCGCCGGCAGTCGATCAACGTCGGTGTTGCGCATCACCATCTTGGCGAAGGAGTTCTGCTCCATCTCGGTGAGGAAGTTGAGTCCTGCCAAGCGGCCCAAGTAGTAGAAGCGGTCGCCGTTCTGCAGGGCCTCCAACTGGGTCTCGAAGACGAAGTTGAAGGTGGAACCCAGCAGCCCGCCGAAGGGCATCTGCTTCTCGGCCAGGCCGCCCACCCAGAAGTCCACCAGATCCAGGCCGGTAGTGGTCACTCCATTGGCGCCGCTGGCCCATTCTCCGGTGCTGTGCAAGAAGTCCAGGCGGTCCTCGGGTGCACCAGCACCACCTAGAACGATGGCCATGGCGGCGGCGCGCTTGCCATCAAGGGTCAATGCGCCGGTGATGGTGGAGTGGGTGCCATAGGCGGCGATGAAGTTGATCAGCGACGCCTCATGCTTGAGGCCGCCCATGAAGTCCACCCAGCTGCTGTAGGCCTCCAGCTGACTGTCCCCGGTCGCTTCGAAGAACTCACGGCGAGCTGCGTTGAGCGACGGGATACCGGCATCACGGCCACGGGCGATGTTAATGGTCGCCAAGTCCAGCGGCAGACCCAGCAGATTGTTGCGCAAGGCCTCGGTGACGAACTCGTCGATCTCGTTGCCCTGTTGACGGGTGACACCACGAACAATGGCTCCGGCGGCTGCATCCGCATCCGCCCCGCTGGCGGCGAACGCCAAGGGGTTGAGGAAGGCGGCGATCAGGCCTATCTCGCTGTTGACGAAGTTCGGGTCCAGACGGTCGATGGTTTCAGTCAGCATGGAGTGACCGAAGCGATACACCACGTGGGCGAACTCGGCGACGATCGACGGGTCGATGGTGGCGTCGAAGCCAGTGGGAGCGAGGAACGCATCGACATTCGGCTGCACCTTACGGGCGAACTCCTCGAACACCAGGTGCTGGTACTGCATTTCCGTGCCGAACTTGGCGGCCTGGAACAGTCGCTCGCCATTCCATACCAGAGTGGATGTATCGGCGGGAATCTGTCCGACAACGGGAACCAGCAACCACTGGTTGAGGAAATCCACATCGCCGGAACTCAGAATCACCTCCTTCGTGTGGTCCACCAGGCGGTTGTGCTCCGAGTGGAACACGTGGTGCACGGCGGTGAGACCGATGTTCTCGTTCACCCGACCGTCGCCAGCGATGTAGTGGGAGTCCAGCAATTCGTTGTCGTAGGTGGCCGGATTGCCATCGTCGGTTCCGGCAACGCCGTCAGCGTCGGCGGCCAGCAGCGCGCCGGTCTGGCTATTGAAGGGGTTCGCGCTATGGGCGATGTCATCGAGGAAGGCATGGCCGGTGCGCACAGCGTTGGCCAAACTGATGCCCTGTCCGCCGTTGGCGGTCGGATCGCCTTCGACCAAGAAGGTCCCACCGGCACCATCGCTCATTACCACTTGCGGATAGCCGTTGGCCCCCTTGATGAAGTTGCCATAGGGATCGGTAGCTAGCAGCGGAATGTTGCCCACGTCCGCATCGGTCAGGTTGATGCCAAGGACATCGCGGGCCTGGGCCTTGACCGTGGCCCAAGTGGCCATGCCGCCCAGGTCCACGTCATTGCCGTTGCCAAAGACCCCGTCCACCAGGTCACGGTTGGTAATCAGCTTGCCAGTCGTTACCGGACCGTCAGCAGTCGTGACATAGGCACGCAGGAACACCTGGTGCGAGGGGTGCGAACTGTAGGTCTGGTTCTGGTCGACGAAGGGCGAGGTGGTGTTGGTGTGCTCGTGGATATCGTCCTCGGTACCCAATACACCATCCGCACCCGGCTGGTTGGTGGCACGGGTCAGGACCAGGAAATTGGTCGCGCTGTTCGGGTTGAACAGCGGATCGTCCTCTTGCAGCTGAATGAAGATGGTCCCGCTGCCCCCCTTGCTCACCAAGTCCAGACCATGGTCGAAGAACTGGCCGAAGAAAGTGAACCAGGAGTTGAACGGTGCCGACAGGCCCTCATCCGGTGTGGTGTTGGGGATGAAGAACACCTCCTGGTCATCCGGCGTGCCAAAGATGCCATCGAGTCCCGGGCTCAGGACGGGAGCCGCGCCACCGTTGGCTTCCACCGCCGCCGGATTATTGGCGGTCTGGTCGACGATCAAGTTACTGATGGTCCTCGGCTGCGAGTCGAACACTAAACCACTGGTCTGGCTGTAGGTCGTCCCGTTATCTGCAATGCGGAAAACCGGATCGAGCAAGCGCGGAAACAGGTTGTCCGCCGCCCCGAACTCGGTCTGCCCCAGCACCAGGTGGTTGAATGATCCGTCGACGGTCCGCAGTCCCCAGGGAACCTGTGAATTCGGCAGCAGTAGCGACAGGTCCTCACCTGCCGCATGGGCTTCAGAGATCAGGATCTGCTGGAGAATGAACTCGAGGTCAGACTTGATGTAGGTGGCCATGGTGTTGTTTTCCTCAATCCGACAGCAATTAGTCAGGCCGAATCACACCCACGCGGGGGCAATTCCACGTTTCTTCGAAGGAAATCGATCAAGCCGGGCAAATCGCAGTCGCGGCCGAACCCGCCAAGCCTTGGAAGTGGCTCAGTTCCGACTGAATGGATTTGTCCCCGTCAGCGCCGCGCTCAAAGGCGGCACTTCAACTCAGGCGAGGGGTGGGCCGTGGAAACGGACCTGGGGGGCGGCACAGGCTGAAGGGCCATTTGGCCCACTGCGCGAGAATGAATCGATGCTCATTGCGGTGTTCTCCCTAGCACTCTTGTGGCGGGCGCCACAGCGATGTCCCTCAACGCCGCTGCGTGCCAAAAAACAGTCATGCTCGTTCACACCCTGACTAAAGCCCCGGCCCTAGGCACTGTCAATAAAACGTCAGCATGTGTTTCTAAATGTAAAAACACATTAAGCTAATGATTTAAAAGGATTAGTTGACTAATTCAAGTGCACCAAGTGCATTCAACATGCGGTAGCACTCTTCCAACGGTCCTGGCACGCTCTTCTCCTGACAGCTAGAAGTGGCGTTCTAGAGCGGCTTCTGGTCGTATTCCCACTTATCAGCGGATTACAACCGTTGACTCAAGTGGGAAATCCGGGCAATTCACCGGCACCTTTTTTGCTTGATAAAGAGTAGACGGGGCGGCCCATACGCCAGAAACTTGGCGACACCGATTCAGCAGTCCAAAAGTGCCGAAATAGGGCCTGGCAATCGATCTGGCGAGCGATTCTGCCAGGCATGAAAAAGGGGTGAAGCCGCGAGGGCTTCACC
The DNA here is from genome assembly GCF_003626975.1 of Pseudomonas sp. DY-1. Taxonomy (NCBI): domain Bacteria; kingdom Pseudomonadati; phylum Pseudomonadota; class Gammaproteobacteria; order Pseudomonadales; family Pseudomonadaceae; genus Pseudomonas; species Pseudomonas sp. DY-1. Next base: position 181,506 of record NZ_CP032616.1, on the reverse strand, counting down.
CCTTTTCCGTTACTGCATCGTGCGCGTTGGCTGCCTCCTCAGCTGACGATGAAGTCCGCCTGGGTCACGGTGGCACTGGCCACGCCCACCAAAGTGATGCTGTCGGCTCCGATGGTGACCAGGGTGTCGGCCCCCACCCCAGCGATGACCACACTACCAGCGAAGTTCGCCGCGGTAATGCCCAGATTCGCGACATGCAAGCGGTCCTGGCCTCCCGCAGGAATGGCATCGAAGCCGAGAATCTGGTCCTGCCCGAAGCCCGCACCGAACTGGAAGATGTCATTGCCTGCGCCACCATTCATGGTGTCGTTGCCTGCACCGCCAACCAGGACGTCGTTCCCACCCAGTCCATTGAGAGTGTCGGCGTCACTTCCGCCCAGGATCCGGTTGGCCAGGGTATTGCCCGTGCCACTGAACGCCCCGCTGCCAATGAACACCAGGTTCTCCACGTTCGTCCCGAGACTGTAACTCGACAGCGTCGTGCGAACGACATCAGTCCCATCACCCACCGCCTCAGCCACGAAGTCCAGCGCATTGTCCACGTAGTAGGTGTCATTACCGCTGCCACCCATCATCGTGTCGGCATCCGCGCCACCATTGAGCACGTCGTTGCCGGTCAGCCCATGGAGAATGTCATTCCCGGCCAGGCCGTCGAGGGTATCAGTGCTGGTGCCACCGACCAGCCGGTTGGCCAAGGCGTTGCCGGTCCCCGTAAAGGCGCCGGCACCAAGGGAGACCAGGACCTCGAGATTGGCCCCCAGGGTGTAGCTGGACAGCGTCGTACGGACCATGTCACTCCCCTCGCCCGTATTCTCGACCACCACATCCAGCGCGTTGTCCACATAGAAGGTGTCGTCCCCGACTCCCCCCACCATACGATCAGCCCCTGCATTGCCGTTGAGGACATCATTGCCGGCTACACCGAACATCATGTCATTGCCGCCGCCACCGCTCAGGGTATCGTTCCCCACGGCACCGGCGATCACATTCGCCAGGCCGTTCCCCACCGCCGTGAAATTGCTGCTTCCGATATAGGCCAGATCCTCGACGTTGGCGCCCAGGCTGTAACTCGCGAGTGTCGTGCGCACCATGTCACGCCCGTCCCCGACTGCCTCGGTCACCGAATCGAGCACGTTGTCGACATAGAAGGTGTCGTTGCCGGCTCCACCGGTCATGCTGTCGGCACCCGTGGCGCCATCGATCAGGTCATTGCCGGCTCCACCGTTGAGCGTGTCGTTACCACCACCGCCGTTCATCACGTCGTCGCCAGCCCCACCGGTCAGGATGTCGTTGCCAGGACCGCCGTTGAACGTCCCGCCGATGAAGGCGGTCGCCGCCGACGCCACCTGGTTGGCAAAGCCCTGGTCATCCGTGAAGCTCACCACCACCCGCAGCATCAACCCGACCTGCGCCGCGCCGGGGGTGAAGTTCGTCGTGGAGGCACCGCCGATGTTGGTCCAGGTCGTGCCGTTGGTGGAGGACTGCCACTGGAAGCTGAACACCGAGGTGGTGGTGCCATCGGCATCGGCAATGGTGCCCTGGCTCGCAGTTAGCGCCACACCTTGGAAGAACGATGCTCCACTGATCACCGGCGCACCGGTCGGTACATCGTTGACCTGGGTGACAGCTACCGTATCCGTCACATTCGACAGGACAGTCTCCAGCACGCCGTTAGCGTCCTTGTAGATGGCCATCACCCGCAGGGCCAGGCCAGCCAGATCCTCGGTGACGCGGAACGTCCGGCCGGTGGCGCGGGACACCTCACCGGCAGCGACGAAGGTGATGTCTTCGAAGATGCCCGAGCCCGCGACGGTTTCCACCTGCCAGTAGTAGGACACCGGACCGGTGATGGTACCGCCGGCATTGTCGGCATCGGTGACGCCGGCCAGGGATGCGGTCAGCAACGAGCCAACCTCAGGCGTACCGTCGCTAATGCTCACGGCGCCCACCGGACGGGCATCAGTGCCGGACAGATCGATGATCCCGTCGGTGAACTGCAGCCGCTCGATGCTGGTGAGGCGGTCAACGCCATCACGACCAGCCACCAGGTCGGTCACCGTCACAGAGCCGTCCAGGTTGGTGACGAAGTCGTACTCCGACGAAAGGCCCCGATAGGCCGCCGTATCCAGCGCCGCATCGCCCTGCAGGATCTCCCGCACGATCACCAATTGCCCCGGGTTGTAAGTTCCGTTGACCATGAGCGGCACCATCTCGGCCATGCTGTTGAAACTGGCGATTTCCGGGCCTGAGCCGTCCAGGTTCTGACGTACGCTGATGCGCACGTTCAGCCACTTGTCGCCATCGATCAGGTCATCGCCGCCGCGCCCCATGAGGATATCGCTGCCGCTGCCGCCGAGGATGATGTTGCCGCCGTCGAAGAAGGTGACCCCGGCGCCGAGGAACTCCTGCAGACCCGAGATCAGCGCGATGTTGGTCAGCACGCTGCCCTTGGCTCCAGCTGTCGGCAGCGTAGTGGCATCGGAGTCGTCGCCGCTGATCACATCACCGAAGGCGGAGCCTGACAGGCCTTCGACGAAGTCGAAGCGGGCCAGTACCGAGGCACCCGAGCCCGGTTGTTGCGGTTGGTCGAAGAAGCGATCGCTGATGTCGATCGTGACACCGCGAGTATCGTTCTTGAAGGTCGCCCAGTCGTAGCCTGAAGCACCGATGTAGCGATCACCCAGGCCGGCGCTGCCGACCATGATGTCGTCACCGCCCTCAGCGTTGAACTTGTCGTTCTCCCCACTGCCGACATAGACGTCGTTGCCCGCGATCGGGTCGTTGCCGGCCGGATCGAAGTTGTCGCCAGGGGCGCCGTCCGAGGTACCGGCTTCCAGCCAGTCATCCCCTTCATTACCCATGTCCTGCTCGTTGGCCTTGGAGCCCAGGATGAAGTCGTTGCCCTGTCCACCGAAGGCCTCACTGGCGTCTTCACCGGTGATGATGAAGTCGTTACCGAAACCTCCGAGGATCAGGTTGACGCCATTGCCGCCCTGGATCACGTCGTTGCCGTTGTCACCCTTGATGTTGTCGTCGCCACCCACGTCCGTGATGATGTCGTCGCCGTCGCCACCATTGATGAAGTCATTGCCGTACCCACCATCCAGGCGGTCGTTGCCGCCGTCGCCGTAGAGAGTGTCGTCACCCTCGCTGGAGCGCAGGATGTCGTTGCCGGCGCTACCGCCCAGCACCACATGGTCGGGTCCGCGGTACAACAGGTAGTTGGTATCGGCCCCGGGAGTGTCCGGGTTGTCGCGACTAACCAGTGGCAGCAGCGGGTTGTCACCCAGCGGGTCGGAGTTGCCGGCGATGCCGTCGGCGCCCACTACATCGTCCAGCGTGCCCTGGATGCCATCGAGCCCTGCATCGTTGAGGCCGGTGTGCTGCAGCAACGGATTGACTTCAAGGGTGAAGGCCGGGGTCAGGAAGACCACGCCCGGTAGGTGAGTAGCAGCAGTGTTGGCCATGATCAGCTTGGCGAACGAGTTGCCTTCCAGTTCGGCGTTGAAGTTCAGGCCGGCGGTGCGCTCCAGGTAGTAGAAGCGGTCACCGTCCTGGAGTTTCTCCAGCTGGTTCTCGAACACGAAGTTGAAGGTCGAGCCCAGCATGCCGCCGAAGGGCGTGACCTTCTCGGCCAGGCCACCGATCCAGAAGTCCACCAGGTTCAGGCCGGTCTCCACGCCAGCCCAGGTGCCGGTGCTGTTAAGGAAGTCCAGTCGATCGGCCGGCGCACCAGCGCCGCCAAGGACGATGGCCGTGGCCGCCGCGCGTTTCTCGGCCAGGGTCGTTGCCGTCACATCGATGGAATCATGGGTACCGTAGGCCGCGATGAAGTTGATCAGCGACTCCGGATGCTTCAGGTGCATCACCATATCCGCCCAACTGACGTAGGGCTTCAGGTTGGCGTCGCCGGTGGCTTCATAGAACTGCGCGCGGGCATGGTTGAGCGTTGCCACGCCCGTGTCACGGCCCCGGGCGATGTTCAGTGCGGCGAGGTCGAGGGGCAGGCCCACCAGGTTGTTGCGCAGGGCCTCGGTGACGAACTCGTCGATCTGGTTGCCCACGGTGCGGGTCACGCCACGGACGATGGCGCTGGTGGCGTCTTCCGGGGTCAGCCCGCTGGCAGCATAGGCCAGGGGGTTGAGGAAGGCCGCGATCAGGCCCAGTTGCTGGTCGTTGGTCGGGTGCAGCGGGTCGACCGTGATCGGGTTGAAGTTGGCGTCGAAGCGGTCGACCGTCTCGGTCAGCATCGAGTGGCCGAAACGGTAAACCGTGTGGGCGAACTCGGCGACGATCGAGGGATCCAGGTTGACGTCATAGACCTGGGTCGGCGCAAAGAACGGGTCGATGTTCGGCTGGATGGTCCGCGCAAACTCCTCGAACACCAGGTGCTGGTACTGCATTTCGGTACCGAACTTGGCGGCCTGGAACAGACGCTCGCCGTTCCACTGCAGGGCCGCGATCTCGGCCGGGGTGGTCGGGAAGGTGGTGACAGGGGTCAGCAGCCACTCGTTGATGAAGGCCACGTCGTTGCTGGCCAGCACGGTGCTCTTGGTCTGCTCCACCAGGCGGTTGTGTTCCGAGTGGAAGATCGCGTGCACGGCGGTCAGGCCGATGTTTTCGTTGACCCGGCCGTCGCCCGCCATGTAGTGGGCATCCAGCAGTTCGCCATCGTAGGTACCGGCTGGCTGTGGAGCTCCGACCTGGCTGTTGATGACGCCGTCATTGTCCCGCACCAGCCCCGGTGCTGCCGAAGGATCGGCGGCATGGGCGATGTCGATGAGGAACTGGTGCCCGGTGCCGACCGCGCCGGCCAGGCTGATCCCCACACCACCGTTGGCGGCAGGGTCGCCTTCGAGCAGCACATCGTCCGCAGTTCCCGGGAGACCGTCCGGACCGACGAAGACCACCATCGGGAATCCATTCGGACCCTTGATGAAGTTGCCATAGTCGTCGGTGGCCAGCAGCGGCACATCGAACACATTGGCATCGGTCAGATTGATCCCCAGCATGTCGCGGGCCTGAGCCTTGACTACTGCCCAGGTGGCCATGCCACCGATTTCCAGGTCGTCGGCGGTACCGAACTGACCGTCAGCGCCCAGGTTGCGGTTGGTGACCAGCTCACCGGTGGCCACCGGACCACCGGCCGTCATCACGTACTCGCGCAGGAACACCTGGTGCGACGGGTGCGAGCTGTAGGTCTGGTTCTGGTCGACGAAGGGCGAGGTGGTGTTCTCGTTCTGCCCAGCTACACCGCCCACTTGGGTGGCACGAGTCAGGACCATGAAGTTGGTCGGGCTGCCCACCACGAAGCGTGGATCATCCGGTTGCAACGGGATGAACACCGTACCGCTGCCACCCTTGGTGACCAGGTCCAGGCCGTGGTCGAAGAACTGCCCGAAGAAGGTCATCCAGGCGTTGAACGGCGCGGTCAGGCCGGCGTCCGGCATGGTGTTCGGGATGAAATTCACCTGCTGGTCATCGGCCGTACCGAACAGGCCATCCAGGCCGGGGCTGGTCACCAGGGTGGAGCCATTGGTACCCGCAGCGGCAGCGACCGCCGCCGGGTTGTTGTTGGTCTGGTCGACGATCAGGTTACTGATGGTGCGCGGGTCGCTGTCCACCACGTTGGTGGAGGAGTTGTAGTTGGTGTTGGTCACACCGAGGAACGGCGCCTCATCCTGCTCATTGGTGAACTCCGCCGGCAGCAGCCGCGGGAATGTATTGTCGGCAGCGCCGAACTGGCTCTGGTCGATGCCGGAGAAGTTCAGCAGGTTGTTGAACTCGCCGGTGACAGTACGCAAGCCCATCGAAGCACGGATGTTGGGTAGCAGGGACAGCAGGTCCGCGCCATTGGCGTGAGCTTCGGCGACGCGGATCTGGTCAAGGATGAAGTCCAGGTCCCCACGAACCAACTGGACGCCAGGCCCACCGGCGGTGATCGCCGGCCCTGGGTCCACCGCAGTGGTGGGTGGCGGCGGGGTGAAGGGCGCCACGGCAGCGGTAGCCGCCGAGAATACCTGCTCAGTCACGCCATTGCCGTCGGCATAGACACCTTTTACCCGGATCGACAGCCCGGCCAGGTCGGGTGTGATGCGGAAGCGGATGCCGTTGGCGCTCTGGAAGGCCAGATCGCCCGCCGGAGCGGCAATGATGTCCTCGAACACACCGGTGCCTGGGTTGCGTTCCACCTGCCACACGTAGTTGACATCGGTGATGGCCCCTGGGTTGTCGGCATCAGTGACGCCAGCAGCCGAAACCGTGAGGAAGTCGCCCACCTGCAGGCCGCCGCCATTGGTATCGGTGATGGTCAGCGATCCGACCGGCTCGGCGTTGAGGCCGGCGACCAGCACCTGACGGGCGTCCGAGAACTGAATGCGTTCGACGTTGGTCAGGCGGTCGATGCCGTCACGGCCAGCCACCGAGTCAGTCACCGTAAAGGAGCCGTCGGCATTGGCGACGACGGTGTATTCGCCGGCGCGCCCCTGGTAATTGGCAGTGTCGAAGTCCGCACCACCGTTGACCAGCTCACGCACGGCCACCAGTTGGCCGGGGTTGAAGGTGTGGTTCAGCATCAGCGGAATCAGGTCCACCATGCTGTCGAAGCTGGCGATCTCCGGTCCGGTGCCGTCGACGTTCTGGCGCACGCTGATACGCACGTTCAGCATCAGGTCACCCTCGATCAAGTCGTTGCCGCCGCGACCTTCCATGATGTCGCTACCGCCACCGCCGAGGATGATGTTGCCGCCGATGAAGGTGTCCACCAGGTCGTCCGCGGTGCCAAGAATGGCGTCCGCCCCGACGCTGGCCTGGGTACCGACAAACGCACGCAGGCCGGTGATCAGGTCAAGGTTGGTCAGCGCGCCGCCAGTGGCGCCACCGTGGTTGATGATGGTGGTCGGGTCGACGTCATCGCCGCGCAGGATATCGGCGAAGGCGGAACCGGACAGACCTTCCACTTCAGCGAAACGGTCGAAGATCGAGGCTGGTGACTGGGCCACCGGGAAGGCGATGTGGTCACCCACCTCACCGATACCAAGGAACGCCGCCAGGGCCAGGTCGACGGTTACGCCGATGTTGTCATTCTTGTAGGTCACCCAGTCATAGCCGGACATGCCGTCCATCTTGTCCTGGGCATCACTGCCGACGAAGATATCGTCGCCGCCCTCCCCGATCATCTCGTCGAAGCCGCCGCCGCCGATGAACACATCGTTGCCGATGATGTTGTCAGCCAGCAGGGGCGCAAAGTTGTCGCCAGGCGCACCGTCCTGGGTACCCCACTCGATCCAGTCATCACCCTCGTTACCGGTGGGCGGCAGGCTGGTCTTGGCGCTATAGATGAAGTCGTCGCCCTGGCCGCCGAAGGTGGTGGACATGTCTTCGCTGGTGACGATGAAGTCCTTGCCGTTGCCGCCGAGGATCAGGTTACCGACGCCGCCAGCCATCATGTTGCCGACATGGATCACATCGTTGCCGTCGCCGCCTTCCATGCGGTTGTCGCCGCCGGCATCGGTGATGATGTCATCGCCTGCGCCGCCCATGACGGTGTCGTTGCCGTAACCGCCCTCCAGCACGTCGTCGCCGCCATCGCCATAGAGGGTGTCGTCACCTTCGCCGGAAATGATGGTGTCGTTGTTTGCGGTACCGCCGAGCACCACATGGTCCTCGCCGGTGTAGCGCAGGTAATTGGTTTCAACAGCCGCGGTGTTGGGATCGTCGCGAATAACCAGCGGGGTGATTTCCACGCCGTTGATGAGGATGCCGCCAGTGGGGTCGTCGCGCCCGGTAACGCCCAGGCCGGTGTGCTGGGCTGCCTGGTTGACCTCAAGGGTCCAGGTCGGGGTTGAGAAGATCGCGTTCGGCAGGTGAGTGACGTCGGTGTTGAGCATCACCAGTTTGGCGAAGGAGTTGTTCTCCAGCTCCGTGCCGAAGTGCATCCCCGCGGTGCGCGACAGATAGTAGAAGCGGTCGCCGTTCTGCAGGGCCTCCAACTGGGTCTCGAAGACGAAGTTGAAGGTCGAACCCAGCATGCCGCCAAAGGGCATCTTCTCTTCGGCCAGGCCGCCGATCCAGAAGTCCACCAGATCGAGGCCGGTGGTGGTCACGCCGTCGGCGCCACTGGCCCAGGCGCCGGTGCTGTGCAGGAAGTCCTGACGGTCGGCCGGCTCACCGGCGCCACCCAGCACCAACAAGGTCGCCGCCGCGCGCTTGGCCGCCAGAGAGGTGGCGCCGGTAATGCTGGAGTGCGTGCCGTAAGCAGCAATGAAGTTGATCAGCGACTCCATGTGCTTGAGGTGATCGGCAAAGTCCACCCAACTGGTATAGGGGGTCAGTTGCTCGTCGCCGGTCATGTGATAGAACTCGCGGCGTGCTGCGTTCAGCGACGGAATACCGGCGTCGCGGCCACGAGCGATGTTCAGTGCCGCCAGGTCAAGCGGCAGGCCCACCAGGTTATTGCGCAGGGCCTCAGTGACGAACTCATCGATCTCGTTGCCCACGGTGCGGGTCAGGCCACGCACGATCGCACCGGCCGCTTCTTCGGCGCTCGGGCCGCTGGCGGCATAGGCCAATGGGTTGAGGAAGGCGGCGATGAGGCCGATCTGCTGGTCGTTGGTCGGGTGCAGCGGATCGACCGTGACCGGGTTGAAGTTCGGGTCGAAGCGGTCGATGGTCTCGGTCAGCATCGAGTGGCCGAAACGGTAAACCGTGTGGGCGAACTCGGCGACGATGGACGGATCAATGGTGGTGTCATAGCCGGACGGTGCCAGGAATCCATCCACCTGCGGCTGGATGGTCCGGGCGAATTCTTCGAACACCAGGTGCTGGTACTGCATTTCGGTGCCGAACTTGGCGGCCTGGAACAGACGCTCGCCGTTCCAGTTGAGGGTCGAGGTGTCGGCGGGGATGGTGACTACGGGCGTCAGCAGCCATTGATTGAGGACCGCCACATCACCGGAAGCCAGCAGTGTCGCCTTGGTCTGTTCCACCAGGCGGTTGTGCTCGGAGTGGAACACGTGGTGCACGGTGGTCAGGCCGATGTTCTCGTTGACCCGGCCGTCGCCAGCCATGTAGTGGGCATCGAGCAGTTCGCCGTCATAGGTACCGGCCGGCTGGACACCACCGATCACGCCGTTGTTGTCGCGCACCAGCCCAGCTGCGGCCGAGGGGTCGGCACTATGGGCGATGTCGATAAGGAACTGGTGGCCGGTGCCGACCGCATTGGTCAGGTCGATGGGCGCCAGCGGATTGCCTTCCACCAGGAAGTCGTCAGCGGTGCCGGCCAGGCCATCGGCCCCTTTCATGACGACTTGCGGGAAGCCGTTCGGGCCCTTGATGAAGTTGCCATAGGCATCGGTGGCCAGCAGCGGCACATCGAAGACGTTGGCGTCGGTCAGGTTGATCCCGAGGATGTCACGGGCCTGCGCCTTGACCACCGCCCAGGTGGCCATGCCGCCGATTTCCACGTCATCGGCGGTGCCGAAGTCGCCATCGGCGCCCAAGGCGCGGTTGGTGATCAGCCTGCCGGTCGCGTGCGGTTCACCATCGGCGCCAATCGCATAGGCGCGCAGGAACACCTGGTGCGACGGGTGCGAGCTGTAGGTCTGGTTCTGGTCGACGAAGGGCGAGGTGGTGTTCTCGTTCTGCCCGAGTACACCGCCCACTTGGGTGGCGCGGGTCAGGACCATGAAGTTGGTCGGGCTGCCCACCACGAAGCGCGGGTCATCCGGTTGCAGCGGGATGAAGACGATGTCATTGCCGCCTTTGGTGACCAGGTCCAGGCCGTGGTCGAAGAACTGCCCGAAGAAGGTCATCCACGCATTGAAGGGGGCGGACAGGCCGCCGTCTGGCGCGACGTTGGGAATGAAGAAGGTCGGCGTGTCATCGCCCGTACCGAACAGCCCGTCGAGACCAGGGCTGGTCACGATCTGGGCGCCGTCCTTCAGCACATCGTCGGCGGTCCCGAGGGTCCCGTCCGGCCCCGGATCGAAGGCCGCCGCCACCACTGCAGGATTATTGGCGGTCTGGTCGACAATCAGGTTGCTGATCGTCCTCGGCTGGGAGTCGATCACCGTGCCCGTGATCTGCGCGTAGGAAGTTCCTGCCTCCGCAGGCCGGAACACCGGGTCCAGCAGGCGCGGGAAAATGCTATCCGCGGCGCCGAACTGGGACTGGTCAGCGAACAGGTTGTTGAACGAGCCATCGATGGTGCGCAGGCCGAAAGGCACCTGCACGTTGGGTAGCAGGTCGCGAAGATCCTCCCCGGAAGCGTGTGCTTCGGCGATGAGAATCTGCTGGAGGATGAAATCCAGGTCCGCGAGGTTGAAATTGGCCATTTTGCTGATTCCTCACTTCCGACTGCGTAGGGGCGTGCGCCATGGCAGCAAGGTCATGCGCCACGCTTTCGACTTGACTTCGGGATTTGGGGGATTAGATGACGCCTACCTTGAAGCGACGCAGGTGCTAGCGCAGTTCATGCTCTTCAGCAGGAGGTTCTATCCCTGACGGTACCGGCGAAGTTGGCCGGCACCTGGGTCAATGACCCGGCGGGTCGTGATATTCGGAAAGATGAGAGGAAATGGGCGAAATCGCCCCTTGGGACAGGACTCGAAAGACAGTGCTCATGACGTTCTCCCTAGCTTTTATTGTTTCCCGGCTAAGGCTGCAGCGCCCTCACGATGCAGCTGCCTACGATGCGAAACAATTTCTTACACACCTGACTAAAGATTCGGCCAAAAACACTGTCAAGCGACCGTCGGAATGACCAATATCGCAACATTTACAACTCTAAGTTGTTGTTATTACGGCTTTTTACAATGAAATAAGTTCTTACAAAGATGCGAATACGTGGTACTTCGGGGCTATACCCACCCAATTCAGGGGCCATCACCAACCGCCGAAACCATTGATCTAGAGCCTTCCAATCAACAAACCTCCGTTAATCTGCTGTTTGCCACCGCCCGGAAGCCGCACGCCAAGACTTGCAAAATACGCGAACAGGTGAGTCAAAAAACCGTGCCTTTGCCTGAATCGGCAGCAGGGTTGGGCTTTGTGTAGGAGCGAGCTTGCTCGCGAAGGGGCGGCCCAGAAGGCTTGCGAGCCAGCTCGCTCCTACAGTCCGCTCGCGCCTCAGGATGAGGCGCGGGAGATGGGATCAGGCAAGACGAACGCCGGGGGTGCGGCTGACAGCCTCCAGTTCGCCAATCTTCTCCAGCCGCGCGCGCACGATATTGCGGCTGATGCCCAGCAGCCGGGCGGTCTGCAGCTGGTTGCCGTGGCAGAAGCGGTAGGCCGTGCGGAACAGCCGCTCCTCGATCCGCTCGTAGAGATCCGGCTGGTTTTCCTCGAACAGCGCCTCCAGTGCGGACTCGAGGCCGACGGGCTGAAGAGGCACTTCCTGGCGAATCGAGGCCGGGCGCAAATCCACCAGTTGCAAATCGCCAGGTTGCACCTCGCGATTGCGGCAAACCAGCAGGGCGTGGTGGATGGCGTTCTCCAGCTCGCGGATATTGCCCGGCCAGCTGTGGGCGAGCAGCTTGCGTGCAGCCTCTTCGCTCAGGCTGGCCGGGGTGTAGCCCAGGCGCCGGCAATGTTCTGCGAGGAAAAATTCCGCCAGGGGCAGGACATCGCCCTTGCGCTCGCGCAGCGGCGGCAGCTTGATGCTGGCCACGTGCAGCCGATAGAACAGGTCCTCGCGAAAGTGCCCGGCGACGACGGCGTCCGCCAGGTTCACGTTAGTCGCAGCCACCAGGCGCACATCGATGGGAATGGGCGTGCGCGAACCCAGCCGAACCACCTCCCGCTCCTGCAAAACACGCAACAGCTTCACCTGCATGTTCAGTGGCAGGTCGCCGATTTCGTCGAGGAACAACGTGCCGCCGTTGGCCGTTTCGAACCAACCGGCCTTGGCCTGGGTGGCGCCGGTAAAGGCGCCCTTCTCGTGACCGAACAACTCGCTTTCCACCAGGGTTTCGGCAAAGGCGCCGCAGTTCACCGCCACGAAGGGGCCACTGGCGCGGCGACTGAGATTGTGGATATGACGGGCCGCCAGCTCCTTGCCGGTACCGGTCTCGCCAATGATCAGCGCATTGGCCTCACTAGGCGCCAGGCGCTCGATGCGGCTGAGCAGTTCCTGGGAAGCCGGGTCCTTGAACACCAGCACAGTGGCCCGTACCGACTTGGTCAGTTCACGGGCATTGGGGAGCGTAAGCAGAGACATGGTGCATTCCTGGCAGCCGATAGCGCAGGCGGATGATGCACGAAACACATATAGATAAAAAAATTATTGATTGATATTTATATATTTCTTTTTCGAATATAAACCTTTCAAGACGGCCGAGGGAGTGTTGCCACAGCAACACTTCATCAGCACAACTGTTGCGCATTAATCAGAGAAAACCTGAAAAACAGCATTGAACTGCCCTGATTCAGCACACTTTACGTCTTGGTACGCCCCTTGCTCTGTCCCGCTGCACACAGAGCAACATCACAAGGGATTCCCCATGACCAAGCCGATCAAAGTGGTCGCTGTCACCGGCAGCACCTTCCGTCCTTCCCGCACCCTGGTACTCACCCAGGCCATCGTCGCCGAGCTGGGCAAGCACCTGCCCATCCAGAGCCATCTGATCGAACTGGGTGATATCGCCCGCTCGGTAGGCGGCGCCCTGTCCCGCAAGGAACTGCCGGATACCGTCGAGCACGAACTGCGCGCCATCGAGAACGCCGACCTGCTGGTCGTGGCCACGCCGGTCTATCGCGGTACCTATCCGGGCCAGTTCAAGCACCTGTTCGACCTGATCGACCTCAATGCCCTGATCGATACCCCGGTGCTGCTCGCCGCCACCGGTGGCAGCGAGCGCCACGCGCTGGTCCTCGACCACCAGTTGCGTCCGCTGTTCAGTTTCTTCCAGTCGCTGACCCTGCCCATCGGCGTCTATGCCTCCGAGGCCGACTTCGACAACTACCAGATCGCCAGCGACGCACTGAAAGCCCGCATCCAGCTCGCCGCCGAGCGCGCCGCCCCCCTCTTCACCGGCGCTGCCGCCGACCTGCTGAAGATTGCCTGAAGGACCTGACATGAACGTTTTCTGGTTTCTCCCCACCCACGGCGATGGCCACTTCCTTGGTACCAGCCAGGGTGCCCGGCCGGTCTCGCTGCCCTACCTCAAACAGGTAGCGCAGGCCGCCGACAGCCTCGGTTACTACGGCGTGCTGATCCCCACTGGCCGCTCCTGCGAGGACTCCTGGGTGGTGGCCTCAGCCCTGGCGCCGCTGACCGAACGCCTGCGTTACCTGGTAGCGATTCGCCCTGGGATCATCTCCCCCACCGTGTCCGCGCGCATGGCCGCGACCCTCGACCGCCTTTCCGGCGGCCGTCTGCTGATCAACGTGGTCACTGGCGGTGACCCCGACGAGAACCGCGGTGACGGCATCCACCTGAGCCACGCCGAGCGCTATGAAGTCACCGACGAATTCCTGCGCATCTGGCGTCGCGTGTTGCAGGGAGAGTCGGTCGACTTCAAGGGCAAGCACATCCAGGTGGAGAACGCCAAGGCGCTCTACCCGCCGCTCCAGCAGCCCTACCCGCCGCTCTACTTCGGCGGCTCCTCCGACGCAGCCCATGACCTGGCTGGCGAGCAAGTGGACGTCTACCTGACCTGGGGCGAACCGCCGACAGCGGTGGCGAAGAAGATCGCCGATGTGCGCGAACGCGCCGCCCGCCACGGCCGCACGGTGAAGTTCGGCATCCGCCTGCACGTGATCGTTCGTGAAACCGCCGAAGCAGCCTGGCGAGCCGCCAGCAAGCTGATCGAGCACATCTCCGACGACACCATCACCGCCGCCCAGCAATCCTTCGCCCGCTTCGATTCCGAAGGCCAACGGCGCATGGCCGCGCTACACGGCGGCCGCCGCGACAACCTGGAAATCGCCCCCAACCTCTGGGCGGGCGTCGGCCTGGTGCGAGGTGGTGCGGGTACTGCCCTGGTAGGCGACCCGCAACAGGTGGCGGAGCGCATCAAGGAATACGCGGACCTCGGCATCGAGAGCTTCATTTTCTCCGGCTATCCGCACCTGGAAGAGGCCTACCGCTTCGCCGAGCTGGTGTTCCCGCTGCTGCCCGAGCCCTACGCGAGCCTGGCCGGACGCGGCGTGACCAACCTCACCGGCCCCTTCGGCGAAATGATTGCCAACGACGTGCTGCCCAAGACCGCCGCTGCGCGCTGAATCGCCCTTGCCCCTTCCCGGCGAAGGGGCGATTCAACGACAAGAAATCCACCTGAAGAGGTAATCCGCGTGAATGCCCCGCAGCATCTCACCCTCCCCACACCGCTGCAGATCGCCCGCGAGCTGGCGGCCGGCTTCGCCGAAACCGCGGCTGAACGCGACGCCCGTGGCGGCACGCCCAAGGCCGAGCGGGACGCCATCCGCCAAAGCGGCCTGCTGTCACTGATCATTCCCCAGGAACACGGCGGCCTGGGTCACGACTGGCAAACCACCCTGGAAGTGATACGTGAGTTCGCCCGCGTGGACAGTTCCATTGCCCATGTCTTCGGTTTCCAGCACCTGATGCTCGCCACAGTGAGATTGTTCTCCCGCGCCGAGCAATGGCAGCCCTGGTTCCAGCTCACCGCGCGCAACCGCTGGTTCTGGGGCAACGCCCTGAATCCGCTGGATACCCGCACCACGGTGAAGAAGTTCACTGGCTGGCGCGAGTTCTCCGGCAAGAAGAGCTTCTGCTCAGGCGCGCTGGATTCGCAGATGCTGATCGCCTCCGGCCTCAACGAAGAAAGCGGCAAGTTGCTGATCGCCGCGATCCCCACCGCACGCAGCGGCATCAGCCTGGCGGATGACTGGGACAACATGGGCCAGCGCCAGACCGACAGCGGCAGTGCCATCTTCGAGCGAGTGCGGGTCGAAGAAAACGAACTGCTGCTGGACCCGGGCCCCTTGAGCACGCCCTTCGCCTGCCTGCGTCCGCTGATCGCGCAACTGATCTTCACCAACATCTACCTGGGCATCGCCGAAGGCTCCTTCGAGGACGCACGCGCCTACACCCTCAAGGAGGCGCGGCCCTGGTTCAAGTCGCCGGCCAGCCACATCGGCGAGGACCCCTACGTACTGGCTCACTACGGCGAGTTCTGGGTCGGACTGGAAGGTGTTCGCGCCCTGGTGCAACGGGCCTGCGCCCTGCTCGATGCCGCGTGGAACCAGGGTCCTGACCTCGGCGAAGCCCAGCGCGGCGAACTGGCACTGGCCATCGCCACAGCCAAGGTGGCCGCCACCCGCACCGGCCTCGACCTGTGCAGCCGCCTGTTCGAAGTCACCGGCGCACGCTCCACCCACGCGGCCCTGCGCCTGGACCGTCACTGGCGCAATCTGCGCACCCAGACCCTGCACGACCCGGTGGACTACAAGGTTCGCGAACTGGGTGAGTGGGCCCTCAACCAGACTCTGCCAAAGCCGACCTTCTACTCATGAAAGCACCGCGCCAAGCCTCTTCCAGCCTGCTCACCCTGCCCCCCTCCCCAAGTCTGGCCACGTCGGTCAGGGCCACCGCCCAGGTGTTCGAGGACCCCAGGTCCCAGTCCCTGTTGGCGCATCTCCAGCAGGTGGCGCCAAGCGAGGCCAGCGTGTTGATCATCGGCGAGACCGGCACCGGCAAGGAGCTGGTAGCGCGACACGTGCACAACCTCAGCGGTCGCCGCGACGGCCCCTTTGTGGCGGTCAACTGCGGCGCATTCTCCGAATCCCTGGTGGAAGCCGAGTTGTTCGGCCATGAAAAAGGCGCCTTCACCGGCGCCCTGTCGGCCAAGGCCGGCTGGTTCGAAGCAGCCAATGGCGGCACCTTGTTCCTCGACGAGATCGGCGACCTGCCCATGCCGATCCAGGTCAAGTTGTTGCGCGTGCTTCAGGAGCGCGAAGTGGTGCGCCTGGGCTCACGCAAGAGCATTCCCATTGACGTGCGCGTACTGGCCGCGACCAACGTGCAGCTGGAAAAGGCCATCAACGCCGGGCATTTCCGTGAGGACCTCTACTACCGGCTCAACGTCGTCAGCCTGGAGCTCAGCCCGCTGCGCGAACGCCCCGGCGACATCCTGCCGTTGACCCGCCACTTCATCGACGAGTACAGCCGACGCCTCGGCTATGGCCGCAGCGAGCTCAGTCCGGACGCAGAACGCAAACTGCGCGGCTACTCCTGGCCTGGCAACATCCGCGAGCTGGAAAACGTCATTCACCACACCTTGCTGATCTGCCGCGACGGTGTGATCCAGGCAGCCGACCTGCACCTGTCCAACCTGCGCATCGACCGCCCGGAGGAACCGCGTGGAGCCGAAGGTGGTGCCGAGGCGCAGCTGCAACAGGCCTTCCAGCGCCTATTTGAGGAACCTGCCTGCGACCTCCACCAGAAGGTCGAAGACGCGCTTCTGCGCGCGGCCTATCGCCACTGCCACTACAACCAGGTGCATACCGCCAACCTGCTGGGCCTCAGCCGCAACGTCACCCGCAGCCGGCTGATCGCCATCGGCGAACTGGTGGTGAGTCGGCGTGGCGCGCAGCGCATCGACGGCCAGCGCGAAGTGCAGCTGTCGGTCTGACCGCTCAGATCGGCTGCAACACGCCGACGGGCAGTGACTCCGGGGCATCGCATTCATCCTTGGCGGATGGGGAATCATCTTTGGTGCTGACCCGTTCGCCCTCGGCATCCAGGCCAATCACGCCCAGAACCCGGTAGCAATCGACATCGTCCTCCAGGGGAATGGCGAACAGCCGCACCGTTTCCGGCAGCGCGAAGCGGTGCACCTCCTCGCCAATGGCGACGCCATTGCGGTAGGCCTGCAGATGCAGTTCAGCAGCCACCGCATCACCTTCCTCGTCGCGGCTCAGCACACCGACGAGGCTGTCTTCTTCGTCTATGAACTGCTGCCAATGCCCGCGCAGGTGAACGTCCGCCGCGTGCGCCGGGTCGATTGCCAGCAGCCCGAGCAGGCAGCAGAGCACCAGATGACGGAAGTCGACGCGCATCAGCGGCTGCTCAGTTGACCGTAGCCTTCCGGTGTCGGCAGGCCGAGCCACTCCTGCCAGCGCTGCAGGTCGCCGCGCGCATTCTCGAACAGTGCGCCGGTCTGCATGTTGTCCAGGGACTTCAAGCAGTCCTCCAGCGCTGCATCCTCACTCAGGCAAGGATTGTCGGGTGGCAACTGGGTGCCCGCCAGGTAGGAAACCAGGAAGTAGGTCGCCGCGTTGTCGGAGGGGAAGATGTGTTTACCGCCAGTTCGCAGCCAGCCGCGCAGGGCTTCGGTGAGGTTGTCTGCATAGGCCTTGGCGTCGGGGGTGAAATCGACTTCGGTGCAGTCCTTCAGATACAGGCTGCTGGCGCTGTCGTCGGTGACCTTGCCGAAGACGGTGCAGTAGAGATCCACGTATTTCCCTTCGACCAGCGGCTCGGAGTACTTGCGCGGATCGCTGTGGAGCTCCGCCTGCACATTGAACATTGGATTGGCGCCGGGCAGTTCCAGGACCACGTCATCGGCATAGTCGACCCGCACGCCCAGGACTTCCCCGGTGACGATGAGCTTGCGGCCCTTGAAGAACGGGTCCACCGCCTCCTCGTCACCTTCATAGAACTGTGCCAGGCGCGAGCTGGGCATGCGTTCCACCGGATTGACCATCGCCAGCTCGTTCAGCGCCGACTTCCCACCCTCCAGTGCGACCAGGTAATCCTGCTCCATGATGTGCCGAAAGAAATTCAGGGCCCCCGGATTCACCCCAGGATGGTCAACCGCCTCCTGGCGCGATGCGGCCTCGCCTTCCGTGTGAAAGCGCTGCGGCGCGGGAGCCCCGGCCAGTTCGCGGGTAGTGGTGGCGATGTGCACGCCCAGCAGGAAAAGCGGCACCGAGAGCAATACCACTGCGATGCTGCTGCCCCCTTTCCCGGTAAGGCTTTCGATTGCCCGCCAACAGGCGGGGCACAACCAGATCGCACCGCAGAGCATCAGCAATCCGCCGATGACGGAGTCGCGCATGACCCCGAACGACACGGCAACCAGGACCGAACAGACGATCCAGCAGATCAGCCGGATGACAGGTACGAACTTCATTCAACGCCCCTTCTCGTATCAAGACAGGCCCCGGATGCTCCGGGAAGGCGAGAGCCTCCCTCGGGTCGTCGACCTCGGGACGGGCGGATTCTTGGCGGGGGGATGGGGAAATCAAAATCAGCAATCTTCATTTGCCGTTAGCAGTACGTTGCCTGCGGATGGCAGGAGGCGCGGACGCGAGTGGAAACGGCTGAGCCAAGCCGCTTGCCGAATTCTGCTTATATTTCTGGTTTCGCTGCCCGGCGAGTCTCTTTTGGCAATCGCCCCAAAAGAAACCAAAAGGGCTTGCCCCTGCATCCGGGTTCGGCTTCGCCGAACTCACCTCGCTCCATCGTTGCGCCGGGGGCACGGCGAGAGGGGGGCGTCCCTCGCCGGCGCGAGTCACCCCTCTACCTATGGGAGAGGGGC
Organism: Pseudomonas sp. DY-1; assembly: GCF_003626975.1. Lineage (NCBI taxonomy): Bacteria > Pseudomonadati > Pseudomonadota > Gammaproteobacteria > Pseudomonadales > Pseudomonadaceae > Pseudomonas > Pseudomonas sp. DY-1. The sequence goes on along the minus strand of NZ_CP032616.1, from coordinate 163,000 downwards.
CGGGGGTGAGGGCCGCCTCAGGCTGGCACGAGCACATTGAAGGCGAAGGCCCCAGAGAACTCGGCAAGCAGCTTCGCTCAGGACTTCCCGGCAACACCTGACGCAGCATCTGCCCAGCCAATGAACATTTTTGATTCGCATCAGGCCTGTGCCGACTTCGAAAATCGACACCGTGACTACTTCAACGGAGTGCCTGAAATGCTGGTCCTGTGTCGCAACATCGGGGAAACCCTGGTCATCCAGAACACACCGGATACCCTCACTCGCATCAAGGTCGTTCGCACGGAGCGGCCCATGGTCATCCTGAGCGTGGAAACCCACACCCTGGACGGAAAGCTCAAGGAACGGACCGAGCTTCACCTGCCGGAAAGCGCCTGACAGGTGCAGGCGCCGGAACTCAACGGTTCAGACAACGGAAGTTATCGATCTCCCGCGCGTAGTAGCAGATCGCACCATCCGGTGCCGGCAGGAACTCCAGACGCATCGTCGCGCCAGTCGCCAGACCGTACTGACGACCGAACAGCACGTCGGGGATTTCACTCATCCGTTCCATCGGCCTGGCGCGGCTGGTCTGGGCCTTCTGCAAGCGGACATCGATGCTACGTGGCCCAAAGTGCAGGACGTCCGCCACCAGGGACGCGTAGTTGACCTCCGAGGCAACCCGCTCCATGGCCGCAAAACTTATCTTTTCGCCGATGATCAGCCGCTCCTCCAGGCGAATCCGTGCGCCATCGTTGAGCACGATGTCACTGGTGCCATGGTAGGAAACACCGAGCCTGTAGGCAGGACGGTCGAACACCAGGCCGGCTACGGCCAGCAAGGCCAGCCCGCCGAGGATGAAGGCGTGTTTGTAGCGGCGCAGCATCATGGCCAGCCCCTCATGCAGCGACGGACCATTTCCAGTTGCAGGTTGGCCATCTTGTTGTCCTCGAGAAAGATCAGGTTCTGCGTCGTGCCATCCGCACGCACGCAGGCCAGGTCGTAGAGCCGATTCGAGCGGTTGATCCAGATATGCCCGGCAAGGCCCTCCTCGCGGGTATCCAGCGCCAGCTTGAAAGCCTCGATAATCCTGGCGTTCTCCTCGGCGCTGTCGCCGGTGAAGTGGTAGGTCATGGGCCCTGCCGCCACGTCCTCGATCACCAGCTCCGACGCGACGTCATCGAAGATGCCCAGGCGATACAGCGCCACCAGGGCGAGCAGGCAGAACATCCCCGCATAGGCAGGCAGCAGCAGCTTTGGCGAGCGGAGCAGCCCTGCCAACCGACGCCGTGGCGCGGCAGGTGTCGCCCCCTCGGCAAGCGAGGTCCGCTGCGCGCCCCCACCCGCCAAAGCCTCCACGACGCCCGATACGGGCATCGATGCGGGTTCTGGCGTGGACTCGTCAGCGACCTGCTGTGCGTTGAATCGATAACCGCGGCGCGGGACGGTCTGAAGCAATTCGTGATCAGTGCCGTCTTCGATCAGGTTACGCAGGGTGAATATCGCCTGGTTCAGACTTCCGGCGGCAACCACACGATTGTCCCAGGCATATTCCATTATTTCGTTGCGACTCCGGGTCTCCCCCGGTTTATCCAGCAGAAGTTGCAACAATCGTGTTTCCGAATAGGAGAGTGTCACCGCGCGCGGCTCACCTAGATTCGAACTTATATGCAACTGATTGTTTGCGGCATCGAACAATACTGCGCCGCCACTTTTCAGGAAGAACTTGAACTGGTTTTTCATGAATATTTTCTGAGTTTATAAATTTCATTAACCACAGGAGATGATGCGGATTGTCTCGCACATCGCCTTCCTGCTGCGCACCTCACGGCACAAATAACGATTTTTGATTCTTGTTCTGGCCGCCCGTAGCCCAGAGTAGAAGGGCGCCGGAAAGGGCGCGAAAGCAAAGCTTCGTGCGCTCTCCCCTTCAGGCGAACCACCCGAAGGCAAGGCGGATCGCCTTCCTGCCTGCAAATACGCAGCGCATCCGGCGGGCCGGTCGGCGCGCCTCCAACAGGAATCCCCATGCATATCAAAGAACTTTCCATCCTCACGTTTTCGATGGTCCTGTGCGGCTGTTCGATGGCTCCCGCCATCGACACGACCGATATATCTACACAACCTGCCAATGCGCCACTGCGCGTCATTGAAAGAGACGAAGGCACCATTGCCTGGAAGAAATATCCAGCACCCCTTTCAAGTGACCACGACAAGTCGGTATTCATCGACTTGCCCAAATCATTCGCCACTAACGGACAGGCATTGACTGAGTCCGACGCGGATATCAACAAACTGCTCCGCCACTTCCGTGGCCAGCTGGAACGGCAACTGTCCGCGGCCGGCTATCGCCTGGTGGACCGGCCCACTCCAGGGGCCCTGTCGCTGCGCGTATCGATCTCCGATCTGAAGCGCAAACCCCGTGATCCAAACGTCACGGAGTACATCCCGATCGGCATGCTCATCGGCCTCTCGCTGCACGTCACCGGCGTGCGCGATGAAACCCTCTACGTGTTCTTCGAAAGCGAGGTCAGCGACGGCAGGAGCGGCGAAACCCTCGCTCGCGCTGTCGACCGGGCCAAAGGCCGGAACATCGGACAGTCCGACAAGCCCGTGGTCGAGGACATCTACCCCGCCCTCGACGCTTCCGCACTGCAGATTCGCGAACGCCTGGACCGAGAGTTCCAGCACAAGGGACCGGCCTGATCCCGCCCACTCCAATCCAACCAACCACACAGGACAAACGATGAAATTCGGCAAACAACTCGCAGCCGCCCTCCTGGCATTCAACTCCCTCAGCGCCATCGCGGATGACCGCGGCCTGTACCTGGGCGGCGGCGTGACCCGGGTGGAAATTGACGAACACACCCTCGGCGACGAAGACAACAGCTACAAGGCCTACGTCGGCTACCGCCTTAACCCCTACCTGGCGGTGGAAGGCGCCTGGGTCGACCTCGGCAGCTTCTCTGGCGAGCGTGGCGACTTCGATGGCCACTCCCTGCAAGCCGCCGCCCACTTCGGCGTGCCCGTAGGCGACCGTCTGCGCCTGTTCGCCAGCGCTGGCGTGCATGCCTGGGATGCCGACGAAGACACCGCTGGTGACAGCAGCGACCTGGACCTGACCTACGGCGTGGGCGTCGAGCTGGACGTGTTCCGCAACATCGGCGTGCGCCTGGAGCAGGAAGTCCTGAAGGTCGGCGACATCGAGCTGGACCAGACCAGCGCCAGCGCCTACCTGCTGTTCTGATTCCCCTCGCGGCTTCTGCCTCGGCAGCGAGCCGCTTTTTCCCAGGGGCTGCATCTCAGCCCCGTTTTTCCAGCCTGCCCAGCACGCTTTCCGATTGCATTTCCTCCCGCTCCTGGGCGAAGCGGTAGGCGACGTAGTACTTGTACACGTTGCTCACGTAATCGAGGGTCTCACGCCCCAACTCCCTGGCCGCCATTTTCTCCACATGGCCGTACCAACGATCCGGGTCGAGGCCGTTCTCCCGCGCCATGCGCCTGATCTTCTGCAGATTGCCAGGCCCCGCGTTGTACGCCGCCAGCAGCAGAAATATGCGGTTGTCCGAGGTCAGCGCCGGATCGTCGAGGTAGGTGTCGGCGAGAAATCGCAGGTATTTGCTGGCGGCTTCGACGTTCTTCTCCGCACTGCTGCCCACGCCTGAAACCCGAACGTTGGGGTCCGCCGCGGTGCTCGGCAGGACCTGCATCACCCCCACCGCCCCCCGGTTGCTGCGCGCACGCTGGTCAAACCTCGATTCGTGGAACGCCTGGGCCATCAGCATCAGCGGGTCCAGGCCATGGCGTTCGGCGGACTCGATGAAGGCCTGATTGAGGCGGCGAAAGCGGCGCAGCTCGTCGGCCGAAGCCGGCTCATCGAGGAAATGTCCGGCCGCCAGCCGGTCTCCATCCAGGGCCCGCACCAGACGGCTGTCGTGTTGCTGATCGTTGAAGAATGCCGCCAGTACGCCACGCAACTCGGGGTTGCCATTGCGCACGGCCCAGGCGTAGTGACCTCCCCAGGAAAATTCGAGGGGCTGGATCGCAATGCTGTCCAGGGTCGGCTTCCAGGCCCTTGCCACCCGCCGATCCACCACTGCAGCGGAAAGCGCACCGGCGTTCACCCGTTCCAGCAAAACCTCCGCCTCGATGCCTTCGGCCAGGGGCAACAGGCGGATCGGCGCCAGGCCACGCTCGCTGAGGCTCCGGCTCAGTTCCACCAGCCCCCAGAAGTCGTTGCTCAGCGCGGGTACCGCGACCTCCTTGCCGGCCAGGTCATCGAGGCTCGCAATGGTCTCGCCGGCCGGCCCGATCACCAGTACCGGCTCGGTACGGAACTCGCCGGACGCCATGACCACCTGCCCATCGAAACCTGCACGCTCGCCTTCCACCAGGCCACCTGCGGCAATGTCGCCGACACCGCGAATCAGGCTGGGCAGCAACTGGTCACGGCTTACCGGGATGAAGATCACGTGCCAGCGCGCACTCCCCTTCCGGCTCGGGTACCGCTGGTTGAGCCAACGCTCGAATGCCAGCCCGGTTTCGTGGCTCACGCCCTTCTGGCGACCCTGGTCGATGTGGAAGAAGGTGCGGCTGTAAGGGACCAGGATGCGGATGGTGCGGCGCTCACGGATGCACTCGAAGTCATCGGTTCGATTGGGCGGCGGAGCGGGCGCGAGCATGGTTGTCGCGATCGGCACGACTTCCTGCTGCATGGCTTCGGCCAGAGGCAGTACGCCCAGCAGCAGGCCGGCAGGCAGGGCGATCGCGCCCGGGAGCGAGCGCAGCAAGTTGCGCCCTGTTCGATTTGCCATGGGAGTTCCTGTGTTCGAATTCGGATCCGCCCCCGGCGCGCCCGTCGCTCCGCCCCCCGACAAGGGGACCTGGGGCGGAAGGCAGCTGCAACGCTCAATCAATGGAAGGGGAAGATGTAATTCATCCAGGCCGCCATGCGCAGGAGGATCTTGCGCATCACCGCCACATGGTGGAAATGCTCGCTGTAGAGTGCCGCCTGGCCATAGGAACCGCCCGGCATCTGCGCCGCATACTTCGCGTAGTCCGGGTCGGTGATTTCGATGATCACCGGCACCCGGCCCGCGGGCGGCGCGCCAGTGAAGCTGAGCAAGGTACCCGACGGCTGCACCTGGCCTTCGCCAATCACCCCGATCACCTGCTTCACCTTGCCCTTGAACACCCGACCGGGAATCCCGTCGAAGGCCATTTCCGCCTCGTCGCCAGGAGTCAGGCGCAACTGGCTGTTCTGTCGCATCCAGGCGGCGAAGTAATGTCCCTCGTCCGGGATGAAGACCATGGACGGGCGCAGCGGCAACTTGGTCGCCATCATCCCCGGACGCAGCGAGACATGGGTGACGAAGCCTTTGCTGGGGGCACGAACCACAGTGTGGTCAAGGTCGAACTGGGCGATGTTCAGCTGCGCCTGCAGGTCGTCCACCCGCGCCGTGGTCAGATCCACGTCGCGGCGATTGCCGACGTTACGAGCAGCCAGTTCACGGGCACGGGTCTGGTCGGCGCGGGCCGACACCAATTGCGCCTTGATGGACTTCACCCGGTTCTCGAACGGCGTCGGGTCGATGCGGAACAACACATCGCCTTTCTCAAGCGGCTGGTTGGTCCTGACCGGGACCTCCACCACCTGCCCATTCACAGTTGGAATCACCGGGGTCGACACGAAATAGCTGCGCGCCACTTCCGAGTATGGGTGGTTGTAGTTCATCAGGAAGATCAGCGTACCGATCAGCACCACGCCGCCCAGCGCGGCGGTGGGCACGCTCCATTTGTTCAGCGGGATCTTGAAGACCTTGAAGATGGCGACGCAGATGGCCGTGTAGGTAAGGATCAGCAACAGGTCCATGTCACGCCTCCTCTGCCAGAGGCCTGGAACGGGGCGCAGCCCGGCCTTCCAGATGTTCGAGGCGCTGGCGCATATCGGCCAGTTGCTGCTCCAGTCCCGCGTGGGTCGTACTGAAGCCCCAGCCCCGATCCGGGCGATACAACATCGCCCAGATCCAGAGGAACGGCCACAGCGCGTGAAGGGTGAACAGGCTCACCCAGCCGGCAGCATGGATGGCGTCCTGATGCGGATGGTTACGGCGCTTGGAGATTTCGTAGGGAATGTCGTGCAACACGATGATCCCGTAGAACAGCACGATCACGACGAAGAACAGTACGCCTAAGGCGAAGTAATCGAGAATTCCGTCATTGAGCATTGCATCACCTGGTTGGCAGTAGGAGTTCCGCGCCCGGTCAGACTGCGTCCAATGCCGGGGCGGATTCGGATAGGTGGCCAGGCCGCTCCGCAGTGCGAAGAGCTGGCATGGATGAAGGCGAACCGGCTGCTCGCCGGTTCGGGCCTTACGATGGATTGACCCGGAGGAATCCGGTCATGGCCTGAAGTTGCGCGCGTCCCGCGCCCAGTCATCGAGCACGGGCTTGAGGTCGTCCAGCACCAACGGTGTCTTGCGGTTCTCCAGGCTCAATCCCTGGCCCTTGCGCACCGCCCTGACGACGGGCTTGCCGCTGGTTGCGTCCACCGCCTCCAGCTCGGCATAGATGGCCACTTCCTGATCGCGGATACCCGCCGCCGTGGTGGTGGCGGCTGCCAACAGGGCGATAGGGATGACCTCGTAGGCCTTCAGGTGCTCGGTGGAGATCGCCACCGCGGAGATGGACGGGCGCAGCACCAGGGTGTCTGCCTCCGGCGTGCCGACCAGACGTGCCCTGCCTATCAGCTCGCGCTGCAGCGCCAGTCGCATGTAGGTGGCGATCTGGTCCATGGTCTGCTGGCTCATCTGGTCGCTGGGGGCCGGGGCTGGGTGGAAAACCGGCTTCTCCACCAGAAGCGTGCCATAGCGCTTGGGGTCGAAGTCCGGCGCGGTCCAGCGCAATACAGGCTCACCGCTGGCGGACATGGTTTCTTCGAGCTTCGAGTAATCCCCCAGGAAACCCGAGTACTCCTCAGGTTGGGTGATCTTGCTGGAACAGCCGCTGCCGAGCAGGACAAGCCCTGCCAGCGCAAGGGTGCAAAGCGGTTTCGCCATGAATGACTCCAGGAGTTTATCGGGGCGGGCGCAACCGGCTCTCCACCCCTTGGGACCGGGTCGCAAAGCCTAGGGACAGCTTCCTGTCAGCTCTTCGCATTTCACGACAAAAATTTCGCATTTCATGACAACGTGACCCAGTTCCTTGCAACAAAAGATGTCGATCCGTATGGCGCATCGCCAGTCGAGGAGGCCTCTCGGACGCGGATGAGGTAGCCACTTGGCCGTTTGGGTTCGCCTGCGAAAAACAACCCGGTACGGGCGGCACCGGGTTGCATGAGGAGATGGAATGGAGTTGAAACTTTGCCTGCGCCCTGTCCTCCGGCGGGACGCAGGGTGGTTGGCGTTCAGACCACGCCGATGAAGTCACCCGCTGCCAGGGCGACATGCCCAACGAGGTCGATCTGGAAGTCGGCGGCGTTGTTGTTGTTCACGTTGCCCTCCACATAGGTGTGCTCGACACCACCGACGTTGACGTAGTGGAACCTCAGCTGAGCCTGTCCGTTGAACTCGTTGCCGGCACCATTCCATTCGCCAAGAAAGCTGAAGTCCTGGTTCCCCGCATTGCCAGGCCCTGTAGTCCTCGCATCGATCTGGCCAAGATCGATGCGATCGACCCCGAGCTGGAAGTCGTTGATCACATCCCGAGTACCGCCGCTGGTACCCGATTCGTTGAGCGCGGCGAAGGCGAAGATGTCGGCATCCGCGCCACCGGTGAGCAGGTCGCGCCCTGCACCGCCGGTGAGGACATCGGCGCCGGCCGCGGCATTGAGACTGTCGTCGCCACTGCCGCCGGCCAGCTGGTTGGCCAGTGAGTCACCGGTCAGGGTATCGGCCCCCGTCCCGCCCACAACGCTCTCGATGCCGCTCAACAGGTCGTTACCGATCTGACTGCTGCCGGCCACTCCAGTGGTCAGGTTGACCACGGCTGCCGCTCCGGTGGCGGAAAGGTCGTAGGTATCCAGTCCGTCGTCACCGGCGTAGATGTCATTGCCGTCGAACAGGCCCGCCACGAAGCGATCGTCACCCACACCGCCACTGGCACTGTCGTTGCCCTGCCCTCCGGTCAGGGTGTCGTTTCCGGACGCGCCGGACAGGCTGTCGTTGCCACCGAGTCCTTCGAGGCGGTTGTCCGCAGCGTTACCCATGATCTGGTTGGCGCCACTACTGCCCAGGACATTCTCGATGGACACCAGCACATCATTGCCGGTCTGGGCGCTGCTGGCGGTACCGGCAGCCAGGTCGACGCTGGCGTTGGCAGCAGTACCGGACAGGTCGTAGGTGTCTACGCCTTCGCCGCCGTCATAGTGGTCATTGCCGTCGCCCACCGTAGCCACGAGGGTGTCGCTTCCACCGCCGCCTTCCACGCTATCGTTGCCGGCCTGGCCGACGAGCCGGTTGTTGCCGGCGTTACCCACCAGCCAGTTGTCCAGTCCATTGCCGACGCCGTTAATGTTGGCGGTGCCGGTCAACGTCAGGTTCTCGACATTGGCAGCAAGGTTGAAGCTCACCGAAGACCGTACGGTATCGATCCCACCGTTCAGGGCTTCGGTCACGCCGTCCCCCGTGGTGTTGACGACGTAGGTGTCGTTACCCGCCCCACCGCTCATGCTGTCATTGCCGGTCCCGCCGTCCAGCAGGTCGCTGCCGTCGCCACCACTGAGCACATCGTTGCCGGCGTTGCCGAGGATAACGTCCTGGAAGGCGGTCCCCACCAGAGCCGCACGGTCGAGGAAGCCGCCCAGGCCGTTGTCATTGAAGGTGGTGCCCTCGATGAACCGCCCGACCGTTTCAGTGGGATCGGAGTAGACCGTCTCCACTACGCCATGGTTGTCCGTGAAGCTGACTGCCACCCGCAACTGCTGGCCCACCTGCGCAGCCACCGGCGCGTAGGTCGAAGCAGTAGCGCCATTGATCGCGGCCCAGACGGCCCCCGAAAGTACCTGCCACTGGAAGCTGAACGCACCAGCACCGGAGGGAATGCCATCGGCGTCCTGGATGGCAACGGTGCTGGCGGTCAGGCGGTACTGCGTCGGCAATGGCCGGCTAGGGGTGGTCGGGGCAGTGGCATAGCCGGTCACCAGCGGCTTGCCTGTTGCGAGCTGATTGTTGACGTCGAGCGTGACCGTGCGATCCGCGAAGCGGACTTTCTCGACGCCGACCAGGAGGTCGGTTGCGTCCAGGTTGGCGGCACCGACACGCTTGTCCGTGATCCTGAAGCCCCGAATCTCATTGCTTCCCGGATTGGTATCGCTGATCAGGGTCATGCTGTAGTCGGCAAAGTTACCGCTGTAGACCGCCTCATCGGCGGCGCCATCCGCTGTTCCGCCGGCGTGGTTGTCGCCGAGCACGAAGCCTGACCGCGCGGCCTGCAGTCCAGTGAAGTGCTGGGCGAATCCCTGCGAGGCGAGCAGATGGTTGAGGTCGGCCAGACCAATGGAGTCGCCCACCAGCACATCGTTGCCGGCATTGCCCTGCACCACGTCGTCGCCGCTACCGCCTACCAGCCAGTTCTCGTTGCCGTCACCGATCAGGCCCGCCGTCGGGTTGGCGGGGCTGGCTGGATTGGCCCGTGCATCACTGAAGCGCGAGCCGACCAGGCCTTCGATGTTTGCCAGCAGGGCGTTGAACGGCTGGAACATCACGTTGGTACCGGGTGCCGCGATGATGTTCTGCTGGTTGAGGTCGGCGGCGGCATCCAGCTGGATGTTCACATCGCTGAACGCCGCGATATCGAAGCCGACATCGCCGAGTGCTTCGTCCCCGTCACCTTGCCCCGGTGCACCGCCGATCCCCGGCAGGAGAATGTCGTCGCCCTCCTCACCGAACAGCTGGTCACCGGTCGAGCCGCCAGAAATGATGTCATCCCCGGCCTCGGCAAAAAGGATGTCGGGCCCGTCTCCGCCGTAGATTTCGTCGCTGCCATCACCGCCGTGGACCAGGTCGGTGTCGCCACCGGCATCGATGTAGTCATTGCCCGCGCCGCCGTAGAGCTCGTCGATCCCGGCCTCGCCGTAGAGATGGTCATTGCCGTTGCCACCTATGACGATGTCGATGGCACCCGCACTGGTGCCGGCGTAGACGATGTCATCGCCGTCACCGCCGTCCAGGAAGTCCTCGATGTCGCCGCCATAGATCACGTCGTTGCCGTTGCCGCCGTAGAGGTGGTCGGCGCCGGCCTTGCCGTCGAGGATGTCGTTGCCATCCTCGCCATAGCCGGTGTCATCGCCATCGCCCAGGTCCAGCCAGTCGGCGTAGTCGGTTCCGGCTACCACCTCGTGCGAGTTGTAGCCTACCGCTGCGGTGCCATCCGGGTTCTCGCCCTGGTCAGGACGGTAGTCACGGATGAATGAACTGGAAACATGGGTTTCCGGGTTGATCAGGTTGATCAACAAGCCGTTGCCGCCGATACCGCCTGCGCCGCCCGTGGAGTACACGCCCATCTGGTTGGCATCCACCAACCGGCCGTACTTGTGCTCGCTCTTGTAGGCGGTGGCAGTCGCCCCGGAGTCCTGGTAACTGAGCTCGATGTAGCTGTCCATGTAACCGAACACGTCGCCCGCCAGGTGCCGGGCATCGGTGGTGCGCTCGATGATGTCCTTGAACTGCTCGGTGACCACTTGCTCATTGAGGTTGGTCATGCCTGGCAGGCCGAGGTCCAGGCGGAACAGGTAATAGAAGCGGTCGCCATCCATCAGACGCTCCATCTGGTCTTCGAAGATGGCGTTGAAGGTGGTACCGAGCTGGCCGGTGTAGACATGCTTCTCGGCCAGTCCGCCGATCCACAGGTCGATGTGGTTGAAGCCATCCGAACCTGCGACGAAGTTGCCGTTCTGGTCTGCGGCGTTGGACAGGAAGCGCGCCGCGTCTTCGGCGGTCACCACGCCACCGGCCCAGGTCACGTCCAGCCCGGTCTGGTCAGCATCGATGATGGCCTGGGCATGGGCCACGTCGCCGTCGAAGGAGTACGCGCCGATGAAGTTCACCAGAGACTCGGGGTGGATCATGTTGTTGGCGAAATCGCTCCAGCTCGTATAAGGCGTCAGCGCATCCACGATCAGGTTGGTGTGGTGCTGGGAGCCGGCCGGCGTCTGTCGCTCGGCAATCAGCGCGTCATGGATCTGCTGACGCGCCCCGTTGAGGGTTGGTAGCCCCAGGTCGCGGCCACGTGCCAGGTTGATCGTGGCCAGGTCCAGCGGCTGTCCCAGCAGGCCCTGTTGCAGTGCCGGCGTGACCAGCTCGTCGATCTCGTTGCTGACCTGTCGCGTCATGCCGAGGGCAATGGCGGTCGGACCGATATCGGCGAAGCCGCCGGGATTGAGGAAGGCTTTCTCCAGCGCATAGCGGGTAATGGCGCCGGTCAAGTCATAGGCACCGCTGGCATCGCGCTCCAGTGCGTCGATGGTTTCTCGCAACTGCGAGTGACCGAAACGGAAGGCGGCCTGGCCGTACTCCAGGGAGATATTGGCGTTGATGCCGGAGTCGTAGGTGACGAACTCCGGCAGGTCCGGCGTGATCAGGCGGGCGTACTGGTCGATGGCAACGTGCTGGTACTCCATCTCCACAGCCAGCTTGGCGGCGGTGAACAGCTTGTCCTGGTCCCAGGAGAGCGTCACGCCGTCGGCGAGGGTGTAGTTGCCGGCGGCGTCGCTGTAGAAGCCGCCAACGCCATTGGCGATACCCACCTGCCAGTTGTGCCGCACACCCACGTCGGCCTGGAGGATTTCCTGCTGCAGGTTGATCAGTTGTACGTTGTGGTCCTCATGGAACACGTGGTGAATCGCAGTCAGCCCGTAGTTCTCGTTGGCGCGGCCATCGCCGGCGATGTAGTGGTCGCCCACCGACTCCAGCAACAGTTCGTTGGCGACCGCGTAATCGGCCGTGTCCGGATCGGCAAAGATGGAAAAATCGGCAGGATTGACCAGGCCGAACAGGGACTTGCTCGGGCCGTTGTCGTAGTTGAACAAGATCCCGTAGGGGTTCGTCGGGTCGAAGGTCACGCTCACCAGGTGGCTGTCCAGGGCCATGAGACGAGCCACATCAATGTGCGCGTCATCGAAGTGCGGGTTCATGTCCAGAAGCAGGGCTTCGCGGGTAAGGACTACCTGGACACCAGGGGTGGACGAGTCGGCGTCCAGCACATGGCCTGCATCATCACGTACGCGGAAGTTGGCCAGGTCGTCCCAGGTCAGGTCGTCACGTCCGGTGGCGACGATGTGGGCGCGCAGCTCGTTGAGGGTCGGCAAGGTCTGATGGGTGAGTACGCCATTGAGCGTCCAGGCAGCCTCGTCGCTCAGGGTGGTGCCATCGAACAGGCGTGCCCCCGCACGGAACTGGCCAGGATTGGCCGGGTCGGCAACCCATTCGCGCAGCAACTGGGTGACAGAAGCATCCGAACCGTAGGTCTGGTTCTGATCGATGTAGGGCGAATCCAGGTTGCGGTATTGCGGATTGCCGGCGGCGTCGACGCTGCCCACGCTGGCCCGGTGGATGGTGAGCGAATGCACTGGCTGGCCGTCCGGGCCAATTGAGCCGTAGAGCGGGTCGTCGGGCGCCAGGGGAATGGTGATGGTGGCGGTCTTGCTCGGCTTGTCGATGAAGTCCAGGCCATGGTCGAAGAACTGGCCGAACAGAGTGAACCAGCCCGTGGTCGAGGGGTCGCCAGAGACGGTGTTGAGGTTGCGGATGAAGTATTGGCCGCTGCTGGGTGACGTGGGGTCGGCTTCACCCAGTTGCCCGAGCAGACCCGGATCGCTGACCACCGCGACGCCGTTGGCGTCATGCAGGATGTGGCCTTGGGCGTCGCGGGCGAAAACCACCCCGCCGCTGACGATGGTCTGGCTGATCATCCTCGGCGTGTAGTCCACCAGCGACGCGGTCGGATCGGCGTAGGACGTTGGTGCGCCAAGCTGGGCGTCGGGGTGACTGGACAGGTAGTCCTGCCAGGCCGCATTGCCGGCGTTCTGCTGCACGTACTGGCTGTAGTCGGGCAGTGTCAGGCGGATGAAGTCTTGCCCGAAGCTGCCCCAGGCATGGCCATCGTGAGTGAGGTTATTGAAGTAACCGGACACGTTGCGCAGGCCGATGGGGTCGCGCGCGCCGTTGTACCAGACGCTCTCCCCAGCTGGGATGGCCAGTGGATCGAAACTGCCGTCTGTACCCAGCACGTGCACCGTGCCATCGGAGCCGGTGTAGCCGAACAGGGGTTCACCCACGACGGTGTAACCCACCACGCGCAGCGTGGGGAAGCTGACCTGCTGCTGCAAGTAGCTAATATCCTTCAGGTTGAGCGTGAAGCTTTTCAGGCTGTACATGGCTTTCTCCCGCTACCCATTCGGGCAGGCATTTCCAAGGGCCTGGGAGAAAGCATCGAGGAGTCCGGCGAATGCCCGCAGATGCGAAGGTCGAACCAAATCAGCGGACCTTGGGTCAAGACGACGACCCGACTTTAGTCCAATCGGAACCTGGACCAACGTCCAGTGAGCAGCCCTCCTGGGGGAGGCGCCTGCGCCAACGAATCCGCCAGTTCAAGCGCTCCACCCAGTTCGTCATTGCCGCCGCCCTGATCCTCGGCCTGACCATGAGCCTGGTGGGCAATCTGGTGAGCCAGCGCATCGAACGGGCCGCGGTGCAGTCGGCGGCGCAGGCCGGTGCGCTGTACATGGAAAACTTCCTCGAACCCTTCGTGCAGGAATTGGCGCGGACCCAGGACATCCCCCCGGAAAGCGCGGCGGCCATCGACCGGTTGATTATCAACAGCAGCCTCAATCGCCATGTGGCCTCGGTGAAGATCTGGCGCCCTGACGGCACCGTGATCTACAGCACCGACAAGTCGGTGGTGCACCGCAAATTTCCTACCGATGAGATCGACGAGGCGCTCAAGGGCGCCATCGTCACCAACCTGGAAGACCTGGGCCAGGAGGAGAACGCCTTCGAACGCGGTCTCAAGGTCCCTCTCTACGAGATCTACGCACCGCTAAGGGAAACCGGCTCGGGCAAGGTGGTGGCGGTTGGCGAATTCTATGAGCGGGCCGATCAGCTGGAGCAGGAAATCCACACCGTGCGCCTGCAGGTTTGGGCGGTCGTAGGATCGGCCACGCTGGCGATGCTGGGGCTGCTCTTCTTCGTGGTGCGCCGTGGCGAACGCATCATCGAACATCAGCAACTGGCGTTGAAACAGCGAATGGCCGAACAGGTAAGCCTGCATGCCCACAACGCCGAGTTACAGCGCCGCATCACGACCGCCAACCAGGAGTTCTCGCGCATCAGCGAGTTGACCCTGCGGCGCCTGGGTGCCGACCTGCACGATGGTCCGGCACAGTTGCTGACACTCATCCTGGTGCGCCTGGACGAACTCGCCCAGTTGCGCGAGCGCCTGCAACAGCAGGACGAATCCCTCGACAGCGATGCCCTGGAAACCCTGCGCAGCGCAGGCCAGGACGCCCTTCGGGAGATTCGCGACATTTCCCGCGGACTGGCGGTACCGGAGATCAACGAACTGAGTCTGGAACAAGTCCTGCGCCTGGTGGTGCAGCGCCACGAACAGCGTACCGATACCCAGGTGGAGCTGGACATCCAGCCGCTACCGGCCAACGCCACGATGTCGCTGAAGATCTGCCTCTACCGCTTTACACAGGAAGCCCTGAACAATGCCGTGATGCACGCCGGCGGCCAGGGCCAGAAGCTCTCGGCCCGGATGCGCGACGGGCAGTTGGAAGTGCAGGTGGCGGACACCGGCAACGGTTTCATCCCTGGCGACCAGGCCAGCAATGGCCAAGGCCGGCGCAGACTCGGGCTCGCCGGCATGCGTTATCGCGTGGAAGCGTTGGGGGGGCAATTCGACATCCAGTCCAAACCGGGCGAAGGCACCCTTGTCAGCGCTCGCTTCCGGATGGAGGAGGACGTGATCCGCTAACGTGCCTTGCCCTGGACATCGAGCGATTGCACGTTGTCTTCATCCCATTGGCGCCGCAGGGCTGTGACGGCCTCCACGCGATTGCGTGCGTGGAGCTTCTGCATCACGTTGGTCATGTAGTACTTCACGGTTTTCTCGCTCAGGTTGAGCCTGTCGGCCACTTCGCGATTGGTCAGGCCGTTGGCCACTTCGCGGATGATCTGTTCCTCGCGGTGGGTCAGCTCGATCCGGTGTCGCTCAACATCCTGTCGCCGCCGCATTCTTCCCAGCAGGCGGCTGGCGAATGCTGGCGTGATGAAACTGCCACCGCCGGCGACGGTGCGGATCGCCTGCACCAGCTCTGGCCCACTGACCCCCTTGAGCACGTAGCCCTGGGCACCGGCCTCCAGTGCGGCGTAGGCATCGTCCTCGCTTTCCGAAACGGTCAGCATCAGCACCCGCACCCCATTCGCTTCGGCAGTGATCCGGCGCACGGCAGCGAAGCAGTCGCCCGGCATGTTCACATCCATCAGCAGAACGTCAGGCTGGAGGCGCAGGGCAATGTCCAGAGCATCTTCCGAGCAGCCTCCCTGCTCCACGACCTGGAAGTCTCCGATGCGTTTGAGTGCGGAGGCCACGCCTTGCCTGAGCAGGGGATGGTCGTCGACGATGCCGATCCTGATCCTGGCTTCCACGATAAGGTTCTCCCCGACGTACACAGGCCGCACAAGACCGGCGGCAGCAAGCCGGCAACGGGCGGGTTCGGGGCAGCCCCGATTGCGGGGCGAACGTCCCCCGACACTCCTGAGTAGTAGCAGCGCTCCGGGACCGATGTTGCTGCGGACTGAAAAGCCCCCGCCGAAAGCACGGTTTTCCCGGTCAAACGGTAGCCCGCGCGACCGTCGGCCACCCCATCGAAGCACGCTGCGGCGCAGCTCGCCGGCACCGAGGCAGCAGGCCTCAGCAGAAAGGCGTTATCGCCTCTGGCGATAAACCTATGGCGGGTAATTCCTTTCCTTCATCAATGAGTCATGGTCAGCTGCGGCAGTTGGAAATTTGTGCGGAATTCGACGATCGCCAGTTCGCCAAAAGCCCGCCAACTGATAAAACAGGAGCCGTACCCTGGAAGGGTCCGTACCTCACCATAATTGCAGTTCACTTATGGCCGGCAGCACTCCAGAAACACCTTTCACGCTCTACCCGCCTCTGCTCGAGCAGCCGATTCAGCTCACTCGCGCGGAACTGCTCGCTTCCCTGGAAAACACCATGGCGTGCCATCGCGGCGGGCCGGTCTGGCTGTTCGCCTACGGCTCGCTGATCTGGCGACCGGAATGCCCCACGGTGGAATCCCGCCGCGCGCGCATCCATGGTTATCACCGTGGGCTCTACCTCTGGTCGCTGATCCATCGCGGCACTCCGGAAACGCCGGGACTGGTGCTTGGCCTGGACCGTGGTGGCTCCTGCGCGGGCTTCGCCTACCGCCTGCCGGAAGAACAGCTACAGGAACACCTGTTCGCCCTCTGGCAACGGGAAATGCCCGACGCCGCCTATCAGCCGAAATGGCTCAACTGCCAGCTGGAAGGCGGTGCCCAGGTGAAAGCCCTGGGCTTCGTGTTGCGCCGCGACTTCGCCTGCTATGCCGGAGCCCTGCCGGACCATGTGCTGCGCCAGGTGTTCGACGGTGCAAGCGGCCACTACGGCAGCACGCGGGACTACGTGGAGAAAACCGCGAGCACCCTGCGCGCCCACGCCATGCCCGACCGCAAGCTGGAAGAAGCCCTGGTGCGCTGCTGCAAGCAGGGTGCACTGAGCTTCAGCTGAGGTCGCATGTCTTTGTGCAGGAGCGGGCTTGCTCGCGAATAGCTGTGTTCAAGAGTTTCGCGAGCAAGCTCGCTCCTACCTGTCCTGTGCCAAATCCCGGTTTCCACCACTTTCCCGCAAGACGCATCAACGCCGAGCATCACTGGTGCGCTACTGCAAGCAGGGTGCGCTTCAGCTGAGGTCGCGTGTATTTGTGCAGGAGCGGGCTTGCTCGCGAATAGCTGTGTTCAAGCGCTTCGCGAGCAAGCTCGCTCCTACCTGTCCTGCGCCACAGCCCGATTTCCACCACTTTCCCGCAAGACGCATCAACGCCGAGCATCACTGGTGCGCTGCTGCAAGCAGGGTGCGCTGAGCTTCAGCTGAAGTCGCGTGCCTTTGTGTAGGAGCGAGCTTGCTCGCGAATAGCTGTGTTCAAGAGCTTCGCGAGCAAGCTCGCTCCTACCTGTCCTGCGCCACGTCAGGCAGCCAGCCCGATCTCCACCACATCCCCCACAAGACGCACCGGCCAGACCCGCAAGCGTTGCTGTGGGTACTCCAGGCAGGCGCCGTCTTCCAGGCGGTAGTGCTGCTTGTACAGGGGCGAGGCGATGACCAGGTCTCCGCCGAGGTGACCGACGATGCCGCGGCCGATGACGTTGGCGCCTGCATGGGGATCGTGGTTATCCACCGCGAACAGCTGCTGCCCCTGCTCTCCGTCAGGCAGGTAGAACAACGCCACCTGGGCGCCCTCAACCCAGGCCACCACACCCGAGTTTGGCACCAGGTCGCCGCGCGAGCAGAGGGCTCGCCACTGTGCGAATTCTTCGATGCGTTGCGCGCTCTGCTGGGCCATCAGACCACCTCCTCTGCTACAGGGATCAGGGTGAGCTCAGCCGCCCACGCCGGACGGATCTGCCCACGTTCTTTGACGAAATGGATATCCGGATCGCCGCTCGCGTCGTTGACGAAGGTGCGGAAGCGCTTGAGCTTCTCCGGATCCTGGATGGCGTTGGCCCACTCGCACTCATAGCGGTCCACCACCAGTTGCATCTGTGCTTCCAGCTCTGCGCCAAGACCCAAGCTGTCGTCGATGATCACCGCCTTGAGGTAGTCCAGGCCGCCTTCCAGGTTCTCGCGCCAGACCGAGGTGCGCTGCAGCTTGTCGGCGGTGCGGATGTAGAACATCAGGAAGCGGTCGATGTAGCGGATCAGGGTTTCGTCATCCAGGTCGGTGGCGAACAGCTCGGCGTGGCGCGGGCGCATCCCGCCGTTGCCGCAGACATAGAGGTTCCAGCCCTTCTCGGTGGCGATAACCCCCACGTCCTTGCTTTGCGCCTCGGCGCATTCGCGGGTGCAGCCGGAGACGGCGAACTTCAGTTTGTGCGGAGAGCGCAGGCCCTTGTAGCGGTGTTCGATATCCAGGGCCATCTTCACGCTGTCCTGCACGCCGTAGCGACACCAGGTGCTGCCGACGCAGGACTTCACGGTACGGGTCGATTTGCCGTAGGCGTGGCCGGTCTCGAATCCGGCAGCGATCAGTTCACCCCAGATCTCCGGCAGCTCGTGGAGCTGGGCACCGAACAGGTCGATGCGCTGGCCGCCGGTGATCTTGGTGTAGAGGTTGTACTTCTTCGCCACTTCACCGATGGCGATCAGGCCTTCCGGGGTGATCTCGCCACCGGGGATACGTGGCACCACCGAATAGGTGCCGTTCTTCTGCATGTTGGCCATGAAGGTGTCATTGGTGTCCTGCAGCGGTACCAGCCAGGGGTCCTGGATCGGCCGGTTCCAGCAGGAAGCGAGGATGGAACCGATGGCTGGCTTGCAGATCTCGCAGCCCACATGGCCGCGGCCGTGTTTGGCGAGCATTTCCTCGAAAGTCTCGATGCCTTCCACGCGCACCAGTGCATAGAGCTCCTGGCGGGTGTAGGCGAAGTGCTCGCAGAGGCTCTTGTCCACCGACACGCCACGGGCGGACAGCTCGTGCTCCACCACCTGCTTGAGCAATGCCGCGCAACCGCCGCAACCGGTGGCCGCCTTGGTGCACGACTTGACCCCGGCAACATCGGTGCAGCCGCTGTCGATGGCGGAGCAGATCGCCCCTTTGCTGACGTTGTGGCAGGAGCAGACGGTGGCAGTGGCCGGCAGCGCATCGGCGCCCAGGGCCGGGGCGCCCTCGCCCGCCGGCAGGATCAGGCTGGCCGGATCGGCCGGCAGCTTGATGCCGTTCTGCACGTACTGCAGGAGGGTGTCGTAGTAGCTGTTGTCGCCCACCAGCACAGCGCCGAGTACCTGCTTGCCGTCGGCGGAAACCACGAGGCGGCGATAGCTCGAGGTGGCTTCGTCGATGAAGCGGTAACTGCGCGCACCGGGCAGCGCACCATGGGCATCGCCAATGGAGCCCACGTCCACGCCGAGCAGCTTCAGTTTGGTGGACATGTCGGCGCCGATGAACGGATCGGCATCCTCACCGCAGAGCTGCGCAGCAACGCTGCGGGCCATCTGGTAGCCGGGGGCGACCAGGCCGAAGATGCTGCCGTTCCAGGCGGCGCACTCGCCAATGGCATAGATGTCCGCATCCGAGGTCAGGCACTGGCCATCGATGGCCACACCACCACGCTGGCCCAGCTCGAGGCCGCACTGGCGCGCGAGGGCGTCCTGCGGGCGAATACCGGCGGAGAAGACGATCAGGTCGGTTTCGAGGAAGTCCTCGCCGGCGAAGTTCATCCGGTAGCGGTAGTCATCACCGGCACTGATGGACTGGGTGGCTTTCGAGAGGTGCACACCAACGCCGAGCGCCTCGATGCGCGCCTTGAGGGCGGCACCGCCCAGGTCATCGAGCTGGACCGGCATCAGGCGCGGAGCGAACTCCACTACGTGGGCATCCAGACCAAGGGATTTCAGCGCGTTGGCCGCTTCCAGGCCCAGCAGGCCACCGCCCACCACCACGCCACGGCGCGCCTGTGCAGCGGCGGCGCGGATGGTGTCGAGATCGGCCAGGGTGCGATAGACCAGTCGCGAGTTGCCTTCGGCACCCTCGATGGGCGGCACGAAGGGATAGGAGCCGGTGGCCAGCACCAGCTTGTGGTACGGCACGCAACCGCTGGCGGTGATCACTTCGCTGCGCTCGCGGTCGATCTCCAGCACGGGTACGCCCAGGTGCAGGGTCACGCCCGGCGTCTGGTAGAGGCTGGCTTCGCTCAGGGCCAGGGACTCGGCATCGCGGCCCGTGAAGTATTCGGACAGGTGCACACGGTCATATGCGCGCAGCGGCTCTTCGCTGAAGACCTCGATGCGATAGCGGTCCAGCGCGCCGCGCTCGATCAGTTGCTCGACGCAATGATGGCCGACCATGCCGTTGCCGATGACGATCAGCGTTTGCACATCAGGAGTGGAAGCGACGTTGGAGTTCATAGGTAGCACCCGGCCCAAGCCAATCACGTTTTCTGGGGGCAAAAAAAAGCGCCTGGGACTTATCGTCCCAGGCGCCTTTGCCTGTTCATTCATGGGTGCCACCGGGCCACACTGCCTGGCGCACCTGTCAGCCCGGGGAAGTGATCGCCATTGATCTACCGGGCCGCCCTCCACACTGTTCGCGGTGGGCCTGGTCCTCCCTATGCAGTGGCTGTGCCAGATTGCAAAACTCCCGCCAGCCGAGGCTCCGACAGCATGCCGTAAATCAGCAGTGACGGGGCCTGCGGGGTTACCCGAAGTCCGGCCGGCTGAATTCAGGCCTCCCCTCCATGAAGGCCCGACCGAGAACCAAAACAGTGCGATAACGCACCTTGCGCCCCATCCTGAAGCCGGACATCCCCAAGCTGATTACCCTCGAAAAATGACCACAAGGTCCGTCCCACTATGCCTTGGAGGCCGTTGAACAGAACTTGGCATGTGCCTTGCGATAAGGCCGCCAGGGCAATCAATGCCGATTGCCCTACCCCACGACAAAGGCGCCGTGTCTCCCCCGTTCCGACGGAGGGTGGCATGGCGCTTTTTCGTTTGCGCTCCAGGTAACGGATATGGCGAACAAGACAGTACGAAGCGTGTGTCCCTATTGCGGCGTCGGCTGCGGCATCGTCATGGAAGTCGCTGACGACCGCGTGATCAAGGTGGCGGGGGACAAGGACCACCCGAGCAATTTCGGCCGCCTCTGCACCAAGGGCAACACCTGCGCCCAGCCGCTCACCGACTCCGGCCGCATGGAGCATGCCTACCTGCGACACGAGCGCTGCCGCGACCCGGTGCGCACCGGCATCGACCAGGCCATCGACGACACCGCCCGGCGCCTGCGCGCCCTGCTCGATACCCACGGCCCGGACGCCATCTCCTTTTATGTATCCGGGCAGATGTCGCTTGAGGCGCAGTACCTGGCCAACAAACTGGCCAAGGGTTTCATCCGCACCCGCCACATCGAGTCCAACTCGCGGCTGTGCATGGCCAGCGCCGGCAGCGGCTACAAGCTTTCCCTGGGCTCGGACGGCCCCCCCGGCTCCTACCAGGACTTCGACAAGGCCGACCTGTTCCTGGTAACCGGCGCCAACATGGCCGACTGCCACCCGATCCTGTTCCTGCGCATGATGGACAGGGTCAAGGCCGGTGCGAAGTTGATCGTGGTCGACCCGCGCCGTACCGCCACCGCCGACAAGGCCAGCCTTTACCTGCCGATCAAGCCCGGCACCGACCTCGCCCTGCTTAACGGCCTGCTGCACCTGCTGCATCGAAACGGCCATACCAATCCTGACTTCATCGCCACCCACACCAAGGGCTGGGAAGCCATGCCGGCCTTCCTCGAGGACTACTCGCCGGAGCGAGTGGCCGCTATCACCGGCTTGCCTGAGGCGGATGTCCACAAGGCCGCCCAGTGGATCGGCGATGCGCCGGAGTGGATGAGCTGCTGGACCATGGGCCTCAACCAGAGCACCCATGGCACCTGGAACACCAATGCCCTGTGCAACCTGCACCTGGCCACCGGCGCCATCTGCCGTCCAGGCAGCGGCCCCTTCTCTATCACCGGCCAGCCCAACGCCATGGGCGGACGTGAAATGGGCTACATGGGCCCCGGCCTGCCCGGCCAGCGCTCGCTGCTGGTGGATGACGATCGCGCGTTCATCGAAGACCTGTGGCGACTTCCGCGCGGACACCTGCGCCAGGACGGCGGTAACGGCACCGTCGCCATGTTCGAAGCCATGAGTACCGGGGACATCAAGGCCTGCTGGGTCATCTGCACCAACCCGGTGGCCACCGTGCCGAATCGCCGCCTGGCCATCGAGGGGCTGCAAGCCGCCGAGCTGGTGATCACCCAGGACGCTTTCCTCGACACCGAGACCAACCGCTATGCCGATATCCTCCTGCCCGGTGCCCTGTGGGCCGAGGCGGAAGGCGTGATGATCAACTCCGAGCGCAATCTCACGCTCACACGCAAGGCCGTGGACGCCCCGGGCGACAGCCTGCCGGACTGGCAGATCATCGCCCGCGTCGCCTGTGCGATGGGATTTGCCGATGCCTTCACCTACGCCAGTGCCGCCGAGGTGTTCGAAGAGATCAAACAGGCCTGGAACCCGAAGACCGGTTACGACATTCGCGGCGCCAGCTTCGACCTGCTGCGCCAGGGCCCGCTGCAATGGCCCTGCCCGCCCGGCAGCGAAGCCAACGCCCGCAATCCCATTCGCTACCGCAATGACGGTGTCAGCCAAGCGCTCAAGCTGAACGCCGACGGCAGCCGCCCGGCCATTGCCTTCGCCACCGAGCATGGCAAGGGTATGTTCTTCGCCCGCCCGCACATGGAACCGGCGGACCTGCCCGACGATACCTTCCCGCTGGTGCTCAACACCGGCCGTGTGCAGCACCAGTGGCACACCCTGACCAAGACCGGCAAGGTGACCACCCTGAACAAGCTCAACCCTGGCGCCTTCCTGGAAATTCACCCGAGCGATGCCAGCCGTCTCGGCATCGTCGACAAGGGCCAGGTGGAGGTGCGCTCGCGCCGTGGTCGCGCCGTGCTGCCGGCGGTAATCACCGACCGCGTGCAACCGGGCAACTGCTTCGCGCCCTTCCACTGGAACGACCGCTACGGCGAGGACCTGGCGATCAACGCGGTGACCAGCGACGCCATCGACCCCATTTCGCTGCAGCCGGAGTTCAAGTACAGCGCCGTCGCCCTCGCGCCGGTCGCTCCGACCAGCCCCCAGCTCATCCCTTTGGTGGAAGTCGAACCGGTCGCGGCCAGCGACGCTGCCGGTTTTTCGGAGGAACTCGCCGACATGCCGATCAACGCCTTCGCCCGTCTACTCAACCTCGAGGCCAGCGCCGACCTCTGCCTGGCGCCCACCGAGCAGCGCTATCTGCAGGGCTATCTGCTCGGCCTGCGCAGCGACGAGAGCCGCAAGCAAGGTGGCGTGCCCACACTGCCGGCCAGCGCGCCACTGGCGGCGGATACCCGCCTGCTGCTGGATGGCATCCTCGCCGGGCTGTTCTCCCGCAGCTGGGACGCACCCGCGGCCCAATCGGCGCCCGCCGCCATCGCAGAGAAACCCTTGCTGGTGCTCTGGTGTTCGCAAACCGGTAATGCCGAGAGCTTCGCCGCTGTCTGTGCGGAACGGCTCAAGGCTGACGGTCGCGCAGCGACGGTGCGCTCGATGGACGACATCCAGCTCGCCGAACTGGCCAGCGCCGGTACCGCCCTGGTGATCGCCAGCACCTTCGGCGATGGCGATCCGTCCGACAACGGTGCCTCGCTCTGGAGCGCACTGAACGCGGATAACGCGCCCTCGCTTGCCGGCCTGGACTTCGCCGTACTTGCCATGGGCGACTCCAACTACGACCAGTTCTGCGGCTTCGGCCGCAAGCTCGACGCGCGCCTCGAAGCACTCGGTGCCCGCCGCATGGCGCCGCGTGTGGACTGCGAACCGGAGTACGAGGAACCGGCCCTTGCCTGGCTGGCCAACGTCCTCGGGGCACTGGCCGGAGCCACGGTCGAGCAACCGGTTATGGAGACCGTAGGAGGCCCTGCCGAGGATGCGGACGCTCCCATCTACAGCCGCCAACGCCCGCTGGCCAGCCGCCTGCTGCGCAACCCGGTGCTGAACTCGCCGGGCTCCGGCAAGGAAACCCGTCAGATCGTCCTCGACCTCAAGGGCAGCGGCCTGCGCTATCAGGCGGGCGATGCGCTGGGCGTGTGGCCCAGCAACTGCCCGTCGCTGGTGACGGAAGTCCTGGCGTCCCTGGAGCTGGACGGCGGCCAGGAAGTGGAGGTGAAGGACCAGGGCCGCATGCTGCTGGCGCACGCCCTGGGTCGGCACTTCGAAATCGCCCGGCCCACGCCCGACCTGCTGCGCTTCATTGCCGAGCGCTCCGCCAGTGCGGAACTGCGACGCCTGCTGGAACCGGCGAACAAGTCGGAACTGGACCAGTGGCTCTGGGGCAGGCAACTGGCCGACCTGCTGCGCGCCTTCCCGATCCGCGCCAGCGCGGAGGAACTTCTGGGCTTTCTCAAGCGCCTGCAACCGCGCCTCTATTCCATCGCCTCCAGTCCACTGGCCACGCCGGACGAAGTTCACCTGACCGTGTCCACCGTGCGCTACCGGTGTGAAGAGCGTGACCGTGACGGGGTGTGCTCGGCCTTCCTTGCCGATCGCGCCGACCAGGCCGACGTACCGGTCTTCATCCAGAAATCCGCCCACTTCCGCGTGCCGTCAGACCCGCAACGGCCGATGATCATGGTCGGTCCCGGTACCGGCATCGCTCCCTTCCGCGCCTTCCTGCAGGAACGCGAAGCCTCCGGCGCCAAGGGCCGCAACTGGCTGTTCTTCGGCGAACAACGCGAATCGACCGACTTCTACTACCGCGATGAACTGCACGCCTGGCAGGCCAGCGGCCACCTGCATCGCCTGGACACCGCCTTCTCCCGTGACCAGGCGGAAAAGGTGTACGTGCAGCAGCGCATGCTGGAACAGGGAGCCGAACTCTGGCGCTGGCTGGAGGATGGTGCGCACTTCTATGTCTGTGGCGATGCCAGCCGCATGGCCAGGGACGTGGACGCCGCGCTGAAGGCGGTGGTGCGCGAACATGGCGGCATGGACGCCGCTCAGGCCGAGGCCTATGTCAGCGCCATGGCGCGGGACAAGCGCTATGTGCGGGATGTGTATTGAGGGCAGGTAGGTAGGTAGGTAGGAGCGAGCTTGCTCGCGAACAGTCCGAGCGCGATCTTTCGCGAGCAAGCTCGCTCCTACAGAAAAGCCGAGTTCATCCTGCTAATCGGCGCATGTCGAATCACCAGCGCGGATTACTCCTGACCACGCCCTGAGCGCGAAGCGATCGGGCTGAGGTGAGGGCAGTCTCGGGTCAGCTCGATGCCAGTTCCTTTCGCGATTGAAATCGCCCCCACAGAAAGGTCCAGCCAACACGGTCAGCCCCTCTTCTCTTCAGGAAGAGGGGTTGGGAGCGAGGGCCGCCAGCACTTCCTCGGTATTGAGGATCGCATGGGCATAGGTCGGCCCGTTCAGCTCATGGGCCGCGTGCATGGCTTCCGTTGAAAACGCCGCCGTCGCGTCCGTCACCAGGGTCACGTGGTAGCCCAGCTCCGCGGCAAAGCGTCCGGTGGATTCGATGCAGGTATTGGCCAGCATGCCCACCAGGATCACCTGCTGCACGCCGTGTTGCTTGAGCTGGAAGTCCAGGTCGGTATTGGCGAAACCGCTGCCCCCCCAGTGCTCATGCACTAGCACGTCACCGTCAAGGGGCTGGAAGTCCGGGTGCCATTCACCACCCCAGGTACCCGCAGCGAACACCTGGGCGCGGGCGGCGCCGAGTTGGTACGGGCTGGGATGCGTCCAGCCCTTGAGGTCGTCGGGGCGTGCCCGGTGATGGGGAACGTAGAACACCTGGATGCCCGCCTTGCGCGCCGCAGCCACGACCCGACGCAGGTTATCCAGGGTACCCACGGCATCGGCCACTGGTTTGGCCAGGCCGTTGAGTTTGCCGCCTTCGCTGAGGAAATCGTTGTATGGGTCCACCAGCAACAGGCCGGTGCTTTCACGTAGGTAGGTCATGACGCCGCCCTTCAGTGCAGTCGATAACCTGTGCCAGTGTAGAGCGCCCTGGCTGAATCGCTCCGCGACTGCCGAAGGCGGTTCAGCCCACGACCCTGCAACCCCTCATTGATTGAAGCGGGAGTCATCGCGCTGGAAGTGCAGCAGCGAACCTTTATAGGCTTCGCCGTTGTTCATCACGCGATTCATGCAGGTGATCTGCGACGCGTATTCGAGTTCGGCCATTTCCCGGCAGAACTTCGAGCGGTTCGGGCGATTGGGATCGACGATGTAGACATCCACCAGATCCGCCGAATGTCGGTCGATGAAGTCGGCGAGCAACGCCGGCTGTTCACGCTCGTAAATGACATCGCTGCCGATGATCATGTCGAACAGCCCCAGGTCATCATTGACGTCGGACCATTTGGCGACCTGGTAATTGATCGGCCCGAGATCGTTCAGGCGCAGGTTTTCCGCCAGAAAGTCGGGGATCAACGGGTGGTAGTCACTGGCCGTAACGTTGCCGCCCCGCCGGTGTAC
Source organism: Pseudomonas sp. DY-1 (assembly GCF_003626975.1). Lineage (NCBI taxonomy): Bacteria > Pseudomonadati > Pseudomonadota > Gammaproteobacteria > Pseudomonadales > Pseudomonadaceae > Pseudomonas > Pseudomonas sp. DY-1. The sequence goes on along the minus strand of NZ_CP032616.1, from coordinate 136,703 downwards.
GACAAGGCTGGCCAAGGCCAGGCCGGCGCCCACTTCAAGGATGCGCTTACCCTGCAACTCCATCGTCAGCATGGTGTGCGCCAGGACCTGTCCGGACGGCCAGACCTGACCGAACAATGGCCAACTTTCGGGGGATATTCCGAGGTTTTCCGCCTCGAGTTCCGGATCGTGATACTGCTGATGGTCGAGCAATGAGCGGATATGAAAGTCCATATCCCCTACTGATATATCCTGAAATCTGACTTGATAGCCCGGCATGCAGAACTCTCCAATACAGTGAGTGATGCCGCCAGAAGCGCAGAACCAAATAGTTTTCTTGCAACTATCAATGATTCATGGAGGCGATGAATGACAAAAGAACGCCCGCCAGCGATATAAGCCAGCAGAGCCATTTGAAATATTCGGGAGATATAAATAAAAAAGCCCCGCGATAGCGGGGCTCTTTGAACGGAAAAGTATCAGACTACCTGAACTTTGTCCGCTTGCAGGCCTTTCTGGCCACGTACGACTTCGAAAGTCACTTGCTGGCCTTCGCTGAGGCTCTTGAAGCCGGAGCTTTCGATCGAACGGTAGTGAACGAACAGATCAGCGCCTTCTGCCGGGGTGATGAAGCCGAAGCCTTTTTCATCGTTGAACCACTTGACGGTGCCGGATTGACGATTGGACATTTCATATCTCCAGGATAAAAAGAAACTACCCTGATAATTAATCAGGAATTACTGAAGTGCTAAAGCTGTAACGAATCGAGGAGATGAAATAACTTCAATCAGAACATCGAGCCAAGTATCGCAGAGACAATTGCAGTGCAGTGGGCAGGACTATACGCGGTTCAGCCAGGAAGTACAGGTTTATTTTCCGTCGAATAATTCGACCGGCTGAATACGCTTGGCATTCATACGCTTAGGCGGCAAACACAGAAATGCCCGCAGGCGCGATTCTTCGAATCGCCGGTTCCCCGCCCTCGCCCAGCCATCACAGCGACTGCATCAGCTCCAGGATCTGCGCATGCAGGCGCGAATCGCCGCAGGCGATGACGTCGCCACCGTCCTGCGCGTCGCCACCATCCCAGCGGGAAACCACTCCACCGGCGCCCTGGATGATCGGCATCAGCGCCTGAATGTCATAAGGCTTGAGTCCAGGATCGAGGACCACGTCCACCAGCCCCAGAGCCAGCATGCAATAGGCGTAGCAGTCACCGCTGTAGCGCACCAGGCGTACCTCGCTCGAAAGCTTTTCGAACACATCGCGGTACGGCGACTGCTGGAAATGCTCGGGGCTGGTGACCATCAGCGTCGCATCGGCCAGCTTGCCGCAGGCGCGGGTCTGGATGGGCCGGCCGTTGAGCGATGCACTGCTGCCGTCACCGACAAAGCGCTCGCGGGTGAAGGGCTGATCCATCATGCCCAGCGCTGGGCGGGTGCCGTCGTTGAGGGCGATCAACGTGCCCCAGAGCGGAATGCCACTGATGAACGAGCGAGTGCCATCCACCGGGTCCAGCACCCAGGTCCAGGGCTCTTCGCCCGCAATGTTCTCTTCTTCCTCGCCCAAGACACCGTGACCGGGATAGCGCTCGCCGATCAGCGCACGCATGGCCCGCTCTGCGCCCTTGTCGGCCAGGGTCACGGGGTCGAAACGCTCAGCCTCCTTGTTCTCCACCTCCAGCGGGAGGCGGAAGTACGTCAGGGTGACCCGGGCCGCGGCGTCAGCCAGTTCTTCGGCGAATTCCAGGTACTCGGAGGGAAGGGTTTGATCGTTCATGGGGACTCCGTTTCGGGCCATTCAGCAGCATTCAGCATAGGTCAGGCGGTTTGCGCGCCGGGGGTTGCGGCGAAGCGCCGGTCCAGCCGCTCGCGCTGAAAGTGTTCGACGAGAAAATCGATAAAGGCGCGGGTCTTGGCCGGCAGCAGGCTGCGGCTGGGGTAATAGAGGGAAATGGTACCGGCATCGGCATACCAGTTGGGCAGCAGACGCACCAGTTCACCTCGCTCGAGCCAAGGCAACGCGTCGGGTACCGACAGCATGGCTACGCCGAGCCCCAACAGGGCCACTTCGCGCATGGCGGTGGGGTCGTTGAGCATGATGGTCTCGGCCAATGGCGCGGCGGTTTCGTTGCCGGCGGCATCGCGCAGGGACCAATGTCGCGCCCGCCCGGAACGCGCGGAGCGCAAGACAATGCCGTCGAACTCGAGCAACCCTGCCGGTGCGCTGGGCAGCACGCGGCCCGCAAGATAGGCCGGCGCCGCCACCGGGATGATGTGGGCTGGAGCAAGCGGACGTGCCACTACGCCCTGGGCCAGTTCGAAACCGCCGCCGATGGCCAGGTCGTAGCCTTCGGCGATCAGGTCCACCGGGCGGTTTTCCAGATGCCATTCCGGGCGTACCTGTGGGTAACGCGCCCGAAAGGCCGGCAGCAACGGCAGGATGTGGGTCATTCCGAAGCTCGGCGCCATGCTCAGTTTGAGCACCCCGGCCGGCTCGCCCTGGTCATTGCCAACAGCGGCGATGGCCGCCTGGAGGGCTTCCAGGTTGCCGCCGATGGCATCAAGAAAGCGTTCTCCGGCTTCGGTCAGGGTGAGTTTGCGAGTGGAGCGCTGGAACAGGCGCACGCTGAGATTGCGCTCCAGCATGGCAACGTTGCGGCTGACGGCGGCGGGTGTCAGGGCCAGGCGGCGCGCCGCGGCCGAGAAGCTGCCGGTCTCGGCACTGCGGACGAATGATTCCAGGTTGGCGAGGGTTTCCATGGGCCGAACTTATATCAATACTTGAAAATCATTCAAGCCATTACCCACTAATCATCGCTGAATCCGGAAGGGATAGTAGGTCCTGAGCCAACCCACCACCCCCGGAGACAACCCGCATGACCACTACCCTTCCCCTCACTGGCAAGATTGCCCTGGTAACTGGCGGCTCCCGCTCCATTGGCGCCGCTATCGCCAAGCGCCTGGCCGCCGACGGCGCCGCCGTCGCCATCACCTATAGCGCCTCGCCCGACAAGGCAGCTGAAGTGGTGCGCACTATCCAGACCAGCGGCGGCCGCGCTGTCGCCATCCAGGCCGATGCCGGCAACCCCGCCGCCGTGCGCGCCGCCATTACCGAAACAGTGGAATCCCTTGGCGGACTAGACATCCTGGTGAACAACGCCGGACTAGGCCTGGGTGGCGCCATCGACGAGATCGCCTTCGAAACCTACGAGCGTATGCTGGCCGTCAACGTCACCGGCGTATTCGTCGCCACCCAGGAAGCCATGCGCCATATGCCGGCCGGTGGTCGCATCGTGCATATCGGCTCGTCCATGACCCACTACGCAGCCTTCCCGACCGCCTCCCTCTACACCCTGACCAAGGGCGCCATCGCCGGTTTCAATCGCAGCCTGGTGCGCGACCTCGGTCCACGGGGCATTACGGTGAACACCGTGCATCCCGGTCCCACCGACACCGACATGAACCCCGACGGGGGCCCGGTCAGCCAGATCGTCGGACCCGGTATCGCCATCGGCCGCTATGGCAAGCCGGAAGAAATCGCCAATGTGGTGGCCTTCCTCGCCAGCCCGGAAGCGTCGTTCGTCACCGGTGCCGACATCATCGCCGATGGCGGTTTCACGGCCTGAACCCTGGAGAACGCGACAATGAAAAGCATCGGAATCATTGGTGCCGGCGCAATCGGCTCAGCCTTCGCCAGGGCCCTCGCCCGCCAGGGCGTGGAAGCGGTGATCGCCAACAGCCGAGGGCCGCAATCCCTTGCAGAACTGGTCGGCGAACTCGGCCCGGGCATCAGGGCAGGTACGCGCGAACACGCAGCGGCGCAGGACATCGTGCTGGTGGCGGTGAACTGGTCGAAGTTGCCGACGGCCCTGGCTGGCCTGCCGGACTTCGCCGGACGCATCGTGATCGACGCCAACAACCCCATCGAAGCACCACTGTTCAAGCCGGTGGATCTGCATGGCCGACTGTCCAGCGAGGTTTTCACCGACCTGGTGCCTGGCGCTCGGGTGGTGAAGGCCTTCAATCACCTGCAACCCCACTTGCTGTCGGGCAATCCGGCCAGTGAAGGCGGTCGTCGCGTGCTGTTCCATTCTGGTGATGAAGCTGGTGCCAGGGCCGAAGTCGGCGCCTTGATCGAGCGCCTGGGATTCTGCGCCATCGACCTCGGCCAATTGGCCATCGGTGGCCGTTTGGTGCAATTCCCCGGTGGCCCGCTGCCGGCGCTCAACCTGGTGCGCTTCGGCTGAGGATCACGGGTTGCCGGGCCCCTGCTGGGGCCCGGCAACATGGCAGCCGCACCCGCGGCAGGGTTACCGACCCTGCTGTGCGAGGTACTCGTCAGTGGAAACCACCTTGGCGTAGCCAAAACCCAGGGCCGCCATGAACGCGGCGTGCACCTGCTCTGCCGGCACCACCTTGCCGTTGAATTCCAGATCCCTGGAGGCACAGGCATCGTGGATCACGGTGGCTGTGTAGCCGTAGTCGACTGCGGCGCGGGTGATGCCATCGACGCACATATGGCTCATGTTGCCGACGATGGTGACCTTCTCCACGCCATTGCGATCGAGCACCGCCTTGAGGTCGGTATCGCGGAAGGAATTGATGAAGTTCTTCAGCACCACGTGCTCGTCAGGCGTGTTGATGACTTTCTGATGGATCTGCGCGCCCTCGGAGCCAGGACGGAAGAATGGCGCATCCTGAGTCGGGAACTCATGGCGGATATGCACCACCAGGTCGCCGGCGCCGCGAGCACCGTCGATGACCCGCGCAGCATTGTCGGCCGCAGCATCGACGCCATGCAGCGTCCACAGGCCGCCGGGGAAATAATCGTTCTGGATGTCGACTACGATAACGGCTTGTTTGCTCATGATGTTCACCTCAGGTTGTGGGGGTGGAAACGTGGGGCCAAAGATGAACTTCGGGACGCGGGTTGGGGATCGGCGCGACCGACAAATTCGCAGGAAAAACTGACAATGAAGACCATGCTGGAGATCGGCCTCCTGCTCTATCCGGGCGCCCAGCTCGCGGCGGCCCATGGCCTCTCCGACCTGTTCACCGTGGCCAACCGCATGGCCACCGAGCACACCGACGCTGATCTGCCGTTGCTGCGGGTCAAGCACTGGACGGTCGTCGAGAATGGCGAAATCCGCTGCACCCATGACAGTCATCCGGACGCCGAGAGCGTGCCCACCGTGGTGATCCTTCCGCCCTGCCTGGGCGCCCTGCCTCCCACTGAAACCCTGCAACCTTTCGCCGACTGGCTCAAAGGTCAGCACGCCAACGGCGTCACCCTGAGTTCGGTGTGCGCCGGAGCCTTCGTGCTGGCCCAGACCGGACTGCTGGCTGGCCGCGTCCTGACCACTCACTGGAGCCTGGCCAAGGACCTCGTGCAGCAATTTCCCGAAGTGAAAGTGGATGCCGACAAGCTGGTGGTGGATGACGGCGACATCATCACCGCCGGGGGCGTGATGGCCTGGACGGACCTGGGTCTGGCCCTGGTCGATCGCCTCCTGGGGCCGACCATCGCCGCGGAAGCAGCGCGCTTCCTGGTGCTCGACCTGACCCGTCACTCCCAGCAGTACTTTCGCCGTTTCACTCCGCGCCTCACCCACGGCGACGAGGCGGTGCTCAAGGTGCAGCGCTGGCTTCAACGCCACGACGCGCGCCAGGTCAGCCTGCCTGCCATGGCCGCCGAGGCCGGGCTGGGCGAGCGCACCTTCCTGCGCCGCTTCCAGCAGGCAACCGGACTACGACCAACCGAGTACTGCCAGCAACTTCGCGCGGCCAAAGCCCGCGAGCTGCTGGAACTGACCAACCGCTCCGTGGACCAGATCGCCTGGGAAGTCGGCTACCAGGACCCGGCGGCGTTCCGCAAGGTGTTCAACAAGATGGTCGGGCTATCGCCCACGGATTATCGACGCCGGTTCGGACGCAGGAGCCAGGGGGAAACCTGAAGGTCATCCTGTCGAATAGATCCCGGTAGGGGCGAATTCATTCGCCAAACGGGCCGACGGTCCGGCCGCAAACTACTCGGGGGCGCTGCGCGCCCCTTGGCGAATGAAATCGCCCCTACAAGCACCCAACCGCTTCAATCGCTGCAGTAGTCCCCTTCACAAGTTGGCGGCCCCCCCTCCCCGTCCCGTACTTCCACATCTCGATAAACGCCCAGCTCCGGGTCGAAGGTGCGAATCAGCACCTGCGGCTTTTCAGTGCTCACGCGGGGGAGCTGGGCATCGCGAAACCGGTGGTATTCGGGGACCACGACGAAGGGTTGCGGCGGCAGGTCGGCGAAGGGCCTGGGGGGTGGCGATACATAGGGTTGCAGCGGGGGGCTGGGGTAGTAGGTCGTGCCCAGATAAGGTCCCAGCCCGTAGTACGAATCGCCATAGCCGGCCCCCCAGACACAGGGCGCGACCACTACCAGCAACAGGATTCCGCGGCATCCCATGACGATGCCCTCCACGGTGAATCCCCCAAGGTTTTCAGTTATAGCACCGGCCTCGCGGCCCGCTGTCCAATGCCTTGTCGACGCTGATCGGAGAGGTGCTCCGCCATGTCCCGGCCCCGCCTGCTGCTCGTCACCCTCGCCGGCATCCTCGCCTATCTGGGCCTGGCCATCCTGGGCCTGGGCGGGTTCGCGGTCTTCTTCGGGCACCCGCCGCTGGTGGCCCTGACCCTGGTGCTGTTCATGCTGGCGGGCCTGGCGCCCTTCTCCGAGGGCAATCTCAGTAGCGGCGAGCGGGAAGACCGGCACAACCGCTGGGTGCTCCCGGTGTTCGGCATCATCGGCCTGCTCAGCGCCTTCCTGCCGGCCTACACCGATCGGCTCGATGTCTGGACCTTCGGCGGCGACGGCGTCCGCTGGCTGGGCGTCTTGCTGTTCGCCGCCGGTGGCGTACTGCGGATATGGCCGGTGTTCGTGCTGGGTAACCGCTTCAGTGGACTGGTGGCGATCCAGCCTGGCCACCGCCTGGTGACCGACGGCATCTACGGGCTGATCCGCCACCCCAGCTACCTGGGCCTGATGATCGCGTCGCTCGGCTGGGCCCTCGCCTTCCGTTCCGGCGTCGGCCTGATGCTGGTGGCCTTGACGCTACCACCGCTGCTGGCGCGCATCCACGCGGAAGAAGCCTTGCTGCGTACCGAATTCGGCGAGGAGTACGAAGCCTATTGCGCGCGCACTTCGCGATTGATTCCCGGGGTCTACTAGACCGTTCGGCCCAGCAACTCGAACCGTGGGAACTCGCATCCTGTCAAAACACATGCAACCCACTGGCGCCCCGGTCCCCATCGGCGGATACCCAGGCGTTGAGTTTCAGGAGATCTGCAAATGATCACTCACTACAAGATCGGCAAGAACCTTGCCTGTGGACGACATGGCAGCAACCTGCTCGCCAGCACCGAACTGGCGCGGGTGAAATGCCGCAACTGCAAGAACACCGAGGTCTTCAAGGAGGCGCGCCGGGATGCGCGAAACGCCGCCCGACGCGCAGCTCGCCGGGCCAAGGTTGCCCGTGCGGCTAACGACTGGCGCTATTTCTGGGAAGAGAAACTGACCAGGATGCCGGGAAAGCAGCGCCTGCCACGGGGCTTCGGCGACCAGTCTTACGTCTGACTCCAGTGGGGCCAGATTCGGTCCACGCAGGATGCAGCCGAACTCAACCATCCAGCTTGAAACGCGCCCGGTAATCGCTGGGTGTTACCCCCAGACGGCGCTGGAAAGCGCGCCGGAAGCCATCGACGTTGGCGTAGCCCACCTCATCGGCGAGCCGTTTCAGGGGAGCGTCGGACTCTTCGGCCAGGCGCCGTGCGGCGTCAATGCGCGCCAGTTCGACGAACTCGGCCGGTGTGGACCCCGCCTCCTGCTTGAACACCCGGGCGAAATTGCGCTCGCTCATGCCGGCCCGAGCGGCCAGGGCCGGCACTCCAAGGTCGCCCTTCAGATTGGCCAGCACATGGTCCTGGATGTCCCTGATCACCGAGCGCTCGGCGGTCTGCGCCGCCAGGTGGGCACTGAACTGCGACTGGCCACCGGGCCGCTTGAAGAACATCACCATTTCCCGCGCAACGCGCAGCGCCAACTCGCGGCCGTGGTCTTCCTCCACCATGGCCAGGGCCAGGTCCATCCCCGCCGTGACACCGGCGGAGGTATAGAGGTTGCCGTCCTTGACGAAGATGCTGTCGGACTCGACCTGGGTTTCTGGATTCTCTTCCGACAGGCGTGCGCTGCTGTTCCAGTGAGTGGTCACCCGACGCCCGCGCAGCATGCCGGCGGCGGCTAGGACGAAAGCACCACTGCATACCGACCCGATCCGCCTGACCGAGCCCGCCTGCTGGCGCAGCCACTGATGCAGCGCCGGATTGCCGGCGATGTCATCGACCCGGGGGCCGCCCGCCACCAACAGAGTGTCGAGCTTGCCCTTGTGGGTTTCCACGGTGGAATCCACCGCCAGGCGCAAGCCATTGCTTGCCCGGAGCAGACCGGCTTCGGTACCTATTACCTCGACTCGATAGGCACGAGGATTACCCAGTTGTTTCGCCGCCTCGGCGAAGACGTCGGCAGGGCCGACGATGTCCAGTAATTGCACGCGGGGAAAGGCCAGCAGGGCTATTCGCATGGGTGTGTCCGTCACTGTCGAGAGGCTGGCTGAATTCGTCGCAACAAGTCTATTCCAGTCAAATCCATCATGGCAGAAGCTATCTCCAACGACAAATCCAGCCAACGGAGACCGCCATGACTACCACCTTCATTCCCCCGCTTGAGCAAGCCCAGGTCAAGCCGCTCGGCAGCGCCTCGATCAAGAACCTGCCGGTCAACCTGTTTGGCTCCGTCATGGGCCTGGCCGGCCTGGGACTCGGCTGGCGCCTGGCCCACCAGTACTTCGGCGTGAGCCCGCTGATCGGTGAAGCCATCGGCCTGTTCGCCGCGCTGGTTTTCGTTGCCCTTGGTGTCGGTTACCTGGCCAAGCTGCTGCGTCACCGCCAGGCAGTGATCAACGAATTCACCCATCCGATTGCCGGCAACTTCTTCGGTACCATCGTCATTGCGATCCTGCTGCTGTCGGTAGTCGCCGGCCCTTATAGCGAAGTGCTGGCCCAGGGCCTGTGGACCGTAGGCAGCGTGCTCACCCTGTTACTCGGTGGCCTGGTGCTGTCGCGCCTGTTCAATGGCAAGCAGGAATTGCAGCACGCTGTGCCGGCGTGGCTGATCCCCGGTGTCGCCACCCTCGATGTGGCGGTCACCGGCGGCCATATGCCCATGGCCTGGGCAGCCGAACTGAACCTCTTCGCAATGGCGATTGGTGCGGCCTTGGCGCTGATCTTCTTCACCAGCATCTTCCCGCGTCTGGTCCATCAGGAAGCGCTGGCCAAGCCCATGATCCCGTCGCTGATGATCCTGGTGGCACCTTTCGAAGTCGGCTTCCTGGCCTACACCAATCTGTTCGGGATCGACCGCTTCGCCGCCCTGCTCTTCTACTTCGGCCTGTTCCTGGCGATTGTCGTGGGCTTCAAGGTATTCCGCCGCGACGTGCACTTCGCCCCGTCCTGGTGGGCCATCAGCTTCCCCCTGGCGGCACTGGCCAGTGCGGCACTCAAGTACGCCCATGAGCAAGGCAGCCTGCCGCTGCAGCTGATCGCCTGGGCCAGCCTGCTGTTCCTCAGCGCTGCACTGGCCGTGCTGACCTTCAAGACCCTGAGCAACCTGGTACGCGGCAAGCTGCTTGCCGGCTGAGAGACTCCTCCCCCACTTCGCGAGCCCTCCGGGGCTCGTTTTTTCTTCGAGTAGAGAGCCCCCGATGACCCCGACAAGCTCCTGGCTGATGCTGCTCGCCGCTGGCGTGCTGGAAGTCGCCTTTGCCCTGGGCCTGAAAAGTGCCAACGGCCTGCAACGGCCATGGATCCTGGCAGGAACCCTGCTGGTACTCAGCGGCAGCCTGGGTCTGCTGACCCTGGCGTTGCGCCATTTGCCGGTAGGCACCGCCTACGCCGTATGGACTGGAATCGGCGCAGTGGGAACCGCCCTGGCGGGCGTGATCTGGATGGGGGATTCCGCCTCCGCCGGCCGATTGGCCTGCATGGGGCTGATAGTGGGAGGGGTGATGGGGTTGCGCTGGTTGCCCTGAGGGACCGTCGCCGGGGAAAGCCCCCGGCGCGGCCGGTACGAGCTAGAGACGCCGGCGTTCGGCACTGATCTCCGCCAGGTCGGTGCGACGCAGATAGACCAACAGCACGTCGCACAGATTGAGGCGATCGTTGATGTTCTGTTCCAACAGGATCTGCAGACACTCGCGGCTCAAGGTCATGACCTGGTCGGTCTTCAATGTCCAGACGAACTCACAGGCCGGAACGATGCTGTCGTCAGGCACGTCCATGCCGAACGAATCCTCGCTGAATCGGACGATGTATTTACCCAGCTTGCGGTTGAAGCCGACAAAGCCCTTGAGGGCATCGGCGGCATTGCAGATATCGGCGGAGGTGATGCTCATGCTGTACTTCCCTGGTTGGATCGGCGGGTTGGGCACGCATGAAAGGCAGGAATATCCCCACTCTGCGCGGTGGGGTAGGCGGGCCATTCTGCCAGCCGCGAGCGACTTGGGGGATAGCGCCACGGGAGGCGCTTTGTCGCACCCGTGGCACGTCTTCGAGCCGTCAGCGCTCAGCCGCGACCAGCAGCATCATCGGCCGTTCGCGCTCTTCAGCGAGCAAGGGCATGACGGCGATGTCCTCGTCGGTGGGGCCCCATTCCTCTACATGGGCAATGCGAAAACCGGTGCCAATCAGAAGGTTGAGCAAGGTACCGAGGGTGCGATGCTGTTTGATCACGCCCTTGGCGAGCCAGTCAGTGACCCGTGGGCCTTCCATCTGGTAGCCATCGATCGGCCAGGTCTTGCGCCCTTTGCCATCGAGCACCCAGCCCGGGTTGGCGGGCGCCATGTAGATGGGATGCTCGATGGAAAACACCAGGCGGGAATCGGGTACCAGGGCGCGATAGACCTCTGCGAACATCCCGGCAAGGTTTTCCACATAGTGGAAAGCCAGCGAGCTGTAGGCAAGGTCGAAGCTGCCTTCAGGCAGGACCAGGTGTTCCAGGTCGGCCCGTTGGTAGAGAATCGCGGGATCGTCAGTGCTGTTCCTGGCCCGCTCCAGCATCTTCTCCGACACGTCCAGCCCCAGCACCTTAGAAGCGTCGTTCTCCCGTGCCCAGCGGCAGAACCAGCCGTAGCCGCAGCCGAGGTCCACCACGCGGCGACCTCGCATTTCCGGCAGCATGGCGCGCAGAGCCGGCCACTCCGGGGCGCCCGCAAGTCCGAATTGAGAGCGGCCAAGCTGGCCATAACCTTCGAAGAAGTCAGGGTTGTCGTAGATGTTCTGGGTCATTTTCCCTGGCTCCCTGCGAAAAACCTCAGATTCTGGTGGCTCAGCGACCCGGCGACAAGAACGTCGGCGGGCCGACTCCGTCTCAGTGCGCCGGCTGCACGATGGCGTTGCCGGGCAGTGCCGGCAGTCGCGCCAGGTGCAGGGCCACCGCCACGGCAATTACCAGCAGACCGCCGATGAACAGGCCGACGCCCTGCCAGCCATAGTGATGCCAGAACAAACCACCGAGGGTGCCGGCGAGGCTGGAGCCAAGGTAGTAGCTGAACAGGTAGAGAGAGGACGCCTGGCCCTTCGCGCGCAGGGCGCGTCGGCCGATCCAGCTGCTGGCCACCGAGTGGGCACCAAAGAAGCCGAAGGTGAACACCGACATGCCGGCCAGGATCATCCCCAGCGGGCTGAACAGGGTCAGCACCAGGCCGCCCAGCATCAGCAGGATCGAGACCCAAAGCACCTTCCGCCGGCCCAGCTTGTCCGCCAGGGAACCAACCCAGGCCGAGCTGTAGATGCCGGTGAGGTAGACCACCGAGAGCACGCCCACCAGCGACTGGCTCATGTGGTAGGGCGAAGCCAGCAGGCGGTAGCCGATGTAGTTGAACAGCGTGACGAAGGCGCCCATCAGCAGGAAACCGGTGAGGAACAGCCAGGGCAGGCCGGCATCACGGAAATGCATGCGGTAACCCTCCACCAGAGTGGACGGCTTGAGCGGCTGCGGACGGAAGTGCTTCGACTCCGGCAGCACGCGCCAGAACACCAGCCCGGCGACCAGCGCCAAGCCACCCAGCACGGCAATTGCCACGTGCCAGGACACGAAGTCCACCAGCACCCCGCTGATCAGGCGGCCACTCATCCCACCGATGGCGTTACCGCCGATGTACAGGCCCATGGAGAGGCCGAGATGACTGGGATGGATTTCCTCACTGAGATAAGTCATGGCCACTGCGGCCAGACCGCTCAGCGCCAGGCCCACCAAGGCGCGCATCAGCAGTACGCCCTCCCAGGTCGGCATGGCCGCGCTGGCCAGGGTGAACAGCGCCGCGGCGAGCAGCGACACCACCATCACCGGTTTGCGGCCGATGGCGTCGGACAGCGGACCGGTCACCAACAGGCCGAGGGCGAGCATCGCGGTGGATACCGAAAGGGCCAGGCTGCTCTGGGCCGCGGTGATGGAATAGGTCTTGGACAGCACCGGCATCATTGGCTGGATGCAGTACAGCAGCGCGAAGGTGGCGAAGCCGCCGGAGAACAGCGCCAGGGACGTACGCATGAACTGCGGCGTGCCCTTGCGGATGTAGGTGGATATCTCCGGGTCGTTGGCGGCGGCGTCCGGCAGTTCGTTGGCTGCATCACGGGCCGCCTCGCTAAACGCGGGCTCGTCTTCGGTCTTGAGTACTGCTTGGGAATTGCTCACGGGGCACCTTCGAAATTCTGCGGCGAGCAGGCACAACGAGGCCGTACCGCCTGGATCAGGGGCTGGGGATATTCGTTGTTGGGGTTATGGGCCGAAGGATATCGAGCGGTTTATATTATCTCCAATATATTGTTCGACACATTTGATACGTTTTAAATATCGAAGGATTTCCCCATGGAACTCAGGCACCTGCGCTATTTCATTGCCGTGGCCGAAGAGCTGCATTTCGGTCGGGCAGCCGAGCAACTGGGCATTTCCCAGCCCCCGCTGAGCCAGCAGATCCAGGCGCTGGAAGAAGAGATCGGTGCACGCTTGCTGGAACGCACCAATCGCCGGGTCGAGCTGACCGAAGCCGGTCGGCGCTTCCTCGATGAGGCTCGCCAGGTACTGGTGCAGGTGGACAAGGCGGTGCAGCTGGCGCGCCGCGCTCACCGAGGCGAACTGGGAGAGCTGAAGGTGGGCTTCACCTCCTCGGCGCCGTTCACCTCCACCATTCCTCGCAGCATCCGCGCCTTTCGCCTGGCTTACCCCGACGTGCACCTGGAGCTCACCGAAGGCAGTAGCGCGGAAACGGTCAAGGCGCTGCAGGAAGACAGCCTGCAGGTGGGCGTGATTCGTCCCCTCAGCCTGCCGGACAATCTGCTTGCGGTGGAGCTATTCAGCGAGCCGCTGGTGGCGATCCTGCGCGCCGACCACCCACTGGCCGCCGGCAGCGAAGAAGGCATCCAGTTCGGCGCGCTGGCGAATGAGCCCTTCGTATTCTTCCCGCGCACTTTTGGTACCGGCCTCTATGACCAGATGCTCACGCTTGCCCGCAATGCCGGCTTCCTGCCCCGCATCGCCCAGGAGGCCAGCGAAGCCATGACCATCATCGGCCTGGTATCGGCCGGGCTTGGCGTGTCGGTGCTGCCCGCATCGTTCCGCCGCACCCGCGTCGACGGCGTGGTCTACCGCACCCTGCTGGACCCCGGCGCCACCACTGCTGTGTGGCTGGTACGCCGACGCGACGAGCGCTCACCGCTGGCACTGTCGTTCATTGACCTGGTGACCCGTGAAGCCGCAGCCATCCGGGAACGCCGGGTGGAATAAACACAGGACTGGCGAGCCAAGGAAGACAAACGTGTAGACGCGAGCTTGCTCGCGAATAGTCCGAGCGCGATCTTTCGCGAGCAAGCTCGCTCCTACATGAATTCCGACTTCACGCTGCTGACAGCAGAATTCACGAGGGCATGTCACAACTCGAATCCCTGGTTCGTCGTGAAGGTGTAACCCCTTTCAGCCCCGAATGAGGAACACCAGATGAGCCCCGCAAGCCCCCTCAACTACCAGCAGGTCATCCCCGACGTCATAAACGCCATGGGCGAGGTGCACACGCCGCTGGATGCCCTCGGCCTCGAACGCAGCCTGCATCACCTGGTGCAACTGCGCGCCTCACAGCTGAACCAGTGCGCCTTCTGCGTAAAAATGCACACTCGCGAGGCGCGTGAAGACGGCGAAACCAGTGAGCGCCTGGATCGCCTGGTGGTCTGGGATCACTGCAACGACTTCACCCCGCGTGAAAAAGCGGCCCTTGCCTGGACCGAAGCGCTGACGCAGCTCGACCGACGCACCGACTATGCTGCCCTGCGCACCAACCTGCGCGAGCATTTCAGCGAAGTCGAAATCGGCGCGCTGACCGCCACCGTGGCGATGATCAACCTCTGGAACCGCATCCAGATATCGAGGCACTGACGTGACAACCGCCGATGCCACGGCTGTCTTCGAAGACAGTCGCCGCTACCTGCTGAACCTGGCCTACCGCATTCTCGGCTCGCGCAGCGACGCCGAGGACGCGGTACAGGAAACCTTCCTCAAGTGGCGCGAGAGCGATCCCGAATCGCTGGACAGCCCGCGCGCCTGGCTGACCACTCTCTGCACTCGCCACTGCATCGACCAGTTGCGCCTTGGCCACCGGGCACGAGTGGAGTACGTCGGCACCTGGCTGCCAGAGCCCATCCACAGCGAAGTCACGGAGTCCCCGGAAATCCTGCTGGAACTCTCCTCCTCGCTATCCACCGCCTTCCTCCTGCTGCTGGAACGCCTCACGCCACGGGAGCGGGCGGCCTACCTGCTTTACGAGATTTTCGACCTGGACTACCCGGACGTAGCCCGCGCCATCGGCGTGCAAGACGCGACCTGCCGCAAGCTGGTATCCCGCGCCCGCACGGGCCTGGCCGGAGGCAAGGTGCGCCACCAGCCGCCGCGCGAACGCCAGGAGCAATTGCTCGAAGCCTTCCAGGTGGCCATCGCCAGCGGCGCCACCGCCGGGCTGACCGCCCTGCTCTCGGAAGAGGTGGAGCTGTGCGCCGATGGCGGCGGCAAGGTGCCGACCCTGGGCCACATGCTGCATGGCAAGGCCGAGGTGCTGGCGTTCATCTTCGGTTCCCTGCGCGGCTACTGGAGCGACTACGACTGGTTGCCCACCGAGCTCAATGGCGGGCGTGGGGTGATCCTCGTACACGGCGACGAAATCGCGGCCTCAGTCACCTTCGCCTACGACGACGAAGGTCGAGTCAGTAACATCTACATCGTGCGCAATCCAGAGAAACTGGCGGGCCTCAGGACGCCCGACTGACAGTCACCTGGCCCCGATCCGACGAAACAACCCGACACATCTCGGCGTCGCCGCACGACGCCATTCGACGTTTTCTTCACATTCCCTCTGGCAATGTCCGGCCCTTTCGGCGGACCTAACTGGAACCAATGTGCCATCAGGTGATCTACTTGACCCCCGGCATCGTTCACCTCCAAAGGTGCCGCCCCGCCCTGAGTAGACCAATGGATGCTTGATCGCATGACCGCACAGGAACCTGTAGCCACCCGGCAGTCCTCGTTCAACCTGGACACCCCCACCGTCAAGAGCCACCTGGCCTTCACCCTGCTCAGCGCCGTCGCGTTGATGCTGATGTACACCCTGCTCCGGGTGGCATTGCTGACGTACAACAGTGACCAGATCGGCGATAGCCCGGCCTCGGTCTTCGTCGAAGCCTTCTATAACGGCCTGCGCTTCGACATGCGGGTAGTGGTGTTCGCCCTGGTTCCGCTGCTGCTATCGCTGCTCAGCGTCCCCGCCATGGCCGCCCGTGGCCTGCACCGGCTCTGGCTGACCTTCTTCGCCAGCCTCACCCTGTTCCTCGGGATCAGCGAGCTGGACTTCTACCGGGAGTTCCACCAGCGCCTGAACAGCCTGGTGTTCCAGTACCTGCAGGAAGACCTGGGCACAGTTGCCAGCATGATCTGGAACGGCTTCCCGGTGGGTCGCTACCTGATCGCCTGGGCCCTTGCCACCACCTTGCTGTACCTGATGTTCCGTGGCCTGGACCTGATCAGCCGTCCGCGCGCGTCCAGCGTCGTGAACACCCGGCCAAAAAACCGTGCAACCGCACCCTGGTTCAGCCGCGTGGCGATCTTCATGGTCTGCCTGGTGATCGCAGTGGTCGCCGTCCGTGGCCACCTGCGCCAGGGTCCGCCGCTGCGCTGGGGTGATGCCTTCACCACCGATTCGATGTTCGCCAACCAGCTGGGGCTGAACGGCACCTTGACCCTGGTAGACGCGGCCAAGAACAGCTTCTCCTCCCACCGCGACAACGCCTGGAAGTCCACGCTGCCCGAGGATGAAGCCCTGGCCACCGTGCGCCAGATGCTGCTGACCCCCAACGACAAGCTGGTGGACGCCGACACCGCCGCCATCCGTCGTGATTTCACCCCACCAGTTGAAGGCACCCTGCCGATCAAGAACGTGGTGGTGATCCTGATGGAGAGCTTCGCCGGCCGCTGGGTCGGTGCCATGGGCAGCGATGCGGGTATCACGCCCTACTTCGACAAGCTGGCCAAGGAGGGACTGCTGTTCGACCGCTTCTTCTCCAACGGTACCCATACCCATCAGGGGATGTTCGCCACTATGGCCTGCTTCCCCAACCTGCCGAGCTTCGAGTACCTGATGCGTACCCCGGAGGGTGCGCACAAGTTCTCCGGCCTGCCACAACTGCTCAGCACTCGCGACTACAACGACCTCTACGTCTACAACGGCAACTTCCAGTGGGATAACCAGTCCGGCTTCTTCAGCAACCAGGGCATGACCCGCTTCATTGGCCGCGAAGACTTCGTCAACCCGGTATTCATGGACAAGACTTGGGGCGTATCCGACCAGGACATGTTCGACCGGGGCGCCGCCGAGCTGGCGAAGATGCCCACAGACAAGCCGTTCTACGCCCTGCTGCAAACCCTTTCCAACCACACGCCCTATGCCCTGCCGGTAGATCTGCCGGTGGACAAGGTCACCGGCCACGGTGCCCATGACGAGCACCTGACCGCCATGCGCTACTCCGACTGGGCCCTGGGCCAGTTCTTCGAGAAGGCGCGCAAGGAGCCCTACTTCAAGGACACGCTGTTCGTGGTAGTGGGCGACCATGGTTTCGGCAGCGACAAGCAACTCACCGAGATGGACCTGTTCCGCTTCAACGTGCCGCTGCTGCTGATCGGCCCCGGCGTGCAGGAAAAGTTCGGCGAGCTCAACCACACCGTCGGCACCCAGATCGACGTCGTGCCCACCATCATGGGCCGCCTGGGCGGTGATGTACGCCACCAGTGCTGGGGTCGCGACCTGCTCAACCTGCCGGAAGGCGATCCGGGCATCGGCGTGATCAAGCCGTCCGGCAGCGACCAGACCGTGGCCATTGTCAGCAGCGACCGCATCCTGGTGCAGCCAAAGGACTTCCCGGCGCGTCTGTACCAATACCAATTGGGTGCCGATGCCAAGGTCGAGCGCGTCCCCGGCGACAGCGACCCGCATCTGCAGAAGTACCTGGAAGCCTTCCTGCAAACGGCCACCGGCAGTCTGTTGAACAACACGGCGGGCGTACAGGACGCCAAGCAGAACCAGTGATGATCCACTGACGAACAGGCCCCGCTCGATGCGGGGCCTTTTTTTCCGGCGCCATTGTGGGAGCGAATTCATTCGCGACGCGCCGCGTGTAGGTGCACCCCGGCACCCTTCGGTGCCTGCGGCTCGATTCGCGATTGAAATCGCTCCTACAAGGCCGTGCCCTCGTAGCGTCGCGCTTGACAGCCCCGCCCCCAGCCCGCAAATTACGCAAAGTGTAAATTGATTACGAAAACAATAATGCCGGCACCGGGACCTCACACCGGAACGCCTGCCGCCGAGCGATTGCCATGGACCTCTACACCTATTACCGCTCCACCTCTTCCTACCGGGTGCGCATCGCCCTGGCCCTGAAGGGACTGGAAGCCCGGCATATCCCGGTCAACCTGATCCAGGACGGCGGCCAGCAACACAGCCCCGAATACAAGGCACTCAATCCCCAGGGTCGCGTGCCCAGCCTGCGCACCGACGACGGCCAGGTACTGACCCAGTCGCCCGCCATCATCGAATACCTGGAAGAACGCCATCCCCAGCCGGCTCTCCTGCCGCAGGGCCTGGAAGCACGCGCCAGCCAGCGCGCGGTGGCGGCCATCATCGGCTGCGATATCCACCCGCTGCACAACGTCGCGGTGCTCAACCGCCTGCGCGGCCTCAATGTGGAGGAAGCCGAGGTGATGAACTGGATTCGTCATTGGATCGCGGAAGGCTTCAGCGCGGTCGAAGCCCTCATAGGCAACGAAGGATTCTGCTTTGGCGAACCGGGGCTGGCTGACGTCTACCTGCTACCGCAGGTCTATGCCGCCCGCCGTTTCGAGCTGGACCTGTCACACTATCCGAAGATCGCCCGGGTAGAAGGCCTCGCCCTCGAGCATCCAGCCTTCATCCAGGCGCACCCCGACCAGCAAGCCGATAAACCGGCCTGAGGCAACGTCCATGCAAAGCCTCGGATTCAAAGTCACCATCGGCGACTACCTCGCCCGCAGCGTACGCGGCATTTCCTGCGCGCCACCGGCTGCCACCTCGCATTGACCTATAACTTCCAATCAATTGCTTGAGGTGCCAAAAAATGGCTGACATGTTCGAAAACCCCATGGGCCTGATGGGCTTTGAATTCATCGAGTTCGCGTCCCCCACCCCGAATGCCCTGGAGCCCGTCTTCGCGATGATGGGCTTCACCAAGGTCGCCACCCACCGTTCCAAGGACGTGCACCTGTATCGCCAGGGCGAGATCAACCTGATCCTCAACAACGAGCCCAAGAGCCAGGCCGCCTACTTCGCCGCCGAGCATGGCCCGTCCGTCTGCGGCATGGCCTTCCGCGTGAAGAATGCCCACCAGGCCTACGCCCGCGCCCTGGAACTGGGTGCCCAGCCCATCGAGATTCCCACCGGCCCGATGGAACTGCGCCTGCCGGCGATCAAGGGCATCGGCGGTGCGCCGCTGTACCTGATCGACCGTTTCGGTGAAGGTTCCTCGATCTACGACATCGACTTCGAATTCATCGAAGGTGTCGACCGCCACCCGAAAGGTGCCGGCCTGAAGTTCATCGACCACCTGACCCACAACGTTTATCGCGGCCGCATGGCCTACTGGGCGGACTTCTACGAGAAGCTGTTCAACTTCCGCGAGATCCGTTACTTCGACATCAAGGGCGAGTACACCGGCCTGACCTCCAAGGCCATGACCGCGCCGGATGGCATGATCCGCATCCCGCTGAACGAAGAGTCCTCCAAGGGCGCGGGCCAGATCGAAGAGTTCCTGATGCAGTTCAACGGCGAAGGCATCCAGCACGTGGCCTTCTTCACCGATGACCTGATCAAGACCTGGGACGAACTGAAAGCCCTCGGCATGCGCTTCATGACCGCGCCGCCGGCCACCTACTACGAGATGCTTCAGGGCCGCCTGCCGGACCATGGCGAACCGGAAGGCGAGCTGCAATCACGCGGCATCCTGCTGGACGGCACCACTGAAGGCGGCAGCAAGCGTCTGCTATTGCAGATCTTCTCGGAAACCCTCATGGGGCCAGTGTTCTTCGAGTTCATCCAGCGCAAAGGCGACGACGGTTTTGGTGAAGGCAACTTCAAGGCCTTGTTCGAATCCATCGAACGCGACCAGATCCGTCGCGGCGTGCTGAGTACCGAATAAGGCGCCAACCTCTGCAAAAAACCCGGCCAATGCCGGGTTTTCTGCTTTTCAGGTCGAACGCAGAACGGTCTGCTGCCACGCATATCCGACCGATACCGGGCTATCCCCTGACTATGCTTGTGCCATGGGGGCTGGAGACGCACACATGCAACTCATCAGCGTCAGCATCGACAAGCCGGAATCGATCAATTTCATCTTCGGCCAGACCCACTTCATCAAGTCCGTCGAAGACATCCACGAAGCCCTGGTGGGCAGCGTGCCCGGCATCCGCTTCGGCCTGGCCTTTTGCGAAGCCTCCGGCAGCTGCCTGGTGCGTTGCTCGGGCACCGATGAGGCGATGCTCGAACTCGCCCGCAACAACGCCTTGAACATAGGTGCCGGGCACAGCTTCATCGTCTTCCTCGGCGAAGGCTTCTTCCCGATCAATGTGCTCAACAACCTGAAGCTGGTGCCGGAGATTTGCCACATCTACTGCGCCACCGCCAATCCCACCCAGGTCATTCTCGTCGAGACCGAGCAGGGCCGTGGTGTGCTCGGCGTCGTGGACGGATTTTCACCCAGGGGCATCGAAGGCGAAGACGACATCGCCTGGCGCAAGGGCCTGCTCAGGCAGATCGGCTACAAGCTTTGATGAGGGCTGCGTAACGCTCGACGCGCAACTTGTAGGAACGAGCTTGCTCGCGAACCTTCCGAACGCGTTCTTTCGCGAGCAAGCTCGCTCCTACGCCTTGCCGCGAGCAAAAAAAAGCTGCCATCGCCGGCAGCTTCAATTTGCACCCTGGCACTTCCTGTGCCCTTTCTGTTCCTGCCTGCAGGATGACCAATGCGCATGACCATTCGATGACCAAATCGCTGCAAGCCAAAGTCAGCCCCCCCGCGTTGGCCAAGTGCACCCCGGGAAACGCCCTTCCGTGATGGACACACCCACGCAGACGGGTAATGGCCCTGTGCCATCCCCTGATGCCGGTCAAAAAAATCTCACTGTCCACCGCTTAGAGTTGAAGACAGACACAGCCTCTTGCCGTGCTGGAGTACCTCTCTTGAACGAGTACGACAGGCAACTACTGGCCGAAGCTATGGAAGGCGCCGCCAATGCCATCTTGATCACCGACCGCAATGGACGCATTGAATGGGCTAATCCGGCTTTCTGCCGGCACAGCGGCTACTCGCTCGACGAGTTGCTGGGCAAGACGCCAGCCTTGCTCAACTCGGGAGCACAGCCCCCTGAGTTCTATGAGCAACTCTGGAACACCGTGCTGAAAGGCGAGCCCTGGCAGGGAGAACTACTGGAGCGAGCCAGGGATGGGCATCACTACAGAGTGAACCAGGTCATCACGCCGCTGATGGATGACCAGGGCCAGGTGAGCCACCTGCTGGCCATCCAGCACAGCTTCACCCAGGCCGACCACGAGCGATCCCTGGTGAACTTCGAAGCCAGGCACGATGCACTGACCCGTCTTCCGAACAGGCGCCTGCTCTTTGATCGCATGGCGCAAGTGCTGCAGGACCCAAAGCAGAGCAGCGTCGCACTGGCCGTGATGTTCATCGACCTGGACAAGTTCAAACCGGTCAATGACGCCTACGGCCATTCCTACGGCGACAAACTGCTGATAGCCGTTGCCGGTCGTCTGCGTAGCGGCGTACGAAAGAGCGACCTGGTCGCCCGGCTCAGCGGTGATGAGTTCGTGATTCTGATACTCGGCCCACAAGAGGTGCCCTATCTGGAGGCCCTGGCGGCAGGCCTGGTTCGGCGCATCGCCCGCCCCTATCGAATCGACGGGCGGACCTGCGCCCTCAGTGCAAGCATCGGCATTGCACGCTATCCCGAGAACGGTACCGCCCCGGAAGCGCTTCTTGCGGCGGCGGATGCCGCGATGTATCAGGTGAAACAACGAGGGGGAAACGCCCACATGATGGCGAATAGCCAATTATCGAGCTAGACCACTAGTAACGGTGAGGCGCCCGGCGAGAATCTGCCTGGCCTGCGACCTGCATTGTTCTCCTGGACCTGTAGTCAATCAATGGAAGGTCGAGCCCGTATGGTTACGCCACCAAGACGCCGTTTCATCTGGATGGTCACCACTTGCTACGGCTTGCTTGCCTTGACGTGGATCGCCCTCTCCGACCGGCTGCTGTTCACCTTGACGGAGGGCCAGATCCAGAGCTGGCTTTCCGTTGGCAAAGGTGCGTTCTTCGTCCTGTCGACCAGCTTCCTGCTCTACTTCGCCCTCAATACCGTTCCCCCCGCGCAATCAGGTAACGCACCGACGGTGACCGTGAGTGCGGGCCAGCGCCGGTATCCACGCTGGCTGACCTACCTGTTCGCCGGGGCACTCAGCCTGGCCATGCTGGCTGCGCGGGAGCATCTGGCTTCAGCATTCGGCGAGAGGTCGCTGCTCATTCTGTTCATGCTGCCAATCGTGATGAGCGCGCTGATCGGTGGGCTGGGCGCGGGCCTGCTGGCCACCGGACTCTCCGCATTCGGGATCGGTAATTTAACGATGGAGCCCAGTCACAGCTTCTACATAAACCTCCCCGACGACCAGGTACAACTGGGCGCACTGGTGCTCAACGGCCTGATCGTGAGCTTGCTCGCCGAATCCCTACAACGCTCCCTGCGCAAGGCCAACCTCCAACGCCGGCTTCTCGACTCGGTGGTCTCCGGAACCTCCGACGCGGTATTCGTCAAGGACAGGCGCGGTCGCTACCTGCTGGTCAACCATGCTGCCGCGCGTTATGTCGGCAAACCCCCCGCGGCTATCGTCGGTCATGACGACTTCGAATTGTTTCCCGCGGACTCCGCTCACGAGATCGTCTCCAAGGACAAGGAGGTCATGGCGGCCGGTACCACGGTGACCCATGAGGAACACCTGGTCACCGAAGACGGCAAGGCACTGGATTTCCTGGTAACCAAAGGGCCGATGCTCGACGCGAATGGCCAGGGTGTCGGGCTGTTCGGGATATCTCGCGACATCACCGAGCGCAAGCGCATCGAGCGGGACCTTGCGGAGGCTGCCGTGGTGTTCGAGAGCAGCCATCAGGGGATCATGATGGTCAGTCCGCGGAAGTCCATCACCAAGGTCAACCCAGCCTTCTCCCGCATCACCGGCTATGCCCTTGACGAAGTGCTGGGCAAGTCGCCAAAAGTGCTGTCGTCCGGCGTTCACGGTCCAGAGTTCTATCGCAAGATGTGGGGCAACCTCGACCACGACGGATTCTGGCGGGGAGAAATCTGGAACAGGCGCAAGAACGGCGAGATCTATGCGGAGATTCTGTCCATCTCGGTGGCTCGGAACGAAAGCGGGGGCGTGCAGCACTACATCGGTGTGTTCACCGACATCAGCCAGATCAAGGCCCACGAAGCGGAGCTCGACCGTATCGCCCACTACGATCCACTCACGGGCCTGCCCAATCGCCGCTTGCTCACAGACCGTCTCCAGCAGGCAGTCATGCGCGCCGCGCGCAGCAACAAGACCCTTGCGGTGTGTTTCATGGATCTGGATGGATTCAAGGCCATCAACGACGACTACGGCCCAATCAACGGCGATGCCCTCCTGATTGGCATCGCTGAAAATCTCAGGCAGGTACTACGCGGTGACGACACGCTGGCGCGGCTGGGTGGCGACGAGTTCGCGCTGCTGCTCTCGGATATCGCCTCGCCAGAGGAATGTGCCCTGGCCCTGGATCGCATGCTTGCTGCGGCCAGCAAGGAGGTGGACGTGGGCGGCAAGCGACTCAGCGTTTCCGCCAGCATCGGCGTTAGCTTGTATCCGAACGACCAGGCAGACCCCGACACGTTGCTCCGTCACGCCGACCAGGCCATGTACCTGGCCAAGCAGGCGGGCAAGAACCGTTATCACTTGTTCGACCCGGAAAGTGATCGCAAGGCCCAGAAACGCCGCACCCAACTGGAACACCTGCGAGCCGCCCTGGACGGCAATCAGTTCCGCCTCTATTACCAACCCCAGGTGGACCTGCAGAACGGTCAGCTCCTGGGTGTAGAGGCGCTGCTGCGCTGGCATGACCCACTACAGGGGATGCGCTCCCCCAGCGAGTTCCTGCCCTCCGTCCATGGCAGCGATCTGGAGCGTCCCATCGGTGAGTGGGTGATCCGCGAGGCGGTAGCCCAGGCAGCGCGCTGGTACGACATGCACCTGGATATCAGCGTGAGCATCAATGTCAGCGCCAGCCAGCTGCTGCATCCCGGCTTTCACGAATTGATGCGCCAGACCCTGGCCAATCACGCCACCCTTCCTCCCGGACACATCGAACTCGAAATACTCGAAAGCGCGGCCATAGCGGATATGGATCAAGCCATCGACGTGCTTCGACTGTG
Source organism: Pseudomonas sp. DY-1 (assembly GCF_003626975.1). Lineage (NCBI taxonomy): Bacteria > Pseudomonadati > Pseudomonadota > Gammaproteobacteria > Pseudomonadales > Pseudomonadaceae > Pseudomonas > Pseudomonas sp. DY-1. The sequence goes on along the minus strand of NZ_CP032616.1, from coordinate 112,535 downwards.
TCGATCGCTGGGTGTGCGCTTTGCCATCGACGACTTTGGCACCGGCTACTCATCACTCACCTACCTGCGCAAACTGCCGGTCCAGATTCTGAAGATCGACCAGAGTTTCATACGCAACATGCTCATCGATCCGGAAGACCTCGGCATCGTGGAAGGAGTGATTCAGCTCGCGAACACCTTCAAGCTCGATGTCATCGCCGAAGGTGTGGAAACGCGCGAGCATGCCCGACAGCTGCGGCGAATGGGCTGTCACCTGGCCCAGGGGTATGGCATCGCCCGCCCCATGCCCGCAGACCAACTGGCAATCTGGGCAACCCACTGGCAGCACACCGATGAGTGGCTAAGCCTCGAAAGCGCCCTGAAGTTCAGTAGCTGACAGCCCTTTCCTGTAAACGCGCATCACCGCCATCTTCAGGGTCCCTTAAGACTTCCCGCAGATACTGCCCTCCATCCGCAAAGCTCCTGGAGGGCTACTGATGAACAGCGACGAGTGGAGCGCCCTGTTCCCATTCCATTTCGGTCTGAATTCGCAACAACACTCCCTGTCCCTTCTGCTGCCCGGCGTTCCAGGACGCAGTCAGGTCGAGGATTTCGTCCATCGTCGGTTCCTCAGCGCCCATGGCGCGGATATCCGCCAGTTCATGCCGGAGCTGCTCAGCCTGCGCAATCACCACGGGGCACTCAGCGCCGCGACCGGCATTCGCCTCGCCGAACACGGACCGCTGTTCCTCGAGCAATACCTGGAGCGGCCAGCGGAATCGCTGATCGCCGATCTAGCGGGCCAGTCGGTACGGCGCGAGCAAGTGGTGGAAGTGGGCAACCTGGCCTCGATCAACGTCGGCAATGCCCGGCTGATCATCGTCGCCGTGACCTGGCTCCTGAACCTGCGAGGCCTTGAATGGGTGGTGTTCACCGGCGCCCCGGGACTGATCAACAGCTTCCGCCGCCTGGGCCTTGAACCTCAGCCACTCGGCGCAGCCGACCCCGGCCGTCTCGGGGAAGCGCAAGAACAATGGGGCACCTACTACGAGCAGAAACCCCAGGTGTTTACCGGCAACATCCGCCTTGGCTTCGAGCTGTTGCAGCGCAACGGCGTACTCGCCCGCCTGGGCTTTCCCGATATCGACAGGACTGCCCACCATGCAGCCTGAAGCCCTGCGCGAGCGGTTGCGCGAGCATGCCAACCACCTGCCGATGCCCCTGGCCATCCGCGGGGATACCCGGCGCTATACCTACGCCCAGTTGCTGGCCGAAGTGGAGCGGCGTGAAGGTCTGCTGCGCAGCGAGCCCGAAGGCGTGCTCGCCCTCGGTCTGGACAACGGACCCGAGGCGCTGCTCTGGGACCTGGCCGCCCTGTTTGCCGGACGCCCCTGCCTGACCCTGCCACCTTTCTTCAGCCCCCAGCAGCGCGCCCACTGTCTGGAGCAATGCCAGGTCGGCCTGGCGGTGGTGGACGACGGCTTCACCGCCGACCTGGAAGACGCCGGATTTCATTCGGATGGAACCCTCTGGCGTCGGTCCGGAGTCGGCCGCACCGCCCTGCCCGCCGACACTGCCAAAATCACCTACACCTCAGGCACCACCGGCCAGCCCAAGGGTGTCTGCCTTGGTGCGCAAGCCCTGCTTCGGGTCAGCCAGGAACTGGAAATCGCCAGCCGCCCCACCGCACCGGCACACTACCTTGCCGTGCTGCCAATGGCCGTCCTGCTGGAGAACCTCGGGGTCTACGCCGCGTTGATTGCCGGCGCCTGCGTCACGGTGCTGCCGCAGCGGCAGCTCGGCATCCAGGGTGCCAGCGGGGTGGACTGGCCGAAGCTGCTCGCCACGCTCGTACTCAGTGGCGCCCAGAGCCTGATCCTGGTGCCGCAGTTGTTGCTGGGCCTGGTTACCGCGATCGAACGCAACCACCTCAGCGCCGCGCAGTTCCGCTTCGTCGCAGTGGGCGGCGCACGGGTCTCGCAGGATCTGCTGACCCGCGCGGCACGGATCGGTCTACCGGTGTTCGAGGGTTACGGTCTCTCCGAATGTGCGTCGGTAGTCTGCCTGAACCGCCCCGGTGCCAATCGCCCGGGCAGCGTCGGCAAACCCCTGCCCCATGTGCAGGTGCGTCTGGCGGAGGATGGCGAAGTGCAGGTCAGCGGTTCCGCCCTGCTCGGCTACCTCGGCGAGACGCCCCATGCAGGTGAGTGGTGGCCCACGGGCGACCTGGGCGAGTTCGACAGCGAAGGCTACCTGCACCTCAAGGGCCGCAAGAAGCACCAGTTCATTACCAGCTTTGGCCGCAATGTGAATCCGGACTGGGTGGAAGCCGAACTCACGCAGCGCGGGGTGATCGCCCAGGCGTTCGTCCAGGGCGAAGGCCTGCCCGGCAACCTTGCCCTGCTCTGGCCGCTGGACCCGCAGTGCGACGAACAGACCCTCGCGGATGCCGTGGCCAGCGCCAACGCGGCTCTCCCCGACTACGCACGGGTCAGGGCCTGGTACCGCCTGACCGCTCCTTTCAGCGCCGCCGACGGGCTGCTCACCAGCAACGGGCGCCTGCGCCGAGACGCCATTGCCGAGCGCTTTCGCGGCCCCCTGCTCGAACTCGAAAACGAGGTAAGACCATGAGTTTCTTCAACCAGCTGCAAGTCGCCACGGCCCAGGAACGCGATGCCCTGTTCAATGTGCCGGTAATACGCGAGGCCCTGGCCGGGCAGGTCAGTCTGGAGGGCTATCGAGCCTTCCTCGGCCAGGCCTACCACCACGTGCGCCACACCGTGCCACTGATGATGGCCTGCGGGGCGCGCCTGCCATCCCGTCTCGAATGGCTGCGGGGTGCCGTGTGCGAATACATCGATGAGGAGTACGGCCACGAACGCTGGATTCTCGATGACATCAGGGCCTGCGGAGGCGACGCGGAGGCCGCCCGCACTAGCCGCCCCTCGCTGGCCATCGAACTGATGGTCGCCTACCTCTACGACCTGATCGCCCGTGGCAACCCGGTGGGACTGTTCGGCATGGTCAACGTGCTTGAAGGCACCAGCATCGCCCTGGCGACCCAGGCCGCCGGCACCATCCGCGAGAGCCTCGGACTGCCGGCGGAAGCCTTCAGCTACCTGTCCTCCCATGGAGCCCTCGACCAGGATCACATGGCCACCTACCGCCGCCTGATGGATCGCCTGGAAGACGAAGACGACCAACAGGCAGTGATCCACGCCGCAAAGGTCGTCTACCAGCTCTACGCCGAGATGTTCCGAGGGCTGCCTCGTGCCAGTGAGGTGGACCATGCGGCTCGCTGACTGCCGGGTATTACTCACCGGTGCCAGCGGCGGTATTGGCCTGGCCCTGGTCGAGCAACTCTGCGTGCGCGGCGCCCAGGTGTTGGCGGTCAGCCGCCACCCTGAAACCCTGGCCGGATTGCGCCAACGCTTTCCTCATCAATTGTCCTGGGTAGGCGCCGACCTGCGTCAGGCTGCAGGCCGCCAGCGCGCACTGGAAGCGGCTCGCGGCATGGGCGGGATCAACGTCCTGATGAATGCAGCCGGGGTGAACGCCTTCGCCATGTTGGAACAGGTGGACGATGGGCAGATCGAAGACATGCTTGCCCTCAACGTCACCGCCACCCTGCAACTGACCCGCGCCCTGCTGCCATTGCTGCGTCAGCAAAGCCATGGCCTGGTAGTAAACGTGGGCTCCACCTACGGTTCCATCGGCTACCCCGGCTATGCCGTCTACTGCGCCAGCAAGTTCGCCTTGCGCGGCTTTTCCGAGGCGCTGCGCCGGGAACTGGCCGACACCCCTGTGAACGTTCTATACGTCGCTCCGCGCGCCACCCGTACCAGCATGAACAGCCAGACCGCCATGGCCCTCAACGCCGAACTCAAGGTGGGCGTGGACGAGCCGGAACAGGTGGCCGGCGCGGTGATCGCGGCCATCGAAAAAGACCTCAGCGAGCTCTACCTCGGCTGGCCGGAGAAATTTTTCGTCCGCCTCAACAGCATGCTGCCGGGCGTGGTGGACCGCGCGCTGCACAAGCAGCTGCCGATCATCCGCCGCTTCAGCAACCTCCACCACGGCAAGGACCACTCATGATGAACAAGCTACTGTGCGCTTTCGGCCTGCTCCTGGCCCTCAGCATCCCCGCATGGGCCCTCGACGCCAGCGACAGCCAGCGCCTGGCGGACATCCAGAAACGCTGGGCGGAAATCCAGTACCAGTTGCCGGAGAAGCAGCGCGCTGCTGAGTTCGAGAAACTCGCCGCCCAGAGTGGCGCCTTCACCCGCAGCGCCCCACAAGCCGCTGAGGCCTGGATCTGGCATGGCATTGTCACCAGCAGTTGGGCCGGCGCCGAGGGTGGACTGGGTGCACTGGGCAAGGTCAAGGACGCCCGCGCCGCCCTTGAGCGCGCCATCCAGCTCGACCCGCAAGCCCTGCAGGGTTCGGCCTACACCAGCCTCGGCGCGCTCTACGACCGCGTTCCCGGCTGGCCCGTCAGCTTCGGCGACGAAGACAAGGCCGATCAGCTGCTGCGCAAGGCGCTGCAGATCAACCCGACTGGTATCGACAGCCTGTATTTCTGGGGCGATCACCTCAATCGCCAGGGGCACCCGGAACAGGCGCGCGAGGCCCTGCTCAAAGCCAAGGCTGCCGCCCCGCGCCCCGGACGTGAACTGGCCGACCAGGGCCGTCGCCAGGAAATCGATGCTTTACTGCAGGAAATCCAGAAGCGCTAAAGCGCTAAGGCGGCCCATGCGACTCCTACTCGTCGAAGACGACAACGCCCTGGGCGCAGGCGTGCGCGCCGGTCTGCGCCAGGAGGGCTACACCATCGACTGGCTCACCGACGGCGCCAGCGCGCTACATGCCTTGCAGACCGAAGAGTTCGACCTGGCCATCCTCGACCTTGGCCTGCCGCGCCTGGATGGCGTGCACGTCCTGCAGAAGCTCCGGGCGGGCGGTTCAACCCTGCCGGTGCTGGTACTCACCGCCCGCGATGCCCTTGAAGACCGCATCCTCGGTCTGGACGCCGGTGCTGACGATTACCTGGTCAAGCCCTTCGACCTCAATGAACTCAAGGCGCGCCTGCGCGCCCTGCTGCGCCGCAGCGCAGGCCGGCCGCAGGTGCTCATCGAACACGCCGGCGTGGTGCTCGATCCGACCAGCCAGCAGGTCAGCTACCAGGGCAACCCGGTGCCGCTGACACCCAAGGAGTACCAGTTGCTCCACGAACTACTCTCGCAACCGGGCAAGGTGCTGACCCGCGAGCGCCTGGTGCAGACCCTCTACGGCTGGGACGAGGAAGCCGAAAGCAACACCCTGGAAGTGCACATCCATCACCTGCGCAAGAAACTCTCCAGTGACCTCATTCGCACCGTGCGAGGCATCGGTTACCTAGTGGATGCGCGACCATGACCTCACTGCGCCACCGCACCCTGTGGCTGGTGATGGCCCTGTTGCTGCTCGGCACCCTGCTCATCGTCTACCTCAACTACCGCGACAGCAGCCACGAGGTGGAAGAAATCTACGATGCCCACCTGGCACAGAACGCCCGACTGTTGCTGGGCGTGATGAACATGCCGCAGGCCAGCAGCAACCGAGAAGAACTGTTCAAGGCATTCAACCTGGCCCTCAGCCAGGCCGGGCCGCACAAGGTCGGCCACCCTTACGAGAGCAAGCTGGCCTTCCATGTCTGGGACCGCGACGGCCGGAGCCTGGTGCAATCGGCCAGCTCGCCGCCCTTCGACCACGTCCCCATCCGAACGGGGTTCCACAACCTCCAGCTCGGCGAACACCACTGGCGCGGGTTCGTCCTGCCGGACCCGGAACAAGGCCTGCGGATCTGGGTGGGTGAACGCGACGATGTGCGCCAGGACCTGGTGCGCCGTATCGTGCGTCATACGCTGTGGCCGAACCTGATCGGCATCCTCATCCTCGCGGCGCTGGTCTGGCTGGCCATCGGCTGGGGGCTGCGCCCCTTGCAGAACATGGCGCGTGTGATCCGCAGCCGCCACGCTGAATCCCTCGCGCCGCTGCAAGTCGTGCCGCTGCCCCGGGAGTTGGAACCCATGCAAGCGGCGATCAACCGGCTGTTGGCGCAGATTGAACAGATGCTCCAGCGCGAACGCCGTTTCATCGGCGACGCCGCCCACGAAATGCGTACGCCGCTCGCGGTATTGCGCCTGCATGCGCAGAACGCATTGGAAGCCACGAACGATGAGCAACGTACCGAGGCTCTGCGGTTTCTCACCGTGGGCGTCGACCGCCTGACCCGCGTGGTCCACCAGTTGCTCACCATGGCGCGGGTTGAGCCTGAACTGGTCTGGCAGAAATGGCAGCCCGTGGACCTGGAGCCTCTGGTTCGTGAGCACCTGGCCGAACTCACGCCTCTGGTGCTGGACAAGGGTTTGGAACTGTCCCTCGACGTGGCGGACGGCGACTACCACACCACCAGCGACCCGGCGGCCATCGGCATCGCCCTGCAGAACCTGGTGACCAATGCCAGCAACTTCTCGCCGACAGGCAGTGAAGTGAAGGTGAGCCTGCTGCCGGATGGCCAGGACGCCCTCGTACTGCGGGTCGAAGACCAGGGGCCGGGGATCGACGAGAGTCGGCTGGAACGACTGTTCGAGCGCTTCTACAGCCAGGACAACCCCCAGGGCGCCGGCCTCGGCCTGGCCATCGTGCAGATGATCGCCTCCCGTCTGGGCGGCAGCATCAGCCTTGCCAACCGCGACGGCGGCGGCTTGCGTGCCGATCTCCGGCTACCACGCGGAACGCCCATGCCCGGCTCGGCGGCTGGCAAGTGCTGACGCACCGTCAGAGCCCCCTCGCCGCCCCCCCCTGTGACCACAACGTCGCAGGAGCCCAACCTGACAATCCATTCGCGGCGCAGGGCGGGGCGATTTACCTTGAACAGGTGCTGCCGTTCATCACCTGCATGCCTGCATGTAAAGCCAGCTCGGAACTTGCCGCTTTCCGTCGAAAAGCCTTCGACTGTTTCCCCCATGAATCAATGTGGGAAATTTTCCCGCAAAAACACCAACCCTTAAAAACGCCCGCACCAAGGGGGCCGTCCCCTTATTCCCCCAAGCTCCAAACGTCTTAATTCACGCGCTTCCCGCCTGTCCAGAAGCATGTAACCAGCGATGAACCACGGCCTTGTCCCGGGCTCAACCGAATGTGTGTTCCTCGGTGAGGGAACCCCTGAAGACTGAGACGGAGGTCCGACTATGTCTTTTAGAAAGTGCCTACTCACTCTAGCGATTGGTGGTGTTCTCTCGGCATCCAGCGTGCTGGTACCTGATTACATTTCGAGCTCATTCAGTGTCCACGCCCAGGATGGAGGCGGCGGACATGGTGGTGGTAGCAGTGGTGGAGGTGGTCATGGCGGCGGCTCTGGTGGCGGCGGCGGAGGCAGCGGTGGCGGAAGTGGCGGAGGCGGCTCCGGTCACGGTGGCGATGGTGGCGGTCACGGCGGTGGCGGCGGCAACGCTGGCTCTGGACATGGCGGTGGTGATGGCAGTGGTCATGGTCATGGTCATGGCGGTGGCAAGGGCAGTTCTGCCTCTGGACATGGCGGCGACGGTGACGGTCATGACGGGCCGGGACGCGGCGACACGGACCGGGGCGGTATGGCGGGCAACGATGGTCCGGGCGATGGCCAGGACAACGACGCCGACAACGATGCGGCCGATGCCGCCAGGGGCGCGGCCAGAGATGATGCGGATGCGGCCAGAGACGCTGCCAGAGCAGATGCAGACGCTGCCAGAGATGCGGCCAGGGATGCAGCAGACGCGGCCAGGGATGCCGCAAGATCAGCCGCCGATGCGGCAAGGGACGCGGCCAGAGCGGCTGGTTTCGAGGGTGCGGATGCGGCCAGGGATGCGGCAAGAGCCGCCGCGGATACCGCCCGGGATGCTGCCAGAGCGGCTGCAGACGCAGCCCGGGACGCAGCAAAAGATGACGCGAATGCCGCCAGGGATGCGGCCAGGACTGCTGCTGATGCAGCCAGGGACGCAGCCAGGGACGCAGCCAGGGACGCAGCCAGGGATGCTGCAGACGTAGCCGACGACGCTGCTGACGCACCGGACGTCGACGCCGTCGAGGCGGAACCCAATGACGCGCCGGATGCTCCGGATGTCGACGTTGTCGAAGTGGAACACCGCTCGGTTCAATAACAATCAGGGAAGCTGGGGGGGTCGTGTCCTTCGGAGTCTCCAGGCCGGCACATGGCCGGCCCGGAGCTCCGATTCTTGCCGCCTGCAGCCAACGGCGATGACCTTCTTGGCAATCACCCGATGCTGCGTCGCGTTCTTCCCTTTTGCAGTCGAATATGGACACCTATCGCTCGGCGACGGCAGCGTAATCTTGATCGCAGTCAGGTCACGAATAGCATTGCTCCATTGATCACGGTGCGCTTGTAGCTCTTCGCATTGGCAGGACCTCACCAGGTTCTGCGACCTGCACGGCCTCAAATGTTTTGAGGCCCGCTTCTCCGAACAGACGTGACTTAGTCAAAGGCCATAAGCTTGAGACCTCGCCGCCGCCACACAGGCGGCATTTTTTTGCGCCGACCACGTGCGTTCTCGATACACGCCAGCTGCCACTTGGCGCTGAGCGAATGTTCCGACGGCGACTACTGCCCTGAAAGCCTGAGAATGCAGATTGCGTACGACTGGTCAGACAGTATGTAAGACAGTGGCCACGTCCAACGACTAGGCAAGTGATGCAGAAACGGCGCGAGCGATGCGCTGTACATCACAAAGCGCAAATTGATAACCAGGGCAGTCATTACTATCGCCACAGGCAGCACATCGTTGTGCAGCAGTTGCAGTGCTGCCATCTGTGCCGACCCCGATTAGAACAACAAGGTCATGGTCATGGTTGGGGACATGCCCATGTCTGCGGCCATGACACCCGCCACAAGCCCGAACGGCACAACACCTGGCGTCAAAGGAACTAGCGTGCGAACTCCCGCCCAAAAGGCTTCTGTCCGTGTTCGGTAGGTCATGTCGTGTCCCTGGTTGTGAAACTAACGCGTGATTTCCGGCCGCCTGGCGGGTCGGAAGGCGTTGATAGGGCCGGCGGAGGTCATCGGCTGGATTCAAGACGGCGTACAGAAATTCAAACTGAAAGCCGGCAACGCTCCAAACGTTTTCCCCGACTCCGCTTGCCCGCCCCGCAAGCTCAAACCTTGAAGTGATTTCGTTTGCGGAACTGCCCCGGGGCCATATCGAACATCGCGCGAAAGCAACGCTGGAAATGCGGGAGGGTCACGAACCCGCTCGCCACGGCGATCTCAATCAGCGATTTATTGGTGTGCTGCAGTAGCTGACGTGCCCGGGTGAGTCGAAGCTCGAGGTAGTAGCGTGGAGGCGTCGCCTTTACATAGCGCCGGAAGAGACGCTCCAGATGTCGTCTGGATATACCCACGTAACGAGCGATTTCTTCAATTTCGATCGGGTCTTCAATGTTGCTGTGCATCAACTCCAACGCGAGCTTGATCGTCTCAGGCAGCGTTGGATCGAAATCGATCGAGACGACCGACACGTCGACGACATCTTTCATTTTGTCGCAGCTGAGCACCTCTTCCACGGCACTCACCAGGTCATCACCCGCACTGTGGCGAACGACCTCCAGCATCATGCCCAGGGAGCTGTTGGCACCAGCACAACTGATTCGCCTGCGATCGAGTACCTGGGAGTGACTCGTTACCCTTACCTTTGGAAAGAGCTCCATCATCATCGCCCGGCAGTCCGGATGGAACGCGCAGTCGTGGTCATCCAGCAGGCCGGCTTCGGCCAGAAAATAGGCACCATTCCAGAGCCCCCCGAGCACTGCCCCGGCGGCATCGGCTGATCGAAGCTTGGTCCGTAGCAATGCCTCAGTCTCGAGCCGAACGCGAAAGCCGCCACAAACCACCAGGATGTCCTGACGTTTTTCATCCAGCTCGCTGAGGACGCAATCTGTGGAAATGGATATGCCCAGGTCACTCACGACGAGATTGCTATCTCCCCCCACCACCTGAACTTCGAACACGGGGGTCGAGCTCATGAGATTGGCGGTCACCAGCGCATCTACAGCACCGGTGAAGGCCATCATCGAGAAATGCTCGCGCAGGATGAAGGACACACGCCGGACCGGAGTTGTCAGTCCTGAGCGACGGGCCTTGTCCAGGTGAGCCAGGTTCTTGCTCTTCAGAACGCTCTCGAAGGACGCTCTCATTTCTCGACTCACAGGAGCTCAGGGTACGAATCGACATTCTCCCAGCTGATACGCGGATGTCGGTCCATAGGCTGGTACCAGCGCAAGCAAATTCTCACAGTTGGGACTTCCGGACAGTTCTGCATTCGCCGCTTCCATTTCCCGATGCGACGCCGCATCTGGACTGATTGCTGCCGGCACTCGTAGCCCCGCCTGGCCCACCGACTTTACCGTGGCTGGCTCAGTATAGGGATACAGGAGCGAGAGCAAGCACAGCCGGGGTACTTGCGATGTGCAAGAACTGGGCGTGGGTATTGGAGCGTCGGCGAGAAGTCGAACTCGATTGCAACGTCCGTGGCCAGCCAGGAGATGCTATCGCCGATGTTGATCAACGAAGCCCCTGAGCGGCCCTGAACAGGAACCTCCTCCGCTACGCCTGCAATGCGGAGGAGGTTCAACCGGCAGCTCGGAGTTTCGAAAAAGAATCGCCCGAAGCGACGCAGTCTCAGAACGGCAACGGCAGCTTGGCCGTCCGACCACCGTCGACAACCATTAGTTGGCCGGAGATAAAGGCCGCACCGCGACTAGCCTTCATCCGTTGGGCCGGCCGGTGGGTGTAGTGCGTTGGCAGCGGGAGCTGTGGGTGGCGTGGCGGGATTTGCCAGTCTTCATGGCAGACGGCCAGGAGGTGTCGCCATGAGTGCCCGCAATGAAGGTCAACGTACGCACTGACCGCAAGCAGGGTGCGGTCTGAGTCCTGCGCGGTTTCAGGGCTGGAAGAAGTCGCCGGGCGTCACCCCGAAGTGCTGACGAAAGGCTGCGATGAATGCGGAGGTGGAGTCATAGCCGTAGGCAAGGGCGACCTCCGTCACTCGCTGCCCCCGTTCCAGCGCCTCCAGCGAGCCATGCAAGCGCAGGCGCTGGCGCCATACGCGGAAGGTCAACCCGGTTTCACGCAGGAATAGCCGTCGCAGGGTTTTCTCGGAAGCGCCCAGCTGTTCGCTCCATTGCAGCAGCGTTCGCGCGTCGTCCGGGGCCGCCTGCAGTGCCCGGCACAGGCGCAACAGCCTGGCGTCGCTGGGCAGGGGCAATGACAGGCTGACCTCGCGGGCGACCAGCAGTTGATCCAGCAGCACCTGAGCCAGGCGCCCGTCGGGGCCCGCCTCGTCGTATTCCGCCGGAAGCTCGCAGAAGCGCCGGATCAGCTCACGCGTCAGCGCGTCCATCTCGATCACCCGACAGCTGCTCAGCGCTCCTCCCGTAACTGCGGCGTCCAGGTACAGGCTGCGCATTTCCGTGTGAGGCGAGCTGAACACCTCATGCTCCGTCTGCGCCGGTATCCATACGGCCCTTTGCGGTGGGGCTACAAAACTCCCTTCCCGTGTATGCACATGCAGCACGCCGCGAATGGCATAGGACAGTTGCACCCAGTCATGGGTATGACGGGGCGTTCCCGTCGCATTGGCCAGCGATTCGTTTCGGGCGAAGAGTGGCCGGGGGAGTTTCGTCAGTCGGGGGATCTGGCGCTCGGACCATTGAGCCTGTCCGTTTTCAGACATTTGTTGCCCCTATCGCGTTAGTCGGCATCGAGGAGCAAGGCTAGATTAGGCCGGTCCCGAATGACAATCAGTGAATCCATCCATGGCCCGCCCGCGCTTTCTCCCCGACAACTTCACACTGACGCTGATCGCCGTCGTTGCCGCTGCCACTCTGCTGCCCGCCCAGGGTCAGGTCGCGGTGGCGTTCGACTGGATAACCAACATCGCCATTGGCCTGCTTTTCTTCCTGCACGGCGCCAAGTTGTCGCGCGATGCCGTGATCGCCGGCGCCGGCCATTGGCGTCTGCATCTGCTGGTGTTCCTCTGCACCTTCGGTCTGTTCCCGCTCCTGGGCCTGGCACTGAAGCCGGTGCTGCTGCCCATGGTGGGTACCGAGCTTTACGCGGGTTTCCTCTATCTCTGCGCCCTGCCCGCTACCGTGCAATCGGCCATTGCCTTCACCTCTCTGGCTCGCGGCAACATCCCGGCGGCCATTTGCAGTGCCGCTGCGTCGAGTCTGCTCGGCATATTCGTTACGCCTGTTCTGGTCGCACTTCTGATGGGGGTTCATGGCGACGGCGGCTCCACCGTCGAGGCCATCCGCAAGATCAGCATCCAGTTGCTGCTGCCCTTTGTCGCCGGGCAGATCGCCCGCCAATGGATCGGCGGCTGGGTCAATCGCAACAAGCAATGGCTGAAGTACGTCGATCAGGGAAGCATCCTGCTGGTGGTCTACACGGCATTCAGCGCGGCCGTGATCGGCGGGCTCTGGCAGCAGGTCCCTCCGCTGAAATTGCTCGGCATCGTAGTCGGCTGCTGCCTGCTGCTGGCCCTGGTGCTCACCATCGTCAATCTGCTGGGCAAGTGGCTGGGCTTCAATCTCGAAGACCGCATCACCATTCTCTTCGCTGGGTCGAAGAAGAGCCTGGCCACCGGCGTGCCCATGGCGCAGGTACTGTTCGCCGGCAGCAGCATCGGGATGCTCATTCTCCCGCTGATGCTTTTTCACCAGATCCAGCTGATGGTGTGCTCCGTCCTGTCCCAGCGTTTTGCGCAGCGCCCGGAAACACCCACGCTCGGGTCACCGTTTGAAAGCGCTTCCAGGCCCTGAAACACTCGAACGGACCTGTCCTGATGCCCCGCCGGCAGGGGCTCAGGCGATCATCCGCTCGCGCAGCCGCGCCAGCATGCCGAGCAGGCTGCCGACCTTCTGGTTTTCGCCTGCTTCTTTCGGGGCTTCGGCCATGCGCGGGACCAGGTCCAGCGGTTGGGAACGCCAGAGAAAGGCCTGTTCGGCAGCGGCCTTCAGGCCCTTCTCGAACAGCCCCCGGCGGATGGGTTTGGGCAGGTAGCGGAAAATCTGTGCTTCGTTGATCAGTTTCAGCAGGGCCTGGGTGTCGCGGAAGGGCGTCACTACCAGGCTGAGCAGGCGCGGATGAGCCTGGGCCAGGGATTTCAGGAGCGGCGCCATGTCCTCGTCACCTAGCTTGAGGTCGCTGACGAGCAGGTCCACGGGTTCCAAGTTCAGCGTTACCAACGCTTCGCTCAGATTGTTGGCACGCATCAGCCGGTGCCCACCGGCCTGGCAGAAGGCTTCTACGCAGTGCAGGGTTTCCGGGTCGTCGTCGAGCAAGAGCAGGTTCAGCGGCGCCGCCAGATCACTGGTGGCGGCAGTGACTGGCGCGCAGGTCTGGCGCTCGGCGATCTCCGCCGCCTGACGCAGGGTGAACGCCATCTCCTGCGGGTCCCAGGGCTTGGTCAGGTAGCGGAATATGCCGCCGTTGTTCAGCGCTTCCACCGCAGCATCCAGGTCCGAATAGCCGGTCAGCAGGATGCGCAGGCACTCCGGTGCGGCCTCCCGCGAGCGGGCCAGCAGTTCGGCGCCGCTCATGCGCGGCATGCGCTGGTCGCTGACGATGATCTGCACCGATTCTTCCTTCAGGCGCTCCAGCGCCCGCAACGGGTCGCTCTCGGTGATCACCTCGTACTGGCGACGGAACTGCAGCGCCAGGCTACGCAGGATGCGTTCCTCGTCATCGACGAAGAGGATGCGGACAGGTGAATTCATGGGCTCAGGCACTCCGTTTCAGTTCGACCGCCTGACTGCGCGGCAGGCTGATGAGAAAGCGCGTTCCGCGCCCCGGCTCCGAGGCCACGCGGATGCTGCCGCCGTGGTCGCGGATGATCTTGTAGCTGATGGACAACCCCAGCCCCGTGCCCTGCCCCACCGGTTTGGTGGTGTAGAACGGATCAAAGATGCGTTGCATGACTTCCGGCGGCATGCCCCGTCCACTGTCCTGCACGGAAATGCAGACATTGCCGTCGTCGGCCCAGCTCTTCACCTGGATGCGTCCCGGCGCATCCATGGCCTGGGCGGCGTTGGTGAAGAGGTTCAGCAGCACCTGGTTGATCTGCGACGGCGCGCAGGCGATACGCGGCAGCTCACCGAGCAGCTGGAGCACCTCGGCCTTGTCCTTGATGTGGTTGCGGGCGATGAGCAAGGAACTGCGGATGCACTCGTTGAGGTCCACTTCCTCGCTCATGGCACGGTCCAGACGGGCAAAATCCTTGAGTCCGGATACCAGTTCGGAGATCTGGCCGAGGCCATAGAGCGTGTCGCCGAACAGCTGGCGCAGGTCGTCGGCCAGCAGCTCGGGAGCGGCCGCTTCGCGGCTGGCGGCGGCCTGCTCCAGCGCATCGGCCAGGCGCTGTTCGTCGCAGGCCGGGTCTTCGAGGCAAGCGGCCAGCGCAGCCTGGCTCGAGGCCAGGGCGAACAGCGGCGTGGTCAGCTCTTCCATCAGCTGCACGTTGTTCTTCACATACCCCAACGGCGTGTTCAGCTCGTGGGCGACGCCCGCCACCATCTGGCCGAGGGACGCCATCTTTTCCGACTGCACCAGTTGCGCCTGGGATTCCTTCAGGTCGACCAGCGCCTGGCGCAGTACCCGGTTGCGCTGGGCGATGCGCAGCTCCATGGCCTTCAGCAAGTCCAGCACCGTACCCAGTCCCAGGTAGCGTCCCTGCTCGTCCACCAGGATGAAATCTTCGGTAATGGGGTACTGCAGCTGTGCGGTGACCTGCTTGGCTGCCGGCTCCAGGCCAGAAGCGAGGGCCACGGTCAGCGGCGCCGAATTCATCACGTCGCCCACCGGACGGCGGCCCCAGAGGTCGCGGCCGAACCGCTGCATGAAAATATCCTGCAACGTGTAGCGGCTGACCAATCCCAGTGGCTTGCCCTGCGCGTCCACCACCGGCAGCGACAGGAAAGCCTTGTGCTCAGGGGTCAGCAGGCGATCAGCCACATCACTGATACTCATATCCGGGGCCAACGGCTCCACGGTCTTGAGAAGGCGAGCCAGACTGCTTTCGGCTGCCATGGTCGGTACTCCGGGCGACATTTGAGGTGCAGGGCATTCAAGCAGCATCAGGTTGCCACCATGTGACAGATGTCTCATGCAAGAAACAAATGGCGAGGACACGAAGTAACGACAACACTGAACCTCGACGCCACAAGGAAACGCCACCATGCCCGAAAACTCCGCCACCCCGAGGCCCCGCAAAGGTCTGCTGCTCCGCCTGCTGCGAATCCTTGCCTGGCTGTTGATGGCGGTGGCGCTGATCTGTGTGACGCTCTACCTCGCGTTCGGCCCGGCGCAGCTGTTCGAACGCCTGAAGCCGCCCCCGCCACTCTTCCCGGGGAGCAACTCCACCGAAGCCCCGTCTGCCCCGGTTGCCGCCGCGCCGGTACCGGCCCCGGCGCAAGCGCCGGCCGACTCGCAGGAGCTGGTGGAGCTGATGATGGAGAGCATCGAGGACATCTGGGGCGAATTCCTCGCACGTGGCGACTACTCCTACAAGAAGCCCAAGCTGGTGACGTACCGCGGCAAAGTTGAAAAGCCCTGCAAGGACACCGGAACAACCAGCGGTCCCTTCTATTGCCCCGGCAGCATGAGTCTCTACCTGGATCTGGACCACCTCGACGGCCTGCACAAGAACGCACCCGAAGTCGGCGACTTCGCACGCAGCTACGTCGTGGCGCACGAGGTGGCCCACCACATGCAGAACCTGGTGGGCGTCAACAGCTGGATCAAGGATATGAAGGAAGGTGGCGTCAAACTCTCAGGGCCGGAGGGTCTGATGGTCGCCCAGGAGCTGCTGGCCGACTGCCTGGCGGGCAGTTGGGTCGGCTATGCCCAGCGCAAATACCCCTGGGTCAATCCCGATGACGTGGACAAGATGCTGCAGACGGTCATGGCCTACACACAGGAACAGGGCACGATCCCAGGCAAAGCCCCCATGCGCGACCCGCTGACCCACGGCAGCCTCGAGCAGCGCCAGAAGTGGCTGTATACCGGAATCGAAACCGGCGACCCGCAGCGATGCATGCAGCTGTTCACCGGATTGGCGCAGTAGCGGGTCGGATACCCACGACCTCAGAAATCCACTTTCCCCCTGCCGGCCTTGATTGCCCCGCGCTTGGCCTTGCCTTCCAGCCGACGCTTCTTCGAGCCCAGCGTGGGCTTGGTCGGCCGTCTTGCTTTCTGCACTTTCGTCACGCTACGGATCAGCTCCGCCAGGCGCTCCAGGGCGTCGGCGCGATTCTGTTCCTGTGTGCGGTACTGCTGCGCCTTGATGATGATCACGCCGTCAGCGGTGATGCGGCTGTCGCGCAGTTGCAGCAGGCGCTCCTTGTAGAAGTCCGGCAGCGACGAGGCGTTGATATCGAAGCGCAGATGCATCGCGCTGGAGACCTTGTTGACGTTCTGCCCGCCCGCCCCCTGGGCGCGGATGGCGGACAATTCAATCTCATCGAGGGGAAGGTGGACGCTGTTGGAGATCAGCAGCATGGCGCGACAACCGAAAGGCGGGAGTGCAGAGCATACGTAGGCGACGCCGGGCACGCCAGGAAGCCGTGGTTGATCTGCCCCCAAGGCGGGGCCGCTCGCCCTTCCGCACTTTTCCGTGCGCGTAAAAAAGCCCCGCCAGATGGCGGGGCTCAAGCAAAGGAGCGGAAACCCGTGTCGTCTTAGAACACGTACTGGGCACGGAAGACCATGCCGTCGCCGTCGTCGTCGCCCACCGCGTTGGTGGCGTTGTCCACTTTGGTCTTGACGTAGTACCCGCTGAGCTTGACGGCTTCGTTGGCGTACCAGTTCACACCGAGGTTGTGCACCTTGGCTTCCACGTCGTCGATGTTGGCGAAGGCGCCGTTGTCGTCTTCAGCACTGATGTTGTCGTAACGATAGAACACTTCCCAGGCGCCGATGCCCTTGTTGGCCGGCTTGATCTTGTCGAACTTGCCGAGTTTGTAGTCGCGGGCTTCGCCGGTCAGGGTGTAGGCAACCTGCACGTAGTAGCCGTCGGCATCGATGTCTTCGCGGTTGGCAGCCTTGGCTTCGACTTCGCGCTTCAGGTATTCGCTCTGGATGGAGAACGGACCGGTGGCGAAGGCAGCTTCCAGGCCAACGGTGCTGTCGTTGTCGTAAGCGCCGACCGGGGTGTTGTTGGCGCCGGCCAGTACCAGGCGGTTGCCGTTGCTACCGGCGTCCTGGCCACCTTCGGTGCTCACACCGCGGATGCCCAGGCGGCTGCGGATACGACCGTCGAAGGAGGTATCCTGCAGGTCGCGGGTGGCATAGTTCACGCCAAAGTGCAGGACATTGCCGGCCTCGTGCATCGGAGCGAATACACCGCGCAGGTTGAACTGCTTGACGCTGTCACCGTCTTCGTCGCGGTTGGTGGCGTCGTTGGCCATGAGGCCGGCGGAGCCGTACAGGGACGCGCCGTAGGTGCCGGACACCTGCACGCCCATGCCACCGTTGTGGTTGTTCACATAGTCGGCCAGGTCATAGGCGGCGGTGCGCTCCTGGGCAGTTACCCACTTGGAGCTGGTGGCCTTTTCCAGGCCGAAGTCGGGGTCGAAGCGACCCATCTTGATCACCACCGGCTGGAAGCCGATGTAGGCGATGGAGGCTTCGTCGAAGTAGCCATCGTCAGCCTTGGCATCGCCACCGGCGTTGTGGGAGAAGTCGTAGTTGATCTGGTAGGCCCAGTCGGAGAAGGCGATGCCGCCCAGTTCCAGGAACGCGCGACGGAAGTAACCGGCGTCGGCAGTGTCACCGTTCACGGTGTAGAAGCCGTCGAAGCGGCTGTAGTCAGCCTGCAGACGACCGCCGAGCTTGAAGCTGAAAGCCTTGTCGGTGGTGCCGACTTCCAGGCCGCCTTTGGTCTTGATGACGATATCGGCGCCGTCAGTGGTAACGGTACCGGCGAAAGCCTGGGCGGAAATGGCCAGAGCCATGGCGCTGGCGGCAAAACCGGCGAAGTGCTTACGGATCATCGAAGGGTTCCCCTATTGGTCTTAAGCGTTAGAAAACACGAGAGCGTCTGGGCTCGTCGGTGCTGGTGGGGAATCTTGGCGGCGGGTTATTTCAGCTCAGTTGCTTATATATAAATATTTTGTGACAACGGAACTTTTTTACTTCGAAATTTCATAAGCACGCAGACGCTCTACCACGCGGCTTTCAGGTGTTTTTGCCGAGCAAGACGAGCTTAAGGGACTTGAAATAGGCGACTTGCGAATATGCGGATTCGCGACTACTCACGAAGCGGGCGGGAATGGAACGCTAGAGGGAATCGCGGCGCTTCTGCGCCAGGTGTGCGGCCAGGTCGTCCACTTCGGCACCCTGGCCCTCCGGCAACAGGCGGACGACTGCCTGGGTCAGTTTCATCTGCTTGATGAAGCGACGGCAGTTGCGGCACAGCATGAGGTGGCGGCGCACAGCCATGCGCTCGCGAAAACTCAGTTCGCCATCGAGCAATTCGCTGGAACGGGCAACCAGTTCCTTGCACGTCAGCATTGGCCTGTCTCCTCGAAATGTTCCAGCGTGGCGAACAGCTTCAGGCGTCCACGATGCAGCAGCACCCGGACATTGGAGAGCGATATCTCCAATAAATTACAGATTTCTTCCAGTTCCAGCCCTTGGCGCTCACGCAGCAACACCACGCTGCGCTGCATCTCCGAGAGGCTGAGCAAGGTCTTCTCCAGACATTCGCGCAGCTCCTCCTCAGTGAGCAGGGCCTCGGGCGAATCCTCGTGCCAGGCCGGCAGGGTCGCGGCCCAGTGGCCATCTTCGGCGAAACGATCAGCACCGATGCTCCCGTGGGGGGCAGGCAGGTCGTCGAGCAACACCTCGCGGCGGTTCTGCTTGAGACGGCTGCGGGCGTTGTTGGCGACGATGGTGAGGAGCCAGGTCTTGAGGCTTGAACGCTGCTGGAAGCCGTCCAGGTTGCGCACCACGGCCAGCCAGGCGTCCTGTACCACCTCATCGGCATGCCGCTGGCCGACGATGGCATAGGCGACTGCACGCATGGCGCCCTGGTAGGTGCCGATCAACTCGCGAAACGCGCCCTGCTCCCCGGCCAGGAGCCGGGGCAGCAGGTCAGCGTCGGCCGGTTGGTTCATCAACGTTTGCGCAGGATCACGCTGCCGATGGAGTAGCCGGCGCCGAAGGAGCTGAGCACGCCCAGCGCACCACTGGGCAGGTCGTCCTGGTGCTTGTGGAAGGCGATCACGGAACCGGCGGAGCTGGTGTTGGCGTAGGTATCGAGGATCACCGGCGCCTCCTGCGGCTCGGCCTCACGACCCAGCAACTTGCGGGCGATCAGCAGGTTCATGTTGAGGTTGGCCTGGTGCAGCCAGAAGCGCTTCACGTCGGTGACGTTGAGCTTGTTCTCTTCCAGGTGGGCGGCGATCAGCTCGGCGACCATAGGGCAGACATCCTTGAACACCTTGCGGCCTTCCTGGACGAACAGCTTGTCGCGGGCACCCACGCCCTCTTCCGCGGCGCGGTTGAGGAAGCCGAAGTTGTTGCGGATGTTGTTGGAGAACTGGGTCAGCAGCTTGGTACCCACGACCTCGAACTGGTGCCTGGAAGTGGCCTGGTCGGCACGTTCGATGATCACCGCGGTGGCGGCATCGCCGAAGATGAAGTGGCTGTCGCGGTCACGGAAGTTCAGGTGGCCGGTGCAGATTTCCGGGTTGACCATCAGGATGGCGCGGGCCTGGCCGGTCTGGACTGCGGTGGTGGCAGCCTGGATACCGAAGGTGGCCGAGGAGCAGGCGACGTTCATGTCGTAGCCGAAGCCGTCGATACCGAGCGCCGCCTGGACTTCGATCGCCACCGCCGGGTAGGCACGCTGCAGGTTGGAGCAGGCGACGATCACACCGTCGATGTCCGCCGGGGTCTTGCCTGCACGCTCCAGCGCCTGCTTCGCGGCGGCAACTGCCATTTCGCAAAGGATGCCCCACTCATCGTTGGTGCGCTCCGGAATGCGCGGCGTCATGCGCTTGGGATCGAGGATGCCGTCCTTGTTCACCACGAAGCGGCTCTTGATGCCGGATGCCTTCTCGATGAAGGCCACGCTGGATTCGGCCAGGGGCTCGATTTCGCCACGCTCGATAGCGCCGGCGTTCTCGGCGTTGTAGGCCTGCACGTAGGCATTGAAGGACTCCACCAGCTCTTCGTTGGAGATGCTGTTGGACGGGGTGTACAGGCCGGTGCCACTGATTACGACGTTGTGCACGGTCGATCCTCTCGATACTGGGCCGCTCGCTCGAACGGCCGGTTCAGGCAGTCAGCTACCGGCCACGACAGGCCGGCAGCGGAAAAAGGGTCATCCCGCAGGCGGAATGAAACAGCAAACAGGGGTGGAAGCCTTGGCGCGAACATCCTTCGTCGTGCCTCGCTGGCGGGCTTGGTGCCAGGTGGCGGGATCGCCGACGTCAGCTTTGCGGTGCTCCACTTCTTATCCAGATGCGAAGGGTAACGCCAGAAACGGCGGCTGGCGACGGGGACTTTTGCCAGAACGTCGGCAAAAACGCAGAACCATCGGTCCACTTTCGACCCTGGATACCCTAGTCGTTCGCAGCGGTGTTCGCCCGCAGTTTCACGGCCGTGGATTCAGCACCCAATTGGGTGTGCATGACCGGAAATGGCCACTTGGCTAGCAGGCCAACAAGAAAGGAAAGCCGCGGACTGCCTGGACAACCCGCGGCACAAGGTCAGAAATCGATCGTTCCTACATGCAAAGCTGAAGGGGATCTGGCACTGGCCGCAAAGTAGCCAGCCTGCCGGTGAAGCTCCTCAAGACAAAATGGGAGTAAATGCCAGTTCAAATTATTAGCGATTAAGCATCCTCTTGCAGACGAATACGGGTCTCAGCGCCTTGATTACCGGCTCATGGCCGAAAAAAATTCGACGAATCGCCGGATGCTGCGGTTGCGCTTGCAGTGGATGCAGCGGTCGGTGTGGCGGATGGGCGCTTCCGGGGTTTTCCGGCGTCGCGCCGGGCGTTAATGTGCACGGCTCGCAATCGGCAAATGGAGAGCCTTCGATGAGCTTGCACGGCACCTATGATCCGCAGAACGTTTTCGCCCAGATCATTCGCGGCGAAGCCCCCTGCTACAAACTCTACGAAGACGACGACGTGCTCGCCTTCCTCGACATCTTCCCGCAGTCGTTTGGCCACACGCTGGTGATCCCCAAGCGATCCGCCGCCCGCAACATCCTGGAGATCGAAACCGACGCCCTGGCCAAGGTAATGGCCGTGGTGCAACGGCTGACCCACGTACTGGTGCAGGAACTGCAACCGGCCGGTGTACAGGTGGCACAGTTCAACGGTGCACCGGCGGGCCAGACGGTGTTCCACATTCACATGCACATCGTGCCGCGCTTCGAGGGCGAGTCGCTGGCAATCCACGCCAGCAAAAAGGCCGACCCGAATGAACTGCAAGCCCTGCAGGCACGCCTGCTGAAGCATCTGGCCTGACACCCTCTCCCATTGCGCCAGGACGGACAGCGCTGTTCCGTCCTGGCGCCGCCCCTGCCCTACTCTCCCGCTTTATCCAGTTTTCGCCGGCTGCGCTCGAACCAGGCCAGCAGGTAGTCCACCAGTACCTGGGTGCGTCTCGGTAGCCCGCCTTGCCAGGGGTGAACCAGGAAGACTGGCGTCTGACGGGTCTGGAAGTCGCGCAGCAGCCACACCAGACGGCCATCGGCCAGTTCGTCGTAGATCATGTAGGAGGGCAGCCGCGCAACGCCGGCGCCAGAGAGAGCGGCCTTCTTCAGCAAGCTGTAGTGATTGCTCGCCAGCGCACCCGCCACCTTTACCCGCTCCAGCCGGTGCTGCTGGTGATAGAGCCACTCCTCGAAACCGCTGTAATGCGTGTTCAGCAGGCACTGGTGGCGGGCCAGGTCTGCCGGTTGCCGGGGTTCACCGTGGGAGGCTAGATAGGCCGGGGTAGCGCAGGTGATTTCCTCCAGGGAGAACAGCGGCCGCGCCACGAGACGCTCATCCATGTCCACGCCTGAACGAATGGCCAGGTCGAAACCTTCCGCCACGAGGTCGCGATAGCCATTGTGCAGGTCCAGCTCAACACGGATCTGCGGGTACTGCCGGGTGAAGTCCAGCAACAGCGCATCGAAAAAGGTTTCACCGAGGGACACCGGCACCGTCAAGCGCACGCAGCCGGCCAGTTCCTCCTGCAGGCGCCGCACCGATTGCCTGGCTCGCTCGGCCTGGGCGGCCAGGGCCTGTGCCTCCGGCAACAAGGCTGCCCCTGCGGCGGTCAGGTCCAGCCTCCGCGTCGTGCGATGCAGCAACGAAGCCCCCAGCCCCTGCTCCAGCAGCCGGATGCGCTTGGACAACTGCCCCTTGCTGCAGCCCAGCCGCTCGGCAGCAGCAGTGAAGCTACCGGCTTCCATCAGCACCGCGAAGGCGGCCAGATCATCCATTTCGCTCATTGAAATGCGGCCCTATTGTTTCCATTTGAAAACCAAATTTTTCCAATTACATGGATTATCGACAACAGGCAGCACTCTACACTGGACCTGTCGTTCATTCCTCCACACAGGATCCGGTCCCATGAAAATCATTCTCGTCGGTGCCAGCGGCACCATTGGCAAGGCCATCGAACAGGAGCTCACCGAGCGCCACGAAATCATCCGCGTCGGCCGCAACAGCGGTGAGCTGCAAGCCGACATCACCGACGTTGCTTCGATTCGTCGCCTGTTCGAGAAGGTCGGCCCCTTCGACGCCCTGATCAGCGCCGCCGGCAAGGTGCATTTCGGCGCCCTGGCGGAAATGGGTGAAGCCGAGTTCGCCATCGGCCTGAAGGACAAACTGATGGGCCAGGTGAACCTGGTGCTGATCGGCCGCGAGTTCGCCAACGACGGTGCCTCGTTCACACTCACCTCCGGGGTGCTGAGCCACGACCCGATCCGTTTCGGCGCATCCGCCAGCATGGTCAACGGCGCCATCGATGCCTTCGTGCGCAGCGCCGCCCTGGAGATGCCGCGCGGCATGCGCATCAACAGCGTCAGCCCGACCGTGATCGAGGAGGCCCTGCCCGACTACGCACCCTACTTCCGTGGCTACAAGGCGGTACCGGCAGCCGAGGCGGCATTGGCCTACGCCAAGAGCACGGAAGGTGCGCAAACCGGGCAGACCTACCACGTGGGCTGACCCCCCCTAAAGTTCGCCGGCATAACACACCGGCGAACTGGGTGGACCGCTGCGTTCAAGCTCTTCCTCGAGAAAATCCGCCAGCACCCGGGCGTTGTTGTGCACCTCGTCCCTGGCGGCGTAGAGCAGGGTCAGGTCGCCTTTGCGGGCCATCTCCAGCAGTCCCTGCCAGTACTCGGGATGGGCCGCCAATTCCGCGCGGTATAGCAGGCGGAACTCATCGAATAGCGCCGGATCATGGCAGAACTGTTTGCGCAGGCTGTCTGAAGGCGCCACCTCCTTCAGCCAGGTGGTCAGGGCCAAAGATTCCTTTCGGCATCCGCGTGGCCACAGTCGATCCACCAGTACCCGCTGGCCATCTCCGGACTGCACCGCATCAAAGACTCGCTTGCACTGGATCATCTGCCTTCTCCGCGCTTGAGCCGGAAGCTGCGCACCGGTAACGTTGCCGCTCCCTGAAGGAGACCCACTATGCGCTTCGCCCGCCCCTTGCTGTTCAGCCTCTTGCCCCTGTTCGGCGCTTGCCAGATGTTCGCCGACAAAGCCCCTGCTCCCGACGCCAACATGGTGCGCCTGCAGGGTGAGCTGAGCGTAGTCTCCGGGCAGGTGATGTTCAGCCCCTGTGGCGAGAAACGCCGCTTCGCGCTGGTCGACAGTGGCGCCACCGGGCTGTTGCCTGAAGCCGCCAACCTCTCGGCGGATGGTCCCGGCACCCTGTTCGCTGATATTCGCGCCAGCATGGGCGCAACGAAGCTGCCGGACGCCGACGGCCAGCTGAACCTGAAGACCCTCTACCGCCTGCAGCGCGAAGGCCATGGCTGCGATGACCTCAATTTCAAGCGCCTGCTGCTGCGCGCCAGCGGCCATGAGCCGGACTGGAGCATCAGCGTCAGTGGCAAGGGCCTGATTCTCGACCGTCCCGGCCAACCTTCCCTGGCCCTTCCCTATATGGAAGAACAACTGCCGGACGGCCGATTCAACCTGTCCAGCGAAGCCAATGGCCAACACCTGGAGCTCTGGGTAGCGCCCCAACGCTGTGTCGACAGCATGAGCGGTGCGGTGCAGCACCTGACCGCCGAGCTGCGCCTGGACGGCAAGACACAACGTGGCTGTGCCTCCTTCGGCGGCGCCCGCGACAACTGACGATTGGCAGCGGTCTCCTTCCTCGTCCTTCACCACTAAGCTGAGGGAAGGATCAAAGGAAGGAGAACACCATGCTGCGTATCGCCCTGAATGGATATGGGCGCATCGGTCGCGCGCTCGTTCGTGCTCTGTTCGAGCGGGGTCTCGACCAGCGCCTGCGCATCGAAGCCATCAATGACCTCGGCGATTTCGAATCGCTGGCCCACCTCACCCGTTTCGACTCGACCTTCGGCCGCTTCTCCGGCCATGTTCACCTGAGCGATGATCGCCTGCAGGTGAACAACCAGATCATTCACCTGCTGCGCGAGCGTGACCCGGTCAACCTGCCCTGGGACCAGCTTGGCGTGGACCTGGTGCTGGAATGCACCGGGAAGCTGAAGAAGCGCGCCCAAGTGGAGCAGCACCTGACCGCGGGTGCGCCGCGAGTGTTGCTGTCGCACCCCCTCGAAACCGCCGACCTGACCGTGGTGTTCGGGGTCAACCATGACCAGCTGGGCAGCCAGCAGATCGTTTCCAATGCCTCCTGCACCACCAACTGCCTGGCGCCGTTGGCCATGTTGCTGCACCGCGAAGTGGGGATTCGCAGCGGCCTGGTGACCACGGTGCATGCATACACCAACGACCAGCATCTGCTGGACAAGAGCCACAGCGACCCCTATCGCGCACGGGCTGCGGCTCTCTCGATGATTCCCACCAGCACTGGCGCGGCCAAGACCATCGGCCTGGTGCTGCCGGAGCTGGCAGGACGCCTGGATGGTCTGGCGGTTCGGGTGCCAACGCCGAACGTGTCGTTGCTGGATCTCACGTTCATCGCCGAACGCCCGACGAGCCGCGAAGTCCTCAATGCGGCCCTCGTAGCCGGTGCGGAGAACCTGCCGCCGGGCGTGATGGAGTGCAACGCGTTGCCGCTGGTATCCAGCGACTTCAATGGCTATCCGGTGTCCTGCGTGGTCGACCTCAATCACACCCGCGTGCAAGGGGAGCTGGTGAAGGTACTGGCGTGGTACGACAACGAATGGGCCTTCGCCAACCGGATGCTGGACGTGGTCCTGGCGTGGCTGAACCCTTAAAAAGCTGGGCCGCCCGAGCTCCAGTGGCAGAGGGTGGTCCGGCGAGAACCGTTGGGCCGACGGGCAGGATCGTCGAAGGTCGACACCTCGCGGAAGCCGGCCTTGCGCATCATGCCCGCCGAGGCGAGGTTCTCCTCATGCCGCTGGATATAGATGTCCACAGCCCCAAGCGCGGCCAGTTTCTCCATGGCGGCCAAAAGTAGTCGCGTGCCCAACCCGCGCCCGGCCAGATCGCGATGCACCACGGCCTCACAGACATAGCCCTGGAGCTGATCCTGCCTTCCGGCTTGCTGATGGACCTGGATGTCCTGGCTCAGGTAGACGCTGACGAAGCCCGCCAGACTCCCCTCGCCTTCCGCCAGGATCGCTCCTACGGATGCATCGGCGATGCCCCGCAAGTGGGCGCGGACCTCATCTGGTGGCAGGTGATTCCACGGGTTGGGACCATGCGCGAGGATCAGGTCGCACAAGGCTGGGATGTCATCAGCGGTGGCCAGGCGAATGGCGAAGGCATTGTTCAGAACGATCAATCCAGCACCCCGGCCGGAGCCGGAGATGCGCTCTTCCACTGGCTCAGCGCAACACCCGCGAACACCACGCTGGCAGCGAGCAGTTGCACGAAAGTCAGCCGCTCACCCAGCAAGCCCCAGGCAAATACCAGGGTGAACACCGGTATCAGGTTGATGAAGCCGGTGGCTTGGCTCGCCGGCAACCACGAGACGCCGAAGTTGTAGAGGCCATAGGCACCCACCGTGACTACGGTGCCGAGGTAGATCATGGCGCCAACGCCCAGTGGGCTGACGGACTCCGGCAAGGGCGAAGTGACCCATGCCAGGGGCAGGAAGAACAGGCTGCCGATGAAGGCCTGCATGGCGGTCAGGAAAAAGGCCGAGTAGCGCGATGACAGGTGCTTGAGCAGCAGCGTATAGCCGGTGGCACAGAGCATGGCGAGGAACTCGTAGAAATTGCCCAGCAGCGGCTGCGGGGCATGGCTATCCGAGTCGCTGGCCAGGCTGAGCCAGACTGCGCCGACCACGGCGAGGACGAAGCCAGCCAGGGTGCCGCGAGTGATCCGTTCATGTAGCAAGCCATAGGCACCCACCGCTACCAGCAGCGGTAGAAGCGCGGTGATCATTCCGGCCTGGGAGGCGCTGGTGTGCTGCAGCGCCAGGGCTTCGAAAATGAAGTAGAGGCAGGGTTCGCAGGCGGCCAGGCCCAGCAGGTATTTCCAGTCGCCAGGCCGGTAGTCGAGGTTGCCTCGCCAGCGCCAGGCGGCAAGGAAGATCAGGCTGCCCAAGGCCATACGCGCGAAAATCACCCAATGCGGAGCGACCTCCTGGAAGGCCAGCTTGAGGGCGATGAAGGAGCTGCCCCAGAGCGCCATGGCCAGCACCAGGCAGACCACCGCCACCAGTCGACCTTGCTGCGCCATGCTTCACCTCCGGGAGAAAGTCGCCAGTCTAGGCGGCCGTCCATGGGGCCAGACAGGCACAGCCGGCAGGAGAAACTGTTGCGTTCACTGGTTCCAGGGCTTGCCGCGGGTTTTCTGGTCCAGCGGCAACTGCTGCAGCACCGCTGCCTTGGCCAGCATATAGGCGCTGACCGGGGCGCTGATGAAGAGGAACAGGCTGATCAGCAACTCGTGCAGGCTGATCCCGCCGGCATCGGCCGAAAAGAACACCAGCGAAGCCATCACCACGCCACCCACGCCCAGGGTGGTGGCCTTGGTCGGGCCATGCAGGCGCATGAAGAAGTCCGGTAGGCGATAGAGGCCGATGGCGCCGATCAGCATGAAGGCACTGCCAAGGATCAGCAGCGCACACACGAGGATTTCCAACCAGAGGGCCAAGTGTTCGCCGGTCATTCGATGATGTCTCCGCGCAGCATGTACTTGGCCACCGCCACGGTGCTGACGAAGCCGAGCACGGCGATCAGCAGTGCGACCTCGAAGAACAGGTTGCTGCCCTTCCAGATGCCGTAGAGCACGAGCATGGCGATGGCGTTGATGTAGAGGGTGTCCAGCGCCAGCACGCGGTCCGGCAGGCAAGGCCCCTTGATGAGCCGCGCCAGGGTCAGCAGCAGCGCCAGGCCGAGCATGGCCAGGCAAAGGGGGATCACTAGGCCGAGCATGGAAAGATCTCCTTCAGCGGCGCCTCGTAGCGCGACTTGATCTCGGCCACCATGGCCGCTTTGTCCGGGACGTCCAGGCCGTGCACGAGGAGTGTCCGGCGATCGGCGCTGAGGTCGGCGGCCAGCGAACCTGGTGTCAGCGACACCACGCTCACCAACACGCTGATGGCCAGTTCGTTGTCCAGCTCGATGGGGACCTCGACGAAGGCGGGACGCAGCGCTTCGACACGGCCGAGGGTCAGGCGCGCCACCTGGAAGTTGGCCACCAGCACGTCCCCCACCACCATCAGCAGGAAGCGCATCAACTTGAGCGGGTGCCAGCGTTTCGGACGCTCGATCAACAGCGGCTGGAAGAAGAACGGAATCGCCCAGCCGAGGAAGCCCCCCATCAGCCAGTGGCCGAAGGCGAAGGAATCCACCAGCAGCAACCAGACGAACAGCAGCAGCAGGCTTTCGGCGGGGTGAGGAAAGATTCTTCGAATCATGCTCCGCTCCCCTCGAGAATGGCGCGGTAAAGGTTCAGGTCATGCAGCTGCATGGCTGTGGCCTGGGCGTAATCGAGCAGTGGCTGGGCAAACGCCACCAGCAGCAGACTGCCGGCCAACAGCAAAAGGGTGGCGAGCAATCGGCCACCGTCCAGCTCCGCGCTGCCGAGCACCTGGTGGCCAGTGCGCCAGAACAATGTGCTGCCCGCGCGGCTCAGGGCGATGAGGCTGACAAAGCCACCGATCAGCAGCACGCTCCACAGCGGCAATGCACCAGCGCCCGGCGGCACTGCCTGGAGCAGCAGGAGCTTGGCGAAGAAGCCCGACAGAGGCGGGAGACCAGCCACCGCAATGGCACCGAAGAAGAACGCCGCGCCAAGGATGTTCGGGTTCTGCAGTGCCGGTCCTTGCACCAGGTGGCCCGCCTTCTCCCCACGCTGCCGGCTGACCAGGTCCGCGAGGAGGAACAGGCCTCCGGCCACCCAGGTGCTGTGCAGCAGATAGAAAAGTGCGGCGCCCTGGGCTTCGGGGGTACCCAGGGCGATGGCTGCCAGCAGGGTGCCGGCGGATACCACCACCAGGTAGGCCAGCAGGCCCTGCAACGTAGTGGCCGCCAGTGCGCCCAGAGCGCCGAGGATTACCGTCGCCAGGGCCAGCGGCCAGAGCCAGGGTTGCGCCAGGTTGGCCAACTCTCCGGCTTCGGGACCGAAGACCAGGCTGTATACCCGCAGGATGGAATAGATGCCCACCTTGGTCATGATCGCGAAGAGCGCGGCCACCGGAGCACTCGCCGCCGCATAGGCGCGTGGCAGCCAGAAGTACAGCGGCAGCAGTGCCGCCTTGAGGGCGAACACCAGCAGCAACACCAGTCCGGCTGCGGCCAGCACCGGGGCATTTTCCGGTCCGGCTGCGGCCACCTGGCGGGCCATGTCGGCC
Source organism: Pseudomonas sp. DY-1 (assembly GCF_003626975.1). Taxonomy (NCBI): domain Bacteria; kingdom Pseudomonadati; phylum Pseudomonadota; class Gammaproteobacteria; order Pseudomonadales; family Pseudomonadaceae; genus Pseudomonas; species Pseudomonas sp. DY-1. Next base: position 83,522 of record NZ_CP032616.1, on the reverse strand, counting down.
ATGTTCAAGGTACCGGTGATGCCGTAGAGGGCGCCCACTGCGATCAGGAACAGCGCCGAACCGGCGAGGTTGAGGATCACGTAGTGCATGCCCGCCTTGACCCGCTCGCCACCTCCGCCATGCAGCAGCAACGCATAGGACGCGATCAGCAGGATTTCGAAGAACACGAAGAGGTTGAACAGGTCGCCCGTGAGGAAGGCGCCGTTGATTCCCAACAACTGGAACTGGAAAAGCGCATGGAAGCGCAGACCGATGCGATCATCGCCGCGCACGGCATAGAGCACGGCGGCGCTGGCCAGTACGGCGGTCGCCAGCAGCATCAGCCCTGCAAGGCGGTCCAGCATCAGGATAATGCCAAAGGGAGGCTGCCAGCTGCCCAGGGCATAGACACGCAACTGGCCATCGCCAGCCTGCTGCATCAGGTACAGCGCCACCGGTATCAGCGCCAGGGTAGCGAGCACCGAAAGGCTGCGTTTGAGGCGCTCGTTGGACGGCAGCACCAGCAGCAGCGCGCCGGTGAACAGCGGAATCAGGACGGGCAGTATCGTCAGGTGGATCATGGCGCCGACTCCCCGTCGGTGTGGCCATCGACATGATCGCTGTTCAGATCACCCACGCCGCGCAGGGCCAGCACCACCACGAAGGCGGTCATGGCGAAGCCGATGACGATGGCGGTCAATACCAGGGCCTGCGGCACGGGGTCGGCAAACTGCACGTCGCGCCCGAGCACCGCCGCTTCACCGGCCAGACGCCCCATGGCAAAGAGGAACAGATTGACTGCGTAGGACAGCAGGGTCAGCCCCAGTACCACCGGAAAAGTCCGGCCGCGCAGCAACAAGTAGATGCCGCTGGCGGTCAACAGGCCGAGGGTTACGGCGAACAGCGCCTCCATCAATGAATCTCCTTGATCGCAGGCGGGGACAGGCTCAGCCGTCCGAGGTTGACCAGTACCAGCAGCGTCGAGCCAACCACGGCCAGATAGACGCCGAGGTCGAACAGCATGGCGGTGGCCAGCTCGAATTCCCCCACCAGCGGCAGCTCGAAATGGCCGAAAGCCGAGGTGAGGAAGTTGCGGCCAAAGGCCCAGCTACCGAGGCCAGTGAGTCCAGCAATGAGCACCCCGGCACCCGCGATGCGCTGGTAATTCAACGGCAGGCGTTGTTCCACCCAGGCAATTCCACTGGCGATGTACTGCAGCACCAGGGCCACCGCGGTGACCAGGCCGGCTATGAATCCGCCACCCGGCAGGTTATGCCCGCGCAGGAAGATGAACACCGAAATCAGCAGGGCCAGGGGAAGCATCAGGCGCGAGAGGGTTTCGAGAATCAGCGGGTGCTTGGCACCGGCCCAGTTGCGCCCCTGGGGGTCGCAGGTCGGATTTTCCAGGCGCAGTCCCGAGAGCATGGCGAAGATACCCACGGCGGCAATCGTCAGGACGGTGATTTCGCCCAGGGTGTCGAAGCCACGGAAGTCCACCAGTATCACGTTGACCACGTTGGTGCCGCCGCCCCCGGATACGCTATTGGCGAGGAAGAAATCGGCGATGCCTTCGTATGGACGGGTCAGCACGGCATAGGCCAGCAACGCCACCATCACGCCTACCGCACAGGCCAGGATGAAATCGCGCAGTCCACGCAGGCTGGAGCTTTCCCCCGGCGTACGAGACGGCAGGTAGTAGAGCGCCAGCATCAGCAGGACCAGGGTCACCACTTCCACCACCAGTTGGGTGAGCGCCAGGTCAGGTGCGGAGAACCGGGCGAATGCCAGTGCTACCAGCAAGCCGGCCACACCGAGGATCATCAGCGCGATCAGCCGCTGGCGATGGAATATCGCCGTCAACACACCAGACAACGCCAGCACCACCAAACCCAGGGCGGTGATGCCGTCCAATGGTGTCAGCGGACGTTCGCCAGCGATCTGCGGCAAGGGCGCGAGAGACAGCGCCACCATCATCATTGCAGCGCCCAGCAGCAGCGACAGGTAACGTTGCAGGGAGCCGTTCTCCAGGTGGCCGGTGATCCAGCGGGCGGCCACGACACAGCGCTGCACTTGCTGCTCGAACACTTCTTTGGCATCGGTATCGGGCAGGTCGGCGTACCAGCGGAACAGCGGCTTGCGCAGTACATAGACCAGCACGCCGCCCACCAGCGCGACCAGGCTCATGGCCAGCGGCAGGTTGAAGCCATGCCAGATCGCCAGGTCATATTCCGGCAAAGTGCCCCCCAGGCTGGCCGAGGCTGCAGTAGCGAGCAGAGGCGCGACCGTGATGCCCGGCAGCATGCCCACCAGCAGGCAGAGGGATACGAGGATCTCCACCGGCACCTTCATGTAGCGCGGCGGCTCGTGAGGCGGGAACTTGGGCAGGACAGCAGGCTCGCCATTGAAGAAGACGTCGTGGACGAAACGCAGCGAATAGGCGACCGAGAAGACCCCGGCGAGGGTCGCCGCCGCCGGCACTACCCAGCTGAAGCTACCCAACAGGTCCTGCTGCAACGTCTCACCGAAGAACATCTCCTTGCTGAGGAAACCGTTCAGCAAGGGCACGCCGGCCATGGCAAGAGAGGCCACCATCGCCAGCACCGCGGTATGCGGCATGTACCGCCACAGCCCGTTGATCAAGCGCATGTCGCGGCTGCCGGTTTCGTGGTCGATGATTCCCGCGGCCATGAAAAGCGAAGCCTTGAACGTGGCGTGGTTGATGATGTGGAACACTGCAGCAACGTTGGAAAGCTGCGAATCGAGGCCGAACAGCAATGTGATCAAGCCGAGATGGCTGATGGTCGAGTAAGCCAGCAGTCCCTTGAGATCATGTTGGAACAACGCCATGCCGGCACCGAACAGCAACGTCGCCAGGCCACTCAGGCTGACCAGGTAGAACCAGAGGTCGGAACCGGACAAGGCCGGATACAGCCGCGCCAGCAGGAACACCCCGGCCTTCACCATGGTGGCCGAGTGCAGGTAGGCGGACACCGGGGTCGGCGCGGCCATGGCGTGGGGCAGCCAGAAATGGAACGGGAACTGCGCGGACTTGGTGAATGCACCCAGCAGCACCAACACCAGCGCCACCGGATAGAGGCTGTGGGCGCGGATCTGCTCGCCTGCGGCAAGCACCTGGGTCAGCTCGAAGCTACCGGCGATATGCCCTACCAGCAATATCCCGGCGAACAACGCCAAGCCACCGCCACCGGTAACCGCCAGCGCCATCCGTGCTCCCTTGCGCGCATCGGAGCGATAACCCCAGAAGCCGATGAGCAGGAACGAAGACAGGCTGGTCAGCTCCCAGAACACCAGCATCAGCAGCAGATTCTCGGACATCACGACGCCCAGCATCGCGCCCATGAACAGCAGCAGGAAAGCAAAGAAGCGCCCCATGGGCTCTTCCTTCGACAGGTAGTAGCGGGCGTAAAGGATCACCAACAGGCCGATGCCGAGAATCAATAGGGCGAACAGGTAGCCCAGGCCATCCAGTCGAAGGTTGAAGCTGAGGCCGAAGCCCGGTAGCCAGGGCTGGACGAAGTTGAGGGTGTGCCCGGCAAAGACGCTATCGGTCTGGGACAACAGGAGAACGAGGCCGGTCAGCGGCAACAATGCGGTGACGGCCGCGCAAACGGAACGGCCAAGGCGCTCGGCCAGCGGCGGAAGAAGTGCCCCGAGAAAGGGCAGCGCGACAATGAGCGCCAGAATCATCCATATCTCCCCTAGGTCAGCGCCAACTTCCTCCAAGTAACGGAAATGGCAAGAAAAAAACCCAGCGATTATCCATTACTATCGATTCATCGCGATAGATTGAATTATTTCAAAACGCTAGCAACTGCGGAGAACGTCCACTCCAAACGGCGATAGCGCCATGACGCTATCGCCGACATTCGTGGAAGCGGGGAGGGAAACAGCAAGCTGTCCCGATTGGGACAGCTTAGCCTCAGTGTGCGACGCGGCTGGTGCCGTTGACCGTCGTGATGCGCACACGCTCGCCCACGCGGAAGACTTCATTGGGTTGGACTTCCTGGACGTAGGCGCGCATCGAACCATCGTCTTCACGTACAGTGATTTCGACGCCCTGGGTACGGGTAACGCCCTCTTCGGCAGCCGCACCCAGCAGACCGCCTGCAACTGCGCCAATCACGGCTGCGACTGCACTGCCGCGACCGGAACCGATGGTGCTGCCGCCAATGCCGCCGACAACAGCCCCGGCACCGGCGCCGATCGGCGTCTTGGTGCCCTCGATCTTCACCGGTCGCAGGGATTCGATGGTGCCCATGCGCACGGTCTGCACTTGTCGAGCTTCGTCACGGGAATAGGTGTCTCCGGTCAGGCTCGACTGACAGCCACCCAGCGCCAGTGCCACTGCCGTGAAAGAGGCAACCAGCAGATAGGGTTTACGCATAGCAATTCCTCCAGAATTAATTACTTGTCCATTAGACTCCGCGCCGCGGAGGCTGTCACCAGAGCGGGCTGACTACTCAGGTATCGTTCAGCCTGAATTCAGCTTTCTGACAGTTTCAAAGGAAATTTCCCACAAGCTCCCTGTCACTCAAGGTTAGCCCATGGACTACTTCATCATCGCGATCACCACCATCGCCGGTCTCTACTTTCACTGGTGGCTGTACGTTCGCATCAAGCGCTGGATTGATCGCGACCTCGCGTTGTCCCTGGCCGGGGGCGACAAGGACAAGCAAGCCTTCATGTTGGAGCAGTTGCAGGCCGCCCGCGCCCAAGGCGTCAGACGCAAGGACCTGCAGGTGTGGCTTGAGCGGGCGGCGCAGCGTTACACCGCCTGAGGGCGGTTAGCGGGGAGCTCCTATAGCCGGGTGATATCGAGCTACGCACCGCGCCCAGCGGGCGTCTTGCCATGCAAGCTCTGGGGGTCGAGGCGAACTTCCGCCACCAGCTCGACTACGGAGCGGAAGCGGGCACCGAGAAAGGCCCGCGCGGCAAACCCCAGGCCGCTGGCCTGCACCTGCGCGCAGGTGCAGGCCATGGTCTCGGCCCTAGCAAGCGGCGATCCGCTGCGCGTAATGCCCCTGGCGCCGCGTCGAGCGATTCCACCTACGTGGGATTGGCATCCTTCTTCAGGCCGGAAACATGAGTGGCGCCACAGGCCCCGCATAGCGGGTTGTCACATCTGCCGCTACTTCGAATTCAACGCCGGAAAGCCGCCAATCAAGGCCGGACGGCTCAACCGTTTCCAGGCGGTAAAGCGGATTCGGGCGCGAGTGGTCGATGGCCTCGCGCCTTCTCTCGGGAAAGTCAGGGTGCCAGGCGCTCGCGAACCCAGGCGCTATCCACGAGCCGGTAATTGAGGCGGTCATGCAGACGGCTCGGGCGCCCCTGCCAGAACTCGATCCGCTCGGGCAGCAAGCGATAGCCGCCCCAATGCGGAGGGCAGCTGGGTGCGCTATCGAGGAATCGCTGTTCGGTATTCGCCAGCAGCGCTTCGAGCTCCGCGCGATCGCGGATCACCCGGCTCTGTGGCGATGCCCAGGCACCCAGGCGGCTACCCAGCGGACGAACCTGGTAGTAGGCGTCGGACTCGGCCGGGCTCACCCGCTCCACCTTGCCCTCGATTCGTACCTGGCGCTCCAGGGCGGGCCAGAAGAAGGTCATGGCGGCGAATGGATTGGCCGACAGTTGATCGCCCTTCGCACTGTCGTAGTTGCTGAAGAAAGTGAATCCGCGCTCATCCAGTCCCTTGAGCAGTAGGACCCGGCAATGGGGACGGCCTTCGGTGTCGACCGTAGCGAGGGTCATGGCGTTGGGCTCGACCGGTAGTTGCTCGGTCTTCACCGCATCGCCGAACCAGCTCTGGAACAGGCTGAAGGGCTCTGCGGGAGCCTGTTCCTCGCTGAGCCCGTCACGGGCATAGTCACGGCGCATATCGGCCAGGGTCTGGGTCATGATTGGCAGTCCTGTGTTCGGAAAACCAATAGCTTACCCAAGCCAGGCCTATTCGGTTTGATCTGCCGCAACCACCTTCTTGGCCTTGTCCAGCGGCTCCGGCTTGGCCGGCTTGTTGTACTGGGCTATTAGCGCAACCAGGGTTTCCTGCGGCGTCAGGATCATCTCGACACGGCGGTTGAGGGAACGGCCCTGCTGGCTGTCGTTGGCGGCGCGCGGCATATCCGAGCCCAGCCCCTTCAGGGACAGGCGATCACGCTGCAGGCCGCTCAGGCGGAAGATCGCCGCAACGGACTGGGCGCGCTCCTGGCTGAGCTTGCGGTTGATTTCGTCCTTGCCGGAGCTATCTGCATGGCCCAGGACCAGCACCGCGGTCTTGGGATCGCCTTCCACCAGCTTCGCCACTCTGGTAATGGGGCCAAGGGTGATAGGCAGCAGCATGCTCGGGCGATCCGGGTTGTAGGACGGGTCGACCGGCAGGGTCACCACCAGCACGTTCTCACGACGCTCCAATTCCAGCTTGCTGCCCTTCACCGCCTCGCGCAGGCGCGGCTCGTACTGATCGAGCCAAGCCTGGGTCGCCTTGGTATCCACCTTGGCAACCTTGGTTTGCTTGGCCTTTTCGTCACCACCAAAGGGCCACCAGCCCTTGCTGGCGGAGACGGTCTTCTCGGGTTTGGCAACAGGCGCCTCGGCCTTCTGCTGGCCAAGCATGCTGCAGCCGGAGGCAGACACACAGAGGATCAGGGTGGAAATCTTTAACAGCTTCATGGGGCAGGATTCCGTAGTCGCTGAAGGCCGCTCGCCAGCATCAGCTGATGGCGTTTTAATCTCTCAATCGAGCTTAAATTTTCGCGCCAAGCCTTTAATCAGCAAAGAAATAAACAGGGTATCTGACGAGTGGCTCAGCCCAGGCAGTCTTTGACCACGCGTGCCAGTTTTTGCGCTCGCGGGTCCATCAGCACATAGGGGCCGAGGGTGTTGGTGACGAAGCCGAAGGCCAGTTCGCGCTCCGGGTCGGCAAAGCCGGTGGAGCCGCCTGCGCCGGGATGGCCGAAGGCGTAACGGCCCATGCCATAGGTGGCATTTGTTACGTCCGGTTGATCGAGCATGCAGCCGAGGCCGAAGCGGGTGGAGGTCAGCAGGGTGAGGTCCTCGCCCTGGGCGTGTTCACGGGTCAGTTCGGCGAGCAGCTCCGAGTCCAGTAGCTCGCCGTCCAGCAAGGCGGCATAGAAACCCGCCACGCTGCGCGCGTTGCCGTGGCCATTGGCCGCAGGCTGCTGCATGCGACGCCATTCCGGCTTGTTCGTGCTGGTCATGATCGACGGCGGATTGGTGAACGAGCGGGTACTGACCGACGTCGGCTCGGTCATCATGCTCTTGAGCAGCCGCTGCGCCGCGGCATCCCCCATGTTGCCCTTGGCACGTGCGATATGGGCGACGCGATGGAACTCCTCATCCGCCAGGCCCACATGAAAATCCAGCCCCAGAGGTTGGGCGATGCGGGCAGCGATGGACTCGCCCGGTCCCCGGCCATCGGCTCGGCGAATCAGCTCGCCAACCAGCCAGCCGTAGGTGATAGGCGCATAGCCATGAGCCTCCCCGGGTGTCCACCAAGGCTCTTCAGCAGCCAGGGCCGACGTCATCGCTTCCCAATCGTAGAGGGCCTCGGCCGGTAACAAGGCGCGAATCGCGGGCAGGCCGGCGCGGTGACAAAGCAGTTGGCGAACGCTAATTCGCTCCTTTCCTGCTGCAGCGAACTCAGGCCAGTAGCGCGCCACGGGGGCGTCCAGTTCCAGTTTGCCCTCCCCCACCAGCTGCAACAGCGTTACGGAGGCGAAGGTCTTGGTGCAGGAAAACAGGTTGAGGATAGTGTCGCTGTGCCAGGCCTGCTGGCCATCCTTGTCGGCCACGCCGGCCCAGAGATCGAGCACCGTCTCGCCACCGACCTGCACGCAAAGGGCGGCGCCGCGCTCCTGCGGATCAGCGAAGAGTTCGGCGAACGCGTCTCTCGCCGCTTCGAAGCGCAAGTCGAAATAGCCCTGGGTCTGCACCGGCATGCTCCTGAAAGAAAATGGAGGCGGCATTGTTCCAGCCTTGCCGCCCCTTGTGAACCGTGCCGAAGACGGGTCACCCATCAGGGCTTCCCGGCTTCCTCCTGGTTCGGAGCGGCCGGCTGGGCGGGTTCCTCAGCCTTGGGCTGTTCTGCCGGTTCGGCAGTCGGTTGTTCAGCCTCTTGGGCTGGCTCCACGGGCTTTTCTGCCGCTGTCGGCTTGGCCGCTTCCTTGGGCTGCTCCTTCACCGGCGTCTTGGGCTGCTCCTTCGAGGGAGCTTGGGGCTGCACAGGCTTGTTGATATCAGCGGCCAACGCCAGGTTCGCCTTGCGCACGGCCTCGACGAAGCCCTGCCATGGGCGGTCAGTGATGCCGACCAGTCCCAGGTGGCCGTTCTCGCCGTCCAGCAGACGGCCAGTGGCGGGCTGGTCGAGGTACTGGAACCAGTGGGCGCCGACGATCAGCGGCTCCTCGGCTGCCTTCTTGAGATAAGCGGCGTAAGCCGGACCGCGCTCTTCTTCCTTGTAGACCTCGGAGACGCCACCCCAGAACGGACCGCGGTCACGGGAGCCGAAGTGGAATTCGGTGAGCATCAGGGGCTTGTCGAGGCGACGCAGCAAATCCATGTCCAGGCCGTGCTGCGGCTCACGGGTGTAACGGTTGAAGCTGATCACGTCGCAGTACTGCGCGCAGGACTCGATGGCCTCGGGCACGGTTGCGGCGAAACGACCACCTAGCAGCATATGGTTTGGCGCATGCCACTTCATGGAGTCGGCGATGGTTTTGAAATAGGTGTCTGCAAAGAAGCGCTGGAAGCGCTGGAAGTCTTCCTCGATGGCCGGGTGCTCCGGATTCGGCAGCGGAGGTTCGAAGCCCGGGTCTTCCATCAGCTCCCAGGCTTGCAAATCGATGCCCCAGGCTTTCGAGAGGCCCTGCTGGTTACGGTACTTGTCGCGCAGCTGCTTGAGGAAAGCGCGCTTGGCAGGCACGTCGGTCGTCAGGCGCAGGGTGCCGTAGGCCAGCGCGTAACGGGCCCTAGGGTCTTCGCTATGGCCGCCCCAGGCAAGTTCGTTATCGGCGAAGAAGCCGAGCAGCCAGGGATCGTCGCGATGGTCGCGGGCGGCAATGGCGATAGCGCGCTCCGCCGCCATCGCAAATCGCGGGTCGAAGGGGTCGGGCATGCCGCCCCACCAGTCGAAGCCCGTCTTGATGGTGGCGTAGTCACCGTGAATGGACAGAGGCAGCGTGTAGGGCATGCGCTGACTGTTGTTGAAGGCCGGGTCGCTCCAGTTGCCGACGGTATTGAAGCCCCACGCCTTGAGACGATCCAGGCTGTGGCGAACCCAGCGCTGCGGATCATTCCCGCCGTAGGTGCGCTCGATGTTGGCGCCGTAGAAGTCGTACCAGCGGCCCTGGTTGAATTCGCGCCCCTTGTTGGCGTCGGTTTCGGCACGGTCGTCGCCTTTGCCGAAATGGCCGGCCAGTGGCTCGTTGTCCTTCGGCAGTGCCTTGAACATGGCTTCCCGGCCCTCGACGTAGGTCTGGCTCAACCCCGGAGTCACCGCGTTGACGCCCAGCGAGAAGAACGGATGGCCTTCCGGGGTGACCAGGAACCAGCGACCATTACGCTTCTCGGTACGGAAGAAGCCGCTGGCTTCGAAGGTTTCACCACCCAGCCAGCCACCGTAGGTGTCCTGCTGCGGCAACTTGGCCGTCCAGTCGGCAAGCTGTTTCACTTCGTCCCCGGGGGCCTTCTTCAGCTGCTCGTCATTCTTCACCTTACCCGGCCAATCAGCGCGGGTGTACTGGCCGTAGGCGTCCATCAGGCCGTCGTAGAAGGCTTCTTGCTGATCTTTCTCTTCAGTTCCGAAACGACCGAGCAGCACGTTCTGGGCGGCAGTCGGCTGGCTCAGGGAAAGCGTCACAGAGGCGACCTTGCTGCGGTCGATCTCGCCGTTGACCAGTGTCGCCGGCAGCCAGCGCTTGCCATCGGCGGTCCAGGGTACCGGCGGCGCCGCTCTCATTCCGTGGGCATTGGGTGATGTTGCGGAAAGGGGGACGAGCAAGGTTTGCGCCGGTCCGGCCGGCAGCGCTACCTGGGTGGTCAGAACCTTGCCATCGGTGCTTTCGATGGCCACGTCCAAGGTAATTGCCCAGTCCTGCGCACTCTGGATGCGCAGGCTCATCGCCTCGGCCTTGGTCCAGTCCCAGGTACCGCTCTGCGGGGTCAGGCGCAGGCTGGGCTTCTCCGCTGCATTGAAAGTGAGACGGCGCAGGACTTCGCCATTCGCGGTGGTTTCAGCGGTCACGCTCGGCAGGTTGGCGTCCTGGGTGGTCACCTGCACCGCATCCAGCGGCCGGACGAAGTTGAACAGGGTCTCCGCCTGGGCAATCAGGGGAATTCCCGACATCCCGAAAAGGATGGCCAGGGCGAGGGGGCGTTTTGGTATCGAAAGCATCGGACCGGAGTTCCCAAGAGAATGCTGAGCATAGACCGCAAAAAGTTCGTATCTCGCCAACTGTGCGACAAAACGAAGCGGGACAAGGCGGGCGCTCTGGGCGTCCGCAAAAACCCCGGCATCATCGCAGATGGGGGGCGCTCAGCGTCAAGGGCAGTCCTGTATCAGGCGATCTCGCGACGGAACGGCGGCAGGGCATCGAGAATGGCGCGGCCGTAGCGCTGGGTGACCACGCGTCGATCCAACAGCGTGATGGTGCCTCGGTCGGCCTCTGTACGCAGCAGGCGACCACATGCCTGCACCAGACGCAGGGAGGCATCGGGCACGGCAATCTCCATGAAGGGGTTACCGCCGCGGGCCTCGATCCAATCGGACAACGCCGCTTCCACCGGGTCGTCCGGTACGGCGAAGGGAATTTTGGCGATCACCACGTGTTCGCAGTAGGCACCCGGCAAGTCGACACCTTCGGAGAAGCTCGCCAAACCGAAGAGCACGCTGGGCTCGCCGTCGTCCACCCGTGCCTTGTGCTTGTTCAAGGTTTCCTGCTTGGACAGGTTGCCCTGGATCAGCACGCGCTTGCGCCAGTCACGGTCCAGCCCTTCGAAGACATCCTGCATCTGCCGACGCGAGGCAAACAGCACCAGCGTGCCGCGTGCGCCCTCCACCAGAGCAGGCAATTCACGGACGATGGCGGCAGTGTGAGCGGCGGCATCGCGCGGGTCGGCTTTCAGGTCAGGAACACGCAACAGACCGGCATCGGCATGCTGGAACGGGCTAGGCACGACGGCAGTGACCGCGACCTTGGGCAGGCCGGCGCGCATGCGGAAACGGTCAAACTTGCCCAGCGCGGTGAGGGTTGCGGAAGTGACCAGCGCACCGTATGCCACATTCCACAGGTTACGGCGTAGCGTCTCAGCGGCGAGGATGGGGCTGGCATTGACCTCGATGTCATGCAGCGCCCCGCTTTCAGCGAGCGTCAGCCAGCGCGCCATGGGCGGACTGTCCTCCGGATCTTCGACGGTGAAGGCCGTCCACAGCTCCCAATTACCCTGGGCACGAGACAGCAGGCTACCGAACAGGGGATACCACTCTTCGGCCTGATGACTGGCGACGCCGATGCTGGCTTCACCGTCCATGGCTTCCTTGAGCAACTCGGTCAGCCGGGTGAAGACGTCGTGCAGCCTGGAGAAGCCTTTCTTCAGCTCGATACCCAACTCTCGCAGGTGCTCCGGCACAACACCGGCCTCGAAACGATGGCGGGGACGGTCGCGGCCTTCCATGTCCTCACCGGCGCGGAAGTCCGCAATCTCCTCACAAGCGTTGAACATGAACTGCTGGTGAGTACGAATCTCCCGAGCCAACTCGGGTACGCCTTCCACCAGACGACCGAAATCGCCTGGGAGGGGGTTCTGCACCAACAGCTTGGTGAGATTCTTCGCCACCTGTTCCAGCCAATCGGCGGTGGAACGCAGTCGGGTGTAATGGGCGAAGTGGCCGATGGCCTTGTCCGGCAGGTGATGACCTTCGTCGAACACGTACAGCGTTTCGCGCGGGTCCGGCAGTACGGCACCACCGCCCAGGGCCAGGTCGGCGAGCACCATGTCATGGTTGGTGACGATGACGTCCACCTTGGTCATACCTTCCCGTGCCTTATAGAAAGCGCACTGCTGGAAGTTCGGGCAATGGCGTTTGGTGCACTGGCTGTGGTCGGTAGTGACGCGAGCCCAGTCCTGGTCCTCGATGGCTTCAGGCCAGGAATCGCGATCGCCGTCCCAACGGTTGCCGGCGAGGCGTTCGATCATCTGATTGAGGAGTTTCTGCCCTTTCTCGTCGACGTCGATGGTGAAGCCTTCGTCGGCGAACAGCTGGGCCGTGGCACTCTGCGCCTGGCCTTCCTGCAGCAGCATGTCGAGCTTGGACAGACAGAGATAGCGGCCACGCCCCTTGGCCAGGGCGAAGCTGAAGTTCAGGCCGCTGTTGCGCATCAGGTCGGGCAGGTCCTTGTGGACGATCTGCTCCTGCAGCGCCACGGTGGCGGTGGCAATCACCAGGCGTTTGCCGGCAGCCTTTGCTGCGGGAATGGTCGCCAGGCTGTAGGCCACGGTCTTGCCCGTACCGGTACCCGCCTCCACCGCCACCACGGCAGGCTCGCCCTCGCGGTGACCTTCGTCGTCCACGGGAATGGCACCCAGGGCCTTGGCTACCTCGGCAATCATCAGGCGCTGGCCATAGCGGGCCTTCAGCCCCTTGGCTTCGAGAAAACGGCTGTAGGCGCCCTGGATCTGGGATTTGAGTTCGGTGCTGAGCATGGATGACTGCGGCGGGAAGAGCTGGATAAATTTTCAGTACTTTAACAGGACGGCTATGATAGCGCGCCTTCTTTTACCCGCCGAATGGAGTTGACCGGATGACTGCCCACGCAGCCCTTTACGCCCTGCATCTGCTGGCCGCCCTGGTATGGGTCGGCGGCATGTTCTTCGCCTGGATGATCCTGCGCCCCGCCGCCGTCGCCACCTTGGAGCCCCCGGTCAGGCTGCGTCTCTGGCTGGATGTGTTCCGCCGTTTCTTCTATTGGGTATGGCCGGCGGTCCTGGTCCTGCCCTTCACCGGCGTGGGCATGCTGCATATGTCGTACGCCAGCATGGAAACCGCGCCGCGCTATGTGCACATGATGATCGGTCTGTATGTGGCGATGCTGGCACTGTTCCTGAGGGTGAGTGCCTTGCTGCTGCCGCAGCTGCGTGCGGCGGTGAATGCGGAAAACTGGCCGGAGGGGGGCGCGGTGCTCGGTCGCATCCGCCGCGTGGTGGGATTCAACCTGCTGATCGGGCTGACGCTGGTGACCATAGTCGCCATTCGCCCCAGTTTCTGAATCAGGCGCACGTCCCTGTGCGCCTGCCCTCGATCAGAATCGTACGACCTTGAAGCTGCCGGTATTGCCGGCAGCACCGACCTTGCCGGGTTGCCCGGCGCGCCCGCTCTTGGCGCCGTCGGCCTTGTACAGCAAGCAGCCTTTGCCGGCACCTCCATGGCCACCGGCACCGCCCTCTCCCGCAGCGCCGCCCACGCCACCTTCGAGACGCACGCGCACCAGATCCACCGGGAAAGATGCCGGCACTTCAAGGCGCACCTGACCGCCCGCACCACCAGCCTCGCCATCGGTGCCGGGTTGACCGTCCCAGCCACGGCCGGCGGAGCCCCAGAGGCAACCGGCAGCATCGCCGTCGGCGCCAGCCAGCCCCGGCCGTCCCGGTGCGCCGATGCCGCCGCGCACATCCAGGGTCATTTCATTCACTTGGACATCCACCAGGCGCAGTTCGAGGTTGCGTCCCGCGCTAGCCGGTCTGCTCATGCTGCCGGCCGCGCCCGATGCGGTGATATGGCTGCCGGTACCGATCTCGCCATGCTGCACTTCGAGACGAAAAGCCTTCTCGGACGGTGCGATGCCAAGTCGGGCCTCGCGCCCCATGCGCAACTCGCCAATGCGCAGCTCGGTAACGCCTGCGGGAATCAGTAGTGTGGCGTAGTCGGCCACTTCGACCTGGTCGAGACTGAGGCTCCCAGCTCTGGGGGGCAGCTTGAGGAAGTTGTGAGCGTCCACCTTCACCTGGCCCTGGGCCAGGGCGACGGGGGTGATCAGTGCGAGCAGGAGGCCCAGCTTACGCATGACGTGCCTCCTTGCCGCGATGACGCGGAATGCTGAGCAGATGGAAGACGCCGAACAGGAGCAGCTGCAGGCGGTCCTGCCAGGGATTGGCGCGGCCGTGCAGCAAGGAATTGAACAGCATGATTTCGAACAGGTGGACCAGGATCAGCAGGATTCCGGCACCGTTGAGCAGCATGTCGAATGGTTTTGTGAACGGTGCAGCGACGTTGGCAATGACGACCAGCCAGAACAACAGGGCAACTACCTTGCCCAGCCCCATGAATAAACGCATGCCTTCCTCCCGGCATTGTTCGAGTTTTTGCGGAACATACGCCGAAGCCCGGCGACGCACCAGTGCGTCGCCGGGAAAAGCATTCACTTGCAATCGACTCCTTGATACGGCGCAGGAAATCCGTCAGCGGTCGACCTGGATTTCCACCCTGCGATTCTGCGCGCGCCCGGCATCCGTCTCGTTGTCCGCCACCGGTTTGCTCTCGCCCACGCCTTCGGTCGTCAGCTTGTCAGCAGGTACGCCCTGGCTCGCCAGGAAGTCCGCCACGCTCCTCGCCCGTCGCTCGGAAAGCCCCTGGTTGTACTGATCGGAACCCACGCTGTCGGTGTGGCCGATCACCTTGACGCTGACCAGGTTGGCGCCAGTGAGTCGATTGGCAACTGCTGCCAGTTGGTCTTTCGCTGCAGAGGTCAGTTCGGCCGAATCGAATGCGAAGAGCACGTTGCCCATATCGCTGAGGACGATGACTTCGTCCTGTGGCGGCGGGACGGGCTCCGGAGGTGCCTGCGGATAAGTCCGTTCCGGACAGCCCCGGCTATCGACCGTCGCTCCGGCGGGTGTATTGGGGCAGGTATCGCGACGATCGAAAACACCATCGCCATCGGCATCGCCATCCTGCGCAAAGCAGATGAGGCCACCGACTATGGCACCTGCCGCGGCACCACCGGCCGCCCAGGCAGAACTTTCCACGGCGCCTAACCCACCACCTACGAGACCACCGACCAGACTACAGATTGGCCAATTCCCCTGATTCAACACCGCACGGCCATCACTGGACGTGGACGCGCAACCAGACAGGAAACTGCTGACCAGAAGAAGTGAAATCGCAACCCGGGGAAGTTGGTTGCCCATGATGATTCTCCTGTGCCACCGGCCAGGCCGGTAACACAGGAGTAAAGACCCGGCGCCCACGGCGCACAAGGCGCGCGCCGCAGGCTTACCGGGGTTTAACGGTCGATCTGGATTTCTACGCGACGGTTCATGGAGCGACCGTCTTTGGTGGAGTTGTCGGCCACTGGCTGGCTTTCACCCGCACCACCAACACTGACGATATTGGAGGCCGGGATGCCGCTGCGCACCAGATAGTCTGCAACCGCATGGGCGCGACGCTCGGAGAGTTTCTGGTTGTAGGCGTCGGAACCAACGCTGTCAGTGTGACCGGTGATGGTCAACTTGGCGTCAGGTGCTTCGTTTTTCAGGCGAGTAGCTACGTTGTCGAGGGTGGCTTCGTCTGCCGCATCGAGTTTCGAGGAGTCGAAGGCGAACAGCAGGTCACGGACAACAATGGTTTCGTGCTCGACGACCACTTCTTCAACCACTGGCTCTTCTGCCTTGAGCGGGCAACCGTCAGCGTCCACTTGGGTGCCGGGTGGTGTGCCAGGGCACTTGTCACGGCTGTCGAATACGCCATCGCCGTCTTCGTCACCATCGCCGTGTACCCAGCAATAGGCAGCTGCCGTACCGGCGCCGATCAAGGCGCCCCAGCCAGCGTATGTACTGCTTTCGATCGCACCCAGCCCCGCACCTACCACACCCCCTACTGCTGCACACTTGGGCCAGTCGGTCTTCTGCAGACCGGCGCAACCGGTCAACAAGCTGGTCACCAGGATTAGGGGTAAAGCTGTCCGTGTAATGCTCATAAGCGAGTCTCCTCTTAGAATCGGCCCATACCGACAATTAGGGAGTAAAGACGCCAGCCCCGGAAACCGCCAGCACTAGGCCATGACTCGCCTTCGGGCTAGTCTTGCTCCACTTGTTCGAGGATTTTCGATGACTGACAGCTTCTCTTTCCGCACACCCCAGCAGGCACTCGCGGCCCTGCTCGAACGCTACGCGCCGCAAAGCCTCCTGCTGGTGGGCAACAGCCCGCTTCCTGCCCTGGAAGCGTTCGCCGCCGCACACCCCGACAGCCAGGTCGTGCAAGTGCCAGCCGGAACGCTGCCAGCGGAACAGGCCGCAAAGCGCTTCGACCTCGCCCTGCTGGCGGACTGCCTGGAACACCTGCCCAAGCGAACCGGACTGGAACTGCTTGGCGGTATCCGTAATCTGAATGCCAGTCGGGTGGCGGTGCTGGCCGACCTCAGTGCCTGCGGCTGGCGGGACACCGACTTCTTTTCTCTCGCTCTCCAGGCAAGCGAGCGCTTTCGCCGCGAAGAGCAGACCCTCACTCTGTTCACCTACGACCTGCGCGAATACAAGCAGGTCCCCGATTGGCTGAACGCGAAGTTCTGGGCCAACCCGGAAAACTTCGGCAAATACTGGTGGTAAGCCATGAGCACTGCGATCTGCCCCTGCGGAAGTGGCAACCGCCTCGAAGTCTGCTGCGGCCGCCATCATGTCGGTCATCCTGCCGCCAGCGCCGAGGCACTGATGCGTTCGCGTTACAGCGCCTATGTACTGGGCCTGGTGGATTATCTGGTGGAAACCACCCTGCCCGCCCAGCGCTCCGGGCTGGATATCGAGGCCATCCGCGCCTGGAGCCTTGGCAGCACCTGGCTCGGGCTGGAGGTGGAATGCCATGAGTTGCTCGGCGGCCAGCCGGAGCACGCGTTCGTTACCTTCACTGCACGCTGGCACGACCAGAGTGGTGAGCACAGCCATCGTGAACGTTCGGCTTTCGTCCAGGCGGATAACCACTGGTACTTCCTCGACCCGACCGTCCCGGTGAAGGCGAGCCGCAACGATCCTTGCCCTTGTGGCAGTGGCCTCAAGTTCAAGAAATGTTGCTCGAGTTATTTCTGAGGCACTGACAAAAAAGGCCCGCAATCGCGGGCCTTTCTCTATCTATTTGCGCTCTTCAAGCCGCAAATGCGACGTATCTGGCGGGGGGCCTGACGGGGGTGTTTTCTGCTGTCCCATGTCGCTGCCTACGGGCGCCAGGCTGAGAGTGGAGAAGTCGTAGCGTGGCGCCGTCGATTGTGGCTTGGCATCCTGAAGGTCGGCGCCAACCGGCGCGATACCGAAGTCCGGTGCGTCCACACCGACGAAAGCAGCCATGTATTCATCACGCGGCACCACCTTCAAACGACCAGGCGATGCAGCCTGCTGCGCGGCGTTGGGCGCTGGGACCGGCTGAACCTGCGGTTCGGGTTCGGGCGGCGGAGCCAGTTCCACCTCTTCTATTTCCGGTTCCATGGATGCCACTTCGACCAGCGCACCGGCGCGCTCCAGGGTCGAGCGATATTTTTCGGCAGCGGCTTCATCCAGGTTGTTCTTGAGAATCACGCGCCGACCAGAGAACAGCATGGCAACGCGTTGGGCATCGGCCTGGAAAAGCCTGGCCAGATTGGCCTGCACCACTTCCCTTTGCGCCCCTGGTACCAGCTTTCCGGAAAAGGCGATCTCATAACGCCCCATTGGTCACACTCCTGTCCGAATTGTCTTGCAGTATGGCGCAGCTTTTTTTCCCCCCACAACTGGTTGCGGCCGAGCAGTTGCTTGTTACACTGGAGCGTCACTTGGAGTATTGCAATGTTTTCCCAGGCGCAAACGATAAGAATTCTCAGCCTACTGTTTTTCTTCGCCCTCCCATTTTCGGGCCTCAGTGGATGCTCCACCTGGATCAGCGACAGCTTCCAGGACCCCGACGTGCGCCTTCTCAAGGTGGACGTGGTACGCGCCAAACTGCTGGAACAACAGTTCGTGCTGCGTTTTCGCATAGACAACCCCAACGACGTCAGCCTGCCAGTGCGCGGCTTGGTCTACACCGTTCACCTCAATGAAGTGAAGCTGGCATCCGGCGAATCCAGTACCTGGTTCACCGTACCCGCCCATGGCAGCCAGACCTTCGAAGTACCGGTGCGCACCAACCTGTGGCGACACATGAAGTACATCGTGAAGCTGCTGGAAAAGCCCGACGAGCCCATCAAGTACCGCCTGCAAGGCGAAGTTAAGACTGGATTGATGTTCGGCAAGAGCGTGCACCTGAGCCGCAATGGCGAGATAATCCCCGGCAGTTACATCCCGGAGTAGTACCTTCATGAGCCAAGAACCCCACGTACATGGTCCGAACTGCAACCACGACCATGATCACGACCACCATCACGGCCACGTCCACGGCCCGCACTGCAATCACGGCCACCAGGAGCCGGTGCGCAACCCGCTGAAGGAAGTGGGCCGCAACGATCCCTGCCCCTGCGGCAGCCAGAAAAAGTTCAAGAAGTGCCACGGCGCCTGACGTTGCTGACACTCACCAGGCCCGCCAAGTGCGGGCCTTTTCGTTTCCGGACCAAGCCTACGCCCCAGGAGCCTTGTCGATGATCGACCTCTACTACTGGACCACGCCCAACGGCCACAAGATCAGCCTGTTCCTCGAGGAAGCCGGCCTGCCCTATCGACTCCATCCGATCAATATCGGCAGGGACGAGCAGTTCCAGCCGCACTTCCTGAAGATCTCGCCGAACAACCGCATCCCGGCCATCGTCGACCACGAACCAGCAGATGGCGCCGAGCCGCTGTCGCTGTTCGAATCCGGCGCCATTCTGCTCTACCTGGCCGAGAAGACCGGCCGCTTCATTCCCAAGGACCTGCGTGGCCGCCAGGAATGCCTGCAATGGCTGTTTTGGCAAATGGGTGGGCTCGGGCCGATGGCCGGGCAGAACCATCACTTCAACCGTTTCGCCCCGGAGAAGCTGCCCTACGCCATCCAGCGCTACATGAAGGAAACCGCCCGCCTCTATGGCGTGCTGGACAAGCGATTAGCCGACCGCGCCTACGTGGCCGGCAGCGAGTACAGCATCGCCGACATGGCCATCTATCCCTGGATCGACCGCCACCCCTGGCAGGAACAGAACCTCGACGACTTCCCCAACCTCAAGCGTTGGTATCTGGATATCCAGGCGCGCCCGGCGACCATCCGCGCCTATGCACTAGTGGAACAGGTGAATCCGGGTAACGTGAAAAAGTAGGGCGGGCGGTGCTTGCACGGCGCGGGGCGGCTCACTAACGTAGCGCGTTTGATCCGATGCCCCTCTCAGGAGAGCCCGTTCCATGGCTTCGCCAGCCTTCAAGCGCTTCCTCCCCCGGTTCTGCGTTGCCGCCGCCGCTGGCGCCATGATCGGTCTCAGTGGCTGCCAGTCCTGGCTGGACAGCCGCTACTCGGACAGCCTGCCGCCCACCTCCGGCTTCCAGCCGGTAAAAGGCCTCGCGCAGAGCGTGTCGATCCGCCGCAACCCGCTGGGCATGCCGCTGATTGAAACCACCACCTTCCACGACGCGCTGTTCACCCTCGGCTACGTCCACGCTTCCGATCGCCTCAGCCAGATGGTTGGCCTGCGCCTGATGGCCGAAGGCCGCCTCGCGGAACTGGCCGGACCCGGCGTGCTGGAAATCGACCGGTTCATGCGCGCCGTGAACCTGCGCAAGAGTGCCGACATCCTCTACAAGAACTCCTCGCCCCGCCTGAAGGAGTTCTTCGCGGTCTACGCCCGCGGCGTCAACGCTTATCTCTATCGCTACCGCGACAAACTGCCGATGGACCTGGCCGAGTCCGGCTACAAACCGGCCTACTGGAAGCCCGAGGACTCGGCGCTGGTCTTCACCCTGCTGAACTTTGGCCTGGCGGTGAACCTGCAGGAGGAAATCGCCTCCCTGGTCCTGGCGCAGAAGGTCGGCGCCGACAAGCTGGCCTGGCTCACCCCCATCTATCCCGACGAACCGCTGCCGTTCGAGGAAGCCGAGAAGCTCAAGGGCCTGCAACTGGGCGGCCAGATTCCTGGCCTGACTGCGCTGGATGATGCCGCCAACCAGATCGCCTCGCTCGACATGCTTGGCGTCGCCGCCTCGAACAACTGGGCCATCGCACCGCAGAAGAGCCGCACCGGCCGCAGCATCCTGGCCAATGACACCCACCTGCCCATCTCCATGCCTTCGGTCTGGAACTTCGTGCAGATCCGCTCGCCGAAGTTCCAGGCCGCCGGTGTCTCCATCGCCGGTGTACCGGCCGTGGTCGCCGGCTACAACGGCAAGCTGGCCTGGGGCATGACCATGGTCATGGGCGACAACCAGGATCTGTTCCTCGAGAAGATCAAGCGCGAAGGCAGCCGTCTTTACTACCAGGCCAACGGCAAGTGGGTGCCTGCCAGCGAGCGCATGGAGACCTTCTTCGTCAAAGGCGAACGCCCGGTACGCGAAGTAATCTACGAAACCCGCCACGGCCCACTGCTGAACTCGGTGCTTGGCCAGCGCAAGCACCCGCTCCAGCCCATGGAAATCAAGAGCGGCTATGGCATCGCCCTGCAGACCAGCCAGTTTGAAGCCGACCAGTCCCTGGACGCCTTCTTTGCCCTGTCCCGCGCACAGTCAGTGGACCAAGCCCACGAGGCCACCCGCTCCATCCGTGCAACGGGCCTGAACATCCTCTACGCCGATGACAAGCACATCGCCTGGCAGGTGACCGGCCGCTACCCGAACCGCCGCGAAGGCCGTGGCCTGCTGCCTTCCCCAGGCTGGGACGGCCGCTACGACTGGGACGGCTACGCCGACCCGATGCTCCATCCTTACGACCAGGACCCGGCTCAGGGCTGGCTCGGCACCGCCAACCACCGCACCGTGCAGGGCGGCTACGGCGTGCAGCTGTCCAACTCCTGGTACTACCCGGAGCGCGCCGAGCGCATCGCCGAACTGGCTGGCGGCAGCGGCAAGCACGACTGGCAGAGCATGATCACCATGCAGTACGACCAGACCAGCCCATTCCCGGCCAAGCTCAAGACCATGCTGCAGGACCCCGGCATGGCCCAGCCGCTCAAACAGGCCATCAATGCCCTGCCGCCCACCGACCGGGCCAAGGCCCAGGAAGGCCTCGACCGTCTGCTGTCGTTCGACGGCCGCCTCAGTCCGACGTCGGCCGACGCCGCCTACTACGGCGCCTTCCTCCACGAAAGCGCGCGGCAGATCTTCCTCGACGAACTGGGCCCGGAGAGCAACCCGGCCTGGCGCGCCCTGGTGCAGACCGCCGACCTGTCCTATTCAGCCCAGGCTGATCACCTGCTGGGGCGCGTCGACAGCCCGTTCTGGGACGATGTGAACACCCCGCAGAAGGAAGACAAGCCAGCCATCCTCGCGCGCAGCCTGGCCGCCGCCGTCAGCTACGCCGAAGGCCGCCTGGGAGCGGACCGCAAGGCCTGGCAATGGGGCAAGCTGCACACCTATGAGTGGGTCACCGACAGCACCCAGCTGGCGCCGTACATGAGCGCCAGCCAGCGCAGCGGCCTCAACGCCCTGAAGGGCTATCTGGATCGCGGCCCCTACCCGGCCGGCGGTGACCACACCACCCTCAACGTCTCGGCCTACCACTGGGGCGAAGACTTCGATACCTGGCTGATTCCGGCCATGCGCATCATCGTCGACTTCGGCCAGCCCGAGCCCATGATCGGTGTGAACAGCTCCGGCCAGTCCGGCAACCCGGCCAGCCCGCACTATGCCGACGGCATCGATGCCTGGCTGAAGGCGCGCTACGTGAAGTTCCCCTTCCAGCCGCAGAACCTCGATGCCGTCTATGGCACCAAGCGCCTGATGCTGACCCC
This sequence comes from Pseudomonas sp. DY-1, assembly GCF_003626975.1. Taxonomy (NCBI): domain Bacteria; kingdom Pseudomonadati; phylum Pseudomonadota; class Gammaproteobacteria; order Pseudomonadales; family Pseudomonadaceae; genus Pseudomonas; species Pseudomonas sp. DY-1. Next base: position 61,653 of record NZ_CP032616.1, on the reverse strand, counting down.
GCAAAAATGATCGGCAAGCGGTGGAACTTCCCACCGCCCCATCGCTCTGATCTGGTGGACTTACTCCATAGATCACATTTCAAGGCACCCTCGGGTGCCTTTTCTTTTGCCCGGCATTCCGCATGGGAGGTAGTGCCCGCAATCTTGCGTAACACCCGCCGGTGCCGCATCCTGCGCCCTTTCCACGGTTTGCCCGGAGCCCCGAGAACCGACCATGCCCGACAGCGCCTTTTCCGGCCGCATCATTCAGAACCTGCTGGACACCGACTTCTACAAGCTGACGATGATGCAGGCGGTGCTGCACAACTATCCCAACGCAGAAGTCGAGTGGGAGTTCCGCTGCCGCAACGATGAAGACCTGACGCCCTACCTCGCGGAAATCCGCTTCCAGATCGAGCAACTGGCGGACATCTCCATCACTCCTGACCAACTGAACTTCCTCGAGCGCATCCCCTTCATCAAGCCGGACTTCACCCGTTTCCTCAGCCTGTTCCGCTTCAACCTGCGCTACCTGCAACTGGGTATCGACAACGGCCAGATCTGCGTCCGCCTGCGCGGCCCCTGGCTGCACGTGATCCTCTTCGAGATTCCGTTACTGGCGATCATCAGCGAAGTCCGCAACCGTTACCGCTATCGCGACGTCAAGTTGACCCAGGCCCGCGAAAGGCTCTATCGCAAGCTCGACTGGCTCAAGGCCAATGCCAGTGACGAGGAACTCAGCGGATTCCAGCTGGCGGACTTCGGTACCCGCCGGCGCTTCTCCTATAAGGTCCAGGAAGAAGTCGTGCACATCCTCAAGCGCGACTTCCCCGGCCGTTTCGTCGGCACCAGCAACGTGCACCTGGCCCGCGAGTACGACATCAAGCCCATCGGCACTATGGCCCACGAATGGCTGATGGCCCATCAGCAACTCGGCCCGCGACTGATCGACAGCCAGATCGCCGCGCTCGACTGTTGGGTCCGCGAGTACCGGGGCCTGCTGGGCATCGCACTGACCGACTGCATCAACATGCAGGCCTTCCTCAACGACTTCGACCTGTACTTCGCCAAGCTCTTCGACGGCCTGCGCCACGACTCCGGCGACCCGCTGCAATGGGCGGAAAGAGCCATCCGGCATTACCAGAATCTGGGCATAGACCCACAGACCAAGACCCTCGTATTCTCCGACGGCCTCGACATGCCCCGCGCACTCGCGCTCTACCGCGCCCTGCGCGGGCGCATCCAGGTCAGCTTCGGCATAGGCACGAACCTGACCTGCGATATCCCGGGGGTCGAGCCCATGAACATCGTGATCAAGATGACAGCCTGCAACGGCCAACCGGTGGCGAAGATTTCCGATGAGCCGGGCAAGACCCAATGCCGCGACGAAAATTTCGTCACCTACCTGAAACACGTTTTCCGCGTCACCGACGCCCAGTAAGGACTCCGCACATGAGCAACCGCCAGCAAGAAATCGCCAAAGCCCTGGATGTTGTCCCGCCCTTCGCCGACGAAGCAGCCCTGGTGGCCGAAGTCGAACGCCGCAAGAGCTTCATCAAGGACTGCCTGCGCAAGTCCGGCCTGAAGGTCCTGGTGCTGGGCATCAGCGGCGGCGTCGATTCCACCACCGCCGGCCGCCTGGCCCAACTCAGCGTCGAGGAGTTGCGTGCCGAGACGGGTGATGCCGGCTACCGTTTCATCGCCGTGCGCCTGCCCTACAACGTCCAGCACGACGAGGCGGATGCGCAGGTGGCGATGAACTTCATTCGTGCCGACGAAGAAGAAACCGTGAACATTGCGGACAGCGTGATCGGGCTGTCCGAGCAGGTTACCCACCTGAACCACCTCACCGACGCGCGCCGCGACTTCGTCACCGGCAACATCAAGGCGCGCATCCGCATGGTGGCCCAGTTCGCCATCGCCAACGCAAACAATGGCCTGGTGATCGGTACCGACCACGCAGCCGAGGCGGTGATGGGCTTCTTCACCAAGTTCGGCGATGGTGCCTGCGACCTCGCCCCCCTCTCCGGTCTGGTAAAGAACCAGGTACGCAGCATTGCCCGTCATTTGGGCGCACCGGAAAGCGCGGTCCACAAAGTGCCCACCGCCGACCTGGAAGAACTGCGCCCCGGCAAGCCCGATGAAGAAGCTCACGGGGTGACCTACATCGAGATCGACGCTTTCCTGCACGGTCAGCAAGTCAGCCCCGAAGCCTACGCCACCATCGTTCGCACCTACGACAACACCCAGCACAAGCGCATCCTGCCGCTGGTGCCCTGAACCTCAGACCACCGGTACCGGTGGTGGCTCATCAGGAATGGTGGGCTCGCCCGGCTCATGGGGCTGACTCGGCTCGTCGGGCTGTCCCGGATCGCCGGGCCCTTCCTCGTGCAACGGGTCGCGACCGGCCAGTAGTTCGCGCAGGACAGTCCCCAGCAGGAAGCTGGACTCCGGCGACAGTGTCTCTATGAGCTTTTCGATGTGCATCCCGGATTCCTCCGTGGTAGGGAGTTCCCTGGATAGAGCCCCACCCTCCGCCAGGCATTCAAGCTTTCCGACCTGCGGACACCGGGCACAAAAAAACCGGGCATCGAGCCCGGTTCTTTCATTGCCCATTGGCCTCAGGCCTTGGGCAAGGTAACCCCGGTCTGGCCTTGGTACTTGCCGCCACGGTCCTTGTAAGAGACCTCACACGCCTCGTCCGACTGCAGGAACAGCATCTGCGCCACGCCTTCGTGAGCATAGATTTTCGCCGGCAGGTTGGTGGTGTTGGAGAACTCCAGGGTCACGTGGCCTTCCCACTCGGGTTCCAGCGGGGTCACGTTGACGATGATGCCGCAGCGGGCATAGGTGCTCTTGCCCAGGCAGATGGTCAGCACATCACGGGGAATGCGGAAGTATTCCACAGTGCGGGCCAGCGCGAAGGAGTTCGGCGGAATGATGCAGACGTCGCTGTTGATGTCGACGAAGCTCTTCTCGTCGAAGTTCTTCGGGTCGACCACGGCGGAATGGATGTTGGTGAACACCTTGAATTCGCCGGCGCAGCGCACGTCATAGCCGTAGCTGGAAACGCCGTAGGAAATCACCCGGCTATCGTCCGCACCGCGAATCTGGCGCTCGACGAACGGCTCGATCATGCCGTGCTCCAGCGCCATGCGGCGAATCCACTTATCCGATTTGATGGTCATGGCGGGCGTCCTGTCAGGGGCTGAAAATTTGACGGCGAATCTTACAGCCCGGCGAAAGCCTCGGCAAAGGCCCCGCCGGATGGTCGGAGCGTCAGTCGTCGCTGATAGTGATGTTCGGCATGGCGGTGGCAGCCTGGTCGGACAGCGCAATGCGCGCCCCAACGCAGCGGGCCGCCTGCTGGTAGATCATCGCGATCTGGCTTTCCGGGTCAGCGATGGTGGTGGGTTTGCCACCATCGGACTGCATGCGGATGGCCATGGACAGCGGCAGCGACGCCAGCAGATCCACGCCGTACTGGGCCGCCAGCTTCTCGCCGCCGCCCTCGCCGAACAGGTGCTCGGCGTGTCCGCAGTTGGAGCAGATGTGCACAGCCATGTTTTCCACGACCCCGAGTACCGGGATGTTCACCTTGCGGAACATCTCCACACCCTTCTTGGCATCCAGTAGCGCCAGGTCCTGGGGGGTGGTGACGATCACCGCGCCGGCCACCGGCACCTTCTGCGCCAGGGTCAGCTGGATGTCGCCGGTGCCCGGTGGCATGTCCACAACCAGGTAGTCCAGGTCTTCCCAGGCGGTCTGGGTGATCAGCTGGATAAGCGCGCCTGAGACCATCGGACCGCGCCACACCACAGGGGTGTTGTCGTCGGTCAGGAACGCCATGGACATCACCTGCACGCCATGAGCTTCCACCGGCACGAAGAACTTCTGGTCGCGAACCTTCGGCCGAGTACCTTCGGGAATGCCGAACATGATGCCCTGGCTGGGGCCATAGATATCGGCATCGAGAATGCCCACCCGCGCGCCTTCGCGTGCCAGCGCCAGCGCCAGGTTGGCGGCGGTGGTGGACTTGCCCACGCCGCCCTTGCCGGAGGCCACGGCGATGATGTTCTTCACGTTGGCCAGCGCCGGCACCTGCTCCTGAGCCTTGTGCGCCTCGATGACGCAATCCACCTGGACCTCGGCGCGGTCGACGCCAGCCAGGTTCTCCAGGGCCATTTTCAGCATCTGTGCCCAACCGGACTTGAACAGCCCGGCGGCATAACCCAGCTCCAGGCGCACGCGGACGTTGCCGCCCTGGATATCGACTTCGCGCAGGCAGCCGGCGCTGACCGGGTCCTGGTCGAGGTGGGGATCGGTGAACTGGCGCAGGGTGGCTTCGACCTGGGCGCGGGAAAGGCTACTCATCGCATGACTCCGGAAAGACCGAGCAAATCAGGCGGCTATCCTACCCGACCACCTCACCGCTGGGTCGCCCACGGGTGAAAAAATCGCGCCGGGCCTATATAGTTGCCGACTTCCCTTTTGTTTCGTATCCGGTAGCCGAGCACCATGACCGAGCCCCGCAAGATTCTTGTGACAAGCGCCCTTCCCTATGCCAACGGGTCCATCCACCTCGGGCATATGGTTGAGTACATCCAGACCGATATCTGGGTGCGCTTCCAGAAGATGCGTGGCAACCAGGCTGTCTACGTCTGCGCTGACGACGCCCACGGCTCGGCCATCATGCTGCGCGCCGAAAAGGAAGGCATCACTTCCGAGCAGCTGATCGACAACGTGCGCGCCGAGCACACCACCGACTTCGCCGACTTCCTGGTGGACTTCGACAATTACCACTCCACCCATTCGGAGGAGAACCGCGCGCTGTCCAGCAGCATTTATACCAAGCTGCGCGACGCCGGCCACATCGCCACCCGTCCGGTGACCCAGTACTTCGACCCGGACAAGCAGATGTTCCTGGCAGACCGATTCATCAAGGGCACCTGCCCGAAATGCGCGGCCGACGACCAGTACGGCGACAACTGCGAAGTGTGCGGTGCGACCTACTCGCCTACCGAACTGAAGAACCCGAAGTCCGCCATTTCCGGCGCCACTCCGGTGCTGAAAGAGTCCCTGCACTACTTCTTCAAGCTGCCGGACTTCGACGCCATGCTGAAGGAGTGGACCCGCAGCGGCGCCCTGCAGGATTCGGTGGCCAACAAGATCGCCGAATGGCTGGACGCTGGCCTGCAGGAGTGGGACATCAGCCGTGACGCGCCTTACTTCGGCTTCGAGATCCCGGACGCCCCCGGCAAGTACTTCTATGTCTGGCTGGACGCCCCGATCGGCTACATGGCGAGCTTCCAGAACCTCTGCGCGCGCCGCCCGGAACTGGACTTCGACGCCTTCTGGAACAAGGACTCCAACGCCGAGCTGTACCACTTCATCGGCAAGGACATCGTCAACTTCCACGCCCTGTTCTGGCCCGCCATGCTCGAAGGCGCCGGTTACCGCAAGCCGACCGCGCTGAACGTGCACGGCTACCTGACCGTGAATGGCCAGAAGATGTCCAAGTCCCGCGGCACCTTCATCAAGGCACGCACCTACCTGGATCACCTGCAGCCGGAATACCTGCGCTATTACTACGCGTCCAAGCTGAGCCGCAGCGTCGACGACCTCGACCTGAACCTCGAGGACTTCGTGCAGAAGGTCAACTCCGACCTGGTGGGCAAGGTGGTCAATATCGCCAGCCGCTGCGCCGGCTTTATCCACAAGGGCAATGCCGGCAAGCTGGTAGCCGAGAACGCCGCGCCCGAGCTGTTCACCGAGTTCGCTGCCGCCGCACCGAGCATCACCGAAGCCTACGAGAACCGTGACTTCGCCCGCGCCATGCGCGAAATCATGGCCCTGGCCGACCGCGCCAATGCCTGGATCGCCGACAAGGCGCCCTGGGCCCTGGCCAAGCAGGAAGGCAAGCAAGCCGAAGTGCAGGCCGTATGCGCCGCAGGCGTCAACCTGTTCCGCCAGCTGGTGATCTTCCTCAAGCCCGTGCTGCCGCAACTGGCCGTCGCTGCCGAGCAATTCCTCAATGTCGCCCCGCTGGCCTGGGATGACCATAAGACGCTGCTCGCCGACCACCAACTGAACCCGTTCAACCCGCTGATGACCCGCATCGAGCCTGCGAAGATCGAAGCCATGGTCGCCGCCTCCAAGGAAGACCTGGCGGCCGCCTCGGCGCCCAAGGGCAATGGCGAACTGACGAAGGACCCGCTGGCGGCGGAAATCGCCTTCGACACCTTCGCCGCCGTCGACCTGCGCATCGCGCTGATCGAGAAGGCCGAGTTCGTCGAAGGCGCTGACAAGCTGCTGCGCCTGACCCTGGATATCGGCGATGCCAAGCGCAACGTCTTCTCCGGCATCAAGAGCGCCTACCCGGACCCGAGCAAGCTGGAAGGCCGCCTCACCCTGTACGTCGCCAACCTGGCGGCGCGCAAGATGAAGTTCGGCGTCTCCGAAGGCATGGTCCTGGCCGCCGGCCCCGGAGGCGAGGAAATCTACCTGCTCAGCCCGGACAGCGGCGCCAAGCCCGGTCAGCGCGTCAAGTAACACCACAAGCTCCAAAAAAAATGCCCGCTCCTGCGGGCATTTTTGTTCAGGAGCACCGGCAATCCACTCTCGCACCGGATACGTTGGAAGCGAGGCCCATCGCTGGCTTCAGCCCGCCAACCGAATTCGCATGGTCCTGAGCTAGCCTTGTAACAGAGCCCGGCCCTCACGGCCGTGCCCCTGTACCGCTCCGACTGCATTCCGGATAATACGCGGCCCCTTTTTCAGCCTGGCGACGCTACGTCCCTATGACCGACTTCATCTTCGCCCTGCTCGGTGCAGCGCTGGTCAACAACCTCATCCTCGGCCTGCCCCTTGGCGCCGACAGCCTGCGCCAGTCGCGCAGCCGGGCGCTGGCCCTGGCGGGTGGCGCGCTGATCGCCGTGGCTACCCCGATTGCCTGGCTGCTCGACCAGTTCGTCCTGGTTCCTTTGGAGCTGGGCGCGCTACGTCTGTTCATCTTCCTGCCTTTGCTCGCCCCGCTCGCCTGGCTCTGCCTCGAAGGCGTCGGCCGCGCTTGCCCTAGCCTGCCTCGCGAGGGGCTCTGGCCGCTGTTGCTGGCGAACGGTGCAGCACTGGGCGCCATGCTCATCGGCAGTGAGAGCGGCTTTGGAGTGGCTATCGGCCTGGGCCTCGGCGGAGGCCTGGGATTCTGGTTGGTGCTGACCCTGCTGGACGATCTGCTGCAGCAAGTGGATGAAACGAAGGTGCCGGCCGCGTTCCGTGGTACGCCCATGCTGCTGGTCTGCGCCGGCCTGATGGGCCTGGCCTTCCTGGGATTCAATGGCATGGGGGCGCAATGAGCCAGGCCAGCCTGATCCAGAGCATCGACGCCCTGCTGCCACAAACCCAGTGCGGCAAGTGTGGTCACCCCGGGTGCAAGCCCTACGCCGAAGGCATCGCCCAGGGCGAGGCAATCAACAAGTGCCCCCCCGGCGGCAGCGCCACCATTCATGCCCTGGCCGACCTGCTGAAGGTCCAGCCCCTTCCGCTGGATGCACCCAACGGCCCGGTTCCGCCGCAGATCGCGTTCATCCGCGAGGCGGAATGCATTGGCTGCACCAAGTGCATCCAGGCCTGCCCGGTGGACGCCATCGTCGGCGCCGCCAAGCAGATGCACACCGTCATCACGGATGAATGCACCGGCTGCGAACTCTGTGTGGCGCCCTGTCCCGTGGACTGCATCGACATCCTGCCCCTGGCCGAACCTGCCGCAAGCGCCCAGCGCCAGCACGCCGACCAGTTCCGTCAGCGTTTCGAGTTTCGCAACGCACGACTTGCCCGTGACGACGCTCGTCGCCGGGCTGAACGCGAAGCCCGTGCCGCCCGAGCCGCAGAGGCCCAGCAGAGCACTGCCGCTGCGCCGCTGGACGCGGTGCAGGCTGCCATCGAACGGGTGAAGGCCCAGAAGGCCGCCACCCCGAGTCTCAGCGACCAGCAGAAGCGCCTGAAGATCGAAGCTGCCATGGCTCAGGTGGCGCTGAAGAAGGCCGAAGACAAGCTGGAGGTTTATGGCACTTCCGACTTGCAGGCTCTGGTCGTCGAATTACGTGCCGCCAACGAGAAGGCCCAGGCCGCACTCAAGGCAGCCTTGGAAGACGCCGCTCCGCAGGCAGACGAAGCCACCCTCAAGCAGGCGAAAATCGCCGCTGCAATGAGCCGCACCCAGTTGGCGAGGGCCGAGAAAGCCTTCGGCGAATCCCCCACTGAGGATCAGCAGGCCCAACTGGTCGAACTGCGTGCGGCCGTGGAGCAGGCTCAACAACGACTGGATGCAGCCCATGGCTCGCCAGCCGCACCCGCCCCCATCAGCGAAGGCGAGGCCCGCCTCAAGCAGGCCAAGATTGCCCTTGCCAGCCACCGAGCGGCGCTCAAGAGCGCCGAGCATCGGGGCGCGAACGCGGCCGAACTGGCGTCCTTGCGCCTGGCACTCGCCGATGCTGAAACCGCCCTGCACACCGCCGAAGACGCTTCGGGCAAGCAACCACCGAATTTGCAGCGTATCGAGAAGCGCCCGGTTGACCCAGCCATGCGCGCCATCAAGACCGAGTTGGCTTATGCCCGCGCCGACCTCAGCAAGCTGGAACGCCAGCCCGATGCCGACCCGGCGGCACTGGCCCAGGCCCGCGAGCGCCTGCATAAGGCTGAGCAAGCACTAAATGAACAACCCAGACCGTAGCCCTTGTAGGAGCGTGCTTGCTCGCGAACAGATGTGGAACTGCATTCTTCGCGAGCAAGCTCGCTCCTACGATTTCTTGCAGGTCCGCTCATGACGACCCGCCCGGCCTTCGACCCGCGCCCCAGCATGCAACTGGTGCTGGTCGCTTGCCTGCCGGGCCTGCTCGCCCTGTTCTGGCAATACGGCTGGGGCAGCCTCCTGCAATTGATGATCGCCATCCCGGTCGCCCTGATCTGTGAAGCTGTAGTACGTCGCCAGCTCCGGCAGCCCGCCACGCCCGAAACCTCACTGTTCAACCAGCCGCTGCTGGGCGAGGGCAGCGCCTTGGTCAGCGCCACGCTGCTGGCACTTGCCCTGCCGCCCTATTCGCCCTGGTGGCTTACCGCCTGCGCCTGTGCCTTTGCCCTGCTGTTCGGCAAGGCACTGTTCGGCGGTTTTGGCCAGAACCCCTTCAACCCGGCCATGCTCGGCTACGCCCTGGTGCTGGTGGCCTTCCCGGCACACCTCAACCAATGGCCCGCGCCGGGCCAGCACCCCGGCCTGGGTGAATCCCTGCAGCAGGTGTTGGGCTTCGGCGGCGGACTGGTGGATGGCTGGAGCCAGGCCACCGCGCTGGACAGCCTCAAGCACAACAACCGCCTGACCATCGACGAGCTCTTCGCCGGTCACCACGCGTTCGGCAGCTTTGGTGGGCGCGGCACGGAATGGGTCAATCTGGCGTTCCTGCTGGGTGGCCTGTTCCTGCTGCAACGCCAGGTGATTCGCTGGCACGCGCCAGTGGGCCTGCTGGCAGGTCTCTTCGTGATCAGCCTGCTGTGCTGGAACGGCTCCGGCTCGGACTCCAATGGTTCACCCCTGTTCCACCTGTTCAGCGGCGCGACGATGCTCGGTGCGTTCTTCATTGCCACCGAACCCGTATCCGGCGCCGGTAGTGATCGCGCGCGACTGTTGTTCGGCGTAGGCGCCGGCGTCCTGGTGTATGCGATCCGTACCTGGGGTGGCTATGCGGACGGCATGGCCTTCGCCATCCTGCTGATGAACCTGGTCGTGCCGACCCTCGACCGCCTCGCCGCGCGTGGCCAGGAGACGCAGCCATGAACGGGCGCAGCCTGGCATTGCTGGCCGCACTGGCGGGACTTGGCCTGGCCGTAGTGGTCGTCACCAGCCAACTGCTCGATGGCCGCATAGCGGCCGAACGCCGCTCCGCCGACGAGCGTGCCCTGCTCGATCTGCTTCCCCCTGGCAGCTACGACAACCATCCACTGGCCCAACCCATCACCCTGCCCGCCAGCGAACTGCTGGGTGACCCGGCGCCAACCCAGGCCTGGCTCGCTACTCGCGAAGGCACTCCGGTAGCCGTTCTGCTGCCGGCCACCGCCAAAGGATACGAGGGGCCGATCCGCCTGCTGCTGGCCATACGCCCGGACGGACGCCTGCTGGCCACCAAGGTCCTCGACCACCGGGAAACCGCGGGAATAGGTGACCGAATCGAACCCGCCCGCAGCAGCTGGCTGCAAATCTTCGCCGACGCCTCCCTGGCCAGCCATCCAGAAGCGGAATGGCGAGTCGAGGCCGACAAGGGCGAGTTCGACCAGATTGCCGGCGCCACCATCACTTCCCGCGCCGTAGTCAGCGCCATCCAGCACGCGCTGCAGTACTTCGATGGCCATCGCCAATTGCTGCTCGGGAGCCCATCGCCATGAACGCCCGACAACTCGGATTGATGGGCCTGGCCTTGCTGACAGGTGCCACCGACCTGCTGATCAAAGGGCTGGGGCTCGCCTTGGCCGGATTGCCTGTCCTTGCGGTATTTGGCCTGCTCCTGCCGTTGCTGCGGCGCCATCTGCAAGACACCGGCTACTGGTTCGGCGCGATGCTGCTGGCCGCCCTGCTGACGAGCCTGGCCAGTCTGCTGTTGCAGGCCGGCGCCTTCGAGCTGCATCGCGCCCTCGGCCCCTACCTCTACCTGCTGGTACTGCCGTGCCTGCAACTCGCCGCAATGGATTCCACGGCCGCCGGCGGCCTGCGCGCGGGGCTCGTCTTCACGTTGCTCGCCCTGCTGCTGGGCACCCTGCGGGAAGCCCTCGGACATGCCAGTCTGTTCGCCCACTTCGACTGGCTGCTGGGGCCGGTCGCGCTCGGCTGGCGCTTGCAGTTCGGCGCCGATGGCATTCCCCTGTTCGCCCTCGCACCTGGCGCCTTTATCCTGCTCGGCACACTAATGGCCCTCTGGCGCCAACTGACCACGAAGACCGCTGACTCCTGATGAACGCCGCCAAACGCTACGAAATCTTCCGCCGCCTCCACGACGACGACCCCAACCCCACCACCGAACTGGCCTACAGCACGCCGTTCGAGTTGCTGATCGCGGTCATCCTTTCCGCCCAGTCGACCGATGTCGGTGTGAACAAGGCCACGGCGAAGCTGTACCCGGTGGCCAATACCCCGGAAGCCATCCATGCCCTGGGTGTGGAAGGCCTGTCGGAGTACATCAAGACCATCGGCCTGTACAACAGCAAGGCAAAGAACGTCATCGAGACGTGCCGCATCCTCGTCGAGAAGCACGGCAGCCAGGTGCCGGACAACCGCGAGGACCTCGAGGCCCTGCCCGGCGTGGGCCGCAAGACGGCCAACGTGGTGCTCAATACCGCCTTCCGCCAACCCGCCATGGCCGTGGACACGCACATCTTCCGAGTCAGCAATCGCACCGGCATCGCCCCCGGTAAAAACGTGCTGGAAGTCGAGAAAAAGCTGCTGAAATTCGTGCCAAAAGAATTCCTGCTGGATGCCCACCACTGGCTGATCCTGCACGGCCGCTATGTCTGCGTGGCCCGCAAACCGCGCTGTGGCGCATGCCGTATAGAGGACCTGTGCGAATACAAGGCGAAGACGTCCGACGATTGATGTCCTATTGATTCACTCAGGTATCTGATTGAAAAAATCTTTTTTACCGGCTCTGGCTTTGTGGTTATAAGGTGCGCCAATAGCGCCCCGCATTGTGGAGTGAACCTTATGACCACTGCCAAAGAAGAAATCGAACTCGAAGAGGAATTCGTCTCCGAGGAATCCGACGATTCGGAAGCCCCGGCCGAAACCGCGAAGACCAACCTGACCAAGCGCCGCATCATCGACAACTACCTCGAAGAACGCCGCCTGCAGAAACAGCTCTCCGACTACGACTTCGACCTGTAAGTGGCGCCTTGCCTGAAAAGCCCCGCAAATGCGGGGCTTTTTGTTGGTGCAGCGGATCGACCTTCGGTCCAGGAGCCTTGTAGGAGCTAGCTTGCTAGCGAAAAGGGGCCATTCGCTGGCAAGCCAGCTCATACGGGCAATGGAGCTACCTGCAACATTCAGTGCAGACAGGCCGACCCCAAGCGCTATCAGCTCAGGGGACCAGCCAGACAAAAAGAAGCCGGCACAAGGCCGGCTTTATAAGGACGCACAACAAATCGGTCAGCGCAGCTTTTCCATCATCTGGTAGTACCACATGCCTACCGCCAGCATGTGATTGCCGAGGCGCTCGCTCAGCGGCACCCGGATATGCTGGCACTGGGCGAAGGTGTCGAACTTCTCCAGGCTGCCGCTCATGGCATTGGCCATGACCTCACCCATGATGTGGGTGGTCGCCACGCCGTGGCCGGAGTAGCCCTGGCAGTACCAGACGTTCTTCGACAGCTTGCCCAGCTGCGGGATGCGGTTCATCACGATGCCCATGGCGCAGCTCCACTTGAAGTCGATCTCCACGCCCTTGAGTTTCGGGAACGTGCGCTCGATGCAGGGGCGCAGCTCTGCGGCGATATCGCGGGAGTCGCGGCCGGAGTAGTTGGCACCACCGCCGAACAGCAGGCGACCATCGCCCGTCATGCGGTAGTAGTCGAGCACGAAGCGGCAGTCGTACACGGCCAGGTCCTGCGGGTTGAGTTCCTTGGCCAGGTCGCCCAGGGGTTTGGTGGTAACGATCCCGCCCATGGCCGGGAAGATCATGCCCTTGAGCTTCTTGCGCTCCAGCTTGTGGTAGACGTCCCCTGCCAGCAGGATTTGCTGGGCGTTGATCCGGCCACGGCTGGTGACCACCGCCGGGCGGTCGCCGTGGATGATGTCCTGCACCTCGGAATGCTCGAAGATCAGCGCGCCCAGACTGGCAGCGGCCTTGGCTTCGCCGATGCACAGGTTCAGCGGATGCAGGTGCATGTTGCGGGTGTTCTTGATGGCGCCGACGTACAGATTGGAATCCAGGTGTTCGCGCACGCCGGCCGCATCCAGCAGGGTCACGTCGTCCGCCATGCCACGGCGCACCGCTTCGTCATAGGAAGCCTTCAGCTCGTCCATGTGCGAGGCCTTCATCGCGGCATGCAGGTGGCCATGCTTCAGGTCGCACTGGATGCCGTACTTCGCCACGCGGCTCTTGATGATTTCGTGACCACGCCAGCGCAGATACCAGATGAAGTCGTCCACATCCTTGCCGAGGAACTTGCTCATCTGCTTGCGCATGGCCGCATCGCCGGAAAGGCTGCCAGTCACCTGGCCGCCGTTGCGGCCGGTGGCGCCCCAGCCAATCTTGTGGGTCTCCACCAGGGCGACCTTGTAGCCGCGCTCCGCCATTTCCACTGCCGTGGCTACACCGGTGAAGCCGCCACCAATAATGGCGACGTCGACATTCACTTCACCTTCGAGCGTGGGGTACGCGGTCTCCTCGTTGAGGGTCGCGGAGTAATAGGAAGGCGCGCGCTCGGCGGCGGGCAGCGGATGTTTGATTGCAGCGGTCATGGGTGGATCCTTCTTGGCCACAGGGGCCTTCAATTCCGGGGAGCGATTCGCGAATGAATTCGCTCCCACAAACAGAAACGGACGGTCGTTCTCCGGCTCAGGCCTGGTTCAGGTACCAGCGCCAGTCCTGCTCACCAACTTCGGACATGAACTGGCGGTACTCGGCGCGTTTCACGGCCAGATAGACGCCGAGGAAGGCGGTACCGAACGCGTCGCGTGCCCAGCTGGAGCGCTCCAGGGCACACAGTGAAGTCAGCCAGTCGGTGGGCAGCAGCTCCTTGGCCTGGGCGTAACCGTTGCCCTCGATCGGATTACCCGGATCGATGTTCTCGCGGATACCGCGGTGGATACCGGCAAGGATGGCCGCGGCCGCCAGGTACGGGTTTGCGTCGGCCCCGCAGATGCGGTGCTCGATATGCCGGCTGTTGGCCGGGCCTCCCGGCACACGCAGGCTCACAGTGCGGTTATCCACACCCCAGGTCGGCGCCAGCGGTGCGTAGCTATTGGCCTGGAAGCGGCGATAGGAGTTGGCGTTGGGGCAGAACAGCAGTAGCGAATCCAGCAGGCTCTTGAGCATGCCCCCCACGGACTGGCGCAGCAGCGGGGTGCCGGCGGGGTCTTCGCTGGCGAACAGGTTGCGGCCTTCGGCGTCGGCGAGGCTCACATGCATGTGCATGCCGGTGCCGGCGATCTCGGCAAAGGGCTTGGCCATGAAGCAGGCCTGCATGCCGTGGGCGTGGGCAACGCCCTTGACCAGGCGCTTGTAACGCACCGCCTGATCCATGGCTTGCAGCGCATCGCCATGTTCCAGGGTGATTTCCACCTGGCCCGGAGCATATTCGGAGATCGCGGTGCGCGCCGGGATGCCTTGAGCCTTGCAGGCGGCATAGAGATCGGCGAGGAACGGCTCGATCTGTTCCAGCTCACGCAGACCATAGACCTGGGTGCCACGCGGGCGGTGGCCATCGGCATCCAGCGCCGGCTGCGGACGGCCGTCAGCGTCGCGCTTCTGGTCCAGCAGGTAGAACTCCAGCTCGCAGGCCATTACCGGGTGGAAGCCATCGGCCTTGAGGCGATCGATCACTTCCACCAGCACATGACGCGGGTCCGCGATGGCGGCGGGCATGCCCTCTTGCGGGTGCATGCTGACCTGCACGGCGGCGGTGGGCATCTTGCGCCAGGGCATGCGAACCAGGCTGCCGGCCAGCGGATAGGCGCGGCAATCGATATCGCCCACATCCCACACCAGGCCGGAGTTTTCCACATCCTCGCCATGCATGGTCAGGCCCAGGATAGTGCTGGGTAACGGACGGCCGGTTTCGTAAACGGCCAGGAGCTCGTCGCGATGCAGCAGCTTGCCGCGAGGCACGCCATTGGCGTCGAGGATGAAGAGTTCGAATGCGTCGATGTCCGGATTCTGTTCGAGGAAATCCCGGGCTTCCTGCACGCTGGCAAATGTCATGTCGCTCTCTTTAGTGCCCATGGGCACGCAAACTGGCCCTCACCGGTTCGGGCAAGGGTCGAATTTCTCTTTCTGGGTGAGGTTGGCCGCAGCGATGGCGGCCCGATCAGGCGAGAGCGCTGTCCGGCGGACGAGCGTGGCGGCAATGCCAGAGCGCCCAGAAAGCAAGTTCGAGCGGCAGGGAAATCACGAGATGGGAGGCCCACTTACGGAAGAACTGGACCTTGGGTACGACTCCGGGAGCACGGCGGGCAGCGCGGGTCTGACCGAGGGTCAGGGCGCGGAGCGGAGAAGTGTGCGGAGTGGAACAACCCATGTGGCAAAGCTGCGTTATTGGAATGCGTTGGAGGCTCGCACGGCGGGATGGGTGAATAAAATTCAGGTTTTCCTATCTTTGGTTAACCAACGACTAAACATTAACCCTGCCTGAGGGAGATTCCATGTCAAAGCCGCAGCCCCGCAGGGTGAATGGCGCTTTTCCATTCACCAGCGGCGCCATACCGGACCTCGATGGTGGACCAGTGAAGCGTGGTCCACCCTACGGCTGAACACTCGGGTTCTGCCTAGCGCAGTTTCAGAGGGTCCACCAGGCCGGCCGCGATGGCCATGCCCACCAGGTCAGGCAGGCGCTCGGCCTGCATGCGTTTCATCACGCGGGCACGATAGAGGTCGATGGTCTTCACGCTAATGTCCAACTGCTCGGCAATCTCGCGGTTGGTGTAGCCCTGCACCAGCGGCAGCAGTACATCGCGCTCACGCGGAGTCAGACTGTCGAGACACTCCTGCAACTGCCCCTGGTTACCTGAGACGGTGCGCTGGTGGTCAGCGCGGGACAATGCCTGCTGCACGCTATCGAGCAGGAGCTGTTCGTTGTAGGGCTTCTCGATGAAATCATGAGCGCCCGCCTTGAAGGCGCGTACCACAATCGGCACATCCGCGTGGCCACTGACGAAGATCACAGGCAGGTCGAGGCCGCGGCTGCGCATTTCTTCCTGCACATTTAGGCCTCCCATGCCGGGCATGCGCACGTCGAGCAATACACAGGCGTCGAGGCTGGCATCGCAGGCGTCGAGGAAGGCGCGGCCGCTGGTGAAGGGCAGCGCCTTGAGACCTACCGACTCCAGGAGCCAGACCGTGGAATCGAGCATGCCCTGGTCGTCGTCCACCACATAGACCACCTGTTCGCCACTGTTGGACATCAAATCGCTCCTGTTACCTTCTTGTTATTGCAGCGGCAGGCGGCAGCGCATGAGCAGCCCGCCCTCCCCGTTCGGCATTCCGTCCAGGGCGCCACCGAATCCTTCGATAATGCTGCGGCTCATCGACAGCCCCAGGCCCAGGCCATCCGGCTTGCTGGTATAGAAGGGAGTGAAGATGCGCGCCAGTTCCTTTTCGCCGAGCCCTGGCCCCTGATCGCAAACCTCGATGAGCAGTTGTCCGTCCTGTGCACTGGCAGCCAACCGGATCACCGATTCCCGACCGGGATGAGCCTCGCGGTTGGCGTCGATTGCGTTGCGCAACAGGTTGAGCAGCACCTGTTCCAGCAACACCCGATCGGCGTAAACCGGCGGCAGATTGTCCGGTAATTGCTCGGCGATCGCCACCTGGCAGGCGCTGGCTTCCCAAGCGCACAGGCGCACCGCTTCGCGGGCCACTTCGGCCACGTCCAGCGCCTGCATCTTGCGCTGCCCCTTGCGCAGGAAGGCCCTTAGCCGCTTGATCACTTCCGAGGCATGGTTGGCGTGTTCGGTGATGCGCTCCAGCCCCTGGGCCACGCGCTCCGCCGCCTTGGGGTTGCTGCCCAGGGATTGCAGGTAGCGCTGGCTGGCACTGGCGTAGTTGACCACCGCGGCGAGCGGCTGGTTGATCTCGTGGGCGATGCCGGAGGCCAGTTCGCCCAAAGTCACCAGCCGTGCGGTGTGCGCCAGCTCATCCTGGTGGCGACGCTGCTGAGCCTCGCGCAGCTCGCGCTCGGTCATGTCGTGGGCCACCAGTGAGTAGTAGCGTTCGCCCCCCGCCGTGCTGTGGGCCAGCAGCACCATGGACACGGGCACCGATGCGCTGCCATCCGGGGGCAGCAGCCGCGAATCGATGCTCCACACGCCCTTGCGCTCGGCGGTGCGCCAGCCCTCGCGCTGCAGGCGCGCCAGATCATCCGCCAGCATCACCTCGGCCAGCGCCGGCATCGGCTGCCGGGCCTCCAGGCGCAGGGCACGACGGGCAGCCGGATTGAGGTACGTGATGTGCCCAGAGGGGTCGACGAACAGCACCGGGTCGGTATTGGCCTCCACTACCTCGGCCAGGCGTCGCCGGTTCTCCTCGGCCTGCACCCGCGCGGTGATGTCGCGGGAAACGCTGACCACCTCCACCACGGCCCCGGTGTAGGTCTCGCGAATGGCGCGGCTGGCCGTCTCGAACCATAGGTAATGCCCGGCGCGATTGCGAATGCGGTAAGTCATGGTGTGATAACCGTCTTGCTCCAGCGCATCCCGGGCGCGCTGTACCAGTTGGGCCAGTTCCTGGGGATGGAAGAGGCACTGGGCGAGCTGTCCGCGCAGCTCTTCCGGCCAGTAGCCGAGCAGGGTCCAGGAGGCCGGCGAGGCGTCGAGGAAACGGCCTTCGGGAGTGTGCCGGGAAATCAGGTCGGTGGTGTTCTCAGTGATCAGCCGGTAGAGCCGACGCGCCCGTGCCGCCTCGCGTTCGGCGAGGATCTGCGCGGTAGCTTCGCGGCAGCGCGCCACCACCCGTCGCTCCCGCGGGTCGGGGATATAGGTCCAGATCAGCATGCGCTCGCCGCACTGGGCCTCCACCCCTTCGATGGCGCGCTCCTGGGCCAGACAGGCACGCACAAGAGAGGAATGGTTCACCGGCAAAAAACGCAACACCTCGGCCAGGGGCATTTCCCCAAGCATCGCCAGCAGCGCGGCGTTCAGTTCCAGGGGGGCGGCCCCGGCATCCACCAGCAGGCTCGGCTGCGGGTCATGGCCGAGCAGCGGCGAAGCGCGCAGTAGGCCGTTGACGCTGCCGAGTAGAGTGGTGAGCAATTCGTGCACGCAGCCCAGCCAATCCAGCCCCACGCCTTCGTGCACTTCCACCAGCAGCAGCCCCCGCTGGCCGATCTCCAGCGTCAGGTCAAACGCTTGGCCATGGCTGATCGCGGCCCGGCGCAGACGTCCAGCCAGCCAGCAGTCGAGCTGGCGGAGCTGATGCAACGACAGCCGCCCATCCTCTGCCAGACGCTCGACCAGGCGTTCATCGCTGGCTTGCAGCGGATCGCCCTGCCCTGGTGGTAGCTGCTGACCGCTGCCTTCATGGCTGTAGATGGACGCACCAGACTGCCAGCTCAGATAGAAGGCCTGGCGTACCTCGGGGCAGCCGCGCAACGCCCGGCACAGGGCATCGGCGCGGGCGGACAGGGACACGCCCTCGCGCTGCAGGCGCAGCCAAGTGTGAAGTCGAACCGGGGTCTGGGTCATAGCGAGTCCAGCGGCAGGGGGTGGGCAAGGATATACCGGTCTACGGAAGGAACAGAAACACTATAGTAGTTTTACTATACGACTCTAGAAGTACTTCCATATGCCCACAAGCTTGTTATATAAATCACCCCAGAGAACTACCGGCCTCTTCCAGATGCGCCGGTGCAGAAGAGCTAATAATCAGCCGCCGGGTATCCAGCATGTCGATCTACGATCAGGGCCTCGCCCCTGCCGCCGTCAACCACATCGCCCTCTCCCCCCTCAGCTTCATCGAGCGCACTGCCGCCGTTTACCCCCATTACCCGGCCGTGATCCACGGCTCTATCCGCCGCAACTGGGCGCAGACCTACGCGCGCTGCCGGCGCCTGGCCTCGGCCCTGGCCAGCCGCGGCATCGGTAAGGGCGACACGGTGGCGGTGATGCTGCCGAATATCCCGCAGATGCTCGAGGCGCACTTCGGCGCGCCGATGATCGGCGCGGTGCTCAACACCCTGAACGTGCGCCTGGACGCTGAGGCCATCGCCTTCATGCTGCAGCACGGCGAGGCCAAGGTGCTGATCACCGACCGCGAGTTTCATGAAGTGATCCGCGCCGCCATCGGCATGCTCGACCACCCGCCACTGGTGATCGACGTCGACGACCCGGAATACGGCGAAGGCCAGGCCGTGAGCGAGCTGGATTACGAGGCGCTACTGGCAGAGGGCGACCCGGACTACGCCTGGCAGTGGCCCGAGGATGAATGGCAGGCCATCTCGCTGAACTACACCTCCGGCACCACCGGCAACCCCAAGGGCGTGGTCTACCACCACCGCGGCGCCTACCTGAACGCCCTGGGCAACCAGATGACCTGGAACATGGGCAACCATCCGGCCTACCTCTGGACCCTGCCGATGTTCCACTGCAATGGCTGGTGCTACCCCTGGACCGTGACTGCCCTAGCAGGCGTGCATGTATTCCTGCGCCGGGTCGACCCGCAGAAGATCCTCAACCTGATTCGCGAACACCAGGTCAGCCACCTGTGCGGTGCGCCAATCGTGCTCAACGCGCTGGTGAACATGCCCGAATCGGCCAAGGCCGCCATCGACCACCCGGTAAACGCCATGGTGGCGGGCGCCGCACCGCCGGCCAAGGTGATTGGCGCGGTGGAGGAAATGGGCATCCGCGTGACCCATGTCTACGGCCTCACCGAGGTCTACGGGCCGGTGACCGTCTGCGCATGGCATGACGAATGGGACGACCTTCCGCTGGAAGAGCGCGCCCGCATCAAATCCCGCCAGGGCGTGCGCTACCCCACCCTGGAAGGCGTCATGGTGGCCGATCCGAAGACCCTCGAACCGGTTCCCATGGACGGCCAGACCATCGGCGAGATCTTCATGCGCGGCAACACCGTGATGAAGGGCTACCTGAAGAACCCCAGCGCCACCAGCGAAGCCTTCGAGGGCGGCTGGTTCCACACCGGCGATCTGGCGGTCTGCCACCCGGACGGCTACGTGGAAATCCGCGACCGGCTGAAGGACATCATCATTTCCGGCGGCGAGAACATCTCCACTATCGAGCTGGAAGGCGTGCTCTACCGCCACCCGGCGGTACTGGAAGCGGCCGTGGTGGCGCGCCCGGACGAGAAATGGGGTGAAACCCCCTGCGCCTTCATCACCCTCAAGGCCGACCAGCAGGAGACGCGCGAGGCCGACATCATCGCCTTCTGCCGCGAGCACTTGGCCGGCTTCAAGGTGCCAAGGACGGTGATCTTCACCCAATTGCCAAAAACCTCCACCGGCAAGGTCCAGAAGTACGTCCTGCGGGAAATGGCAAAGAGCCTCTAATCCGACTCCGGCAGCAGCCGGACATACCAGAGACCCAGGAACGGGGCGGCAGCCAGTGGTTGCCGCCAAGGGCAGTCGCATGCCCGAAAAGCTGCGGCGGCCGGCTACAGGCATCGACAACAACAACAAGCGGAGCCCGATATGACACCTCACCACTCCCCCAACACCTCGGCCAGCGCTCGCATCATGGCCAACCCGAAGTTCCAGCGCCTGGCCCAGGAGCGCGCCGTTCTCGCCTGGTCGCTCAGCGCCCTGGTGCTGGCGGTCTACTACCTGTTCATCATGCTCGTAGCCTTCGTCCCCGGCTGGCTGCACCTTCCCCTCTACGAGGGCAGCCATCTCAGCCGCGGCATCCCGCTGGGTGCCGCCATCATCATTCTTTCCTGGCTGCTGACCGCCTGGTACGTGCGTCACGCCAATACCCGCTTCGATGCACTGAGCGCGGAAATCCTCGCGGAGGGTCAGGCATGAAAGCCCTCCTCGCCCTCCTTGCCCTCGCGCCGCTGAGCGGCTTCGCCGACACCATCACGGCGCAGAAGCAACCCCTCAACCTGCATGCCATCGGCATGTTCTTCGTCTTTGTCCTGGCCACCCTGGCCATCACCTGGTGGGCCGCCCGGCGCACCCGCTCCACCGCCGACTTCTACACCGCTGGCGGTGGCATCTCGGGCTTCCAGAACGGCCTGGCGATTGCCGGCGACTACATGTCGGCGGCCACCCTGCTGGGCCTTTCGAGCCTGGTGTTCGCCAAGGGCTACGACGGCTTCGTCTACATCATCGGCTTCTTCGTCGGCTGGCCCATCGTCACCTTCCTGATGGCCGAGCGCCTGCGCAACCTGGGCCGCTACACCTTCGCCGACATCGTCTCCTACCGCCTGGACCAGACCCGCATTCGCAGCTTCGCCGCCCTCGGCTCGCTGACCGTGGTCTGCTGCTACCTGGTCGTGCAGATGGTCGGCGCCGGCCAACTGATCAAGCTGCTGTTCGGCCTGGACTATCAACTGGCCGTGGTAGTGGTCGGTGTCCTGATGCTGGTCTACGTGATCTTCGGCGGCATGATCGCCACCACCTGGGTGCAGATCACCAAGGCCGTCCTGCTGCTGGCCGGTGGCACCGCACTGGTGCTGATGGCCATGAGCGAGTTCGGCTTCAGCTTCGAGAACCTGGCCGAGCGAGCGGTCGCCGTACACGCCAGCGGCGTCAAGATCATGGGGCCCGGTACCTTGCTGGCCGACCCGATCAGTGCCGTCTCGCTGTCCCTCGGCCTGGTGTTCGGCATCGCCGGCCTGCCACACATCCTGATGCGCTTCTTCACCGTGCCCAATGCCAGGGAAGCCCGCCGCTCGGTGCTGTTCGCCACCGGCTTCATCGGTTTCTTCTTCCTGGTGGTCTGCGTGCTCGGCTACACCGCGATCGTGATCGTCGGCACCGACCCGCAGTACTTCGTCGACGGCAAGCTGGGTGGCGCCCTGGTGGGCGGCGGCAACATGGTCGCCATGCACCTGGCCCAGGCAGTGGGCGGCAACCTGTTCCTCGGTTTCCTCTCCGCCGTAGCCTTCGCCACCATCCTCGCCGTGGTTGCAGGCCTTGCCCTGGCGGGCGCCTCGGCCATCTCCCACGACCTCTATGCCTCTGTGCTGAAAAAGGGCACGCCAGCGAGAAGGATGAAATGCGGGTGTCGCGCATCGCCACCGTGGCTATCGGCCTGGTCGCAATCGGCCTGGGCATTCTCTTCGAGCAGATGAACATCGCCTTCCTCGTGGGCCTGACCTTCGGCGTCGCCGCTTCGGCCAACTTCCCGGTGCTGATCATGGCCATGTACTGGAAAGGCCTGACCACCCGTGGTGCCCTCTGGGGCGGGCTGACCGGGCTGGTGAGCGCCCTGGCCCTGGTGATCTGTGCACCGGCCGTCTGGGTCGGCGTGCTGGGCCATGAGAAGGCCCTGTTCCCCTACGACCAGCCGGCGCTGTTCTCCATGCCGCTGGCGTTCCTGGTGATCGTCGTCGTCTCCACTCTCGATCGCAGCGCCCGCGCCAGCCGCGAACGCGCCGCCTATGACGACCAGTTCGTGCGCGCCCAGACCGGCCTGGGGGCTGCCGCCGCCAGCAGCCACTGATCCATCCGGCACGGCCTGCGGGCCGTGCCTTCCCGCAATCGCCGTAACAGAGGTTCCACGCCATGCCCGAATACAACGCCCCGCTGCGCGACCTGCGCTTCGTCCTGCATGAGGTCTTCGACGCCCCGTCCCTCTGGGCGCGCCTGCCTGCGCTGGCCGAACGGGTCGATGTCGACACCGCCGACGCCATCCTGGAAGAAGCGGCCAAGGTCACTGGGCAGCTCATCGCCCCGCTCAACCGCAGCGGTGACGAAGAAGGCGCTCAGTGGCACGAGGGCGTGGTCAGCACCCCGACAGGCTTCAAGGAGGCCTACGCCACCTATATCGACGGTGGCTGGGTGGGGCTTTCCGGCAACCCGGACTTCAGTGGCCTGGGCATGCCGAAGATGCTCGCTGTGCAGTTCGAGGAAATGCTCTACGCCGCCAACTCCAGCTTCGCCCTGTACTCCGCGCTGTCCTCCGGCGCCTGCCTGGCCATCGACGCCCACGCCAGCGCCGACCTGAAACAGACCTACCTGCCCCCGATGTACGAAGGTCGCTGGGCCGGCTCGATGTGCCTCACCGAACCCCAGGCTGGCACCGATCTCGGCATCATCCGCACCAAGGCCGCCCCCCAGGCCGACGGCAGCTACCGCATCACCGGTACCAAGATCTTCATCACCGGAGGCGAACAAGACCTCACCGAAAACATCATCCATCTGGTGCTGGCCAAGCTGCCGGATGCGCCGGCCGGTCCCAAGGGCATTTCCCTGTTCCTGGTGCCCAAGGTGATGGTCAACGCAGATGGGTCCCTCGGCGCGGCCAACGCCGTGAGCTGCGGCTCCATCGAGCACAAGATGGGCATCAAGGCCTCGGCCACCTGCGTAATGAACTTCGACGGCGCCAGCGGGTGGCTGATCGGCGAAGCCAACAAGGGCCTGGCGGCGATGTTCACCATGATGAACTACGAGCGCCTGTCCATCGGAATCCAGGGCATTGGCTGCGCCGACGCCTCCTACCAGAGCGCCGTGGCCTACGCCCGCGAGCGCATCCAGAGCCGCGCGCCCGCCGGCCCAGTGGCGCGGGACAAGGTGGCCGACCCGATCATCCATCACCCCGACGTGCGCCGCATGCTGCTCAGCATGAAGGCCATGACCGAGGGTGGCCGCGCATTCGCCTGCTATGTCGGCCAGCAACTGGACCTGGCCAAGTACGCCGATGACAGCGACGAACGCCAGCGCGCCGAGTCCCTGGTGGCTCTGCTCACTCCGGTGGCCAAGGCCTTCTTCACCGACACCGGCCTGGACAGCTGCGTGCTCGGCCAGCAGGTGTTCGGCGGCCACGGCTACATCCGCGAATGGGGCCAGGAACAACTGGTACGCGACGTACGCATTGCGCAGATTTACGAAGGCACCAACGGCATCCAGGCCCTCGACCTGCTGGGCCGCAAGGTAGTGGCCAACGGCGGCGCCGCACTCAAGCTGTTCTGCGCCGAGGTGCGCGCCTTCGCCAGCCAATCCGCCACCCCCTACACCACCGAACTACTGGAAGCCCTCGGGCGCCTGGAGGGCACCAGTGAATGGCTGCTGGCCCAGGCCAGCCGCAGCCCCAACGAAGTGGGCGCAGCCTCGGTGGAATACCTGCAGCTTTTCGGCCATGTGGCCTACGCCTGGCTGTGGGCGCGCATGGCTGCCGTAGCCGAAGCGCGTCGAGAGGAGGACGAGGCCTTCTACGGCGCCAAGCTGGCCACCGCCGAGTTCTTCTTCCGTCGTCTGCTACCGCGCACCCTGGCCCTGGAGGCCAGCATCCGCGCTGGCGCCGAGCCGCTCTTCGGCCTTTCCAGCGAACAGTTCTGACCCTTGAGCGTGGCGCGGCCCGTGCTCCTTTGGGCCGCGCTTTTTTAATACCGCTGTACCTGAAAAAACAAAAACAAGAGGACTCACGATGACCCGTACCACCCTCACCTCCCACCTACTGCTCGTCGGCGGCGCGCTGTGTTGCTCCACACCCGCCCTGGCGGACTTCGTCAAGGATTCGAAAGCCAGCCTGGAGCTGCGCAACTTCTACTTCAACCGCGACTTCCGCCAAGACAACGCGACCCAGGCCAAGGCCGAGGAATGGGCCCAGGGTTTCCTCCTGCGCTATGAGTCCGGCTTCACCGAGGGACAGATCGGTGTCGGCGTCGACGCCATCGGCCTGCTTGGCGTGAAACTCGACTCCAGCCCTGACCGTGCCGGTTCCGGACTGCTCAAGCGTGACCGCGAAGCGCCCAAGCGCGCCCAGGATGAATACGGTGAGCTGGGCCTGACCGCCAAGCTGCGCGCCTCGAAGAGCACCCTCAAGCTCGGCACCCTGATGCCCAAGCTGCCGGTGCTGCTGGCCAACGATTCGCGCTTGCTGCCGCAGACGTTCGAAGGCGGTCAACTCAACTCCCTGGAGATCGACGGCCTGACCTTCGATGGCGGACGCCTGCGCCAGGTGAACCAGCGCGACTCCTCGGACTACGAGGACATGAGCATCACCACGGTGGGCGTGAAGAACATCCGCGCGCGCCAGACCACCAGCGATGCCTTCGACTTCGCCAACCTCAGCTACAAGTGGAACGACGCCCTCACCACTGGTTATGGCTTCGGCCGCCTGGACGACTTCTACCGCCAGCACTACCTGAGCCTGAACCACCTGCTGCCCCTGGGTGACGGCCAGAGCCTGAAGAGCGACCTGCGCTTTGCCCGCTCCACCGACGAGGGCGGCAGCAATGTCGACAACAAGGCCTTCGGCGCAATGTTCACCTACGGCTTCGGCGGCCACGCCGTAGGCCTGGGCTACCAGCGTATGAGCGGCGACACCGGCTTCGCCTACGTCAATGGCAGCGACGCCTACCTGGTGAACTTCGTGCAGATCAGCGACTTCGCCAACCGCGAGGAACGCTCCTGGCAGGCACGCTACGACTACAACTTCGCGGCTGTCGGGATTCCGGGGCTGACCTTCATGACCCGCTACCTCTCCGGCGACGGCATCGAGCTGGGCGCTGGCCGCGAAGACGGCAAGGAATGGGAGCGCGACACCGATATCGCCTACGTGGTGCAGAGCGGCCCACTGAAGAACCTCGGGCTGAAGTGGCGCAACGCCACGGTACGTTCGACCAACTTCGGCAATGACCTCGACGAGAACCGCCTGATTCTCAGCTACACCCTGCCACTCTGGTAAGGGCTCAAAGCCAACCTTCGGACCGCGCTGTTGGGCCTCGTTCCTCGACGCCAACCTACGGCAGGACTGCGTCCTGCCTGGCGAATGAATTCGCCCCTACAGGGATGTGCGCACGGGCCGCCCCTCTCCCTTCAGGGAGAGGGGCTCCCATAGGTTGGCGCTGAGCGAAGCGAAACCCGTCGATGACTGCACACCGGGCTAATGGGTATCGCAGGCTCGCGGACCGCCGCCGAACCCATCCTACGGACACATAGCACAGCCCCTCACGCTCACTTCGGGTAAGGCTCGAGCACTGCCTCCTGCTCGGTCTTGAGCATCCACACCACCAGCTTCGCCGGCTTGGAGTCGCTGGCATTGCGCGATTGCAGGTGGACACTGCCCGCAGGCTCGTACCAGCTCTCGCCCGCCTTGTAGCGCTTGGGCTCCTCGCCCTTGAGCTGGGAGATCACCTCCCCTTCCTCAACGTAGGCGAGCACCGAACCTGCATGACTGTGGGCCACGGAGCGTTGCCCTGGCGCATAGTCCACGGTGAGCAGGATGGCCTGCTTGCCAGGCGCATTGAGCAGCTCGTGATCATGCAGGATGGTGACCTGCTCCTGGCCCTCGCCCGTTTCGTGCGCATAGGCCTGGGGGAGGTTCAACAGCATCAGGCCAGCGGCCAAGGCACTCAAGGTCTTCAGGTTGCGCATCGTGGTCTCACTCGCTCGGGATTTTGCGGAAGCCGACAGCCAGCCGGTTCCAGCTGTTGATGGTGTTGATCGCCAGGGTCAGGTCCACCCGCTCGCGCTCGCTGAACTCGGCCGCCAACTGGGCATAGTC
The DNA here is from genome assembly GCF_003626975.1 of Pseudomonas sp. DY-1. Classification (NCBI taxonomy): domain Bacteria; kingdom Pseudomonadati; phylum Pseudomonadota; class Gammaproteobacteria; order Pseudomonadales; family Pseudomonadaceae; genus Pseudomonas; species Pseudomonas sp. DY-1. Next base: position 35,294 of record NZ_CP032616.1, on the reverse strand, counting down.
CTCATCGGGGGCGTGAGTTTCGGCCAGGCGCGTCAGGGACTCCGTCCAGGCCAGAGCGGCGCGTTCGCGAGGACTGAAGAACGGGCTTTCGCGCCAGACGGCAACCGAGTAGAGGCGGCGCTCGGTTTCCCCACGCTTGCGTGCGTCGGAGCTGTGCAAGTCGACGCAGAAGGCACAGCCATTAATCTGCGATGCACGCAGCTTCACCAACTCCAGCAGCGGCTTCTCCAGGGGGAGTTTGCTCACCGCCGCTTCCAGGGCGAGCATCGCCTTGAGCGCGTCGGGAGAGGCGGAGTAGTAATCCATGCGTGGTGTCATCGAGGCATCCTCGTGGTGGGAAGGGATGCCTCAAAACTACTGCCGACGGGGCTTGTGACCTACGGCCAATTGGCGTGATTACGAGGTGGCCAATGCACGTGCGAGATCAGGGTGAGAAAGATTGTGGTAGCGAATTCAATCGCGAATGAATTCGCTCCGACAAAGAACGATCAAGCCTTCAGCTTGTGGGTCCAGTCCAGCAGGCTGCGCCACAAGCAGATGCCCACGAAGTAGGCCGAGGCCAGCCACCAGATGCCCAGCACCAGGGATTTGTAGAAGGGGTGCTGGAGGATGAGCAGCATGCTGCTGATCATCCACACGAAGGTGACCACGATATTCAGTGGCATCAGCTTGCGCACCCGGAACGGATGGAGGAACTTCAGCTTGGTCAGCGTCAGCGCCGCGAGGGCGCAAATCAGCAGCAGGCTCACAACGGGCAGCGGATCGATGATCCAGATGTACAGCGCCACCACATTCCACGCAGCGGGAAAACCCACAAAGTAGTTGTCGCTGCTCTTCATGTTCAGGTTGCAGAAGCAGAACAGCGACGACACCAGGATAAGGCTCACCGCGACCAGCGCCGTATGCTCGGGCAGGTCGATGTAGCGGTAGATGAAGATGGCCGGAATGAACACGTAGGTGAGGTAGTCGATCACCAGGTCCAGGGTCGAGCCGTCGAAATTAGGCAGCATCGTGCTGGTTTGGACACGCCTGGCAAGAGTGCCATCCAGACCATCGACCAGCAGGGCAGCACCCAGCCAGAGGAGGCAGTCGCGGGGCTGATTGTCGAACAGGGCGAGAATGGCCATCAGGGCCAGCACAACGCCGGTGGCAGTGACACCGTGAGCCGACCAGGCCTTGGCTTTATTGACGACACTAATGTTGGTGGACACGAGGCAGCTCTGCTCTAAATGGTGGGTGACAGAATCGATAGACCGCGATTATGCGTTAGCTTCTCAAATGCCTTCAGAGTTTTGTGAATCCGGCCATGTCGCTTTCAGACATCTTCACCTTGCATATTCGAGCCTAGGTCATCCGCGCCAGACAGCAATACCGGTCGGCGCGCGAACATCCGAAAAACGGCCCCCATCGGTGCGGACTTGCAGCCAGAATTCCAAGACGGCAACCTTGCGCCCTTTCCACCCTGATCAACCGCCATGAGCGCCCCACCCGATCCCACCCGCTGCCCGCTTTGCGGCCAGAGCAACCAGTGCACCCAGGCTGATCCCGCCAGGGCCGGCCAGGCTTGCTGGTGCTTCGAGGCGAAGATCAACCCCGCCGTGCTCGACGAGATCCCCCCGCAGGACATCGATCGCACCTGCCTCTGTCCTCGCTGCGCACGCGCGTTGCCACCCGATGCACCAAGCTGATGCGCCTTGATCGATTTTTGAGCAATTTCCCGGAATTCAGCCGCCTCGACGCGCGCCTGCTGCTAGCCGCCGGTCGGATTCGAGTGGATGGCCAGCCAGTTACCGACAGTCGCTTCGAGGTCCGGGAATTCAGCCGCGTCGAGCTCGACGATCGCCTGCTCCAGGCCGGCAAGCCAGCCCGCTACTTCATGCTCTACAAGCCTTCCGGCCACGTCAGCGCCACCGAGCATCCGGAGCATCCCACCGTGCTCGACCTGCTCGACGAGCCCGACAAGCACGAGCTGCACCTGGGCGGGCGCCTGGACCTCACCACCACCGGCCTGCTGCTGATCACCAACGACGGACTCTGGTCCCGCCGGCTCACCCTGCCCGGCAGCAAGCAGCCCAAGGTCTATTACGTGGAAACCGAGCAGCCCATCGGTACCGAGTACATCGACACCTTCGCGCAAGGGCTCTACTTCGCCTATGAGGGCCTGACCACCCTCCCCGCCCAGCTGGAAATCCTCGGCCCCCGCGCCGCCCGCCTGACCCTGCACGAGGGTCGCTACCACCAGGTCAAGCGCATGTTCGGCCACTTCCAGAACAAGGTCGTACGCCTCCACCGCGAGAGCGTCGGACCGCTGAAGCTGGACCCGCAGATGCAGCCAGGCGACTACCGGTCGCTCACGGCTCAGGAAGTGGCCTGCTTTTAGCTAGATCACTCGCGAGTCACATCGGGATTGAATAACCCGACGAACTGCAAGAATTTTTCCTTTCAATGAGCTTGCGAGTGAAATCATGCCCTGCTTAAATCGGACACAAGGTCAGAGCGTGACCAAAGAGTCACGCCGACCATCTAAGCGTTCCCTGCGGTCTCCTGTGCTCTGCACTCGTAGGTTCCCTGCCTGGTTAGAAGACTCGTTCGGTGCTCTGAAAAGCGCCGAACTCCCTCGTCTTTTCTCGACCTAACCGCTTGATAAATAAAGAATTCTAAAAATTCCAGCCTGACATTCGATTGTCATCGAAAGGCGCTTTCCTACTGCCAAGACTTAGAGCGGGCCAAGCCGTTGAGAGGGCTCGCATGACCCATCTGCGCCAGGAGGAAACGACATGAGGCCGGAAACCGCCATCGTCGAGATTCACAGCCAGTACAAGGTTTACACGGAGTTCTACGGCAACCCGGAAGCCAGGGAGACCATCATTCTGGTCAACGGCTCCTTGTCGACGACCGCCTCGTTCGCGCAGACAGTGAAATACCTGCAACCGCACTTCAACGTGGTGCTCTTCGACGAGCCCTATGCCGGCCAGTCCAAGCCGCATAACGACAACTCGCGCTTCATCGGCAAGGAAACCGAGGCCGACATTCTCCTCCACCTGATTGAGCACTTCCGGGTGGACTACCTGATGTCCTTCTCCTGGGGCAGCGTCTCCGCCCTCCTCGCCCTGGCCCAGTGCCCGGCACGGATCAAGAAGGCCATCGTCACCTCCTTCTCGCCTATCCTCAACGAGCCGATGATGGACTACCTGACCCGCGGCCTGGATTGCCTGTCGGCCATCGATCGGGACGCCGTGGGCCACCTGGTCAACAACACCATCGGCAAGTACCTGCCGAGCCTGTACCAGCGCTTCAACCACAAACACTGCAGCAGCCTCGACGACCACGAGTACCTGCAAATGCACCACCACGTCTGCCAGGTGCTGAACATGGATTCGCGCTGCTACGTGGACTGCCTGGCCAACGTTGACATCCCGCTGCTGTTCATCAACGGGGACCGCGACGAGTACACCTCCGCCGAGGATGCCCGCCACTTCGCCAAGCACGTGCGCGATTGCCAGTTCGCCACCATCGACAACGCCGGCCACTTCGTCGACGTCGAAACCAAGGCCGCCTGGCTGCAGACCCAGCAAGCCATGCTGGGCTTCCTCAAGGCGCCGGCCACCAAGGGCATGGCTCGCCCGCAGGTTGCCGACTACCAGGCAGTAGCCGTTTGAACGCGTGGCCGCCCGGGCAGGTGCAAGTATTTTCAGTAACTTGTGACTGCCCCGGGCTTCACCTCGCCCGCGCGTTCTGGTAAAAAGAGCACCCTTCGCGGGCGTCGTATAATGGCATTACCTGAGCTTCCCAAGCTCATGACGAGGGTTCGATTCCCTTCGCCCGCTCCAAAATCCCCTGACTAAGCCCCTGATTTATGGGGTTTTTTCGTTTCTGGGGTTTGGTGGTGTCGAAAAAGTGTCGAAATCGACCCGCCTACAGGCTCAGTGAGACAGTGCCTGGATGACGTGTTTGGGGTCATTGTGGATGGCCCGCAGCAGCGCCTTGGCCGGGCCAGTGGGTTCACGCCGACCTTGTTCCCAGTTGCGCAACGTGCCGAGCTGCACATCGATCATGGCCGCAAACTTGGCTTGGGTCAGGCCAGTGGCCTTGCGGATTTCCTTCACCTGCAGCGCGTCCACGGTGAACTCCCGTGAAGGCTTACGCTCGCCACGGTGGATCTCGTCCATTTGCTGGACGCTTTCCAGAAGGTCTTCAAAGAATTTGCTCATGGCGATTACCTCCACCGCTCAATGATTTGCTTGAGCACCTTTCGCTCATCGGCCGACAGATCATCCTTCTCGTTCTTCGGGTAGATCAGCAGCAGTGCAATCTGCGAAGCCGAAGTGAAGTGGTAGTAGATGACCCTGGACCCGCCCCGCTTACCGTGTCCACCCGAGGCGACACGCACTTTGCGAATACCTCCGGTGCCTTCGATCACGTCGCCCATATCCGGCCGCTCGGCCAACTGGCGCTGAAACGCCGCATAGCTGTCGTCGCTGAGCAACTCACGCAGACGCTTGGTGAAGATCGGAGTCTCAATAAAGATCATCGCCGATAGTACGCCACTGGCGTATCCCCTTCAATTGACTCGGTCATTGGTTAGCAGGCGGTAGAGTGAAATCGGCCATCGGCCCAAGCCTGATCGCATCATGCAAATGCTCGGGAGCCAGGTGTGCGTAGCGCATCGTCATGCTCAGCGAGGCATGCCCCAGGATCTCCTTCAACGTCACAATGTGCCCGCCACCCATGATGAAGTGGGCAGCGAAGGTGTGACGCAGAATGTGGCTCGACTGGCCCTTGGGCGGGTTGATCGAGGTTTCGAGAAGCACCTTGCGGAACACGCCGATGCAGTTGCTGAACGGGCCATGCTCACGCCAGTGCTTTTGCATCGACTCCACCAGGGACGGAGCCACCGGGACTGCCCTCACTCGCTTCGACTTGGTGTTAGCGAAGGTTATGACGCCCGAGCCGATCCTTTCCGGGGTCAAAGCCTGCGCCTCGCCCCATCGTGCTCCCGTCGATAGGCAGATCAGCGCGACCATGTAGGTATGCGGCGCCGTGTCCCGAGTGCGTAGCGCTTCCAGCAGCTCGGCTATCTGCGGCTTGGTCAGGTAGGCCAGCGGCCGTTCCTGCAAGCGGACGGGCTGGATACGGCTGAACGGGCACGGGTAGTCGATCACATCCAGCTTGTACAGCTCGTTGTACACCGCCTTGAGGTAGCCCAGCCGGTTGTTCGCCGTCTTGCCCTTCACACCTTTCGCCATCCACTTGGCACGGATCGACGCAACATGGGCGCCTTCGACAGATCGCGCTATTGGGTCACCCATGCTCTGAGCGGTGGTCTTGAGAATGGCAAAGCGGCGATGGCCATCCGTGAGGGAGACCCCGTGCAACTCATACCAGAGCTGAACCAGCTCGGAGAGACGGCGACGATCCTTGGGTTTGGGGCTCCAGTTGGGCGTTTCGATGCACTTGGATCGGCAGGTCGCTTCGAAGCGCTGGGCCTCGCCCTTGGTCTTCAGCGTCTTGCGGAATCGCTTGCCCTTGATTGGCTCCACATCGACTCGCCAACGACCATCGGACAACTGAACGATGGCCACTACACCGCCCTCCCCCACCGGATATGGCGTTCCTCCAGCAGGTCCTTGATGTGCTTGTAGATGTCGTTCTCGCTCATCTCCTTGGCGGCGTAGTGATCCCGAATGACCGGCCAGCATTCCCAGGTTTGCAGCCGATCAAATGCCTTTTTTGCGCCCACCCGCTCCCTTGCCAGTAGGCTGACGAAGTTTCCCAAGAACAGCTCCACGTTCTTCCCGGAAAAGCCCCGGCTGGTCTTGTGGTAGCGCTTGTACTCGGTTTCCTCCAGCAGCGAGTCCACCGGCAGATCGACCACCACGTCATTGCGGATCAGCGACCAGATCGGCTCGAAATAGCCAGGACGGGCCAGCAGCTTGAATTGCCCCAGGCCGTACCGCCACAGGCCGTCCAGATGCCCGGAGAAGGCTTCGAAGGTCTTGGTTTCGATGGCCTGACCGGAGCGGGCGTCAATCGAGCCAGAGGCGAACTGCTGGACGATGGAGTGGTGATAGCGCAGTTCGATCCGCCACACGTCCTGCTCTGGGTCGTAGTTGAGCGGGTCGTCATCGCAGAAGGAGTCGCGGCGCTTCCAGACCTCTTCCCAGTAATCCAGCTTGTCGGTGGCCCGGGCCTGCTCGGTCTTGTTGTACAGGCAGAGCTGGATACCGCTGGCCGAGCCGAACATGTAGGTTTCGCCGCGTCCGTAGACGCTGGACTTGGTGTCCCACTGGATTTCGTTGATGCCGGAAATGTCGCGGTGCGTCCGGGCGCGACAGTGCATGCGGGCGACGAAATCGGCGGGCGGGGTCCAGTTCTGGAGATCCAGGGCCAGATGCACGGCACACTGGTTCACCTCGACATGGGACAGCAGGTGTTCGGCGTAGTGATCCATTCGGGCCTGGAGGCGTTCCGGGCTGAGGGCATCGATGGCATGCGGCGACACCTCGATCTTCACGTGAGGGCCGAGGCTGTCCACCTTCACGTTGAAGTTCTTCACCAGCAGAATGAAGCCGAGGTCCGCATTCTGGAGCTTGTACTGGTAGCCCGAATCCTTGCCCACTCGCCCGGCATGCCACCGCTCACCGGCGAAATCGACGATGGTGCCGGGGTTGTCGAACAGCTCGATCACGCCAGGACGGATCAGCCCACGATAGAGCTGGCGGACGGTATCCACGCCACAGCGGAGCAAACGGACGTTGCTCAAATCGACCATCCGCATGGTGTGTGGATCGAAAAAGACACGCCCCTTCGGGTCTTCATTGAACAGCGGATCAACCCGCAACAGGTCCTTCGCCTTCATTTTCCAATCTCCATTACTTGCCGGTATTTGCCGTTTCGAAACTGTTTTGTCTGACGTGTTACAGGGCCGTCAGCCCCGCGGCCTTTTGCGCGGTGCTCGCAAGCTCGCATCCGGGCAAAAAGGCCGCGGCGAAGGGCCCTGTGAGGGTCACAGCCAAGCGATCGATCACCACAGGAACTCCCCCTTCACATAGGGCACTTGGGTAACGCGTACCTGCTTGGGTGGCGCATCGGGGCCGAAAGGCGGTACCTGGGCGGGGCCGGTGGTGGGCGGCGGATTGGCCCTGGCGTTCTCCAGCGATTGCCGGTCCGGCAGGCTGGCGTCGAAGAAGCCGTAGGTGGCCGCGTTGAAGCAGAAGTCGAAGGAGGTCGCCACGCGGGTGGCCTGCTGGCTGTAGCACTGGCAGGAGACGCCATCCTTCACCGTGTCCGGGGGACGCTTGGCCACCAGGAAGGGGTCCGAGGTGGACAGGCAGTACATCCGGGGATGGCTCACCGGTTTGGTCAGTTCGTCGTACACCGGCGCCGAGGATGGAATATCAGGAATCCTCGGTTCGCGGCTGGCCAGGTACTGCGCCTTGGTCTTGGGTGCCGCCGTGGCCTCGGGCGCCAACACCGAATCCACCTTGTCGCTGACCTTGTCCACCAGGGACTTTTCTGCCGCCGCAGGGCTGGCCTGGTCCTGCAAGGCGCCTTCCTTGTAGCGTTCCACTGCGCGGAAGACCAAGCCCGCCGCCACGACGATCACCAGCGAGGCGAGCAGGAATTTCTTCGGCAGCTTGACCTTGAAGTGGTGGCCCGCGTTGGCGCTCTGGTAGACGTCGAAGAAACGCCGGTCGATTTTCACCGGCTGCTTGTCGGCGTCCTTGAAGGCGGTTTTCTTTTCCACCTCCTCGATGACGAACTGCGATTCGAAGCGCAGCAGCTGGGCCGACTTGAACACCCGCACGAAGTGGATATGCCCATCGGCGAGACGGCGCGCGTGCACATCCAGGAAGCGCGGGTCCTGGGTGATCAGGTGCAGCTCGTGACCGTTCTTGCGGATCAACTCCAGGCGGCTGACGTGCTCGGGAATCGGTTTGCGCGGATCGCGAACGCCGAACATGGGCACCGCCGCCGAGCCCTGGGCTTCGTCCACGACGATGATGGCGTCGGCGGGCAGCTCATACCATTTGGTGGCGTCATCGAACTCGAACCAGGCCGCCTGCAGCTTCTCCGGTTTGAGCCCGGTGACGTTGTGGTAGTAGACGACGCGGCCCGCCTTGAAGGCTTTCTCATCGATTTCGCGGATGGCGTTGAGGGTCTTGCCATGACCGGGCTTGCCGGTCCTCAGAATGATCATGGGAGCGGCTCCTTACGCTTCAATCGAGCTGCCGCCAGGGGCGCGCCAGACTTGCTTGCGTTTGAGGTCTGCGGCCTTGTCCAGACCGGACAGGACCATGCGGGTGGTGATGGCGGACAGGTAGATGTTCACGATCACGTCGAACTTCGCCATGCCGAGCATCTGCTGGACGATCACGCCGCTGCTGCCCACCCGGCTCATGATGTAGGACTCGGCCCCGTTGAGCGCGATGTTGTAGCCGACGTAGGTGACGAAGCCGACGCCGAGCATGCGCAGCACCAGGCGCACGGCGGGGCCGATGATCATCATGATGAGCTGGGCGATGAAGAGGAATTGCATCAGGCACCTCCAAAGGCTCGGCCCACGTAGAGCGCCGCCGCAACGGCAGCAATGGCCACGAGGACATAGGACAGGTCGTTGACCGCCGCGCAGAGCGGTTCAAAGGACAGCGAGAAGCTGCGGCCACCCAGGGTTTGCAGGTTGAGCGACTGGTCCGCTGGACAGGTGCCGGACGGGAGCCAGCGGGCCCCGGAGTCGATGAAGGACGGCACCTGGAGTTGCGGCGATTCGGGGTTGCCGGGATCGGCGTCGGCGAGGAAGCCTTCGATATCGTCCTTGTGCGCCGCGAAGTCGTTCAGTTCTTCAGCCGCGCACTTCTGCTCCTTTTCCTGCCGCAGAATCGCGCACTGAATAGCATCCCCTTCGCACGCCACGGTTTCCGTACAGGCCAGGCCGGTCGCTACCGACTCGTCTTCTTCCTTCTCTTCTTTCTCCTTGTCCTTGTCGTCCTGCGATTTGCCGTCGCCGTCCTTGCAGCCGGAGCCGGTGCAGGTGGAGGACTCATCGCCCTTGCTGCCGTCGGCGTTGGTGTGGCTGACGGAGGTGTTGTTGGTCACGCTGGTGGTGCAGGACTTAGTGCCGGAGCAGTTGGTCGTAGTGGTGGTTTCGCTGGTGGTGGTGGTCTTGGAGCCGTCCGGGTTGGTGACCTCGGTGATTTCTTTTTCGGTCTCGGTCTTCTGCTGCGAGGGCGACGGGCTGTTGGGAATGCACACGGTTTCGCCGTTAACCTGGCCCCGGTCGCAGGAGCCGGGATTGGTGTATTCGCTGCTGGTCTGGCAGGTCATATGCACCCGCCCTTCTCCGTCGGTCACCTTGTCGGTGCAGCTGGACTCGGATTTGGATTGCGCCTCCAGGGAGGACGGGCCCTTGTTAGGGCTGTCTTCGGCGCTACAGGACACGCCGTTGCCCTTGTACGAGAACAGGCCGAACACGCCATTGGGCGTGCCATCGACGAAGCGGTAGACGTTGGTGGGTCCGGCGCTGTCCCAGGCGTACTGGCAGGAACCCTGGCAGACCACGCCGGGAGGGTCGGTGCGGCCACCGATGGCACCACCTCCGGTGTAGTCGCCCATGCGGTGTTCGTGGGAGAGGTTCTGGCCGATGGTGGCTTCACAGGGATCGGGTTCCGGCTCCGGGGGGGTCCCCGAACACTGACCGAGCTCGTTGTAGAACAGTTGCCCTGCCGGGCAATAACCCACGGCGAGCGACCGGTAGGTGTAGCGCGACTCCCCATTCGGCCCGTAGTAGAAACACCCTGTATCAACGCCGTTGAGCTCTTGAAACGAAATGCCAACAGCGGCGCCATAGGCAGCACAGGACTCAGCAGGGTTCGATCGGAGGCTAGCCGTCAGCTGTCCGGTCACGTAATAGGCCGAGGTGCCGGTGCCGGCAGATGCTTGAGGGCTAAAGACGCCCGAAAAACACCAGGTAAAAAGCCACGCAGCAAAGGGCCAGATAAAACGCCGGATAGTCGAAGGACATGGGTTCACCATCTCGCTACTCGCCCTGTGGAAAAGAAAGGCCCGGCGAACCGGGCCCATGGAACGGACACCGGCCTTACAGGGCGCGGCGCATGTACTTGAACGCAGCCGCCGCGACGAGGACGCCGAACACGGCCCAGCCGATGGTCCCGACGTCGGTCCCAGCGGTGGTCAGTGCGGTGGTGGCCTCGGTCGGCACCGCGGCATGGACGGCACTGCCGACGACAGCGGCGGCGGTGCCAACGGCAGCGGAGATGCGGGAACGCAGTTGCTTGATACGCATGGTGTGAATCCTCACAGCAGTTTCTTCAGGAGAAGGAAGGCAAAGACCCCGGCGAACAGGATGAGCACCTCATCCTTGAGCGCCTGGGCGTCCTCCCACGTAAGCCCGGACCCTTGATCCAGCGAGGCCCGGAATTCCTCCACCGTGAGCGCCGAGAGTTGCCCGGTGCAGACGATCTCGCCGCCTGCGCCCTGGCCCCACTCACCGTCACAGAGGATGAAATTCACGCCGTGTGCTCCAGCACCTGGGCCGGTAGCGGCTGTTCGCAGCCACCGGGGCAGGTGTGTTCATGGAGTTGCGGCAGGAGGTCGGACGCCGGGGCCGGTTGATTCCAGAGCTGGCCCATCGGTCGCCCGCAGCGGTCACACACGACGCGATCCAGAATCACCATGGCGGCGCCCTCCCCCGGTTAGGACTTGGCCGGCTCGCTCGAAGGCTGAGCGGCAGGCTGCGACTGGCGGGAGCCTTGCGAGGTCGGACGCGGCTTGGCCGACTCGATGTGCAGGGCGAGGTTCTTGCCCTTGTTCTGGCCGCCCCGGTCCACCTCGAAGGTGATGCGGACCATTTCCAGCGGGGAGAACTGAGCGCCAGCGGCGAACACCTCATCCGCGTAATCGTCGGCCACCGCCATGCCGATGATGGAGAGGCCGTGCTCGGTCTTGCCGTCCGGCTCATCGCCGTAGAAGACCTTCACGTACTTGGCGCCTTCCATTTCGGTTTTTTGGGTGCCCAGGAATGCAACTTCCATGATTGAACGTGCCATTTGTGTTTCCTCACTTGGGTGCGCGACATGCGCGGTTTGCCTTTCAGCAGGCCGAGCGATCCCACACAGGCGAACTCTTGTTTTCGCCCGAGTGCTGTCTCGGTCTACCGGGGGTTAAAAACGTGGGCCTGCGCGGCCGGTTACTGGGTCAACACCAAGGGCTTTGCCCTTGTCATCCCACTCTTGCCGCCGAGGGCTCGGGAGCGCGGGGCGGTGGAGCTGCCCCTCTCTCCCCAGCCGAGGCTTTTCAGGGCGGGGCGCGGTCAAGGGTGCGCTCCGCCCGGCGCTCCGTTTGACCGAACGGTGAAGCGTGTTCGGACAAGCCGGTGCGGCGGCCCTGGACCGGGGCGAGTCCGGCGCGGGGGCGGCGGCGTGGGAGAAGCCCGAGGGCCTTGGCCAGCCGGAAGGTCAGCCAGGCGAACAGGGCCACGACCACGACGATGAATTGGGCGTCAGTCATGGCTCAGTCCTCGAACGGCTCGTAGATGGGCACGAAGGGCGTGGGCTTGCCGCTGTCGTACACAACGTTCCAGTACTTCGGGGCGCGGCGGGCGGGCCTGTGTTTCTCGCAGAACGAGGCCGGCTGGCAGACCCAGCGCCCAGCGACCTTGGATATCTGCGCGGGGCGGCAGTGCTCGCAGGACATGGACCGGGAGGGCGCGCTCTTCGCCAGTTCGCGACGGGACCAGCAGACAGAGCAGTCGCAGTTGGCGGCGTGGGCGAGGCGGCGGTAGCGGTCGAGTGTGTTCATGGTTCACGCCGTCCACTCCTTTTCCAGTAACTGCTGGGTCAGGAGCGCCACGTTGACCATCACGTACTTGCCCACCTTGTGCGACGGGATGTAGCCGTTGCGAATCCAGCCCCACACCACGTCGTGGTCGTTGCCCATGCGAATCCAGTCCGCGAATTCGCGCCAGGGCATTACCGGGGGCGGGCTGAGCAGGTCTTTGAGTGACAGGTCGAAGCGTTCCCTTTCCATTGCCTAGCGCTCCTTTGCTCGGGAATGAAGGTCGATGAAACGGGCCAGTGCGGCGGAGTCGGCCTGGGTGATCGCAGCGACGGCTTTTTGCTTGTAGCCGGCCAGGGCGTAGCGGCATGCGTTGGCGGCCAGAGTCATCAGGCGGATGTACTGGTCCGCATTTACGCAGCGGGCAATGCGATGCATCAGCACCAGTTGGTGGAAGAGCACCAGTGCGGACAGAGAGGCGCTTGGCTCGGAGTAGCGGATGGAGAGCAGAAGCGAACGCAGGCAGGCGGTGAGGTGAGCATTCATGCCGTCCACTCCTGCTCCAGGAGCCAGGTGCGGAGCATGGCGCTGTTGACCATGCGGCGCTTGCCCAGCTTCACGGTGGGCAGCACACCCTTCATGGCCCAGGCCCGGACAACGCCGTATGCGACGCCGTTGCGTTCGGCCCAGCTCTCGATGGTTTCAACGTCCTGTTGCGGGCCGATCAGCGCGCGCGGGTCAAGCTCTTCCAGTTCCATGGTTGTTCCGTCACTATTCGTTGCAATGCAAGCGATTCGCCTTTAATTGATCCAATATGGATCAACCTGAAACGAATAATACAGAAACAAATCCATTTTGGATAGATAACATATAGATCATTTCGTTATGATAAAGGCTCGCGTTATAGAAATTTTGAAAAGCTCCGGCATCCGCCTACCGGAGCTTGAAGAGCGGACGGGAATCAGCCGCTATACCTGGAACAATCTGAAGAACCCTGCCCGCAAGAGGGAGATCAAAGAAGAGGAGATTCTGGCTATCGCCAAAGTGTTCCCTCAATACAGGTGGTGGATGCTGACTGGTGAAGTTGCTCCAGAAATGGGCCAAACCAGTCCTGATTACGATGCAGCGCATTCAAACTTGCCAAATCAAAGCGCGGGATAGCAATTACTAAAGAAGTGACTAGGCGATGGTATGCCCAAGCAAGACGCGAACAAGGATGAAATAATTGAAATTTGTGCACACTCACGAACATATGCCCTTAAATAACCAAGGCTAATTTTTAAAATTAACAGGGAACGCCATGAAAGTCGCATCTCATCTTAGAGACTTAAGAATCAATGCTACCAATACCCTTATAGAAATGGAGATTGGGGAGTATGTTGGGATAATAAAAGGAGTCTTGGAAAACAACGTATTCCAGAGAAAAAGAGTACGCTCATCTAAAACTGTATACTCACTCCTTAAGCACGACCTGATGAGACAGTGCGTTATTCCACCGGTGGTATTAGCACTAACCACCACCATAAAAGATTATGACGAGAGCATTCCAGACGACGAAGGCAGATTCCTCGACGAGGTTATGCAAAACGCTTCAAACCTTGTGATTCTAGATGGACTACAGCGAACCTATACAATTCTCGACCTTCTCACCGAACTAACCGAAAAGAATGACATTGATACTCTAGAAAGCGTTCGTCGATCCAAAATACGGGTGGAGCTATATGTTGGCCTGAATCGCCTTGGGATTCTCTATCGAATGCTGACGCTTAATACCGGACAGACTCCAATGTCTTTGCGCCAGCAGATTGAAATTCTTTACCTTGACTATATCGAGACAGGAATAGATGGCGTTGAATTACTCCGAGAGAACGACAACAAGGTCGCATCCAGAATCAACCAGTACAACTTTAAGGACGTAGTAGAAGGGTTTAACGCCTACCTGGACAGAGATGAACTTCCAATAGAAAAGGCGGACATACTGGAAAACATTAACAGCCTTGAAAAACTCTCGAAAGAGAACCAAGGTACAGAGCTTTTTGAAAAGTACCTGGAGACACTGCATCACCTTGTCACGAAACTAGAAGAAATCTGCGGAGACTGCGAACTTTCTGAAGATTACTTGGAAAAAAATAATTCTCCCTTTGCAAAAAAACCTGTTCAGATCTTTAAAAAGCCGCAGGCCATGTCTGGACTAGGCGCCGCAATTGGAAAGCTAATTGACTTCCAATCTGTAAATAGCGTAGATGAAATTATAGAGATAATAAACACCCTCACCATTGACGATCCAGAGGAATTTCTAGAAGAAACCAACAACTCTTTGGACTGGCTAAAAAACAATGCCAGTAAAATTGGCAACGCCCAAAGAACTTACTTCACATTCTTCTTCAGAGACCTATTCAACAAAGACTCAGAAAGCTACAGAGACCTTACCAAAGCTTCCAAGACTGCTCTTAGGAAGTATCAAGCCCAAAACATGTAAGGTGCACTATGGCTTTTGAGTGTGTGCATCATGGAAAAAGCGTAAAGCTCGTTTACTCAGGATATTCGGAAGGACACCACACTGTATCCTTCGAAGAGGACCACGAACTTAGCTTCCAGATCTTTACGCCATTGACACTAATTGACGATTTTAAGGATAAGGAATTTGAGGTGCATTTCCTCCTCCGAAAAGGAGTCAAGGAAAATGACATATTTATCACGCACCTCAAAAAAGAATCGGACGAGCCTCGAATTGGCTGGTGCATCCCGATAAATGCGCTAGAGTCTTCGCTTCATAGTTACGCCAGCAGCCCTCACTTCTTGCGTTACGCATACAAAGCAATCGAACTGATCATCAACTCCTCGTTTGACGACATATACACTGAAAGACCAGACATCAGCGGAGATGAAAACATACGACTCTCAAAATTCTTTCATCCAGACACTGTAATCCTCGTTATTAGCAAGGAGACCCTGAATGGAGAAGGATTTGATATTAGCCGAGCAATACCATCCCTTATGAAATACGGCTTTAGTCCACTCACAATCAAAAACCCTGACCTCTCGCACTTTCATGCAAATCTGCCAGATGGCGACAAACTAAAATTACACTACATATCTGAAGAAGTTGAAAACAGCCACGTAATTTCATCCATCATGGGCAATCTCTTTCCATACGAAAACAATCCTGCATTTTGCTTCTTCTATGTCTATCAGGTCTTTGAGTTATTACTAGAAAACATCCTGAAGCATGAACAAGAAGCAGTGATAGATAATCTGTTCGCTTCGAAAGCTGACCCCTCAGCGACGAAGGACATACTGCGAGAGCTTCAAGTACTCAGCTCTGAAAAGGAGAGGATAAAGCTGCTCATCAATGAATATGCCAACTGTGCTGGCTCACTAGCAGACCTCAAAACTCAATGTGACTCATTCCTGGGCGGAGTTGCAAAGAAGACCGGAGTAAATTTCGAGGAATTCTTCTACCCAGTTAGAAATTTCATTTTTCATCAATTTAGAAATCTACCACCAACGCAAGAACAGACCCTCTCAAAAATCAATTCATCTACGATTGAATTTCTTCCAGAACTCTTGTTCAAGTTCAAAAAAAGGAAGCCAGCTCCAGCTCCAGCTCCAGCTCCAGCTCCAGCTCCAGCTCCAGCTCCAGCTCCAGCTCCAGCTCCAGCTCCTATTATTTAATGGCTGAACCAGATCCTCGAAAACAGGGAGCGAAATAGATTTACCCCCAATTTAAATTCAAAAGAATTGAGCACTGCGCCAATCACTAATTTATTCAACATTCCGTTGATTGGCGCCATGAACACTAGCCAGGACGAGAGAGTTCTTCTACTGCTACTTAATTTCTTGGGCTTGGGCGAAGACTTTGAGTGAGTCCATCATCGTGTCAAGAAACTCGTCTATACCGGAAAAATCGAAGTTCTCATGGAGCCTTGAGGTCTTTTTTAAGGCTCTTTTGCACTTTATATATTCAAGGAACCCACAGTTCTTGGCGAGCATGAGGATGTCTCCATCCAGCATATCGGCAACCTCATTCAGAGACTCACCTTTCTTACTACGCGAGAACGATAGGAGAAAATCCTGAACTTTCCCAGTGGAGATATCAGGAATGATTTCTTTCTCTAACTTTTCCGTATATTGAATTGTGTGAGAAGCAGCCTCTTGGATTCTCTCCTTGCCCCTTAGCTGATAGGCCAGAACAGGTTTTTCACACGCCAATAGTTTCAGGGACTCCTCATAGCCAACCAAAAGCCCCTCATCAATCTCCATTCGTATGGACCCCACCATATTTGACAGATGAGCATAGACCGCCGCTTCAACCAACTCAGCAATAACAGGATCGGCTACTGGAATACCTCTCGCCTCAAACACTTTATTTACCTCCCTCATGAACCCTTCATAAAAACTATTGGGATCAATGAGCGTAGTATTTATGGTGTATCTGATCTCCATAAGATAATAAAGAACAAGACGAGCACTTCGCTTTAGCTCAACTCGCGCCTTAAGAAGGTATCCAACAGAACTTAGAAAGGCGGCAAAAGCAACCCCACAAAACCCGATAATCGCCGCGATAACTTCTGCGCTCATTTACAGACCTCCTCTGTCCCACATTGAGCTATTGCAACGATCCTACCGGAAAGGAAACCCTGCGGCGCGGCGGATGTAACGAAACCCGCGAGGTGTCGAAAATGTGTCGAATACACAGCGACACATAGCAACGAGACAAAGCCTTGGCAGGCCGAGTGATCAGGGCTTTGCACCACTTTGCAACCTACTGCGACCCACCTGAAACGGGTTCGATTCCCTTCGCCCGCTCCAAAATCCCCTGACTAAGCCCCTGATTTATGGGGTTTTTTTCGTTTCTGGGGTTTGGTGGGGTGTCGAAAAAGTGTCGAAATCGACCCGCCTACAGGCTCAGTGAGACAGTGCCTGGATGACGTGTTTGGGGTCATTGTGGATGGCCGCAGCAGCGCCTTGGCCGGGCAGTGGGTTCACGCCGACCTTGTTCCCAGTTGCGCAACGTGCCGAGCTGCACATCGATCATGGCCGCAAACTTGGCTTGGGTCAGGCCAGTGGCCTTGCGGATTTCCTTCACCTGCAGCGCGTCCACGGTGAACTCCCGTGAAGGCTTACGCTCGCCACGGTGGATCTCGTCCATTTGCTGGACGCTTTCCAGAAGGTCTTCAAAGAATTTGCTCATGGCGATTACCTCCACCGCTCAATGATTTGCTTGAGCACCTTTCGCTCATCGGCCGACAGATCATCCTTCTCGTTCTTCGGGTAGATCAGCAGCAGTGCAATCTGCGAAGCCGAAGTGAAGTGGTAGTAGATGACCCTGGACCCGCCCCGCTTACCGTGTCCACCCGAGGCGACACGCACTTTGCGAATACCTCCGGTGCCTTCGATCACGTCGCCCATATCCGGCCGCTCGGCCAACTGGCGCTGAAACGCCGCATAGCTGTCGTCGCTGAGCAACTCACGCAGACGCTTGGTGAAGATCGGAGTCTCAATAAAGATCATCGCCGATAGTACGCCACTGGCGTATCCCCTTCAATTGACTCGGTCATTGGTTAGCAGGCGGTAGAGTGAAATCGGCCATCGGCCCAAGCCTGATCGCATCATGCAAATGCTCGGGAGCCAGGTGTGCGTAGCGCATCGTCATGCTCAGCGAGGCATGCCCCAGGATCTCCTTCAACGTCACAATGTGCCCGCCACCCATGATGAAGTGGGCAGCGAAGGTGTGACGCAGAATGTGGCTCGACTGGCCCTTGGGCGGGTTGATCGAGGTTTCGAGAAGCACCTTGCGGAACACGCCGATGCAGTTGCTGAACGGGCCATGCTCACGCCAGTGCTTTTGCATCGACTCCACCAGGGACGGAGCCACCGGGACTGCCCTCACTCGCTTCGACTTGGTGTTAGCGAAGGTTATGACGCCCGAGCCGATCCTTTCCGGGGTCAAAGCCTGCGCCTCGCCCCATCGTGCTCCCGTCGATAGGCAGATCAGCGCGACCATGTAGGTATGCGGCGCCGTGTCCCGAGTGCGTAGCGCTTCCAGCAGCTCGGCTATCTGCGGCTTGGTCAGGTAGGCCAGCGGCCGTTCCTGCAAGCGGACGGGCTGGATACGGCTGAACGGGCACGGGTAGTCGATCACATCCAGCTTGTACAGCTCGTTGTACACCGCCTTGAGGTAGCCCAGCCGGTTGTTCGCCGTCTTGCCCTTCACACCTTTCGCCATCCACTTGGCACGGATCGACGCAACATGGGCGCCTTCGACAGATCGCGCTATTGGGTCACCCATGCTCTGAGCGGTGGTCTTGAGAATGGCAAAGCGGCGATGGCCATCCGTGAGGGAGACCCCGTGCAACTCATACCAGAGCTGAACCAGCTCGGAGAGACGGCGACGATCCTTGGGTTTGGGGCTCCAGTTGGGCGTTTCGATGCACTTGGATCGGCAGGTCGCTTCGAAGCGCTGGGCCTCGCCCTTGGTCTTCAGCGTCTTGCGGAATCGCTTGCCCTTGATTGGCTCCACATCGACTCGCCAACGACCATCGGACAACTGAACGATGGCCACTACACCGCCCTCCCCCACCGGATATGGCGTTCCTCCAGCAGGTCCTTGATGTGCTTGTAGATGTCGTTCTCGCTCATCTCCTTGGCGGCGTAGTGATCCCGAATGACCGGCCAGCATTCCCAGGTTTGCAGCCGATCAAATGCCTTTTTTGCGCCCACCCGCTCCCTTGCCAGTAGGCTGACGAAGTTTCCCAAGAACAGCTCCACGTTCTTCCCGGAAAAGCCCCGGCTGGTCTTGTGGTAGCGCTTGTACTCGGTTTCCTCCAGCAGCGAGTCCACCGGCAGATCGACCACCACGTCATTGCGGATCAGCGACCAGATCGGCTCGAAATAGCCAGGACGGGCCAGCAGCTTGAATTGCCCCAGGCCGTACCGCCACAGGCCGTCCAGATGCCCGGAGAAGGCTTCGAAGGTCTTGGTTTCGATGGCCTGACCGGAGCGGGCGTCAATCGAGCCAGAGGCGAACTGCTGGACGATGGAGTGGTGATAGCGCAGTTCGATCCGCCACACGTCCTGCTCTGGGTCGTAGTTGAGCGGGTCGTCATCGCAGAAGGAGTCGCGGCGCTTCCAGACCTCTTCCCAGTAATCCAGCTTGTCGGTGGCCCGGGCCTGCTCGGTCTTGTTGTACAGGCAGAGCTGGATACCGCTGGCCGAGCCGAACATGTAGGTTTCGCCGCGTCCGTAGACGCTGGACTTGGTGTCCCACTGGATTTCGTTGATGCCGGAAATGTCGCGGTGCGTCCGGGCGCGACAGTGCATGCGGGCGACGAAATCGGCGGGCGGGGTCCAGTTCTGGAGATCCAGGGCCAGATGCACGGCACACTGGTTCACCTCGACATGGGACAGCAGGTGTTCGGCGTAGTGATCCATTCGGGCCTGGAGGCGTTCCGGGCTGAGGGCATCGATGGCATGCGGCGACACCTCGATCTTCACGTGAGGGCCGAGGCTGTCCACCTTCACGTTGAAGTTCTTCACCAGCAGAATGAAGCCGAGGTCCGCATTCTGGAGCTTGTACTGGTAGCCCGAATCCTTGCCCACTCGCCCGGCATGCCACCGCTCACCGGCGAAATCGACGATGGTGCCGGGGTTGTCGAACAGCTCGATCACGCCAGGACGGATCAGCCCACGATAGAGCTGGCGGACGGTATCCACGCCACAGCGGAGCAAACGGACGTTGCTCAAATCGACCATCCGCATGGTGTGTGGATCGAAAAAGACACGCCCCTTCGGGTCTTCATTGAACAGCGGATCAACCCGCAACAGGTCCTTCGCCTTCATTTTCCAATCTCCATTACTTGCCGGTATTTGCCGTTTCGAAACTGTTTTGTCTGACGTGTTACAGGGCCGTCAGCCCCGCGGCCTTTTGCGCGGTGCTCGCAAGCTCGCATCCGGGCAAAAAGGCCGCGGCGAAGGGCCCTGTGAGGGTCACAGCCAAGCGATCGATCACCACAGGAACTCCCCCTTCACATAGGGCACTTGGGTAACGCGTACCTGCTTGGGTGGCGCATCGGGGCCGAAAGGCGGTACCTGGGCGGGGCCGGTGGTGGGCGGCGGATTGGCCCTGGCGTTCTCCAGCGATTGCCGGTCCGGCAGGCTGGCGTCGAAGAAGCCGTAGGTGGCCGCGTTGAAGCAGAAGTCGAAGGAGGTCGCCACGCGGGTGGCCTGCTGGCTGTAGCACTGGCAGGAGACGCCATCCTTCACCGTGTCCGGGGGACGCTTGGCCACCAGGAAGGGGTCCGAGGTGGACAGGCAGTACATCCGGGGATGGCTCACCGGTTTGGTCAGTTCGTCGTACACCGGCGCCGAGGATGGAATATCAGGAATCCTCGGTTCGCGGCTGGCCAGGTACTGCGCCTTGGTCTTGGGTGCCGCCGTGGCCTCGGGCGCCAACACCGAATCCACCTTGTCGCTGACCTTGTCCACCAGGGACTTTTCTGCCGCCGCAGGGCTGGCCTGGTCCTGCAAGGCGCCTTCCTTGTAGCGTTCCACTGCGCGGAAGACCAAGCCCGCCGCCACGACGATCACCAGCGAGGCGAGCAGGAATTTCTTCGGCAGCTTGACCTTGAAGTGGTGGCCCGCGTTGGCGCTCTGGTAGACGTCGAAGAAACGCCGGTCGATTTTCACCGGCTGCTTGTCGGCGTCCTTGAAGGCGGTTTTCTTTTCCACCTCCTCGATGACGAACTGCGATTCGAAGCGCAGCAGCTGGGCCGACTTGAACACCCGCACGAAGTGGATATGCCCATCGGCGAGACGGCGCGCGTGCACATCCAGGAAGCGCGGGTCCTGGGTGATCAGGTGCAGCTCGTGACCGTTCTTGCGGATCAACTCCAGGCGGCTGACGTGCTCGGGAATCGGTTTGCGCGGATCGCGAACGCCGAACATGGGCACCGCCGCCGAGCCCTGGGCTTCGTCCACGACGATGATGGCGTCGGCGGGCAGCTCATACCATTTGGTGGCGTCATCGAACTCGAACCAGGCCGCCTGCAGCTTCTCCGGTTTGAGCCCGGTGACGTTGTGGTAGTAGACGACGCGGCCCGCCTTGAAGGCTTTCTCATCGATTTCGCGGATGGCGTTGAGGGTCTTGCCATGACCGGGCTTGCCGGTCCTCAGAATGATCATGGGAGCGGCTCCTTACGCTTCAATCGAGCTGCCGCCAGGGGCGCGCCAGACTTGCTTGCGTTTGAGGTCTGCGGCCTTGTCCAGACCGGACAGGACCATGCGGGTGGTGATGGCGGACAGGTAGATGTTCACGATCACGTCGAACTTCGCCATGCCGAGCATCTGCTGGACGATCACGCCGCTGCTGCCCACCCGGCTCATGATGTAGGACTCGGCCCCGTTGAGCGCGATGTTGTAGCCGACGTAGGTGACGAAGCCGACGCCGAGCATGCGCAGCACCAGGCGCACGGCGGGGCCGATGATCATCATGATGAGCTGGGCGATGAAGAGGAATTGCATCAGGCACCTCCAAAGGCTCGGCCCACGTAGAGCGCCGCCGCAACGGCAGCAATGGCCACGAGGACATAGGACAGGTCGTTGACCGCCGCGCAGAGCGGTTCAAAGGACAGCGAGAAGCTGCGGCCACCCAGGGTTTGCAGGTTGAGCGACTGGTCCGCTGGACAGGTGCCGGACGGGAGCCAGCGGGCCCCGGAGTCGATGAAGGACGGCACCTGGAGTTGCGGCGATTCGGGGTTGCCGGGATCGGCGTCGGCGAGGAAGCCTTCGATATCGTCCTTGTGCGCCGCGAAGTCGTTCAGTTCTTCAGCCGCGCACTTCTGCTCCTTTTCCTGCCGCAGAATCGCGCACTGAATAGCATCCCCTTCGCACGCCACGGTTTCCGTACAGGCCAGGCCGGTCGCTACCGACTCGTCTTCTTCCTTCTCTTCTTTCTCCTTGTCCTTGTCGTCCTGCGATTTGCCGTCGCCGTCCTTGCAGCCGGAGCCGGTGCAGGTGGAGGACTCATCGCCCTTGCTGCCGTCGGCGTTGGTGTGGCTGACGGAGGTGTTGTTGGTCACGCTGGTGGTGCAGGACTTAGTGCCGGAGCAGTTGGTCGTAGTGGTGGTTTCGCTGGTGGTGGTGGTCTTGGAGCCGTCCGGGTTGGTGACCTCGGTGATTTCTTTTTCGGTCTCGGTCTTCTGCTGCGAGGGCGACGGGCTGTTGGGAATGCACACGGTTTCGCCGTTAACCTGGCCCCGGTCGCAGGAGCCGGGATTGGTGTATTCGCTGCTGGTCTGGCAGGTCATATGCACCCGCCCTTCTCCGTCGGTCACCTTGTCGGTGCAGCTGGACTCGGATTTGGATTGCGCCTCCAGGGAGGACGGGCCCTTGTTAGGGCTGTCTTCGGCGCTACAGGACACGCCGTTGCCCTTGTACGAGAACAGGCCGAACACGCCATTGGGCGTGCCATCGACGAAGCGGTAGACGTTGGTGGGTCCGGCGCTGTCCCAGGCGTACTGGCAGGAACCCTGGCAGACCACGCCGGGAGGGTCGGTGCGGCCACCGATGGCACCACCTCCGGTGTAGTCGCCCATGCGGTGTTCGTGGGAGAGGTTCTGGCCGATGGTGGCTTCACAGGGATCGGGTTCCGGCTCCGGGGGGGTCCCCGAACACTGACCGAGCTCGTTGTAGAACAGTTGCCCTGCCGGGCAATAACCCACGGCGAGCGACCGGTAGGTGTAGCGCGACTCCCCATTCGGCCCGTAGTAGAAACACCCTGTATCAACGCCGTTGAGCTCTTGAAACGAAATGCCAACAGCGGCGCCATAGGCAGCACAGGACTCAGCAGGGTTCGATCGGAGGCTAGCCGTCAGCTGTCCGGTCACGTAATAGGCCGAGGTGCCGGTGCCGGCAGATGCTTGAGGGCTAAAGACGCCCGAAAAACACCAGGTAAAAAGCCACGCAGCAAAGGGCCAGATAAAACGCCGGATAGTCGAAGGACATGGGTTCACCATCTCGCTACTCGCCCTGTGGAAAAGAAAGGCCCGGCGAACCGGGCCCATGGAACGGACACCGGCCTTACAGGGCGCGGCGCATGTACTTGAACGCAGCCGCCGCGACGAGGACGCCGAACACGGCCCAGCCGATGGTCCCGACGTCGGTCCCAGCGGTGGTCAGTGCGGTGGTGGCCTCGGTCGGCACCGCGGCATGGACGGCACTGCCGACGACAGCGGCGGCGGTGCCAACGGCAGCGGAGATGCGGGAACGCAGTTGCTTGATACGCATGGTGTGAATCCTCACAGCAGTTTCTTCAGGAGAAGGAAGGCAAAGACCCCGGCGAACAGGATGAGCACCTCATCCTTGAGCGCCTGGGCGTCCTCCCACGTAAGCCGGACCCTTGATCCAGCGAGGCCCGGAATTCCTCCACCGTGAGCGCCGAGAGTTGCCCGGTGCAGACGATCTCGCCGCCTGCGCCCTGGCCCACTCACCGTCACAGAGGATGAAATTCACGCCGTGTGCTCCAGCACCTGGGCCGGTAGCGGCTGTTCGCAGCCACCGGGGCAGGTGTGTTCATGGAGTTGCGGCAGGAGGTCGGACGCCGGGGCCGGTTGATTCCAGAGCTGGCCCATCGGTCGCCCGCAGCGGTCACACACGACGCGATCCAGAATCACCATGGCGGCGCCCTCCCCGGTTAGGACTTGGCCGGCTCGCTCGAAGGCTGAGCGGCAGGCTGCGACTGGCGGGAGCCTTGCGAGGTCGGACGCGGCTTGGCCGACTCGATGTGCAGGGCGAGGTTCTTGCCCTTGTTCTGGCCGCCCCGGTCCACCTCGAAGGTGATGCGGACCATTTCCAGCGGGGAGAACTGAGCGCCAGCGGCGAACACCTCATCCGCGTAATCGTCGGCCACCGCCATGCCGATGATGGAGAGGCCGTGCTCGGTCTTGCCGTCCGGCTCATCGCCGTAGAAGACCTTCACGTACTTGGCGCCTTCCATTTCGGTTTTTTGGGTGCCCAGGAATGCAACTTCCATGATTGAACGTGCCATTTGTGTTTCCTCACTTGGGTGCGCGACATGCGCGGTTTGCCTTTCAGCAGGCCGAGCGATCCCACACAGGCGAACTCTTGTTTTCGCCCGAGTGCTGTCTCGGTCTACCGGGGGTTAAAAACGTGGGCCTGCGCGGCCGGTTACTGGGTCAACACCAAGGGCTTTGCCCTTGTCATCCCACTCTTGCCGCCGAGGGCTCGGGAGCGCGGGGCGGTGGAGCTGCCCCTCTCTCCCCAGCCGAGGCTTTTCAGGGCGGGGCGCGGTCAAGGGTGCGCTCCGCCCGGCGCTCCGTTTGACCGAACGGTGAAGCGTGTTCGGACAAGCCGGTGCGGCGGCCCTGGACCGGGGCGAGTCCGGCGCGGGGGCGGCGGCGTGGGAGAAGCCCGAGGGCCTTGGCCAGCCGGAAGGTCAGCCAGGCGAACAGGGCCACGACCACGACGATGAATTGGGCGTCAGTCATGGCTCAGTCCTCGAACGGCTCGTAGATGGGCACGAAGGGCGTGGGCTTGCCGCTGTCGTACACAACGTTCCAGTACTTCGGGGCGCGGCGGGCGGGCCTGTGTTTCTCGCAGAACGAGGCCGGCTGGCAGACCCAGCGCCCAGCGACCTTGGATATCTGCGCGGGGCGCAGTGCTCGCAGGACATGGACCGGGAGGGCGCGCTCTTCGCCAGTTCGCGACGGGACCAGCAGACAGAGCAGTCGCAGTTGGCGGCGTGGGCGAGGCGGCGGTAGCGGTCGAGTGTGTTCATGGTTCACGCCGTCCACTCCTTTTCCAGTAACTGCTGGGTCAGGAGCGCCACGTTGACCATCACGTACTTGCCCACCTTGTGCGACGGGATGTAGCCGTTGCGAATCCAGCCCCACACCACGTCGTGGTCGTTGCCCATGCGAATCCAGTCCGCGAATTCGCGCCAGGGCATTACCGGGGCGGGCTGAGCAGGTCTTTGAGTGACAGGTCGAAGCGTTCCCTTTCCATTGCCTAGCGCTCCTTTGCTCGGGAATGAAGGTCGATGAAACGGGCCAGTGCGGCGGAGTCGGCCTGGGTGATCGCAGCGACGGCTTTTTGCTTGTAGCCGGCCAGGGCGTAGCGGCATGCGTTGGCGGCCAGAGTCATCAGGCGGATGTACTGGTCCGCATTTACGCAGCGGGCAATGCGATGCATCAGCACCAGTTGGTGGAAGAGCACCAGTGCGGACAGAGAGGCGCTTGGCTCGGAGTAGCGGATGGAGAGCAGAAGCGAACGCAGGCAGGCGGTGAGGTGAGCATTCATGCCGTCCACTCCTGCTCCAGGAGCCAGGTGCGGAGCATGGCGCTGTTGACCATGCGGCGCTTGCCCAGCTTCACGGTGGGCAGCACACCCTTCATGGCCCAGGCCCGGACAACGCCGTATGCGACGCCGTTGCGTTCGGCCCAGCTCTCGATGGTTTCAACGTCCTGTTGCGGGCCGATCAGCGCGCGCGGGTCAAGCTCTTCCAGTTCCATGGTTGTTCCGTCACTATTCGTTGCAATGCAAGCGATTCGCCTTTAATTGATCCAATATGGATCAACCTGAAACGAATAATACAGAAACAAATCCATTTTGGATAGATAACATATAGATCATTTCGTTATGATAAAGGCTCGCGTTATAGAAATTTTGAAAAGCTCCGGCATCCGCCTACCGGAGCTTGAAGAGCGGACGGGAATCAGCCGCTATACCTGGAACAATCTGAAGAACCCTGCCCGCAAGAGGGAGATCAAAGAAGAGGAGATTCTGGCTATCGCCAAAGTGTTCCCTCAATACAGGTGGTGGATGCTGACTGGTGAAGTTGCTCCAGAAATGGGCCAAACCAGTCCTGATTACGATGCAGCGCATTCAAACTTGCCAAATCAAAGCGCGGGATAGCAATTACTAAAGAAGTGACTAGGCGATGGTATGCCCAAGCAAGACGCGAACAAGGATGAAATAATTGAAATTTGTGCACACTCACGAACATATGCCCTTAAATAACCAAGGCTAATTTTTAAAATTAACAGGGAACGCCATGAAAGTCGCATCTCATCTTAGAGACTTAAGAATCAATGCTACCAATACCCTTATAGAAATGGAGATTGGGGAGTATGTTGGGATAATAAAAGGAGTCTTGGAAAACAACGTATTCCAGAGAAAAAGAGTACGCTCATCTAAAACTGTATACTCACTCCTTAAGCACGACCTGATGAGACAGTGCGTTATTCCACCGGTGGTATTAGCACTAACCACCACCATAAAAGATTATGACGAGAGCATTCCAGACGACGAAGGCAGATTCCTCGACGAGGTTATGCAAAACGCTTCAAACCTTGTGATTCTAGATGGACTACAGCGAACCTATACAATTCTCGACCTTCTCACCGAACTAACCGAAAAGAATGACATTGATACTCTAGAAAGCGTTCGTCGATCCAAAATACGGGTGGAGCTATATGTTGGCCTGAATCGCCTTGGGATTCTCTATCGAATGCTGACGCTTAATACCGGACAGACTCCAATGTCTTTGCGCCAGCAGATTGAAATTCTTTACCTTGACTATATCGAGACAGGAATAGATGGCGTTGAATTACTCCGAGAGAACGACAACAAGGTCGCATCCAGAATCAACCAGTACAACTTTAAGGACGTAGTAGAAGGGTTTAACGCCTACCTGGACAGAGATGAACTTCCAATAGAAAAGGCGGACATACTGGAAAACATTAACAGCCTTGAAAAACTCTCGAAAGAGAACCAAGGTACAGAGCTTTTTGAAAAGTACCTGGAGACACTGCATCACCTTGTCACGAAACTAGAAGAAATCTGCGGAGACTGCGAACTTTCTGAAGATTACTTGGAAAAAAATAATTCTCCCTTTGCAAAAAAACCTGTTCAGATCTTTAAAAAGCCGCAGGCCATGTCTGGACTAGGCGCCGCAATTGGAAAGCTAATTGACTTCCAATCTGTAAATAGCGTAGATGAAATTATAGAGATAATAAACACCCTCACCATTGACGATCCAGAGGAATTTCTAGAAGAAACCAACAACTCTTTGGACTGGCTAAAAAACAATGCCAGTAAAATTGGCAACGCCCAAAGAACTTACTTCACATTCTTCTTCAGAGACCTATTCAACAAAGACTCAGAAAGCTACAGAGACCTTACCAAAGCTTCCAAGACTGCTCTTAGGAAGTATCAAGCCCAAAACATGTAAGGTGCACTATGGCTTTTGAGTGTGTGCATCATGGAAAAAGCGTAAAGCTCGTTTACTCAGGATATTCGGAAGGACACCACACTGTATCCTTCGAAGAGGACCACGAACTTAGCTTCCAGATCTTTACGCCATTGACACTAATTGACGATTTTAAGGATAAGGAATTTGAGGTGCATTTCCTCCTCCGAAAAGGAGTCAAGGAAAATGACATATTTATCACGCACCTCAAAAAAGAATCGGACGAGCCTCGAATTGGCTGGTGCATCCCGATAAATGCGCTAGAGTCTTCGCTTCATAGTTACGCCAGCAGCCCTCACTTCTTGCGTTACGCATACAAAGCAATCGAACTGATCATCAACTCCTCGTTTGACGACATATACACTGAAAGACCAGACATCAGCGGAGATGAAAACATACGACTCTCAAAATTCTTTCATCCAGACACTGTAATCCTCGTTATTAGCAAGGAGACCCTGAATGGAGAAGGATTTGATATTAGCCGAGCAATACCATCCCTTATGAAATACGGCTTTAGTCCACTCACAATCAAAAACCCTGACCTCTCGCACTTTCATGCAAATCTGCCAGATGGCGACAAACTAAAATTACACTACATATCTGAAGAAGTTGAAAACAGCCACGTAATTTCATCCATCATGGGCAATCTCTTTCCATACGAAAACAATCCTGCATTTTGCTTCTTCTATGTCTATCAGGTCTTTGAGTTATTACTAGAAAACATCCTGAAGCATGAACAAGAAGCAGTGATAGATAATCTGTTCGCTTCGAAAGCTGACCCCTCAGCGACGAAGGACATACTGCGAGAGCTTCAAGTACTCAGCTCTGAAAAGGAGAGGATAAAGCTGCTCATCAATGAATATGCCAACTGTGCTGGCTCACTAGCAGACCTCAAAACTCAATGTGACTCATTCCTGGGCGGAGTTGCAAAGAAGACCGGAGTAAATTTCGAGGAATTCTTCTACCCAGTTAGAAATTTCATTTTTCATCAATTTAGAAATCTACCACCAACGCAAGAACAGACCCTCTCAAAAATCAATTCATCTACGATTGAATTTCTTCCAGAACTCTTGTTCAAGTTCAAAAAAAGGAAGCCAGCTCCAGCTCCAGCTCCAGCTCCAGCTCCAGCTCCAGCTCCAGCTCCAGCTCCAGCTCCAGCTCCAGCTCCTATTATTTAATGGCTGAACCAGATCCTCGAAAACAGGGAGCGAAATAGATTTACCCCCCAATTTAAATTCAAAAGAATTGAGCACTGCGCCAATCACTAATTTATTCAACATTCCGTTGATTGGCGCCATGAACACTAGCCAGGACGAGAGAGTTCTTCTACTGCTACTTAATTTCTTGGGCTTGGGCGAAGACTTTGAGTGAGTCCATCATCGTGTCAAGAAACTCGTCTATACCGGAAAAATCGAAGTTCTCATGGAGCCTTGAGGTCTTTTTTAAGGCTCTTTTGCACTTTATATATTCAAGGAACCCACAGTTCTTGGCGAGCATGAGGATGTCTCCATCCAGCATATCGGCAACCTCATTCAGAGACTCACCTTTCTTACTACGCGAGAACGATAGGAGAAAATCCTGAACTTTCCCAGTGGAGATATCAGGAATGATTTCTTTCTCTAACTTTTCCGTATATTGAATTGTGTGAGAAGCAGCCTCTTGGATTCTCTCCTTGCCCCTTAGCTGATAGGCCAGAACAGGTTTTTCACACGCCAATAGTTTCAGGGACTCCTCATAGCCAACCAAAAGCCCCTCATCAATCTCCATTCGTATGGACCCCACCATATTTGACAGATGAGCATAGACCGCCGCTTCAACCAACTCAGCAATAACAGGATCGGCTACTGGAATACCTCTCGCCTCAAACACTTTATTTACCTCCCTCATGAACCCTTCATAAAAACTATTGGGATCAATGAGCGTAGTATTTATGGTGTATCTGATCTCCATAAGATAATAAAGAACAAGACGAGCACTTCGCTTTAGCTCAACTCGCGCCTTAAGAAGGTATCCAACAGAACTTAGAAAGGCGGCAAAAGCAACCCCACAAAACCCGATAATCGCCGCGATAACTTCTGCGCTCATTTACAGACCTCCTCTGTCCCACATTGAGCTATTGCAACGATCCTACCGGAAAGGAAACCCTGCGGCGCGGCGGATGTAACGAAACCCGCGAGGTGTCGAAAATGTGTCGAATACACAGCGACACATAGCAACGAGACAAAGCCTTGGCAGGCCGAGTGATCAGGGCTTTGCACCACTTTGCAACCTACTGCGACCCACCTGAAACGGGTTCGATTCCCTTCGCCCGCTCCAAAATCCCCTGACTAAGCCCCTGATTTATGGGGTTTTTTCGTTTCTGGGGTTTGGTGGTGTCGAAAAAGTGTCGAAATCGACCCGCCTACAGGCTCAGTGAGACAGTGCCTGGATGACGTGTTTGGGGTCATTGTGGATGGCCCGCAGCAGCGCCTTGGCCGGGCCAGTGGGTTCACGCCGACCTTGTTCCCAGTTGCGCAACGTGCCGAGCTGCACATCGATCATGGCCGCAAACTTGGCTTGGGTCAGGCCAGTGGCCTTGCGGATTTCCTTCACCTGCAGCGCGTCCACGGTGAACTCCCGTGAAGGCTTACGCTCGCCACGGTGGATCTCGTCCATTTGCTGGACGCTTTCCAGAAGGTCTTCAAAGAATTTGCTCATGGCGATTACCTCCACCGCTCAATGATTTGCTTGAGCACCTTTCGCTCATCGGCCGACAGATCATCCTTCTCGTTCTTCGGGTAGATCAGCAGCAGTGCAATCTGCGAAGCCGAAGTGAAGTGGTAGTAGATGACCCTGGACCCGCCCCGCTTACCGTGTCCACCCGAGGCGACACGCACTTTGCGAATACCTCCGGTGCCTTCGATCACGTCGCCCATATCCGGCCGCTCGGCCAACTGGCGCTGAAACGCCGCATAGCTGTCGTCGCTGAGCAACTCACGCAGACGCTTGGTGAAGATCGGAGTCTCAATAAAGATCATCGCCGATAGTACGCCACTGGCGTATCCCCTTCAATTGACTCGGTCATTGGTTAGCAGGCGGTAGAGTGAAATCGGCCATCGGCCCAAGCCTGATCGCATCATGCAAATGCTCGGGAGCCAGGTGTGCGTAGCGCATCGTCATGCTCAGCGAGGCATGCCCCAGGATCTCCTTCAACGTCACAATGTGCCCGCCACCCATGATGAAGTGGGCAGCGAAGGTGTGACGCAGAATGTGGCTCGACTGGCCCTTGGGCGGGTTGATCGAGGTTTCGAGAAGCACCTTGCGGAACACGCCGATGCAGTTGCTGAACGGGCCATGCTCACGCCAGTGCTTTTGCATCGACTCCACCAGGGACGGAGCCACCGGGACTGCCCTCACTCGCTTCGACTTGGTGTTAGCGAAGGTTATGACGCCCGAGCCGATCCTTTCCGGGGTCAAAGCCTGCGCCTCGCCCCATCGTGCTCCCGTCGATAGGCAGATCAGCGCGACCATGTAGGTATGCGGCGCCGTGTCCCGAGTGCGTAGCGCTTCCAGCAGCTCGGCTATCTGCGGCTTGGTCAGGTAGGCCAGCGGCCGTTCCTGCAAGCGGACGGGCTGGATACGGCTGAACGGGCACGGGTAGTCGATCACATCCAGCTTGTACAGCTCGTTGTACACCGCCTTGAGGTAGCCCAGCCGGTTGTTCGCCGTCTTGCCCTTCACACCTTTCGCCATCCACTTGGCACGGATCGACGCAACATGGGCGCCTTCGACAGATCGCGCTATTGGGTCACCCATGCTCTGAGCGGTGGTCTTGAGAATGGCAAAGCGGCGATGGCCATCCGTGAGGGAGACCCCGTGCAACTCATACCAGAGCTGAACCAGCTCGGAGAGACGGCGACGATCCTTGGGTTTGGGGCTCCAGTTGGGCGTTTCGATGCACTTGGATCGGCAGGTCGCTTCGAAGCGCTGGGCCTCGCCCTTGGTCTTCAGCGTCTTGCGGAATCGCTTGCCCTTGATTGGCTCCACATCGACTCGCCAACGACCATCGGACAACTGAACGATGGCCACTACACCGCCCTCCCCCACCGGATATGGCGTTCCTCCAGCAGGTCCTTGATGTGCTTGTAGATGTCGTTCTCGCTCATCTCCTTGGCGGCGTAGTGATCCCGAATGACCGGCCAGCATTCCCAGGTTTGCAGCCGATCAAATGCCTTTTTTGCGCCCACCCGCTCCCTTGCCAGTAGGCTGACGAAGTTTCCCAAGAACAGCTCCACGTTCTTCCCGGAAAAGCCCCGGCTGGTCTTGTGGTAGCGCTTGTACTCGGTTTCCTCCAGCAGCGAGTCCACCGGCAGATCGACCACCACGTCATTGCGGATCAGCGACCAGATCGGCTCGAAATAGCCAGGACGGGCCAGCAGCTTGAATTGCCCCAGGCCGTACCGCCACAGGCCGTCCAGATGCCCGGAGAAGGCTTCGAAGGTCTTGGTTTCGATGGCCTGACCGGAGCGGGCGTCAATCGAGCCAGAGGCGAACTGCTGGACGATGGAGTGGTGATAGCGCAGTTCGATCCGCCACACGTCCTGCTCTGGGTCGTAGTTGAGCGGGTCGTCATCGCAGAAGGAGTCGCGGCGCTTCCAGACCTCTTCCCAGTAATCCAGCTTGTCGGTGGCCCGGGCCTGCTCGGTCTTGTTGTACAGGCAGAGCTGGATACCGCTGGCCGAGCCGAACATGTAGGTTTCGCCGCGTCCGTAGACGCTGGACTTGGTGTCCCACTGGATTTCGTTGATGCCGGAAATGTCGCGGTGCGTCCGGGCGCGACAGTGCATGCGGGCGACGAAATCGGCGGGCGGGGTCCAGTTCTGGAGATCCAGGGCCAGATGCACGGCACACTGGTTCACCTCGACATGGGACAGCAGGTGTTCGGCGTAGTGATCCATTCGGGCCTGGAGGCGTTCCGGGCTGAGGGCATCGATGGCATGCGGCGACACCTCGATCTTCACGTGAGGGCCGAGGCTGTCCACCTTCACGTTGAAGTTCTTCACCAGCAGAATGAAGCCGAGGTCCGCATTCTGGAGCTTGTACTGGTAGCCCGAATCCTTGCCCACTCGCCCGGCATGCCACCGCTCACCGGCGAAATCGACGATGGTGCCGGGGTTGTCGAACAGCTCGATCACGCCAGGACGGATCAGCCCACGATAGAGCTGGCGGACGGTATCCACGCCACAGCGGAGCAAACGGACGTTGCTCAAATCGACCATCCGCATGGTGTGTGGATCGAAAAAGACACGCCCCTTCGGGTCTTCATTGAACAGCGGATCAACCCGCAACAGGTCCTTCGCCTTCATTTTCCAATCTCCATTACTTGCCGGTATTTGCCGTTTCGAAACTGTTTTGTCTGACGTGTTACAGGGCCGTCAGCCCCGCGGCCTTTTGCGCGGTGCTCGCAAGCTCGCATCCGGGCAAAAAGGCCGCGGCGAAGGGCCCTGTGAGGGTCACAGCCAAGCGATCGATCACCACAGGAACTCCCCCTTCACATAGGGCACTTGGGTAACGCGTACCTGCTTGGGTGGCGCATCGGGGCCGAAAGGCGGTACCTGGGCGGGGCCGGTGGTGGGCGGCGGATTGGCCCTGGCGTTCTCCAGCGATTGCCGGTCCGGCAGGCTGGCGTCGAAGAAGCCGTAGGTGGCCGCGTTGAAGCAGAAGTCGAAGGAGGTCGCCACGCGGGTGGCCTGCTGGCTGTAGCACTGGCAGGAGACGCCATCCTTCACCGTGTCCGGGGGACGCTTGGCCACCAGGAAGGGGTCCGAGGTGGACAGGCAGTACATCCGGGGATGGCTCACCGGTTTGGTCAGTTCGTCGTACACCGGCGCCGAGGATGGAATATCAGGAATCCTCGGTTCGCGGCTGGCCAGGTACTGCGCCTTGGTCTTGGGTGCCGCCGTGGCCTCGGGCGCCAACACCGAATCCACCTTGTCGCTGACCTTGTCCACCAGGGACTTTTCTGCCGCCGCAGGGCTGGCCTGGTCCTGCAAGGCGCCTTCCTTGTAGCGTTCCACTGCGCGGAAGACCAAGCCCGCCGCCACGACGATCACCAGCGAGGCGAGCAGGAATTTCTTCGGCAGCTTGACCTTGAAGTGGTGGCCCGCGTTGGCGCTCTGGTAGACGTCGAAGAAACGCCGGTCGATTTTCACCGGCTGCTTGTCGGCGTCCTTGAAGGCGGTTTTCTTTTCCACCTCCTCGATGACGAACTGCGATTCGAAGCGCAGCAGCTGGGCCGACTTGAACACCCGCACGAAGTGGATATGCCCATCGGCGAGACGGCGCGCGTGCACATCCAGGAAGCGCGGGTCCTGGGTGATCAGGTGCAGCTCGTGACCGTTCTTGCGGATCAACTCCAGGCGGCTGACGTGCTCGGGAATCGGTTTGCGCGGATCGCGAACGCCGAACATGGGCACCGCCGCCGAGCCCTGGGCTTCGTCCACGACGATGATGGCGTCGGCGGGCAGCTCATACCATTTGGTGGCGTCATCGAACTCGAACCAGGCCGCCTGCAGCTTCTCCGGTTTGAGCCCGGTGACGTTGTGGTAGTAGACGACGCGGCCCGCCTTGAAGGCTTTCTCATCGATTTCGCGGATGGCGTTGAGGGTCTTGCCATGACCGGGCTTGCCGGTCCTCAGAATGATCATGGGAGCGGCTCCTTACGCTTCAATCGAGCTGCCGCCAGGGGCGCGCCAGACTTGCTTGCGTTTGAGGTCTGCGGCCTTGTCCAGACCGGACAGGACCATGCGGGTGGTGATGGCGGACAGGTAGATGTTCACGATCACGTCGAACTTCGCCATGCCGAGCATCTGCTGGACGATCACGCCGCTGCTGCCCACCCGGCTCATGATGTAGGACTCGGCCCCGTTGAGCGCGATGTTGTAGCCGACGTAGGTGACGAAGCCGACGCCGAGCATGCGCAGCACCAGGCGCACGGCGGGGCCGATGATCATCATGATGAGCTGGGCGATGAAGAGGAATTGCATCAGGCACCTCCAAAGGCTCGGCCCACGTAGAGCGCCGCCGCAACGGCAGCAATGGCCACGAGGACATAGGACAGGTCGTTGACCGCCGCGCAGAGCGGTTCAAAGGACAGCGAGAAGCTGCGGCCACCCAGGGTTTGCAGGTTGAGCGACTGGTCCGCTGGACAGGTGCCGGACGGGAGCCAGCGGGCCCCGGAGTCGATGAAGGACGGCACCTGGAGTTGCGGCGATTCGGGGTTGCCGGGATCGGCGTCGGCGAGGAAGCCTTCGATATCGTCCTTGTGCGCCGCGAAGTCGTTCAGTTCTTCAGCCGCGCACTTCTGCTCCTTTTCCTGCCGCAGAATCGCGCACTGAATAGCATCCCCTTCGCACGCCACGGTTTCCGTACAGGCCAGGCCGGTCGCTACCGACTCGTCTTCTTCCTTCTCTTCTTCTCCTTGTCCTTGTCGTCCTGCGATTTGCCGTCGCCGTCCTTGCAGCCGGAGCCGGTGCAGGTGGAGGACTCATCGCCCTTGCTGCCGTCGGCGTTGGTGTGGCTGACGGAGGTGTTGTTGGTCACGCTGGTGGTGCAGGACTTAGTGCCGGAGCAGTTGGTCGTAGTGGTGGTTTCGCTGGTGGGTGGTGTCTTGGAGCCGTCCGGGTTGGTGACCTCGGTGATTCTTTTTCGGTCTCGGTCTTCTGCTGCGAGGGCGACGGGCTGTTGGGAATGCACACGGTTTCGCCGTTAACCTGGCCCGGTCGCAGGAGCCGGGATTGGTGTATTCGCTGCTGGTCTGGCAGGTCATATGCACCCGCCCTTCTCCGTCGGTCACTTGTCGGTGCAGCTGGACTCGGATTTGGATTGCGCCTCCAGGGAGGACGGGCCCTTGTTAGGGCTGTCTTCGGCGCTACAGGACACGCCGTTGCCTTGTACGAGAACAGGCCGAACACGCCATTGGGCGTGCCATCGACGAAGCGGTAGACGTTGGTGGGTCCGGCGCTGTCCCAGGCGTACTGGCAGGAACCCTGGCAGACCACGCCGGAGGGTCGGTGCGGCCACCGATGGCAACACCTCCGGTGTAGTCGCCATGCGGTGTTCGTGGGAGAGGTTCTGGCCGATGGTGTTCCAGGGATCGGGTTCCGGCTCCGGGGGGTCCCCGAACACTGACCGAGCTCGTTGTAGAACAGTTGCCCTGCCGGCAATAACCCACGGCGAGCGACCGGTAGGTGTA